>NZ_JABTEY010000002.1:0-1270000 GCF_015711595.1 Planomonospora sp. ID91781 | reverse complement strand
CGTCATGGGGTGTTGCCTCCGCCTGAATGTATAGGGCGGTTGGTGGTAACGCGGGGAAGTGAAACATCTCAGTACCCGTAGGAAGAGAAAACAACATGTGATTCCGTGAGTAGTGGTGAGCGAAAGCGGATGAGGCTAAACCGTATGCGTGTGATAGCCGGCAGGCGTTGCGTGTGCGGGGTCGTGGGACCTTCCGGGAGGAGCTGCCGCTCCTTCGAGCAGTGAGAAATCCAGTGGGTAGTCGAAGTCTCTGGGAAGGGACGCCGTAGACCGTGAGAGCCGGGTAGGCGAAACCTGTTGGACTGCTGGAGGGGATCCCAAGTAGCACGGGGCCCGAGAAATCCTGTGTGAATCTGCCAGGACCACCTGGTAAGCCTAAATACTCCCTGATGACCGATAGTGCACTAGTACCGTGAGGGAAAGGTGAAAAGCACCCCGGTGAGGGGTCGTGAAATAGTACCTGAAACCGTGTGCCTACAAGCCGTAGGAGCGTGCACAGCTTGCTGTGCGTGATGTGACTGCGTGCCTTTTGAAGAATGAGCCTGCGAGTTATGGTGTGTGGCGAGGTTAACCCGTGTGGGGGAGCCGTAGGGAAACCGAGTCTGAATAGGGCGTTTGAGTCGCATGCTGTAGACCCGAAGCGGAGTGATCTAGGCATGGGCAGGTTGAAGCGTGGGTAAGACTGCGTGGAGGACCGAACCCACCAGGGTTGAAAACCTGGGGGATGACCTGTGTTTAGGGGTGAAAGGCCAATCAAACTCCGTGATAGCTGGTTCTCCCCGAAATGCATTTAGGTGCAGCGTCGCGTGTTTCTTGCCGGAGGTAGAGCACTGGATGGCCGATGGGCCCGACAAGGTTACTGACGTCAGCCAAACTCCGAATGCCGGTAAGTGAGAGCGTGGCAGTGAGACTGCGGGGGATAAGCTCCGTAGTCGAGAGGGAAACAGCCCAGACCACCGACTAAGGCCCCTAAGCGTGTGCTAAGTGGGAAAGGATGTGGAGTCGCAGTGACAACCAGGAGGTTGGCTTAGAAGCAGCCACCCTTGAAAGAGTGCGTAATAGCTCACTGGTCAAGTGATTCCGCGCCGACAATGTAGCGGGGCTCAAGTGCACCGCCGAAGTCGTGGCATTCACACATTGAGCCTGGCAGCGTGAGCTGTCTGGGTGTGTGGATGGGTAGGGGAGCGTCGTGCGGCCGGCGAAGCAGCCGAGTGATCGAGTTGTGGAGGCCGTGCGAGTGAGAATGCAGGCATGAGTAGCGAATCAGAAGTGAGAAACTTCTGCGCCGGATGACCAAGGGTTCCTGGGCCAGGCTAATCCGCCCAGGGTAAGTCGGGACCTAAGGCGAGGCCGACAGGCGTAGTCGATGGACAACGGGTTGATATTCCCGTACCCGTGGTGATGCGCCCATATCGAATCCAGTGATACTAAGGGTCCTTAACTCGATCGTCCCTTCGGGGATGGTGTCAGAGTGAACGCCTGGCCTGATCTGGTAGTAGGTAAGCGATGGGGTGACGCAGGAAGGTAGCCCATCCCAGGCGATGGTAGTCCTGGGGTAAGCAGGTAGGGAGAGAGGTAGGCAAATCCGCCTCTCATGTATCCTGAGATGTGATGCCGAGCCGATTGTGGCGAAGTGGGTGATCCTATGCTGCCGAGAAAAGCCTCTAGCGAGCATCAGTGCGGCCCGTACCCGAAACCGACTCAGGTGGTCAGGTAGAGAATACCAAGGCGATCGGGTGAACTGTGGTTAAGGAACTCGGCAAATTGCCCCCGTAACTTCGGGAGAAGGGGGGCCTTCGCTGGTGACGGGACTTGCTCCCCGAGCTGGTGGGGGCCGCAGTGGCCAGGGGGAAGCGACTGTTTACTAAAAACACAGGTCCGTGCGAAGTCGTAAGACGATGTATACGGACTGACGCCTGCCCGGTGCTGGAACGTTAAGGGGACCGGTTAGCGGGCGCAAGCCTGCGACGCTGAGAACTTAAGCGCCAGTAAACGGCGGTGGTAACTATAACCATCCTAAGGTAGCGAAATTCCTTGTCGGGTAAGTTCCGACCTGCACGAATGGCGTAACGACTTCCCCGCTGTCTCAACCGCAGACCCGGCGAAATTGCACTACGAGTAAAGATGCTCGTTACGCGCAGCAGGACGGAAAGACCCCGGGACCTTCACTACAGCTTGACATTGGCGTTTGGAGCGTCTTGTGTAGGATAGGTGGGAGACTATGAGGCTCGGACGCTAGTTCGGGTGGAGTCATTGGTGAAATACCACTCTGGTCGTTTTGAACGTCTAACTTCGGTCCGTGATCCGGATCAGGGACAGTGTCTGGTGGGTAGTTTAACTGGGGCGGTTGCCTCCTAAAGGGTAACGGAGGCGCCCAAAGGTTCCCTCAGCCTGGTTGGCAATCAGGTGTCGAGTGTAAGTGCACAAGGGAGCTTGACTGTGAGACCGACGGGTCGAGCAGGAGCGAAAGCTGGGACTAGTGATCCGGCGGTGGCATGTGGAAGCGCCGTCGCTCAACGGCTAAAAGGTACCCCGGGGATAACAGGCTGATCTTCCCCAAGAGTCCATATCGACGGGATGGTTTGGCACCTCGATGTCGGCTCGTCGCATCCTGGGGCTGGAGTAGGTCCCAAGGGTTGGGCTGTTCGCCCATTAAAGCGGTACGCGAGCTGGGTTTAGAACGTCGCGAGACAGTTCGGTCCCTATCCGCTGCGCGCGCAGGAGACTTGAAAGGGGCTGTCCCTAGTACGAGAGGACCGGGACGGACGAACCTCTGGTGTGCCAGTTGTTCCGCCAGGAGCACGGCTGGTTGGCTACGTTCGGAAGGGATAACCGCTGAAAGCATCTAAGCGGGAAGCTCGCCTTGAGATGAGGTCTCCCACCCGTGAGGGGTAAGGCTCCCGGTAGACGACCGGGTTGATAGGCCGGAGGTGGAAGCGCAGTAATGTGTGGAGCTGACCGGTACTAATAGGCCGAGGACTTGACCTCAAAGTTTATGCTTGGTTTCTGCAGCGCTCTGTATCCTCGCCGGGTCCGGAGCAGCGCGAAACCGGGGTTCTTGCTCGCGTCCACTAGGCAATTCTGAGACGGCAAACGGGTTTCCTGTTTGATTGTTTCATGGGGTTACGGCGGTTATGGCGAAGGGGAAACACCCGGTTACATTCCGAACCCGGAAGTTAAGCTCTTCAGCGCCGATGGTACTGCACTCGGGAGGGTGTGGGAGAGTAGGTCGCCGCCGGACATTTGTTGAGTGAGGGCCGCCCTTCGGGGCGGCCCTTTCTTGTTTTCTATGGTGCTGTTTCCGGGGTGGTGCGGGGCGGGCCGGGTCGTCCTTCAGGGGCGGTCGGTGATCGTTATCCGGTGTGCAGTGCGAAGGTCTCCGGTCACCGTGGTACGGCTGCGAGCCGGGCAACTCGCCCCAGGCGTACTGCCGAGGCCAGTGGAAGACCCCGGCGGTCTCGTAGAACTCGATGCGCCGGCTCTCGTAGCGGGCCAGACAGTGATCGAGTTCCTCAACAGGGTCTATAGGGTCTGGGGACTTTGGGTGACTTGCTAGGCTGGAGAGGCCGGGCCACCCCCACCGCGGGTGGCCTTCGTCGCGCCAGACCACGATAGGGCGGGGCAGCGATAGCGAACGGGGCGCACCCCGCGGCCGGAGACCGCCCGTACAACGATTCGTCCCGCGAAGCAAGACGGGACGCGCTCGCCAAATGAGCAAACGAATGGACCAGAAGTGAACAGTGACAACGGGCGTGACGGCGAGGGCCGCCGCGAGGAGAGCGAGAACCGCGGATCGGGCGGTCAGGGGGGCTACCGCGGTGATCGCATGAACCAGGGCGGACGCCCCGGCGACGGTCCGCGATACGGAGAGCGGCGAGAGGGCCGTTCCGGAGGAACATACGGTTCGCGGGATCGAGGTGACCGTCCGTTCAACCGTGATGATCGTGGTGGTCAGCGTTCGTACGGTGATCGGGATCAGGCGCGGGGTCAGTACGGTTCGCGGGACCGGGGGGATCGTCCGTCGTTCGGTCGTGAGGGCGGTCCGCGTCCCTATGGTGACAGGGGTGACCGTCCGGGGGGTCGCCCTTCGGGGGATCGTCCGTCGTTCGGTCGGGATGACCGGCCGCGTGGTGGTGGGTATCGGGATCGGGACGATCGTGGTGGGGAGCGTCGTCCGTTCAACCGGGACGACCGTCCCGGCGGTCGGCCTTACGGTGACCGGGACGGCGGCTTCCGCGGTCGTGATGATCGTGGTGGTCAGCGTTCGTACGGTGATCGGGATCAGGCGCGGGGTCAGTACGGTTCGCGGGACCGGGGGGATCGTCCGTCGTTCGGTCGGGATGACCGGCCGCGTGGTGGTGGGTATCGGGATCGGGACGATCGTGGTGGGGAGCGTCGTCCGTTCAACCGGGACGACCGTCCCGGCGGTCGGCCTTACGGTGACCGGGACGGCGGCTTCCGCGGTCGTGATGATCTTGGTGGTCAGCGTTCGTACGGTGATCGGGATCAGGCGCGGGGTCAGTACGGTTCGCGGGATCGCGGGGATCGTCCGTCGTTCGGTCGGGATGACCGGCCGCGTGGTGGTGGGTATCGGGATCGGGACGATCGTGGTGGGGAGCGTCGTCCGTTCAACCGGGACGACCGTCCCGGCGGTCGGCCTTACGGTGACCGGGACGGCGGCTTCCGCGGTCGTGATGATCGTGGTGGTCAGCGTTCGTACGGTGATCGGGATCAGGCGCGGGGTCAGTACGGTTCGCGGGATCGCGGGGATCGTCCGTCGTTCGGTCGGGATGACCGGCCGCGTGGTGGTGGGTATCGGGATCGGGACGATCGTGGTGGGGAGCGTCGTCCGTTCAACCGGGACGACCGTCCCGGCGGTCGGCCTTACGGTGACCGGGACGGCGGCTTCCGCGGTCGTGATGATCGTGGTGGTCAGCGTTCGTACGGTGATCGGGATCAGGCGCGGGGTCAGTACGGTTCGCGGGATCGCGGGGATCGTCCCTCGTTCGGTCGGGATGACCGGCCGCGTGGTGGTGGGTATCGGGATCGGGACGATCGTGGTGGGGAGCGTCGTCCGTTCAACCGGGACGACCGTCCCGGCGGTCGGCCTTACGGTGACCGGGACGGCGGCTTCCGCGGTGAAGGCGGCTCCCGCAGCCGTTACAGCCGTGATGAACCGAGCGGTCGCCGCAACGACGAGGCGCCGGCGCGAGAGCGTGAGGAGCTGCCTCCGCTCGCTCCGGACATCACCGCCGAGGAGCTCGACAAGGAGATTCGCGAGGAACTGCGCTCTCTCCCCCTCGACCTCGCCGATCTGATCTCCCGTCACCTGGTGGCGGCGGAGCGGGCTCTCGGGGAGGAGGACGCCGAGCAGGCGTACGAGCACACCAAGGTCGCCCGCCGCTTCGCCGCCAGGATCGGTGTGATCCGCGAGGCCGTCGGCATCGCCGCCTATCGGGCAGGGCATTTCGCGGAGGCGCTCAGTGATCTGCGTGCCGCTCGCCGGATGACGGGGTCGGAGTCGTTCCTACCGATCATGGCGGACTGCGAGCGCGGTCTCGGACGCCCGGAGCGGGCTCTCGATCTGGCCCGCTCCAAGGAGGCCGAGCGCCTCGACCGGGTGGGAAAGATCGAGATGGCCATCGTGGAGTCCGGTGCACGCCGGGATCTCGGCCAGAAGGACGCTGCGGTCATCACCCTTCAGCGGCTGCCCGAGCTGCGTGACGAGCGTCCTCAGCCCTGGTCGGCGCGGCTGGCCTTCGCCTACGCCGATGCCCTGGCGGACGCGGGACACGAGGGTGCGGCCACGGAGTGGTTCGGTCGCGCGATGGCCTTCGACGAGGACGGCGAGACCGACGCGGCCGAGCGTTACGCCGAGCTCACCGGTGCCGTCATCGAGGACCTCGAAGAGGACGGCGAAGAGGGCTCTGCGGATTCAGAGGACGCGGAGACCGACGTGACCCGTGACGGCGTGACCCGTGATGCGGACGCCGACGAGGCCCCCGAGGACGGTACGGACATCGGGCTCGAGAGCTTCAGCGTGCTGGACGAGCAGATCGAAGATGACGACGATCTCGACGGGGACGACGAGCGGGTCATCGACGAGATCGCGGAGGAAGAGTCCCCCACGGTCGAGGAGCCGACCCGTGAGGAGGACGTCACGGAGCGGAAAGCCGTGCAGAAGCCCGAGACCGGTGTCGGTCCGGCCTTCATCGAGCCTGATTTCGGTGACATCCTCGATGACTCCGTCGAGGCCGACGACGACCGAGGCGGCGAGCACGAGGCCGACGAGGACGCCGAGAAGGACGCCGAGGACGGGAAGAAGTAGTCCTTGATCGGTCGGGGGGCGAACCATCCCGGTTCGTCCCCCGACCGATTCGGCGTCTCAGGGCTGGACCCGGTCCAGCCAGTGCATGATGCCGGCGACGTTGGACGGGGCTCCGCTCAGCAGTTCGAACTGCTCGGCGGTCGCGTCGTCGCTCCTGAGCGCCGCGTAACGCTCCTGCGTGCGTTCCCTGACCATGGCCACCGCATGGTCCAGGTCCATGCCCTCCGAGCGGGCCTGCCGGGTCAGATCGACCCAGATCCGGAGTTCCTCCGCAGAGCGCCCCAGGGTCTCCGCCACGTCGGTGACCGGGCCGTAGTGGCTGAACAGCAGGCGCTGCGGGCGGAGGTCCTCGAACAGCGCGATGGAGTCCAGGGCGGTGTCCAGGTCGAAGTCCGGTGGAGGGGTGGCGGGACGCAGGTCGCCGGTCTGCGGGAGGTAGACGCCCGCGGCGTCTCCGACGTAGAGGTCCCCGGTGCCGGAGTCGATGAGCCCCACGTGATGCTTGGCGTGGCCGGGGGAGTAGTGGCTGTGCAAGGCCCGGCCGTTGCCGAGGTCGACGGATCCGCTGTCGCCGAGCGCGCGGATCCGGGAGGCGTCGGTGGCGGACAGCTCACCGAACAGGACGTCCAGCTTGTCCCCCCAGACCATCCGGGCGCTCGCCATGAGCCGTGACGGGTCGGCGAGGTGCCGCGCGCCTTTCTCGTGCACCACGATCTCCGCCTCGGGGTAGAACCCCGCGATGTCCCCGACACCGCCGGCGTGGTCCAGATGGATGTGCGTGACGACGACCGTCGCGAGATCGCGGGGACCGACCCCCAGTGAGGTCAGGGCGTCCCTGACCACCGGGGCCGAGGTGGAGGTCCCCGTCTCCACCAGGCAGGGACGATCCCCGAGGATCAGGTAACCCGCCGTTATGCCGGAGTATCCGGCCATTCTCGTATCGATCTCGTAGACGTCCCCGCCAAGATCGGTGATGTTGTCCACAGGCCACCTCGGAACTGGAACCGGCATCCCCAGAATGACCTTCCAGCCATCCCGGCACAGCTCTCATCGTAGAGAGTCGTCCTCGGTCAGCAGAGATCGAAGGAGGATCCGATGGATCGCAATGAGGTCGTCCTGGCGGGCCGTCTGCCCGAGACCGTTCAGGTCAGGTCGTTGCAGAGCGGCACCAGGTTCGGCACCTGGCGGCTGGTCGTCCGGAGACGGCAGCAGCAGGGGCGCGGCATCCGCGTGGACACCATCCCGTGCGTGGCGTTCGAGCCCGGTGTCGTCGAGACGGTGACCGGGTGGAGTCCCGACGACATGGTCGAGGTCGTCGGCTCCCTGCGTCGGCGGTGGTGGGGGAAGGACGGGGCGAAGGCATCCGGCTACGAGGTCGAGGTCCGTTCGGTGAGACGGCTCGAACATCGGCCCCCGGAGGCCTGCGACCAGCACGAGAGCGTCTCCGCCGGTGCTGCCCCCGCTCGCGGCTGAACCCTCCGGTCCCGTGACGGTGACACTCCGCCGACCGGCGGAGACCTGATCGCCGGGGCTCCGATACCGGTCGGCCGGTTCCTCCGATCCCGTGCCCCTCTACCGGGGCGGGCCGCCCGGCGAGGGAGACCCGTCCTCTCCGGAAGGCCTGGGCCTCCGGTCCGGCTGCACGGTGAGCAGGCGCAGGATCAGGCCGGTGCGGGGCTTGGGGCCGAAGGAGGTGGACTTGCGCGGGACCCGCTCGTTCTGCGCGGCGACCGCGAGCACGTCGTCGACCGCGAGGGGGTTCAGCAGCACGGCGGTCCCCCCGCTGTCACGGGCGAGCCGTACCGCGGCCTCGGGGTCGTGGTGCACGATGCGCACCGAGTGCTCGTCGTCCTGCATCCCCCAGACCTTCGGCAACAGGAACTCCGTGAGGACCGAGGTGTTCAGCGCACGCCACCGGGCGGAGCGGTCCGCGGGCATGGCGTGCTCGAGCTGGCAGGGGTCGGGATCGGTGAGCAGGTGCGTGGGGCCTCCGTCGGACAACAGGAAGGCGGGGCCGGTGGCCTCCTCCAGCGCGGCGAGGCCCTTGGCCAGGTCGGCGTGCTCGTGGACCTGCCAGGCGCCCCTCGCACGGGCGACGGCCTCGCCGAGCGGCAGGCCCGGGATGACCCGGTGGATGGCCTTCAGCTCCGGTGGGTAGGCCTCGACGTCCACCAGGAGGGCCAGGCCGAAGTCCCAGGGCCCGGGCTCGTCCCTCCCGGTGCGGGAGCCGGCCGCGTGGTGCTCCGCCTGCAGTGCGCGGTAGGTGGCGTAGCGGTGGTGACCGTCGGCGATGAGGGCGCTGCGGTCGCGCAGGTCGTCGTCGAGTTCGGAGAGCTCGGCGGGGTCGGTCACGGCCCAGAGCCGGTGGCGCACCCCGTCCCGTGTCTCGGCTTCGGTCAGCGGCGGGCGGGTGGCGGCGACCCGGTCGACGAGACGGGTGGCGGCGCCGCCCCGGCCCTCGTAGAGGAGGAAGATGGGTTCCAGGTTGGCCTCGGTCGTGCGCATGAGTGCGAGGCGGTCGGCCACCGGGCCGGGCATGACGTCCTCGTGAGGCAGGATCACCCGCTGCCCGGGGGCGGCCAGGCCCACGTCTCCGATGAGCCCTCGCTGGAGCACCCCCTGCCCGGCCTGCTCGTAGACGTACACCGCGGGTGCCGCGTCGACGACCAGCACCCCGGAGGAGAGCCAGGACCCGAGGATCTCACGGGCCTCGGCGTAGCGGTGGCGGTCGGCTCCGGGAAGGATCAACCGCACGACGTTGTTGGGGTGGGAGTCGAGAAGCTCGCGCACGTCGTTCTCCGCGATGAGATCGTAAGGCGGCGAGGTCACCTCGGCCAGATCGTCGACCGCGAACCGCACGCCGTGGAACGGACGCAGCACCAGTCCGTCGGGTATCGGCAGTTCAGGATTGGCCATACGGGGCATGCTGCCATAAGGCCTGGAACGTCCGGATATCGCCCTGCGGGTGTGGCGGTGCCGCTCCCACCAGGGAAATCGGTCGGATCTGCCGCCTGTCGATGAAGGAGGCCTTGGCAATGGTCGAAGGACGCGGTCCGTCTGATTCCCCCGATTCCGGCCTCGGATCCGAGGCCGGTGCGCCGGCGGGGAACGTCTACGAGTGGTTCCAGCGCGGGATGAGACTCCTGGCCGAGGGGAGCCCCGCGGCCGCCGCCGCGCTGCTGGAGCGCGCCGCCGACGCCGAGCCCGAGTCGCGGAGCATCCGCGAGGCGCTCGCCCGCGCCCAGTTCAACTCCAGGCGCTACGCCGAGGCCGTCGACAGTTTCCGCTGGATCGTCGATGCCAACCCGACCGAGGACTACGCCTACTTCGGACTGGGCCTGGCCCTGTGGCGGACCGGGGACATGGAGGCCGCCCAGGAGCCCCTGGCCATCGCCGTCGCGATGCGGCCCGACCAGCGCCATTACGTCTCGGCGCTGAAGAGCGTCCGCGCGACGCTGCGCGCCCGCCGGACGTGACCGGGAACGAACTCCTGAGGGGCGCGGCCGGGGCGGATGATGGAATGATCCGGTGGACTCACAGACGCTGATCGACGCCTATGACACCCTCCTGCTGGACCTGGACGGGGTCGTGTACCTCGGCCGGGGCGCAGTGCCCGGGGCCCCTGAGGCTCTGCGGCGGGCGGAGGAACGCGGCGTACGGCTCGCCTACGTCACCAACAACGCCTCCCGCACCCCCGCCGCGATCGCCGGTCATCTGAGCGAGCTCGGCGCCCCCGCGACGCCCGCCGACGTCGTCACCTCGGCGCAGGCGGCGGCGCGGCTGGTCGCCGAGCGGGTCGCCCCGGGGTCGGCGGTCCTGGTGGTGGGGGGCATGGGGCTGCGTGCCGCACTGCGCGCCCACGGCCTGCGCCCGGTCAGCACCGCCCTGGAGGAGCCGGCGGCGGTGGTGCAGGGCATCGCGCCCGACCTCTCCTACGGCCTGTTGTCGGAGGGCGCGCTGGCCGTACGGCGGGGGGCCCTGTTCGTCGCCGCGAACGCGGACTCGACCATGCCGACCGGCCGGGGAGAGCTGCCGGGCAACGGCGCGATGACGCGGGTGATCGCCGCCGCGACGGGGGTGGAGCCGATCGTTGCCGGGAAGCCGGAGCCGCCGCTGCACCGTGAATCGATGATCCGGACCGGTGCGGCCCGGCCGCTCGTGGTCGGAGACCGGCTCGACACCGACATCGAGGGGGCCCGCAACGCCGGGGTGGACAGCCTGCTGGTGCTGACCGGCGTCGCGGGCCCCCTCGACCTGCTGACCGCCGGGCCCGGGCAGCGGCCCACCTACCTCGCCGCCGACCTGTCCGCGCTGCACCGGCCGTACACCGCCCCGGGACGGGACGGCGGAGGATGGACCTGTGCGGGCTGGGCCGCCCGGTGGGCCGGGGGGAGGCTCCGGCTGGAGGGCGGGGGCGAGCCCTCCGACGGGCTGCGGGCGGCCTGTGCCGCCGCGTGGGAGGCCGCCGGGGACGAGCGGGCGGACGAGGACGCGGTGAAGGACGTGCTCGCCTCCCTGCTCCGGGGCGACGCGCTCTCCGGGGGGCCCGGTCTGCGCGGGTGACCCGGGATTCCGGGAGATCGACCCCGCGGTTCCGGGCGGCTCGGGTCTCCTGTGCACCCCGGGCCGCTCGGACCACCCGGGTCGGCCGGATCACCCGGGGCGCGCAGGGGACCGGCTGACCGGCCCACCGGGACCGGACCGTCCGAACCCCTGCCGACCGGACGGCCGGGGATCAGACCGTCCGGCCCCCGGGTGTCCGGACGATTCCCGGGTGCCCGGACGCTCCCCGGGCCGCCGTGCCGTACGGGCGCTCAGAGGAGTTTGCGGAGGCGCATGAGGTCGCCGAAGCTGGCGTCGATCTTGACCCGTCCGCCGAAGACGGCGCGTCCCATGTCGAGCTCGCCGTTGACGAGCGCGACCAGGTCGTCGCTGCCGATGGTCAGCTTCACCGCGGGGGAGGCGCCGTCGGCCGGAGGGCTGTCGTCGAAGGGGCCGAGGCCGCCGTGGTGGATGCGGCCGTGGAAGGTGACTCCCAGGTCGCTGACGTGGCAGCTGATGGTGCGCTCGACCACATGCTTCGCGCGGTCCTCCGGGGCGATCTCGTCGAACTGCTCGCCGAGCTTCCGAAGTGCCGCCCGGCACTCGTCGATGGTCGCCATCGAGTGGCGCTCCTTTCTCCTTGAGGACCGGCCCGGATCCCATTCCCTATGGACGGTAGCGTTCCACATGGACGCGGTGCGCGATCCGGTGCGGCGGGCGCGCCGGGGACCGGCCCGTCCCCGCCCGGGCCGTCGCAGGACGCGGGAGCGGCCGGCGGCTCCGTCGGGATGACAACGAGCGGGGCATGCGCGATAGTTCGCGGGCGGCTCGGTTCGGGTAGGCCCGATCCGCTCCGCCCGCACGGCGGAGCGCGGACGGAGCGGGTTCCGGCCGGGACCCGGGGGCGGGGTCCGGGGGCGGGGTCCGGCCTCCCGGGAACCGCCCGTGCCGCGGTGATCGAGGAGGTATGGTTGTGTCGATCGAACATGTGATCGATTACCGGCTCGCCGGCCGGATCCCCCCGTCCCGGTGTGCCCGGAAGGGCGCCGCGACGGCGAAGAGCACCTCCGGAGGGGGCGCATGACGGACCTGCGGGATCTCTCGGAGAAGACCGGGGACGAACGGGTGGACACCGCGCTGCGCGGCCTCGCCGTGCTCGGCGACGTGCCGGTGGCGGCGCACGTGGGCGTGTTCGAAGAGGTCCTCGCCGGGCTGGAGGACGCACTCGCCTCGGCGGACGACGCCCAGGGCGGTTCCCGATGAGCCGGCGGGCACGCCTCGACAGCGAGCTCGTCCGCCGGAAGCTGGCCCGCTCCCGTGAGCAGGCGGCCCAGCTCATCGAGGCGGGCCGGGTGACCATCGGAGGCCGGACGGCGGCCAAGCCCGCCACGCAGGTCGACACCGCCTCGGCGATCGTGGTCACCGAGGCGGAGGAGGGGCCCGACTACGTCTCGCGGGGCGCGCACAAGCTCGTCGGGGCGCTGGCGGCGTTCGGCCCGGAAGGGCTGAGCGTCCGGGGGCGGCGCTGCCTGGACGCCGGCGCGTCGACCGGCGGGTTCACCGACGTGCTGCTGCGCGAAGGCGCGGCGCACGTGCTCGCCGTCGACGTCGGGTACGGCCAGCTCGCCTGGTCGCTCAGGACCGACGAGCGGGTCACGGTCATGGAGCGGGTCAACGTCAGGGACCTGACTCCCGAGATGGTCGGCGAGGCCCCCACGCTGGTCGTCGGCGACCTGTCGTTCATCTCCCTGCGGCTGGTGCTGCCCGCCCTGGCCGCCTGCGCCGCCCCGGAGGCGGACTTCGCGATGCTGGTCAAGCCGCAGTTCGAGGTCGGCAGGGAGCGGGTCGGCGCGGGCGGCGTCGTCCGCGACCCGGTGCTGCGCGCGCAGGCCGTACGAGACGTCGCCGAGGCCGCGCAGGCGCTCGGCCTGGTCGTGCGGGGCGTCACCGCCAGCCCCCTCCCGGGCCCCTCGGGCAACGTCGAGTACGTGATCTGGCTGGGCAAGGGGGAGGGCGCTCCGCCGGTGGAGGACATCGACGCGGAGATCGCGCGCGCGGTGGCGGAGGGTCCGCAGTGACCGCGCGGCCCCATGCCGAGCCCCCGGCGACTCCCGGGACGGGCCCGTCGGCCGGTTCCCGGGCGGCGCAGGCGGCCGGGTCCTCGTCCGGGTCCTCGGCCGAACCCTCCGCAGGACGGGCCGCGGCGTCGAAGCGCACCGTGCTCGTCACCGCCCACACGGGGCGGGAGGCCGCCGTCGACAGCGCCCGGATGGTGATCGGCCGGCTCGTCGAGGAGGGCCTGACCGTGCGCGTGCTCGGCGCCGAGGCGGAGGCCGTCGCCTGCCCGGGGGTCGACGTGGTGCCCACGGGCCTGTCCGCGATCCAGGACGCCGAGATGATGATCGTCCTCGGCGGCGACGGCAGCCTCCTGCGGGCCGCCGAGCTGGCCCGCCCGGCCGGGGTCCCGCTGCTCGGGGTCAACCTCGGGCACGTGGGCTTCCTCGCCGAGGCCGAGGTGGAGGACCTGGCGGCGGCGGTGGACTGCGTGGTGCAGGGGCGCTACGACGTCGAGGAGCGGATGACGATCGAGGTCACCGCCCGCCTCAACGGGCAGGTGCTGGCCGACACGTGGGCGCTGAACGAGGCCACCGTGGAGAAGCGCGAGCGCATGCTCGAGGTGGTCGCCGAGATAGACGGGCGGCCGCTGTCGCGGTGGGGGTGCGACGGGGTCATCTGCGCCACGCCGACCGGTTCGACCGCGTACGCGTTCTCCGCCGGAGGGCCGGTCGTCTGGCCCGAGGTGGAGGCGTTGCTGCTGGTGCCGATCAGCGCGCACGCGCTGTTCGCCCGGCCGCTGGTGGTCTCGCCCCGCTCCGCCCTGGCGCTGGAGATCCAGCCGCAGACCGCGGGCGCGGTGCTGTGGTGCGACGGCCGCCGCCGGTTCGACCTGCCCGCCGGGGCCAGGGTCGAGGTCCGCCGGGGCGAGGTTCCGGTACGGCTCGCCCGGCTGCACGGCGTGGAGGACACCGGGGCGCCGTTCACCGACCGGCTGGTGGCCAAGTTCGACCTCCCCGTCCAGGGGTGGCGCGGCCGTACGAGGCCCTAGAGTCCGTCCGCGGACCCATGTTCTGCCGCGCGGCCCCGGGGTCGCGCGTCCGGGCGGTGGCAGGTGCGAGCGCGTAGGATCGTGCCCGCGCACCGCACTGATGTTCGGTCGATTCGATGTGACGGGAGGGACCAGTGCGACCCAGGGTCGAGGAGGTCCGCATCCAGGGGCTCGGCGTGATCGACGAGGCCGTCCTGGCGTTGTCGCCGGGATTCACCGTGGTCACCGGTGAGACCGGTGCGGGCAAGACCATGGTGGTGACCGGTCTCGGGCTGTTGTTCGGCGGCCGGGCCGACCCCGCCCGGGTCCGTCCCGGGGCCGACAAGGCCACCGTCGAGGGCACCCTCGTGGTCGACCCGCGGGGCCGGGTGGCCCAGCAGGTCGAGGACCTCGGCGGCGTGGTCGAGGACGGTGAGCTGATCGTCTCGCGCACGGTCTCCGCCGAGGGCCGCAGCCGGGCCTGGCTGGGCGGGCGCGGCGTCCCGGTGGGCACGCTCACCTACCTGGCCGAAGACCTGGTGGCCGTGCACGGGCAGATGGACCAGCAGCGGCTGCTGCAGCCGGGCCGCCAGCGCGCCGCGCTCGACCGCTACGCCGGTGACGAGCTGGTCAAGCCGTTGCGCGCCTACGAGCAGGCCTACAAGCGGCACCGGGAGGTCGCCGAGCAACTGGCCGAGCTCACCACCAGGGCCAGGGAGCGCAGCCAGGAGGCCGACCTGCTCAGGTTCGGGCTGGAGGAGGTCGAGAAGGCCGATCCCAAGCCGGGGGAGGACGCCGGCCTCCTGGAGGAGGAGGAGCGGCTCTCCCACGCCGACGCGCTCAGGACCGCCGCTGAGACGGCGCACACCGCGCTGCTCGGCGACCCCATGTCCGCCGAGCAGGCCGTGCAGGACGCCGCCTCGCTGGTCGGGCAGGCGCGCGCCGCGGTCGACGCGGTCCGCGACTTCGACCCGGCGCTGGCCGGGCTCGCCGACCGGCTCGCCGAGGCCGGCTACCTCATCTCCGACATCGCCACGGAACTGGCCGGCTACGCCGAGTCGATCGAGGCCGATCCGGCGCGGCTGGCGGCCGTCCAGGAGCGCCGGGCCGTCCTCACCCACCTGGTGCGCAAGTACGGCGAGGACACCGCGGCGGTGCTCGGCTGGGCCGAGCAGGCCGCGCGCCGCCTGGCCGAGCTGGAGGGCGACGACGACCGGATCGGCGACCTCACCCGCGAGCAGGAGGAGCTCACCGGCCGCCTCACCGAGCTGGCCGCCGAGCTGACCCGGATCCGCAGGGCCGCCGCCGAGCGGTTCGGACGGGCCGTCACCGAGGAGCTCACCGCCCTGGCCATGCCGCACGCGCGCGTCGTGGTCGAGATCGGCGAGGCGGCCGACTTCGGCCCGCAGGGCGTGGACGAGGTCGAGCTGCGCATGTCCCCGCATCCGGCGTCGCCGCCGCTGCCGCTCAACAAGGGGGCCTCGGGCGGTGAGCTGAGCCGTGTCATGCTGGCCATCGAGGTGGTGTTCGCCGGTGCCGACCCGGTGCCGACGTTCGTGTTCGACGAGGTCGACGCGGGGGTCGGCGGCAAGGCCGCGGTCGAGATCGGGCGGAGGCTGGCCCACCTCGCCCGCACCGCGCAGGTGATAGTGGTCACACACCTGCCGCAGGTCGCGGCCTTCGCCGACCAGCACCTGGTCGTGGAGAAGGCCGACGACGGCAGCGTGGTGCGCAGCGGCGTGGTGGCCCTGGACCGGGACGGCCGGATCCGCGAGCTCTCCCGCATGCTGGCGGGTCTGGAGGACTCCGAGCTCGGCCGGGCGCACGCCGAGGAGCTGCTGGCCGCGGCGGCCGCGGCCAAGGAATGAGCGGTCCGTCCGCACGTCCGGGCGGGCGCGTCCGGACGGCGGCGCGCGGCGCCGGGGTTGACACGCCGCCCGGTACGGGACTCTCCCGCTCTCTCCCTCTGGCAGGATGGACACGATGAAGGTTCCGACTGACGGGCTGCAACGCAGGCTCAACGGATACCTCCGCCGCAGGAAGGTCACGGACCTTCCCGGGGTGACGGCAGTGGCGAGGATCGACCGGCGGACCAAGAGGCTGACAAAACGCCTCCAGGCCGGGGAGATCGCAATCATCGATCACGTGGACGTCGACCGGGTGAGCGCGGAGGCGCTTGTCGCGTGCGGCGCGGCGGGCGTGGTCAACGTCGCCGCGGGCATCAGCGGCCGCTACCCCAACATGGGGCCGCAGATCATCATCGAGGCGGGCGTGCCGTTCGTCGACAACGCCACCTCCGAGCTGTTCGAGCGGATCAAGGACGGCGACCTGGTCCGCCTGCACGAGGGCGCGGTCTACCTCGACGACGAGCTCGTGGGCAAGGGCGAGGTGCAGACGGCCGAGTCCGTCGAGGCCGCGATGGCCGAGGCGCGGGCCGGCCTGACCGTCCAGATCGAGGCGTTCGCCGCGAACACCATGGAGTACGTCCGCCGTGAGCGGGACCTGCTCATCGACGGGGTCGGCGTGCCCGACATCCGGACCGACATGGAGGGGCGCCACGTCCTCATCGTGGTCCGCGGTTACCACTACAAGGAGGACATCGCGGCCCTGCGCCCCTACATCCGGGAGTACCGCCCCGTGATGATCGGCGTCGACGGCGGCGCCGACGCGCTGCTGGAGGCCGGATACATGCCGGACGTCATCGTCGGCGACTTCGACTCGGTCTCCGCCAAGGCGCTGTCGTGCGGCGCGGAGCTGGTCGTGCACGCCTACCGGGACGGCCGGGCGCCGGGCCTGGAGCGGGTCGAGCAGCTCGGGCGCGAGGCCGTGGTCTTTCCGGCGATCGGGACCAGCGAGGACATCGCGATGCTGATCGCCGACGACAAGGGCGCCGAGCTGCTCGTCGCCGTCGGCACGCACTGGACGCTGGAGGAGTTCCTGGACAAGGGACGGTCCGGCATGGCCAGCACCTTCCTCACCCGGTTGCGGGTGGGCAGCAAGCTCATCGACGCGAAGGGCGTCAGCCGGCTCTACCGCAGCCGGATCTCCACTCCGTCCCTGCTCCTGCTCGTCGCCACGACGCTGATCACCATGGGGGTCGCGATCTTCGTCTCCCCGGTGGGCAAGATCTGGATCGACAGCCTCCGCGACGTCTGGAGCAGCTTCACCTTCTGGCTGGTCGGACTCTTCTCGTGATCGATTTCCGCTATCACCTCGTCTCCATCGTCGCGATCTTCCTCGCGCTCTCGGTCGGCATCGTGCTGGGCACCACCCTGCTGGAGGAGCCGGCCATCAAGACGGCCGAGACCCTCGCCGACCAACTCAGCAAGGGCAACACCGAGCTCCGCGACCAGCTGGACGTCCTGCGCAAGCGCGAGGCCGGAAACGACGCCTTCGCCGCCGCCCGCACCCCCGAGCTGGTCCGGGGCGGGCTGGCCGGGCAGAGCGTCGTGATCGTCGAGGCCCCCGGCGCCACCGCGGCCGTCCGCGACGCGGTGCAGCAGACGATCTCCGACGCCGGGGCGACGGTGACCGGCCGGGTCACCCTCACCGAGAAGTACGTCGACGCCGAGCAGTCGGGCTTCATCGACCGGCTCGCCCTCGCGGTCAAGCCGGCGAGCGTGGTCTTCCCCGCGGAGGACACGCCGTACGACAAGGCCGCGGCGGTGCTGGCCAGCGCGATCGTGACCGCCGATCCCACCCAGACGGGCAAGGAGAACCCGGAGGCGGGAGGGATCCTCGACGCCTTCGAGCGCGCGGGGCTGCTCAGCGTCACCGGGACGGCCGCCACGCCCGCAGCCGACGGCCGGGAGGCCTCCGCGGCGCCGGAGGGGCGGCTCTTCCTGGCGGGCGCGGCGGTGCTGATCGCACCCGCGGAGCCGTACGCCGGGGAGAGCGCGGCCGCGCAGGCGGACGCGCTCGCGGCGACGGCGCTCGGCCTGGACGAGGGTTCCCGGGGGAGCGTGCTGACCGGCACCGCGGCCGCCACCGCGGCCGGCGGGGCCCTGGCCGCGCTGCGTGAGAACACCGTGGCCGCGGAGAAGGTCTCCAGCGTGGACACCGCCGATATGTCCGCGGGCCGGGTCGTGGTGGTCTACGCTCTGCGGGAGCAACTGGCCGGCGGCGTCGGCCAGTACGGCATCGGCACCGGCGCCTCGGCCTTCGAGCCCACCGCGCCGACCCCGGCGCCGTCGGCCTCCCCGCCCCCCACCGCCGATTCCGGAGGATGATCCGATGGCTCGTCGCGCTCTTCTCGGAGCCCTCGCCGGTGCCGTGCTCGGCGCCGCGGCGGCCCGGGCCGCCTATGCGGCGTTCACCCGCAGGCCGCCGGTCGGCGACGCGGAGACCTGGAACCGGACCAACCACCGGGGCGAGCCGATCACGCTGCTCGAAGGGCCCGCGTTCGTCGCGGGCGCGGGTACGGCGGCCGCGGTGCTCCCCGGCCTCCCGGTACGGCTGCGCGCGGCCGCGCTGCTGGCCGTCGCGGGCGGCGGCGGGTTCGGCGGCTACGACGACCTGTACGGGGTGACGTCCTCCAAGGGGTTCAAGGGCCACCTGACCGCCCTGTCCAAGGGCGAGGTCACCAGCGGCGCCGTGAAGATCATCGGGATCGGCGCGACCGGGCTGGCCGCCGCCGCGCTGACCTCCCGGGGCGTCGCCGACACGGTGGTCAACGGCGCGCTGGTCGCCGGGAGCGCGAACCTGGCCAACCTCTTCGACCTGCGCCCCGGCCGGGCGATCAAGGTCGGGCTGCTCTGCGGCGCGCCGCTGCTCGCGGCCGCGGTCCGGCGCGACGACCCCGTCCGGGCCGGACTGGCCGCGCTCTCGCTCGGCGCGGCCGCCGCGCTCCTGCCCGAGGACCTGGGCGAGCGGGCGATGCTGGGCGACGCCGGGGCCAACGCGCTGGGCGCGCTGCTCGGCCTGGCCGCCTCCGTCACCCTCGGCCGCCCGGGCCGCCTGGCCGTGCTCGGCACGGTCGTGGCGCTGACCGCCGCCTCGGAGAAGATCAGCTTCACCAGGGTGATCGCGGGCAACCCCGTGCTCCACAGGATCGACATGCTCGGCCGCCGCCCCGTGGAGCAGGCGCCCGGCCACCGATGACCACGAGGATCGGTCAGGGGGTCGCGGGAGCGGCGCTCCTCATCGGAGCGGTGACCGTCGCGGCCCGGATCGCCGGCTTCGGCAGGTACTACGTCCAGTCGCACACCGTCGGCAACGCGTGCCTGGGCACCGCCTACACCACCGCCAACTACGTGCCCAACATCGTCTTCGAACTGGTGGCGGGGGGCGCGCTGGCGGGCATGGTGGTGCCGGTGCTGGCCTCGGCGGCCGCCCGGTCCGGTGACGATCCCCGGGCCAGGGCGGAGGCCGGACGGATCACCTCGGTGCTGCTCACCTGGACGATGCTGGCCCTGGTGCCGCTGACCCTGCTGGTCGCGGTGCTCGCCGGGCCGGTCGTCGCCCTGCTGGTCAGGCTGCCGGAGGGCTGCGACGCCGTGCAGGTCGTCGAGGTCGGCACGCGCATGCTGGTCGTCTTCGCCCCCCGGGTGATCTTCTTCGGGCTCGCCGTCGTCCTGTACGGCGTGCTCCAGGCGCACCGGCGCTTCATGGGACCCGCCCTCGCGCCGCTGGTCTCCAGCCTGGTCATCGTCGCCTCGCACCTGCTGTTCGCCCGGCTCGACGGGGACGCGGCCGGGAACCTGGGCGCGCTGGACCCGGCCGGGGAGCTGACCCTCTCGCTCGGGGCGACGGCGGCGGCCGCCGTGATGGTGCTGACCGTGATCGGCCCGGTGGCCCGGCTCCGGCTCCGGCTGCGCCCGGCGCTCTCCTTCCCGCCGGGCGTGGCCGCCCAGGCCAGGCGGCTGGCCACGGCCGGTCTCGCGGTGCTCGTCGCCCAGCAGGTCGCGCTGACCGTCGTGGTCGTGCTCACCAACGAGTTCGGCGGAGAGGGCAGGATCACCTTCTACACCTACGCCTGGGCGCTGTACCAGCTGCCGTTCGCGGTGCTCGCCGTACCGGTGGCGACCAGTTCCTTCCCCACGCTGTCCGTGCGCGCGGCCGACGGGGACCGTTCGGGCTTCGACGCGCTGGCCGCCTCCACCACGCGGATCATCGTGCTGGCGATGGGGCTGTCGGCGGGCGTGATGGCCGCGGTCGCCCTGCCCGTCTCCCGGCTCTTCCTGGAGGACACCCCGGGCGGTGAGGGCGGGAGACCGGGGGAGATGGCGGAGGCCGTGGCGCTGTTCGCGCCGGGGCTGATCGGCTACGCGCTGGTGTTCCACCTGGCCCGGGTGCTGTACGCCTGCGGCCGGGGCCGTTCGGCGGCCCTCGCCTCGGTGGCGGGATGGGCCGTGGCGCTGGTCGCGCAGACCGTGCTCGCGAGCACGGCGGAGGACCCGGCCGACGTGGTGGGGCGGCTGGCGCTGGGCAGCACGATCGGGATGACCGCCGGCGGCGTGCTGCTGGCCGGCGCGGTGCTGCGGGCCCGGGGTGCCGCGGCGCTCGCCGGGACGTGGCGCGCGCTGCTCGCCGCGCTGGCGGGCGGGGGCGCGGGGTACGGCGCCGGGCTGGCCGTGGCGACGGCCTTCTCCGATGTGCCGAAGTGGATGTGCCCGGTCACCGGGACCGGGGCCGCGCTGGCCGCCGCGGCGGTGTTCGCCGCCGTGGCCGCGGCGGTCGACGGGCCGGACGCCAGGGCACTGCTCGCCCGGCTGCCCGGAGCCGGGAAGTCCCGCGGCGGCGAGCCGGGTGCGGCGGGTGGACGGTCCGCGGGCGGGGCGCCCCGCGGAGACGGGAGGGAACGGGCCGATGGCTGAGACGGGGACGCGGGTGGCGCTCGTGCTGGGGACCAGCGCGGGCGGGGTCGGGCGGCATGTGGCGATGCTGGCCGGCGGGCTGCTCGGCCGGGGCTGCCGGGTGGTGGTGGCCGGGCCGCCCGATACGGACGCGGTCTTCGGGTTCGCGCGGCTCGGTGCCAGGTTCGTGCCGGTGCCGATCTCCGACCGGCCGCGCCCGGGCGGGGACCTGCGGGCCGTACGGGCACTGCGGGGACTGCGGGGGGCGGACGCCGTGCACGCGCACGGGTTGCGGGCGGGCGCGCTGGCGGCGCTGGCCCTGAGCGGGACCGGCACGCCCCTGGCGGTGACCCTGCACAACGCCGCCACGGCCGGAGGCGCGATCGGCGCGGTCTACCGGGTGCTGGAGACGATCGTCGCCCGCCGCGCCGACCGGGTCCTGGCGGTCTCGCCCGACCTGGGGGAGCGGATGACCGCGCTGGGGGCACGGCGGGTCACGGCGGCCGTGGTCCCCGCACCGGTCCTGGCCGCCTCGGGACGGTCACCGGAGGAGGTCCGGGCGGGACTCGGCGCGGGGGACCTGCCGGTCTTCCTGACCGTCGCCAGGCTGGCCCAGCAGAAAGGGCTGGAGACGCTCCTCGACGCGGTGGCCCGCCTCGCCTCCGGTCCGTCGCCGCGGGCGCTGTTCCTCGTCGCGGGCGACGGGCCGCTCCGGGAGGGGCTGCAGCGGCGGATCGACCGGGAGGGGCTGCCGGTGCGGCTGCTGGGCAACCGGGACGACGTGGCCGACCTGCTCGGGGTGGCACGGGCGCTGGTCGTGCCCAGCAGGTGGGAGGGGCAGCCGCTGAGCGTGCAGGAGGCGTTGCGGTCGGGCACGCCGGTGATCGCCACCGCCGTCGGGGGGATCCCCGGGATGGTCGGTGAGGGCGGGCTGCTGGTGCCGTACGGCGACGCCGCCGCGCTCGCCGACGCGGTCGCCCGGGTGCTCGGCGACGACGGGCTCGCCCGCAGGCTGGCAGGGGAGGCCGTCCGGCGGGGCCGCGAACTGCCGGGGGAGCAGGAGGCGCTGGACGCTGCGCTGGAGGTCTACCGGGGGTCGTGGCGTTGACAGGAGGCGCTGGGAGTCTGCCGCGGGTCGCGGTGTCGACAGGAGGCGCTGGATGCGGCACCGGAGGTCTGCCGCGGCCGTGGTGTCGGTCGGAGCCCGGGCGGAGAAGCGGCCGGGGAGCAGGGACGGAGGCTCTCAAGAGTGGTGCTCGAAACGGGCGAATTTCAAGAAACCGGGAACAAGCGCCCCTGCTCATGGGTTGGATTAGGTGCCACCCAGCCGGATCCTTATACTGGCTTGGTTAGGGGGGGAGTATCCCTTCGTGACAGTCTCGTCATCACGGTGCCGCCTCGATCCACGAGGCCCCCGGGGCTGTCGGTCCACGCGTGATCCGCAGATGCGATCCGTGCCGGGCGGGAGAGACCTCCGGCATTCAGCCATGCGCGCCGGAGGGTTAACAAGAACATGACTGTACCCACGTGGGCCTGGATCGCCGTGATCGGCGGTCTTCTCCTGGTCCTCGCCTTCGACCTGTGGATCGTCGACCGGGGCGAGCCCCGGGAGTTCTCCATGCGGCAGGCGAGTTTCTGGGTCGGCTTCTACGTCACCCTCGCCGCCGTCTTCGGCGTCGTCCTGTGGATCTTCGCGGGGCCCACGCCCGCAGGGGAGTTCTTCGCCGGCTACCTCACCGAGTACAGCCTGAGCATCGACAACCTCTTCGTCTTCTACATCATCATGACCCGCTTCGCGGTGCCCAAGATCCACCAGCACAAGGTGCTGCTGGTCGGCATCCTGCTGGCGCTGGTCATGCGCGGCATCTTCATCGCCGTCGGCGCCGCCGCCCTGCAGAACTTCGGCTGGCTGTTCTACATCTTCGGCCTCTTCCTCATCTACACCGCGGTCCAGCTGGTCCGCCAGCACGGCCACGACGACGAGGAGTTCACCGAGAACGCGGTCCTGCGCTGGGCCCGCCGGGCGCTGCCGCACACCGACGACTACGTGGGCTCGAAGGTCTTCGTCAGGATCGACGGCAAGCGCCTGGTCACCCCGATGCTGATCGTCATGATCGCCATCGGCACGACCGACCTGCTGTTCGCGCTCGACTCCATCCCGGCGATCTTCGGTCTCACCACCGACGCGTTCATCGTCTTCACCGCCAACGCGTTCGCGCTGATGGGGCTGCGCCAGCTCTACTTCCTGCTGGGCGGCCTGCTGCAGCGGCTGGTCTACCTCAGCTACGGCCTGGCGTTCATCCTCGGGTTCATCGGGGTTAAGCTGATTCTCGAGGCGCTGCACTCCAGCGGCGTCTCGTGGGCACCCGAGGTGCCGATCTGGATGTCGCTGTCGGTCATCGGCGTCACCATGGTGATCACCACCGTGGCCAGCCTGGCCAAGTCGCGGCGTGATGTGCGCAAGGGCAACCAAATCGCCACCTCTGCGGAGAGCAAGCAGGTCTAGCGGATTGGTGCGGAAGGCGCTTTGCTTGTCTCGTCGCGCCGTAAAAGGGCTGAGAGATCGGTAGCATCCTCCCCCAGAGCGGGTAGACATACCGGTCTAACGCCGCAAGACATCACAAAAGGTTCCCTGTGTCCCACGATTCAGCAAGCCAACCGTCAGGCCGCATGCGGCTGGCGCGTGGCGTCTCTCCGTGGCTGCTCCCGACGGTGGCGGCCTCTGCCGTGACCTCGCTGCTCAGCCGCCGTGACAGGCGCTGGGCGCTGGCGGCGGTCCCGCTGACCGCGCTCACCGGCGGCATGCTCTGGTTCTTCCGAGACCCGGAGCGCACGCCCGGTCCCGGGCGGATCCTGTCGCCCGCGGACGGCGTGGTGCAGAGCATCGACCCGTGGCCGGACGGCCGCACCCGGGTGGCCATCTTCATGAGCCCGCTCAACGTGCACGTCAACCGCGCGCCGCTGGCCGGCACCGTCACCTCGGTGGAGCACGTGTCCGGCGGGTTCCTGCCCGCCTTCGACAAGGACAGCGACAAGAACGAGCGGGTCGTGTGGCACCTGGACACCGCGCTCGGCGACCTGGAGCTCGTCCAGATCGCGGGCGCGGTCGCGCGCCGCATCGTGCCCTACCTGGCGGCGGGAGCCAAGGTGGCCAGGGCCGAGCGCATCGGGCTGATCCGGTTCGGCTCGCGAGTGGACGTCTACCTCCCCGAGGGGATCGCTCCCGCGGTCTCCGTCGGGCAGAAGACCGTCGCAGGGGTGACCGGCCTTGACCGCGGCTGACGCGGGCTGGTCGATGGGCGGGGCGGACGACGAGCCCCAGGGTCCCGTCGGCAAGGCGTTCCGGCTCTCGGCGGCGGACTCGCTCTCGCTGGGCAACGCGCTCTGCGGCTTCCTCGCCGTCTGCGTGCTCGCCTGGTCGGCGATCACCTCCCTGCAGCAGACCAGCAAGTTCGAGGCCAACCCGCAGTTCTTCGGCACCGCGGTGGTGCTGCTGCTGCTCGGCGCCACCTGCGACCTGTTCGACGGCCTGGTGGCCCGGCGGTTCCGCGCCTCGGCGATGGGTGCCGAGCTCGACAACCTCGCGGATGTGATCAGTTTCGGCTTCGCCCCCGCGTTCATGGTGGTCATCTGGGGCGGGTTCAACCCGCGGGTGCCGTTCCTGATGGTGATGGCCGCCGCGGCGTCGGTGCTGCTGGCCGGTGTCATCCGGCTCGCGCGCTTCGCCTGCGTGAAGACCAAGAGCGGCGACTTCATGGGCCTGCCCATCCCGATGGGCGCCATGACCGTGATCGCGATCGTGCTGCTCTTCGAGCCGTCGGTCGGGGCCGTGCTGCCGATCTTCGGCATCGCCTACCTCATGGTGAGCCGGATCGAATACCCCAAGCCCAAGGGGAACGTGGCGGCCGTGGTGCTCGCCTGGATGATGATCAACGTTGCCTGCCTGACCATCTGGGCCGCGGGGCTGGCCGGAGGCGACACCCTCATCAAGGTCGGCGCCGTCATGCAGATAACGATCGTGGCGGCGATCCCGCTGCGCATCCTGATGTTCAAGCGGGAGCAGCGCAAGGAGCGCAAGGAGTCCGAGCGCGTCGGCTGACGCGCCTGCCGGTCCCGCGGCGCGCGCCGCGGGACCGGACCGCTCGTCCTACGTCCGGCCGGCCCCGCAGGCCGGGGCGGTACGGGTGTCCTACCAGCCGCGGGCGCGCCACTCCGGCAGGGAGGGGCGCTCGGCGCCGAGCGTGGTGTCCCTGCCGTGGCCCGGGTAGACCCAGGTCTCGTCCGGGAAGCGGTCGAAGATCCGCTCGGACACATCCGTGAAGAGCTGCTCGAAGCGCTCCGGGTCCTTGTTGGTGTTGCCGACCCCGCCGGGGAAGAGCGAGTCGCCGGTGAACAGGTGCCCGTTGTAGTGCAGGGCGATCGAGCCGGGCGTGTGACCGCGCAGGTGGATGACCTCCATGCTGACCACGCCGACGGTGACCCCGTCGCCGTGCTCGACCGTCAGGGTCGCCGGGACCGGCAGCGCCGGGGCGTCCAGCGGGTGGGCGATCACCATGGCGTCCGTGGCCGCGGCGACCTCCTCCAGGGCCTGCCAGTGGTCACCGTGCTGGTGCGTGGTGACGATCTTGCTGATGGGCATGCCGCCGATGAGCTCCAGCAGCCGGTCGGCCTCGGCCGCGGCGTCGATCAGCAGCCCGTCGCCGGTGTCGTTGCAGCGCACCAGGTAGGCGTTGTTGTCGAACGGGCCCACGGCGAGCTTCGAGATCGTCAGGGCGGGCAGCTCCCGCACGTCGGCGGGACCGCCCACGTGCACGTCGCCGGTGTAGGTCACGGGTACTCCTCGGGAGGCGTCCGGGGAAGACCGGGGGGCGCGGACTGGCCCGGCCATGGCGGCGGTGCGGGCACCGGCCCGGCCGAGGGCTGGTTGCCCGTGCTCCCCTCCGGCATCACCCTGAGCCCGCCCCCCTGCGTGCGGCCGGTGACCCAGCACAGCAGCGCCCACGGGTCGCCCTGGACCACCGGGCCGGAGCCCAGGTCGCGCCAGACCTGGTGGTGCAGGTAGTCGTCTATCGTCTCCTCCACCACGATCTCGCTGACCGGGCTCTGCTCCCTGGGCCAGCACACCATCGCGTCGTGCAGTTCCCGGCGCACGAACGCCTCGGGCCAGTCGGCCGCGGTGTAACCCGCGCCGAGGTCCACGTGGTGGACCTCCGTCTCGCGCAGCCGGCGGACCAGGACGTACCACGCCGGGTGCTCGGGCGGCCGGGTCCCGCTCACCATGGCGGACCAGGCTTCGGCGGGCAGGCCCCGGAAGGCGGCGGCCAACCTCGCCGAGCTCTCCTCCAGGTCGGCGAGCTGCTCCTTGGCGGAGCGGGCGGCGCCCGCCTCGATCTCGGCCTCCCGGCTCTGCGGGTCGGGGTACTGCGGGGTCTCGACGCCCGTCCTGGCCCACTCGGTCAGGTTGACCAGGCTGTCGGCGTTGCGGGCGAGATGGGTGAGCAGGTGGCCCCGGGTCCAGCCGGGAAGGCGGGAGGGCTGCGGGACGTCGGCGTCGGAGAAGGAGGCCGCGGTGCCGAGGAGGCGCTCCGTCGAGGCCGAGAGCTCGGCCTGAAGTTTCTCTAGCAGATCCATTCCCCTACTCCATCATTGCGGCGGCGGCCGCGCCAACATCCCCGGCGGCGCCATGCCCGGGCATAAAAGAACCGGTTCACGCGGTTGAAACGGGAAGCGGCCCGTCGGGCGCGGGCGGAGGCCGTACTCTGGGGCGAGCGGGGAGCCCCGGGTTCCGGGCGCCCGCGCCGGGAGACCGCCGGGCGAGATCGCCGGCGGGAAACTGTCGGACCCCGTCGCTAGTCTTCCCGCGACCGCTTCTCAACCCTCTACACCGATGTCGGGACTGCTGTGGCTGACCGCCTCATCGTGCGTGGCGCACGTGAACACAACCTCAAGGACGTCTCGCTGGAACTGCCGCGGGACTCGCTGATCGTCTTCACCGGGCTCTCCGGCTCGGGCAAGTCCAGCCTGGCCTTCGACACCATCTTCGCCGAGGGCCAGCGGCGCTACGTCGAGTCGCTCTCGGCGTACGCCCGCCAGTTCCTCGGGCAGATGGACAAGCCCGACGTCGACTTCATCGAGGGCCTCTCGCCCGCGGTGTCGATCGACCAGAAGTCGACGAGCCGCAACCCGCGCTCGACCGTCGGCACGATCACCGAGGTCTACGACTACCTGCGGCTGCTGTGGGCGCGGGTCGGCAAGCCGCACTGCCCGAAGTGCGGCCGGGCGATCGCCAGGCAGAGCCCCGAGCAGATCGTCGACCGGGTGATGGAGCTGGCGGAGGGCACCCGCTTCCAGGTGCTCGCCCCGGTGATCCGCGGACGCAAGGGGGAGTACACCGAGCTGTTCGGCCAGCTCCAGGCCAAGGGATACGCCCGGGCCCGGGTCGACGGCGCGGTGATCAGGCTCGACGAGCCGCCGAAGCTGAAGAAGTACGAGAAGCACGACATCGAGGTCATCGTCGACCGGCTCTCGGTGAAGGAGGGCTCGCGCAGCCGCCTCACCGGTTCGGTGGAGACCGCCCTGCAGCTGTCGGGCGGCACCATCACGCTGGAGTTCGTCGACCTGCCCGAGGACGACCCGAACCGGGAGCGCTTCTACTCCGAGCACCTCTACTGCCCCTACGACGACCTGTCGTTCGAGGAGATGGAGCCGCGCTCGTTCTCCTTCAACTCGCCGTTCGGCGCCTGCCCGGACTGCACCGGCCTGGGCGTCCGGATGGAGGTCGATCCCGACCTGGTCGTGCCCGACCCGGAGAAGACCCTGGGCGAGGGCGCGCTGGCCCCCTGGGCGGGCGGCCACACCAGCGACTACTTCGAGCGGCTGGTCGAGGCGCTCGGCAAGGCGACGGGCTTCAACCTCGACACCCCCTGGGAGCGCCTGTCGAAGAAGGCGCAGAAGGCGCTGCTGCACGGCCACGACGAGCAGGTGCACGTCCGCTACAGCAACCGCTACGGCCGCGAGCGCTCCTACTACACCACCTTCGAGGGCGTCATCCCCTGGGTGCAGCGCCGGCATGCCGAGTCCGAGAGCGACGGCATGCGGGAGAAGTACGAAGGCTACATGCGGGAGATCCCGTGTCCCGCCTGCAACGGCGCCCGGCTCAAGCCGGTCTCCCTGGCGGTCACGGTCGACGGCCGCTCCATCGCCGACGTGGCCTCCCTGTCGATCGCCGACTGCGCGGAGTTCCTGGCCGGCCTGAAGCTCTCCGACCGGGACATGCAGATCGCCGAGCGGGTGGTCAAGGAGATCAACGCCCGGATGGGCTTCCTGCTGGACGTCGGCCTCGACTACCTGACCATGGACCGCGCGGCCGGCACCCTCGCCGGCGGCGAGGCCCAGCGCATC
Source organism: Planomonospora sp. ID91781 (assembly GCF_015711595.1). NCBI lineage: Bacteria > Bacillati > Actinomycetota > Actinomycetes > Streptosporangiales > Streptosporangiaceae > Planomonospora > Planomonospora sp. ID91781. The sequence continues at coordinate 1,241,850 of NZ_JABTEY010000002.1, read as the reverse complement.
CGGCTGGCCACCCAGATCGGCTCGGGACTGGTCGGCGTGCTCTACGTGCTCGACGAGCCCTCCATCGGCCTGCACCAGCGGGACAACCAGCGGCTGCTGGAGACGCTGATCCGGCTGCGCGACATGGGCAACACGCTGATCGTGGTCGAGCACGACGAGGACACCATCGCCGCCGCCGACTGGGTGGTGGACATCGGCCCCGGCGCGGGCGAGCACGGCGGGCAGGTCGTCGTCTCCGGGACGGTCTCCGAACTGCTGGCCTCCGAGGAGTCGCTGACCGGCGCCTACCTGTCGAGCCGCAGGAGCATCGCGGTCCCGTCCGCGCGCCGCAAGCGCGACCGCAAGCGGCAGATCACCGTCAAGGGCGCCCGGGAGCACAACCTCCAGGGCGTGGACGTGGAGTTCCCGCTCGGCGTGTTCACCGCGGTCACCGGCGTCTCCGGGTCCGGCAAGTCCACCCTGGTCAACGACATCCTCTACAGCGCCCTGGCCAAAGAGCTGAACGGCGCGCGCACGGTCCCCGGCCGGCACTCGCGGATCAACGGCATGGACCAGGTCGACAAGGTCGTGCACGTCGACCAGTCGCCGATCGGCCGCACCCCGCGCTCGAACCCGGCGACCTACACCGGCGTCTTCGACAAGGTGCGCGACCTGTTCGCCCAGACCACCGAGGCCAAGGTCCGCGGTTACGCCAAGGGCCGGTTCAGCTTCAACGTCAAGGGCGGCCGCTGCGAGGCCTGCTCGGGCGACGGCACCATCAAGATCGAGATGAACTTCCTGCCGGACGTGTACGTCCCGTGCGAGGTCTGCCACGGGGCGCGCTACAACCGGGAGACCCTGGAGGTCCACTACAAGGGCAAGACGATCTCCGAGGTGCTCGACATGCCGATCGAGGAGGCCCTCGGCTTCTTCGACGCGATCCCGTCGATCCGGCGCTACCTGCAGACGCTCAACGACGTCGGCCTCGGCTACGTCCGGCTGGGCCAGCCCGCCACCACCCTGTCCGGCGGCGAGGCGCAGCGCGTCAAGCTCGCCGCGGAGCTGCAGCGCCGCTCCACCGGCCGGACGATCTACGTGCTGGACGAGCCCACCACCGGCCTGCACTTCGAGGACATCCGCCGGCTGCTCGGCGTGCTCGGCAAGCTGGTGGACGGCGGGAACACGGTCATCGTCATCGAGCACAACCTGGACGTGATCAAGACCGCGGACTGGATCATCGACATGGGCCCCGAGGGCGGTTCCCGGGGCGGGACCGTGGTCGCCACCGGGACGCCGGAGGACGTCGCACTGGTCGAGGCCAGCCACACCGGCCGCTTCCTGCGCAAGATCCTCGGCGGCTGAGAGCGCCTGCGGACCGCCGAGGACCCCGGGCCCCGCTGGAGCCGCGGCTCCGGGTGCGGTGTCCGGGTGCGGGACGCGGTTCCCCTTCGCCGGACACCGCAAACCCGGATTCGGGACCGGGCTCCCGCCTCAATACCCTTGAGGCGGAGCCCGGTTTGGACGGGGGACGTTGCGAGAAGGGCCGCAATGAGCAGCAGTGATGGTTCCGCCATGCCCACGCGCAGGCACGTGATCGGCGCCGCGGGGGCCGTGGCGTGCGGTGCGGCGCTCGCCGGCTGCGCCGCCGGGCCGCCCGGCCCGGCCGTGGTACCGCCGGGCGTCAAGGGTCAGGTCGTCGCGAAGGTCGCCGACGTCCCGGTGGGCGGGGGCATGGTGCTCACCAAGTGGAAGATCGTGATCGCCCAGCCGACCGCGGGGGTGTTCAAGGCGTTCAGCGCGAGCTGCCCGCACCGGGGCTGCGCGGTCAGCCGCCCCGCCGAGGGCGTCATCCGCTGCCCCTGCCACGGCAGCGAGTTCGACGCCGTCTCCGGAAAATGCCTCAAGGGCCCGGCCGAGGCGCCCCTGGCCGAGTTCGCGCTGAGGGTCGAGGGCGACGGCATCGTCATGGTCTGAGACGGAGTCTCCGCAGGGCTGCGGCCAAGGTGTAAATCTTCACAGTCTCCTGATGCCCGGTACGGCATGCTGGCCCGCATCGGAGTGACGGCCGGGGACGGCCGGGGACGGCCATGGGCGCCCCCGGCCGGCCATGGGCGCGGATACGGATGCGGACCCCTGGGAGGGTGACCATGACGGACACGACACGGCGTGCGGTGATGCTGGGTGCGGGAGGGGCGGGGCTCGCCGCGGTGCTGACCGCGTGCTCCGGCTACGGCGAGCCGACGGCGGACGACGCGGGCTCCTCCAGCGCGGCCCCGTCGGCGGCCCCGTCAGCGGCGGAGACCGGCTCGGAGACGGCGGCCGGCTCCGGTGACTCCGCGGCGAACGCGCTGGCCAAGACCTCCGACATCCCCGTGGGCGGCGGCGAGGTGTTCAAGGACGCGAAGGTCGTCGTGACCCAGCCGAAGGCGGGGGAGTTCAAGTGCTTCAGCTCCGTCTGCACCCACCAGGGGTGCGACGTGGGCGGAGTCGAGGGGACCGACATCGTCTGCCCCTGCCACAACAGCAGGTTCAGCATCACCGACGGGTCCGTCACCAACGGCCCCGCCAACAAGCCCCTGGAGGAGAAGGCCATCAAGGTCGACGGAGACTCGATCACGCTGGCCTGACCGGTGCGGTCCGCCGTACCGGTGTCCCCGGCGAGGGGCGGCCGGGGTGCCGGTACGACGGGTCGCGGGCCCGGCGGGGCAGGACTCCCTGTCGGTGGGGCCCGATAGGCTTCGGGACGTGGCGAGATCTGTGCACGGTCCGGCGAGTTTCCGGCCGAAGCCGGGGTCGATCCCCGAGTCCCCGGGCGTCTACCGGTTCAGGGACGCCGGAGGCCGGGTCATCTACGTGGGCAAGGCCAAGAGCCTGCGCCAGCGGCTCAACTCCTACTTCGCCGACTTCGCGGGACTGCACCCGCGCACCCAGACCATGCTCACGACCGCGGCCGGCGTCGACTGGACGGTCGTGGGCACCGAGGTCGAGGCGCTCCAGCTCGAATACTCCTGGATCAAGGAGTACGACCCGCGGTTCAACGTCAAATACCGCGACGACAAGTCCTACCCCTACCTCGCGGTCACGATGGGCGAGGAGTTCCCCCGCGTCCAGGTGCTGCGCGGCGCCAAGCGCAAGGGCACCCGCTACTTCGGCCCCTACTCCCACGCCTGGGCGATCAGGGAGACGGTCGACCTGCTGCTGAGGGTCTTCCCGATCCGGAGCTGCTCGTCGGGGGTGTTCCGGCGCGCCGCCCAGATCGGCCGGCCCTGCCTGCTGGGTTACATCGACAAGTGCTCGGCGCCGTGCGTCTCCAGGGTCACGGCCGCGGAGCACCGCGCGCTCGCCGAGGACTTCTGCGACTTCATGGCGGGCAACACCGGCCGGTTCATCAGGCGGCTGGAGGGCGAGATGCGCCAGGCCGCCGCCGAGGAGGAGTTCGAACGGGCCGCCAGGCTCCGGGACGACGTCCAGGCGCTGCAGCGGGCGATGGAGAAGCAGGCCGTCGTGCTGGGCGAGAACATCGACTGCGACGTGGTCGCGCTGGCGGACGACCCGCTGGAGGCGGCCGTCCAGGTGTTCTACGTCCGGGCGGGGCGTGTGCGGGGCCAGCGGGGCTGGGTGGTCGACAAGGTCGAGGAGACCGGCCCCGGCGAGCTGGTCGAGAACTTCCTGCTGCAGATGTACGGCGAGGCCGCTCCCGAGGCGCTGCCCCGGGAGGTGCTGGTGCCCGCCCTGCCGCCGGACGCCGGGGCGCTCGCCGAGCTGCTGAGCGAGCGGCGCGGGGCCCGGGTGGAGATCCGCGTCCCGCAGCGGGGCGACAAGAAGTCGCTGATGGAGACCGTCGAGCGCAACGCCAAGGAGTCCCTGAACCAGCACCGGATCAGGCGCGCCAGCGATCTGACGACGCGGAGCAGGGCGCTGCAGGAGGTCGCCGACGCGCTCGACCTGGACCAGGCGCCGCTGCGCATCGAGTGCTACGACGTCTCCCATCTGCAGGGCACCAACGTGGTGGCCTCGATGGTGGTGTTCGAGGACGGCCTGGCCAGAAAGAGCGAATACCGCAGGTTCTCCGTCCGCTCCGCCGAGGGCGACGTCGCGTCCATCCACGAGGTGATCTCGCGCAGGTTCAAGCGCTACCTGGAGGAGCGCTCGGCCACCGGCGAGCTCGACCCCGGACCGGAGGCCGGGCCCGGTGACGGACCGGACGCCGGACCGGGCGGAGGACCCGCCCTCCCCGCAGCCGCGGACGGCGCCGGCACCGGGGCGCCCGCCGCTCCGGACGCCGGACCGGAGCCGGCGCCGGGCATCGACCCCGAGACGGGCCGGCCGCGGAGGTTCGCCTACCCGCCCAACCTGGTCGTGGTGGACGGCGGCCCGGCCCAGGCGGCGGCCGCCCAGCGGGCGCTCGACGAGCTCGGCGTGGACGACGTCGCGGTCTGCGGCCTGGCCAAGCGGCTGGAGGAGGTGTGGCTCCCCGGCGAGGACCTGCCGGTCATCCTGCCCCGGGCGAGCGAGGCCCTCTACCTGCTGCAGCGGGTCAGGGACGAGGCCCACCGGTTCGCCATCGCCTACCATCGGTCGAAGAGGTCGAAGAGCGTGCGGGAAAGCGCCCTGGACGAGGTCCCCGGGCTCGGTCCGGCGCGCAGGCAGGCTCTGATCAAGCATTTCGGATCGGTGAAACGGCTGCGGGAGGCGACCGCCGCCGAGATCCGCGAGGTTCCCGGGATCGGCCCTGCGACGGCTGAGGCGATCGTGTCGGCGTTGAAGGGGGAGAACCCAGCGTGAGAGCGGACCACGGGCGCGGCGGTGTCGTTCACGCGGCCGGCGGAGGAGGGCACGTGAACGAGCGAGCCATGGGCGCGGCGGTGTCGCGCCCGCGGCCGGCGGAGGAGGACGCGTGAGAGAGCGGGAGCCCGCGTTCGTCATCGTCACCGGCATGTCGGGGGCGGGACGGAGCACGGCGGCCAAGGCACTGGAGGACCTGGGCTGGTTCGTCATCGACAACCTGCCCCCGGGGCTGCTGTTCGCCATGGCCGAGGAGGCCGGGCGGGTCAAGCTGGCCGCAGACAAGGTGGCCGCGGTGGTCGACGTGCGCAGCCTCGCCTTCACCACCGACCTCAACGCCGCGATCGAGGAGCTGGACGGGCGCGGCGTCGCCGTACGGGTGGTGTTCCTGGAGGCCAGCGACGAGGGGCTGGTCCGCAGGTTCGAGAACGTCCGGCGTCCCCACCCGCTTCAGGGGGACGGCCGCCTGGTCGACGGGATCGCCCGCGAACGCGGCATCCTGCGCGACGTCCGGGCCAACGCCGACCTGGTCATCGACACCTCCAACCTCAACGTCCACGAGCTCCGCGGCAAGATCGTCGCCTTCTTCGGCGGCGAGGACCGGCCGGGCCTGCGGGTCAACGTGGTCTCGTTCGGGTTCAAGTACGGCCTGCCCGTGGACGCCGACCTGGTGGTGGACTGCCGCTTCCTGCCCAACCCGCACTGGGTGCCCGAGCTGCGCCCGATGAACGGGACCGACGCCGCCGTGCGGGATTACGTCCTGGAGCAGGCGGGCGCCAAGGAACTGCTCGACGCCTACGAGGAGGTGGTCGGCATCATCTCCGCCGGATACGCCCGCGAGGGCAAGAGCTACGCGACGCTGGCCGTCGGCTGCACCGGCGGCAAGCACCGCAGCGTGGCCATGGCGGAGCAGATCGGTGCGCGCCTGCGCGACCGGGGCGGCATGGACGTGCAGGTGAGCCACCGGGATGTGGGCCGCGAGTGACCGGAGGTCTCAACGGCGGGCCGGGCGGGCCGGGGGGCGGACCCGGGGCCGTGGCGCTGGGCGGGGGGCACGGGCTCTACGCCTCGCTCTCCGCGCTGCGCAGGGTCACCTCGCAGCTGACGGCCGTCGTCACCGTGGCCGACGACGGCGGGTCCAGCGGGCGGCTCCGCCGGGAGCTGGGCGTGCTGCCCCCGGGAGACCTGCGGATGGCCCTGGCGGCCCTGTGCGGAGACGACGAGTGGGGGCACACCTGGAGCGAGGTCGTCCAGCACCGGTTCCGCAGCGAGGGCGAGCTGCACGGCCACGCGGTCGGCAACCTGCTCATCGTGGCGCTGTGGGAGAAGCTCGGTGACACGGTCGCCGGGCTGGACTGGCTCGGGCGGCTGCTGGGCGCGCACGGCCGGGTGCTGCCGATGTGCTCGGTCCCGCTGGACATCGCCGCCGAGGTCGAGCTGGACGGCGAGATCAGCACGGTGCGCGGCCAGGTGGCCTGCGCCCTGACCCCCGGCCGGGTCCGGGCCATCTCGCTGGTCCCGGAGGACCCCCCGGCCTGCCCGGAGGCGGTCCGGGCGGTCCTGGACGCCGACTGGGTCGTCCTCGGCCCCGGCTCGTGGTTCACCAGCGTCCTGCCGCACCTGAAGGTGCCCGAGCTGGCCGACGCCCTGCACTCCACCCGGGCCCGGCGCCTGGTCACGCTGAACCTCGCGCCGCAGCCGGGGGAGACCGACGACTTCTCCCCCCAGCAGCACCTGGAGGTGCTGCGGCGGCACGCACCCGCCCTGGAGATCGACGTGGTGCTGGCCGACACCGGCGTGGTCGACGACCGGGACGAGCTGGAGAAGGCCGCCGCCGCGCTGGGCGGACGCCTCGTGCTGGCCGACGTGGCGGCCGCCGACGGCTCGCCGAGGCACGATGCACGACGTCTTGCCTCGGTCCTGGACGAGATTTTCCATGAGAAGCGTTGATCCTGGTAAGCCCGGCCCAGGAGTGCGAGAAACTTCTGTGAGCCTGATGTATCTCGGGCCGCAGGGGGTTCACATGGGGGAGGACGAACGCGCATGGCGATGACAGGTGTGGTGAAGGACGAGCTGAGCAGGCTGCCGGTCCTGAAACCCTGCTGCCGGAAGGCCGAGGTGTCGACGCTCCTGCGGTTCGCGAGCGGGCTGCACCTGGTGGGCGGGCGGATCGTGATCGAGGCGGAGCTGGACACCAACGTCACGGCGCGGCGGCTCATCAAGGACATCGGCGAGGTGTTCGGCCACAAGGCCGAGGTGCTGGTCCTGGCCCCCGCCGGACTGCGCAAGGGCTCCCGCTACGTCGTCCGGGTCTACCGCGACGGCGAGGCCCTGGCCCGTCAGACCGGGCTGATCGACAACCACGGCCGCCCGGTCCGCGGCCTGCCGCGCCAGGTGGTCGCCGGGGCCACCTGCGACGCCGAGGCCGCCTGGCGCGGCGCGTTCCTGGCCCACGGCTCCCTCACCGAGCCGGGCCGCTCGATGTCGCTGGAGATCACCTGCCCGGGACCGGAGGCGGCCCTCGCGCTGGTCGGGTCCGCCCGGCGGCTGAAGATCCACGCCAAGGCCCGCGAGGTGCGCGGCGTCGACCGGGTGGTGGTCCGCGACGGCGACGCGATCAGCGCGCTGCTGACCCGGCTGGGCGCCCACGACAGCGTGCTGGCCTGGGAGGAGCGGCGCATGCGCCGGGAGGTGCGCGCGACGGCCAACCGCCTGGCCAACTTCGACGACGCCAACCTGCGCCGTTCGGCCCGGGCCGCGGTCGCCGCGGGCGCGCGGGTCCAGCGGGCCCTGGAGATCCTGGGGGACGACGCGCCCGAGCACCTGGTGATCGCCGGCCGGCTGCGAGTGGAGCACAAGCAGGCGTCCCTGGAGGAGCTCGGCCAGCTCGCGGACCCGCCGCTGACCAAGGACGCCATCGCCGGCCGGATCCGGCGCCTGCTCGCCATGGCGGACAAGCGCGCCCAGGACATGGGCGTGCCCAGCACCGAGGCGAACCTCACGGTGGACATGCTGACCACCTGACCGCCCCGCGACGGCGGGCGCGCCGCCACCGCGGGACGACGGGCGGCCGGTGCGCGGGGCGGGCGGTGACGGCGGGCGCCGCCGCGTGACGGTCCCGGACATGACGAGAGCCGGGCCCGGGTCGGGGCGCCGGCTCTCGTCATGTCCGGGACCGGGGTCCGGAAGGCGCGGAAGGACTACGCCGGGTTGTGCGGCTTGAAGTAGTCCACCGGCGCCTCGTCCTGCTGCGGGGAGGACGGGGCGGCCAGGGACTCCCGGGCGGCCTTGACGCGGCTGTTCACGAAGCTGAAGCCCGCGGCGCCGGCGATCGCCCAGAAGAGCAGGGTCACCGGATCCTGGGCGACGAGGTCGGGGAACTCCTGGGCCATGGGCAGGAGCTCGCTGAGGGGCGATCCTCCGGGGTTGACGAAGGGCTCCCAGGCGTAGCCGATGAAGACGCCGAGACCGGCTCCGGCGAAGGAGAACACCGCGGCCAGGGCGGGCAGCACCGGGCTGGTCGGGCGGACGGCCATCATCGCCAGGCCGACCAGGACGCCGACGCCGATCGCGGCGATGCCGATCTCGTAGTTGGTGACGCCGATGACGGCGCCGTAGACGGCGGCGCCCACGAGCGCGGCGACCAGGCCGGCGACGGAGCCGAGGACGAGACCGCTTCCGGATCTGGAGGTGGAGGTCATTGCAGGTCCTTGCAGGGATGGGATGTGTTTACCGTGACGAGTCGGGCACTTTACTGCAAACGTGCGTGAAGGACTCGCGATTTACGGGAGAGTCCGAAGAAAGCGAACGGGGGACCGCAAGTGGTCTAAACCAATTGGGGTCCGATAGGGTTCGCTCTTGAGGTACAAGCCCGTCCCAAGTCGCCGGTCCACGCGGCCGGCGCAACGACGTACGAGGAGATCGGCACAGTGAGCATCCGCGTAGGCGTCAACGGATTCGGCCGCATCGGCCGCAACTTCTGGCGTGCGGTCGCTGCCAGCGGCAAGGACATCGAGATCGTTGCGGTCAACGACCTGACCGACAACGCCACGCTCGCCCACCTGCTCAAGTACGACAGCATCCTCGGCCGCCTGCCGTACGAGGTGAAGAGCAGCGCCGACGAGATCACCGTGGACGGCAAGGCGATCAAGGCCTTCGCCGAGCGCGACCCGGCCAAGCTGCCCTGGGGCGACCTGGGCGTGGACGTGGTCGTGGAGTCCACGGGCTTCTTCACCGACGCCGACAAGGCGCGCGTGCACGCCGAGAACGGCGCCAAGAAGGTCATCATCTCGGCCCCGGCCAAGAACGAGGACGTCACCGTCGTCATGGGCGTCAACCACGACACCTACGACCCGGCCAAGCACACGGTGATCTCCAACGCCTCCTGCACCACCAACTGCCTGGCCCCGATGGCCAAGGTCATCCACGACACCTTCGAGATCAAGAAGGGGCTGATGACCACCATCCACGCCTACACGCAGGACCAGAACCTGCAGGACGCCCCGCACAAGGACCTGCGCCGCGCCCGCGCCGCCGCGCTGAACATCGTGCCGACCTCCACCGGCGCCGCCAAGGCCATCGGCCTGGTGCTGCCGGAGCTCAAGGGCAAGCTCGACGGCTACGCGCTGCGCGTGCCGATCCCCACGGGCTCGGCCACCGACCTGACCGTCGAGGTCGGCCGCGACACCAGCGTCGACGAGGTCAACGCCGCGCTCAAGGCCGCCGCCGAGGGCGCGCTCAAGGGCTTCCTGACCTACACCGAGGACCCGATCGTCTCCTCGGACATCGTCACCGACCCGGCCTCCTGCATCTTCGACGCCGGCCTCACCAAGGTGACCGGCAACCAGGTCAAGGTCGTCGGCTGGTACGACAACGAGTGGGGCTACTCCAACCGCCTCGTCGACCTCATCGAGCTCGTGGGCGCCGACCTGCGATGAAGGACCTGTCTCAGCTCGACGTGAAGGGTCGGCGCGTGCTCGTGCGCGTCGACCTCAACGTCCCCCTGGACGGGGACGTCATCACCGACGACGGCCGCATCCGCGCCTCGCTGCCCACGATCCGGGACCTCGCCGGCCGGGGCGCCAAGGTCGTGGCCTGCGCCCACTTGGGCCGCCCCAAGGGCTCGCCGAACCCGAAGTACTCCCTGGCCCCCGTCGCGCGGCGGCTGGGCGAGCTGCTCGGCGCCGACGTGGCCTTCGCCTCCGACGTGGTCGGCGAGTCGGCCCGGGGCGTGGTGGAGGGTCTGCAGGACGGCCAGGTGGCCCTGCTGGAGAACCTGCGCTTCGAGCCGGGCGAGGAGTCCAAGGACGACGCGCAGCGGGCGGAGTTCGCCCGGAAGCTGGCCGATCTGGCCGAGCTCTACGTCGGCGACGGCTTCGGCGCGGTGCACCGCAGGCACGCCAGCGTCTACGACGTGCCCGGGCTCCTGCCGCACGCGGCGGGCGGACTGATCACGACCGAGGTCGACGTGCTCAGGCGCCTGACCGAGGACCCGGCCCGACCGTACGCCGTGGTGCTGGGCGGCGCGAAGGTCTCCGACAAGCTCGGCGTCATCGCCAACCTGCTGACCAAGGTCGACCGCCTGATCGTCGGCGGCGGCATGGCCTACACCTTCCTCAAGGCCCAGGGCTTCGAGGTCGGCAGGTCCCTGCTGCAGGAGGACCAGCTCGACAAGGTGCGCGGCTTCCTCCAGGAGGCGGCCGAGCGCGGGGTGGAGCTCGTGCTCCCGGTCGACGTGCTGGCCGCCACCCACTTCGCCGAGGACGCCGAGTACGAGGTGGTCGACGCCACCGCGATCCCGGCCGACCGGGAGGGTCTGGACATCGGTCCGCGCACCCGCGAGCTGTTCGCCGCCAAGCTGGCCGACGCCAGGACCGTCTTCTGGAACGGCCCGATGGGCGTCTTCGAGTTCGAGGAGTTCTCCGGGGGAACCCGCGCGGTCGCCGAGGCGTTGATCGGCTCGGAGGCCTTCACCGTCGTCGGCGGCGGCGACTCCGCCGCGGCCGTGCGCCGGCTGGGCCTGCCCGAGGACGGCTTCTCGCACATCTCCACCGGTGGCGGGGCCAGCCTCGAATACCTGGAGGGCAAGACCCTGCCCGGACTCGCCGCGCTGGAGGCGTGAGGGTGGGCCGAGGCAGCCGGCGGGGCACCCCGCACGGGACGAGCGCTCCGCGGAGCGGGCGAGGAGCGGTGGGAGACAGATGACTGCAGGACGCAAGCCTCTCATCGCCGGCAACTGGAAGATGAACCTCAACCACCTCGAGGCCATCGCCACCGTCCAGAAGCTGGCGTTCGCGCTGAACGACAAGGACTTCGACCGGGCCGACGTCGCCGTGCTGCCGCCGTACACCGACCTGCGCAGTGTGCAGACGCTGGTGGACGGCGACAAGCTGCGGATCCTGTACGGCGCGCAAGACCTGTCGCCGTACGACGGCGGGGCCTACACCGGGGAGATCTCCGGGGCGATGCTGGCCAAGCTGGGGTGCACCTTCGTCACGATCGGGCACTCCGAGCGGCGGCAGTACCACCGCGAGGACGACGAGCTGGTCAACGGCAAGGTGCTGGCGGCCCACCGGCACTCGCTCACGCCGATCCTGTGCGTGGGGGAGGGCCTGGAGGTCCGCCGGTCCGGAGGCCACGTGGCGCACAGCGTCGCCCAGCTCGAGGGGGCGCTGCGCAAGGTCCCCGCCGAGCAGGCGGCCTCGATCGTGCTGGCCTACGAGCCGGTCTGGGCCATCGGCACCGGTGAGGTGGCGACCCCGGCCGACGCGCAGGAGGTCTGCGGGGCGCTGCGCTCCAGGCTCGCCGAGCTGTACGACGGCGAGGTGGCCGCGGCCGTCCGCATCCTCTACGGAGGATCGGTCAAGTCCGACAATATCGCCGGCATCATGGCCCAGCCCGACGTGGACGGGGCCCTGGTCGGCGGGGCGAGTCTGGACGCGGCCGAGTTCGCCAGGATCTGCCGGTTCGGGGAAACATCCGGCTGAGTGAGCCGTTCGGAGGGTACGACTTGACAGCAGGTCGTACCCTCTTAGAGCAGGTTTGAATCGTCACGCCTCTGGCGTCATACAGGGATCGCGCCCGGACGCGGGTCGCGCACATTAGGAAACAGGTCAACGGTGACAATCGGAATCTCCATCGCCCTCATCCTGTCGAGCATGCTGATGATCTTGCTCGTGCTGCTCCACAAGGGCAAGGGCGGCGGTCTGTCGGATCTGTTCGGCGGCGGGTTCTCGTCGTCGTTCGGCGGCTCCTCCGTGGTGGAGCGCAACCTCGACCGGCTCACCATCATCACCGGGGTGGTCTGGTTCGTGTGCATCATCGCGCTGGGCCTGCTCCTGAAGCCCTGATTCGGCTTGCCGGAAGCATGACAGTGGTACAGCCCTTCCCCGTATCCCGAGCGGGAGGGCCATCGAGCGAGGAGTACATCCGTGGGTAGTGGCAACGCGATCCGTGGCAGCCGTGTCGGCGCCGGCCCGATGGGAGAGGCGGAGCGTGGCGAGGCGGCTCCCCGTGTAAGGGTCCCGTTCTGGTGCGCGAACATGCACGAGACGCGTCCCAGCTTCGCCAGCGACGCGGCCATCCCGGAGTTCTGGGACTGCCCCCGCTGCGGCCTCCCGGCGGGTCAGGACGAGGCCAACCCGCCGGCTCCTCCTCGTAACGAGCCGTACAAGACGCACCTCGCCTACGTGAAGGAGCGTCGCAGCGACAAGGACGGCGCGCAGATCCTGGCCGAGGCCCTGGAGCGCCTGCGCTCCTCCTCGCGTCCGATCTACTAGCCGTCGAGGCGGTCGCGTCCCGGCTCCGGCCGGGACGCACGCGCGCGGAAGGCCCCCGGGGGTGACACCCCCGGGGGCCTTCCGCGTCGTAGCCGTTCGCGCCGTACCGCGGCCGCGTCTCCGGCCGTTCGCGCCGCCGATCGGCGGCGCGGGGCTACCGGTCGACCGCGTCGGCCATGCCCGCCGTACCGGTCAGGCGGAGCAGTTCCAGGTCCGCACGGCGGGGCAGGCTCTCCCAGTCGCCCTGCGCGGTCACCGCGCACGCCCCGGCGGCGCAGGCGGTGGCCAGGCGTCGTTCGGGCGAGGCCCCGTCCAGCCAGTCGGTCAGCCAGCCCGCGGCGAAGGCGTCACCGGCCCCGACGGGGTCGAGCTCGGCGACCCGGTACGGCTCGGCGCGCCGTACCTGTCCGTCGGAGAACTCCAGCGCGCCGCGGGCCCCGAGCTTGACGAGCACGTGGCGCGGTCCCAGCGCGGCGAGGGCCCGGGCCGCTTCGGCGGGATCCCCGCCAGGGGCGGCCTGCCCGCCGGTGAACAGGCGGGCCTCGGCCTCGGTGGCGAACAGCACGTCGGCGGCCTCGACGGTCTCGCGCAGCACGGCGGCGGCCCGCTCCGGCGGCCAGAGGGCGCGGCGGTAGTTGACGTCCATCGAGACGGGCACCCCCGCCGCGCGCGCCTCCGCCACCGCGGCCCGGACCGCCTCGCGGGCCGACGCCGAGAGCGCGGGGGTGATCCCCGTGATGTGCAGGACGCGGGCCGAGCGGATCAGCTCCGGGTCGAGGTCGTCCGGGCAGAGCCGGGAACCCGCGCTCGCCGCCCGGTAGTAACGCACGTCCACCGCCTCGGAGGTGCGCCGTCCCTTGACCATCAGACCGGTGGGCGCGTCCGGGTCGACCACCGCCCGGGAGACGTCGACGTGCTCCCCGGCCAGGGCGGAGCGGACCATCTCGCCGAACTCGTCGGCGCCCACCCGGCCGATCCAGGCCGCCCGCAGGCCCAGCCGGGTGACGCCGATCGCCGCGTTCGACTCGGCGCCGCCCACACCGAGGTCGAAGTCGCGGGCGTGCCGGAGCAGGCCGATACGGCGGGCGGTGAACAGGGCCATGGTCTCGCCGAGGGTCACCAGGTCGGTCATCGGGGGGCTCCCAGCTTTCTGGAGATCACCAGGGCGGCCCGCGCCACCATCGGCCCCAGGTCGCGCACCCGCGCGGCGGTGATCCGCGAGGTCAGACCGGAGACGGAGACGGCGGAGACCGCGCTGTCGTCGTGGTTGAAGATCGGTGCGGCCACGCAGCGGACCTCGGGCTCGTTCTCCCGGTCGTCGACCGCGTAGCCGCGCTGCCGGATCCGGGCCAGCTCACCGCGGAGCCGGTCGGGGTCGGTGATCGTGTGGCGGGTCAGGGCGGGCAGCCCGGCGGCGACGACCCGCTCGACGCCCTCCTCAGGCTGCCAGGCGAGGATCGCCTTGCCGACCGCGGTGCAGTAGAGCGGGCTCCGGCTGCCGATCCGGGAGGCCATCCGGACCGTCGCCTCGTTCTCCACCTTGTCGATGTAGACGACGTACGGCGGGTCGTGGACGACCAGGTGGACGGTCTCGCGGACCTGGAGCATCAGCCGGCGCGTCTCCTCCGCGGCCACGGTCCTCAGGTCGAGCGTGGACAGGTAGGCCTGGCCGAGGCGAAGCGTGCCGTGGCCCAGCCGGTAGGCCCCGCTCCTGCGGTCGCGTTCCAGGAGCCCGGCCTCCAGCAGCGGGACGGTCAGGCGCAGCACGGTGCTCTTGGACAGGCCGAGCGCCTCCGCCAGCCGCGACAGCGAGAGCCCCTGGCCCGCGCCCGCGTGGTCGCGCACGTACTCCAGTACGGCCAGCGCCCGCCGGAGCGAGGCCGACTGGTTGCGCTCCCCGCCGCCCGTCCTGCCCTGACCCGGTCCCGCGCCGGGGCTCCGCTCGTGGTCCCGGGCGGGACTCTGCGCCTGCACCTGTTTCCGTTCCTGTTCTCGTTCCCGGTCGTGTTCGCGGCTCCGGGCGGGACTCTGCGCCTGCATCTGTTTCCGTTCTCGTTCTCGTTCCCGGTCGTGGTCGCGGCTCCGGCCGGGACCGGGGGCGTTCACCGCGGCCTCAGCGGGCGGCCGGGGCGGGCCCCGGTGAGGGCACCGCCCGCCAGCACCGGCACGCCGCCGACCAGTACGTCGTCGATTCCCTCGGCGAGGAGACGCGGCCGAGAGTAGTCGGCGGTGTCGGCCACCTTCCCGGGGTCGACCACCACCAGGTCCGCGGCCATGCCGGGACGGATCTCCCCCCGGTCCGGCAGCCGGAAGCGGCGGGCCGGACCGGAGGACAGGTGCGCGACCGCCTCCTCCCAGGTCCAGTCGCCGAGTTCGCGGACGTGGCGGCCGAGGAAGCGGGCGAAGGCGCCGAAGGCCCGGGGATGAGGGTGGCCGCCGATGTGGATGGCGTCGGATCCGCCGAGGTGGGCGGGGTGCCGCAGCAGCAGCCGCATGGAGGCGTCGTCGTTGCCGGGCGGCTGGGCGAACACGCAGCTGGCGGCCAGCCCGGTCGCGATCAGCAGGTCCGCGCAGAAGTCGGCCGGTCCGCGCCCGGCTTCGGCCGCGGCCTCGGCCAGCGTCCTGCCCTCGGTCCAGGCGAACTCGGCGGCGGGGACGTGCGCGAGCACGGCGCGCCGCCAGAGCGTGGGGTCGGTCTCACGGGCCAGGCGGCGCCGTACCGCGGGATCGTGCAGCAGCGCCACCGTGCGGTCCAGGTCGGGGCGCGCGGTCCCGTCTCCGGCCCCGCCGGGTGTCCCACCGGGGCCGTCGCCGGTCCGGCCGTCCGTCCCGGGGCCGGGGACGCCGGGGCCGTCGAGGTCGCGGGGAAGGGCGACCATCGCCAGGATGCTGAACCCGCTGAGATAGGGATAGCTGTCGAAGGTCACGTCCAGGCCCGCCGCGAGGGCGCGGTCGACCATCCCGGCGAGCCGTTCGCCGGGACCGTGGTAGTGGGAGACGTGCAGCGCGACCCCGGCCCGCTCGGCGATCGCCCGTGCCTCGGCCATGCCCGTGGCGGCGGCCTCCTCGTACCCCCGCATGTGGGTCACGTAGGGCAGACCGGCCCGGGCGACGGGCGCGCACAGCGCGGCGAGTTCGGCGGCGTCGCCGTACCGCCCGGGGACGTACTCCAGGCCGCTGGACAGGCCCGCGGCCCCGTCCTCCAGCCCCTGCTCCACCAGGCGGAGCATCGCCGACGGATCGCCGCAGGCCGCGTGGCGGACCGTCCCGTGCGGGACGAGGTAGACGGTGTTGAGGGCGGTCGCGCGGTCGTAGGACGCCAGCAGGTCCGCCACGCTCACCGGCCCGCCACCCAGGGCCGGATGCGCGCCGTTGATCGCGGCGAAGTAGCGGGTCACGAAGCGCAGCGTCTCGGGACCGGAGGGGGCGAAGGAGAGGCCGTCCTGCCCGAGCACGAACGTCGTGACGCCCTGCCGGAGCGCCGCCAGCTGCACACCGGGATCGAGCACGGTCGCGTCGCCGTGGACGTGGGCGTCGATGAAACCGGGGACCACCAGCCGTCCGGCGGCGTCGACCGTGGCCGCGGCGGGACGGGCACCCCCGGAGGACAGGTCGCCGACCGCTTCGATCCGGCCGTCGCGGACGCCGATGTCGGCGGGGTAGGGCGGGGCGCCGGTGCCGTCCACCACCCGGCCGCCCTCGATGAGCACGTCGAACACGGTGGACACGGTAGAGGGCCCGTGCGCGCGTTACCACATTCGCGGCACGGCGTTGTGCACTGCACAATATGCTGAGAGAAGCCTTCCGCTCACCGCCGCCCGCTCACCGCTGCCCGGTCGACGTCCGGGCGATGTCAGGTCGACGTCCGGCGGCCTGCGGGGCCGGACGGAGAAGAAGTCGCAGGGAGGACCGCGCTCCGGGGCCGGGGTGAAGGGGAGGGGACGGCGGGAGGCCCGCGTCCCGGAGTCGCGGGGAGGAGCACGCTTTCCGGACGGGCACCCGTCTTCTCTCCCGGCGGGGGCTCCCGTAGGTTGTCAGCCGGAACGGACACGAGGAAAAGGCGGGACACCATGTCGGCGGAGCGGTTGACCGAGCTCAGGAGCGAGTTCTCCGCCATCGACACCGATGGCGACGGTTTCATCACGGAAAGGGAGCTCGCGGGGCGCTTCCCGGACCTCCCCGCGGAGGCGATCGGTTCGCTGAACCGCGACGCCGACTCCGACGGCGACGGGCGGTTCTCCTTCGAGGAGTTCGTCAGGCTGATGTCCCGGGACTGACGACCGGCCGCGGACGCGGACCGGCCGGTCGGGACCGCCGACCGGCCGGTCCCCGATCGGATCGCAGGTCCCGGACCCGGACGGAGGTCCCGGACCCGGACGGAGGTCCCGGACCCGGACGGAGGTCCCGGACCCGGACGACGATCGTCCGGGCCGCGCCCTCCGGGAGACCCTGGAGTCCGGGAGGCCCGGCGTCGGAGCCGTCCGGGAGACCGGGGATCCGAGGCCGTCCTCACCTTCTCCTGAGCTCTGCCTCCTCCATCACATCGGCCGCCGCGTCGCCCATCAGCCTGCCGGACAGGTCGGCCAGCACGCGGCCGGCGGCCAGTTCGTCGCCGATGTCCGGCACCGGGCGGTCGGTCGGGTTGCGCCGTGCGTACTCGACGCTCTCGTACCTGCGGCCATCGGGGATGTCCAGCACGGCCTGGGCCGAGGTGACCCGGTCGTTGTCGTCCTCGACGATGGTGATCTCTACGTTCCACTGCTTGGTCTGCATGGTGCATCCCTCCTCGTGGGCGGTGCTTCTTCCGAGGTCCCGCTGGGACGGTGAATCCCCTCGCGCAGCCATTTACGCGAAATATGGCTTTCGTGCGGGTTTGTACCCGATTGCGGCATACTTCTACCTTGGCTTCCCGGTTCGGCGGGTGGTGGGCGGACTCGGAGCAATTGGATCTTTATCGGGACTCCCGGTAGCGTGCCCGAGGTCGCCCGGCACCTCGGCCGCGGCCGGGAGCCCGACGATCGCGATCTGTGGAGGAAACGCACGCATGAATGCCGGAAGCCGCCAGCCCCTGCGCATGCTCGTCACCGGGGGCGGGACCGGCGGTCACACCTACCCCGCGCTGACCACCGTCGCCACCGTCCGCGAGCAGGCCGCCGCGCACGGGTACGACCTGGACGTGCTCTGGGTGGGTACGGCGAGCGGCCTGGAGGCCCGCGTCGCCGCCGAGAACGGCATCCCCTTCCGCGCGATCAAGACGGGGAAGCTGCGGCGTTCGCCGAACCCCAGGGAACTGCTGGCCAACCTCGCCGACATGTTCCGCATCCCGGTGGGGATCCTCCAGGCCTTCGGCATCGCCGCCCGCTACCGGCCGGACGTGGTGCTGTCCACGGGAGGGTACGTCTGCGTGCCGCTGGGGCTGGCCTCCCGTATGCTCCGCCGCCCGCTCGTGATGCACGAGCAGATCACCGCGCTCGGTCTGGCCAACCGCATCCTGGCGCGCTTCGCCACCCGGATCGCGCTCACCCACCCCTCGTCGGTGGAGCACCTGCCCGCTCCGGCCCGGGAGCGGGCGGCCGTCACCGGCAACCCGGTCCGGCCCCACCTGCTGCGCGGGAACGCCCCGTCCGGCCGCTGGCACTTCGGCTTCTCGCCGGAGGTGCCCCTGGTGTACGTCACCGGAGGGGCGCAGGGCAGCCGCCAGATCAACACGCTGATCGAGGGGATCCTGCCCTCGCTGCTGGAGCGGGCACAGGTGCTCCACCAGTGCGGCCCCGACTGGATCGACCAGCTCACCCGGACCGCCGAGGGCCTCCCGGAGCACCTGCGGGAGCGTTACCGCCCCGTCCCCTACGTCGGCGAGGAACTGGCCGACGTGCTGGCCGCGGCCGACGTCGTGGTCTCCCGCAGCGGGGCCGGCGCCGTCGCGGAGCTGACCGCGGTGGGCAAGCCGTCCGTGCTCGTCCCCCTGGTGCCCTCCGCCGGGGACGAGCAGCGCCAGAACGCCCGCTACCTGGCGGAGTCCGGAGCGGCCCGGGCGCTCCTGGAGAACGGTCCCGAGCCGGAGCTGCTGCTCGCCGAGCTCGACGCCCTCCTGGCGGACCCGCGGCTGCGCGCCGACATGTCGAAGGCGGCCAAGTCGCTCGGCCGGGTCGACGCGGCCGGGGCTCTGGCCGGGATGGTCCTGGAGGAGGCGGGCGTCTTCGGGTTCAGGTGACTCGGGTTCAGGTGACCGGGTCGCGGCCGCCGGAAAATGTCGGTGGCGGGAGGCATGCTGGTGGTGTGAGCCCAAGCTGGACGATTCGAGGAGCCCGCGCGATCCCACCGGGTCCCGCGGCCTCCGGGGAGAGAGGCACACGATGCCCACCACCGTGATGAGCATGTCCGACCTGGCCGACGTCCTGTTCGCCTCCACGCTGCAGGCTTCGGACGACCCCTCGCCGGAGCAGGTGCGCGCCGCGATCGAGGACCGGTTGCGCGTCTGCCGGCGCGACATCGGCGACTGCGTGGCCTGCGTGGCGCAGGAGGCCGGAGACCACCCGGAGACCTACCGCGAGCGGATGCGCTGGGCGCTGCACGCGGTCGACCGGGTCGACCCGGCCACCCTCGTCGGAGCCTGACCGGTTCCCGGCGCCGATCCTTCCCGGTGGCCGCTCCGCGGGAGCGGTACTGACCACCGGGAGGCATGGGCGCCGGGCATGGATGAAGTGAGGTCCTGTCATGTGCCGGAGCATCAAGACCCTCCGGGAGCCCTACGCCAGCGACGTGACCGGTGAGGACGTGCACGCCGCCGCCCTCCAGTACGTCCGCAAGATCTCCGGGTTCCGTGCCCCGTCCGCGCGCAACGCCGAGGCGTTCGAGCGCGCGGTGGCCGCCGTGGCCGCCGCCACCCAGGCGCTCCTGGAGGACCTCGAGCTCAGACAGCCGCCCCGGAGCCGGCCGTCCTGACGCTCGCCGTGCCACCCGGTGTCGACCGCGGCCCTGACGTTCGCCGTACCCCGAGCCCGCGGTCGACGCGCTCCGGCGGAGGGACCGGGATCCTGGCGGGTCCCGGCATCGCGCCGGGACCCGGGACGGCGGGTGGGGTCGGACGCCGCAGGATCAGACGCCGCGGGATCAGACGCCGCGCCGCATCGACCGGGTGCCCAGCGCCAGACCCGCGGCGGCGACGGCGCAGGCCGAGAGCGCGCCGTACAGCACCGGCGCGTCGGCGAACCGGCCGGAGAACAGCGCCCGCTCGGCCTCCACGATGTAGGTGACGGGGTTGAACGCGGCGGCGGCCTGCAGCCACGCCGGGCCGAAGTCCATCGGCAGCAGCATGCCCGACAGCAGCAGCAGCGGGAACATCACCAGCTGGGTGACCCCGTAGAACAGCTCGCCGCCCGGCTGGGAGGCGATCGCCAGCGCGAACGAGAGCGCGCCCAGCCCGATCCCGAACACGGCCAGCAGCACCAGCCCGGCCAGCACCCCGGCGAAGTGGAGCCGGAAGCCCAGCGGCACCGCCAGGGCGATGATCAGTACGGCCTGCGCCAGCAGGATCGCGAACTCCTTCAGGGTCCGGCCGACCAGCATCGCCGTCCGGTTCAGCGGGGTGACCATCATCCGCTCCAACGAGCCGCCGATCAGCTCGACCAGGAGGTTGTATCCGGCCATCATCGGCCCGGACAGGCACATCATGACCAGGATGCCGGGCACGAACCACTGCCACGGGGAGTCCCCGCCCGTCCCGCCGAAACCCGGCGTGCCCGCCAGCAGCGGGCCGAACAGGAAGAGGAAGAGGAGGGGCTGGCCCATGGTGAACAGCAGGCCGAGGGGCTCGCGCGGCACGGGCGCGAACTCCCGGGAGAAGACGGTCGCGGTGTCGCGGGCGAATCGCAGGTCCATGTCAGGCCTTTCCTGAGCGGTGGGGGCGGGTGTCGGTTCTCCCCGGGGCGGGGAATGGGCGGCGGATCGTGGAGTCGGAAGGCTCACGCGGCGGCGCCTTCGCCCTCCCGCAGCGTGCGACCGGTGAGGGCGAGGAACACGTCGTCCAGCGTGGGGCGGGAGATCTCCGCGGTGGCGGCCTTCACCCCCGCCGCCTCCAGGGCCCGCAGGTACTCCGGCAGGGCGGCGTCCGCGCGGGGCACCCGGAGCCGCACGGTCACCCCTTCGGCGCTCACCCCGTCCGGCGCGGCGATCCGCCCGGCGACGGCGGCCGCCCGCGCGGTGTCGGCGGCGTCGTGGACGGTGATCGTGACCTGGTCGCCGGCCAGGTCGTTCTTGAGCCGGGCGGCGGTCCCGTCGGCGATGATCCGGCCGTGGTCGATGACCACCACCCGCTCGGCCATGGTGTCGGCCTCCTCCAGGTAGTGGGTGGTCAGCAGGATCGTCGTGCCGTACTCCGCGCGCAGCCGCAGGATGTGCTCCCAGACGTCGGCGCGGCTCTGCGGGTCCAGCCCGGTCGTCGGCTCGTCCAGGAAGAGCAGGCCGGGCCGGTGGACGAGTCCCAGGGCGATGTCGAGGCGGCGGCGCTGCCCGCCGGAGAGCGTGCCGGGCCTGCGCGCCGCCAGCGGCCGGAGCTCCAGACGGTCGAGTACCTCGTCGGCCCGCCGGTCGGCCTCGGCGCGGGTCAGGCCGTAGCAGCGGCCCTGGGTCACCAGTTCGTCGCGGACGCGGAAGTTCTCGCCGGCGCCGTTCTTCTGCCCGACGTAGCCGATGCGGGCGCGCACCCCGGCGGGATCCGCCACGATGTCGCGGCCCGCCACCGTGGCGGTCCCCGACGTGGGCGGCAGCAGGGTGGTCAGCATGCGCAGGGTGGTGGACTTCCCGGCCCCGTTCGGGCCGAGGACGGCGACGAGCCGGCCGGCCTCCACGTCGAGGTCGATGCCGCGCACGGCGTCGACGGTCTCCCGCTTGACTGCGAACTTCCGGGTGAGTCCTCGGGCATGGATCATGATCCCCTCCTCGGGGCGGAGCGCGGACGGTGCGGGCGGGATGCGGGCACGCCGAAGAGACCCCGGACGGGGGTTCGGCGGTGATGCGTTCATCTTCAGCCAGGGCATCCGGGCCTGGCAAACGTGAAAGGTGTGTTCATGTTTGCTCTGACCTGGGAAAACGTCTTCTCCTTGAAGGTCCCGGTAGGGGTGGGGGCGACGTTCTTCCGGGGCGCGGAGCCCGGCTGAAGTGGGGTTTCCCGCTCCGTTCGGGGAGGAGCCGGAAAAATGTCCCGGTCGCCGACCGCCGACCGCCGGTCGCCGGTCGGTGGAGGGGTGGAGGAGCGGCGGGACTGCGGAGAGGTGGAGAGAAGGGAGGTGGAGGAACGGGGGGAGCGGAGGGCGGAGGCCCGGGCAGGGCGGCGGTCACCGGTCCGCGGCGGAAGCGCGGAGGCCACCGTTCCCGTACCCGCCGGTGCCGGGCGGGAGCACTGGACAGAGAGTCGGCCTGCATGATCGAATTTCCCGGCCGCCGGATGAAAGCCTTTTCCCGGCCCCTCCCCGCCAGTGATCACGAGAGACCCCCATGACTCCAGCGCTAGAGATCGTCGGCCTGACCAAGACCTTCGGTGAGAAGGTCGCCGCCGACCACGTCGACCTGACCGTCCCACCGGGTTCCTTCTACGGGCTGGTCGGCCAGAACGGCGCCGGCAAGACCACCACGCTGTCCATGGCCACCGGCCTGCTCCGCCCCGACGGGGGCAGCGCCCGGATCTTCGGCGCGGACGTCTGGTCCGACCCCTCCCACGCTCTGGCGATGGTCGGCGTGCTGCCCGACGGCCTGGCGATGCCGGAGCGGCTGACCGGCCGGGAGGTGCTCACCTATCTCGGCCTGCTGCGAGGGCTGGCCAAGGACGTCGTCGCCGCCCGCGCGCAGGAGCTGCTGTCGGTGCTGGAACTCGACCGGGCCGAGAAGACCCTGGTGATCGAGTACTCCACGGGCATGCGCAAGAAGATCGGACTGGCGGCGGCGCTGCTGCACGCCCCGCGGCTGCTCGTGCTGGACGAGCCCTTCGAGGCCGTCGACCCCGTCTCGGCTGCCACGATCAAGACCATCCTGCGGGGGTTCGTCGCGGGGGGCGGGTCCATCGTGCTGTCCAGCCACGTCATGGCCCTGGTCGAACAGCTCTGCGACCACGTCGCGGTGATCGACCAGGGCAGGGTCGCCGCCGCCGGGCCGCTGGAGCAGGTCCGGGGCGACCGTTCCCTGGAGGACACCTTCGTCGGGCTCGTCGGCGCGTCCGACACCGGGTCGAGGGGGCTGTCGTGGCTGTCGCGCTGACCGTTCCCCGGACCATGGCCGCGATGAAGCTGGCCGTGCTGCGCAACTCGATGAGCGGGCAGAAGGCCGGTTCCATCGTGATGGGCGGGGTGCTCGGGCTCGTCCTGGCGGGCGGCACGCTGTACGCCGCGTTCCAGACCGGGGACCTGCTCGCCGCGGCCTACGCGGTCTGGATGCTCGGCTGGATCTTCGGCCCGGTCTTCGCCGGGGGCGGGGACGAGACGCTCCGCCCCGAGTACTTCACCTCGCTCGGCCTCCCGCCGCGCCGCCTGGCGGCGGGCCTGCTGGTCTCCGCCTTCGTCGGGGTCGCCCCCGTGATCAGCCTGCTCGCCCTGTCCGGGCTGGTCGTCTTCGGGGTACGGCAGGGCCCGGCGGCCGTGCCGGTCGCGCTGCCCGCGATGCTCCTGCAACTGGCGGTCTTCGTCCTGCTCTCGCGGGTCGCGGTCGCCGTGATGGGCCTGGCCCTGCGGTCGCGCGCGGGCGCGGTCGGCGCCGGCCTGGTCAACGGCGCGATCCTGGCGGCGCTCGGCCAGGGCTGGGTCTTCGCGGTCGCGCTGGGGCAGACCGGCGGGATCCCGGCCGGGGCGTCGGCGGCGGTGCGCTACCTGCCGTCCGGCTGGGGTCTGGCCGCGGTCGAGGCCGCCGGAACCGGGGCCTGGGGCCGCGCGGGCCTCACGCTGGGCGCGCTCGCGGTGCTCGTCGCGCTGCTGCTGGCCGCCTGGGCCGCGCTGCTGGCCCGGCGCGCCGGCTCGGTCAAGGCGTCCGCCCGGGGCCGGCGCCCGATGACCGCCGCCACCGCGACGGGCGCCGTGGTGGCCAAGGAACTGCGGACCTGGTCGCGCGACCTGGTCCGGACCCATCAGCTGACCTTCGCCGTCGCCTACGGCGTGTTCTTCGCCGCCGCCCCGCTGGTCCTGGGCTGGACCGCCATGCTGCCCTGGGCCGGGCCGATCTTCATCATCATGGCGGCCGCCATGTCGGCCAACCTCTACGGCGTCGACGGCACCGCGCTCTGGCTGACCCTGCTCTCCCCGGGCGCGGCCGACGTGCGGGGCAGGCAGCTGGCCTGGCTGCTGGTCGTCGGGCCGGTGGCCGCCGCGCTGACCCTGGGCCTCACCTCCGTGACCGGCGGACCCTGGCCCATGGTGCTCGCGCTCACCGCCGCCCTGCTCGGCGGCGCCGCCGGGATCGTGCCGCTGATCTCGGTCTACGCGCTCGTGCCCGGCATCGACCCGCACCGGCGGGGCAACAACCCGCTGCGCTCCAGCGAGGACGACGGCGCGATGACCGGCCTGGCCTACGCCGTACTGGTCCTGGTGGCGCTCACCGGGGCCCCGGCGGCGGTGACGGCCGCGCTGTACGGCTGGGCGGGCGTCGCCGTCGGCGTGGCGACCGGCGGCCTGTGCCTGTGGGGCTTCGGGCTGCTCGCCCAGCGGCGGCTGCACGCCCAGGGGCCCGAGCTGCTGCACACGATGCGGACGGGCAAGCGGCCCCCGGCCAAGCCGGGGAGCTGGGCGAAGTTCGACGACCTGCCGAAGCGCGAGCAGATCATCACGGCCCTCTGCTGGTCGGTCGGCGCGATCCCGCTGTTCCCGCAGGGCATCGTGGCGGGCTTCCTCAAGGCCAACGGGACCGAGGACCGGAGCTGGTTCCTCGCACTCCACATGCCCGAGGGGCTCCAGTGGCCGGTGATCGTCTTCATGGTCCTGCTCGGCCTCGGCGTCTACGGCCTGGGCCTGTGGATCCCCTACCGCCGCCGGACGCCCTGACGGGTCCTCCTCCCGGTCACCACCACCGGCCGGTGCGCACGTCGACGTAGTCGCTGCCGCTCCGGGCGGCCAGGCGCAGCGCGTCCCCGTTGTAGACCGCCTGCCAGGTGCCGTCCCCGGCGGCCCGGAACGTCCGGCGGAACGTCCCGCCGGAGGCGGTCACGGCGGTGCCCGCCGTCCGCCAGACGGTGGAGCCGCGCGGCCGGAACCTGATCAGGACCCGCTGCCCGGCGACGGCGCGCCGGGTGCCGGTGGCCAGCCGCAGGGTGCCGGAGACCGTCAGCTTCCGGCCCTTTCCGACCGGCTCGGGACCGGCGTTCAGCGAGGAGACGCGGGTGGCGGCCCTGACCGGCTTGCGCGCGGGCGCTTTCACGGAAACCTTCGGGGACGCGTCCACGGGCACGTTCACGGGCGCCTTCACCGGGGCCGCGGCGCTCCGGCCGGCGGCCAGCAGCTTCAGCTGCTCGTAGGTGCCGTTGAAGACGTTCTGGTCGCCGGGGAAGACGCCGGAGTCCGCGTGCTGCCAGATGGCGTGGGCCGTCCAGCCCGCCGGGAGGGCTCCGACGGCCGAGGCGTAGCGGGCGAGCCAGAGCGGGTGGTCGCCGAAGGCGGCGCTGCCGCCGGTGCAGGTCTGCCACCAGTAGGTGTTGGTGTAGACGGCGGGCCGCCGGCCGGCCAGGGCGAGGTAGCGATCGCTGAAGTCGCGGATCCAGCTCACCATCCGGGCGGGGGACAGGCCGTAGCAGATGTCCAGGCCGTTGGAGGACTGGTACGGGTTGAACTCGATGTCGAGCACGCCCGGCAGGGTCCAGCCGTCGGAGGTCCAGCCGCCGCCGTTGCGGAAGAAGTAGTCGGCCTGGGCGGCGCCGCCGGACTTGTGCGGCAGGGCGAAGTGGTAGGCGCCCCTGATCAGACCGGCCTGCCGGGCCCCCTGGTACTGCTCGGCGTAGCGGGGGTTGCGATAGGTGGTCGACTCGGTGGCCTTGACGTAGGCGAACCGTGCTCCGTCCCGGTACACCGCGGGCCAGGACACGCCGGGCTGGTGCGAGCTGACGTCCAGCCCCCGGACACCGGGCGGCACCGGCGCGGCGGCGGCCGCCGGGAGCGCGGTGGTGCAGGAGGCGAGGGCGACGGCCAGGCCGCCGCCGAGGAGGAGTCGGGGGAGGCGTTCCATTCGTCCTGTCCCTCACGGGACGCCGTACGCCGTCCCGGGTGGACGGACGCCTGCGGCGTCGGCTTCCTCCTGCCGATCGGCGGCCTGCGGGTCCGGGTGAGGGTTCGGTCGTGTGGTACAGGTCACTTCACGGCGCCGGGTCCGGTCTTTCCGACGCCGCACCGGGGAAGGCGTCCCTCCCTCCGTGGCGGCCGTTTCCGTGCCGGCCGGTCCTGCCGCCGTTCCTGCCCGCCGGCCGGTCTTCGTCCGCGCCTCACACGGTGACGACGACCTTGCCGGCCGCGCGGCCGCTCCTCAGGTGCAGGAGCGCCTCCGGGAGTTCGCCCAGCGGGTACGTCCGGTCGACGACCGGTGTGATCTTCCCGCTCTCGAGGAGCTCTCCCAGCAGCCGGAGGTCCTCCTCCCGCCCCGTCGACATCAGTCCGCGCAGGTGCTGGCCCACGAACGGCGAGAGCATCACCGCCCGGAGCTGGCGGCCCGCGCCCTGCGTCCACCGGCCGCCTCCCCGGCCGCTCCCGCCGGAGCCGACGATGACGAGGGTCCCCCGGGGGGTGAGGAGCCGCCGGAGGCGCGACAGCGAGCGGTGCCCGCCGGTGTCGAGGACGAGGTCGTAGCGACGCGACCCGTCCGCGACGTCCTCGCGGGTGTGGTCGACGACCTCGTCCGCGCCGATGGACCGGACCAGGCCCGTCTTGGCCGTGCTGCACACGCCGGTGACGTGCGCGCCGAACGCCCTGGCCAGCTGCACCGCGAACGTCCCCACGCCGCCGCCCGCCCCGATGACCAGCACCCGCTGCCCGGCCCGGATCCCCCCGGCGTCGCGGAGCCCCTGGAGGGCGGCGAAGGCGGAGGTCGGGACCGCAGCCGCCTGCTCGAACGTGAGGTTCGCGGGCTTGGGCGCGAGCCTGGCCTGCGGAGCGCACGCGTACTCGGCGAGGGCGCCGTCGCAGGTGCCGAACACCTCGTCGCCGGGGCGGAACCGGGTGACGCGCTCGCCGACCGCCTCGACGGTCCCCGCGACGTCCAGGCCCGGGACGGGGACCTTCGGCCGGAGCAGCCCGAAGCCCGCGAGGCGGATGAGATACGGCAGGCCCGTGACGAGCTGCCAGGTGCCCTGGTCGACGCCCGCCGCGCGGACCCGCACGAGCACGTCGCCGGGTCCGGCGACCGGCCTGCCGACGTCGCGGAGCTCGAGCCGGTCGGGCGGGCAGTAGGCGTCCCGGAACATCGCCCTCATGGTCGTCGTCATCGTCGTCACAGCGCCTCCGTGTAAAACAAAGTTGACATTCATAAAGGTAAAACACCGCGGACATGATGTCAAAGATTATTTACTCCACTTGATCGCGGGAATGTCGGGTCACTATGGACTGACAGATATTGAAATCTGTCAGTCCATAGTGCATAGTGATCGTGCAAGCGGATCCCGTACCGACCACCTCCAAGGAGCACACCGTGCACGACCGCACCCTCGGCGCCTCCGGTCCCGTCGTCTCCGCCCTCGGCCTGGGCTGCATGGGCATGTCCGCCCTCTACGGCGAGGCGGACCGGACCGAGTCCGTCGCCACCGTCCACGCCGCCCTCGACGCCGGCGTCACCCTGCTGGACACCGGCGACTTCTACGGGATGGGCCACAACGAGCTGCTCATCGGCGAGGCCCTGCGCACCGCCGGGGCCGGCGCCCGCGACCGGGTGGTCCTCAGCGTCAAGTTCGGCGCCCTGCGCGACGCCGGCGGCGGCTGGAACGGCTACGACGGCCGTCCCGCCGCGGTGAAGAACTTCCTGGCCTACACGCTGCAGCGGCTGGGCACCGATCACGTCGACGTCTACCGCCTCTCCCGCCTCGACCCGGCCGTGCCCGTCGAGGAGACCGTCGGCGCCATCGCCGAGGAGGTCGAGGCCGGCCGCGTGCGCCACATCGGCCTGTCCGAGGTCGGCGCGGAGACCATCCGGCGGGCCGCCGCCGTGGCCCCCATCTCCGACCTGCAGATCGAATACTCCCTGTTCTCCCGCGACATCGAGGCGGAGACCCTGCCCGTCTGCCGGGAGCTCGGCATCGGCGTCACCGCGTACGGCGTGCTCTCCCGCGGCCTGCTCGGCGGCCACTGGACCCGGGACCGCGCCCTCGCCCCCGGTGACTTCCGCGGTCTGAGCCCGCGCTTCTCCGGCGAGAACCTCGACCGCAACCTCGCCCTGGTCGAAGCCCTGCGCGCGACCGCCGAGCAGAAGGGTGTTACGGTGGCGCAGGCCGCCATCGCCTGGGTGCTCTCGCGCGGCGAGGACATCGTCCCCCTGGTCGGCGCCCGCCGCCGCGACCGCCTCGCCGAGGCCCTGGGAGCCGTCGACGTCGCCCTCGACGCCGCCGACCTGGCCGCGATCGAGGACGCGGTCCCGGCGGACGAGGTCGCCGGGACCCGCTACCCGGAGGCGCTGATGGCCCACCTGGACAGCTGACGGCGCTGAGAGGACACGATGGCCGCGGGTGCACTGACCGCCGAGGAGATCCTGGCCGCCACCGAGGGCGTCCTGCGCCGCTACGGCCCGGCCAAGGCCACCGTGGTCGACGTGGCCAGGGCCCTCGGGGTCAGCCACGGCAGCGTGTACCGGCACTTCCCCACCAAGGCGGCGCTGCGCGCCGCGGTCACCCGGCGCTGGCTCGACCGCAACCACGCAGGGCTGGCCGAGCTCGCCGCCGAGGACTCCCCGGCCCCCGAGCGGCTGCGCCGCTGGCTGGCGGCCCTGTTCGAGGCCAAGCGGCGCAAGGCCCTCGACGACCCGGAGCTCTTCGCCACCTACACCGTGCTCGCCGGTGAGAGCGACACCGTGGTCGCCGAGCACATCGACGCCCTGCTCGGCGAGATCGCCCTGATCATCGCCGACGGCGTCGCGCAGGGCGCGTTCGCCCCGTGCGATCCGCAGGTCACCGCGCGCGCGGTGCTGGACGCGACCGGCCGCTTCCACAACCCGCTCTACGCCGCCGAATGGTCCGCCCCGGAGATCGACACGGCCTTCGGCGCGGTCTGCTCACTGGTGCTCGCGGGCCTGCGGGCGACCGGCTGACGGTACGCGCCCGAGACCCGCGGACCCGCGGACCTCCGGCCTGTGGACCCGCAGGCTGCGGTCGTACGGGATGCCGCGGTCGTGCGGGGTGCCGCGGCGGTGCGGACGGGTGCGCGGGCGGGGTCCCGGGCGCCTCAGTTGGTTCGGGTGTTGGGGAGGTGGTCCCCGAGGTAGCCGATCCAGACCTTGCCGCTGGCGCCGCCGGAGTCGTCGTGGAAGTACATCCGCGGCGCCGGATAGCCGACGGGCCGCAGCTTCACGTGCGCCTCCATCAGGAGCCGTCCCGCCGGATGCACCTCCTGCGGCACGGCGAAGACCCTGGGCTCGCTGAACTTGGCGCTGCCCGTCACGCTCCTGGACTCGCGCATGGCCAGCATCCCGGTGGGGATGGTGCGGCGGCCGTCCGCACCGTTGGCGCACCAGTCGTAGAACCCGCCGGAGAACGCCCCCGAGGAGCGCGCCCCGGCGAAGTCGTCCAGCGCGCACAGGGCGTCCCACGCCTTGGCCGCCCAGGTGCGGCAGAGCGCCGGATGGTCCAGGTCCAGCCGGGCGGCCGGGCCGTCGGTGTCGCCGACCGAGACGTGCCGCAGCGTCGCCCGGGCCCTGACCAGCACGTCCACCAGACCGGTCGGCTCGAAGACGTCCTCCTCGGGGGCCGCGCCGTAGGCCGGGTGACCCGCCTCGGTCAGCATCCGCTCCAGCCGGCGCACCTGCCAGGCCAGCCTGCGGGCCTCTGCGGCGGAGTCGGCGTACTCCTTCTGGAGGAACAGGTGCTCGCGGCGGAGACGCCCGGCCCCACCCTCCACGCGTGTCTCCGCCGGTGCCCCGGGCTCGCCTTCCGCCCGCGTCCTCGTCCGTGCCCCGGGCTCGTCCTCCGCCCGTGTCCCCGCCCGTGTCTCCGCCGGTGCCCCCGCCTCCCCGGCCACCGGGGGAGGACCGTCCCGCCACCGCTCGGCGACGATGTCGCGGAGCCCGGCCACGTGCGCGCCGAGAATGCGGATCTCGCGGAGCAGCAGACCCGGCTCGTCGTCGGGGGAGGCGGACGACGCGGCCAGGTTCAGCGCACTCTCCAGCTCACCGCGCAGCTCCTTGACCACCGCGTCCGCCACCGCCCGGACGAGACCGGCCACGTCGAGCGCCGGAGCGCCGCCGACCGGCCCGGCCGCCGGAGAAGGGCCGGGGGAGGAGCCCTGCCCGGCGGCCGGTCGGGTTCCCGGGGCGGCGGTTCCGGAGGCGCCCGGACCCGCGGCCCCGGGCCGCGCGACGGCGGACTGCGCGGTGGAAAGCGGTGCGGCGGCGGACCGCGCCGAAGCCGTCTCCGAGGCCGTCTCCGGGGCGGCGGGCGGCACCGGCTGCCGGGTCAGGGCCATCATCCCGCGCCGCAGCTCCTCGCGGCTGAGGTCGACCGGGGCGGGCACCGGGGCCGCCGCGGCGGCGATCGCGCTCAGCTCGGCCGTGCCGGACAGGACCCGGCGCACGGCCCCCATCGTCCGCCGGACGTCGTCCGGGAGCTCGGCGCGGGCGGTCCTGCCGAGCGCCCCCTCGACGACCACACCGAGGGCGGCGGCGCCCTGGGCGCGGAGCCGGGGACCGCCCATGGTCAGGTGCCGCTCGGGGTAGCGCTCCCCGGCGGGGTCGAACGGCGTGACGTAGGTGCGGACGCCGCCGCCGTACACGCCGAGCCGTTCACCCAGCGTCTCGTTGAACCGGTCCTGGGCGCGCAGATCCGCCAGGCGCACCACCAGGGCCGCCCCGGTGAGGGCGGCGGCCAGGTGGTCGGCGCGGGCACGGCCCGCCTCGGGCCGCTGCGCGTCCACGGAGACGACCACGGCCGGAACCCGGCGGCGGGGATCGGCCAGCGTCCGGACGAACCGGTCCACCTCGGTCTCGTCGAGCACCACCGGCCCGTCCTCGACGTGCACGGCGCCGTCGGTGATCCGGGCGGTGCGCAGGTACGCCGGGAGGAAGCCGGGGGCGGTGACCGCCTCCGGTTCCCGGCCGCCGTGCTGCTCCACGGTGACGACGACCCACCCGGTCATGCCCGGCACGGACTCGGCGTAGGTCACCTGCGTGCGCAGGACCCCGCCCGCGACCGGCTCGCCGAGCGTGTAGCGGCCGCAGCCGCCGCCCCGGCGCTCCATGACCAGGCGGGCCCCGCCGGCCTCGTGCTCGGTCCGGGCCCGGGCCGCGCTCGCGGGAGGGAAGCCCTTCGCCTCGGTCCACTCGGAGAAGGTACGGCGCAGCCGGATCGAGATCGGCGGTTCCCGGTCACGCAGCACCGCCTGGTACAACCGCGTCACCTGAGATGCCATGGGCAGAAACCGCCTTCGAACGGGGGAACGTACGGCCGGCACTCCGCAAATCAGGGGTGAAGCGTATCCGACGAGGATCTGCAGCGTTCACATAAGCGTAGGGTTACCTCACCCTCTGTGTCGATCGCCTCTGCCGGGCCGGCCGGTCCATCGGTCCGCGGGGTAGCGGGCGGCGAGGTCCCGCGCCGGACCCTCGAAGGCGGTGACGAGGTCGTCGGCGATCCGCAGGACGGTGTCGCGGCCCTCGACGATCGCGGCCCAGTCGGCGGGCAGCGCGGCCTCGCCGTACGCCGCGCCGACGATGTTGCCGCAGACGGCGCCGGTGGAGTCGGCGTCACCCGAGTGGTTGACCGACAGCAGCAGGGCCCGGCGCGGGTCCGGCTCGGCCAAGGCGCAGTAGACGGCGATGGCCAGCGCCTCCTCGGCGATCCAGGCGCCGCCCAGGGCCTCCACCTTCTCCGGCGCGGGACCGCCCGCCTCCGCCAGCCGCCGGGCCGCGCGCAGCGCCTCGCGGGTCTCCCGGTGCTCTGGCCCGTGCCCGTCCAGGGCGGACAGCATCCGGTCGGTCGAGTCGACGGCCTCGGGCAGCGGTTCCCCGCCGACGAGCCGGCCGATGAGGTGGGCCAGAGCACCGGAGGCGATGGCGGCGGTGGGGTGGCCGTGGGTGATGCGGGCGGCGGCGGTGGCCAGGGCGACCGGATCGGCCGCGGCGGAGGAGATGGAAGAGGCGGAGGAGGTGGAGGAGGCGGAGGATGCGCGGCCGGGACCGGTGCCCGGGGCCGGGCCGACCGCGGTGGCGGAGGCGGGGTCGGCGGCCGCGGCGGGGGCGTCCGTGGGGAACGGAGCCTTCGTGCCGCGGACGAGACCGAAGGGGGCCGAGCGCATCACGGTGCCGCACCCCTTGGAACCGGGGTTGACGGGCCCATGGCCGAGGGGCGTCTCGGGCGGGGGAGGGGCGATCCCGGAGCGCAGGCCGGACAGGCAGGCGTTGCCGGGGGCGCGCCGGGCGTACAGCCACCGCTCGGTGCGCAGCCATCCGGTGCGGAAGCCGTCGTCCTCGGGACGCGGCGCGGTGTGGTTCTGGGTGTCGAGCCAGCGCAGGTAGGCGCCGTGCACGCCCGCCAGCGGATCGCCGCCGTGCAGCCGGGCGCGAATCAGGCCCTCGGCGGTGAACAGGGTCATCTGGGTGTCGTCGGTGATCTCGGTCTCGACCATGCCGGTGAGCCCGGCCGGGCCGAACCTCGCACGGATCTCCGCCAGGGACATGAACTCGACGGGGTTGCCGAGCGCGTCACCGACGGCGCCGCCGAGCAGGCAGCCCCGGACTCGGGAGGGGTACGGGACGGTGGTCGCGGAATCGTTCATGATCGGGTTCCTCGTCTGCGTCTGCGTCTGCGTCTGCGTCTGTGTCGGTGGCGGATGGGGGCCTGCGGTTCTCGTACTCCCGGCCGAGTGGAAGGCGCGGTCTCAACGGGGTGCCATCAGATGGACCGGACAACCCAGGCGATGCCCCATCTGGACGAGGTTGTCGGCGAACCCCCGTCGCGTGTCGGCGGCGAAGCCGACGAAGAAACGGTTGGCCAGCGGTACGCCCCACCGCATCCTCTGGGCGACGTTGAAGACCCGGTGCACGAGCAGCGCGCCCCGGGGATGCGGTTCGACGCTCCACTCGCCCCGATACCACCAGCCGCCCTGGACGGAGATGGTGTGGCCGGTGACCTCCACGGTGGAGGTGTGACCGGGCAGATCCTCGACGGTGAAGCGGCCGGTGCGCGTGCCGCCGGGCAGCAGCGCGCCGGCCAGGTCGTCGAAGACCGCGGTGGGCGGCGCTTCGACGATCCCGGTGACCTCGGCGATCGGCTTCTCCTTCCTCACCGTGCCACCCGCGTGTTCTGGAAGGAGGTGAACCGCCACCCTTCGGGCGTGCTGACCGCGGTGAAGGAGACGATCGACTCGCGGAACTCGCCCGCCACCGCGGTGCCGCCTTTCGAGATCACCAGGACCGCTCCGTCGGCGAGCGGTTTGACCTTGATCCGGCCGTTCGGGGCGGCCATGGCCGATCCCCGGAGCGGGCCGTCGAACAACCAGCGGTGCGAGGCCTCGATGGCCGCCCGCCCCTCGCTGTGCATGCCGTTGAAGGCGATGTAGTCGGCGTCCTCGGTGAAGAGGCCGCCGTAGGCGGTGGCGTCGCCCGCGTTCCATGCGTCGGCGAGGCGGGTGAGCAGACCGGTGATCTCCGTGTTCACGGACATGGCGCGATTCCTTCTGGTCGTGGCGCCTATCCTGGAGGTTGCGAGTCCAGGCAGGGCAGGCGCCTTGTTCGGATGTCCGGCTGCCAGGGTGTTGGCGCACTCTGGCAGCCGCTTGCTCATGGTTCGCCGAGCAGCTGCGACAGCAGGTCCTGCCGGACGGTGCCCGACCAGCCGAGCTCGCCCGATTCCAGGCGGGCGACGATGCGCTGCACCCAGGCCAGTTCGGCCTCGTTCAGCGTGCGCTCGTAGTCGACCTCGATCATCAGGATGTCGGGCAGGCCGTTGTCCTTCATGGCGCGCAGGTGGGCGTCCGTCCCGGCCAGCAGTCCTTCGAGCGCCGCGGCTCTGGTGCGCAGGGCGCGCAGCGCGTCGGGCACCGGCAGGGTGCCGATGAGGGAGACGGCGGCGGTGAACGTCCGGCGATCCGGGTGAGGGCTCTCGAGGAGCGCGCGGAGCCTGGTCGACAGTTCACTGCGGCCCTCGTCGGTGATCTCGTAGACGGTGCGCTCCGGCCGGCGCCCCTCTCTGCTGGTTTCGACCGGGGCGATCAAGTCCTCGCCCGCGAGTCTTTCGACCGCGTGGTAGAGGCTCCGAGGAAGCCCGGTGACGTAGTCCTTGTGGGTGTCGATGATGAAGCGGTGGAGCTCGTAGGGGTGGCTGGCGCGCACCGCGAGCATGGCCAGCACGGTCAAGCCGACCAGATCGGGACGTCGCGCCATAATGATGCCTCCTTCTATATTGCATTATGCACTATAGCGGAGCCGGGGGAAGGTTCCGAGGCTGACGGGCGGATGGTCGGTGATCGGCGCCGCGCCGCCGCTGCCGGGGGACCGGCCCGCACCGGGCCCGCGGCCGCCGTGCCGGTGGCCCGCCGCCGTCGACTTTGGTCGCGGAACCCCCGTCCGAAGTCCGATGTGCGCCGTACATCGGATTCCTAGCATCGAGGGCATGACCCAGACCGCAGCGCCGGCGTCCAGGCGCATCCACGAGATCGACGCCGTACGGGGCTTCGCGCTGGGCGGCATCCTGGTCGCCAACATCGGCTTCTTCGCCGACCCCGGATACGCCGTCGGCATCGGCACCCTGCCCATGAGCGAAGGCCCCGTCGCCCTCGTGGTCAGCACCCTGGTGCTGACCAAGTTCTACGTGATCTTCTCGTTCCTGTTCGGCTACTCCTTCACCCTGCAGATGCGCTCGTGGGGCGAGAAGGTCAAGTCCCGCATGGTCCGCCGCTGCCTGGGCCTGTTCGTCCTGGGCGTGGCGCACGGGTTCCTGCTCTGGATCGGCGACATCCTCACCCTCTACGCCGCACTCGGCCTCCTGCTGCTGACGATGCGCGACATCAGGCCCAGGACCGCCGTCAAGGCCGGCTGCTGGATCATCGGCGTGATGTCGGTGATCTGGCTCGCGCTGGCCGGGCTCGTCCTGCTCGACCCGGGCGGCGCGGTGGCCCCGGTCGCCGACACGGCCGCCGCGGCGCGGGCCGAGGCGCTGGTCACCGGCGGGCCGCTGGACTTCCTGCGGTTCCAGGTCGAGACCTACCCGATGCTCGCGGCGTTCGTGTGGCTCGGCCAGGGCCCGATGGCGATGGCGCTGTTCCTGTTCGGGCTGGCGGCCGGGAAGTCGCGCCTGCTGGAGGAGAGGGAGCGCTGGGCCCACCTGGTTCCCAGGATCCTGTGGCTGGGCTACGGCGTCGGCCTGCCCGCCGCGGTCTTCTTCACCTGGTCGTCGCAGACGGGCGGCGCCGCGGAACTGGTCGGCCTGGCGGTCAACAACGTGGCCTCCCCGCTGCTGTCGGCCGCCTACGTGGTCACCCTGCTGGCGCTGGTGAAGCGGTTCCCGGCGGTCGCCGGCGCGCTGGCCCCGGCCGGGCGGACGGCGGCCTCCAACTACATCGGCCAGTCGGTGCTGGCCTGCCTGGTCTTCACCGGGTACGGCCTGGCGCTGGCGGGGGAGCTGCCTCCGATCGCGGTGATGGGAGTGGCCGCGGTGATCTACGCGCTCCTGCTGGCACTGAGCGCCTGGTGGCTGCGCAGCCACCGGCAGGGCCCGGTCGAATGGGCGCTGAGACGCTTCACCCTGCTCTCCGCGGCTCCGCAGCGGTCCCGGTGATCTCATCGTCCTGGCGGTCCTGTCGGTCCTGTCGGTCCCGAGTGGCAGGATGACGCGCCATGGACTGGAAACTCGAAGTGGTACCCGTCCCGGTGACGGACGTCGACCGGGCGAAGGGCTTCTACGCCGAGGGACTCGGCTTCGCCGTCGACCTCGACATCCAGGTGGGCGACGGAGCACGCATGGTGCAGCTGACACCCCCCGGATCGGGCTGCTCGATCCATCTGAACACCGGGATCACCGGACCGCCGCCGGGCTCGCTGCAGGGCCTGCAGATCGTCGTGCCCGACATCGAGGCCGCCCGCGCCGAACTGGCCGGCCGCGGCGTGGAGGTCAGCGGGATCCGGCACTACGGCGAGGACGGCGCCCTGGCCGACGGGCCGGGCGGCAGGTGGAACTCGTTCGTCTTCTTCTCCGACCCCGACGGCAACGGCTGGGTCCTGCAGGAGCGGCCCGCCGGCGGGTGACGCCCGCGCTCCGGCGGGAGATCCCCGAAGCCTCGGCGCTCACAACCCGACGAGGGCGCTCACATCCCGACGAGGGTGCTCACGTTCCGACGAGGAAACCGACGACCATCACGACGAGGAGGGGGAGTCCCAGCGCCCCCGTCCAGACGGTCGCCTTCCTGGCGCGCATCATGAGGGCGGAGAGGAACGCGATGAGGACCAGCCCGAACGGGAGCGCGGCGAGCTGGAACAGCGCCCGCCACACGCCCCGTGCCCGAGTGGGCAGCACCCGGTCACCCTCGGGGGTCAGAACCGCCGGGAAGACCTCGCCCACCTCCACGTCCGGGACGGTGCCGGCGACGACCGACTGCCCCGGCTGCTCGTCGGGCACGAAGCGGGCCTCGCAGTCGCGGTTCGTGCGCTTCGACCGGCCCGTGCCCACGGTGTAGGACTCGCAGGACACGACGGTCGCGGTGCCGGGCGTGCCCGTGCGGCCGAGGGCGGCGCCCAGCTCCGGCGTGACGACCCCGACGATCGTGACCACCAGCCAGACGAGCAGCGCCCCCGGGACGAGCAGGCACAACGCCGTCCAGACGGCCATCCCCGTGCCGGACCGCGCCGCAGGCACCTGCTCCTGCTCACGAGGCATGGTCCTTCTCGGCGACCGGTCGACGGCTTCCCTGCGGGGACGCCGGGTCCGGCTCCTGGTCTTCTGCGTGCGGGTCACACCGGCCACTCTGCACACAGGCGCTTGGAAGCCACCTGCGACCGACTGGTGCCGGG
Source organism: Planomonospora sp. ID91781 (assembly GCF_015711595.1). Taxonomy (NCBI): domain Bacteria; kingdom Bacillati; phylum Actinomycetota; class Actinomycetes; order Streptosporangiales; family Streptosporangiaceae; genus Planomonospora; species Planomonospora sp. ID91781. Next base: position 1,205,152 of record NZ_JABTEY010000002.1, on the reverse strand, counting down.
TCTCAGAAGGGCGGCTCGTCGTCCTCCGCCCCGGCGAGCGCGCCGGTGACCGCCTCGACCCGGCTGGTCGTGCAGCCCGGCGACTCCAGGATCTCGCCGGTGACCGGGTCGATCACCAGGCCGTCGACCGTCATGAAGGGCCCCTCGTCCGCCCGGGAGGCGTCGCCGCACCAGCGGGAGACGGGGCAGAACCGGCACCAGGGCCCCGGGGTCGCCCGGAAGGCGGTGTCCCGGTGCCAGGGACCGGCCAGCTCCGCCAGGACGGCCCGCGCGGCAGTGACCACCCCGGGGTCGGCCGCGTCGAGTTCGATCACCGTGCCCGAGGCCGGGGTGAGCTGCTCCAGCTCGACGGTCCCGGCGGTGTCCCCGAAGACGCCGCCCGCGATCAGGCAGACCGCCAGGGCGAGCTGCGGGACCAGCTCCAGGGCGTTCTCCGCGGTGATGCCGCGGTCCGTCAGCGAGGTCTTCTGCTCCCGGTAGACCAGGCGGCCGTCCACCCGGCGCAGCAGGTCGGGGTTGGCGACGACCACGACGTCGGCGGTGGAGTCGTAGGCGGCCACCCTCGGCTCCGGCATGACGGCGGTGACCTCGCCGGGACCGCGCAGCGGGCACACGTCCACGTGCTGGATCAGGTAGGGCCAGATCTGCTGGTATTCGTCCCAGTTCATCATCCGCTCGGCCAGGCCGTGGAAACTCCCGGTGGGGTCGGGCAGGTCGTCGAGCGTGCACGGCCGCTTCCGCGGCCTGCCGTGGGCGGTCTCCAGCCACTGGTGCACCAGCAGCCCGCGCCGGACCGCCGAGCCCGCGGCCTCCTCCGCCGGCAGGTGCAGGTCGCGCAGGTGCGACTGCGCGGGGCAGACCTGGTACTGCCGGGCCGTGGTGACCGACCAGGTACGGCGGTGCGTCCCGGGACCGGGCAGCCCGAGCAGCCCCGGCGTCCGGGTGAGCGCCTCGCAGGAGCCGAACAGCCTGCACCCGGCGCAGTCGGAGCCCGGAGCCCGGCGGTCGTCGGTCAGCAGCCGCGCGGCCACCGGCCTGACGGAGTCCAGGTACGCCTGCCGTACCTCCTCGGGGGCCGCGTCGACGAGCACCCGGGCGTCGGCGTCGGTGAGGCCCATCTCGACCACCCGGATCCGCTGCGGCCGCACCCCGCCGTGCTCGACCGGGATGGGAACGGCCTGGTAGACGTCGCGGGGGTGGACGACCCGGTCCCCGGCCGCCGCGACGTACGCCATGGCGAGCGTGGAGTGGTCGCTCTTGCGCCCCGTCGGACGGCGCAGCCGCAGCCGGCGGAACTCGACGACCGAGCCGTCCGGCGAGGCGTACCAGCGGCCCCACGCGGTCAGCGCGCGCATCTCCACCGCCGAGGCGCCCCGCGTGCCGTGCTGCACGACGCGGGGCCGCCCGTCCAGGTGGAGCTCGACCCCCTCGGCGGCCAGCTCCGCGGCCAGGCTCTCCGACGTCTCCACGTAGGTGCGGCAGGCGTGCCGGATCCAGCGGGCCACGCCTCGGTGCACCGGATCGCGGCTCTCCTCGACCGCCATCTCGGCCGCGACGTCCGGGTCGTAGCCGTCGCACTCGACGAAGTCCAGCGCCGAGATGACCAGACCGAGCGGGAAGGAGGCCCACGGCGGATAGCGCCGCCGGTCGCGGACGACCGGCCGCATCGCGGGATAGGCCTTGGCGGCGGCGGACGCGGGGCAGTCCCGCTCACGGCGGTCGAGGGCGCTCGCCGAGAGCCGGACGACGTCCGGATTGCCGGTGAGCTCGGTGCGGAGGGGCATCGGGTCTCCTGTGGATGACGTTCCGTAAGATCTATAGCACCTCTTGTACTCGTGTCGGGGCTCCCCTGGGGATGACGTACGGGAAACGAGGGTGCAGCCGTGGGCCGTGCCGGGCCGGGCCGTTCCCGCCGGACGCGCCTTCCACGACGGCGGCGGTGACAGCGGTGGCCGGGGCGCGCACGACGGCGGCGGGTGACGGCGGTGGCCCGGGCGCATACGACCGCGGCCCGTCCGCTCAGGGAGTGAAGGCGGCCGCGTGCTCCTGCGCCCAGGTGGCGAACGTACGGCGGGGCCGTCCGATCAACCGCTCGACGTCCGCGGTGATCTCGGTCGGAACGCCGTCGTTCGACCGCTGCCAGTCCAGCAGCGCGTCGGCGATGGGCCCGGACAGGTATCCGGCCGTCTCCGCTTTCCACTCCTCGCGGGTGACGGTGCGGAAGGCGATGTGCCGGCCGGTCGCGCGACCGAGGATGTCGATCTGCTCGGCGCAGGTGAGCGATTCGGGGCCGGTCAGGGTGTACGCCCGGCCGCCCAGGGCGGGGTCGGCCAGGACGGCGGCGGCCGTTTCGGCGAGGTCGGCCTCGTGGATGGGATCGCTGTACGACCCCGGGTAGGGCAGGCTCACCGGAGCGCCGCTCTTGACGGGCCAGGACCACGCCAGGGCGTTGCCGGCGAAGGCGCCGGGACGGAGCAGCGTGCTGCGGACGGGGGCGTAGGCCAGGGCGTGCTCGACGTCCGCGTGGGTCTTGGCCAGGGGGTTGGCCTCGGCTTCGGGGGCGAGCACGGCGGAGGACGAGAGCAGCACGATGTGCTCGACTCCGGCGGTGACGGCCTCGTTCACGAAGGCGTCGATGTGCGACGGCTCGGCGTACAGGAAGACCGAATCGACACCCTCCAGGGCGGCGGGGAAGGTGGACGGGTCGGTGAGGTCGCACCTGACGGTCGCCGGTTCGCCCGGACTGCTCGAGGCCGGGCGGACGAGCAGGTCGCGCCGGCGCAGGAGGGAGATGAGCTCGGTGGCCACGGCGCCACGAGCGCCGGTGACGAGGATGGTCATGTCAGGACATGCCTTTCTGCTGATGGAACCCGGGCCGTGAAGGGCCGCGGACGGAGTGGTGCGGACGGAGTGGCTTGGCGCGCTGCGGCTTGGCGTGGCGCGGCGCGGACGGTGGGAGGGGCTTGGCGTTGCGCGGCGCGGACGGTGTGAGGCGGACGGGCGCCGGTATGCGGCCCCCTTCCAGGAGGCTGCGAAGGGTAAGATTCAGGCGCGACACGAAATCAGTGTCACGCAAAATTTGTGCGACGCAATAAAATGTGAGGGGTAGGACCGTCCGGTGTCAAATCGAGCCGAAACGCTGAAGCGGATCATGGACGAGAGCCGGCGGCACTATGCGGCGTACGTGTTGTTCAACCAGGCGCTGGCCGACCATCTGCAGATGCACTCCACCGACCTGCAGTGCGTGGCGCTACTGGATCAGGAGCCGGGGCCGGTCAGCACCGGTGACATCGCGCGGCTCACCGGTCTGACGCCCGGCTCCGCCACCCGCCTGGTGGACCGGCTCGAGAAGGCGGGTCTGGTGGAACGGCGCTCGGACCCCGCCGATCGCAGGCGGGCCCTGGTCGCTCTGGCGCCCTCGGCGCGGGAGAGGATCAGCGAGGTCTGGGATCTGCCGGGCAGGGCGTTCACCGAGGTGCTGGAGAGGTACGGGGACGCGGAACTGGCCGTCATCGCCGACTACCTGCACCGAGCCGCCGAAGTGGGCCGCGCCCAAGCCGAACGCCTCACCGGGGGGAGCTGAGGGCGCGACGCCGCCGTCGTCCCGGGGCCGAGCCGGCTTTCCCGTGACTCCCCGGAGGCGGCCTGTCGACGACGGTGTCACCAGGCGCAGCGGTACGTTCCCGGCGCACTCCGGTCGCCTCCGGGCAGGCGTGAGACGGCCGTGGTCCCCGATCCGGGGCAAGCGTGAGACGGCCGCGGTCCGCGATCACCGGTGGGTGTCAGAACTTGATGCGGGCGGCGACCGCCAGATGGTCGCTGCCGGTGGCGGGCAGGGTCCAGGTGGTGACGGGAGTCGCGGCCCGGGTCATGACGTGGTCGATCCGGGCCACGGGGAAGACTGCGGGCCAGCTGAAGCCGAAGCCCTCCTCCGCCGGGGTCAGCCGGGAGGTGACCGGCGCCAGTCCCCGGTCGTCGAGGGTGCCGTTGAGGTCGCCCAGCAGAACGATCCTGTCCTGCTTCTCCGCGGCGATGGCCGCGCCCAGTGCGGCGGCGCTCTCGTCCCGCCGGCCGGTGCCGAAGCCGTCCGGCAGCCGGATGCGGACCGAGGGCAGGTGGGCGACGTACACAGCCGCCTCGCCGTACGGCGTCCGCACGGTGGACCGCATCCCCCGGCTCCAGTCTCCGGTGACCTCCACGGGCTTGATGTCCACCGGCCGGGTGTCCGCGAGGGGATACCTGGACCAGAGTCCGACGGTGCCCACGACCGCGTGGTGGGGATGGCCGGAGGCGAGGGCGGACTCGTAGACGGGCAGGGCGCCGGGCGTCAGCTCCTCCAGGGCGATGAGGTCGGCTCCGGCCTGGGCCAGGGCTCGCGCGGTGCCTTCGGGATCGGGGTTCTCGTCATTGACGTTGTGCTGGAGCACGGTCAGGTCGTGAGCCGTTCCCCGATCACCGGGTAGCAACCGCTCACCGAAGAGGGCGGCCCAGACCGCCGCGGGCAGCACCAGGGACACCATCGCGGTGACCGAGCGACGCAGCAGGGCCAGGACCGTCAGCACGGGAACGGCCAGGCCGCCCCAGGGCAGGAAGGTCTCCAGCAGGCCACCGGGATTGCCCGCGGCGTCGGGCACGGCGCCGGGGAACGCCAGCAGCCCGGCCACCAGCACCGCGACCGCCGCGAGGACGCGCCCACGCGTCCAGGACCAGGACGTCCGGCCGGGCGCGCCCACCTCGCCCCGGTGCCACCGGCCGACGCGACGAGGGCGCTTCCCCGCAGCGCGAACCTTCCGATCTCCGATCTCCATACGCCCGACCGTACGGGTCACCGGTTGTCCTCGTGCACCGCCCGGCCAGGGGCAGGGGCCAGGAGGCGGGGCAGGGGGCGGAGGGCCGGGGGCAGGGGCGGTGATCGCCGTTCGCTGGCAGGATCTCGATGTGGCGATCCAGGTGTCGGTGTGCGGTCCGCGCGACTGCACGAGCGAGGACGAGTCCAATGCCCGCGAGGTCGGCCGGTTGCTGGCGGAGCGCGGCGCGGTGGTGATCTGCGGCGGTTACACCGGGGTCATGGCCGCCGTGGCGGCCGGGGCCCGGTCGGCGGGCGGGACGGTGGTGGGCATCCTGTCCCGAGCGGACAGACAGGACGCGAACCCGGACCTCTCCATCGTGATCCCGACCGGTGTCGGGGAGGCGCGCAACGGCATCATCGTCAACTCGGCTGACGCCGTGATCGTCATCGGCGGATCGTGGGGCACGCTGTCGGAGCTGGCGCTCGCGATGCGCCGCGGCCGCACGCCCGTGGTCCAGCTCGGCGGCTGGCGGATCCTGGACCGGGACGGGCGCCCGCTCCCCGGTGTCGAGCACGCTTCGACGCCGGAGGAGGCGCTGGCGCGCACCGGGCTCTGGCCCAGTCGCTGACCTCCAGGACGGGCCTGTCAGGTAGGACAGGCCCGTCAGGAGCCGGTGCCGCCGACCTTTGGGACAGGGTCGGTCGGGAGCCGGTGCCGATGACCGGGACGGGTCCGTTGGGAGCCGGTGCCGCCGGCCTTCGGGACGGGTCGGTCGGGAGCCGGTGCCGATGACCGGGACGGGTCCGTTGGGAGCCGGTGCCGCCGGCCTTCGGGGCAGGCCGGTCGGGAGGCGGTGCCGCCGGCCTTGGGGACAGGCCGGTCAGGAGCCGCTGCCGCCTGGTCGCCAGTGGGGATCGCGGCCGGTGAGCCCGAGCAGCCGGTCCAGCGGCGGCGCGTCACCGGGCACGGGCACCGGCGGTCCGAACAGTCCGGGGCTGCCCTCCGGGCTCTGCTCGACGACGGATCCGGCCCACCGGTACGCGATGGTGATGGACTCGGCCAGGGCGGGGTCGGAGCCGGGGTAGGGCCGGCCTGTCGCGACGGCGAGGTCCCAGCCGTGCACGATGACCTCGTCGAGCGCGGCCGCCCCGGCGGCCTCGGCCGGCAGCCGGATGCCGCCGGCCTCGGTGGTGCCGGTCCACGCCGACGCCTGCCGCCACGCCCGGGCGAGCTCGTCGAGGCGGGCCGGGATGCGGTGGCGCCAGTCGCCGCCCAGCCGGGACGCGTCGGGCACCGGGGCGCGGCCGCCGCCGTCGAGGGGCGTCTTGGCGGCGGCCGCGGTGAACGCGACGCAGAGGCTGTCGACGTGGTCGAGCAGCTCGCCGACGGTGATGCCGCCGCAGGGCGTGGGCGCGGTGAGCTGATCGTCGCGGACCTGCCCGATGAGGGCGGCGAGCACGTCGGTCGCGGGGAGCAGGTCGGCCGCCGTCATCGGACCGTCTCCGCGAGCCGGTCGAGGACGCCGTCCCAGCCGTCGCCGACCTGCTCGGCGACCTGGGGCAGGGTGGCGGCCAGCGCGCCGAGCCGCTCGTGCACCAGGGTCAGGCGGGTGCCGCCCTCCGGTGCCTCGTCGAGGGTGACGGTGAGCAGCGAGTCGAACACCGGACCGGCGTCGCGGTCGGGGCCGATGAAACTCCAGCGCCACACGATGCGCCGGTCCGGCACGAGCTCGAGCAGCTGCGCGTCGAAACCACCGACGGGCTGGTCGGAGTCGGTCTGCCGGATGAGGTACCGGCCGCCTGGGCGCTCGTCGACCTCCGCGCGCACGCCTTCCAGGGATCCGGGCGCCAGCCACCGCTGCAGGATCGCGGGGTCCAGCCAGGCCCGGTAGACGGCGTGCACGGACGCGGACAGGACGCGCTCGCGCCGTACGGCGGGAAAGGCTGCGAGGTCGGTCGTCATGGTGCCTCCTCATGGACGGACGGGTGCGGCGGGTCGAGGACGTGCTGCAGCGCGTCGAGCCGGGCGTCCCAGAACCCCTCGTAGAAGCGCAGCCAGGCCACCGCGTCGGACAGCGGACGGGGCCGGAGCCGGCAGACGTGCCGGCGCCCGGTGACGGTGCGTTCCACCAGCCCCGCCTGCTCGAGCACCTTCACGTGCTTGGACGCCGCGGCCAGGGACATGCGCAGCGGTTCGGCCAGCTCGCCGACCGAGAGCTCCCCGGCGGCGAGACGGCGCAGCATGCCGCGCCGCGCGTCGTGAGCCAGGGCGTGGAACACCGCGTCCAGCGCCCCGTTTCCCTCAACCATATGGTTGAGGATAGAGGTCACTCTTCTGATATACAACCAAAAGGTTGATAATTAGCTGTCCCGACTTGGTGGCCGTCGGTCGGATGCCGCCGTGGTCCGGCGCGCACGCTCTCCCGGAAGGGCCGGATTCCGGCCCTTCCGGGTGGCGGGTACGGCCTCGGCCGTCCACCGCGTGAGAAGGGCCGGGGGATGGGACCGCTCATCGGCGGCGAACTTCGGGATCGCCTGGCGCGGGTGATCTTCAGGGGTGCACAATCACCGGTGTGAAGGCATATGTCGGGGTGACCGACGCCGCGTGGCACCGCTTCCTGGCGGCCCGCCCCGAGGTGGGCGAGGTCAACTTCTGGCGCCCGTCGAGCGCACGGGAGTTCAAGGTCCTCAGCCATGGCGAGCCGTTCTTCTTCAAGAGCCACTACCCGCACAACCGCGTGGTGGGCGGCGGCTTCTACAGCGGCTTCGCCCAGCTCCGGGTCTCGGAGGCGTGGGAGTTCTTCGGCGAGGGCAACGGCGCGGCGAGCCTGGCGGAGCTGCGCGACCGTGTCGGCCGCTACCGCAAGGAGCCGATGGGACCCGGCGACGACCCGGTGATCGGCTGCGTCATCGTCCGCGATGTCTGCTTCTTCCCCGAGGGGGCGGACGCGGGAGCGCCGCCGGACTTCGCCTCCAACATCGTCCAGGGCAAGGGCTACGACCTGGCTGTCCACCCCGAAGCCGCCTACTTCCACGGATTGCTCGACCGCATGGGCATCGGGGTGGAGGTCGACCTGTCGGAACCGTGGCACCTCGACGGTCCGGTCTACGGCGATCCGCGGCTGGCCCCCCGGCGGCTCGGCCAGCGGGCGTTCCAGGCCGTCGTCCTGCAGGCCTACGAGCGGCGCTGCGCCGTCACCGGGGACAAGATCCGGCCGGTCCTGCAGGCGGCCCACATCCGTCCCGTCGCCGCGGGAGGCCAGCACTGTCTGGACAACGGGCTGCTGCTCCGCTCGGATGTGCACACCCTGTTCGACCGGGGCTACCTGGCGGTGGATCCGAAGTACCGGCTCCGGGTCAGCCCCCGGCTGCGGGAGGAGTTCGGCAACGGCGAGGAGTTCTATCGGCGGGCGGGAACGCAGATCGCACTCCCGCGCCAGCGACGCGACCGGCCCAGCACCGAGGTGCTCGAATGGCACCTCGACGAGGTCTTCCTGGCCTCCTGAGGAGCCGGCCGCGCCGAGTCGACTTCGCCGTCTCACTGACCGATCGTGGTCGACCTGGCGGAGTCCGAGCTGGCCGGAGAGCCGGAACCGGACGCCGAGTCCGTGGGGAGCGGGAATGGCATTTCCTGCGGTAGCTCAACGAGCAGGGCGGCCCGCAGGCCACCGGCGCGGTCCAGCACGTGCTGGACCACTGGCGCGCACAGCGCGGAGAGGTGCAGTACGGCACCGCGGCGGGGGCCTCGTGTGCTCCCGTCATCAGGGTCAGCGGCCTTCGCGGCCTGATCACCACACCGAAGGCGTCCGCCGAAGCGGAGCAAGCTCATCAGTACGCCGACCCGGGTTCACCCACATGCCGCAGCCTCGATCGCCTGCTTCATCTCCTTCGCGCCGCGCTCGACGCGAATCCGGATCTCGGCGGCGAGCGCGTGCGGCAGGACGTCGGTGGTCCAGATCAGCCGGCCCGCCCGGTCGCCTTCAGAGCGGACTTCGAACGAGGCGTGGTGGTGCTCGATCGCCGGCCGCGCGCCCTCGACGACGGAGTAGGCCAGGCGGCGGGCGTCGTCGTCGATCGCGACGATCAGCTCACGGATCACGTGCCCATCGGGAAAGGTCAGGAAGCGCTGGTCGCCCTCGAGCCGGGTGCCGGTGACGCGGCCGGGCAGCAGTCGTTGGTGTACGGCGCCGACGTCGCGCAGCGCGTCCCAGATGTGCTCGGGGGACGCGTCGATCACGATTTCGTGGCGGATGGAGGCCATGGTGCTGGGGATTCCTCTCAAGAGAAGTCGATGATCGACATACGTGGAGTATCTCCGAGTCCAGCGCCCGGTCGCACCATGGTGTTTCGCGGCAGCGGCGGAACGACAGTGCTCCGTGAGGGGCCACGGTGACCCGGGGCGGTCGCTTGTGGCGGAGTCTGTGCGGCTTCTCGGGATGAACGGAGCTCGTTGAGCGCTCCGAGAGGCGACCGGCAGCCGAGCACCGAGTGCGGGCGCCACCGGTTGCGGACCTCTCGATACAGCGGATGACCTGCCGTTTCGCTCTGTCCCCGGTGGCGAGGACGAACTGGCCGGACCATTCGTTCTTGATCGCGGTGAAGAAGGACTCCGCCGTTGCGTTGCCGAGGAGACCCCGGTACGGCCGACCGAACGGCGGATGCCCGGGACGCTCGGGGAACGGCCGAATTCCGCTGAGGTGTGGTTCTTGGTGTCAAGGAGTGCACGGCGCGACGGATGACGATCGGGGGCGCTGAAGGGTCTGCCGTGACGTTCCCGGATGTCTGCTCCCGCCGCCATTCGTGGTGGCCGGATCCTGCGCCCCGGATCTTCAAGGAGATCACACGGATGAGAAGATCACCGCATGACTGTTCGGACCGGGCGTTGGATCGCCTGGGCGGCGATCGGCTGGACGTCGCTCTACGTCGTGTCCAAGGTCCACTTCGCTCTCGAAGGGCGCCTCGGCGTCACCGGCGGTCCCCGTGTGGCCCCGGAGGAGTACCTCGGCTACGGGCCCGGACAGGTCGCACTGGCCCAGTGGGGCAACGCCGCGTCCGGCCTGATCATCATCTCCCTGCTGGCGGTCTCCCTGGCGCCGGTCCGACGGCGGCTGTGGCGGCGGATGCTGCTGGTGCTGCTGTGGGTGTGCGCGGCGATGGCCGCCGCGGGGGCGGTCGGCATGACGGGCGGCGCCCTGCTCTCGGACCGCGGCGGTGCGCTCTTCGGCGCGTACTGCGTCGTGTGGGCCGTCCTCCTCGGCCTGGCCGCTCTCGCCTTCCAGCGCCGTGGACAGGTGCCGTCGGCACAGGAACCGGAGTGAGCGGACGCGGCCCGACAGGGGGCCTCCTCCGCGGCACGGCAGCCTGTGCCGACCGGGCACCCGGTCGGTACAGCCGCCCCCGCTGACCGACGCCCGGTTCGGACCGTTCCTTGGTGTGTCGCCTGCGTTCTCGTAGGGTGCTCATGACCGGACGCTGAGTGATCGACGAGATGGAGGTCTGATGAGCGCCGAACGGCACGCGATCGTCTGCACCGCCGCGCAGCAGGTGTTCAGGACCGGCATCCTCACCGGCCGGTCGGCCTTCGCGCCGGGGCTGGAGGCCTGGACGCTCCCGGCCGCGCGGGAGCTGCTCCACCGGTTCGTCGAGAACTACGACGGCTCGGCGGACGAGTTCCTGGTCAAGCTCAAACGCCAGATCTCGGATGCCTCGGACGAGGCCGTCGTGCTCGCGGCCGAACTGCTGTACGTCAACCTGGTGCCGCTGAACGCCGGGACGGTCGGCCCGGACCGCAAGTTCGAGATCATCGAGACCGTCCTGTCGTGGACGCCCCGCCGGGCCGCGATCCCCGCCGACCTCGCCGAGGCCGCCTCCACCGGCTCCATCAAGGGAGGGCAGGCGTTCCTCAACTACCGGTGGGCGCAGTTCGCCTTCCTCATCCGGGTCACCGTACGGCTGCTGGAGTCGCCGGCCGCGGAGCGGGAGCGTCTGCTGGGCGACCCGTGGGCCTTCCGCGACCTGGCCCGGGAGGTGTTCGCCGACCACGACGGCAAGTACCGCGCCCGGTCCCAGCTGCACATCCTGCTCTTCCTGCTCTTCCCCGACACCTACGAGCCCATCGCCAGCGAGCGGCACAAACAACTGATCCGCGACGCCTTCGCCGACCGTCTCGCCGGGCCCGCTGGGGACGTCGACCGCGACCTCGCCGAGATCCGCAGGAGGCTGGAGCAGGAGAGCGGCCGCCCGGTCGGCTTCTACGCCGAACCCTGGCGGTCGAAGTGGCACCCTCCGGAGCAGCCCCGTCCGCAGAAGGGCTGGCTGGTGCGGGGCGCCAACGTGAAGGATGTCAACGTCATCCCCCGCTGGCTGGAGGAGGGGTTCTGCTCCGTCGCCTGGGCCGAGGCCGACGAGATCGCCGCCGGGGCCTCCCGGGAGGAGATCGGGGCCGTGGTCACCACGGCGTACCCGGACGCCGTGAACGAGAGCAGGTCCGCCCACGTGCGCCAGCTCTCGCGGTTCCTCACCGAGATGCAGCCCGGTGACCTCGTCGCCACCGTGGACGGGGACACCGTCTATGTCGGGAAGGTCACCGGCGACGCCTTCTACGACGACACCGACGGCCGTGACCTGGCACGGCGGCGGCCGGTCGAGTGGAGCACCGAGAGCCCACTGAGCCGGCGCCGGTTGTCCGAGGCGGCCCAGGCGCGGCTGCGCGACCGCCGCACGGTCGTCGATCTCACCCGGGTGATGGCCGAGCTGGCGGCCGAGGCCGGCCTGGACGACGAGGTCACCGACGACGTCAAGATCGTCGATGAGACGCAGGCACTGGTGATCCCCATGCTCACCGAGGCGTTCGCGGACGACCTGCTGATGCCGCCGGACTGGCTGCGGGAGACCGCCGACCTGCTGGTGGCCAAGCGCCAGCTCATCCTCTACGGCCCGCCCGGCACCGGCAAGACCTTCCTCGCCATCCGCCTCGCCGAGGAGCTGGCCGGTCCCGAGCGCACCGACCTGGTCCAGTTCCACCCCTCCTACGGCTACGAGGACTTCGTCGAGGGCTTCCGGCCCCGCCCGGCGGCGAACGGCACGATCGGCTTCGAGCTGGTCCCGGGCCCGTTCAAGCGGGCCGTCGAGGCGGCCGAGGCCGAACCGGGCAAGCCGTTCGTGCTGGTGATCGACGAGATCAACCGGGCCGACCTGGCGAAGGTCTTCGGCGAGCTGTACTTCCTGCTGGAGTACCGCAACCGGGAGATCAGCCTGCAGTACTCCCCGCACGACAAGTTCAAGCTGCCGGAGAACGTGTTCGTCATCGGCACGATGAACACCGTCGACCGCTCGGTGGCGCTCGTCGACGCTGCCATGCGCCGCCGCTTCGCGTTCCGCGCGCTCGCCCCCGACCGGCCGCCCGTCGACGGCCTGCTCCGCCGCTGGCTGACCCGCGAGAACCTCCCCGACGCCCCCGCCCGCCTGCTCGACGAGGTCAACCGCCGCCTCGCCGACCCCGACCGGGCGGTCGGCCCGTCCTACCTGATGACCCGCCAGGCGGCGCACCGGCGCGGGCTGGAGCGGATCTGGGCGACCGAGATCCTCCCGCTCCTGGAGGACCAGCTCTACGGGAGCGGCATCGACGTCGAGCAGGAGTACGGCCTGGCCGCGCTCCTGGAGGCGCTGGGGATCGACCTGCCGTGAACGCCGCCGGGACACCCGTCGAGACCGTCCCCGTCGTCGAGCTGACCGAGACGTCGGCGGCGGTGCTCCCGCTGACCCCGGCTCAGGTGGCGACGCTGGTCGCGGTCCCCGAGCTCGTCGCCGTCACCCCGGACCGCTCCGGACGGTGGCGGGCGGCCGGGCGGCAGCGAGTCGGGACGGTACGGATCGGCGTCGGCGACGGCGCGCTGGAACTGCGCCTCCACCCCAAGATCCCGGTCGGCCACCTGCTGGGGCTGATCGGCCACGCGGGCGGCGCCCCGGTCTGGCGGCGGGGCCTGGTCCAGGTCGCCGAGGCCGAGACGCTGGTGGCCGCCGTCGCGGACGCCTTCGCGCACCTGGCGGAGCAGGCCCTGAACGGCGGGGTGCTGCACGGTTACGTCCACCGGGAGGAGGCGCTCACCGTCGTGCGCGGCCGCGTCCGCACCGGCGCCCAGCTCGGCCGCAGGCTCGGCATGCCCGTGCCGCTGGAGGTGGCCTTCGACGACCACACCGCCGACATCGCGGAGAACCGCATCCTGCTCGGCGCCCTGGAGCGGCTGCGGAGCGTCCCCGGTGTCACCGCCGGCACGGCCGGGCTGCTGCGCCACCTGTCGGCACGCCTCGTCGGCGTCGTCCCGGTCCGGCCCGGCGCCCCGCTGCCGAGCTGGCGGGCCACCCGGCTCAACGAGCGGTACGTGCCCGCCCTGCGCCTCGCGGAGCTGATCCTCGCCGGCTCGTCACTCCGGCAGGCCGGGTCGCCCGCCGTACGGATCGACGGGTTCGTCCTCGACCTGGCGCAGGTCTTCGAACGCTTCCTCACCGCCCGGCTGCGCGACCTGCTGACACCGTACGGCGTGCGCTGCGAGGCCCAGCAGGGGAGCCACCGCCTGGACCGGGACGGCCGGGTGCGGTTCCGGCCCGACGTCACCGCCCACCGCCGCGGCCGGCCGGTGACGGTGGTCGACGCCAAGTACCAGGTGCTGGAAGGGGACCCGCCCGCCGGGCACCTGTTCCAGCTGATCTCCTACTGCACCGCCCTCGGCCTGGAGCACGGGCACCTGGTCTACGCCGCGGGGAGGGCGCCCGCCGGGCCGTACCGCATCACCGGCTCCGGCATCACCGTCACCGCGCACGTCCTCGACCTCGGACTGCCGCCCGACCGGCTCGACAGGAGAACACGGGAGCTCGCGGAGCGGATCGCTCTCACCACGCCGAGCGGGTGAACGGCGATTGCGTCGAGGTGCTGCCACCACGGTGGAACACTGCTCACGCCTCCCCTCCTGCCTGGAGCTCAGGCGGGGGAGGCGAAACCGCGGGGGCGGCAGCACTGCTTGTACTTGCGGCCGGAGCCGCACCAGCAGGGGGCGTTGCGCTCGGGCGGCCAGGGGGATCAGCTCGCCGGCGGTCCCGGCGGGAGAGTGGTGTCGGGGAAGCCCATGGCCCGCCGTACCCGGTTGACCGCCGCGGCCAGCTGCTCGGTGCCGAAGCCGTCTCCGGCGTCGCGGGACCGGGCCTCGCCGGAGGCGAAGAGCTTCAGCGCGCCCGCGAGGTCGCCGGTCTCCTCGACGGCCTCACCGTAGATCTCGTAGGCGCTCCAGTCGTCCCGGCCGGCCTGCCGTACCTCATGGAAGACCTCGGCGGCCTCGTCGGTCCGGCCGAGCTTGACCAGCAGCGCCGCGATCCAGACCTTCGGCTCGGTCGTGTCGTCGCGAACGCCCTCGGCGTCGGCCCGCTTCAGGGTGGCCAGCGCCTCCTCCAGGCGGCCGAAATCCTCCAGGACCCCGCTCACCGCGACCATGGCGAAGGCGGGTTCGAAGTCGTCGTCGCGGAGGGCGGGATCGTCCACGGCCGCGAGCAGGCGGGCGACCACCGGGTCGGGGGAACCCGCCTTGAGGGCGTCGGGCAGGGCGAACTCGATGTCACCGAGTGATACGAGGTCGTTCTTCGCGGGCATGCGGAGACCTTACGCCCCGGCCGGAGCTCAGGGCGGCCGTATCGGGGTATCCGCCCGTACCTGCCGTGGGCTGTCAGGCACGGGCGGCACGATGGGGGCATGGAGACCCTCACGACACGGCGGCTGAACCGTGCGACGCTGGCCCGGCAGATGCTGCTCGCCCGGGAGAAGAGCGACGTCGTCGCGGCGGTGGAGCGGCTCTGCGGCATGCAGGCGCAGGAGCCCCGGCACCCCTTCACCGGGCTGTGGACGCGGCTGGAGGACTTCCGCCGCGAGGATCTGCACCGGGCGCTGCACGAGCGCTCCGTGGTCCGCGCGACGATGATGCGGGCCACGCTCCACCTGGTGAGCGCGGCCGACCACGCGAGGTTCCGGCCGGTCCTCGCGCCGTCGCTCGCCGCCGCCCTGCGCGGGCGCGGCGAGCTCACCGCCGGGCTGGACCTCGACGCGCTGCTCCCGGTCGCCCGCGCAGTCCTCGCCGAGGGGCCGCGGGACTTCACCGAGCTGCGCGCCCTGCTCCAGCCGCACTTCCCCGACGTCAACGAGCGCGCGCTGGGCTACGCCGTACGGATGAGCCTCCCGCTGGTCATGGTCCCCACCGAGGACCGCTGGGCCTTCCCGCCCGCAGCGAAGTTCGCCCTGCCCGAGGCCCTGCCGGGCGCCCCGTCCGAGACCTCGCCGGGCGCCCCGTCCGGTGCGGGGGCCGGGCAGGTGGAGGAGCCGGGGGAACCGGGAGGGCCGGAGGGCCCGGCGGGAGAGCTGGTGCTGCGCTATCTGGCGGCCTTCGGCCCGGCCACCGCCGCCGACGCGCAGACCTGGACCGGGCTGAAGGGGCTGCGCGCCGTACTGGACGGGCTCCGTCCCCGGCTGGCCGTCTTCCGCGACGAGAAGGGCAGGGAGCTGTTCGACCTGCCCGGCGCCCCGCGGCCGGACGAGGACACGCCCGCCCCGGCGCGGTTCCTGCCCGACTTCGACAGCCTGGTGCTCGCCCACGCCGACCGCACCCGGCTGATGGCCGAGGAGTACCGCGGGCGCGTCACCACCAAGAACCTCCGGGTGCGGGCCGTGTTCCTGTGGGACGGCACCGTCCGCGGCACCTGGCAGGCGGAGGTCAAACGGAAGGCGGCCGTCCTGCGGCTGACCCCCTTCGAGCCGCTGCCGGGGGAGGCGTTCGCCGAGCTGACCGCGGAGGGCGAGGCGCTCCTGCGCTTCCTGGAGCCGGACGCCGCCGCCTTCGAGGTGCGGACCGAGGGGGCGTGACACCAGGAGGAGACCTGACGCCGGGAGGAGACCCGGCCGTGGGGGAGGGCCGAGGTGGGAAGACCCGGCTCCGAGGGGAGGGCCGGTGCGGGGAGGAGAGCCGCCGCCGGAGGACCTGTGCCGGGCGCGCGGCGGGACGTCAGGACTCGGCCCAGGCGGCGATCGAGTCGAGGATCTCGCCCAGCTCGCGGCCGCGCCGGGTCAGCGCGTACTCCACCCGCGGCGGTTTGTCGGGATGGACGGTCCGGGTGAGCAGTCCTTCGCCTTCGAGGGTCTGGAGCCGGTCGGCGAGCGTCTTGGGGCTGATGCCGGGCAGCAGGTGCTGCAGCTCGCCGTACCGCTTCGCGCCGGGCAGCAGATGGAAGATCACCAGCGGCGTCCACTTGCTGCCGACGAACGAGAGCGTCCGGGTCACCGAGCACGTCTCCGGCGTCACGGGGGAGTCGACCTGTGTGCTTCCCATGCTTGAAGTTCCTACAGGAAAAGTGCGTACTTCACAATATGAAGTAGCTTCCCTAACGTCATCGGCATGACATCACTCTCCGCTGCACCGTCCGCCCCGCCCTCCGCGTCGCTCTCCGTCGCGGTCCACGGCGCCACGGGCACCCAGGGCTCGCACATCGCCCGCCGCCTCCGCGCGGCCGGGCACGACGTCCGGCCGCTGGACTCCCGCTCCCTCGACCTGGCCGACGCCGACTCGATCGTCCGGGCGTACGGCTCGGCGGACGCGGCGGTGGTGCAGCTGCCGCTGGTGTTCGGCCCGGCGGCCCTCACCCACGCCGAGACCCTGCTGACCGCGCTGGCCAAGGCGGGCCCGTCCCGGGTGGTGTTCAATCCCGGCATGGCGCTGCCGCCGGAGCCGGTCGGCGTGCCGTACGTCGACGCACGCGTCCTGCTGGCCCGCCGGCTGCCCGGAGCGGTCGAGACGGCGTCGGTGATCGGCCCGGCCGGGATGTACCTGGAGAACCTCCTGATGCCCTGGTCGGTACGGAGGGTCGCGCAGGAGGGCGAACTGGCCTATCCGCTGCCCGCGGCGGCTCCCGCGTCGTGGACGGCCCTCGACGACCTCGGCGACGCCGTCGCCGCCCTGCTGCGCGAGGACGCCCCCGCGGCCGTGGGCCTGCTGTCCGCCCCGCCGCTCACCGGTGACCAGGTCGCCGCGGAGGTCGCCGCCGCCGCGGGCCGGGACGTGCGCTGGATCCACCTGGATCCCGCGGAGTACGGGCGGTTGATCGCACCGGTGATCGGAGACGCCGCCGCGGCGGGCGTCGCCGCCGTCTACGAGCAGGCCGCCGCCGCGGCGCCCCCGCCTCCTCCGCCCGCCGGGATCCTGCGGCCCGCCCCCACCGGCGTGCGGGAGTGGGCCGCCCGGCAGCGCTGGGTCGTCACTGAGTCGGGCGGGGCCGTCACCGGATAGGGCGGGGTCGCCGCCGAGCCGGGCTCAGAAGACGTCGGATGATCGATCTGTACCGCTCTGCGGCCACCGGGTGACGTCGTCCACGGGCCGGACCGCCAGGGCGGCGGCGAGACGTGAAGCGAGTGCCGCGACCGCGGCGCGCAGTTCCGGCCCGCCCTCGACGCGGAAGGGGAACGGCACGTTCGGCAGCCACTCCTGCGCGTACATCGCCGGGTTGCTCGTGCTGCCGATGAGCACGCACCCGTCCTCCGACGGTTCGAGCCGTCCCATGGGCGGCCGGATCCAGGGCGCCACCTCGGAGAAGGGGGCACCGAACACGACGCGCGTGGCGAACTCCCACCCGGTGCCCAGGTTCTCCTCCAGCGCGGCCACCGGGTCGAGGCCGGCGGGCGGCTCGAACGCGTGCGTGCTCCGCCGGACCCGGCGGACGCGGTCGACCCGGTAGGTGCGGACGGCATCCGCGCGGTGGGAGTGGCACAGCAGGTACCAGCGCCCGTGGCGGACGACGACCGCCCAGGGGTCCACCTCGGCCTCCCACTCGTTGCCGGACTCGCTGCGGTAGGCGACCACCACGCGCCGCCGGTCCGCGATGGCCGCCACGAGCGCGCCGGTGGTGGCGGGATCCGGACGGGCCGAGAACCGGTCGGGCGCCGCCGACGCATGCTCGCGCAGCGCGGCGGCCTGCCGGCCGACGTTCTCGGGCAGGGCCCGGATGACCTTCTCCAGAGCGGTTCCGACGAGATCGCCGACGTCGGTGGACGCAGGGTGGCCGTTGAGCACCGCCATGACCAGGCCGAGCGCCTCGGGCTCGGTGAAGGCGACCGGAGGCAGCCGAGTCCCGCGCCCGAGCCGGTATCCCCCGTAGGGGCCGCGGGCCGACTCGACGGGGATGCCCGCCTCGCGAAGGATCCCGACGTACCGGCGCGCGGCCCGCTCCGTGACGCCCAGGCAGGCGGCGAGCTCGCCGGCCGTCACGCCGGGGCGGGCCCGCAGGATCTCCATCGCGCGCAGGGCCCGCGCGGTGGGGCTGGGTTCGGCCGGCACACGAGCACATTAGGAGGTTGCGGGACGAACAGGAAGTAGAACGTCCGGAATCGGTCCTAGCCTGGCGTCCTGCCCGAGGCTCGCGGGCAGGACGCCGCCGTGACACGCTGAGGAAAGAGAACCGATCATGGACATCCTGCTCATCGCCGGACTGTGGCTCGACGGGTCCGCGTGGAACGGCGTCGTGCCCGCACTCGAGGCGCTCGGCCACCGCCCCGTACCCGTCACCTTGCCCGGGCAGGGCGACGGGTCCGCCTCGGCCACACTGGACGACCAGGTGGCGGCCGTTCTGTCCGCCGTGGACGCGGCGTCCGGAAGGCCCATGGTGGTGGGGCATTCCGCCGCCTGCACCCTGGCCTGGCTGGCCGCCGACGCGCGCCCGGAGCGGGTCGCCAAGGTCGCGCTCGTCGGCGGCTTCCCGGCCGCCGACGGCCGGCCCTACGCCGACTTCTTCGAACTGGAGGACGGCGCCATGCCCTTCCCCGGCTGGGCTCCGTTCGAAGGGCCGGACTCGGCCGACCTCGGCGAGGAGGCCCGCCGGGACTTCGCGGCCGCGGCGATCCCCGTCCCCGCGGGGGTGGCCGAGGGCGTGGTGCGCCTGACGGACGAGCGGCGGTTCGACGTCCCCGTCCTCGTCGTGTGCCCCGAGTTCACCCCCGCCCAGGCTCGGGAGTGGATCGCCGCCGGCGACGTGCCCGAGCTGGCCAGGGCCGGGCACGTCGACTTCGCGGACATCGACTCGGGCCACTGGCCCATGATCACTCAGCCGGCCGGGCTCGCCCGGCTGCTGGCCGCGGCGACCCCTGAGCCCTGACCTGCGGCCCCCCGGTCCCGCCGTCGTCCGGGGAGGAGCCGCCGGGGGAGGAGTCGTCCAGGGCGAAGGAGAGGTAGCGGTCGGCGGAGCGGCGGACGGCCTCGGTGCCGTCGGTGCGCACGACCCGCTTCCACCAGCCGCCGTAGACGCGCTCGAACGGGTACGGCTCCAGCAGCGACAGGGCGCGGCGGACCGTCCGGGGGCGCTCGGGGATGAGGTTCGGATAGCTGTACATGAAGCTCACCCAGCGGCGGTCGGCGACCACCTGGAGGATGTCGCCGGACAGCAGCGCGCCCCCGCCGTCCCCGCCGTCGCGCCAGTGCAGCACCTGGCCGCCGGCGAAGTGCACGCCCGCGTTGACCAGCGTCAACCCGTCGAGGATCTCGCAGGTGTCGCCCTCCCAGAACACCACCGAGTCGTCCGGCCGGGCCACCCACTCCCGGTCGGCGGCGTGGATGTGGACCGGCGCGTCGAAGGCGTGCGCCCACTCGACCATCGAGCCGTAGAAGTGCGGGTGGCTGACCGCGATCGCGTCGATCCCGCCGAGCTCGCGGACCTCCCGGATCACGTCGTCGTCGAGGTGGCTGACCATGTCCCACAGCACGTTCCCGGCGGGCGTGCGGACCAGCAGGGCCCGCTGGCCGATGGCGGTGGCGGGGTCGGTGCCGATGCCGACCACCCCGGGGCCCTCCTCGGCGGCCTTCAGCCGGTGCCCGGCGGCGCGCAGCCCGTTCAGGGAGGTCCAGCGCTGGCCCTCCCAGCCGACGTACTGCCGCTCGTCCTCGCAGATCGGGCAGTTCTCGCGCGGGGCGCCGTACTGGACCCCGCAGGTCACGCAGATGGGCAGATCGTTCACGGCGCCTCCCCGGCGAGGTCGTTCTCCTGCGGGGAGCGTACGGCACGGCCACGGCTTCCGGCGGACCCACCGGGCGGGCCACCGTGGTGAACGGCCGGTCGTGGGGTGGCGGCGTGGGGCGGCGCGGTGAGCGGTCCGCCATCGGACGAGCGGAGGTGTTCTTGGATGTTCGAGAGCATCGGTGAAAAATCCACCGGCTTGTCGGTCATGATCTCCATAATTGTGATCCGCCGCCAAGTCGCCAGGGGAGATCCACCATGCCGGACATCAGGCCGATCGGCCCGCAGGACCCCGGCCGCGTGGGCGGTCACCGGATCACCGGCCGGTTGGGCGGTGCGGTCTACCTCGCGGAATCCCCGGCCGGGGAGCGGGTCGTCGTCCGGCTGCTGCCGACCGGCCTCGACGGGGAACGTCTCCTGGCCGCGGTGGAGCCGCTCCGGCAGGTCTCGGCGTTCTGCACCGCCGAGATCCTGGACACCGGGACGGCGGACGGACGGCCGTACATCGTGAGCGAGTACATCGACGGCCCCACGCTGAAAGAGGCGGTCGTCGCCGACGGGACCCTGCACGGGGCCGCGCTGCACCGGCTCGCCGTCGGTACGGTGACCGCGCTGGTCGCCGGCCACCAGGCGGGCGTGACGCACGGCGGCATCCGGCCGGAGAACGTGATCCTCGGCCCGGACGGGCCGCGCGTGATCGACTTCGGGGTGGCCGGGGCGTTCCCGGACTCCGGCTCCGGCGCCACCCGCCCGGTCGGCGTCCCCGCGTTCACCGCCCCCGAACTGCTCCACGGCGCCGACCCCGCGCCGCCGTCCGACCTGTTCGCCTGGGCCGCGACCCTGGTCTACGCCGCGACCGGCCGCTCCCCCTTCGACGGCGGGTCGACGGCCGTGACCGTCAACCGCGTCGTCCACGACGAGCCCGTCCTGGAGGCGGTCCCCGACGACCTGCGCGGCGTCGTCGCGTCCTGCCTGGCCAAGGACCCCGCCGCCCGTCCGGCCGCGAGCGACGTCCTGCTCAAGCTGATCGGCGAGCTCCTCACCGCCGACCTCGGTCCCGCCCCGTCCCCGGCTCCCGCCGCGCGGCGGAGCCGCGGACTGCTCCTGGGCGCCGGCGCGGTGGCGATCGCGCTCGTCTCGGCGGGCGCCGTGTACCTGACCGTCCCGGAGCGGGCGATCCCGGCGGCGGCCTCGCCGCCCGCGGAACGGTCGGCCTCCCCGGCGGGGGAACCGCTGCCCGCCGCCACCGCCACCGCCACCCGCGAGACGGTGCTCTACCCGCTGGAGGAGGTGGCGAAGGCGTCGAAGGACGTCACGCTGCCCGGCGTCGGCGTCACCCTGCACGAGCACCCCGAGGACCCGGTACGGCTCGGCGCCTACGTCCGCCTCACCCGGCCGGCCGCCACCTTCGCCAGGGAGAAGGGCAAGGACACCTTCCGGGAGGTGGACCCCGGGACGCTGCCGGTGCTCTCCCCGGACGAGCGGTTCGCGGCGCTCAACCCGTCGGAGAAGTTCACCCAGTCGGACATCGACTACCTCAAGATCACAGAAGTGGCGACCGGGGAGGCCTTCACGGTGCCGACGGTGAAGCAGCCGTTCGAGGGCTTCTCCCAGCCCATGTGGTCCGCGGACGGTTCCACGGTCCTGCTGTCGATCCGCGAGTCGGCCAAGAGGGTGATAGCCGGTTTCGCGATCGTGGACGTGCGGGCGCGCAAGTCCACCTTCGTCGTCACGGAGCACATCGGCGGAGAGAACGACCTGTTCACCTTCGCTCCGGGCGGCCTCGTCGCCCGGCGCTACTTCGACGGGAAGAAGACCGGCGCCGACTTCTTCGACCTCGAGGGCCAGGTCGTCCGGACCATGCACTGGGTGGGGGACCCCCGCGGGATCGACTGGTTCTCCCCCTCCGGGAAGCTCTTCTACACCGTCTGCCCGAAACGGGAGCAGGGCCTGTGCGTGTGGGACACGGCGACCGGCAACCGCCGCCAAACCGTCCCCCTCGGCCACGAAGGGCTCCGCGTCCTCGGCTGGTTCAACGAGAACCACCTGCTGGTGCAACGGCCCGCAGGGAAGAACCGGCAGGTCCAGGTGGTCGACTTCACCGGCGGCGTGCAGCGGGTGCTCGCCGGTCTGGAGGCCGGTGAGGAGAAGGCGTACCTGCGCTTCACCCGAAGGCAGGCGTCCTGATGGCCGCCGGTCCGCTGCTGACCGGCGACCCCGAGCGGATCGGCGCCCACCGGCTCGTCGGCAGGCTCGGCACGGGCGGGCAGGGCGTCGTCTACCTGGCCGAGACCGCCTCGGGGGAGAAAGTGGCGGTGAAGCTCCTGCGCTCCGGGGCGGACGAGGACTCCTCGGCCGCGTTCGGCCGGGAGATCGAACTGGTCCTCCGGGTCAAGGACTTCTGCACGGCGCGAGTGCTGGAGCACGGTGAGTTCGGCGGCGCGCCGTACCTCGTGAGCGAGTACGTCGACGGCCCCAGCCTGGCGCAGGCGATCTCCGGGCGGGGCCCGCTGCGCGGCGCGGAGCTGCGCAGGCTGGCGACCGGCATGCTGACCGCGCTGGCCGCGATCCACCGGGCGGGGGTGGTCCACCGCGATCTCAAACCGGCCAATGTGCTGCTGGGCCGCGACGGCCCCAGAGTGATCGACTTCGGGATCGCCCGGGCGGCCGACGCGGCGGACACGGTGACCGGACGTCTCGTCGGCACCCCGCCGTACATGGCGCCCGAGCAGTTCAGCGGAGTGCGGGCCGGACCGGCCTCCGACATGTTCGCCTGGGCGGCCACCGTGACCTGCGCGGCGACCGGGACGCCGCCCTTCGGGACCGGGCCGGTGCCGGTGACGGTCCACCGGATCCTGTCCGCCGAGCCGGATCTGGGGGAACTCGACGGCGAACTGCGGGACCTGGTCCTGCAATGCCTGTCCAAGGATCCGGCCGCGCGGCCGACCGCCACGGCCGCGCTGCTGCGGCTGCTCGGGCACGCCGAGGCGTCGCGGCGCCTCCCGGCCGAGAGGCCCGATCCGGCGGCTCCGCCGGACGCGGGCGGCACGCGCCCGGTCCCCCGGACGCGGAACCGGCGCCGGATCGCCGCGGCCATGGCGGCGGCGGCGCTCGTCCCGGTCTGCTGGGCCGCGGTCCAGCCGGCGCGGACGGCGGACGGGCCGCCGCGGGGCGATCCGGCGACGGCCCGGCGGACGGCGGGCGGCCCGGCGCGGCCCGGGGCGACGGGACCGACCGGCCGGGGGAGGGCCGAGGGGACCATGGCTCCGGCGTCGACGGCCACCGTGCGGATCCCCGGGACCGAGGTCTTCCTCCACGAGGATCCGGGGGACTCCTGGCACGTCGCCTCCTACCAGTCGTACCGGGAGGACCGCACGTGGGGGCCCTCGTACCTCCGGGCCCGCGGCGGGACCTCCTTCGAGCGGATCGGCGGCCTCCAGGAGGTCGTGGTCTCCTCCACGGGCGCCCACGCCGTGGTCAGCCCGCACGTCAAGACGGACCTGGGGACGTTCGACCAGGTCCGGATCCTGGACCGGGCCACCGGGAAGGAGATCACGGTGCAGACGGCCGAGCGGCCGACGCAGACCCGCTATCCCCGCTGGTCGCCCGACGGCGCCAGGGTGCTTCTCACCGCCTTCCGGACGGAGGGGCAGGTGCGGATGGGGCGCAGCGAGGGTTTCGTGATCGTTGACGCGGCGGCGGGCAGCGCGCGGATCGTCCGGGTCGCCGACGACAACGACGGCCCGCACCCGTACGCCTGGGGGCCCGACGGGACGACCGTGATCCAGCGGGCCCCCGGCGGGGCGGTCCGGGTCCGGAACCTGGACGGGACACTCGTCCGCACGCTGAGCGCGGTCGGTGAGGCGACCGGGGACGACGTCGCGGTCTCCCCGCTGGGTCCCGTGGTCACCACCGTCTGCCCCGGCGAGCCGGGACGGATCTGTCTGTGGGACTACACCACCGGGGCGCGCAGGGCCGCGGTGCGGCTCCCCGGGGGAGCGGTGTTCGGCGGCTGGCTGGGCGGGCGGAACCTCCTGGCCACCAGGACCAGGCGGGGAACCGGGGAGGTGGTCATGCTCGGCCTGGACGGCGCGGTGGTGCGCGTCCTGGCGCGGGGGCCCGCCGCCGAACTCCGCAGGACCGCCCTCTCGTTCGCCTCCGTCTGACGGCCCGGTCCCCGCCGGCCGGACGGGTCACGACCGCTCCCGGCGTGCGAGGGCCGCCGCTCCCGGCGCGCGCCGGGAGCTCGGCGTGCGCGAAGCCCGCCGCGTCGCGGTCAGGAGCCGTTCAGCCGCCCGGACACGCCGCGGATCGCGTTCTGCAGCCCGGCGTCGCCCGGCACCTCCTGGACGAAGTACCACCAGAAGCCGCCGCCCAGGCTCCACTCGTAGCCGAGTGCGGCCGCGTAGTAGTGCCCGGCCAGCGCCCGCCGGGCCGCCGCGGTGTCGGCGGCGTCGAACGCCCAGTACGCCTTGGTGGTGTCCGCGCTCCAGTACCCGAGCTCCCCGAGCGCGACCTTCTGCTCCGGGAACTCGGCGTGCAGGGCGTTCATCACCTGGTCGAAGGCGAGCCCCAGCGGCGCGTCCTCGGCGTAGACCGAGAGCGCCACCACGTCGACGTCCTTCCGCACCGAGGCGGGCAGGTTCTCCCGGGCCCAGGTGAAGACGGACCACCGGGCGGCGTCGGTGCCCAGCTGCCAGTAGAGCGTCACGACGACCTTCGCCTGCGGCCGGGCCGCGCGCACGTAGGCGGCCGCGTCGGCGACCTTGTTCGTGATCCGGTCGTCGTCCGCCACCGGCCGCTGGCCCCGGCAGCCGCCGTCCACCCAGCAGCCGTTGACCTCGTTCCCCACCTCCCACGCCTCGATCTCCGGGTAGGCGTCGACGTAGGCCTTCATCCGGGCCAGGTAGGCGGCGCGGGTGTTCTCCCGGGCGAAGGCCGAGTCCAGCGGCTGGCCGAGCACCCTCAGCCCGGCGGCGCGAGCGGCCTGCACCGCGGCCCGGTAGTGCTCGGGGTCGCCCCGGTCCTCGTCCGGCTCGAAGACGATCCGCACCCAGCCGTCCGGCCCGGTCAGCCAGCGCGCCAGCTCCGGCCGCCCGCGGTGCCCGGCGACCTCGGTCACGGTCAGGCCCGTCCAGGTCTCGGCGCCGCGCGCCGCCGCGGAAGCGGGGCCGTACTCGCTGAGCATCAGGTCGTTCGCGGTGTGCAGGGCGTCCAGTGCGCGCTGGCCGTACCGGCCCCGCTCGGCGTCGGAGGCGGCGGCGCGGGCCCGGTCCAGTTCGGCGGCGGCCGCGGCGTAGGCGCGCTCGAACTCCGCCGAGCGCCGGTAGCCGCCCCGTACGGCCAGCGCCGCGTCGAGCCTGCGCCGGGCGTCCAGCGCCGCCTGGAGGTTGAAGACGACGGTCCCGCGGCCGGTGAAACCGGTCCCGCCGTTGTCCACGACCACGGTGGAGTAGCCGCGCGAGGTCGGCCAGTTGACGGCGAAGGCCACCGCCCGGCCCGGGACGTCGAACCGCCAGCGGCCGGGCGGGCCCTCGGCGTACAGCGGCCACTCCCGCACGACCTCGAGGGTCGCCGGGTCGAGCAGCGCGTCGCTGTCGGAGCCGCCGCTGCCGTGCATCACCTTCTTGACGGCCTCGCCGGTCAGCTCGGTGCCCTTGCCTGCCGCGTCGTAGAACTTCAGGACGACGGCGTCGTCACCGGCGCGGGTGAACACCACCACCCCCGCGAGAAGGAGCAGGGCGAGCAGGGGCGGGCGCGGCCCGGACCGCCGCGCGCCTCCGCCCGCACGGCGGCGGTGCCGGGGCGCACGGGAGGCCTCCGGGGCCTGCTCGCAGCGGGCGGCGGGATGCGGGGAGCGGTGTTCGCACATGCACTTCTGTTCCAGGATCGGCGGTTACCGCTGCATGCTATGCGCCCATGGCGTTTCATCCTATTTATCACCTTTATCGCATTCGACGGATCTTGACGGCGCGGCCGTCGGTGTGAGGCGGGAGAGGTTGCGGCGGCCTTCGGTGTCGGTGTCGGGGGTTGCGCGCCGGAGCCGGGTGGAACGAACCTGATGAGAGCTGACGGGCCTGCCTCGGGCAGACTCGAACCTGGAGCGTTTTCATCCTGAGTAGCGGTCCTCTTCGATGAGCTGTAGGACGAGGACGGCCTGGGCGATCGCGGTGGCGCGGTGCGGGCAGCAGCGGAGCCGGACCAGCACCTTCCATGCCTTCAGGGGGTCGCGGCGGCGCGTTCCCCGATCGCCCGGATACGGGCATGGGAGCGGTTGACGGCCCTCTGGTTGCGCGGCCGGTGCCGATGGTGCTTGAACGGGGTCCGGATCGTGCCGCCCGCACCCTGGCACCCCCGATCGGCGAAGACCTGGACGTCGGCATTGCCGAAGGCGTCGATCAGGTCGACGCTCTCCTGCACGTAGCGCCAGGCGGTGGTGGTGCCGATGGCGAACCCGCCGGCCAGGCGGGCGTAGGTGTCGCGGCACGGTATGACAGCGACGAGGCTCCCGGTCGGGGCATCGGATCTTGGTCGACTGCTGTCTTACCGGGGGCCTCATCTCACCTCAACCCGGCTCCCCCTGCACCCACGTTGACCGGCGCCGTCAGGTTGAAAAGGGCTCGAGGTACCGCCAGAGCAAGAATAACGAGAGTTTTCCGGCCTGTCATCGCAGCTAGGCAGAGTGATCTCCCCGTTGAGGAGGCCACTCCATGAAAAGGTATTTCTGCATCTCCGTTCGATCTGCCTCTTGTTGATCAGGGTTAGGGCTGCAGGCCTGTCAACTATCATTATTCTCTGGAATGGGAGGCGTCCTGCCGGCCGCCTCCCGGGAGAAATCCACTGCTTTCGGTGTTGCCCTAGTAGACGTTGACGTATCCTACGCAATTAGTGTCAGGCTGACCAATGACCTTCCATTTGAAGCCAATTTTCACATATGGCTTATGTGATTTGTGGATGTATATCCTGCCGATGTAGTCCTCGATGTTCCAGTATGCGTAGTGATAGTTCACCCTCCTCCAGAAGTAGGTGGATTTACCTCCGTCCCCGCGCCAGGCCGCGTACTGCGTCTCCTTGGTGCCGAGTTTCTCGTCATACCCGTTGACCTTGACCCAGCGGAGACGCGTCTTACCGTTGTTGTAACGCCTGAAGTTCACCCAGAAGGGTGCCGGCTGAACGTGGAGCGTGTTGTAGCAGTAGATGGGACCGCGGGTGTAGTCCTTGTACGTGCGACGGGCGGCGGCGCCGACCTGGCCGTCTTCCGGGGGCACCAGTTCCTCTCCCTCGCCGTCGAGTGTCTCCGGGACGTCGGGGATGACCTCCGGGTCCTTGTGGATGTAGAACCCGCGCGCGGTGACCTGCAGGTGGACCGTTCCGCTGCTGTGGTTGGTGATGTGGATTCTTCCGTCGGAGGACGGGATCGCCAGGTCGAACCCGTTGGTGCTCTCCCCGGCCTCGTCGAAGTTGACGCTGGAGATGCCCGGATCGTCCTCGTCGGCGGGATAGACCGACAGCCAGCCCTGGTGGGTGGGGCGGCGGGCGTTGATGTTCAGCGCGACCGCCGACACCGCGTCGCTGGGAGCGCCGGAGGCGGTGGTGGCGTCGAACGCCAGTGTGGCGCCCGCCGCGAGCGGTTGCGTGCTGCCGTTCTCGGTTCCGAGTCCGGTGAGGGTTTCGACGAGCTTGATGTACTCCACCGACCTGTACGGCAGGCCTCCGTCCCCCGTCGCGGCACTGAAGAAGCCGCGCGCGGTGACCGAGATGTGCACAGGGCTGGTCCCGTGGTTGTCCACCGTGATCTGACCGGTGCCGGTCAGCCGGACGACCTCGAAGCTGCTGTCGGTCTCTCCTGGAACGTAGTCGACGCTGGAGATCAGGGGGTCGGGTTCGTCGGAGGGGTGGAGCGACAGCCAGCCTCGCGCGGTCTGCCCCGTGGCGATCATGTTGACGGCCACCGCTGTCACGTCGGTGGCGGGAATGTTGTTTCGACCGGCGACCTGGAAGGTGACCGAACCGTTGGCGGGGACGGGCGTCGTGCGAGCGGGGCTCCCCGCACTCAGGGAGGGCCGGGTGTCGTAGATGTACGTGGTGGACAGCGGGTAGTACTCATCACCCGCGCCGGTGCCGGTCGTGTCGGAGAAGTAACCGTCGACGGCCACGGAGATATGCACGTCCCCGTCGCTGTTGTTCACGACGGTTATCTCGCCGGTGGACGTGAGGCGCGTGAAGTCCTCACCGGCCGCGCTCTCCCCGGCGTGGAAGGTCAGGGTCGACACCGTCGTCGGAGCGTCGGACGGATGGACGGTGAACCACCCGAACGCGACCGGGTTGATCGCGATGAGGTTGAGCGCGACGGCCGAGACTCCCGAGGCGGGGACACCGCCCCGGCCGGCGACCCGGAACGTCACCGATCCGTGTGCCGCAACTCGCCCCGGGCCCGAAGTGCCAGTGCCGTTGCGGGTGTCGAGCAGAGAGGCCGGTGGCAGGGGGATGAAGCGGCTCTCGCCTCCGGCGTCCGCGTGTGCCGATCCCACCGGTGGCACCACGATGAGGGCGGTCGGCGCCAATACCAGCGCCGCCGTCAGGATAGCGATCCGTCTAAGCCGACCGGGCCATTTCCACATGATGCGAGATAGCATTCCGTCCTCGATCTCCGCATTCCTTGGGCATGTCGGGACGAAGACTATTTTCGGCGAGTTCCAGTGACGTCAATTAAAGGTTCGATCTCCAGGTAAACTCTGGCGGTACGGAACCCGGCAGTTGCAACTGCCGCAGTACGCGGAGACCGGATCTGTTGTGACGCAGCACCGGATCCGCAGCTATGTGAAGCACGAGAACAAGACCATGAGCGTTTTCCATCTCGAGGGGCGGTCCGCCCCGACGGCTTCCAGACGAGGAGGGCCCGTACGATCGCGGAGGCGCGATGAGGGCGACGACGCGGCCGGGTCGGGATGTTTCGGGCTTTCCGGGCCGCCGCGACGCGTCCGCCGATCGCTCGGATGCGGGCACGGGCGCGCTTGACGGACTTCTGAACGAAGCTCCCGGCCGGGGCGTCGGATCTCGGTCGGCTGCTGCCCCGCCGGGGACCTCGTCTCATCTCCTACCGCCTTCTGCAGGCCCGCCACGACCTGGGCCATCAGGACGAAAAAGCGTCAATGGGCGAGAATATGTTACTGATTCCTTATTCATAAGATATATGGAAGTTATTTATATATGATATGATTGACGAGACAGATATTATTTTTGTTTACCATTGTCGTTCCCAGCGCCGAGAGAGGAACGACGGTTCATGTACGAAGCACAGCCGAGCCAGACCGCGATCATGGCGGCGGCCGCCCGCGCGGCCCACCTCGTGGTGGACCAGGAGCCCTTCATCTTCCGCGACACCGAGGCCGCGCCCCTGCTCGGCCCGCTCGCCGAGGAGATCATCGGCTACCACCGGGCGTACGGCGACCACCTCATCCTGGCGGGCACCCGCGCCCAGGTGACGGCGCGCAGCCACTACACCGAACGCCGCCTGGCCGAGCTGGCCCGCGGCGGCCTGGAGCAGTACGTGGTGCTCGGCGCCGGCCTCGACACCTTCGCTCGGCGCTCCGGGCCGGCGGGCCGGGTCGAGGTCTTCGAGGTGGACCACCCCGCCACGCAGCAGTGGAAGCGGGAGCTGTTCTCGGCCGCGGGGATCGACCGTCCGGAGGGAACGTTCGTGCCGGTGGACTTCGAGACCGGTGATCCGGTGACCGGTCTGGTCTCCGCGGGGTTCGATCCGTCCAGGCCGGCTCTGGTGAGCTGGCTGGGAGTGTCCATGTACCTCACCCGGGACGCGATCGAGGCCACCCTGGCCGCCGTCGGCCGCTTCGCCCCCGGCACGGAGCTGGTCATGGAGTACGCCCTGCCCCCGGACCTGCGCGACGAGCGGGGCGGCGCCTACGCGGACTTCGCCCTCCCCGCCGCCGCCGAGCGCGGCGAGCCCTGGCTGTCCTTCTTCGCCCCCGGCGACCTGTCGGCCGTACTGGACCGGCACGGTCTCGCGACGGCCGGGCACGTACGGCAGGCCGACAGCGTCGACCCCGCGCTCTGGCGCCGCTCCGACGCCCTGCGCCCGGCCGACCTGTGCCGGCTGGTCCGGGCGACCGTGCCCGCCCGCTGAGTCGTCGGCGTCCCCTGACCGGCCGCGGCGCGGGTCAGGGGACGCCGGAGCGCCGGGCCGCGGGTCAGTGCACCTGCTCGCCGCCCACGAAGGTCATGGCGGCCCTCGTGCGCCAGATGTCCTCCTGCGGCCCGGCGAACGGGTCGCGGTCCAGCACCACGAGGTCGGCGCGGTTGCCGGCCGTGATCGTGCCCGCGTCGTCGTCGTGGTTGATCCACGCCGACCCGGCCGTGTAGGCGGTCAGCACGGTGGCCAGGTCGATCGCCTGCCCCGGCAGGAACGGCGTCTGCGCCGTAGGGTAGTCCGCGTGCACCGAGCCGCCCGGCTCGGTGCGGTTGACCGCCACGTGCATGCCCTGGAGCGGGTCGGCGTTGGAGACCGGCCAGTCGCTGCCCGCGCAGAACCGGGTGCCCGCGCGCAGCAGGTCGGCGAAGGGGTACTGCCAGGACGAGCGCTCCTCGCCCAGGAACGGGATGGTCAGCTCGTCCATCTGCGCGTGGTGGGTGGCCCACAGCGGCTGCAGGTTGGCCGTGACGCCGAGCCGGGCGAAGCGCGGCACGTCGGCCGGGGTGACGATCTGCAGGTGCGCGATGTGGTGGCGGTTGACCGGGTCGGTGCCCTCCAGCGCGTCCAGCGCCTCGCGCACGGCCCGCTCGCCGATCGCGTGGAAGTGCACCTGGAAGCCGTGCCGGTCCAGCTCGGCGACGTACCCCTTCAGCGCCTCGGGGTCGACGTAGGACAGGCCCGTCCCGCCGCAGCGGCAGTAGGGCTCGATCACCGCGGCGGTGAAGTTCTCGGTGATGCCGTCCTGCATGATCTTCACCGAGCCGGCCCGGAACGTCTCCAGGCCCTCGGCGGCCTTACGGCGCTCCAGCAGCTCGTCGATCTGCTCGGCGCCGCGTGCCCGGTCCCACCAGAGCGCGCCGGTCACGCGGGCCTTGAGCCTCCCGGAGGACGCGGCGGAGACGTAGGTGGGCAGCTGGTCGTCCGAACCGGCGTAGGAGCCGACGATGGCGTCCTGCCAGCCGGTGATCCCCAGGGAGAACAGGTGGGACTGGGCGTCCAGCAGCGCCTCCAGCAGGTCCTGCCCGGTCGGCCGCGGGGCGAGCAGCCCCACCAGGTCCATCGCGCCCTCGTGCAGCACGCCGCTCGGCGCGCCGTCGGCGTCGCGCTCGATCCGGCCGTCGGCCGGGTCGGGGGTGTCGCGGGTGATCCCGGCGATCTCCAGGGCTCGGCCGTTCACCCAGGCGGCGTGGTGGTCGCGCTGGATCAGGTAGACGGGCCGGTCGAGGAAGTCGAGCTGCGAGCGGTGCGGCAGGCCGCCGGGGAAGGCCGACATGTCCCAGCCGCCGCCGTCGATCCACTCCCGGTCCGGATGGGCGGCGGCGTAGCCGACGATCTTCTCCAGGTACTCCGGCAGCCCGTAGACCGCCGACAGGTCGCACCTGGCCCGCTCCAGCCCGGCCTGGACCGGGTGCATGTGGGCGTCGGTGATCCCCGGGACCAGCAGGCCGCCGCCCAGGTCGACGGTCTCGCAGCGGGGGGCGGCCAGCCGCGCCAGCTCGGCCTCGGCGCCGACGGCGGCGATCCGCCCGTCGCGGACCAGTACGGCCTCGGCGAAGGAGCCGGCGGCCAGGAAGGCGCGCCCGCCCCGGAAGAGCAGGTCCGTCATGCGTTGATCCTCTCTGGATCTGCGGTCGTCGTGTCAGCGGTGGTCGTGTCAGCGGCCGGTGATGGAGTCGGCCAGCCGGGCCAGCACGGAGGTGCGGCCGAGCCCGGCCCGCTCCCGGGCGTCGGCCCGGCGGTACAGGTCGTACATGGCGTGCACCCCGATCCAGCGCAGCGGTTCGATCTCCCAGCTTCGCACCTTGCGGTCCACCCAGGGCAGGGAGACCAGCTCGGTCTCCTCGCGCAGGACCAGATCCCGCAGGGTACGGCCGGCGAGGTTGGCCGCGGACACCCCGTGGCCGGTGTAGCCGCCCGCCCAGCCGATCCCGGTGGCGTGGTCCACGTGCACGGTCGCGCACCAGTCGCGCGGCACGCCCAGCACCCCCGACCAGGCGTGGGCCACGCGCGAGGCCCGCACCGCGGGGAACATCTGCGTCAGCAGCTCCCACAGGGCCTCGACCGTCCAGGCGTGCGTGCGCCCCCGGTCGTCCACCCGCGAGCCGTACAGGTAGGGCTTGCCGCGACCGCCGAACGCGATCCGCCCGTCGGCGGTCCGCTGCGCGTACATGTAGTAGTGGGCCAGGTCGCCGAGGAGCTCGCAGCCCTCCCAGCCGATCTCGTCCCACAGCCCGCCCAACGGCTCGGTGACGATCATCGAGCTGTTCATCGGCAGCCAGGCCCGGTGGTACTGCCGCATCTCCGCGGTGAACCCCTCGGTGGCCCGGATGACGTAGTCGGCGCGGACCGTCCCGTACGGCGTGCGCGCCGTGCGCGGCGCGATCCCGGTCACCGGGGTGCGTTCGAAGACCTCCACCCCGAGCCCCCGGACGGTCTCCGCCAGGCCGCGGACCAGCTTGGCCGGCTGGACCCTGGCGCAGTGCGGGCTCCAGACCGCGCCGACCGCCCCGCCGACCCGCAGGCGGCGCTCCCTCTCCTCCGGCTCCAGCAGCCGCAGGTCGTCCTCGGTCCAGCCCCAGTGGCGCGCGTGGGCGACCAGCTCGTGCAGGCGCCGCTCCTGGGCGGCGTTGGTGGCGACGGTGGTGACGCCGCCCTTGACGACGTCGGCGTCGATCCGCTCGTCCCGGGCCACGGCGACGACCTCGTCGACCGTCTCGAACATCACCCGCTGGAAGCGCCGGGCCGCGTCGTCCCCGTGCGTGCGCGCGTAGCGCTCGGGGGTCCCGGCCAGCTCGCCGACCAGCCAGCCGCCGTTGCGCCCGGACGCGCCGTACCCGGCGAACTCCTTCTCCAGCACGACGACGCGCAGGGCCGGGTCGGCCTTCTTCAGGTAGTACGCGGTCCACAGCCCGGTGTAGCCGCCGCCGACGATCACCACGTCGGCGTCGCGGTCGCCGTCGAGGGGCGTTCCCGCCTCGGGGGCGCCGAGGGAGCGGAACCAGAAAGAGACGTCACCGTTGACGAAGTCATCCGAAAGAGGGACACGCGTACTCATGGCCCAATATCCTGCTATATCCGTCAGTCGAGCCGCGCGTTCCGACGGAAACCGTTGCGCAACCGCGTCATGAGTGATCTTTGTCGATGTAACGGGCACCTCACCCGCGCGTAGCAGCGCTGTAACGGGACTCCGTCAGGCTCTGTGCCAGACGGAGGGAGCGTTCCGATGGGGTTCTTGCGGATTCGTACGACGGTGGACGAGCGGCCGGGACGGCTGGCGTCGCTGGCCACCGCGCTCGCGGAGAAGGGCGGCAACATCCTCGGCCTGAGCGTCCACCCCGACGCCGACGGCACGGTGGACGAGTTCGTCGCCGAGATCCCGGCGGCCCCCGAGGCGGTTCGGGAGGCGCTGGAGGCGGTCGGCGGGCGGCGGGTCCAGGTCGTGCCCGCCGGCGCCCACGAGCTGACCGACGAGCCCACCCGGGCCCTGCTGCTCGCCTCCCGGCTGCGGACCACGCCCTGGCGCCTGCCGGAGCTGCTCAAGGAGCTGCTGCGCGCGGACGACGCCCGCTGGGTCTACGGTTCCGATATGAGTGACCTGCCCGATCCGACCCTCCTCACCCTGCCCGTGGCCGACCGCCGGGCGATCCGGGTGCGCCGCGGCGACCTGCCGTTCACGCTGACCGAGGCGGCCCGCGCCGCCTCGTTCGTCCGGCTGGCCCAGCCCCCGGCCGAGGAGATCGACCCGGCCGAGCGGTCCGTCAAGCTGGCCGACGGCACCGAGACCGAGGTGCGGCCGCTCACCCGCGTCTACCGGGAGGCCGTGCGCGACCTGCACGACCGCTGCTCGCCGGAGAGCCGCCGCTTCCGCTACTTCACGGCGATGCCCACGCTGCCCGAGCGCGTCTTCGACCGGCTCTGCGACCGGGAGCGCGGCCACTCGATCGTCGCCGGGCGCGACGGGCAGGTGGTCGCGCTGGCCAGCCTGGTGTTCACCCCCGACCCGGGGATCGCCGAGCTGGCCTTCCTGGTCGAGGACCGCTGGCAGGGCAGGGGACTGGGCGCCGCCCTGGCCCGGATGCTCGTCGCGGAGGCCCGCGACCTGGGCTTCGCCGAGGTGAAGGCGACGCTGCTCTCCGACAACGTGCGGATGCGCAGGCTCCTGGTCTCGCTCGGCGCGACGCTCGGCTACACCGACGACCCCGGCGTGGTGGAAGCCAGGCTGGCCCTAGGCGTGATGGCGACGGCGTCCCCGAGCTGAACCCATCACCCGGTCCTCCTGGTTCGAAGGGAGCTCAGGGCCCTTCGAACCGGGGGGATCACCCCTCCCGCCCGGCGGCCCCGGCCTCCGGCGGCTCCGCCGCCGGCCGTGCCGCCGCCGTGCCGTCCGGCGCCTGCCGGGCGCCCGGAGCATCGGGTGCCTGCGGGGCGCCCAGGGCGTCCAGCCGGCGCTCGATCCGGTCCAGGCTCTCCTGGATCCGGTCCAGCTTCCCGCCCAGCGACGGCCCCAGCCCGGTGAGCACCTCCTCGGCGGTGACCAGCCGGCCCCGGTCCCCGCCCCGGCCGTCGAGCACCGCGACCACATGGGCGCGCACGGCCTCCAGCCGCGCTCCCCGCTTGGTCAGCACCTGCGCGGCGAGCCCCTCGCCCTCGCGGATCAGGCCCAGCAGGATGTGCTCGGTGCCGATGTAGGTGTGGCGCAGGTCGAGCGCCTCCCGCAGCGACAGCTCCAGCACCTTCTTGGCGCGGGGGGTGAACGGGACGTGCCCGGGCGGCGGGGCCGAACCCTGACCGATGATCTTCTCGATGTCGCTGCGGACCTGCTCCAGGCCGATGCCGAAGGACTGCAGCGCGCGGGCCGCGACGCCGTCCTCCTCCCCGAGCAGGCCGAGCAGGACGTGCTCGGTGCCGATGTGGTCGTGGCTGAGCCGCCGGGCCTCCTCCTGGGCCAGGACCACGACGCGGCGGGCACGGTCGGTGAAGCGCTCGAACACGAAGGGCCTCCGATGGGGCGTCGAGTTGCTCTTGACCCCACTATGCGCCAGGCCCTCCGGTCAGCGGGAGGACATATCTCCACAGATCTCCGGCGGACTCCGCGAGCCGGCCGGGCCCCCGAAGCCACACCGGGTCGCGGAGCGGCTCCCCTCGGTCGCACACGGGATGCGCCGGAGATCCCTGCCGGCCGTCCTCAGGGGGTCCAGTGCGGGTCGCGGCCCAGGTGGCGCAGCAGGGCCGCGACCTCGTCGTCGCCGGGCTCGGGGGCCAGCGCGGCGGCGTAGGCGAAGCCGCGCACCGGCTCGGCGGTCTCCCGTGCCACCACCAGCAGCTCCCGCGCCAGCTGCGGGGTGAGCGGGGACGGCCGGCCCGTGGCGACCGCGATGTCCCAGGCGTGCACGGCCGCGTCGAGCGCGCACGCGCCCGCGCCCAGCCAGGGCGCCATCTTGTTCGGCGGCATCGGCACGGGCACCTCGGCGGCGTCCCTGTCGACCGCCGCCCACGCCTTGGCCGAGCGCTCCATGGCGGCCTCCACGTGGGCCAGCGGCTCGCCGCTCAGCGAGCCGGACGGAGCGAAGGGGTTCTCCTCCGGGCCGGGCTCTCCGGTCAGGAAGGCGGCGTAGGCGACCTGGTCGCCCGCGGCGTGCTGGATCACCTGGGTGACGTTCCAGTCGGTGCAGGGGGTGGGCAGCTCCATGGCGTCGGCGGGGAGGCCGGCCACGACCGTGCGGAGGGCGTCGTGCGAGGCGTCGAGCAGAATCCAGCCGGAGTTCATCTCATGTCCTTTCGTCTCCTCCAGTATAGCGGAATGGAATGCTTTATTCCACTATTTGGGCGGATGGACAGGAGGGTGGACCGGGCAAGCCGGCAAGGGCGACGCTCTGGAGTGAGACTCGTTCCGGTGCCGGAGCGGAAGTTCCGGCACAGGTCCTCCGGCGACCGGCAGTCGAAGCCGTCTCGCCGCTCTCCGCGGGGCGGAGGATCCCGGGCCGACGAAGAATAGAATTTGACATTCTCATGTGAGATTCATGCCCGATCTCTACCCGGCACCGCCCCGGCTGCCTAAGGTCGGCCGCATGACGATCCACGACTTCATCGACGCGCTGCCCAAGGCCGAGCTCCACGTCCACCTCGTCGGCTCGGCCTCGGTGCCCACGGTCCTCGAACTGTCCCGCCGCCACCCCGGCGGCGGGGTGCCGACCACCGAGGAGGAGCTGCGGGCGTTCTACCGGTTCCGGGACTTCGCCGAGTTCGCCGTCGCCTATGGCGCGGTCAACGCCCTGGTCCGCGAGCCCGAGGACGTGGCCACCCTGGTCACGGGCCTGGCGCGGGACCTGGCCGCGCAGAACGGGCGCTACGCGGAGGTGACCGTCACGCCGTACGCCCACCACGTCGTCGGGATGCCGCCGAGGGAGGTCACCGAGGCGCTGGACCTCGCCGCCCGGCGGTCCCTGGACGAGCACGGCGTCCGGGTCGGCTACATCTTCGACATCCCCGGCGAGTACGGTGCCGAGGCCGCCCGGATCACCCTGGACCACGCTCTGCAGGAACCTCCCCAGGGATTGGTAGCTTTCGGCCTGGCCGGGATCGAGCAGGAGAGGATCCACCACCGCGACGCCTTCCGGGACGCCTTCCGCGCGGCCACGGCCGCCGGTCTGCGCAGCGTGCCGCACGCGGGGGAGATGACCGGCCCCGAGACGATCTGGGAGGTCGTCGACCACCTCGGCGCCGAGCGGATCGGGCACGGCATCTCCTGCCTGGACGACCCCCGCCTCGTCGACCGGCTGCGGGACGAGCGCATCTGGCTGGACGTCTGCCCCACCTCCAACGTCCGTACCGGCCAGGTCACCCGGATCGAGGACCACCCGCTCCCGCGCCTGCTGGCCGAGGGGCTGTCCGTCACGCTGGGCAGCGACGACCCGCCGATGTTCGCCACCACGCTGACGAACGAGTACCGCGTCGCCGCCGACGTCTTCGGCCTCGACCGCCCGGCCCTGGCGGCCCTGGCCCGCAACGCCGTCACCGCCTCCTGCCTCGACCCCGCCGCCAAGCGCTCCCTGACCGCCGAGATCGACGCCCTGCTCTGAGAGCGCCCGGCGGGACGGTCTCCGCCGCGCGTCCGGGCTCGGGCTCCGGCCTCACCGGCGGACCCAGGGCCTGCCGGGGCGCTGCGGACCCGGCCGGCTCCGCGGGGTCGCCGGAGCCGTCAGCCGCCGAGCGCGGCCAGGACGGCGTGCAGGTCCCAGTAGGCGCGCAGCGAGACGATCCGCCCGTCGCCGCCTGCCCGGTAGACGAAGACGCCGTCGTAGGCGGCGGAGCCGCCGGTGGGGAAGCGGGCGGAGACCGAGGCCACGACCGCCGCCTCGTCGCCCGCCGGATGCACCGCGGCGATCTCGAAACGCACCTCGTTGGCGGCGACGGTGAGATCCCAGAAGCGTTCGAGGGCGTCCGTCCCCCGCAGCCCGGTGCCGTCGGGGTCCAGCGGAGAGCCGCCGACCGGGTCGTGGAGCACGGCGTCCGGCGCGTAGCAGGCGAGCCAGGCGTCCCGGTCGCCGGCGCCGACCGCGCCCATCGCGGTGAGCGCGGCGGCGACCGCCGGGTGGGTGGTGTCCATCGGGTGTCTCCTCGGGACTCTTCTGCTTGACGCGTGTCAAGCTAGAGCTATGCTTGACGCGTGTCAAGCACGCGATCGCGCATCCTGGAGACCGCCCGGCGGCTCATCACCGAGCAGGGCCCCCGGGCCTCGATGGCCGACGTGGCCCGCGCGGCCGGGATCTCCCGGCAGGCGGTCTACCTCCACTTCGCCTCCCGGGCGAGCCTGCTCGTGGCCGTCGTGCGGGACATGGACGAGCGCGACGGGATCCGCGCGCACTGCGAGAAGGCGCTGACCGGGGAGGAGCCCGTCGAGGCGTTCCGCGCCTTCCTGCGCGTCTGGCTGCGCTACGCGGCGGTGATCCATCCGGTGGCCTCGGTGCTGCTGGCCTCCCGCCGTGACGACCCCGACGCCGCCGCGGCCTGGAACGACCGGATGGGCGAGCTCCACGAGGGGTTCCTCCTCGCCGCGCGCCGGCTGGGGACCGCCGGGCGGCTGAGGCCCGGCCTGGCCCCGGACGTCGCCGCCGACCTGGCGTGGGCGATGACCTCGGTCCCCGTCTGGGAGCAGCTGACGGCCGACCGGGGCAGGAGCGCCGGCGAAGTCGAGGAGCACCTGGTCGGCGCCGTGATCGCCGCCCTCACCGGCGACCCGCCGCCGGAGGCCGCCCGCGCGTGAGCGCCGCTGATGTCCGAGGGCCGTTCATGTCTGGGGGCCGTTCATGCCTGAGCGCCGCCGGCGCCTGGGGGCCGCCCGTGCCTGAGGCCATCCATGCCTGGGGCCATCCGGGCCTGAGCGCCGCCCAGGCCCGGCAGCACCCGGCGCTACCCGGCCCGTCCGTCCTCGGTCGCCCAGCCGGCGCACTCGCCCAGATAGGCGCTCAGGTGCTCGGCCGCGAAGCGGCCGGCGTCCCAGTCCTCGGCGGACGCCGCCGACGGGTCGGCGCTGATGTAGGCCCGGCCCCGGCGTCCGTCCGTCAGCACGACCGGCCGCAGGTCGTACAGCGGCCCCTCGTACTCGTCCAGGACGCGCCACTCGCCGGCGGTCAGGCCGGTGAGCAGCAGCCCGCGCGCCGTACCCGTCTCGGCGGGCACGAGCACCGGGTAGACGTGACCGGGCAGGCGGGCGGCCCGCCACCCGGCGACGGCGGCCGGGGCGCTTTCCGGAACCCGGCCGAGCAGCGCCCGCAGCACCTCGGGGAACATCAGCGTCCCGTAGACGAACAGCGCCCCCTCCTCCGCCGGCGACGGACCGTCCGGGAGCACCCGCCGTACGGTCCCCGCGCCGCCCACGTCCACACGTGCCTCCCGGGTCCGACTCCGACCGGCATTCTAGGCCCCGTACGCCGCCCCCGGACCCCCGCCTACACCCTGGCCGCGTCGCGGCGGTAGAGGCCGATCACCAGGGCCAGGGCGACCAGGAACCACGCCGCCATCACCCCGGCGCCCAGCAGGTCGAACGCCGCCCCGGTGAGCCGGTCACGGGTGATCTCCGCGAGCCAGTAGCTCGGCAGCGCCTTGGCCAGCGAGGCCATGAAGCCCGGCAGGATGTCCACCGGCATCCACAGTCCGCCGAGCATGGCCATCGGCAGATAGACCGCGAGGCCGATCGGCTGCGCCGAATCCGGCTTGACGGCCATCCCGATGAGCAGACCGAGTACGGCGAACGGCAGCGAGCTGATCCAGCAGGAGAGGACGACCGCCAGCCACTGCCCGGCGGTGAGCTCGATGCCCTTGATCAGCAGTCCGGCCAGGAAGACGAGCAGCACGGCCGGAAGCGCGAGGATCATCGCCACCGAGATCTTGACGGCGACGTATCCCCAGCCCGGCAGGGGGGTGAGCCGCAGTTGCCTGTTCCATCCGGCCTGTCGCTCCAGGCCGACCCGGGGGCCCACGGCGAACGCCACCGACATGGCGCCGAACGCCGCCATGCTGATCATCATGTAGGTGTCCATGTCCAGTCCGCCGGCCCGATCCGAGCCGAAGACCTCCGACATGACGAGGAAGAACACCATCGGGAACGCGATGGTGACGACGAGGAACTCGATCGACCTGGAAAGGACCTTGAGCTCGGTCCAGATCAGCGCGCCCATGGTCAGACCTCTTCCACGACAGGTTCGTCGGCGGTCAGCGCCACGAACGCGTCCTCCAGCGACATCGCCGTCACCGAGATGTCACGCGCGCGGGGATGCTCCGCCAGCAGCGCGCGCAGCGCGGCGTCGGAGTCGGAGCAGTGCAGCTCGGCCTGCCCGCCGCGGAGCCGGGCGGTGCCCACCCCCGGCAGGGCGGCCAGCAGTTCGGCGCTGGTCCCCTCGACCGTCGCCCTGATGGTGCGCCCGTCGACCTTGGCGACGATCGCGTCCACCGAGCCGTCGGCGACGATCCTTCCGTGCCGCATCAGCACCACGCGGTCGGCGAAGTCCTGCGCCTCGGCCAGATAGTGGGTGGCGAACACCACGGTGCGTCCCGTGGTCGTGTAGTCGCGCATCGCCGCCCAGAACTCCTGGCGGCTCTGCACGTCCATCGCCACGGTCGGCTCGTCCAGCACCAGCAGGTCGGGGTCGCACACCAGGGCCGCGGCGAACCGCGTCCGCTGCTTCTGGCCGCC
The DNA here is from genome assembly GCF_015711595.1 of Planomonospora sp. ID91781. Lineage (NCBI taxonomy): Bacteria > Bacillati > Actinomycetota > Actinomycetes > Streptosporangiales > Streptosporangiaceae > Planomonospora > Planomonospora sp. ID91781. Next base: position 1,164,931 of record NZ_JABTEY010000002.1, on the reverse strand, counting down.
GGACAGCCCGCCGTACTTGAGCCTGGCGTACTTCGTCACCCCCGCCCGGGCGATGGCGTCGTCCACCTTCATCGCCTTGGGGTACTGCGCGGCCATCACCTGGACGATCTCCCGGCTGGTCATCTCGCTCAGGAAACCGCCCGACTGGAGCATCGCGCCGACCAGCCCGTCGGCCGCGGCCCGGCGGGAGGGCCTGCCGAACAGCTCGACCTCCCCGCTGTCCGGGGTGGTCAGGCCGAGCAGCATCTCCATCGTGGTGGTCTTGCCCGCCGCGTTCGGTCCCAGCAGGGCGACCACCTCGCCCGCCGCGATGCGCAGGCTCAGATCATCGACCGCCCGCACTTCACCGAAGGTCTTACGCAAGCCCTTCAGGCTCACCGCCGCATCCGTTGTCGCCGTATCAGCCATGACTTCGACTATCGCAAAGACAACGGATCATGTCTGTTTTCATATGTCTCGATAAAGAAACACTGGGGCTTTTCGTGCGCCCTGCGGAACGGAAAGGCGAAGCCTTGGCGCGGCGATGGACCTCGTTGTTCGTACACCCGTCGTCGCCTGCCGGTGAAAGCCCGGTCGAGGCGATCGTCGGGAGGCCCGGCGGCAGACCGGGGGCTTCGCCGGGAAACGGACCGGTCCGGAGCCCCACGGCAAAGGCCCTTTCAAGGGGGACCGGATATTCGGTCGTCAGTATGAAGCGAAATCTGCGGCGCTGTTATTCGGTCGCGCTTCGGGGCGGGGGATTTCCGATTCTCCCGGAATCGCGTGAAGCCGTACCGGAGGTGGCCGTACCCCTCGGCGTCGACCGGCTGGGTGCTGCCGGCCGGAAGGTCATCGACGCTCCGGCCGGCGGTGTATGCGTTTCGCCTGCACTTCGCTCCGTGACGTCCCGGCTTCGTAGGACTAGGCCCCGGTGGCGCCTCGGAGCAGTGAGCGGAGGATCTCCGCCGAGTGGGTCCACAGCAGCGAGCCGCCCGCCTCGGGGACGACGCGGCGGCGGGCGGTGGGGATGCGGCGGGCCAGGGTGGCGCCGAGGTCGGGGGAGTGGACCGGGCTGGTGTCGTGCGGGCCGTACCAGAGGTCGACCGGGACGGTGACGTCCGCGGGATCGAACGGCCAGCGGCCCGAGGCCAGGACGGTGTCGCGGGCGTACCCGGCGGGTCCCTGGGAGAACGCCTCGGCCATGGCCCGGCGGTAGGCCCGCTCGAACGGCGGCTGCAGGTAGACCTCGCGGTCGACGGAGGAGGCGCCCGCGATGGCGATCTGCCACATCGTCTCGGGGTTACCGAAGCCGGCGAAGGACGCCTCCGCTGCGGCGGGATCGCTCGCCACGGCGTCCACCATGCCCCGGACCTGGGGGACCAGCGCGTCGGCGAACCCGGGCGCGGCCAGCTCGTCGGTGCCGGAGACGATCGCCGCGGACGTGGCGAGCCCCGCCGCCGCGCACGCCAGGGCGAAGGGCGCGCCCTGCGAGTAGCCGACGACCGCCAGACCGTCCAGCCTGCGGTCCACGGCGAGGTGGCGCACGTCGTCCGCCCAGTCCTGCAGCGTCCGGCCGGGGGCGGGATCGGAGGCGCCGAGGCCGGGACGGTCCACCGAGACGAGGCGGACCCCGAGGTCGTCCAGGACGTCCGCGCCGAACCCCAGCCACCGGCTCGTGGCCGCGCCCGGGCAGAGCAGCACCGGTGCCCCGCCCGTCGGCCCCCACTCGGCCCAGCCCAGCGACCGGCCGTCGGGAAGCCTGCTCCGTCCCAGCCGCTCCGGCTCCGTGATTCTCGCATCCATGACCGAAATGATGCCTAAATCAACAGATAGTGCGCATCCGAATTTCCGTCCCGAGGTCGGTCCCGCGCCCCGCCGTCGATCCAGCGGCGGCTACAGTGCCGAGACCGCCTACGCCCGGCTGACCGCCTACACCCCGGACGTGCGGGCTCCGGCCGGGTTCAGGCCGTGACGGAGGATCCGGGTGCCGCGGTGTAGTCGGGCAGCTCGACGTCCGTGGCGAACCCGTCTGCCGCCCTCAGCATCATGCGCAGCAGGAACCGGTGCCGGAACATGAGGTTGCGCATGCCGATCCCCCGGCGCGTCGCCGGGGCGAGGAAGGAACCGGCGCTGGCGCTCCGGGCCACCTTGGCGTAGCGGTGGAGCACCTCCTCGTACCGCCGGAACGCCGTGCGGTGGTCACCGCCCGCCGCGACCAGCTCGCCGGCCAGCACGTACGCCCCCACGACGGCCAGTCCGGTGCCGAAGCCGCCCAGGGTGTTGCCGTAGGCGGCGTCGCCGAGCAGCACCACCCGCCCCTCGGCGTAGCGGTCGATCTCGACCTTGCTGATCGAGTCGAGATAGAGGTCGCGGGCGCCCGGCAGCGCGGCGAGCAGTTCCGGGACCCGCCAGCCCGCGCCCCGGTAGACCTCGGCCAGGATCCGCTTCTGCGCCTCGGTGTCGTAGCGGTCGTAGTCGAGCGGCCCGGAGGCGAAGACGAAGAACGCGGGAGACTCGGGGCCGCCGAGAGCGGCCATCCGGCCCGGCTCGTTGTACATCGCGCCGCCGGAACCGGTACCGGGATCGAGGCCGGCGCCGAGGTCGGCCAGCGCGTAATAGTGGCCGAGGAAGCGCACGTGGTCCGATTCGGGGCCGAAGGCCAGCCGCCGCACGTTGGAGTGGATGCCGTCCGCGCCGACGACGAGGTCGAAGGTGCGCGGCGCGCCCCGCTCGAAGGTCACGTGCACGCCGCCGGCCGCCTCGGTCAGTGACGTGATGGAGTCGCCGAAGACGTACTCGCAGTCCGCCGCGGTCCGCTCGTACAGCAGGGCGGCGAGGTCGCCGCGGAGGATCTCGACGTCGCCGCCGGTGAACTCGCCCGGGATGACCGCCAGCGTACGGCCGTCGGCGTCGACGACGGTCTGGTCGGTGCCGCCGGTCTGGCGCCGCCGCACCTCCGCCAGGATGCCCATGCGCTCCAGCACGGCCAGGTGGGCCGACCCCTTGAAGTCGACGGCCTGGCCGCCCGCCCGGAGTGCGGGCGCCTTCTCGACGACGGTGACGGCGCAGCCGTGACGGCTCAGCCAGTGGGCGAGCGCGGGGCCGGCGATGCTCGCGCCGGAGATGAGGACGTTGCTGTTCTTCATGCCCCGAAGCATCGCCGGGACCATCGACAACCCGTCGACGGCCCGCTGACACCCGCCGGCCCGCACCGCCGGGCGCTGTCAGCCGGCCGGGCCGCCGGCCTTCTGGTACGGCAGAGCCTCCTCCGCCGCGGTCGGCGCTTCCTCCTTCAGCACGCTCAGCGCCGCCTCGTGGCTCAGCGCGGCCCCGCGGGAGAACTCCGCCGCGAACGCCTCCGCACCGGTGAGGCGGCGCGCGGCCTCGGCGGTCCGGGCGGCGTCGCGGTCACCGGCGGCGACCGTCCCGCGCAACGCCACCGCCACGCCCAGCAGCAGCGCCGCCCGCCCGCCCGCGTCCTCCAGCAGCGCGGCCCCGGCCAACCCTTCGGCGGCGTCGGCGAGGTCCACCGGCAGCGACGAGTCCAGCGCGCAGGCCACCGCCCACCGGTGGCGGAGCCGGGCCTCGGCGGGCCTGCCTTCGGCCGAGGCCAGCCGCCCCAGCGCGGTGAGCACCCGCGCCCGCGTCCCCTCGGCGCCGAACAGCCCGGTCTCCGCGCTCCGCAGCGCCGCTTCGAGCAGGCGGCGGGCCTCCGCCAGGTCACCCTCGAACCGTGCGATCTCCCCCAGTCCCAGCAGGATCGCGGCGGGCACGTCCGGCCGGCCCGCCGCGCGGGCGAGCTCCGCGGCCCGCCGGTAGTCGGCGGCGGCGCCGGCCAGATCACCCGAACGGACCAGGGCCTCGGCCCGGTGCCCCAGCACGTCGGCGCTCTCCTCGCCGGCGCCGAGCTGCTCCAGCAGCTCCAGGGACTCCCGCCACAGGTCGCCGGCGCGGGCCCACTCGCCGCGCCGGCCCGCGCACAGGGCGAGCGAGTCCAGGCACTGGGCCGTCCCCCAGCGTTCTCCCAGGGAGCGAAGACCGCCGCCGTCTCCTCCAGTTCCCGCTCGCCCCGGTCCGGATCACCGCCCAGCAGCGCCAGCAGGGCCCGGCCCAGCCGTCCCAGGGCCGGCCCAGCGGAGCGCGGCCGCCAGGTCGGCGTGGTCCGCGGAGAGCCGGGCCAGCCACCGCAGCTGCCCGGCCCCGCGCAGGTGCGGGTCGGCGCGCTGCGCCAGACCGAGGAAGAAGCGGGCGTGGGCGCCGCGCAGCCGCTCCGGTTCCCCGGCCTCGTCCAGCCGCTCGGCGCAGAACAACCGGATCGTGCTCAGCATCCGGTAGCGGTCGCCGTCCCGCTCGACCAGCGACCTGTCCACCAGGTCGGCCAGCGTCCCGGCGGCGTCGGCCACCCCGCACACCGCCTCGACCGCCTCCAGGGACACGCCTCCCGCGAACACGGCGAACCGCCTGGCCACGACCTGCTCCTCCGGCGTGAGCAGGTCCCAGCTCCACTCCACCGCCGCGCGCAGCGTGCGGTGCCGGACCGCCGCCGTACGGTCGCCCCGCGACAGCAACCGGAACCTCCCGTGCTCGGCCAGGCGGGCGGCGACCTCCTCGGCGGTGAACGACCGCAGCCGCGCCGCCGCCAGCTCCAGGGCCAGGGGCAACCCGTCCAGCGCGGCGCAGATCCGCACGACCGCCTCCACGGTGTCCGGGCCGATCTCGAAGCCGGGCCGCACGGCCGCCGCCCGGTCGGCGAAGAGCCGCACCGCGGGATGGGCCGCCGCGACGGCCGGCGAGGACCCGGGCGGTGGTACGGCCAGCGGTGCCAGCGGCACCAGCACCTCACCGGTGAGGCCGAGAGGCTCGCGGCCGGTGGCCAGGACGCTCACCCCGGGGCAGGCGTCCAGCAGCCTGCGGACCAGCCCGGCGGCGGAGGCGACCACGTGCTCGCAGTTGTCCAGGACGAGCAGGAGCTCCTGCCCGGTGAGCGCCGTGACCAGGCGCTCGGCCCCCGCCGCGCCGCAGGTGCGGGCTCCTCGGCGCGCAGCACGGCCAGATGCGCCGCGGCCAGCTCGGGGGAGGGGTCGGCGCCGAGCTCCTCGGCGAGCACCCGCCGGGTCTCGGCGAACGCCGCCAGCGCCTCGCCCCGCCGCCCCTCCGCGTGCAGGGCCCGCACCAGCTGCCCGGCGAACCGCTCCCGCAGCGGGTGCCCGGCCACCAGCCGGCGCAGCTCCGCCACGGACGTGCCCCCGGGGAGGGCGAGCTCCGCTTCGACGAGGTCCTCGGTCGCCGCCAGCCGGAGCTCTTCCAGCAGGGCCGCCCGCGCCCGCCCGGAGGGCAGGTCGGCCAGGGCCGGTCCGCGCCACAGGCCGAGCGCCTCCCGCAGCGGGCCGGTCGCGGCCTCGGGCCGCCCGGCCGTCAGCGCTCGCCGCCCCGCGCGGGCGAGGTCCTGGAACCGGTGGGCGTCGACGTCGCCGGGATCGACCGCGAGCCGGTAGCCGCCGCTGCCGTGGAACTCCAGCAGCCCGGCGGGCAGGGCGCGGCGCAGCCGGGAGACCTGGGCCTGCACCGCGCCCACCGCGTCGGCCGGAGGGGTCTCGCCGTACTGGCCGTCGACCAGCTCGTCCAGCCCGACCGCCCGGCCCGCGTCGAGCAGCAGCATCACGAGCAGCGCCCGCGACCGGGGCCCGCCCACGGAGACCGCCGCACCGTCGGGAGAGCGCACCTCGAGGGGGCCGAGAATGGCGAACCGCATACCGCGATCATCCCGCACCTCCCCGGTGGAGCGGGACCCGCCGGCTCCTCCGGGTCCGCCCCAGGGTCCCTCAGGGGGAGGAGATCCGGCTCAGGGAGGCGGGGATCTTCGACGCGGAGGCGCGGTCCAGCAGGAACAGGGTGCGCCGCCGCCCCCGGGCCCCGGCCGCCGGGACCTGCACCGGTCCCGAGTCGTCCGACAGCGCCAGCCGTACGGCCCCCGCCTTGTCCGCGCCCGCCGCGACCACCCACACCTCGCGTGCGCCCTGGATGACCGGCATCGTCAGCGAGATCCGGGTGGGCGGCGGCTTGGGGGAGCCGTGCACGGCGACCGCCGGCCGGGTGTCGTACAGCGCGGGCATCCCGGGGAACAGCGACGCCACGTGCGAGTCCGGGCCCATGCCCAGCAGCAGCACGTCGAAGGAGGGCGCCGGGCCGTGGTCCTCGTGCCGGGCGGCGCCGCGCAGCTCCTCGGCGTAGGCGTCCGCGGACTCCTCGGCGGTCATGCCGGAGTCGGGGCCGCGCATCACGTGCACGCGCGCCGGGTCGAGATCGACGTGGTCCAGCAGCGCCTTGCGGGCGCCGGTCTCGTTGCGGTCGGGGTCACCGGAGGGCAGGAAGCGCTCGTCGCCCCACCAGATGTCCAGGTTGCGCCAGTCGACGGCGTCGCGGGCCGGGCTGGCGGCGATCTCGGCCAGGGTGGCGATGCCCACGGTGCCGCCGGTCAGGACCAGGGAGGCCGAGCCCTTGGCCGACTGCGCGTCGACCAGGCGGGTGATCACCCGGGCGGCGACGGCCTTGGCCAGCATGTCGGCGTCGCGGTGGACGACGACGTTGGGAACACTCACAGCGCGCTCTCTCTGACTCGTGGAATCGGAAGACCCGCGGAGTCCCGGCGGGACCGGAAGACCCACGGGAGCCTCGGAGGACTCGAAGGATCCGGGGCCGGAACGCCCCGGCGGGAGGGCGCCCCGCGGACCCGCCGCGGGACGCCCTCCGTCAGGACTTGCTCGTGCGGGCGACCCGCCGGACCGCGGCCTCGTAGACCTCGTCCGGGTCCAGGCGGCGCAGCTCCTCGGCGAGCAGCTCCGCCGTCGGACGCCGGGTCAGGGCCACCTGGCGGTCCGGCTGCCCCGGGCGGGACAGCGTGGCCAGCCGCGCGTCGGAGCGGGTGATGACGATGTCGCCCTCGACGGTGGTCAGCTTGACCGTGGTCAGGCCGGGGCCGCCGGACTCCGCCACCTTCACCGGGACGCCCAGCCGCTCACCGAGCCAGGCGGCCAGCAGCGGGGCGCTGGAGTGGTCGGGCGAGGCCTCCACCACGCCCTTCCTGACCCTGCCCACCGGCTGGTCGAACGCGGCGGCCAGCAGGCTCCGCCAGGGCGTCAGCCGGGTCCACGCCAGGTCGGTGTCGCCCGGCACGTAGCTCCGGGCCCGGCTCGCGATCGCCCGCACCGACGGCGTCGCCGCGCGGGCGTCGACGATCCGGCGCTGGGCGAGCGCCCCCACCGGGTCCTCGGCCGGGACCTCCGGGGACTCCTTCGGCCACCAGGCGACCACCGGTGTGTCGGTGAGCAGCAGGGGGCTGACCACCGAGTCGGCGTGCCGGGTCAGCTCGCCGTACAGCCGGAGCAGTATCACCTCGCCCGGCGTGCTCTCCCCGACCCGCAGCTCCGCGTCCAGCCGGTTCGGCTCGGTCTCGTCGCGGGTGATGACGACCAGGATCCGCGAGGGGTGCTCGCGGGCGGCCTCGGTCGCGGCGCGCACCGCGTCGTACTGGCTGCCCTCGTCGCAGACCACCACCAGGGTCAGCACCATGCCGACCGCCGGGCTGCCCAGCTGGTGGCGGAGGTGGGTGAGCTGGGAGGAGATCTTCGACGCGGTCGTGTCGGTGAGCATGAAGCTCGTCATCTCAGAGTCTCCTCCAGACGCGCCCGTCGCGGGCCATCATCTCGTCGGCCGAGGCCGGGCCCCAGCTGCCCGCCGGGTAGTCCTCCGGCGGCCCCTGCGAGGCCCAGAACTCCTCGATCGGGTCGAGGATCTTCCACGACAGCTCCACCTCGCGCTGGTGCGGGAAGAGCGGCGGGTCGCCGATCAGCACGTCCAGCAGCAGCCGCTCGTAGGCCTCGGGGGAGGACTCCATGAACGACTCGCCGTAGGCGAAGTCCATCGAGACGTCCCGGACCTCCATCGCGGTGCCCGGCACCTTGGAGCCGAACCGCACCGTGATGCCCTCGTCCGGCTGGACCCGGATGACCAGGGCGTTGTGCCCCAGGATCTCGGTGTCGTCCTTGCTGAACGGCAGGTGCGGCGCCTTCTGGAACACCACGGCGACCTCGGTCGTCCGGCGGCCCAGCCGCTTGCCGGTGCGCAGGTAGAACGGGACCCCCGCCCAGCGGCGGTTGGCGATCTCCAGCTTGATCGCGGCGTAGGTCTCGGTGATCGAGTCGGCGGGGATGCCCTCCTCCTCGGTGTAGCCCACGACCGGCTCACCGCCCTGCCAGCCCGCGGCGTACCGCCCGCGGGCGGTGGACAGCGACAGGTCCTGCGGGAGCTGCACCGCCTTGAGCACCTTCTCCTTCTCCCGGCGCAGCGAGTCGGCGTCGAAGGAGGTCGGATCCTCCATCGCGACCAGCGCCAGCAGCTGGAGCAGGTGGTTCTGGATCACGTCGCGGGCCGCGCCGATGCCGTCGTAGTAACCCGCCCGGCCGCCGATGCCGATGTCCTCGGCCATCGTGATCTGGACGTGGTCGACGTAACCGCGGTTCCAGATCGGCTCGAACAGGTTGTTGGCGAAGCGCAGCGCCATGACGTTCTGGACGGTCTCCTTGCCCAGGTAGTGGTCGATGCGGAACACCGAGCTCTCCGGGAAGACCGCGCTGGTGATCGCGTTGAGCTCGTGGGCGCTCTTCAGGTCGTGCCCGAACGGCTTCTCGATGACCACCCGGCGCCAGGCCCCCGCGGGGCCGTGCGCCAGGTCGGTCCGCTTGAGCTGCTCGACCACGACCGGGAAGAACCTCGGCGGCACCGACAGGTAGAACCCGTAGTTGCCGCCGGTGCCCCGGGTCTCGTCGATCTCCTTGAGCATCATCGCCAGCGCGTCGAACGCGCCGTCGTCGGTGAACTCGCCGGGGCAGAAGAAGATGCCCTCCGACAGCTGCCTCCAGACCTCCTCGCGGAACGGCGTGCGCGCGTGCTGCTTGACCGCGTCGTACGTCAGCTTCGCGAAGTCCTGGTCGGCCCAGTCGCGGCGGGCGAAACCGACCAGGGAGAAGCCCGGGGGCAGCAGCCCCCGGTTCGCCAGGTCGTAGATCGCCGGGAGCAGTTTCTTGCGCGCCAGGTCACCCGTCACGCCGAACAGGACCAGCACGCACGGTCCCGCCACACGCGGCAGGCGCTTGTCGCGGGGGTCGCGCAGCGGGTTGGCCGCCACGACCTCCTCGGTGGTGCCGGTGACCGCGGCCGCCGAGGCGGCGGCCACGGACTCCTCGGGACGGGTCGGCTGCTCCTGCTCGGCCATTCAGACCTCCCGCGCTGCCGCGAGCAGGCGCGCGACCCCGGCCGCGCGGTCGGTCAGGTGCAGCCGCACGGTCGGGCGGGCCCGGCCGGTCAGCGCGCCCTGGTCGCCCAGCGCCTGCGCCATCTGGAGCCGGCCCAGGGTGTACGGCTTGCCCGGCACCTCCAGGTCGGCCTCGACCGCCCCGGTGATCTGCAGGAACACGCCGTTCTGCGGGCCGCCCTTGTGGTACTGGCCGGTGGAGTGCAGGAACCGGGGCCCCCACCCGAAGGTGACGGGCCGGTCGGTCCGCACGGCGAGCAGGCCGCGCAGCGTGGCCGGGTCGGCCGCGCTCCACGCGTCGGTCATGGCCTCGAACGAGGCGTCCTCGGCCACGGGGACGTCGAAGGCCGCCTCCCGGTCGAGGTAGGCCATGACCGCCAGGTAGCCGTCGTCGTCCGGGATGTCCTGCAGCAGCCGGGTGAACACCTCGGACAGGTCCTTGGCGTCCTCCAGGCCCTCGCCGTACACCTCGACGGGGCCGTCGACCAGCGCCGGCGCGCCGACCGGCAGCTCGCCGGCCGCCAGCAGCCGGTTGGTGTTCTCCTTGGACTCGGTCACGTTCGGCTGGTTGAACGGGTCGATGCCGAGGACCCGGCCGGCGACCGCGGTGGCGTACTCCCAGACGAGGAACTGCGCGCCCAGCGGGCCGGCGACGGTCACCGAGCCGTCGGAGTCGATTCCGGCGACGAGCTCGTCGTCGGAGTCGTTCGGGTCGGCGCCGACGACCGGCAGGATGCCCTTGCCGGACTTGCCGGTGGACTCGGCGACCAGCTGCTCGATCCAGTCGGGCAGGCCGTTGATCTCCGACATGCTGTCCTCGAGGACCAGCTTGTCGCGCCCGGCCAGCGCGGCGGCGCCCAGGGCGGCGCCGAGCTCCAGGCCGGGGTTGCCCTCGGCCTGCGCGAGCAGCGGCTGCACCGCGGCGGCGTCGTCGAGCAGCTTCAGCACGTCGGCCCCGGCCAGCGCGCTGGGCACCAGGCCGAACGCCGACAGGGCGCTGTAGCGCCCGCCCACGTTGGGGTCGGCGAGGATGACCGGGTAGCCCGCCTCGATGGCGGCCTGCTCCAGCGGCGAACCCGGGTCGGTGACCACGACGATCCGCTCGGCCGGGTCGATCCCGGCGTCGCGGAAGGCCTGCTCGTAGATGCGGCGGTGGCTGTCGGTCTCGACCGTGCCGCCGCTCTTGCTGGCCACCACGACGATGGTGCGCTCCAGCCGGTCGGCCAGGGCGCGGCGGACCTGGGCCGGGTCGGTGGTGTCGAGCACCGTCAGCGGCACGTCGGCGGTGGTGCAGATGACCTCGGGGGCGAGCGAGGAGCCGCCCATGCCGGCCAGGACCACGTGGTCCAGGCCCTGCGCCCGGGCCCGCTCGACCAGGATGCCGATCTCGGGGAGCAGCTCCCGGCTGGTGAGCGGGAGGGTGAGCCAGCCCAGCCGGACGGCCGCCTCGGCCCGGGCCTCCTCGCCCCACAGCGCGGCGTCGCCCGCGGCCAGGCGCTCGTGCACCCCGTCGGCGACGAGCGCCCGGACCGTCTCGGCGGCCTGCTCGGCCAGGCGATCCTCGTTGAACGTCACGGAGACTGCCATGGGGCTCACGCCTTCCGCAGCTCGGCGGTGACGGTGGCCAGGAGCTCGTTCCAGGAGGCCTCGAACTTCTCCACGCCCTCCTCCTCCAGCACCCGCACGACGTCGTCGTAGTCGATGCCGGCCTCCTTGAGCGCGGCCATGGTGTTCCAGGCCTGCTCGTAGAAGGGGCGGATCGTGTCGCCGGTGATCCGGCCGTGGTCGGCGGCGGCGTCGAGGGTCTTCTCCGGCAGGGTGTTGACCGTCCCGGCGGTGACCAGCTCGTCGACGTAGAGGGTGTCGGGGTAGCTCGGGTCCTTGGTGCCGGTGGAGGCCCACAGCGGGCGCTGGGGACGCGCCCCGGCGGCCTGCAGCGCCTGCCAGCGCGGCGAGTTCATGACCTCCTCGAAGGCGGCGAAGGCCAGGCGGGCGTTGGCGACCGCCGCCTTGCCCTTGAGCGCCTTCGCCTCGGGGGTGCCGGCCGCCTCCAGGCGCTTGTCGATCTCGGTGTCGACGCGGCTGACGAAGAAGGAGGCGACGGACTCGATGCCGGCCAGGTTCAGCCCGGCGGCCTTGGCCTGCTCCAGACCGGTCAGCCAGGCGTCCATCACGGCGCGGTAGCGCTCCAGGGAGAAGATCAGCGTGACGTTGACGCTGATGCCCTCCGCGATGGCCTGGGTGATCGCGGGCAGGCCCTCGAGCGTCGCCGGGATCTTGATGAACAGGTTGGGCCGGTCGACCATCCACCACAGCGCGCGCGCCTCGGCGATCGTCTTGTCGGTGCTCCTGGCCAGGCGCGGGTCCACCTCGATGGAGACCCGGCCGTCCACGCCACCGGTGACGTCGTAGACCGGGCGCAGCACGTCGGCGGCCCAGCGGATGTCGTAGGTGGTGATGGCGCGCACCGCCTCCTCCACGTCCACGCCGCGCACGGCCAGGTCGTGCAGCTGCGTGTCGTAGGCGTCGCCCTTGCTCAGCGCCGAGGCGAAGATCGTCGGGTTGGAGGTGACTCCGACCACGCCCTTGTCCCGGATGAGGGACTCCAGGTTGCCGGTGCGCAGGCGCTCGCGGCTGATGTCGTCCAGCCAGATGGAAACGCCGTGGCCGGAGAGGCTCTTCAGGATCTCGCTCATGATCAGTTTCCCGTCGTCTCGCCCTTGTCGGCCCCGGTCTTCGCGAGGCTTCCCTTCGCTGCGGCCACCACGCGCTCGGCGGTGAGGCCGAACTGCTGGAAGAGGGTGCGGTAGGGGGCCGACGCGCCGAAGTGCTCCAGGCTCACCACTACCCCGTCGTCCCCGACGAACTCCCGCCAGCCCAGCGCGATGCCCGCCTCCACGGCGACGCGCGCGCGCACCGCCGGCGGCAGCACGGTCTGCCGGTAGGCGGCGTCCTGGGCGTGGAACCACTCGACGCACGGCATCGACACGACCCGCGTCGGCACGCCCTCGGCCTCCAGGACCTTGCGCGCCTCGACGGCCAGCTCGACCTCCGAGCCGGTGGCGATCAGGATCACCCGGGGCTGGCCGTCGGAGGCGTCCTGCAGGACGTAGCCGCCCTTGGCGACCTTGCAGGAGTCGGCGGTGCCCTCGTAGACCGGCAGGTTCTGCCGGGTCAGCGCCAGCGCGGCCGGGCGGTCGGTGTGCTCCAGCACGACCCGCCAGGCGGCGGCGGTCTCGTTGGCGTCCGCCGGGCGGACCACGTCCAGGCCCGGGATCGCGCGCAGCGCCCACAGGTGCTCGACCGGCTGGTGGGTCGGGCCGTCCTCGCCCAGGCCGATGGAGTCGTGCGTCCACACGTAGGTGACCGGCAGCTTCATCAGCGCCGCGAGCCGTACGGCGGGGCGCATGTAGTCGCTGAAGACCAGGAACGTGCCGCCGTAGGGGCGGGTGCCGCCGTGCAGCGCGATGCCGTTGAGGATCGCGCCCATGCCGTGCTCGCGGATGCCGAAGTGCAGCGTCCGGCCGTACGGGCCGCCCGGGAAGGCCTTGGTCTGGTGCTCCTCGGGGATGAAGGACGGCTCGCCCTTCATCGTGGTGTTGTTGGACTCGGCCAGGTCGGCCGAGCCGCCCCACAGCTCGGGCAGGACCGGTGCGAGGGCGCTGAGCACCTCGCCGGAGGCCTTGCGGGTGGCCACCGAGGAGCCGGTCTCGAAGGTCGGCAGCGCCTTGTACCAGCCGTCCGGGAGCTCCTTCCGGGAGATCCGGTCGAACAGCTCGGCGCGCTCGGGGGCGGACTCCCGCCAGGAGGCGTAGGCCTTGTCCCACTCGGCGCGGGCGGCGCGGCCGCGCTGGACGACCCGCCGGGCGTGCTCCAGCACCTCGGCCGGGACGTCGAAGGACTTCTCCGGGTCCATGCCCATGATCTTCTTGGTCGCGGCGATCTCCTCGTCGCCGAGCGCCGCGCCGTGGATCTTGCCGGTGTTCTGCTTGCCGGGCGAGGGCCAGCCGATGATGGTCCGCAGCCGGATGAAGGACGGCTTGTCGGTGACGGCGCGGGCCGCCTCCAGCGCGTCGTACAGCTCCTGGACGTCCTCGACGTAGTCGCCCGTCCGGGTCCAGTCGACGGTCTGCACGTGCCAGCCGTACGCCTCGTAGCGCGCCAGGACGTCCTCGCTCAGCGCGATCTGGGTGTCGTCCTCGATGGAGATGTGGTTGCTGTCGAAGACGACGACCAGGTTGCCCAGCTTCTGGTGGCCGGCCAGCGCGCTGACCTCGTGGCTGATGCCCTCCTCGATGTCGCCCTCGGAGGCGAAGCACCAGACCATGTGGTCGAACGGCGAGGCGCCCGGCGCGGTGTCCGGGTCGAACAGGCCGCGCTCGCGGCGGGCGGCCATGGCCATGCCGACCGCGTTGCCGATGCCCTGGCCGAGCGGGCCGGTGGTGGTCTCCACACCGGCGGTGTGGCCGTGCTCGGGGTGGCCCGGGGTGAGGCTCTCCCACTGGCGCAGCATCTCCAGGTCGTGCAGGGTGAGCCCGTAACCCGACAGGTAGAGCTGGATGTACAGGGTCAGGCTGGAGTGGCCGCAGGACAGCACGAAGCGGTCCCGGCCGACCCATGCCGGGTCGGAGGGATCGTGTCGCATCACGTGCTGGAAAAGCAGGTATGCGGCGGGGGCCAGGCTCATCGCGGTGCCGGGGTGGCCCGACCCCGCCTTCTCTACCGCGTCCATCGCCAGGGCCCGGACGACGTCGACCGCACGGCGGTCCAGGTCGCTCCATTCGAGGGCTGGCACGAGTTCGCTGCTCAAGTGCTCGATCTCCGGATCTAGTCGTGTTGGTGGCGCCGGTTGGCATTTCCCGCCCACAACGGACCCTAACGGTTCGACCTTGCTACCGTGGCGTAGGCCCAGCCGGAGCGCGGTCGCGGGAGTCGTGAGCGGCACCGGTGACCTACCCAGCGGAAGGGATCCCATCGCGGCACCCCGGCGGGCTTCGCACCCCCGTGCCGGGACCGCCCCCTGCTGCAACTACAGTGAGTCCACAAGCTGGCTGGTGCCCGCATTCACGGACCCGCGTCGTCGATCACGAGGTTGAGCAGTTGACCCCGCACGTGCTGGAAGCGCCCTAGATGGTGCTGACCGACAAGCAACCGACGGCCCCGCTCCAGGAGAGCGCGGCACCGGGCGCCGCGCCGCGCTCGCTCGGCGACGTGGTCAAGGCCTACGTTGCGCTGACCAAGCCGCGGATCATCGAGCTGCTGCTGATCACGACGCTGCCGGTGATGTTCCTGGCGGCCAAGGGCCTGCCGCCGCTGTGGACCGCCGTCAACACGCTGGTGTTCGGCACCCTCTCGGCGGGCAGCGCGAACGCGCTGAACTGCTACATCGACCGCGACATCGACGCCGCGATGCGCCGCACCCGCCGCCGCCCCCTGGCCCGCGACCAGGTGCCGCCCGGCAACGCGCTGGTCTTCGGCGTCGTCCTCGGCGTCGTGTCGACCCTCGGCCTCGGCCTGACGGTGAACTGGCTGGCGGCCGGGCTCTCGCTCGCCGCGAACCTCTTCTACGTCCTCGTCTACTCGATGATCCTCAAGCGGCGCACCGCCCAGAACGTGGTGTGGGGCGGCATCGCCGGCTGCATGCCGGTGCTGATCGGCTGGGCCGGGGTCACCGGCCGCCTGGACTGGGCGCCCGTGGTGCTGTTCGGCGTGGTGTTCTTCTGGACGCCCCCGCACACCTGGACCCTGGCCATGCGCTACAAGGAGGACTACGCCGCGGCGAAGGTCCCGATGCTCCCGGTGGTCGCCACCGAGCGCCGCGTGGTGCTGGAGAGCATCGTCTACACCTGGGCGACTGTGCTCTGCTCGCTGCTGCTGTGGCCGCTCGCGGGCACCACCCCGCTCTACCCCGCGGTGGCCGCCGTGCTCGGCGCCGCCTGCCTGTGGGAGGTCCACAGCCTGCTGGGCCGGGTCAACGCCGGCAAGACCGGGGTGGACCTGCGCCCGATGCGCTTCTTCCACTGGTCCAACGCCTACCTGGCGCTGCTCTTCCTCGCCGTCGCGATCGACTCGATGCTCGTCTGAGCCGGCCGCGCCCCGCCGAGGGCCCCCGCCGGCGGCAGGGCCGCAGGTGAACGGGCGGGCGGGGGGACAGCCTCCGGCTGATCGGTTACCGTTGCCCCATGGCGAGCCGCGATCCCCGATGGGTGTTCAAGGACCGCCCGTCCGTCGGGCTGATCGCCGGGCTCGTCGCGACCGGGCTGTGCGCGCTGGTCTCGTTCTCCTTCGACCTGCGCGACGGCGACCCGGTGCACTTCCTCATCGCCCTGGCCCTGGCGCTGGCCCCGGTCCCGGTGCTGCTGGCGGCGGTGCTCGCGCTGGACCGGATGGAGCCCGAGCCGCGCGGCAACCTGGTCTTCGCCTTCGCCTGGGGCGCGGGCGTGGCCGTCCTGGTGGCGGGCGTGGTCAACTCCCTGAACCTGCTCTACCTGTGGCAGTCGGCGATGCTGGAGCAGACCGAGGCGCGCAACCTCGCCGCGACGTTCGGCGCCCCGGTGGTCGAGGAGACCATGAAGGGCCTGGTCCTGCTGGGCCTGCTCAGGTTCAGGCGGGCGGAGCTGGACGGGCCCACCGACGGCGTCATCTACGCCAGCATGGTCGGCCTCGGCTTCGCCATGAGCGAGAACGTCAGCTACTACGTGACCGCCCTCGGCGAAACCGGCGCGCGCGGCCTGGCGGTGACCGCCGTGCTGCGCGGCGTGCTCTCGCCGTTCGCGCACCCGCTGTTCACCTCGATGATCGGCGTCGCGGTGGCCTACGCCGCCCAGCGCAACCGTCCGGGGCAGGTGAGCGTCATCGCGGCGGGCTGGGTCGGCGCGATGCTGCTGCACGGCATCTGGAACGGCTTCACGCTCTACGCCGGGCTCACCGGGCTGGCCGGCGCCTACCTGCTGCTGATGGTCGTGCTGCTGGTGCTCATCGGCGTGGTGGTGCGCGACCGCAGGCGCATCGTCGGCCTGATCCAGAACTACCTGCCCGCCTACCAGGCGACCGGGCTGGTCGCCCCGCAGGACGTCTACATGCTCTCCTCGCTGCCCGGCCGCCGCCAGGCCCGGCACTGGGCCAGGACGAACGGCGGGCGCGCGGGGCTGCGGGCGATGACCGACTACCAGCTCGCCGCCACCGAGCTCGGCCTGCTGCACGAGCGGGCCGCGCACCGGACGATCGGCGAGCAGACCTTCAACGAGGAGCAGTACGCGCTGCTGCAGTGCATGGCCGAGGCCCGCCGCAACTTCCCGGTGGCGGCGGCGCCGGTCCCGGCCCGGGGGCAGGCGCCCGAGGCGACCCCCTGGAGCCGCCCGCCCGGCGGGCAGGCCCCCTCCCCGTAAGGCTCCGCAGGGCTCCGCAGATCAGCCCCCCGCGCGGAGCGCGGCGTCCAGGGTGGTCTCCCGGGGACCGGGGAAGACCGGCTCGGAGCGCAGGACCACGGCGTCCAGGAAGCCCTTCGCCGCCGCCCCGAACTCGCGGACCGCGTAGGCGTAGGTGGTCGAGGCCCACCGCCGGGCGGAGTCGTCCCCGGCGCCGGAGGCCTCCAGGCCCGCCGCGCGGCACAGCGCCACGGCCCGGGGCAGATGGAAGACCTGGGTGACCACGGTCAGCCGGGTGGCGCCGAACACGTCGCGGGCGCGCACGCAGGAGTCCCAGGTGTCGAAGCCCGCGTAGTCGAGCACCAGGGCGCGGCCGGGCACCCCGCGGGCGAGCAGGTAGTCGCGCATCGCGGTCGGCTCGTCGTAGCCGCGGCGGCCGTTGTCGCCGGAGAGCAGCAGCGCCCGCACCCGGCCCGCCCGGTACAGCTCGGCGGCGATGTCCAGCCGCCTGGCCAGCATGGGGGAGGGGTGGCCGCCGTGCACGGCCGCGCCCAGCACCAGCGCGACGGGCGCCTGCGGCACCTCGGCGGTCCAGCCGGAGGAGGAGCCGGCCACCACCCGGTGGCCGGAACTGGTCAGCCACGCCCAGGTGAGCGGGGCGACCGCCAGCACGCTCAGCGCCACCGCCGCCTGGTAGCAGCGGCGCAGCGCCGTGCGGGACACCCGGACGGACGCGGGCAGGGACGTCGGCAGGGACGTCGGCAGGGACGTCGGCAGGGACGCGGCGCGCGCGGCCGTACGGCGCAGCCACCGGACCGGGGCGCCGGACCGGGGCGCAGAAGGGGGTGCAGAAGGGGGCGCGGGCCGGGGCACGGGTCCGTCTCCGGGGTCACGCACGTACGGCGTCCGGCGCGGACGCCCCGGCGGGCGCGGCGGCGGGCGCGTCCGCCGGGCCCCGGGAGCGGAGCGCGAAGACCACCCGCAGGGTGCAGATCCACACCAGGGTCGAGCCGAGCACGTGCAGGCCGACCAGGAACGCGGGCACCGCCAGGAAGTACTGGACGTAGCCGACGACCCCCTGGGCCAGTTCCACGGCCAGCAGCGTCAGCGCCGCCCGCCGCGCGGGGCCGGGCGCGCCGGTCACATGCAGCGCGAAGGTCAGCGCGAAGGTCAGGCCCACCACGAGGTAGGCGGCGTCGGCGTGGATCCTGGCCACGGTCTCGATGTCGAAGGGGAACCGGGAGGCCAGCTCGTCCCCGGAGTGGGGGCCGGTGCCGGTCACCACCATGCCCGCGACGATCAGCGTGAGCACGGCGCCGACCAGGACGGAGCCGAGCGTGCGGATGCGGGGGTGGACCAGCGGCTCCGGCGGGGCGTCGCCCTCCCCGGCGCGGGCGTACAGCAGGCAGGCCGCGGCCATCATCCCGACGGAGAACAGGAAGTGCACGTTCACGGTGACCGGGTTGAGCGCGCTGTGCACCACCACGCCGCCCCAGAAGGCCTGGACGGCCACGCCGAACGGCTGGATCCAGGCCAGCCGGACCAGGCCGCTCCGGCGCTCCGGCAGGCGGCGCGCGGCGATCACGCAGGCCACCGCCACGACCAGCACCAGGAAGGTCAGCAGCCGGTTGCCGAACTCGATCGCCGTGTTGAGCGGCGAGATCCCGTCGTGGGCGGCCGGGACGAAGCTGTCCGGGGTGCAGCGGGGCCAGGTGGGGCAGCCCAGCCCCGACCCGGTCACCCGCACCACCGCGCCCGTCACCGTGATGCCCGCGTTGACGGCCACCGCGGCCAGGGCCCACAGGCGCATGGTGGCGGCCGTGGGCGACCACAGGCTCAGGAAGGGGTGCACGGCACGCCGGGCGGGCCGGTCGGGGAGCTCTTTCACGGGTCACATGGTAGGCGGCGGGTGCGGTGGTCCCGCCTCTGGCCCTGCCGGGCCGCCCGGCCGCGGTACGGCTGCGCGGGACCACGACCGGGACCGGCGGGACCGCCGCGTGCGGGGGCCGGACCGGACCGTCCGCTCCCCGGGGTCAGCGTGCGGCGCGGGTGGCGCCCACGCTGGCGATGACCACGCAGCCGATGGCGGCCCACTCGCGCACGTCGAGGATCTCGCCCAGGACGAGCAGCCCGACCAGGGCGGCCATGGCCGGCTCCAGGCTCATCAGGATGCCGAACACCCGCTTGGGCATCCGGCGCAGCGCCTCCAGCTCGATCGAGTAGGGGATGACCGACGACAGCAGCCCGACGCCCAGGCCGATCAGCAGCAGCTCCGGCTGGAGCAGGTCGGCGCCGCCGGCGGCGACGCCGAAGGGGGCGGACAGCAGGAAGGCGACGAGCATGGCGAAGGACACCCCGCCGGTGCCCGGGAAGCGCTGCCCCACCGCGGCCGAGAGCAGGATGTAGGCGGCCCAGCAGGCCCCGGCTGCCAGGGCGAAACCGATCCCGACCCAGTCCAGCCCGGACGCCTGGCCCCACGGGGCCAGCAGCGCGATGCCCGAGGCGGCCAGCGCCACCCAGAACAGGTCCAGGCGGCGCCGCGAGGCGGCCACCGCCACGCCGAGCGGGCCGAGGAACTCGACGGCCACCGCGATCCCCATCGGCAGCCGGGCCAGCGCCTCGTAGAACGTCATGTTCATCAGACCCAGCGCCGCGCCGAACGCGACCCCGACCCCCAGGTCGGCCCGGGTGAGCCCGCGCAGCCGGGGCCGGGCCACCACGCACAGGACCAGCGCGCCCATCCCGATCCGCAGCAGCACCACGGCGCTGGGCGGCAGGTGCGCGAAGAGCTCCTTGGCGAAGCCCGCGCCGGTCTGGACCGACAGGATGGCCAGCAGCACCAGACCGGAGGGCGGGACGGCGTCGGAGGCGGCCCGCAGCAGGGCTCCCGGGCCGCGCCGGCCCGGCTCGGCGGCTCCTGGCAGGGCTTCGGCGGTCATCGCACTCCTCAGGGGCTATATGGCTGTATGCACCTTACTGGTCCGGGAGGTGCGCCGTCCCGCCGGTTTCCGCGACCCGGCCGGGAGCCCGCCGACGGACGGCCGCGCTCAGCCGCCGGAGGGCGGCCGCCTGGCGTACAGCGCCACGGTCATCCCGGGCACCCGGCCGGTGCGCCAGGCCTTGACCCGGGTGAATCCGGCCCCGACCAGCGCGTCGACCCTCCCGGCCCGCGCGGTGGCCTCGGGGCCTCCGGGCCAGACGACCCATACGCGCCGCCGTTCCCCGACCGCCGCGGCGACGTCGTCCCGCTCCGGGTAGCCGAAGGAGTCCGGCAGGGGTGCGGTACCGCTGAGCAGCACGTCGTCGGGGAGGCGCTCCCCGCCGTAGTAGAGGAACCCCTCCCGCAGCCGGGAGCGCCCGTAGACGATCGCGTCGCCGGGCCGCGCCCCCTGCTCGACGATCCGCACCGCCCGGGGGAAGTTCTCGTGGCGCCCGTCCGGCCTGCGGAGGTCCAGGTGTCCCAGGTGCCCGGGGACGGCGCCCGCGACGAGGCCCGCCGGGGCGAGCAGCGCGGCGGCCCGGGGGAGCGAGGCGAGCGCGAGACCGGCCAGCAGCGCGTACGCGGGCACGGTCGCGAACAGGTAGCGGTCGACGTAGACCGCGGCGGCCGGCAGTCCCGCGGGCAGGGAGTGCAGCCGGCGGCCCAGGTCGGCCACGAGCACCGCGGCCGCGCCGGTGGCGAGAGCCGACGGCAGGCGCATCCACCACTCGGCCTGCCCGAACTCCAGCCACAGGTGCATGAACGCGTAGTAGGGCAGGAAGTGCCCGTCGATGTGCTGGGCCAGCTCCCACAGACCGGCCGCGCCCCCGGCGGGCGGCACTGTGGGTGGCCAGTTCGTCCGATGACAGGGAGGCCGTCGATGAGCCGACGACGGCGACGACCGTTGCAATGATCCCCACGGCCGCGTACGGCCGGAAAACTCGTCCCGTGTGTCGTGCCGCCGGAGCGGCCGCGCGCCGCGTTCCGGTGATCACCACTGAGGGATGATGAAAGGTCTTTCCTGCCCCCGCGGAGTGATCACGCTATTCCCAGCGGAACGTCCGCGAGGCGAGACCCAGGGTGAGGGCCGCCCAGACCGCCAGGACGGCCGCCGCGGCGACGGGCGGGCCCGAGCCGTCGGCCAGCGCCGAGCGGAGCCCGCCGGCCAGCGCGGAGATGGGCAGCAGCTCCAGCGCCGGCTCGACCGCGTCGGGGAAGGCCGAGAGCGGGAAGATCACCCCGCCGCAGCCGAGCAGGAGCAGGTAGACCAGGTTCGCCCCGGCGAGGGTCGCCTCCGCGCGCAGCGTGCCGGCCATCAGCAGGCCGAGCCCGCTGAACGCGGCGGTGCCCAGCGCGATCAGCGCCAGCGCCGCCAGGGGGGAGCCGCCGGGCCGCCAGCCCAGCGCGAACGCCACCCCGGCGATGACCGCGACCTGCACGGCCTCGACCGCCACCACCGCGAGCGTCTTGGCCAGTAGCAGACCGGTCCGGGACAGCGGGGTCGCGCCCAGCCGCTTGAGCACGCCGTACCGGCGCTCGAAACCGGTGGCGATGGCCTGGCCGGTGAAGGCGGTGGACATCACCGCCAGCGCGAGCACGCCGGGGGTGGTGAAGTCCACCCGGGAGCCGCCGCCGACGTCCACCAGCGGCGCGCTGGAGAAGCCGACGAGCAGCAGCACCGGAATGATCATCGTGAGCAGCAGCTGCTCGCCGTTGCGCAGCATGGCCCGGATCTCCGCGCCCGCCTGGGCCAGCACCATGGCGGGCAGCGGCGCGGCGGCGCCGGCGGGCGTCAGGTCCAGCCCCGGCGCGGGGGTGTTCGTGGTCATCGCAGCTCCCGGCCGGTCAGTTCGAGGAAGACGTCCTCCAGGGTGCGGCGCTCGATGCTGAGGTCGTCGGCGGTGACGCCCTCGGCGGCGCACCAGGCCGTCACGGTGGCCAGCAGCTCGGGGCCGACCTGCCCTTCGATGATGTAGTGCCCCGCCGGGGACTCCTTGGCCGCGCTGCCCGCGGGCAGCGCGGTGAGCAGCTCGTCCAGGGCGAGCCCGGGGCGGGCGCGGAAGCGCAGCTGCCGCTCGGCGCCGGTGAGCGAGGCGGGCGTGCCCTCGGCCACCACGCGGCCGTGGTCGATGATCACCACGTGGTCGGAGAGCTTCTCGGCCTCGTCCATGTGGTGGGTGGTGAGCACCACCGACACCCCCGCGGCCCGCAGGTCGCCGACCAGCTCCCAGCAGGCGTGGCGGGCCTGGGGGTCCAGCCCGGCGGTCGGCTCGTCGAGGAAGACCAGCTCGGGGCGGCCGATCACGGCCGCGGCCAGCGAGACGCGCTGCTGCTGCCCCCCCGACAGCCTCCGGTACGGCGTGCGGGCGTGCTCGGTCAGCCCGAGCCGGTCCAGCAGCGCCGCGGGGTCGAGCGGGTTCGCGTAGAAGCGGGCCGTCAGCCGCAGCCACTCGCCGCAGCGAATGGCCGGGGGCACGCCCCCGGACTGGAGCATCACGCCGACCCGGGCCCGCAGCTCGGGCCGGGCCGGGTCGAGGCCGAGCACGCTGACCGTGCCGCCGTCCGGGCGCCGGAACCCCTCGCAGATCTCGACGGTGGAGGTCTTGCCCGCGCCGTTGGGGCCGAGGACGGCGGTGACCGCGCCGCGGCCGGCGCGCAGGCTCAGGCCGTCGATCGCGGTCGTTCGGCCGTACCGTTTGACCAGATCGATGATCTCGACGGCTGGGGAGTCCATGGCCACGAGTTTAGGGACTCCTCCGGGCGGTCCTGTTCGCGCCCTGTCCGCCCCGGGCGGTGCGCGCCCGGCGGGCGGTGGGCCGCCACGCCCGGTAAAAGGCTTCGGGCGGATCCCGCCAAGTCCCCCGGCGGCCCGCCGGGCCGTCCTCGCGCGCATGTCAGGCTGGGCGCGTCCGAGTCATGACCGACGGGGGGTCGGAGTGTCCGAGCGGAGCGGCTACCGGTCCGGCGTCCCGTGCTGGGTCGACCTGTCGAGCACCGACGTCGCCCTGTCGGCGCGGTTCTACCGGGAGGTCTTCGGCTGGGAGGTGGTCTTCGACCCGCGCCCGGACTCCGGCGGCTACGGGCGGTTCACGCTCGGCGGCAGGGCGGTGGCGGGGGTGGGGCCGAGCTTCGGCGAGGGCGCGCCCTCGATGTGGAACGTCCACGTGGCCGTCGACGACGTCGCCGCCACGGCCGCGAAGGTGCGCGCCGCGGGCGGCGGGGTCGTGCTGGAGCCCGTCCAGGTCTTCGAGCACGGCTGGACCGCCGCCTTCCGGGATCCCTCGGGCGCCTTCTTCATGGCCTGGCAGGCGCTGGAGATGCAGGGCGCCGAGCTCGCCGGCGAACCGGGCGCGTTCGCCTGGAGCGAGCTGGCCACCCGCGACACCGCGGCGGCCAAGGTCTTCTACCCGGCGGTCTTCGGCTGGGAGGTCCGGGACGGCGGCCCGGGCGCCGTGGAGTACACCGAGTGGCGGGCGGGCGGCCGGTCCGTGGCCGGGATGGCGCCGATGGACCCGCAGGCGCCGCCGGACGTGCCGCCGCACTGGCTGACCTACTTCATGGTCGCCGACCTCGGCGCCACCGTGGCGAAGGTCCGAGAGCTGGGCGGTTCGGTCCTCACCGAGCACGTGAGCACGCCCCGGGGGCCGGTCGCGGTGGTGGCGGACCCGGAGTTCGCCCCCTTCGCGCTGATCGCCCCCGACCGGCGCTGATCGCTCCCGACCGCTCCCGGCCCTCCCCGGCCGCCCCGACCGCCTGACCTGCCCGGACGACGTCTGTGCGACGCCCGGGTGACGCAGCGCACTTCCCTTAAGAAAATCCGATATGTGGAATATCGGATGACCTGATCTCGTTGGGGACTTCCGGCCCCTATGGGCCCACTGTGGCCTGTAAGGGAACGGAGAACAGGATGACCACGGCCGACGTCGCACCGGAGGAGTCCGCACGCCCGGAGGCGGGACGGGAGGCCGCGCGCCCGGCGGCGGGGCGGCGCGGGGGGCTGCTCCTGCTGCTGGTCCTGGGCGCCCTCTCGGCGATCGGGCCGCTCTCCATCGACATGTACCTGCCCGCGCTGCCCGCCATCACCGCCGAGCTCGGCACCGGTCAGGCGCAGGTGCAGCTCACCCTCACCGCCTGCCTCATCGGCGTCTCCGCCGGTCAGATCGTGGCCGGTCCGCTCAGCGACATGTTCGGGCGGCGCAGGCCGCTGGCGATCGGCGTCGCCGCCTACGCCGCGGCCTCGCTGCTGTGCGCCTTCGCCCCGTCGGTCGAGGGGCTGATCGGCTCCCGCCTGCTCCAGGGGATCGCGGGCGGCGCCGCGCTGGTGATCGTGCGCGCCGTCGTCCGCGACCTGTACGAGGGCGCCGCCATCGCGCGCATCTTCGCCACCCTCCTGCTGGTCAGCGGGCTCGCCCCGATCCTGGCCCCGATCCTCGGCGCGCAGCTGATCGCGCACACCTCCTGGCGGGGCATCTTCGCCGTGCTGAGCGTCGCGGGGCTCGTGCTGCTGGCCGCGGCGCTCCTCGGCGTGCGCGAGACGCTCCCGGCCGGCAGCCGGGAGCGCGGCGGGCTGCGGCAGACCCTGGTCACCTTCGGCCACCTGCTGCGCGACCGCTCCTTCATGGCCTGCGCGCTCGCCGGCGGCCTGGGGTTCGGCGCCCTGTTCGCCTACATCTCCGGTTCCCCGTTCGTGATCCAGGAGGTGTACGGGGCCTCGCCGCAGACCTACTCGCTGGTGTTCGCGCTCAACGCGCTGGCCCTGACCGCCGCGGCGCAGGCCGGCGGGCGGCTCGCCGGGCGCCGGGCGACCCCCGTCCGGCTGATCCTGGCGGGGCTGTTCCTCTACGTGGCCGGAGGCGCGGCGCTGGTCGTCGTGGCCGTCGCCGGACTGCCGCTCGGCGCGCTGGTGGCGGGCCTGTTCACGATGATGTGCGGCGCCGGCCTGGTGCTGCCGGGCACCGGTGCGCTGGCGCTGGCCGACCAGCCCCAGCAGGTCGCCGGGAGCGCCTCGGCGCTGCTGGGCGTCCTGCAGTTCGCGCTCGGCGGCCTCGCGGCCCCGCTGGTGGGCATCGGCGGCGGCGGATCGGCGCTGCCGATGGCCCTCGTGCTGGCGGTGTTCGCCGTCGCGGCGCTGGCCTCCTTCACCGGCCTGCGGAGGCCCGGCCGGAGCGTTTCCGCAGCTTAGGTAAGGCTTGCCTGAGTGATGCATGCCATTGGCAAGGAATGTCCCTCCGGTTTGGCAGGGGGGAAGTAATTACGCCACACTGATGTTGTGAAATACGTGAACCGGATGCCGGACACTCGGGAGGCCGCCGAAGCGCGGCATTCCGGCGTGCCCGCCGAGAGCGGCACGCGGGCGCGCGTCGCCCGGCTCATCCTGGAACACGGACCCATCACCGCCGCCGCCCTCGGCGAACGGCTCGGGCTCACCCCCGCCGCCGTCCGCCGCCACCTGGACGCGCTGCTCGCCGACGGGATGATCGAACCCCGTACGGCGCGGCCCCGCGGACAGCGTGGCAGGGGACGGCCGGCGAAACTGTTCGCCATCACCGACGCCGGGCGCAGCGCCTTCGAGCACGCCTACGACGGCCTGGCGGGGAGCGCGCTGCGCTTCCTCGCCGACCGCCTGGGCGAGGAGGCCGTGGCCGACTTCGCGCGGTCGCAGGTGTCCGGCCTGGTCGGCCGCCTGCGCCCCGGGATGGACGAGGTCCCCGCCGACCAGCGGGTCCGCGTCCTGGCCGAGGCGCTCTCGGCCGACGGCTACGCCGCCTCGGCGAGCAAGGCCGAGGTCGGCGGCGAGCAGCTGTGCCAGCACCACTGCCCGGTGGCGCACGTGGCCGCGGAGTTCCCGCAGCTGTGCGAGGCCGAGACGGAGGCGTTCGCGCAGATCCTCGGCACTCCCGTGCAGCGGCTCGCGACCATCGCCCACGGCGACGGAGTGTGCACCACCCACGTGAGTCCGCCCCGTCATAGAACGATCGACGAATCGAGCAAGGAGACCGGAAGGTGACTGTCACCGACCGCCCGGAGCTGGAAGGCCTCGGGAATTACAAGTTCGGCTGGGCCGACTCTGATGTGGCCGGCGCCGCCGCGAAGCGAGGCCTGTCGGAGGAGGTCGTCCGCAACATCTCCGCGCTCAAGAACGAGCCGGAGTGGATGCTGGACCTCCGTCTGAAGGGGCTGCGCCTCTTCGGCAAGAAGCCCATGCCGACCTGGGGCTCCGACCTCTCGGGCATCGACTTCGACAACATCAAGTACTTCGTGCGCTCCACCGAGAAGCAGGCGGCCTCCTGGGACGAGCTGCCCGAGGACATCAAGAACACCTACGACAAGCTCGGCATCCCGGAGGCGGAGAAGCAGCGCCTCATCGCCGGCGTCGCCGCCCAGTACGAATCCGAGGTCGTCTACCACAAGATCCGTGAGGACCTCGAGGAGAAGGGCGTCATCTTCGTCGACACCGACACGGGCCTGCGCGAGCACGAGGAGCTCTTCAAGGAGTACTTCGGCTCGGTCATCCCGGTCGGCGACAACAAGTTCGCCGCGCTGAACACCGCGACCTGGTCCGGCGGCTCCTTCATCTACGTGCCGCCGAACGTCAACGTCGAGATCCCGCTCCAGGCCTACTTCCGGATCAACACCGAGAACATGGGCCAGTTCGAGCGGACCCTGATCATCGTGGACGAGAACTCCTACGTCCACTACGTCGAGGGCTGCACCGCGCCGATCTACTCCTCCGACTCGCTGCACAGCGCGGTCGTGGAGATCGTCGTGAAGAAGGGCGCCCGCTGCCGCTACACGACCATCCAGAACTGGTCGAACAACGTCTACAACCTGGTCACCAAGCGCGCCGTGGCCTACGAGGGCGCGACCATGGAGTGGATCGACGGCAACATCGGCTCCAAGGTCACCATGAAGTACCCGGCCGTCTACCTGATGGGCGAGCACGCCAAGGGCGAGACGCTGAGCGTCGCCTTCGCCGGCGAGGGCCAGCACCAGGACGCCGGCGCCAAGATGGTGCACCTGGCTCCGCACACCTCCTCCACCGTCATCTCCAAGTCCGTCGCCCGCGGCGGCGGCCGCACCTCCTACCGGGGCCTGGTCCAGATCGAGGAGGGCGCGCACGGCAGCGCCAGCACGGTCAAGTGCGACGCGCTCCTGGTCGACCAGATCAGCCGCTCCGACACCTACCCCTACGTCGACGTCCGCGAGGACGACGTGTCGATGGGGCACGAGGCGACCGTCTCCAAGGTCTCCGAGGACCAGCTGTTCTACCTGATGAGCCGCGGCCTGGACGAGGACGAGGCGATGG
The DNA here is from genome assembly GCF_015711595.1 of Planomonospora sp. ID91781. Classification (NCBI taxonomy): domain Bacteria; kingdom Bacillati; phylum Actinomycetota; class Actinomycetes; order Streptosporangiales; family Streptosporangiaceae; genus Planomonospora; species Planomonospora sp. ID91781. Next base: position 1,137,989 of record NZ_JABTEY010000002.1, on the reverse strand, counting down.
CGATGATCGTGCGCGGCTTCGTCGAGCCGATCGCGCGCGAGCTGCCGATGGAGTACGCGCTGGAACTGAACCGCCTGATCGAGCTGCAGATGGAAGGGGCCGTCGGCTGATGGGCCTGGAAACCAAACCCCTGTCGAGCCTGCACGCGAAGTCGTCCTACGACCCGGCCGACTTCGAGGTTCCGACCGGCCGCGAGGAGGAGTGGCGCTTCACCCCGCTCTCGCGGCTGAAGGGCCTGCACGACGGCACCGCCGCCGCCTCCGGCAACGTGCTGGTGACCGTGGACGCGGCCCCCGAGGCCGCGGTGGAGACCGCCGGCCGCGGCGACGCCCGCATCGGTACGGCCTACGTGCCGGCCGACCGGGTCAGCGCGCAGGCCTACGCCTCCTTCGAGAAGGCGACCGTGGTCACCTTCCCGCGCGAGGCGGTGGCCTCCGAGCCGACCGTGATCACCTTCACCGGCTCGGGCGAGGGGGCGGCCTTCGGCCACACCGTCGTCGTGCTGGAGCCGATGGCCGAGGCCGTCGTCGTGCTGGAGCACACCGGCAGCGCGGTCTACGCCGACAACGTCGAGTTCGTCGTCGGCGACGGCGCCACGCTGAAGGTCGTCAGCCTGCAGGACTGGGCCGACGACGCGGTGCACGTCTCCCACCACCACGCCCGGCTGGGCAGGGACGCGACCTTCCGCAGCTTCGTGGTCACGCTCGGCGGCGACCTGGTGCGGCTCTCGCCGTCGGTCGCCTACACCGCCCCCGGCGGCGACGCCGACCTGACCGGCCTGTACTTCGCGGACGCCGGCCAGCACCTGGAGCACCGCCTGCTGGTGGACCACTCGCAGCCCAACTGCAAGAGCAACGTGGTCTACAAGGGCGCGCTGCAGGGCGAGGGCGCCCACGCGGTCTGGATCGGCGACGTGATCATCCGGGTCGAGGCCGAGGGCACCGACACCTACGAGCTCAACCGCAACCTGCTGCTCACCGACGGCGCCCGCGCCGACTCGGTGCCGAATCTGGAGATCCTCACCGGCGAGGTCGCCGGGGCGGGCCACGCCAGCGCCTCCGGCCGCCTGGACGACGAGCACATCTTCTACCTGCAGGCCCGCGGCATCCCGTTCGACGAGGCCCGGCGCCTGGTCATCCGGGGCTTCTTCGCGCAGCTGCTGGAGAAGATCGAGCTCCCCGAGCTCCGCGAGCGCGTGTTCGCCAGGGTCGAGGCGGAGCTCGAGCGGTGACGTTCGAGACCGTCTGCAAGCTCGCCGACATCCCCGACGGGGGAGTGCTCGGCGTCGAGGTCGGCGACACCCCCGTCGCCCTGGTCCGCCAGGGCGGCGAGGTCCACGCGCTGCACGACGTGTGCTCCCACGCCGAGGTCAAGCTCAGCGAGGGAGAGGTCTACGACGGCAGCCTGGAGTGCTGGCTGCACGGCTCGTGCTTCGACCTGCGCTCGGGCAAGCCCACCGGCCCGCCCGCCAACAAGCCCGTTCCCGTTTACCGAGTCAAGATCGACGGCGACGACGTCCTCGTCTCGCTCTCGAAGGAGTCATAAGTGTCCACTCTTGAGATCCGTGACCTCCAGGTCGCCGTCGAGGACAAGCAGATCCTGCGCGGCGTCAACCTGACCGTGAAGGCCGGCGAGACCCACGCCATCATGGGCCCCAACGGCTCCGGCAAGTCCACGCTCGCCTACGCGATCGCCGGGCACCCGAAGTACACCATCACCGGCGGCCAGGTCCTGCTGGACGGCGTCGACCTGCTCGAGCTCTCGGTGGACGAGCGCGCCCGCGCCGGCCTGTTCCTCGCCATGCAGTACCCCGTCGAGGTCCCCGGCGTCTCCGTCTCCAACTTCCTGCGCTCGGCGGTCACCGCCGTGAACGGCGAGGCCCCCAAGCTCCGCCAGTTCGCCAAGGACCTGAAGGCCGGCATGGACGCCCTGTCCATCGACGCCGCCTTCGCCCAGCGCAACCTGAACGAGGGCTTCTCCGGCGGTGAGAAGAAGCGCCACGAGATCCTCCAGCTCGAGCTGCTCAAGCCGAAGATCGCCGTCCTCGACGAGACCGACTCCGGCCTGGACGTCGACGCCCTGCGCGTCGTCTCCGAGGGCATCAACCGCTTCCGCGCCTCCGGCGAGACCGGCGTGCTGCTGATCACCCACTACACCCGCATCCTGCGCTACGTGAAGCCGGACTTCGTCCACGTCTTCGCCGCCGGCCGGGTCGTCGAGGAGGGCGGTCCCGAGCTCGCCGACAAGCTCGAGGCGGAGGGCTACGAGGCGTACACCAAGGCCTCTGCGTGAGCGGATCGACAGGACGGGCGGGGACGCGGCGGTGACCGACGTGACGACGGCGACGACCAGGACAGGGGGCGGTGAGCGGCCGGTGAGCACTCCTGCGTTCGACGTGGACAGGATCAGGAAGGACTTCCCGATCCTCTCCCGCGAGCTGCCCGGCGGCAGGCCGCTGGTCTACCTCGACTCGGGCAACTCCTCGCAGAAGCCCGTCCAGGTGATCGAGGCCATGCGCGAGCACCTGTCGATGCACTACGGCAACGTCGGCCGTGCCATGCACGCGCTGGGAGCCGAGTCCACCGAGGCCTACGAGGACGCCCGGGACAAGGTCGCCGCCTTCGTCGGCGCGCCGGACCGCGACGAGATCATCTTCACCAAGAACGCCTCCGAGGCGCTCAACCTGGTGGCCCACGCTTTCGGCAACCCCACCAACTCCGACCCCAGGTTCACCCTGGGGCCCGGTGACGAGATCGTCATCTCGGAGATGGAGCACCACTCCAACATCGTGCCCTGGCAGATGCTGGCGGCGCGCACCGGCGCGACCCTGAAGTGGTTCCCCGTCACCGACGAGGGCCGCCTGGACCTGTCGGGCATCGAGGAGCTGGTCACGGAGCGCACGAAGATCGTTTCGGTTGCGCACCAGTCGAACGTGCTCGGCACGGTCAACCCCGTCGACCGGATCCTCGCCCGGGTCCGGCAGGTCGGCGCCCTGCTCATGCTGGACGCTTCCCAGTCGGTCCCGCACAAGCCGGTCGACGTGGCCGCGCTGGGCGTCGACTTCCTGGCGTTCACCGGGCACAAGGCCGTCGGTCCCTCCGGGATCGGCGTGCTGTGGGCCCGCGCGGAACTGCTGGAGGCCATGCCCCCGTTCCTGGGCGGCGGCGAGATGATCGAGGCGGTCTGGATGGACCGCTCGACCTACGCGCCCGCGCCGCACAAGTTCGAGGCGGGCACCCCGCCGATCGTCGAGGCCGTCGGCCTCGGCGCCGCGGTGGACTACCTGTCCGCGGTCGGTCTGGACGCGGTGGCCCGCCACGAGCGCGAGCTGACGGCCTACGCCCTCCAGGCGCTGCGCGAGCTGCCCGGCCTGAAGGTGATCGGGCCGGAGGACCTGGAGGACCGGGGAGGCACGGTCTCCTTCACCCTGCAGGGCGTCCACCCGCACGACGTCGGCCAGATCCTGGACGACGAGTTCGGCGTGGCCGTGCGGGTGGGGCACCACTGCGCCCGCCCCCTCCACCTGAGGTTCGGGATCCCCGCCACCACGCGGGCGTCCTTCTACCTGTACAACACAACGGCCGAGATCGACGCCCTGGTCCGCGGCCTCCACCACGTGCAGAAGGTGTTCGCCTAGTCATGCCGGTGCAGCCGAACCGGTGGGCCGGCGGCCTGTCGTGCGCAGCGAACGAGAAGGTGAGCGCGACTCCATGATCGCCGAGTCCATGTACCAGGAGCTGATCCTGGAGCACTACAAGCACCCGCAGGGGCGCGGTCTGCGCGACCCCTTCGACGCCGAGGTCCACCACGTGAACCCGACCTGCGGCGACGAGATCACCATGCGGGTCAAGCTGGGCGACGGGGGCAAGGTCGAGGACGTCTCCTACGACGGCCAGGGCTGCTCGATCAGCCAGGCCGCCGCCTCGGTCCTGCACGAGCTGGCCACCGGGTCGACCGTGGAGGAGACGCTGGCGGTGGTGGACGAGTTCACCCGGCTGATGCAGGGCAGGGGCAAGGTGGAGGCCGACGAGGACGTGCTGGGCGACGCGGTGGCGTTCGCCGGGGTCGCCAAGTTCCCGGCCCGGGTGAAGTGCGCGCTGCTGGCCTGGATGGCCTACAAGGACGCGGTCGCGAGGAGCGCGTGACCATGAGCGAGCCAGTCACGAACAGGGGAGTCCGTCTCTTTCGGACACCGGAGAAGGAGGCCCGATGAGCAGGCCCGTGGAGACGCCCACCGGGGCGTCGTACGACGGGGAGACGACCCTTGACGAGGTCATGGAGGCCCTCAAGGACGTCGTGGACCCCGAGCTCGGGATCAACGTGGTGGACCTCGGCCTGATCTACGGGGTCAACCTCGACCCCGCGGAGGCCGGGGCGCCGCCGGTCGCGACCATCGACATGACGCTGACCAGCGCGGCCTGCCCGCTGACCGACGTCATCGAGGAGCAGGCGCACTCGGCGCTGGACGGCATGGTCTCCGACGTGAAGATCAACTGGGTCTGGCTCCCGCCGTGGGGACCCGACAAGATCACCGACGAGGGCCGTGACCAGCTCCGGATGCTCGGTTTCAACGTCTGAGCGACCTCGTCTCCGGTACGGCTCGCGGCTTCCGGGTTGCGGGCCGTACCGAAATGTGTGAGAGAATGCCATGCGCCGGGAAGAAACGCCCGGTGCGGAGCGTTGTCTCCACCGACGGACAAGCGCTCGCCCCCAATGGCGGGCGCCCCGACCGCCCCGGCACTGCGAACGCCGGGAATGCTTGATCGTGGTTTGACTGCGTGCGGGTAAGCTACACCCGCCCCGTGCGGTGCGCCTCGACTTGCACCGCACCACCGCCCCTCCGAAGCGGGCGTCGATCGAGCGCGGCCTCACGGCCGCGCGCTCCAGGCTCGTCCTTTCGCAGAAGTGACGTGCCCCGTTCTTCTACCGAAAGGCACGAATCTTCGTGACCATGCTTGACGCTGCCCTGCCCGAGAACATCGATGTCCTCGAGGTCCCCGAGATCCCCGACGGCGTCTCCGAGTTCACCCTCCTCGGTCTGCCGAAGCCCCTGGTGACCGGCCTGTCCCGGCAGGGCATCCACAGCCCCTTCCCGATCCAGCGCGCCACCATCCCCGACATCCTGTCCGGGATCGACGTGCTCGGCCGCGGTCAGACCGGATCCGGCAAGACGCTGGCCTTCGGCCTGCCCATGATGGCCCGCATCGCCGGGCGCAAGGCCCGCCCGGGCCACCCGCTCGCCGTCGTCCTGGTGCCGACCCGCGAGCTGGCCATGCAGGTCACCGACGCGCTCGAGCCCCTCGGCCGCGGCCTGTCCCTGCGGATGAAGACCGTCGTCGGCGGCATGTCCATGGGCCGCCAGATCGAGGCGCTGCGCCGCGGCGTCGAGGTCGTCGTGGCGACGCCCGGCCGGCTGACCGACCTGATCCAGCAGGGCGAGTGCACCCTGGACGAGGTCCAGGTGAGCATCCTGGACGAGGCCGACCACATGTGCGACCTCGGCTTCTTCCCGGTGGTCAGCGCGATCCTGCAGCAGACCCCGGCCGACAGCCAGCGCCTGCTGTTCTCCGCCACCCTCGACGGCGACGTGGACAAGCTCGTCCGGCGCTTCCTGACCGACCCGGTCACCCACTCGATGGCCCCCGCGGCCTCCTCGGTGGACACCATGGAGCACCACGTCCTGGAGGTGCACCGCGACGACAAGTTCCCGGTGACCGCCGAGATCGCCAACCGCGAGGGCCGGACGATCATCTTCGTCCGCACCCAGCACGGCGTGGACCGCCTGTGCAAGCAGCTCGCCCAGGTCGGCATCAAGGCCGGCGGCCTGCACGGCGGCAAGCGCCAGAACCAGCGCACCCGCATCCTGGCGGAGTTCAAGGAAGGTGCGATCAACGTCCTGGTCTGCACCGACGTCGCGGCCCGCGGCATCCACGTCGACAACATCAGCCTCGTGCTGCACGTCGACCCGCCGCAGGACCACAAGAGCTACCTGCACCGCGGCGGCCGTACGGCCCGCGCCGGGGAGAAGGGCACCGTCATGACGCTGGTGCTCCCCAACGAGCGCCGCTCCACCGACGCGATGACCCGTCGCGCGGGCATCAAGCCGTTCCGCCTCAAGGCCACCCCCGGCCACCCGCGCCTGGAGGAGATCGCCGGGGCCCGGCAGCCCAGCGGCGAGCCGATCCCGGTCTGGGAGCCCTCGGCCCCCGCCGCCAAGCAGCGCCAGCGCCGTGAGGGCTTCGGCGGTGGCGGCGGCCGCGGCCCGCGCCGGTTCCGCGACCGGTCCGAGGGCGAGGGCCGTCCGGCCCGCGAGCGCTCCTTCGGCGACGACAACCGCGGCGGCGAGCGCGGCGGCGACCGTCCTTCCGGCGGCTACCGCTCCGACCGTCCTTCCGGCGGCTACCGGGGTGGCGACCGCCCCTCCGGCGGCGGCTACCGTTCCGAGCGTCCGGCGGGCGAGCGTGACTCCTTCCGCGGCGACCGCCCCTCGGGCGGCTACCGGGGCGGCGAGCGGCGTGAGCCGTTCCGCTCCGACCGCCCGGCCGAGGGCGGCTACCGCAGCGAGCCGTTCCGGGGGGACCGTCCCTCCGGCGGCGGTTACCGCGGTGAGCCGTTCCGTTCGGACCGTCCCGCGGGCCAGGGCGAGTTCCGCGGCGGCGAGCGCCGCTCGGAGCGTTCCGGCGGCGGCCCGCGCGGCGGAGGCTTCCGCGGCGGGCGCGGCGACCACTCCGGCGGATCGCGCTACGGCCGCTGATCACCGCATGACCCCGTGAAGGGCCGGTACGGCATCGCCGTACCGGCCCTTCCGCATGTCCGGAGGCCCGCGTCCGCCCGCCGCGCGGTGACCGTGCGGCGGGCCGGCCCGCCCGGTGCCGGGGTTCGCGCCGGGTGCCCCTCCCGGTCCTCGGCCCGGGGGCGGGGGAATCGTTCAGGGGGGCTCGCCGACCGGGACCGGGGAGACGGCCGGGGCGGGGCTCAGCCGGCCGGGGGCGGGGCGGTGCTGCCCCGGGGGACGAGCCGGGCCGCCTCGTCCTCGAAGGCCTCGGCCTCCTCGCCGGCGATCAGCGCCAGCAGGGTCCGCGCGGCCTGGGCGCCGTAGGAGGGGATGTCGCGGGTCAGCGCGGTCAGGGCGGGCCGTACGACCTGGGAGAGCGGCGAGTCGTCCCATGCCACGACGGACAGGTCCCCCGGCACGTCGAGCCGCATCTCCTGGGCCACCGACAGGCCGGCCACGGCCATGATGTCGTTGTCGTAGACGATCGCGGTCGGCCGGGAGGGGGAGCTGACCAGGCGCCGGGTGGCCCGCGCGCCCTCCTCCCCGGTGTAGTCGGTGTGCGTGATGGTGTACGCGGTCAAGCCGAGATCCTCGCAGGCGGCGATGAACGCCTGGTCGCGCAGGACGGTGTGGACCAGCTCGGGCAGCCCGGCGACCCGGGCGATCCTGCGGTGCCCGAGCGCCACGAGGTACTCGACGGCCTCGCGGACGGCGGCGGTGTCGTCGGACCAGACGGGCACCAGCGAGCCGGCCTCCGATGGGTGGCCGACCACCACGGCGGGCAGGCCGAGGTCCTCCAGCTCGGTGATGCGCGGGTCGGAGAAGCGCAGGTCGACCAGGATCGCCCCGTCCACCCGGCGCTCGCCCCACCAGCGGCGGTAGACCTCCATCTCCTGCCCGGGGTCGGCCACCACCTGGAGCATCAGCGCGTACGACCGGGCGGAGAGCTCGCCCTCGATCCCGCTGATCAGCTCCATGTAGAACGGCTCCACGCCCAGGATGCGGGCCGGGCGGCAGACGGTCAGGCCGACGCTGTTGGCGCGCGCGCCGTTGAGCGCCCGCGCCGCGCTGTTGGGCCGCCAGCCGATCTCCTCGGCGATGGCCTTGATGAGGGCGCGCTTGGCGTCGGAGACCCCCGGGCGGCCGTTGAGCGCGTAGGAGACCGCCACCTTGGAGACGCCCGCCTGACGGGCGATGTCGGCGATCGTCGGTCGCTTCACCGAGCCCCCTGATTGAACCGGTTAGCCACTGTGTCGAGCTGACCTTACCGCCTGGGCGCACCCCCGGACGCCGGTCCGTGACAGCGGCGGGTTCCCCGGGTCGCCCTGCCGGTACCTGCGGGTTCGGCCGCCCTTCGGAGGAGGAGGTCATATCGTGCGGACGCCGCAGAGCCGTACGTATCGAACGCGTCACGACTATTGACGTCGGGGTTACCCGGAATTTACGTTCGCCGTACTTATCCGGTTCAGTTAAGTCTGGCGGAGCGGGGCGCGGACGGCCGGTCGGCACGGCGCGCCGCGGCACGCCGGCGGTGGCGGCCGGCTCGAGAGCGGGGTGCGTCTGCCCCGCAACGAATGGGAGCGCTCCCAGGTCCGGAGGGACACATCCCTCCGGACCTCTCTATCGGGGTCTGTGACGACGTTCGGACCTCCGCCGCACCGGCGGGGGAAGGAGAAACGCAATGCGAAACCGGATGCGGATCGTTGTTCCGCTCCTGGCGGTCGGCCTGGCCGCCGCGTGTTCGAGCGGTGGGTCCACGCCGGCCCCGCAGGGCTCCCAGGCGGGGAGCGCCCCCGCGGCCGCCCCGGGCGACGGCGGCGCGCTGCCCCGCAACGAGACGCTGTACACCAGCGGCACGCAGTGGGGCCCGCCGGCGAACTTCAACCCCCTGCGCGAGTGGGACTACGCGACCGGCACCGAGGGCCTCGTCTATGAGTCGCTGTTCCACTTCGACGGCAGCGCCGGGAAGATGGTCCCGTGGCTGGCCCAGAGCGGCACCTGGGCCGACGACAAGACCTACGAGCTGAAGCTCCGCCAGGGCGTCACCTGGTCGGACGGCAAGCCGTTCACGGCCAAGGACGTCGTCTTCACCTTCGAGCTCGGCAAGATGGAGACGGTCCCCTACCACAACATCTGGGAGTGGCTGGAGAAGGCCGAGGCGGTCGACGACCAGACGGTGAAGTTCACCTTCTCCAAGGCCAACTACCAGGAGTGGGACTTCCAGATGTACAGCCGGGCGATCGTCCCGCAGCACGTCTGGCAGGGCCGCTCCGAGCAGGAGGTGCTGGACGGCAAGAACGAGAACCCGGTCGGCACCGGCGCCTACACCTACAAGAGCCACGACCAGGACCGCGTCGTCTGGCAGCGCCGCGACGACTGGTGGGGCAAGACCGGGCTGAACATGGAGCCCAAGCCGAAGTACATCGTCGACATCGTCAACTCCAGCAACGAGGTGGCGATGGGCCTGCTGCTGCAGAAGGGCATGGACCTCAGCAACAACTTCCTGCCCGGCGCGGCCAACCTGGTCAAGGGCAACTTCGGCATCACCACCTACTACCCCGAGCCGCCGTACATGCTCTCGGCCAACACCGCCTTCCTGGTGCTGAACACCACCAAGAAGCCGATGGACGACCCGGCGTTCCGCAAGGCGCTCGCCAGCTCGATCGACACCAAGAAGATCGTCGAGGGCGTCTACGGCAACCTGGTCAAGGCGGCCAGCCCCACCGGCCTGCTGCCCCAGTGGGAGCAGTACATCGACCAGCAGGTCGTCGCAGACAAGGGCTTCTCCTTCGACACCGCCAAGGCCAAGAAGCTGCTGGCCGACGCCGGCTACAAGGACTCCGACGGCGACGGGTTCGTGGAGAACAAGGACGGCTCGAAGATCGAGCTGGACATCATCGTCCCGTCGGGCTGGACCGACTGGATGGAGTCGATCCGGGTCATCGCCGCCAGCGCCAAGGAGTCGGGGATCAACATCACCCCCGACTTCCCGGACTTCAACGCCCTGGTGGACAAGCGCAGCAAGGGCGACTTCGACATGCTGATCAACAACGAGCGGCAGCTGTCGAACACCCCCTGGACGTACTACGACTACATGTTCCAGCTCCCGGTGCGGAAGACGCAGAACACCGTCAACTTCGGCCGGTACGAGAACAAGGAGATCTGGAAGCTCGTCCAGGAGCTCGACCAGGTCAAGACCGACGACGCCGAGGGCATGAAGCAGGTCATGTCCAAGATCCAGGCGATCCACCTGGACGAGATGCCGATCATCCCGCTCTGGTACAACGGCCTGTGGTCCCAGGTGAGCAACGCCTCCTGGACCAACTGGCCCTCCTCGGTCGGGGACACGCCCAAGACACCGCCGACGATGTGGCGCAACTGGCTGGAGCTGGGCGGCTTCGAGACGCTCACGCAGATCAAGCCGGCCTCCTGACCGGATGAGCACCGGCCCCCTCCCCCCGCCGGGCGGCGGGGGGAGGGGGCCCTCTGGGAGGGTTCCCCTTGCGTCAATACTTCGGTCGGAAACTGCTGGTCTACGGCCTGACGTTCTTCGTCGCCGTCACGATCAACTGGATGGTCCCGCGCTTCATGCCCGGCGACCCGGTCTCGAGCATGGTGGCCCGGGCGGGTGTGAGCAACCCCGGCGCCGTGGAGACCATGCGCACCTACTACACCAACCTCTTCGGCTTCGACCAGCCGCTGTGGAAGCAGTACGCGAACTTCTGGGCGGCCCTGTTCCAGGGCGACTTCGGCATCAGCATCTGGGTGTTCCCCACCCCGGTGAGCGAGGTCATCATGGGCGCGGTGCCGTACACGCTGGGGCTGATGATCCCCTCGGTGCTGCTGAGCTGGGTGGTGGGCAACTGGGCCGGCGCCTTCGCCGCGCGGCGCAGGCTGCTGGACAACACGGTGCTGCCGGTCGGCTACGTCCTGACGGCCATGCCGTACATGTGGCTGGCGGTGCTGCTGGCCTGGGGCCTGGGGGTCGTGGCGGGGATCTTCCCGGTCGCCGGCGGCTACAGCTTCTCGCTGCAGCCCAGCCTGTCGGTGGAGTTCGTCGCCGACCTGCTGCACCACTGGGTGCTGCCGTTCCTCTCGCTCTTCCTCGTCGCGCTGGGCGGGTGGGCGATCGGCATGCGCAACATGATCATCTATGAGCTGGAGTCGGACTACTCCAACTACCTGTCCGCGCTGGGGGCCCCGCAGCGGCTGATCCGCCGCTACGCCTTCCGCAACGCGGTGCTGCCCCAGATCACCGGCCTGGCCCTGCAACTGGGCGTGCTGGTGGCCGGAGCCCTGGTCACCGAGATCGTCTTCTCCTATCCGGGGCTGGGCAGCCTCATCCTCAAGGCCATCCAGAACCAGGACTTCTTCCTGCTCCAGGGCACCTTCATGTTCATCGTCCTCGGCGTGCTGATCGCCAACTTCATCATCGACATCGTCTACGTCGTGGTCGATCCGCGGACGCGGGCCGGAATGGCGGGTGCGCAGGCATGACGGCGATCCAGGAGACCCCCGCCCAGGACGTCGCCGCCGGCGCCGGGGTGCGCCGCGAGGCGCTGTACTTCGCGGTGCGCAACGGCAAGCTGCTGGTCGGCTTCGGCATCGCGTTCCTGCTCTTCCTGCTCGGCTTCGCCGGCCCGCTGGTGCTGGACGCCGTCGACCCCAACGCGTACGGCACCAAGCCCATGTCGCCGCCCTCGGGCGAGCACTGGTTCGGCACGACGACGTTCGGCCAGGACGTGTTCTCGCAGTTCGTGTACGGCCTGCAGACCACCTTCATCGTGGGCGCGCTCGGCGGCGGCATCGCGGCGGTCATCGCGATGGCGGTCGGCTTCACCGCCGGCTACCGGGGCGGTCTGGTCGACGAGATCCTCAACATGTTCACCAACATCGTCCTGGTCATCCCGACGCTGGCCGTGCTGCTGATCATCAACGCCTACCTGGGCGTGCGCAGCGTCCCCGCCCAGGCCCTGTTCATCGGCCTCACCTCGTGGCCGTGGGCGGCGCGGGCGATCCGGGCGCAGACGTTCTCGCTGCGCACCCGGGACTTCGTGGCGCTGGCCAGGCTCAGCGGCTCGAGCACGCGGAAGATCATCATGCGCGAGATCGCGCCGAACATGAGCTCCTACCTGTTCATGATGTTCATCCTGCTCTTCGGCGGCTCGATCCTGATCGCGTCCTCGCTCGACTTCATCGGGCTCGGCCCCACCGAGGGCATCTCGCTCGGGCTGATGCTGCAGAACGCCAACCAGTGGAGCGCGATGCAGCTGGGCATGTGGTGGTGGTTCCTGCCCCCGGGCGCCGGGATCACCGCGATCGTCGGGGCCCTGTACGTGGCCAACGTCGGGCTCGACGAGGTCTTCAACCCGAAACTGAGGGAGACATGAGTCTGCGGGTCAGCGAGCTGAGGGTGTACTACCGGACCCTCAAGGGCGACGTGAAGGCGCTCGACGACGTCTCCTTCGCGATGCGGGACGGGGAGATCCTCGGCCTGGCGGGGGAGTCGGGCTGCGGCAAGACGACGCTGGGCAAGAGCCTCATCCGGATGGACGGCCGGATGCGGCACATGGGCGGCACGGTGGAGCTCGACGGCCGCGAGCTGCCCATCGGCGACGACCGGCGGATGAACGAGTTCCGCTTCCACGAGGTCTCCCTCATCCCGCAGTACTCGATGAGCGCGATGAACCCGACCCGCAAGATCGGGAAGATGGTGGGCGAGCTGCTCGGGTCCCGGGGCGTGGCCCTGGACCGGGCCGAGCTGGAGTCCCGTCTCGACCTGGTCGAGCTGCCGCGCAAGGTGCTGGACAACTACCCCATCGAGCTGTCCGGCGGCATGAAGCAGCGGATGGTCATGGTCATCTCCACGCTGCTCAACCCGTCGCTGCTCATCGCCGACGAGGTCACCTCCGCGCTCGACGTGTCCACGCAGAAGGCGGTCGCCAAGGCCCTGATCGGCTTCCGCGACGCCGGGTTCGTCAAGAGCATGATCTTCGTCACCCACGACCTCGCGCTCACGTCGCACATCGCGGACACGATCATGGTCATGTACGCGGGGAAACTCGCCGAGAAGGCGCCCGCCAAGGTCATGGTCACGGCGCCGCGCCACCCGTACACCAAGCTCCTGATCAATTCGCTGCCCGAGGTCGGCGTGCGCCACGCCGACAAGAGGCTGTCCGGCATCGCCGGCAGTCCGCCCTCGCTGCTCGACCCGCCGGCCGGCTGCCGCTTCCGGGCCCGCTGCCCGGTGGCCGGCGACGAGTGCGGGCAGGAACCGCCCGTGGTCGAGGTCGAGCCCGACCACTTCGTCGCGTGCTGGAAGGCATGATGCTGCAACTCGACAACGTCACGAAGGTCTACAAGGTCGGCGCGTTCGGCGGGAAGACCTTCGCGGCCGTGGACGGCGTGAGCTTCGACGTGCGCTCCGGCGAGGTCGTCTCCCTCATCGGGGAGAGCGGCAGCGGCAAGAGCACGATCGGCAAGATGATCCTCGGCCTCACCTCGATCACCGCCGGCTCGATCACCGTCGACGGCGTGCCGGTCAAGGCCGCCAAGGAGTACTACCGGCACGTGCAGGGCGTCTTCCAGGACCCCTTCAGCTGCTACAACCCGGTGTTCAAGGCCGACCGCGTCTTCCAGCTGATCAAGGAGTCCTATTACCCGCAGGTCTCCGCCGCCGAGTGGGACGGGCGCGTGCGCTCCGCCATCGAGGACGTCCGGCTCGACCCCGGCCAGGTCCTCGGCCGCTACCCCCACCAGCTCAGCGGCGGCCAGCTCCAGCGCCTGCTCATCGCGCGGGCGCTGCTGCTGGACATCAAGCTGCTGGTCGCCGACGAGATCACCAGCATGCTCGACGCCTCGACCCGCATCGACGTGCTCAACCTGCTGGCCGAACTCAAGGAGCGCGGCCTCGGCGTGCTGTACGTGACCCACGACCTGTCGCTCGGCAACTACCTGGCCGAGCGCACCGTCGTGCTGCGCAACGGCACGGTGGTCGAGATGGGGCTGACAGACAAGGTCTTCGGCGACCCGCTGCACCCCTACACCCGCAAGCTGCTGGCCGCCGTGCCCCGGCTGAACGCCCCCTGGGAGGACGCCGAGCCGACGGACACCTGCCACTACCACGCCGGCGGGGCGTCCGGCGCGCTGTTCGAGGCGGACGCGGGCCACTTCGTGGCGTGCGCCCGGTTCGACGGCTGCCCCCGATGACGGTCCCCGTGCCGGTCCAGGCGACGTGACGGTCCCCGAGACGGTCCGGGCGACGGACGATCCGGGTGACGTGACGGTCCCTGTGACGATCCGGGTGACGTGACGGTCCCTGAGACGGTCCGGACGACGGTTCACGGGACGCCTCGCCCGGCGTTCCACGAGACACCGCGCGGGGCGTCCCCCGACACCCCGCGCGGCCGCTAAGGAGAGATCTACTTGAGTTCGTACCGTCCGCTGCACGACGGCTGGACCCTCACGGCCGTCCCGCAGGACACCGGGGTGGCGGGCGTGACCGCGACCGTCCCCGGCTGCGTGCACACCGACCTGCTCGCCGCCGGGATCATCGACGATCCCTACCTGGACGACAACGAGACCCGGCTGGCCTGGATCGGCCGGACCGACTGGGTCTACCAGACCACCTTCGACTGGGCCGGCGACGACCACGAGCGGACCGACCTGGTCTGCGAGGGCCTCGACACGGTCGCCACGGTGATCCTCAACGGCGTCCAGGTCGCGACCACCGCCAACCAGCACCGCTCCTACCGCTTCGCCGTGCGGCACCTGTTGCGGCCGGGCGCCAACACCCTGACCGTGCGCTTCGACTCGGCCTACGCCTACGCCGAGGCCCAGCGGGCGGCCCTCGGCGAGCGGCCGAGCCCGTACGACGAGCCGTACCAGTTCATCCGGAAGACGGCCTGCAACTTCGGCTGGGACTGGGGGCCGACCGTGGTCACCGCGGGGATCTGGCGGCCGATCGGGCTGGAGTCCTGGAGCGGCGCCCGGCTGGCCGAGGTGCGCCCGCTGGTGACGATGGACGGCGCCGACGGCAGGGTGCGGGTGCACGTCCGCGTCGAGCGCACCACCGAGGCGCCGCTGTCGGTGCGCGCCGCCGTCGCGGGCGTCTCCGCACGGGCGGAGCTGGCGCCGGGCGAGCGCGAGGCCGTACTGGAGCTGACCGTGCCGGAACCGGAGCGCTGGTGGCCGCGCGGGTACGGCGCGCAGCCGCTGCACGAGCTGACCGTCACCCTGGACGGCGGAGGGCCCGGGCACGGTGCGGGAGACGGCGCGGGCGGCGGTGCGCGGCACGGCGCGGGCGGAGACGACGGGCGGCACGGCGGGGACGACGGGTCCCGCGGGCGGCGCTGGAGCGGGAGGATCGGCTTCCGCACGGTCGAGCTGGAGCGCGACGGCGGAGCCTTCACCCTGGTCGTCAACGGCGTGCCGGTGTTCGTGCGCGGCGTCAACTGGATCCCCGACGACTGCTTCCCCAACCGGGTCACCCCCGACCGGCTGGCCGCCCGGTTCGCCCAGGCGGCCGAAGCCGGCGTCAACCTGCTGCGGGTGTGGGGCGGCGGGCTGTACGAGAGCGACGACTTCTACGGCCTGGCCGACGAGATGGGCCTGCTGGTCTGGCAGGACTTCCCGTTCGCGTGCGCGGCCTACCCGGAGGAGGAGCCGTTCCGGTCGGAGGTGGAGGCCGAGGCGCGCCAGAACGTCACCCGGCTGGCCGGCCACGCGAGCCTGGTGCTGTGGTGCGGCAACAACGAGAACCTGGAGGGCCACGCCGACTGGGGCTGGCAGGAGAAGCTGGCCGGGCGGAGCTGGGGTGCGGGCTTCTACTACGACCTGCTGCCCTCGGTCCTGGCCGAGCTCGACCCGACCCGCCCCTACTGGCCGGGCAGCCCCTACTCCGGCGCGCCGGACCTGCCGCCCAACGACCCCGCGCGCGGCACCGTCCACATCTGGGACGTGTGGAACCGCGAGGACTACACCCGCTACGGCGCCTACACCCCCCGGTTCGTGGCCGAGTTCGGCTTCCAGGGCCCGCCGGCGTACGCCACCATGCGCCGCGCGATCAGCGGCGAGCTGGCCGCCGACGCCCCCCTGGTGCTGCACCACCAGAAGGCGATCGACGGCAACGCCAAGCTCCTGGCCGGTCTGGGCGACCACCTGCCGCGGCCGGAGACCTTCGACGACTGGCACTACCTGACCCAGCTCAACCAGGCCCGTGCGATGGCCTTCGGCATCGAGCGGTTCCGGTCGCTCGCGCCGCACTGCATGGGCACGGTCGTCTGGCAGCTCAACGACTGCTGGCCGGTCACCTCCTGGGCCGCCGTCGACGGCGACGGCCGGCGCAAACCGCTCTGGTACGCGCTGCGCCGCGTCTACGCCGACCGGCTGCTGACCGTGCAGGACGGGGAGGTCGCGGTGGTCAACGACGCCCCCGAGCCGTGGCGCGGCGAGCTGTCGCTGGTCCGGTGCGGCCTGGACGGCGAGCCGCTGGCCGAGGAGGTCGCCCGGGTCGAGGCGGGGCCGCGCTCGGTGGTCCGGATGCCGCTGCCGGAGGCGGTCGCGGTGCCCGGTGATCCCGCCTCGGAGGTGCTGGTGGCCGGCCTGGGCGGGAGCCGTGCGGTCTCCTTCTTCGCCGAGGACACGGCGGTGGCCCTGCCCGAGGCGGCCTACGACGCCTGCGCCGAGCCCGTCGAGGGCGGTTACCGGGTGACGGTGACCGCGCGCACGCTCCTGCGCGAGCTGGCGCTGTTCCCGGACCGGCTGGACCCGGACGCCTCGGTCGACGACATGCTGGTGACGCTGCTGCCGGGGGAGAGCGCGGTCTTCCACGTCGCGACCGGACGGGAGCTCGATCCGGCGGCGCTGCTCGCCCTCCCGGTGCTGCGCTGCGTGAACGAGGCCCGGCCGGGACGCGGATGAGGCTCGCGGCCCCGCGGAGGCCGGGGCCCGTGCGGGCGGTTCCGGTGGGTGGACGGGCGCGCGGTCACGTCGGCCGGGCCGTTAGGCTGGGTGCGCATATCCGGACGACGCCGAGAGAGACGATGAAGACCTTCGAAGAGCTGTACGCCGAGCTGTCCGACAAGGCGCGCACCCGCCCCGAGGGGTCGGGGACCGTGGCCGCGCTGGACGCCGGAGTCCATGCCATCGGCAAGAAGGTCGTGGAGGAGGCCGCCGAGAGCTGGATGGCGGCCGAGCACGAGTCGAACGAGCGGGCCGCGGAGGAGATCTCCCAGCTCCTCTACCACGTGCAGGTCCTCATGATCGCCAAGGGGATCGGGCTGGACGAGGTCTACAAGCATCTCTGAGCCGGCGTGCCCGGCTCCCGTGCGAAGGCCCTCCCCGCCCGAGAAGAAGGACTCCTCCCGCCATGCTCCGTCTCGCCGTACCCAACAAGGGCGCCCTCGCCGAGGGCGCCCAGACGATCCTCAAAGAGGCCGGATACCGCGTCCGCAAGGACAGCAAGGAGCTCGTGGTCATCGACCCCGACAACTCCTGCGAGCTGTTCTTCCTGCGGCCCAAGGACATCGCCGTCTACGTCGGCGAGGGCACCCTGGACGCCGGGATCACCGGCCGCGACATGCTCCACGACTCGGGCGCGCGGGTGGAGGAGATCCTGCCGCTCGGCTTCGGCCGCTCCACCTTCCGCTTCGCGGCCAACCCGGGCGAGTTCGCCTCCGTCGCCGACCTGAAGGGCCGGCGGATCGCCACCGCGTACGCCGGGCTGCTGGAGGGCTACCTCACCGAGCAGGGCGTCGAGGCGAGGGTGATCAAGCTGGACGGCGCGGTGGAGACCGCGATCCGGCTGGGCGTGGCCGACGCCGTCGCCGACGTCGTGGAGACCGGCACCACGCTGCGCAACATCGGGCTGGAGGTGTTCGGCGAGCCGATCGCCCGCTCCGAGGCCGTGCTGATCCAGCGCCCGGACGCGGTGGAGAGCCAGGGGCTCGACCAGCTGGTGCGCCGGCTGCAGGGCGTGCTGGTGGCCCGCGACTACGTGATGATGGACTACGACATCCGCGCCGAGCGGATCGAGGAGGCCATCGCGCTCACCCCCGGCATGGAGGGGCCCACCGTCTCGCCGCTGCACCGGGAGGGCTGGGTCGCGGTCCGCGCGATGGTGCCGCGCAAGGGGCACCAGCAGGTGATGGACCAGCTCTGGGAGCTCGGTGCGAAGGCCATCCTGGTCACCGCCATCTACGCCTGCCGCCTCTGACGCCTCCCGTCCGCCGGCGGCGCCCCTCCCGGGATGAGCGCCGCGTCGCCGCCCGAACGCCCCGGTCGCGACGGGCGGCCGGGGGCGCCGCGGGTCACGAGGCGAGGGAGGCGGCCTCCTCCTCCTCGATCTGCCGGTTCCACTCGCGCTTGGAGGACTGCCAGCCGTCCTCGTCGCGGCCGATCCGCCAGTAGCCGGAGATGGACAGCGCCGAGAGCGGGACGCCGCGCTCGGTGCGCAGGTGGCGGCGGAGCTCCTTGACGAACCCGGCCTCGCCGTGGACGAAGGCGTGCAGGACGCCCTCGGGGAAGTCCAGCTCGCGGACGGCGGTGACCAGGCGCTCGCCGATCGGCGCCCCGCCCCGGTGCAGCCAGACGATCTTCGCCTCGCCGGGGGAGTCGAGCGGCTGCTCCTCCTCGGGGCCGGCCACCTCGACGAGGACGTGGGCCGGGGCCCCGGCGGGCAGGCGCTCCAGGGAGGCCGCGATGGCCGGCAGCGCGCTCTCGTCGCCCGCAAGCAGGTGCCAGTCCGCCTCGGCGGAGGGTGCGTAGGCCCCGCCGGGGCCGAGGAACCAGATCTCCTCGCCCGGCTGCGCCCGGGCCGCCCACGGGCCGGCCAGGCCGCTGTCGCCGTGGTGCACGAAGTCGAGGGTGAGCTCGCCCGCCTCGGCGTCCCAGGCCCGGACCGTGTAGGTCCGGGTGGTGGGCTGCTGCTCGCGGGGCAGGTCGCGGCGGACCGCCTCCAGGTCGAGCGGCTGCGGGTACGTCACCCCGGGGGGAGCGAACAGCAGCTTCACGTAGTGGTCGGTGAACTCGCCCACGGGCAGGTCGCGCAGGCCCTCGCCGCCGAGCACCACCCGGATCATGTGCGGGGTGAGCCGCTCGGTGCGCACCACCTCGCCGCGTCTTGCCCTGCGCACGGGCCTGCCTTCTGCCATGAGCCGCTCCCGATGTGATCAACTTAGGTATACCT
This sequence comes from Planomonospora sp. ID91781, assembly GCF_015711595.1. NCBI lineage: Bacteria > Bacillati > Actinomycetota > Actinomycetes > Streptosporangiales > Streptosporangiaceae > Planomonospora > Planomonospora sp. ID91781. The sequence goes on along the minus strand of NZ_JABTEY010000002.1, from coordinate 1,119,027 downwards.
AAGTAATAGCATACGCGCAGGCCGGGAGCCGCCGTTCCGGGTCCGGTCGGGCGACCAGTGAATCTACGTTGTAAAGCAGTAGGCCGGGGACGCGGATCAGTCCCGGAGGGGGGCGGAGAGCGCGGAGCGGTGGTCGCGGGGGCTGACGCCGTACACGCGCTTGAAGGCGGCGCTGAGCGCGAAGGGGCTGCCGTAGCCGACCTGCCCGGCCACCGCCTCGACCGTCGCGCCCGGGTCGCGCAGCAGGTCGGCGGCGAGGGCGAGCCGCCGGTTCGTGAGGTACGTCATGGGCGGCTCGCCCACCAGCTCGGTGAAGCGGCGGGCCAGCGCCGCGCGGGAGGCGCCCGTCCTGGCGGCCAGCCCGGCCACCGTCCAGGGATGGGCCGGGTGCTCGTGGAGCAGGCGCAGCGCCGGGCCCACGACGGGGTCGCCGTGCGCCCGGTACCAGCCGGGGGCCTCGCCCCCGGGACGGGAGAACCAGGCGCGCAGGACGGCGACCAGCAGCAGGTCCAGCAGGCGGTCCAGCACGGCCTCCTGGCCGGGCGCGTCCCTGGCGATCTCCTCGTGGAGCAGGGGGACGAGCGGGGAGTCCCAGGAGTCCGCGGGGAGGACGAGCAGCCGGGGCAACGTGGCCAGCAGCCGCCGGTCGACCTCGCTGCGCATCCGGTACGTCCCGGTGAGCAGCGTCGTGGAGCCGTCCGCCGCGCCGCCCCAGGTGCGCACGCCCAGGTCCAGCGCGTCGCACAGGTCCTCGCCCTCCGGCGTCGTGGCGCAGCCCCCGGAGCGGACGACGGCCCGGGGCGGCGTGGCCGGGTCGTCGGCGACGGTGTAGGGATCGGGACCGCGCACCACCGCGACATCCCCGGTGCGGAGCCGCGCCTCCCCGGCGTCACCGGGCACGATCCACGCCTCGCCGCGGACCGCGGCGACCAGGGTGAGCGGTGCCCGGTCCTCGATCCGCAGCGACCAGGGCGGCTCCAGGATGCTGCGGAGGAGGAACGCCCCCCGGGCCCTCGGCCCGTCCAGCAGGTCCGCGAACGCGCTCATCGATCACCTCCGGTGTGGGACTCCGGCCTCCCGGCCGGGATCCCCGGCGCCGCCGATTCTAGACAGCCGCGCATGGAACGGAGATCGTCGCACATGGCCCGGTGCACCGGACGCCGGTTGACTGGAGGCATGACGGAGAGCACGCAGTTGTTGCGGGTCGCGGTCCTGATCGGGGCCACGGTGTCGACAGGGCTGATGGCGGGCCTGTTCTACGCCTTCGCGGTGGCGGTCATGCCGGGGCTGGGCCGCGCCGGCGACCGGACGTTCGTGGAGGCGATGCAGCGGATCAACGTGGCGATCCTCAACGGCTGGTTCGCCGCCGCCTTCGCCGGGGCCGCGCTGCTGACCGCCGCGGCGGGCCTGCTCCACCTGGGGCGCCCCGAGCTGCCGTGGATCGCGGCGGCCTTCGTGGCGTACGGCGCGGCGCTGGTCGTGACGTTCCGGATGAACATCCCGCTCAACGACGCGCTCGACGCGGCCGGGGAGCCCGGCCGCATCCCCGACCTCGCGGCGGTGCGCGGGCGGTTCGAGGCGGCGTGGGTGCGCTGGAACGTGGTCCGCGCGCTGGTCTGCACGGCCGCGCTGGCCCTGCTGTCCTGGGCGCTGGCCGTGTAGCCGGCCGTACAGGAGGGTGGGCGCGGGGACCGGCCGGTCCCCGGCCCCTCGCCGTGCCGGTCCTCCGGTGATGCGGCCGTTCTCCTCCGTATCCTGAGGTGAAATCATGTTTCGTGCAGAGGAGTGATCGGAAGGTCGGCGCGGTGGGCGCCGTGCCGTACCGGCCGCTCAACGAACGGCGAAATGTCGGTGAACATCACCGCGCATCGCTCATGTGGCGGTCAGGGGGGAGTCATCCTCGATACGTGCCGACCAACACGCACCTCCTGCCGCCGGCCGCCGCGGCGCCCGCGGGCGCCCCGGCCGCGTCGTTCACCGCACCGGCCGCCGCCTCCTTCCCGGGGGCGGTTCCGGGGGCCGCGCCGGGTCCCATGCCGGGGCCCATGTCGGGTTCCGCTCCGGGGAGCGTCCCGGGTGTCGCCCCGATCGTCGACCTCGACACCGGGGGCGTCATCGCACTCCAGGCCGCCGCCGGTGACCTGGGGGAGGGCGGCTCGGGCCACGGGGACGTCGTCGTCCTGGCCAGGACCGTCCTGGAGGTGTCGCGGAGCGAGGCGCTGCTGCCCCTGGTCCTCGCCATGCCCGCCCGGGCGGTGGTCAGCGGTTCGGCCGCCCTGGCGCCGCTCCACGAGGCACTGCGGGTCTCCGGGCGGCGGCCCCGGGAGATCATCCTCGTGCTCCGGGGCGGTTTCGCCGAGGGGGACCGCCGGGCCCTGCTCGCCGGGCTGGAGGGACTGCGCGCCATCGGTTACCTGATCGCGGTGGGAGACCTGGGCACCGCGCACGTCCCGCCGGACCTGCTGGCCGACGCCTCGCCGTACCTGGTGGTGCTCTCGGCCGGGCTGATGGCGCGGGTGGGGCGCGACCCCCGCCGGACGGCGCTGGCCGAGTCGCTGGCGGAGCTGGCCCGGAACGCGGGCGCCCACGTGCTGGCCCCGGGCGTGGCGGAGGAGGCCCAGCTCGCCGCGGTCCGCAGGTGGGGGGTGCGGCTGGCGCAGGGCCCGCTGCTGGTGCCCGGTCCCTCCGGCCGGGTCCGCGTGCCGCTGCCGGTCGCCGAACCGGAGCCGGCCTGGCTCCTGCTCGGCCCGAGGGTCCAGGAGTTCCTGCTGCCCGCGGTGACGCTCCCCTACGAGGCGACCGCGGAGGAGGCCGTGGAGACCTTCAGCGGCGAACCCTCGATCACCAGCGTGATCCTGGTCGACGAGTACCAGCGCCCCAAGGGCAGCCTGGACCGCAGCCGCTTCCTGCTCGCCATCGCCAGCCGGTACGGCCACGCGCTGCACGGCAGGAAGCCCGCCGCCCGCCTGGCCGACCCCGTCCGCGCGGTCCCGAAGACCACCCCCGCGATCGCCGCCATGCAGGTCGCGGGCCGCGACGCCGAACGGGTCTACGACGACCTGGTGGTCACCGACGAGGTGGGCCGGTGCATGGGCATCGTGCGGGTCTCGGACCTGATCCGCCAGGTCGCGGGCATGCAGGGGACGCCCGGTGCGCAGGGGCCTCGGACGGCCCCGGTGACGCACGGGACGCGGCTGCCCTGAGCCGGCCGACCGGGGCGGGCGGTCCTGCCGCCGGAGCGGGCGCCGCCGGTGCTCCCGGACCGGGCCGGGCGGGGATCGCACGCCCTCCCGGGCCGACGCGGGCCCGGTCCGGGTAGGGTCCCGGGCATGACGTCACGACCGGCCGCCGGCGGGGGCCGCTGGGTCTCGGTTGGGCCGGAGCGGCTCGGCCGCTGGATCGACGGCTTCGCCGACCGGCACGGCCCCCTGGAGGCCGCCGCCTCCGACGAGGTCGTCCGGATCGAGGCCGCCGACGGGGCGGTGGCCGAGTGCCGGGTGCCCTTCCCCCCGCTGACGGCAGGCGGCGGCGGCCCGCTGGCCCGGCTGACCACCCACGTGCGCCGGGAGCGCAGGGTGGGCGTGCTGCTGGTACGGCTCGGCGGCCACGCGGCCGGGATCTTCCAGGGGGACGAGCTGGTCTCCTCCAAGGTCGGCTCGCGGCAGGTGCACGGCCGCAGCGCGGCGGGCGGCTGGTCGCAGCGGCGCTTCGCCCGGCGCAGGGAGAAGCAGGTGGACCAGGCGCACGAGGCGGCGGCAGAGGTGGCGCTGCGGATCCTGGGCCCGCACACGGACGGGCTGGAGGCGGTCGTCCTGGGCGGCGACCGGCGGGCGGTGGACGCGCTGCGGGCCGACCGCAGGCTCGCTCCGGTCTTCGCGCTGGAGACCGAACCCTTCCTGACGGTCCCCGACCCCCGCCTGGCGGTGCTCACCGCGACCCCGGCCCAGTTCCGCGCGGTCAGGATCAGGGTCGTCGACCCCGCCTGACCCGCTTGACCGATCCGGCCGGCCTGAGACCGCCCGGCCCCGCCGGCCCTGTGGCCCCGCCCGGCCTCGGGCGCTCTCGGTGCGGGCCAGGGTGGTCTCGGTGCGGCCCCGGGACGGGAACCGGACGGGAGCCGGACGGCGTCCGCGACGGGTGCGGACCGGGTGCGGTGCCGGGAACAGGGCGGGCGCAGGTGCGCGCGAGCCGTACACTGATCCGTATGCGCACTCCCGACTGACGCCGCCCGCGACGGGGCGGGACGGCCGAGCCGAGAGCCGGGAGACACAGGGCGCGGCGGGTTCGGCCACAGCGCCATGGTGAGCCCGTGTATCCCCCAGCCTGGGAGTGTTCCCCCAAACATGATCATCGCTTCTGACATCGAACTCCGCGCCGGAGCCCGGCTGCTCATCGAGGGCGCGTCGTTCCGGGTGAACCCCGGTGACAAGATCGGTCTCGTCGGGCGCAACGGCGCCGGGAAGACGACGCTGACCAAGGTGCTCGCGGGCGAGGCGCTGCCGGCGTCGGGCACGGTCACCACCACGGGCGCGGTGGGCTACCTGCCGCAGGACCCCCGCACCGGCGACCTGCAGGTGATCGCCCGCGACCGCATCCTGTCGGCGCGTGGGCTGGACGAGGTCCTGCGCGAGCTGCGCGAGGCCGAGCTGGGCATGTCCTCGGCCGACGAGCGCACCCGCGACCGCGCGGTGCGCGCCTACGGACGCCTGGAGGACCGGCTGCACGTCCTGGGCGGATACGCCGCGGAGTCGGAGGCGGCCTCGATCGCCTCCAGCCTGGGGCTGCCCGACCGGGTGCTCGGCCAGCCGCTGGAGACCCTCTCCGGCGGTCAGCGCCGGCGCGTGGAGCTGGCGCGGATCCTGTTCAGCGGGGCGGAGACTCTCCTGCTCGACGAGCCCACAAACCACCTCGACGCGGATTCGATCGCGTGGCTCCGTGACTTTTTGCGATCCCATCAAGGTGGTTTGATCATTATCAGCCACGACGTGACGCTCCTTGAAGCGACGGTAAACCGGGTCCTGCACCTGGACGCCAACCGCGCGGTGATCGACACCTACAACGTCGGCTGGAAGGCCTACCTGACCCAGCGGGAGACCGACGAGAAGCGCCGCAGGCGCGAGCGCGCCAACGCCGAGAAGCAGGCCTCGGCGCTGATGTCGCAGGCCGACAAGATGCGCGCCAAGGCGACCAAGGCCAAGGCGGCGCAGGACATGCAGCGCCGCGCCGAGCGGCTGCTGTCCGGCCTGGAGGTGGAGCGGCGCAGCGACAAGGTCGCCAAGCTGCGCTTCCCCCAGCCGGCCCCCTGCGGGCGCACCCCGATCACGGCGACGGACCTGTCCAAGTCCTACGGCTCGCTGGAGGTCTTCACCGACGTCAACGCGGCCGTGGACCGGGGTTCCCGGGTCGTCATCCTGGGCCTGAACGGCGCGGGCAAGACCACGCTGCTGCGCATCCTGGGCGGCATCGAGAAGCCCGACACCGGCGAGGTCCGGCCGGGGCACGGGCTCAAGCTGGGCTACTACGCCCAGGAGCACGAGACGATCGACCCGGAGCGCACGGTGCTGGAGAACATGCGCTCGGCCGCGGGCGACCTGGCCGACGTCGAGCTGCGCAAGGTCCTGGGCTCGTTCCTGTTCACCGGCGACGACGTGGACAAGCCCGCCGGGGTGCTCTCCGGCGGTGAGAAGACCCGGCTGGCCCTGGCCACCCTGGTGCTGTCGGCGGCCAACGTCCTGCTCCTGGACGAGCCCACGAACAACCTCGACCCGGCCAGCCGGGAGCAGGTGCTCACGGCCCTGAGGTCCTATTCTGGGGCGATTGTCCTCGTAACGCACGATGAGGGTGCTGTGGACGCTCTGCAACCGGATAGGGTGATCTTGCTGCCGGACGGAGTTGAAGACGCGTGGAGCGACGAATTTTCCGATCTTGTGGCACTTGCCTGATCTCAATTTGAGCGGGTACGGATCTTTTCCCTGGGAGTAGGTAGCCGATCCCGCAGAAATGACTGATCATGGCGGAGTAACGCTGCGGAAGTCTGGCACTACAGGAGGTAGCTCGTGGCCGAGACTCTCAAGAAGGGCACCCGGGTGACCGGGGCCGACCGTGAAAAACTGGCCGCCGATCTCAAGAAGCGCTACAGCTCGGGTGAGAGCATCCGTGCGCTCGCCGCTTCGACCGGCCGGTCGTACGGGTTCATCCACCGCATCCTGAGCGAGTCCGGTGTGACTCTGCGCGGGCGCGGCGGCGCCACCCGGGGCAAGACCAAGCGCTGAGCCGCCTCGGAACGCGCGACCGCAGCCGCTCGTCCTCAGCTCGTCCGTCCGCCCGGGTCTGCCGAACCTCATTCTAGAAGAGTCGGTAGGCTCGGGCGTGACAGACGGCGAACGCAGGGGAGAGCGAGCGATGGCGGAAGTGGTGCACGGGGGGAGTGCGGAGGAGATCTCTCTTGCGGAGGTCGGACTGCGCTTCGAGGTGGACGGCGAGATCGCGACGATCACGCTGGCGCGGCCGGAAAAGCGGAACGCTCAGACGTTCGCCACCTGGTCGGCGCTGGCTCGAATCGGTGACGACCTGCCGCAGCAGGTGAGGGTCGTCGTGGTCCGAGGTGAGGGGCCGTCCTTCTCGGCGGGCATCGACCTGCGGATGTTCACTCCGGAGGGGGTTCCGGGGCAGGGATCGTTCGCGAGCACCGCCACGCTCCGGGGCGAGGCCTTCGACGAGCGGATCGCGCAGGCCCAGCAGGGCTTCATGTGGCTGCGGCGGCCGGACATCGTCTCGATCGCGGCGGTCCAGGGCCACGCCGTCGGCGCCGGCTTCCAGCTGGCGCTCGCCTGCGACCTGCGGATCCTGGCCGACGACGCCAAGCTGTGCATGAAGGAGCCCGCGCTCGGCCTGGTCCCCGACCTGACCGGGACCAAGCCGCTGGTCGACCTCGTCGGCCTGTCGCGGGCCGTGGAGATCTGCCTCACGGCCCGGACCGTGGGCGCCGAGGAGGCGGCCAGGATCGGCCTGGCCGAGCTGGTCGTCGCCCCCGGCGACCTGACGCAGGCCGTACGGGACTTGGCGGCCGCGCTGCTGGCCACGAACCGCGACGCCGCCACGGCGACCAAGCGGCTGCTCCAGGGCGCCTCGGGGCGCACGCTGGAGGAGCAGTGCGCGGCCGAGCGGCAGGAGCAGATGGCGCGCATCAAGGCCCTGTTCGGCTGAGAGAGCAGGTCGGATGCGGTGTTCGCCCGGAGCTGATCCGGGAATCACCCCGCCTCTCCCGGCGCTCGGATCGGGAGAGGAGGCCAGATGGCGATGATGGGCGGGGGCTTCGGCCCCCAGGCGATGCGCTCGCTGCGGCGCGACAGCTCGGTGACCAAGGAGCGGCTCGCGCCGGGCACGGTCAAGCGGATCGTGCGCTACTCGAGGCCGTTCTCCCGGCAGATCGCCGCCTTCCTCGCCCTGGTCGTCCTCGGTTCGGTCATCGTGGTGGTCAACCCGCTGCTGATGCGGGCGATCATCGACGACGGCATCGAGGGGCGCGACGCCGGGCTCGTCGTCGGGCTCGCGCTGGCCATCGCCGGACTGGCGGTGCTGGACGCCGGCCTCGGGCTGGCCCAGCGCTGGTTCTCCGCCCGCGTCGGCGAGGGCCTGATCTACAACCTGCGCACCGAGGTCTTCGACCACGTGCAGCGCATGCCGGTCGCGTTCTTCATGCGGACGCAGACCGGCGCCCTGGTCTCCCGGCTGAACACCGACGTGATCGGCGCGCAGCGGGCGCTGACCAGCACGCTGTCGTCGGTCGTGTCCAACGTGGTCATGCTGGTGCTGGTGCTCGGCACCATGGTCGTGCTGTCCTGGCAGATCACCCTGGTGGCACTGGTGCTGCTGCCGGTCTTCGTCCTCCCGGCCAAGTGGGTCGGGCGGAAGATGTCGGGGCTCACCCGCGAGCAGATGGAGCTCGACGCCGAGATGAGCTCCATGATGACCGAGCGCTTCAACGTGGCGGGCGCCATGGTCGCCAAGCTGTACGGCCGGCCGGGCGAGGAGGCGGACGCCTTCGCCGCCCGCGCCGGGCGGGTGCGCGACGTGGGCGTCACCGTCGGCATGTACGGGACGGTCTTCCGGGTCGCCCTCGGCCTGGTCGCCTCGCTGGCCACCGCGCTGGTGTACGGCGTGGGCGGCGTGCTGGCCGTCGACGGCGCCTTCCAGGTCGGCACCCTGGTCGCGCTCACCGCCCTGCTGATGCGCCTGTACGGCCCGCTGACCAGCCTGTCCAACGTGCACGTGGACGTGATGACCGCGCTGGTCAGCTTCGACCGGGTCTTCGAGGTGCTCGACCTGGAGCCGATGGTGGCCGAGCGGCCCGGCGCGCGGCCCGTCCCGGCCGGGCCGGTGACGGTCGAGTTCGACGACGTGCGCTTCCACTATCCGGCGGCCTCGGAGGTGTCGCTGGCGTCGCTGGAGTCGGTGGCCCGCCCCGACACCGGGCAGAGCGGCGAGGTGCTGCGCGGGATCGGCTTCACCGCCCGCCCGGGCGAGCTGGTCGCGCTGGTCGGGCCCTCGGGCGCGGGCAAGACGACGATCACCTCGCTGGTCTCCCGGCTGTACGACGTGAGCGAGGGCGCGGTCCGCGTCAACGGGCTCGACGTGCGCGAGGCCACCCTGGAGTCCCTGCGCGACACCGTCGGCGTCGTCATGCAGGACGCACACCTGTTCCACGACACCATCGGGGCCAACCTGCGCTACGCCCGGCCCGGCGCGACCGACGAGGAGATCTGGGAGGCCCTGCGCGCCGCGCAGATCGCCGAGCTGGTCGAGTCCCTGCCCGAAGGGCTGGAGACCGTGGTGGGCGACCGGGGCTACCGGCTGTCCGGCGGGGAGAAGCAGCGCCTGGCGCTGGCCAGGCTGCTGCTCAAGGCGCCCCGGGTGGTCGTCCTGGACGAGGCCACCGCGCACCTGGACTCCGAGTCGGAGGCCGCCGTGCAGCGGGCGCTGAAGAGCGCGCTGGCCGGGCGGACCTCCCTGGTCATCGCGCACCGCCTGTCCACGATCCGGGAGGCCGACCAGATCCTGGTGATCGCCGACGGCCGCGTCGCCGAGCGGGGCCGTCACGAGGACCTGCTGGCCGCCGGGGGCGTCTACGCCGAGCTCTACCGCACGCAGTTCAGCGCGCAGTCACGGTGACGGGCCCGGCCGCGACGCACGCGGTTCAGCGCGCGGTCACGGTGGCGGGCCCGGTCGCGATGCGCATGGTTCAGCGCGCGGTCACGGTGGCGGCCGGCGGGGCGGGCGGTCACCGGTAGCCCAGGCGGGCGAGCTCCTCGCGGGCGACCTTCTCCACGAGCTCGACGTCCTCGCGGCGCAGGCGGGTGCGCCAGGCGCCGACCTTCGGGGCGTTCCTGCCGTACAGGGCGACCTTGGAGACGCGGGTCTCCAGGAAGCGGGAGAGGATCTCCACCGTCTCGGTGGGCGAGGCCGCGAGCTCCTCGTAGCGCAGGGTCAGCAGCTGCTCGCGCGGGAGCTCGCGGTGCAGCTCCGCGGCCAGGCGCACGGCCCCGCGCCAGCGCAGCGCGCACTTGCCCGCCGTGGACATCGCCTTCCACCGGTCGATGTGCTCGGCGGACTTGACGCCGAGGAAGGGGTTGGGGAACTCGGTGTCGTCGCTCACCCGGACCGGCTTGAACCACGACAGGGCCGCCGGGTCGGCCATCATGTCGGCGGCCACGTCCCGGCCGTCGCGGATCAGCTGGACGAACCTGGCGTCGGGGAAGGCCTGGAGCAGCACCGGGGCGCTGTAGAGCAGGTCGGGGCTGGCGTCGCCGAACCGGGCGACCGCCCCGGCGGTCGCGCACGGGCCCGTACCGGTCACGCCGCCCGCCTCCCGGCAGACGTCCGGGCACTCGCGGCACGCTCCCGGGAGGATCTGCCAGGACTCGGCCATGGCGTCCCGGAGCACGCGGATGGCGCCCAGGCCCCGGCGGGCGATGGAGGGCCGCCGGGCGAAGGCGTGCACGACGTGGGTCACGGCGGCCCGGCCCATCGTGACGTGGAAGCCGGGCGAGCGTTTGAGGGCGCGGCCCAGCAGGTCCGCGCCGGAGTGCGGGGCGGCGAGCACGAACACCGGCCGACGGACCTTGATGCCGTTGACCACGAGGATGTGGGGCGGAGGTCGCATGTCTGACCCCAGTGTGGCACCGTTTGCGGAGTGAACGAACCGGCCACGCCCAGGCACGCCGGGACGGGTTCCGCCGTCCCGCGCCCGCTGCGTCCGGGCGACACGGTGGCCGTCGTGGCCCCGTCCGGGCCGGTCGACCCGGTACGGCTGGCCCGCGGCACCGCCGTGCTCGCCGGGCTGGGGCTGAAGGTCGTCACGGGCGCCCACGTGCTCGACCGCGACGGCTACCTGGCCGGGTCCGACGCGGCGCGGGCGGCCGACCTCCAGCGGGCCTGGTGCGATCCGGCGGTCGCCGCGGTGCTGTGCGCGCGGGGCGGTTACGGCGCGACGCGGATCCTGGACCTGCTCGACTGGGAGGCCATGCGGGCGGCGGGGCCGAAGACCCTGGTCGGCTCCAGCGACGTCACCGCCCTGCACCGGGCGCTGGAGGTCCGGCTCGGCCTGGTCTCCTGGTTCGGCCCCATGCCCGCCTGCCCGCTGCTCGCCGATCCGGGCGGGCCCGAGCCCCGGAGCCTGGAGCGGCTCTCGGCCGCCCTGTTCGGCGGCGCCGGGTCCGCCATCGGGCCCGTCGCCGGATCCGTCGCCGGGGACCGGGCGATCGTCGCCGGGAGCGCCGCGGGCCCGATCACCGGGGGGAACCTGTCACTGCTGGCGGCGCTGTGCGGCACGCCGTACCGGCTGCGGGCGGAGGGGCGGATCGTCCTGCTGGAGGACGTCGGGGAGGCTCCCTACCGGATCGACCGGATGCTCACGCAGTTGCTGGGAGCCGGGGCGCTGGACGGGGCGGCGGGGTTCGCGCTGGGCTCGTGGACGGGCTGCGGCGACCCCTGGCCGGTGCTGGAGGAGCGGCTCGGGGCGCTCGGAGTGCCGGTGGTCGCCGGGCTCCCGGTCGGCCACGGAACGCCGCAGTTCAGTGTGCCTATGGGGGCACTTGGTGGTATTGATGCTGAATCGTGCTCCCTGACCTGGTCGATCCGCTATCCCGACGGGGCACTCTAAGGAGACCAGAGAGAGGAAACCCGGCAGAGGGGACGCACGCGTGAGGCTGAGGCTCTTCCGGCTCCGGCGGCATCGTGACCGGCGGGCAGACCGGCGGGCGGGGCCGCCGCCGCGCCCGGTGGAGGATGTCGACCTCGACTCCCTGCTCGGCCTGGTCGCCGGTTCCCTCGGCTACACCTGCTCCTTCGCCCCCGACGGCGGCACGCTGACGCTGTCCTGGACGCCGTCCGGGGCGCCGTCCGAAGCGCCGCCCGGCCCGGACACCGTCACGGTCCGGCTGGCGGGGCTGCGCGCCGAGGCCGGGCGCCACTCGCGTGAGGACTGGCCGACGCTGGTCTCCGAGCACCTGGCCCACACCCTGGCCACGCTGGACGAGCCGCTGGACGCCTGCGACCTCGCCCAGATCCGTCCCCTGCTGCGCACCCGGATCCGGCTCGACGACGACCTGGGCCCGGCCCGCGTGGTCGGCCGCCACCTCACCGCGGACCTGGTCGAGGTGCTCACGATCGGATACGGGCGCGAGGGCCGGCCGGTCCGCCCGGAGGAGGTCGGCTGCTGGCCGATCACCCCCGCCCAGGCGCTGGAGCTGGCCGCCGACAACACCCGCAAGGACGAGCGCCTCTCGGCGACCCGGGAGGACCTCGGCGGCGTGGCCGTCCGGCGGCTGACCGGCTCGACCGCCTGCGCCGCCACCCACCTGCGCCATCTGGAGGACTACTTCCCGGTGCCCGCGGACGGGGCGCTGGTCGTCCTGCCGGACCCGGCGACGCTGGTCGTCCACCTGGTGGAGGGCCTGGACGTGGTGCGTGCGATCGAGCGGCTGCGCACGTTCGCCCAGCGGGAGTTCGAGCGCGCGGCCGATCCGCTGAGCCCGCAGGTCCACTGGTGGCACCGGGGCCGTCTCAGCCTGATCAGGGCCGACCTGGTCAACCAGGACGGGCAGACCCGGCTCGTGGTGGCTCCGCCGCAGGAGTTCGCCCGCGTCCTGGCCTCCCTGGCCGGGCGGTCCGGCGGCGGGACCGGCGGAGCCTGAGGACGGCCCGGGGCCGGTCGTGGCGGGAACCTGAGGGCCGCACCGGGGGGCGGACGGTGAAACCGGTGCGAACAGTACGCTCCTTCGGCAAACCAAACGTCATGCGGCCACGACAAACCATAGGAAGATGATTTCTGTCCCGCGCTCGGCCCGATGATCCTCAGGTGCGTCCTGGACCGTTCCCCGCGTGCCCGTCGCGACCGGGCCGCGGCCGGCGGAGGCGGGCTGATCGGGTTCGTGCTGACGAGGAGTGAGAAATGGCGCAGTGGTGCCTCGGTGTCGATCTCGGGACGAGTTTCTCCGCCGGGGTGATAGCCGCCGAAGGCCGCTTCGACGTCCTGGAGGTCGAGGGGGAGCGGCGCATCCCCTCCGCCGTCATGCTGGACGAGCGCGGGACGCTGGTGGCCGGCCGGATCGCCCAGCGGGGCATCGGCGTCAGCCCCGAGCGCGTCGAGCGCAACCCCAAGCGCTACGTCGGCCGGGGCCGGATGCTGCTCGGCGGGGTCCCGGTGGACGTCACCGACGCCATGGCGGCGCTGCTGGAGCTGTTCGTCAGCGAGGGGCGGCGCCGGTTCGACGGGGCCGACCCCGACTGCATCGCGCTGACCCACCCGGTGGCCTGGAGCGCCGAGCGCAAGGCGGTGCTGCTGGCGGCGGCGAAGAAGGTGGTGCGCGGCGTGCGGATCGCCTTCGTCGACGAGCCGGTCGCCTCGGCCCGCTACTTCGCCTCCTCCGGGCGCGTGCCGAGCGGGTCCCACCTGGCCGTCTACGACCTCGGCGGCGGCACGTTCGACGCGGCCGTGCTCACCGCCGACGGGAGCGACTTCAAGGTCGTGGGGGAGCCGGGCGGCAGCGACGAGATCGGCGGCGAGGGCTTCGACGAGCAGGTCTTCGCCTTCTTCGGCACGCAGCTGGAGCGCATCGACCCCGAGTGGTGGACGCAGGTGACCACCAACCCGGAGCGCCGCTACGTCAGCTACGCCGCCGACCTGCTGAAGACGGCCAGGGAGGCGAAGGAGACCCTGTCGAAGTTCGAGACCTCCTCCCACTACGTGGTCGGCGTCAACGAGGACGTGCAGATCGACCGGGCCGAACTGGGCGGTCTCATCGGTGAGGAGATCACCAGGACGGCCGACATCCTGGAGGAGACGATCCGCGGCGCGGGGATCGGCCCGGACGAGCTGGCCGCGGTGTTCATGACCGGCGGCGGCAGCCGGATGCCCTCGGTCCAGCAGGCCGTGCGCGACCGCTTCGGGGACAAGGTGCGCACCTACGACGACCCGAAGATCGTCGTCGCGTACGGCGCCGCGCAGCTCGCCTGGAAGCTCAAGGTCGAGCACCGCGAGCCCGGCCGGACGACCGGCCCCCACCTGGCCGGCGGGCCCTCCCTGCGGCCCGCCGGCACGACCGGCGGGCACCCCGTCCCCGTCCTCCCCGTCGCGCCCGCCCCTGCCCCGGCTCCCGCCGCTCCCGGGGCGGCCGGGGACCCGGCCGCAGGGCACCGGTCCTCCACCGGGCCGATGCACGTGCCCGCCGGGCACCGGGCGGCCTCCGGCGGCGCCCCGGCCGTGGACGGCCCCACGGTCAAGGGCGTGGAGAAGGTGATGGACCACGTGCTGGAGGCGCGGGCCGCGGGCGGCCGCGTCCTCGTCCACCAGGCGTTCGAGGGCGGCCACTTCCTGCGCAGGCTCGACGGTGTGGAGGGCCGCCACGACCGCGAGCTCCACTTCGGCCGGCTGGTGGAGTGGGCCGCCTCGGGCGAGGGCGTCGTCACGACGGAGCAGGTCGGACCGGCGCAGCTCCTGGTGCGCGCGCTCACCCCTGAGCTGGGCATCCGCTCCACCCATCCGCTGCAGACCTGGGGCAACCCGACCGTGCTGGCGCACGGCCGCACCGGGTGGGTGTTCTACCAGTCCCGGCAGACCGTCGCGGTCGACGCCGCGGTGGGCCTGCCGTGGGGGGAGACCGGGCAGCTGGCGATGATCGAGCTCGATCTGGGAGGCGGCTTCTTCTTCCAGGAGCCCCAGCCGCGCGACCTCGGACCCTACGCCCAGTGGTTCGTGAACGAGGACAACAGGGTGCGCCGGCTGGTCGACCAGGACTCGCCCAGCGGCACCGACCCGGCGCTCTCGGTCGGGGCCCCCGGCTGCACGGTGGTCCTCGGGCAGTTCAGCAGCAACAAGCCGCTGTTCGCCAACCGGCACCAGGACTTCCGGCCGTGGCAGGTGCTGTGCCTGGTCGATCCCGGCGGCGTGGTCCGGCCGACGATGCGCGAGCCGGGCCGGAGCTGGCTCCACCAGGTCGTCCTGCACAACGGCAGGTGGTTCACGGCCAGCTCGGCGGGACTGGAGGCGGACACCGCCGCCGGCCGCCCCGCGCTGGTCGCGCCGCGTCCCCCGGCCGGGGCGCTGCGCTGGGTGCCTGCGGGCGGCAGCCTCTACGCGGTCGGTGCGGACCAGGTGAGCCCCGCCAGGGGCTGGTCGGTCAGCATCCTCGACGAGCGGTCCGGCGCGCTGCGGTTCCTGATGGGCAAGAAGTCGGCGGCCCTGGCGGGCCACCTCACCTCCCGGTACCGCTGGGAGCGCCCGCGCCTGGTGGCCGACGGCGACTCGCTCTGGCTGACCATGCTCGACGCGGGCCGGAGCAGGCTCGTGCACGTCACCCCCGAGGGGGCGCGGGAGGTCCACCGCGCGGCGGGCACGTTCGAGCCGGTCGTCCGGGTCCCCACGGGCCTGCTCTGCCTGCACCGCCCCGCCGACCCGGCCGGGGCCACCCGCGACCATCCCGCCACCCTGGTGCACCTGCCCCTCTGACCCTCCACGCCTCCGCTCCGGCCTCCCCCTCGGTACGGTCACCCGGTTAGGTCCTTGTCACCCGAAAGTTAGGGTCAGGTGAGAATCCCCAGGTCGAAGGGCATTTCCCGGCACGGCGGGGCCGTGCCGCCCGAAGACGGCTTTTCCGCGTCCGACCTGGGGAAGAGGGGCCGTTCGCGTGACCTCGGGGTGACCTACCGTGATCTCCGCAGTCGGGACGGATTTCGGTCTGCAGGTTTCCATCGCAGCGAGGCGGTTATTCATCGGTCACGAAAGGAACAAGAAGAACGAACGGATTAAAGGGGGATAAACCGGATGATCACTCAGGAGCAGATCCGTACGGTGCTCGACCAGGACGTCTACGACGCCAACGGCGAGAAGATCGGCGAGGTGAAGCACGTCTACCTCGACGACGCCACCGGCCGGCCCGAGTGGCTGTGCGTCAAGACCGGCCTGTTCGGCATGCGGGAGACCTTCGTCCCCGTCCAGGCGGCCGACGTGGTCGCCGACCACGTCGAGGTCGCCTACGACAAGGACCGGGTCAAGGCGGCCCCCAACGTGGACGTGGACGCCGGCGGCCACCTGTCGGCGGAGGAGGAGCGCGAGCTGTACCGCTACTACGGCATCGACTGGGCGGACTCCTGGCGGCAGGCCAACCAGCCCGGGGAGAGCGGCTGGGCGCACAGCGGCGGTGCGCGCGAGCGCGAGCGGCTGGGCCGCGGCGACGAGGCGATGACCCGCTCCGAGGAGCAGCTGACCGTCGGCACCGAGGCGCACGAGGCGGGCCGGGCCCGGCTGCGCAAGTACGTGGTCACCGAGGAGCAGCAGGTCAGCGTGCCGGTGACCCGCGAGGAGGTGCGCGTCGAGCGCGAGCCCATCACGGACGCCAACCGGGACGCGGCCCTGGCCGGTCCGGAGATCAGCGAGGCCGAGCACGAGGTCGTCCTGCACGAGGAGCGGCCGGTGGTGGACAAGCAGGCCGTACCGGTCGAGCGGGTGCGCCTGGGCAAGGAGCGGGTCACCGAGCAGGAGACCGTCTCCGGGCAGGTCCGCAAGGAGCGCATCGACGTCGACGGGGGCACCGACGGCGACATGGACGACTCCCGCCGCGCCTTCTGACCGCCCACCGGCGCGTACGGTCCCGCGTCCCGCCGCCTCCGGGTTCACGCCCGGGGCGGCGGGACGCGGGCTTTTCGGGGCACCGGTCCCCGGGGCACCGGCTCTCAGGATGCCGGTCCTCAGGATGCCGGCTTTCGGGAGGACGGCGCTCCGGGACGCCGTCTCCCGCGGGAGCCGGGCCCTCCGGGAGCCGGGCCTTCCGGAGCGCGGGTCATCTCACGGTGCGGCCGGGGACGCCTCCTGCCCGGCGCCCAGGGCGGCGACCGCGGTCGCGAGTTCCCGGCGCAGCTCCTGGCCGCGCCTGGTGAGGGTCTCGATCGCGGCGATCCGGTCCTGACCGGACTCCCGCGCCTTGCGGCGGTCGGCGGCCGAACGGGCGGAGGCGGCCTTCAGCTCGGCGCGCCTGCCCTCCAGTTCCTTGCGCCGCTTCATCAGACTCTCGTCGGCGGCCTGCTCGACGCCGACCCGCCAGGTCGCCACCATGCGCTCCAGGTCGAGCGTCATCTCCCGGGAGACCGCCGCGAACTGGTCGCGGAGCGCCCCCCGGATCGCCGCCTGGTTGCGCTGCACCTTCTCCATCGAGCGCCGTCCCATGAAGATGGCCGCCCCGATGGCCGGGGCGACCAGCAGGAAGCCGACCGGCCCGAGCAGGGATGCGGCGAAGCCGCCCAGGGAGAGCCCGATCGAAGCCGACGGCAGCACGTCCCGGACCATGTCCACCTCGCCGGGGACGTCCGCGGAGGCGTCCTTCCTGACCTGGACCTGCGAGAGGTTGGGCATGGCGCTCGGGTCGGCGGCGAACTCGACGGGGTCGAGGCCGAGGTCGCGGGCGAAGGCGTCGAGCGTCCGGCGGGCCAGGCTCTCCACGTCGTAGACGATCTGCGACCAGGCCGCCTCCAGCGAGCGCTGCACGCTCATCGGCAGCTCCGCCATGTACCGGTCGACCTGCTCCTGCTTCTTCAGCGTGGCGATCGCGTTCTCGTACGGCTGGCGGATCTCGGCCACCCGGGCCGCCACGATCCCCGCGACCTCGCGCCCGAGGAAGGTGTTGGCCACCGCGCCCGCCCGGCGGCGGGCGGCCAGCTCGGTGAGGCCCTCCAGGTCGGCCTCGACCTGGGCGAGCCGGGCGGTCACGTCGCCCTCGTCGTCCGAGCCCGCGGCCACGTCGTCCTGCGCGGTGGTCGACAGTGAACTCAGCACCGACAGCGCGGCGGCCACCACGGTGGCGCCCCGCGCCGACTCCCTGCCCTCGGCGAAGGCGCGCAGGTGCCGCTCCAACGCGTCCATGCCGCTGCGCGCCCGCAGCGCGTCCGCCCGCTCCAGGCGGCCCTCCCGCCGCTTGGCCTCGGCGGCCTCGGCGAGCTTGGAGCTCACCGGGATCCAGGGGGCCGACAGCAGCGGGGTGAGGGTCACCGCCCGGGCCGGGTTCTCCGCGACGGCCTCGGTGACGAAGGTCCTCAGCCGGGCCTGGTTCTCCTCCATCAGGGTCCGCCAGTTGGCGGAGTCCTCCACCTTGGTCAGCACGAACGCGATCGCCTGCACCCGCTCGGCCGCCTCGGCGAGGAACTCCAGTTCGTGCCGGAGCACGGGCTGGTCCTGTGCGCTGAGCGTGAACAGCAGCGCGTCGGCCCGCTGGAGCATGGCCACCGTCACCTGCCGGTGCCCCACGGTGAGGCTGTCCACGCCGGGCGTGTCGAGCAGCCGCAGGCCGTCCAGGAGCGGGTTGTCCAGGGTGATGTCCACGCTGACGACGTCGCGCCGCTTGCCGGCGTCGCCGCGCATCGAGGCGTAGTCGGGGATCGACTCGACGGTGATCGGGAGCTGCACGGGCCCGGCGTCGGTGCTGCGGTGCACGACGGCGGTCAGCTTGGGGCCGCGCCGCAGGGACAGGAAGCAGTTGGTGGCGACGTCGGCGTCGACCGGGACCAGGTCGGGGTGGCCGACGAGCGTGTTGAGCAGGCGGCTCTTGCCCCGTTTCTGCGCTCCGGCGACCACGATGTCGGTGCACTCGTCCTTCCAGCGGGCGGCGCAGGCGGCCAGCACCTCCGCCAGGTCCTTCCTGCCGCACCGGCCCGCCAGCGCGTGGACCTCGTTGGCGTAGCGCAGCAGCCGCGCCACGGGGCCGTTCGGGTCGGGGGTCGTCATTGTTCTCCTCTCACGCGCCGTGGTGGCGCGCCCAGATGTCCTCGTAGGCGTCGCAGATCCGCTCCGCGGCCCGGCGCTGCCGCAGGGTGAGCGGCCGGTGGGTCAGGACGCGGAACCGGGCACCGAGGGCGGCGGCGTAACCGGCGAGCTCGGCGTGCGGGCTGCCGGGCGGCGCGCCCAGCTGGACCGCGAGCTCGGTCCCGGTGAGCAGCAGCTCCAGCGCCCGCCGGTCGTCGGCCGGCACCGCCGGGCAGGCGCGCAGGGTCTCGACCGCTGCGGCGTCCACCCGGACCGGGGGGAGCGGGGTCCCGCCCCCGGAGCCGCCCCCGGCTCCAGTACCGGATCCGGCCTGGGCGTCCAGAGCCGCGATGACCAGGTCCTCCAGGACGGTCAGCACGTCCCGGGCCCGGTGCCCGGCGGTGCGCCCCTCGTTCATCATGGCCAGGGCGCGCCAGCGCGTCGACGCGGCGGTGGCGGCGGCGGCGATCTCCTCCGGCGGCGCCCCGGCGGGCAGGCCGAGCTGCTCGGCGGGGTCGTCGTGGCGGGCCAGGCGGAGCAGCTCACCGGCCATCTCCTCGCCCAGCACCAGGGTGCCGCGGCCGAGCGCCTCGGCCGCGGCGAAGATGCGCAGGCCCGCCAGGGCGGCGGCGATCGGCCGGTTCTCGTCGAGCTGCGCGGCCAGCGCGTCCAGGGTCGCGCGGTCCGAGCCCAGGGCGGGCGTCCGGGCGATCCGGCGGAGCCGGGTCAGCGCGTCGAGCGCCTTCAGCTGGTCGGCGCGGCGGGCGAAGTGGGCGATGCCCGCGGCCACCGAACCCGTCGAGGCGCGGCCCGCGGAGGCGTACCCCGAGCGCTGGAGCAGCCAGGCCGTGAGCGTCGAGGGGTCGGCCGCCTCGCCCCGGCGCAGCGCGTCCACCGCCGTGCGGATGCCGTACCGGTGCAGCCGCTCCACCAGGCGGTGCCGTACCCCGGTGGGGACGGGCAGGTCGGGCGCGGTGCGGAAGTCCTCCAGGTCGAGGAGGTAGTCCTCCAGGTCGTCGGGGTCCAGACCGGCCAGGGCCGACAGGGCCGCGAACTCCTCGGCGTCCAGCGGGCGGGCCCGCGCGGTCTCGGCGAGCAGGCCGATCACCGGGACCACGTCGAAGACGGAGGTCCGCAGGTCGGCGTAGCCGCCGGCGGCCAGTCGGCGGGCGGTCGGCCAGGGGTCCTCCTCGTCGCCGCGCCGGTCGATCTGACCGAGCACGGCGAGGGTGTTGACGCAGCTCAGGCCGCACGCGCCGGTAAGGCCGCGGAACTCGGCGAGGGTGGTGTCGTCGAATTTCTGCACGTAACGCAGTACGTAGATCATCGCCTGCGCGCGGTCGTCCTCCTCGCCGGAGCCGAACAGCATGCTGCGGGCGGCCCGCTCGTTGACCGCCGTCACCGTGTTCATGCCGGGGGTGTCGACGATGGTGACCGTGCGCAGCGACGGCAGGTCCAGCGAGACGCGCAGACGGCGGATCCGGGCCGTGTCCACCCCGAGGTCGGCGGGGAGCCGGTGACCGGGCAGCAGCCGGGAACGGGCCGTGGTGCCGTCGGTCAGCTCGATGGTGATGAGCCCGTCGTCGGGGCCGTACTCGTACTGGGTGACGACGAAGGTGCACTCGCCCGCGTCCACCGGGGCGACCGGAAGTCCCAGCAGCGCGTTGACCAGCGTGGACTTCCCGCTGCTCACCGCGCCCGCCACCGCGACCCGCAGCGGCGAGTCGAGGCCGGCGCGCACCTGCGCCACCAGCTCGCGCAGCTCCGCCCCGGCGAGCCTGGCCGCGGTGGTGTCGCACAGGCGGCGCAGCAGGTCCGCGGGGGAGGCGGGAGCGGCGGGGGAGACGGGGGGAGCGGAGGAGGCCGTCACACGTCACCGCCGAAGAGCGGGTCCCAGCCGTCGTGGGAGTCGTCGTGGAGGTCGTGGCCGTCGTCCGGGTGGTGGCCGCCGGGATCGTCGGCGCCGGAGAGGTCCCAGGGGTCGTCCTCCGGCCCGGTCGCGCCGAACGGCCCGGAGCCGGCGTCGTCCGGAGCCGGATCGCCGTCTCCGCCGCCCGGCCCGAAGACGTCCGGTCCCGGCAGCAGGGACAGGTCGGCCTCCGCCGAGGAGAAGGTCTGCGCGAACATGTCCAGGGACTCCTCCTCCGTGGGTCCCGGGACCGTCCCGAAGAGGAGTTGACGCAGCTCAGCCAAGTCCTCTGACTCGTTTCCGGATGATCCGGCTTCCGTATTGTTACGGTCCAATATCATGGCTTGCTACCTCATACCCGGACGATCGTGCGGCGTGCTGTCATGGGGTGGTTTCCATCTCGGGAGAAAGCGTGACCGATGACGAGCGGGTCCCTGAGCAGGGTCGTCGAGGACGAAGGTCTTCTCCTGGCCGCGGCGCGGGCGGGTGACGAGCACGCCTTCGCCGCGCTGTGGGCGACCGCCCAGCGCCAGGCCTTCGGGGTCTGCTACCACCTGACCGGCAACCGCGCCGACGCGCTGGACGCGCTGCAGGAGACGCAGCTGGCCGCGTGGAAGGGGCTGGACTCCTTCGCGGGCCGGGCCCCCTTCCGCGCCTGGGTCCTCGCGATCGCGCGCAACGCCGCCCACACGGTGGTCCGGCGCCGCGCTCCCGGCGGGGCGCTCTTCTCCGAGGTGGAGGAGGAGACGGTGGTCACCGGGCCGTTCGAGGACACCGTGGCCGAGCTGGCCGACCTGCGCCGGGCGCTGACCGCGCTGCCGGAGTCCCACCGGGAGGCGCTGCTGCTG
The DNA here is from genome assembly GCF_015711595.1 of Planomonospora sp. ID91781. Classification (NCBI taxonomy): domain Bacteria; kingdom Bacillati; phylum Actinomycetota; class Actinomycetes; order Streptosporangiales; family Streptosporangiaceae; genus Planomonospora; species Planomonospora sp. ID91781. The sequence goes on along the minus strand of NZ_JABTEY010000002.1, from coordinate 1,097,981 downwards.
TGGGCGGGCGGGCTCACCTACGAGCAGACGGCGGCCGCGCTCGCGGTGCCGCTCAACACCGTGCGGGTCTGGATCCACCGGGCCAGGAAGCGCCTGCAGACCGAGCTCGCCGGGGATTGAGGGCACCGCCGGGAACGCACGGGTGCTCATCGCGGCGTCCCGTCTCCGGGCCGCTCGTGGCGGTAGACGGCGACCTGCGGCACGCGGATGACGTGCTCGCCCTCGGCGTAGCCCTGCTTGACGGTCTCGGCGACGACGTCGTGCAGCTCCGGCCGATCGGTCGGCTCGGTGCCGAACGCCTCGTGCAGGCGCGGGTCGAAGCGCTGCCCGTCCGCGAGGATCTCCCGGACGCCGGCCCGGTTCAGCCCGTCCAGCAGCATGCCGGACAGCCGGGGATGCCGTTCGTCGATCTGGTCCCGGCAGTCGATGCAGGCGTCGAGCAGCGCCTGCCGCCCCGGATGGCCGTCGGCGAACAGGCGCTCCACCCGCTGGGCGAGAGCCGGGCTGATCCCGCTCCGCGCGACCTCGGTCAGCGCGTCCGCCAGCGGATCGGACTCCGCGGGCCCGGGGAGGGGACCGGGGCCGGACGCGGCGAAGCCCGGCTGCGGCGGCGGACCTTCCGGTCCTCCGGGCGGCGCGGGCGGTACGGGTGACGCTCCGGTGGGTACGGCGGGCGGCGCCGGAGAGGCCGCGGGCGGTGACCCGGGCGGTGCGGCGGGTGGTGTGGCGGGCGGCATGGGGGAGGTCATGGTCGGTGCTCCGGTCGGTGCTCCGGTCGGTGCTCCGGTCGGTGCTCCGGTCGGCATGGTCGGTGCTCCGGTCGGTGCGGCGGGCGAGGGGGACCCGCCCGGAGCCGGGGACGGCGGCGCGGTGGGCGGAGGGCCCGCGGCGACCGGGAACTCCGCCGGTCCGGGGCCGCCCTGCCAGGCGGCGGGGGCGGTCCGGCCGCGCTGCCGCAGGTAGAGCGCGGCGGCCACCGCGAGGAGGGCGCCGGCGGCCGGCACGAGCAGCAGCGGCAGGGGGAAGGGCAGGCCGAGACCGCTCACCGGTCCCGTCTCCCCCACCTCCGCGGGGCCGTCGCCGCCGCCTCCCTCCCGGCCGGGCTCGCCCTCGCGGGCCGGGGGCTTCAGCGGAGCGTCGCCGTCCTGGCCGCCGCCGGAGGCCGGCAGCGGGGAGGCGATGACCGCCCCGTCCGAACCCGCGGCCACCCTGCCGAGGCCCGGCGACTCCCCGGCGGAGCCGGCCGTCACCGGGGCGCAGCCGGTCAGCGCGAGGAAGGCCGCGAGCAGCAGGGCGGGGAGAGCCCGTGCGTCTTTCATGATCACCTTTCGTCGGCGGCCCGGGCGGTCCGGAGCCCGCGCGGGCCCGGGCCCGCCGGAAGGCGGGCGCGGGCTCACGGGTGTGCTCCCGGGCCCGAGGTCGTCCGGGCGCGTGCCGGACCCTGGGGTCAGGCCGAGAAGGGGCCCGAGGTCTCGGTGTAGTCGGACACGCCGTCACCGTCGAGGTCGACGCGGGTCTCGTCGATGACGCCGTCGCCGTTGTGGTCGTAGTCGACGACGTCGGTGACGCCGTCGCCGTCGACGTCGTAACGCGCCTCGTCGGCGTAGCCGTCGCCGGTGGTGTCGATCAGTTCGGCGTCGGTGTAGCCGTCGCCGTTGCTGTCGACGAACTCGGTGGTGACGAAGTCGCTCATTTTCCCGATCCTCTCGTTGTGCCGTTCGCCAGATGAGAGTCGGGTCCGAGGCGTTTTGTTACAGCGGGACCGGAAGTTTTTCCGCGGGCTCTGCGGGAGGGGCCGGGAAGGGCGGCCCCGGCCCCTCCCGGCCCGGCCGGGTGGGTCAGCTGAGCGCGCTGGCCACGTGGATCAGCGGGACGTGGCTGAACGCCTGCGGGAAGTTGCCGACCAGGCGGCCGTACCGGGGGTCGTACTCTTCGGCGAGCAGCCCGACGTCGTTGCGGAGGGCCAGCAGCCGCTCGAACAGCTCGACCGCCTCGTCCCTGCGCCCCACCATCGCGAGGGCCTCGGCCAGCCAGAAGCTGCACGCCAGGAAGGCGCCCTCGCCGCCGGGCAGGCCGTCCACGTCGTTGTCCTTGGCCACCGGGTAGCGCAGCACGAACCCGTCCACCAGCAGCTCGCGCTCGATGGCCTCGATGGTGCCGATCACGCGCGGGTCGGTCGCGGGCAGGAAGCCGACGATCGGGATGAGCAGCAGGGCGGCGTCCAGCTCGTGCGAGCCGTACGACTGCGTGAAGGTGTTGCGCGTGCTGTCGAAGGCCTTGGCGCAGATCTCGGCGTGGATGCGGTCGCGCAGCGCCTTCCACCGCTCCACCGGGCCGGTGCGGCCGAACTCCTCCACGGCCCTGATCACCCGGTCCAGCGCCACCCAGCACATCACCTTGGAGTGGGTGAAGTGGCGCCGGGGGCCGCGGACCTCCCACAGCCCCTCGTCGGGCTCGTCCCAGTGCGCCTCGAGGTAGTCGATCAGCTGCCGCTGGATGGTCCAGGCGCGGTTGTCCGGCGACAGCCCGGAGGCGCGGGCCAGGTAGAGGGAGTTCGAGACCTCGCCGTAGACGTCGAGCTGGAGCTGGTTGACCGCACCGTTGCCGATGCGGACCGGCCGGGAGTCCTCGTAGCCGGGCAGCCAGTCCAGCTCCATCTCCGGCAGGCGGCGCTCTCCCGCGACGCCGTACATGATCTGCAGGTCCTCGGCGCGGCCCGCGATGGCGCGCAGCAGCCACGCGCGCCAGTCGGCGGCCTCCTCCAGGTAACCCGAACCGATGAGGGCGTCCAGGATCATGGTGGCGTCGCGCAGCCAGCAGTAGCGGTAGTCCCAGTTGCGCACGCCGCCCAGGTCCTCCGGGAGCGAGGTGGTGGGGGCGGCGACGATGCCCCCGGTGGGGGAGTAGGTCAGGGCCTTGAGCGTGATGAGCGAGCGGACCACGGCGTCCCGCCACGGGCCGGTGTGGGTGCACCTGTTCGCCCATTCGGTCCACAGCGCCTCGGTCTCGGCCAGCTGCTCGAAGGGGTCGATCTCGGTCGGGCGCGGCTCGTGGGAGGGGTGCCAGGTGAAGACGAACGGCAGGCGGTCGCCCGCCGAGACGCGGAAGGCCCCGTGGTGCGTGTAGCCGCGGCTGCGCAGCGGCACCGGGGAGTGCAGCCAGATCGAGTCGGGGCCGCCGACCGCGTGGAGCAGGCCGCCGTCGGTGCGGCGCACCCACGGCACGATCCGCCCGTAGTCGAAGCGGATGCGGATCTCGGTGGACATCTCCACCGAGCCCGAGACGCCTTCGACGATCCGGACCAGGTCCGGGTTGGCCTGCCGGGGCGGCATGAAGTCGATCACGCGGACCGTGCCGCCCGGCAGGTCCCACTCGCTCTCCAGCACCAGGGTGTCGCCCCGGTAGCGGCGCCGGGTGGCGGAGGGCCGCTCGCCGCCGGCCGGGCCGATCCACCACTGGCCGTGGTCGGTGTCGCCGAGCAGCGCGCCGAAGCACGACGGCGAGTCGAAGCGGGGCAGGCAGAGCCAGTCGATGGAGCCGTCCCGGCCGACGAGGGCGGCCGACTGCATGTCGCCGATGAGGGCGTAGTCCTCGATGCGCATGGATCCGACGCTAATACCTCGGCCGCGTCCGGGCGGCACCCGGGACCGGTCCGGTTCCGCGCGGCGGTCCGCTCCGCGGTCCCGGACGGTGCGGGGCGGGGCTCCGGGCGGCGCCGGGGCCGGGGCCGGGGCCGGGGCTTCGGGCGGCGCCGGGGCGGGCCTCCGGGTACCCGCCCGGAGACCCGGTCAGCTCCGGGCGGCCGGGCGGGTGAAGCTCATCCGCGGCATGAAGAACTGGGTGAGGAACCCCACGGCCAGGGCGAAGACCACCGTGCCGACGCCCACGGTGCCGCCGAGCAGCCAGCCGGCCGCCAGCACGGTCAGCTCGATGAGCGTGCGGGCGGCGCGGACCGAGAGCCCCAGGCGGACCAGGCCGGTCATCAGCCCGTCCCGCGGGCCGGGGCCCAGGCCGGCGCCGATGTACAGGGCCGTCGCGGCGGCGGTGGCCACCACGCCGGACAGCAGGAAGGCCCACCGGGCGGCGAGGGGGTCGGGCGCGGGCGCCAGCCACATCGCGGCGTCGGCGAACAGGCCGAGGAAGACGACGTTGCTGATCGTGCCGACGCCGGGCCGCTGCCGCAGCGGGATCCACAGCAGCATCACCAGTGCGCCCACCAGGATGATCCAGGTCCCGACGGACAGGCCCAGGTGGATGGAGAGCCCCTGGTGGAAGACGTCCCAGGGGCTGCCGCCGAGGCCGGACTCGATCTGCAGGGCGACGCCGACGCCGTAGAGCGCCAGGCCCGCGTAGAGGCGGACCAGGCGGTTGGGGAGGGAGCCGAGGGCGGTCAGGGAGAGTTCGCTCATGATGTCCTGAATCATCCTGGCCGTAACCACCCCGGCAAAGGGCCAATCACTGAAAGTGGTCTTATAGTGGCCTGCATGGACCGGTATCTGAGCGGACCCCAGCTCGCCCGCCTCGTGGTGATCGACCCCGGCACCAGGCCCTACTACCGGGCCCTGGCCGGCCGGATGCGCGCGCTGATCCTCGACGGGCGCCTCCCGGTGCGCGTGCGCGTCCCGGCCGAGCGGCACTTGGCCGAGGCCCTGGGCGTCAGCCGCACCACCGTGACCGCCGCCTACGACCGCCTCCGCGAGCAGGGCTACCTGGACAGCAGGCAGGGCGCCGGGAGCTGGACCGCGCTGCCCGACGTCGGCGCGCTCGGCGCGGAGAACCCGTGGATCGCCTCGGGCGACGACGGCCTGCTGCCGATGCACTGCGCCGCACCGCACGCCACCTCGGCGCTGCCCGCGGCGATCGCCCACGCGGGCGAGCACTACCCGCGCTACGCGCTCGGCATGGGCTACGACCCGACCGGGATCGCCCCGCTCCGCGAGGCGATCGCCGCCCGCTACACCGCCCGGGGACTGGCCACCCGGCCCGAGCAGATCCTCGTCACCACCGGCGCCCAGCACGCGCTCCACCTGCTGGTCATGACGCTGCTGTCGCCGGGCGACCCGATGATGGTTGAGTCGCCCACCTACCCGCACATCCTCGACGCGGCCAGGCTGCGCGGCGCCAGGATCGTCCCGGTCGGCGTCCCCTCCGGCGGCTGGCACCTGGACCTGCTCACCTCCGCGATGCGCCAGTCGGCCGCCCGCCTGGCCTACGTGATCCCGGACTTCCAGAACCCCACCGGCCACCTGATGGACGACGCCACCAGGGCCGGGCTGGTCGGCGCGGCCCGGGACTGCGGCACCACGCTGGTCGTGGACGAGACCTGGAGCGAGCTGGCGATCGACGAGGTGCCGCCGATCGCGCCCCTGGCCGCGTTCGACACCGACAGCCGGGTGATCTCCGTCGGGTCGGCCTCCAAACTCTGGTGGGGCGGCCTGCGCATCGGCTGGATCCGCACCACCGCGGCCATGGTCCGCCGCCTGGCCGCGTTCCGCTCGGCGGTGGAAATCGCCAGCCCGCTCCTCGAGCAGCTGGTCGTGGCCCGGTTGTTCGAGGACATCGAGGAGACGAGGGCCGAGCGCCGCCGTACCTTCGGAGCCTCCCGGGACGCCCTGGCGGCCGCGCTGGAGCGGCGCATGCCCGACTGGTCCTTCGCCGTCCCCAAGGGCGGCGGGTCGCTCTGGATCCGGCTGGAGGGCGCGTCGGCCACCGCGCTGGCCGACGCCGCCGCCTGCCACGGCGTACGGCTCGCCCCCGGCGCCTGGTTCGGCCTGGACGGCACCCTGGAGGGCCGCCTCCGCCTGCCCTTCACCCAGCCGCCCCAGGTCGTCACCGAGGCGGTGGAGCGCATCGCCGAGGCCCGCGTCAGGGGCCCGTACGGCGTCCGCCGCCCGGCCGGGCCGCTCACCAGGGTCTGAGACCGGCGGGGGTCAGTCCGGCGCCGTGACGCCCCGGGCGAGCGGGGCGCGGAGCCGGAAGCGCACGGCGGCGATCCGCAGCCCGAAGGCCAGGACGGCCGCGGCGAGGGTGGCGGTCCAGCCGTGCAGGTCGAGGACGTAGAGCACGGCCATCACCGCCGAGCCGAGCATGGCCGGCACCGCGTAGAACTGGCGGTCGTAGAGCAGCACGGGGATCTGGCCGGAGAGCATGTCGCGCAGCACGCCGCCGCCGACCGCCGTGGTCACCCCGAGCAGGACGGAGTGCAGCGGGCTGAGACCGGCCACCAGCGCCTTCTCCGTGCCGACGGCGCAGAACAGTCCCAGGCCCGCCGCGTCGAACACGTTCACCACCGGCATCACCCGCTGGACGTGCGGGTGCCAGAAGAACACGATCACCGTGGCGGCCAGGGGCACCACCACGTAACCGACGCTGAAGAAGGCGGCGGGCCGTACGTTGAGGATCAGGTCCCGCAGGATCCCGCCGCCCAGCGCGGTCACCGAGGCGAGGACGGCCATGCCGACCACGTCCAGCCGTCTGCGCACGCCGACGAGCGCTCCGGAGAGCGCGAAGACGAAGATTCCGACGAGGTCGAGCACCTGGGTCACCGGGAAATGATCCCATGACCGGCCCTATGCCCTCCTGGGCCGGGGCCCGCCCGGGTCCGCGTCGCCGGGGCGGCGGGAGGCCGCGCGGGCGGGCGGCGCGCCTGCGGGGAACGGTCCGGTTCCTTATTCCGGCAAGGTCTTGTCTGCGCCGACCCGGTGTGGTGCGATGCATCCCAATCGTGCAAGTGAGCACTTTCTGGAGGCGCGTCATGGGTGAGGTCCTTGAGGTGCGCGCCGCGATCGAGCGGGAGATCGCGGGCCGTACCGTTTGCGCACAGCTGAAGGAGACGGCGGAGCAGAACCCCGACGCGCCCGCCTATTCCGACCCGGTCGAGGGCGGCTGGTCCACCCTCACCTACGCCGAGGCCCGGCAGCGGGTCCTGGAGATCGCGGCCGGGTTCGCCGCCCTCGGGGTGGAGCCCGGCGACACCGTCGCGCTGATGATGATCAACCGCAGCGAGCACGTGCTGGCCGACCTGGGCGCCGTGCACGCCGGGGCGGCGTCGTGCTCGGTCTACTCCACCTTCGCCCCCGACCAGGTCGCCTTCGTCGCGGACAACGTCGGCGCGAAGGTCGCCGTGCTGGGCGGCGCGGCCGAGCTGGCCCGCTGGGAGCCGATCCTCGGCGAGCTGCCGCGCCTGAGCCGGATCGTGATGCTGGGCGACGTCCCCGCCGACGACGACCGCTTCCTCGGCTGGGACGCCTTCCTGGAGCTGGGCCGCGAGCGCCTGGCCGCCGACCCGGCCGCGGTCGACGCCCGCTGGCAGGCGGTCCGGCCCGACGACGTCCTGACGGTCCTCTACACCTCCGGGACGACCGGCAACCCCAAGGGCGTGCCGCTCACCCACGCCAACGTGCTCTACGAGGTCGGCGCCACCGACCGGATGACCTCGCTGCCCACCCACGGCACGCAGATCTCCTACCTGACCTACGCGCACATCGCCGAGCGGGTGCTCAGCCTGTACCTCCCGCTGTTCAAGGTCTCGCACGTGCACTTCTGCACCGACCTGGCGAACCTGGGCGCGACGCTCGGGCAGGTCAAGCCGGTGATGTTCTTCGGCGTCCCCCGTGTGTGGGAGAAGATGATGGCCCGCCTGCAGTCGCTGCTGGCGACCCAGCCGGAGGAGCAGCAGGAGAACGTGCGCAAGGCCATGGCCGCCGGACTGGCCTTCGTCGAGGCGGGCCAGCACGGGCGGACGGTCACGCCGGAGGTCCGGCAGGCCTACGACGCCGCCGACGCCGCGCTGCTCTCGATCATCCGCTCCATGATCGGCTTCGACAACGCCGGCTGGCTGGCCACCGCCGCGGCCCCGATGCCGATCGAGGTCCAGCGGTTCTTCGCCGGCCTCGGCCTGAAGATCCTCGACGTGTACGGCATGACCGAGACGACGGGGGCGTTCACCGCCAACAGCCCCGAGAGCTACAAGCTCGGCACCGTCGGCCGCGCCGAGCCCGGCGTCGAGGTCCGCATCGCCGAGGACGGCGAGATCCTCACCCGCAGCCCGCTCAACACCCGCGGCTACCTGAACCGCCCCGAGGCCACCGCCGAACTGATCGACCCCGACGGCTGGCTGCACACCGGGGACGTGGGCTCCGTCGACGAGGACGGCTTCGTCAGGATCGTCGACCGGAAGAAGGAGCTCATCATCACCGCCGGCGGGGAGAACATCTCCCCGGCCAACATCGAGAACCACCTCAAGGAGCACCCCCTCATCGGGCAGGCCCTCGCCTACGGCGACGGCAGGCCGTACCCGGTGGCGATCCTCACCCTCGACGGGGAGGCCGCCCCCGGCTGGGCGCAGGCGCACGGGATCGGGCCCGCGACCCTCGCCGAGCTCGCCGAGCACCCCGACGTCCTCAAGGCCGTCGAGGCCGCCGTCGCCGCGGCCAACGAGAAGCTGGCCCGGGTCCAGCAGGTCAAGCGCTGGCGCCTGCTGCCGGTGGAGTGGACGCCGGAGACCGAGGAGCTCACCCCGAGCCTGAAGCTGAAGCGCCGCGTCGTGCACGCCAAGTACGCCGCGATCATCGACGAGATGTACGCCGGCTGACGGCACCGGAACCGGAAGGCGTCCGTCCTCGGGAGGGGGGCGGGCGCTTTCCCGCCTCTTGCCCGTTCGCGGGCCTGTCGCCGCCACGTCCATTGCCAGGCGATATCTAGCGTTCCTGGTCATGACCTTCAGAGCTTTTCTCATCTCCCTGACGGCCGGGGCGTGCGCCCTGCCGATGCTGGTGGCCACGGCCGCGCCCGTCGCCGCGGACGACCACGTGGCGATCCGCTCGATCACCCTGCGCCCCGCCTCCCCGGTGGTCCACCCGGACCGGCCGGTGCGCCTGATCATCGAGGTGGTCGCCCGCGGGGTCTCCGGCCGGGACGGCGTGACGATCAAGGTCGAGCCCGGCGCGCCGCCCGTCTCCTCGCCGTCGGCCGGTTCCCCGCAGGACCGCCGGCCCGGGCAGGAGGGCGCGCAGCGCCTGCCGGAGCCGGGCTGGCGGACCTGGCGGTTCCTGCCGGAGCGGCGGCTGAACCGCTGGTACCCCACCGGGCTCTGGACCGTCACCGCCACCGCGAAGGGCGAGGACGGCTCCCGGGTCGTCCGGCACGCCGGGTTCCGGCTCCGGCACGCCACCGACTTCAGCGCGCTCCAGCTCCGCCGGGCGGACAGGGGCGTGCAGGTCAGAGGCGTGCTGAACCGGATCGACCCGGAGGGCTACCTGGACTACGCCCCCTTCCCCCGCCAGCGGGTGGAGATCCTGCACCGGCCGGAGCAGGGGGAGGAGTGGACGAGGGTGGCCACGGCCACGACGGACCGCGGCGGGCGCTTCATCCGCAAGGTGCGGGGGTACCGCGGCGGGGAGTGGCGGGTCCGCTTCCCCGGAACGAACCGGCACGCCCCGGAGGCGGAGACCGTCCGCCGGGCCGCCTGACCTCGGACACGGTTCCCGCCGGCGTCCGCCATGCGGTTCCCGGCGGGGATCTCCCGCCGTGGTTCCCGGTCGGATGCGGCCCTCGCCGCGGCGGGAACCACGGCTGGAGGCTGACGGCGGGGCAGCCGGCCGACGCCGGATGCCGTCGCACCGTCAGCGCCCGGTACGGCCGTCTCCCGTGGGGTCGAGGATGAGGTCGCCGGCGCGGGCCATGACCTGCTGGCGGGTCCGTCCGGCGTGATCGGCTGCGAGGAGATGGCTGCCGATGGCCATGCAGAAGGCGAGCAGGCTCCATGCCTCGACCTCGTCGGGGTCCGTGCGGATCGTGCCGATGGCGTCGCGCAGTAACTGCATTCGCCGGTTGTCCACCCTGCGCAGGCGCTCGGCCACGGCCGGGTCGCGGCGGGCCCAGTCGCGGACGGCCAGGTCGATGGGGAGCAGCCGGTCGCTGGAGAAGGTGAGCTGCCCGGCGAGCCGGGCCTTCCGCAGCACGTCGTCGCCCTCCTGCTCGATCCGGTCGAGGACGTCGTCGACGCTCTCGCGCTCCCAGGCGTCCAGGATCGCCTCCAGTAACGCGGCACGGTCGGCGAAGTAGCCGTAGAACCCGCCCTTGGTCACCCCCAGCGCCTTGGCGAGCGCTTCCACCCGAACGGCGTCCACGCCACCGGCACCCAGCACCCGCAGTCCTTCTTCGACCCACTTCTCGCGTGGTGTGCGCAACGCGCCCATGATCCTGGACAACCTCATTTCGTCCAAGGGCTTGTACGGTGCCGTACAACATGCTCGGTTCTGTCTATACGTCATCGTATAAGGCGAGTGGGGCCACGATGCCGAACAGGCTCCCGGAAACTGAGCACACCAGCCGCCCAGGGCGGATCCACGGGGCCGTCCCCGGCTCCCGGTCAGGGCGAGCTGCCCTGGGCGGACCGGCCGCCGGGCCTCCACCGGCCATCGGGCTGCTTCGCCGGGTGCTCGGGCCGAAGGGGAGCCGCCCTCAAGGCGCGCACCTGGGGGGCGCAGACTGTGAACGCGGCGGCCGTGCAGACGAGCACGGCACACCCCGCGAGGGTGGGCCGCAGACCGAGTTCGCGCGCCCCGATCCCGGCCGCCGCCGCCGTCATCGGAGCGAGCGCCAGCGATCCGAACCAGTCGTAGGCGCTCACCCTCGACACTGTGTGAGCGGGAACGTGCTGCTGGATGACCGTATCCGCGAGGACCATCAGCAGGCCGTTGCCGACACCGGAGACGACGGCGCCGGCGACCGCGACGGGCACCGGTGATGCGGCCGCCAGCAGCGCGATGGGGACGGCTCCGGCGGGTAGGAGCAGCGCCGCGACGAGGGCGGGACGGCGGGGCCGGATCCAGCGGGCGATGACCGCACCGGCCAGGGCGCCGACGGCCTGACCGGCCAGGATCGCGGACCAGGCCCGGGGCCCGCCCAGATAGGACTGGGCGGCCGACGGCCCGAGGACTCCGGTGACGGCGGCGGCGACGGCGTAGCCGACTGAGTGGCCCGTGACGAGGACCCAGAGCCACTGGCGGCCGGTGAACTCCCGCCACCCTGCGGCGAGCTCCCTGCCGACACCGGCCCTCGGCGCCGGCGCCGCGGCGGGGGCGGCCGGCCGCAGAGCGGCCAGGAGCACGGCCGCCAGCAGGTACGTGGCGGCGTCGATCGCCAGCGCCCAGCCGGCGCCGGCCCACGCCACCGCCGGACCGGCGAGAGTGAGGCCCGCGGTCCGCGCCGTGTACGTGGCGGACCGCAGCACGGAGTTCGCCCGGGGACGCTCGGATGCGGGCACGACGTGCACCACCATCCCGGTCAGCGCCGGCCCCACCGGGGCGGCCGCCGCACCGGTGACGACCGCGCAAGCCGATAGCAGGAGCAGGGGTGCGGCGCCGGTGCCCACCATGGCCGCCATGGCGCCCCACGCGAGGCCGGCGGTCACTTCGGAGGCGGCCAGCAGGACGGCTCGCGGGAGACGATCGGCGAATACCCCGCCGAGGAGGACCAGGAGCAGCTGAGGAAGCGTCTGGCAGGCCACGACCAGCGACAGCGTGCCGGCGTCGGCTCCGGGTAGGCCGAGGACGCCGAACCCGAGCGCGATCGGGCCGAAGCCGGTGCCCGCGGAGGAGACGATCCGCGCGGCGAGCAGCAACCGGAAGTCGCGCCGCCACCTCTCCGCATCCGGCCGCCGTGGCGGCTGCCCGCCGAAGTCATCGTGTTGGTGTCGCCTCACGACGGTTCAGATCGCCACCCGGGCCGCGGCGTCGCGGAGCACCCGGGGCGCCAGCCTGCGGTGAATGACGGCCAGCGGGGGCCATACGACGTGGCCCAGGCGCCGGTCGTAGTGCAGGAAGGTCGTCAGCGACACCTGTCCGCCGGCTGCCTGGATCAGGAGGTTGCAGGTCAGAAACCAGGATGCGGCCTCAAGCCGGATCCAGCCGCCGCCACGGCCGCCGATCCGCCATCCGGCCACGGTGGCCGGTGATCGTCCCGAGCTGAGTCGCAGACCGAGGAAACCGCGCCAGATCAGTAGTTCCGCGGCACTGGGGACGTCGCCGAACATCGCCCGAGCCCACGCCTCCGGGGACGCGTCCGCGTCGGTGGAGAGGGTGAACCGGTCGGCGTAGTCGATGGCGGGCAAGGAGCTGAGCGCGCGGACGGGCTCGGGGATGTCGGACGTCCCTATCGTGCTGCCGATGAAGCCGACGGGCATGTCACTGCCTCCACTCGTGTATACGGTGCCGTATAGAGTGAGGTTAACTCATTTATACGGTGGCGTATACACGAGAGTGGCCGCATGGCGGGTGCGATTCGTACGCCGCGGGACAGGTGGATGGGCAAGGGCCGCAGGCACTGACCGGTTCCCGCCCGCCCTCTCAGAGCGGCGTGCAGGTCAGGTCGAGCAGCGGGCCGAACGGCACGCACGACGGCCCGTCCGCGTGCGCCTGGTCGATGCCGACCGTCCACTGGGCGTCGGTCAAGGACGTGTCGTAGGCGGGCTTACATGCGCAGACACACGTACCGGTGATCCTGGCGCAGCCGTAATCCGCAAGGATCACCACCCGATGGATACAGTCCGAATCCGGTCGATTACCCAACACTTTCTCAGGCCAGTGCCTGCACCGCCGCGCCGAACACGGCGGGCAGGCGCCGCGCCGCCGGGACGATCAGCCGGGCCGACGCCCGGTGCCGCCGGGCCGCCAGGAGGGCGCCGGTGAGCAGCCGGTGCCGCCGCGACAGCCGCAGCCAGGCGGACTCGTAGGCCTGCGGCGTTCCCGCGCGCAGGCAGCGCACCAGCGCCTGCGCCGACAGCAGCGCGAGCGACACGCCCTCGCCGGTCAGCGCGTCGGTGTAGCCGGCCGCGTCGCCGACCAGCAGCACCCGCCCGGCGACCCGGGCGCGGACCCGCTGGCGCAGCGGCCCGGCGCCGCGCACCGGCGTCGCGGCAGGGCAGTCCAGCCGCTCCAGCAGCGCGGGGAACTCGCTCAGCCGCTCGGCGTAGCCGCCGCGCCGGGAGGTCAGCACCGCCACGCCCACCAGCCCGTCGCCCACCGGGGTCACGTACGCCTCGCCGCCCGCCGCCCAGTGCACCTCGACGAAGTCCGACCAGGGCGCGGTCGCGTAGTGCCGCCGCAGGCCGTACCGGCGCGGTCCCGCACCGGGCAGCTCCAGCCCGAGCGCGGCCCGCAGCGGCGAGTGCAGGCCGTCGGCGGCGACCAGCCAGCGGGCCCGGAACCCGGCCGCCTCGACGCCGTCGTCGTGCTGGCGCAGCTGCGACACCCGCCCGGGGACGACCCGCACGCCCAGTTCGGCCGCGCGCCGTGAGAGCGCCGCGTGCAGCGCGGTGCGCCGCACTCCCAGCCCGGTCCCGCCGCGGAAGGCGGCCTGCGCCTGGTGGCGCCCGTCCAGGTAGCGGATCCCGCGCAGCGGCCGACCGGCCGGCTCGACGCCCATGGACCGCAGGACGGCGGCGCCGGTGGGCATCAGGCCCTCGCCGCACGCCTTGTCCACCGGTCCGGGCCGGGGCTCGACCACCACCGCCTCCATCCCGGCCCGCGCCGCGTGGATGGCGGTCGCCAGACCGGCCGGTCCGCCGCCCGCGACCAGTACGTCGATCATGCCGGCGCCCGTCCCGGCGCCGGGGCGAGCGCCGCCAGGGCGGCGTCCTCGCACCGGATCCGGACCGCCATCAGCACGGCGTTGCAGGCCGTGAAGACCGCGGCGGTGACCCACGCCCCGTGCACCAGGGGGAGCGCCGCCCCCTCCACCGCCACCGCGACGTAGTTGGGGTGGCGCAGGAACCGGTAGGGGCCGCCGGTGACCGCCGTCAGGCCCGGCACCACGACCACCTGGGTGTTCCACTGCGGCCCCAGGGTGGTGATGCACCACCAGCGCAGCGCCTGCGCGGCGAGCACCAGGGCCAGCATCGGCCAGCCGAGCGCCGGGACGAAGGGCCGGCCGGACAGGCCCGCCTCCGCCAGGCAGGCGGCCAGCAGGCCCGTGTGCAGGAGCACCATCCACGGGTAGTGGCCGCGCCCGGAGACCACTCCGCCGCGGGCCAGGCTCCACCGCAGGTTGCGGCGGGCGACGACCAGCTCCGCGAGCCGCTCGACGGCGACCAGCAGCACCAGCAGCAGGTACCACGACGACAGCTGCCACGACATCACGGCCACCCCCTACCAGCGCAGCAGGACGAGTTCGGAGCAGAAACCGGGGCCCATCGCGATGACCAGGCCCGGCGTGCCCGGCGGCGGCCGCAGCGCGATCGTGTCGCGCAGGACGTGCAGCACCGAGGAGGAGGATAGGTTCCCGACGTCGGCCAGGGAGCGCCGGGTGACGTCGAGCGCGCCGGGCGGGAGCCGGAGCGCCTCGGAGACCGCCTCCAGGACCTTGGGTCCTCCGGGATGGCACACCCACGCCGTGACGTCGCCGGCGGTCAGGCCGTGGTCGGCCAGGAAGCCGTGCACGTCGTCGGCCAGATGGGTCCTGACCACGTCGGGGACGCTCGCGTCGAGCACCACCCGGAAGCCGGTGTCGCCGACCTCCCAGCCCATCACCCGCTCGGAGCCGGGGTACAGGCGGCTGCGGGTGGCGACCACCTCGGGTCCCCGCGCCGGAGGTTCGTGCCCGTCGCCGCAGAGCACCACCGCCGCCGCGCCGTCGCCGAACAGCGCCGAGGCCACCAGGTTGGCGACCGAGGCGTCCCCGCGCTGCAGGGTCAGGGAGCACAGTTCGACCGAGAGCAGCACGGCCACGTGGTCGGGCCAGCCGCGCAGGTAGTCGTGGACGCGGGCGATCCCGGCCGCCCCGGCGACGCACCCGAGGCCGAAGACCGGCACCCGCTTGACGTCGGGGCGCAACCCCAGCCGGCCCGCCAGACGGGCCTCGATCGAGGGCGCGGCGACGCCCGTCACGGACGTGCACATGATCATGTCGACGTCCTCCGGAGCGAGCCCCGCCTCCTCCAGCGCGCCGCCCACCGCCTGGGTGCCCAGCTCGAGGGCGGTGTCGATGAAGACGTCGTTGGCCGCCCCGAAACCGTCGAGCTTGTCGTACCGGTCGAGCGGCAGGCTCAGGTGGCGGTGGCCGACCCCCGCGCTCGCGTGGAACCGGTTCAGGAGCAGGCGGTCGGTCCCCTCCGGCAGGCACAGCCGCGCGAACGCGTCCGTGATCTCGTCCTGGGAGTGGCGGTTCGGGGGCAGCACGCCATGGACGGCGGTGATACGGCTCAATCTGGACACTCCCGGCTCGCGGAGGGGGACTACCCGATCTCTGCCCGCGGGGGCGGGCGCCATGCTTCGCCGAGCCGATCACCGGCGTCTAGGATCGCGTCCGTGACGACGAGCGGGACACCGCGCAGTGAGAGCCGCCCCCGCCTTGCGGCGCTCCTGGCCGGGCTGGTGCGGGCCTGCCACCCCGGGCCGACCGTCGCGGTCACCGCGCTGACGACCGCGCTGGCCGCGGCGAGCGGGCGCGACGCGGCCGGCTGCGCCCTGGTGGCCGCGGCCGTGCTGGCCGGGCAGCTCTCGATCGGCTGGTGCAACGACGCGGTGGACGCCGGGAGAGACCGCGCCGCCGGGCGTACCGGCAAGCCGGTCGCCGACGGCGCCGTGGGCGCCCGGACGGTGTGGACCGCCGCGTTCACCGCGCTGGCGGCGTGCGTGCCGCTCTCCCTGGCCTCCGGTACGGCGGCCGGCGCCGTCCACCTCGCCGGCGTCGCCGCCGCCTGGGGGTACGACCTCGGGCTGAAGGCCACGGTGCTGTCCTGGGTCCCCTACGCCGTGGGGTTCGGCTCGCTGCCCGCCTTCGTCGCGCTCGGCCTGCCCGGGCGGCCGTGGCCCGCCTGGTGGGCGGTGCTCGCGGCGGCGCTGCTCGGCTGCGGGGCGCACCTGGCCAACGTGCTGCCGGACATCCCCGGCGACCTGGCCACCGGGGTCCGCGGCTGGCCGCAGCGGCTGGGTCCGGACCGGGTCCGCGCCCTGGTCCCGGTGCCGCTCCTGGCGGCCACCTGCCTGCTCGTCCTGGCCCCTCCGGAGCCGCCCGGGCCCGGAGGCTGGGCCGGTCTCGCCGGAGCCGCCGTGCTCGCGGGCGCCGGCCTGCTGCTGGGCCGCCGTTCGCCGCGCGCGCCGTTCGCCGCGGCCGTCGCCGTCGCGGCGGTCGACGTCCTGCTCCTGCTGTCCCAGGGCACCGCGATCACGTAGGTCACGCGGATCGCGGGAAGATTGCGCGTCGTTCCGGCCGTTCATCCGAGTGAGAGCCGTTAATTGGGTTGCGGCGGATGATCCGGTTCTGGCGTCATTGACCTTGTTCGCAATGGGGTTCGCAAGCGACTCGCCGGAGGGAGGCGACGTGGGGATGACGTACAGAGAGGTGCCCGGAGGCCGTGCGCCGATCCGCATGTGGGCCGACCCCGATGAGGTCGAGACGAACGTCATGCAGCAGCTGCGCAACGTGGCGAACCTGCCGTGGGTGCAGGGGGTCGCGGTGATGCCGGACGTGCACCACGGCAAGGGGGCCACCGTGGGTTCGGTCATCGCCATGCGGGACGCGGTCTCGCCGGCGGCGGTGGGCGTCGACATCGGGTGCGGGATGACCGCGGTGAAGACCTCCTACACGGCGAGCGGCCTGCCCGACAACCTGGCCTACCTGCGCTCGAAGCTGGAGCAGGCGGTGCCCGTGGGGTTCGGGCACCACAAGCGTCCGGTCGACCCGACGAAGCTGCACGGCCTCAAGACCGCCGACTGGGCGGACTTCTGGAAGGACTTCGACCGCCTCGCCCCGTCCGTGCGGGGCAAGCGGGAGCGCGCCGAGGTCCAGATGGGCACCCTCGGGGGAGGGAACCACTTCCTGGAGGTCTGCGCCGACGACGAGGGCGCGGTCTGGATCGTGCTGCACTCCGGGTCGCGCAACATCGGCAAGGAACTGGCCGAGCACCACATCGGCGAGGCGCGGAGCCTGCCGCACAACCAGGACCTGCCGGACCGGGACCTCGCGGTGTTCGTCGGGGGCACGCCGCAGATGGACGCCTATCGGCGGGACCTGTTCTGGGCGCAGGACTACGCGCGCCGCAACCGGGCGGTCATGATGGCCCTGGCCTGCGACGTGCTCCGGCGCCACCTTCCGAACATCACCTTCGAACAGCCGATCTCCTGCCACCACAACTACGTGGCGGAGGAGCGGTACGACGGCGTGGATGTGCTCGTCACCCGCAAGGGCGCGATCCGCGCGGGATCCGGCGAGTTCGGCATCATCCCCGGCTCGATGGCGACCGGCACCTACATCGTGAAGGGCCTGGGGAACGCCTCGGCGTTCAACTCGGCCTCGCACGGTGCCGGTCGCCGGATGAGCCGGAACAAGGCCAAGCGGACGTTCACGCTGGCGGACTTCAAGGCCCAGACCGAGGGCGTGGAGTGCCGCAAGGACACCGGGGTGATCGACGAGATCCCGGCCGCCTACAAGGACATCGAGTCGGTCATGGCCGCCCAGTCCGACCTGGTGGAGGTCGTCGCCCACCTGCGCCAGCTCATCTGCATCAAGGGTTGACCCGGTCCGGGAGCCCGCACCGCGCGACGGCGGGACCCTCGCCGGCCTGCGGTGCGGGCTCCCGAGGGGCCCCCTCACCTCGAGTGCGCGTGGGTGATGGCCGGTACCGGAGCGGCACCGTCACCGGAGCCGGGCATGCCGGAGAGCCGGTATGTCGTATGCGGCGGCGGACCGCGCAGCGTTCCGTACCGTCGCGCCGTGATCACCGTCACGTCGTGATCCGCGATACTGGCAGGTGTCGTCCCCCGGCGAAAGACCCTCATGACTTCGAGCACGTCCCCCACGCCCGTCCGCTCCCTGCGCCCGATCCGTCCGTTCGCGATGGTCGCCGTCGCGTTGATCGCCGCGGTCACCGTCGCGTCCGCCGTCGGCTCGGTCCTCCACCTCGGCGGCTGGTCGTGGCCGGATACCGACGGGTGGGTCGCTCTGAACTCGGCCGCCCGCCTCCTGCTCCTGTACACGGCCGTTCACCTCCTGGCGGGGATCGCCTTCGTGTGCTGGCTGTTCCGTGCCCGGTCCAACGCGTACGCGATCTCTCCCGGGGTGGCGCACTCGTACGCCGCGCCGTTCCTGGTGCTCGGATGGTTCGTCCCCATCGTCAACCTGTTCGTCCCGAAGGGGATCGTCGACGACGTCTGGGCCACCTCGCGGCCCGGTGGCCTCCGCCCGGGGACGAACCTCCTCCAGATGCGCCGTCCGGGCCTGGTCTGGGCATGGTGGCTGACCTGGATCGGGGCGGGGTGCGCCGACACGCTCGCCGCGGTTCTGACGGCCGTGGGCACGGAGATGGACGCGGAGGAAGAGGAGAGGGCGGCCGAGCTGGCGTCCGGGCTGGGAGCCGCGGCCGCGGTGGCGGGCGTCCTGCTCGCGCTCGCCGCGGGCCTGCTCGCCATCCGGATCGTCCTGGTGATCACCCGGCTCCAGGAGGCCGTCCGCGCCGCCGGTGGTCCCGCGCCCTCCCGGCACCGGACGTCGTACCTCGGGCTCGTCTCCCTCGTCGTGCGCGACCACGACGAGGCCGTCGGGTTCTACACCGGAGTCCTGGGGTTCGAGCTGCTGGAGGACACGGACCTGGAGGACGGGGGGCGCCGGGTGGTCGTCCGTCCTCCCGGCGCCGAGGAGGCGGCGCTGCTGCTCGAGCGCGCCGCCACCCCCGAGGAGGCCCGTGCCGGGGACCGGACCGGCGGCGGGCCCGGCCTGTTCCTGTACACCGACGACTTCCCCCGCGACTACGAGCGGATGAGGTCGGCGGGCGTCGTCTTCGAGGAGACCCCGAGGCGGGAGCCGTACGGTGCGGTAGCGGTCTTCCACGACCTGTACGGCAACCGCTGGGGCCTGCTCCAGCCCTCCTCGGCGGAGGGCGTCTGAACGGAGCCGCGCTCCGTTCCGCCCGCGCCGCCGCTCCTCCCGGCGGTCCGGTCCGAGAGGCGCTCCGGCCGGGCGAACGCGACGGCAGGGCTCTAACCCTTCCCCGGAACGGGACCGGAACGCCGCCCTTCGACGCAGAACCGGTTGCCCTCGGGGTCGGCGAGCACGACGTACGCCGGTTCCCCGGGCCGGGGAGCCTTCGGATAGTGGGGCCAGTCGACGCGCCGCGCACCGAGCGCCACCAGCCGGTCGACCTCCTCGTCGAGGTCGCGGTCCCCCGCCTTGAGATCGAGATGCGTCCGGGGGAACTCCTCGGCGGGGCTCTCGCTCACGTCCATGGCGATCGCGACTCCGGGCGTCCCCGGCGGAGGCTCCAGGACGATCCACTCGTCGCCCTCGTAACGCGGCGGCCGCCGTACGTATCCGAGGGCCCGGCGCCAGAATTCCGCCGCCCGCACGTCGTCCGTCACGCCCAGCGAGATCTGCCCGATCGTCGTCATCCGGCGAGGCTACCAAGATCCTGACCGGCCGGAGGGCCGCCGCCGGGCGGCCCGGCGGGGGAGCGCGCAGCACGGTGAAGCCCGCGCAGGGCGACGTTGCGGGGCGGTGCAGAGGAAACCCGAGAGCAGTGCTCTTTAAATCGCTGATCTGGTATGAGATCATCGCTCTCGAAATGGAGCATAGATTCTTCCTCTCTGGAGCCCTCCGTGAACCGTGCCCGGCTGACCGCCCTGTCCCTCGCCGTCGGCGGCGTCCTGTTCCTCCTCTATCAGGCCGTCAGGCCCTACGCCGACGAGACCGCCCTGGAGGGGGCGGCGGCGATGGCCTCTCCTGCCTGGGTCGCCGCCCACCTGTCCGCCGTCGCCGGGTTCGTCCTCGTCGCATCGGGTCTGCTCGGCCTGCACCTCGCGCCCGGCGTGCGCCTCGGCCTGCCTCCGGTCGTGACGTTCTGGATCGGCACCGGCCTGGTCCTGCCCTACTACGGCGCCGAGACGTTCGGGCTCCAGGTGATCGGTGCGCGTGCCGTACACGATCGGGACGCCACCCTGCTGGAGCTGGTCGATCAGTTCCGCTTCGCGCCCGTGCCCGCGGCGATGTTCCTGGCCGGTCTCGTGCTGCTCGCGGCGGGCGCCGTCGCGGTCGCGGTCCGCGTCCGGCGCTCCGGTGCCGGACGGCGGTGGAGCGGCGTCCCGCTGGCGGCCGGGTTCGTCCTGTTCGTTCCGCAGTTCTACGGCACCCCCGCGATGCGCGTCGCCCACGGCGCGCTGCTGGCCGCAGGCGGGCTCTGGCTGGCGTACGACCTGTGGCGGGCGGGCGACGGGACCGCACCCGCCCGCCGGGCAGGAGCATGACGACCTCGCTGCCGAGGATCTGTTCGTAGAACCCGGACGGGCCTTGCCGGGGCGCGGAAACCGGCTGGCGGCCCGCCGCGGGGATCTGGAAGGGTGCACGGCATGGCTGAGGCGAGGGACGTGCGCGACGTGGCGGCGCTGACGGCGGCGGTGGAGCGGGGCGAACAGGTCAGGTACCTGATGTTCTGGGGGCACCGGCCGCCGCGCTCCGGCGGGGTCGGGGCCGGGTGCCTGTCGCAGTGGTGGCCGGCGGACTTCACCGTGGACGGGGTGGTCTACCGCACCGCGGAGCACTTCATGATGGCGGGCAAGGCGCGGCTGTTCGGCGACGGGGAGACCGCGGCGGAGATCGTGGCGGCCGGGCACCCGAAGCAGGCCAAGGACTTGGGGCGCAGGGTGCGCGGCTTCGACGAGCGGGCATGGGAGGCGGCCCGCTTCGACCTGGTCGTCCGCGGCAACCTCGCCAAGTTCGACCAGCACCCGGAGCTGGCGGAGTTCCTGCTGGGGACGGGGGAACGGGTGCTGGTCGAGGCGAGCCCGCTGGACCGGGTCTGGGGGATCGGGCTCGCGGCCGACGACGAGCGGGCCGCGCGCCCCGGGTCGTGGCGGGGGCTGAACCTCCTCGGGTTCGCCCTGATGGAGGTACGGCAGGCGCTGCGGGAGCGGTGACGGCCGGTCGCCCCCGCGGGCGGCGACGGGCCCGGCGGGACGGACCGCCACCCGCGCGGGGCGGAGCCGGGGCGGGACGTCGAGACGCTCCACCGTCGGCTGACCGCCACCCGCGCGCGGGGCGGCGCCGGGACGTCCCCGGGAGGGGAATCATCCGTACGGCGCGGCTGTTGTCAGGCGATGGAGCCCGTTTTTGGGCGGAGGAGGGGGGCGGCCTTAGGCTGGCCCCCTGCTCGAATGACGACGGATGAGGGGTGACGCCCGTGTTGCGCGACTCGTTCGGCCGAGTGGCGACCGATCTTCGGGTGTCCCTGACGGACCGCTGCAACCTGCGCTGCTCGTATTGCATGCCGCCCGAGGGCCTGGACTGGCTTCCCAAGCCCGAGCTGCTGACCGCAGAGGAGATCGTCCGGCTGGTCGCCATCGGGGTGGAGCGGCTCGGCATCACCGAGGTCCGCTACACCGGCGGCGAGCCGCTGCTCCGCCGCGAGCTGGTCGACATCGTGGCCCGCACCACCGCGCTCGCCCCCCGGCCGCAGGTCTCGCTGACCACCAACGGCATCGGGCTGGCCCGGCTCGCCGGGCCGCTCGCCGCGGCCGGCCTCGACCGGGTCAACGTCTCCCTGGACACCCTGGACCGCGAGACGTTCGTCAAGCTCGCCCACCGCGACCGGCTGGCCGACGTGCTGGCGGGCCTGGCCGCGGCCGAGGCCGCCGGACTGCGCCCGGTGAAGATCAACGCGGTGCTGATGCGCGGCGTCAACGACCACGAGGCGGTCCCGCTCCTGCGCTACTGCCTCGACAAGGGCTACGAGCTCCGCTTCATCGAGCAGATGCCGCTGGACGCCCAGCACGGCTGGCGCCGGGAGAACATGATCACGGCCGACGAGATCCTCGCGACGCTGCAGGCCTCCTTCGACCTGACCGACGCCGACCCGGCGGAGCGGGGCAGCGCCCCCGCCGAGCTGTTCCTCGTCGACGGCGGGCCCGCGAGGGTGGGCGTGATCGGTTCGGTCACCCGCCCGTTCTGCGGCGCCTGCGACCGGGTACGGCTCACCGCCGACGGCCAGATCCGCAACTGCCTGTTCGCGACGGACGAGTCCGATCTGCGGGCGGCGATGCGCTCCGGGGCCTCCGACGACGAACTGGCCGAGCGCTGGCTGGCGGCGGTCCGGATCAAGAAGGCCGGGCACGGCATCGACGACCCCGCCTTCCTGCAGCCGTCCCGCCCGATGTCGGCCATCGGCGGTTAGCGCGACAACGACGGGTCGTGATCTGAGGCCGTGCGGTAGACGATCCGGTCATGCAGGCGGGGACGGCGGCCGGGTGGTCACCAGGCGGCGTACGGCTCACCCTCGCCCGGGGGCTCACCGCCCTCGATCCGCACCGTCCCGGTGGAGCCGTCGGTGAGGTCGACCCGGTAGCCCTGCCACCGGTACAGGTGGAGCAGTGGGCTTGGTCCGGTCTGACGGGCATCCGAGGTCAGGGGCTGGTCCCCGGCGGGATGTCCGCCGAACCGGATCGGGCCCACCGGCGCAGGATGCCCCACCCGCGGGGTCCGGAGACGACGCCGCCGAAGACGGTGTCGCCGAAGACGGTGTCGCCGGCCGACATGCGGCGGAGAAAGGTGTGTCGCCGGACCACACTGCCGGACGGAGCCCTCCTTGGCAGGATTCATGCATGGAACTCACTGTTCGTGGTCTGCGGCACAACCTCCTGGTCCGCGGACCCGTCGACGGCCCGCCCGTGCTGCTGATCCACGGCAACTGCTCCTCCGCGGCGTTCTGGGAGCCGCTGGTACGGCTGCTGCCCGAGCACTGGCGGATCGTCGCGCCCGACCTGCGCGGTTACGGAAGCACCGACGCCGCTCCGGTCGACGCCACTCGCGGGCTGCGTGACTTCGCCGACGACCTGGCCGCGCTGCTGGACGCGCAGGAGGTCTTCCCGGCCGGCACCCGTCCGGTCGTGGTGGCTCACTCCATGGGCGGCGGCGTGGCGATGCAGCTTCTGATCGACGCCCCCGAGCGGATCGCCGCACTGCTGCTGGAGGCGCCGCTGTCGCCGTACGGCTTCGGCCTGGGCGGGGCGGGCGCCGCCAACCCCGACTTCGTGGCCCGCCTGGAGGCCGGTGACCGCGGCGACGACTCGCCCGCCTGCCCCCGGACGATCCTGCGCACGTACTACGTGGCCGATCCGGCGAGCCTGGGCGCGGACGAGGAACTGCTGCTCGACACGGTCCTGTCCACCGCGACCGGCGAGGGCAACTACCCGGGCGACGCGGTCGCCTGCGACGACTGGCCGGGCATGGGAGCCGGCCGGCGCGGCGTGCTCAACGCCATGGCACCGCAGTGGTTCGACGTCGCCGACGACCTGGTCGCGGTTCCCGGCAAGCCGCATGTGACCTGGGTGCGGGGTGCCGCCGACCAGATCGTCTCGGACACGTCCCTGTTCGACCTGGCCTACCTCGGTAAGCTCGGCGCGGTTCCCGGCTGGCCGGGTGAGGAGCTCTGCCCGCCCCAGCCGATGGTCACCGAGACCAGGGCGGTCCTCGACCGCTACACCGAGGCCGGGGGATCCTACGAGGAGATCGTCTACGAAGGGGTGGGGCACAGCCCGCACATCGAGCGCACCGCCGACTTCGCCGCGATCGTGACCCGCGTCGTGGCGGATACGGCGGCGGGCAGCGTGACGGTGGGCAGCGTGATGGGCGCCGCGGCCGACGCGCCGGGCCGGTGAGCGGGCCGGCCTACCGCCGGGAGCGGATACCCGTCCGGGGCGGCGCGTTGCGGGCGGGGGTGTGGGGCGAGCGGGGGCCGCTGGTCGTCGCCGCCCACGGCATCACCTCCTCCCACCTGGCGTGGACGCTGCTCGGCCCGGACCTGGGGCGCGACCACCGCTTCGTCGCGGTGGACCTGCGCGGCCGGGGCGGCAGCCGGGACCTGCCGGAGCCGTACGGCATGGCCGCGCACGCCGACGACCTCGCCGCCGTGATCGAGCACCACGGCGGCGGGCCGGCCCTGCTGGCCGGGCACTCGATGGGCGGGTTCGTCGTGGCCGAGACCGCCCGCCGCCACCGGGACCTGGTGGACCGGCTCGTCCTGGTGGACGGGGGAGCGCCGCTCCCCCTGCCCGCGGGCGCGGGCACCGTACGGGAGGCGATCGAACGCACGGTGGGGCCGATCGTGGCGCGGCTGGAGCGGACGTTCGCGACCCGTCAGGAGGGCCGGGACCTGTGGCGCGCGCATCCGGCCTTCGCCGACTGGACCGGGGCGTGCGCCGCGTACGCCGACTACGACCTGGTGGACCTGGGCGACCGGTTCGAGGCCGCGTGCCGGATGGAGGCCGCGCTCGCCGACGCGCCCGAGGTGTACGCCCTGCCCGGCGCGGTCCCCGAGCCGCTGCCGGTGCCCGCCGTGTTCCTTCGGGCGGCCCGCGGCATGCTGGACGAGCCGGACCTGCCGCTGTACTCACCCGGCCGGGCCACCGAGTGGCTGCCCGGCGTCGCGGAGTCCACCGTGGAGGGCGTCAACCACTACACGATCACCCTGTCCCCCCGGGGCAGCGCGGCGGTCGCCACCGCCGCACGCGCTCTCGCGCACTGACCCGCGGGACTCCGTACGGCCGGCAGGGTCTCTTCAGCGGCACCGGTGACGAAGAAGACGTAGACGTCCCCGAACTCCTCGCCGTCGTCGAGCTCCTCGGCCCGGCCCTGCTCCTGCAGGTGCCCGAGCAGCGCCGTCTCGTCCCTGCAGCGCACGAGACGGACCGGCGGGCGCCCCCTGAAGCGGTGCCGACCGGAACGACGGCCGGCACCATCTCGCCTTCCCCGCCTCTCCGAAGCGAGTCGCCAGGGCTCGGTACGGCGCACCTGCCGTCCCGTGGCGGGGCTCACACCGTCCTGCGAACCCGGCCCGGCTCAGGGCGACACCGAGCCGGTGCGGCTCGGGTGGTTCGGGCGGTAGGGTTCACGCGTGCGTTGATCTTCCGGGCGGCGGCCACGTGCCGCCGCGGACGGTGCGGGCGGTCCCCGGCAGGCGGGACCGCCCCGACAGGCATATCCGTCACCATCCCCCGGGAGAACACGATGCCCGCTCCACAGTCCCTCACCTACCATGCGTTCGTCGAGCTCGCCGCCGCCGACCCCGCCGTCGTCGGCCTCATCCTCAAAGGCTCCCGCGCCCACGACGGCATGACCACCGAGCACTCCGACCACGACCTGTACGTCGTCCTCGC
This sequence comes from Planomonospora sp. ID91781, assembly GCF_015711595.1. NCBI lineage: Bacteria > Bacillati > Actinomycetota > Actinomycetes > Streptosporangiales > Streptosporangiaceae > Planomonospora > Planomonospora sp. ID91781. The sequence goes on along the minus strand of NZ_JABTEY010000002.1, from coordinate 1,072,842 downwards.
CGACGACGCGGCAACGGATCTCATCCGGTTCACCGGACACCGCACCCCGCAGCTCGACCTCGCCGTCATCACCTTGACCGAGTTCCGCACGGCCGGCATGCCCGGGTTCGAGCGCTACGCCCTCGCCCGCGCCAAGGTCGTGCTGGACCGGCTGGACGGAGGCATCGCCCGCATCCTGGCCGCCAAGGCACGGCTCGACACGGGCGAAGCCTTCCGGAGCTCCGCTGAATGGCTCGACGCCTACGCCAACTCCCTGTACCGCTCCGTCAAGAACGACCGGGACGGACATGCGCTCGCCGCTCGCCTCGACGCCGCCGACAGCGTCCGGTTCCTGCTGGAACTGCTCTTCGCGCTCGACCGCCGCCCCCGTCCCTACAACAAGTACCTGCAATGGGAGCTCGCCCGATACCCGCTGCCGGGCTGGGACACCGGCAGGCTGCTGGAGGTCGTGGACCGCATCTCGGCAACCGGCGACGTGCCCCTGCAGCGGCGCCTGTTCGCCCGTATCGAGACAGCCGCCCGGCGCGCCGGTCACGGCGCGGTGCTGGACGCCTGGGGCGAGGACCTCGACCTGATGCGTCCGCGCTAGCTGATCACGTGCAGGACAGGCCCGCATGGTGCGGCACTTCCTGCCACCCGCGTGCGAACCGCTGCGGGCCCGATCGTCGCCAGCGGTCATGCGCCCCGCCGGCGCCGGTGAGCGGAGGCCGGGTGCCGTCACTCCCGGCCGGGCTCCTGGAAGCGCTGACAGTCGCACCGCACTAAGATCACACTCCGTGTTTTCGGATGGCTTGTGGCGGATCATCAGGATCGGATCAGTAGGTCTGGTCCTTGCGGCGACGGCTGCGGGCCTGGTGCTCGGCGACGCCTGGCTCTGGATCGCCGTCGAATGGTCTCCGCCGACCTGGTTCCGCCCGCACGACGGGTTCGACACCCCGACGACCGTGGCGCTGCTCGTGGCCGCCCTGGTGAAGGCCGCGTTCCTGTGGCTGATCCTGCGCACCCCCGCGCCGGGACCGCTGGACCGCCGGGCCAGGGCGCTGCGTCGGCTGCTGTATCTGGCGGCGGCGTACACCCTCGTGCTGTGGTACCCGATCGCGATGCTCCCCGACGCGGTCGACGCGGTGATCTGGCTCGTGCTGTGGACCGCGATCGACGTCCTGTACCTGCTTGTCATCCGCTGGCGGTCCCGCGTGCTGCGCGCGGCGGCCGGAGCGGTGTTCGCGGTCGAACTGGCCGGGATGGCCAACGAACTGCTCGACGAACTCGACCTCCCCGAGCTCGGTCCGGGCGGCGTCGTCGGGCCGGTCCTGATGCTGGCCGGAGTGGCGGCGACCGTCCTCACGGTCGTCGGGCAGCGGCGCGACGGCCGGTGGAGCCGCGGCACGCAGATCGCCGGGTGGTCGTCGGTGGGCGTCTACGCGCTGGCGATCCCGCTCAACGTTCTTCTCTTCGGAAGGATCCCCGGCGGAGGTCTGGCGATATCGGTCGTGATGGACGCGGCAGGGCTCGTCAGCACCGTGTGGATCGCGGCTACCGCCCGCGAACTGCCTGTCGGTGGGCACCGGGCGGACCCTCCGCCCGCGCGGCGGCGCGTGATCCGCGTCGCGGTGGCGACCGCGGCCGTGCTGCCGGTCATCGCACTGATCCACCCGGAGCAGACCCCGCACCTCACCTACACCGGCTGGTCGATGGGCTGCTATGACCGGCCCGACTTCGGCGACCTGAAACCCGCCGAACGCGACGCCGCGTTCCTGTGCCGGGCGCGGGGCACGGACGGCGGAGTCCCGCCGATGTTCCCCGACAGCCTGTCGGACCAGCAGATCCTCGCGTACGGGCGGATGCTGTGCCGGGCGAAGGACCGCACCGAGCAGGAGGCGCTCCTGAAGCGGGCGGGGAGCGCGCGGTCCGGCTGGAGCGTGGACCCGTGGGACCTCGTCTACGTCTGTCCGGAGGTCGTCGGCGCGACCCACCCCGAGCTGCTGTGGTCGGCCGAGCAACGGGAGGCGGCGAACACCTCCTACATCACCGAGGCGAACGCGAGGTGCCGCGACCCGTGGCCCCGGACGAAGGGCGTCGCCCAGGCCACGGCCAACTACTTCCTGTTCGCCGACGGCGACCACGGCTATCTGGTCCACGACCCCCGGGACGAAGCGGGCGAGGAGGCGGCGGAGCGTGCGATCGACGAGCTCTACGACGACAACGCCCTAATCGGGACGGCCGGCAGCGCGGTGCTCGTCGGGCACATCGAGGACGTCGCCGATCTGTGCCTCACCGTGAAGGCCTTCCGCACCGCGCCGCCACCGCGGACGGCCGGGTGGGACCAGGTCACCGAGGTGCCGGTCGTCAGCCGCAGCGGCCTGCTCACCGTGCCGGAGATGGACGGCGGAGACGTGGGCGCGGGCGCCCCGATGCCGAACCTGGCGATCGCGGGCAAGGGCCGCTACCGGGTCCGGGTCTACGTGCGGGTCGGCGACGCGGGGGAGGAGCACTTGGTCGTCGTGTTCCCGGGCGAGTCGAGGAGAAGGCTCAAGCTGAAACGGTGAGCGGCGGCGGGGTGCAGCACGGTGGTGGTGCGCCACTCGTCGAACGGCCGCCCGTCCTCGAGAACCGGCAGCACCTCGCCGCAAGGCGCTCGGCCAGGAGCGGCTCCAGGAACGCCCGCACCCGGGGTGGGACCGGCAGACGGTCGGTGCGGAATGCGAAACGGCGAGGTCGTTGACGATCGGCAGGAGCCGAAGGCTCACCCGGTGAAGTCAGACCCGCCGCGCACACGCCGCACGAGATCCCTGGCGGCCTCCGGCCACTGGACATAGCCGAAGGAGAAACCCGCTTCGAGCAGGCGGCCGGGGACGACCCGGCGGCTTTTCAACAGGAGTTCGGTGTCGGAGCGCAGCGCGAACGCGCCGAGCTCGGCCATCCACTTCGTTGCCGGCAGGCCCACCGGAACACCCCACGCGGCGCGCAGCACGCGCATGAACATGCGCTGCGGCAGAGGAACGGGAGCGGCGAGGTTCACCGGCCCGGCGAGGTCGTCCCGGCCGATCAGGAACTCGACGGCGCGGACGAAATCGCGGTCGTGGATCCAGGACACGTATTGCGCACCGCCCGCGACCGGGCCGCCGAGGCCGAGCCGCGCCAGCCGCAGCAAGACGTCGAAGACGCCGCCGCGATCGGGGCTCATCACCATGGCGGAGCGCATGGCGACCTTGCGCGTGTGTGGGGTTTCGGCTCGCTCCTGCGCCTGCTCCCATGCTTTTGCGATCTCGACACTGTAGGCCCAGTAGCCCGGGACGCCGGGTTCGGTGCCGCCGAGCACGCCGGTCGCCTCGTCGTTGGGCGCGTCGAAGCGGTGAGAGTAGACGGTGGCGGTGCTCATCTGCAACCAGACCCGGGGAGGCCGCGCGGCGGCTGCGATCGCCTCACCCACGATCCGGGTGGAGTGCACCCGCGAATCCATCATGGCCTGCAGATTGGCCGGAGTGTAGCGACAGCTGACGCTGCGTCCGGCCAAGTTGATCACGATGTCGCTGCCGTCGATCTCCTCCGCCCACGGACCCAGGGTCTCGCCGTCCCAGCGGACTTCACGACCGCGTACCGGCCCTCTGGTCAGGACCACGACTTCATGGCCTGCGGCGGTCAGTGTGTGATTCAGGATCGTGCCTACCTGCCCGGCTCCCCCGGGTATCACTATCTTCATCGGGCTTCCCCCAGGCGTGTGGGAAGAGCCTAGCGCAGGGAGTTGAACGCATTCAAAAAGGGGTCGGTGCTGGAAGCGGGCGCGTCCGGCTTCGCGCCGGCCTCATCCATGATCGCCCGCCGGCTGACTCGGGAGCAGGCCTGGGCGGCGGGGCACTCGAGCCGCAGGCGGCCGCTGAGCCCACCTCGCACCCGGCCCCTCCGGCCGGCCGCGGACAGCGCGCAGTACCGTGTCCGGCAGCCTCCCCAGACCACGTGTCGCGGCCGGGCCGGAGTGCGGCCGGGTCCGTGACGCCAGATGAGAACGGTGATCGTCGTGAACCTTGATGTGATCATGTGGCCGGACTCGCCATGGCCGGCGATGCGGCAGGAATGGCTCAGAGCGGAGGAGTTCGGCCTCGGCCGGGGCTGGTTGTACGACCATCTGAATCTGAACGGCCGCCCGATATGGCATGAGGCCTATACCACGCTCGCCGCCGTCGCGGCGGCCACCTCGCGCATCGGTGTGGGCACCATGGTGACCGCCCCGAACTTCCGTCATCCCGTCACCTCCGCCAAGACCGCGCTGAGCCTCCACGCCCTCTGCGAGGGCCGGTTCGTGATGGGCGTCGGCGCCGGAGGGCCAGGAGGAGACTCCGACGCCTTGGGGGGCGGTCCGCTCAGCCGCGCCGACCGCACGGCGAGGTTCGCCGAATGGGTCCAGCTCGTCGACCTGCTGCTGACCCGGGCCGACACCGACTTCAGCGGCCGCTACTTCACCGCTCGCCAGGTCGCCCTCGGCGGCGGCGAGCCCCGCACGCCGCCACTGGCGATCGCCGCCACCGCCGAACGCGGCATGGAACTGGCCGCGCGCTTCGCCGACTTGTGGATCACCCAGGACGTCGGCCAGAACCCGGCCGTCTACGCCGGTACGCCCCACGCCGAGGTGCGGCGGCAGATCACCCTGCTGGACGAGATCTGCGCGGAGCAGGGACGCGACCCCGGCACGCTGCCCCGTCTGGCGGTGCTGGGATACGGCGGTGAGTGCCCACTGGACTCGATCGAGGCGTTCCGCGACTGCCTGGGTCGGTACGCGCAACTCGGCATCACGACGCTGGCGGTCCTGTGGCCCCGCGGGGACCGGTCCCGTGCCCGGCTGGCGGTGTTGGAACAGGCCGCCGCCGAGTGCCTCCGGTCGTGAACGGGCACTGAGCGCACGCCCTCACCCGGCCGAGGTGCTCCAGACGCGATCGGGAAAGCCGGTGGTCCCGGGCCGAAGACGACCGGATTCCCGATGGCGGCGATGTGCCGTCCCGCCCGGGATCGTCGCGGGCGCCCGTCCACGGCTCAGCGGATCCAGGCGGAGCGAGCCGTCCATCGGCTCATGTACCGGCCTCGGGTGCCGATGGACAGACGCAGCCTCACGGGCTGCCTAGCTCTCGCGGCCACCGGTCGCTCTGGAAAGGATCTGATCGTGACCGAGTCATCTGCCGGTATCGTGCGTCCTGCGGTGACTGTGCGCCGCAGCCGGGTGCTCGGCTGGTTCGCCGACCGCCGTATCAGCACCAAGATCCTCATCGTCGTGCTGCTCATGGCCGGGATGGGCGCAGGCGTCGGTACGGTGGCGCTCACCCGCATGAGCGGGCTGAACGACGACCTGAACACCGTCAAGGACGGCAACGTCGAGCGTCTCGTCCATCTCGGCAACATGCGCGGCCACATGACGGACATGATGGACGCCACCCTGGGCTACAGCACCATCCCCGATCCGCAGATCAAGGCCGGTGCCAAGAAGAACATCCAGGACTACACCGCGGCGGTGACCCGCGAGTTCGAGGCCTACCGGGCCGCCGCGGTAGCGGATCCCGTCTGGGAGAAGGCCGTGGCGGACTTCGACGAGGCATGGAAGCGGTATCGGTCTCTGCGGGATGCCTCCATGACCGAGTCGAACGCGGCGATGGCGGACGCCGCCCCCGCCGACCTCGAGAAGATGCTCGCCGAGTTCGGTGAGGTGACCACCGCGTTCAAGGAGACGCTCAAGCGGCTGGTCGACTACGAGCAGACGGCCACCGAGACGGTCACCGCCGCGGCGTCCGGCCGATACGACAGCGCCCGTACCCTGATCTTCGTGCTGCTCGGCGCGGGCCTGCTGTTCGCCGTTGTGCTGGCGCGGGTCTTCTCCCGCCAGATGGCACGGTCGGTGGACGCGCTCTCCCGGGCGCTGGAGGCCTCGGCCCGGGGTGACCTGACGCAGAGTGCCGAGGTGACCTCCCGCGACGAGATCGGCCAGATGGCGGCAGCGGTCAACCGGGCCAACGCCTCCACCCGGCAGACCATCGCGGAGCTGGCGAGCAGCGCCGACAGGCTGGCGGCCAGCTCCGGTGAGCTGTCGGGCGTCAGCGACCGGATCGCCGCCTCGGCCGACGAGGCCTCCACCCAGGCCCACAACGTCGCCTCGGCCGCGGGCGAGGTCTCGCAGAGCGTGCAGACCGTGGCCGCGGGCTCGGAGGAGATGGGCGCCTCGATCCGGGAGATCGCGCACAACGCCAACGAGGGCGCCACCGTGGCCTCCCAGGCGGTGGCCGTGGCCACCTCCACCAACGAGACCGTCGCCAAGCTCGGCGCCTCGTCGGCGGAGATCGGCAGCGTGATCAAGACCATCACCTCGATCGCCGAGCAGACCAACCTGCTGGCCCTCAACGCCACCATCGAGGCGGCGCGCGCGGGAGACGCGGGCAAGGGCTTCGCGGTGGTGGCCGGCGAGGTCAAGGACCTGGCGCAGGAGACGGCCAAGGCGACCGAGGACATCTCCAAGCGGGTCGAGGCGATCCAGGCCGACACCGAGAGCGCGGTGGCGGCCATCGCGGAGATCTCGACGATCATCGGGAAGATCAACGACTACCAGCTGACCATCGCCGGCGCGGTGGAGGAGCAGAGCGCGACCACCAACGAGATGAACCGCAGCGTGGCCGAGGCCGCGCAGGGCAGCGCGGACATCGCCACCACCATCTCGGTGCTGGCCGACGCCGCCCACGTGACCGCGGAGGGGGTGGGCGAGAGCCGGCGAGCCGCGGCCGACCTGGCCGAGCTGTCGACCCGGCTGCACCAGCTGGTCTCCGGCTTCCGCTACTGAGGGACCCGGTGAACCGCTGGCTCAGGAGCCGCCCCTGGTGAAGCGACCGTCGTGACGCCCCCGATCGGACAGGCGGCGTCACGACGGTCGCTTCGACCAAGCGGTCCTGCGGAGTCGGCCGATCAGGCGGGTGAGGGCCACGCCCCCGGGAAGGTCGCCGGAGGCGGCGTCCGGATCCGGGCACCACACCGATGTGAGCTAGCCTCATCTCCATGAGCGGTTACGACGCGCTGATCCTCGCCGGGGGACGGGCCTCCCGGCTCGGCGGGCGGGACAAGCCCGGCCTGGAGGTGGGCGGTGTGCCGCTCATCGAGCGCGTGGCCGCCGCCGTGCCCGGCGCGGGCCGCCTCGTCGTGGTGGGGCCCGCCCGGCCGGGACTCGGCCGGGCGGTCTTCCGTACCGAGGACCCGCCGGGCGGAGGACCGGTCCCGGCGCTGCGGGCCGGGCTGGCGGAGGTGACCGCCCCCCGCACGGTCCTGCTCGCCGCCGACCTGCCGTTCCTGCGCGCCCGGCACGTCGAGGCGCTCCTCGACGCGGTGGGCGGCGGAGAGGAGGGGTGCGAGAAGGGCACGCCGGGCGCGGGCGCCCTGCTCGTCGACGACGACGGCCGTGAGCAGTGGCTGGTGGGAGCCTGGCGTACGGCGGTGCTCGCCGAGGCGCTCTCCGCCTACGGGGGAGGGTCCCTCCGGGGGCTGCTGGCCCCGCTGGACCCGGTCAGGCTCCACCTGCCCGGGGAACCGTGGTTCGATTGCGACACGCTGGACGATCTGACGCATGTGAGGAGCAGGACGTGAACGTGCTGGAGGAGTGGACCGCCCTGGTCTGCAGGGAACTCGGCGTCGACCCCGCGCAGGTGGACCGGGACGCGCTGCTCGACCTCACCAAGGACGTGGCCCACGGCGTGGCCCGCCCGGCCGCACCGCTGACGGCCTACGTGCTGGGCCTGGCCCAGGGGGCGGGAACGGCGCCGGCCGACGCGGTGGAGCGGGTGACGGAACTGGCCCGCAACTGGGAGCGGGCGACCACGGAGATGCTGGGCGACGCGTAGGGAACCCGGCGCGACGCAGGGGATCCGGGAAAAGGGCGACGCCGGGTGGTTACGGGGGCAAACCACCCGGCGTCGCTTCATCGGCGTTCCGACGGGGGCCCGGAACGCCGGCACCAGTGCCCCGACGGGGGACCAGGGCACTTGGTTAAAGCGTACACCTCCAACCCGGAGGATGCGTCAAGACTTCGTCACGACCCGATCTCGCGTCGGTGCCTCGGGATCTCGTTCTGTCCCGGGTCGGTAAAGCCCGGGTCGGCGGGCGCCCCGCCCCGGGGGGCGTTGGCCCCCACCACGGCGATGTACGGCAGGAAGATCGCTCCGGCGAAGAGCAGGATCTTGATCGCCATGGGTGCGGGCACGGTGAAGGCGAGGACCAGGCAGACCAGCCGGATCCCCATCTTGATCAGGTAGTTTCGCTCACGCCGCCCGATGTCCTCGCTCAGCGAGGGCCGGGCGTCGGTCACCTGATGAACCGTCTCGCGCCTGCGCCATCCCCTCACGCCTTCCAACGTAGACCTCGGATCGATCGGATGCGAACGGTCATGTGATCATGACTTCCGGGTAGGACGGGGGCATGACGGATCGAACGTACCGGGTGACCGAGATAGTCGGCACGTCGGGGGAGAGCATCGAGGCGGCGGTCCGCAACGGCGTCCGCCGCGCCGCACAGACCCTGCGGCACCTCGACTGGTTCGAGGTGACCGAGGTCCGCGGGCACATCGTCGACGGGGAGATCGCCCACTTCCAGGTCGGCATGAAAGTGGGCTTCCGCCTGGAGGACGGCTGACCGGCAGGAGACCCGCCCCCGGCCCGCACGGCGGCGGACCGGCGCCGTGCGGGCCTGCGCGCTCGCCCGGCGCCGGTCCGCCGTGCCGGATCAGCTGGCCTGGCTGACCGTCGACATGTTGAAGTCCGGCACTCGGACCGGGGGCATCACCGTGCGGGTGAAGTAGTCGTTCCACTCGCGCGGCAGCGTCTGCTCGCTCGCCCCGATCTCGGTGACGCGGCCGAGGAGGTCGACCGGGCTCTCGTTGAAGCGGAAGTTGTTGACCTCGCCCACCACCTCGCCGTTCTCCACGAGGTAGACGCCGTCGCGGGTCAGCCCGGTGAGCAGCAGGGTCTGCGGGTCCACCTCGCGGATGTACCACAGGCAGGTGAGCAGCAGGCCCCGCTCGGTCGAGGCGATCATCTCCTCCAGCGACCTGCCCCCCGCCGGTCCCTCCATGATCAGGTTGTCGATCGCGGGGGTGGCGGCCAGGTTCGTCAGCTCGGCCGAGTGCCGCGTCTGGATCAGGTTCGCCAGCGCGCCGTCGGCGATCCAGTCGGTCGGCGCCAGCGGCAGGCCGTTGTCGAACACCGAGCTCTGCCGGCTGGAGGCGTGCGCGACCACGAACGGGGCGGACTCCAGGCCCGCCGCGGCCGGGTCGCTGCGCAGCCGTACCGGGAGGGAGGCGAGGGTCTCTCCGACGCGGGTGCCGCCGCCGGGCCTGGAGAAGACCGTGCGGCCCTCGAAGGCGTCGCGGGCTCCGGCCGTCCAGTACAGGTAGATCATCAGGTCGGCGACGGCTCCCGGCGGGAGCAGCGTCTCGTACCGGCCCGCGGGCAGGTCGATCCGGTTCTTGGCCCATTCCAGCCGTCGGGCCAGCGAGGCGTCCAGCGCCGCCACGTCCACGTCGGAGAAGTCGCGGGTGGCCACGCCGGTCCAGGCCGAGCGCTTCATGTCCGGGGACTTGGCGTTGAGCTCCAGGCGCCCGGTGGGCTGGACGTGCCGGAGGCGGGCGCCGGTGGAGGTGCCCACGAACGTCGTGGTGACGCTGTGCTCGGCGAAGCCGTACAACCTGCGCCCGCCCGCCTCGGCGGCGGCGAAGGCCTCGCCCAGCGCGGGGGCGAAGGCGCCGAACACGCCGATCGAGGTGGGCTCGGCGGGGGCGTCCCAGTCGGCGGAGACGGCGCCCCCGACCAGCGGCCGGGCGTCCTCGGAGGGGCGCGCGTCCTCCGCGGCGCGGTCGGCCGCGGCGACGACGTCGGCCAGCTCCTCGGGCCGGACCGCCGCCCGGGACACCACGCCCACACCCTGCCCGGCGATCGAGATCACGGTCAGCTGGGCGGAGCGGGAGACGCCGTTGGTGGTGAGGGTGTTGCCCGCGAACCGCAGGTTGGCGCTGGAGCCGGAGTCGGCGATGACGACGGTGTCGTCGGCCGTCGACAGCTCCAGGGCCCGCTCGACCATCTCCTGCGGGCTCATCCGGGGACTCGGCTGAGAGGTCATCACTTGCCGCCTTCCTGCACGGTGTTGAGGACGCGCACGCCCCGGAAGAGCGCCGAGGGGCAGCCGTGGCTGACCGGCGCGACCTGGCCGGGCTGGCCCTTGCCGCAGTTGAACGCGCCGCCCAGCACGTAGGTCTGCTCGCCGCCGACGGCCTCCATCGAGCGCCAGAAGTCGGTCGTCGTGGCCTGGTAGGCGACGTCGCGGAGCTGACCGGCCAACCGGCCGTTCTCGATGCGGTAGAACCGCTGCCCGGTGAACTGGAAGTTGTAGCGCTGCATGTCGATCGACCAGCTCTTGTCTCCGACGACGTAGACGCCCCGCTCGACGCCCGCGATGAGCTCGTCGGTGGAGGGGCCGCCGGGCGCCGGCCGCAGCGAGACGTTGGCCATGCGCTGGATCGGCATGTGCCCGGGGGAGTCGGCGAAGGCGCAGCCGTTGGACGCGCCCAGGTCCTTCATCCGCGCCATCCGCCGGTCGAGCTGGTAGCCGACCAGGACGCCGCCGGAGACGATGTCGAACTCCCTGGTGGCCACGCCCTCGTCGTCGTAGCCGATGGTGGACAGGCCGTGCACGGCCGTGCGGTCGCCGGTCACGTTCATCGCCGGCGAGCCGTACACCAGGCTGCCGAGCTGGTCGAAGGTGGCGAAGCTGGTCCCGGCGTAGGCCGCCTCGTAGCCGAGCGCGCGGTCCAGCTCGGTGGCGTGCCCGATCGACTCGTGGATGGTCAGCCACAGGTTGGACGGGTCGATGACCAGGTCGTAGACGCCGGCCTCGACGGAGGGGGCCCTGAGCTTCTCCTCCAGCAGCTCGGGGAGGACGGCGAGCTCGGCGGGGAAGTCCCAGCCGGTGCCGGTGAGGTACTCGTAGCCGCGGCCGACGGGCGGGGCCAGGGTGCGCATCTCCTCGAAGCGGCCCTCGCCGACCTTCATGGCGTCCAGCACCGGGTGCACGCGCACCCGCTGCTGGGTGGTGCGGGTGCCCGCCGTGTCGGCGTAGAACTTCTGCTCCTTGACCTGCATCAGGGAGGCCTGGACGTGGTCCACGCGCGGGTCCTTCAGCAGGCCGCCCGACCAGTCGGCCAGCAGCTCCACCTTGTCGCGCAGCGGGACGTCGAACGGGTCGACGTCGTAGGCCGAGACCCAGGTGACGTCCGCGTGGACCGGCTCGGGGGCCAGCTCGATGGGCTCGCGGTTGACCGCGGCGGAGACGACGGCCACCTCGACGGCCTGCTCGGCCACGGCGGCCGCGGCCTCGGGCGTGAGCTCGATGCCGGAGGCGAAGCCCCAGGTGCCGTTCTTGACGACCCGTACGGCGTAGCCGAGGTCGTCGGCGTCGATGGAGCCCTCCAGCCGGGCGTCCGACAGACGCAGGGTCTCCGCGCGGACGCGTTCGAGCCGGAAGTCGGCGTGCTCGGCACCGAGGTCACGGGCACGCTGCAGGGCCGCGTCCGCCATCCGCCTCATGGGCAGGGCGAGGAAGTCGGGATCGATCTGGCGCATGTCCACGATCCTAGACCTGCGATCTTGTCCCACACGGATAACCGGTCTACTGGCAAGTAACGGATACCGTCGGCTTCATGGCTCGATCTGTTCTCGTAACCGGCGGCAATCGCGGCATCGGCCTCGCGATCGCCCGCGAACTCGCCAGGGCCGGCGACGCCGTCGCCGTCACCTACCGCTCCGGAGAGCCCCCCGAGGGGCTCTTCGGCGTGCAGTGCGATGTGACCAGCACGGCCGATGTCGAAGCGGCGTTCGGGAAGGTCGAGGCCGAGCAGGGCCCGGTCGAGGTGCTCGTCGCCAACGCGGGCATCACCAGGGACACGCTCCTGCCGATGATGAAGGAGGAGACCTTCACCGACGTCATCGACGCCAACCTGACCGGCGCCTACCGCGTGGCCAAGCGGGCCACCCGCGGGATGCTGCGGCTCAAGCGCGGCCGGATCGTGCTCATCTCCTCGGTCGTGGCGATGCTCGGCTCGGCCGGGCAGACCAACTACGCCGCCTCCAAGGCCGGCATGATCGGCTTCGCCCGGTCGGCCGCCCGCGAGCTGGGCTCGCGCGGCATCACCGTGAACGTCGTCGCCCCGGGTTTCGTGGAGACCGACATGACGGCCGCGCTGGACGAGTCCTACCAGGAGCAGATCCGCAAGAACATCCCGCTGGGACGGCAGGCCCGGCCCGAGGAGATCGCCAAGGTCGTCGCCTTCCTGGCGGGCGAGGACGCCGCCTACATCACCGGGGCCGTGATCCCCGTCGACGGCGGCCTGGGCATGGGGCACTGAGCCCCTCCCCGCAACCACCGCAAGAGCCGGAACGGCCGGACGCGCCGGGCACCCGGGCGCGAGCCCTCGGACTCGTCCGCGGGAGCACTTCACAAAGGACGGTATTCATGGGAATCCTCGACGGCAAGCGGATCCTGGTCACCGGCGTCCTGACCGACGCCTCGATCGCCTTCTCCGTGGCCAGGCTGGCCCAGGAGGAGGGTGCCACCGTCGTGCTGACCGGTTTCGGCCGGCTCAGCCTGGTCGAGCGCATCGCCCGGCGGCTCCCCGAGCCGCCGCCGGTGATCGAGCTGGACGTGCAGAACACCGAGCACCTCGACTCGCTGGCCGAGCGGGTGGGCGAGCACGTGGGCGGGCTCGACGGCGTGGTGCACTCCATCGGCTTCGCCCCGCAGAGCTGCCTCGGCGGCAACTTCCTGAACACCCCGTGGGAGGACGTCGCGACCGCGGTGCACATCTCGACATACTCGTTCAAGTCGCTGGCGGTCGCCTGCCTGCCCCTGATGAAGCAGGGCAGCTCGGTCGTCGGCCTCGACTTCGACGCCACCAAGGCCTGGCCGGTCTACGACTGGATGGGCGTCGCCAAGGCGGGGCTGGAGTCCTGCTCCCGCTACCTGGCCCGCGACCTCGGCAGGCACGGCATCCGGGTGAACCTGGTGGCGGCCGGGCCGCTGCGCACGATGGCGGCCAAGAGCATCCCGGGGTTCAAGGAGTTCGAGGACAGCTGGCCGGAGAAGGCCCCGCTCGGCTGGGACCTGTCCGACACCGTCCCGGCGGCCAAGGCGTGCCTGGCGCTGCTGTCGGACTGGTTCCCCGCCACGACCGGAGAGATCGTGCACGTCGACGGAGGGGTGCACGCCATCGGCGCCTGACCGCCGGTCTCCCGGGCCCGGACGACCGCGGGGTCCGTACCCGGCCCGGACGACCGCGGGGTCCGTACGGTCGGCCCGGCGCCCCGCACGGTCCCCGGAGGACTCCGGGCGGTCTCTAGGCGACGCGGTGCCGTCCCATCCGGAACGGCTCGAACGGGATGGATTCTTCCTCGGCCCGCCTGGCGTGCACCAGCCGGACGGCGAGGACCGCGGCGGCCAGCAGGGCCGCGGTGAGGGCGGTGCCCAGCGGGTCGGACGAGCGGGTGGGGGTGACGGCCCGCTCGCCGGGCATCCGCTGCTGCAGCTCCTGGGTGAGGGGCCCGGGCCAGAGAGGGTCCACCCGCGGAGCCTCGACGTCGACGGCGAACGGCTCGGGAAGCACCGGGTCCCGCACCTCGGTGGTGTGCGTCCGCGTCTCCGGCGGGCGCGGAGAGACCGGCCGGAACGGGATCCCCTCCTCCCGGTCCTCCTTCTGCGGCCTGGCCGGCCTGCGGCTCTCGGCGGGGGAGGGGGTGGCGGTCGGCCGTACGGCCCGGTCGGGTACGGAGGCCGTCGCGGCGGAGGCCGCACACTCGGGGGAGCGCACCAGCGGGAGGCAGACGTCGCTGAGGACCTCGGGCAGCAGTCCTTCGTCCTTCTTCTCACCCGAGCCGCCCGAACCGTGCGGCGGGGCGTCGGAGGAGGAGCCTCCACCGGTTCTCGGCCGCTCCGCCGGCGCGAGCTCGCCGACGGGCTCCAGCGCCTTCTCCGCGGTGGCGTCGAGCCCTCCGGTCACCGGTGTCAGGGAGGAGCCGGTCAGGCCGTCCACGGCGTCGGTGACGCCGTCCACCGTCTGGCAGAGCCCGCTCGTGACCCCGCCGAGCAGCCCGCCGCCCTGAGGGCAGTCCGCCGCCCGGGCGACGCTTCCGGATGCGGCCGCGACCACGGGGACCAGGGGGATCCCGCCGCCCAGCGCCAGCGCCAGCGCGCCGGCCGAGATCGCAGATCGCATCGTTCCCCCCTCGTGTGCCGGCGGCGAAGCCTCGCCGACGCCTGCCTGAACCCCGTCTGCCACGCGAATGACAGTTTTGTGCGAAGGCCGTGTTTTTCCACGGAAAGTTGCGATTCGGTATCGACTAGTGACATGCGAGAAAGACTCTCGTTCTATATGGGCGCCCCGTGCAGATCCGGGTTCTCAGTCCGCCGACACGTCGTCGAGAGCCTCCCTGATCTCCACCGGGAGTGCCAGGTCCTCGGCCTCCAGGACCCCGGTCAGCTGGGAGCAGGTGCGGGCGCCGACGATGGCCGCGGCCACCCCCGGCTGGTCGCGGACCCACGACAGGGCCACCGACAGGGGGGAGACGCCCAGTCCCTCGGCGGCGGTCGCCACCGACTCCACGACCCGGCGGCACCGCTCGTCGAGGTAGGGCGTGACGAATTCGGCCAGGTGGGGGGTGGCCGCCCGGGAGTCGGCGGGGATGCCCGTGCGGTACTTGCCGGTGAGCACCCCGCGCCCGAGCGGGGACCAGGCCAGCACCCCGGCGCCGACGTGCTCGGCGGCGGGCAGCAGGTCGCGCTCGGGCTCCCTGGCCAGCAGGGAGTATTCGACCTGGGCGGCGACGACCGGCGTCCGGCCGGGAACCGCCTGCTGGGTGACGGCGGCCGCGGCGAGCTGCCAGCCGGTGTAGTCGCACACCCCGGCGTAGGCCGCCCGGCCCGAGGAGACGATGGCGTCCACCGCCGCCAGGGTCTCCTCCAGGGGCACCTCGGGGTCGAAGGCGTGCAACTGCCACAGGTCGACCTCGTTGACGCCCAGACGGGTGAGGGAGGCGTCGACGGCGGCGATCAGGTGCCTCCGGGAGGCGTCGCGCGGCCGCCGCCCCGAAGGGGTCAGCACGGCCTTGGTGGAGAGCACCAGCTCCGAGCGGGGCACCGTGTCGCGGATCAGCCGCCCGAGCAGCCGCTCGGCCTCCCCGCCCGTGTAGACGTCGGCGGTGTCGATCAGGGTGCCCCCGGCGTCGGCGAAGGCGCGGAGCTGCGCCGCGGCGTCCTCGGCGCCGGTGTCGCGCCCCCATGTCATCGTCCCGAGCCCGAGACGGGACACCGACAGGCCGCTCCGGCCGACATAGCGCTGCTCCATGATCCGGCCAGGTTACCGCCCGGACAGGTGAAAACGAGGGAACGACTGCTGCAAGACTTGGAGCCGTGACGACGCTGTTGCTGGCAAGACACGGCCTTACCCCTCTCACCGGCCCGGTGCTGGCCGGGTGGACCCCGGAGGTGCATCTCAGCGACGCCGGCCGGGCCCAGGCGGAAGCCCTGGCCCTGCGGCTGGCCCCCCTGGAACTGGACGCCATCGTCTCCAGCCCGCTGGAGCGCTGCCGGGAGACCGCGCAGGCGATCGCCGGCGGCCGCGGCGCGCAGGTGCTGACCGACGAGCGGTTCGGCGAGTGCCGCTACGGCGACTGGACCGGCCGGCCGCTCGCCGAGCTCGCCGAGGACCCGCTCTGGCCCGTGGTGCAGACCCATCCGAGCGCGGTGACCTTCCCCGGGGGGGAGTCCCTGCCCTCGGTCCAGCACCGCGCGGTGACCGCGGTCAGGGAGTGGAACGCCCGCCTGGGACCCCGGGCCGTCTACCTCGTCTGCAGCCACGGCGACGTGATCAAGTCCATCGTGGCCGACGCCATGGGCCTGCACCTGGACCAGTTCCAGCGGATAGCGGCCGACCCCGCCTCCCTCACAGTGATCCGCTACACCCCCATGCGTCCCTTCGTCCTCAGGCTCAACGACGTGGGCGGAGATGTGACCGGATTGCGACCCCGGGAGGGTTCGGAGGAAGAAGACGGGGGAGAAAATCCCACCGGGAGCGATGCCGCAGTCGGCGGCGGATCCGGGACCACGTAAGGTCGGGCTATGCCGGTGTTCGACTACGACCCACCTGAGAGGTTCGTGGCTGGTGCGGTGGGACAGCCGGGTTCGCGGGCCTTCTTCCTGCAGGCCCGGGGCGAGGGGCGGCTGACCACCGTCGGGCTGGAGAAGTTCCAGGTGGCCGCGCTCGCGGACCGCCTCGAGGAGCTGCTCGACGAGGTGCTGCGCCGCAGCGGCGGCACCGCCCACGTGCCGGCCGTCGCCCCCGAGGCCCTGACCGACAACGACCCCCTCGACATGCCGATCAGCGAGGACTTCCGGGTCGGCACGATGGCCCTCGCCTGGGACCCCGAGGCGTCCCAGGTGGTGATCGAGGCACAGGAGGTCGTCGCGGAGGACGAGGAGTTCGAACCGTCCCTCCTCGACGAGCCCGCCGTGCTCCGGGTCCGCATCAGCCCCGCCGCGGCCAGGGCCTTCACCCGGCGCGCGATGGCCCTCGTCGCCGCGGGCCGCCCGCCCTGCCCGCTGTGCGCCCAGCCGCTCGACGCGGAGGGGCACGTGTGCGTACGGCTCAACGGTTACCGAGGCAGTGCGACTGCATCCGGTGGAGGAGGCGAATGAGTGCCGAAAGCGAGCCCACGCTGAGTGCGCCGCCCGCGACCGGGCTGGACGACGAGGCCGCTCTGCGACTGCTCCGCGAAGGTCACCTCGAGGTCGCCGGCCGGCTGGTCGAGGCGACGAACATGACGCTCTACTGCTCGGTCCGGCTGGGCGGTCTCGCCGCCGCCTGCGTCTACAAGCCGGTGCGCGGTGAACGGCCTCTCTGGGACTTCCCGGACGGGACCCTGGCCGCGCGCGAGGTCGCCGCGTTCGAGCTCTCGGCCGCGACCGGCTGGCGCATCGTCCCCCCGACGGTCTACCGGGACGGGCCCTTCGGCCCCGGCATGTGCCAGCTGTGGGTCGACACCGACCCCGAGGCCGACCTGATGGCGCTGATCCGCAGCCGTCAGCCCGCCCTGCGGCGGATGGCCGTGTTCGACGCCGTCGTCAACAACGCCGACCGCAAGGGCGGACACCTGCTCCCGCTCGCCGACGGGCACGTCCACGGGGTGGACCACGGGGTCTGCTTCTCCACCGAGGACAAGCTCCGCACCGTGCTCTGGCAGTGGCGCGGCAAACCTCTGCCCCGGGAGGCGATGAACGTCCTGGCCCGTCTGGAGCGGGAGCTGGAACGGGGCCGCCTGGGCCGCCGCCTCCGGGAGCTCCTCACCCTCGCCGAGGTGGAGGCCACCTGGGCGCGGGTCCGCAAGCTCCTGGACACCGGCCTGCACCCCCGCCCCTCACAGGACTGGCCCGCCATCCCCTGGCCCCCGATCTGAGGCCCCCGATCTGAAGCTCTGATCCGGATCCCGGCCTGAGGCCCCCGGTGCGCCCCGCCGGTCCTCCGGCTTGCGGTCCGGCGTGCCCGGCCGTCGGCCCACCCCGTCGGCTCCGCCGGATCTGCCGTAGTCTGCCGGACATGTGCACGGCTGTCGTCAGCGTCGCCCCCGGCGCCGAGATCCCCCTGATCCTGATCGGTGTCCGGGACGAGTTCACCGGCCGCCCCTGGGCCGCCCCGGCGGAGCACTGGCCCGGCCTGGTCGGCGGCAGGGACCTGCTCGCCGGCGGGACCTGGCTGGCCGTCGACCCCGGAGGCGGCCGGGCCTGCGCGCTGCTCAACGGCCACGGTGTGCCCGCACCGGAGCCGATCCGCCGCTCCCGCGGCGAGCTGCCGCTGCTGGTCGCGGCGGGAGACGGCCCCGCGGACCTGGAGCTGGCCGGCTACGACCCCTTCCACCTCGTGCTGGCCGATGCCGCGGGCGCCCGCCTGTGGAGCTGGGACGGCGCCGCCCTGGACGGTACGGAGCTCCCGGCCGGGACCCACATGATCGTCAACAGCGGATGGGAGCGTGGCGCGGACAACGAGCGCGTCGCGTTCTTCCGCCCCCTGTTCGACGGGGCCCGGCGGCCCACCGCGCTGGACGGCCCCTGGGACGAGTGGGCGTTCCTGGCCACCGGGGCGGGCCTGCCGACAGACGATCCCCGCGCGCTGATCATCCGGCACGAACTCCCCGACGGCCGGGTCTTCGCCTCGCTCTCGGTCACCCTGCTCGCCTTCTCCGCCGACGGGATCCGCTACGACTTCACCGGTGACCCCGGTGACCCCCGGGCGTTCCACCGGGTCCTGCCGGAATGAGCCGGCCGGTCCCGGTGGTTGTGATGGACGCCCCGAATCCACCGCCCCGGGGTGATCGGGGCGGTCCGTCCCCTGGATAGGCTCACTACATGAGATCGTGGTCTGCGCCGAAGGTTCCTCGGCTCCCTGGTGCTGGTGCTCCGCTGCGGTTGTTCGACACCGCCGCCGGAGAGGTCGTCCCCACGCAGCCGGGGCCCGTCGCGCGGATGTACGTCTGCGGCATCACGCCCTACGACGCCACCCATCTGGGCCATGCCAACACCTACCTCGCCTTCGACCTGGTCAACCGGGCCTGGCGGGACGCCGGCCACGAGGTCCACTACACCCAGAACGCCACCGACGTCGACGACCCGCTCCTGGAGCGCGCCGAGCAGACCGGTCAGGACTGGCAGGAGCTCGCCGAGCGCGAGATCGAGCTGTTCCGCACCGACATGGAGGCGCTGCGCATCCTCCCGCCCCGGGAGTACGTCGGCGTCACCGAGTCGATCGACCAGGTCGCCGAGCTCATCGTGAACCTGCGCGACAAGGGCGCCACCTACGAGCTCGACGGCGACGTCTACTTCGACGTCGCCGCGGCGCCCAAGTTCGGCGCGGTCTCCGGCTACCCCGAGGAGCTGATGCTCACCCTGTTCGGCGAGCGCGGCGGCGACCCCGGGCGGGACGGCAAGAAGCATCCGCTCGACTGGCTGCTGTGGCGCGCCGAGCGTCCGGGTGAGCCGTCCTGGCCCTCCCCGTTCGGCCGGGGGCGGCCCGGCTGGCACATCGAGTGCACCGCGATCGCGCTGGCCAACCTCGGCACCGGCTTCGACGTCGCGGGCGGCGGCTCCGACCTGATCTTCCCGCACCACGAGTGCGGCGCCCACGAGGGCCACGTCGGGGCGGGGGAGTGGCCCTTCGCCAGGGCCTACGTCCATGCGGGCATGGTCGCCCTCGACGGCGAGAAGATGTCCAAGTCCCGGGGCAACCTCGTCTTCGTCTCCCGGCTCCGCCAGGAGATCGACCCCATGGCCGTCAGGCTGGCCCTGCTGGCGCACCACTACCGGGACGACTGGGAGTGGACCGCCGACCAGTCGGCCTCCGCCGAGGTACGGCTGGCACGCTGGCGCTCGGCCGCAGGCCTGGAGACGGGGCCCCGGGCGGACGCGGTGCTCGCGGACGTCCGCGCCCGGATCTCCGACGACCTGGACGCCCCCGGGGCGCTGGCCGCCATCGACGGCTGGGCGGAGCGGGCGCTCTCGGAGGGCGGCACCGACCCGCAGGCGCCCGCGCTCGTCAGGGACGTGGCGGACGCGCTGCTCGGGGTCCGGCTCTAGCCCGCACCGGAGGCCGGCCGGGGGCGCCCGTCGCAGGCGGGCCGCCCCCGCTGCTCCGCCCGTGCCGGAGGTCCGGAGCGCGGGCGGAAGCCCGGGAAGGCACCGGATGGAAGCCCGGGAGAGCAAAGCTCGCTAAGGCACCAGGAAGCTCGGGAAAGCACCAGGAGGCCTGGGAAAGCACTGAGCCCCGTACCGCTGGTGCGGTACGGGGCTCAGGTGGAGCTGCTAACCGACGTCAGAGGGGCTGAACCTGCTCAGCCTGGGGGCCCTTCTGGCCCTGGGTCGTGACGAAGCTGACCCGCTGGTTCTCCTCCAGGCTGCGGTAGCCGCTGGAGTTGATAGCCGAGTAGTGCACGAAAACATCGGCGCTACCGTCGTCCGGAGCGATGAATCCGAAACCCTTTTCGGCGTTGAACCACTTAACGGTGCCTTCAGACAAAACTACTTCTCCTCATTGGGAGCCTCACCGAAACGCCAGGTCGGCGCACCGGGGCTGCACTGCGGACCCTACCATGCATCCGCGGAGACCATCCGGAGAAAGCTGGAACGCCCGCTGTCGACGGACTTCTCAAACACTTGCGGTGACAAGCTACCTGAAAACTGCGACGGCAACTTCTTCAAGCTACCGGATGCCGGGGCGCCTGGCAAACATCCGCAGGCGCGCCCCTTTTCGCGCCGCCCGCCGTATCGAGGGCCGTGCGCCGCGGAGAGGGAGCGAACGGTATGCGGACTTTGCCTGCTAATTGGGATAAAACACTCAAAATGGGACATTCTTCAGGAAGTGTTCACGATCCTCCGCGGGGAGCCGGTCGGCGAAGAGCATGCCGTCGAGGTGGTCGGCCTCGTGCTGGAGCACGCGGGCGAGCATGCCGAGGGCGCGGACGGTGACGGGCTTGCCGAACATGTCGCGGCCCCGCGCGGTCACCATGTAGGAGCGCTCCAGCGGCCACCACAGGCCGGGTGCGGACAGGCAGGCCTCGTCGGCCGTGACCTTCCGCTCGGACAGCTCCAGCCGCGGGTTGACGAGGTGACCGGAACGGCCGTCGAGCTCGTAGACGAGGACCCGGAGCGGGACGCCGATCTGGGGGGCGGCCAGGCCCGCGCGGCCCGCGCCGGCCCGCAGGGTCAGCTGGAGGGTCCTGACGAGCCTGCGCAGCTCGCGGTCGAACGTGGTCACCGGATCGGTCACGGTCCGTAGCACAGGGTCGCTGAACATGCGGATCGGCTGGACGGTCACGCGTACTCCCCGAGGCGGCGGGCTGATGTGCCTACGATTCCCGGCGGTACGGATTTCCAATCCAACCTGGAAATCCGGTCATGTTTCCGCAATGTTGCGGACGTGCGACGTGTGCATTGCACATTTCAGCGGTTAGCCACACGTAACCGGTGCACCATCACACAACGTGAATGTGCGTAACGCCTCACTCCTAGATTTTCCGGGACCGGATCCCCGAAGAACCGAGCAGGAGGAGGAACGATGGCGAAGCGCTGGATCACCGAATGGCGGCCCGACGACCCCGGTTTCTGGGAGCAGAGTGGAAAGAGGGTCGCCCGGCGGAACCTGCTCTTCTCCGTCTTCGCCGAGCACCTCGGCTTCACCGTCTGGACGGTGTGGAGCATCGTGGCGGTCAAGCTCGGCTCCTACGAGTTCTCCACCGACCAGCTCTTCTGGATCGTCTCCCTGCCGAACCTGGTCGGCTCGGCGCTGCGCATCCCCTACACCTTCGGCCCGGCGAAGTTCGGCGGCCGGAACTTCACGGTGGTGAGCGCGCTGCTCCTGCTCGTCCCGGCGGCGCTGCTGGCCGTCGCGGTCAGCGACCCCGCCACGCCGTACTGGGTGTTCCTGGCCATCGCGGCCACCGCGGGTCTGGGCGGCGGGAACTTCGCCTCCAGCATGGCCAACATCACCTACTTCTACCCGCAGGCCAAGCAGGGCTCGGCGCTCGGCCTCAACGCCGCGGGCGGCAACATCGGCGTCAGCTCCGTGCAGCTGTTCATGCCGCTGGTCATCGGCGCGTTCGGGCTGGCCGCCGCCGGGTTGTTCTGGATCCCGTTCATCCTGGCCGCCGCGGCCGGCGCCTACTTCTTCATGGACAACCTGACCGTCGCCAAGGCCGACCCGAAGGCACAGCTGAAGATCGCCGGACGGGCCCAGACCTGGATCATGGCGCTCCTCTACATCGGCACCTTCGGTTCCTTCATCGGCTACTCCACCGCCTTCCCCCTCCTCATCAACAGCCAGTTCCCCGAGCAGGCCTCCCTGGTCACGCTGGCCTTCCTCGGCCCGCTGGTGGGCTCGCTGATCCGCCCCGCGGGCGGCTGGCTCGCCGACCGGATCGGCGGCTCGCGGGTGACGCTGGTCAACTTCGGCGCGATGGCCGGCGCGGTGGCACTGGTCTGGCAGGGACTCGTCCAGCAGAGCTTCGCCCTGTTCTTCTGCTCCTACATGCTGCTGATCGCCACCACCGGCGTCGGCAACGGCTCCACCTACCGGATGATCCCGGCGATCTTCCGGGCCAAGGCCACGGCCGGGATCCCGGCGGGCACGCCCGCCTACGAGGCGGCGCTGGCCGTCGGCAAGCGCGACGCCTCGGCCGCGGTCGGGCTCATCTCCGCGATCGGCGCGTTCGGCGGGTTCTTCATCAACCGCGGGTTCGGCAGCTCCATCGCCGCCACCGGGGGAGCGGGCGCCGCGCTGGCGTCCTTCGCCGGCTTCTACGTGCTGTGCGCGTTCATCACCTGGGCCTGCTACCTGCGGACCGCCGGCCGGGTGCCGAGCCTGGCGGCCGCCCGCGTCTGACCGCGCCCGTCCATCCCGGCCCGCCTCACGTCCGGGTGAGGGCGAACGTGAACACGGTTAGAGGCTTGTAGCACAGCGGTAACAGGAGGGACCCAGCGGTGAAACCGCTCGAAAGCACCATCGGACGCATGCCGCTCTCACTTCCCGTCGCAGCGCCTGTGAAGGCGCCGGTGGCGACGCACTGCCCCTACTGCGCCCTGCAGTGCGGCATGAACGTCGCCGCAGGCGCCGACGCCGGGACCGGCACGGTGGCGATCACCCCGCGGCAGGACATCCCGGCCAACGCCGGGGGACTCTGCCAGAAGGGCTGGACCGCCGGGGAGCTCCTCACCGGAGGTGCGCGGCTCACCACCCCGCTCCTGCACGGCGAGCCGGTCGAATGGGACGAGGCGCTCGACTTCGTCGCCGACCGGATCCGCGCGCTGCAGGCAGAGCACGGCCCCGACGGCGTGGCCGTGTTCGGCGGGGGCGGCCTCACCAACGAGAAGGCCTACCTGCTGGGCAAGTTCGCCCGGGTGGCGCTGCGGACCAGCCAGATCGACTACAACGGCCGGTTCTGCATGTCCTCGGCCGCCGCCGCGTCGAACCGGGCCTTCGGCATGGACCGTGGGCTGCCCTTCCCGATCACCGACCTGGCCGCGGCCGACGCGGTGCTGCTGGCGGGCGGCAACATGGCCGAGACCATGCCGCCGTTCGTCCGCCACCTGACCGCGATGCGGGACCGGGGCGGCCGCCTGATCGTCATCGACCCCCGCCTCACCGCGACCGCCCGCCTGGCCGACCTGCACCTGCAGCCCACCCCCGGCACGGACCTGGCGCTCGCCCTCGGCCTGCTCCACCTCGTGGTCGCCGAGGGCCGCGTGGACGAGGACTACGTGGCCGCGCGGACGAACGGCTTCGCGGCGGCGGCCACCTCCGTGGCGGCCTGGTGGCCGGAGCGGGTGGAGCGGATCACCGGCGTCCCCGTCGCGCAGATGCGCCTGGCCGTGGAGATCCTCGCGGACGCGTCCCGCGCCGCGATCCTCACCGGGCGCGGCGCCGAGCAGCACGCCAAGGGCACCGACACCGTGACCGCCTTCATCAACCTGGCCCTGGCCCTGGGGCTGCCCGGCCGGCCCGGCTCGGGCTACGGCTGCGTGACCGGCCAGGGCAACGGGCAGGGCGGCCGCGAGCACGGCCAGAAGGCCGACCAGCTCCCCGGCTACCGGAAGATCGACGACCCCGCCGCCCGCGCGCACGTCGCCCGCGTCTGGGGCGTCGACCCGGACGAGATCCCCGGCCCCGGCCGCTCGGCCTACGAGCTGCTCGACGCCCTCGGCACGGCCGGCGGCCCCCGCGCGCTGCTGCTGTTCGGCTCCAACCCGGTGGTCTCCGCGCCCCGCTCCGGACACGTCACCGAACGGCTGAAGGGCCTGGACCTGCTGGTGGTCTCCGACCTCGTCATGTCGGAGACCGCCGCCCTGGCCGACGTGGTGCTCCCGACCACCCAGTGGGCCGAGGAGGAGGGCACGATGACCAACCTGGAGGGACGGGTCCTGCTCCGCCGCAGGGCGGTCGCCGCGCCCGAGGGGGTCCGCAGCGACCTGGAGGTCCTGCGCGGCCTGGCCGTACGGCTGGCCGGGCCGGACGCGGACGGGCCGCGCGGCGCCGCCGGGTTCCCGACCGACCCCCGCGAGGTCTTCGAGGAGCTGCGCCGGGCGAGCGCCGGCGGGACCGCCGACTACGCGGGCATCACCTACGAGCGGATCGCCGCCGAGACCGGCGTCTTCTGGCCCTGCCCCGCCGAGGACCACCCCGGCACGCCGCGGCCCTTCCTGGACGGCTTCGCCACCCCCGACGGCCGCGCCCGGTTCGTCCCGGTCGAGCACCGCCCGCCGGGGGAGGACGTCGACGCCGACTACCCGCTGTACCTGACGACCGGCCGCGTGCTGGCCCACTACCAGAGCGGCGCCCAGACCCGCAGGATCGCGGCCCTCAACGCGGTCGTCTCCGAGACGTTCGTGGAGATCCACCCCGACCTGGCCGAGCGCCTGGAGGTGTCACCGGGCCAGCGGCTCCGGGTGGTCAGCCGCCGGGGCGAGACCGAGGGCGCGGCCAGGGTCAACCCGGCGATCCGCGCCGACACCGTGTTCATGCCGTTCCACTGGATCGGAGCCAACGTGCTGACCAATCCCGAACTCGACCCGGTGTCGAGGATGCCGGAGTTCAAAGTGTGCGCAGTGAGAGTGGAGCGTGTCGGATGACCCGGCTGGTGGTGGTGGGCAACGGGATGGCGGGCTCCCGCCTGGTGAACGAGGTCCGCGCCCGGGACAAGGACATGAAGGTGACCGTCTTCGGCGCCGAGGACTGGCAGCCGTACAACCGGGTGCTGCTGTCGAACGTGGTGGCCGGGACCATGCTCCCGGACCAGGTGCGGCTGCTGGACCCGTCCTGGTACGCCGACCACGGGGTGACGGCCATGCCGGGCGTCGCGGTGACGGCGATCGACCGGGAGGCGCAGGCGGTCGTCACCGCCGACGGCGGGCGGGAGCCGTACGACGTCCTGGTGCTGGCGACCGGGAGCGAGGCCGTGGTGCCGCCGGTGCCCGGCGCGGAGCGGGCCGTCACCTTCCGGACGCTGGACGACTGCCAGGCGATCCTGGAGGCCGCCGCCACGGCGCGCGGTGCGGTGGTGGTCGGCGGCGGGCTGCTGGGCATCGAGGCGGCCCGGGGGCTGGCCGGCCGCGGACTGCCGGTGACGCTGCTCCACCTGGCGGGACACCTGATGGAGCGCCAGCTCGACGCCGAGGCGGGGCTGGTGCTCCAGGAGACGCTGACGGAGCTGGGCGTGCGCATCCGGACCGGCGTCGTGGTGGAGGAGATCGAGGAGCACGGCGTACGGCTGGCCGGCGGCGAGACGGTCGACGGCGACCTGGTGGTGCTCGCCTGCGGGGTCCGCCCGGTGACCTCCCTGGCCAGGGACGCGGGCCTGGAGGTGGCGCGCGGGATCGTGGTGGACGCCGAGATGCGCACCGACGACCCGTCGATCTTCGCGATCGGCGAGTGCGCCGAGCACGAGGGCATGGTCTACGGTCTCGTCGCCCCCGCCTGGGAGCAGGCGGCGGTCGTCGCCGACCTGGTGACCGGCGCCGACAAGACGGCCCGCTACCGCGGGTCGCGGCTGGTGACCCGGCTGAAGGCCAAGAGCGTCGAGCTGGCGGCGATGGGCGAGACCCACGTGGACGAGGACGCCGACCGCTCGACGGAGGTGGTGCGGTTCAGCCACCGGGCCCGCGGCACCTACCGCAAGCTCGTCATCCGCGACGGCCGGCTGGTCGGGGCGATCCTGCTCGGCGAGACGGCGGCGGTGGGCACCCTCACCCAGCTCTTCGACCGGGGCGCCCCGGTCCCCGGCGACCGGGCGGGGCTGCTCTTCCCCGGCCTGAGCGGCACGCCGGTGGCCGACAGCCCGGTGCGGATGCCGGACGCGGCCAAGGTGTGCCAGTGCAACAACGTGACCAAGGGCCAGATCCGGGCCTGCTGGGAGTCCGGGGCCCGCGACGTGGAGGCCGTGGCGGCCGCCACGCGTGCCACGACCGGCTGCGGCGGCTGCCGCGACGCGGTCGAGGGCATCGTCGGCTGGCTGTGCGAGCAGGAAGGGGTCTCGGCGTGACGGACGTGGCGGAAGGAAGGGGCGCGCAGATGACGCGGCTGGTAGTGGTGGGACACGGGCCGACGGCCTACCGGCTGGTCGAGACGCTGACCGACCGCGGCTTCGGGGGGCGGATCACGATCCTGGGGGAGGAGCCCCGGCCCGCCTACGACCGGGTGGCGCTGACCTCCTACCTGGCCGGCAAGAGCGCCGAGGACCTCACCTACCCGGTGCCCGACGGCGTCGTGCTCCGGCTCGGCTCGGCGGTCACCGCGATCGACCGGGACGGCCGGACCGTGACGACGGCCGACGGGCACGCCGAGCCGTACGACGTGCTGGTGCTGGCCACCGGCTCCAGCCCGTTCGTGCCGCCGGTGCCCGGCAAGGACCTGGACGGCTGCTTCGTCTACCGCACCATCGACGACCTGGACGCGATCCGGGAGGCGTCGGCGGGCGCCACGGCCGGCGTGGTGATCGGCGGCGGGCTGCTCGGCCTGGAGGCCGCCGACGCGCTGCGCGGGCTGGGCCTCGAGACGCACGTCGTGGAGATGGGCGGCTGGCTCATGCCCCGCCAGGTCGACGAGGGCGGCGGCGCGGTGCTGCGCGGCCACATCGAGTCGCTCGGCCTGGGCGTGCACACCGGCGCCGGGGTCAAGGAGATCGCCGCCGACGACGCCGGGCGCGCGTCGGGCCTGGTCAAGCCGGACGGCGAGACGATCGAGGCGCAGGTCGTGGTCTTCTCGGCCGGCGTGCGCCCCCGCGACGAGCTGGCCCGCACCTGCGGCCTGGCGGTCGGCGAGCGCGGCGGCATCGCCGTCGACGACGGCATGCGCACCAGCGACCCGGCGATCTACGCGATCGGCGAGTGCGCGCTGCACCAGGGCATGGTCTACGGCCTGGTCGGGCCGTGCTTCACCATGGCCGAGGTCGCCGCGGACCGCATCCTCGGCGGCGAGGCGGCCTTCACCCCCGCGGACATGTCGACCAAGCTCAAGCTGCTCGGCGTGGAGGTCGCCCAGTTCGGCGCGATGGACGGCGCGCTCGACGTGACCTTCATGGACCCGGTCACCGGCGTCTACCAGAAGCTGTTCGTCAGCGACGACGCCCGCACCCTGCTCGGCGGGATCTGCGTCGGCGACGCCACGCCGTACAACACGCTCAAGCCCTTCGTCGGCCGCGAGCTGCCGGGCTCGCCGAGCGAGCTGCTGTTCACCGGCGGCCCGGCGAACATGGAACTGCCCGCCGAGGCGGTGGTCTGCTCCTGCAACAACGTCACCCACGGCCAGATCTGCTCCGCCATCGCGGACAAGGGCCTGACCGACGTGGCGGAGATCAAGGCCTGCACCCGCGCCGGCACCACCTGCGGCAGCTGCGTCCCGATGCTCAAGCAGATCCTGGTGAAGTCCGGCGTCGAGGTCTCCAAGGCCCTGTGCGAGCACTTCACCTACAGCCGGGCCGAGCTGTTCGACATCGTCCGGGTGCGCGGCATCACGACGTTCTCCCAGCTCATCGCCGAGCACGGCACCGGGCGCGGCTGCGACATCTGCAAGCCCGTCGTCGCCTCCATCCTCGCCTCGCTCGGCAACGGCCACATCCTCGACGGCGAGCAGGCCGCGCTGCAGGACACCAACGACCGCTACCTGGCCAACATCCAGCGCAACGGCACCTACTCGGTCGTGCCGCGCATCCCCGGCGGGGAGATCACCCCCGACAAGCTCATCGTGATCGGCGAGGTCGCCCGCGACTTCGGCCTCTACACGAAGATCACCGGCGGGCAGCGGATCGACCTGTTCGGCGCGCGCGTCGAGCAGCTCCCGCTGATCTGGAAGCGCCTGGTCGACGCCGGCTTCGAGTCCGGCCACGCGTACGGCAAGGCGCTGCGCACGGTCAAGTCCTGCGTCGGCTCCACCTGGTGCCGGTACGGCGTGCAGGACTCCGTCGGCCTGGCCATCGCGCTGGAGCTGCGCTACCGGGGGCTGCGCTCGCCGCACAAGCTGAAGTCGGCCGTCTCCGGCTGCGCCCGCGAGTGCGCCGAGGCGCGCGGCAAGGACTTCGGCATCATCGCCACCGAGCTGGGCTGGAACCTCTACGTCGGCGGCAACGGCGGCTTCACCCCGCGGCACGCCGACCTGTTCGCCTCGGACCTGTCCACCGACGAGCTGATCCGGGTCATCGACCGCTTCCTGATGTTCTACATCCGCACCGCCGACCGGCTCCAGCGCACCTCGGTCTGGCTGGAGAACCAGGGCCTCGACTACGTCAAGGAGGTCGTGCTGGAGGACTCGCTGGGCATCTGCGCCGAACTGGACGCGCAGATGGAGCGGCACGTCGCCGGCTACGCCGACGAGTGGCGCGCGGTCCTGGACGACCCCGAGCGGATGCGGCGCTTCGTCTCCTTCGTCAACGCGCCCGGCACCCCGGACCCGTCGATCGCCTTCGCCCCGGAGCGGGACCAGGTCAAGCCGGTCCTGATCCCGCTCGAGGCGGTCCGATCCTGACCACCGCGACCCTCGACCTCACACCGACCGGAGAAGAAGGAGGGGTTTCCCCGATGACCATCCTGCGCGAGAACCTGGACACCGCCCTGGAGACCGCCGGCTGGACCGCGGTCTGCGCCTACACCGACCTGCTGCCCGAGGAGGGGGTGTGCGTCCTGGTGGACGGGCACCAGATCGCGGTGTTCCGCACCTTCGACGGCGACCTGTACGCGACCGGCAACCTCGACCCGTTCAGCGGGGCCTGGGTCCTGTCGCGGGGCATCGTCGGGACGCGCGGCGCGGAGCCGACCGTGGCCTCCCCCATGCACAAGCAGGTCTTCTCGCTGGTGACCGGCCGCTGCCTGGACGACCCGGCGACGGCCGTGCCGACCTATCCGGTCCGCCTGTCCGGCGGCGCGGTGGAGGTGAGGGTCCCTTGAGCTCCCCGGCCCCCCTGATCCCGTCGCAGGCCCCCTCGCGGGGGCCCTCTCCGGGGTCCCCGGAGACGGAGCCCGACGCGCTGGCCGGGTTCACCATCGGGGTCACCGCCACCCGGCGGCGCGAGGAGTTCTGCGCGCTGCTGGAACGGCGGGGCGCCCGGGTCGTGCAGGCCCCGGCGATCCGGCTGGTGCCGCTGGCCGAGGACGCGGACCTGCTGGCCGCGACCCGGGACGTCCTGGCGGGCCCGATCGACGACGTGGTGATCACCACGGGGGTCGGCTTCCGCGGCTGGACGGCCGCCGCCGAGGGGTGGGGGCTGTCGGGGGAGCTGTCGGCGCACCTGGCCGCCGCCCGGCTGCTGACCCGGGGCCCCAAGGCCCGCGGCGCGGTCCGGGCGGCGGGGCTGAACGACCACTGGACGCCGGCCACCGAGTCGTGCGAGGAGGTCAAGCAGCACCTGCTCGCCCAGGACCTGCGGGGCCGGCGCATCGCGGTGCAGCTGCACGGGGAGCCGCTGACCGGCTTCACGGCGGCGCTGCGCGAGGCGGGGGCCGAGGTCATCGAGGTGCCGGTCTACCGGTGGCTGCCCTACCGCGATCCGTCGCCGCTGCGCCGCCTGATCAGCCAGGCGGTCTCCGGCGGGGTGGACGCGGTGGCCTTCACCAGCGCCCCGGCGGTCCTGGCCATGCTCGGCGCGGCCCGCGCGGACGGGCTGGAGGAGGCTCTGCTGGCGGCGTTCGCCGGTCAGGTCGTCGCCGCCTGCGTGGGGCCGGTGACCGCCGCGCCGCTGGAGGAGCGCGGGGTGCCCGTGGTGCAGCCCGAGCGCGCCCGCCTGGGCGCGCTGGCCCGCACGCTCGCCACGCACCTGCCCGCCCGCGGCGTCACCCGGCTGGTCGCGGGCGGCCACGCACTGGAGATCCGCGGCCACGCCGTCGTCGTCGACGGCGAGCTCAAGCCGCTGCCGCCCGCCCCGATGGCGGTGCTCAAGCGCCTGGCCGACAAGCCCGGCCACGTGGTGGCCCGCTCGGAGCTGCGGACCGTGCTGCCCGGCGGCCCGTCCCGCGACTCGGCCGAGCACGCCGTGGAGATGGCGATCACCCGCCTGCGGCGGGCCCTCGGGCCGGCGGGCATCGTCGAGACGGTCGTCAAGCGCGGCTACCGCCTGGCGTGCGAACGCGGCGAGGGCGCGTGACGACGCTCGTCCTGGCCGCGCACGGGACGCGCAGCGCCGCGGGGGAGGAGACGCTCGCGGGCCTGCGCGACCTGGTACGGCGGGCCCGCCCCGGACGGCGAGTGGAGCTCGCCTTCCTGGAGATCAGCTCGCCCCTGCTGGCCGACGTGCTGCCCGGTCTGCCCGGCCCCGTGGTGGTGGTCCCCCTGCTGCTGGCCGGCGGCTACCACGTGCACATCGACCTGCCGGCGGTGGTCGCCGCCGCGCGCCCGGACGCGACGGTGGCCGCCCCGCTCGGGCCGCACCCGCTGCTGACCGCGGTGCTGGCCAGGAGGCTGGCCGCTGCGGGCCTGCGGCACACCGACGCAGTGGTGCTGGGCGCGGCGGGGTCCTCCGACCCGGCGGCGCTGGACGACGTGCGCGCGGCGGCGAGGCTGCTGTCGGCCCGGCTGTCGCGCCCGGTGCGGGCCGCGTTCGCCTCGGCGGGCAGCCCGACGGCGGCCGAGGCGGTGGAGGGGCTCAGGTCGGCGCCCGCACCGCGGATCGCGGTCGCCTCGTATCTCCTGGCCCCCGGCTTCTTCCAGAGCCGCCTGGAGGCCCTCGGCGCCGACCTGGTCGGCGCCCCCCTGGGGGTGGACCCCGATCTGGCGGAGCTGGTGTGGCGCCGCTTCGATCAGGCCGCGTGGGACTCCAGCCTCAGCTCCCGGATGATCTCCTCGGCGCTCTCGTCCCGGGAGGGCACGAAGTCGGTGCCGACGAAGAGCTCGTAGTAGGCGTGCCGGAAGCACCCGGCCAGCAGCAGCCGGGCGGTGGCCACCGGGTCCACCCGGGGTGAGACGCGGCCCGCGCGCTGCTCCGCCGCGAGGTAGTCCGTCAGCGGCACGACCTCCGACATCGGGCTGAGCCGGGTGTCCTTCATGGCCTCGCGGAACCGTACGGTGACCGAGGGGGAGGTGAAGGCGGGCAGCGCCACCGACTGGACCTCCGCGTAGTAGTCGATGCCCGCCCGGGCGATGGGCAGCAGGTTGTCGGCGACGCTGCCCTTGCCGACCAGGTGCATCAGGTCGTCGAGGATCTTCAGCCAGACCGGGAGCCTGTCCTGGAGCAGGGCGAGGAACAGGTCCACCGACTGCCCGGGAGCGGCGGAGCCCCGCATCTCCGGGTGGAGGAGGGCGTTCTCGCCGTCCTGGCGTTTCATGAACATGCCCATCTCGAGAACGCGGCGCCGCGTGTCCTGTGCTTTCTGGTACGGGTCGAGCCGGGGAGTCGCCATGGTTGCCCTTACGTGCGCAGTCACAGGGACAAGGTTCGGCGTGGGGGTGACGCCATCGGCCGGTGTTTGCCGAGCCGTGTTTCTCCTGGGTGTGCAATCGTTGCGAGTCCGCGATCTCCGCCGGGTGCGTTCCGGTGGAAATCCGGTGAGGACTGATTATTACCCGAAATCAGTGAGAAATGGGGTAAATAACGGTAACTCTGCGCTGTGTGTCTCAGCCGTCTCCGTCACGGCCGTGCGCCTCGGCCGTGACGGTCACGACCGTGCGCCTGTCTCCGTCACGGCCGTGCGTCTCAGTCCCCGTCGCGGTCGCGGCGGCGCAGGTAGCGCTCGAACTCCGCGGCGATGGCGTCGCCGCTCGCCTCCGGCAGCTCGGTGGCGTCCTTGCGCTCCTCCAGCTCCCGGACGTACTCGGCGACCTCGGTGTCCTGGGCGGCCAGCTCGTCCACGCCGTGCTCCCAGGCCCTGGCCTCCTCGGCCAGCTCGCCCAGGGGGATCGGGACGTCGAGCAGGTCCTCCATCCGGCTCAGCAGCGCCAGGGTCGCCTTGGGGTTGGGCGGCTGGGCGACGTAGTGCGGGACCGAGGCCCACAGGGAGACCGCGGGCAGCCCCGCGGCGCCGAGGGCGTGCTGCAGGACGCCGACGATGCCGGTCGGGCCCTCGTAGCGGCTCAGCTCCAGGTTGATCGCCCGGGCCAGCCCCTCGTCGGTGGCCGAGCCGACGATCGGCACCGGCCGGGTGTGCGGCGAGTCGTTGAGCAGCGCGCCGAGCAGCACCGCCAGCTCCACGCCCACCGCGCGGCAGACGCCGACGATCTCGTCGCAGAACGAGCGCCAGCGCATGTTGGGCTCGATGCCCCGCAGCAGGACCACGTCACGGGCGGAGCCGGGCGGCCGGGCCACCGACAGCTTGGTGGTGGGCCAGGTGAGCGACCTGGTCAGGCCCTCGCCCATCTCGACGATGGGCCGGGTGACCTGGAAGTCGTAGTAGTCCTCGGGGTCGAAGGAGACCAGCTCGGTGGCCTTCCACTCGGTCTCGAGGTGGGCGATCACTCCGCTCGAGGCCTCGCCCGCGTCGTTCCACCCCTCGAACGCGGCGATCAGCACCGGGTCGACGAGCTCGGGCAACCCCTCGAGTTCGATCACGCGCCGCCTCCTTGTCCCGCCTCTTTGCCTCCGGCTAAGCCTATGCGCTCGAGGCGGTCCCGCGTCACCTCCCGGAGGTGGTGCGGACGATCAGCACGTCGCACTCCGCCCGCTGCGAGACGCTCGACGGGACCGAGCCGAGCAGCCGCCCGGTGAGGCTGTTGAGCCCCCGGTTGCCGACCACCAGCAGGTCGGCGCGGAACCGGCCGGCCAGGGAGACCAGCACGTCGACCGGGTCGCCCTCCTCGGCGGCCAGCTCGATCGCCGGGGCGCCCGCGGCGACGGCGTGCCCGCGGGCGGCCCGCAGCGCGTCCTCGGCCGGGGTGGAGCCGCTCACCTTGTAGGACAGCTCGCCGAGCAGGTCGGCGGCCGCGCTGCGGTCGCGCTCGCGCATGGGGAGGTAGGCGCAGGCCAGCACGAGGGTGGCGCCGGTCGCGGCGGCCAGGGAGGCGGCGGCGGAGACGGCGCGGAAGGAGGAGGGGGAGCCGTCGGTGCCGACGACGACGGTGCGGTAGGCCATCGGGATGACACCTCTCGTAACGGGACGGGAATAATTGGACGGAAAGTGCAATTGCCACCGTGAACGATAGCCGCCGCGCGGTTCCCAGTAAGCTTCCGCCTATGACAAACGCACCGTCTTTCCGTGACGTCCTGGCCGAGCGCGTGATGGTCGCCGACGGGGCCATGGGAACGATGCTGCAGGCCCACGACGTCACCCTCGACGACTTCGAGGGCCACGAGGGCTGCAACGAGGTGCTCAACGCCACCCGCCCCGACATCGTCCGGGCCGTGCACGACGCCTACTTCGAGGTCGGCGTCGACTGCGTGGAGACCAACACCTTCGGCGCCAACCTCGCCGCGCTCGGCGAGTACGACATCGCCGACCGCGTCTTCGCCTACTCCGAGGCCGGCGCCCGCGTCGCCCGCGAGGCCGCCGACCACTGGTCCACCCCGGACCACCCCCGCTTCGTGCTCGGCTCCATCGGACCCGGCACCAAGCTGCCCACCCTCGGGCACAAGCCGTACGGCGAGCTCCGCGACGCCTACTACGACAACGCCGCCGGCCTGGTCTCCGGCGGCGCCGACGCGCTGATCATCGAGACCTCCCAGGACCTGCTCCAGGTCAAGGCCGCCGTCACCGGCGCCAGGAGGGCCATCGCCGACGCGGGCCGCGACGTGCCGATCATCGCCCAGGTCACCATCGAGACCAACGGCGCGATGCTGCTCGGCTCGGAGATCGGCGCGGCGCTCACCGCGATCGAGCCCCTCGGCGTCGACGTCATCGGCCTCAACTGCGCCACCGGCCCCGCCGAGATGAGCGAGCATCTGCGCTACCTGGCCCGCCACGCCCGGGTGCGCCTGTCGTGCATGCCCAACGCCGGGCTGCCCGTGCTGACCTCCGACGGCGCCTACTACCCGCTCAGCCCGGACGAGCTGGCCGACGCGCACGACACCTTCACCCGCACCTACGGCCTGTCGATCGTCGGCGGCTGCTGCGGCACCACCCCCGAGCACCTGCGCAAGGTCGTCGAGCGCGTCCGGGGCCGCGAGACCGCCGCCCGCCGCCCGCACCCCGAGGCCGGCGCCTCCTCGCTCTACCAGCACGTCCCCTTCCGGCAGGACACCTCCTACCTGGCGGTCGGCGAGCGGACCAACGCCAACGGCTCCAAGGCGTTCCGCGAGGCGATGCTCGCCGGCAACTGGGAGGAGTGCGTCGAGATCGCCCGGGCCCAGGCCCGCGACGGCGCGCACATGCTCGACCTGTGCGTCGACTACGTCGGCCGCGACGGCACCCAGGACATGCGGGAGCTGGCCTTCCGCTTCGCCACCGCCTCCACGCTGCCGATCATGCTCGACTCCACCGAGCCCGCCGTGCTGGAGGCCGGCCTGGAGATGCTCGGCGGCCGGGCGATCCTCAACTCGGTCAACTACGAGGACGGCGACGGCCCCAACTCCCGCTTCACCAGGATCATGAAGCTGGCCCGGGAGCACGGCGCCGCCGTGGTCGCCCTGACCATCGACGAGGAGGGCCAGGCCCGCACCGCCGCGGACAAGGTGCGCATCGCCACCCGCCTCATCGAGGACCTGACGGGCAACTGGGGGATGAGGGTCGAGGACATCGTCGTCGACGCCCTCACCTTCCCGATCGCCACCGGCCAGGAGGAGACGCGGCGCGACGGCCTGGAGACCATCGAGGCCATCGCCGAGCTCAAGCGGCGCTACCCGGCCGTGCAGACGATCCTGGGCCTGTCCAACATCTCCTTCGGCCTCAACCCGGCCGCCCGCGTGGTGCTCAACTCGGTCTTCCTCAACGAGTGCGTCAACGCCGGGCTGGACTCGGCCATCGTGCACGCCTCCAAGATCCTGCCGATGGCCCGCATCCCCGAGGAGCAGCGCCAGGTCGCGCTGGACATGGTCTACGACCGCCGCCGCGAGGGCTACGACCCGCTGCAGCGCTTCATGGAGCTGTTCGAGGGCGTCGACAGCGCCGCCACCGCCCTGTCCCGGGCCGAGGAGCTGGCCGCGCTGCCGCTGTGGGAGCGGCTCAAGCGGCGCATCATCGACGGCGAGAAGAAGGGCCTGGAGGCCGACCTGGACGAGGCGCTCGCCCAGCGCCCGGCCCTGGAGATCGTCAACGACGTGCTGCTGGACGGCATGAAGACGGTCGGCGAGCTGTTCGGCTCCGGCCAGATGCAGCTGCCCTTCGTGCTCCAGTCGGCCGAGGTCATGAAGGCCGCCGTGGCCTACCTGGAGCCGCACATGGAGCGGGTCGAGGGCGAGACCAAGGGCCGCATCGTGCTGGCGACCGTCAAGGGCGACGTGCACGACATCGGCAAGAACCTGGTGGACATCATCCTGTCCAACAACGGCTACGAGGTCGTCAACCTCGGCATCAAGCAGCCGGTCTCGGCGATCCTGGAGGCCGCCGAGGAGTCCGGGGCCGACGTCGTCGGCATGTCCGGCCTCCTGGTGAAGTCCACGGTCATCATGAAGGAGAACCTCGAGGAGATGAACTCCCGGGGCATCGCCGGAAAGTACCCCGTGCTGCTCGGCGGCGCCGCGCTGACCCGCGCCTACGTCGAGCAGGACCTCGCCGAGCTGTTCGAGGGCGAGGTCCGCTACGCCCGCGACGCCTTCGAGGGCCTGCGTCTGATGGACGCCTTCATGGCGGTCAAGCGCGGGGTGGAGGGCGCCAGCCTGCCGCCGCTGCGCGAGCGCCGGGTCAAGACCGGGGCGACGCTGACCCGCACCCCGGTGGAGGAGCTGCCCGCCCGCTCCGACGTGGCCGCCGACAACCCCGTCCCGGCCGCGCCGTTCCTCGGCGACCGCGTGGTCAAGGGCATCCCGCTCGCCGACTACGCCGCCTTCCTCGACGAGCGGGCGACGTTCATGGGCCAGTGGGGCCTCAAGGCCGCCCGCGGCGGCGACGGGCCGTCCTACGAGGAGCTGGTCGAGACGCAGGGCCGCCCCCGGCTGCGGATGTGGCTGGAGCGGATGCAGACCGAGGGGCTGCTGGAGGCGGCCGTGGCCTACGGCTACTTCCCGTGCGTCAGCGACGGCGACTCGCTGATCATCCTCGACGACGCCGGCAACGAGCGGACCCGGTTCACCTTCCCGCGCCAGCGCCGCGACCGGCACCTGTGCCTGTCCGACTTCTTCCGCTCCAAGGACTCCGGCGAGGTCGACGTGGTCGCCTTCCAGGTCGCCACCATGGGCGGCCGGATCTCCGAGGCCACCGCCGAACTCTTCGCGAAGGACGCCTACCGCGACTACCTGGAGCTGCACGGCCTGTCGGTCCAGCTCACCGAGGCGCTCGCCGAATACTGGCACGCCCGGGTCCGCTCGGAGCTGGGGATCGGCGGCGACGAGTCGCTGGAGGACATGCTCAAGGTCAACGTCACCGGCTGCCGCTACTCGTTCGGCTACCCGGCCTGCCCCAACCTGGAGGACCAGGTCCAGCTCGTGGAGCTGCTCGACCCCGCGCGGATCGGCGTGAAGCTGTCGGAGGAGTTCCAGCTCCACCCCGAGCAGTCGACGTCCGCGCTGATCGTCCACCACCCCGAGGCCGGCTACTTCAACGTCTGAGAACGGCTGAAAACGTCTGGGAACGGCTGAGGCGGAGGGGGCACCCGGGGATGGACGCGGTCCTGTTCGACATGGACGGGCTTCTCGTGGACAGCGAGAAGGTCTGGTTCGAGGTCGAGACCGAGGTGATGGCGCGGCTGGGCGGCGACTGGGGACCGCAGGACCAGGAGCACCTGGTGGGCGGCTCCATGCCGGCCACCGTCGCCTACATGCTCAAGGTCTCCGGGTCGCCGGCCGACCCCGCGGACGTGGCGGCCTGGATGCTCGAGGGCATGATCGGCCGCCTGTCCGGCGGGGTGGAGCTCATGCCGGGCGCCGCCGAACTGCTGGCGGCCGTACGGCGGGCGGGGCTGCCCGCCGCCCTGGTCACCTCCTCCTCACGGAAGATCGCCGACGCCTGCCTGCAGAGCATCGGCAGGCACCACTTCGACCAGGTGGTGACCTGCGACGACGTGGAGCGGACCAAGCCCGACCCCGAGCCCTACCTGACCGCGGCCCGGCTGCTCGGCGCGGACCCGGCCCGCTGCGTCGCGCTGGAGGACTCCCCCAACGGCGTGACCGCGGCCACCGCCGCGGGCTGCCGGGTGGTGGCGGTGCCGAGCGTGCTGCCGATCCCGCACGCGCCCGGCCGCCTGGTCGTGGGGTCCCTGCGCGAGGTCGGCGTCGAGCTCCTGCGGGCGCTGTCCGAGGGCGACGCGGAGGCCCTCCCCGAGGCGCGGAGCTTCGACCCCTAAGGGATGATCCCTCCCTGAGAAGGAGGATCGCCCGCGGATTCGCGTGCCAGGATGGAAATCCGGGTACACGACGACGAGGGGGACGATCCGCCATGACATTCGACCAGATCGCATGGTTGCCGGTCTGCGCCGGGCTGACCGGTGCGGGACTGGTGCTGAGCTTCCTGCTGCTGCGCCGCAGAGGGGCCGCGGCGGGGCTGCGCGCCGCGGCCTGGGCGCTGCTGCCGCTCGCCGCCTACCTGACCGGCGCGCTGCCGACCCTGTGGCAGATCGGCACGGCGGTCACCGGGTTCGTGACCGGCCTGGTGCTCAACCCCACCGTGTGGGCCGGGGTGGCGGTGGCCGGGGTCTCGGTGCTGCTCTTCCTCGTCTCGGGCTTCATGCGGGGACGGCGCCTGGCGGCCGCGCGCGGGGCGGCCCCGGCCGCGACGGCGGCCCCCGGGGCTCCCGCGGTCCAGAGCGCCGCCGCGGGACAGGGCGCCGCCGCGGTCACCCAGCCGCTGCCGAAGCGCACGCCCGCGACGGCCAGGCCGGCTCAGAAGCCCGCCGCGAAGCCCGCCGCCCAGCCCGTGGCCGACGACGACTTCTCCGACATCGAGGACATCCTCAAGCGCCGAGGGATCGGGTGAGGCCGTGGATCGGTCCTGGTTGTGTCACAAAACCAAGACATAACCGGAACGCCACTCAGACATCCACGTCAAGATCAGAACGAATGAATTTCACGTAAATCACAGTTAAGCCACATAGCCCCCCAACGGACTAGTCACCGCAGATCAGCCCATAGATTCTGCGAGGCGGGACCGCGGAAAACGGGCCCGTAGACTTCAGGGCGCGACACCCCGGACCGGGGCACGCGCCCGTCGGACAACGTCGTCTGGGACCCAGGGGGCCACTGTATGACCGCACCGCTCGACGCGCCCGGCAAGGCTGCCGAGGCCGAGCCGGAGGCCGTAGTCGCGGGCGTGAGCGGGAAGGCCATCCAGGGCCGCTCGCTCGGCCAGATCGCGTGGATGCGTCTCAAGCGCGACAAGGTCGCGCTCACCGGCGCCGGTGTCGTCGTCTTCCTGATCCTCGTCGCGACCTTCGCGCCACTGATCGTGGGCTGGTTCGGCCATCCGCCGAACGAGTTCCACCAGGAGATGATCGACCCCTCCACGATGACGCCCAAGGGCGGCTCCGGCATCAGCGGGGAGTTCCTGTTCGGCGTGGAGCCGCTCAACGGCCGCGACCTGTTCAGCCGCGTCGTCTACGGCGCGCGGATCTCCCTGCTCATCGCCTTCCTCGCCACCGTGCTCTCGGTGGTCATCGGCACCGTCATGGGAGTCATGGCCGGCTACTTCGGCGGCTGGGTCGACACCGTGATCAGCCGGCTGATGGACATCTTCCTGGCCTTCCCGCTGCTCGTCTTCGCGATCGCCCTGGTCGGCGTGCTCGGCCAGTTCGAGCAGCAGCTCGGGGTGCAGGGCGACACGCTCCGCATCCTGCTCCTGATCTTCGTGATCGGCTTCTTCAACTGGCCCTACATCGGCCGGATCATCCGGGGGCAGACGCTCTCGCTGCGTGAGCGCGAGTTCGTCGACGCCGCCCGCAGCCTCGGCGCGCGCGGGCCGTACATCCTGTTCAGGGAGATCCTGCCGAACCTGATCGCGCCGATCCTGGTCTACGCCACGCTGCTGATCCCGACGAACGTGCTGTTCGAGGCGGCGCTGTCGTTCCTCGGCGTCGGCATCCAGGCGCCCACGGCGACCTGGGGCGGCATGCTCGCGCAGGCGGTGAAGTTCTACACCGTCCCGCACTTCATGTTCTTCCCGGGCATGGCGATCTTCATCACGGTGCTGGCGTTC
The DNA here is from genome assembly GCF_015711595.1 of Planomonospora sp. ID91781. Lineage (NCBI taxonomy): Bacteria > Bacillati > Actinomycetota > Actinomycetes > Streptosporangiales > Streptosporangiaceae > Planomonospora > Planomonospora sp. ID91781. Next base: position 1,033,563 of record NZ_JABTEY010000002.1, on the reverse strand, counting down.
AACCTCTTCGGCGACGGGCTGCGCGACGCGCTCGACCCGAAGTCCTCGCGCTGACCCGGCTCACACACCGACCGCTCCTGTTCCATCTCCCTATCCATCAAGGGGTGCAAGCAATGAAAAAGGGATCCGCACTGGGCCTCACGGCCGCGGGCGTCGTTCTCACCGTGGGCCTCGCCGCCTGCGGCGGCGGCAGCAGCGAGGGCAACAAGGCCGGCCAGACCGGCGGCGACAAGGCGAGCGCCCCGGCCGCGCAGGAGGCGTTCAACGCCGGCGTGGACAAGGTGTTCAACCCGTCCGACGCCAAGGGCGGCACGCTGAAGTTCGCCATCTCCGAGGACTGGGACTCCGTCGACCCGGGCGACACCTATTACGCCCTGTCGTGGAACCTCGTCCGGATCTACGGACGCTCGCTGGTGACCTACACCCCGGCGCCCGGCGCCGAGGGCCGCAAGCTCTCCCCGGACCTGGCCGAGAGCCTGGGCGAGTCGAGCGACGGCGGCAAGACCTGGACCTACAAGCTCCGCGCCGGCGTGAAGTTCGAGGACGGCACGCCGGTCACGTCCAAGGACGTGAAGTACGCGGTGCTGCGCTCCATGGACAAGGAGACCTACCCCAACGGCCCGACGTACTTCAACGACTGGCTGGACCTGCCGAAGGACTTCAAGAGCGTCTACAAGACCCCGGACGTCAACACCGACTCCGCGATCGAGACGCCGGACGACCAGACGATCGTCTTCCACCTGAAGGAGCCCTACGCCGGCTTCGACAACTTCGCCGCCCTGCCCGGCACCATCCCGGTGCCCCAGGCCAAGGACACCGGCGTCAAGTACCGCGAGCACGTGATCGCCACCGGCCCCTACAAGTTCGAGAAGGTCGAGGCCGGCAAGCAGTACACGCTGGTCCGCAATGAGAACTGGGACCAGGCGACCGACCCGGTCCGCAAGGCCCTGCCGGACCGCTACGAGATCACCCTCGGCGTCAACGCCGACGACCTCGACAACCGGATCATCTCCGGCGACCTGCACGTCGACCTGGCCGGCTCCGGCGTGCAGCCGGCCGCGCTCGGCCGCGTGCTGAGCGACCCGGCGATGAAGGCGCGGGTGGACAACCCCACCGGCGCCCGCACGTGGTACACCTCGATCATCGGCGACGTGGCCCCGCTGGACAACGTCGACTGCCGCAAGGCCGTCATCTACGCGGCCGACCGGGTCGGCCTGCAGAACGCCTACGGCGGCGAGTTCGCCGGCGGCGAGATCGCGACCGGCCTGATGCCCCCGTCGATCGGCGGCTGGAAGAAGCTCGACCTCTACCCGACCGGCACCGGCGACGCGGCGAAGGCCAAGGAGGCCCTGGCCGCGTGCGGCAAGCCCGAGGGCTTCGAGACCACCATGGCCTACCGCGCCGACCGCCCGAAGGAGAAGGCGACCGCCGAGTCGCTCCAGCAGGCGCTGGCCAAGGTCGGCATCAAGCTGACCCTCAAGGGCTACCCGACCAGTGACTACTTCACCCTGTACGCCGGCAAGCCGGAGTTCGTGAAGAAGAACGGCATCGGCCTGGCCACCAACGGCTGGGGCGCCGACTGGAACGACGGCTTCGGCTTCATGTCCCAGATCGTCGACAGCCGCACGATCCGCGCCTCGGGCAACTACAACCTGAGCGTCAAGGACAAGGAGGTCGACGCGCTGGTCGACAAGGCCAAGCTGGAGACCGACACCGCCAAGCGCGACGCGATCTGGGCCCAGATCGACCAGCTGGTCATGGAGCGGGCCTACGTGCTGCCCTCCGTGTGGTCCAAGAGCGTGCTGGTCCGCCCGCAGGGCGCGAGCAACGTGTTCGTCACCGGCGCGTTCGACATGTACGACTACCTGGGCATGGGCGTCCAGCAGTAAGTCCTGCCGGAAACCCGTTCAGACGAAAGCCAAGGCGTAAGGGGGCCGGCCCACAAGGCCGGCCCCCGGAGCCGGGGGGACTGTGGTCACATACATCATCAGGCGCCTGATCGGCGCCCTGCTCATGCTCGTCATCGTGAGCATGGTCACATTCTCGATCTTCTTCGTGGTTCCCCGGATGGCGGGCGCCACGTCGGAGGACTTCGCCAACCGCTACCTGGGCAAGGCCGCGACGGCGGAGATGGCCGCGGTGGCGGCGGAGAAGCTCGGGTTCAACGACCCGGTCCCGGTGCAGTACGGGCGCTGGATCAAGGGTGTCTTCGCCGGCGCCGAGTACGACACCGGCGCCTCGGTCGAGCAGTGCCCCGCTCCCTGCTTCGGCTACTCCTTCGTCAAGCGGCAGCCGGTCTGGCCGGAACTGGTCGACCGGATCCCGGTGACGCTCTCGCTCGCCGTCGGCGCGTCGGTCATCTGGCTGATCGGCGGCGTCGCGGTCGGCGTGCTCTCCGCCCTCAAGCGCGGCTCGTTCTTCGACCGCGCCGCGATGAGCGTCGCGCTCGCGGGCGTCTCCCTGCCGATCTTCTTCACCGGCATCGTCTCCCTGGTGGTCTTCAGCTACGGGATGGGCATCACCGCTCCCGGCGGCGCCTACACGCCGTTCGAGGAGAACCCGGCGGAGTGGGCCTACAACCTCCTGCTGCCCTGGATCACCCTGGCCTTCCTCTACGCGGCCTCCTACGCCCGGCTCACCCGCGCGGGCATGCTGGAGACCATGGGCGAGGACTACATCCGCACCGCCCGGGCCAAGGGCCTGCCCGAGTCCACCGTGATCTCCAGGCACGGCCTGCGCGCCGCGCTCACCCCGATCGTGACGATCTTCGGTCTGGACCTGGGGCTGCTGCTCGGCGGCGCGGTGCTCACCGAGAGCACCTTCTCGCTGAAGGGCATCGGCGACTACGCCGTCCAGGCGATCATGACGAACGACCTTCCGAAGATCATGGGCGTCACCATGGTCGCGGCGCTCTTCGTCGTGGTGGCGAGTCTGATCGTCGACCTGCTGTACGCGGTGGTCGACCCGAGGGTGAGGCTGGGATGAGCACTCCGACGAGCTTCCTCGAACTGAGGGACCTGCGCATCCACTTCCCGACCGACGACGGTCTGGTGAAGTCCGTGGACGGGCTCTCCTACAAGCTCGAGCGCGGCAAGACCCTCGGCATCGTGGGCGAGTCCGGCTCCGGCAAGAGCGTGACCTCGCTGGGCATCCTGGGCCTGCACAAGGGCACCCGGGCGAAGATCTCCGGCGAGATCTGGCTGGACGGCGAGGAACTGGTCAGCGCCTCCGCCGAGCACGTGCGGCGGCTGCGCGGCAAGAAGATGGCGATGATCTTCCAGGATCCGCTGTCGGCGATGCACCCCTTCTACACCGTCGGCCAGCAGATCATCGAGGCGTACCGGATCCACCACAAGGTCAGCAAGAAGGTCGCGCGCAAGCACGCGATCGACATGCTCGGCCGGGTGGGGATCCCGCAGCCGGAGCGGCGCGTCGACAGCTACCCGCACGAGTTCTCCGGCGGCATGCGTCAGCGCGCCATGATCGCGATGGCCCTGTCGTGCGACCCCGAGCTGCTGATCGCCGACGAGCCGACCACCGCGCTCGACGTGACCGTGCAGGCGCAGATCCTCGACCTCATGCGGGACCTGCAGCGCGACTTCAACGCGGCGCTCATCATCATCACCCACGACCTGGGCGTCGTGGCCGAGCTCTCCGACGACATCCTGGTGATGTACGGCGGCAAGTGCATCGAGTACGGCACCGCCGAGGACATCTTCGAGCGTCCCGAGCACCCCTACACCTGGGGTCTACTGGGATCGATGCCCCGCCTGGACCGCGAGCCGACCGAGCGGCTGCTGCCGATCAAGGGCAACCCCCCGTCGCTGATCAACGTGCCCTCGGGCTGCGCCTTCCATCCGCGCTGCGCCTTCGAGGGCCGCACCGGCGGCAAGGCGAAGACCGAGGTGCCGGCGCTGCTGGAGTCCTCGGGCGGCCACCTGGTCCGGTGCCACATGCCGCCGGAGCTCAGGCGGGACATCTGGGAGAACGAGATCAAGCCGAGTCTGGAGTCCTCATGAGCGAGCCGCTGCTGTCGGTGCAGGGGCTGGAGAAGCACTTCCCGGTCACCAAGGGCCTCTTCAAGCGCCAGGTCGGCGCGGTCAGGGCGGTGGACGGCGTCAGCTTCGACGTCTTCAAAGGCGAGACGATCGGCCTGGTGGGCGAGTCCGGCTGCGGCAAGACCACGACGGGCCGGCTGATCACCAGGCTCATCGAGCCGACGGGCGGGAAGGTCGTCTTCGAGGGCAACGACATCACCCACATGTCGCAGTCGAGGATCCGGCCGCTCCGCCGCGACATGCAGCTGATCTTCCAGGACCCGTACTCCTCGCTGAACCCGCGGCACACGGTCGGCGCCATCGTCGGCGCGCCCTTCCGCATCCAGGGGGTCAAGACCGAGCAGGGGATCAAGAAGGAGGTCCAGGACATCCTCGCCCTGGTCGGCCTGAACCCCGAGCACTACAACCGCTACCCGCACGAGTTCTCCGGCGGCCAGCGCCAGCGCATCGGCATCGCGCGGACCCTCGCGCTCAAGCCCAAGCTGATCATCGCCGACGAGCCGGTCTCCGCGCTGGACGTGTCGATCCAGGCCCAGGTCGTCAACCTGCTGGAGGACCTGCAGAACGAGCTGGACCTGACCTACGTGGTCATCGCGCACGACCTGTCGGTGGTCCGGCACATCAGCGACCGGGTCGCGGTGATGTACCTCGGTAAGATCGTCGAGCTCGCGGACCGCAAGAGCCTGTACGACGCGCCGATGCACCCGTACACCAACGCGCTGCTGTCGGCGGTCCCCATCCCCGACGTCAAGCACCGGGGCGACCGCGAGCGGATCCGGCTGCAGGGCGACGTGCCCAGCCCGCTCAACCCGCCGCCCGCCTGCCGCTTCCACACCCGGTGCTGGAAGGCCCAGGTGGTCTGCAAGACGGAGGAGCCGCCGCTGGTGGAGCTGGCCCCCGGCCACCAGGTGGCCTGCCACTTCCCGGAGAACGCCGACAAGATCTCGGCTCCGGCGGCCGCGAAGGTCGCACAGAACGTGCAGGACGCGCAGCACCCGAAGGGCACGATCGCCTGAGCGCGGCCCGGCCGCCCGAGGGACGCCCGGCGGGGCACGGCTCGCACGAGCCGTGCCCCGCCGGGCGTTCCCGTACCGCGGGCCGGACGCTCCCCGCCGGGAACGCCGGGAACGCCAGGAGGGCCCGGCGGTGCCATCCGGCGACCCACTGTCACATTTCTGCCACATCCTCTCACCGAGGGTGGTCAGCCGCGCCGCCCCCGGTGGATCCTTCGATCACCGGAGAGCCGGTCCGCGCGGGCGGTCGCGATCCGGCGGTGAGACGGCTATGAGGTGCAGCATGCGACGAGACGGTGTGCCCCTGCGCAGGACGGCGGCGGTGATCGCGGGTTCGGCCCTGGTCCTGGCCGCCGCGGCGTGCGGGGACGATCCGGCCCCGGGGACCCCCCGGGCGGCGACCGCGGAGGAGCCGGTCCTGGTCTTCGCCTCCTCGGCCGACCCCGCCATCCTCGACCCGGCCTTCCACAGCGACGGCGAGTCCTCCCGGGTGACCAGCCAGATCTTCGAGACGCTCGTGATCACCGAGCCGGGCGGCACCGGGGTGGCGCCCGGCCTCGCGGAGAGCTGGAAGGTCAGCGAGGACGCCGACACCTACACGTTCACGCTCCGCCCGGGCGTGCGGTTCCACGACGGCGAGCCGCTGACCGCCGCGGCGGTCTGCGCCAACTTCGAGCGCTGGTACAACTTCACCGGCCTGGCCCAGTCGGACTCGGTCTCCTACTACTGGGTGACGGTCTTCCGGGGCTTCGCGAAGAACGAGTCCGGCACCCTCCGCAAGAGCCTGTACGGCGGCTGCGCGGCACCGGACGACAGGACCGTCGAGCTGCGGCTCACCGAGCCGTCCGCCGCCGTGCTGTCGGCGTTGACGCTGTCGTCGTTCGGCATCGCCAGCCCCAGGGCGCTCAAGGCGTACCGGGCCGACGAGGTCGCCGGGACCGCGGACTCGCCTCGGTTCACCGGGACCTTCGGCACCCGGCACCCGATCGGCACCGGCCCGTTCAGGTTCGCCCGCTGGATCCGCGGCGACCGGCTGGAACTGGTGCGCAACGACGACTACTGGGGCGAGAAGGCCAAACTCAGCAAGATCGTGTTCCGGCCGATCGAGAAGGCCGCCGACCGGGCCCGGGCGCTGCTGGCCGGCTCGGTGCACGCCTTCGACTACGCCGACCCGGCCGACCTGGAGGCGCTCAAGCGAGCCGGCGCGCAGGTGCTGGAGCGGGCGTCGTTCAACATGGGGTACCTCGGCTTCAGCCAGAAGACCGAGATCATGCGCAACCGGAGGATCCGCCAGGCCATCGCCCACGCGATCGACCGCGACAGGATCGTCGGCACGCGGTACGGCCCGGGCGCGAAGGTCGCCCAGGCGTTCATGCCGGACAGCATGTGGGGCCACAGCGAGGACTTCGCCGGATACGGCCACGACGTGGCCGAGGCCCGGCGGCTCGTCGCCGAGTCCGGGGTCTCGGAGCCGACCCTGGAGTTCTGCTACCCCAGCGGGGTCAGCCGCGCCTACATGGTGGACCCGGAGGGCAATTTCCGGTTGATGAAGGCCGACCTGGAGGCCGCGGGCTTCACGGTGAGGCCGAGGACCCTGCCGTGGAGCCCCGGCTACCTCGACGCCGCCCGGGCCGGTGACTGCCCGCTGTACCTCCTGGGCTGGAACAGCGACTTCGGCGACCCGGACAACTTCCTCGGCACGTTCTTCCAGTCGTTCTCCAACCAGTGGTCGTTCCGGAACGAGAAGATCTTCGAGGTGCTGGACCGGGCCGAGAAGGAGCCCGAGCAGGCCGTGCGGGAGAAGCTGTACAGGCGGGCGAACGCGCTGCTGGCCGACTTCGTGCCGGGCGTGCCGTACGCGCAGAGCCCCTCGTTCTCGGCCGCGGCCAGGAACGTGACCGGCTGGACGCCGAGCCCGGTGCTGCCCAGCGACTCCTTCGCCAGGGTCGCGCTGAGGTGACCGGCCGCGCTCCCGGCGCCCTCTGCGCCGGAGTCGGGATCCTCACCGTCAGCCCAGGGCGGACATGACGGGAGCGAAGAACCGGCTCCGGTCCCCGGGGAGCGGCCCGGCGCCGAGGACCATGTCCGAGGTCCGCATCCCCGCCGCCACGCCCCGGGCCTCCAGCCACGCGGCCAACTCCGGGCGGTCGTCGGCGACCTCGACGCGGACCGGCCCCGGCGTCCGGGCGGCGAGGTCGGCGATCAGCGCCCGGGCGGTGCCGGGGTCCGCCGCGATCACCGGCCCGACGACGGTGTTGGCCACGTTGCGCCACCGCCCGGCGTAGCCGGCGATCCCCCCGCGCCCGTCCTCGACCACCCGCAGCTCCTCGGCGAAGTCCGCGTACCTCTCCAGCATCGCCGACCTGTCGGCGCCGGCGACCTCCGCGTCCAGGTCGGCGATCGCCTTCAGGTCCTCCGGCGCGGCCGCGCGGGAGGACCCCGCCGCCTCCCCGCCGAAGACGCCGACGTGCATGGCCGCCGCACCCGTCACCCGGAAACCGAGGCGTTCGTACAGGGGGCGGCCCATCGCGGTCGCGTTCAGGAACACCGTCGCGCCGCCCGCCCGCTCCACCGCGTGCCGGACCAGGCGGCCGGCCAGTCCCCGGCGCTCGCGCCGCTCGGCCACCAGCACCATGCTGACCGCCGCGGTGCGGGAGCCGTACCGGGTCAGGACCGTCGTGGCGACGAGCGTGCCGTCCGGATCGGTGATCCCGTAACCCTCGCCGCCCTCCAGCAGGAAGCGCCACTTGCGCTCCTCGCGCCCCCACCGCCGGCTCTCGGCCAGGTCCAGGCAGGCGTCCAGGTCGTCGGAGGTCAGTTCACGGATCAGCATGAACCGATCATGCACGCCGCGGGCCGCGGCGGTCCGATAGTTTCCGGGCATGCCGATAGCCGATGGCTATTGTGGCTGTATGAGCGTGACACTGCCCGCCGTACGGGCGTTCGTCGAGGTCGCCAGGGCCGGTTCCTTCCGGGAGGCGGCGGCCTGCCTCGGCGTCAGCCAGCCCACCGTGAGCGCCGCCGTCAGACGCCTGGAGGCGGCGGCGGGGGAGCGGCTGCTGGTGCGGGACCGCGACGGGGTGCGGTTGACCGAGCACGGCGTCAGGGTGCTGGCGCACGCGGCGAGTGTGGTCAGCGCCGCCGACGGGCTGGAGGCGGAGCTGGCCGGGCGCTCGCCGGGGCTGACCGTGGGCTTCATGGGAGAGGCGGCGGGCGCGCTCACCGCCGGGCTGCTCGACGAGGTGCGCCGCGTCTCCGGCCGCGAGGTACGGCTGCGCCGCTTCGACTTCGACGACCCGTCCTGCGGCCTGCTGACCGGGGTCAGCGACCTGGCCGTGGTGTGGCCGCCGCTGACCACCGGGGACGCCCTGGAGGTCCGGCCGCTGGGCACCGACCGGCGGGCGGTCGCGGTGCCGGCCGGCGACCCGCTGGCCCGGCGGGCGGAGGTGGACCCCGCCGAGCTCGGCGGGCGCGTCTGGGTGGTGCCGAGCAGTCCCGACCCCGTCTGGCGGGCCTTCCGCCACCCCGGCTCCATCGGGGTGCCCGACGTGGTGGGAGAGGTCGGCTCCGGCGCGATCGAGGAGACGCTGGAGCTGGTCGCGGCGGGCCGGGGCGTCGCCCTGCTCTCGGAGAGCACCGACGAGCACTACGCCCGCACCGGGGTGGTCTTCGTCCCGCTCCCGACCGACCACCGGTGCGCCACCGCCGTCGCCTGGCGGCGCGGCGACACCCGCCCGGTGCTGACCGGCGTCGTCGCGGGGCTCTGACGCCCGAGGTGCGGGCGGGTCCGGGACCCCCGAGGCGAGTCGCGGCGGGGCTCTGACGGTGTCCGGGACCCGCCGAGGGGTGCGGCCTAGGAGAGGGCGCCCGGTGTGATCAGGCCGGTCTCGTAGGCCAGGACCACGGCCTGGACGCGGTCGCGCAGGCCGAGCTTGGTGAGCACGTTGCCGACGTGGGTCTTGACGGTCGTCTCGCTCACCACCAGCTCGGCGGCGATCTCCGCGTTGGACATGCCGCGCGCGATCAGCTTCAGCACCTCCAGCTCGCGGTCGGTGAGCCGGTCCAGACGGGCGGGGGTGGACTGCTGGTGGACCGAGGGCAGGCGGGCGCCGAACCTGTCCAGCAGCCTCCGGGTGACGCTCGGCGCGACGATGGCGTCCCCCGCCGCGATCACCCGGATGGCCTGCACGAGCTCGTCCGGCGGGACGTCCTTCAGCAGGAAGCCGCTGGCCCCGGCGCGGAGCGCCTCCACGATGTACTCGTCCAGGTCGAAGGTGGTCAGCACCAGGACCCTCGGCACGTGCGCGCCGCCGGTGGCCTCGCGCACGATCCGGCGGGTCGCCTCGATGCCGTCCACGCCCGGCATGCGGATGTCCATCAGCACCACGTCGGGCAGCAGCGCCCGCGCCTGGTCCTGGGCGACCTTGCCGTCACCGGCCTCGCCGACCACCGTGATGTCCGGCTCGGCCTCCAGGATGAGGCGGAAACCGGTGCGCAGCAGCGGCTGGTCGTCCACGAGCAGCACCCTGATCGTCATCGTGCATCCTTGAGGGGGAAACGGGCGTCGACCTCGAATCCGCCCTCCGAACGCGGGCCGATCCTCAGGATTCCACCATAGAGTGCGACGCGTTCGCGAATGCCGACCAGCCCGTGGCCGCTCCGCTCCCCTTCGGGGACGGGCACGGGGCCCCGGCCGTCGTCCTCGACCCGGACGGTCAGCTCACCGGGGCCGCGCCGTACGGTCACCCAGGCGCGGGCGCCCGGTCCCGCGTGCCGCAGGGAGTTGGTGAGCGCCTCCTGGACCAGCCGGTAGGCGGCCAGGTCCACCCCCGGCGGCAGCGGGGGCGCATGCTCCTCCCCGTCCCCGTGCCTGTCCCCGCTCCCGACCCCGACCCCGTCGGGGCCCGCGTCCCCGTCCCCGCTCCTGACCCCGTCGGGGCCCGCGTCCCCGTCCTCCTCCGCATCCACGCCCGTGCAGGAGCGGACCCGCCCCGCCCCGTCGACCTCCTCGAACCGCAGCCGCGTGCGCAGGCCCGCCTCGGACATCTGGGCGGCCAGGGCGGGGATCGAGCGGACCCCCGGTCGCGGCTCCCGCTCGGCGGGGGTCGACTCGGTCCTCAGCACGCCCACGATGCCGCGCATCTCGGCCATCGCGGCCCGGCCCGTGTGCTCGATGGCCGACAGCGCCTCGCGGGCCCCGTCGGGGTTGTTCGCCAGCACCCGCCGGGCCGCGGCGGCCTGCACGGTCATCACGCTCACGTGGTGGGCGACCACGTCGTGCAGCTCCCGGGCGATCCGGGAGCGCTCCTCGGCCCTGGCGGCCCGGGTGTCGGCCTCCCTGGCGCGCTCCAGCCGGTCCGCGCGGTCGCGCAGCTCCGCCAGGTAGGCGTGGCGCAGCCGGAGGCTCCGTCCCACCAGCCAGCACGTCACGGTGAGGACGACCTCGAACAGCTGGGAGGTCCAGTCGGCGAGGTCGCCCCGCGCCGCCGCGGCGACCAGCCGGCCCGCGAAAGCCGCCGTCAGCGCGCCCAGGCTGAGCGCCAGGCCGCGCCGGGCGGCGACGGTGTAGACCAGCCAGAGGGCGGCGAACCCGAGCACCGGGCCGTCCTCGCCGAGCAGGGCCAGCGTCAGGTCGGCGGTGAGGACCAGGCCGAGCGCCGGCAGCGGGCGGGAACCGCGCAGCACCGTGGCCAGGCATCCCAGCACGAGCAGGGTCAGGGCCGGCCAGCCGGGCGCCCCCGCCCCGGTGGGACCGTCCTGCGCGAGGGGGAGGTGGACGGAGGAGACCGCGGCGGCCGCCAGCAGCACCGCGACGACCGCGTCCGCGAGCAGCGGCCGGTCGTGGAGCCAGGGCCGCAGGCCGCCCAGGGTGTTGCGCACACAATCAATCTAGGCGTCCTGCCCGGAGCTCCACCCTGCTGGAGGGGGAGATCGGCCTCATCCCTGCGGACGAGCCCGCGGGGCGCCGCCCGGGAGCGGACCCGGCGGCCGCGCGCCCGCGCGGCGTGCGGCCGGTGCCGTACGGACGGGGACGAGTCCGCGGGGCGCGCCGCCCGTACGGCGTGCGCCCGTGCCGGGCCGTACGGCGCTCAGACCTCGTCGGTGGCCTCCTTGACCGCGCGGCGGGTGCTGCGCACGGTGTCGCCGGGCTGGCGGGTCGGCAGGGGCGGGGGAGTGCCGCCGAACTCGGGGCACAGCTCCTTGTAACTGCACCAGTCGCACAGGCGGCTGGGCCGGGCGACCCACTCGCCGCTGTCCAGCGCCCGCTCGATGGCCGTCCACAGGGCCTGGACCTTGCGCTCGGTGGCCCGCAGGTCCGCCTCGTCGGGGGAGTAGCGCAGGATCTCGCCGCCGCCTCCGAGGTACATCAGCTGGAGCAGGCGGGGCACCGAACCGTGCAGCCGCCACAGCACCAGCGCGTAGAACTTCATCTGGAACAGAGCCCTGCCTTCGAAGGCGGGGCCCGGCGCGCTCCCGGTCTTGTAGTCGACGACCCGGACCTCGCCGGTGGGCGCGACGTCCAGCCGGTCGATGTAGCCCCGCAGCATCAGGCCGCTGTCGAGCACCGCCTCGACGTACAGCTCCCGCTCGGCGGGCTCCAGCCGGCTGGGGTCCTCCAGGGTGAAGTAGCGCTCCAGCAGGGCGCGGGCCTGGGCCAGCCAGCGCGCCTGCTCCTCCTCCCCGTCGAACATGCCGGCGTAGGCGGGCTCCCGCTCCAGCAGCCGCCGCCACTGGGGCTCCAGCAGGTCCAGGGCCGCGGCGACGGTGCGCGCGGGCGCCGGCAGGTCGTAGAGCCGCTCCAGCACCGCGTGGACCACCGTGCCGCGCACGGCGGCGGGCGACGGCGGCTCGGGCAGCTGGTCGATCACCCGGAACCGGTAGAGCAGCGGGCACGTCATGAAGTCACCGGCACGGGACGGCGACAGCGCTCCGACGATCGTGGGCTCGGTCAGTGACATGTCCGCACTGTAGGCCACCCCGGTGACAGTTCGCGCTCGAGACGGCCGCTCGGAGCCGACGGACCCGCCGCCGGCGCGTAGCATCGAGGCCGGGAAGCGGTGTGCGACGAGGAGTGGTGAGCCAGCGGTGAGCAGCGACAGCCCGCGCCAGGACAGTCCGGGTCTGCGGATGGGGCGCCCGTTCGGCGTCCCGGTCTACGTCTCGCCGACCTGGTTCCTGGTGGCGGCGTTCATCACCTTCACCTTCCAGCCCGTCGTGGTGTCGCGCCTGCCGGAGCTGAGCACCGGGCTCTCCTATCTGGTGGCGCTCGCCTTCGCGGTGCTGCTGTACGTCTCGGTCCTGCTGCACGAGCTGGCGCACTGCGTGGTCGCCAAGGCGTACGGCCTGCCGGTCCGCCGCATCACGCTCTACCTGCTGGGCGGCGTCTCGGAGATCGAGCGCGAGCCGGAGACCCCCGGCCGGGAGTTCATGGTCTCCTTCGCCGGGCCGCTGCTCTCGCTGGGCCTCGGCGGCGCGGGTTACGCCCTCGAGCGGTTCCTGGACCCCGGCACCGTGCTGAGCGTCCTGACCTTCCAGCTCTGGTTCGCGAACCTGATCGTCGGAGTCTTCAACCTGCTGCCCGGCCTGCCGCTGGACGGCGGCCGGATGCTCCGCGCCGGAGTGTGGAAGCTCACCCGCAACCCGGGTTCCGGGACGGTCGCGGCGGCCTGGGCCGGCCGCGTGCTGGCCGTGCTGCTGGTGGTCTGGCCCGCGGGCCTGTCGCTGATGAGCGGGCAGGAGCCGAGCTGGAGCATGCTCATCTGGTCGGTCCTGCTGGCCTCCTTCATCTGGTTCGGCGCCACCCAGGCGCTGCGCGGAGCCCGGATGCGGGCCCGCATCCCGAAGGTCAGCGCCCGGGCCCTGGCCAGGCGGGCCGTCCCGGTCACCGCCGACGTGCCGCTGGCCGAGGCGCTGCGCCGGGCGGCGGAGGCGCAGGCCGGCGCCCTGGTCGTGGTGGACCACGAGGGCGGCCCGACCGGGATCGTCAGCGAGGTGGCGGTGGAGGCGACCCCGGAGGCCCGCCGCCCCTGGGTGACGGCCGGCTCGCTGGCGCGCAGCCTGGAGCCGTCCCTGGTGCTGGCCGCCGACCTGGAGGGGGAGCCGCTGATCGAGGCGATGCGCGGCGCCCCCGCCGGGGAGTACCTCCTGGTCGAGCGCGGCGGGGAGATCTTCGGCGTGCTCGCCACCGCGGACGTGAACCGGATGTTCACCGGGGTCTGAGCGCGGGCCGCGGGCGGGCTCCGCCAGTTCCGGCGGGTGAAGGACTGGCCTACCCTGTTCGGACTGCTCACCCTCGTTCCCGAGGGCTGGGTGCTGTACTTTTTACTACGGTCTGGTGCGATCGATGTCATCGGGCCGATTCCAGCGGGCACCTTCTGGACGCACTTCACCGTGGTCTGGGTATGCATGTGGCTGGTGGCGAACGGGCCGATGCGTGTGCCGTTCATCCGGTGGGGTTTCCGGGGAGGGAGAGTTCTGTGACCGACCAGGGCTTCGGGGCGGTGCGTCCGCTGCCGGGCAACGGGCTGGTCGCCCATGTGGGCGGGCTGCTGCTGGTGTGCGACGCGGCCGAGGCCGTCATGGAGGACCTGCTGGGGGCGCTGCGGGAGACCGCCGCCTCGGGCGGTGACGGGCGGGCGCTGGCCCGCCGGGTCGCCCAGGTGCTGGCCGCCATGATGGGCGAGCCCGTGGCGTGCGCCGTGGCCGGGCCCGTGCCCGAGGGCGTGGCCGTGCTGGTCAGCGGCCCGGCGTCGGCGTCGGTCACCGGTTCGGCCGGTGAGGTGCGGCTCGCCGGGCGCGACGCGCTCACCTGGTCCGACCGGCTGGTGCCGGGCCCGGTCACCCGGGTGGAACTGCGCCTGCCCGAGGCGGGCGCGGCGCAGCGCCTCACCCGGCTGGACGGCGGTGTGGTCGTCGGCGGCGGCGTCGAGTGCGACCCGTCGGCGGAGGGCGGGGCGCCGCCGCCCGCGCCGCAGGCCCGCTCCGCCCAGCCGGAGCCGGAGATCCGCACGCCCGCGCCGGCCCCGATGGCGCAGCCTCCGGTGGAGGCGCCCGTCGCGCTCCCCGCCGCGCAGTCCGACTGGTCGCCGTTCTCCTCGGAGCCCTCAGCGCCCGCAGAGCCCTCCGGGCCCGCCGCGGCGCCCATGGCCCCCGCGCACTCCGAGTGGTCCGCCCCGCCGGTCGAGCCCGTGCAGCCCGCGCCGCCGTACCCGATGGGTCCTCCCATGAGCCCGGCGGGCCCGCCGGACCACTACGCGCAGCCTCCCGTGCCGCCGATGGAGCCGCAGGCCCCCGTCCCGCACCCGTGGGACTCCGGGCCGATGCCGGCGGTCCCCGCGCAGGGGCAGGGCCCGCTCTCCGGCCCGGCCTTCACCTCGCAGGAGGACGCGGAGACCGCCCGGGCGAACGGGATGGGCGGCGACCCCCTCGGCCCCGGCGACCTGCGCAACGAGTCGTTCGAGTACGAACTGCCGGTCCCCGGCGGCCCGCCGAGCTCGCCGGACCTCATGCCGCCCGCGGCGGCCGAGCCGGAGTCGCGGCCGCTGGTCCACGGCGTGGACTGCAAGAACGACCACTTCAACGACCCGCGGGTGCCCTACTGCGCGGTCTGCGGCATCGCCCTGGTGCAGCGCACGCTCGTCCCCTACAAGGGGCCGCGCCCGCCGCTGGGCGTGCTCCTGCTGGACGACGGCGTGACGCTCCGCCTCGACGCCGACTACCTGCTCGGCCGCGACCCGGAGCGGGCCCCGGAGGTCGCCGACGGCTCGGTCCGCCCGGCCAAGGTCACCAGCCCGGACGGCTCGGTCTCCCGCCGCCACCTGCGGGTGGCACTGGACGGCTGGGACGTCAACCTGATCGACCTGGGCTCGGTCAACGGCACCCAGATCCAGCCGCCCGGCGACCCGAACTTCTACGACATCCCGCCGAACGAGCCGGTCACGATCATGCCCGGCACGACCGTGCGGATCGGCGTCTCGCGCACCATGCGCTACGAGTCGCACCGCAACCGGTAGGCGCGGCACCCGCTCTCGGTCCTGCGCCGCCGGAGGGGTGACCGGCCGCCTCCACGCCCTGCTCCCCAACGCCCGCGCCGTCCCGGATCCGGGACGGCGCGGGCGTTGACAGCGTGTCCGTGGGGCCGTCTATCATCCGCTCAGGCGCGCAAAACATGAGGAGGGCTCGCCATGGCCGTCGTCGCTCTCGGAGTGCACATCGTGGACGTGCTGGCCCGGCCGGTGGAGTCCATCCCCGCGGGGCAGGACACCCACCTGCTGGAGCAGATCCGCATCACCGCGGCCGGCGCGGCGGCCGGCACCGCCGTCGATCTGGCGAAGCTGGGCGTCCCGGTCGCCTCCGCCGGCGCGGTCGGCGACGACGAGCTGGGCGACTTCCTGCTGATGGTGATGGGGCGGCACGGGGTGGACGTGACCGGGGTCGTCCGCAGGCCCGGTGAGCAGACCGCCGCCTCGATCCTGCCGATCCGCCCGGACGGCGGGCGCCCGTCCTTCCACGTGCCCGGCGCCAACCTGGGCCTGTCGGCGGCCGACCTGGACCCGGAGCGGCTGCGGGCGGCCCGGGTCCTGCACCTGGGCGGCATGGACGTCACCTGGGGCCTGCACGACCCCGCCTTCTTCGCGCTGCTGGACGAGGTGCGGGCGGCGGGGACGGTCGTCACCATGGACCTGCTGTCCAACATGCCCGACCTGGTACTCGGCGCGAAGGCCTTCCTGCCGCACGTCGACTACGTCCTGCCCAACGAGGAGCAGGCGCTGATGATGAGCGGCCGGGGCGGGGCGGACGAGGCCGCCGCCGCGCTGCTGGCCGAGGGGCCGCGCGGGGTGGTGGTCACACTGGGCGGAGAGGGCAGCCTGGTCGCCACCGCCTCGGAGACCGTACGGCTGCCCGCGCTCGACGTCGCGGTGGTCGACACCACCGGCTGCGGTGACGCCTACTGCGCCGGGTTCATCGCGGGACTGGCCGGCGGGCGCGGAGTCCTCGACGCCGCCCGGCTCGGCACCGAGGTCGCCGGCCGGGTCGCCGGCGGCCTGGGCTCCGACGCGGGCCTCGACGACCTCGCCGGCCTCGACCTGCCCCGGTTCTGACGCGGAAGGATGTTCCCTGAGATGTCGATCGACGCGAGACTTCGTGAACGGGCCGCCCGGGTCGTGCCCGGCGGCATGTACGGCCACCTCAACGCCGCCCTGCACGGGTCCGGATACCCGCAGTTCTTCGTGCGCGGCGAGGGCTGCCGCCAGTTCGACGCCGACGGCCGCGAGTACGTCGACCTGATGTGCTCCTGGGGGCCCATCATCCTCGGCCACCGCCACCCGGCCGTGGAGGCCGCCGTGTCGGCCAGGCTCGCCGAGGGCGACTGCCTCAACGGCCCCGGCCCGGTCTACGTGGAGCTCGCCGAGCTGATGGTGGAGACCATCCCGCAGGCCGACTGGGTGATGTTCTCCAAGAACGGCACCGACGCCACCACCCAGGCCCTGATGGTCGCCCGCGCGGCCACCGGCCGGGCCAAGGTCCTCGTCGCCCACGGCTCCTACCACGGAGCCGACCCCTGGTGCACGCCGAGCACGGCGGGCACCACCCCCGCCGACCGGGCCGACCTGGTCGAGTACACCTACAACGACCTGGCCAGCGCCGAGGCCGCCGCGGCCCGGGCCGAGGGGCCGGCCGGCTCCGACGTCGCCGCGATCATCGTCACGCCGTTCAAGCACGACTCCTTCGAGGACCAGGAGCTCGCCGCGCCGGAGTTCGCCCGCGGGCTGCGGGCGCTGGCCGACCGGCTCGGCGCCGCCCTGGTCATCGACGACGTGCGCGGCGGCTGGCGGCTGGACCTCGGAGGCTCCTGGGAGCCCCTGGGCGTCCGGCCCGACCTGTACGCCTTCAGCAAGGCCATGGCCAACGGCCACCCGATCGCGGCCGTCACCGGGGTGGACGCCCTGCGCGACGCCGCCCAGACGATCTACTCCACCGGCTCGTTCTGGTTCAACGCCGCCCCGATGGCCGCCGCGAAGGCGACGATCGAGACCCTGCACGCCGTGGACGGCGTCGCGCTCATGGAGCGGGCCGGCACCCGGCTGCGGGAAGGGCTGGCCGCGCAGGCCGCCGCCCACGGCTTCACGGTCAACCAGACCGGTCCGGTCCAGATCCCGTGGCTCTCCTTCGCAGGCGACGCGACCCTGGAGAAGGGCATGTTCTGGTCCTCGGCCTGTCTGGAGGAGGGCGTCTACCTCCACCCCTGGCACAACTGGTTCGTCTCGGCCGCCCACACCGACGCCGACATCGACCGGGCCCTGCAGGGCACCGACGCGGCGTTCGCCAGGCTCAGGGCCAGGTTCGGCGCGGACTGACCGCCGGTCCCGGAAGGAGCCCCGCCGGGCCGGGCGGCGCCTCCCCGCGGCGGCGCCCGGCCGGAGGTCAGCCCTCCAGCACGCGAGCCTGCGCCGCCGCCTCCCGGCCGGAGGGGAACCGGGCGAACGCGTGCACCGAACGGAGCATCCGGGTGGCGGCCTCGAATCCCTGGGCCGCCTCCAGCGCGCGCCCGGCGGCGGTCGCGAAGCGGACCAGCAGGTCCTCGTCCCGGTGGTCGAAGCGCCGCCCGGCCACCCACAGGTACGCCTGGCCGCGGGAGGCCAGGGGCACCGGGACGGCCAGGAACCCGGGCTGTCCCGTCCGCTCCTCCCGGGGCAGCCGCAGCGGGTCGGAGCAGGCCGCCAGAGTCGTGAGCACCGTGCCGTCGCGCAACCACCGCAGGACCGCCAGCGGATCACCGGGCGGCGCGTGCATGTGGACCGGCCGGGCGTTCTCCGCCACCGGGCCGACCTCGACCAGGCCGGCGTAACCGGCCGAGCACACCGCCGCCGCGGCCGCCACCACCTGTTCGACGAGGTGGTCGGCGCCGGGTCCGGCGAAGGTCTCGATCAGGCCGCGCAGGCGGTCTCCGGACCCGCCGTCCGGGAGGACGGAGCCGGAGGCCGGCCCGATCTGCTGGATGGTGCTCATCCCTTTCCCCTCTCTTCGTGGAGCCGGGTGCCCGCGCCGAGGTGGCGGGCGGGGTAGCGATTCGGAGTATTACCTCCAGAACCCTGCTTGACCAGCCCTCGGTGTCTCATATGGGGTGAATGGGAC
The DNA here is from genome assembly GCF_015711595.1 of Planomonospora sp. ID91781. Taxonomy (NCBI): domain Bacteria; kingdom Bacillati; phylum Actinomycetota; class Actinomycetes; order Streptosporangiales; family Streptosporangiaceae; genus Planomonospora; species Planomonospora sp. ID91781. The sequence goes on along the minus strand of NZ_JABTEY010000002.1, from coordinate 1,015,355 downwards.
GGGCGAATCCCCGGTGTCGCCAGGGGAGCGGGTGAAACCCGGTGGTCGCGAGGGGACCGCCGGAGGACTACCGGGGACTACCGGGGACGCAGCCGGTACCACTGGAGGTCGTCGTGGCGGCTGCCGTCCGGGGCGGGCAGCAGCCCGTGCAGCAGGGCCTCCCGCGCGAAGCCCGCCTTCTCCAGCACCCGCTGCGAGGCGGTGTTGTCCAGCGCGGTGCCCGCCACGACGCGGGCCACCGGGGTGTGCGCGAAGGCCCAGCCGACCAGCAGCTCCACCGCGCGCGGGGCGAACCCCCGGCCGCGGAACTCCGGCAGCATGCTGTAGCCGACCATGGCCTGGCCCAGCGGCGGGACGATGTTGCCGAGCTGGACGTGCCCGGCGAACGCGCCGTCGGCGGCGTCGCGGATCGCGGCCTCCACCCGGGTGCCCGCGAGCCAGTGCATGCCCGCGTCGCGGCAGAACGCCTCGCTCTCCTCCGGGTCGAGGGGCTCCGGCGGGACGCTGCGCGCCACGGTGTCGGGCAGGTTCCGCAGCGCGTGGTAGTCGTCGGCGTCCTCGGCGGTCAGCGGCGTCAGCCGTACCGTGCCGTCGGTCAGCGACCCGCCGGGGAAGGGCGGCAGGTACGGGGAGGTCCGCTCGCCGGAGTCGGTGCTCAGCCGGGCGAACGACACCAGGTCGCCGCGGGTGCCGTCGCGCCGGGGCTCGGCCGCGCGCTGGACGCCCTCGCGCCGGAACCCGGAGGCGAGCGCCACCCGCTGGCTGGCCAGGTTCTCCACGTCGGCCAGGAGCTCCATGCGGCCCACCCCGCGGGCGAAGGCCCACTCGGTCAGCGCCCTGGTGGCGGCCGTGGCCACGCCGCGGCCCCGGGCCCAGGGCGCGATCAGGTAGCCGATCTCGCCGTTGCCGCGCGGGTCGAGCGCCTTGAGGCCGATGTTGCCCAGCCACTCGCCCGTGGCGGGGTCGGCGACGGCGAAGGAGGCGCCGCCCGCCTCCCAGAGCCGTTCGGCCAGATTGAGGTACTGGACGGCGTCGTCCCTGCCGTACGGGACGGGCACGGTGGGGATGAACCGTATGATCTCGGGGTCGGCGCAGGCGCGGACCATCGGCTCGACGTCGGAGCCGGCGAGCCCGCGCAGGACGACGGGCCCGGCGGGGATCACGTCTCGGGTGAACACCCTCCAGTGCTATCAGGTGGCGGCGGAGGGGGGCCAATCCGCTCCGCCGGCGGGCCAAGGACCGGAACCGGCCACGGCTCGCGCGCCGATACCCTTGCGGGCATGGGTTTTCGCAGGCATGGGCCGTTTCAGGCCGGGGATCAGGTTCAGCTCACCGACCCCAAGAACAAGCGCCACACGGTGACGCTGAAGGAGGACGGGGTCTTCCACACGCACAAGGGGTTCATCCCGCACAGTGACCTGATCGGGCAGCCCGAGGGCTCGGTGGTCCGCTCCTCCGGCGGCACGCAGTACCTCGCCTTCCGCCACCTGCTGTCGGATTACACGCTCTCCATGCCGCGCGGCGCGGCGGTCATCTACCCCAAGGACTCCGCGCAGATCGTCGCGATGGCCGACGTGTTCCCGGGCGCCCGCGTGGTCGAGGCGGGCGTCGGCTCCGGCGCCCTGACCTGCTTCCTGCTGCGCGCCGTCGGCCCGGAGGGGAAGGTCACCTCCTACGAGCGCCGCGAGGACTTCGCCGAGGTCGCCACGAAGAACGTGGAGAAGTTCTACGGCGGGCCGATGGACCAGTGGCGCCTGGTCGTGGGCGACTTCGTGGGCTCACTCGACGAGAGCGACGTCGACCGGGTCATCCTGGACATGCTCGCCCCGTGGGAGTGCGTGGACGCGGCCGCCAAGGCCCTCACGCCGGGCGGTGTGATCTGCTGCTACGTGGCGACGACCACCCAGCTCTCCCGCACGGTCGAAACTTTGCGGGAACATGGAAGTTTCACCGAGCCCCATGCGTGGGAGACCCTGGTTCGCGACTGGCACGTCGAAGGGCTCGCCGTACGGCCCGACCACCGGATGGTCGGCCACACCGGCTTCCTCGTCACGGCCCGTCGCATGGCGGACGGGGTGACACCACCACCCCGGCGCAGGCGTCCGGCGAAGGGGGCATATGGCGAGGAGTCCACGACCACACCGTGACCCTCACCGCGATCCTCACTGTGACCTTCGTTGCGAGCCCCTCCGAGACGCCCTCCGCGGCTCTCGGCGTGATCTCCGCCACATGACGATTAGGCCACGACGGACGTCGGGCATGACACGGGAACAGAGTGTCGTGTTCTTATGCTGACAGTGCTAAACGCGATATAAGGGATTAATCACTGCGCACTTAATGTAGTCATACGAATACCGCCCGGCCAGGTAACGGACAGCCCCCAGATGGGTAGGGTCTTGAGTAGTCGGTCTCGACTGGGAAGGAGGTGACGGCGTGGCAGCTCGCGACGACGCTGAGGCTCGAGCCGCGCAGCGCGAACGGGAGGTCGCCGACCTCACAACACAGGTCGCCTTCCTGCAGGAGGAGATCACCGCGCTGCGTCGGAAGCTGACGGAGTCTCCCCGGCAGGCCAGGGTCCTCGAAGAGCATCTCCACGAGGCACAGGCGAAACTAGCGGCCGTCACCGGCCACAACGAGCGTCTGGTCGCGACCATCAAGGAAGCCAGGGACCAGATCGTCGCGCTCAAGGAGGAGGTCGACCGGCTGGCGCAGCCGCCGTCCGGGTTCGGCGTCTTCCTGGAGGCCAGGGACGACGGCACGGTGGAGGTCTTCACCGGCGGGCGCAAGCTCCGCGTGAACGTCAGCCCGGCGGTGGACGCCGAGCAGCTGAAGCGCGGCCAGGAGGTCATGCTCAACGAGGCGCTCAACGTCGTCGAGGCCCTGGGCTTCGAGGACGTCGGCGAGATCGTGATGCTCAAGGAGCTCCTGGAGGACGGCCAGCGCGCGCTGGTCATCTCGCACGCCGACGAGGAGCGGGTGGTGAAGCTGGCCGAGTCGCTGCTCGACCAGCCGATCCGGGCCGGCGACTCCCTGCTGCTGGAGCCGCGCTCGGGCTACGTCTACGAGCGCATCCCCAAGTCCGAGGTCGAGGAGCTCGTCCTGGAGGAGGTGCCCGACATCTCCTACGAGGAGATCGGCGGGCTCATGCGGCAGATCGAGCAGATCCGGGACGCGATCGAGCTGCCCTACCTGCACGCCGACCTCTTCCGCGAGCACAAGCTCCGCCCGCCCAAGGGCGTGCTGCTGTACGGCCCGCCCGGCTGCGGCAAGACGCTCATCGCCAAGGCCGTCGCCAACTCCCTCGCCAAGCAGGTGGCGGAGAAGACCGGCCAGTCCGGCAAGAGCTTCTTCCTCAACATCAAGGGTCCCGAGCTTCTCAACAAGTACGTCGGCGAGACCGAGCGGCACATCCGCCTGGTCTTCCAGCGGGCCCGCGAGAAGGCCTCCGAGGGCACCCCGGTGATCGTGTTCTTCGACGAGATGGACTCGATCTTCCGGACCCGCGGCTCGGGCGTCTCCTCCGACGTCGAGAACACGATCGTCCCCCAGCTCCTCTCCGAGATCGACGGAGTCGAGGGCCTGGAGAACGTCATCGTCATCGGCGCCTCCAACCGCGAGGACATGATCGACCCGGCGATCCTGCGGCCCGGCCGCCTGGACGTCAAGATCAAGATCGAGCGGCCGGACGCCGAGGCGGCCAAGGACATCTTCTCGAAGTACCTCACGGCGGAGCTCCCGCTCCACCCCGAGGACCTCGCCGAGCACGGCGACAGCCGGGAGGGCACCATCGCGGGCATGATCCAGCGGGTGGTCGAGCGGATGTACACCGAGAGCGAGGAGAACCGCTTCCTGGAGGTCACCTACGCCAACGGTGACAAGGAGGTCCTGTACTTCAAGGACTTCAACTCAGGCGCGATGATCCAGAACATCGTCGACCGGGCCAAGAAGATGGCGATCAAGCAGTTCCTCGACTCCGGTCAGAAGGGCCTGCGGATCAGCCACCTGCTGGCCGCCTGCGTGGACGAGTTCTCCGAGAACGAGGACCTGCCCAACACCACCAACCCCGACGACTGGGCCCGCATCTCCGGAAAGAAGGGCGAGCGGATCGTCTACATCCGCACCCTGGTCTCCGGAAAGCAGGGCACCGAGGCCGGCCGGTCCATCGACACGGTGGCCAACACCGGTCAGTACCTCTAACCGGCACCCGCGGACGGCGCGGCTCCCCACCCCGGGGGCCGCGCCGTTCCGCGTCCGGCCGCCTGCCCGGGTCCCTCTTCTCGCAATCGTCACAGAAGCAAAACCCGCCCCGGGGAACCCAAAGGAGTGATCTACCGTCCAAGGGGCGTGCGTGAACATTCCGGACCGGTCGTCCGTTGACCGGAGCGGGGTCCCGCGAAGCGGCACGGGGAAGCGGCCGCCTCGCCGAGCTGGACCTCCTGCGTTTCGTCGCCGCCTTGGCGGTGCTGGCCTTCCACTACTTCATCGCGTTCCGCTCGGTGTGGGGGGAGACGCCGGCCGAGCTCTTCCCGGCGATCTCCACGGTCTCCGGGCTCGGCATCCTGGGCGTCGAGCTGTTCTTCATGATCAGCGGATTCGTCATCCTGATGAGCATCTGGGGCCGCGGACTCGGCGCGTTCGCGCTCTCCCGGTTCGTGCGGCTCTACCCGGCCTACTGGATCAGCGTCGGCGTCACCGCCGCACTGTACGGCCTGACCGCCGCCGAGGCGCTGGACCCCAAGCTGGAGGCGGGGGAGTACCTGGCGAACCTGACCATGCTCCAGCGCCTGTTCGAGGTCCAGGACGCCACCGGCGTCTACTGGTCGCTCTGGGTCGAGCTCCGCTTCTACCTGCTCATCTCCGTGCTGGTGGTCTTCGGGGCGACGCTGGGCCGCTGCCTGGTCTTCATGGGCGTCTGGCTGGCCGCCGCGGGCCTCTCCGCTTTCACGGGCGTCGAGAACCACTGGGTCGACCTGATCGTGATGCCCAAGTACGCGGCCTACTTCGTCGGCGGCATGTCCTTCTACCTCATGACCCGTTACGGCCCCCGCCTCGTCCTGTGGTGCACGGCCGGCATCAGCGGCGGCCTGGCCGTCGACGCCGCACTGAACCGCGTGCACGGCCGGATCGACCTGGTCGGCTACGCCGCGATGCCCGTGCCCGACTGGGCGATCGTCGCCACCGTGGTGGCCTTCTACGCGCTCATGGCCATGGTGGCGCTGGGCTGGCTGGGGTGGCTGCGCTGGCGCGGCCTGGTCGTCCTGGGTGCGATCACCTACCCGGTCTACCTGTTCCACACCGCGGGGGCCGTCCTGATCGTCCCCGCGCTGCACGACACGCTGCCGCCCTGGCTGACCGCCCTGGTCACGGTCCTGGCCACGATGGCCTTCTCCTACGCCGTCTACCGGGTGGCCGAGCGGCCCGTCCAGGAGTTCGTGAAGGCACGCCGGCGGCGCCGTACCGCCGGCCCCCTCCCGGTCCCCGCCGAACCCTCGCCGGAGGTGCCGCCGCTGGACCGGAAGGCCTCGGTGCCATAACTGTCCAAGCACTGGGCATAGTGAAGGGTCTAGGCTCGGGGATATATACGGCGGACAAGACAGCCCCGGATGAACAGAGGGTGCGCATGACGGTACGGCGGGTGATGGGCATCGAGACCGAGTACGGCATCTCCGTGCCCGGACAGCCGGGGGCCAACGCGATGGTGACCTCCTCCCAGGTCGTCAACGCCTATCTGGCCGCCTCGGCGGCCCGGGCGCGGCGGGCGCGGTGGGACTTCGAGGAGGAGAACCCCCTGCGCGACGCGCGGGGTTTCGACCTCGCCAGGGAGGTGGCCGACGCGAGCCAGCTCACCGACGAGGACCTCGGGCTGGCCAACGTGATCCTCACCAACGGAGCGCGGCTGTACGTCGACCACGCCCATCCCGAATACTCCACGCCGGAGTGCACCAACCCCAGGGCCGCGGTGCTCTGGGACAAGGCGGGTGAGCGGGTCATGCACGACGCCGCCCTGCGCGCCTCGGCGATCCCGACCAACGCGCCGATCCAGCTCTACAAGAACAACACCGACAACAAGGGCGCCTCCTACGGCTGCCACGAGAACTACCTGATGCGGCGGGCCACGCCGTTCGCCGACATCGTCAGGCACCTGACCCCGTTCTTCGTCTCCCGGCAGGTGGTCACCGGCGCCGGCCGCGTCGGCATCGGCCAGGACTCGCGCGGCGAGGGCTTCCAGATCAGCCAGCGGGCCGACTTCTTCGAGGTCGAGGTCGGCCTGGAGACCACGCTCAAGCGGCCGATCATCAACACCCGCGACGAGCCGCACGCCGACCCGGAGAAGTACCGGCGCCTGCACGTCATCATCGGCGACGCCAACATGTCGGAGATCTCCACCTACCTGAAGCTGGGCTCCACCGCGCTGGTCCTCGCCATGATCGAGGACGGCTACTTCACGCGCGACCTCGCCGTGGAGAACCCCGTCCAGGCGCTGCGCGCGGTCTCCCACGACCCCACGCTGAAGTACGAGATCAAGATGCGCGACGGCCGGAGGCTGACGGCCGTCCAGCTCCAGATGGAATACCTCGAGCTGGCCAGAAAGTACGCCGAGACCCGCAGCGGCAACGGCATGGACGAGCCCACCAAGGACGTCCTGGACCGCTGGGAGTCCGTGCTGACCCGCCTGGCCGAGGACCCGATGCAGCTGTCCGGGGAGCTCGACTGGGTCGCCAAGCTGGAGCTCCTGGAGGGCTACCGGACCCGCGACGGGCTGCCCTGGTCGCACCCGCGCCTGCAGCTCGTCGACCTGCAGTACTCCGACATCCGCCCCGACCGGGGCCTGTACAACCGCCTGGTCGCCCGGGGCCGGATGCAGCGGCTGGTGACCGAGGAGGAGGTGCAGCGCGCCGTCGAGGTGCCGCCCAGCGACACCCGCGCCTACTTCCGCGGCCGCTGCCTGAGCCAGTACAGCGAGGCGGTCGCCGCCGCCTCCTGGGACTCGGTCATCTTCGACATCCCCGGCCGCGAGTCCCTGCAGCGCGTCCCGACCCTGGAGCCGCTGCGCGGCACCAAGGCCCACGTGGGCGAGCTGTTCGACCGCTGCCGCACCGCCGCCGAGCTGGTCACCGCCCTCACCGGCGAGAAGTGAGGAACCGGAGCCGGAGGACGACCGCACGCGACCGCCCCGGGGCCTCGAGGTCACGGGGCGGTTCCGCGTACCCGGATGTGCGCCCGGACGCGGACGCGGGCGCCGCGCAGATCCGCCCCGCCCGGCGAGGGGCGTGATCTTACGAGATTGACGGGAGCGGCGGCCCCGGGATACGTTCCGGGTGTTTTGTGGCGGCGCGGGGGAAATCCGGTGAGATTCCGGTGCGGTCGCGCCACTGTAACCGGCCCTGTGGGGACGGAAGCCAGGTCACCCGGCCGCCACCGACCTACGAAAAGGGACGCGCAATCCCTGAAGGAGGTGCCCGTGAGCCGGATTCCGCCACGCCTCGACACCGGCGACGGCACGGGCCGCGTCCCCGGAGGACGAACCACTCGACGAGCGGGGACCGCGCCGCGCCGGCCTGCGGCTGCTGCCCAGGCTGGAACGGCCCGGCCGCCGTGCGGGCGCCCGGACGGCGGCGCCTGCGGACGGCCGAGGCGCTCGGCCTGCGGACCGGGCCCGGCCCGCTCCTCGCCGACCGGGACCACGGCCGCCGACGCGGCATGACGCCCGCCGAGGCCGGGACTGCCGGACCGCGGAGCTCGCCGCCCGGCTCACCGACCCGGCGGAGGCGCCCCACGGGGGCGAATCCGTGCTCGGCTTCCCCCGCCGGGTGGCCGGTCGGCTCTCCGCGGCGACGCCGGGCAGAACCGTCGCCGTCACCCGCTCCGCCCGACCCACCCGCGTGACTCACCCCGAGGAGATGCCGACGGTGCGCGACTCGCACTACCCCTTCACCGCGATCGTGGGCCTGGAGGACCTCAAACTCGCCCTGGTCCTCAACGCCGTCTCCCCGCGCGTCGGCGGCGTGCTGGTCCGGGGGGAGAAGGGCACCGCCAAGTCCACGATCGTGCGGGCGCTGGCCGCGCTGCTGCCGCCCGTCGAGGTCGTGCGCGGCTGCCGCTTCTCCTGCGACCCAGCCGCCCCCGACCCCCGCTGCCCCGACGGGCCCCACGATTCCCGTGGGCCGTCCGGGCCGGAGCCCGATGCGGCGGCCGTCCGCCCCGGTCCTCACCGGTCGTCAGGGCCGGAGCCGGGCGATGCGGCGGTCCGCCCCGCCCGGCTGGTGGAGCTGCCCGTCGGCGCCGCCGAGGACCGCCTCGCCGGCTCCCTCGACCTCGAACGCGCCCTCACCGAGGGAGTGAAGGCCTTCGAACCGGGCCTGCTGGCCGCCGCCCACCGCGGCGTGCTCTACGTCGACGAGGTCAACCTGCTCCACGACCACCTGGTCGACCTGCTCCTCGACGCGGCCGCGCTCGGCACCTGCTACGTCGAGCGCGAGGGCGTGTCGGTACGGCACGCCGCCCGCTTCCTGCTGGTGGGGACCATGAACCCCGAGGAGGGCGAGCTGCGCCCGCAGCTCCTCGACCGGTTCGGCCTCACCGTCGAGGTCAGGGCGTCGCGGGAGGTGGACGAGCGGGCCGAGGTGGTGCGCCGCCGCCTGGCCTACGACGCGGACCCGGAGGCCTTCGCCGCGGCCTGGACCGGGCAGGAGGCGGCCCTGGCCGCGCGGATCGCCGAGGCGCGGGCCCGGGTCGCCCGGGTGGCGCTGCCGGACTCCGCGCTGCGGCGGATCGCCGCCGTCTGCGCGGGCTTCGAGGTGGACGGCCTGCGCGCCGACCTCGTCACGGCGAGCGCCGCCATCGCGCACGCCGCCTGGCAGGGCCGTACCGAGGTCACCGCGGCCGACGTCCGCGAGGCGGCCCGGCTCGCTCTCCCGCACCGTCGCCGCCGCGACCCCTTCGACGCACCCGGCCTGGACGAGTCCAGGCTCGACGACCTCCTCGACGCGATCTCCGACGACGAACCGGACGGCGGACCCGGCGACGGGCCTGATGGCGGACCGGGCGGGGGGCCGGGCGGCGGACCTGCCGACGAACCGGACGGCGGCGCAGGAGGGGGCGGCCGGGACTCCGGCGGTCCCGACGGCTCCGGACCCTCCGGCGGGGCGGACGGGAGCCGGGCCTCCGGTCCCGGCGCGGACGGAGCACCGTCCGGCGGCGCGTCCGCGGACCCGCCCGGCGGGCCCGACTGCGGCACCCCGCCGCCCGGCGGACCCGGCACGCCGCGGTCCGGTACGGCGGACCCCGGCCCGGCGGCCGGGTCCTCCTCCGGAGCGGGGAGCGGCGACGCGGCACCGGAGCAGGTGGCCGAGGCCGGCCCGGCCCGCAGGGCCCGGCTGTTCACCGTGCCCGGCGTCGGAGCCGGAGCACCGGGACGGCGGTCGCGGGCCAGGACGCCCCTCGGGCGGACCACCGGTGCCCGCGCCCCCGAGGGGCGCCCCGCCTCCCTCCACCTGCCGGCGACCGTCCTGGCCGCCGCGCCGTACCAGCGGGAGCGCGGCCGGACCGGTCCGGGCCTGCTGGTGCGCCGCGGCGACCTGCGCGAGGCCGTACGGGAGGGCCGCGAGGGCAACCTGGTGCTGTTCGCCGTCGACGCCAGCGGCTCCATGGCCGCCCGCCGCCGGATGCAGGCGGTCAAGGCGGTCGTGCTCGGACTGCTGCTCGACGCCTACCAGCGCCGCGACAAGGTCGGCCTGATCACCTTCCGGGGCGCCCGCGCGGACCTCGTCCTGCCGCCCACCTCCTCCGTCGAGGCGGGCGCGGCCCGGCTGCGCGAACTCCCCACCGGCGGGCGCACCCCGCTGGCCGCCGGGCTCGTCCGGGCGGCCGAGGTGCTCCGCGTCGAACGGCTCCGCGACCCGGCCAGGCGGCCGCTGCTGATCCTGGTGACCGACGGCCGGGCCACCTCCGGCACGCTGGAGCAGGCCCACCGCGCGGCGGCGCTGCTGGCGGGGACGGCCGCGGTGGTGGTGGACTGCGAGGACGGGTACGTCCGGCTCGGTCTGGCCCGGTCGCTGGCCGCCAGGATGGGCGCCGAGACCGTGCGCCTGGACGATCTGGCCGACCTCACCGACCTGGTCCGCCGGCGGCGGACCGCCGCCTGAGCCCGGCCGCGAGCCGCAGACGGCCAGAGGCGTCCAGAGACGGCCAGAGGCTCCAGAGGAGGCCGCGGACGGCCACGGACACGGCCTCCGGACGTGACCACTCCGGACGTGACCACTCCGGACGTGACCACTCCGGACGTGACCACTCCGGACGTGACCACATAGAAGTCGACCTGCAGAAAGGCGTGACATGCCACAGGGCAGACCTGCCAGCGTGCCCGACGACGGCCTGACCACCCGGCAGCGCCGTACCCGGCCGCTGCTGATCGTGCACACCGGACCCGGCAAGGGCAAGTCCACCGCGGCCTTCGGCCTGGCCCTGCGCGCCTGGAACCAGGGCTGGCCGATCGGGGTGTTCCAGTTCGTCAAGTCCGCCAAGTGGCGCATCGGCGAGGAGCGGGCGCTGCGGGTCCTCGGCGACTCCGGCGAGGGCGGGCCGGTCTCCTGGCACAAGATGGGGGAGGGCTGGTCCTGGATCCAGCGTCCCGGCAGCGAGGCCGACCACGCCGCCGACGCCCGCGAGGGCTGGGAGCAGATCAAACGCGACCTGGCCGCGGAGACCTTCCGCCTCTACGTGCTGGACGAGTTCACCTATCCGATCAAGTGGGGCTGGATCGACGTCGAGGACGTGCTGGCCGCCCTGGCGGGCCGCCCCGGCAGCCAGCACGTCGTCATCACCGGCCGCGACGCCGACCCGCGCCTGGTCGACGCCGCCGACCTCGTCACCGAGATGGGCAAGGTCAAACACCCCATGGACGCGGGGCAGAAGGGGCAGAAGGGCATCGAATGGTGACCGCGGTCCGGGCGGCCGGCCGTACCGGGGCGGGGCGGGCATGAGCGTTCCCGCGCCCAGGCTGGTGATCGCCGCCCCCGCCTCCGGGGCCGGGAAGACCACCGTCGCCACCGGCCTCATGGCCGCGCTGACCCGCCGCGGCCTGGCGGTCTCCCCGCACAAGGTCGGACCCGACTACATCGACCCCGGCTACCACGCCCTGGCCACCGGCAGGCCCGGTCGCAACCTCGACCCGTGGCTGGTCGGGGAGGAACTCGTCGTGCCGCTGTTCCTGCACGGCGCCGCGGGGGCCGGCGTCGCGGTGATCGAGGGGGTGATGGGCCTCTACGACGGCGCGGGGTCCGGTGAGTTCGCCTCCACCGCGCACGTCGCGCGCCTGCTGGACGCCCCGGTCGTCCTCGTCGTCGACGCGGCCCGGCAGAGCAGGTCCGTGGCCGCGCTGGTGCACGGCTTCGCCTCCTACGACACCCGGCTCAGGTTCGGCGGGGTGATCCTCAACCGGGTCGGCTCGGAACGGCACGAGAGCCTGCTGCGCGAGGCCCTCGCCGAGAGCGGCGTCCCGGTCCTCGGCGCGATCCGCCGCAGCGACGCCGTCGCCGTGCCCTCCCGCCACCTCGGCCTCGTCACCGCGGCCGAGCACGGCTCCGGGGCGGCCGGGGCGATGGACGCCGCCGAGGCGCTCGTCGCGGGCTCCTGCGACCTGGACGCGCTCGTACGGCTCGCGCGCACCGCCCCGCCGCTGCCCGGCGACCCGTGGAGCCCGGACCTCGCCGTGCGCGCCGCCGCACTCACCGGCGCGTCTGCAGCGGCCACCCGTACATCCGCCGCGGTCACCGGCGCGTCCGCCGCACCGGCCGGCGCGCCCCCCGTGCGCTCCGGCGCGTCCACCGCCGCGCGGGGCGTGCCGGACCCGCGGGGCGTGCCGCAGCTGCCGGAGGGCGTCCGGATCGCCGTCGCCGGGGGCAGGGCCTTCACCTTCGGATACACCGAGCAGGCCGAACTGCTGGCCGCGGCCGGGGCAGAGCTCGCCGTGTTCGACCCGCTCACCGACGAGGACCTGCCCGAGGGCAGCCGGGGCGTCGTCATCGGCGGAGGCTTCCCCGAGGTCTACGCCGACGAGCTGTCCGCCAACGAGCCGCTCCGCCGGCGGATCGCCGCGTTCGGCGGGCCGATCGCCGCCGAGTGCGCGGGCCTGCTCTACCTCGCGCGGTCGCTGGACGGCAGGCCCATGTGCGGGGTCGTCGGCGCCGAGGCCGGGATGACCGGCAGGCTCACCCTCGGCTACCGCGACGCGGTCGCCGTCCGCGACTCGGTGCTGACCAGGGAGGGCGAGCGCTACCGGGGGCACGAGTTCCACCGCACCGCCGTCGAGCCCGCCCCGGACCGCCCGCTGTTCCGCTGGCGGGGAGGAGCCGACGGGTTCGCCGACGGCCGGGTCACCGCCTCCTACCTGCACCTGCACTGGGCAGGCCACCCCCACCTGGCCGCACGGTTCGCCGCGGAGTGCGCCCGGCCGGAGGACCGCGCGGCCGTCCGCCGAGCCGGCTGACCTCCGGGACGGGCCCGTCCCGGGGGTCCGGGGGTCGGCCGAATCCCGGACCGGGACCGTCCGGGCTACCTCGCGAACGAGTCGGGAGGCAGCCGCGCGGCCGGGAGACGGGGCGGATCCACCGCCACCCCCTCCATCCGGAGGATCGCCGAGAGCAGGCGCGCGGCGTGGTCGGCGGTGATCCGGTCCGAGGGGTCCCGCCGGAGCAGCCCTTCCAGCACCCGGCGGAGTGGGCCCGCCTTCACCGGCGGATCGGGGTCGCGGTTGACGGCCTCGCCCAGCACCGCCAGGGAGTCCGAGCCCGGGTACGGCGGGCGGCCCTCCACCGCGAAGTACAGGCTCGCGCCGAACGACCACAGGTCGGCCGCGGGGCTCGCGGTGAGGCCGCGGAGCCGCTCGGGCGCGACGTAGGCCGGCGCGCAGTGCAGCGGCACCGTGGTCGACGCGCTCGGATCCCCGTTCAGCGCCGCGATGCCGAAGTCCGCCAGCACCACCCGGTCACCCGTCAGCAGGATGTTCCCGGGGTTGATGTCCCGGTGCAGCACCCCCGCCCCGTGCGCGTGCCGCAGCCCTCCCAGCAGCTGGAAACCGATCCACGCCGTCCAGTGCACGGGCAGGTGGCCCAGGTGGGCCACCGTCTCCTTGAGGGTCAGCGCCTCCAGCAGCTCCATCACGATCCAGAGCCGCCCGCCCTCCTCCAGCAGGTCGTGCACCGCGACCACCGCCGGGTGGCTCAGCCGCGCGGCCGAGCGGGCCTCGCGCATCGCCCGCCGCCGTGCGCCGTCCAGGTCCGCGCCGTCCGCGCGGAACAGCGGCTGAATCTCCTTGATCGCCACGTCGCGGCGGAGCCGCAGGTCGTGGGCGCGCCAGATGATGCCCGGACCGTCCCGCCCGGTCGGCGAGATCAGTTGATAGCGATCCCCCAGCGGTCGCCGCTTTCCCGTTCCCATGGACCACCTGCTGCACGTAGAAACCGGGCCCCTCCGTGCATCGATGTTTTCATCTGGAACGGTGCATGACCGGGTGACGACATGTATCGCATATAACGATTAAGTTGCACGAATGGCATGGAATGCCATTCGTGCCTTTTTCCGATTTCGGTGCTGACCGGAAGCGTATTTCCGGGATGACCGGGACGGCTCAGGCCGCGCTGTGGCGGCGCAGGTTCACCAGCATCGCGTACGTCTGCTCGGACGTCAGGCGGGCCGCCGGGTCCTTGCGGAGCAGGCCCCGCAGCACCGGCTCCAGGGCCCCCGCCCGCTTCGGCGCACGCGGCGGCTCCTGCAGGGCCGCCATCAGCGCGGCCATGGAGTCCACCGTGCGGAACGGCGTCCTGCCCTCCACCGCCATGTACAGGGTCGCGCCGAACGACCACATGTCGGCCTCGCGCGTGCCGCCCCTGCCCTGCAGGGTCTCCGGCGCGATGAACGCCGGAGTGCCGCGCATCGAGGTCGTCGCCGTGCTCTCGAAGCCCGCGAATCCGAAGTCCGCCAGCACCACCCGGTCACCGGTCAGCATGATGTTGGCGGGCTTGATGTCCCGGTGGACCACCCCGCCGTCGTGCGCGTGCCGCAGCGCCTCCAGCAGCCGCCGCCCCATCTTCGCCACGAGCTCTGCGGGGAGCGGACCCGCCTGCACCACGGTGTCGTGCAGGGTCAGCGCCTCCAGGAACTCCATGACGATCCAGAGCCGCTCGGCCTCCTCGGCCAGGTTGTGCACCGTCACGATGCCCCGGTGGCTCAGGCGGGCGGCCATCCGGGCCTCCTTGACCACCCGCCGCCGCCGTTCGGCCGCGCCGGGTCCCGGAGGCAGGGCGATCTCCTTGAGCGCGACGTCCCTCTCCAGCAGCAGGTCGTAGGCCCGCCACACGACGCCTGTCGCCCCCTGTCCGACGGGGGCGACGAGCTGGTACCGGCCGGCGACGATGGTGCTCACGGGACAATGATCCCAGGGATCGGAGGCGAAGACCTAATTGGACCGCTCCAGAAGCGATCGATCGCTCCGAAAAGGCATGAATCTACGCCGTAAAGGGCATCACACGAGACCGATTCCGAGGCTGAGGGTGCCGGCTCCCAGGGAGATCCCGCCGAGCGCCACCAGCCAGATGAGCTTGCTGGGCCTGGTGTCCGAGGGGCGCACCACCGACAGGAAGAAGCCGAGGGGCATCAGGATCGGCGCGGCCACGATCAGTGTCCGCGTCAGGCTCTTCATGCCCTCGGACAGGTCGGTCTGGTCGATGTAGAGCAGGGCGACCAGGGCGAAGAGCACCAGGACGCCCGCGTGGGCGTGACCCGCCCGCCACAGGCCGCGCCGGACCGGATTGTCCAGGTAGCCGGGGATGTCGCGCATGATGTGCGCGAGCAGCGAGAGGCCGCCGAAGGCCACGGCGGGAACGGTGATGAGCAGCACTCCGGCGGTGCTCAGGGATGACGGCGACATGCGAAGGGTCTCCTTGGCTGGATAGTAGCGCTGCCCAATTATTGGGTAGTTGCACTATCCGGTCAAGCGGTGGATTTGCCCCGGAGGTGGAGGGGGAGGTTGTCTGGCGGACACGACCCGGGCGGCGGGCAAAGATCGCGGGCTGATCCGCGCGAAATGTCTGCCGGTTCGGGGAAGATACGGAGTACAGACGTCCCCCAGGCGGAGGTGCCACAGATGGCTAGCAAGGACACCGGCGGCCAGAAGCAGACCGGCCGGACCGACCGTGAGGTGGAGGAGGTCGAGGCCTCCTCGACCTCCGACGTTCAGGAGCGCCAGGAGAAGCTCTCGGACGATGTCGACTCGATCCTGGACGAGATCGACGAAGTCCTCGAAGAGAACGCAGAGGAGTTCGTGCGCAGTTACGTACAGAAGGGCGGTCAGTAATAAGAAATGTGCGAATCCACCACTCGGGCAGACCTGGGGAGGGATCGCGGACGAGGAGGCGGCCGGCATCGCCGCCGCCGGGGACGAGGCGGCGGCAGCGGCTGTCCGGCACCGTCAGCCGATCAGATGAACGGTCGCGATCTCGAAGGGGCGCAGCGGTAGCCGTACGGCGCCGCCGGTGACCTCCAGCCGTTCGCCCGCCGCGCCGAGCAGGTCGGCGCGGCGGGCGGCGGTGAAGGAGCCGCGGATCACCGCCTCGGTGGCGGCCGGATGCTCGGCGACCAGGCGGATCTCCAGTGCGTGGCCGCGCTCGCGCAGCGCCGTCAGCACCACGCCCCGGCCCTCGACGCAGAGCCGCCCGCCGGGGCCCGCCGTGGGCCCGGCCGCCGGAGAGGCGCAGGCATCGCCTCCCGAGCCCGGTACGGCCAGCAGCTCGTGGCGATACTCCTCGGCCAGGCGGGGCAGGCCCGCCTCGTCCCAGGTGCCCGCGTGCGGGAGCACGGCGAAGCGCATCGCGGTGGGGCCGGGGCACTGGGCGGCGGGGGTGGGCAGCTGTGGACCGGCGGGCCGTTCGCGGTGGGCGTTGCGGTCGCGCGACAGGTGGCCCACGGAGCGGAGCAGGGTCAGGGCGAGCTCCCCGCCGGTCAGCTCGTACTCGGTGACCTGGTCGAGCAGGACGGCGAGACCGCCCGCGGCGACGAAGCCCTCGGCGGGGAAGGTGGGCAGGGGGTGCTCGCCGCAGCCGCCCTCGGCGGTCAGGCCGCGCCGGACGACGGCCAGCTGCCCCTCGGCGAAGGACTCGGCGGCGGGCCGGGGGAGCGGGGCGTGCCAGCGGACCCGGTGGTCGCGGGCGCGGTTGTCGAAGGAGGTCTCCAGCCGCAGGTACGGCTCGCCGGCGCGGAGCTCGGCACGGGTGGTGACCGTGACGGGCTCGGTGTCCTCGGAGCGGCCGTGCTCCCAGGACTCGACGGGCCACCGGTAGGTGCGCCGGATCTCCAGCACCGACACCAGCGGCCCGGCGCAGACGCTCTCGACCTCGACGGAGACGGGGGTGTCGACCTGGAGGTCGTGGCGGGGCGGCGCGTGGTCGTAGGTGTCCCCGGCGTCGCCGCCGTCGACGATGCGGCCGACGCCGTGGGTCTGCGCGTCGCGGGAGGCGAGGGAGAGGGTGCCGTCGGGGGCGACGGCGACGCGGAGCAGCCCGTTGTCGAGGACGCCCTCGGCGGGGCGGCTCCAGCGGGGGCCGTCCGGGGCGGAAGCGGGGGAACGGGACGCGGCGGCCCCGTCCGGACGGACCGGCGTCTCCACGGCGGGGGGTCCCTGGACGGAGAGTTCCGCGGAGGGGGATTCCACGATGGAGGGTTCCGGGGTGGAGGGTTCCGGAGCGGGCCCGGACTCCGTGGTGGCGCCGGCGACGGGCGCCGCGGTCAGGACGGTGCGGCCGAGTGGCGGGACGGTGACGAGGGCTGCGACGGTGACGACGGGCTCGGCGAGGGTGCGCACGCGCCAGGGGCCGGGGCGGGCCGCCGCGCCGTCGAGGACGGCGCGGCGCAGGTCGGCGTAGTCGTACCCGGAGGAGCCGTGGCGGCCGACGACGACGGTGAAGAGATCCTCCTCGGCGCTCCAGGAGACGATCTCCTGGCCGGACGTCTCGCGGTCGTGGATCCGGCCGAGGAGCCGGGTGAGGTCGTCCACGACGGTCTCGCCGAGCAGGGTGGGGGCGAGCTCGAGCCGCTGCAGCGGCACCGGCTCCCCGCCGGGGCCGAGCAGCCGGGAGCGGGCCTCGGGGAGGTCGGCCAGGACCAGGGCGGTCCGGGTGAAGGGGGAGGGGTTGACGGCCACGAGCCGGTCGCGGCCGGCCCGGTCGGCGAGGGAGGCGCCGACCAGGTCGACGACGGCCTGGGCGGTCTGCTCGGCCTCGGCGATGCGGGCGGCGACCTGCTGGGCGGTCTCGTCGGATCCGCAGCCGGTGACGGAGTCGTGCCCGCTGCAGGCGATGAGGCGGCGCCAGGCCGCGTCGAGAAGCAGCCGCGCGGCGGAACCGGCGCCGTCCGGCCGGGCGGCACCGGAGACGTCGTCCGGGCCGGCGTCGGAGGTGCTCTGAGGACCATGGACGCCGTCGGAGGTGCCGTGGGGGCCACGGACGCCCTCGGCGGCGCCGCCGGGCAGCCAGAGGGCGGCCAGCGGTTCGGCGTAGCGGATGAGGACGCGTTCGGCGCGTGCCATGGCCCGCTTGACGGGGACCCGGGCGGAGACGACGCCGGGCAGGAGGTGGGCGCGGGCGTGGGAGCGCAGCTCGCCCTCCACGACGGGCAGGCCGTCGACGGACGGGCCGCGGGCGGCGAGGTACTCGCCGAGGGTGGCCAGGCGCAGCCCGGCCGCGGTGACTCCCGGGTCGGGGGTGGTGTGGTCGTTGCCGTACATGGCCAGCACGGGGCCGTCCGGGTGCCAGGGGCGCAGGGTCTCGGTGAGGGCGGCCAGCCGGTCGGCCAGCGCCTCGGCGGGGCCGCTGAGCAGGTGGGCGGCGTTGCCGTACCCGCCGGGGAGGTACTGGGTCCGGACGGCGGTGCCGTCCGCTCCGGTCCACGCGAAGGCGGCGCGGTCGACGCGGGCGGGCACGCCGCGCCAGAGGCAGGCGTGCTCGAACCCGGCCAGCCGGAGGATCTGCGGCATCTGGGCGCAGTGGCCGAACTGGTCGGGGAGGTAGCCGACGCGCATCGCGCCGCCGAGCTCCTCGGCGCCGCGCACGCCGTACTCGAGGTTGCGGATGAGGGTCTCGCCCGCGCACAGGAACTCGTCGGCGAGGACGAGCCACGGGCCGGCGGCGAGGCGGCCCCCGGCGACGAGGGCCTCGACCAGCGGGCGGCGCTCGGGCCGCACCTCCAGGTAGTCCTCCAGCGCGGCGAGCTGGCCGTCCATGGTGAAGCGGTGGGCGGGGTCGGCGGCCAGGGCGTCGAGGACCCGGTCGAGCATGCGGACCAGCCCGGCGCGGAAGCGCTGGAAGGGCAGGTACCACTCGCGGTCCCAGTGGGTGTGCGGGACGACGGTGATCTCGTCGATGCCGGTGACGTCGGTGTCAGGCGCCATGGGCTCCCCCGGGTGAGTCCGCTCCGATGATTCCCCGCGCGGCCACGATAGCGGCGGACCACGCGGCGGGCGCGGGGTGCGGGGATTCGGGAACCCGGGCGGACCGGGTTCGCGCTGAGCTGATCGAGGGGAGTGCATGGGGGACGGATGGGTGAGTAGGGTCAGGCGTTAGGCGAGCACACCGGTAGGGCTGTCGGCCTTGCCCTCCGGCGTCGCTCGAACATGTACGGAAGTCTTGGAGGGAGTCGCGTGGCATCGCACAGGGACCTGCCCGCCGGCATGGTGAACCACATCTTCACGAACACCGGCAACTCCTCGTTCACCGAGTTCGTCGGGTCCTACGCGCCGGAGCTGCTGCCCGGCCGCAACGACAACCTGGCGGCGCCGGTCGGCGACCAGATCGCGCACGCGACCACGATCGTCGCGGCCACCTGCGCCGGAGGCGTGGTGATGGCCGGAGACCGCCGGGCCACCTCCGGCAACATCATCGCCCAGCGGGAGATCGAGAAGGTCTTCCGGACCGACGACCACTCGTGCATGGGCATCGCCGGGGCGGCGAGCACCGGCATCGAGATGGCCCGCCTCTACCGGGTGGAGCTGGAGCACTACGAGAAGATGGAGGGCCGGACGCTCTCGGTGGCGGGCAAGGCCAACCGGCTCGCCACGATGATCCGGGGCAACCTGGCGATGGCGATGCAGGGCCTGGTGGTGGTGCCGCTGTTCGCGGCCTACGACCCCGACATCGACGGCGGCCGGATCTTCAGCTACGACGTGGGCGGCGGGCCGTACGAGCAGTTCCACCACCACGCGATCGGCTCCGGTTCGATCTTCGCGCGGGGCTCGCTGAAGAAGCTCTACCGGGAGGGGGCCTCTCCCGAGGACACCGTGATGGCGCTCATCCAGTCGCTCTACGACGCGGCCGACGACGACTCGGCGACCGGCGGGCCCGACGTGACCCGCAGGATCTGGCCGGTGGTCGCCACGATCACCGCCGACGGGTTCCGCAGGCTGCCCGACGACGAGGTCGCCGAGTACGTCCAGGCGACCGTGGCCGGCCGCATGACCAACCCCGACGGTCCCGTCGCCCCGCTGCGCTGACACGAGCCGCGCTGACACGAGAGGAAGAGCACCACGGTGTCCATGCCCTTTGGATATGCGTCCCCTGAGCAGATCATGCGGGACAAGGCGGACTACGCGCGCAAGGGCATCGCGCGCGGCCGCAGTGTGGTCGTGCTCCAGTACGAGCACGGCATCCTGTTCGTCGCCCCCAACCCCTCCCGGGCGCTGCACAAGATCAGCGAGATCTACGACCGGATCGGGTTCGCCGCGGTCGGCCGCTACAACGAGTTCGAGGCGCTGCGGCTGGGCGGCATCCGCTACGCCGACATCAACGGCTACACCTACGACCGCTCGGACGTGACCGCGCGCGGGCTGGCCAACCTGTACGCGCAGAACCTCGGGCAGATCTTCACCGAGTCGATCAAGTCGTTCGAGGTGGAGGTGGTGGTCGCCGAGGTCGGCGACACCCCGGAGACCGACGCGATCTACCGGCTGACCTTCGACGGCTCGGTCTTCGACGAGCACGGCATGGCCGTGATGGGCGGCCAGGCGGAGGCGGTGACCACCCGGCTCAAGGAGCACTACCGGGAGGGCATGACGCTGGCGCAGGCGCTGGAGGCGGCGCTGGCCGCGCTGACCGAGCCGGGCGGCGAGCGTCCGCCGGTGGGGCAGCTGGAGGTGGCGGTGCTCGACCGCAACCGCGAGCACCGCAAGTTCCAGCGGCTCGTCGGCTCCCGGCTCGAGACGCTGCTCGCCGAGGCCGCGGCGGGGCGTGCCGCGCAGGCGCCGCCCGCGGAGTCGGAGTCCGCGCCCGGGGCCGTCTCGGCTCCGGAGAGCGGCGCCGGCCCGGCGGACGGTCCGGCGACCGGCCCTGAGGGCGACATCGACACCGGCTCCGGCGGCTGACCCCTCTGGGCCGGGGGATACGGCGGGTTCCAGGCGAGGGGTACGGCGGGCCCGCCGTACCCCTCGCCGGGGGTGTGACGCGGATCACCGGCCCCTCGCCCAACCGATCACCGGGAGGCGCCGTCGTAACGGACATGAAGCGATCTCTTGCAGCGGCCTCCGCGGTGTTCGCCCTCGCCCTGGCCGGAACGACCGCGGCGGAGGCGGCGGCGGTCCCGGACCTCCCGAACCCCAAGATCTTCGGCACCTCGTTCCAGCGCGACCCCGGCCACGACTTCACCAAGCGCATCAGCCCCCGCAGGGACGGCGTCCTGCGCGGCTGGATCACCCACGTCGGCTCCCGGCACGTCGAGTACGAGCCGATCAAGTGGAAGCGCGCCAAGTACGCCGAGGGCTACTTCGTGGGCCCGCCGGAGGGCGACGTCACCGCCTACGCCTCGCCGATCGCCGGGGACGTCGTCTATCTGAGCGCCTTCGGCTGCGGAAAGGCCAGGGCCGGCACGACCGTGAGCCCGAAGACCGGTCTGGGCGTCAAGCGCTGCTCCCGCAAGGCGCTGCTGGCCAACGCCAAGAAGAGCAGGATGCCCGGACTCATCACCGTCTACAAGGGCAAGATCGTCAAGTTCCAGGAAATCTACACGCCCTGAGTCCGCTTACGCCCCCGGGCCGGGGGGCATAAGCCCCCCGACCGAAAACCCCGACGGATCCTTCCCGCTCGAGGTGCCTGGCGAATAGTGTGAGGAAGCGACCCCTCCGCTCCTTGCCGGAGCGGCTTCTCGCTTCCCTCTGCCGAGGCAGGCGACGGCCAACCCCTGACCGTTTCGAACACAAGGACCACAACAGGGAAGTGACCCCCTGCCGGGTGAACCCGACAGTCCCCTCGCTAGGAGAACGATGGACCGCCGCATCTTCGGGCTTGAGAACGAATACGGTGTCACCTGCACGTTCCGGGGGCAGCGGCGGCTGTCACCCGACGAGGTCGCCCGCTACCTCTTCCGCCGGGTCGTCTCGTGGGGCCGGTCGAGCAACGTCTTCCTCCGCAACGGCGCGCGCCTCTACCTGGACGTCGGCAGCCACCCGGAATACGCCACCCCCGAGTGCGACAACGTCATCGAGCTGGTGACGCACGACAAGGCGGGCGAGCGCATCCTCGAGGGCCTGCTCCTGGACGCCGAGAAGCGGCTCCGGGAGGAGGGCATCGCCGGAGACATCTACCTGTTCAAGAACAACACCGACTCGGCCGGCAACTCCTACGGCTGCCACGAGAACTACCTGGTCGGACGGCACGGCGAGTTCGGCCGCCTGGCCGACGTGCTGATCCCCTTCCTGGTCACCCGGCAGATCATCTGCGGCGCCGGCAAGGTGCTGCAGACGCCGCGCGGCGCGGTCTACTGCGTCTCCCAGCGGGCCGAGCACATCTGGGAGGGCGTGTCCTCGGCGACCACCCGGTCGCGGCCGATCATCAACACCCGCGACGAGCCGCACGCCGACGCCGAGCGCTTCCGCCGCCTGCACGTCATCGTCGGCGACTCGAACATGAGCGAGACGACCATGCTGCTCAAGGTCGGCGCGACCGACCTGGTGCTGCGCATGATCGAGGCGGGCACGGTGATGCGCGACCTGTCGCTGGAGAACCCGATCCGGGCCATCCGCGAGGTGTCCCACGACATGACCGGCCGCCGGCGGGTGCGCCTGGCCAACGGCCGGGAGGCGTCCTCGCTGGAGATCCAGCAGGAATACCTGGCCAAGGCCCGCGACTTCGTCGACCGGCGCGGCGGCGACGAGATCAGCCACCGGGTGCTGGAGCTGTGGGAGCGCACGCTCAACGCCGTCGAGACGGGCAACCTGGACCTGGTCGCGCGGGAGATCGACTGGGTGACCAAATACCAGCTGATCGAGCGCTACCGAGCCAAGTACGACCTGCCGCTCTCCAGCCCGAGGGTCGCCCAGCTCGACCTGGCCTACCACGACGTGCACCGCCGCCGGGGGCTGTTCTACCTGCTGCAGAAGCGCGGGGCGGTGGAGCGGGTGGCCTCCGACCTGAAGATCTTCGAGGCCAAGTCGGTGCCGCCGCAGACCACCCGGGCGAAGCTGCGCGGCGAGTTCATCCGGCGGGCGCAGGAGAAGCGGCGCGACTTCACCGTCGACTGGGTGCACCTGAAGCTCAACGACCAGGCGCAGCGGACCGTGCTGTGCAAGGACCCGTTCCGCAGCGTGGACGAGCGGGTGGACAAGCTGATCGCGGGCATGTGACGGCGGCCCGGGCGGCGGGCGGTCCGCCGTCCGCCGTCCGGGGACGGCAGGAGCGGCCGGGCGGTCCGCCGCCCGCGACGGGCACCCGGCGGGCGGTCCGTCGCGGTCGGGCGGTGCGTGTTCGCGGGGATGAACGTTTCACCGCTTATCCCTGCCGTATACGGCAGTCGGATAGTGTGGCGCGAACCTGACGTCTGCTTGAGGGATATCGAATGCGCCGCCGCAGCCTGGCCGTACTGGCCGCAGTGCCTCTGTTGTTCGCCGCAGCCTGCGGCACCGATCAGAGCGGCACCAAGCCCGCCGCCGGCAGCGGCATCAAGGTGACGGGCGACGTCGGCAAGAAGCCGACGGTGACCTTCCCGACGGGCGCGCCCGCGAAGAAGTCCGTCGAGGAGACGGTCAAGGACGGCTCCGGCACGGAGTTCAAGGTCGGCGACAACGTCATCGTCAACTACACGGTCTACACGTGGGACGGCAAGACCAACGCCGCGGCCATGTCCACCTACGACACGGGTTCCCCGGAGACCATCCCGGTCAGCGACCAGCTGCCGTCGGTCCTGAAGGAGGCGTTCGTCGGGGCCAAGCCCGGGGGCCGCCACGTCGCCGTGGTGGCCCCCGACAGCCTGTCCCCGCAGCAGCTGGAGCAGGCCAAGCAGCAGGGCCAGGCCGAGGTGACCCAGGTGCTGGTGCTGGACATGGTGGGCCTGGAGCCGCCGGCGCCGAAGCCCGTCACCGTGGACGGCAAGGCCACGGACCCCGGCGTCAAGGGCGTCAAGGTCGAGAACCCGGGCCCCGGCAAGACGCCCAAGCTGACCACGAAGACCGGTGAGAAGGCGCCCAAGGAGCTGATCTCCAAGGTCGTCATCAAGGGCACCGGCCCCGAGGTGAAGTCCGGCCAGAAGCTCATGGCCCACTACATCGGCAAGATCTGGGGCACCGACAAGGAGTTCGACAGCAGCTGGGGCCGGGGCGAGCCGGCGACCTTCCCGATCGGCGTCGGCCAGGTCGTCAAGGGCTGGGACCAGACGCTGGTCGGCCAGACGGTCGGCAGCCGCGTGCTGGTCACCATCCCGCCGGACCTCGGCTACGGTCCCGAGGGTCGCGCCCCGAACATCAAGGGCACCGACACCATGGTCTTCCTGGTGGACATCGTCGGCGCCTACTAGGCGCCGGTCCGGCCGGTCGCGACGCTCCCCCCGGGCGGGCGTCGCGGCCGGCAGGGCAGGGGCAGGCCCGGTCGCGCACGCGCGCGACCGGGCCTGCCGCATGTTACTGACATCTCCCCCAATAGCGGGTTAGGG
Organism: Planomonospora sp. ID91781; assembly: GCF_015711595.1. Taxonomy (NCBI): domain Bacteria; kingdom Bacillati; phylum Actinomycetota; class Actinomycetes; order Streptosporangiales; family Streptosporangiaceae; genus Planomonospora; species Planomonospora sp. ID91781. The sequence continues at coordinate 991,397 of NZ_JABTEY010000002.1, read as the reverse complement.
TGGGCGCATCCACCGATCCAGGGGGAGCCGGATGCGTCCTCGGGCCCTGCTCGTCGTGCTCTCGCTCGCGCTGGCCTGCGGCTGCACCGCGGGCGGGCAGGCGGGCCCGGACATCGCCGTCGGCGGCGACTTCGGCGCCGAGCCGGAGATCGGCTTCCCCGCCGGCGGTCCTTCCGAGGACCTGCGGGTCCGCGAGCAGATGGCCGGGACCGGAGCCGTGGTGGAGCCGGGCGACCTCGTCGTCGCCCACTACACCGCGCACGTGTGGGACGGCCGGGACAACCGCCTGCTGGCTTCCAGCTTCGACCAGGGGGTGCCCGCCTCCTTCCCGCTGAACGGGGCGGTCACCGGGGTGGGCAAGGCGCTCCAGGGCCACCGGGTCGGCAGCCGCGTCGTCGCGGCGATCCCGCCGGAGGAGGGCTACGGGCCCAATCCGCCCGGCGGGATGAGCGCCGGGGAGACGCTGTTCTACGTGATCGACGTGCTCGGCGCGTTCCCGGCGGGCGCCGCCGCGCAGGGGTCCGGCGGCCCGGGGGAGCTCGCCGGAGTGAAGATCACCGGCGGTCCCGGGGAGCGGCCGGCCCTCACCCTGCCGGACGGCCGTCCCCCCGCCGGCCTGGAGACCGAGGTGCTCTTCCGGGGCAGGGGGGCGAGGACCCAGGCGGGCCGGCTCCTCGTCGTCCAGTACGAGGGCAGGGTCTGGGGGTCGGACGCCGTGCTGGACTCCACCTGGCGGACCGGGCGGCCCAAGGCCTTCCGGATCGGCAAGGGCGCCGTCATCCCCGGCTGGGACCGCGCCCTGACCGGCGTCCCGGTCGGCAGCCGCGTCGCGATGGTCGTGCCCCCGGCCCTCGGCTACCGGCAGGGGCTGCCGCCTCTGGTCAAGCCCTCCGACACCCTCGTCTTCGTCGTGGACGTGCTCGCCGCCTACTGAGGCGCCCGGTGGACCCCGGTGGACCCTGTTGGGCCGTCCGGCGGACCACCGGACGGGGCCCGCGCGCCGCCGCCTGCCGCGGCCCTGCCGTGGCCCGGGCCGGTCCGGGCGAGCGGGGCGATGGGGCGGTGGCCGGGCGGACTAGACTCCGGCCGTGAACGGCGACGATCTGAGCGCGGTGGCGGTCCTGAACGATCCCGTACGGCGGGCGGTCTACGAGTACGTGGTCGCCCAGGGACGCGAGGTGGGGCGCAACGAGGCGGCCGAGGCGGCGGGGGTGCAGCGCACGCTCGCCGCGTTCCACCTGGACAAGCTGGTCGAGGCCGGGTTGCTGGAGTCCGGGTTCAAACGGCTGGGGGAGCGGACCGGGCCGGGGAGTGGCCGGCCGGCCAAGGTCTACCGCCGGGCGCCGGGGGAGTGGCAGGTGAGCGTCCCGTCCCGCGACTACCGCACGCTAGCCCTGGTGCTGGCCGAGGCGGTCGACCTGCTCGGCGGGGACGAGCGGGCCGAGGAGGCCGCCCGGCGGGCGGGGCGCAGGCTCGCGGGCGGACGGGGCGAGCCGGGGCCGGGCGGATCGGGCGGATCGGGTGGACCGGGCGGATCGGGTGGACCGGGCGGTCAGGACCCGTCGCGCGGCCGGGAGGGGGCGGCCGGAGGGCCGGACGCGGCCGGAGTGCTCGGCGACTCCGGTGATCTCGATGACCTGCTGCGGCGGCGCGGTTACGAGCCCTACGAGGAGGACGGCCGCCTGCGGCTGCGCAACTGCCCGTTCCACGTCCTGGCCGAGGAGCACCCGCTGCTGGTCTGCTCGATGAACCTGGCCCTGTGCCGGGGACTGCTGGAGGGACTCGGACGCGACCCCGGGCGGGCCCGGTCGGATCCGCGGCCGGGGGAGTGCTGTGTGAGCCTCTCTATAGATAATGACAATTGACATAGAAGGCGCGGGGATGGTCTGCTGAGGTCATGCATCTGGCACAGTTGAACGTCGCTCGCCTCCGCGCGCCCCTGGACTCGCCCGAGATCGCTGATTTCGTCGCGCTCCTCGAACCGGTCAACAAGATCTCCGACGAGTCCCCCGGCTTCGTCTGGCGGCTCAAGGAGAGCGAGGACGACCCGCAGGCCACGGTCCAGCACGACTACGGCGACGACCTGGTGATCAACTTCTCCGTCTGGGAGTCGCGCGAGGCGCTGTGGAACTTCGTCTACCGCAGCGCCCACCTGCCGGTGCTGCAGCGGCGCCGGGAGTGGTTTCTGAGCATGGCGGAGCCGTACTCGGTGATGTGGTGGATCCCCGAAGGGCACATCCCCTCGCTGGCGGAGGGGATGGAGCGGCTGGAACTGCTCCGGCGCGAGGGCCCCGGCCCGCGGGCCTTCACGTTCAGGGACTTCCACGACGGCGGGGCGGCCGGTGACGGCGAGGGCCCCGGCGGCGCGGGCTCCTACGGCAGCAGCGAGGCCGCCAGCCTGCCCGCGGCGGCCGAGGCCAGGAAGTAGGCCCGGTCCTCCTCCAGCCCCCGCCCCATGGTGGACAGCCGCACCGGCGACGCCTCCAGCGCCTCGTGCAGCCCGTCCACGGGCACGGGCACCAGCTCGTGCCGCTCGCCCAGCGGCCGGGCCTGCTCGGCCACCCGGGCGCCGAACCCGCCCGGCAGCTCGGGCAGCGCCACCCGGGCGGGGGCCAGGGCGACCCGCCCGTAGGCGGTCAGCGAGTGGTGCGAGAGGCCGAGGTGCCGCTCGCGGGGGTCGCCCTCGCTCACCCGCAGCGCCGCGACCGGGCGGCCCGCCAGGACCGCGGCGGCGTTGACCGCCTCCCCGGCCGAGACGCCGGAGAAGCCCCACCGGGTCCCGCCGCCCAGGTTGCCCGGCCCCTGGGTGACGACCGCGACGTCGGCCGACAGGACGTGCCGGGCCGCCAGCAGGCCGGTGTGCACCGTCACCGCCTCCACGTCCCCGCCGAAGGACTGGCCCGTGGTCACCGTCCCGCACAGCCAGCCGACCTCCCGCAGCCGCGCGCACGACATGGAGAACCAGGCGGGCAGCGCGCCCCCGTCGAGCATCACGTAGGCGACCCGGACGCCGGGGCGGGAGCCGTACAGGCCGCACAGGACCGCCGGGAGGGCCGAGTGCAGGTCGGCGACGACCACCGGCATCCCGTCCAGGGAATCGGCCTCGCGCAGGACCTCGTGGTGCGGGGAGCCCTGCTCGTCGGCGCCGGGCACGGTGGCCTGCAGCGGGGTGTAGCGTGCCTTCACCAGATGTCCCGGTCCGTGTGGATCTTCCGGCAAACGGTCGGGAAGCGCCACCACCATGGCGTAACCTCCCGTACCGAGACCCATCGCGAGCGCGGTCGTGTTGAGCAGGACCGCGTCGCCGGGCTCGGGGCGTCCCACGAGGGCGGGATAGGCGAGTGCGCGCGCCTGGCCCTCCTCGGTGGCGACGTCCAGCTCCACCGCCCCCGGCCACTCGCGCCGGATCCGTACGACCTCGCCCCTGCGCCATCTGATCACGCGGGGAAGGGTAGCGTCATTTGAACAGGGAGGGAGGCCGGATGTCACGCCGGAAGACCGAGCGGCTGCTGAACCTCGTGATCTGCCTGCTCGCCACGCGGCGGCCGCTGAGCGCCGAGCACATCCGCCAGGCCGTGCCCGGCTACGACTCGGCCAACGACGAGGCCTTCCAGCGGATGTTCGAGCGCGACAAGAACGAACTGCGCGAGATCGGCATCCCGATCGAGGTCCAGAAGGACCCCTGGGAGGAGGATCCGGGCTACCGGATCGTCCGGCAGGCCTACGAGCTGCCCGAGATCACCCTGGAGCCCGACGAGGCCGCCGTCGTGGGCCTGGCGGCCCGGGTGTGGCAGCGGGCCAGCCTGGCCGAGGCGGCCAGCGGGGCGCTGCTGAAGCTGCGCGCCGGGGGAGTGGAGACCGACGAGACCGGCGGCATGCTCGGCGGCGCGCTGGAGCTGCGGGTCGACACCAGCGACCCGGCCTTCCCGGCATTGTGGGAGGCCGTGCGCGACCGGCGCCCGGTCCGCTTCCCTTACCGCGTCGCGGCCGGGGAGAGCGTGCTGACCCGGACCGTCGAGCCGTGGGGCGTGGTCAGCCGCCGCGGCCGGTGGTACGTCGTCGGCCACGACCGCGACCGCGACGCCCCCCGGGTCTTCCGGCTCAGCCGGATCACCGGGCCGGTGGTCCCGGCCGGCCGCCCCGGCACCGTGACGGTCCCCGAGGGCGTCGACATCAAGTCGATGGTGGGCTACCGCGACGACGGGCCCCTGACCCCGCGCACCGCGGTCATCAGGGCCCGCGAGGGCGCCTGCCAGGGCCTGCGCCAGGTGGCGAAGGCCGTACGGCCCGCCGGCGAGGGCTGGGACGAGCTGGAGGTCGACTTCACCGACCCCGAGAGGCTGGCCGGCTGGGTCGCCGGGTTCGCCGCCGACGCCGAGGTGGTCGGGCCGCCCGACGCCCGCGAGGCCGTCATCTGCCGCCTGAAGGGAGCGCTGGCATGATCGTCCGGACTGGACCCGGTACGGCGGGCACGGTGAGCGGGGCGGCCCCCGCGGGCCGCCCGTACGGCGAGCGGGGAGAGGCGACCCGGCGGCGCCCCGGGTGCGCCGGCGCCCTTCCGGCCACCGACGAGGGGATGGTGCACCAGTGAGCGGGACGGCCGACCGGTTGCCGAGGCTGCTGGCCCTCGTGCCCTACCTGATGTCCCACCCCGGGGCGGAGGTGCCCGAGGTCGCGAAGGTCTTCGGGCTGACCGAGAAGCAGCTCATCGACGACCTGCAGCTGGTGTGGATGTGCGGGCTGCCCGGCCACACCCCCGGCGACCTGATCGACGTCTCCTGGGACGGCGGTGAGATCGTCATCGACAACGCCGAGACCATCGCCCGCCCGCTCCGCCTGGGCGTGGACGAGGCCAGCGCGCTGCTGGTGGCGCTGCGCATGCTCGCCGAGATGCCGGAGTTCGGCGAGCGCGACGCGCTGGCCCGGGTCATTGCCAAGTTCGAGCAGGCCGCGGGGGAGGGCGCCGCCGCGGTCAGCAGCCAGGTCGCCGTCGAGGTGGACGCCACGCCCGACGCGCTGCCGGCCGTCAACGAGGCGCTGCGCCGCCGCAGGCGGCTCTCGCTCCGCTACTACGTGCCGGGCCGCGACGAGATCACCCCGCGTGAGGTCGACCCGATGCGGCTGGTCGTGGTGGACGGCCGCTCCTACCTGTCGGGCTGGTGCTACCGGGCCGAGGCGGTGCGCCTGTTCCGGCTGGACCGCATGCTCGACGTGGACCTGCTGGACGTGGCCGCCGACCCGCCCGCCGACGCGGTGCCCGACGAGGTGACGCCCGGGGTGTTCCGCCCCTCGCCCACCGACGAGCTGGTGGAGCTGGAGCTGACCGCGGCGGGCCGCTGGGTGGCCGAGTACTACCCGTGCGAGAGCGTCGAGGAACTCGGCGAGGGCCGCCTGCGGGTGGCCCTGCGGGCCCGCGACCAGAGCTGGCTGCTCCGGCTGGCGCTGCGCCTGGGCGGCACCGGCCGGGTCGTCTCCCCGGCTTCGCTCGCCGAGAGCGTGCGGGCCGCGGCCACGGCGGCGCTGGCGCGCTACGAGTCGGTCCGCTGAACCGGTGGCGGACAGGCGGCGGACGTACGGCGGGCACGCGGTCAGGGGTCGGCCTCCTGAATCGGTGGCGGACGTACGGCGGACAGGCGGTTAGGATCCGGTGACATGAGCTGGATCCTCGCCGCGGTCGGACTGGGCTTCGCGGGAGTGGCGGTCCTGGGCCTGATGGGGGCCCGGGTGCTGCTCGCCACCCGTGAGCTGGGCCGGGAGGTGGACCGGACGCGGCGGCGGCTGGAGGCCGTCCGGGACTCCTCCGGCGGACGGCCGGACGAGGACCGGGGCACGGAGGGATGAGTCTGCGCCCCGGGCAGCGTACGATCGGCACAGAGACTGCACGTCGCTCGGCTTAAGGATGTGTCATGCCCAACCTGGGACCCACTGAGCTGATCATCATCGGGTTGATCCTGGTGCTGCTGTTCGGTGCCAAGAAGCTCCCCGAGGCCGCTCGCGGGCTCGGCCGGTCGCTGCGCATTTTCAAGGCGGAGACCTCCAAGCTCCGCGAGGACGACGAGACCGCCGCGCCGACCGCCACGGTGGTGCAGGCGCAGCCCGTCGCCCCGGCCCCGCAGCAGATCGCCACGCCGGCTCCGGCCGCCGCGCCGACGGCCGAGGAGCAGGCCCGCGCCCTGGAGGAGCAGGCGGCCCGGCTGCGCGCCCAGTCGGGGGCTCCCAAGCAGCAGTAGGCTGCACGCCGTCCTCCTTCCTGAACACCTCACTCCTCGGACCGGGATTCGCGAATGGCACTGCTGAAGTGGCCCAAGCCGGGCCGTAACGGGTCCGTGCCGTCCGAGGAGGCGGCGGACGGGCGCATGCCGCTCATGGAGCACCTGCGCGAGCTGCGCAACCGCCTGGTCGTCGCGCTGCTGGGGCTGGTCGCCGGCATCATCCTCGGGTTCGTCTTCTTCGACCCGGTCTGGAACTTCGTCTCCGCGCCCTACTGCAGCCTCCAGCAGTCGCATCAGCTGCGCGGCGAGTGCACCTTCCTCGTCCTCGGCGTCTTCGAGTCCTTCTTCGTGAACCTCAAGGTCGCCGCGATGTTCGGGCTGGTCGTCACGTCCCCGATCTGGCTCTACCAGATCTGGGCCTTCGTGACGCCGGGCCTGTACCGCAACGAGAAGCGCTACTCGCTGGCCTTCCTGGGGATGGCGGTCCCGCTCTTCCTCGCAGGCGCGGCCCTGGCCTACTTCGTGATGGACACCGGCCTGGCCATCCTGCTCGGCTTCGCGCCGGAGAACGCGATCCCGACCATCACCCTCGACGAGTACCTCGGATACGCCCTGGTGCTCCTCATCGTCTTCGGCGTCTCCTTCGAGCTGCCGCTGCTGATGGTCTTCCTCAACGTCATCGGCGTGCTGCCGCGGGCCACGGTGGCAAAGCACCGCCGCATGGTCATCTTCCTGATGTTCGTCTTCGGGGCGATCGCCACCCCGGGCGGCGACCCGTTCACGATGATCGCGCTGGCGCTGCCGATGGTGATCCTGTTCGCCCTCGCCGAGGGGGTCATGTTCCTGCGGGAGCGCAGGGCCGCGGGCGGGGACGACTTCTCGCACCTGTCCGACGACGAGGCGTCGCCGCTCGCCGCCGACGACTCCCCGGTGGAGAGGGCCGCCCCGCTCGGGGACGACGATTCTGCTCTCGATTCGAGAACGACCGATACTGATTCCGCCAAATAGGCGATAAGTTCCGGTTCGTGCCCGGAGAGATCGCCGTACTCGTCAACCCCGCCGCCCGCGGCGGCCGCTCGCGCGGCCTGCTCGCGCCCGTCCTGGACCGCCTCCGGCGGACCGGCGCGGAGGTCTCGGTGATCCTCGGCGACTCCGCCGAGGACGCGCTGGAGCGCGCGTGCACCGCCGTGGCCGAGGGCCCGGACGCGCTGGTGGCCTTCGGCGGGGACGGCCTGGTCCACCTCGCCGTGCAGGCGGTGGCCGGGACCGACGTGCCGCTGGGCGTCATCCCCGCCGGGACCGGCAACGACATCGCCACCGCCCTCGGCCTGCCCGCCAAGGACGCGCTCGCCGCCGCCGATGTCGTGCTCGGCGGCCGGGTCCGCACGGTCGACGCCGTCAGGATCGGCGAGGACCACTGGTTCGCCGGCGTGCTCTGCTGCGGTTTCGACTCCCGCGTCAACGAGCGGGCCAACCGGCTCACCTGGCCGCCCGGCATGGCCAAGTACCTCGTCGCGCTGGTGGAGGAGCTGCGCGACTTCACGCCCATCCCGTTCAGGATCGAGCTGGACGGAGAGGTCGTCGAGGTCGAGGCCATGCTGGTCGCGGTCGGCAACACCCGCTCCTACGGCGCCGGGATGAAGGTCTGCCCCGGCGCGCTCCCCGACGACGGCCTGCTGGACGTGACGATCCTCGGCGCCGTGCCCAAGAGCAGGTTCCTGCGCGCCTTCCCCAGCGTCTACCGGGGCACCCACGTCGACCATCCCGCCGTCACGATCAGGCGGGCCCGCCGGGTGGCGCTGGAGGCCCCCGGGGTGGTCGCCTACGCCGACGGCGAGCGGATCGGCCCGGTCCCCCTCGTCTGCGAGGCCGTCCCCGGCGCGCTGCGCGTGCTGGTGCCGTAGGGCGGGTGCGCCGGTGCCCCGATGGCCCGGCGCGGCGGGGCGGGCCCGGCGGCCGGGGCGCAGGCCGTCCCCGGCGGAGGGCGGACCGGAATTGCGATATCGGTAGGCTGAAGATTATGACGACCCCTGCGGAACGCTACGCCGCCTTCCGTCAGAGCCAGACCGAGAGCGGACCGGCCCTGACCTCGTTCCGCGGTCTGTACGACTTCGAGCTGGACGAGTTCCAGCTGGACGCCTGCCGCGCGCTGGAGGCGGGCGACGGAGTCCTCGTGGCCGCCCCCACCGGATCGGGCAAGACCGTGGTGGGCGAGTTCGCCGTCCACCTGGCCCTGGCGCAGGGCCGCAAGTGCTTCTACACCACCCCCATCAAGGCCCTGTCCAACCAGAAGTACAACGACCTGGTCAAGCGGTACGGCGCCGCCAAGGTCGGCCTGCTCACCGGCGACAACAGCGTCAACGGCGAGGCCCCGATCGTCATCATGACGACCGAGGTGCTGCGCAACATGCTCTACGCCGGGTCGGGCACCCTGGCCGGGCTCGGCTTCGTGGTCATGGACGAGGTGCACTACCTGGCCGACCGGTTCCGCGGCGCGGTCTGGGAAGAGGTGATCATCCACCTGCCCGAGTCGGTGCGGCTGGTCGCCCTGTCGGCCACGGTCAGCAACGCCGAGGAGTTCGGCGAGTGGATGGGCACCGTCCGCGGCGACACCTCCGTCATCGTCGACGAGCACCGCCCGGTCCCGCTCTGGCAGCACATGCTCGTCGGCCACCGCATCTACGACCTGTTCGTCACCGAGGAGAACGGCGGGCGGCCGCTGGTCAACCCCGACCTGCTGCGCCTGTCCCGCGACGAGGAGCGCCAGGCGTACGGCAGGGGCCGCCGCGGCTACTCCCGCCCGCGCAGACCGGGACCGCCCAACCGGGCGGAGGCCATCGAGCGGCTCGACGCCGAGGGCCTGCTGCCCGCGATCACCTTCATCTTCTCCCGGGCCGGCTGCGACGCCGCGGTCCAGCAGTGCGTGTTCGCCGGACTCCGGCTCACCACCGAGGCCGAGCGCCACGAGATCCGGCAGATCGTCGACGAGCGCACCGCGCACCTGCCCGACGAGGACCTGGCCGTGCTCGGCTTCCTGGAGTGGCGCGACTGCCTGGAGCGAGGCCTGGCCGCCCACCACGCGGGCATGCTCCCCACCTTCAAGGAGGTCGTGGAGGAGCTGTTCACCCGCAACCTGGTCAAGGCGGTGTTCGCCACCGAGACCCTCGCACTGGGCATCAACATGCCCGCCCGCTCCGTGGTGATCGAGAAGCTCGACAAGTGGAACGGCGAGACCCACGCCGACCTCACCCCGGGGGAGTACACCCAGCTGACCGGGCGGGCCGGGCGGCGCGGCATCGACGTGGAGGGCCACGCGGTGGTCCACTGGCAGCCGGGCACGGACCCGTTGCACGTCGCCGGGCTGGCCAGCACCCGCACCTACCCGCTGCGCTCCAGCTTCCGCCCCTCCTACAACATGGCGGTCAACCTCGTCGGCCAGGTCGGCCGGGAGCGCGCCCGGTCGCTGCTGGAGTCCTCCTTCGCGCAGTTCCAGGCGGACCGCGCGGTGGTCGGCATCGCCAAGCAACTGCGCCGCCACGAGGAGGCGCTGGCGGGCTACCGCGAGGCGATGACCTGCCATCTGGGCGACTTCACCGAGTACGCCGCGATGCGCAGGGCGCTGTCGGACCGCGAGTCGGAGCTGTCGCGCCAGCGCGGCGCCGCCCGCCGCCTGCAGGCGGTGCGCTCGCTGGAGGCGCTACGGCCCGGCGACATCATCCGGGTGCCGGGCGGCCGCCGCGCGGGCCTGGCCGTCGTGCTGGACCCGGGCCTCAACTCCCGGGGCGAGGGGCCGTCCCCGCTGGTGCTGACCATCGGCAAGCAGGTCAAGAAGCTGTCGGCAGCCGACTTCCCGGTCCCGGTGGAGCCGGTCGAGCACCTGCGCATCCCGAAGAACTTCAACGCCCGCTCCCCGAAGGAGCGCGCCAACCTCGTCTCCTCCATGCACGCCAAGATCGGCCACCTCGACCTGGGCAGGCCCGACCGGGCCCGCGACCACGCCGGTGAGGACGAGGAGATCCTCCGCCTGCGGCGGGAGATCCGGCAGCACCCCTGCCACGGCTGCGACGAGCGGGAGGACCACGCCCGCTGGGCCGAGCGCTACCACAAGCTGCTGCGCGAGACCGAGGGCCTGCGCCGCCGGGTCGAGGGCCGCTCGCACGTCATCGCCCGCACCTTCGACCGGGTCTGCGGGGTGCTCGACCGGCTCGGCTACCTCGACGGGGAGGACGTCACCGCCGAGGGCCGCCGCCTGGCCCAGCTCTACACCGAGCTGGACCTGCTCACCGCCGAGTGCCTGCGGGCCGGGATCTGGGACGAGCTCGACCCGGCCGAGCTGGCCGCGTGTGTGTCGTCGCTGGTGTTCGAGTCCCGGCAGGCCGACGAGGCCCGCCAGCCCCGCATCCCCGCGGGCGGCGCGCAGCAGGCGATGGCGGAGATGATCCGGCTCTGGGGGGACCTGGAGGCGATCGAGAGCGACCACGGCCTGGCGTTCATCCGCGAGCCCGACTTCGGCTTCGCCTGGGCGGCCTTCCGCTGGGCCAAGGGGCACACCCTGGACGCCGTGCTCGGCGACGGGATCAACGGCTCGGAGCTGGCCGCGGGCGACTTCGTGCGCTGGACCAAGCAGCTGCTGGACCTGCTCGGCCAGGTCTCCGACGCGGCGCCCCGGGACAGCAGGGTCAGGAAGAGTGCGGGCAAGGCGATGGACGCGCTCCGGCGCGGCGTGGTGGCGTACTCCTCCGTCGGCTGACCGGCGTCCCCGCCCGCCTCGCGCGGGCCGATCGGCACCCACCCGCCGGTTGGCTGACCGCCCGGTCAATACCTTGTGACGGCCGGTGCGCGCAACGTAACCCCGGGGTCCGTTTTCAGAGGGATCCCACCGGAGATCCCCATACAGGAACCTGTTGGCCCGCCCCCCAGGAGGTAGGGATGTTCGCCCTCGCCGCCGCACTGCTGTTCCTGCTCGCCCTCATCTTCGAGATCGCCGGTGTCGCCGTCGGCAGCGTCGTCACCGTCACCACGCTCGGCACCGCCGGACTCCTGTGCGTCGCGCTGCACCTGATGGGCGTCGGCGCGGGCTGGAGCCTGAAGAGGTAGTCGGCACCCGCAGCGCCGCTCCCGCGGCTCCGAGGCCGCGCCCGTGCCCCCGGGCGCGGCTTCGGCCGTCCTTCGGTTCAGGAGGTCGCCCGGGGATTCCGGTGGTCTGATGGCGGCCCCCCGGCGTCCTCGGGCCGGTCGGGGGGTGCGTGTCATCGTGCCGGATGTGGCCTCTCGGCTGCCCTGACGAATTCTCAGTGATCTGGCGAGAGAAGCGGCGAGTTCTCATGCGATGTGGCGACAGCCTCCACGGCCGGTAACCATCCGGCCTGCCGCCTGGAGTCGCGCAGCAGGCCGACCCCGAACACCACCAGCCACAGGCTCCAGGCCACGTACCCGATGAAGTTCGCCAGATCGGCGCCAGGCGCTCCGAGGGGCACCAGCAGCCCGGTCAGGATCAGCGGGACGGAGAGCAGCGCCAGTCCCGCCGAGAACCGGCCGAGGACGAAGCGGTGGGGCGCGGGACGCCCGGCGCCGCCGCGGCGCAGCGCCACCACGATCAGCACCGTCCAGGCGGCGGTGAGCAGGTACCCGAACGCCTCCCCCACGATCTGGCCGAGCACGGTGTGCAGGGTGTGGAAACGATCGACCGCCGCCGCTCGGGCGGCGGCGGTGGCACCGGGATCGGCCGCGGTGGTGGCCAGGGGCGGCACCAGCAGCGGCCAGCGCAGCAGCCCCACCACTTGCACCGCGGCGGCGGCCACCCCGACCGCGGCGGAGGTTCGGGGCAGTAGGCCCGCGCCGGCCAGCCGGGCGATCCGCACCGCGATCGGGGCGAGCAGCGCAGCGCCCGTCGCCAGCAGGAGGAACAGCCCGGTGATCCGCGCCCGGTCGGCGTGGAAGCGGCGCAGCACCTCCTCGGCCGGGTACTGGAGCACGTCCGGGTAGTCGAACGCCGTCCCGAGCAGGGCGAACGCGGCGTTGACCACGACCGCCCCGACGATGAGCAGGATCGCCGTGCGGGTGCGGGCCGTGCGGGTGACCGTCGCGGGGGCACGGGTCGCGGAGTTCATACGGGCCTCCAAAGTCTGTACGCCGTATAATTTGTACACCGTACAGACTTTGCACGACGTACAGTATCTCCGTCAATGGGAGGCGACATGGAATCCGATCAGCGGGCATCAGCGCCCCGGCGCCGGCCGGGGCCCCGGCGTATCCTCTCCGAGGAGGTGATCGTGACGGCGGCGCTGCGGCTGCTGGACGAGCGGGGGGCCGAGGCCGTCTCGATCCGGGGCATCGCGGCCGAATTGGGCGTGGCGCCCAACGCCCTGTACACCTACTTCCCCGACAAGGCGGCGGTGCTGCGCACGCTGGTCGACCGGCTGATCGGCGAGCACGACGCCGAGGTGCTGGCCGACGTCGGGCGCCCGTGGCGGGAGCGCGTGCACGAGCTCGCGCTCGGCCTGCGCACCCGCCTGCTCGCCCACCCAGGCGCCGCCGCGTTGCTGCTCGGGGCGCCGATGGACGGCCCGCAGGCGCTGCTGTTGGGCGAGCGCCTGTTCGCCCTGCTCGCCGAGGCCGGGCTCGATGACGACGTCGCGATCCATGCGGGCTATGTCCTCATCGTGTACATTCTGGGCGCGATCGCACTGGAGGCGGCCGAACTGGACCCGGCCCGGCCGGCCCCCCCGGAGGCGGAGCGAATCGCCGCCCGGCGAGCCGGGTTCGCCGCCCTGCCGGCCGACCGGTACCCCCGCACGGCCGCCGGCGCCGACACGATCGCCGCCTACATCGGCACCGGCCAGTTCCGCTGGGGGCTGGACCGGGTCCTTGACGGGCTCATCCGCCCCGGCCCCGCCGGACGCTGACCCGCCGCCGACCCGGTCGACCCGCGGGCCAGGGGGCGGGCGCCCTGCGATGATCCCCGAATCGGTGCAGGCCGGTTGGGTACGTGCGGCCCGGGGCGGTTTCGGGGGCAGTCGGCACTATATTCATAGGTTCGCTTGCGGTTCTGAGAGGCGGACAGGACGCCGTCGGTCGGACAACGGTCGACGAATCCGCCGATGCAGATGTTCCCGGAGGGCGAGGGGTCCTCCGTACGCGGCGCGCTGGAAGGCACCGCCTCGATCACGGCGGTGCCGGGCGGAGGGCGGGAGCCTGTCGTGGGGCGGGCGGTTCCCCGAGGGGCGTGACGCGGCGCCGTACCAGCAGGCCGAAGGCGACGACCAGCAGCCCGGCCACGCCCGCGACCACGAACGGCGCGGCGGGACGCCACGCGTCGTAGAGGTGGCCGCCGAGACCGGAGACGACCAGGATGCCGACCGCCCCGCAGAGGGTCTGCACACCGTAGGCCGAGCCGCGCACGGCGGCGGGTGCCTGCTGGGCCAGGAGCGGCCCCGCGGTGGTGATCACGGCGATCTCGCCCAGGCCGATGAGCACGGCGACGACCATCATGCCGGAGCCGAGCGGGTCGGCGACCAGCAAGGTGGACAGGTAGGCGACAGCGGCGAGGGCCTGGGCGAGGATCACCACGTCCTGGCGGCGCATCCGGTCGCCGAGCCAGCCGACGAGGGGGGCGCCGAGCATGGCCACGGTCTGGGCGACGCCGACCACGGCCCCGGCGCGGGCGAGCGCCTCGGCGCCGGACAGGCCGCCCTCGGCGAGAGCGTGCTCGGTCACCCACAGGGACATGAACCCGGCGACCACGGCCAGGTCGGCGCGGGCGACGAACGCCGCGGCGTACGACAGGGCGATGCCGGGGTCGCGGGCGAGGGCGACGCCTTCGGCGATCAGCCGGGCCAGCGGGACCCGCTCGGCGGCGGGGGCGACCCGCGTCCTCGACAGGGTGAACCACATCAGCGCGCCGACCGCCAGCACGGCCGCGGCGATGGCCAGGAACGACAGGCGGGCGGCGGTGACCGGGGCGGTGCCGCCGCTCTCCAGGATCTGGGGCAGCCGCACCAGGGCGAGCACCGCCACCATGGCGCCGAGCCCGCTGAACAGCCCCACGAACCCGTAGGACCGGCCGCGGGAGCCGTCGCGGACGTAGTCGGCGGCGACCGTGGAGAGCATCCCGTTGAGGGCGGCGACACCGAGGGCGAAGACGACCCGGAGCGCGACGAGCACGGCGGTGGAGTCGGCGAAGGGGAACAGCGCGGTGCCGAGCGCGCACAGGACGAAACCCGCCACCGCGATGGGGCGCCTGCCGTACCGGTCGGCGAGAGCCCCGTACCAGGCCAGGCTGGCGATCATCGCGATCTCCGCGGCGACGCCGAGCAGGCCGACGGCTTTTCCCTGGTCGTAGGCGGGAACGCCGAGGACTCCGCTCAGGATGTACGGCTGCGCGGCCGGGAGGAAGGAGATGACCATGGTCGAGGCGAACGCCATGGACAGGCAGGCCCGCATGTTGCCCCGGGTGACGCCGTCGGCGAGGCGCAGGCCGAGGAGGCGGCGCGAGGGGGAGACGACCATGGCGTGATCTTGCCAGCCGTCCGGCCGCTTCTCCAGAGGTTCGGTGACTATGATCACGGTATTTCCGTGAACACCGTGATCGTGGAGCGGCCCGTGACCGACCAGACGCCTCCCGGCATCCAGACGCACGTCCCCAACGCCGCTCGGATGTACGACTACTACCTGGGCGGCAAGGACAACTTCCCCGCCGACCGCGAGGCCGCGGAGAAGGCGCTGTCGTTCGTCCCGGAGATCCGCCACAGCGTCCGGGCCAACCGCGCCTTCCTCGGCCGCGCCGTGGACTTCCTCACCCGGCGGGGCATCCGCCAGTTCATCGACATCGGCGCCGGGCTGCCCACGCAGAACAACGTCCACCAGGTCGCCGCCCCTGACGCCCGCGTCGTCTACGTCGACAACGACACCACGGTCCTGGTGCACGGCCGGGCGATCCTCGGCAAGCACGAGAACGTGTCCATCGTCGAGGGCGACGTGCGCCGCCCCCGCGAGATCCTGGAGCACCCCGAGGTCCGGGCGGCGATCGACTTCGGGCGGCCGGTCGCGGTCCTGCTGCTGGCGATCCTGCACTTCATCCCCGACGAGGAGAAGCCGGAGCGCATCGTCGCCGAACTGCGGGAGGCGCTGCCGTCCGGCAGCTACCTGGCCCTGTCGCACGTCGCGATCGATGCCCGCCCGGAGGCCGCCGAGGGCGTCACGGACGTCTACCGGCGATCATCCTCCCCGTTCGTGGCGCGGACCGGCACGGAGATCGCCCGTCTGCTCGACGGTGTCTCCCTGGTCGAGCCCGGCCTGGTGAACCTGCCGGAATGGCGGCCGGAGCCGGGCACGGTGGTCCCCTACCTGGGCATCGGCGACTACTTCCTCGGCGCGGTCGGGCATGTCGGCGGATGACCACCCGCCTCACCCGGCCAGACCCTGCCAGGGTCGCGACGCGGTAACGGTCCGTATCACCATGCTTCGGGGGTGAGCCTCCTGCTCACCAGCCGGGGCGGATCTCCCCGAGAGAGGACGGGCGTCCGTGCCTGCGTGCCCGCGCGTGCGTGAACTGGACGCTCTGGGAGGCTACTTCGCCCTCGATGAGGGGCCCGTTGGGCAGGAATGGCGGCCCGTCGCCGAGCTGATCCAGAGCGCCGATCTGATCACCGCCCGCGTCGCCGATGTCGCTGAACGGCTCGGCACTGAAGATCGCCGAGTGGCGGCCTCCATCCTGTTCCAGGGATTGGCCGCGCGGTTCGTGTCCCCGCCTGCCGGCCTGCTGGTGCTCCACGATGTCGCCGGAGGCTTCGATCCGTCACGGGTCCACTGGCGTCCGGTGCCGCACGGACCGCTGCCGTTGCGGCTGCAGGAATGGCCTTTCCTGCCCGTCCGCGGAGACGGTGCCGACCGGCTGCACCAGGAGGTCGTGGCGGGCTTTCTGGAACCGCTCGCGGATACGGTCGGCCGGGTCGTCTCGATCGCGCCGGCGATCCTGTGGGGCAACGCCGCCTCGGCACTCGCCGGGAGCATCCAGGCTCTGACCCGGCACCGGCCACAGCGCACTGCGGCAGCCCTGGCGCTGGGGCGTGAGCTGCTGGCCATGGGACATCTGCGCGGTCAGGGGATGTTCGCCGGGCAACCGTTCTACCTCCGGCGCAACTGCTGCCTCTACTACCGGGTGCCCGGAGGCGGCACATGTGGTGACTGCGTGCTGGGCCACCGGTCCGCCCGGGGAAGGAATACGTGAAAAGGATCACCGTGTGCCGGGACCGCTGCTGCGGGAGCTCCCGGAAAGCACCCGCCCTCGACCACGACGAGCAGATCCGCCGGCCGGCTCAGGTCGCCGACGTCCGGGTGACCGACTCCGCCCCTGTTGTGTGGATTCCGTGAGAGGAGCACTTCACGACGGGCAGGCGTGGCTCCCGCGCATCCCGGCCACCAGGCAGGCAGCCGGAATGCGCGGGCGAAGGTCACGACAGCAAGGTCTGGCCGATCCATCCCCCCGGCGCGCAGCCCGGCGGGATGGCGAACACGGCAGAGCCGATCGGCGTCGTCCACTCGTTCAGCAGATCGGCTTCGGCCAGGCGTTTCTGGACCGGGGTGAACTGCCGGGCGATGTCGGCCTGGTAGGAGGCGAACAGCAGCCCCGCATCGGCGTGCCCGTCGGTGGACAGGCCCTCGTCGTAGTTGTAGACCCGGCGGAAGATCCGCAGGCCCGGGTCGGCGACGTGGGCCCTGCGGATGTGTGCTTGTTCGGCGATGACGGGGAAACCCACCGGGGTGAGCCGTGCGTAGTCCGGCTCGTCGTGCTCTGTCCTCCCGGTGAGCGGGGAGCCGTCCTGGAGCCGGCGGCCCACGGTGAACTCCTTGCCCGTGCGGTCGACGGCGTCCCAGGTCTCCAGCTCCGCGCGGATGCGCCGCAGTACCAGCGTGGTGCCGCCGCGCATCCCGTCCGGGCCCTCGGATATCCATACGGCCCTGTCGAAGTCGGCGGTGCCGGGCCGGGGGTTGACGGTCCCGTCGAGCTGACCCATGACGTTGCGCTGGGTCAGGCCCGGCGCCTGCACGTGCGGCGGGCGCCGGAACCCGCGCTGGACCCACCGCACCGTCGCAAAGGCGCGGGCGTCCTTGACCGTCATGCGCAACGCGTGCGCCACGGTCAGGGCGTCGTCGGCGCAGATCTGCAGCAGCAGATCCCCGCCGCTCCACCGCTTCTGGAGCTTGTCGACGGAGAAGGCGGGCAGGGGAGCCACCGCTTCGGGCCGCAGATGCTCGGCCTTGGCGGCGGTGAACAGGCCGGGGCCGAAACCGAAGGTGATGGTCAACCGGGCCGGGAGGGTGGCCAGCTCCGGTTCGGTGTCGGCGAGCGCGGGGGTGCCCGCGGTGAGGCGGCGCGCGTCGTCGGTGAGCAGCCGCATCATCCGCACGATCGCTTCGCGGTCGGTGCCGGGCCGCAGGTCCAGGCCGACGAAGGCGGCGTGGGTCTGCGGCGCCGTGGCGATACCCGCCTGGTGGACGCCGTGGAAGGGCTCGACGGTGGTACCGGCGGACACCGCGGTGGGCCCGGTCGCGGCGACGGCTCCGGGAGCGGAGGCGGGTTCGGCCGCGCACGCCGCCACGGCGCCGACGGCCGCGGCGGCACCGCCGGTGAGCAGTCCGCGCCGGGTGAGGCGGGATCCGGCGGTCACTGGCCGTCTCCGCCCGTGTGCGCGTCCTTGCCCTTGTCGTCGTGGCCGCCCATGCCCATGCCACCGCCCATGTCACCGTCCATGTCACCGTCCATGTCACCGCCGGGCCGGTAGTCCTCCTCGCCGCCGGCGAAGTCCTTGCCGACGGCGGTGAACTCCAGGGCCGAGCCGTCGGAGAGGGTGAGGGTGAAGGCGATCTGCGCGCCGGGCTCCACCTTCTCGGTGACGCCCATCAGCATGATGTGGTCGCCGCCGGGCTGCAGGGGGTGGGTGCCGCGGGCGGGGACGGTGAAGCCGCCGGCCTTGGGACGCATGACCATCTTGCCGCCCGACTCGACGACCTCGTGCAGCTCGATCTCCGGCGACAGCGGGGAGGCGCCGGAGACGACGGTCACGTCGGTGTCGGTGTTGTTGACCAGGGTGCCGAAGGCGGCGGTCATGCCCTCCTCGGTGGTCTTCACCCACGGGTCGGTGATCGTCAGCGGGGACGGGGCGGAGGAGGAGGCGGACGGGACAGCCGATGACGCGGCCGCGGCGGGCGCCGGGACGGCCGAGGTGGTGCTCTGGGAGGCGCACGCGGTGAGAGCCACCGCGGCGGCGAGCAGAGCGGCGGCGGAACGGGTACGGCGAACGAGCATGGTGAAAGGCCTTTCTGGCACATGCGGCAGGCCGCCACGGGCGCGGAGCCGTGTTCGGAAGAACACCGGCATGAGGCCGTGCCGCAAGAGTGAGGTCACACGGATCGGGTCCGCCGGACCGCCGGTGACGGCGGTCTCGGCGCGGGCACGCACGCGCGGGCCCGTAAGCGGTGCCGAACCGCCGTGCGGTGACGCGGGAAGGTCAGCGCAAGGCGGCTGTGACCTGCCGGGGAGGACCGCGCCGGTGGACGGCGTGGCGCAGCAGCGTCGTCCGGCGCGGCGCCACCGGCTCGGCTGAGGTGGCGGTGAGGAACGGCACCGGGTCCGGGAGCCGGAACACCCGCAGGAGGCGACGCAACCGCAGCGGCAGCCGCCGCAGCAGCGCCCACAGCGCCGCCTCGCCGCGGGCCAGCCACAGCGCGGTCAGGGCCACTGCCCAGCCGTGCGCGATCAGCATGCCCAGGCTCGGTGCGAGTCCGGTGTGGGCGTGCCCGGTGATCCCGGCCACCTCGGCCGCAGGGGCGGCGTGGGTCAAGGAGGCGTGAGTCAGGGAGGCGTGGGTCAGGGAGAACAGCACGTGCAGCGCGACCTGTACCCCGGCCAGCAGCGGCAGGATCACCGCCAGCGGGCGCTCCCGCCCGGCGGCCGCCAGGCCCGCGGTGAACGCCAGCACCAGCCCGCCCGCCGCGCTCTGCGCGCAGATCGCTCCCCCGGCCAGCAGGTGTGCGGCCGTGCTCAGCCCGATGCACACCGCGGCGAAGGCCGCGGCGCGGGTGATGCGCAGGAGAGGAGAGGCGGTCATGGCGTGATCATCATGGCATGGGGTGCCGGTGCCCTGACATCGGCATCGTGCGGTGCTCGTCAGCCGGTCGCCGTCCGGGGCCAGGGAGAGGGCGGTGGTTTTCAGGCAGGGGGATCACTCTGCCGCGCCGGTGCGGTCGCCGCGCGGGCGGCGCGGACCCGGCCGAGCACCGCGTCGACGGCCAGGAAGGCGAGCAGGGAGATGCCGAGCAGCGGGATGAACACCCCCACCGCGATCGCCACGAGCCCGACCGGCAGCAGCACCGGCAGGGGCACCGCCCTCCAGGCGCCGCGCGCGTACGGGGCGGCGAAGCCCCGGGTGGGGCGGCGCTGCCACCACATCCGGTACCCCCAGACGATCATGCAGATGAGACCGGCGGCGAGCGCCATCAGCAGGATCTGGTTGGGCAGGCCGAACAGCACGCCCATGTGCCCGTCGATGCCCCACCGGACCAGCTTGGCCACCAGCGGGAAGTCGTCGAAGCGCAGTTCACCGGTGACCCGGCCGGTCGCCGCATCGACCGCGACCTGGTCGTTGCGCTGGGGCCACTCGCGGTCCATCTCCTTGACGGTGAAGGCCGCACCGGGCTCGGCCGGCCAGGCCACCTCCAGCGGCCCGGACAGCCCTGCGCCCGCCGCGGCCGCCACGATCCGGTCGGTGTCCGCCTCGGTGGTGGTGCCGCCGCCGTGCCCGGCGTGGCCGGAGTGGTCCCCGGCGGTCCCTGGCAGGGCGGGGGTGGTCCAGCCGAGCGCGGTCTGGACCTTGTCGACGTTCGCGCCCGCGTACGCCGACCAGGTCAGCCCGGTCGCCGACAAGAACAGCAGGCCGGCCGTGATCCACAGGCCGACCGAGCCGTGCCATGACAGGGTCCGCCGCAGGCCGCGGGCCTTGAGATCGGGCTTCAGCGCGCGGCGGCGGTGGCTCAGCCACAGCACGACGCCGCCGAGCGCGACCGCCCACAGCCAGCTGGCGGCCAGCTCGCTGTAGAGGCGGCCCGGCTCGCCCAGCTGCAGGTGGCGGTGGAAGGTGGAGATCCAGGCACGCACCGGGAGGGCACCCGAGCTGCCGTAGCTCTCCAGCGAGCCTCGCACCTCGCCCGTGTACGGGTCGACGAAGACCGCCAGCCGGGTGCTCTCCGGCAGGTCCGGCGCGTCCAGCAGGACCTGGGTGGTCGCACCGGGTTCGGCGGCGGGCCGTACCGCGCCGACCGTCCCTTCCGGGTGCGCGGTGCGGGCGGCGGCGATCTGCCGGGCCAGCGGGAGCATCGTCTGCCCGGCCGGGACGGGGGCGGTGAGCTCGTGGGAGTAGACGATCTTCTCGATCTGGAAGGAGGCGGCGTACAGCAGGCCGGTAGTGGCGGCCACCAGGAGGAAGGGGGCCACCAGGACGCCCGCGTAGAAGTGCAGGCGCAGCAGCAGTGCGCGCACCGCGGGCCAGGTGGCGGGGCGGGGACGTTCGGGAGCGGGTGAGAGTTCGCGCACGTCAGAGGTCATGGAAAAGGTCTCCGTTCACGGGGGCGCGCACAGCGAGGTACGCACCCCGGCGGGGGTTCGTCAGGATCGGCGCAGCCGCGATACCCCGGGGCGGCGAGCGCGGCCGTCACGACGGCGACCGGCTCGCAGCAGGGGTGTGCGGCAGTGCGGTGCGGACTCAGGCGGCCCGCACCAGCGGCGAAGGGGTGTCACGGGTCTATGGCCCGGATCAGAAGACGAACGCCCCGGCCGGCGGCCCGCGCCGGGAAACGGCCGCATCCAGCAGCCGGGCGACGAACCGGGTCCCGCCCTCCTCGACATGCGGTGGGAGGAGACGCCGTACGGCGGGTGCGGCCCGCCACACCAGCAGGGTGACCACCGCGGCGACGAGCAGGTGCAGCAGCGTGGCCAGAGCGGTCTCACCGCGCTCCAACCAGTAGGCCGACAGCAGCGCCGTCACGGCGTGAGCCAGCAGCATGCCCAGGTCCGCGGCCAGGCCGCCGTGGCCGTGCCCGGGGACCGGCGGCGGCTGCACCGCGGCCGCCGTGAACAGGTGGTGCAGGCCGTACTGGACGGCGAAGGCCGCGGTGAGCAGGGTGCCCAGCCCGCGCTGCCGCCGAGCCAGGACGAACGCCCCGCCCGTGATCAGCGGGACCACCGCGGTCGGCGTCGCCGGATCGACGGCGGCGCCTCCGGCCAGCACGTGCATGCCCAGCGACACCGTCACGCACGCCACCGCGAACACGGTGGCGCGCAGCAGGCGCAGAACGGGCATGCCCATATCGTGACAGAGATCGCGGCTCCTGCCGAGTCCGTTGAGCCGCTGTCAAGGCTGCTTTGAGGGTGGGCTTCTTCTGGTCGGGCATCAGGGAGAGTGCGAACCGGACCGGTCGGCCGAGCTCGCTGAGCAGCCATGGGCATCATCGAGATGATCGACTGGGTGGCGGCTCACCGTGGTCGCCGGAGTTCTGGGCCGATCAGGTCCGGGCGGTGTTTGCGGGCCGGTTTCAGGAGGCCGGTCCTGCGGTGGGCAGGCGGACGGTGAAGACGGTGCCGTCGCCCTCGCGCGGTGCGGCGGTGATCGCGCCGCCGTGCGCCTCCACGATCGCCTTGGTGATCGCCAAGCCCAGGCCGGTCCCCGGGATACCGGCCTCGCGGGCGGTGGAGGCACGGAAGAACCGGGAGAACAGCTGCCCGTGCTGCTCGGCCGGGATCATGCGGGCGTCGATGCTCACCCGGCCGGCTTCCAGGCGGGCCGGCTCCAAAAGATCGTCGACCAGGCGTTCCAAGTGGCCGCTCTTGCGGTCGATGATGTCGATGACCGAGCGGTGCTCATCGGCCAGGCCCGGGGCTTCGCGCAGCATCTCGGCGTACCCGCGGATGACGCCGATGGGGTTGCGCAGCTCGTGGCTGACCATGGCCACCGGTTCGTCTTTCAACGCGTCCGACTGCCGCAGCCGGGCGTCTCTGCCGAGGGGCCGCGTACGCTGCAAAAGGCCGGGAGCGCTGGAAGTCCTCATGACCGGCGGGAACGCGCCGATGGTGCGCTGTGGCCGATCCTCGGCATGTCGGTGAAACGAGGGAGAGATGAACCGCATCGCGCCCGCGGCGCTCGTCTCCGCCTGTTCGCGGCGGGTCCGCGATCCCCACGCCTGGCTGGTCTATCTTCTGGCCGGGGGCATCGTGGCCGCGGCCGCCCCGTTCGCGTTCGGCGTCTCTCCGGTCGTGGGCGCGCTGCCGTGGGTGGTGCTCCCGGGAGTCTCCGCCGCCGTCCTCATCCTCGGTGCCCACCGGTACGGCCTGGCAGGGTTGTGGCCGTGGCGGCTGCTGTGCGCCGGCGTCCTGATCGCCTGGCTGGTGACGGCGGTGGGCTGGAGCGTCGGCTGGATCTGGCTGCAGATCCCCTTCCTCCTGGACTTCTACCAGGCCGGCACCCTTGTCGCCTACCCGTTGTCGTTGATCGCCCTGGCCGGGCTTAGTCTGCGCGCCGCAGGACCGCGCGGGGTGGCGCTGCTGGATGCCGCCATCATCACCGTCGGCGTGTCCATGCCTCTGTGGGGGTTCTTCCTGCATCCGGTGATCGACCGGATCGGGCCCATCAGCGTCGATCTCGCCTTCGCGCTGTCCTTGCCCGTCATCGATGTGTTCATCGTCGGACTCGCGGTGCGGCTGGCCCTGGACAACGGCCGCGCTCCCTGGCTGGTGCTGCTGAGCGCCTCCTTCATCGCCCTGTTCTTCGCTGACAGCGCCTACCTGCTGGACCAGGCGGCCGGTCGGCCGTACGGCGTCGTCTCCACGGTCGGCTGGCTGGGCTGGTCGGTCCTGGTCGGCGGTGCGGCGCTGCACCCTTCCATGGCCGACGCCGCCCACCTGCGGGCTCCGGTGGTCTCCAACCGGGCGCGGGTGAGCGTTTTCCTGGCCCTGGCGCTGCTCAGCCCGCTGGTCTCCGGCCTGGGGCAGGCACTCACGGGCCCCGGCGCGACCGTGCAGATCCACGACAGCATGGTGATCATCGCGTTGACCGTGCTGTTGACCGTGCTGCTGGTCCTGCGCCTGGCCGTCGTCGCCCGCCTGGCCGAAGACCGCGCCGGCGACCTGGACGCCGCCCTGCACCGGCAAGAAGCCCTCCAGCGCAGCCTGTCGCACAACGCCCTGCACGACCCGCTGACCGGCCTGGCCAACCGCACCCTGCTGGGTGAGGCGCTGCAGCACGCCATCACCGCCGCCACCGCTCCCGGTGCGCGGCCGCCCGCGCTGCTGCTGCTGGATCTGGACGGTTTCAAGGACGTCAACGACACCTTGGGCCATCCGGTCGGCGACGCGCTCCTCACCCAGGTCGCCGCACGGCTGCAGGCGATCATCGACGGTGACCGCCTGCTGGCGCGGCTCGGCGGGGACGAGTTCGCCGTCGTGCTGCCCGCAGCCGACTCCGGTGACGCGCTCGCCCTGGCCCGGCGCATCCTGGCCGCCGTGCAGGCGCCGTACCACTTGGACGGCCTGCACCTGTACGTGACCACCAGCATCGGCGTGCTGGCCGGCCTGGCCGTCGCGACGCCGTCTGAGGCGCTGCGCGATGCGGACCTGGCGCTGTACGCGGCCAAGCACGCCGGAAAGAACCAGGTCTCCCTCTTCACGCCGGAGCTGCGCCGGGCCCGCCTGCAGCGTGCCGAGCTCACCGCCGGCCTGCGCCGGGCACTGGCCGACGGCGAGTTCAACTTGAACTACCAGCCGGTCGTCGATCTGGTCTCCGGTGAGATCCGCAAGATGGAGGCGTTGCTGCGCTGGAGTCCTCCGGGCGAGCGGCCGGTGCCGCCGGATGTGTTCATCCCCGTCGCTGAGGAGACGGGCCTGATCGTCGACATCGGCCGGTGGGTGCTGGACCAGGCCGTCGCCGACGCCCGCCGCTGGCATGACCGGTACGGGACCGCCGTCACCGTCAACGTCTCCGGCCGCCAGCTGCGCGAGGAGGATTTCGTCGACGTCGTGCTGGACACGCTGGCCCGGCACGGCCTGCCCGCGCGGGCACTGGTCCTGGAGATCACCGAGAGCATGCTGCTGGCCACCACCCCGGCCGAGACGACCCGCATCATCGCCTGCCTGACCCGGCTGCGCGAGCACGGAGTGCGCATCGCCCTGGACGACTTCGGCACCGGCTACTCCTCGCTGTCGTACCTGAGCACCCTGCCCGTCGACATCCTCAAGATCGACAAGTCGTTCGTCCCGGTGTCCGATCACATCGATCACCTGCGGATGCGCGCCTTCACCAAGGCCATCGTGGAACTGTCGGCGACGCTGGGCCTGGAGACCGTCGCCGAGGGCGTCGAAACGCGCGAGCAGGCGGCGCTGCTGCAGCAGCTGGGCTGCCCGCTGGCGCAGGGATATCTGTTCTCGCCTCCCGCCGCCGCCCACCGGATCGACGGCCTGCTGCACACCGCGCCCTGGGGGAACGCCGCCTGAGCACGGCGGCACACCGTTGATCCGCTCAGGACGGCGGCGGCTACCGCCTGTCCCTTCGAAAGAGCCCTTCACGGACCTGCCCACCGTGATCGTCGGCCGCAACTGCAGCCGCGTCCTGCTCGTCAACGACACACGCGGGTACGCCCCCGGGCCCCCGATCGGTGCGGGGACCGTCCTCACGCGCGTGCGCGTGAGGACGGTGCGGCAGATGTCATCTCCTTGCGCCCCGGTCGGTGTCTGTTGCGGATCATCGCGTGGGGGTGGGAATCAGCGGGGTGTAGCGCAGGTGAGGGCGTCCGTCCGGCGACAGGCTCACCGTTGCGCGGACACGGTAGACGCGTTCCATCCATTCTTCGGTCAGCACCTCGGCCGGAGGACCGGAGGCGACCAGACGTCCCGCCTCCATCAGGAGCAGGTGATCGCAGTACTGCGCTGCCAGGTTCAGGTCGTGCAGCGAGGCGACGACCGTGGTCGGAGCGTCGGCCAGCATCCGCAGCAGGTCGAGCTGATGGTGGATGTCGAGGTGGTTGGTGGGTTCGTCCAGGAGGAGCTCGGTGGGGTTCTGGGCCAGTGCGCGGGCGATGTTGACGCGCTGGCGCTCGCCGCCCGACAGCGTCGACCATCGGCGGCTTCCCCAGCCGGCCAGGCCGCATCGGGCCAGGGCCCTCTCGGTCTCCAGCACGTCGTGCGGATCGTCGTGGCTGACCATGGCGAGCCCTCTGCGGTGCGGGATGCGGCCCAGCATCACGACGTCGGCCACGGTCATGTCGATGTCGGTGGACGTCTCCTGGGCGACCACGGCCAGACGGCGGGCGACCTCGCGTCGCGGCAGCTCATCGAGGCGGCGTCCGTCCAGCAGGATCGCTCCCCTCTGTGGGGGGAGCAGTCCGGCCAGGAGCCGCAGCAGGGTCGACTTCCCGCTGCCGTTGGGCCCCAGCAGCCCGGTGAGGCGGCCCCGGGGTACCGAGACCGTGATCCCGTCGATGATGGGCGTGCCGTCGGCGCTCCAGGTGACGTCGTGGGCGTCCAGGCTCATCTCGTGGCGCTCCTTCGGCGCATGACGGCTGCGAAGACGGGCACACCGATCAGCGCGGTGAGCACGCCGACGGGTATCTCCCGCGGGGCGAACAGCGCCCGCGCGGCGGTGTCGGCCCACAGCAGGAAGACCGCTCCGTACAGGGCGCAGACCGGCAGCAGCAGGCGGTGGCGGGAGCCGGCCAGGAAACGGGCGGCGTGCGGTACGACCAGACCCACGAACCCGATGGCTCCGCTCGCGGACACCAGGGCCGAGGTGCTCAGCGCGGTGGTGACCAGCAGCGTCAGCTGCGTCCTGACCGGAGAGACGCCCAGGGAGGCCGCGGTCTCGCGCCCGAAGGCGAAGGCGTCCAGGGCGGGGGCGGCGCACCAGCAGACGGCCAGGGCGATTCCCGCGGCCGCCGCGCACAGGACGACACCGCTCCAGGAGGCCGAAGCCAGCGAGCCCAGCAGCCAGAACGTCACACTGCGGGTGCTGTGCGCGTCACCGGCCCAGATGACGATCAAACTGGTCACCGCGCTGAACAACTGCGACACCGCGACCCCGGCGAGGACGACGCGGACGGCACCCGCCGTCCCCGTGCCGGCCAGTGCGAGGACGCAGCAGAATGCCGCGATGCTTCCCGCGAAGGCCCCCGTGGTCACGGTGGCGGCGGACCCGAGGCCGAGAATCAGGACCGCCACCGCTCCGGTCGAGGCGCCGGAGGAGATCCCGAGCAGGTAGGGGTCGGCCAGGGGATTGCGCGTCAGCGCCTGGAGAACCGCCCCGCACACGGCGAGGCCGCCGCCGACCAGCGCCGCAAGCAGCACGCGCGGCAGGCGCAGCTCCCAGACGATCGCGTCCTGCAGCGGAGGGAGCGGTGACACCGGCAGACCCAGATGAGCCGCGAAACTCTGGAACACCTCACCGACCGACAGGCCCGCCGCACCGACGGTCACCGCGAGCGCCACGGACAGCGGAAGCGCCACCAGACCGGCGCCGCCCATCGAGACCGCGCCCGGCCACCGTCGGCCGCGGGCGGCGGCGGTGCCGGGCGTCGCCGGGCCGGCGGGTCCCGTCGTCCGCGGCGGTGCGTGGGAGGTCATCGCCGGGCGAAGACGACGTAGTCGTCCAGGTACTGCCAGACGGTGCCCACCTCCGTGAAACCGGCGGTCCGCAGAGCCGCGAGGTGGAACTCGAGCGACGCCAGCGGCTGCGGCGGGCGGTCGGCGAAGCGCCGCTCACGCTCGGGCAGCAAAGGAGCGAGCTCGGGGTGGCGAGCGGCCAGATCCCACCACTGCTGCCAGGTCGCGGCGCCGTCGGTGAACGCCTCCTGCTGGACGGCGGTGTCGTGCTCGGCCGACAACCGCTGCAGGGCCGGTCGGTCGTCACCGAACCGCAGGTGGTCGGCGTTGAGCAGTACGGCTCCCGGAGGCAGCAGCCGCGCCAGCTCGGTGTAGACGGCCAGCAGCTGTCCGGGAGACAACCAGTGCAGTGCCGTGGAACTGAGCACCGCGTCGAAGGCGCACGCGGGCAGGGCCGAGGACCAGTCGGCGCTCACCAGGTCGGCGTCGACCACGGTCGCGCGGTCGCCGTGTCGCGCGAGGACGGATCGGGCGATCCGCGCCAGGACCGGGTCGTAGTCGGCGGCCACCGCACGCGCCCCCGGGAAGCGGTGCAGCACCAGGTCGGCGATCGACCCGGGTCCGCAGGCCAGGTCGAGCACCGTGGGGCCGGTGGGGCAGTGCAGGCCGAGCACGTCGAGCATCACCTGGAAGCGGTTCTGCCGGTGTGCCACGTAGGCGGCCTGCTGTCGCTCCCATTGGGAGAACAGATCGTCGAAGGTCGGTGAGGTGAGGGAAACGGTCATCAGGGGTCTCCTGGGGACGGGGGCCGGAAGGCGGGAGGCTGCGGATCGGGGTAGCGAAGGTCCCGCGGTCATCGGCCCGGGCTGTACGGGCCGGGCCGGCGGCTCGGCGGCGGATCAGCCGTCGAGGTCCTGCAGGCCCTTGCTGACCTGCTCCACAGCGCTGACGCTTCTGATCGAGGGATCCATGGCCGAGCCGGGCACGATGATGAAGCGGTCGTTCTTGACGGCGGTGAGCTTGGAGGCGACGGGATCGGAGCGCAGGAACGCCTTCTTGGCCTCGGCGCTGTCGCCGTCACCGCCGCGGGTGAGGTCGGCCAGCACGATCACGTCGGGGTCGCGCTCGGCGATCGTCTCCCAGTCGCCCTCCGCCCACTGCTGGGTGATGTCGGAGAAGGCGTTGCCGGCGCCGAGGAGCGTGCTGATGGTGTCGGGGAGTCCTCCGCGACCGGCGATGGCCGGGGTCTTGGTGCCGGAGTAGTACCACATCAGCTTCACCTCCTTGCCGGTGTCGGCCGCGGTCTTGGCGGCATCCAAGCGCCGGCGCAGGTCGGCCGCCACGCTGCGGCCGCGCTCCTCGACGCCGAAGATCTTCGCGATGTCGCCGATCTCGGCGAAGATGGCGTCGAACGACACCGAGGCGGGGATCAGCGCGCGGTCCTCGCAGTCGTTGAAGGACAGGTAGGCCGGCACGCCGAGCTTGGCCAGGTCCTGGCGCGTGCCGCCGGCGTCGGGGGCGTAGGCGGAGGCGCGCATCGAGTAGACGAAGTCGGGACTGGCGGCCAGCAGGGCCTCACGGCCGGGGTACTGGGCGGCCAGGACGGGGACCTTGTCGTAGTCGCTCTTGAGCGCGTCGAGCACCGGGTCCGTCCGGTAGGCGGTGCCGGCCATCCGGTCCGCCAGGCCCAGCGTCAACATGATCTCCGTCGCGTTCTGCTCCATGGAGACCGCCCGGCGCGGCGGCGAGGTGACGCGAAGAGGCATGCCGCAGCTGGTCAGCTCGACGGCGGCATGCGTGCCGGGTGACGGAGTGCCGGTGGTACCGCTGGAGGACGCGCCACCGGGACTCGCGCAGGCGGTGAGAACCACAAGCAGGCACCCGGCCAACCCGATGGGAATGATTTTCATGTCCGGGGACTATACATGAGGAAGGCAGGAACAGAAGCGACTAAATTCCCCACGTGCCACCTTGACGGGCGAAATGGATCATCCGTTGCATATCGGTAAGGCGGCACGCACGGCGCGAGCACACGACGGCGGTGGTCGACCGCGAACCATGCCCGCCCGGCGGGACGCGCCGTCGAAACGAGCGCGCCGGGAACCTCCGGGCGCCCGCTGCGGGATCCCGGGCGGACCCCGTGAACCCGGCTCCTCCGATCACTGCTACCGTCCTGTGAAAACGGTTCTCATTATCGGAGTGTTTCGTGGGCTCGTCCCCCGCCCCGCAGCGCCCGGACCTCGACGGGCGCTCCACCTCTTCTCCTGCCCCGCCGGAGGAGACCCCCCGGCCACCGGCGCGAGCGCTGCCGATGCCCGCGGCCGTCACCCTGCTGGTCTGCGCCCTCGCCGTCTCGGTGCTGCTGGCGATCGGCCTGGGCGCGGCGGCCGTGCCACCCGGCGAGACGCTCCGCTACCTGTGGGCGGCTCTCACCGGAGGGCGGATCACCGCCGAGGAGGTGACGTCGTACCAGATCATCTGGCAGGTGCGGACCCCGCGTGTGCTCCTGGCGGCCGTGGTGGGGGCCGGGCTCAGCGCGGTCGGCGTGGCCATCCAGGCCATGGTCCGCAACGCGCTGGCCGACCCGTTCGTCCTGGGTGTGTCCTCGGGGGCCTCGGCGGGCGCGGTGCTGGTCACCGTCTCCGGTTCCCTCGCCGCGCTGGGGATCTACGCGGTGTCGGCCGGCGCGTTCCTCGGGGCGCTGCTCGTCTCGGTCCTGGTCTACCTGGTCTCGCGGGGTGCCGGGGGCCTGGCGCCGCTGCGGCTGGTGCTCACCGGTGTGGCGATGGCGTTCGGTTTCCAGGCCGTGATGAGCGTGATCGTGTACTTCGTGCCGGACGGTGAGGCGACCAGCACAGTGCTGTTCTGGTCGATGGGCGGTTTCGGAGCGGCGACGTGGGGAGCCCTGCCCGTCGTGACCGCCGCCGTGGCCGTCGCGGTCATCGTCCTGCACAGGCTCGGCCGGGGCCTGGACGTGCTCGCCCTGGGCGACGAGACCTCCGCGAGCCTGGGGGTGGACGCCCGCCGGCTGCGCAGGGGACTGTTCGTGCTGACCTCGCTGGCGACGGGGGCGATGGTGGCCGTCAGCGGCGCGATCGGGTTCGTCGGGCTGGTGCTGCCGCACATGGTCCGCCTGTGGACCGGTGCGGCGCACGCGCGGGTGCTCGTGATCACCCCGCTGGCCGGCGCGGTCTTCATGGTCTGGGCCGACCTGCTGGCCCGGACCGTGGTCGCCCCGCGGGAACTCCCCATCGGTGTGCTCACCGCACTGGTGGGCGTCCCGGTCTTCCTCGTCCTGCTGCGCCGCCGCGGCTACCTGTTCGGAGGTCGCTGACGATGACCCTTCTGCTCGATGAGATCTCGGTCTCCGTCGACGGGACCGCCCTGCTGCGCGACCTGGCGCTCACCGTCGGGCCCCGGCAGATCGTCGGCCTGATCGGCCCGAACGGCTCGGGCAAGACCACGGCCCTGAGATGCGTGTACCGGGCCCTGCGGCCGACCGGCGGCGTGGTGCGCATCGACGGCAGGGACCTGGACCGGATCCCCCTGCGTGAGAGCGCCCGGATGATCGCGGCACTCACCCAGGAGGGGGGATCCGACCTCGACTTCACCGTCGAGGAGGTCGTCGCGCTCGGCCGCACCCCGCACCTGCGCGGCAACCAGGCGCTCAGCGCGGCCGAACGCGAGCTGTGCCGCCGGGCGATGGCGCAGACGGAGGTCTCGCACCTGGCCGGCCGCGGCGTGCTGTCGCTGTCCGGCGGCGAACGCCAGCGGGTCCTGGTGGCCCGCGCGCTCGTGCAGGAGCCCCAGGTGCTGATCCTGGACGAGCCGACCAACCACCTCGACCTGCACCACCAGCTCCGGCTGCTGTCGATGCTCAAGGGCTCCGGCCTCACCGTGCTGGTCACCCTGCACGACCTCAACCTCGCCGCCTCCGCGTGCGACCGGCTGGCGGTGCTGTCCCGGGGGGGTCTCGTGACCTGCGGGCCTCCCGCCGAGGTCCTCACCGAAGCACTCCTGCGCGACGTCTTCGGCGTCGCGGCGAGCATCGTCCCCCACCCCCTCACCGGCGTCCCCCAGGTGCTCTACGACCTGGGCTCGACCCCGGCCGCGAAAGGAAACCCCGCGTGACCATGCGCTCCCCGCTCGCATCCCGCCCGCTGCGCCGCGCCGTGCCCGCCCTGGTGGGCGTCCTCCTGCTGACCGGCTGCGGAGCCCAGGTGGACGGCCCCGCAACCGCCCGGAAGGTGACGGTCAACCGGTGCGGCCAGCCGGTCGAGTACACCACTCCGCACCGCGCCGTCGTCTACGAAGGCGGCAGCGCCGACAAGATGTTCGCCCTCGGGCTCACCGAGCACGTCCACGGCTACGTCATGCCGCCCGCCAACCCGCCCGTCACCGAGTCGCCCTGGGCGGCGGAGTACGCCAAGGTGAAGTTCCTCAGCGACGACCTGCTCAACCGCGAGCTGGTCGTGGAGGCCAAGGCCGACTTCGTGGTCGCCGGCTGGCGCTCGGGCTTCAGCGACCAGCGCGGCATCACCCCGGCCATCCTCGACGGCCTGAGGATCCAGAGCTTCATGCACGCCGAATCGTGCTTCAACTACCCCGGGCATCCGGAGCGGGTGACGCCGTTCGAAGGCCTCTACACGGACCTGGAGCGCCTCGGGAAGATCTTCGGCGTCGAGGACCGGGCGCGCTCCCTGGTCGAGGGGTACCGCAAGCGCGTCGAGGCGGTGCAGGCGCAGGCGCCCAAGGACGAGCAGGTCCCCGTCTTCCTGTACGACTCGGGCACCGACAAGCCCTTCACCGCCGGCAGCCAGGTGCCGCCCAACGACATCATCCGCTTCGCCGGCGGCCGCAACGTCTTCGCCGGCCTCGACGCCCGATGGACCGAGGTGACCTGGGAAGCCGTCGTGAAGGCCAAGCCGGAGGTCATCGTCATCCTCGACTACGGGGACAAGCCCGCCCAGGAGAAGATCAAGTTCCTGAAGGAGTTCCCCGCCACCAGCAAGCTGCCCGCCGTCGTCGACGACCGCTTCTTCGTCCTCGACTACAACGAGGGCATCAGCGGGCCGCGTAACATCGACGGTTTGGAGAAGTTCGCCGTCTACCTCCGCGAGCTGGACAGATGAGCGGTCACGGCGAGACGGGCCACGCCCCGTGACCGTGCCGGCGACGATGCCCCCGGAGTCCCCCGGCGGTCGGCCGGTCTGGCGCGAACCGTCGTTCCTGCGGCTGTGGTCCGGCACCACCGCCTCGGGTCTGGCGACCTGGGCGCTGCCGTTCGTCCTCGGCCTGGCGGTGCTGGACCACGCCCTGAGCGCCACCGGGCTCGGCGTCGTCCTGGCCGCCCGCACCGCGGGCTTCCTCCTCGCGGTGCCCGTCGCCGGGGTCCTGGCCGACCGGTACTCGCGCCGGGCCGTCGTGCTGTGGGCAGGGCTGGCCGCCGCCCTGGCCACCCCGCTCATCGCGCTGGGCCTCGGCCGCTCGGTCCTGCTCATGAGCGCCGCGGCGGTGGTCGTCGGCGCCGGTCAGGGCGCGTGCAGGCCGGCCTTCCAGGCGCTGACCGCCGAAGTGGTCGACGCCGGGCGGCGCCGGCAGGCGAACGCCGCGATCACGCTGGCCGTCCGCGTCACCACCCTGGTCGCACCGGCGGCGACCGCGCTGCTGGCGACCGTGCTGAGCAGCTGGACGTTGATCGTCGGCACCGGCCTGCTCTGGCTGCTGGCCGCGATCCTGCCCCCGCCCGGACGGAGAACTCCCGCCGCCGAGCGGGCGGGGACGCTGATGCTGGCGGAGTTCGGTGAAGGCGTTCGTGAGGCGCGGCGGCATCCGTGGTTCCTCGCCGGTCTGGCCGCCCTGGCCGCCGTCATCTTCACCGGCTACTCCGCCACGGCGGTGGCGCTGCCCCTGGTCGGCCGGGACCGCTACGGGACGGAGGCGGTCCTCGCCGGAGCCCTCACCGCCTACACCGTCGGCGCGCTCGCCGGGGCCGCGCTCACGGCCCGCTGGCAGCCGCGCGCACAGGGCTGGACGGCGCTGGCCGGCCTGGCCCTGTACGGCTTCGCCCCGCTCAGCCTGCTGCTGCCGGTGCACCCGGCGGTGGTGTTCGCCGCTTACGCGGTCGCCGGGCTGGGGATCGAGCTGTTCAACGTGCCCTGGTTCACCGCCACGCAGCGCGAGGTGGACCCGCGCCTGCTGGCGCGGGTGTCCTCGCTGGACTTCCTCGTCTCCTACGGCCTGGCCCCCGTCGGCCTGGCGTTCCTGGCTCCCGCCGTGGACGCCTTCGGCTGGCAACCGGTACTGGCTCTCTGCGCTCTGGTGTGCTTCTCGGCGCCGGCCGCGGCCGCTCTGGTCCCCACCAGCCGGCACTTCTCCCGCAGCGAGAGGATTCGAGTATGAGCCGGGCGTGCTCCAGCTCTGGCAGGCCGTCTCGTCTCCCGCCGTAGTACTCATCGCCGTTTCTGCTGTTCAGATAGGTGTGCCGGATCTTCGACGGATGGATTTCCTGCATCCGTAGCAGTGCTCAGCGGGCCGCAAGCGCATCCACCAGGATTCGGAGACCGTTGACGAAGACGGCCTCGTGGTCGAAGGAACCGACGGCCCGGCGAGCGCGTCCGGGGTCGGCGACGGAGGAGGCCAGGATTTCCTCGCGGGCGGCGCGTCGTTCGGGGGCGACGCTGGGCAGGTAGCACAGGTGGCCGAGGATGTACCACCACAGCTGAGCGTACGCGTCGGCCCCCTGGTGGTCGTCCAGTCCGAGTTCGCCGAACCGGTCCAGGGTCCACATGAACAGGGCGGAGGCGCGCGGCGCGAACAGTTCGCCCTGCCGCAGGATCTCCACGACCCACACGTGCCGTGCGAGGTAGGCGTCCACCCCGGCGAACGCGGTCACGAGGCGCTCCTGTGGCGTCCCCTCCCCACCGGGCAGGGGCGGCAATCCTTTGGCCACATCGTCGAGTATCTCGATGATGAGCGCCTGCTTGTCCTCGACGTGCCGGTAGATCGCCATGGGGGCCGCACCCAGCTCGGCGGCGACTCGTCGGATGGTCAGCCCGCCGACGCCCTCGGACTCGGCGACCCGTCGCCCGGCGGCCACGACGGCCGCGCGGGTGAGGAACTGGCGACGTCTGCCGGAACTCGTAGGGGTGGCCACTCCTCAACTGTAGTGGCCTGCGCCTTCCTGCAAAGTCGGTCACCTTCGCACGCTGTGGCGCCGTCGCCGCGGGTGCCCGGCGGGAACCGGCCCGGATCGGCTCACACCGCTGCCCTGCACCGGTCGGCGTTCCGTCTTCGAACAAAGATTCGACTAAGGTTACCCTTGCTTGAGCGTACTTAGTACGCAAGAGTGTGAGTGGCGAGTTCCAGGCGAAGGCGGGGCCCGCCTGTACTTGATGATAATGATTATCGTTATTAACCTTGGCGGGTTTGCCGAACCTGCTCTGATTTCCGTCGTGAAGGGTGGAACATGTCCACGTCCACGGTGTTACCGGCACGGCGGGCGCCTTCGGTGCTGGCTCCCGCCCGTGTCACCCTGATCTCCTGCGGCATCGTGACCGGTATCAGCGCGCTCGCCGGGATGGCCCCGCTGATCGCCGCGGTGGAGATCAGCCGGCGGCTGCTGCACGGTGATGCGGATGTATGGCCGATCGTCGTCGTCGCGCTCGTGGCGCTGGCGGTCAAGCAGTTCGGCACCTTCGCCACGGGGGTGCTGACGCATCTGGCCGACATCCGGGTGTCGTTCGGCATCCGCCGGGACCTGCTGGGCAAGCTGCGCAGGCTTCCGCTGGGCTGGTTCACCGACCGCAATTCCGGCACCGTGAAGAAGATCGTCGAGGATGACGTCGCGGCGCTCCACCAGCTCATCGCCCACTCCGTGGTGGAGATCACGGCGGCTGCGGTCCCGCCGGTCGCGGCGATCGTGTACCTCCTGGTCATCGACTGGCGGATGGCGCTGGTCAGCCTGCTTCCGCTGGTCACCGGCCTGGTCATGTACCAGCGGGCGATGGCCGGCGCGGGGACGAAGTATCCGGAGTTCATGCGGTGGCTGACCCGGCTGAGCGGCGCCGCGGTCGAGTTCGTCAACGGCATCGCCGTCGTCAAGGCGTTCGGGACTCCCGGGGCCGCGAGCCGCCGCTTCCAGGAGGTGTCACGCAGCTTCGCGCACTTCTTCCTGGACTGGGCGCGGGCGACGAGCACGGCGACCGTCATTGCGGAGATCCTCCTTTCGCCGCCGAGCATGCTGGTCGTGACGGCGACCGCGGGAGGTGTACTCACCGCGGCGGGCCGGCTGCCGGTGACGAGCCTCATCGCGTTCCTGGTGTTCGGAACGGTCATCACCGCGGGTCTGATGACGGTCATGATGTCGGTGCACCCGCTGGTCACGGCCCTGAGCACGGCCCGCGGCATCCACGAGGTGCTCGCCGCTCCGGAGCTGCCCGTCCCGGCCGAGCCGGTGGTGCCCGATACGGGCACCCCGGGTCCGGTGATCCGGATGCGCGGGGTCCGCTTCGCCTACGGCGAGACGGTGGTGCTGGACGGCGTCGACCTCGACCTCGGACGGGGCACGATCACCGCGCTGGTCGGTCCGTCCGGGTCCGGCAAGTCCACCCTGGCCAAGCTGCTGCCCCGGTTCGACGACCCCCAGCAGGGCTCGGTGGAGTTGTACGGCGTGGATCTGCGCGACATCGACCCCGCCGAGCTGTACCGGCATGTGGCCTTCGTGTTCCAGGATCCGGCGCTGCTGCGCATGAGCATCCGGGACAACATCCGGCTCGCGCGGCCCGACGCCGGTGACGAAGCCGTCCGCGCGGCGGCGGCCAAGGCGCAGATCCTGGACCGGCTGGAGGAGCTGCCGCGCGGACTGGACTCCGTGGTGGGCGAGGATGCAGAGCTGTCCGGAGGCGAGCGGCAGC
Source organism: Planomonospora sp. ID91781 (assembly GCF_015711595.1). Taxonomy (NCBI): domain Bacteria; kingdom Bacillati; phylum Actinomycetota; class Actinomycetes; order Streptosporangiales; family Streptosporangiaceae; genus Planomonospora; species Planomonospora sp. ID91781. The sequence continues at coordinate 955,632 of NZ_JABTEY010000002.1, read as the reverse complement.
GGGTGTGCATCGCCCGGGCGATCCTCGCCGACCGGCCGGTGCTCGTGCTGGACGAGGCGACCGCGAGCGCCGATCCGGAGAACGAGGCACGCATCCAGGACGCGCTCAGCGAGGTCGTGCGTGAGCGCACCGTACTGGTGATCGCGCACCGGCTGAGCACGATCCGCGGCGCGGACCGGATCGTCGTGCTGGACGCCGGCCGCGTGGTCGAGCGGGGACGGCACGAGGAACTACTCGCCCGGCAGGGCCTCTACGCGCGGTTGTGGGAGCACGACGAGCGTGCCCGCGAGGGCGCTGCGGACAGGCTGGAGACCCGCTGATGATCACTATGATCCGATACCTGTCCGAACTCCTCGACGAGCGCGGCCGTCGGCATCTGCACAGCATGCTCCTCGCCCAGGCGGCGCAGGGTGTTCTGCAAGGGCTGGGATTCCTGCTGGTGGCCCCGCTCGTGGCCACTCTCACGAGCCCGCCCGTCGACTGGGGCCGGCTCTGGTTCTGGCTGGCGGCGATTGCCGCCGCGGTCGCCGCTCACCACGTGCTGCTGGCCTGGAGCACGTCGCTGGGTTACCTCGTCGGAACGGACGTCCTCACGGGCTTCCACGAGCGGATCGGCAATCATCTGGCCACGCTGCCGATCGGCTGGTTCCGCGGCGACCGGACCGGACCGATCGGGCGGATGCTCGGCAAGGGCACGATGGACGTCGCCAACATCCCCGCGCACCTGCTGCGACACGTGGTGGTCGGGGTGACCACGCCGATCACCATGATCGGCGGTAGTTTCCTGCTCGACCGGCGGATCGGTCTGGCCTTCACCGCCGGAGCGCTGCTGTGCGCGCTGGCTCTGCGGCTGCTCATGGTGATCGTGCGCCGCAACGACGACGACTACGAGTACGACATCGGCGCGACCGCGTCCCGCATCGTCGAGTACGCCCGGCAGCAACCGACGCTGCGCGCCTACGGCGTGCTCGACCGGCCGGATCTCGGCACGCTGGAGGAGTCCCTGGTCCGCCAGCAGGGATCACAGTCGCGCCTGACGATCCGCGGGGCCTGGGGGCTGATCGCGTTCTTCGGCACCCTGCAACTGGTCGTCACGGCCGTCATCGCGCTCGCGGTCGCCTTCACCCTGCAGGGCACCATGACCCTCCCGGTCATGATCGGCGTATTGATCGTCACCCTGCGCATGCTCGATCCGATCTCGCAGCTCGGTGAGCTGGCCGGGCTCGTACAGATCAACGCCGACGCCATCGGCCGGGTGCGGGCGCTGCTCGCGACTCCGCCGCTGCCCGAACCGGCTCGCTCCGCCGAACCCTCCGGCGCCGACATCGAGCTGCGCGGGGTGCGCTTCGGCTACGACGGAGGCCCCGCCGTCGTCGACGGGGTCGACGCGACGATTCCGGCCGGCTGCTTCACCGCCATCGTGGGCCCGTCTGGTGCGGGCAAGAGCACCCTGCTCAAGATCATCGCACGGTTCTTCGACGTCGACGAAGGCGCGGTCCTCATCGGCGGCCGCGACGTCCGCGAACTCGGCAGCGCGGGGGTCTCACGGCTGACGGCGCAGGTGTTCCAGGACGTCTACCTCTTCGAGGGCACGATCGCCGACAACCTGCGCATGGCCGCTCCGGGGGCGAGTCAGGCCGATCTCGATCGGGTGGCCCGCACCGCCCGGCTCGACGAGGTCGTCGAGCGGCTTCCCGACGGCTGGGACACCCGCGTCGGCGAGGCGGGCTCCACCCTGTCCGGCGGAGAGAAGCAGCGGGTCTCGATCGCGCGCGCCCTGCTCAAGGACGCCCCCATCGTGCTGCTGGACGAGGCCACCGCCGCACTCGACGCGGCCAACGAGGCCGCCGTCGCCGATGCGATCACCGAACTCGCCCGCGACCGCACCGTCATCGTCGTCGCCCACCGGCTGTCCACCGTGGTCGCCGCCGACCGCATCCTCGTCCTGGACCGGGGGCGGATCACCGAACAGGGCGACCACGACGCCCTGCTCACCGCGCAGGGCACGTACGCGCGCTTCTGGACCGAGCGGGTCCGCGCCCGCGGCTGGCAACTGGCCATGAAAGGAAACCCGTGACCGCCCTCACCCCGGCCCGGCGCCGCTTCGACGTGCGCATGAGCCCGAAGGACCTCATCGACATCGGCGTCTTCGGCGCCCTTTACCTCGTCGTCGTCTTCGGAATCAACATGCTCGGTTTCCTCAACCCGGCCGTCATGCTCGCCGCCCTCGTCGCGAGCATCGTGGCGGGAGGGGTCCCGTTCATGCTGTTCCTCACCCGGGTGTCCCACGCGGGCATGGTCACGGTCTTCGCGATCATCACCGCGGGGATCCTCATGCTCACCGGGCATCCACTGATCAGCTTCCTGATCAGTGTCGGGTGCGCACTGGTCGCGGAGGTGATCGTCCGGGTGGGCCGGTACCGCTCCCGCCGCCTGAGCGTGCTCGCCTATGCCGTGTACTCCGCCTGGTACGCCGGGCCGATGATGCCGATCTTCTATGACCGTGAGGCCTACTTCTCCGGCCCCTCGGTGCAGATGATGGGAGCCGACTACGTCAGCCAGATGCAGGCGCTGTTGTCTCCGCCGGTGCTCGTCGCGTTCGACGTGTCCACGATCGTCTTCGGTCTGCTCGGCGGGCTCCTCGGCCTGCGGCTGATGCGCAAGCACTTCGAGAAGGCAGGGCTGGCGTGAGCGCCGCCCCGGTGGCGGCCGGGGCGCGGATCACCACGGCCCGAGCCCTCCCACTGCTCCGGCTGGACCCGCGCACGAAGGTACTGCTCGTGCTCGCGACGAGCCTGGTCGTCATGGCGCCGGACGGTGCGTCGTTCATCCCCGCGGCGCTCGTCCTCGGAGTGCTGCTCGCACTCAGCGAAGGCGCCTGGGTGCGAGCCGTCGCGCTGCCGGTCGGTGCCGCCGGCATCGCGGCCGTCGCCTACCTGCTGCCGGCGGCCGTGCCGCATCCCGCCGTCGGCGTCGTCACCACCATGGCGGCCTACACGGTCCGCTTCGTCGCCGTCGGCGGCGTCGCCCTGCACCTGGTGTCCACCACCTCGCCCACCGAGCTCACCGCCGCCCTGCGCGCCGCCCGCTTCCCCCGCGCCGTCACCGTCTCCGCGGCCGTCATGCTCAGATTCCTGCCCACGATCACCACCGAGGCCCGCGCCGTGTACGACGCCATGCGGCTGCGCGGGATAGGAGGGTGGGGCGGCATGCTCCGCCACCCGGTGCTGAGCATCGAGCGCTTCACGGTTCCGCTCATCGCCTCAAGCCTGCGTGCCGCCGAGGACCTCTCGGCGGCGGCCCTGCTGCGCGGGCTCGGCTCGGTGACGCGCCCTACCGCCATGCGCCCGCCCCGTTTCGGCCCCGCCGACCTCGCAGCCGCGCTCGTCGCGGTGGTCCTGGGCGCGGCCACGGTGCTGTGGTGATCCGGATCGAGGGCGTGCGCTGGACCTACGCCGGCGCGGACGCCCCGACTCTGGACGATCTGTCGCTGCACGTGCGGCCCGGGGAAACGGTCGTGCTGTGCGGACCCAGCGGATCCGGCAAGAGCACCGCGCTCAGGCTCATGAACGGGCTCATCCCACACTTCCACGAGGGTCGGCTCGACGGCTCCGTCCACCTCGACGGGCAACCTGTCGCAGACCTGCCCCTCGATCGGCTCGGCCGCTGCACCGGCACCGTACTGCAGCATCCGCGCCGTCAGTTCTTCACCGACAGGATCGAGACCGAGCTCGCCTTCGCACTGGAGAACTTCGGTGAACCCGCCGAGCACATCCGGGAACGCGTCACCGCCGTCATCGACGAGCACGGACTGGGAGGCCTCACCGACCGGCGGCTGCACGAGCTGTCCGGCGGCCAGCAACAGCAGGTCGCCTGCGCGGCCGCCGCTGCCCACCGCCCGCCCTTGCTGCTGTTCGACGAGCCCACCTCCAACCTCTCCGTCGCCGCCGTCGAACGCTTCACCGCCGCGCTCGCCCGGCTGCGGGCCGGTGGCGCGACCATCGTCGTCGCTGAGCACCGCCTGCATTTCCTGCGCGGTCTCGCCGACCGCGTCATCTATCTGCGTGAGGGCCGGGTCGGCGCTGAATGGACAGGGGAGGAGTTCGCCGCCCTGAACGACGACACCCTGCGCGCCGAGGGGCTGCGCGGCCTCAGCCCGGTCTCCCGTCCGGCCACTGCCCGGATTCACGCGCAGGGGCCCAGCATCGATGGTGACGTCCGTCCGGCGAAAGCTCCCACGGGCTCCAGGGCCGGTGTGACCCTGCGCGGTGTCCGCTGCGCCTTCCACGGCCGCCGCGTGCTCGACGTCGAGGAGGCGTGCCTGCCCGCCGGGGCGATCACCGCGATCACCGGCCCGAACGGTGCAGGCAAGAGCACCCTCGCCCGCATTCTCACCGGCCTGCAACGGCACGACGGCGAGGTGCTCCTCGACGGCCGCCGGCTCAGCCGCGCACAGCGGCAGCGCTCCAGCGCCGTCGTCATGCAGGACGTGCAACGGCAGCTGTTCACCGACAGCGTCGAGGCCGAGCTCCAACTGGACGCATCCCGCGGCACCGCCCTCGGCGAGCGTTCCCGGGCCCTCCTGCACGACCTCGGCCTCGAGCCCTTCAGCGACCGTCACCCGCTGTCCCTGTCCGGCGGGCAGCAGCAACGCCTCGTCGTCGCCGCGGCCCGGCTCAGTGCCCGCCGGATCGTCGTGTTCGACGAGCCCAGCTCCGGCGTCGATCGCCGTCACCTTTACTCCATCACCCGGGTCATGCGCGACCTCGCCGCCGAGGGTCTCGTCGTGCTGCTCATCAGCCACGATGACGAACTCCTCGAACTCGCCGCCGATCGGGAACTCAGGCTGCGGCTCCTCGGCGGAAAGTGAGGGACCTCGTGCTCGGCAGACCGCCGTGTACCGCGTCAGAACTCATCGCACAGGGCTTGAGACGCATGTTCTCCGAAGCATCCGTGCGGCTCGGCGATACCCGCGGACGAGCAGGGCCGACCAGCCCGGCAGACGCAGGTCCGCCTCGACGAACCGCACGGCCCTCGGGCAGGCGCCGCGGGCCAGGGCCAGGAGCAGCGGATCGCTGTCGACCCCGACGACCTGCGCCGACGGCAGCCGCCCGGCCACCCGCACCGACAGTGAGCCCGGGCCGCAGCCCAGGTCCAGTACGAATGGCCGGGCGCATCCGGCAAGGGCGTGGACGAGCACGTCACCGATCACGGTGAACCGTCCCTCCCGGTCGGCGACGTACCGTTCCTGCCGGGCGTCCCACCGCCGCAGCCATGCCCGGGCGAGTTCTGCTTCCAGGGGCGGCGCGCTGACCGGGTCGGATGTCATGGGATGCCTTCCGTGTCCGTGTCGTCTGGATGTCCGTGTCGCCCCGGCGCCCGGGCTTCCGGGTCCGTCACCGGATCTAGGCGGGTCTCATCAGGGGGTGATCAGGCCGCGCCGGTAGGCGCGGACCAGGCGGCGGGGCACCAGGACCTCCCGGCCGCCTGCGATGATCGGGACCAGGTCGGGAGCCGTGGCCTTCCACCGGGAGCGGCGGTGGCGGGTGTTGCTGCGCGAGGTCCTGCGCTTGGGGACGGCCACGTCACCAGCTCGCCTTCGTGATGCCGGGCAGCTCGCCGCGGTGGGCCATCTCGCGGAAGCGGATGCGCGACAGGCCGAACTTGCTCAGGTGGCCGCGGGGGCGGCCGTCGACGGAGTCGCGGTTGCGGATGCGGGTGGCCGAGGCGTCGCGGGGCTGGCGGGCCAGCGCCCGCACGGCCCGCTCCCGCTCCTCGGCGGTGCCGGTGCGGATGATCTCCTTGAGCGCGGCGCGGCGCTCGGCGTGGCGGGCCACGACGGCCTTGCGGCGCTCGTTGGCGGCGATCTTGCTCTTCTTGGCCATCAGACCTTTCCTCCCCGGGCGCGGATGCGGGCCACGGCGGCCTCGATGCCGATCGCATCGACGGTCTTGATCGCTCTGGCGCTGAGTGTGAGCCGCACGGACCGGCCCTCGCTGGGCAGCCAGTAGCGGCGGTTGTGGATGTTGGGGTTCCAGCGGCGGCGGGTGCGCCGGTGGGAGTGGGAGACGCGGTTGCCGGAGACCGGTGCGGTCCCGGTGAGCTGGCAGTGGGCGGACATCAGGTCCTCCCGTAGCGCTGGTTGAAGCGCTGGAGGCGGCCGGCGGTGTCGAGCACGCGGGTGCGGCCGGTGTAGAAGGGGTGGCTGGCCGAGGAGACGTCGACGTCGACGAGCGGGTAGGTGTTGCCGTCCTCCCAGGTGATCGTCTTGGTGCTGGTGATGGTGGAGCGGGTGAGGAACGCGAAGTCCGCGCTCGGGTCGCGGAAGACGACGGGATGGTAGTCGGGGTGGATGCCCTTCTTCACGGGGTCATCGCTCCTCTCGGAAGAGCACGTGCTGGCGGATGGTGGGGTCGTATTTGCGCAGGGTGAGCCGGTCGGGGTGGTTGCGCCGGTTCTTGCGGGTGACGTAGGTGTGGCCGGTGCCCGCGGTCGATTTGAGTTTGATCGCGGGGCGGAGGTCGTTTCGGGCCATGGGGTTCCTTCCGTGTGGCCGACCCGTGTAATGATAATGGGAACGGTTTTCATTTCGTCAATCGATGTCCGGTCGCGGCGCCGGGAGCGTCACCGCGCCCGCGCCCGCAAAGGAGAAGTCCCGTGTCCACCCCTGTCGTCCTCATCGCGGGCCTGCACGCCACCGCCCGCACCGCCGCCGTCGAGGTGCTGGCCCGGCAGATCGAGTACGCCACCGGCCTGGTGCTGCACGGCGGCGACGCCGAGGACGACGAGCTGTCCCGCGCCGTGCTCGCGCACCTGGCCCCGCTCACTCCGGTCCACCGGGCCGCCGAGCCGCCCGAGGTCCGCGGCGGCGCGGTGTGCACCGCCGAGCTGGCCGAGCGCGTCGACCCGGCGACCGCGCGGCTGCCCGTCGACGCCCGCACCGAGGAGATCACCACGGTGGTCTGGCACCGGCTGCGCCCGCTGCATCCGGCGCGCCTGTTCGACGCCGTCGACGAGCTGGTCACCACCTCGGTCCGCTCGCGCGGCCGGTTCTGGCTGGCCACCCGGCACGAGCGCCTGCTGGCCTGGGACGCGGTCGCCGGCATCGTCTCGGTGGAGGACGCCGGCCCGTGGCTGGCCGCCCTCCCCGGAGCGGCCTGGGAGATGGTCTCCCCGGCCCGCCGTACGGCCGCCGCTCTGGAGTGGAACGAGATCACCGGTGACCGCGTGCAGCACCTGGTCTTCACCGGCCCCGACCTCGACCCCGGCCGCATCACCGCGCTGCTCGACTCCTGCCTGCTCACCGAAGCGGAACAGCAGGCAGGACCCGCGGCCTGGGCCGCCTACCCCGACCCCTTCGACCCCTTCCTCGCTCTCCGGGAGATCGCATGAAGCCCCGCCGTACCCCCCGCAAGAAGATCAACCCGCTGCACGGAGTGGACCACGTCGACTACAAGGACACCGACCTGCTGCGCAGGTTCATCTCCGACCGCGGCAAGATCCGCAGCCGCCGGGTCACCGGCGTCACCGTCCAGCAGCAGCGGCGGCTCGCCTGGGCGATCAAGAACGCCCGGGAGATGGCCCTGTTGCCCTACGCCTCCCGCCCCCGCGGCTGACACCACCCCTCACCTCCGGCGCAGCCCGCACAGGGATGATCGATGGACCACCGCGACGCCCGCGACCTCCGATCGCGGGGAATGACCGCAACCAGCAGCCGGCTGCTGGTTCTGCGCTGCCTGCGCACGCAGCGGGAGCCCAGGAGTGCCGGAGAGATCCACGCCCACCTGCGCTCCCGCGGTGACCGCGTCGGCTTGACGACCGTCTACCGTACGCTCGCCGCCCTGGTCCGCGCCGACCTCGTGCACGCCTTCGAGCGCAACGGCGAGACCGCCTACCGGATCTGCGACGAGGGCGAGCACTGCCACGTGGTGTGCCGCGCCTGCGGAGCGGTCACCGAGATCGCGGCGTCCGCTCTGCAGTCCGCCCTCGCGCACGGTTTCCGGATCGAGGAGATCCACGGGACCTGTGCGGGCTGCCTGGGGAGGTGAGCCGCCGGCCGCCCGGCGCGGCGGCGCCCGCCCTGGACCTCCCTTGACGCTGTGCCCACCGCCAATTGAAAATAGAAACCATTATCGATTCCAGTAGGACGGTGCGAGTGACTGATCCATACGAACGGTCGGCCGAGTTCGTCGACGTCATGATGGCCCCGCACTGGGAGGCCCTAGGCCCCCCGTTGGCGAAGGCGCTGCAGGCTTTCGAACCCGGCCCGGTGGTCGACCTCGGCGCGGGCGGCGGACTGGGCACCCTGGTGATCGCCGAAGCACTGCCGGACGCCGAGATCATCGCCATCGAACCCTCCCTCGCACTCCGGTCGGTGCTCACGGCCCGCATGTCCGAACGCCCCGCGCTCCGCGACCGGGTGACCGTGCTGCCCGAAGGCCTGCTTCAGGCCGCGCTTCCGCCCAGGGTGGGCGGAGTGATCGCGATGAACGTCATCGGCCACCTCACCCCCGAAGAACGGCACCGGCTGTGGGACCTCCTGGCGCCCGGCGGCCGCGCGGTGCTGAACCTGCAGCCTCCCGCCGAGCCGGTCGAGGTGCCGATGGCCCGCTTCGCCGACCTGCGGCTGGGCCGGCACCGCTATGAGGGGTGGGGCAGGGCCGAGCCCGCGGGCCCTGGCAGCGTCACCTGGCACATGGCCTACCGGGTCTACGAAGGGGAGCGGCTCATCCGCGAGATCACGACGGCCTACGCCTGGCGGGTGCTCGGAGAGCGGGCGCTGCGCGAGGAGCTCGCCGAGCACGGCCTGGCCCTGACCCCTACCGGACCGGAGGACCTCGGAATGTACATGATCGAGGAGGACGCGCATGTATGAGGTGATCGTGGCAGGCGGCGGCCCCGCCGGGTTGAGCGCCGCCCTTGTGCTCGGACGGCAGCGCCGCAGGGTCCTGGTGATCGACGCCGGCCGTCCGCGCAACGCGCCGGCCGCGGAGATGCACATGTACCTGGGACGCGACGGCGGCTCGCCGGCCCGGCTGCTGGCGGACGGCCGCGCCGAACTGTCCGCCTATCCGACGGTGGAGCTCTGGCAGGGGCGCGCCAGTACGGCGGGCGGGCAGGCCGGCGCCTTCACGGTCGCATTGGAGGACGGCAGGAGCGCGCAGGCGGCCCGGCTCATGCTGGCGAGCGGCCAGGTGGACGTGCCGCTCGACATCCCGGGGCTGGCGGAGCGGTGGGGCGCGAGCGTCTTCCACTGCCCGTTCTGCCACGGCTACGAGACCAACGGCAAAGTTCTGGCGGTCATCGGCAACGGGTTCGACGCGATGCTCGCCGCCTACGTGGCCGACCGGTACAGCACCGACGTCGTCCTGTGCACGCACGGACCCAGCGCCCTGCCCGAGCCGGTGGCCGCGGTGCTCAAGGCCAGGAGCATCCCGGTGATCGAGACTCCCGTGGCCGCGATCGAGGGGGAACCGGACGGGTTGACGATCCGGTTCGCCGACGGCACGGCCCTGGAGCGGCAGGCGGTTTACCACCGCGCACCCACCCGGCCGAACAACGACCTGGCCGTCCAGCTCGGGTGCGAGCTGCTGCCCGACGGATGCGTCAAGGTCAACGAGTACGGCCGGACCACCGTCGCGGGCGTCTACGCGGCCGGTGACCTCGCCCATCTCGAAGCCGTGCCGGAGCCGGTGACCCTGGTGGGCCCGAGCGCGGCCGACGGGGTGCGCGCGGCGGTCTGGCTGGAGCAGGAGCTGTTCCGGGCCGGGCTTCCGGTCGATCTCACCGCGAGCTGAGCGCCGGTGGGAGGGAGGCCCGGCAACGTGCCTCCCTCCCACCGGGCGGACTCAGATGCCGGTGGCCACGAACAGATGCTGCGCCGGCGCCGCCAGCGGCGACTGCGCGCCCGGCAGTTCGAGCAGCACGCGGAACCCCGCCTCCGCCAGTTCGGCGGGCAGTTCCCGGCCGGTGAGGAAGACCCGGCCGGTGCCGCCGCGCCTGTCGCCGCTGCCGAGATCCGGTGTCCCGTCCCGGGGCGAGAGCAGGAACTGCATGGTCGCCAGCACCAGGTAGTGCTCCCGTACCGCCTCGGTCGCGATCAGCAGCCCGCCGGGCGCCAGCAGTTCCCGGATCCACCGCAGCGACTGCCCGACGTTGCGGGCGCAGTGCAGGACGTTCGCGGCGAGCACCACGTCCGCGCCGCCGCCCGGGGCGCCCTGCTGCACCAGATCGGCGTCGACGTCCAGGAGCCCGTAGCGGAGCCGGTCACCGAAGCGGTCCTCGGCGGCCATGGTGAAGAACCGGGACACGTCGGTGAACAGGTAGTCCGCCTCCTCCCCGGCCAGCCCGTGCAGAGCGGCGGCGGTGCTGCCCCCGGCCCCCGCGCCCAGCTCGACCACGCGCAGCGGTACCGCACGGGTCCGGGCGGCCTGCCGCAGCACGGATCCGAAAGCGGCGTTCAGGTAGGTGTTGCTGACGTTGTTCTGATCCTTGCTCAGCGAGGTGAGCAGGTCGCCGTCGGGGAAGAGCAGCGCCTGGGCCGGGATCTCGTCGCGCAGCAGCTCCGGCAGCAGGGTGAGCGCCTCGCGGAAGAACGCCGTCATCTGAGCCGGGTAGCCCAGTGCGGCGCAGGCCTGCGCCAGGAGCGGGCCGGACGGTTCCAGTTCGGGGCGGTCGGCGACCGGCGGGAACCGGTAGCGCCCGTCCGCATCGCGTTCGGCACGCCCTTCGGCGTGCAGGACGTGCAACCACCTGCGCACGATCCACGCGTGCCGGGGTGCCGTACCCAGCCCGGCTGCGACCTGTTCGGCGGTGTGCCGGCCGTCGAACTCCCCGGCCATCAGCCGGCCCAGCGCGTGCAGCGCGACCTCGTCGAACCGGGCGACCGCGGCGGGGATCCCGTCCAGGGCGCCCGCGCCGCCGAGGGCGAGCAGGCCGGCCCGGTCGGCGGCCGCGGAGTCCCGGGCGAGGGCGACGGCGTCGTGGCCGGGCCCGTTCGGCAGCAGCGCGGTCATCTCGGCGGGTACCGGCAGTCCCGCCTTGCGCAGGGTACGGCGGGCCACCTCCACCAGGCGGGTCCTGGCGAACGCGCCGAGCGGCTCGTGCGGGCGGCTCACGCCGGCCAGGGCGTCGAGCGGGGTCGCGCCCGCCGCGGCGGGCGCGGCGACCTGGAGCAGGGCCGGGTCATCGGGGTCGATCAGGACCGCGGCGTCGTGGCCGACGAGTGCGGCACGGAGTTCGGCTCCGGTGGCCGCGTGCCGGACCTCGGGCCCGGTCAGCAGCCGGTTGGGGATGCCGCGCACGCGGACGGGGCCGCTCAGCAGACCGGTGAGTCCGGCGAGCGGGTCGGCGCCGAGGGCGTCCCACTCGTGCACGGCGGACTCGGGCACGTCCGCGGGCTCGACGTGCAGCACGGCGTCGAACCGGTAGCGGGTCAGCTCGCTGTCGGAGGTCAGGGTCTTGGCGAGCAGGCTCACCGTGATCCGTCTGCCCGAACTCGCCGCGACGGCGGCCAGGGTGGCGGGGTCCAGCAGCAGCTCGGTGTCGGATGCCGCGCGCCGCTCCGCCCGCAGGGTCAGCTCCGGTTCGGTGACGCCGGGGTCGGCCGCCTGCTCCAGCCGTCGGCAGTGGGCGCCGAGCAGCCCGGAGTGGCGGATGTCCCCGACGATCACCGTCCCTCCCGGCGTGACGAGCCGGATCGCGTCGTGCAGTACGGCCGCCAGGTACTCCACGCTCGGGAAGCACTGGGTCACCGAGTTGAGCAGCACGCAGTCCGGCCGCTCACCGAGAGCCTCGCGCACGACCGCGCCGCTCGTCTCGTGGGCGGCGGCCCGCACCACGCGCACGTTCGGCAGGCCGAGCCCGGACAACCGCTCGACCACGTGCTCGGCGATGTCGGTCCCGACGTAGCCGTCGAGGTGCGGGTGCAGGCGGTGCAGCAGCAGACCGGTGCCGCAGCCCAGCTCCAGCAGATTGCGCGGCCGGGTGCGCAGGACGAGTTCCACCGTGCGGTCCACCCATTCGGCCATGTGCTCGGCGGGCAGCGGATCGCCGGTGTCGGTCGCCCGCCAGCCGGACAGGTCGAGCAGGGGGTCCTGCGCGCCCTGGCCGGAACGGTAGGTCCAGTCGTAGACCTCGCCCCAGTGCTCCAGGTGTTCGGTCACGAGCTCGCCCAGGACGGGCGGTCCCGCCGGTCCGCGCCGAACGGTCAGCGCCTGCGGGGATGCTGTGACGACGGTGCCGTCGCGGTCCACGCGGGCGATCCACGGGTGGGCGAGCAGCGTCTGCTCGATCTGTTCACCGGACATCGGTGGTCTTCCTCCGCTCATTGATCATGGAGTGGTCGATCCGCAGGACGCGGTCGGCTCGGGCGGCCACCGTCTTGTCGTGGGTGACCGCCAGGACGGCCAGTGCCGTGTCACGGCGCAGCCTGTCGAGCAGGTCGAGGACCCGCTCGGCGGTCCCGGTGTCGAGGGCGGCGGTGATCTCGTCGGCCAGCAGCACTGCCGGGTCGGCCGCCAGCGCTCTGGCCAGGGCGACCCGTTGCCGCTGCCCGCCGGACAGGGCCGCGGGGTAGCGGTGCGCCGTGTCCGCGGGCAGGCCCACGGCGGCGAGCAGGCGGTCCGCCTCGGTGGTGGCCGCCGCGCGGCCGAGTCCCCGCAGCAGGCGCAGGGGACGCCGCAGCGCGGCCGAGACCGGGCGCGCCGGGTTGAGCGCGGCCAGCGGGTCCTGCCCGACCAGGGCCAGCGCGCGCAGGGCGCGGACGCTTCTGTCCCGCACGGGCCAGGGCAGCGGTTCGCCCAGCAGCGTGGCGCCGCCCGCTCGAACCGGGTGGAGACCGGCCAGAGCGCGCAGGAGCGTGCTCTTGCCGCACCCGGAGGGGCCGAGGACGGCGACGAATTCGCCGGGTGCGATCGTCACCTGGACTCCGCTGAGCAGGGGGGCGCCGTCCGGCCGGTCGAGGCTCAGGCCGCCCACCGCGAGCACCGCATCGGCTGGCCGCGTTCCGCACGCGCCGCCAGCGGTCACCGGGGACGTCGGCGCGGGGAACGCGGGGAGCGCGCCCAGCCGTACGACCCGGTCGGCCAGCCCGGTCACCACGGAGTCGTCGTGCGAGACGATCAGCGTCACCGAACGGCCTTCCGCCCGGCGGCGGCGTATCAGGGTGACGGCGGTCTCCAGCGCCGCCGGGTCGAGCGCGCTGGTGGGCTCGTCGAGGACGAGCAGGTCGGGGTCTGCGGCGAGTGCTCTGGCCAGGGCGACCCGTTGCGCCTGCCCGCCGGAGAGCTGGTGCGGCAGCCGGTCGGCGAACTCCGCCGGATCCAGCCCGGCCTCGGTGAGCATCCGCTCGGCACGCGCCAGTCGTGCCGGGCGGGGCCACCCGAGTGCCCGCAGGGGTTCGAGTACCGCGGCCCGCGCGGTCAGCAGCGGATGCAGGGCGGAGGAGGGGTCCTGGCCGAGGTAGCCGACGTGCCGGCGCCGCCAGCGCCGGGTGGCGTGCAGGCGCGCGCGGTCCCATTCGATGCGGCCCGCGACCCGGGTCAGACCGGGCGGGAGCTCTCCCAGGACGGCGCGCAGAACCGTCGTCTTGCCCGCGCCGGAGGGACCCGTCAGGGCGAGCACCTCGCCGCGCGCGGCGCTCAGGTCGAGATCCCGGACCACGGGGGTCCCGTCCGGGCCGGTGACGGTCAGCCCGCTCACCGTGAGCCCGTCCACGGCCCGTCCGTTCACGGCCGGCCCGCTCATGAGCGTCCCGCCAGGACGTGGGAGAGCCCTGCCACGGTACCGGCCAGCAGGGCCAGCGCCACGGCGGGGGCGAGCAGCGCGGCCGGGTTGAGGCCGATGCCCGGCAGGTTCTCCCGGAGCATCGCCGCCCAGTCGGGGGCCGGTGGAGGAGACCCGAAGCCGAGGACGTTCAGCGCGGCGGTCAGCTGCACGGCGAGCACCATCCGCTGGCCGAGATCGGCGCCGATCAGTCCGGCGTGCGCGGGGAGCACCTCCCGGCACAGCACGGACAGGCCGCGTTCACCTCTGGACAACGCGACTTCGACGTAGCCGGCGTGCCGGGTCTGGGCGGTGGCGTCGGCCACCACCCGCAAGGTCAGCGGAGTTCCGCCGAGCACCGTCCCGGCGATGACCGCGGGCGGGCCGGGCAGCACCACCACCGCCAGCATCGCCACCAGCAGCAGGGGGAGCACCAGCAGGAGATCCGACAGGGCGGCGAGCACGCGGACGGCACGGCTCCGGCTCCACCCCGCCCACAGCCCGCCCGCCACTCCCAGGGCGCAGGCGGCGGCCGCCGCGGCCAGGGCGACCAGGGTCAGCTCGCGGCCGCCGGCCAGCACTCTGGCCAGGACGTCGCGGCCCAGCGCGTCGGCGCCCAGCGGCAGGTCCGGTCCCGGAGCCGCCCACGGCATGGCGACGGTGCGGATCGGGTCCTGGCCGGCCAGTGCCTCTCCGCCCAGGGCGATCAGCAGCACGCAGCCGGCGGCGGCCGCGACCGCGCGGAGAGCTCTCACCGGGCCGCTCCGCCTCGGGGGTCCACGGCCCAGGCGACGGTGTCGGCGGCCGTCAGACCGGCTCCGACCACGGCCGTCGCGAGCATGGCCACCGCCTGCACCACGGGCAGGTCCCGGCCGCCGATCGCCGAGACCAGCAGTTCCCCCAGTCCGGCCAGGCCGAAGAGCGTCTCCACCACCGCCGTCCCGGCGACCAGCCCGCCCCCGACCACGGCGAGCAGCCGGGCGGCGGCGGGTGCGACGGCGGGAAGCGCGTACCGCAGCGCGACGGCGGCCGCCGACATCCCCCGCAGTTCGGCGTCCCGCACGAAGGGCCGGGAGACGGCGTCGGCGATCGCGCCGCGCAGCAGGGCGGCGCCGTAGGCGGCGGCGGGCAGCGCGAGGGTCAGCACCGGCAGCACCAGCAGGTCGGGACGGCTCCATGCGGGCTCGCCGACGGGGAGCAGCGAGACGGGCGGCACGAGCTTCCACGCCGCGGAGAGCACCGCCACCAGCAGTGCCGCCAGCGCGACCTGGGGCAGCGCCGCTCCGGCCACGACGAGCCCGGTGATCACCGGGCGCAGTGGTCGCGGCCCGCGCACCGCCGACCAGGCGAGAAGCGCCATGAGCGGTACGGCGAGGGCCAGCGCGGCCGCGGCCAGCATGAGGGTCACCGGGATCCGCCGGCCGATCAGCTCGGCGACCGACCGGCCGGTGAGGAGCGAGTGCCCCGGCTCGCCGGACAGCATCCCGGCGAGCCAGCTCGCGTACCGTTCGGTGAGCGGCCGGTCCAGTCCGGCGGCGGCACGCAACTGCGCCAGCTGCTCGTCCGTGGCCCGGCCGCCGCTCAGCACGACGGCGGAGTCCCCCGGCAGAGCCTCGGTGAGCAGGAAGATCACGATGGAGGCGCAGGTCAGCAGCGCCCCGGCCCGTGCGATCAGCCGGGGGACGCCGCTGAGCCGCGCCGGGTCAGCCGCCAAGAGCCACCTGGTCGATGAAGCCCGCGGAAAAGCCGATCCCCTCGGGTACCCCGGTCAGGCCGGGCTTGGCCAGGTCGAGCCTGTCGCTGAGCGCCCACACGGCGTATCCGCCCTCGTCGCGCAGCCGGGCCTGCAGCTCACCGAGCCGGGTACGGCGCTCGGCCTCGTCCGCTTCGGCCAGGGCCGCCTCCAGGCCGGCGTGCCAGGTCTTGTCCTCCCAGGCCGTCTCGTTGGTCGCAGAGCCCGGCTTCAGCGCGACGCGGACCACGTCGAGGAAGGGGATGCCGCCCAGATAACCGAGGTAGAACGGTTCCTTGCCCCACACCGTCGAGAAGTAGGTGTCGGCGGGGGCGAGTTTCACCTTCGCCCGGATGCCGATCTCCGCCAGCTGCTGAGCGATCAGCGTCGCCGCGGAGTCCATACCCGGGTAGGCGGTGGTGCTGTGGAGGGTGAGGTCGACGCCGTCGGCGTAGCCCGCCTCGGCCATCAGCTTCCTGGCGCGCTCGACGTCGCGGGTGCGCTGCGGCAGCCCGGCGGGGCTGGTGGGGTCCTTGGGGGTGAGCAGGTCGTTGCCCACCTCGCCGAACCCGAGGAAGGCGACCTGCAGCAGCTGCTCGCGGTCGAGCGTCAGCCGTACCGCCTCGCGGACGCGCCGGTCGTCGAAGGGCTTGCTGTCGGTCCGCATGACCAGCGGGTAGAGGGTCGCTCCGGGCCTGCGGACCAGCTTCACCGAGGGGTTTTCGGTGTGCTGCTTCACCAGCGCGGCCGGCACCGCCGCGGCCAGGTCCACCTGGCCGGACAGCAGCGCCTCACCCCGCGCCTGGGGGTCGGGGACCGCCCGGACCTCGATGCGGCGGCTCGGCGGCTTCGGCCCCCACCAGTCGTCGTTGCGCTCGAACGTCGCCGCCTGCGCGTCGCCGCCGGCGGGACGGAACGGCCCGGAACCGGGGACGGGCCGGGTGAAGTCGGTGCTGCCTTCGGGAACGACGAAGGTCGCGCCCTCCAGGGCCTTGCCGACCTCGGCGTAGGGCTTCTTGGTGACCAGTTCGAAGACGGTGTCGCCGAGCACCTTGGAGGCGTCCAGGTCGAACATCTCCATCCGGCCGAAGTTCTCCGCGGCCTTCTCGCTCATCCTCCGCAGGGAGAACAGCGCGTCCGCCGCCTTGACGGCCCGGCCGTCGGAGAACGTCGCGTCACCACGGATCGTGATCTTCCAGCGGGTGAGGGACTTGTCGGGTTCCCAGGCGGTCGCGAGCCTGGGCAGCGTACGCCCGTCGGGCCCGGGCAGGGTCAGCACGTCGTAGGTGAGGGCCATCCGCACCAGGTCGCTCTCTCCCGGCAGCAGGCCGTGCGGGTCGCCTGTGGCGTTGGACGGGGAGCCGGGGGCGGCGTAGCGGACCGTGTCCGACGCGGCGTGCGACGTGGTGTCCGGTGCCGTGCCGGACGCGGCGGACGGGGATGCGGCCGTGTCCGCACCGCCGGAGGAGCAACCGGTCAGCAGCGTCGCGGCCGCGACCGCCGCAGTGATCCGGCGGGAGAGTCGGAGGAACATCATGACCTTTCTCAAGGAAGCACTCGGTCGAGCTCGTTGTTGATCAGTTGGGCGATCTGCTGCAGGACGGGCGGATGCAGCAGGCTGTAGTGGTGCGCGCCGACGCCGACGACCTGAACGGGCCCGGCGAGGTACCGGCCCCAGCCGAGGTCCGCCTGGCCTGGCGGGGTGTCGTCGACGCCCATCCCGATCCCCGAGTTACGCGGGGAGGGCTTGTCCGCGCGGACGAGCAGGGTGCGCATCGCCGGGTCGGTCCCCTGGGCGGGGGTGTGCGCGGCCAGTGCCCGCAGGTGCCTGGCGAACACGCGCAGGCGTGCCCTCAGGCCTTCACCCCGTCCCAGGAGCCGGTGCGCGCGCAGCCGGTCCTCGATGGCGGCCAGGCGCTGGTCCCGCGGCAGGGCGGCGAGTGCGTCACCGGCGTCCAGGTCGATGCCGAGGAAGGCTTCCAGCGCGTGCACGTGCCGCAGCGCCACGGCCAGCTCGACCTCGTCGGCGTGCCGCCCGGGCACCGCCCGGATGAGGGCGGGATCGTTGGAGTCGAGCATCACCAGGAGCGAGACCTGCTCACCGTCCTGATGCAGCTGCCTGGCCATCTCCTGGGCGACCGAGCCGCCCATGGACCAGCCGCCCAGCAGCCACGGCCCGCGGCCGGTGGTCCTGATGGCCTGGACGTAGCGCCCGGCGATGGCGGAGATCGTCTCAGGGCCTGCGGACCCGTCTCCGGACAGCTCGGGATCGGCCACCGCCACGACGTCCACACGCGGGTCGATGAGCTTGGACAGCTCCACGTAGCACAGCACGTCGCCCCCTGAGGGGTGGGCGAGGAACAGGGTGGGGCGGGCCGCGGGCGCCGGATCCGTCCGCAGCGGGAGCAGGACGTCCTGGACCGCCGGCTGCACGTGCTCACCGGTCCACGCGCGGGGGTCGGTGGCCAGCTCGCGCACCTGGGCCACGTGGTCGGCGATCGCCGTTTCGAGTTCGTCCGCGGGGAGCACGCCTTCCAGCGCGTCCCACTGCAGGCGCAGTTCGCCGTCGTGTTCCAGCACCTGGTGGTCGAGCCACGTCTGCGGGGTCTGCGAGAGCGCGTACACCTGCTCGCCCGCCCATTCCAGTGCCCCGGGCTCCTCCAGCAGGCCGTCCATGCCCAGGGCACTGGTGAACACCACCGGTACCGACCGCACCTCGCCGGTGCGGGCGCCCTGCTCGGCGAGCACGTCCAGGGCGGAGAACCCGCGGTGGTCCAGCTCCTCGAACAGCCGGGCCTGCGTGGCCGCGACCCGTTCGGCGAAACCCGCGGCCGGAGCCGCGGGAACCTCGTGGAGCACCAGCGAGGTGAAGTCCCCGACCACCCGGTTGACGTGGGGGTGGATGGGCGGCCGGTCGAACAGGGTGAGCGTCAGGCTGAAGCCGGCCGATCCCGACCATCGGGTCAGCGCGTCGGCGTAGACGGTCAGCAGTACCGCCGTCGGCGTGACCCGGTGCTCGGCGGCCAGCTCTCGCAGGCCCGCCCATTCCGTGCGGCTCAGCCGCGCGGAACGGCGGACGAACCGTGGCCGGCCTTGCGGCTGTCCATCGGTCGGCAGCGCGGGCGGCCCGGGCAGGACGGGCAGCCGGGCGCGCCAGTACTGCGCTGCGGTGCCGTCCGTCCGGCTGTCCATCGCGTGGGCGCATTCGGCGGGGTGCACGTCGATCGGCGGCAGCTGCGCGTGCGGGTCCTGGTAGAGGGCGCGCAGCTCGGCCTCGACGATCCACCAGCTCGCCGCGTCGCAGACGAGCACGTCCACGCCGATGAACAACCGCACCTTCTCGTCCGGCAGCCGGGCGGCCTGGATCTGCACCAGCGGCCAGCGGTCCGGTGGGCCGGGCTGGGTGGAGAGGCGTTCGCGCAGCGCGGCCAGTTTGGCGGTCCGGCGCTCTTCGGGCGCCTCTGTCAGGTCGTGCGCTCTGATCCGGTAGCGGGGCAGGTCGTCGAGGACGCGGAAGCGCCCTTCGGGGGTGGTCACCGCGCGGAGCATCGGATGGCGGGCGAGCACGTTGTTCCAGGCGTCCTCGTAGCGGGCCAGGTCGAGGCCGGGGCAGTCGTACTCCAGGTAGAAGTGGCAGGGCACCTCACCCCACTGGTAGCCGCCGCCCCGGCCGACCCAGTAGGCGTGCTGCACGCGGGTCATGGCGAAGGTGCCGTCACCGTCGGGCCCCGCGGCCGGCCGGTACGGCGTGGGCGCGTCCGGTCCGGTGTGCGCCGCCGCGGAACCGCTCCTCGCCTCCACGAGCTTGGCCAGCGCCGCGACGGTCGGAGCGTCCAGCAGATCCCGCAGTCCCAGCTGCACGCCGTACCGGTCGCGCAACGCGCCGAGCATGCGCACCGCCAGCAGCGAGTGCCCGCCGAGGGCGAAGAAGTCGGCGTCCGAGGCGCCGACCTCGGCGCCGAACAGGTCGGACCACAGTCCGGCGACCGCCTCCTCCACCGCGCTCGCGGGCTCGGCGCCCTCACCGGTGACGGGTTTCCTCGGCTGTCCGCTGGCGGTGATCCGCGGGTTCAGGTCGGTCGCCGCGACGGCCACGGCGGGCGGCAGGACCCCGCGGGCGCCCGCCTCCAGCAGCCGGTCCAGTGCGCGGGTGCCGGTGGCGGCGTCCAGGGCTTCGGCGAGTACCACCGCCTCCTCGCCGACGCGCCAGCCGTCCCAGACCGCGCTGCACCACGTATCGGGCGTACCCGAGACGGCCGAAGCGGCGAAGGCGTCCATCGCGGCGTTGGCGGCGGCGTAGGCACCCATTCCGATCCCGCCCACCAGGGTGGTCACCGACGACATCAGCACCACGGTGCGCGGACGGCGATCCTCGGCAAGCGCCTCGATCGCCGTGCGGAGCGCCAGCGCACCGCCCAGCTTGGCCCGTACCTGGCCGGCGGTCCGCTCGGGATCGAGCGCGCGCACCGGGTCGAGTTCGGCGCCCGCCACGACGCCGGCCGCGTGCACGACGAGTTCCACGGGCCCGTCCTGCGACAGCTCCCGCAGCAGCTCGGTGGTGGCGCCGGGGTCGGTGGCGTCGCAGCGGCGGACCTGCACGCCCGCCTGCGTGAGCGCGGCGCCGGTTCTGGCGCCGGTCCGCGAGGTGACGACGACCCGGTGACCGCGCTCGGCGAGGTGCTCGGCGAACAACCGCCCGACCGCGCCGAGTCCACCGGTGATCAGCACGGTGCCGGTCACCGGCTCGCTGCCGGCCCCGAGACCGTTCTCCGTGGGCCGCCAGGAGACCAGCCGGCGCTGCCACCGCGTCCCGCCGCGCAGAACGGACTCCGCTCCGGCGCCGTCCCCGGCGGTGAGCGCGGTGAGTTCGCGCAGCACCGAGGACGCCTCCGCGGCGGGAGCACCGGGCGCACCGAGGTCGACGGTGGCCCACCGCAGGCCGGGGTGTTCCTGGCCGAGCACGCGCGGCAGGGTCCGGAGCGCGGCCTGCCGCGGGTCGGGAGCCGGGTCGCCGCCCACCCGCTCGCCGCGGCGGGTCACCAGGAGCACGGCGGGTGCGGTGCTCCCGGCCAGCGCGGCGGCGTGGGCGCCGAACTCCAGCAGCCCGTCGACGACCGCGCCGACGAGATCCGCGTCGGGGGAGCGGTCCGTGCCGTCCGGTTCGGCGGCGACGATCACCAGTCCGGCGAGCGGTGCCTCCTCCCGGTCGCCTGCGGCCAGGGCCGTGCGGATCGCGTCCGGCAGTTCACCCCTTCCCGCCACGAGCCAGCGGCCGGCGGGCACGTGACCGGGTTCAAGGGGCGGTACCTGCCGCCAGACGGGAAGCTGCAGCGGCTGGTCGGCGCCGACGCCGGTGTCTGCGCTCAGCGCGGCCGGTTCCTGCGGCTCGATCCACAGCCGCCGCCTCTGGAAGGCGTAGCCGGGTGCCGCCACCCGCCGCCGTCCCGCACCGGCGGGTACCGCCGGGTCCACCGGCACACCGTGCGACCACAACACGCCGAGCGCCTGCCGTACGGTGACCGATTCGGGCTCGCCGGCGGCCAGAGCGGTCACCGTGGCCCGGAGTCCGGGGAAGGTGTGCTTCCTGGCCAGCGTGGACAGCGTCGTGCCCGGCCCCGCCTCGACGAGCAGCGCGGGATCCTCGCCGAGCGCGGCGCGCAGCGCGTCGGAGTAGCGCACCGGGCTGCGCAACTGCCGCACCCAGTGCTCCGGGTCGGCCAGTTCGGCGCCGATCGGGCCGCCGGTGACCGTGCTGAAGACGGCGAGCCGCGGCACGCCGCCGGTCATGCCCGCCAGCGCGGAGCGCAGGGCGGGCAGCTCGCCTTCCATCAGCCGCGAGTGCATCGCCGCGTCCACGTGCAACGGCACGCCCCCGCCGCGCAGGCCGGCGGCGAACGCCCGGACGGCCGCCGCCGGTCCCGACACCACGCAGGCCCCGGGGGCGTTCACCGCCGCGAGATCGACGTCGGGATGACGGCGCAGCAGCTCCAGCACCGCCTCCTCGTCCAGGGGGACGGCGAGCATGGCTCCGCCGCCGGCGGCGCGGGCGGCGGCGGTGCAGCGCGCCGCGACCAGCCGGGCGGCCTCCGGCAGTGGCAACGCCCCGCTCACGGCGGCGGCGGTGCACTCGCCGAGGCTGTGCCCGACCAGTGCCTGCGGCTGCACGCCCCAGGAGGTGAGCAGCCGTGACAGCGCGAAGGAGACGGCGAACAGCGCGGGCAGCCCGAAGGCCGCGTCACGCACCCGCTCCGGGGCCAGGCCCGGGTCGAGGACGTCGCGCACATCGGCGCCGAGCAGGGGGCGCAGGAGGTCGGCGCACTCGTCGAAGGCCGCGGTGAACACCGGCTCGTCGCGGTAGAGGCCGCCGCCCATTCCCGGGTAAGGGCTGCCCGCCCCGGGGAAGGCCAGCACGACTCGCGGTGCGGGCACCAGCGCCTGGACCGGGACGGCGCGGGCCAGCCGTTCCGATCCCACGGCGGCGATGCGGTAGGGCAGCCCGGCCCGCCCGGCGGCCAGGGTGTAGGCGAGGTCGGCGGCCTGGCCCGGGGTCTCGGCGCCCGCGACGGCGGCGGCGCCCGCGGACGCGGCCTGCGGGGTGGCGGCCGAGACGACCAGGAGCTGCGGACGTGCGTCGGCGGAGCTCTGCGGGAGGTCGGGTGCGGGGCCGAGGACGGCGTGGCAGTTGGTGCCGCCGATGCCGAAGGAGCTGACACCGGCGTAGGGCGGCGTGTCCCACCCCCGCGTCTCCGTGATCACCTCGAACGGCGAGTCCGCCAGGCCGAGGTGGGGGTTGAGCGGGCGGGCGTGCAGGGAGGCGGGCAGCACCCGGTGGTGTACGGCCAGCACCGCCTTGATGAACGAGGCGATGCCCGCCGCGGTGTTGGCGTGACCGATGTTGCCCTTCACCGAGCCCAGGCCGCACCAGGCGGGACCGCTCTGGCCGAACGCCCGCCGCAACGCGGTCACCTCGATGGGATCCCCGAGCCTGGTCGCCGTGCCGTGCGCCTCGATCAGGCCGATCTCGCGCGGGGTGAGGCCGGCGACGGCCAGCGCCTCGGCCAGCACTTTGACCTGACCGCCGACCGAGGGCGCGGTGAACCCGGCCTTGTCGGCGCCGTCGTTGTTCACCGCCGAGCCGTGCAGGAGGGCCAGGATCGGGTCGCGGTCGGCCAGGGCGTCCGACAGGCGGCGCAGCGCCACCACGCCGGCGCCCTGCGTGTAGACGATCCCGGTGCCCCGCTCGCTGAACGGGCGGACCGCGCCGTCGGCGGAGAACATGCCGTCGGGCACGTGGAGGTAGCCGCGGCCCTGCGGCACGATCAGCGAGACGCCGCCGGCCAGGGCCGTGTCGCATTCCCCTGCGAGCAGGGACTGGGCGGCCAGGTGCACGGCGACGAGCGAGGTCGAGCAGGTCGAGGCCACCGCGACCGCGGGCCCGGTGAGATCGAGCCGGTAGGCGGTCTGCAGCGGCAGGTAGTCGGCCTGGGTGGCCATCGCGGTCTGGAAGCTGCCGAGCGGGTCGGCGCCGCCGCCGGTCGGGTCCCAGCGCCCGGTGAGGTTGCTGGCCAGGTAGGCGCTCTGGGCCGCGCCGGCGAACACGCCGACCGAGCCGGCGTCGCGGCCGCCCCCGTGCCCGGCGTGTTCCAGGGCGTGCCAGGCGCACTCCAGGAACAGCCGGTGCTGCGGGTCGAGCAGGGCGGCCTCGGCATCGGTGAATCCGAAGGGTGCCGGATCGAAGTCGGCCTGGCCCTCGATCAGGCCCCCGACGGGAACGAAGTGGGGGTGGCCGCGCAGTCCGGCGGGCACGCCCCGGTCGATCAGCTCCCCGTCGGTGAACCTGGTCAGGCCTTCGCGGCCGTCACGCAGCAGTCGCCAGTAGGCGTCGGCGTCGGCCGCGCCGGGGAATCGGCAGGCCAGGCCGACGACCGCGATCGGTTCTGCGGCCTCCTGGCCCGGCTGCACCGGGTTCAGCGGAATCTGCGGGCTCCGCGGGCTCATCGTGCGAGCTCCGTGGCTCGGGCCCGGGCCGCTCTGCGGGATGCGGCCCGGCCGGGGGACCCGCCGGGCGGCGCGGGAGCCGTGTCGGAGGCGGGGTCCGCGTTCGCCGCAGAGGCGGAGGCCGTGTCCGCGGCGGCCTGCTCCTGCGTCCCGCCTTCCCGGAGGGTCGTGATGAACGTGGCGAGCTCGCGGACGGTGGGGCGGGCGAACAGGTCCACCACGGTGAGATCGGCCTCCAGTTCGGCGCGGAGTCTGCGGTGCGCGAGCACGACGGTCAGCGACGAGGCGCCGAGCCGGAAGAAGGGGGTCGTCACGTCCACCGGGGCGTTGAGAAGTTCGCTGAACACCCGGGCCACGGCGCGTTCCACCTGCGGGTCCGGTCCCGCCTCGGCCTCCGGTGCGGGCGCGGGCACGGCGACCGCTCGGTGTGCGGGGGGACGGGGAGAGGTATCGGATACGGGAGCGTCGTGCGCGGGCACGGCGCCGCCCATCCCCCCGCTGGAGCCACCGGTCGTTTCGGCCGCCACGGCGAGCTCGATCAGGCCGTCGGCGGGAAGGCGCTCGGTCACGGTGAGGCCGTGCCAGGCCAGCGCCTCCTTGACCCGCCGCGCCCAGTCTCCCGCGGCCGTCAGTGAATCGCTCACCGGCAGCGTCCCGCGGGACACGGTCAGGCGGACCTCCAGCCCGGGGGCGTCGAGCAGGCCGATGAGTCCCGGATCGGAGGCGGTGGGCGTGGAGACACCGTGCGCGGGAACCGGCGGAGCCGGGCTCGTCTGCGGGATCTGCAGGGTGTCCGGGGCGGGCTCGGTCGTGCGCCGGTACGGATTGGGCAGCGCCGCATAGTCGATCTTGCCGTTGGCGGTGATCGGGAACGCGTCCATCACCAGGAACCGGTTCGGCACCATGAACGACGGCAGGTTCGCCCGCAGCGCCTCGATCAGTGTGTCGTCCGTCGGCGGGAAGCCCGGATCGGCGGGCACGTAGTAGCACACCAGCCGGGGCCGGTCGTCGGGCCCGGACACCGCGCGCGCCACGGCCTGCCGTACCGCCGGCAGCCGGTCCAGCGTGGACTCGATCTCGCCGAGTTCGATGCGGTGGCCGCGGATCTTGACCTGACGGTCCAGCCGGCCGAGGAACTCGATCGTCCCGTCGTGCCGCCACCGGCCGAGGTCTCCGGTCCGGTAGAGCCTGCGCCTGAGCACCGGATGGGTGATGAACCGCTCCGCGGTCTGCACGGGGTCGCCCACGTACCCGCGGGCCAGGCCGTCGCCGCCGATGTGCAGCTCTCCGGGGACGCCGACCGGGCATGGTCGCCCCTGCGGGTCGAGTATCTGGAAGGACTGGCCGCGCAGTGCCCGGCCGTACGGAATGCTCGGCCAGGCCGGGTCCACCTCGCCGATGGGGTGGCAGATGGACCAGATGGAGGCCTCGGTCGCGCCGCCGAGGCTCACCACCTCGGCGTGGGGGGCCAGGGCGCGCAGGCGGTCGGGCAGGGTGACCGGGATCCAGTCGGCGGACAGGAACACCAGGCGCAACGTCGACAGTGCGCGCCGGACCGTCTCCGGTTCCAGCTCGGCGTATTCGACCAGCATCTCCAGCAGCGCCGGCGCGGTGTTCCACACCGTGACCCGGTGGCGGGCCATCAGCTCCAGCCAGTGTCCGGGGTCGCGCTGGCGGTGGGCGTCGGGCAGGACGACGGCGCCTCCCTCGCCGAGCACCGAGAAGATGTCGTACACCGACAGGTCGAAGCTGAAGGCCGACAGGGCGAGCACCCGGTCGTCGCAGGACAGCGGGAACCGGTGGGCGAGGTCGTCGAGGGTGGTGCGGGCGGCGCGATGCTCGATCGCCACGCCCTTGGGCTTGCCGGTGGAGCCCGACGTGAAGATCACGTAGGCGAGGTCGTCCGGTGCGGGGCGGCGCGGTTCGGCCTCCGCGGGGAGAGTGAGGGTGCCGTCGGCGTCCAGCCGGTGCACGGTCACCTCCTGCGGCCAGACGGAGGTGTCGGTGCCGGCGGCGGCGAGCGCGTGCCGTATGCCCGCCTGCCGGCACAGGGCGGTGACGCGTGCCTGAGGCCAGGACGGCTCGACGGGCACGTATCCGGCGCCGCTGGCGAGCACCCCGAGAAGCGCGGTGACCTGCGCGTTCCCCTTGTCTGCCACCACGGCCACCAGGTCGCCGGGTCCGATACCGGCTCCGGCGAGCGCGCGGCCGGTGCGTGCGGTGCGCTCGGCGAGGGAGCCGGCGTCCACCCGGGTCGTCGCGTCGATCAGCGCCGGTGCGGCGGGGGCCCGTACGGCGGAGGCCCGCAGCGGGTCGTCCAGCAGCGGGCCCGCGCCGTCGAACGCGCCACCCGGCAGGCTCTCGTCCCGGCGGAAGGACGGGTCCCAGCCCAGTGTGGGGTCGGTCCACGCCCCGGGTTCGGTGGCGAGCAACCGCAGCAGCCGGGCGTGGGCGGTGAGCATCCCGTCCACGAAGCCGTCGGGAAGCGCACCGTCCACCGCGTCCCAGGCGATCCGGAGCCCGCCGCCCTCCTCGCGGACGATGTGGTCGAGCAGGACCTGCGGCGTCTGGGAGACGCCGAACACCTCCGTGCCGAGCCAGGCGGTGGGGGCCTCGCCTTCGCCCGCGAGTCCGATCCCGCTGGTGAAGACGACGGGATGCACCGGGACGGGCAGGCCGGTGGCCGCATCGACGGTTCGGGCGCGCTGCCCTGATTCGGTGGCGGCGCGCAGTGCCTCCATGCCCGAGACCGCGCGGTGGTCCATGTCCGCCCAGAACCGGCGGTTGACCGCGGCGGCGTAGCTCGCGAAGCCGTACCAGCCGCCGGGGTCGGCGACCGGGATCTCCACCAGCACGGTGCTGGTGAAGTCGCCGACGACGGTGTCGAGCCCCGGGGTGTCGTCGCCGACCGCGAAGTCGTCGCGGTCGAAGAGCGTGGTGTTCAGGCAGAAGGAGTCGTGGCCGCCCCATCGCTGGAGCACCAGGCCGAACGCGGCCAGCAGCAGGCCGGTGGGACTCAGGCCGTGGGAGGCGGCCTGCTTGCGCAGCTGTGCCCACTGCTCGGCGTCGATGTCGGCTTCGTGCCGGGTGAAGTGCGGCACGCCCAGCTCCGCCGGTCCGCGGGTCCAGGGCAGCCTGGGGCCGTCGGGCAGTGCGGGCGCGCGGCGCTCCCAGTACGCGGCGGCCGTCTCCCGGCGGTGCTGCTGCGCCGGGTCGTCGAGGCGGCGCCGGACGAGATCGGCGAAGGTCAGCGGCGGAGCGGGCAGATTCAGGCCGGGGTCGGCGACGAGGGCGCCCCATTCGCGCATCAACCGCATCCAGCTCATCAGGTCCAGAGCGAGCACGTCGACACCGATGAACAGCCGGGTGCGCCCGTCCGGCAGCAGCGCGGCCCGCAGGTCGAACAGCGGCCACCGGTCGGTGGGCCGCAGCTGGTGCGAGCACTCGGCCCGCAGCGCACCCAGCGCCTCCTCCACCGCCTCCGGTGCGGCGAGCCGCAGGTCGGTCACGGCGATGGTGTAGTCGGGCGCCTCGGCGAGCACACGCTGCTGAGCGTCGGGTCCGATGACCATGCGCAGCATCGGGTGCCTGCGCACCAGCCGGTTCCAGGCGGCGGTGAGACCGGCCAGGTCGACCTCGGGGTCGCCGTCGGGGGTCCGGTCGAACTCCTGGTAGAAGAAGGTGGCCACACCGCCGAGCGGGAAGGCCGGGTCGCGGCCCACCAGGTAGGCGGCCTGGATGGGGGTGAGGGGGAACGCGCCGCCGTCCGGGACCGTCCCGGCCGCGACGGTGCGCGCGGTGGCCGAGTCGAGGAACGCGGTCAGCGGGAGGTCCAGTCCGACGTCCTCGCGGAGCCGGCGGCGCAGCCGTACGGCCGTGAAGGAGTCCAGGCCGAGGGCGATGAGGTCGGTGTCCGGGTCGATCTCCTCCGGCCTGCGTTCCAGCACGTCGGCCAGGCAGGCGAGCACGTCGTCGACGGGTACGGGCTGGCTTTCACCCAACGCTGAGTCCTTCCCGAGTACGAAAACGGTTTTCATTTTTGCATCATGTTTCGGACATGTCTAGATCTTGAAAACGATTACCGTTTTGTCTAGCGTGTGCCCGTCCGCCGTCCGCAGAAGGGTTCCCATGCCAGCCGACCTGTCCGCCCGTGCGCACGCAGCGGGTTCGGCCGCGATCGCCACGTTCGACGCCTCCGTCGTCGCCGCCGCGGTCGAGGATCTCGACCGGCTCGTCCTCCTCGGGATCGCGGCCGAGCTCCACCGCGCCACCCGGCTGGGGGCCCCCGGTGCGCACCCGCCCGATCGGGTCGCCGACGACCTGGGAGCCGTGGCGCGGCACCGCTGGGTCGTCGGTCACTGGCTCGCCGCGCTGCACGAGGCGGGATTGGCGCGCCGGGACGCAGCAGGCCGCTATCACGGCCTGCGTCGCCCTTCCAGGGCCGAACTGGCCGCCGCCCGCACCCGCATGGAGAACGCCAGGGTCGTCCTCGGCTACCCTCCCGAGCTGGCCGAGCTGATGCTCCGCTCGCTGCGCCTGATTCCCGAGCTGCTGCGCGACGAGGTCGGGGTGCAGGCCCTGCTCTACCCCGACGGGGAACCGGCCACGGCCGAGGCCGTCTACCGGGACAACGCGATCAGCCGCTATCTCAATCTCGCCGCGGCCGAAGCGGTCCGCGATCTGGCCGAGCGTTCACCGCGACCGCTGCGGGCACTGGAGCTGGGCGCCGGGATCGGCGCGACCACGGCGGACCTGCTGCCCGCGCTCGCCGGAAGGCCGGTCGAGTCCTACCTGTTCACCGACCTGTCCCCGTTCTTCGTCGACGTCGCCCGGCGCCGGTTCGACGCCCCCTTCCTGCGCTACGGGCTGCTGGACATCACCGAAGAGCTCCCGGGCCGGCCGGGCGGGCTGGACCTGGTGGTGGCGGCGACCATGGCGCACAACGCACCTCACGCCGGCCGTCTGCTGGAGCAGGTGGCCCGGCTGCTCGCACCGGGCGGGCGGGTGCTGCTCATCGAAACCGTCGAAGAGCACGCGCAGTCCCTGACCACGATGCCGCCCGCCCTGTCCCCGCGCGAGGGCTCCGGCCCGCCGCCGCGGCACGACGAGCGGGCCGGCACCACCCGCACCTACCTGTCCCGCGCGGAGTGGCTGGGCTGGTTCGCCCGCGCCGGGCTGCGCGTCGAGGCGGACCTGCCCCCTGACGGTGATCCGCTCACCGCGCTCTCCCAACGCCTGTTCGTCGCCACCCCACCCATGGAGTCGTCATGACCACTGCCCCGCACAGCGTGAACCTGGAAGAGGAGCTGGCCGCCATCTGGGCGGAGTTGCTCGGCCTCACCCCCGATGCCGTACCCGCCGACGTCAGCTTCCTGCGGCTGGGCGGCGACTCCGTGCTGACGGTGCGGATGTCGGCGCTGGTGCGCCGGCGCCTCAACGTGGTGCTCGCGTTGTCGGACGTGCGGGTGGAGATCACGCTGAACCAGCTGGCCGATCTGGTGCGGCGACGCGCCTCGGACGAGCCGATGACCCGTACCCTGCCCCTGCAGGTGACCAGGCGCCCCGACCCGCATGCCGAGTTCCCCCTGCTTCCCCTGCAGCAGGGCTACTTCGTGGGCCAGCAGGACGGCTGGGAGCTGTCCTACGACTCGGCCCACTACTACCTGGACTACGCGCTTCGCGGCGTGGACGGCGACGAGGCCGGTGACGCCCTGTCCGACGCGATCGAACGGCTCGCCGTCCACCAGCCCACCCTGCGGGCCAGGGTCACTCCCGAGGGCCGGCAGCGGGTGCTGGCCGACGGGGCTCCCCTGCTGAAGGTGTACGACCTGCGCGCGTCCACCCCCCAGGACGCGGCGGCCGCGCTGGCCGAGGTACGGCAGGAGATGAGCACCCGCGGTCCCGATCCCACCAGCGGACCCGGTCTCGACATCCGCCTGACCCTGCTGCCCGAGGGCGAAGGACGGCTCCACCTCGGGTTCAGCCTGCTGACCTTCGACGGCTGGTCGTCGGGAGTGCTGAGCAGGGACCTGCTCGCCTACGCGACGGACTGGAACGCCGTGCTGCCGCCGTTGGAGGTGCACTTCGGCGACTACGTCACGGCCCTGGCCGACCTGCCGAAGACCGAGGCATGGCAGGCCGACCGCGACTGGTGGTTCTCCCGGCTGGACGAACTGCCGCTTCCGCCCGCCCTGCCGCTCGCCGCCGATCCGAAGGACGTGCGGCCCGTCACCATGGGCAACCGCGAGCACCGCTGGAGCGCCGAACGCTGGAGCGCGCTGCGCCGGGAGTGCGCCCGCCGGGAGGTGACCCCTTCCACGGCCATGCTCACCGCGTTCGCGATCGTGCTCGCCCGCTGGTCGGGACACCGCCGGATGCTGCTCAACTCCCTCCAGCTCAACCGGCTCCCCCTGCACCCCGACCTCCACCGGGTGGTCGGCGCCTTCGCCTCGACGATGCTGCTCCCCGTCGAACTCGCCCACGGCGCCACCTTCGCCGAACTGGCCGCCGCCGCCCAGAAGACCTCCGGTGAGCACGCCGCGCACAACCTCATCACCGGCGTCGAGGTGGGCCGCGAGCTGGCCCGCCGCCGCGGCACGTGGCGGCCGGTGGGCCCGGTGGTCTTCCAGAGCGTGCTGGGCGTGGACGCGGCCATGGGCAGCCGCCCCCCGGAGGAGGCCGGACCGCTCGGCCGCATCATCGCGGGCGACTACTTCCACCAACTGCGCACACCGCAGGTGGCGCTGGAAGTGCGCTGCTTCGAGATCGGCGACGAGGCGGTCGCCGTGTTCTCCCTCGTCGACGAGCTGTTCGAGGCGACGCAGGTGACCGCGGCGTTCACCGAGTTCGTCGCCCTGGTGGACGACCTCGCCGACGGCTCCGGCTGGGACCTGGTACCGCAGCTGCCGGAGACCACCGATCTCCCCGATGGGGAGGACGGACCGCGGCTGGGCCGGCTGCCCGAAACCGCATCAGGGCAGTACAGCGGCCCACCGGCGGACGACCTGGAGCAGACCGTCGCGGAGGTGTTCGAAGAACTGCTGGAAGTGCCCGTGCTGGACCGCGGCGCGGACTTCTTCGCGCTCGGCGGCGACTCCCTGCTCGCGGTGCGGACGGTGGTCCGGCTGGCCAAGGAGATCGGCGTGACCGTTCCCGTGCGCGAGTTCCTGTCCGACCCGACGGTGGCCGGCGTGGCCCACACCGCCCGCTCCAGGATGGGAGGCTCCTGATGATCGGAGTGCTGGGCGCGACCGGGGCGGTGGGCCGCACGGCCGCCGAGCGCCTGGCCGCCTCCGGGCTGGGCGGGCTGCGGCTCGGCGGACGCGATGCGGCGCGGGCCGCGGACGTGGCACGGGCGTTGCCTGCACCTGCCGAGGTCATGCGGGTGGACCTGACCGACCCGGACGAGCTCGCCCGGTTCTGTACGGGCTGCACGATCGTGGTGAACTGCGCGGGCCCCACCTACCGGGTGCTGGACACCGTGGCCCGGGCCGCGTTCGCGGCCGGCGCCGACTACGTCGACATCGGGGGTGAACTGGCTGCCAAGGACGCGCTCGCCGACGCCGCCGTACCCGGAGGGCGGACCGCGGTGTTCTCCGCCGGAGTCATGCCGGGGCTGTCCGGCCTGCTGCCCCGGCTGCTCGCCAAGGGGCGTCCACCGCGCCGGCTGGACGTCTACGTCGGAGGCGCGGCGGTGTTCACCCCGCTGTCCGCCGTGGACGCGCTCCTGACCCGCGGGCCGAGATTCGGCGTGCCGATGGCCGCCTGGCGGGAGGGCGCCGTCACACCGCTGGCGCCGCTCCACGGCGTGCGGCTGCCGGGGTTCCCGGTGCCCGTGCACGCCTGGCCGTACCTCACCACCGAGGCGCAGGCCCTGGCCGCGGAGTGCGGCGCGGACGAGGTGCGCTGCTACAACGTGTTCGTCTCCGACAGGATCCCCCAGGCGCTCTCCGCCGCGTGGGCGGACGTCCCCGACGTCCACGCCGTCCCACTCGAGACGCTCCAGCCGCATGCCTCGGAGGTGGTGAACGCCTCCCTCCTGGACAACGCCGACTTCGGGGCGTTCTACGTGATGCTGTTCACCGCCCGCCCCCATCGCGGCGCACCCGCCGGCCCCGCCCGGATGCTCCTGACCGCGGCAGACTCCTATGCCCTGAGCGGGGTGGTGATGGCGCTGGCCGCACGGGCCGTGCTCGCCGGCCGGGTCCCTGCCGGGGCCCACCTCGCGGCGGAGGCTCTCGACCCGGACGAGACGGTGACCGCGCTCAGGGACGATCCGCTGGTCACGCAGCTCACTCTGAGCTGACGGGCCCGGCCGTCTTGTCCGCCTGCCCGACCGGCACCGCCTCCCCGGGCGGGTCCGCGGACGGTCAGGAGGCGCCGGGAACCGGTCGGGCGCCGCCCGTCCCGGTGGGGGCGGCGGCCGAAGGGGACGCCTCGCCCCGGTCGATGTGGTCGGCGTGGAACAGGCCCTGGGTCAGCAGGCGGCGCACGTGCTCGTCGGCGGCGCTGTAGTAGACGAAGGTGCCTTCGCGGCGGCCCTTGACCAGTCCCGCGAGACGGAGTTTGGCCAGGTGCTGGCTGACCGCGGTGGGGGAGGCGTCGGCGAGTTCGGCCAGGCAGGCGACGGACGACTCGCCCTGCAGCAGCGCCCAGAGGACCTTGATGCGGGTGGGGTCGGACAGCAGCCGGAACGACTCGGCGGCCAGGTGCACCTGCTCCTCGCTGGGCATCTCGAAGTCGGGCAGCGAGCTGTGCATGACCCCACCATAACCCTCATCTTGTTATTTGCGTATCTGCGTGACTGCGCATATACGATGCTTCGGTGACCGAGCTGAGAACCCCTCCCCGTATCGCAGCCGCTCCGCCGGCGCCGGACGCGACGTCGTGGCGGTCCGGCGTGTGGTCGCTGCCCGAGGTACGCTGGGCGACCGCCGCCGCCGGGCTGTTCACCGCCGGCGGTCTGTGCCAGCCGGCCGGAGCCCCGCCGTGGCTGTGGTGGGGCCTGTACCTGGCCTGTTATGCCGTCGGCGGGTGGGAGCCGGGCCTGGCCGGACTGCGGGCGCTGCGCGAGCGCACCCTGGACGTGGACCTGCTGATGGTCGCCGCCGCGATCGGCGCCGCCGCGATCGGGCAGATCCTCGACGGCGCACTGCTGATCGTCATCTTCGCCGCTTCCGGTGCGCTGGAGGCCGTGGCCACCAAGCGCACCGCGGATTCGGTGCGCGGCCTGCTGGACCTGGCTCCTGAGCGGGCCACTCGGCTCACCTCCGGCGAGGACGGCCGGACGGCGGAGGAAGAGGTGGAGGCGTCTGAGCTGCGGGCCGGTGAGGTGATCCTGGTCCGGCCCGGCGAGCGGATCGGCGCCGACGGTCTGGTCGTCGCCGGGCACAGCGACGTCGACCAGGCGAGCATCACCGGTGAGGGCCTGCCGGTCGACAAGCAGGCCGGTGACGAGGTGTTCGCCGGAACCCTGAACGGCACCGGCGTGCTGCGCGTGCGGGTGACCCACCCGGCCGCCGAGAGCGTGATCGCCCGAGTCGTCGCCCTGGTGGAGCAGGCCAGTGCCACCAAGGCGCGCACCCAGCTGTTCATCGAAAAAGTCGAGCAGCGCTATTCGGTGGCCATGGTCGCCACCACGCTGGCGCTGTTCGCGCTGCCGCTGCTGTGGGGAGTCGACGTGCGGGACAGCCTGCTGCGCGCGATGACCTTCATGATCGTCGCCTCACCGTGCGCGCTGGTGCTGGCCACCATGCCGCCGCTGCTGGCCGCGATCGCCACCGCCGGCCGACACGGGGCGCTGGTCAAGTCCGCGGTCGTGATG
Organism: Planomonospora sp. ID91781; assembly: GCF_015711595.1. Classification (NCBI taxonomy): domain Bacteria; kingdom Bacillati; phylum Actinomycetota; class Actinomycetes; order Streptosporangiales; family Streptosporangiaceae; genus Planomonospora; species Planomonospora sp. ID91781. The sequence continues at coordinate 922,315 of NZ_JABTEY010000002.1, read as the reverse complement.
GAACGGCTCGGCACCGCCACCCGGGTGGCGTTCGACAAGACCGGAACGCTGACCGAGGGACGTCCGTACCTGTCCGAGGTCCGCCTGCTGCCCGGCGCCGCCGCAGGCCGTACCGGGGACCTGACCGAGCAACGACTGCTGGCGCTGGCGGCCGCCGCCGAACAGCCCTCGGAGCACCCCCTGGGCCGCGCCGTGGTGAAGGCCGCCAGCGCGGCCGGCCTGCCGATCGCACCGGCGGAGGAGTTCGCTTCCGAGCCCGGCCGGGGCGTGCGCGCCCGCGTCGGCGGCCTGATCGTCGAGGTCGCCGGACCCGCCTGCCTGCCTGCCGGCGACCGCGACCAGGCCGCACGCGACGTGGTCGACGGCCTGCAGCGCGGCGGCCACACCGCCGTCGTGGTCCGCATCGACGGCACGGCGGCCGGCGTGCTGGCGCTGGCCGACCGGATCCGCCCCGGCGCCGCTGACACCGTCACCCGCCTGACCGCCCTGACCGGCACCGCGCCCGTGCTGCTGACCGGCGACAACGCACCGGCCGCCGCCCGGCTGGCCGAGCAGGCGGGCATCGGCGACGTGCGCGCCGGGCTGCTGCCCGAGGACAAGGTGAGCGCCGTGGCCGGACTGCAGGACCGCGGCGCCCGGGTGGCATTGGTCGGCGACGGCGTCAACGACGCCCCTGCCCTGGCGGCCGCGCACGTCGGCATCGCGATGGGCCGCGCCGGATCCGACCTGGCCCTGGAAACCGCCGATGCGGTCATCACCCGCGACGAGCTGACGGCCGTTCCCGCCGTCCTCGCGCTGGCCCGGCGCGCCCGCCGCATCATGATCGCCAACCTTGCCATCGCGGCCGCCTTCATCACCGTCCTGGTCGTCTGGGACCTGTTCGGCGAGTTGCCGCTGCCGCTCGGCGTGGCCGGCCACGAGGGCTCCACCGTGATCGTCGCCCTCAACGGGCTGCGCCTGCTGCGCGACGCGGCCTGGCACCGCGCCGCCGACCCCGCCCGTCCCCAGAAGTGAGCGCTCTTGGAACGGCCGTGCCCGACCGCCTCGCCGCCTATCTCCTGCGCCCGCAGCCTGGCTTCCTCCGCTTCGCCGCACCGCAGACCTGAAAGCCGGCCACGCGGAAGGGCTGTGTCGCGTCGCCGGACCGGGCAGCACCCCCGTCAGGTGGGTGGTCGGGTAGTCGGCGGATGAGCCGAACCCGGCGAACAGCAGCCCTCGGGCTCATTCGTACGGTTCGTCGGGCGCGGCTATCGGCTCGACGCGGGAAGCGGTCATCTCCGGCAGGGTGTAGGCGCCCGTTCTCCCGGTCTTCCGCGGGATCCAGGTGCCGGTGACGCGTACCCACGAGTCCGTCTCGGGCACGGGAGCGCCTTTCACCACGACCTGCATCGTGAGGGCGTCGGCGGCGCAGCAACCGATCCGCATGCGCGTGAGATGCCACGCGTCGTCCCGGCCGGACGGCACGACGAAGCCGGTCAGCCGGATGGTCTTGCCCCGCAGGGAACCGCTGGGATCGTCCCAGGCCAGGTTGGCGAACTCGAGCATGCTCAGCACGTTCACCCGGCCGTTCTTCAGCACGGTGGGGCGGGCCTCGACGATGGTGGGCGGGGGCACGTGCGAGCTCTGCTCGTCCTGCCGGACGGCGAACGAGCCGAGGGCCGGAGGAGCGACCAGGAAGATCACTACGAGCGGGATCAGCAGCAGCCACGCCACCCGGTGCCCTCCCGCATGCTCGTGTTCGTGCTCGCGTGAATGGACTGGCGCGAGGGCGATCGGATCGCGGGCGACCATTTGTGCCAGATGCGCCTCCTCGGCCGCGCGAGCGCGCAGGAGCTCTCTCTGGCGCGCCGCGTTCGTACTCCTGCGGCGGTCGAAAACCAGCGCGGCCACGGCGAGGGCGACCAGCATCGCGCCCGCCGCGATCAGCAGCGGCCGAAAGCCCGGCTTGACGTAGTTGGCGAAGTCCGCGGAGAAGACGGAGATCTTCAACAGGGCCCCGCCGAGCAGGAGGATCAGCAGGTTCTGCGTGACCCGGTTCACCGGCACACCCCTATTCGGCGGATCTGCATCCGGGGCTGATGCGAGTTCCTGCCGCCCTTGGCCGAGGCGGCCAAGCCGATCATCCTGGCCTTCCTGCCGGCGGGCGACGGCCCTGGCGGCGCGTGGGCGCACCCGATGAACCCGCCCCATGTCGGCTCCGCCACCGCGCTCTCGGTCGATGCGCTGCAAGCCGCGGTCCGGGCGAGCGTCAGCGGACTGTCGCCGTGCCCGGCGGTGAAGGCGCCGAGCGCGGGCGGGAGGATCAGCGGCATGGCGTCCCGCGCCCGGCGGCTCACAGCAGCACCCAGCCCGCCACGAAGCTGACCGCTATCGCGAGGATCAGCGTCAGCGGTGCGAACCGCCAGGCGAAGGCGCGGCCGAAGGTGCCCGCCTGCAGGGCGATGAGCTTCAGGTCGACCATCGGCCCGACCACCAGGAACGCCAGCTTGGCCGTGGGGGAGAACGCCGTGAACGACGCCGCCACGAAGGCGTCGGCCTCCGAGCAGATCGACAGCAGCACCGCCAGCAGGGCCAGGACCAGTACGGACACGACCGGCACCCCGGCCGCCGCGGTCAGCCAGTCGCGGGGGATCATCACGTTGAGGCTCGCCGCGGCCAGCGCGCCGACCACCAGGAACCCGCCGGCGTGCAGCAGGTCATGGCGCATCGCGTCCAGGAAGACGCCCGCCCTGGCCTGGCCGGCCTCGGCGGTCCGGCGAGGCGCCGGCAGCCACGCGGCACGCCCGAACCGGGCCCAGATCCAGCCGGCCAGCACGGCCACCGTCAGCGAGGCGGCGAACCTGGCGAGCACCATCGACGGGTCGTCGGGGAAGGCCACCGCGGTGGCCACCAGCACCACCGGATTGATCGCCGGAGAAGCCAGCAGGAACGCCAGCGCCGCCGGAGGCGCCACCCCGCGCGCCATCAGCCCGGAGGCCACCGGCACCGACGCGCACTCGCAGCCGGGCAGCACCGCTCCCGCCACGCCCGCCACCGGCACCGCCGCGTAGGTCCGCCGGGGCAGCGCCCGGGTCCAGAACGAGGCGGGCACGAACGCGGTGATGGCGGCCGACAGCGCCACCCCCAGGGTGAGGAACGGCAGCGCCTGCACGCACACCGCCGCGAACACGGTCGCCCAGGTCTGCAGTGCCGGATGCGTCAGGTACGGCGCGAGCAGGAGGCGTCCCGCCGCCAGCAGGGCCACCAGGACGATCAACGCCCAAGGCAGCCGGAATCCACCGGGATCCCGGCGCGTCCGGGCTTTCGGCGGCAGGTCGCTCTCCGGGACCGGCCGATCCGCGATGCTCGGCTGCGCCATCACCCTCCTCGCTCGCACGTGGACACGCGGCAGCAGACTAACCCTTCAGCCGGAGATCGGCGGTGCCGCGGTCACACGCCGACCTCAAGAGCGGATAGCAGTCAGGGAGCACCTCGACCTCGACGTGTGCGTCGATCTTCTCGAGCCCTCCGCGACGGTGATGTGCAGCAAGGACCGGCGCCGTACCGGGCGTCGGCCTCGGCCGACATCAACGCCTCGGCCATGGTCTTCACCATGGAGCGCAACAGATCCGGGTCGCTGGTCTGAATCTGCTCCGCCAGCCACGCCATCGGGTCCACACTGTTGTTCACGGCCATCGCTTTCTTCCTTCGATCTTGGTTTCGCAACCCGAAGGATCACGCGATGGCCGTCTTCATGTCCGGCGGCACGCCTGACGGATCCGGACCGCATCCGCTCCTGAACGACCTGCCCGAAGTCATCCACCTACCGACGCGGGTAGGGCGCCACAGGGAACTCCGCGCCGCGGTCGAACTCCTCGGCGTGGAACTGGACAGCGACGCCCGACCGGGCTCCGACACCGTTCTGCTCACCCTGCTGGATCTTCTCCTGCTCTACATCCTGCGCGCATGGTTCGAAGAACAGCGTGTCTCCGGTCACTCCGCCGCCGGCTGGGCCGCGGCCCTGCACGACCCCGCCGTCGCCGCCGCCCTCCGCGCCATCCACGAAGACCCCGGCCGGCCATGGACCGTCGAGGAGCTGGGTGCGCAGGCACGCCTGTCTCGCGCCGCCTTCGCCCGGCGGTTCACCCATCTGGTCGGCCAGCCACCGCTCACCTACCTGACATGGTGGCGGATGACCACAGCAGCCCGGCTCCTGCGCGCCTCCGACGCTCCCGTCAACACGATCGCCCAGCAGGTGGGCTACAGCTCGCAGTACACCTTCAGCCATGCCTTCAAGCGCCAGTACGGGTCACCGCCCGGCAGTTACCGGCACCACGCCGGCCGGAGCACAGCGCCCGCGTAGGGAGCTTCGAGGTCTGGCGGGCTGAGCGGTCACCGCGGAATCAGCGTCACCCCCGACCCCCGGCGCCGGGCGGGTAGCGGCCCGGTTCAGGCGGCCGCCGTGACCACCGCGGTATCGGACGTGGTCACGACCCGGTTGCGGCCCGATTCCTTGGCCCGGTAGAGCATCTGGTCGGCGAGGAGGGTGAGCTCGCCCGGCACGCTCACGTCCGCGGGCAGGCAAGCCACGCCGATCGACACGGTGACGGTGATGGTGACATCCCCGCCGACCGTGATCGGCTCGCTGCGAACCGCCGTGAGAATCCGGTCTGCGATCACCCGCGCGTCGTCGGGCGCCGTGTCGGGCAGCAGGACGACGAACTCCTCGCCGCCGTACCGGGCCGACACGTCGCCCCGCCGGACCGCCTGGGACAGCCGCTGCGCTACCTCGCGCAGAACCCGGTCGCCCCCGTCGTGGCCGTAGGTGTCGTTGACCCGCTTGAAATGGTCGATGTCCAGCAGGAGCACGGCGGCCCGCCGGTTGCGTCGCCCTGCCAGGCCGGACAATGCTCCGTCCAGGTAGCGCCGGGACCACAGGCCGGTCAGCGCGTCGGTCACCGCCATCCGGCGCTGAATCGCGACCAGGCCCGCCAGTCGGCCGATGACCAGCAAGAACAGCAAACCACAGGACGCGCAGATCAGCGGAACGTACAGCGGGGCGCCGCGTAGGTACTGGACCAGCAGCGCCGCCGGGGCCAGCAGCGAGGCCAGAGCGAGCATGGTCAGCCGCGCCGGTCCGAGGTCGGGGGCGGCTACGGCGCTCGGCGCGTCAACGTCCCGCATCGAGGGATGCGTGCCACACAGGCCGAGCAGAAGGCCGCCGGCCATCCACAACACGGAGACCAGGAACGTCCACCGGGTTTCCCCGGCGAGCGCGTCCAACGTGTTGAGCGTGTCCGGAATGACGGTCAGCATCACGTACCCGGCGAGGCTGTAGGCCGCTACCCCCTTGGGCCCGCCGTCCAGGAGATGCCGCGCGCAGAAAGCGGCCAGTAGGAGATCACCCAGGGGATACGCGGCCGCGACCAGTCGCGTCGGCAGTCCTGCATCGGTGTCACTGAGAATGGGGTCGATCACATAGATCCAGGACAGCAACGCGGCGGACACCGTGATGATGCCGGCGTCCAGCAGCCCGGGCAGGCTCCAGGCCGGCGTACGGCTACGCACGATGGTCATCTGCGTCCACACACCGACCGCGTAGGACAGCAGATAGAACACGTCCGCGGCACTGGGCGGCGACGCGGTGCCGGCCAGTACACCGGACGGGAAGAACCCGCCGACGACCACCAGCAGCATCCCGAGGATCAGCAGCCACGGCCATCGTGTCGCGGGCCGGTAGCGCCGGGCGCCGATGGCGACGGCGGCGAGACTGACCATCAGGGCGACCTGGCCGAGTACGATGCCCACGACCGCCGGAGCGCCGGCCAGGGTCGTGAACACGTACGCCGCCAGCAGAGCCGCGCCGGTGGCGAGGTACCACACCATGACTTCTCCGGTTCCGCCGACAACGAGGCCCGACTTGCTCAAGGTTCATCGGCCGTCTGTGAACGGACATGAGGAACTCCGGGTACACGGTCATGGGCACCCTGTTCCGTGGACAGCACTTCTCCAGGTACACGGCCATGTACTTCTTGGTCTTGCGGACATCGCAGAGGCCATCCTTGCGGCAAGGGCTCGGAGCGGCCGGGGCCTCACGATCGCCTGCGGGTGGCCGGCCATCACTCGGGGTCGGGGGCGGTCGACGGACCGGTCCCTCCTTCATTTTTTTTCAAGGCGGTCGTCGGTGGCCGTCGCGGACGATTGCCGGAAGAATCCCGGTCCTGTGGGTACACCGAGGACATGAGCAAGCAGAAGCCGACTCCATGGGACGCGAACGCCAAGAAGCGCATCCAGTCCAAGGTGGCCACGGACCCGAACAGCCCTAGCGGCAAGAACCGCTTGGACCGCAAGGCGCAGTCAGGGGCGGACAAGAACGAGTACCGGCGACGGAGCAGCAAGCGCCACGGTCACTGATGTCGGGTCTCACTTGATGCTTGACGCAACGGCATCGGATGATGCTTGACACTCCTAGCTGCTCTTTCGCTGCTTAGTATGCGCCCTGGACTTGATCCGAGTGATTTCCTGGGTCGTGGTCCGGGGCAGACCAGAGTCTCCATCGAAGCCGGAGCGGTTCACCCCACCGACTTCGAGTGCTTCTGGATCTCCCTGGGAGCCGCTCATGTGCTTCAGTCCGGCCAGGGTGTGTCACTCGGGACGCTCTTCGACCGACCGCACGCGACTACCGTCCGAATCGCCGACCCCGAGATCGAGCAAGATCCGTTGACGGAACCTGCCCTGCCCGACAGACACATGTCTGCCCCTCACGGGCACGCTTCGCCACTTGAAATTCCTCATCCCAGGTCACAGTCTCGGACCTGAGGCCGATCCCCTGACACAGGACGACTCACACCGGGCGTCTCGGGTCAGCCGAGGGTGCGTCCGGTCGCGCCGAGCGCCTCGCGAAGAATGCGGACGGCCTTCGGACCGACCCCGTGCATCGCCAGCAGTTCGGCCTCGGTCAGTTCGGCGACCCGGGCGAGAGTGGTCAGGCCGGCGCCGGCGAGCGCCTGCGTGGCGGGTCTTCCGATGGCCCTGGGCAGGTCGCCGTCCTCACCGGGAACCGCGGCGTCCGCGGCGTCCGCCTGTTCCACGGGCCGCTCCGGTGCGCAGGAGAGCCAGGCGCGGCGCACCCAGTGGTCGAGCCGCCGGCCGTCGACGTCCCCGAGCGGGACGTGTACGCCGATCGGCGTCGCGCCGCGGGTCAGCCGCTCGGCGGTGGGATGGGCCGCGAGGAACTCGTCCGCCTCCGCCGCGGGGAGGTGGAGCCGCACCTGGCCGTCCTCGCCCAGCGAGGCGAACCGCTCGCCGCGCACGGTGAACGCGGCCGTGCCGGAACGGGCGTCCTGCTCGGCCGTCCCGGGGAGGGAGAGGGCGGTCCTGCGAAGCTGGGCGGGGGTCGTCATGGCCACCTCGGCGTACCGGCTCGACGTCGGAATCCTTGATCCGGGAAGTATACGACTCAGCCGGGAGGCGCACCCCGGTCCGGCGGGCCCGCGATGCGGTAGCCCACGCCGGGGGAGGTGGTGACGACCGGGGGATCGCCGAGTTTGCGGCGCAGGCGGCCGATCGTGACGGCGACCGTGTTCGTGAACGGGTCGGCGTGCTCGTCCCACACCTGCTCGAGCAGGCTCTCGGCGCTGAGGAAGGCGGGGGAGGCGCGCAGGAGGGCTTCGAGGAGGGCGAACTCCTTGACCGACAGATCCAGCGGGCGGCCGTCGCGGGTGACCGTACGGCGCAGCGGGTCGAGCTCGAGGCCGGCCGCGCGCAGGGTGCGGGCACGGGCGGCGGGCCGGCGGCGGGCCAGGGAGCGCACACGCAGGACCAGCTCGGGGAAGTGGAAGGGCTTGGCGAGGTAGTCGTCGGCGCCCAGCGTCAGGCCGCTGACCCGGTCACCGGGGGAGCCGGCCGCGGTCAGCATCAGGACCATGGCGCGGTCGTCGCGGTCGGTGATCATCTGGCAGAGGGCGTCACCGTGGATCCCCGGCAGATCGCGGTCGAGGACGACCACGTCGTAGGGATTGAGGCTGAGCTTGGCCGCGGCCTCCAGCCCGTCGTACGCCACGTCCACCGCCAATCCCTGGTCGCGCAGGCCCTCGGCCAGGACGGCCGCCAGGGCGCGCGCGTCCTCGACCACCAGCACCCTCATGCCGGGACGTCCTCGGACGCGTCCGTCCGGGGCAGCGAGACGGCGGCCCGGAGGCCGCCCTCGGGCCGGGCGTACAGCTCCAGCCGCCCGCCGTGCGCCGAGACGACGGCGTCGACGATCGACAGGCCGAGCCCGGAACCGTCGCCGGAGCCGGTCCGGTCAGGTCCGAGCCGCTGGAACGGCCGTGCCAGCCGTGCCACCTCCTCCCGGTCGAGGACCCGGCCGCCCGTCTCCACGACGAGCAGCGCGTTCGCGTCGTCCGCGGTGGCGGCGACCCGGATCCAGCCGCCGTCGTGGTTGTGGACGATCGCGTTGTCGACCAGGTTGCCGGCCATCCGGGCCAGGAGCGTCGGGCTCCCCAGCGTCCACGCGCCGTCCCGGACGCCGCCGTCGTGGAGGGTCAGGCCCTTGGCGGCGATGTCGGCGGTCCGGGCGTCCAGGGCCGCCGACACCGTGCGGCCGAGCGAGACCCCCTCCCGGTCGGGCAGGACGCCGTGCTGGGCCCGGGCGAGCGCCAGGAGGCCCTCCAGCAGACGGTCGACCTGGTCGAGTTCGGTGCGGAGCCGGTCGGCCAGCGCGAGCGTCTGCTGCGGCACGGGCTCCGGCTTGGCCACGGCCACATCCAGCGACGCCCGCATGGTCGCCAGCGGGGTGCGCAGCTCGTGGGAGGCGTCGGCGACGAACCGGCGCTGCGCGGCGAAGGCGCCCTCCAGCCGCTCCAGCAGCTCGTCGACGGTGTCGGCCAGGTCCTTCACCTCGTCGGCGGGGCCGGGTACGGCCAGCCGCTCGTGCAGGTTGTCGGCGGAGATCCGCCGGGTGGCCGCGGTGATCGTCCGGAGCGGGCGCAGCACCCGGCCCGCGACGACCCGGCCCAGCACGACCGAGAGCACGGCCATGACGGCGAACGCGACCGCCGAGCCCGCCAGCAGCTGACGCGACTGGGTCGCCTCCGTCTCCGACAACCGCGCCTGGAGCAGCCCGATGTGCTCGAGGGCGGTCGCGAGCGTGGGCTGTGGGGGACCCGGGTCCCCGGCGGGCGCGGTCACCCGGACCCCGAGGGCCATGAGATTGACGATGGCCAGCAGTCCGGCGCCGGACAGCAGGAACAGGGCACCGTACAGGGCGGTGAAGCGCCACCGTACGGTGCGGGTCGGCAGCGCCGGGCGTCGCGGCATCCTCATCGGTCCTCTCCCGTCCCGTGCGGGACTCGCGTGGGGACTCCAGGATGCCGCCCGGGACCTAACAGCGGTATGACGGCCTCCGTTCGGCCCGCGTCACGGTCGGGTCCGTACAACCGGACGCATGACAGCAACCATCGAAGTCTCCGGGCCGCGTGAACGGTCCGGGCGGATCCCGGCGCCGGACGGCGTGTCCTTCGCCGCCGGGGCGGTGCCGTTCTCCGAAGCGGCCGCACACGGCGTGACGCCGGAGCAGACGCACCCGGACCCCACCGGGGACGCGGTCGGGTTCCGGGGCGCGGCGTGATGACAGGCGCCTCGACCCGCTCCGGGACCGGGGACCCGGTCCGTTCGCTGCGCACCGCGTGGACCGGGTTCAGGAGGGCGCGCGGCCGGGTGGCCGCCACGGCGGCGGGAGCGCTGGCCGTCGTGCTGCTCGGTCTGGCGTCGGCCGCGGGCAGTCACACGTCGTGCAGTGCCGGTGCCGTCGAGGTCGCCTGTCCCGCGCTCCCCGTGGGGCCGGGTGGCGAGGCCGTGGAGGACGAGTTCTTCTTCGTGCACCGGGCACTGACCGGGGACGGCGGCATCACCGCCCGGGTGACCTCCCTGACAGGTGTGATCCGCAAGCCCGACGCCGTCCCCGGGGTCCGGAACGTCGTCGCCGGGGTCGTGCCGTGGGCCAAGGCCGGAGTCATGGTCAAGGAGAGCACCGAACAGGGGTCGTCCTACGCAGCGGTGATGGTCACCGGCGCGCACGGGGTGCGGATGCAGCACGACTTCACCCACGACGTGGCGGGCCGTCCGGGGGGCGTGTCCGAGGAGTCTCCGCGCTGGCTGCGGCTGGTCCGCTCCGGCGACACGCTCATCGGGTACGAGTCCGCCGACGGCGCGCACTGGAGCGAGGTCGGCACCGCCCGTCTGCCCGGCCTGCAGGCCACGGTCGAGATCGGGCTCTTCGCCGCCTCTCCGGGTGATCTGACGGTGACACCGGGAGCTCTCGGCGGGTCCGCGTCACGCTTCTCCGAGGCCACCGCCGCCTTCGACCGGGTGACCCTGGAGGGCGGGACGGCCGGCGGCGAATGGCGCGAGGACGACGTCGGCGTCACCAGGGAACCCGGGGGATCGCCCCACCACCCGGGCCGCGCGAGTGAATCCGGCGGCGCGTTCAGCGTCACCGGGAACGGTGACATCGCACCGTCCACCGCGGGCCAGACCCTCGAGCGCACCCTCGTGGGCCTGCCGGCCGGACTGATCGCGGTGATCGTGGTGGCGGTGATGTCCGCCACCGCCGAATACCGGTACGGGCTCGGCCGCACCGCGCCGCTCGCCCGCCCGCGGCGCGGCCGGATGCCGGCGGCCGGGGCCGCGGTGATCGCCGCGGTGGCCTTCGCCGCCGGGCTCGCCGCCACCGCGGTCACGCTCACGGCCGGTTCCCGGATCCTGCGCGCCAACGGCAACCAGGTCCTGCCGGTGTCCTGGCTCACCGAGGTGCGCGTCGTCGTCGGTACGGCGGCGCTGTTCGCCGTCGCCGCCGTGCTCTCCTTCGCTCTCGGCGTCCTGTTCCGGCACGGCGCCGGGGCGATTCCGGCCGCCGTCGCGCTGATCGTGCTCCCGCACCTCCTGGCGACCGTCTCCGTCCTGCCCGACAGCGCGGCGCAATGGCTGCTGCGCGTCACCCCGGCGGCGGGTTTCGCGATCCAGCAGAGCATCCCGCAGTACACGCACGTGCTCGGCCACTACGCGCCGAGCGCCGGCTTCTACCCGCTGGCGCCGTGGGCCGGCCTGGGCGTGCTCGCCGCCTGGGCCGCCGTCGCGCTCCTGGGCTGCGGGTGGCTGCTGCGACGGCGCGACGCCTGAACGGCACCACCCCTGTCACGACGGCACAGCCCTCCGGCGCCTTCCGGGCTCCAGGGGCTCCGGGGGCTCCGGGCGGGCGATCGCGGCCCGGCCGGCGGCGAAGGGGGCAGCGGTCATCGTGCGCTTCGGCACGGACGAGGAAGGTGCGAGGGCGACGGTCGGCTGCCGGGGCGCCGCGGTGCGCAAGGAGGTGCGGCGCACCAGGGTCCGAGCGCGGATGCACGCATCCGGACCTGAGCGCGGATGCACGCATCCGCCGGATCGGTGGTGGTCAGGCCAGGCCGAAGCGGACCTCCCGGGTGGCCGGGTCGGCGCGAGTCAGCCGCACCCGGACCGGCTCGCCCAGCGGGAGGCGCTCGCCGTCGCAGCGGGCCACCACCGGGGGGTCGAGGAGCTGGACCTCGCCGCCGGAGCCGTCCTCGTCGGCGCCGATCACCACGGCGTCGAACGTCTGGGCGACCCGATCGCGCAGCACGAACGCCTCCACCAGGTTCACGCACTCGCGCTCCGCCGCGCCCGCGCGCCGCCCGGTGGCCCGCATGACGTCCGGCAGTTCGGGCAGGACCCGCCGGACCTCCTCGGGCACCGGCTCGCCCGCCGCGACCGCCAGGCAGATCTCGGTGGCGTAGCGGTCGACGAGGCGGCGCAGGGGAGCGGTCACGTGGGCGTACGGCGCCGCCACCGCGGCGTGGCCCGCCTCCGCCGGCGGCTCTCCGTCGAAGGCCGTGTAGCCGGCGCCGCGCAGCAGCACCGTCGACTCCTCCAGGAACGCGGCCTGCTGCGGGATCCGCGGGTCGAGGGAGTGCACGACGTCGCCGTAGGAGGCGTCCTCGGGCCACGGCACGTTCAGCGCCGCGGCCGCCCGCCGTACCCGGGCGACCGCGTCGGCCGGGGCGGGCGGCAACACCCGCAGCAGGCCGATCTCGGCGTCCAGCATCATCGTGGCGGCGGCCATGCCGGTCATCAGGGAGATCTGCGCGTTCCACGCCTCGGCGTCCAGCGGGGCGCGCAGCTCCACCCGGTAGCAGCCGTCCGCGCCGGCGACCACCTCCTGCTCCGGGACGGGCAGCGTGACGCCGTCCCTGGCCCGCTCCAGCGCCAGGCGGAGCCTGCCGATCTCGGCCAGCAGGCGCAGCGTGCCGTCGGCGGTGCCGGTGTCGACCGCCGCCTGGACGTAGTCGTAGTCGAGCCGCTCGCGGCTGCGCACCCGGGCCCGGGTGACGTCGGCGCCCACGACCTGCCCGTCGGCGTCCAGGTCCAGGCACCACAGCGCGGCCGGGCGGACCGCGCCGGGCAGCAGGCTCGCGGCGCCCTCCGACAGCACCGGCGGATGGAGCGGGACCCGTCCGTCGGGCAGGTAGACGGTCTCGCCCCGGAGCCGGGCCTCGGCGTCGATCCTCCCGCCCGGCCGGACGAACGCCCCCACGTCGGCGATGGCGTACCAGACGCGGTAGCCGCCGGGACGCTCCTCCAGGTGCAGGGCCTGGTCCAGGTCCGTCGCGCCGGGCGGGTCGATCGTGATGAGCGGCAGGTCGGTCCGGTCGAGCGCGGGCAGCCGGGGCACCTCGGCGACCCACTCCGCCTCGTCGACCACGGCGCGCGGGAACTCCTCCGGCAGCTTCAGCTCCCGGCGGATCCGCTCGAAACCCTCCTCGAGGCGAGGATGGCACTCGCCGGGCACCCGGATGCTCCTGTACGGCACGGCGATCAACCTACCGTTCCCGGCCGCGCGGGCCGTACCGGACACTCCACGCGGCGCGGTGACCGTCCGGTCATCGGCCGCGAACCCGGTCTGAGGTCATGAGTCGTGATCAATGCTGATCGATCCCTCCAGGTCGGCATCCTCTGCGCCCGGCTGCGGGAATACTGCGTCGACACCGCTGCTTCTCCAGCCTTGACCTGCTCCCCGCCCTGAAGGGACGGGGATTCCCGTGCCGCTCACGCGGCAACGCGGGGCGCGCCGCGCGCTGTGGAACGGGTGCTTGACGCTTCACCGACCCGGGCACCCCCGCAGTCTCCACGCCCTGAGACGACCGGCCCGGCCGCCTGTCCTCTGATTTTGACGCATTTGGCCGCGTTCACATCGGCGTGCTCGACCTGCCCGCAGGCGGTGCAGCGGAAGAGCGCTTGGCTCTCGCGGCTCTTCGCATCCACCCGCCCGCAGGCCGGCACCGAGCACGTCTGGGACGTGTACGCGGCCGGAACCGTACTGACGACACTGCCGGTGTAGCGGGCCTTGGCGCGCACCGCGACCTCCAGCCCGTACCAGCCCTTGTCCAGGATCGCCTTGTTCAGCCCCGACTTCTGCGCCACCCGGGTGCCCGGCGCCTCGGCCGTGCCGGATGCCGACGCGGTCATTGCCCGCACCCTCAGATCCTCGAAGACGACGTGCGCGTAGTCGCGGGTCAGCCGGTGCGCGGCCTGGGCGGTGAAATCCGCGCGCCGCCGCCGGACCCGCCCCATGATCGCCCCCAGGGCGCGCACCACCCGCCTGCGCCGGGCCGAGCCCTTCGTCGCGCGGGCCAGACGCCGCTGCAACCGCACATACCGTTCGGTCTCGCCGGGCGTCAGGTAGCCCTGCTCGGCCGCCCGCTCGGCTTTGCCCTCCTTCGGCGGCTCGGGGCAGGACACGCCGGTGGCGGTGGCGTGGCGGCGGTCGAAGAACTCCCCGTCGGAGGTGACGGCGGCGGTGATCACGCCCCGGTCCACCCCGACCGCCGTCTCGGGGCGGGCATGGACCTGCGGGGTGCACTGCCCGTCCTCGACGAGGAACGCGATGAACCAGTGGGCGCCGTCGCGGGAGACGGTCGCCGACTTCACGGTCCCGCCCAGGGGCCGCGACAGCCGGAACCGCACCCAGCCGATCTTCGGCAGGAACACCCGCGCCCACCGGCGGTTGATCGTCTGGACCGGGATGTGCTTGGGGGTGGGGAACCGGAACGACGGCCGCCAGCGGGTCCGGGTCTTCCAGCGGACCGTCCAGGTGCCGTGCCGCCGGCACGCGGCGTCCAGGTTCTTGAGCGTCTGCTGCAGCGCCTGCGCGGGCGCTTCGGCCAGCCAGGGGAAGTCCTTTTTGGCGTCGGCGAGTTGCCGGCACTGCTCGGCGTAGCCGATGAACGCGCCCCGGCGGCGGTAGGCGCGGCGCTGCTCCAGGGCGGTGTTCCACGCCGACCGGCACACGGCGGCGATCCGCTCGGCGGTCAGCTGCTGCCCGGCGTCGAACTCCAGCCGGTACTTGCGTCCGGTCAGCACGCGAAACACCTCCCCTGCCCTGCCGATGGCCCGTCTGCCACTCGCGGACTCGAACACACTAACATCCGGTCTATGACTCAGGAGGCCGAATACCGACGTGGTAGGCATGTGGTTTCCGCGCTGCATGTCCATCTGGTCTTCGTGACCAAATATCGCAGGAACGTCTTCGATGACGTGATGCTGCGCCGCTGCGAAGAGATCATGATCGAGGTATGTGACGGCTTCGAGGCCGAGCTACGTGAGTTCAACGGCGAAGACGATCACGTCCACCTACTGGTCCATTACCCGCCCAAGGTCGCCATCAGCAAACTGGTCAACTCGCTGAAGGGCGTCTCCTCGCATTACCTGCGCAAGGAGTTCACCGGCCGGATCAACCGCGCCATCATGCATGGCCACTTCTGGTCGCCCAGCTACTTGGCTGCCTCCTGCGGCGGAGTTCCACTGACCGTCGTCAAGGCCTACATCGAGCAGCAGCGCCGCCCGGCCTGACGCATGCAGGTCCGCGTTTCACGCTCCGGGATGTCCCGCCTGGCGGCGGGCCATCCCCTGACGGGGACCGCGTTCATCCCCGGCCTGAAGGCCGAGGCCTTCTGCGGACCTTCGGTAACCGGTATGAGCTGCTCATCCGCTCGATCGTTAAACCGGTAGGCCGTCTGCGGGTCGTCAGGCGCGGAACCGGGTCGTCGCGGGGCCGCATCGGAGGTCTTCCCCGTCCGCTTCCCTCCGCCTGTGCGGCCGCCGTCACCAGGCAGGGCAGTTCCGTCTCCAGCCACCGCACCGCGGCGGCGAGGCCCTGCGGGTCCGCACCGGGCTCGCGGCCTCCCCTCCGGAAGGCACCAGATACGGTTGCAGCAGACCCCGGAGCCGGCGGCAGCGGCCGAGGTACCGGTTCAGGACCCGCCCGACCGCCCGGGCGCGCTCCTCCGGCGTGTCGTGGACGGCGGCCAGCTCCGCGGCGAAGAGCCGCAGCAGATCGTGCATGCGGAACCGGCCGTCGCCGACCGGTTCGAGCAGCCGCGCCTCGGTCAGCTCGTCGAGCGCGGCCTCCGCCGCCGTCTCGTCGGCGTCGGTCAGCGCGGCGGTGGTCTCCACCCCGGCCTCGGGCACCTCCAGCACGCCGAACGGGCGGAAGGCCGCTCCCCGGCGGCATCGGGGGATCGCGGACGGGCTCCGCGGTCCGGCGGGGGAGGGCTCCGCCGGACCGCGGCCGCCGGGGAGGGCCGGGCGTCACCCGGTGACCGCGTGCGGCACCGGACGGGCCACGCGGTGACCGGGTCCGGGAGGGACCGCCGGTGACGGCGGGATCAGGCCTGCCAGCCCAGGGCGGCCGCCAGGCGCTTGAGCGGGCTCGCCAGGCCGTACCGCTCGCCGAGGGAGGCGAGGGCGTCCGGGTCTCGGGGCGCGGCGGGCAGGGACAGGTCCGTCTCCGGGACCGGCGCGTCGGGGGCCACCCGGACCACCGCCGGGGCGACGGCCAGGTAGTCGCGGGCGGCGGCGAGCCTGGCGCGCTGGGCCCTGGTCAGCGCGGGGTCGTCCCCGTCGGCGGCCTCGAGCAGCGCCGGCAGCGAGCCGAACCGGGTGATCAGTGCGGCGGCGGTCTTGTCGCCGACACCGGGGACGCCCGGCAGGCCGTCGCTGGGGTCGCCGCGCAGGACGGCGAAGTCGGCGTAGCAGCGGCCGGGGATGCCGTATCTGCCGGTGACGGCCGCCTCGTCGACGGGCTGGATGTTCTTGATTCCCCTTACTGTGTAAAGGACGCGGACCGGGCGCGCGTCGTCCACCAGCTGGAACAGGTCCCGGTCACCGGTGACGATGTCGACCGGCCCGGCGGAGCGGGCGGTGAACGTGCCGATGACGTCGTCGGCCTCGTAACCGGCGACCCCGATCCGGGCGATGCCCGCCGCGTCGAGCACCTGCTCGATCACGGTGATCTGCGGGACGAGGGTCTCCGGGGTCTCCTCCCCGCCGTCAGCGGCGAGGCGGTGGGTCTTGTAGGACGGGATGGCCGCCACCCGGAAGGCGGGCCGCCAGTCGGCGTCCATGCAGGCGGCCAGCCCGCCGGGGGAGTGCTCCCGGACCAGCGTGGCGATCATGTCGAGGAGGCCGCGGACCGCGTTGACGGGTGTGCCGTCCGGGGCGGTCACCGACTCCGGAACCCCGTAGAAGGCGCGGTAGTAGAGGGACGGGGTGTCGAGCAGAAGCAACATGGCGGCTCCACGGCGGCGGGGTAGGGGACCAGCGACACGGTAGCGCCGATGGCACGCCGGGGCGCGGCGGGCCTGTCGGTGCCGTGCTCATCGACGGGCGTGGGGACCGCCACCGCTCGGCCGGATCATCCTTCCTGCGGGCCGGGCGGGAGACCGGTGGCGCCGCCCGCCGCCGTCCGGGCGAGGCGGCTCCGTGAGCGGAAGGTGCGGCGGTAGGTGTCCGGAGGCACGCCGACCGTGCGGCCGAAGTGCCGGCGCAGTGTC
This sequence comes from Planomonospora sp. ID91781, assembly GCF_015711595.1. Taxonomy (NCBI): domain Bacteria; kingdom Bacillati; phylum Actinomycetota; class Actinomycetes; order Streptosporangiales; family Streptosporangiaceae; genus Planomonospora; species Planomonospora sp. ID91781. The sequence continues at coordinate 905,432 of NZ_JABTEY010000002.1, read as the reverse complement.
GTGGCGGTGCCCATGCCGGTGGCCGCCGCGATGGCCTCGACGCCGTCGTCGGTGGTCTCCAGCAGTTCCTGGGCACGGCGGATCCGCTGGGTCAGCAGCCACCGCAGCGGGGTGGTGCCGGTCACCGACCTGAAGTGGCGGCCCAGGTTGCGCGAGCTCATGTTCGCCCGGCGGGCCATGTCCTCCACGGTCAGCGGACGGTCGAGCCGTTCGGCCACCCAGGGGAGCAGGTCCGCCAGCGGGTGGTTGTCCGGGGCGGGCACCGGGGTGGTGACGAACTGCGCCTGGCCGCCGTCCCGGTGCGGCGGCACGACGAGGCGGCGGGCGACCGTGTTCGCCACCGAGGAGCCGTGGTCGAGGCGGACCAGGTGCAGGCACAGGTCCATGGCCGCGGCCTTGCCCGCGGAGGTGAGCACGCTGCCGCCGTCCACGTACAGGACGTCCGGGTCCACGTCCACCTCGGGGTGGCGGGCGGCCAGGGCGCGGGTGTGCGCCCAGTGCGTGGTCGCGCGCCTTCCGTCCAGCAGGCCGGCGGCGGCCAGCACGAACGCGCCCGTGCAGAGGGAGGCCACGCGTGCGCCCGCCTCATGGGCCGCGCGCACCGCGTCGACCAGCTCGGCGGGCGGCTCCACGTCGACGTCGGCCCATCCCGGGACGATCACGGTGCGGGCGCGGGGGAGCCGGTCGAGGCCGTGGTCGGGTTCCAGCCGGAACCGGCCGACGCGTACGGCGCCCGGCCCGCAGACGGTGACGTCGTACCAGGGGACCGTCACGCCGTCCGGGGCGGCGGCGAAGACCTCGTACGCCAGGGAGAGCTCGAAGTGCAGCATGCCGTCGGTGGCGGCCAGCGCGACGGTGTTCATGTCCGGAATTGTATGCATGATGGCGTTCCAGACGCTCACGGTGGGACGCCGGTCCCCGACAGGATGATCGTGATGGATCACTTGAGCACGGGAGGACCCATGGGATCGGGGCAGACGGTGGCGGTGTTCGGCGCGTACGGGCACACCGGGCGGTTCGTGGTGGCGGAGCTGCAGGAGCGCGGGTTCGTCCCGGTGGCCTCCGGCCGCGACGCCGGCAGGCTGAAGGCGCTGGCGGCGTCCGCACCCGGACTGGAGACCCGCACGGCGTCGGTCGGCGACGCGGCCTCGCTCGACCGCGCACTGGCCGGTGCGGCGGCTGTGATCAACTGCGCCGGGCCCTTCGCCACGACGGCCGCCCCCGTGATCGAGGCGGCACTGCGTGCCGGGATCCCGTATGTGGACGTGGCGGCCGAGATCGAGGCCAACGCCGACACCTTCACGCACTTCGCCGGCCGCGCCCGCGCCGCGGGGGCGGTGGTCGTCCCCGCGATGGCCTTCTACGGCGGCCTCGGCGACCTGCTGACCACCGTCGCCATGGGCGACTGGAGCGCGGCGGACGAGGCGCACGTCGCCTACGGGCTGAGCAGCTGGCACCCCACCGCCGGGACGCGCGCCGCCGGCGCGGTCTCCCGGGAGCGGCGGGACGGCCGGCGCGTCGTGTACACGAACGGCCGGCTGGAGTACCGCCAGGACGACCCGCCGGTCCTGGAGTGGTCCTTCCCCGGCCCGATCGGTCCCCGGACCGTCATCGGGGAGTTCACGATGGCCGACGTCGTCACCGTTCCCAGCCACCTGTCCATCCCCGAAGTGCGCACCTACATGACGGTCGAGGCCGCCAGGGACCTCTCCGCCCCGGACACGCCGGCCCCGGTCCCGGCCGACGAGCACGGGCGGTCGGACCAGACCTTCCTCGTCGACGTCGTCGTGCGCTTCCGTGGCGACGAACGGGGCGCAGTGGCGAGCGGCCGGGACATCTACGCCGTCACCGCCCCGCTCGTCGTGGAAGCGGTCGAGCGGATCCTGACCGGACGCACCAGGACCGTCGGCGTCGCCTCCGCCGGCGAGATCTTCGACGCCGCCGACTTCCTCCGCGCGCTGTCCCCGCACGTTTCCGTGGAACCCCGGCCCTAGGGTCGGCCGCTTTCCCCCAGGAGCCGGCCAGCGGGACGGGGCCTGCGGGGCACAGAGTGGTGATCTCCTTCCGCGGGACCGGTGCGGCCTACCGGGATCCGGCCGGGGGAGTGAGGCAGGTCCGTGTTGAACCACCGTTGAAAGCGGACTTCTCCGGCAGCGGTGTGAGGCTCTCCGCCGTCAGGCGGAGGAACGCTTGATTACCCGGGCAGGAGATCGGCTCTCACGGGCGGACCGCCGTACCCGAGCGGTGATGCGGTCGGCGGAGGACGCACAGGTGTGTTCGCTCCGGCTTTTCCCCGGCGGTGCGCGGCGGTGCCCGCCGGCAAGCGCCGACGGGCACGGTTCGGTCGAAGCCGCGCAACTCCTGGCGCGGTCTCCCGCATTGCGGTGAGAACGCCAGGAAGGCCTTCATGCGGTGCCGGCCTCCCTTTGCGGGGAAACGAAGCCGGCACCGGCCTTTCCCGCGGTGGGTCAGTGCGCGGCCTCGTACTTCTCCACGATCTCGCGGGCGATGCGGCCCCGCTCGCTGACGCCGTATCCCTGCCGCTTGGCCCAGGCGCGGATGTCGGCGCTCTTTTCCCGGCTGAGTGCCCGGGTGGCGCCACCACGCCGGCGCTTGGGTGCGGCGGCGCTCAGATCCCGGCGGGCGCCGGCCACGAAGGGCGCCAGATTCTCGCGGAGCTTCTTGGCGTTGACGTCGCTCAGGTCGATTTCATAGCTGCTGCCGTCAATTGCGAAGGAGACCGTCTGGGTAGCCTCACCTCCGTCGAGGTCGTCGATGAGGATTTCCTGGATCTGCTTTGCCATGATGGGCTCCTTTAATCAAACCGAACGTGATTCACGATAGTGGGTCGACGGCGTCGATGGTGTAACGACCGCCCGGTGTTTCGCCGGCCGGGATGTGATGACGCCGTATCACGGCGAACGGGAAAGGGGGCTGACCGGCTGCGGGGCTGTTAAACCGCGATGAAGAAGCAGCCGCAGGACGCCCTCCGCCGGGCGGTGCCGGTGACGGTCCTGCCACGCCCGGCGACGGCGGTGTGCAGCGGAAACCTCCGCGACCGCCGTCGGTGATCATCCCTGCCCGGGTCGCTTCTCATGATGAGGCGGCACCGTCCGATAGGACGGGCATGAAGTCTGGTCGTCTCCATCCCGGCACCCCCCTGGCCGGTCTCGTCGTGCTGCTGGTCGTCGCACTCGGTTTCCTGGCGCAGCGGCAGATCACCGTCTCCGCGTTCGACCGCATCGAGGCCGACGAGGTGGCTCAGGACGCACGGCGCATACGCATCGCACTGGACTACGAGATCCGCTTGCTCGCCGACTACGGTGCGACCAACTCGATCTGGGACGGCTCGTTCACCGACGTGCGCACGGCCGACCGGGCCGCCTTCGAGGAGGACTTCCCGCCCCGCGACATCCAGCGCATCTACGGCGTGGACGGCGTCGTGGGCACCGGGCCGGACGGCCGGCCGCGCGTCGGCGGACTGGCCGGCCCGCAGACGGGCTTCGTCCCGCTTCCGGCCGAGCTCGCCCGGCCGGAGCTGCTGCGGCAGCTGTTCGACATCGACGGCGGCGCGGGAGCGGCCCGCTGCGGCGTCGTCCGGACCACCGGCTCGCCCTTGCTGTACTGCGGATTCGCCAGCCACCGCGGTGACGGCGGCGGCGCCCCCGCCGGCGGGCTGATCTACTTCAAGACCCTGGGCGCGACCCGTCTGGCCATGCTGGGTGAGCAGATCGGCCTGCCGGTGGAGCTGGCCGACCACGCCACCCCGGCCAACGGACGCTCACTCGTGCTGTCCGGCCGGCTGGGCGAGCTGAAGGTCACCACGGGCACCGTCGATGAGGACCACATCGGTCTGAGCGTCACCGTTCCCACCACCGCGGGACCACCGGTCCTGATCGGCGCCGTGCGCGAGCGCCCGATCCACGCGACCGCCACAGCGACACTGCGCACGGTCTTCCTCCTGACCGCTGCGGCGGCCGTGCTGCTGTTCGGCGCGGTCCTGGTCCTGGTGCGCCGCGGCGTGCGGCGGCGGGTCGGACCGCTGCTGCGCACCGCCGAGGCCGTCATCACCTCCGGCGATCGCAGCCTGCGGGTGCGTTCGGACGACCGCGGGGAGATCGGAGCGCTCGGCCGCGCCATCGACACCATGCTGGAGACGATCGCCGGCCAGGACGCGGAGCTGGAGCGCGCCGCCACCGCGCGCGAAGAGCAACTGCGCGCCGCCTACGTCGAACGGCGGCTCAACGAGCAGCAGGCCCGCCGGCGCGCCCAGGAGATGATCAACAGCAGCATCGCCACCATCATGGACGAACTCCAGGTCGTGGTCGACAAGACCGGGGAGGTGCGCGGCACCGCCGGCACCATCGACGAGCAGGTGGGCGTGACCGACACCGTCGCCCATCGCGTCGTCGAGCAGGCGCACCGGGCCAACGGCGCCATCGAGCAGCTGGAGGAGAGCCTGCACAAGGTGGACGGGATCGCCCACATCATTTCGAACGTGGCCGCGCAGACCCACCTGCTCGCGCTGAACGCCACCATCGAGGCCGTCCACGCCGGTGAGGCCGGCCAGGGCTTCGCCGTGGTGGCCGGTGAGGTCAAGGACCTGGCCGCGGCGACGACCCGGTCGACCGAGGAGATCACCGCCATCATCCGCTCGCTGGAGGACAACGCGACCGCCGTGACGGGCGCGCTGGCCGCGATGAGCGGAGGGATCGGCAGCCTCGACGAGGCGACCTCACAGGTCGGCATGATGACCCGCCGGCAGCACACCAGTGTCGACCTGCTCAACGAGTACCTGGAGCGGGCGATCGGCCGGATCTCGGCCATGGCGCGTCTGAGCGAGCAACTGGAGCGGCGCGACTCCCCCCGTGCGGCGATCAGCGCCAAGGCGTGGATCCGCGCGGCCGGACACCGCCACCCCGCCCAGCTGCTCGACCTGAGCGCCGCCGGCGCGCACCTGTCCGGCAGCCGCGGCATCCCGCTCACCACAGGTGACCACGTCGAGATCGACATCCCTCTGGAGGGGGGAGCGCCCATGAAGCTGAAGGCGGAGATCGTCCACCACATGACACGCGAGGACACCGCCGAACTCGGCCTGCGCTTCACCGAGGTCCCTCCCGCCGCGGCCGGTCGCATCCGCCACTACGTCATGGGCACCCTGGCCGGCCGGGACTGAGGCCGCAGCCCGTCCGCCGCCTGCACCGGGCCGCAGCCGGCGACCGGCTACGTCGGCGAACCGGCCGAGACCGGGATCGGCGGGACTCCGGGCACCCGGGGTTCCCGGCCCAGCCGCCGGACCGGCCTGATCGACAGCAGCGCCGCCACCACCCCGACCGTCACCAGGGCCGACCCCAGCATGAAGACACGCGGTTCGACCAGCGTGGCGACCGGGCCGGCCAGCGCCTGTCCGACCGCCATGCCCGCGACCGACCCGGCCACCTGATAGGCGTTGACCCGGTTCACCACGTCGGGTGCGACCTGCGTCTGCACGCTGGTCGACCACATCACCGACCAGAACGCCGACGCGCACCCCCCGAGCAGGTGCCCGGCCATCAGCAGCGGCAGCGGCAGCCCGAGCGCGACCGTCAGCGGCACCGCCGCGTACCCGCTCAGCGCCACCGCCCCGGCCGCCAGCGGCCTGCCCGGTCTGAGCCTGATCGCCACCAGCCCGCCCAGTACGGTGCCGAGGCCGAGCGCCGCCATCACCCAGCCGTAGTCGGCTCCGATGACCTGCGACGACAGCGGTACGGACGGCCCGATCACCAGAACGCCCCAGAACACCCAGACCAGGATCACCGACCACATCCAGCTCATGGCCTTGAACTCCCTCCAGCCCCTGCGCAGGTCGCTCAGCACGTCGGAGGGCTCCGTCCTGGGCGCGGCGACCCGGACCAGCAGCAGGCACGCCCCGCTGACCAGGAACGTCGCGGCGTCCACCGTGTAGACGACGACCGGCCCGGCGACGACGACGAGGACTCCGGCCAGTGCGGGACCCGCCAGCTGGGTGACCGCCTCGGCGATCTTCAGTGTCGCGTTGGCCCGCTGCGGATCCCCGGCGACCAGGGGGACCATGCCGTTGACGCCCGGTTCGAACATCCCGGCGGCCATGCCCGACACGGACGCCGCCACCAGCAGCAGGGCGTACGGCGGAGCGCCGTCCAGGAAGGCGACGGCCACGGCCCCCTGGGTGACGACCCTGACCGCGTCCGCGCCGATCATCAGGCGCCGGGCGCCGATCCGGTCGGCGACGATCCCGCCGAACAGCATGACCAGCACGGCCGACGCGGTCCAGAGCGCCAGCACGTAGCCGACGCCCGCGATCCCATGGACCTTCCCGATGGCCAGTGCCGAGGCGACGGGCATCATCGCGTCGCCGAGCAGCGAGATCGTGCGGGCCCCGAAGTAGAGGGTGAAGTTCTTCGTCCACATGGGCCCCAATTCTGGATTTCTCCAGATCAGAGCACCGGTGTCTCAAATGACATCATTGAGTACATTTACGCCATGCCTCTGGACTGCCCGGAAACGCCCCCGACGCCCTCCGGCCCGCATCGCGTGGTCGCCGTGGTCGCCCCGAACCAGGAGCTCTACCCGGTCACCTCCGCCTCGGCCGTGTTCGGCTACCACGGCCCCGACATCCCCCAGTACTACAGCTTCAGCCTGTGCACCGAACACCCCGGTTCCCTCCCCACCACCATCGGTGTCCCCATCCAGGTGGACCGCGGCCTCGAAGCCCTCGACGCCGCCGACACCGTGGTCATCGCGAGCTGGACCCTCACCCCCTCACCCGCCGTCCTGCAGGCGGTCTCCCACGCCCACGCCCGCGGCGCCCGCATCGTCGCCGTGTGCGCCGGCATCTTCGTCCCCGCCGCGCTCGGTCTCCTGGACGGCCGCCGCGCCTCCGTCCACTGGGAGCTCTCCGGCGAGCTCGCCGCCCGGCACCCGCGCGTCATCCCCGACGACACCGTCATCTACGTCGACCACGGCGACGTCGCCACCGCCGGAGCCTCGGCCGCCACCCTCGACCTCTGCCTGCACCAGGTCCTCCAGGAGTACGGCGCGGCCCACGCCATGCGCATCGGCCGCCAGCTCGCCGCCGGCCCGCACCGCGAGGGCTGCCAGCGCCAGTACCCTCCCCTCCCCACCACCGGTCCCATGCCGGACTCCCTGGCGCCCCTGCTCGAATGGCTCCTGTCGCGGCTGTCCGACCAGATCACCGTCGAGGACATGGCCGCCTACTCGGGCGTCTCCTCCCGCACCCTGACCCGCCAGTTCACCGACCAGCTCGGTGTCCCGCCCGCCCGCTGGCTGCTGGAACGCCGTCTGGCCGCCACCCGCGCCCTGCTGGAGGAGACCGACCTGCCCGTCGAGACCATCGCCACCCGCGTCGGTCTCTCCTCGGCGGTCAACCTCCGCCGCCGCTTCCACACCGCCCTGCGCACCACCCCGGCCGCCTACCGCCGCTCCTTCCGCTGAGCTCGAACGGGCGGCCACCGTCGACGGTCCGGGCCGGGCGGCGCCGGTCCCCGTGCTGAGTCCGGATGGCGGAGGAGCAGGGGCGGCAGGAGGCCCTGCGCCGGGAGCCGGTGCGTCCGAGGCGCGGCGGAGACCGGTGTCCATCCGGCGGGGCGATTCACTCACCCGGCGGAGGATGCGGCCGATGGTCGGAGTGCGAGCGCCGACGGCGCCCGGTGAACGGTACGGACATGACAGCGCGGGGAACCGGACATGAGCAAGATCAACGATTTGAAGGTCGGCGTGCGCCTGGGCGGCGCCTTCGCCGTGGTGGGCGTCCTGCTGTGCGGCGCCGTCGGGGTGGGAGCCGCCGGCATCTCCTCGGCACGGGACGCGGCCGCCCGGATGGACACCAGCGCGGCGGTGCGCGGTGCGGCGCTGACGGCCAAGTTCCGCACCGCCGACTTCGCCGGCTGGCAGACCGGTTACGCCTTCGACGCCCTGCGCGGCGTACCGGGCGCCGCCGATGACGCCGTCGGCCAGCGCAAGAACTTCGTGGCCTCCACCGCCGCCTTCCGCGGCGACCTGGACAAGCTGAAGAGCCTGGAGCTGACCGCCACCCAGCGCGAGGACCTGCAGCACGCCGAAGCGGCGTTCGAGGACTTCATGCGTGTCGACGGCCGCATCGTCGCCGCCTACCGCGACGGCACGCCCGCCCAGACCCGGCAGGCAGGCGACCTGGTGGCCGGCGAGGCGCTGGAGCACTTCGAGCGGGCCGCCACCGCCGTGGACGAGCTGGCCGCCGAATCCGTCGCCAACCTCACCGCCGCGGCCGCCGACGCGCGCGCCACCAGCGACCGCTCCCTCCGCATGATGCTGGGTGCGGGCGCCCTGTGCCTGCTGCTGGCCGCCGGACTGGCCGTAGCCGTGACCCGGACCATCACCCGGCCGCTGGCCGCGACCGTGCAGACCCTGCGCACCATCGCCGCCAAAGACCTGACCGTCTCCGTCGACACCGGCCGCCGCGACGAACTCGGGGACATGGCCCGCGCCCTGGCTCAGACCGTGGGCGTGCTGCGGGACGCCTTCGGCGTGATCGCCCGCCACAGCGCGGCCCTGTCCGGCGCCTCGCGCGAGCTGACCGCCGTCTCCGGGCGGATGGACACCGCCGCCACCGGCACCGCGGCCCGCTCCGACCAGGTCGCCGCCACCGCCGAACAGGTCTCGGCCAACGTGCAGACCATCGCCGCGGCCAGCGAGGAGATGAGCACCACCATCGCCGAGATCGCCGGCAGCGTCTCGGAGGCGGCCCGGGTGGCCGACACCGGCGTGCGGACGGTACGGGACGCCGGTGCCACCGTCGCGAAGCTGGGCGCCTCCAGCGCGGAGATCGGCTCGGTCATCAAGACCATCACGTCCATCGCCGAGCAGACCAACCTGCTGGCGTTGAACGCGACCATCGAGGCCGCCCGCGCCGGCGAGCAGGGCAAGGGCTTCGCCGTGGTGGCCGGGGAGGTCAAGGACCTGGCGCAGGAGACGGCCAAGGCCACCGAGGACATCGCCCGCCGGATCGAGGCGATCCAGGCCGACACCGATGCGGCGATCGCGGCCATCGGCGGGATCAGCGCGGTCATCACGACCGTCAGCGAGCACTCCACCACCATCGCCGCCGCGGTGGAGGAGCAGAGCGCCACCTCCGGGGAGATGAGCCGCAACATCTCCCAGGCCGCGGTCGGCGCCGACGACATCGCCGCCGGCATCACCGCGGTCGCCGACGCGGCGCAGACCACCACCGCCGGGGTGGCAGAGGCCCGCCGGACCGCCGGTCAGCTCGATGAGGTCGCCGCCGAACTGCACGGCATCGTGGACCAGTTCACCGTCTGAAGGTCCGGCCACCGGCGCGGGTGGCGGCCCCGTACAGGGCTGTCCCCCGCGCCGGCGGTCCTCGAGCGGGGCGCGTGAGCCGGCTCCACCGAAGCCGGGGCGGCTCACGGGAGGGGACACCCCTTAGATTGGTCGGCGTGACAACGGAGTCCTACGACCTTTATCCCGTCGCCCGCCTGGCCGCCGCGCAGGAGGCGACCGCCGCCGCCGGGCTCGACGCCCTGCTGCTCACCCCCGGCCCCGACCTGCGCTACGTGACCGGCTACCAGGCGCTGCCGCTGGAGCGGCTCACCTGCCTGGTGCTGCCCGCCGAGGGCGACGCCTTCCTGATGGTGCCGCGGCTGGAGCTGCCCGCGGCCGAGCACTCTCCGGCCGCGCGGCTCGGCATCGAGTTCGTGGCCTGGGACGAGACCGACGACCCCTACGCGGCCGTCGGCGCCCGCCTGGGCGCGGCGGCCAGGGTCGGCCTGGCCGACCGGATGTGGGCGATGCAGTCGCTGCGCTTCCGCGACGCGCTGCCCGGAGCCGAGCAGGTGCTCGCCGGGACGGTCCTGCGGGGCCTGCGGATGCGCAAGAGCGCCGCCGAGGCCGCCGCGCTGCGCGAGGCCGGAGCCGCGATCGACGCGGTCCACGCGCAGGTGCCCGGCTTCCTGAAGGCCGGGCGGACCGAGCGCGAGGTGGGCCGGGACATCGCCGAGGCGATCATCGCCGCCGGCCACGAGACGGTCGACTTCGTCATCGTCGGCTCCGGGCCCAACGGCGCGAGCCCGCACCACGAGCTGTCCGACCGGGTCATCCGGGCCGGCGAGCCGGTGGTGGTCGACATCGGCGGGCAGATGCCCAGCGGCTACTGCTCCGACTCCACCCGCGTCTACTCGGTCGGGGAGCCCCCGGCGGACTTCCTGCGCTACTACGACGTGCTCCAGCGCGCCCAGGAGGCGGCCTGCGCCGCCGTACGGCCCGGCGTGCCGTGCGAGGCGATCGACGCCGCGGCCCGCGAGGTGATCGCGGCCGAGGGCTACGGCGAGCACTTCATCCACCGCACCGGTCACGGCATCGGCCTGGAGACCCACGAGGAGCCCTACATCGTCGCGGGCAACGCCGAGCCGCTGGCCCCGGGCTTCGCCTTCTCCGTCGAGCCGGGCGTCTACCTGCCCGGGACGCACGGCGCCCGGATCGAGGACATCGTGATCTGCACCGAGGACGGCGGAGAGCGGGTCAACCACCGCCCCCGAGAGCTGGTCGTCGTCTAGGCCCGCACTCCCGCCCGGACCCCCGCCCGGGCCGGGCGGGGGTCCGCCGGCGTTCGGCTGATGCCAGAATCGGGGTGGCCGGTGATCCCTGCCACCCTTTTCCACTGTTCCACGCCCATGATCTGGAGTGTGCGGAGATGTCCGTCGAGCGCGTCCTTCCCAGCCCCGAGGCCCACGACCTGCTGGACCTGGTCCGCGACCTGGTCGGCAAGGAGGTCGCGCCCCGGGCCTCCGCCGACGAGTCCGCCGGGCGCTTCCCGCGCGAGGTGTTCACCGTCCTCGGCCGCGCCGGGCTGCTCGGCCTGCCCTACCCCGAGGAGCACGGCGGGGCCGCGCAGCCGTACGAGGTGTACCTCCAGGTGATCGAGGAGCTGGCCGCCGGCTGGCTGGCGGTCGGGCTGGGCCTGTCGGTGCACACGCTCTCGTGCTTCCCGGTCGCGGCCTACGGCACCGCCGCGCAGCGGGCCGAGCTGCTGCCGGACATGCTCGGCGGCGGGCTGCTGGGCGCCTACTGCCTGTCGGAACCGCACTCCGGCTCCGACGCGGCGGCCCTGACCACCCGCGCGGTGCCGGACGCCGGCGGCTACACCGTGGACGGGGTCAAGGCCTGGATCACCCACGGCGGGGTCGCGGACTTCTACACCCTGATGGCCCGCACGTCCGACGACGGGTCGCGCGGGATCTCCTGCTTCCACGTCCCGGCCTCCACCGCCGGGGTCTCGTCCGCCGCCCCGGAGAAGAAGATGGGCATGCGCTCCTCGCCGACCGCGCAGGTCCGCTTCGACGGGGTGCGGCTCGAGCCGGGCGCGCTGCTCGGTGCGGAGGGGGAGGGCTTCCGCATCGCGATGGCCGCGCTGGACGGCGGCAGGCTCGGCATCGCCGCCTGCGCCGTCGGGGTGGCCCAGGCGGCCTTCGAGGCCGCCACCGCCTACGCCAGGGAGCGCCGCCAGTTCGGGTCGCGCATCGTCGACTTCCAGGGCGTCTCCTTCATGCTGGCCGACATGGCCACCCAGATCGCCGCGGCCCGCGCCCTCTACCTCGACGCGGCCAGGGCGCGCGACGCGGGCCGGGCGTACGGCACGCAGGCGGCGATGGCCAAGCTGTTCGCCACCGACATGTGCATGAAGGTCACCACCGACGCCGTCCAGGTCCTCGGCGGCTACGGCTACGTGGAGGACTTCCCGGTCGAGCGGTACATGCGCGAGGCGAAGGTCCTGCAGATCGTCGAGGGCACCAACCAGGTGCAGCGCCTCGTGATCGGCCGCGCGCTGGCCGGGTGACGGGAGGCGGGTCGCCTCTCCGGCGGTCGCCTCTCCGGCTCTCCGGCGGGGGCGGGGACCGCCGGGCGGGCGCGGACCCGCCACCCGGCGGCCCTGGCCGGGAGGACCGCTCCGGCGGCCCCGTCCCGGAGAAGAAATCCCGGGGCGCTGTCGATCCGGTCGTCCCCCGTTCGTCGTCATGATGTACGGCGACCGCCGTACGGGGAACACGACAGGATCGGAACGAGACCACCATGAAGTACATGCTGCTCATCCACGCGGGTGCCGTCGACGAGAACGGCGCGGCCGCCGAGTGCACCGTCGAGGACTGGATGTCCTACGACAAGGCGGTGCGGGACGCCGGGATCCACGTCTCGGGCGAGTCGCTGGCCGACCTGGTCACCGCCACGACGGTCCGGGTCGGCCCGTCCGGCGAGCGGACCGTCACCGACGGGCCGTTCGCCGAGACCCGGGAGGTCCTGGGCGGCTTCTACGTCATCGACGTCCCCGACCTCGACGTCGCGCTCGACTGGGCGGCCCGCTGCCCCGGCTCGTGGGGCAGCGGGGCGGTCGTGGTGCGGCCGGTCGCCGACTTCGGGGCCTGACGCGATGCGGGACGACGGCCGGGGAGCCGGAGCGGACGCGGCGGTGGAGGCGCTGTTCCGCGAGGAGTACGGCCGGCTGCTGGCCTCCCTCGTGCGCCGCTTCGGCGACCTCGACCTGGCCGAGGAGGTCGCCTCCGAGGCGATCGAGGCGGCGCTGGCGCACTGGCCGGTGGGCGGCGTGCCGGACAGGCCCGGTGCCTGGCTGCTGACGACGGCGCGGCGCAAGGCCGTCGACCGGCTGCGCCGGGACAAGGCCTACGCCGCCCGGCTGGCCGTCCTGCAGATCGAGGCGGAGCGGGCCGGGCCCGTTCCGCCCCCGGAGGCCGACGGCGGCCTGCCCGACGAGCGGCTGCAGCTCTTCTTCACCTGCGCCCACCCGGCCCTGGCCGCCGACGACCGCGCGGCGCTGGTGCTGCGCTGCCTGGCCGGGCTGACGACGCCCGAGGTCGCGCGGGCCTTCCTCGTCCCGTCCGCGACGATGGCCCAGCGGATCGTGCGGGCCAAGAAGAAGATCCGCCAGGCCCGGATCCCGTTCCGCGTGCCCGGCGCAGACGAGCTGCCCGAACGCCTCCCCGGTGTGCTCCAGGTCCTGTACTCGATCTTCACCGAGGGGTACGCGGCCAGTTCGGGCGCGGACCTGCAGCGGCTCGGCCTCGCCGAGGAGGCGATCCGGCTGGCGCGGATCCTGCGCCGGCTGATGCCCACCGAACGGGAGGTCGCCGGACTGCTCGCGCTGATGCTGCTGGTCCACGCGCGGCGCGAGGCCCGGACCGGCCCGGACGGTGGACTCGTGCTCCTGGAGGACCAGGACCGGAGCCGCTGGGACCGCACGATGATCGAGGAGGGCCGGGAGCTGGTGCTCGCCGCGCTGAGCGGCGGCCCGCCGGGCGCGTACGGCGTGCAGGCCGCGATCGCCGCGCTGCACGACGAGGCGGCGGACGTCGCGACCACCGACTGGCCGCAGATCGTGGCGCTCTACGACGTGCTGCTCGCGCTCGCGCCCTCCCCGGTCGTCGCGCTCAACCGGGCCGTGGCGGTGGCGATGCGCGACGGCCCCGAGGCCGGTCTGAGGCTGCTCGACGGCCTGGCCGGTGAGCCGCGCCTGCGCGACCACCACCCGTACGCGGCGGCCCGCGCCGACCTGCTGCAGCGGCTCGGCCGGTTCCCCGAGGCCGCGGACGCCTACCGCGAGGCGCTCGGCCTGGCCGGCACCGAGCCCGAGCGAGCCCACCTGCGCCGCCGCCTGGCCGCCGTCGAGCCATCCTGCTGAGACGGCGCCTGGCCGCCGTCGAGCCATCCGGTCCGGGCGGCGCCCGGTCGCCCCGCCTCATCCCCGGCGCGCCACCGGATGGCCACGGAGAGCGACATTCGATCCACATGACGTGACCAAGGAGCCGGACATGCAACCTGATGAGATCCTCGCGATGACCGAGGCCGAATGGCTCGGTCTCGCCGACTTCCTCGACGACCTCACCGACCGGGAGTGGCGGACGGACTCCCTCTGCCCGGGCTGGACCGTGCACGAGGTCGCCGCCCACGTGAGCATGTCGGCCCGCTCGACGCTCCTGGGCACGCTCGGCGGCGTGATCCGGGCACGGGGCGACTTCAACAGGATGGTCGCCACCGAGGCCCGGGAGCGGGCGGCCCGGTTCGCGCCGGCGGCGCTCGTCGCACAGATCCGCGAGACCGCCGGATCGTCCCACCGCATGCCGGGCTCCAGCCCGTTCGACCCGCTCGTCGACGCGCTCGTCCACGGGCAGGACATCGCCCGCCCGCTCGGACGCGTACGGCGGATGCCCGCCGCACCGGTCGTGGCGGCGCTCGAGCACGCCCGCGTCAGCCGCTTCTACGGTTCCCGCAAGCGGTTCCGCGGCATGCGGCTGATCGCCACCGATCTGGACTGGTCGGCCGGTGAGGGGCCTGACGAGCTGCGCGGCCCGGCGGGAGACCTGCTCCTGGTGGCCACCGGCCGGCCTGCGGGCCTCGCGGCCCTGTCCGGCTCCGGCGTCGGGCGCCTGGCGGCCGCACTGTGACGGCTCCGGGGCCGACGGGCGAAGCATCCGGACCACGGCGAGGAACCCGGCCGGGCCCCGGGCAGGTGGCCGGTCAGAGGGACGGGGCCTCCCGGATCCGCGGCGCCGGAGCCGCCGCCCTGACGCGCCGCGGATCGGGCGCAGGGCGTCAGAGGGTCTTGGCCAGGGCGACGAGCTGGTCGAGGGCGGCGCCCCAGCCCTCGATGAAGCCCATGTCGGCGTGCTTCTTGTTGTCCTCGGGGGTCTGGTGCATGGCGATGGCCCGGTAGCGGGTGCCGCCGGAGGCGGTCGGCTGGAGCTCGATGATCGCGGTGAAGGCCATCTCGCCGGGCTGCGGGCGGTAGCCGGGGGCCAGGGCGCTGGTCCACACCAGCCGCTCTTCGGGGAGCACCTCCAGGTAGCAGCCTGCCCCGTCGAACTCCTCGCCCTCGGGGGAGCGCATCACGGTGCGGAAGATCCCGCCGGGGCGCAGGTCGATCTCGCAGTGCGGCGTCTCGTAGGGCTTGGGGGCGAACCACTGGGTGAGGAGGTCGGGGGTGGTCCAGGCCTTCCAGACGAGCGCGGGGGGCACGTCGACCTCCCGCTCGAGCTGGATGTCGAGGTCGGGGTCGAGGGTGTAAGGGGTGAACGTCATTTCTGCTCCTTGAGGGTGGTGAGGAAGTGGTCGAGCTGGTCGAGGCGGCGCTGCCAGAGGTGGCGTCGGCGGGCCAGCCAGCCGTCGGCGATCTCGAGGGTGTCAGGGGTGAGCCGGTAGGTGCGGGTCCGGCCCTGTTTGGCCGAGGTGACCAGGCCGGCCCGCTCCAGCACGGCCAGATGCTGGGTGAACGACGGGAGCGCCATGGCGAAGGGCCGGGCCAGCTCCGAGGTGGTGGCGGGACCGGTGGCGAGCCGTTCGATCACCTTGCGTCGTGTCGGGTCGGCCAGGGCCTGGAAGACCTGGTCGAGCCGGGCCTGTTCGTTTGGGCACACATCCGAGTATGGCTCCGATCGATACTTAGGTCAATACCTAAGTATCGATCGGCGGCGGTGACGGCTCCGGACGGAGGAGCGGTGATCGGGCTCCCGGTCCGCCTGCGGCGGCCGGCTTCCATCGGGTGAGCGCCCGCACCCGCCGGCGTCTCGAGGGGTGGACGGCGGGTCCGGATCGTGACCGGAGGTTGGTCATGGTCCGGGTGGGATCGCGCTACCTTGGGCGGGTGGAGGAGATCGACCGCCGGATCGTGACGTTGCTGGCCGAGGACGGCCGGATGAGCTTCACCGACCTCGCCCGCGAGACGGGCCTGTCGGTCTCGGCGGTGCACCAGCGGGTGCGCCGGCTGGAGAAGCGCGGGGTGGTGCGCGGTTACGCGGCGCTGGTGGACTACGACGAGATCGGCCTGCCGCTCACCGCGTTCGTCTCCATCAAGCCGATCGACCCGGCCGCCGCCGACGACGCCCCCGACCGGCTGTCGCACCTGAGCGCCATCGAGGCCTGCCACAGCGTCGCGGGCGACGAGAGCTACATCCTCAAGGTGCGGGTGGCCTCGCCCGTCGCGCTGGAGGAGCTGCTCAACCAGATCCGCACCGCGGCCAACGTCTCCACCCGGACCACCGTCGTGCTCAGCACGCCGTACGAGCACCGCGCGCCCGAGCTGATGGGGAAGCCTGCGGAGGAGCCCTCGTAGGTCCCGCTCGCCCGCCGCGCCCCGGCGGGTCCCGGCGGCGACGCGGGCCCCGGGTCCGGACACCCGGCCGGGACGCTCAAGCCGGGACGTCCAGGCCGGGAAGCTCAACCGGGACGCTCAGACCGGGACGCGGAACCGGTCGCGCAGGCGCGCCTTGGCCTCCTCGCTCGCGCCGAGGGCGTCCAGGCCCAGCAGGGCGGCGCCCACGACGGGCGGGAGGGCGGCGACGACCAGTTCGGCCCTGGGCGCCCGCTCGGCGAAGCGCCGCCGGATCATGGCGTCCAGCAGCGGGTCGCGGGCGGTCAGCACACCGCCGCCCAGCACCACCTCGGCGGGGGAGTCCAGCAGGCCGAGGCGGCGCAGCGCGACGACCGCGAGCACGACGACCTCGTCGGCCATGCGCGCCAGCACCGAGCGCGCCACCGCGTCGCCCGCCGCGGCCGCCGACATCAGCACCGGCACCAGCTCGTGCAGCCGGGCGTGGGGCAGGTCGCCGAAGTGCAAGCCGAGCGTCACCTCCTCGACGGTGCGGGTGCCGAAGTGCTCGCGCACGGCGCGTTCCAGCGCGGTGGCCGGGCCGCGCCCGTCCTCGGCGCGTACGGCGTGCCAGAGGGCCTCCTCGCCGAGGACGAGGCCGCCACCCCAGTCGCCGCTGATCCTGCCGAGCGCGGGGAAGCGGGCGACCTCGCCGGTGGGGGAGACGCCGACCGCGTTGACGCCCGCCCCGCAGACCACCGCCACGCCCGAGGGGCCGGAGGCCCCGGCCCGCAGCAGGGCGAAGGTGTCGTTGCCGACCACCGCCTCCCGTCCGTAGCCGCGGGCGAGGATCTCGTCGCGGAGCGTCTCCTCCTCCACCGGCAGGTCCGCGCCCGCCACGTAGGCGGCCACGTGGTCGGCGAACGGCGGGGCCGCCTGCGGGCCGAGCGCGTGCCGCACCGCGTCGCGGAGCACGTCGATCGCGGCGCCCACGCCCTCGCTCTGCGGCCGGAAGCCGTCGCCGCGGCCGGTGGCCAGGACGGTGCCGTCCTCGGCCACCAGCGCGACGTCGGTCTTGCTGTTGCCGCCGTCCACGGCCAGCACGGTCCTCACGCGCCCGCCGCCCGCGGCCGACACGGTCCCTGTGCGCCTGCCGCTCCCGGTGCGCCCGCCGTCTCCGGCCGGTACGGTCCTCACGCGCCCGCCGCCCAGGGCAGGTGCGGGCGGTTGGCCTCGACCAGGCGGCGGGCCAGGTCGCCGGAGAGGGAGGCCTGCCCGATGAGCGGGTGGGCCAGGAGCGCGTCGGCGACCCGCTCCTCGCCGCCGTGCAGCGCCGCCTCCAGGGCCAGCGTCTCGTACGCGGTGACGTGCGCGATGAGACCCGCGTGGAGCGGCTCCACGGGGTCGACCGGCAGGGCCTCGGCCCCGGCGGCGGTGATCGTCGCGGGCACCTCGACGACCGCCTCGGGCGGCAGGAACGGCAGCGCGCCGTCGTTGCGCAGGTTGACCACCTGGACGTCGCCGCGGTCGCCGAGCAGCGAGGAGATCAGCGCGACGGCGGCCTCGGAGTAGAACGCGCCGCCGCGCTCGCCCAGCAGCTCGGGCTTGGTGTCCACCGCCGGGTCGGCGTACAGCTCCAGCAGCCGGGCCTCCATCGCCGCGACCTCGGCCGCGCGCGACGGCCTGGCCCGCTGCTCGGCGACGACGCGGTCGTGCTCGTAGAAGTAACGCAGGTAGTAGGAGGGCACCACGCCGAGGCGGCGGAGCAGCGCGGCGTCCAGGCCGACGTCCCGGGCGATCCGCTCGCCGTGCTCGTCCAGCAGCCGGGGCAGCACGTCCACGCCGTCGAGCAGGACGGAGCGCTCCCAGGTCAGGTGGTTCAGCCCGACGTGGCCCAGGGAGATCCGCTCGGGCGCGACGCCCAGCGCGGCGGCGAAGCGGCGCTGGAAGCCGATGGCCACGTTGCACAGGCCGATGGCGCGGTGCCCGGCCTCCAGCAGCGCCCGGGTGACGATGCCGACCGGGTTGGTGAAGTCGACGATCCAGGCGCCGGGCGCGTGCCGGCGGACCTGCTCGGCGATGTCCAGCACCACCGGGACGGTGCGCAGCGCCTTGGCCAGACCGCCCGCGCCGGTCGTCTCCTGGCCGACGCAGCCGCACTCCAGCGGGAGCGTCTCGTCGACGTCGCGCGCGGCCTGCCCGCCGACGCGCAGCTGCAGGAGCACGGCCTGCGCCCCGGCGACCCCCTCGGGGACCGAGGCGGTCGCGGTGACCCTCGCCGGATGGCCGGCGCGGGCCAGCATCCGGCGGGCCATCCCGCCGACCAGCTCGAGGCGGGAGCCGTCCGGGTCGACCAGCGCGACCTCGGTGACGGGAAGCTCCTCCCGCAGCCGCGCGAACCCGTCGATCAGCTCGGGCGTGTACGTCGAGCCGCCCCCGACAACGGCGAGTTTCAACCCTTCACTCCTGTCAAGGTGACGCCCTCGATGAAGACTCTCTGGGCGAGGAAGAACACGATTATCACAGGTGCCATGACGAGCAGCGTGGCCGCCATGGTGAGGTTCCACTGCACGCTGTGCAGGGCCTTGAAGGACGCCAGCCCGATGGACAGCGTCCAGTTGTCCACGTTCGTGGAGGCGTACAGCAGCGGGCCGTAGTAGTCGTTCCAGCAGTAGAAGAACTGGAACAGCGCCACCGCGGCGACGGCGGGCCGGGCCATGGGCAGGACGATCCGCAGCAGCGTCGCCAGGTCCGAGCAGCCGTCGACCCGGGCCGCCTCGGTGTACTCCCTGGGGATCGTCAGCAGGAACTGGCGGAGCAGGAAGACCGAGAAGGCGTCGCCGAGCAGCATGGGCAGGACCAGCGGCCAGAGCGTGCCGGTCAGTTCCGCGCGGGCCCAGATCAGGTAGACGGGTACGGCGACCACCTGCGGCGGCAGCATCATCATCGTGATGACGGCCAGGAAGGCGGCCCGGCGGCCGGGGAAGCGGAAGCGGGCCAGCGCGTAGGCCACCGGGACCGACGACAGCAGCATGAACGCGGTGCCCAGGCCCGCGTACAGCATCGTGTTGCCGATCCAGAGCAGCAGGGGCGAGCGGGCGAACACCTCGGCGAAGTTGCCCCAGTTCCACGAGCGCGGCCACAGTTCGCTGGTCAGCGCCTGCTGGTCGGTCATGAGCGCGGTGAGCGCGATGAACACCAGCGGGGCGACGAACATGATCGCGAGCGCGATCGCGATGGAGTGGACGGCGATCCAGTGCAGGGTCCGCCGCCTGCGGAGGCTCCGGGCGGTCGGGCGGCGGGCGGCGGAGGCCGGAGCCCGGCCGAGGGTGGCGGGTGCGGTGCTCACGAGACCTCCTCGAGTCCGCGGAACCGGCGCAGCAGGACCAGGGTGAGCAGCATCGACGCGGCGAACAGCAGCAGCGCGAGCACGCACGCGTACCCCATGGAGAAGTCGCGGAAGCCCATCTGGAACAGCCACTGGGGCAGGGTCAGGGTGGACATCTCCGGGTAGCCGGGGGTGAAGCTGCTGCCGGGGGAGTCGGTGGAGCCGGAGGCGACCCGGGCGGCGATCATCGCCTGGGTGAAGTACTGCAGGGCGTAGATGACGCCGGTGACCGCCGAGAAGAGCAGCACCGGGGAGATCGTCGGCAGGGTGACGCTGCGGAACCGCCGCCAGGCTCCCGCCCCGTCGAGCGCGGCCGCCTCGTACAGGTGCCTGGGCACGTCCAGCAGGGCCGCCAGGAAGATGACCATGGTGTTCCCGGTGCCCCACATGCCGAGCAGGGTCAGGCTCGGCTTGGACCAGTCCCTGTCGCCGAACCAGTCCGGGCCGGTGATCCCGAACAGCTCCAGGAACTGGTTCATCGGGCCGGTGGCCGGGTTGAGCAGGAACACGAACGCGACCGTGCCCGCCACCGTCGGGATCAGCGAGGGCAGGTAGAAGACGGTCCGGAAGAACCCGGCCCCCGCCTTCAGCCGGGTGACCAGCCAGGCCACCCCCAGGGCGAAGAGCAGCTGGGCGGGGACCATGAAGACGACCAGCCACAGGGTGTTGCCGATCGAGGTGAGGGCCCGGTCGTCGGTCAGCAGGTAGCGGTAGTTGTCCAGGCCGACGAACTCCAGCGTGAACAGGTCGTAGCGGTGGAAGGAGAAGTAGACGGTCGCGGCGAGCGGGTAGAGGAAGAAGGCCGCGAACCCGATCAGCCAGGGCGACAGCCACACGAGGGCCCGCAGGCCCTCGCGGCGCCGCCGGGCGGGCGGCGCCGCAGGGGTGGGACTCATCGGAGATCAGCCCCCGGAGAGCTTGTGCTTGTCGTTGATGCGCTTGTCGACCCCGGCCAGGCCGGCGTCGAGGTCCTTGACGGCGCCCTTCTCCCACTCGACGAGGAAGGCGGTGAAGGCCTCCTGGTTGAAGACGCTGTTGACGTTCGGCGGGAGCGTGCTCGTCTTCGGGTGGTTGAAGATGTCGAGGAAGGTCTGGAAGTTCGCGTCCTTCTTCAGGTCGGGCGAGTCCATCGCGGCCTTGGTCGTCGGCACGTTGCGCAGCGCGTTGGAGAGCGTCACCAGGCTGCCGGTGTCGGTGGTCAGGTGCTTGACGAGCTCCCAGGCGTGCTGCGGGTGCTTCGCGCCCTTCGGCACGCCGATCACGGTGCCCGCGGTGAAGCCGCTGCCGTACAGCTCGGGCCGGTCGTCGGCGACGGGGATCGGGGCGGTGCCGTAGTCGAGGTCCGCCGCGTTGTTGGCGATCATGGCGTTGCGCCACTCGCCGTCGACCGCCATCGCGACCTTGCCCTCGTGGAAGGGGTGCTCGGCGCCCCACTCGTCGCCCAGGCCCTTGCGGAACCTGTCGAGCTTGTCGTGGCCGTACCAGTCGACGAGCTCCTTCTGCCAGGTGAGGAGCTTCTTCCAGGCCGGGTCGGAGCCGATGGCCGAGGTGCCGTCCTCGTTGTACCACTTGGCCCCGACCATCGGGCCCAGGTGGGAGGGGGAGTTCTCGTAGTACTGGAAGCTGGGGATGAAGCCGGCGACCTCGATGTTCCCGTCGGCGTCGCGGACGGTGAGCTTCTTGGCCAGCGCGGTCAGCTCCGAGAGGGTCTTCGGCGGCTGCTCGCCCTTCATCAGGGCCTTGTTGTAGTAGAGGCCGTAGGCGTCGGCGAGCATCGGCAGCGTGCAGCGCCGGCCCTCGAACTCGGTGTAGGAGCGCGCGGCCGCCGGGAGCACCGACAGGTCGACGCCGTCCTGCTCGATCACCGGGGTCAGGTCCTGGAAGACCCCGCTCCGGCACCACTGGGCCACGTTGTCGGTGGTGAAGGAGGCCGCCACGTCGGGGGCCGTGCCGCCCCGGACGGCCTGGGTGATCTGGTCGTCCTGGACGCCCTTGGTGAGTTTGACGGTGATCTGCGGGAACTTCTTCCGGAATCCGGCGACGGCGTCCTCGAACGCCTTGACCTCGCTGTCGGCGCTGAACCCGTGCCAGAGCTCGATGGTCGCCGCGGGCAGCGCCGCGGCGGCGCTCCCGGAGGGTTTCGGCTGGGATCCGAGCGCCGGCGCGCTCCGGTCGCCCGCGGTGCAGGCGGTCAGGGCCGCGGCCGCGACGGCGGCCGTGGCGAGGGTGAGAAACCGTCGGTTCACGACAGTGGCCTCCTCGATCGGGGGGTGGGATGACCGGATGAATCAGGAGAGCTGAGGGTTCCGTGGAAAGCGGAAACAGGCAGGCAGAGACAGGTGGTGACAGGTGGCGGCAGGAAGAGGGCTATGAGGGCAAGGTGGAGCTGAAGACCTCGTCGCGGGCGGCGGCGAGGGCGAGGTCGAGGGCGCCGGCCAGGACCGGGTTGCCCTCGACGGCCGAGAGCAGCAGCGGGGGCCGGGGGATGGTCAGCGCGTGCAGTTCCTCCTCCACCAGGCCGCGCAGCAGCTCGCCGCCGGCCAGGAGGGTGCCGCCGGTCAGCACGACGATCTCCGGGTCGACGACCGCGGTGATCGAGGCCAGGCCGACGGCCAGGCGGCCGGCGACGTCGCGCAGGCCCGCCAGGGCCGCCGGGGCCTCCCGCCCGCCGGATCCGGCGGCCCGCACGGCCTCGCCCACGGCGGAGGCGGGCCCGTCGCCGCGCACGCCGTACGAGCGCAGGATCCTGAGCACCGCGGAGCCGCCGCCGAGCGCCTGGTAGCCGTGGTCGCCGTAGCGCCCGGTCTGGCGGGCGGTGGGCGCGCCGGGAGCGGGCATGTATCCGATCTCGCCCGCGCCGCCGGTGGCGCCGCGGTGCAGCCGCCCACCGAGCACCAGCGCCGCGCCGAGGCCCTCGTCGGCCCAGAGCAGCACGAAGTCGCGGTGCCCGCGGGCCGAGCCGTGCGCCTGCTCGGCCTGGGCGACCAGGTTGACGTTGTTCTCCACCGAGAGCCGGACGCCCAGCCGCCGGCCGAGGGTGGCGACGAGGCCGGGCGCCAGCCAGCCGGGCAGGTCCTCGGCGGTGGCGTAGCCGAGTGTGCCGGTGCCGGGGTCCGGCGCGCCCTGCACGCCGACGACCACGTGCCGCAGGGCGGCGGGGGCGTGCGCGCCGTCGAGGGCGGCGCGCACGTTGCGCACGGCGTCCTCGGTGGCCTCTTCGGTGTCCCGGGGGCCGCGGGGGGCCGGGGTGGGCTGCCGGTACTCGCCGACCACCGCGCCGGTGATGTCGGCGACCCTGGCGTCGATGTGGGTGCGGGTGACGTCCAGCGCGGCGACGTACGCGGCGGACGGGTTGAGCCGGTAGATCTCAGCGGTGCGGCCCGGCAGCCCCTCCCGGACGCCGCCCGGCACGACGAGCCCCGCCTCCTGCAACCGGAGGAGGAGCTGTGAGGCGGTGGGCTTGGACAGGCCGGTGAGGGCGCCGATCTCCGGGCGGGTCAGCGGGCCGCGCTCCAGGAGCGCCTGGAGCGCGGCCCGGTCGTTGATGGCGCGCAGCAGGCTAGGGGTGCCCGGTGTCGGCTGAGGCACGGACCCTCCAGGACGTCGTCTTCAAGTTAGGAAAGTTTCCTAACTTGAAGGGAATCTAAGGAGGCCGGAGGCGGGCGTCAAGGAGGGCGGGCGCGCCGAGACCAAGCCGTGACGGTGACGGGGCGGAGGGCGCCCGGCGGCCGGA
Source organism: Planomonospora sp. ID91781 (assembly GCF_015711595.1). Classification (NCBI taxonomy): domain Bacteria; kingdom Bacillati; phylum Actinomycetota; class Actinomycetes; order Streptosporangiales; family Streptosporangiaceae; genus Planomonospora; species Planomonospora sp. ID91781. The sequence continues at coordinate 882,185 of NZ_JABTEY010000002.1, read as the reverse complement.
AAGGAGGCGGCCCGGGGAATGTGAACATCTCAACGGACCTGCTAGGGTGATGGTTTGTCATAACAACCAGCACAATGCATTTATATGGCCCGGAGTATCCTATTAGCGGCAAAGATAATGGAGCGACGGCAACCCGTCAAATCGAGCTCGCCAGGGAACAGGAGTATGTCACCTCGCTCTACGAGCGGCTCGACCTGTTGCGCGACCGCACCCAGCGGCAGCTCGACGGGGTGCTGGCCCAGGGCGGCGGCGGCACCCACCAGAACCGCTCGGAGCGCGACAGCTTCGCCGGGATGTACGCCGAGCGGCTGGCGCGGCTGTGGGCGGTGGAGAACGGCCTGTGCTTCGGCCGGCTCGACAACGCCGACCACACCTCCCTCTACATCGGCCGCATCGGCCTGGCCGACGACGACCAGCGCCGCCTGCTGATCGACTGGCGGGCACCGGTGGCGCAGCCGTTCTACCGGGCCACCCCCGCCTCGCCGATGGGCGTCACCCGCCGCCGCCACCTGCAGACCAAGGGCCGCAAGGTGATCGGCGTCGACGACGACCTGCTCGACCTCGACACCCTCAGCGACGAGGACGTGGCCACGCTCAACGGCGAGGCCGCGCTGCTGGCCTCGCTCGGCGCCCACCGCACCGGCCGGATGCGCGACATCGTGGCCACCATCCAGGCCGAGCAGGACCGCATCATCCGCTCGGACCTGTCCGGCGTGCTCGTCGTGCAGGGCGGGCCGGGCACCGGCAAGACCGTCGTGGCCCTGCACCGGGCGGCCTACCTGCTCTACACCCACCGGGAGAAGCTGGCCCGCCGGGGCGTGCTCATCCTCGGGCCCAACCTGACCTTCCTGCGCTACATCGAGCAGGTCCTGCCCTCCCTGGGCGAGACCGACGTGCTGCTGTCCACGGTCGCCGAGCTGTACCCCGGGATCGCCGCGACCGCCGCCGAGCGGCCCGAGACGGCCGCGGTCAAGGGCGACGAGCGGATGGTCCAGGTCGTGGCGCGCGCCGTACGGGAGCGGCAGCGGGTGCCCCGGCGGCCGATCGAGATCAAGCTGGACCGCTACACCCTCAGCCTCGACGGCCGCACCCTGGAGGCCGCGCGCAACCGGGCCGCCCGCTCGCGCCGCCCCCACAACGAGGCCCGCGCGGTCTTCGTCCGCCACCTGCTCAACGCCCTCGCCCGGCAGGCGGCCAAGCTGCTGGGCAAGGGCGTCATCGACGACGACGAGCTGGCCGACCTGCGCGAGGAGCTCCGCACCGAGCAGCCGGTGAAGGCCGCCCTGAACCGGCTGTGGCCCTACACCACCCCGCAGCAGCTCCTGCTGGGGCTGTTCACCTCCCGCGAGCGGCTCGAGTACGCCGCGGCCGAGCTGAGCCCGGCCGAGCGCGCGCTGCTGCTGCGCGAGCCGCCCCGCAAGGGGGAGGGCTGGTGGTCGCCCGCCGACGTGGCCCTGCTGGACGAGGCCGCCGAGCTGCTCGGCGAGATCGATCCCGGGGTGCTGCGGGCCGGGGCGTGGATGGCCGAGGAGGAGCAGGCCGCCGCCCGCGCCGCCGCGCGCGAGGAGGACAGCATGCAGCTCGCCTACGCCAAGGAGGTGCTGGAGCTGACCGGCCTGTCGGAGATCATGGACGCGGAGAAGTTCGCCGCCCGGCACCTGGGCGACGAGTTCTACCTCACCACCGCCGAGCGGGCCGCGGGCGACCGCACCTGGGCCTTCGGCCACATCATCGTGGACGAGGCGCAGGAGCTGTCGCCGATGGACTGGCGGATGGTCATGCGCCGGTGCCCCACCCGGTCGATGACGATCGTCGGCGACCTGGCGCAGACCGCATCGGCGGCCGGGGCCCGCTCCTGGGAGCGGGTGCTCGACTCCTACGTGGGCGGGCGCTGGCGGGTCGAGAACCTCAGCGTCAACTACCGCACCCCCACCGAGCTGATGGCCGTGGCCGCCGCCGTGCTCCCGCTGGTCGGTCCCGGGCTCACCGCGCCCGCCTCGGTCCGGGAGACCGGCGAGCGGCCCTGGGCGGCCTCCCCGCTGGAGTCCCTGCCCGAGGTGGTCAAGGCCGAGATCGTCGAGGGCGGCCGCCTGGCGGTGCTCGTCCCCGAGTCCCTCCGGGCCGAGCTGGGGGAGGCGGTGACCCGGGCCGTCGACGGCGCGGTCGCCGGGCCCGGCACGGCGGCCCTGGACGCCCCCGCGGCGGTCCTGAGCGTCGCCGAGGCCAAGGGCCTGGAGTTCGACACCGTCATCGTGGTCGAGCCGGACCGCATCCTGGACGAGTCCCCCCGCGGGGCGAGCGACCTGTACGTCGCACTGACCCGGGCGACGCGACGGCTCGGCGTGGTCCACGGCGCCCCGCTCCCCGCACCGCTCGCCGGGCTCGAGCGGCGCGGAGACGGCTGAGCCGCCGGGCCGCGGGGACTCCCCGCCCGGGACCGGCCCACCCGGGACCGGCCCACCCGGGACCGGCCCGGACGGTGCCGGGCCGGCCGATCGGAGGGCGTCCGCGCCCCGGAAGCCGGGCCGGGAGACCGTCCGCGCTCCGGAAGCCGGGCGGCCGCCCGCGGCGGGCGGCCGCCCGGATCCGGAGCAAGGCCGAAGGCTCCTCGGCCGGACTGCGCTAGCTGCGGAAACGGGATGTTTCCGCAGTTGGTGACGAGGTTGACATCTGAGCTGAGGCCGGTAGTTTTGCTGCCCAGTCCAGTACGGGACTGGCCGGTTGGCCGCCTCCGACATCACCGGTTCCTCGCCCCGCGGCGGAGCGTGACTCCGCCCGTACAGCCAGGCGCAGGACCGCTGGTCAGTCGGGTCGGGGCACCCCAACCGGGCGGGGGGAACGGACCCGGGAGGGGCCTGGGCACCCAGTAGACAACGGCAATCCGCGCCCGCCGCCGACGGGACGGAACCGGTCCGAAGGGTTCGTCCGGGCACTCTTTCCGCTCCCGTGCCGGCGACTGCAAGTGTCGGGGTGATCCCCAGGGCATCCGTCCGCCCTGGAGGTCACCCCGCTGCCGTGTCGGGGGTAGCGTTCGCCTAGCAGGTCCAACCAGGTCCGGCCAGGTCCGACGTCCGCAAGGAGCCCCCCGTGGTGCAGGAGAAGACGGCCCCTCCGCCGGGGGCTCCCCCGGCGGCGTCGCGTGAGGACGCCCCGGGCGGTCCCCGGTGGCGGGACCCGCTCGGCCGGACGGCCGCGGTGGCCGCCGGCGGCCTGCTGCTCTTCCTCGCCTTCCCTCCCCTCGGGTTCTGGTTCCTGGCTCCGCTCGGCGCGGCCCTCGTGATCCGGGCCGTGCACGGCGCCCGCCCCCGCCGTGCCGCCTGGCTGGGCTTCGCCGGGGGGCTCGCCTTCCTCGGCCCCGGTCTGCACTGGGTCACACCCATCGGGGTGGACGCCTGGCTGGGCCTGATCGCCCTGGAGAGCCTCTTCTACGCCGCCTGGGCCGCCGGCACCGCCCTGGTCGTCCGGCTGCCCCTGTGGCCGTTGTGGAGCGCCGCGCTCTGGGTGGCCATGGAGTGGGCGCGGGGGACCTTCCCCTTCGGCGGGTTCCCCTGGGCGCGGGTCGCCTTCAGCCAGGGCGGGTCGGTCTTCACGCCGTACGCGGCGCTGGGCGGAGCGCCGCTGGTCAGCTTCGCGGTGGTGCTCTGCGGAGGGCTGCTCGCCCTCGCCTCGCTGCGTGCGCCCGGTCCTCCGGGACGCCGCGACCGGGCGGGCGCCCCGCCGGCGGTCCCGGCGGCCGCTCCGGCTCCCGTCCCGCCCGCCGAGCGGCTCCCCGTCCGGTCCTCCGCCCGCTCCGCGGCGCTGCCCATCGCCCTGCCCATCGCTCTGCCGCTCGCCGGGGCCCTGGCCGTCCCGGCCGCGGCCTTCGCCGTGCCCCGCCCCGGCGACGAGGGCAGGAGCGTGACCGTCGGGGTGATCCAGGGCAACGTGCCCGGCCGGGGGATGACCCCGCTGGGCGACGAGCCCGCCGTGGTCCTGCGCAACCACACCGGCAAGCTCCACGAGATGGCGCGGGCCGTACGGGAGGGCGCGATGGCCCGGCCGGACGTGGTGGTGCTGCCGGAGAACTCCACCGACATCGACCCCTACCGCAGCGAGACGGCCCGCGCCGAGATCGACGCCGCGGTCAGGGACGTCGGCGTGCCCGTCCTGGTCGGAGCCGTGGTGGGCGTCGGCGAGAAGCACCGGGCCACCCGCAGCCTGGTGTGGGACCCGGTCACCGGCCCCGGTGCCTACTACGACAAGCAGAAGCTGGTGCCGTTCGGCGAGTTCACCCCGATGCAGGACCTCGTGCTCGCCCTGTTCGAGCGGGCCGGCCTGGTCGGCAAGCAGTCGGTGCCCGGCACCCGCGACGGCGACCTGAGGCTCGGGCCGGTCACCGTCGGAGCGGTCAACTGCTACGAGGTGGCCTTCGACGGCGTCGTCCGCGGCACCGTCCGGACCGGCGCCAGCCCGCTGGTGGTGCAGACCAACAACGCGACCTACGCGCTGACCGGCCTGCCCGCCCAGCAGCTGGCCATGTCCCGGTTGCGCGCCGTGGAGCACAACCGGGCGGTGGTCACCGCCGCGATCACCGGCATCTCCGCCTCCGTGACCCCGGAGGGCGAGGTGGTCTGGCGGACCCGCGAGCTGGTCCAGGACATGGCGGTGCTGAAGATACCGGTCCGCACGCGGGAGACGGTGGCCACCAGGGTTGGCGCGCTACCCGAGTGGGCCCTGATACTGGTGGGTACGGCCGCGCTGGCCGCGGTTCCGGTCCTCCGGCGACGCGTCCCGGCGCGTCCGGTGACACGCAGTGGCGATCAGCAGGTGGGAGACGTGTGATGGAGCGGATGGTCGGCCGGGTGCTCGTCATCGTCCCGACGTACAACGAGCGGGAGAACCTCCCCGTGATCGTCGAGCGGATCCGCGCGGCGGTGCCCGAGGCGCACCTGCTGGTCGCCGACGACGCCAGCCCCGACGGCACCGGTGAGATCGCCGACGCGCTGGCGGCCGAGGACGACCACGTCCACGTGCTCCACCGGCCCGGCAAGCAGGGGCTCGGCGCCGCCTACATCGCGGGGTTCCGCTGGGGCCTGGCCGAGGGCTACGACGTGCTCGTGGAGATGGACGCCGACGGCTCCCACCAGCCGGAAGAGCTGCCCAAGCTGCTGCACGCGCTGGCCGACGGGGCCGACCTGTCCATCGGGTCCCGCTGGGTGCCCGGCGGCAAGGTGGTCAACTGGCCCGGTTCGCGGGAGTTCCTGTCCCGCGGCGCGAACGTCTACACCCGGATGATGCTCGGCATGCCGGTCCGCGACGCCACCGCGGGCTTCCGCGCCTACCGGGCCTCCACCCTGGAGAAGATCGGCTTGGACGACGTCGAGTCGCAGGGCTACTGCTTCCAGGTGGACCTGACCCTGCGCACGGTCCGCCACGGGCTGCGCGTCGCCGAGGTGCCGATCACCTTCGTGGAGCGCACCGTCGGCGCCAGCAAGATGAGCCGGGACGTCATCGCCGAGGCGCTGTGGCGGGTCACCCTGTGGGGCGTGACCGGCCTGCCGCGGAGGCTGCGCCGCTCCCGCTAGTCCGCGCGCCCGCCAGTGCGTGCGCCGGCCGGTCCGCGGCCGGATCTGGCGCGCACGTTTCGGTGGGCCGGACCGGCGGAAGATACAGGAACGACCTCAGGGTCACGTACCGGCGGCCGGAGGACCTTCCGCCCTCCGGCCCACACCATGGAGAGCGCCCCCCGACTCTTTGAGAGAAGGGGCCATGACGGATACCGCTCAGACCACCCGGCGGCCGCGCGAGCGCGCACGGTCCGGAGCCGGTACGGCCGGGCGAAAGCCCGCGGCGAAGCCGATGGAAACCGTGCAGTGCGTGGACCCCGTGGGGCTCACGGGGGAGCGGCGCGCCGCCGGGGCGCTCACCCTGACCCTGCCCATGATCACGCTGGAGTTCCGGCCGCCGCGGGTCGGCGGGCGGGAGGTCGGCCGCGTCGTCGGGGCCGCCAGGGCGTTCCTGCCCGCGCTCCCGCCGCGGGAACGCCTCGCCTACTACGGGGGGCTCGGCGCGCTCGCCGCGTTCGGCCTGATCGAGTGGCCCGTGGCGGCCGCCATCGGCGTCGGAACGGTGATCGCCCGGCGCTCCCGGAACGGCGGTGGGGAGAACCTCCGCGCGCCGGTGTGACCACGGCGCCGTGACGACGCGCTCGCCGGGCCGCGACGCCGCGGCCCGGCCTTTCCCGCCCGCAGAATCCAGGTCCGCTGGAGAGTGAATGTTCCTGTCACGGTTGCTCGCCGTCCCCGCCGACGTCCTCCGGGACGTCGTACCGGACGTGCTCTCGGGCGTCCTGCCCCGCTCCCGCCGCGTGCGCGCCTGCCCCGGCGGGGTCCGGATCGACCTGCACGTGATCGGCGGACCGGGCACGGAGACGGCCGCGCGGCGGCTCGAAGCACGGCTGCGCGCGGTGGACGGAGTCGAGCGGGCGGAGGTCAACGGCGCCCTCGGCTGCGTCTTCGTCGGCACCGGTGCGGACCGGTCCGGCCACGAGGAACTGCTGTCGATCGTCACCGAACTGGACGGGGACCCGGCCGTCACCGGACCGGACGGGGACCCGGCCGTCACCGGACCGGACGGGGACCCGGCCGTCACCGGACCGGACGCGGACCCGGAGCCGGACACCGGCGGCGGAGGCCCGCACCGGCCCCGGGTCCGGGTGGCGGAGCGGCACGCACGCGCCGCGGCCCGCCTCTGCGCGGAGCTGACCGGGGCCGGGCTGGCGCTCGCCGGGAAGGCGGTGCGGCTGCCGAGGCTGTCCCCGGCGGTGCCGGCCCTGCTGCACCTGGCGGACTCCACCCCGGTCGTCCGGGAGGAGCTGAACCGCCGGATCGGCCGTCCGGCCACCGACACGCTGTTCACCGTAGGCCACCTCGTCGGCCAGACGCTCGCCCTGAGCCCGTCGGCACTGCTCGTCCACGCGGCGGGGTCGGTCGTCCACTACGCCGAGGCGCGCGCCGCGCGGTGCGCCTGGCGGAGGCTGGAACAGGACCTGGCCCGCGTCGGGGGCGCCTACCGCCACATCGCGAAGCCGTCGCTCCCGCGCCCGGCCCCCCTGCCCCGGGGCCCGATCGAGCGGTACGCGGACGTCGCGGCCCCGGTGACGCTGGGAGCCTACGCCGCGACGAGACTCCTCAGCCGCAGCGGCCGCCGGAGCCACGCCATGATGGTCGCGGCCACGCCCAAGCAGGCGAAGCTGGGCCGCCACGCCTTCGCGGGCGCGGTCGCCCGCGCCCTGGGCAGACGCGGCGCGGTGGTGCTCGACCGCCACGCCCTGCGCCGCATGGACCGCGTCGACACGGTCGTCCTCGACGCGGCGGTCCTGCTGACCGGCGCGTGGACGGTCGAGCGCGTCCTGCGGATCGCGGACCCGGCCGGTGACCCGTACGGCGCGGCGGGCGGGAGGAACCGCGCGGACGGGGCCGACCGAGCCGGCGGGGACGGCGTGAGCAGGGAAGACGGAACCGGCGGGGACGGCGCGGGCGGGGAAGACGGAACCGGCGGGGACGGCGCGGGCCGGGTGGACGACGGCACGCTGCACGCGCGGTTGCACGCCCTGCTCGACCCGGGCGATCCCGGCGCGCGCCGGGAGGACGGGGAGTGGGCCGTCCGACCGGCGACCGGCACGGGCGGGCCGGCCGCCCGGGAGATCCAGGCCTGGCGCGCCCGGGGGCTGAGGCCCGTGACCGTGACCCTGCGGGGCGAGCCGGTCGCCGTCGCCGCGCTGGCGCGGGAGCTCCACCCGCTGGCCGAGGCGCTCGTCGCCGCCGCCGGGGCCGCGGGCACCGTACTGCTGGCGGGAGGGGACCGCGGTCTCGCCGCGCGCTTCCCGGCCCGCCGGATCGCTCCCGGCGGAGCGCGGACGGCGGCCGCGATCCGCGCGCTCCAGGCCGGGGGGCACGCCGTCGCCGTGGTGTCGCGGGGCGGGTCCCGGGACCTGCGCGACGCGCTGGCCCGGGCCGACCTCGGCATCGGGGTGGCGGACCGGCCCGGCCGCGTGCCCTGGGACGCGGACGTGCTCGGCGATCTCGAGGGAGCCCACCTGCTGCTGAGCTGCCTGCCGGAGGCCGCCAGGACGAGCCGGCGGAGCGTACGGCTCGGCGTCGCCGGAGCGGGCGTCGGCGCGTTGCTGGCCGTCGCCGGACCCGAGGCGGCGTCCTCCCGCCGGGCGCACCTGGTGAGCCACTGCGTCTCGCTGGCCGCGCTCGCCCTGGGAGAGCTGTCGGGCCGCGCCGCCGGGCGGACGCCGGTCCCGGTCCGCGCCGACGGCACGCCCTGGTACGCCATGTCGGCCGCCGACGTCCTCACCCGGCTCGGCTCCTCGTCCGACGGCATCGCCGAGGAGGACGCCGCCGGGCGCAGGACGGAGGCGGCGGGGGAGGAGGAGCGGCCCGGAGGGGGGCCGCGCTCGCTGGTCCGCGCGTCCGCACAGGAACTGGCCAACCCCATGACGCCGGTCCTGGCGGCCGGGGCGGGCATGTCCGCGCTGATCGGCTCGGTACTAGACGCGCTGCTGATCGGCGGGGTGACGGTCGTCAGCGCGTTCGTGGGCGGGGCGCAGCGGGTCAGCGCCGACCGGGCGCTGCGCCGCCTCACCGAGGACTCCTCCGTCCCCGTGCGGCTGCGCCGGCCCGGCGGGCACACGCGGACCTCCGCGGCGGCGCTGGTCCCGGGCGACGTGATCGAGCTGCGCGCCGGCGACGCCGTACCGGCCGACTGCCGGGTGCTGGACGCGACGGGCCTGGAGGTCGACGAGTCGCCGCTCACCGGGGAGTCGCAGCTGGTCGCCAAGACCGCGGCGCCCACGGTGGCGTCCGCCGTCGCCGAACGCAGCTGCATGCTCTACCAGGGCACGACGGTGGCCGCGGGCGGGGGGCACGCGGTGGTCGTCGCGACGGGCGGGGCGACCGAGGCGGGCCGGGGGGCCAGGCTGGCCGCGGGGCCGCGCCCGCCGACCGGGGTGGAGCTCCGGCTGCGTGAGCTGGGCAGGAGGATCCTGCCGCTCTCCGCCGGTTCCGGTCTCGCCCTGCTCGCCGTCGACCTGCTCCGCGGGCGCCCGCTGGCGGCGGGGCTCGCGCCCGCGGTGAGCCTGGCCGTGGCGGCCGTTCCCGAAGGGCTGCCCTTCATCGCCACGGTCGCGGAGCTGGCCGCCGCGCGGCGGCTGTCGAAGCGCGCCGCGCTGGTGCGCAACCCTTCGACGATCGAGGCGCTGGGCCGGGTGAACGTCCTGTGCTTCGACAAGACGGGAACGCTCACCGAGGGGCGCATCACGCTGCGGCGCGTCTCCGACGGGCGCACCGGGTACTCCGTCGAGGAGCCGCAGGCCGGGCTGCGGCCGATCGTCGCCGCGGCGCTGCGGGCGAGCCCCCGCGCGGGCGAGGGGAGGGTCATCGCCCATCCCACCGACCGCGCCGTCGTCGACGGTGCCCATCGGCTGGGGGTGACCCCGGAGGAGGGGCTGACCGCCTGGCGGCGGGTCGACGAGCTGCCCTTCGAACCGGAACGCGGCTACCACGCCGTGCTCGGCGTGAGCGGCTCCGGGCACCTGCTGAGCGTCAAGGGCGCCCCGGAGATCGTGCTCGACCGGTGCACGACGGTGCTCCGGGGCGCGAGGGCCGTCCCCCTCGGCGAGGAGCTCAGGCTGGAGCTGGAGCGGGAGGTCGACGCGCTCGCCCGGCAGGGCCACCGGGTGCTCGCGGTGGCCCAGCGGCCCGCCTCCGACCGGCGCGACCTCGACGGGTCCCGGGTCGGCGGGCTGTGCTTCCTCGGCTTCCTGGGCCTGGCCGACCCGGTGCGGCCCGCCGCCGCCGAGAGCGTCGGGCACCTGACCCGGGCCGGCGTCCGGGTCGTCATGGTCACCGGGGACCACCCGAGCACCGCCGAGGCGATCGCCGCCGAGCTCGGCGTGCTGAACGGCCTGCGCGTCATGACCGGCCCCGAGATGGACGACGTCGACGACGAGATCCTGACGAAGGCGCTGCCCGAGGTCGCGGTGTTCGCCCGCGCCACCCCGGCGCACAAGACACGGATCGTCTCCTGCCTGCGCCAGGCGGGCGAGACCGTGGCGGTCACCGGCGACGGGGCCAACGACGCCCCCGCGATCCGCGCGGCGGACGTCGGGATCGCCCTCGGCTCCCGCGCCACGCCGGCCGCCCGGACGGCGGCGGACGTCGTGGTGACCGACGACCGCATCGAGACGATCGTCGACGCGATCATCGAGGGCAGGTCCATGTGGAGCTCGGTCCGCGACTCCCTGAGCATCCTGCTCGGCGGCAACATCGGCGAGATCGCCTTCACGGTCGGCTCCAACCTGCTCACCGGCCGCAGCGCGCTGAACGCCCGGCAGCTGCTGCTGGTCAACCTGCTGACCGACATGCTGCCCGCCCTGGTGGTGGCCGTACGGCCTTCCGCCGCGGCGAGCCCGGAGCGGCTGATGGCCGAGGGGCCGGAGGGCTCGCTCGGCGCCTCCCTGACCCGCGACATCCACCTGCGGGCCGTCACCACCGCGGCCGCCGCGGCGGCGGCCTGGCTGGCCGGCCGGCTGACCGGAACCCGCGGGCGGGCGGACACGATCGGGCTGGTCGCCCTGGTCGCGGCGCAGCTGCTGCAGACCCTCGCCAAAGGAGGGCGGGACCCGGTGGTCGTACTCGCCGCGCTGGCCTCCCTCGCCGTCCTGGGCCTCGTCGTCTCGACCCCGGGGGTCAGCCGGTTCTTCGGTTCACGCCCTCTCGGGCCCCTCGGGTGGTCCATCGGCCTCGGCGGCGCCGCCGTCGCCACGGTCCTGGGGGCGGCGGCCGAGCGGCTGCTGCGCGGCGGTCAGCCCGCGGCCCGGCGGCGGGAGGACGCCGCCGCCGGGCCGGTCGGCCCGGCGGCGCCCGCCATCGGCCGGGAGGAATGAGAAAGCACGCGCGGGCCGGTTCCACGCCGCGGACCCGGCTGCGAACCCGGCCGGGAACGCGGTCCGCGGACCCGGCCCCGAGCGGCTCCGACCCCTGGGGGTTCCCATGAGCGACTTCCTGTCATCCCTTCTCGCCAAGGCGGCGGTCATCGTGATCGAGGTGCTGACCATGCGGCTGGTCGAGGCGCTCGTCGCCTTCGTGGCGCGCCGCTTCGCCGCGCGGGCGGCCTGAGCGCCTCGCCGTTCCCCGATCCGCGGTCGCCGCCCTACGGCCGCCGCGCGACCAGGAGCAGCCGGGGACTGCCGAGCCGGAACGGCGCGCCGTCGGCGTCGCCGTACAGCCCGACGCCGGCGAACCCGGCCGCGGAGACCAGCCGGACGACCTCCGCCGCGGTGTAGACGTGCTGCACGGAGGTCCCGCGGTGCTCCTGGGCGCCCCGGCGGAAGGTGAAGGAGGTGATCCAGCGGCCGCCGGCCGCGTCGTACTCGTTGACCGAGACGGCCTCGATCCCGCCGAGCGTCATCGGCGGCTCCTCCAGGGCCAGGCCGGGCAGCAGCGACTCGGCCACGAACCCGTAGTCCAGGACCAGCGTGCCTCCCGGGACGACGAGACCGGCGAGGCCGGCGAGGAACCCCTGCGTTCCGGCGTGCTCCAGGTAGCCGAAGGCGTTGCCCATGCAGATCGCCGCATCGGCGCGGACGTCGGAGGGCAGGGCCCGCATGTCGCCCAGGCGCAGGTCGACGTCGAGTCCTTCCCGCTCGGCGGCGTGACGGGCGTACCCGACGGCCTCGGCCGAGACGTCCAGGCCGGTGACCCGGAAACCGCGCCGGGCGAGTTCGAGGGCGTGCCGTCCGCTGCCGCAGGCCACGTCCAGCACCCGCGCGCCGGGACGCAGCCCGGCCAGGCGGGTGACGAAGTCGACCTCGGCCGCGGTCGCCTGCTGCGGTACGGCCGCCCGCCAGAAGGCGTTGGGCAGCTCGGTGAAGAAGTCCGCGTACCACGCGGACAGGGAGTCGTGCGACATTCCGTGTGCTCCAGATCAGGTGCGCGGCGACCGGCGCCGCGCGGGCGAGAGGATCTCTGCATGACCGGGGCACGACGGGCGGACGCGTGTCGGCACGCACCGCACTGGCCGATGGAACGGCCGGATCGTCATCCGCCCCGGGGTGACCGGGCGGTGACCATGGCATCGCCTTCTCATGATCGGCCGGACGGGGCCGGCGGGAACGAGTACGGCCAGCGTACGATCCGCCCGGCGGCTTTTCAACGGGATAACCGGCCGCAGGGGCGGGGCCGCCGGCGCCGTGAGCGGAGCGGACGTCAGGCGTGGGCGGGTCGTTCGTGCCGGGCGTGGGCCGGCGACTCCAGCTGCAGGGTGGCGTGGTGCAGGTCGAAACGGTCCTTGAGGCACTCCTGCAGGACGTCCAGCAGCCGCGGGGCGTGGCCGTCGGTGAAGCACTCGTCGTCGATGACGATGTGCGCGCTGAGCGCGGCCAGGCCCGAGGTGACGGTCCAGGCGTGCAGGTCGTGCACGGCCCGTACGTGCGGCACCGCCAGCAGCTGCGCGCGGACCTGGTCCAGGTCCAGATGGGCGGGGGTGGCCTCCAGGAGCACGTTGACGGCCGCGTGCAGCAGCTTGAGCGCGCGCGGCACGATGAGCAGGCCGATCAGCACCGCGACGACGGCGTCGGCGCGGGTGAACCCGGTCAGGTGGGCCACGATCGCGGCGGCGATGACGCCCACGGAGGTGAGCGCGTCGGTGGCCACCTCCAGGAAGGCGCCGCGCAGGTTGAGACTCTCGCCCTGCACGCCGATCAGCACCAGCATCGAGGCCAGGTTGCCGACCAGGCCGACGACGCCGAAGAGCAGCATGGAGCCGGTGGCGAGGTGCGGAGCCTCCGCCGAGACCAGGCGGGAGACCGCCTCGTACAGCACGTACGCCCCGAGGCCGAAGAGCACCGCGGCGTTGACGGCCGCGGCCAGGATCTCGGCCCGGGCCAGGCCGAAGGTGCGCCTCGAGGTGGCCGGGCGGGCGGCCAGGACGATGGCCGCCAGGGCCAGGGCGATGCCGGCGCTGTCGGTGAGCATGTGCCCGGCGTCGGCCAGCAGCGCGATGCTGCCCGAGGCCAGTGCCCCGGCCACCTGCACGAGCATGACGGTGCCGGTGATGGCCAGCACGCCGACCAGGCGCCCGCGGTGGCGGCCGGTCGGACTCAGCTGCCCGTGGCCGTGGCCGTGGCCGTGGCCGTGGCCGGGCGCGTGGTCGGTCCCCACGAACGGTCCTCCTTCTGATCCGGGGGACGGCTTCAACGGCCGCGTGCCGGGGACGATCCGCGTGCCGGAGCGGTGGCGTCCGGGGCGGTGGCGTCCGGGGCGGTGGCGTCCGGGGCGGTGGCGTCCGGGGCGGGCAGGCGGCCCAGGCCGGGCACGAAGCGGCCCACCCGTGCGGCGTACCCCTGGTAGGCGCGGCCGTGAGCGGCCAGCAGGTAGGGCTCCTCCACCGCGCGCACCTGCAGTTCGACCGCGGCCACCAGCACGGCCAGGGCGAGTACGGCGACCGGGTTGGGCACCATCAGCGTCAGCCCGGCACTGGTGGTGACCATCGCGGTGAAGATCGGGTTGCGGGCGAGCGCGAACGGGCCGCCGGTGACCAGATCGGTGCGCTCGCCGGCGTTCACGCCGATCCGCCAGGAGGCGCCCATGGCCAGCTGGGCGGCCAGCGTGGCCGCGGTGCCGGAAAGGGCGATCACCAGTCCGGCGGCCGCCACCGCCGGGTGGTCGAGGACGGCCAGACCGGCCATGCCGGCTGTGGCTGCGACCGGCCCGGCCAGGCCCAGCGCGATCGCGGCCACGAACGCCGTCTTGGCCCACCAGGCCACCGATCCGGCCGGACCGGCGTCCAGACGCAGGCCGGTGTCGCCGGTGCGGCGCCGGTGCACCGCGGTGCGCCAGCCGAAGGCCAGGCCCATGGCCACTACATACACGATGAGCGCGGTAACGGCCATGGTCAGTCCTCGTCGTCGGTGCGGCGGGCAGGGGCGGAGAGGGCGGCCATCAGCAGCAGCCCTCGGTCTCGGCGGTGGTGCAGCTGCGTTCGGCGTCGGCGGCGACCGCGACCACGGCGGTGCGCAGGTCGTCCAGGGCGTGGCCGAGCCGGGCGTCGGCCAGTTCGTAGCGGGTGCGCCGGCCCACGGGCGCGGACACGACCAGGCCGCAGTCGCGCAGGCACGCCAGATGGTTGGACAGGCGGGTGCGGGAGATGCCCAGGGTCTCGGCCAGCTCGGCCGGATGGGCGGGTGCCTCGCGCAGCGCGAGGAGGATGCGGCAGCGGATCGGGTCGGCCAGCGCGCGGCCGAACCGGGCCAGGACCTCGATCTCGGGGGCGATCGTCAACATACCGCGATAGTACAGGAAATCCTGAATTCAGGAAATTGTGTATATTTGGACGGGGTTCGGCGGCCCGGTCATCCGCCTGCCGCGGCGGAGGGTGCGCCGTCGTGCCGCCGGCGCCTCCGCAGGCGGCGGCCGGGGCGGCGCCGCGAGCGGTCCCGGGATTCGTCCGTTCGACATCACTCTGATCATGTCGAACGGACGAGTCCCGGAAAGGCGAGGTCTCCCCATGTGCGGCGAGGGCCGGGTCCTCCATCGGGGGAGGACCCGGCCCTCGGAAGGGGACGCGGGGTCTCCGTCACCCGGAGATCCTCACCCCTCCCGGATGAGGGATGCGTCCGGGAGGGGTGGGAGCCCGTCGTTCCGGCCGGAGGCGCGGTACCTGGCGGCGAGGGCGTCCAGCGACCAGGAGCCGCCGCCGGTCACGGCCAGCAGGAGGAAGGACCAGGAGAAGAGGGCGGCGGCCTCGCCTCCGTTGACCATGGGGAACAGCCCGCCGGGCTGGTGCACGACGAAGTAGGCGTAGGCCATGGTCCCCGAGCAGAGCAGCGCGGCGGCGCGGGTGGCCAGGCCGAGCATCACCAGGCCGCCCGCACCGAGTTCGATCACCGCCGCCCACCATCCGGGCCATTCGGCGAACTCCGGGGCCCGCCCGCCGTGCGGGCCGCCGAGGACGCCGAACAGGGTGGCCGCCCCGTGACAGGCGAACAGCAACCCGATCGCCGTCCGGGCCAGCGACAGCGCCATGTCGCGGATCAGGTCCATGTCAGACCCGCTGCCAGAGCGCGGGGACGTTCGGCGGTTCCCAGCCCGCGATGGCGGTGTGCGCCTGGAGGCACCGGTAGGTCGCGCCGCCGTAGGTGACCTGGGAGCCCGCCGTGTAGGCGGTGCCCGCCTTCCAGGTCCCGCCCGGCGTCACGGTCGGTGTCGGGGTGGGCGTGGGGCTCTGCGTCGGGGTGGGCGTCGGGGTGGGCGTGGGGGTGGTCCCACCGCCACCGATCTGCAGGTCGATGCAGGCGTAGAAGGCGTTGGCGGTGTCGGCGATGTTCCAGATGGCCAGGACCTTCTGCCGGCCGCTGAACCCGGCCAGGTTCACCGCGTGCGACACGGTCGCGCCGGGCTGCCTGCCGCCGTCGTTGAAGGTGGCGATCCGGGTGTTGCCGATGTAGTACTCCCACGTGCTGGTGGCGTGGCGGGCGGTCAGCACCCAGTTGAAGGTGACGCCGGTGCCGACGGGGGTCGCGGGCCATGCCTTGCTCTCGTCGCTGAGCTGGGCGAACCGGGCGACACCGCCGTGGCAGTTGCGCTGGCCCTTGGGGCCCTCCACGCTCTGCGGCTCGTAGACGATGGGGCCGCAGCCGGTGACGCGGCCCTGGGCGCACATGGCCTGGCGGCTGGGCGGGGACGACACGTAACCGTGGGCCAGTGCCGGTGCGGCGGTGAGGACGGTGGCTCCGAAGGTGACGAACGCCGTTGCGACGATCATCGCTGTTCTTCGCATGGTTGCTCCTTGGCTGGGGGGCTGCCAGGAACATAAAGGAAAGTTTCCTAACAGTAAACCGATAGCTGACTTTTCCTGATATTTAATGTCATGAACGAACTTCGTCCCAGGTGTCCGCGCCGCCCGGAGGAAGGAAGCCCGCAGCCGGGCTGCGACGGCTTCGCCCGGGCGGGCCGCGCCCGGGGAAGCGGTGACCGCGAGGTGGAGCCGCGCTCGGGTCGCGGCGGGCGGCCGTGGCCGCCCGCCGCGGGGGTTCCCCTCTCTCGTCGTCCGGTGGATGCGGCGGGCGGCCCCGGTCTCGCCCGCCGCGAAGGACCTGTCCGGTCAGACCCGCTGCCAGAGCGCCGGGACGTTCGGCGGCTCCCAGCCGGGCAGCGAGGTGTGCGCCTGCAGGCAGCGGTAGCTCACGCCGTCGTAGGTGACCGTGTCGCCGGCGGCGTAGCTCTTCCACGTCTCCCATGAGGTCCCACCCGGCCCGCCGCCGTTCACGGTCAGGCTGAGGGTGGCGGAGCGGTCGGCGGAGGCGCCGTCCGCCCGCAGGGAGACGGTGTAGGTGTTGGGCGGAGTGCTGGCAGAGGTGGTGACGGTCACCGTGGAGGACTGGCCCGCGGTGATGGTCGGCGGGCTGAAGACCGCGGTCGCGCCGGAGGGCAGGCCGGTGGCGCTCAACGTGATGCTCTGCGCGTCACCGGAGGTGACCGTGGTGCTCAGTACGGCGGTGGCGGACCCTCCCGCGTCGATCGAGACCGAGGACGGGCTCACCGAGACCAGGTAGTCGTCCGCCGGCGTCCCGGTCCCGCCGACGGCCAGCTTCCAGATGCCGTACGCCGCGGCGTCGGCGGCCCGGTCCAGGATCGTGTCGTTGATGTTGGCGGCGGTGTCGCAGGAGGCGTGGTAGCAGGGGTCGTACGCGCGGCCCGCCGTACCGCCCCACTTGGTGGCTTGAGCCGAGGTCTTGACGGCGCTGGCCCCGGCCGCCACGCCGGAGGTGGGGATGCCCGCGTTGCGGAAGGGCGCGTCGTCGGACCGGTTGGCGCCCTCGGTGTTCTCCTCGGGCCGGAGGTTCAGTTTGTCGTAGAACTCCTTGAGCGGGGCGGCCGCCGGGGTGGTGATGTTGTTGATGAAGTAGCCGCCGTTGGGCGAGCCCACCATGTCGTAGTTGTGGTAAGCCTTGATCTTGCTCCGCTCGGTGGCGCCGATCGCGTTGACGTAGAACTCCGAGCCGTTGAGGCCCTGCTCCTCGTCGGTCCACCAGGCGAATCGCACGTGCTTGGCCATGGACGGGTTCTTCTCCGCCAGGGTGAGGGCGACCTCCAGCAGGGCCGACGAGCCCGAGGCGTTGTCGTTGATACCCGGTCCGGCCGAGACGCCGTCCAGGTGGGCTCCGGCCATGACGACCTGGTTCGGGTCGCCGCCCGGCCAGTCGGCGATCAGGTTCGGTCCCGCACCGCCGGTGCAGCCGGAGGTGCAGGTCTGACGCGTCACGGTGTAGCCGGCGGCCCGGAGCCTGCCCTCGACGTAGGACACCGAGGCGGTGTAGCCCGGTCCCGTCGCCCGGCGGTTACCGCCGTTGGACGCGGCGATGCTCTGGAACTGCTGCAGGTGGGCCTTGACGTCGGCGAGGCTGATGTCCGGCGCGTCGGTGCCCGGCTGGCCGCTGCCGACTCCCAGGGTGAAGCCGACCCGCTTGTCGGCGCTGGCGCCGTCGAGGGTGACGGTGAGCGGGTAGGACCCGGCCGGGGTGTCCGCCGAGGTCGTGAGGGTCAGCCGCGAGGTCTGCCCGGCGGAGATGACGGCCGGGCTGAAGGCGGCGGTCACGCCCGAGGGCAGGGAGTCGGTGCGCAGCGTGATGGATTGGGCGTTCCCGCTGGTCACCGTGGTGCTGATGGTGGCGGTGGCGGACTGGCCCGGTTGGACGTCCGCAGCGGCCGGATCGATCGAGGCCGAGTAGTCGTCGTTGCCGCCCTGCGGGGTGCAGGTCGGCTCGCCGGAGACCGCGGGGACGTTGACGGCGTTCCACGAGGCCTTGGTCGCCTCGAACCAGGCGCAGGTGGGGTCGAGCGCCTTGGCCGCGGAAAGGGTCTGGGAGCGCGACTGGGCGTGGGTCCGGTTGCCGGTGGTCTTCATGTTCAGCGCGGCGAGGTAGATCCGGCCGGCGTTCTGGATGCCGATGCCGCCGAACGTCCGCGGGTTCGCGCCGGAGCACACCGGGGTGGCGGGTTTGCCGCCGGTCGGGTCGGTCCCCTCGGCGAGCAGGTAGAACCAGTGGTTCTGCGGCCCGGCTGCGGCGTGCACCTCGGTGCTGGGGATGGAAGAGCTGTAGCAGTCCGGGTCGCCGTTGGTGCTCGGCCGGTACATGTACCGGATCGGGCCCTGCCCGACCAGGTTGACCTCCTCGCCGACCTGGTAGTCGGGCGGGTCGTTGGGGTTGTTCGCGTAGTGCTCCAGCAGGGCGCCGAAGATGTCACCGGTGGACTCGTTCAGGCCGCCGCTCTCGTTGCTGCTGCCCGCGCCGCCGCTGCCGGCGAACTGGTAGATCGCGTGGCCGTACTCGTGGCCGACCACGTCCATCGGCGTCGCCTGCTGGGTGCCGGCCTGGTTCTTGCCGAAGTTGGTGTAGGAGCCGTTCCAGTAGGCGTTGACCTGGTTCAGGCCGACGCGGGCGGGGAAGCCGCCGCCCTCGCCGGTGAAGCCGTTGTAGCCGAACCAGTCCCGGAGCATGTCCCATTCCTTCTGCGCCGCCCAGAGGGCGTCCACGCAGGCGGTCTCCAGGTTGGTCCCCTGGCCGTTGCCCCAGGTGTCACCGGACTTGGTGTAGGGGGAGCCGTTCTGGCCGCCGCAGGCCAGGTTGTTGCGGGTGGTGTCGCGCATCGTGTACGACGATCCGGAGCCGGAGGTGCTGATGTCCAGGCCGCCGCCGTTGTAGAAGCCGTGGCCGGTGCCCGCCCGGACGGCGTCCCACGAGCTCAGGATCCTGGCGTTGAGGGCGTCGACGTAGACGTGCTGAACGCTCGGGGCGTCCTTCGCCCGGCCGGTGACGACGACCTCCCACGCCATGCGCGGGGTGTCGGACAGCGCGTGCACGACCAGCGCCGGGGTGCTCACGCTCTCCACCTCGGTGAGCAGGGAGCGGGCCTTGAGCGCCGCCCGGTCCGCGGTCACGGTGGTCCTGGTGTCCAGCTTCAGCTCGGCGGTCTGCGCCGTGTCGACGCCGGCCACGGTGAACCCGGTGCGGTCGGTGGCGACGACCACGTCGCCGCCGTAGACGGGCACGCCCTGGTAGGCGCGCGAATAGGTGAGGAACTGCATGCCGGAGACCGAGACCGCCTTCTTCAGTGAGAAGACGTCGTCCCGGCCTCTGGCGAGGTCTCGGCGTTCGGCGGCGAGGGCGCTCTCGGCGTTGGCGATGGCACGCCGGCGCGCCTCGGGGTCCGGGGGTGCGAAGGAGGGCGGGGCGGTGGCACCGGCGGCGTTCGGCGCGTTCGCAGCCGAGGCCGAGGCGGGGACCACCGAGGTCGTGGTCAGGGCGACGGCCGCCAGCGCGGCGGTGACGCCCAGCATGAACCGGGGATTCACTGGGGGGTGACTCCTCTCGATACCCCTTGTGGGGGTGGGGGGTAAGGAGCCCTGCAGGGTGTCCGGCGCGCCGGCCCCGCTCGTGGCGGGCGGCGTCTCCGGGCGTGTCCTCGCTTCGGGCTGGACCAAAGCTGACATCGCGGGCGTGGAGCGGAGTACCCTACGAAATTCCATAACGGCGCGATATGGCGAGGCGCGGCGGCCGGGGCTCACCCGAGGGAGGGGAGAGGGCCGTGCAGCGCCAGCCAGGCGGCGTAGACCGGAGTCCTCCGCGCCTTGGCCCAGTAGTCCGCCCTGACCCCCGCGGCCAGATCGGACGCGTACGGCGCGACCGGCCCGTGTTCCGGCCAGCCGAGCAGGTGCCGGAAGCGCAGCGGGGTGCCGGCCAGCGGACGGATGGTGATACCCGGATATCCCGTGCTGAGCGCCTGGAACATGCCCACGCACCTGCCGGAGGAGATCAGGCCGACGGCGAGGCTGAGATCGGCGGCATAGGCGATGCGCGGGGTGAAGCCCGCCTCGGCGCAGGCAGTCCAGAAGTGCTCACGGTGCCCGGCCTCCGCCAGGGCGTGCAGGCCCCAGTCCTCTCCGGCGAGGTCCCGCAGTTCGATCTCGTCCGATCGGGCGAGGGGGTGCGAGGAGGCCAGTCCGACGAAGATCGGCTCGGTGGCCACACTCACATAGGTCACGCCCGTCGGCGGGAGGATCTCGTGTCCGGGATAGTCGCCGAGGGTGGCCAGCTCCAGCCGCCCGGACTCCAGCAGGCCGGGTAGCAGGTCCATGGCCTCTTCGGTCCGCGCCGTGATCTCGGCGTCGGGGATCAGCTCGCCCAGGCGGGTGATGGCGCTGATGCCCAGGTGGCTGACCATGCAGCCGACCCTGATGGCGGGTCGCGGGCAGCTCTGCCCGATGTAGCGCATGCCGTCCCGGCGCAGCTCGTCGAAGGCGGGCAGCAACGACCGCGCCCTCACCAGCACCCATGCGCCGAACGAGGTGGGACGGGTGCCGCCGCGGTCCCGGTCGAACAGCGGCCCGCCGAACATGCGCTCGATACGCCGCAGCTGGGCGGTGAGGGCGGGCTGGGACATGCCGAGCGCGACCGCGGCCCGTGAGATGCTGCCGTGTTCGGCGACCGCGCAGATCACCCGGAGATGGCGAACCTCTAGCTCCATACGACGAAGCTAATAGTAAAGTTTCTTTCCGATGAAGACCCAAAAAGGCGGCCCGCCCGGATCGCGCCCGTAGCCGCACCCGGCGTCTCCCGGGACCGGAGAACGTGAGTCCGTCCCATCGTGAAAAGTCCTTGCGCGTCGTCCCGGCTCGGCGGCTCACGGGAGTCTTCCGCTCCAGACGTGACGGCTCCAGACGTGACGGCTTCTCGGGATCGCGCACGTGGTATGCGCCGGTGACGTAGCCGCTCTCGACCCGCACCGCCGGCCGGGTGACGATCCGTACCGGGTAGGTGCGCCGTTCGCGCACGGTGGCCAGATCGACTCCCCGGCCTGCGTGCCGAACTCACCCAGCGCAGTGTGGACCGCTACCTGGCGCTCATGCTCGAGGGCTTGCGCGCCCGCCCGGACATCCGGCGACTGCCCGACAGCGCGGCTAAGGTCATGAAGATCACGCGGTCGATCACGCCGTCCTTGACGCGGTAGGAGACCAGCAGGTCGAAGTCGCCGCGGGCGGTGCCGACCGCGTGCTCGTGGTCCACCGCCCAGTCGCCCTCGGCCGTCCGGCCCAGCAGGTCGGCGTGGCAGGACTTGGCGTCGAACTGCGCCGAGTACCGTTCGCGCAGGTAGCCGGATCCCGCCGCCGCACGCCGGAGCGGCTGAGGGGACTCTCAGCGTCCCTCAGCGAAATCAAAGGTCCGGCGGAGCAGACTTCCGAAGTCTTCTTCTCCAGACCGCGGAGGCCCGCATGAGGAGCCGTTCCGGCGACCACCCGGTCGTGTCATCGGTCGGATGGTGGCGGCGGTGGGCCTCATGGGCGGGTCACGCCGAGAGGGGAGCGGCCGCCGCGTACGGCTGCGTGCTGCTGGTGGCCGCGCTCACGGGGTACCGCTCGTTCCTCGGCGTCACCGACCTCGGCCTGCCCGACGTCACGTGGCCGGGCGCGGCCGTGCTGCTCGTCGGATCCGTGGTCGCGGCCGCCACGGTACGCCCCTGGGGCGCACGGGTGCCGCCCCGTGTCGTGTCGGGCCGGAAGCATCCCGCGCCGCACGCGGCGCCCCGGGTGGTGCGGCGGATCGCCTACGCCGGCTGCTGGGTGTTCCTTCCCTACCTCGCCCTGCACGCGCTCGGCGCGGCGGGCGTCCCCGGCATCGAGCCCGGCGGATTCCGGCCGACCTGGCCCATGGTGCTGGCGGGGGTCGGCGGCGTCGGGCTCGCCGTGTTCCTGCTGCTGGACTGGTCCGGCCGTGGGGCATGGTCTTCCCCCGCTGGACGCCGTGGCTGGCGGGCCGGCGGGTGCCCCGGTTCCTGCCGCTGGCACCGGTCTGGGTGCTCGCGCCGACCCTAGCCCTGTACGGCACGGGCAGCGGGATCCTCGCCGGCGTCGGCGTCCTGGGCGACGGCCTGTTCGGCATCGGCGGAGCGGCGTCGCTGGCGTTCGGCGGGTACGGCTGGGCGCTGGCCGTCGCCGCCGTCTCCTACCAGCACCGGAGCCGGCCCCTGTGCGTGGTGACGAAAGCAGCCGCTTCCTGATACGACAACGACAGTTGTGATCTAGGGTCACGTGGTAAACGATCTGGTCATGCTGGCGGAGACGGTGGCTGAATGGCCGGCGGGGTTCACGGCGTTCGTCGGCCGGTTCGCGGGCCGGTTCCCGCGGGTGGAGGCGCGTCGCCAGATGCGCGCCTACGTGCGTGGCCTGCTGGGTGAGAGTGAGCGCAAGAGCGGCTGGACCTTGGCCGAGGCCGCCGGACAGTCCGGCCCGGAGCGCATGCGGCGGCTGCTGAACTTCTACGCCTGGGACAGCGACGGACCACGCGATGACGTGCGCCGGAGCGTGGTCGAGATCCTGGGTGATGCCCGCAGCGGGGTGCTGGTGGTCGATGAGACCGGCTTCTTCGAAGAAGGGCGTGCGCTCGGCCGGAGTGGCCCGCCAGCGCGGCGAAGCCGACGGGCCTCCGGGGAGAAGCGGACCGGGTTTTGGCGGTAGGGATCGGTCCCCGATGACGACTCGGCAACAGCGGCACGGGGTGTCGGAAGTGTTCAGCCGAGAGGTTTCCCGGCATTGATCGTCGACACGGGTCTCCGACAGCGCCCATCAGGAACAATGTGGTCGATCTGGTCGGTGTCGTCAGAGGGTCGTTTGCCGACGCTCCAAGCGACAGCGTGCTCAGCTGAGGTTGAAGGCGACATCCGTGACACGGATGCTCCGCACCCGGGAGTCGTCAAGCAGCGCGCGCAGGTCGCCCACCCGCCAGGATTCGGCGACGAAGGCGTACGCCAGGCCGTTGCCGGCCGCCTCGACCAATCGCGCGCGGCTCAGCGACAGGTCGCGCAGGCCGGCGTCGTCCTCGGGGCGCAGTTTGGCCGCCCAGGAGCGGAATGCGGCCAGGGCCTCATCCGGCTCCTTCGTACACTCCGGCTCGACAGTGTGCTCTTTCGGGCGATCTTCGAAGGGAGCCATGCGGGTGTTCCGGCTGATCGCGTTCTCATTGGTGCCGCCGAAGGGCTGATAGACGTAGGTGGTCATGCCGCAGTAGTCATCGCGGCCGGTGAAGTCGGCAACTTGGGTCGCGGTCAGCGGGTGGTCGAACTCCACCAGCGCGACCGCGTTCATGCCCGCGGGCAGGGCCTCCAGGCGCTTGCGGGTCTGGCGGCGGGCCGCGTCCTGGCTCTGGTCGCGCTCGCCGATGGCCATGAGGCTGTGGTCCAGTGCCGAGTCGCCGATGGGTGCGGCACCGATGGCGTCGATCGCGCCGAAGGGGTTCTTGGTGATCTCGTAGGTGAGGCGCTGGCTGGGGACGTCTTCGGTGATACCGTCGCTTGCCGTAAGCGGCTCGCCCACCAGGGTCAGGTGCTCGGTCCACCCGTCGCTGTCGTGGGCGAGTCCGTGGAAGTGGTGGTCGGGATTTGCGATCTTCGCGGCGGTTCCTATGACCACGGCGAAACGTTCATCAGCCTGATTCGGCCTGCGGGCATAGGCGATCATGGAGAGGGCGACACCGCCGGCCATGAACAGCAGCACGGTTACGACGATGACCTGGGCTAGGGACCGGATGGCCAGCGTCCAGTCAGGCTCCCCGGGCGCGTGGGGAGAAGGAAGTCTGGCCATGGACATGTCGCGCTCGCAGGGCACCTAGAAACGGACGAATACCCACAAAGAGTATGTTAAATTCCATCTCTCACACCCGCGATCTCACCCCGGAGAGCGTTCAGCAGCCGGGGTGCTACCGCCAAAACCCGGACCGATTCTCCCCAGATGCCGAGACCGCGACGGCCGCGACCGGGTAGGCGACGCGAGCCGTTGCGGGCAGACGAACAGAGGAAGACCGGCACCTCCAGCGGATGCGAACGCCTGGCTGCGCCCGTCAGTACCGCCGTGCTGCAGGGCCGCTCGCCGGTGCTGCGGCGCTGCTCACGGCAGCGGCAACTGCATGGCCATCCGGATCCGGGAGCCGCCCGGCTGCCGCTCGACGCTCACCTGGTCGCATACCTGACCGATGACCCACAGGCCCGCACCGCGACCGGCGCGAGGATCGGGCGGCGCGAAGGGCAGGTGCGCGGCGTCCAGCGCGCCACGCCTGTCGACGACGTCGACGATCAGGTGGCCGCTGTCTCGGCTGATGCTCACCGTGCCGGTCCCGCCGCCGTGATCCAACACGTTGGCGACGGCCTCGTAGACCGCCAGGACCAGCTCGCCCACGCGCTGGGCCTCGAGACCGGCCGCGGCCGCGTGCTCGCGCACACACCGGCGCAGCAGGCTCAGGTCGTCGTTGATCGGCCAGCGCCACTGCTGCTGAGTGGCCATGAAGTGCCTCCCGGGCACCGTGCCGGGCAGCGCCTGCAAAGGACGGGGCGTCCGCGGGTCAAGCGCGCCGGTGGTGTCCTCACCGTAGTACACGCGACCAGGTGCTGCGGTGGCACCGCAGCCGCGCCGGGACCACGGCCCGCCGTTGGCGCCTCATGGTGGGGACCGAGGCCGGGCCACGGTCCCGGACGGCCGGGCTGAGCCCGCCGCGCGCCTGGAAGGAGTGCATCCGGTCACCGCGCGCTCGTCCCCGGCGGGCGCAGGGGAAAAAGGCAGACCGTTTCCGCAGGCCAGCGGAGGAGTGGGGAAGTGTTCACGGCGCAGGGCTTGCGTGATGGCACGGTGGGAGGCATACGGTGGACGAAGCGGTCACCGCTCGTGCGTGATCCGCCCACGGGCGCAGTTCCCATCCGCTGTGAATTGAGACGCCCCGATGACCGATCTGTCGATCACCGTCACCGACCATCCCGCGTTCACGCTGATCACCTTGGACGGTGAACTCGACCGGCTGTCGGCCGGCCGTTTGGGTGAGAGCCTGGATCAGGTGCTGGCCTGCGGCCGGGTGCATCTGGTGATCGATGTGGGCGCGCTGACGTTCTGCGACTCGAGTGGCCTGTGGACGCTGATCAGCTGCCAGCGCCGGGCCACCGCTGTCGGCGGGTCGGTGCGCCTGGCGGGCGCGCACGGAGTCGTCCGGCGGCTGCTGGAGATCACCCGGCTGACCGACCTGTTCCCCCACGACGATGTCGTCCCGGCGCTCCGGCCGACGGCGCCGTAACCGGTCTCCATACCCCGGTGACGGGCGGGACAGCTCAGCCGGTGTCCAGCGCGGCGGCGGCCGCCGCCCGCGCCACCGCCTTGCTCGCCCCGGTCCCGCTCGTCATGACGACCTGCTTGCCGCCGGTGGGGCGGGTGACCACCGTGGCGGTGAACGCCGGAGCGTGCGACGGACCCGTCCGCGATGCGGGCCGCCTCCCGCTCGCCGGCCGCAGCCCCGATGCGGATCCCGGCCTCCTTCAGTCAGGTCTTCAGCGTGAACGTCGGCACGTGCAGGGAGTCGGCGGCCTGGCGGACGCTCATCCCGCCGCCCAGGAGCGTCTGGGCGACGTCGACGACGCGTTGGTGCTCCCGGCGCCGGTCCTCCTCGTTCGGCAGGTTCATCCGTTGCGCGTGCGCGGCCGCGCCGTCGGCCGGCATCTGCCCGGCGGCCACGAGGCAGGCGACGCTGCAGTACAGCCCGGGCCGGACGTGGCGGCCGCGGCCGCCGGGCGCCCGCTCCAGCGCGTACCAGCCGGCCGGCACCCACAAGCCGCGCTCGGTGCGCTGGCAGACGCGGCAGAAGAACGACCGTTCGGTTTTCTGGTGGCCGGAGCGGGTGGCGGCCAGGCCGCCGCGGCGGCGCGACGCCGGAACCTGATCGACCTGCGGGGATGGCTCGTCGATGCTCACAGCCCTCCACCCTGCCAGGTCGCAACCGATCCGGTCGCGGGAATCGGCGGCCGCACCACCCCGAGCGGGCCTTATCACCGCTGCGGGAGATCGGAGGCGGCGGGCAGGGTGAAGGTGAAGCGGGCACCGCCGCCGGGATTGTCGTCGGCGGTGATGGTGCCGCCGTGGCGCTCGATGACCCGCTGGCAGATGGCCAGCCCCAGCCCGGTCCCGGTGTAGGTGCTGGCGACGCGGTGGAACCCGGTGAAGATCGCCTCGTGCTCACCCGGCGGGATGCCGATGCCGCGGTCGGCGACCGTGATCTGTACCCAGCCGCTGCCGGCCGGCTCGCCGGTGACGTCGACGCGGGCGGCCTGACCGGCCGGGGTGTACTTGATCGCGTTGCCGATCAGGTTGTCGAACAGCTGACGCAGCAGGGGAGGGTTGCCGCGCACGGGTGGCAGCGCTCCGAGGTACACCTGCGGCACCGCCTCGGCCGTCTCGGCCGCGGCCAGGTGATCGTCGACGATCTGGCGCACCAGACGGGCCACGTCGACGTCGACGAGGGGCAACGCGGCGTCCCGGGCGGTGGCGTAGATGAGCAGGTCGTCGATCAGCCGGCTCATCTGGCCGGCGGCGGCCAGCACCCGCTGCAGGTGGCCGAGGTCCTCCCGGCGGACGCGCTGGCCGGCGAGGCTCTCCAGGGTGATCTCGGTGAAACCGCGCATCACGCTGATCGGGCGTTTGAGGTCGTGGGCGACGACGCCGGCGAACACGTGCAGTTCGGCCTCGCGCCGCCGGGTCTCCTCATACAGGCGGGCGTTGGCGATCGCCACGCCCGCCGCGGTGGCCAGCGCGGTGACCACGGCCTGGTCCTCTTCCCCGAACGGCCCGCCGCTGCGTTTCTCGGTCAGGTACAGGTTGCCGAACACCTCCTCACGCACCCGGATCGGCACGCCCAGGAAGCTGCGCATCGGCGGGTGGCCCGCGGGGAAGCCGTGGGAGGCGGGATGGTCGGCCATATCGGCCAGGCGCAGGGTCTGCGGTTTGCGCACCAGCAGGCCGAGCAGGCCCTCACCGCGCGGCCAGTGGTCGATCGCCGTGATCTGCTGCTCGCTCATGCCCACCGGGATGAACCGCTTGAGCGTGCCGCCCTCGCCGATCACGCCCAAGGCTCCGTAGCGGGCGTCGGCCAGCCGGGTGGCCGCTTCGATGATGCGGCGCAGCACGGTCTCCAAATCCAGGTCGCCGCCAATCGAGATCACGGCCTCCAGCAGGGTGTGGATACGCTCTTGGGCCGCCGCCAGCACCTGCAGGCGCTCCTGCAGCTCGGCGAGCAGCTCATCGGTCCGCATCCGCGGCAGCAACGGCTCGTCGCTCACATCCCCGCCTCCCCCAGTTCGTATACCCATTCGTTTGGGTCGTCCACTTCACTTGATTCGGGCGTCCGTTAATGGGCCGCCAGCTCGTGCTGGCCGTGGAAACCGGATGCGTGTTCGCGGGTGCTCAAGGGCCGTCCGGGCGGCGCTGTACGGTCCGCACAGCGCATAAGACGGACCGGGGGACCAGGCTTCCTCGTGAAGCAGTCCGACCTGGTGGTGCCTGCCTGCTCCCCTTCCCCGGAGGGACGGGTGGGCGCCCAAGGCGATGTCGGCCGAGACGATCGGCATCGCCCACCCGGTGAATCTACTGGCCGACCTCCTGATCCACCAGACGCGCACCGCTCCTGTGGCACCGCAACGCCGCCCTGCCCTGCCCGCCCGCACCGGTGCGCAGGCCGACGCGACGCTGGAGCGGCGGCATGCTCGCCGTCGGTGTGATCTTCCCGGGCCCGCCGGTGGGATGCCGATCCGAGAGGCCCGATGATCTCCTGGGCCGATCCGGCCCCGTCTTTCAAGGACGGTGACGATGATGAGCCATGAGTCACGACGTATCCGACCTGTCTGGTGAGCAGGCGGCTGTCTTCCCGGCCGTCTCCCGGTTGGAGAGTAATGCTGATGGGCCCAGGCACCTGCGGCAGGTCGCTCAGGAGGCCCGATTGGAGCCGGAGCGCACCGTTCAGGCGCTGGATCAGCTCACCGGCGAGCTGGGCCTGGTCGTCGCGATGGACGGTCCGTGGCATCCGGACTTCGGCCCGTTCTACCGGGTGCAGTCGCTGCGATGAACCCTCGCCCGGGACGGCTCGACGGACTACGGCGTACCCGGCTTATCCGGTGTGCGATCGTTCGGTAAAATGGCAGGCGTCCTCTGCGGTATCGGTCGAGCCGAATGCCGAGGGCGCTGCTGGACACCCGGCCCGGCTGTCCAGCAGGCTTCCGAGCCTCTGACCAGCGCTATTAGTCCTTTCCGATGTACTTGGTCTGCCACCCACCACTGGCTCCCGGGATGTGCCGTGGTGAGCACGCCGGTCCCCGCCAGTAATCAACTGGAGGCGTCCTGAGCTGGCGGTACCGCTGTGACGAATCGTGCATGCTCATGATCGGACGGCGCCCGACTCCGGTGTTACGGTGTGATCATGGACGCTGATATCGATGTGCGGACATGGTTGCGCAGTCGCGGAGCCGAGACGGTGGCGCATCCGGGCGGCACCCTGTATGCCCACCTGTGTCGAGTGCAGGAGCGCCTCGCTGAGGTCGGACATGGTGCTGTTGTGCAGTCAGCTGGCCTGACACATGCGGTCTACGGCACGGACGGCTTCGACATCGCTCTGCTCGACTGGACGGATCGAGCGCCGCTGCGTCACCTTGTCGGCGCAGACGCCGAGGCCCTGGTGTACTTGTACGGGGCCTGCGACCGGGGGCGCACCTGGCGACGGCTTGCAACGAGCGCTGAGGTCGTCGACCGCTTCACCGGCGAGGTTCACAAGCTGCGCCCCGAGCAGCTCGGATGGCTGATTGACCTGAGCATCGTCAACGAACTGGACGTCATCGACCAGGACCCATTGGTGGCCGACAGGCACCGTGCCTACTTTCGGGAGATATTCTCCGCTTGGGCGCCGTTCACGTCCGCGCCGGTCGACGCCGCAGTGCAGCGGGTCCTCAGACGGTAGGACGCCAAACCGGAACCGGCCCGCCAGCGGGCCAACATCGCGTACACCTGCCGCCGCGACACCCCCAACTCCGCCGCGGCCGTGCCGGCGGCTGCATGCCCGACCGTGGCGCTGGTGGCCAGCCGGCTGATCACCTCGGCCCGGCGCGTTGCCAGACCCCAGATCTCCGGCGGTGCAGTCAGCACACCCCGCTCAAGTAGCGCCGGCTCATCGATCCCAGCCAGTGTGCGGTGCGCGCCGGGCCCGGATCTGATTGCGGTGCCGTGATCTGATTGCGGTGCCGTTTGGCGGTGCGCCCAGGCCCCAGATCCGGCCCCACCTCTTCTCCCAGGCCCAGACAGCGCCGCGCGTGGTCGACGACGACCTCGGGAACCTCCTGCCAGGAGGAGAAACGCGCCATCTTCTGGAAGCACTTCAACGCCACGACCACGGCCGGCAGCGCCTGCGGCTCGGTGACCCGCTCCTGGGCCCAGTCGACCTCATCGGCTGTCGGAGTGAAGAACACATGCAGTGCCCGCGCCGAGGTCAAGCGCTTGAACTGCGGGTAGGCGGTCCACTCGATCGACGTCAGGCGAGCCCTTCCCGGCCGATCACTTCTAGAACCCGCACACCGTAGCGACAAGTGATCACGATGCGCCCCATTGTTCGCCGAACCGTAACCAAATCAGCGCAAATGGTCATGTTGAGACACCGTTAGGGCTGCTGACCTGCGATTGACCCCTTTCCGGCTTACTTGGTCTGCCCGCTTGGTAGGGGCGGTCGGCGAGCGATCGGGTCCCCGCGCGGAAAGCCCGTGAAGATCTCGGATTCGCCCTCACCAGGCAGGTCGCCGCTAGGGTGGATGCGAGCTGCCGGAACACCGCCGATGGGTGCCTCGATGCTGAATACGCGGCCGATCGTGATCATCCGCTGGAGTGCCATTATCAGGAGTCAGGCGCAGGAAAGCCGGCGTCGGCCGACCGAAACAGACGCGGGCCGGCTGCCTCCCGGTCCGGCGCCGCGCCCTCCTTGCGCCTGCGCGTAGGCGGCTCACGTAACTCGCAGGGCACCGTGTGGCCCAGGCGACAAACGACTTTCCTCGCCCTCATGCAAGGGAGACGGGATAGCGGGCTCAAGCGAGCCGGAGGGTCGTCAGGCAGGTCGGCGCGTCCTGGCCGGTGGAGATCTCCGCCTGGCCGGTCCTGCCGCCGTAGGCGACCGTCACGGTGCCGTCGATGCCCCGCGGCAGCCAGAACCCGGTGAACCCGTTGGCGAAGGTGGTGCGCGTCTCGTCGACCAGCACCTCGCCGCTGGCCGCATCGGTGATCGTCACCTGCATGTCCTTACCGGCCAGCTCACCGGCGCACGTGGTCAGCGAGTGGTGGAAGCACTCGTGGGTCCGGTCGGTGTAGGGCGCCACCGACAGGTAGAAGCGGTCAGCGGGCAGGGGGAGGACGACCTCCTGCCCACCGCCGGAGAGCGCCAGCTCGCCGGGGCGGACCGACGCCTTCAGGTCGGCCGGGCGCTCGGCGCCGCCCAGCCGGTCGAGGTGGTCGATGATCTGCACCGCGTCCTTGCCGGTCAGGCCGTAGGCGGACAGCAGCGTCCGGGCTGCGGCAGACGTCTGCGGTGCGGCGGAGGCCGGGGCGGACGGCGCCGGCGATGCGGTGCTCGGTGCGGTGGAGGTCGTGCCGCCGCTCTGACCTGCGCATCCGGTCAGCACCAGCGCGGAGACCGCGGCCGCGAAGAGGGTTCGTTTCCTGTTCATGTTCCTCGTATCGGCTGCCGGAAGGGCCGTTTGACGGGACTTCCGTCACAGGTCTCCGACCGCCGCGCCGCAGCCTGGTGAGAGGCCGCCCGCCGCTGCGGCCTTTCCCGCAAGAAAAGGGTTATTTCGGTTGCATCGACTGTTTTGTGCTGCTCGTGGTGGGCATCCGAAAAAGGGAGGGGACCCCGATCTGCGCCGGTCGCCGGGCAGGCGCCGCAGGCGCCGCAGGAACCGCTGGCCCGCCGACCGCCCGCACCACGGCGAGCCCGAGTCAGTCCTTGCATCGGCAAAGGAGTCCTTCCGACGGCGGCCGCGCAGGTTCCCCGGCAGGACACCGCACCCGCCCCCGCTGGTCCCGCCGCCCGCTCCCGGGGAGCGGATCAATGATCACTCATGGGCGGGGCGGGAATCGCTTGAGCAGGGCCAGGACCCGTGCGTGGAACTCCCGGTTGTTGATCGGTTTGAGGACGAAGTCGTCGGCTCCCGCCCGGGTGGCCTCCTGTGCGGCGTTGTCGACGCCGTCGTCCACCCAGGCGGTCACCATCAGCACCGCCACCTCGGCCGTCTCGGGCGCGGCGCGCAGCTGCCGGCAGACCTCCGTGCCCGGCAGGCTGGGCAGCCGCCAGTCCAGCACCACCAGGTCCGGGCGCACCTGCCGGGCCATCGGCAGGACCTGGGCGCCGTCCGCGACGGCGTGCACCCGGCAGCCGGCCTGCTTCAGCAGCAGGGCCAGGATCTCCTGGTGATCGGGATCGTCTTCGACGAGCAACGCGGCCGGCATGTCCCCTCCCGGGCCCTCCGCTCGCTCCTACCCCCTGCGGACCTCCTCATGAGTCCCGGGTCGGGGATTGCCGCGTCCCCGGCCGCTGCGGGCCGTACGGTGCGGGGGTTTCGGGGACGCTCGCCCGCTCCTTGACCCGGAGGGACGGGCGAGCGCTCCCGTGGCGGTGCCGGCCGGGGCGGCGATCGGCACCGCCACCCGGTGAATCTACAAGGTAAAGCCGTCGTCTGTGATCATTCCAGATCCCATCGGCCCGCGCGGGCGGCGATCTCGCCGCCGCCCGGTTGAACGGTAGCTCCCGGCATCCAGAGAACGCCTGTGAGCAACCATTCGGTTACCCTCGGTTGGATCACGGGGGTGGCCGTGCCGGTTCTGCGGGCACAGCTCACGACGGGGAGGTGAGGCCGGTGGCGGGCACGCAACGGGAAGCGGCGCTGGTGGCGCTGCTGGAGACCATCACGGCCGTGGCCAACACCAGCGACGACCTCGAGGACGCGGCCCGCGCGGTGCTGAGCGCGGTGTGCGAGGCGACCGGCTGGCCGCTCGGTCACCTGTGCGTGCCGGCCGACATCGGCGAGGACTTCGTCTCGGCCGACATCTGGAGCGGGCCGATCGGCGACTTCCCGGCGCTGCGCGAGATCAGCCAGGCCGTGCGTTTCTCGCCCGGCACCGGCACGATCGGCCGGGCCGCGGCCACCGGGCAGCCGGTCTGGTCGCGCGACATCGCCGTCGATCCGTTGTTCTTCCGCGCGCAGCAGGGCCGCGACCTGGGGGTGCGGGCGGCGTTCGCGTTCCCGATCGTGGCCGCCGACGGGGTCGCGGCGGTGCTGGAGTTCTTCTCCGTTCAACCGGCCGAGCCCGATGAGCCGCTGCTGCGGGTGATGGCCAGCCTCGGTCACCAGCTGGGGCGCATCGTCGACCGGCGCACGGCCCAGACGGCCGTCCAGGCGGGCCGCGACCGGCTGCGCCAGGTCATCGACACCTCGGTGGAGGGGTTCGTCTCCACCGACGCGGCCGGGCGCATCACCGAGTGGAACGCCGCGGCGACGCGCATGTTCGGCCGCTCCCGCCAGGAGGTGCTGGGCCGGATGGTGCACGAGACGATCGTGCCGGAGCGCTACCGCGGGGCCGACCAGGCCGGCCGGGCCCGGTTTTTGGCCACGGGGCAGTCGAACGTGCTCGGCCGCAGATTGGAGCTGGCCGGCGCGCGGCCCGACGGCAGCGAGTTCCCCATCGAGATCGTGGTGTGGGCCACCCGCGAGGACGGCGCGTGGGCCTTTCACGCGTTCATCCACGACATCACCGACCGGCGCCGCGCCGAGCAGGCGCTGCGCCAGGCCTATGAGGCCGAGCAGGCCACGGTGACGCGCCTGAGAGAGCTGGATGCGGCCAAGGACGCCTTCATCGCCGCCGTCTCCCACGAGCTGCGCACCCCGCTGACCTCGCTGATCGGTTATCTGGAGGTCGTGGCCGACGCCGAAGCCGGAGTGGTGGAGGCCTCGCCGCCGGGCCGGCGGATGCTGGAGGCGATGACCCGCAACGCCGCCCGGCTGCAGAACCTGGTCGAGGACCTGCTGGCGATCAGCACGCTCAACGCCGACCACCTGGAGATCGAGGCGGTGCCCGTGCCGGCCGGCGAGGTCATCGAGGCGGCGCTACGGGTGACCGGCGCCGCGGCCCGCGACAGCGGGCACGTCTTCCGGGTGCGCGTGGACGACGGCGTCGACCGCGTCGCCGGCGACCGGGATCTGCTGGTGCGGGCGGTGGGCGCGCTGCTGTCGAACGCGGTCAAGTTCTCGGCCGCCGGCACGCCGATCAGCGTGCACGCCTCCGCGACCGGGCAGCAGGTGGCGGTCGCGGTCACCGACCGCGGGGCCGGGATCGGCGCCGATGAGCTGCCGCACGTGTTCGAGCGCTTCTCCCGGACCCGGTACGCCGACGAGCACGCCATCCAGGGCGTGGGGCTGGGGCTGGCCATCGCCAAGGCGATGCCGAGGCGCACGGCGGCGCCGTCACCGCGACCAGCACCCCGGGCGAGGGGTCGACCTTCACCCTGACCCTGCCTGCCGCTGCGTCCTCCTCCTGAGCCGACATCGCCCTCCTGACCCGCCGGCCCCCACCCCCCGGAGAGCGAGGGGAGGCCGCACCGAGATCGGCGTCGACGCCCCGGAAAGTTGTTGATCTTGAATGGGTGGCCGTCGTCGACCGCCCCGGTCGGTCCTGGTCGGCCGACGTCGGTCCCTGTGCTGGTTCCTGATAACGCACCCTGCGCGGGGTAGAGGCCCGGCAGGGTGCGGATGCGACGTCAGCACACCATGATCGTTTCCGTATCGGCCCGCGAGGAGGATGAGTGCAGGAATTAGCGGTAGTTAGCTGATCTTCGTTTCGGTTCGGTGACGAGGTGGGTTTGCCCGGATGAGGGGTCGTACGTTCCGGGGTCATGCCTTTCGAATTTCTCTCTGATGAGCAGGTCGCCCGGTATGGGCGGTTCCGGTAGGAGCCGTCGGCGGCGGAGCTGGAGCAGTTCTTCCGGTTGGACCGGGTCGCGCTGGAGCAAACGGACAAACGGCGGCGCCCGGCGACGAAGCTGGGCAGGGCGGTGCAGTGGGGGACGGTGCGAATGCTGGGGGTGTTCCTGACCGAGGACCCCACGGCGGTGCCGGCCAGGGTGGCGGCGTTCGTCGCTGAGCAGCTCGGTGTGGCTCCGGAGGAGTTTGCCGAGTACGGACAGCGTCAGCAGACGGTGTACGAACACGCGTGGGAGATCCGTGAATTGCTGGGCTACCGCGACTTCGCCGAAGGAGAGGACGAATTCGGCCGCCAGCGCGGCGCGACCTGGCTGAACGTCGTCAACGACCAGGTGATGGGCATCGGCGGCCTGATCGTGCCCGGCACCCTGCGCGACTCGCTGTTCATCCTGGACGCCATCCACACCCTTGACGGCGGCCTGCGGCCGGAGACCGTGGTGACGGACACGGCCTCGTACTCCGACATCGTGTTCGGGCTGTTCGCGATCTGCGGCTACCAGTTCTCCCCGCGCATCGCCGACCTGGGCGACACCCGCCTGTGGCGCACCAACACCCGCGCCACCTACGGGCCCCTCGACGCCATGTCCCGGCACACCATCCGCCTGGACAAGGTCCGCAGCCACTGGGCCGACATGCTCCGCGTCGCTGGATCGTTGACGACGGGGGCGGTGCGGGCCTACGACCTGATCCGGATGCTCCAGGCAGGCGGACGCCCCACGGGGCTGGGTGAGGCGTTTGCACACTACGGGCGGATCTTCAAGACCCTGCACCTTCTCCAGTTCATCAGCGACGACGCCTACCGGAGGATGATCGGCACCCAGCTCAACGTCCAGGAAGCCCGCCACCGGCTCGCCCGCCGCATCGCCTTCGGTAACCGCGGACAGCTCCGCCAGCGCTACCGCGAAGGGATGGAGGACCGGCTCGGTGCCCTCGGCCTCGCCCTCAACGCCGTCGTGTGGTGGAACACCCTCTACCTGGACGCCGCCGTCAAGCAGATCCGCGCCGACGGGTTCCCGGTGACCGGCGAGATGTGTTCGCGCCTGTCACCGATCGCGTTCGAGCACATCAACTTCCTCGGCCGCTACTCCTTCACCCGCGCCGACCCCGCCGCCGGACTGCGACCGTTCCACGACCCGGCCACCGCGCCGTGACGGCCCTCCGCTCCCGAACATGTCCCCAGCCGCCAGGTAGCGGAGTGAAGGATCAAGCCTGGGTTCGGGCCGTGTGCGCGCCGGGGGCTCCGGTGGTTCTCACTGCGGCCGAACGGCGACCGAATCGGCGGAGAGCGTGACCTCGACGGTGATGTGCGGATTGTCCGGCTGAGGGAGCTGAAGCCCGCGCTTGAACTCCTCGGCATCGTCCGGCATCACCTTCGGCTGAACCGTGACCTTGACCTGGCCGGTCTCCTCATCTGAGTGCGCCATCATCGTGGCCACCTCAGGACGGGATCGGAGCCGGGAGACGGCTGTGTCCTGGGCCCGCCGGAGCTCCGAGGCCGAGAATCCCTTGCCGCCGATCAGGGTGACGAGGTAGCAGCCACCCGGGTCGCGTACCGCTTGACGACCTCCTCCAGGGATCGGCCCGACGACGCCGCCTCTCGCTTGAGCCGCTCCAGGGTGGGCCGATGCGCTTTGGGTTGATCGGCCCGCGGCAACACGATCGTCTCGGTCCCGGCCACAGTGGGCACCGGGCCAGCACCAGACTGGCCGCAGGCGCACAACGACGCGAGCAGCGCGATGACGGTCAAACGCGATCTCTTCACACCAAAGGGACGCGCCACCGGCCTGGAGGGTTCATCCAGACACCCCATCCAGCACGGCGAAGCCCGTTCATCAAAGTGCGCCTCCCACGCGGGCCTTCTCGAGGCGTCGGAATTAGAAGGTTTCCCGACATCCCGTCGAAGCCGCCCTGCACCGCCCAGGAAACCGGATATCAGAGATGAAAGCGCACCCCGAGCAGTCGCTTTCAAGCTCGGATTGACGTCAGGATTTCCCGACAGATAGAGGAGCTCATCGCCCTATTCTCGAGGAGCCTCTGGTGCGGATCGTCTACTCGCGGGTATCCACCGCGGCCCAGTCCCTGCTGCGCCAGCGCCGCATCCTCACCGAGGCCGGCCTCCTCGTGCGGACCGAAGGCGTCGCCGAGGGGTTCCGCCCGGCCGACGGGGTGCTGCTGTTTGAGGACCCGGCCACCACCTCGAAGATCCCCGCGCTGGAACGCCCCGCGTTCGGACACCTCGCCGCTGCAGCGCACCCGCGCGACGTGCTGACGGTCTCGGAGCTGTTCCGGCTATGCCGTGACCTCGTCGACATCCACAACGTCCGCAACTGGTGCGCCGCGCGCGGCGTCGCCCTGCGCGTCCTGTCCGGGCCCCTGTCGAGCTTCCACGACCTCGCCGCGAACGACGCCACCACCGCGCTGATCATCAACGTGCTCACCGCCGTCGGCCAGTTCCAGCGCGACCTGCAGAACGAACTCACCGCCGAGGGGATCGCCGCGGCCGAGGCCGAGGGGCGCTACCGCGGTC
Organism: Planomonospora sp. ID91781; assembly: GCF_015711595.1. Lineage (NCBI taxonomy): Bacteria > Bacillati > Actinomycetota > Actinomycetes > Streptosporangiales > Streptosporangiaceae > Planomonospora > Planomonospora sp. ID91781. The sequence continues at coordinate 845,747 of NZ_JABTEY010000002.1, read as the reverse complement.
GACCTCCCGCGCTGGACGGCACCCGGCGCGAGGAGGTACGAGCGGCGTTCCGCGAGGAGGGAACCTCCATCGCGGCCCTCGCACGCACCCACGGGGTGAGCCGGGCCGCCGTGCGCACCGCGCTGGCCGGCCTCCTGCCCGGCCAGCCGGCCTGACTGGGCTCGTCACCGAACCGACACCGGGCTCAGCATTCCTGTACCAATCCTCCTCGCGGGCCCGCACCGGGCTTGTGGGTTGGCGCCGCAGCCGGTGCGCCGACCTTATGGGACGGCGCACCAGCGGCGGCTTACGACGCGCTCGGAGCCGTCCAGCCCATGCGCTCGCGCAGCTCGTCACCTCGGGGTGCCGCCGTCGCTTCGTCACGTATCGCCGGAGCGGCGGGAAGTGTGGGGTCTGCTGTCCTGCGTGATGGCCCGGGCGCTCTCACCGGTCCGGCCGGGAGCCGGGGCGCCTGTGGCGGGCAGGAGCTGCTGGGCCGCGCCTCCCCGGTCACCACCCAGGGCTACAACCGGGGACGGCGCAGACTCGACTCCCACGCCGCCTACCGGATGGCCGCCCTGCTCGGCGGCGGCACCTGGCCGGCCGGCACCGCGGCCGGCGCCCCGGTCGGGCCGCACGCACGGCCGCCGCGCCCGGCCCTCACGGCCGCGAATCTTGCTCGGGTTCGCTACCGAGGAGCTTCTCGAAGTGACCAGGGCCCGAGTCGGGCAGGACGTCTGCCGCGGCGCGGTAGCGCGCCGTCTCGGTCTCCCAGAGGTGGTAGCCGCTCATCCAGGCGGTCATGACCTCGACGTAAGCCTCCACGGCGGCGCATTGCGGGCCGGTGAGGCCGACCTGCCGGCACATGTCCGGCACCTCGGCGGCCAGCTGCCGGAATCGGGTGACGTGCCGGTGGACCTCGTCGCGGGCCGCGGCCACCGCCTCCTGGCGGGAGCAGCCGCGGGCGTGCTGGATGACCAGGACCAGGTTGTCCATGTCCCCGCGGGCTTCCTCCTTCTCCAGGGAGTACACGTCGTTGCACATCAGCGTCACGTCGACGGTGATCTCTCGCATGATTCGCAGGTGCGGGCTGTGGAAGGCCACGGCGGGCACGGTGATCGCCGCCGCGCGTTCCCCCAGCGACACCGGCAGCGCGGTGCCGGCCACGCCCCGGCGCACCTGCAGATATCGTTCCATGTCCGAGGGCACCGCCCGGCACCGGTTGACCGCCTCATGGGCGTGGGCGGCGAAGTAGTACTCCCATTCGTGCGCGGTCCGCGCCGCCCACCCGGGAGGTGCCCCGTCGGTGCTGCGCCGCCACAGGTCGGCGAACGCGGCCGAGCAGGGGTCGGCCTGGCGGCGTGGTCCGGTGCCGTGGACGATGTCGATCATGCTCTGGCACAGGCGGGCGACGTCGCGGGGAGCGCGGCTCAGGGGGCCGTCGAACTGGTCGTCGAAGAGGAAGAAGAACGCCATGGCGTCGGTGCACAGGCCGAGCTCGGGTCCCTGCGCGTAGGGGAAGCCGCAGGCGGCCAGGCGCGGCATGTCCCAGGAGCGGTACCAGGCCAGGGCCTGGTCGCCGGTCACCAGCCGGTGCTGTTGTACCCAGCGGAGATTGCGCCGCCGGGCGCCTTCCGCATCCGGACTCGTCCGCACCGGGAAAGGCAGGTCGAACGCGATGTCCTGCGGCATGGGCCCTCCGTACGGCACTTGGCCCCGTGCGCGGCGCAGGGAGCGAAGCTACCGGCTGACCAACAACGTACCGCCGGGGCGGTACACCGCACCGTCCGTGGGACCGGCTCGGCGTACGGCCGGCCCGCAGCACCTGGTCGTCACCTGTATCGGGGCTCCGCCTGGCAGGCGACCTGGCTCAAGGCGTCGGAATACCGTCAGAGCCCGTGCTTGGCCCCCTCGTCGGTGTCGGTGCCGGTGCCGGTGCAGGCCGGCGGAACGGCGCCCCTGTCGTGCCCGCTCTCGATGGCAAGCCCACCTGGGTGCTCGCTGAGCTCCCGCCATTCTGTACGTAGCTGATAGTGACACTTCATCTCGTTTGATTACATAAAGTGACATATGGGTATGAAGCCGGTGACCGAAATCATCTATTTCATGACATGGAGGACAATCATGTCCGGTACCCGTCGTCTCGTCGCCCTGGCGGCGCTGACCGTTCCCCTGGCCCTGACCGCGGTGCCTGCTTCGGCCGCGCCCACGGCCGATCCGGCGGCCACCTACACCTGCCAGCGGGAACTGCCGGCACCGCGCGTCTACCCGCCGTGGGCGCACGGCGAAGGCTGCACCGCCTCGGCGGGCGCGCCCACCCGGGAGGGGGAGGTCTCGGGGCCGGTCGACGTGGTCTTCCAGGACGCCCGCTACTCCGGCCAGGCCCGCTACCGCTGCCAGGCGGTCGCCGTCTACCCCGAGGACGACTCCACGCGTCTGAGGGTCTTGGGCAAGAGCTGCCTGCCCCCCGATCAGTACGCGCAGCACCTGGCATCGTAGGCCCGATCTTCGACCTTTCCCCGCGAGCCGCGGTCACTCGGCTGCCGGGCACCTGGCCGTCGAAGTCGACCCCGGCGACTGACCGACCCCTGTGGCGCCCCGCCCGGCGCGAGCTTGGGTTCTAATGATCGTCGCAACACCCGAACCCCGGGAACGCGATGGTTTTCAGAACAGCACCAGGTCGACCTCTGGTTGAGGCGCGACGAAAGTTCCTTGAGCTCGTTCGCGAGGGTGTGAGCTTCAGGGAAGCCAGTCGCTTTGTCGGCGCTAACCGACGAGCCGGACAAAAGCGGATGAATGGGCGCGGTGAGCGCTCGAAGACCTCGAAGGGGGCAGGCAAGAGAACGCGGCCGGCCGTCCGGCCCCTCACAGCAGATGCTCGCAGCTACCTTCCCCGCCCCCTCGGTGCAGAGGGGGCGGGGTCGCCCTCTTCGACGCGCTATCCGAGGAAGAGCGCATCCGCATCGCAGACCTGCGGCGGGAGAAGAGATCCGTTCGGTCGATCGCGGCCGAGCTGGGCCGCAGCCCGTCGACCATCAGTCGGGAGATCAGGCGGAACTGCAACTCCAACGTCAAGCCAAGCCACCCGTCGTATTACCGCCCGTTCGCCGCTCAGAAGCGGGCGGAGATGCGTCGGCCGCGGCCCAAGCCCAGGCGAATCGACCAGTGCGAGGTACTGCGCGACTTCATCCAGGCGCGATTGGAGGAGCGCTGGAGCCCGGAACAGATCGCGAACGTCCGTCGCATCGGCGTGTCGGGGATGTGGCCGCATCGGCAGCTCGCCCCCGGGTCCGGCGGGTGCCGGGCCCGGGGGCGGCTGATCAGTTCAGACGGAAGCGGGCGACCAGCTCGGTGAGGTCGGCCGACATCCGCGCCAGTTCTTCGGCGGCCTGGCGGGAGGCCACCACGCCCTCGGTGGTCTGCTGGGCGGCGTCGGCGACGGCCGTCATGCCGCCGGCGATGTCGCCGACGCCCAGCGCCGCGTCGGACACGCTGCGGCTGATCTCTCCGGTGGTGGCGGTCTGCTCCTCCACCGCGGCCGCGATCGTGGTCTGGTAGGTGCTGATCGTGCCGATGATGGCCGAGATCTTGCCGATCGCGGTCACCGCGGCGGCGGTGTCGCCCTGGATGGCGTCGATGCGCTCGGCGATGTCCTCGGTGGCCTTGGCGGTCTCCTGGGCCAGTTCCTTGACCTCGGCGGCGACCACGGCGAAGCCCTTGCCTGCATCCCCGGCGCGGGCGGCCTCGATGGTCGCGTTGAGGGCGAGCAGGTTGGTCTGCTCGGCGATCGAGGTGATCACTTTGAGGATGTCGCCGATCTCGGCCGAGGAGGTGCCCAGCTTGCCGACCACGGCGGTCGTCTCCTGGGCGGAGGTGACCGCCTCGGCGGCGACGGTCGCCGCGTCGGAGGCGCCGGCGGAGATCTCCCGGATGGAGGCGCCCATCTGCTCGGAGGCCGCGGCCAGGGTGTTGACGCTCTCGGTGACCTCGCGGGCGGCCCCGCGGGCCTGGGCCGCCTGGGCGGCGGTGCCCGAGGCGGTGCCGGCCAGCTGGTCGCTGACGGCCTCCAGTTCCTGGGAGGAGGCGCCCAGCGCGGTCGCGTTGGCGTGGATGACACCGATGGTGTGGTGCATGCTGTCGGTGGCGCGGGCCAGCGCGGCGGCCATGGTGCCGACCTCGTCGCGGCGCTCCAGCGCGGCCCGCTGGGTCAGGTCCCCGCGCGAGACCGCGTCCAGCACGGCGGTGACCCGGCGCAGCGGGCCGGCGATGCCGCGGGCGACCAGCCAGGCCAGGGCGAGCCCGGCGGCCAGGCCGAGGGCGCCGATGACGCCCACCCGGGTGACGACCTGGCCGACGGTGTCGTGGGAGGCCGCGGCGTTGGCCACGGCCGTCTCGGCCTGGGCGGCGCGCAGCTCGGCGAACCCCTCATCGAGGCGCTCGGTGATCGGCTCGGCCTCGTTGAAGCCGTCCCAGAAGGCGTCCAGGTCGCCCTTGTCGGCGGCGGGCATGATCTTCTCGTCGCGGATGGCCTTGTAGGCGGCCCAGTCGGCGTACAGGCGCTCGGAGGCGGCGGCGTCGGCCGTCATCGGGACGAACGCTTCGGCGTTCTTGTCGATGTTGGCATCCAGCTTGTGCATGTCGGCCGCGTTGGCTTTGCGGTACTCGGCGTCCGACAGGTAGTAGTTGAGCACCAGGTTGCGCACCTGCAACACGTCGCTGTGCAGCTCCGCCAGCGTCTGGATCGGCCGCACACCACCGGTGTAGATGGCCGAGGCCTTCTCATCGGCGGTGTTGAGCCCGGTGACACTGACAGTGATCACCAGCAGGCACGCGGTCGCCATCGCAGCGACAGCAGACATGATCTTTACGGTGAGCGGCAGGTCCCGGCCACGAGCGGTCAGCGACCGCCGCGCAGACGCGCCCGGCACAGGGGCGGCAGCAGACGACATGACGTTCCTTCACGGTGAAGAGGAGCCGATGGTGGCGGTCTTCACATCGGCTGCGGTCCGTCGGTTCTGAGCGGTTGGCAGCCGGCGCTGCGCCACGTGGGTGTGAGGGAAGACGGAGCCGGCCGGCTCCGGCGCAAGCCGACGCGCGGCTTATGCAGCAGCCGGTGCCCGGCCGCCATCTGGCGAGTGCTCGCCCGCCGCACCCTGACCGTCGGCTCGGTGGCCATGGACGCCGGGCACACGGTGATCGTGTTCCGGCGCAAGGGCGGCCGCACCGACCGGCTGCCCGTCCCGCCCCGGATGCGCGCGCTGCTGGAGCCGCTGCTGGACGACCGGGCTCCCGGCGAGCCGCTGCTGGTGCGGGAGGGTGGGGGGCCGTTCGACCGGTGGCGCACCACCACCGCGCTGCGCCGCGCCGCCACCGCCGGCGTCGACCCCGCGAAGCTCACCCCGCACACCGCGCGGGCCACCGCCGCCACGCTCGCCCTGGACGCCGGGGTACCACTCGCCGGCGTCCAGGAACTCCTCGGCCACGCCTCCCCGGTCACCACCCAGCGCTACAACCGCAGCCGCCGCAAACTCGACTCCCACGCCGCCTACCGGATGGGGCGGCGGCGCCTGACCAGGCGGCTCCCCTTCGAGGACGAAGCCGGATTCTCCATGACGCCGCCGCACGCGAAGACCTGGTCACAGCGCGGCCGGACCCCGGTGGTGCGGGTCCGCGGCCGCTCCCGCAGACGGATCTCCATCGCCGCGCTGACCTGCTACAAACCCGGTCGCCGCTCCAGGCTCATCTACCGGCCCCGCCATGACGACGGCCGCCGCGATGGGCGCAAGAGCTTCTCCTGGCGCGACTACCGGGACCTGTTGATCGCAGCACACCAGCAGCTCGGTGGCCCGATCGTTCTCGTCTGGGACAACCTCAACGTCCACAAGGCCGCCGACCTGCAAAAGTTCACCGAGGCCCGGGAATGGCTGACCATCTACTATCCGCCGCCCTACGCACCCGGCCTCAACCCAGTCGAGGAGATCTGGTCCCTCCTGCGACGCGGCTGGCTCTCCAACGTCGCTTCAGTAGCCCTGAACACCTCGTCCAGCGCATCCGGCGCGGCCTACGGCACATCCAGTACCGCAGCGAACTCATAGACGGCTGCCTCGCCGAGACCGGCCTGGCAATCAGACCTACCTGAGCAACCCGGCCACATCACGGGTTCAACCTCAGGAATGCAGGGCGGCCGCGAGTGCCTCGGCCAGGGTCACGGGCGGGCGGCCGATCAGGCGGCGCAAGTCGCCAGAGTCGGTGTACATCTCGCCGCGGTTCATACCGCGGTCAGCGTCAGCGAGGACCTCCGCCAGCTCGGCGGGTAGGCCCGCGGCGTCCAGTACCTGGGCGAAGTCGGCCACCGGGAGGTCAGCGTAGGTAACCTGCTTTCCGGCCGCAGCGGAGATCGCGGCGGCGAGCTCAGTCAGGGTGAAGGATTCGTCGCCGCCGAGCTCGTACACGGCGCCGGTGTGGCCTTCAGTGGTGAGGACGACCGCTGCGGCCTCGGCGTAGTCGGCGCGGGACGCGGCGCTGATCCGCCCCTCGCCTGCGGCGCCGACGACCGCGCCGTTCTGCAGGATCTGCGGCAGTTGGCTGGTGTAGTTCTCCAAGTACCAGCCGTTGCGCAGCAGCACGCTGGGGATTCCGCGGTCCCGCAGATACGCCTCGGTCTCGCTGTGCGTGGCGCCGATGACGGTGGTGGCCGTGTCCGCGTGCGTCGTGCTCGTGTACGCCACTAGCGACACGCCTGCGGATGCCGCGGCGTCGATCACGCGGCGGTGGTTGGCGACCCGCTCGCCCACGGGGACCGAGGCCGAGATCAGCAGCAGCCTGTCCGCCCCCGCGAATGCCTCAGCCAGGCCGTCCGTGTCCGCGAAGTCGGCGCGGCGTACCGTGATGCCTCGGTCGGCCAAATCCTTGATCCCGGCGATGTCCCGGCCGGTCGCGATGATGTCCGCGGCCGGGATCCCGCTCCGCAGCAGTGCCTCGACGGTGAGTCTGCCCAGCTGGCCGGTGGCTCCGGTGACGACGATCGGCATGATGGTCATTCCTTTCTTCCGCGCGTGCCTCGCACGCCTGCCGCGGTCCGTCCGCCGCGGGATGGAACACAGAATGACCTGAACACTCTCTGTTGGGGAGTAGCCACTTTTTGGTACGGTACTTACCGTAGCGAAAGCATTGAGGTGAGCCGTATGGCTGCTGTCGAGAATGCGACCGGGCCCATGCCGTCATTCGATCCGTACGAGCGCGGCTGTCCGTCGCGGGACCTGCTCGACCAGATCGGCAGCAAGTGGGCGGTCCTCGTGCTGGGCGAACTCGGCCGGAACGGGACCTCCCGGTTCGGTCATCTCCGACAGGCGCTGGCGGGCGTGAGCGAGAAGATGCTCACCCAGACGCTGCGCACCCTCGAACGCGACGGGCTGGTCAGCCGGACCGTCTACCCAGAGGTGCCGCCGCACGTGGAGTATGAGCTGACCGCGCTCGGCCAGACGCTACGGGAGCCGCTGAAGGCGCTCACGGAGTGGTCCGTGCTGCACATCGAAGAAGTCATCACCGCCCGCGAAGAGTACGACGACCGCACTGAGCGCACCAGGTAATCAGCGGCGGCCAGCGGTCTGGTCATAGACGGCCGCCTCGCCGAGACCGGCCCGACAATCAGACCCACCTAAGCCACCCGGCGACATCACGAGTTCAACCACAGTAGTGCTATTAAGTCGAGCCTGAGGTTCCCCCCGTTGCACGGACACCTGAGGTGGGGTCACTCGGCGGTGTCTGAGGGCCGGTAGAGGCTCTCGTACGTGGCGGGGCTGTACATTCCAATGCTGGAATGGCGCCTGTATGGATTATACCAGCATTCGATCCATTCGAAGATGGCGTTGGCGAGTTCTTCGCGGGTATTCCAGATCCTGGTGTCGAGGAGTTCGAGCTGCATCGTTCCCCAGAGCGATTCCATCATCGCGTTGTCATAACAATCACCCACCGTTCCCATGGAACCGAGCAGGCCGACGTCTCGTAGGCGTTTCCCGAAGGTCCAGGACGTATATTGCGTTCCGTGGTCCGAGTGCAGGATTGTCGATCGCTTTTCCGGTGCGCGCCGGGCCACGGCCATCGCGAGCGCATTAGTGACCAACTCGGTATTTTGGCTGGCGTCGATGGACCAGCCGATGATGCGTCGAGAGTAGGCGTCCATGAAGGCGGCGCAGTACACCTTCCCTTCGCCGGTGGGATGTTCGGTGATGTCGGTCAGCCGCAGCCGATCGGGCGCCTGGACGTCGAACCGCCGCTGTACCAGGTCCTCCTCGGTGGCCTGGTTGACCAGGTTGCGGCGGCCCTTGCGCCGGTAGATGCCCTGCAGGCCGGCCGCGCGCATGAGCCGCTCGACGCGCTTGCGGTTGACCGTCTCGCCCAGCCCCAGCCGCAGTTCGGCATGGACGCGCGGCGATCCATAACCACCGCGCGACTCGGCGTGGATCTCGTGGATCATTTTGGTGAGTTCTTTGTTACGCAATTCCCGCGGTGGCTCGGGCCGGCCGAGCCAGTCGTAATATCCCGATGTGGACACTTCGAGGACTCGGCAGGCCACCGCGACCGGGATATGGTCGCCGGCGAGTTCACGGACCAGCGAGTAGATTGCTTTGGGAGGACGTTCTCGCGGGCGAAATAGGCCGCCGCCCGCTTGAGGATGTCGTTCTCCATCTCCAACTGCTTATTACGGCGGCGCAGCTCGGCGAGTTCCTTCTTTTCCGCACTGGTCAGCCGGTCCCCAGTGCCGGCGTTTTCATCGGCGTCGGCCTGGTTGAGCCAGTTCTGCAGGCATGACCGGCTGATGCCCAGGTCTTTGGCGAGTTGGAGGAGCGGTTTGTCACCTTGGCGCGCGAGCTCGACCGCGCGACGCCGGAACTCTGGCGGGTGTGGTGCGGGCATGAAGGACATCCTTCCTGATGATCAAGGGTGACCTCAGGTCAAGTGTCCGGAGAGCAGGGGGAAGCTCAAGGGAAGTCAGGTTCCCGGTCGTTCTCCAGTCTTTTCCTCTGCACGCAGGCCTCCCAGGTGCTCTCCCGCCGGCCGAGGTCGAAGATCTCGTTGTAGGTGTCCTCACCATCGAGGGACGCGCTTAAAGCGGTGACCTGGCCGGAGGTGAAAGGAATTGGTCCGACCCGGGTCCTATCGGTTCAGTCGTAGTAAGCGAACCGGGGCAGACCAGGTTCCGCGGGCATCGGCACAGCCGGGTGAGCGACCGGCACGAGCCGTACGGCGGAGCGTTCGCCTACCCGCCCTGGGACGCAGCGGCCGTCCCGCGGGAGGGCGGCTGATGCCGCCGAGGAAGACAAGACTGCTCTTTTCCGGCGTTCCTCCCTAGATTTCCCGGCACGGCCGACAAGGAGGAGGACGCCATGGCGGAGCTGTGGACGTTGGGCGCGTGGGAGCTGGCGGAGCTGATCCGCGCCGGAGAGGTCTCGTGCCGGGAGGTGATCGAGGCGCATCTACGGCGGATCGACGCGGTGAACTCCCGGGTGAATGCGATCACGGCCACGCTGGAGGGGGACTCGCTCGCGGCGGCGGACGCGGCCGACAGAGCCCGCGCACGCGGGGACGCGGTCGGTCCCCTGTGCGGCGTACCGATGACGGTGAAGGAGAACATCGACGTCAGGGGGTCGGCGACGACGCTGGGGATCGTCGCCCTGCGGGAGGCGGCGGCGACCGCCGACGCGCCCCCCGTCGCCGAACTGCGCGCGGTGGGGGCGATCCCGATCGGCCGCACGAACATGCCCGAGTTCGGCATGCGCTGGCACACCGACAACGCGTTGCACGGCGCGACGGTGAACCCTTGGTCCGCCGCGCACACGCCGGGTGGATCGAGCGGCGGGGAGGCGGCCGCGGTGGCGACGGGGATGTCCCCGCTCGGAATCGGCAACGACGGTGCGGGTTCGCTGCGATGGCCCGCCCAGTGCTGCGGCGTCAGCGCGCTGAAGCCCTCGCTGGGCAGGGTGGCGCAGGCCGGGCACGGGGCGGGGCCGGTTCCCTTCGCGTTCCAGCTGCTCGCCGTCCACGGTCCGGTAGCCCGGCGCGTGCGGGATCTGCGGCTGGCGTTCGAGCACATGTGCGGGCGCTCCGGCGGGGACCCGTGGCACGCGCCGGTGCCCGTGCACGGCCCGCCCCTGCCCGTGCCGGTACGGGTCCGCGTGGTGACCGATCTCGACGGGACCGAGATGGACCCGCAGGTGGCCGGCGCGCTGCAGCGCGCGGCCGCGGCCCTGGCCGACGCGGGCTATCTCGTCGAGGAAGGCCGGGCTCCGGCCCTCACCCGGGCGAGCGAGATCTTCACGCAGATCATGTCGGACCACGGCCGGACCCACCGGGAGCGACCTCCTGCGGACGCGATCGCCTCTCCCGGGTTCGTGCGCTTCTGGCAGGCGTACGAGCCGATCTGGACGCGGGCCGCAGGAGAGCGGGCGTTCGACCCGATGATGGAGCGGGCCTCCATCGCGCGGCTGTGGAGCGCGCAGCTGAGCCGTACCCCGTTGATGCTCGCGCCGATCCGCACGCGTCCGGCCTTCCGCGTCGGGTCCGATCTCGACCCCCGGTGGCTGGACGATTGGCCGGACACGATGCGTACGGTCGTGGCGGTCAACCTTCTCGGGCTGCCCGCGGTCGCCGTACCGGTCGCCTCGGCCGATGCGCCGCTGCCGCAGGCCGTGCAGATCATCGGCCCGAGGTTTCGCGAGGATCTGTGTCTGGAGGCCGCCGCGGTGGTGGAGGCCGCGGCCGGGACGCCGACGCCGATCGACCCCCGCTGACCGTCGGCTCCGGGCAGAGGGCCGCGCCGCGTCGGGCGACACGCCTGCCCGGTGCCCTGGCCCACCGGACCGAGCGGCACGAACCGGCTGCCGCCGCCCGGCGCCGAACTTTCTTCACAGCCGTCGCGTCGAAATCGAACATGAACGAGATGCGAAAGCTCGCCGTCCTGTCCGTGCTGCCCGTCGCCGCGGCGCTGATAGCGCTCCCCGCCCAGGCCGTGGAGCGTCCCGCCTGTCCCGTCCCGACCGGAGCAGAGGCGAAGCGGTCGTCCGGCGCTGAGATCGACATGCCTCCCAGAGGCGCCGCCGCCGTCGAGGGGATCCGTGTCGGCCACATTCCGAAGGGCTTCACCTACGGCCAGGTCGTCGTCAACGAGCACGATGGGATCACCGAGTACGGTTACCAGTGGGGGGACGACCGCTCCGAGGTGGACCCCGAGCACCGGTCGCTGTGGGTGAGGGTGGTGTGCTGGCCGAAGGCGAGCGGGCCGGCGCAGCTGAAGAACGCTCCGTTCGACCTCGGGACGTTCTCCGGTGACACGGAGACCGTGCGGATCGGCGCTCGCCAGGTGCTCACCCAGGAGGGGGACGGCGCGCTGGGCCACGGCCGGTACGCGGGCTGGGTCGAGCGTAAGGGCGTCGTCGTCACCGTGATGGCCAGCCGGCCCCTCGCGCCGGAGCTAACGAAGATCATCAAGGGCATCCGGCTCTGAACCGTCGCTAGACGGCTGACTTGTCGAGGACGGCCGCCACTTCCGCTGCCCTGAACACGAACCCCGCGTGTGTGGTGTCCAGGGTGTGGACCTCGTAGGGGTTGCCCGGAGTCAGCGCATCCGCTTCGGCGATCAGTCTGTCCTGCATGGCCAGCGGAATGGACCGGTCGCCGGTGAGGCGGATGTACGTGCGGGCGACCGTGCCCCAGGTGTCGGCGTGACCACGGGCGTCGGCCGTCATCACCGCGATCGACTCGTCGGGCTGCAGGATGTTGAGGAACGCCCTGAACCGTTCGTCGGTGACGTCGGCCATGGTCGCCGCCTTGAGGCCGGCCAGCAGCGCCGGATCGGCGGTGCGGTAGTTGGCCCGGCCGACGCCGAGCCGAGCCGGGTCCCCGATGTTGAACGCGCCCAGGGACGGCATCAGGCTGTCCGCGAACTCGGGCTCCTGCATGTACTCGATCGGGTTCGCCCGTTGCACGCACGCCCACGCGGAGATGTACACCAGCCGATCCACCAGGCCGGGGATCGTGTTGGCGACTCCGGTGACGGTCGTCCCTCCGAGGCTGGCGCCCACCAGCACCACCGGTCCGTGCCCGGCCACGCGGCGGACGACGTCGACGACCGCGTCGACGTTGTCCTGGAGGGTGGTCCCGGCCAGCGTCGACGGTTCGGCAGCCCACGCGTCGAGATCCTGCGGCGCCTGGTAGGCGACGGGGTACTGCGCGTCGAGGCCGTGCCCCGGCAGGTCGACGGCGAGGCTGCGGTGGCCGAGCAGGGCGAGTTCGCGCTGGACGGAGGACCACATGAACGAGTTGGAGCCGGAACCGTGGACCAGCACGAACGTGGGAGCGGTGCCGGACGACATGTAGACCATGATCGAGGACCGTATCAGGTGGTGGATCTTGGGCGCGAGGGGGAATCGGGAGCCGCGGCCGGGGGGTGAGCCTCCGGACGGGGACCGATCCGGGAGCCGGGCGGGGCCGGCTCAAGCCGTCCGCCGATGAGCAGGGCTCAGGCGGTGGTCCTGCGGTAGCGCACCCAGACGTCGCCGGTCTGCACATGGCCGGTGAGCCGTACGCTGACGCCGTCGGGCGCGAGCGGCACCGGCGGGCGGTTGTGGACGGCGCCCATCCGGCGCCGGACGACCTCCTCGTCGTGGACCCACCAGCCGCGGGGCACCACGACGACGATGTCGCCGAACCAGGAGGTGATCTCGACGTCGAGCAGCACCTCCCGGTGCGGGCAGTCGGCCAGGGTGAAATCGATCCGTACCCTGCCCCATCTGCCGGCCTCGGCGCTCATGTGCCGGGGCACCGTCCAGCGGCCCGCCTGCGTGATCCTGCCGCTGCCCGTGTGGAGCCGCAGTACGTCGCCCCCGGCCGGCGTGCGGGACGGAGGGCCGGCCGACGTGGGAGAAGGGGTGGCGGCCGGGGAGAGTGCGCCGTACCCCGGCAGGTCCGACACGACCTCGTCCAGCTCGCCCAGAGTGCGGGCGGCGTAGGCGCGGTCGATCCGCCCGGTCAGCTCCTCCAGGCTGATGCGCCCCTCGCCGGCGGCGACGCGGAGGATCTCCGCCACCTTGTCGCGATCCTGATCACTCGCCCGGAACTTCCGGTGATCGGTCATGATGCCCACCCTTCGCCCCAGCCCGGCTGTCGATGATGACCAAAACATCACCTGAAATCCGCTATTCCGTGCTTTGTCGAGGGTAGGCAGGAAGTGGTCCGGCGACCAGCTGCGCCGCGGTGCGGTGCCCCTGGGCCGGCACATTTCTGGTGACCCCGGAAGCGGGTGGAGTGCGATGACGTCCTGGCCGCGGCCGGACGACGAGGCCGAGCGGGTGCGCGAACTGGAGGAGCTGCACGCCCTCGACGCCGTCCCCGAGCCGCAGTTCTCCTCCATCGCGACCCTGGCCGCGCACGTGTGCGGCACACCGATCGGACTGGTCAACCTGGTCGGGCACGACACGCAGTATCTCAAGGGCCGCCACGGCATCACCTGGACCGAGATGGACCGGCGCGATTCGTTCTGCCAGTACACCATCTGCGGCGACCGGATCATGGAGATCCCCGACGCCCAGGCCGATCCCCGCTTCCACGACAACTCGGTCGTGGTGGGGGAGCCGTACGTGCGCTTCTACGCGGGAGCGCCGGTGGTCAGCGGTCACGGCCACGCACTGGGCACGGTGTGCGTGGCCGACACCCGGCCGCGCCTGCTCTCGGACGACCAGCGCCAGGCGCTGACGACCCTGGCGGGCAACACCGCCGGGCTGCTGCAGCTGCACCACCACGCCCTGCGGTCCGAGCAGATGCTGGCCCGGATGCGGGAGGTCGAGGAGCTGAAGAACCAGTTCCTGCGCACCGTCAACCACGAGCTGCGCACCCCGCTCACGGCGATCAGCTCCTACCTGCAGATCATCTGTGACGGTGACCTGGACGAGGCCACCGAGCAGAGGTTCCTGCGCGTCATCAAGCGCAACAGCGACCGGCTCCGTGACCTGCTGGACGAGCTGCTGCTGATGGCCAGCCTCAACGCCGGCACCGCCGCCTTCGCCCCGGACCAGGCCGACCTGGCCGCCCTGGTCCACCGTACGGTGGCCGCCCTGGCCGAGCGCGTCCGCACCGGACAGCTGACCATGACCGTGCACGCCCCGCGGGCGGTGATGGCGTGCGCCGACGCCGGGCGGGTCCAGCACGCCCTGACCCAGCTGCTGGACAACGCGATCAAGTTCACCCCGCCCGGCGGCCGCATCGAGGTGGCCGCGTGGAGCGATCCGGCCCCGACCGTGGAGGTGTGCGACACCGGCATCGGTATCGGTGCGGCCGACATCGAGCACGTCTTCGACGACTTCTACCGCGCGCCCGAGGCGGAGGAGCGCGCCATCGGCGGCACCGGCATCGGCCTGTCCATCACCCGCAAGATCGTCGAGTTGCACGACGGCACCGTGCAGATCGACAGCCGCCCCGACAAGGGCACCAGGGTCCGCCTGATCCTGCCCGCCCCGCTGCCGTGCGGGTAGGGCGCCGACCGGTCCGGCCGCACGCGCGGACCGTCCCAGGGCGGCACCGCCTACGCGACGTCGGGCCGGGTCATCAGCGGCGACCGCAGATGCAACGCCAGATCGGGACCGGTCAGCGGCACGACGTTCCACGTCGCCACCGCCGTGCCCGCGGCGGCGTCGACCACCAGCCGGACCCGGTGCGGGGTGGTGATGACGTACAGGTCGGCGACGAACGCCCCGCCCTGCCAGGCGCCGGTCGCGACGACCGGGCGGCCCAGCGGAGAGCTCTCCCTCCACCGGCCGTGGCCGACCGCCACCTCCAGGGAGGCCCCGAGCCGCAGGAGCCATCCGCCGTCCACCGGATCGACGGCCACCGCGGTCCCGCCGGGCAGCGGCGAGTCCTCGCCGCAGGCGTCGATCCGGGCCTTGGCGGAGCGCTCCGGGGCGGCCCGGCCCGGCACCGGCGCGAGGGACAGCCGCCGCAGCCGCTCGGCGAGGATCTCGTCGTCCCGGGTGCTCGCGGCGTGGTCCAGGCCGGGCAGCAGGCACTCCCACAAGGGGTCGAGAACGGCCTCGATCTGCGTTTCGGCGCCGGTCACGGCGACCACGAGGTCGTGCGACGGGACGACCACGCACAGCTGGCCGAAGGCGCCCTGGCCGCGGTAACCGTGACGCGACATCCAGAACTGGTAGCCGTATCCGCAGAGCGCGTCGGGGCTCTCCGACCAGCCCTCGACCTGCAGGGTCTCGATGTGCCGCCTGGTGGCGAGCTCCACCCATCCGCGCGGGACGAGCCGCCGGTCGCCCCAGAGGCCGCCGCGCAGCAGCAGCTCACCGAAGGCGGCGACGGCCTCGGTCGTCAGGTGCAGCCCGTGGAATCCGAAGGCGGCGCCACTCGCCACCCGGTCCCATTCGGCGTGCTCGACGCCCATCGGCGCGAAGAGGCGCTCGTCGAGCAATTCCGGCAGGGTGCGTCCGGTCACCCGTTCGACCATCCGGGCCAGGACGAAGGTGGTCGCGTTGTCGTAGGCGTGCCGGGTCCCCTCGGCCTCGGGGAACGGGACGCGCAGGAAGCCCTTGACCAGGTCGCCCGGTTCCAGCCGCCAGGCCTCGTCGAGGCTGTCGGCGCGGTGCCCGGTCGTCATGGACAGCAGATGGTGGACGGTGAGGCGGCGCCCCTGCTCCGAGATGTCGGCCGGGACGTGGTCGGGCAGCACGTCCACCACCCGGTCGTCCGGCGAGAGCAGCCCGTCGGCGATCGCGAGCCCCACGGCGATCGAGGTGAAGGACTTGGTCAGCGAGTAGAGCAGGTGCGGGCGTCCGGCCGAGTACGGCGCCCACCAGCCTTCGGCGAGGACGTGGCCGTGGCGCACGACCATGATGGAGTGGCACTCGACGGATCGCGCTTCGAGCCGGTCCAGCAGTGCGGTGATCGAGCGGGACGACACCCCTGAGGCGGCCGGTGTCGAGCGCGGCAGCAGGGCGCGTTGAGAGGGCATGCGGGGAACCTAACAAACCCACCGAACACGCCCAATCGATTTATGCGGCCCGGTCCGCCGTCCAGGAGTGCTCCGGTGATCACCGCCGGCGGTCGCGAGGCGGTCCGCGGCCGCCGGCTCCGGGGCGGCGGCACCCGTCCCGCCGCCCCGGAGCCGGTACCGCCGTGCCGGAGGAGCGGGGGTTGCTAGTCTCACCGCCGTGACGGTCAGAAACTCCCACTGCTCCTTCTGCGGTACGGCCTACACCCCGGACCAGGCCTGGCCGCGGACCTGCTCCGCGTGCGGGAACACCTCCTACCTCAACCCTCTCCCGGTCGCGGTGATGGTGCTGCCGGTGGACGAGGGCCTGCTGGTGGTCCGCCGTGACGTCGAGCCGCACCGGGGCGCGCTCGCCCTGCCCGGCGGCTTCATCGACCTGGGTGAGTCCTGGCAGCAGGCGGCCGTGCGGGAACTGCGGGAGGAGACGGGCATCGTCGCCGACGTCGCCGACGTCCGGCTGTTCGACGTGCTCAGCGCCCCCGACGGCACCGTTCTGGTCTTCGCCCTGGGCCCGCGGACCGCCGCGTCCGCGCTCCCGCCGGTCGCTCCCACGGCCGAGACGTCGGAGTGGCTGGTGATCGACCGGCCTCGGGAACTGGCCTTCCCCCTGCACACCCGGGTCGCGGCGGCCTACTTCGGCACGCGGCGCGGAGCGGCCTGAGTGCGGCGCGAAGAGGCGGCCTGCGGGAACGCCGTGCGGTGGACCGGCCCGGTGAGACGGGAGCAGGGCGGACAGGCCGCCGGGCCCGTCGGTCGGTGCGCATGAGCGACCACGATGTGTTCCTCGCCGACTGTCCCGCCCGCAGCACGCTGAACCTGATCGCCGACACCTGGTCGGTGGTCGTGGTGTTCGGGCTGGGCGGCGGCCCCCGGCGCTACAGCGACCTGCGCGACCGGATCGGCGGGATCAGCAACAAGATGCTCACCCAGACGCTGCGCAAGCTGGAGCGCAACGGCCTCGTCGAGCGGCGGGATCTGGCCACCGCGCCCGCAGGCGTGGAGTACCGGTTGACCGAGCTCGGCCGCAGCCTGCTCGGACCGGTGACGGTACTGGCCCGATGGGCCGAGGACCACGCCGAGGAACTGGCCGGAGAGGACGGTCCCTGATCGGAGAGGACCGCGCCTGACCGGAGAGGACGGCGCCTGACCGCGCAGGGAACCAGGAGGTTCCCTGCGCCTCCCTAGCGTTACCGCCCATGAGAATCGGAATCTTCGGCGCCGGGGCGATGGCCGGCGCGCTCGGCACGCGGTGGACCGCGGCGGGGCACGAGTTGATGATCACCGGTCGCACGGCGGCCAAGGCGCGCGCCCTGGCCGCCGGGTGGGGCGCCCGCACCGGCGGCTTCGGGGAAGTGGCCGAGTTCGCGGACGTCGCCCTCATCGCGGTGCTCCACCAGGGGATGGCGGCCACGCTGGACCGGATCGGTGACGCGCTGCGCGGCAAGGTGATCATCGACTGCAACAACCCGGTCGAGGTCGAGCACTTCACCCTGGTCACCCCGCCCGGCCGGTCGATGGCCCAGGAGATCGAGCGGGCGACCGGCGGCCATGTCGTCAAGGCGTTCAACCTCTGCCACGCGCGGGTCTGGCGGCTGGACCCGCCGGTGTTCGACGGCCGCCGCCTCACCGTGCCCTACTGCGGTGACGATCCCGCCGCGCTGGACGTCGCGCGCCGGCTGATCACCGACCTCGGCTGCGAACCGCTGCCGGTGGGCGGTCTCCGGCACGCCCACCACCTCGAGGCGACGGCCGCGATCGTGATCTCGTTGCTGTTCGGCGGGCACGACCCGCACACGGTCTTCAACCTCGTCGACCGCACCACCGTCACCACGAGTGCGCAGCCGACTTCGCCGGATCGCCGCCCGTGACCGCTCCGCGGAGTCCGAGCCGGAGCCCGCCCTCACCCGCGGATCCGACCGGCGGCCCGCTCCCGTGACGTCGATGGAACGCCGATGGAACACCGATGGAACGCGGAGGACCCCGCCGGCGTTGTCACTGTCGTACGGCGTCCGCACGAGTGAGGAAACGATGCGCCTTCTACTCTTCCTGGCCTTCCTGGTGGTCCCGGTCCTGGAGATCTGGGCGCTGATCCAGGTGGGGCAGGTCATCGGCGGCCCGCTGACGGTCGCCCTGCTGCTCGCGGACAGCCTCCTCGGCGCCTGGATCGTCCGCCGTGAGGGCCGCAGGGCCTGGCAGAGCCTGCAGACCGCGCTGCAGGGCGGCCGGATGCCCGACCGGGAGCTCGCCGACGGCGCCATGATCGTCGCGGGCGGGGCGCTGCTGCTCACCCCGGGCTTCCTCACCGACGTCGCCGGGTTCCTGCTCGTGCTGCCGTTCACCCGGCCGCTGATGCGCAGGCTCGGCACCTGGTTCTTCGCCCGCAGGATCCGCACGCTGGCCGCGCGGGCCGCCGGTCCCGGTCTCGCCTTCGGCACGCCGTTCGGCCCGATGGGAGCGTCCTTCGACGAGGCGGCGCGCGGCCGGGCCGGCGGGTCCGGCCCGGTGATCCACGGTCAGGTGATCCACGACGAGCCGGCGGGACCGGCCCCGCGAGACTCCGGCCGCGACCTCACCGGTCGCTGACCGGCGGTCGCGCTCCGGGAGGGAGCCGGCCGCCGGCCGGTCGTGCGATCCGGATCGCCGGCCGGCGTCCGGCGGCTCTCACGACGAGCTGAGTTCGGCCAGGCGGCGCAGGGAGAGCCGGAACAGCGCCTCGTTCAGCGGGCGCAGCAGCGGCCAGCCGAGCCGCCCTGCGGCGCCGAACGGCAGATCGAGTTCCTCCTCCCAGACGATCGTGCTGCCGCCGCCCTCGCGGGGCAGCACCCGAAAGGCGCCCCTGCCGCGCACCAGCCGTCCGGTGTGCCGGACCTCGACCACCGCCGGCGGATCCCAGCGGGTGATCTCCATGGTGTCCAGGAAACCGAGCGGGCCCACGCCGGTGAAGGCCGCCAGCCTGCTTCCGGCGCTGCGCCCGTCGCCGGCCGCGACGTGCGCGCGGGTCAGGACCATCCACTCGTCGTGCCGCGGCCAGTCGGTCAGGACGGCGAACACCCGCTCGGGGCCGGCCGCCGCGTCACAGGAGACGCTGATACGGGTCTTGGTCACGACCACGTCCTGCCCGGGAACCGGCCCGCTCTCACCGGACGTCCCCGGGCCCTTCCCGGCCCGGGGACGTCCGGCGTCCCGCCCGCGCCCGGCGGCCCCGCCTCGCCGGGGCCGCCGCCGTACGCCGGGAGAGCGCGGACGGGACGGGGAGGCCGCTCGGCTACGGGGCCGCGTCGGCGGGGGCGTCGACGTAGATCTCGCCGAACTGCACCGCCGGGGGAGTGAGGCCCGCGAAGTTCCGGTCGACCGCGGCCCTCTCGGCGGTGTTCGGGTAGGGGTTGGTGCAGCCGGTGCCCGCGCTCGACCCCGACATCAGGTCGGTGCACCGGCCGGTGCGCCGGTCGGGCAGGCCCAGGATGTGGCCGATCTCGTGGGTGGCGATGCGCAGCGGGGCGTAGCCCTGACTCGTGGCCTGCCGGCCCATCCAGACCGTGCCCCGGCCCCGCCCGACGGGCTGGGCGCGGGGCCAGCCGTTGTCCGCGAGGACGACGAAGTCGGCGGGGCTTCCCGCGACGAGGCGGACGTTGCTCACGCTGTCGTTCCAGATCTGGGCCGCCTGGTCCACGGCCGAGCGGAACTCGGCGGCCCGGCTCGCGTCGTAGCGGACGACGCGGACCGCCGCCTGGGCGGTCCGGTCCGTCTGGACCGCGGGGGCGGGGGAGAGGGGAGCCGCCTGGGCGGGGGGCGCGGTCGCGAGGAAGGCGAGTCCGAGGGCGAACGCGAGGGCGGAACGGGGGATCCTTGACATCCTTGACATCTCTGTCGGGCCTCCTCGGCCGATGGGGGGTGGTCAGGCGAGGTGCCGTCACGATATTGACCGAGGAGTTCGCCGGGAATCTGGCAAAAATTCCCTATCACGGTGCTATGGGGGCCTGGTGGGAGGTCCCCGGCCGGCTCTCTGACAATGATCAGCATAAAAGAGTCAAAAGGCAGTTATGGGTCATATGCGGACGATTCTGTAGGATTTCCAGCCCACGGCCACGGCCGATCCGCCAATGGTTGGAGCACTCGATGCCGGATGGGCACTACGGCGTCCTCGGAGGCGCCCTGGACGGCCGCCCCGGATCATCCGCCGCGCAGGCGAGGCTGCCGCGCCGGGAGGCGGCCCTCCGCTGCACGCAGGAGAACGCGCATCGCCGCTGCATCCTGCCGCCCGGCCACGTGCTGGACCACGTCTACCCTCCCCGCGGGCTCGGCGCCTCCTGACGAGGCGGGCTCCGGCCTGCCGCGGCGCGTCCGGGCCCCGAGACCGTGCGGCCGGCCCGGCGCCACGGATCTCCGACCGCCGAGGCCTCCTGCGGCAGGGAGATCGCGGACGTCTAACATCGGGCGGGTGGATCTCCTGGGGACGGACGCGGGTGAGCGGCCGCGGACGCCGGTGGAGGTGTTCGAGGAGCAGCGGCCCCGGTTGCTCGGTCTGGCCTACCGGCTGCTCGGCTCGGCCGCCGAAGCCGAGGACCTGGTGCAGGAGACGTTCCTGCGCTGGAGCCGAGCCGGCCGTGTCGATGTTCCGGCCGCCTGGCTGACCAAGGTAATCACCAATCTGTGCCTGAACCAGCTCGCTTCGGCGCGGCGGCGCCGGGAGAGCTACGCGGGCCCGTGGCTGCCCGAGCCGGTACTCACCGGGGACGGCGTGCTCGGTCCGCTGGAGACCGCCGAGCAACGCGAATCGGTGTCACTGGGCCTGCTGGTCCTGCTGGAGCGCCTGAGCCCGGCCGAGCGGGCCGTCTTCGTTATCTGCGCGGTCTCAGCGTCCGGCCGGAGGCGTCCGCGGTGACGGCGGCGGTCGCGGAGGTCAACGGCGAGTTCGCCGTGCTCCTGCGGCACGCGGGCGAACTGCGCGCGGTCATGGCCGTGGAGATCGGCGATGGCCGGGTCGACACGGTGCGGACGCTGATGAATCCCGCCGAGCTCGCGTTCGCCGCCGCTCAGCTCGTGTGAGGACGCTCACACCCGGGCGGTGTCACGAATCGAGCGGCCTGCCGGTTCAAATGGGGACTCGATCGGAGGAACCATGGCAGAGCGCGTTGTGGTACTGGGCGCCGGTTACGCCGGGCTGGCCGCCGCCAAGCGGGCGGCCCGGCGGTTGCGCGGCACCGATGCCCGGGTGACGCTGGTGAACGTGAGCGACCGGTTCGTGGAGCGGGTGCGACTCCACCAGCTGGCGGCCGGGCAGGTGCTCGCAGACCTGCCCTTGCGCGGCCTGCTCGACGGCACCGGTGTGGAGCTGGTGGTGGCCGGGGTGACGGGACTCGACCTCGGCGCGCGGGTCGTGCGGCTGGACACCGTCCCGTACGAGGTGGGCTACGACGTGCTGGTCTACGCTCTCGGCAGCGGCGCCGACCTGGACGCGGTGCCCGGGGCGGCCGAGCACGCGTTCACCCTCGCCGTCGCGGGCGAGGCGGTCCGGCTGCGGTCACGCCTGACCGAGGCCCGTACGGTCGCCGAGGTCGGCCCGGGCGGATTGTTCCTGGAGAACGGCCGCGAGGCACCCGCCGACACCGTGGTGTGGGCCGCCGGCTTCCGCGTCGCCGGCCTGGCGGCGGCTTCGGGACTGGCCGTGGACGAGCAGGACCGCATGCTGGTCGACGCGACCCTCCGCTCGCTCTCGCACCCCGGGGTGTTCGGCATCGGGGACGCCGCGAACGCGCAGGCCGCGGGCGGGCGATCGCGGATGTCCTGCCAGACCGGCCTGCCGATGGGACTGCAGGCGGGCGACGCGGTGGCCGGCCTGGTGACGGGACGAGACCTGCGCCCGGCCAGGATCCGTCATCTCTGGCAGAACATCAGCCTGGGCCGCCGCGACGGCGTCACCCAGTTCACCCGCGCCGACGACAGCCCGCTCGGCGCCGTCCTGACCGGCTGGGCATCGGCACGCCACAAGGAGGCCGTCATCCGCGGCACCGTGTGGAGGCTGCGCCATCCCGGGCCCTGCGGTCCGGGCGCGTGATCCGTCACCGTCCGGTCCCCGCCCGGGGTCGGCGGAGGCAGGTGCAGGGTAAGGAGATCCCACTCCCCGCCACTTTCAACGTACAGCGCACAGGGGGGCTTGCGGCAAGACCCGGGTCCTGCCGCAGAATCGGCGGCCGGACGCGGTACCGACGAGGAAGCGGGGGCACGGCGTGGATGCGTTGACCGAGCGGTACGTGGTGGATCTTCAAGAGGTGGACGAGACGCAGGTCGCGGTCGTCGGCGGCAAAGCCGCGCAACTGGGCGGGCTGTCGCGGATCGAAGGCGTCCGCGTGCCGGCCGGGTTCTGCGTGACGACGGCCGCCTTCCGGCGGATCATGACGGAAGCGCCGTCGGTCGGCGACCGGCTCGACCGGCTGTCACGCCTGGACCCGGACGACCGGGAGTCGATCCGCACGCTCAGCGCGGAGATCCGCCGGACCATGGAAGGGATCGCCGTCCCGGACGACCTGGCGGCGGCGATCACCCGCGCGCTCGCCCGGCTCGGCGGGCGGACCGCCTGCGCCGTGCGGTCCAGCGCGACGGCGGAGGACCTGCCGACGGCCTCCTTCGCGGGCCAGCAGGACACGTACCTGAACGTCGTGGGGCCGGCGGCGGTCCTCCGGCACGTCAGCCGGTGCTGGGCGTCGCTGTTCACCGAGCGGGCCGTGACCTACCGCCTGCGGAACGGCTTCGACCACCGGAAGGTCCGCATGGCCGTGGTCGTGCAGCAGATGGTCTTCCCGGATGCGGCCGGCGTCCTGTTCACGGCCGACCCCGTCACGGGCGACCGGAAGGCCGCCACCGTGGAAGCCGGCTTCGGCCTCGGCGAGGCCCTGGTCTCCGGCCTGGTGAACCCGGACGTCTTCAGGGTGCGCGACGGTGAGGTCGTCGCCCGGGCGGTCGCGGCCGGACGGCGTGCCGGCCACGCCCCGCCGGCCGGGGGAACGCGGGAGGCGGAGGCCGACCCGGAGCGGCAGGGGCGGCCGGCGCTGACGGATGCGCAGGTCGTGCGGCTCGTCCGGCTCGGGCGGCGGATCGAAGCGCATTTCGGCCGCCCGCAGGACATCGAGTGGTGCCTGGCCGGCGACGACTTCCAGATCGTGCAGAGCCGGCCGATCACCACGTTGTTCCCCGTCCCCGCGGCCCGCGACCGGGAGAACCACGTCTACGTCTCCGTCGGCCATCAGCAGATGATGACCGACCCCATGAAACCCCTGGGGCTCTCCATGTGGCGGCTGACGGCCATGGTGCCGATGCACGAGGCCGGCGGGAGGCTGTTCGTCGACGTCACCCGGCGCCTGGCCTCGCCCGCGAGCCGCGCCGGCCTCCTGGACGTCATGGGGAGAGGCGACCCGCTGGTCAGGGACGCGCTGGAGACCGTACTCGACCGCCACGGCTTCGTCCCGACGCTCCCGGACGGCGATCCGGGCGGTCCCGGCGGGCCGCCGGCCGGCGGCCCGCCCGCCCCGATCGAGACCGATCCGGCCATCGTCGCCGAGCTGATCGAACGCAGCCAGGCCTCCCTCGCCGCCCTGCGGCGCGACATCCGGACGAAGACCGGACCGGCGCTGTTCGACTTCCTGCTGGAGGCGTTCCAGGAGCACAAGCGGGTCCTCGGTGACCCGTTGAGCATGCAGGTGATCATGGCGGGGATGGAGGCCACCTGGTGGCTCAACGACCGGCTGCGGGAATGGCTGGGCGAGAAGAACGCGGCCGACACCCTCACGCTGTCCGCCCCCGGCAACGTCACGTCGGAGATGGGACTCGCGCTGCTTGACGTCGCCGACGTGATCCGCCCGCATCCGGAGGTGGTGGCGTTCCTGCGGGGCGTCGAGGACGACGGCTTCCTGGACGGGCTGCCGGAGCTCCCGGGCGGGGCCGAGGCGCGCCGCGCCATCGAGTCCTACCTCGACCGGTACGGCATGCGCTGCGTCGGCGAGATCGACGTCACGAGACCGCGCTGGCGCGAACGCCCCGCCACGCTAGTGCCCGCCATCCTCGACAACGTCAGGAACTTCGAGCCGGGCGCCGCCGGACGGCGCTTCGAGCGAGGACGGCAGGAGGCGCGGAAGAAGGCGCAGGAGGTGCTCGAACGCCTGCGGGCCCTGCCGGACGGGGAGCGCAGGGCCGACGAGACCGAGAGGATGATCGACCGGGTCCGGACCTTCATCGGCTACCGGGAGTACCCGAAGTACGGCATCGTCAGCCGCTACCTCGTCTACAAGGAGGCCCTGCTGGAGGAGGCCGGGCGTCTCGTCCGGGCCGGCGTGCTCCCTGAGCGGGAGGACGTCTTCTACCTCACGTTCCAGGAGTTCCACGACGCCGTGCGCTCGAACCGGGTGGACGAGGAGCTGATCCGCCGGCGCAAGGAGGAGTTCCGGTCGTACCACGCGCTCACGCCGCCCCGGGTGCTCACGTCCGACGGCGAGGCCGTCACCGGGGCCCACCGGCGCGACGACGTGCCGGCCGGCGCCCTGATCGGCCTGCCGGTCTCCGCCGGGACCGTCGAGGGGCGCGCCCGCGTCGTCCTGGACATGGCCCGGGCCGATCTCGAACCGGGTGACATCCTCGTCACGGCCCACACGGACCCGAGCTGGACGCCCCTCTTCGTCGCCGTCGCAGGCCTGGTGACGGAGGTCGGCGGACTGATGACGCACGGCGCGGTGATCGCCCGGGAGTACGGCCTGCCGACCGTCGTCGGCGTGCCGGACGCCACCCGGCTGATTCGCGAGGGGCAGCGGATCCGCGTGCACGGAAGCGACGGGTACGTCGAGATCCTGCCTTGACCGGCGTCCCGGAGGGCCGGCCCCGGCGGGGGGAGCGCCGCACCGCTGACCGGCCCGCCGCGCCGGTCCTGGGCGGTCGGCCGGTTCCACACCCGCCCTAACCGGCCGGTCTGTTCCGCCGCCAGAACCGGAGCGCGGCCCGCACCGCCCTGACACCGGCCCGCACGGCCGCGATGGCCGCCGAGCCGACCGCTCCCACCAGGGGTTCGCGCTCCTCCTCGGCGGTGGGACCGGGGTCGGGCCCGCAGGGCGTGGAGTCCCCTGCGCGGCAGGCCTCCAGCTGGGCGGCGAAGGCCAGCCCGAGGAAGAGGGCCATCGAGCTGAGGAAGGACCACAGCAGCAGGGCCATCACGGCGGTGAGCGGGCCGTAGGTGGCGCCGAAGGTGCCGCTGCTCTCGATGTACAGGGCCAGGAGCAGGGTGAAGGCCGTCCACAGGACGAGGGCGACCAGCGCCCCGAAGGCCAGCCAGGTGTGGCCGGGCTGCCGGCGCCGCGGGGAGGCGCGGAACAGCACGGAGGTCGACAGGAGCGCGAGCAGGAAACCCAGCGGCCAGCGCACCAGCGCGAAGGCGTCCTGGGCGCCCTCCCCCCAGTCGTACACCTCCGCCAGAGCGCGGCCGATCGCGCCGCCGCCGACCATCGCCGTGAAACCGGCCGTCATGAAGGCACCCGCGGTCAGCGCCATCACCAGGGCCCTGGCGTATTTGCGGTGGAAGGGGCGGTCCCGTTCGACGCCGTAGATGCGGTTCGCGCCCCGCTCGACCTGGGCCATCGCGCTGGTCAGCGAGACCAGCGCGGTGAGCAGGCCGAACGAGAGGGCGAGGGTGCCGCCGGTCCGGCTCGCCTGCCGGTGGCTGTCGTCCAGCACGTCCCTGACCGCCTCGACGCCCGGGCCGGGGGCCAGGTGGCCCAGCGTCAGCTCCAGGGCCTGGCCGAGGCGCTCCTGGTCGATCACCGAGCTCAGCCCGACCAGGGCGATGGCGCCGGGGATGATGGACAGGCAGATCTGGAAGGCCAGCGCGCGGGAGTTGGTCAGGCCGTCGCCGTACCGGAAGCGGGTGTAGGAGTCGCGGGCCAGATGCCAGCGGCCGTACCTGCGGAGTGTGGCCCACGCGTGGTCGGCGGAGAGCTCCTCGCCGTCCATGCTGCGGGTCTGCGGCACTCGTGTTGCGGTTCCCATGTCGGTGAGAAGAATGCCGGAAAAGTCAGCCGGTGAACAGCGGAGGACGGCACGGGACCGCCTCCGGACGGCGCGGGACCCCGGCACCCGAGAGGTGCCGGGGTCCCGCCGCGGTCCGCGGCCCCGCCGGTCGGCGAGCGTCCCGGTCAGGCGCTCTTGCGGCGCTGGGCCCGGAGGATCGCCAGACGCTCGTTGAGGACCTCCTCGAGGTCCTCGATCGTGCGCCGCTCCAGCAGCATGTCCCAGTGCGTCCTGGGGGGTTTGGCCTTCTTGGCCTCCGGTAGCTCGCCGTCCACCCGGATCGCGGTGACACCGCACATGCGGCACTCCCACGTCGCGGGGATCTCGGCCTCGGCCGCGAACGGGACGTCGAACCGATGGCCCTTCGGGCAGGTGTAGGAAACCTCCTGACGCGGGGCCAGATCGGTGTTGCGGTCGTTCTCGTAGCTGGTCGCCCCGAGTCGGGTACCGCGCAGCGCACGCTCGCCCATGTCTCAATGCCTCCTGAAGGGCCCCGTCGTGAGGGGTTGAACTCCCACGGCGTACAACGCTTGATACCGTGTGTGGATTCCCACACACGGCGTGATCCAATCGCGCTTTTCGCCGCCGTCCTCGGCGAAGTGCCCCCGGAGGGACCCTCAGAGGCGTTCGGGGACCGGGTTGCCGGCCGCGCGGATGGCCTTGGGCAGGTTGAGCGCGGCGAGCCCGGCCAGGCCGACCAGGAAGAAGACCACCAGCGAGAGGATGCCGAGCCGGTAGCTGTCGGTCAGCTGGAGCGCCAGACCCAGGGTGAAGGAGCCGAGGAACGTCGAACCCTTGTCGCTGATCTCGTACAGGCTGTAGTACTCCGCCTCCTTGCCCCTGGGGATCACGTGGGAGAACAGCGAGCGCGACAGGGCCTGGGTGCCGCCCATCACGATCGCGATGGCGAACCCGAGGGCGAAGAACGCCGCCGCCGACCCCTTGGGCAGGAAGTACGCCACGGCGACCACGGCGGTCCAGGCCACCAGCGCGTACATCACGATCCGCTTGGCGCCGAAGGAGGCCGCCAGCCTGCCGAGCAGCAGCGCGCCGCCGAACGCCACGAACTGCACCATCAGGATCGCGCCGATCTGCACCTGCTGGCCCAGCCCGAGCTCCTGGTCGGCGTAGGTGGCGGAGAAGGAGATGACCGTCTGCACGCCGTCGTTGTAGATGAGGTAGGTGACCAGGAAGCCCAGCGTCAGCGGGTAGTTGCGCAGGTCCTTGAGCGTACGGCCGAGCTGCCGGAAGCTGCCGGTCACGGCTTGCCCCGCGGTCTCCCCGCTCCGCGCCGCGGCCCGCCGGTTGCGCAGCCGCAGCATCGGGATGACCGTGAACCCGCCCCACCACAGGCCGGCGGAGGCCAGCGCCAGGCGCACCGCGTCACCCTCGGCGACGCCGAGGGACTCGTGGCCGAGGAACAACCCCAGATGGATCGCGAGCAGCAGGCCGCCGCCGAGATAGCCGAAGCCCCAGCCCCGCGCCGAGACCCCGTCGCGTTCGTCGGCCGTGGCGATCTGGGGCAGGAACGAGTTGTAGACGACGAACGCGGCGGCGAAGCTGACGCTGGAGACGATGAACAGGAGACCGCCCAGCAGGTAGCGGTCACCGGACAGGAACCAGAAGCAGACCGTCGCGCCCGCGCCCAGGTAGGCGAAGGCCCCCATGATCTCCTTCTTCCGGCCGGTGTGGTCGGCCAGGGCTCCCACCATGGGCATCAGGATGATCTGCAGGATGGCGGCGACGCCGACCACGAAGGAGTAGTAGGCGCTGGGCCGGATGTCGAACCAGAGCACGGGGACGTACTCGGCTCCGGCTGCGGCGGTATCGGCGATCTTCTTCAGGTACGGCCCGAGGAAGACGGTCAGGACCGTGGTGGGGAAAGCCGAGTTGGCCCAGTCGTACCAGTACCAGCCGCGCTGCTCGCGGCGGCGGGACTGCGGGGTCTCTTCGACGGCCGGTTCGGCGGTCATGGCGTCCTCGGTTCGCTGGGGGAGGAGGGGATCGGGGAGTCGCGCCGGGTGGTCGGGGAGCCGCCGGGGAGCGGCCGGGGGACTGCGGGGAGCCGCGGGGGAGCGGCCGGAGGGGAGACCGCGGGGGCGGCCGGAGGGGGACCGCGGGGGCGCCGCGCCGGGTCAGGCGGCGAGCCTGCCGGGGTGCCACTGTCCACGGGCCTCGAGCACCCCGCGCAGCCCGGAGATGTTGTCCGTCATCACGCCGTCCACGCCGAGGTCGAGCAGGCGCTCCATCTCCACGGGGTTGTTGACCGTCCACACGTGCAGCTGCATGCCCAGGGCGTGCGCCGTGCGGACGAGGGACGGGGTGGTGACCCGCAGGCCGCGGAAGCCCACCGGGACCTGCGCGCACGGCACCCCGGCGCGGGCCAGCCGGGAGAGCAGTCGGCCGTAGGCGGCGGTGCTGGCGGCGGCGCGCAGGGTGGCGACGCCGCGTGGGCCGAGGGAGGAGCACACGTCGCGGCCGATGGCGGCGCGGGCGCGCAGCAGGCGCTCGTCGGAGAAGGAGGTGAGGCAGATCCGGTCGTAGGCGTTGGTCCGCCGGACCACCTCGGCCAGCGGCGCGATGGCCGTCGACTCCTTGACGTCGATGTTGAAGCGCGCCTCCGGCCAGGAGCCCAGCAGGTCCTCCATCAGCGGGATCTCGTCCACGCCGCCGATCCGCGCCTCGCGCACCACCCGGTACGGCAGGGCGGCGATCCGGCCGCGCCGGTCGGTCACCCGGTCCAGGGTGTGGTCGTGGAAGGCCAGCAGCACGCCGTCGACGGTGGCGTGGGCGTCGGTCTCCAGGTAGGTGTAGCCGAGTTCCACCGCGCGGGCGAAGGCGGCGTGGGTGTTCTCCCGGTTCTCCGAAGCCCCGCCGCGGTGGGCGAAGGCGAGCGGTCCGGGATGGTCGAGAAACGGATAACGACGCTGCACGTGCAGGAGTATGCCCGGTATGAGCGGAGCCCGTCATCGACCGCGGGTGAACGTTTGGGTCACGGCCCTCAAAACCCTCCCCACCGGACCGTCCCGCGGCGCCCGGCCACCCGGAGCCGGGCCCGCCCGCCGTACCGGGACGGACGGACGGCGGGTCCGGTACGGCGGGCGGACGGGCGGCGGGCGCGGGCCGTGCGGTACGGCCTGCGCCCGCCGCGCCACTACGTCCCGGGGTGGAACACCGCCCGGACGCAGCCGTCCTTCTTGTTCTTGAACAGGTCGTACCCCTTCGGCGCCTCGTCCAGGGGCATCGGGTGCGTGGCGAGGTGGGAGGTCTTCAGCTCGCCCTTGGCCATCCGCTCCAGCAGCATCGGGATGTAGCGCTGCCCGTGCTGCTGCGCGCCCCTGACGGTCAGCCCCTTGTTCATCATCGCGCCGAGCGGGAACTTGTCCACGGTCCCGCCGAAGACGCCGAGGACGAAGACCGATCCGCCCTTGCGGCAGGCGTAGATCGCCTCCCGGACCGCGGACGGACGGTCCGTCTCCAGCCTCAGCTGCTGCTTGACCTGGTCGTAGACGCCCTGCACGCCGGTGTCGTGCGCCTCCATGCCGACCGCCTCGATGCAGACGTCGGGCCCCCTGCCGCCGGTCCGCTCCCGCAGCTCGGCCCCGACGTCGGTGGCGGAGTAGTCGATCGTCTCGGCGCCGACGTGCCGCTCGGTCATCGCCAGCCGCTCGGGGTGGCGGTCGATCGAGATCACCCGCTCGGCGCCGAGGAGCATCGCCGCGCGCGCCGCCATCTGGCCGACCGCGCCGCATCCCCACACGGCGACCACGTCACCGGGCTTCACCCCGCCCAGGTGGGCGCCCATCCAGCCGGTGGGCACGGAGTCGGAGGCGAACAGGGCGCTGGTGTCGTCCACGCCCTCGGGCACGGGGAAGGCGCCGTAGTCGGCGAACGGGACCCGGACGTACTCGGCGTGGCTGCCCTTGAACCCGCCCATGGCGTGGGAGTAGCCGAAGACGCCGCCGGGCTCGTACCCGAACAGGGCCTGTCCGATGCCGGGGTTGGTGTTGGCGTTGTCGCACAGCGACCACAGGTCGTTCTCGCAGTACCAGCACCGGCCGCAGGAGATGAACGAGCAGACCACCACCCGGTCGCCCATCTTGTGCCTGCGGACCTCCGATCCGACCGCGACGACCTCGCCGATGAACTCGTGGCCGATGACGTCGCCGGCCCGCATCGCCGGGATGTAGCCGCCCAGCAGGTGCAGGTCGGAGCCGCACGTCGTGGTCAGCCGGACCTTCACGATCACATCCTGGGCGTTGAGGATCTGCGGGTCGGGGACCTCCTCGACCGAGAGCTCGTTCACGCCCTGCCAGCACAGCGCCTTCACAGCCGTCCCTCCCCGCTCGCCCGGCGGATCGCCAGGTCCAGCACCTTCCCGGTCGCCGTGGGCCGGTTCGTGGACGGTTCGTCGGGACGGAGGACCTCCCCGGTCTCGAGGAGGGACTTGGCCTCGCGAAGGGCCCTGCGCACCTCCTGGCGGGGGTCGTCACCGCTGATCCGGGCGACCGCCCCGCGGGCGCCCCGGGGGGGCGGTTCGAGCAGCCGCGCGGCGAGCTCCGTACCGCGGCCGCCGGGAGCCTTGCGGACCCGCACCTCGACGGTGTCGCCGAGCCGCACCAGGGGTTCCGGCAACCGGCCCTCCGGCATGACCTCCTCGGGGGAGCGGTTGACCGTCACCGGCAACCACCTGTTCGCCTCCCGGGGATCACCGCCCGGGTCCGCGGCGCGGCGCGAGGACAGCCACCGCGCCATCCCCGCTCCGGCGCCCGCCAGGGCCACCGCGGCCGCCATCGTGGCCGTACGTCTCATGATCTCCACCTCTCAACGAAAGGGCTTCGAGGGTCGTCCGATCCCGCCGCGGCTACCCGGCCGGGCGGCCGCCAATCCGGGCCGCCCGGATCGGCGGCGCGAGAGGCCGTGCGGCGCGGCGGCCGCGCTGAGGGGAGGGACGGCGGGAGAGACCGCGACGGAGGGGACGCGGTGGACGCGGACGCGGCCAAGGGACGCGGTGGTCGCGGTGAAGGGATACGGCAAAGGGCCGCGATGCGGGGCGCGCTGGAAGGGTGCGGCGTGGCCGGAGGCCGCGTGGAAGGACGTGCGGTGCGAGAGGTCGTGGCCGCCCGGGCCGATACGGGTACCGGGCGGTCCGTACGGTCAGGCGGGCCGGCGCGGTGACCGCGGGGCGGCTGCGGGGCCCGGCGTCACATGCTGGCGCCCTGCCGGGAGCCGGCCAGGGCCGCGGCCCGTTCGTCCGGGCTGGTACCACCCCAGACACCGTGCATCTGGTGCGTGCTGAGCGCGTACTCCAGGCACTGGGTGCGCACCGGGCAGCGCCGGCAGACGGCCTTGGCGTGCTCGTGCTGCATGTGGCCCGGCCCCTGGAGCGAGATGGGGAAGAACAGTTCCGGATCCTCGCTGAGGCAGGCCGCGAGGCGGGACCAGTGCGTGATGAAGGCGATGTCATTCCGAGAAGTCACATCAAATCCAATGAATGTGGGATAAATCCGACCGATGTCGGCTCAACTTGTTCACTCGGATGCCCGCGCCTGTCGGGTTCATACGGGTTCGGGAGAGAAAAGGTCGGCAAAATCGGCGTCGGAGAATTCACGATCGGCGCAGCAGGGAGATGACGGCCCGCTCCACGCCGCCGTGGGTGGACAGCTGCCCGAAGCCGGCCTCGGCGCCGAGCTCGGTGAGCGCCCGGGCGATGGTCCGGCCCTTCTCGTAGGCCTCGACGACACGGGGATCGACGTAGGACGCGCGGGCGACGGCGGGTGTGTTGCCGAGGTAACGGGCCACCTCGGTCATCACCCTGCTGACCGCCCGCCTCCTGCCGGTCCGGGACCGGGCCCGGGTGGAGACCGCCAGGCCCACCGCGGCGAGCACGGTCGCGTGCCAGGTCCGGAAGTCCTTGGCCGACACCTCGCACTCGAACGCCTCGCGCAGGTAGGCGTTGATGTCGTCGCTGCGCACGTCCACCCAGCGGGAGCCGTCCCGGTAGCGCAGCAGCTCTCCGTCCTCGCCGGTCCGGTGCAGGGCGGTGACCACTTCGCACACGTCCGCGTCGACGATCTCCATCTCGCGGTGCTTGCCGCCCTTGGCCGGGTAGGCGCAGGTGACCCGGCCCGCCGCGCAGGTGACGTGCTCCATCCGCAGCGTCGCCAGGCCGAACGACTCGTACGACTCGCCGCCCACCCGGAAGAAACCGATGTCGAGCATCCGGGCTGCCGCGGCGAGCACCCGCTCGCGGGTCAGCTCGCGCTGCTCCAGGTGCTCGGCGACGCGGTCGCGGAACTTCGGCAGCCGGTCGGCCATCTCCAGCACCCGGTCGAACTTGATCCGGTCCTGCTCGACGCGCCAGACGTCGTGGTACCGGTACTGCCGCCGCCCGGCCGAGTCGGTGCCGACCGCCTGGATGTGACCGTCCGCCGACCGGCAGATCCACACGTCGGTCCAGGCCGGGGGGAGGGCCAGCGACCTGATCCGCGCGATGGTGCGGCGGTCGCGGACCGGCCGGCCGTCGGGGTGGTGGTAGCTGAAACCGCGGCCCCTGCGGCGGCGCCGGATACCCGGCTCCGCGGGGTCGCTCTGGCGAAGTTCGGTCATGGGCGGCCCCTACCCGCGCGGGCGCGGCATATGAACGGAGGGCGGGCGGGGGCCTGCGTAAACGGGAGGTCGGGAACGGGAACGCGGATTCCGGGAGCGCGTGGCGGAACGGAACGGATCACCGCGGGGACCTCCATGATCGGTCCGTGGGCATACCGAACCGATCATGGAGGTCCCCGTGGGGAAGCTGAACGACGACGCCAAGGAACTGTTCCGCCGGCCGGTGCACGGATGGGTGACCACCCTGCGGCCGGACGGCTCGCTGCACAGCACCGTGGTCTGGGTGGACGTCGACGGTGACGACGTCGTCTTCAACACGGCCGTCGGCCGGGCCAAGGAACGGCACCTGCGCGCCGATCCCCGGGTGTCGGTGAGCGTCCTGGACCCGCAGGACGCCTTCCACCTGGTGAGCGTCTCGGGCACGGCACGGCTGGAACCGGAGGGCGCCGACGCGGTCATCGACCGGCTGGCGAAGAAGTACCTGAACGTGGACTCCTATCCGTACCGCCAGCCGGGTGAGCAGCGCATCACGGTCCGGGTCGCCCCGGAGCAGGTGATCTACAGCGCGGGAAGCTGACCCGCCCCTGCGCCCCGCGTCCGCGCGCTCCAGACCTCGACACCTCGACGCCTCGACGTCCCGCCGTACCACCGTCCCGCCGGGCCGGGTCCCGCCGGGCCACCGTCCCGCCGGGCCGCCGGGCGGTCGCTCCGCCGTGCCCGGCCGGGCACGGCCCGGCGGACACCCCCTAACATGTCGCCCTGAACCATGACGATCGGGGAAGGGCGGGGTGTTGAAGGATCTCGGGGAAGGGTTCCGCGCCTTCTGGCGGGAGCGCCACCTGTGCACGCTGACCACCCTGCGGCCCGACGGCACCCCGCACGTGGTCCCGGTGGGGGTGACGCTGGACGCCGACGCGGGCGTCGCGCGGGTGATCACCTCGGGTTCCTCGCGCAAGGCCCGCCACGTCCCGGACGCGGGGGAGGCGGCCGGCGAGGGCGTGCCCGTCGCGGTCTGCCAGGTGGACGGGCGGCGCTGGTCGACCCTGGAGGGCCGGGCGGTGGTCCGCCGGGACCCCGGGTCGGTCGCCGACGCCGAGCGCCGCTACGCCGAGCGCTACCGGACGCCCCGGGAGAACCCGGCCCGCGTCGTGATCGAGATCCGCGTCACCCGGGTCATGGGCAATGTCTGACACTCCCGCGGACCCCGGCGCGGGCCCCGTCACCGTCGCGGTCGTCGGGATCGGCGCCGACGGCTGGGCCGGGTTGCCGGCGGCCGCGCGCCGTGAGCTGCACACCGCCGAGGTGCTCATGGGCAGTGCGCGGCAGCTCGCCCTGATCCCCGAGCCCACCGCCGAGCGGGTCGTGTGGCCCTCACCGCTGCTGCCCGCGCTGCCCGGCCTGATCGCCGCCCACTCCGGCCGCCGCATCTGCGTGCTGGCCAGCGGTGACCCCATGTTCCACGGCATCGGCACGACGCTGGCCCGCCTGCTGGGGTCGGACCGGATCCGGGTGGTCCCGCACCCGTCGTCGGTCTCGCTGGCCTGCGCCCGCCTCGGCTGGGCCGCCGACCGGACCGAGGTCGTCAGCCTGGTGACCCGCCCGGTCGAGTCGCTGCGCGCCGCCGTCCACCCCGGCCGCCGGATCCTGGTCCTGGCCGCCGACGGCCGCTCCGCCGCGCAGGTCGCCGCGCTGCTCGCCGCCGACGGGTACGGCGGCAGCCCGATGACCGTCCTGGAACGGCTCGGCGGCCCCGAGGAGCGCGTGCTCTCCGGGACGGCGGCCCACTGGGCGCTGCCCGTGACACACGATCTGAACGTGGTCGCGGTCGAGTGCCGGGCCGACCCCGGGACCGTGCCGCTGCCGTGCGTCCCCGGCCTGCCCGACGACGCCTTCGCGCACGACGGCCAGCTCACCAAGAGGGAGGTGCGCGCGGTGACCCTGTCCCGCCTCGCGCCCGTCCCCGGCGAGCTGCTGTGGGACGTCGGCGCGGGGGCCGGGAGCATCGCGATCGAGTGGATGCGCGGGCATCGGGCCAACCGGGCCGTCGCGGTGGAGCGCGATCCCGCCCGCGCCGCCGGGATCGCCGGGAACGCGGCCCGGCTCGGCGTCCCGGAGCTGAACGTGGTGACCGGGCCCGCCCCCGCCGCGCTCGCCGGCCTCCCGGCCCCCGACGCCGTCTTCGTCGGCGGCGGGGTCACCGTGCCCGGCGTGGTGGAGGCCTGCTGGGCGGCGCTGCGGCCCGGCGGCCGGCTGGTGGCCAACGCGGTGACCGTCGAGTCCGAGGCCGTCGTGGCCTCCTGGTACGGCGAGCTCGGCGGCGACCTGGTACGGCTGGCGGTCAGCCGGGCGGCCCCGGTCGGCGGTTTCACCGGCTGGCGGCCCCTGATGCCCGTGACCGTCTGGACGGCGGTCAAATCGACGGAGGAGCAGAGATGACGGTCCGGTTCATCGGGGCGGGGCCGGGTGCCGCGGATCTGATCACCGTGCGGGGGCAGCGGGCGATCGCGTCCTCGCCCGTGTGCCTGTACGCCGGGTCGCTGGTCCCGGCGGAGCTCCTGGCCGACTGCCCGCCCGGGGCGAGACTGGTGGACACCGCGCGGATGACGCTGGACGAGATCGTCGCCGAGATGCTCGCCGCCCACGCGGCCGGGCACGACGTGGCCCGGCTGCACTCCGGGGACCCGTCGGTGTTCAGCGCGGTGGCCGAGCAGATGCGGCGGCTCGACGCCGCGGCGGTGCCGTACGAGGTGATCCCCGGCGTGCCGGCGTTCGCGGCGGCGGCGGCCTCGCTGAAGCGGGAGCTGACCGTGCCGGGGGTGGGGCAGACGATCGTGCTGACCCGGACCTCCGCGCGGGCCACCCCCATGCCCGAGGGCGAGGACCTGGACACGCTCGGCCGGAGCCGGGCCACGATGGTGCTGCACCTGGCGGTGCAGCGGATCGAGCAGGTCGTCGGCGAGCTGGTCCCCAACTACGGCGCCGACTGCCCGGTGGCCGTGGTGGCCAGAGCCAGTCGTGACGACGAGGTGGTCCTGCGCGGCACCCTCGCCGACATCGCGGAGCAGGTCGGGGCCGCCGGGATCGTGCGCACCGCCGTGATCGTCGTGGGCCGCGTCCTGACCGCCTCGGAGTTCCCCGACAGCCACCTCTACTCCGCCGCCCGCTGCCGGGACGCGTGACCGGGAGCCGCCTCGGAGTCTCCTGAGCCTCCGCTCCGCCGCCCGCTGCCGGGACGCGCGGAGGGGAGCCGGGCCGGCGTCGGTTCCGCCGGCCCGGCGGGTTTCCTCAGCTCTCCGGGCCGCCGGCCGATGGAAGGGCGCCGGAGTCCACGGCGGGAGCGCGCGGTCTCGGCTGCGCCCGCTCCCGTCCGACTGCGGCGCAGGCCGTCGCCCGCCGACCGACGGCCACCCCCTTCGCGGGCCGATCGGCGGCCGGGACACACGGCGAGGAGAACCCTGATGAACCCGTCCTCACCTGAGGCGCCGGTCCGCCGGGCCGTCCACCCCCGTGCCTGGCTGGGCTTCCTGCTGCTGGGAGGCGTGCTGACGGCGGTCGCCTCGATCGCCACCGACCGGTCGCCGAGGTTGGAGGCGCTGCTCTGGGGGCTGGGGCAGGGCGCCTCGGCGCTGGCCCTCTTCGAGGGTATCCGCCGCCACGGCCTGGGGCGGTCGCGGCCGTGGCAGCTGATGCGCGCCGCCGTCGTGGTGCTCTGGGTGGCCACCACGCTGGGCTGGGGCGTCGGCGGCGTGTGGCTGGGCAACTCCGAGCTGCTGGAGCTGTACCGGATCGGCACCCTGGCGGCTTACGGCCTGTCGCTGACCGCCCTGATCTCGCTGAACCTGCAGACCAACGGCTCCCGCTGGGCGGCCCTGCTGGACGGCGGCATCATCAGCGTCGGGGTGGCCATGCCGCTGTGGACCTTCCTGATCGCCCCGGCGCTCGCCCAGAGCGGCCGGCTGAGCACCGCGCTCGTCCTCGCGCTCATCCCGCCGGTCATCGACCTGTTCGCCTTCGGCGTCATCACCCGCATGACCCTCGACAGCAGCCGTGCGCCGTGGCTGCGCCTGATGAGCGTCTCCTACCTCGCCCTGTTCGCCGCCGACGGCGCCTACCTGCTCGACCAGGTCGCCGGTCGCCCGGCCGGCTTCATCACCACGGCCGGCTGGATGAGCTGGTCGGTGCTGATCGGAGCCGCGGCGCTGCACCCCAGCATGACCGGCGCCGGACGGGTCCGGCCCGCGGCCGCCTCCGGCCGGAACCGCGTCCTGGTCTTCCTGGCGCTGGCCCTGCTCAGCCCGGCGGCCTCCATCCTGGGCGGTTGGCTGCGCAGCGACGCCTCCTCGTACGGCGACCCTGCGGTCACGGTGCTGACCCTGCTCCTGGCCGTCCTGCTGGTGCTGCGGCTGAGCGTGGTGGCCGGGATCGCCGAGACCCGGGCCGCCGACCTGCGCGACGCCCTGCGCCGGCAGGACGTCCTGCAGCGCAGCCTGGCCCACCGCGCCTCCCATGATCCGCTGACCGGTCTGGGCAACCGCTCCCTGCTGGGCGAGGTCCTGCAGGGGACCATCGCCGACCACGCCGCCCACCCCGGCGGGCCCGCGCCCGCCCTGCTGCTGCTGGACCTGGACGGGTTCAAGGACGTCAACGACACCTACGGCCATCCCGTCGGCGACGAGTTGCTGACCGCCGTGGTCCGCCGCCTGCGCGGCCTGATCACCGGCGACCAGGTCCTGGCCCGGCTCGGCGGTGACGAGTTCGCCATCGTGCTGCCCGGCGCCGGTCTGGAGACCGCCACGGCCATGGCCGAGCGGGTGCTGTCCGCGGTGCGCGGCACCCCCTACGCCCTCGACGGCCGCGAGCTGTACGTGACCACCAGCGTCGGCGTCCTGGCCGAGGCCTCCCTGACCACCGCCAGCGACGCCCTGCGCGACGTCGATCTGGCCCTGTACGCGGCCAAGGCCGCGGGCAAGAACCAGATCGCGGTCTTCGACTACACCCTGCGCGCCGAGCGCCTGCACCACGCCGAGATCGCCGCCGGTCTGCGCAGGGCCCTGGCCGCGGGCGAGCTCAGCCTGGCCTACCAGCCCGTCGTCGACCTCGCCTCGGGCGGC
Source organism: Planomonospora sp. ID91781 (assembly GCF_015711595.1). NCBI lineage: Bacteria > Bacillati > Actinomycetota > Actinomycetes > Streptosporangiales > Streptosporangiaceae > Planomonospora > Planomonospora sp. ID91781. The sequence continues at coordinate 807,959 of NZ_JABTEY010000002.1, read as the reverse complement.
ATCTACGCGGTCGAGGCGCTGCTGCGCTGGACCCCGGCCGGCGGCCGGCCCGTCCCGCCGGACGTGTTCATCCCCGTGGCCGAGGACACCGGGCTGATCGTCGAGATCGGCGGGTGGGTGCTGGAGCAGGCCTGCGCCGACGCCAAGCGGTGGCACGAGCGGTACGGCATCGCCGTGACGGTCAACGTCTCCGGGCGGCAGCTGCGCGAGCGCACCTTCCGGGACACGGCCCTGGAGGTGCTGAGCCGTTACGCGCTGCCGCGCAACGCGCTGACCATCGAGGTGACCGAGAGCATGCTGCTGGCCACCGGCCCGGCCGAGACCCGGCGCGTCGTGGACGTCCTGGCCGACCTGCGCGCCCACGGGGTGCGCATCGCGCTGGACGACTTCGGCACCGGCTACTCCTCGCTGGCCTACCTGCGCACCCTTCCGGTGGACATCCTCAAGATCGACCGCTCGTTCACCGCCCCGCTCACCGGCGCGGACCACCGCCGGGCCCGGGCGTTCACCAAGGCGATCGTGGAGCTGGCGGCCAGCCTGGACCTGTCCACCGTCGTGGAGGGCGTCGAATCCCGCGAGCAGGCCGCGGTCCTGCAGCAGATGGGCTGCCCGCTGGCGCAGGGCTACCTGTTCTCCCCGCCCGTCTCCCCGGAGCAGGTCGACGACCTGCTCCGGGTGACCCCGTGGCGGCACGCCGCCTGAGCGGCGCCGGTCACCTGCGGGCGCGCCGTGGTGCGCGGCCGGATGTCCGACCGGGAAGTCGCCGCCGTACTCCCGGCCCGCCCGCGTCCGCACCCGTACGCCGCCGGCATCGACGCGCAGGTCCGCGACCTGCTCGCCGAAGCGAGTGAACCGTTCGACCGGTGGGGCCGGGCGCGGCGGACGGCGGGCACGGTGGTCACCCGGCGCGGCGGGCGGCGGGCATGATGGTCATCCGGCGCGGCCGACGATCACCCCCGCGCGGTCGATGACCACCACGTCCACCTCCACCGGCGCCCCGCGCAGCACTCCGGCGGCGGTGGTGCGGGCCCGCCCGGCGACCAGGTCGCCCAGGGGCAGGCCCTCCTCCTGGCACAGGCGCAGGGCGTGCAGGGCGGTGTTGGCCGACAGGACCCGCCCGGCCAGGGCGTCGTCCCCGCCCGCCGCGCGGGCCAGCTCGGCGAGCAGGCCCGGGTTGACCTGGGAGCGGCCGGAGTGGAGGTCGAGGTGGCCGTCGGCGAGCTTTGAGAGCTTGCCGATCCCCCCGGCGATCGTCAGCCGGGGCACGGGATGCCGCCGCAGGTACTTCAGCACCGCCCCGGCGAAGTCGCCCATGTCCAGCAGCGCGTCCTCCGGCAGGCCGTACAGCTCGGCGGCGACCCGCTCCGAGGTGCTGCCGGTGCACCCGGCGACGTGCGCGTGCCCGGCGGCGCGGGCCACGTCGATCCCGCGCCGGATGCTGTCGATCCACGCCGAGCACGAGTACGGCACGACGACGCCGGTGGTGCCGAGGATGGACAGGCCGCCCAGGATGCCCAGGCGGGGGTTCCAGGTTTTGCGGGCCAGCTCCTCGCCGTGCTCCACGGAGATCTCCACGACCACGTCCCCGGTCCCGCCGCAGCGGGCGGCCACCTCGGCGACGTGCTCGCGCATCATCCGCCGGGGGACCGGGTTGATCGCCGGCTCGCCCACCTCCAGCGGCAGGCCCGGCTTGGTGACCGTGCCGACGCCCGGGCCGGCGGTGAACACCACGCCGCCGCCCGGGGCGCCGTGCCGCACCGTCGCCGAGATCAGCGCGCCGTGCGTCACATCGGGGTCGTCGCCCGCGTCCTTGACCACCCAGGCCGTCGCCGCGCCCGCGGTGAGGGACTCCCTCGCGAGTGCGAAGGCCGGGCGCCGCCCCTTCGGCAGGGCGATCTCCACCGGGTCGGGGAACTCACCGGTCAGCAGCGCCGTGTAGGCGGCGGCGGTCGCCGCCGTCGCGCACGCGCCGGTGGTCCAGCCGTGGCGCAGGGGCCCGCTCACCGTCCGACCGCCTGCCGGTACGGTGTCCCGGTGATCGGGCACGTGAGGGGGAGGACCCCGGGGACCCGGCACCGGAGAACGCGGACGCTCCGCGAGGGGAGAGGGGTGACGGGGTGCTGAACGTCCTGGTGCTGGGCGGCACCGACGAGGCGAGGAGGCTGGCCGCGGCGCTCGCCGGGCGGGCCGGGACGCATGTGGTGTCCTCCCTGGCCGGCCGGGTGCACGACCCGAAACTGCCGGTGGGGGAGGTGCACGAGGGCGGGTTCGGCGGCCCCGCCGGGCTCGCCGCCTGGCTGGCGGAGCGCCGGATCGGCGCCGTGGTGGACGCCACGCATCCGTTCGCCGCCCGGATGACCGCCTCGGCGGTCGAGGCGGCCCGCCGTACCGGGCTCCCGCTGCTGATCCTGCGCCGGCCCGGCTGGCAGGCCGGGCCGGGCGACGACTGGCGCCGGGTGCCGTCGCTGGAGGCCGCGGCCGCGCTGCTGCCCGCCCTCGGGGAGCGGGTCTTCCTCACCACCGGCCGCCGCAGCCTGCCGGTCTTCGCGGACCTGGACGGACTGTGGTTCCTGGCCCGTTCGGTGGACCCGCCCGAGCCGCCGCTGCCGCGCCGGGTGGAGGTGCTGCTCAGCCGGGGCCCCTTCACCCGCGAGGGCGAACTCGCCCTCATGCGGGGGCACCGGATCGACGTGCTGGTCACCAAGGACAGCGGCGGCGAGATGACGACCGCCAAGCTGCACGCCGCCCGTGAGCTGGGCCTGCCGGTCGTGGTCGTGCGGCGCCCGCCCGCGCCCGGCGGCGTGCCCGCGGTGCCGACCGTCGAGGAGGCGGTCGCCTGGCTGGAGACCGTCGCCGGTGCGGCCCGGTAGGGCCGGGGACGGCGGGGCGGGACGACCGGGCGGGACCGCGGACGCCCTCACGGGACGGCCGGGCGGGACCGCAGGCGCCCTCGCGGGACGGCCGGGCAGGGCCGGGGACGGCGGGGCCGGGCGGCCCCGCCGTACGCCCGCCGGGCACGTCATGCCGGGTAGCGGCGGGGGGTGAAGACCACGCGGCGGCCGTCGCCGCGGTCGGCCACCCGCGTCGTCGAGGACCCGACCAGCAGCAGGCAGCGCATGTCCACCGCCGCCGGGTCCAGCTCGGCCAGGGTGGTCACCGTCACGCTCTCGCCCGCCCCGCCGACGTCCCGGCCGACGACCACCGGCGTCTCCGGCGCGCGGTGCTCCAGCAGCAGGTCGCGGGCCGCGGCCACCTGCCAGGTCCGGCTCCGGGAGGCGGGGTTGTAGATCGCCAGCACCAGGTCCGCCCGCGCCGCCGCGCTGATCCGCTCCGCCACGACCTCCCACGGCTTGAGCAGGTCCGACAGCGACAGCACGCAGTAGTCGTGCCCGAGCGGCGCCCCCGCCCGGCTCGCGACCGCGTGCGCCGCGGTCAGGCCCGGCAGCACCCGCACCGGCACGCCGGAGAAGCGCGGCTCGCAGGCCACCTCCAGCACCGCGCTCGCCATCGCGAACACCCCGGGGTCGCCGGAGGAGACGACGGCCACCCGGGACCCGGCCCTGGCCAGCTCCAGCGCGTGCGCGGCCCGCTCGGCCTCCACCCGGTTGTCGGTGGCGTGCCGGCGCTGGCGCGGGTTGGGCGGGACCCGGTCCAGGTAGGGGCCGTACCCGACGAGCTCGTCGGCGGCGGCCAGGGCCTCCTGCGCCTCCGGCGTCAGCCAGGGCCGGCCGGCCGGGCCGAGCCCGACGACCACGACCTCGCCGGTCCTGCCCGCGGTGCCCGTCCCGGTCGCGGTCCCGGTCGAGGTGCCGGTCGTGGTCCCGGTCGAGGGCCGGACGCCCGCCGCCGCCTCCGCCGTACGGGCCGGACCGGCGGGGGCCGGTCCGGCGTTCACCGGGCTGGGGATCAGGGCCAGCGAGAAGTACGGCACGCTCTCCGGGTCGACCTCCGCCAGCGGGGCCAGGCGCTGCCCGCCGGTGGTGGCGCGCTCCACGTACCAGGCCTCCTCCAGACGGCCCGCCTTCTCCAGCGCGTCGCGGACCTTGGTGAACGTCCGGCCCAGCTTGAGCACCGCGGCGGAGTCGGCGGCCGCGAGCCGCTCGGCCAGCACCTCGGCGGGCAGGGTGCCGGGCAGCACCGTCAGCGTCTCGTCGCGCTCCACCAGCGGCCGGCCGAGGACCGCCGCGGCCCCGCTCACCGAGGTGACGCCCGGGACGACCTCGGTGGTGTAGCGGTGCGCCAGGCGCTTGTGCATGTGCATGTAGGAGCCGTAGAAGAGCGGGTCGCCCTCGCACAGCACCACCACGTCGCGCCCCGCGTCCAGGTGCGCGGCCAGCCGGAGCGCGCACTCGGCGTAGAAGTCGTCGATCGCCCCCTGGTAGCCGCCCGGATGGTCGGTCGTCTCCGTGGTGAGCGGGTAGATGAGGGCCTCCTCGATCTGGCCCTCCCGCAGGTACGGCGCGGCGACCGAGCGGGCGATGCTCCGGCCGTGCCGGGCGCTGTGGTAGGCGATCACGTCCGCCGCACCGAGGAGGCGGGCGGCCTTGACGGTCACCAGCTCCGGATCACCCGGTCCCAGCCCCACCCCCCAGAGCCGTCCCGCGGCGGCGGGCCCGTCGTGCCCGGTGCGCCCGTCGTGTCCTGCGGCCGCACCGGTCGCACCGGTCGGGTCGTCGGTCATGGCGCTCACTCCTGTTCGCTGGCGATCGCGTTGACGGCGGCGGCGGCCATCGCGCTGCCGCCCCTGCGGCCGTGCACGACCAGGTACGGCAGGCCCGCCGGGTGTCCGGCGAGGGCCTGCTTGGACTCGGCGGCGCCGATGAAACCTACGGGGACGCCGAGTACGGCCGCGGGCCGTCCCGCGCCCTCCTCGACCATCTCCAGCAGCCGGAACAGCGCGGTGGGCGCGTTGCCCACCGCGACCACGGCGCCCTCCAGCCGGTCGCGCCAGAGCTCCAGCGCGGCGGCGCTGCGGGTGGTGCCCAGGCGCTCGGCGAGCTCCGGCACCCGCGGGTCGCCGAGGGTGCAGACGACGTCGTTGCCGGCCGGGAGACGGTGGCGGGTCACTCCGGAGGCGACCATCATCGCGTCGCACAGCACCGGGGCCCCGGCCAGCAGTGCGGCCCGCGCCGAGGCCACGACGCCGGGAGACCAGCCGAGGTCGTCGACCAGGTCCACCATGCCGCAGGCGTGGACCATGCGGACCGCGACCCGCGCGACGTCCTCGGGCAGCCCGCTCAGGTCGGTCTCGGCGCGGATGGTGGCGAAGGAACGGCGGTAGATCTCCGCGCCGTCGCGGACGTAGTCGATCACGTTTCCCCTCTGGCGGCCGCCACCGCGGCCGCGGTCTGTCCGATGTCCGCACAGGACAGGCTGAGGCCGTCCGCGTCCACCCGGTAGCCGTCGCCGGTCGCGACCACGTCCACGACCCGCCCGGCCGGACGGCCGCAGCGGCGCCCGCAGCCCGCCCAGTGCACGGGGAGCGTACCGGTGCCCGGCGATCTCATCGAACGCGAGGCGGCGTCCGCCTCCACGAGGCCGATGACGGAGGCCGCGTCGGCCCGGACGTCGGCGAGGGACTTGGCGCAGCCCGGGCGGCCGGTGCAGGCGCTCACGCCGGTCCACGGCGAGTCCGGGTCCGTGACCAGCCCGGCGTCCGCCAGCCGGACGGCCGCCTCCGCCGCCTCCGCGCGGGTCAGACCGGGCACGACCACCCCCCGCCACGGCGTGAGCCGTACCTCGTCGGCCAGCCCGGCGAGCAGTTCCGCCTGCGCCGCGGTCAGCCGCCCCAGCGGCACCGCGACGCCGAGGGCCACCCGGTCACCGGGATCCCCGCCCCCGTCTCCGTCTCCGGCCTCCTTCCGGTCCCCGCGCCCGCGGACCGGCTCGATGACGCCCACCGGTCCGTGCGTGACCGGGTGCGGCGCCACCGGCCGGCCGAGCCCGGAGCCCACGCCGGCGTCCGTCGCGGGAGGCGGCGCCGCGGCGTCCGCGGGGGTCTCCACCGGGGCGGCCGCGGAAGCGCCCGCGAGGGCGACGGCCGAGCCGGCCGCCTCGGCGCGGAGGCGTGCCACGACCCGGCCGGGACCGCCGGGCAGTTCCCCGATCCGCCAGGCGGCGGTCCCCGAACCCGCGAGCTCCGCCAGGAACGCCCCGGCCACCGCGAGCAGCGCGGGAACCGCCTCGGACACCGGGACGCGCAGGCCGCTGTCGGCGCCCGCGACGAGGACCGCGACCAGGTCGGGAGCGAGCGGCAGGATCCCCGCGTCGGCGCCGAGCCCGGCGACGTCGCCGCGGCCGTCGTCGACGGCGAACAGGAACCGGCCGGGCAGGGCGGCCAGCTCCGGGCGGGCGCACAGCGACCGGTCCAGTTCGGCGACCAGCGGGCCCGCGTCGAGCAGCCCGCGGCCGTCGCAGCCGGTCAGCGGGGAGGCCAGGATGTTGCGGACCCGCTCGTGGGTCGGCGAGGGCAGCAGGCCCGCCTCGCCCATCCGCGCCGCGAAGCCGGACTCCTCGCCCAGCCCGCGGACCTGGACGTTCGCCCGGGAGGTCAGCTCGATGACGCCGGTGCCGCACTCGGCGGCGGCCCGGGCCAGCTCGCGCAGCCGGGTCGAGGGCAGGCGGCCGCCGGGAACCCGGATCCGGGCCAGCCCGCCGTCGGCGGCGGCGTGCGTCTGCAGCGCTCCGGGACACGCGTCGGACCGGGACCGGCCCGGAAGGCCGGACACGCCGGAGGAGCCGGGACCGTCGGAGGCGCGGGAGGAGCCGGGTGCGCCGGACGCGTCAGGGGGTCCGGGACGGCCGGGCGCGCCGGAGGAGCCGGACAGGCCGGGAGTTCCGGAGGGCCCCGGTCCGCCGGGTGCGCCGGAAGGGGCGGGAAGCCCGAGTCCGCCGGGCACATCGGGGGAGCCGGACATGCCGGGATTTCCGGAGAGGTCGGGAACGGTCACGCCGAGGATGCTAACGCCGGGTTCCTCCGGACGACCGAACTGCCGTACGCTCATGGTCGAGCGAAGGCAATGGGAGGAAGCCGGTGCGAATCCGGCGCGGTCCCGCCACTGTGACCGGGGAGCGACCCCCAACCAGGCCACTGTCCGCGTGCGGACGGGAAGGCCGGGGGGAGCGTCGATCCGGGAGCCAGGAGACTCCGGCCCTCGCGTCCGCCGACGACCCGGGGCGAGGACCCCGAGGGAGGAAGAGTCTCCGTGCGCCCTTCGCCGTGCCCCCGTCCCGAGGGACGTGCCGCGTGATCCTGCTGCTCTCCACCTCCGACACCGACCTGCTCAGCGCCCGGGCGAGCGGCGCCGCCTACCGGCTGGGCAACCCCGCCCGGCTCGCCGCCGCGGACCTGCCGCCGCTGCTGGAGGGCGCCGACCTGGTCGTGGTCCGGCTGCTCGGCGGGCGCCGCGCCTGGGAGGAGGGCCTGGACGCCCTGCTCGCCGGGCCCCGGCCCGTCGTCGTGCTCGGCGGCGAGCAGGCGCCCGACGCCGAGCTGATGGAGTTGTCCCGCCAGTGGGGGGTCCCCGGCGGCGTCTGCGCCGAGGCGCACGCCTACCTCGCCCACGGCGGCCCGGCCAACCTCGCCGAGCTGCACCGGTTCCTGTCCGACACCGTGCTGCTCACCGGCCACGGCTTCGCACCCCCCCGGCCCACCCCGGCCTGGGGGGTGCTGGAGCGCGAGGCCCGCCGGGACACCGCCGGGGACGCCGCCGGGGACGCCGTCGGGAACGCCCCGGTCGTGGGGGTGCTGTACTACCGGGCCCACCACGTCGCCGGGAACACCGCGTTCGTCGAGACGCTCTGCGCGGCGGTCGAGGACGCGGGCGCGCGGGCGCTGCCCGTCTACTGCGCCTCCCTGCGCGCCGCCGAGCCCGCCCTGATCGAGACCCTGCGCCAGGTCGACGCCCTGGTGGTGACGGTGCTCGCGGCCGGAGGCACCCGCCCGGCGACCGCGTCGGCCGGCGGCGACGACGAGGCGTGGGACGTCGGGGCGCTGGCCGAGCTGGACGTGCCGATCCTGCAGGGACTCTGCCTGACGAGCAGCCGGGAGACCTGGGAGGGCAGCGACGACGGCCTGTCGCCGCTGGACGCCGCCACCCAGGTGGCCATCCCCGAGTTCGACGGCCGGATCATCACCGTGCCGTTCTCGTTCAAGGAGACCGACGCCGACGGGCTCACCGTCTACGCCGCCGACCCCGAGCGGGCCGCGCGGGTGGCCGGCATCGCCGTACGGCACGCCGCGCTGCGGCACGTCCCGCCCGCGGAGCGGCGGATCGTGCTGATGCTCTCGGCCTACCCGACCAAGCACTCCCGGATCGGCAACGCCGTCGGCCTGGACACCCCCGCGAGCCTGGTGCGGCTGCTGGCCGCGCTGCGCGGGCACGGCTACGACATCGGCGCCGAGGACGAGCTGCCCGGCGTGGCCGCCCAGGACGGCGACGCGCTGATCCACGCGCTGATCGCGGCGGGCGGGCAGGACCCCGACTGGCTCACCGAGGAGCGGCTGGCCGGCAACCCGGTGCGCATCGCCGCGCGCACCTACGCCGAGTGGTACGGCACGCTCCCGGCGGACCTGCGCGAGCGGGTCGAGGCGCACTGGGGGCCGCCGCCCGGCGAGCTGTTCGTCGACCGGTCCCGCGACCCGGAGGGCGAGATCGTGCTGGCCGCGCTGCGCGCCGGGAACGTCGTGGTGATGGTCCAGCCGCCGCGCGGCTTCGGCGAGAACCCGATCGCCATCTACCACGACCCGGACCTGCCGCCGAGCCACCACTACCTGGCGGCCTACCGGTGGCTGGCCGACGGGTTCGGTGCGCACGCGGTCGTGCACGTCGGCAAGCACGGCAACCTGGAGTGGCTGCCCGGCAAGTCCGCGGGCCTGTCGGCCTCCTGCGGCCCGGACGCCGCCCTGGGCGACCTGCCGCTGGTCTACCCGTTCCTGGTCAACGACCCCGGAGAGGGCACCCAGGCCAAGCGCCGCGCCCACGCCACCCTGGTCGACCACCTGGTGCCGCCGATGGCCCGCGCCGACACCTACGGGGACATGGCGCGGCTGGAGCAGCTCCTCGACGAGCACGCCTCGATCGCGGCCATGGACCCGGCCAAGCTCCCGGCGATCCGCGCCCAGATCTGGACGCTGATCCAGGCGGCCCGGCTCGACCACGACCTGGGGGTCGGGGACCGCCCGCACGACGCGGAGTTCGACGACTTCCTGCTCCACCTGGACGGGTGGCTCTGCGAGGTCAAGGACGTGCAGATCCGCGACGGCCTGCACGTGCTGGGCGCCGCCCCGCAGGGGGAGGTCCGCGTCGACCTGGTGCTCGCCATGCTCCGGGCCCGCCAGATGTGGGCGGGGAGCGAGGCGCTGCCCGGCCTGCGGGAGGCCCTGGGCCTGGCGGAGGACGGCAGCGCGGACCGGGCGGGCGTCGACGGGGCCGAGACGCTGGCCCGCTCCCTGGTCGAGGCCATGGAGGGCGGCGGCTGGGACCCGGCCGCGGCGGCCGGTGCGGTCGCCGCCGTCCTCGGACCGGTCGGCGGTGCCGTACCCGGATCGGATAACGGTGCCGTACCCGGATCGAGTGGCGGTGCCGTACCCGGATCGAGTGGCGGTGCCGTATCCGGACCGGGTGGCGGTGCCGTATCCGGACCGGGTGGGTCGGGCGGCGCGGCCGTTCCGCCGGGGGCCGCCGCCTCCGGAGCGGACCTCGCGCTGGTGGAGCGGATCCTGCGGTTCGCGGCGACCGAGATCGTGCCCCGGCTGGCGCGGACCACCGACGAGATCGGCGCGATCCTGCACGCCCTCGACGGCGGGTACGTGCCCGCCGGGCCGAGCGGGTCGCCGCTGCGCGGGCTGGTCAACGTGCTGCCGACCGGGCGCAACTTCTACTCGGTCGATCCCAAGGCGGTGCCGAGCCGGCTGGCCTGGGAGACCGGGCAGGCCATGGCGGACTCACTGCTGGCCCGCTACCGGGAGGAGACCGGCGGCTGGCCCCGCTCGGTCGGGCTCTCGGTCTGGGGGACCAGCGCCATGCGCACCGCCGGGGACGACGTGGCCGAGGTGCTCGCGCTGCTCGGCGTCCGGCCCGTGTGGGACGAGGCGTCGCGCCGGGTCACCGGCCTGGAGGCGATCCCGCTGCCCGAGCTGGGCCGGCCCCGGGTGGACGTCACCGTCCGCATCAGCGGGTTCTTCCGGGACGCCTTCCCGCACGTCGTGGCCATGCTCGACGACGCCGTACGGCTGGTCGCGGCCCTGGACGAGCCGGAGGAGGACAACTACGTCCGGGCCCACGTGCTGGCCGACTCCGGCCGCGGCGACCGGGCCACGATGCGGATCTTCGGTTCCCGCCCGGGCGCCTACGGGGCGGGGCTGCTGCCGCTGATCGACAGCCGCAACTGGCGCGACGACGCCGACCTGGCCGAGGTGTACGCGGTCTGGGGCGGGTTCGCCTACGGCCGGGGCGTCGACGGCGTCCCGGCGCGCGAGGACATGGAGACGGCCTACCGGCGGATCGCGGTGGCGGCCAAGAACGTCGACACCCGCGAGCACGACATCGCCGACTCCGACGACTACTTCCAGTACCACGGCGGCATGGTCGCCACCGTCCGCGCCCTCACCGGCCGGGCCCCGGCCGCCTACATCGGCGACAGCACCCGTCCGGACGCGGTCCGCACCCGGACGCTGTCGGAGGAGACCTCCAGGATCTTCCGGGCCCGCGTGGTCAACCCGCGCTGGCTGGCCGCGATGCGCCGGCACGGCTACAAGGGCGCCTTCGAGCTGGCCGCCACCGTCGACTACCTGTTCGGCTACGACGCCACCACCGGGGTCGTCGCCGACTGGATGTACGACCGGCTCGCCGCGGCCTACGTCCTGGACCCGGAGAACCAGGCGTTCCTGGCGGAGTCCAACCCGTGGGCGCTGCACGGCATCGCCGAGCGGCTGCTCGAGGCCGCCGACCGGGGCATGTGGGAGCACCCGGACCCGGAGATCCTGGCCGGGGTGCAGGAGGTCTACCTCAAGGCGGAGGGCGACCTGGAGGGCCGGGGATAGCGCGGCCCCGCCCCGCGGGGAGCCCCCGCGGGGCGGCACGACGATCGGCCGGGCGGCTTCTCCCGCGGTCCGTCTGCGCGGATGCGCCGTCTCAGACGGTGAAGCGGTTCACCAGTTCGCGCAGTGACGTGCTCATCTCCGCCAGTTCCGCCGCCGCCTGACGCGACTGCTCCACCCCCTCGGTGGTCACCGCCGCGGCCTCGGCGACGCCGGCGATGTTGGCGGCGATCTCGTTGCTGAAGGTCGCCGCATCGGCGACGTTGCGGTTCATCTCCCCGGTGGTGGCGGTCTGCTCCTCCACCGCCGCGGCGATCGCGGCCTGGTGGTCGTTGATCCGGCCGGTGATCTCGCTGATCCGGCTGATCGCCTCCATCGCGGCCGTCGTGTCGGCCTGGATCGCGGTGACCCGCCGGGCGATGTCCTCGGTGGCCTTGGCCGTCTCCTGCGCCAGGTCCTTGACCTCGCCCGCGACGACCGCGAAGCCCTTGCCGGCCTCCCCGGCCCGCGCGGCCTCGATGGTGGCGTTCAGCGCCAGCAGGTTGGTCTGCCCGGCGATGGCCGTGATCGTCTTGACGACGTCGCCGATCTCGGCCGAGGAGGTCTCCAGCTGGGCCATCATCGTGTTGGTGGTCTCGGCCACGCGCACGGCCTCGGCGGTCACGGAGGCGGCCGCGGAGGTGCTGCGGGAGATCTCCTCGATGGCCGAGCCCATCTCCTCCCCGCCCGCTGCCACGACCTCCACGTTGCGCGAGACGTCCGCTGCGGCGGCGGCGACCACGCCGGACTGGACGCTGGACTCCTCGGCCGAGGCCGCGATCTGCTCGGCGACCTGGGACAGCTGCACCGAGGAGGCGGCCAGCGAGGCGCTGTGGTCCGCCAGCACCGTCACCGTGGTGTGCAGGGATTCGGCGGTGACGTCCACGGCGTCGCCCAGCCGGCCGAGTTCGTCGCGGCGCGTCATCCGCAGCCGCACGGTCAGGTCGCCGTGGGCCAGCCGGCCGAGGGCGGACACGACCCCGCGGAGCGGGCGCACCACCGACCGGGTGGCGGTGATGCTCAGGCCGGCCGCCACGATCAGTGCCGCGACCAGCGTGCCGAGCAGGATCCGCTCGCTGTCGCTCCTGACTTCGGCCGCCTCCTTCTGCAGTGCGACCACACGTCCGGCCAGGGCATCGGTCAGCGCCGCGTTGATCTCCAGGCTGGCGGAGTAGGCCTCGGCGGCCTCACCGCCGTTGATGCTGTTCATGGCCTCGGCGCGGGCTTCGCGGGTGTCCTGGGCCAGCAGCTCCATGATCTTGTCGTCCCAGGCGAAGAAGTCGTCCCAGGCGGGGCGGAGCTTGTCGAACCGCGCTCGCTCAGCCGGTGTCAGGTATTCGACGTGCGTGGCGTCGATCGTGTCGTAGAGGGCCTGCTTGCTCTCCAGCTCGCCCTTGCGGTTGTAGGCGTCGGGCCCGGTGGCCACCTTGCCGCCGAAGGCGCCGGCGTCGGCCACGACCAGCCCCTGCCAGCCGGTGATGTCGGCGGCGTAGTAGCTGAGCTTCTGGACGTCGTCTTCGACCTGCTTCAGCTGATCCATGCGCATGCTGATGTCGTGCTGGCTGCCCATCCCGGAGCGGCCCACGGCGACCGAGACGATGATCAGCAGCGTGACCAGGAGGAACGAGAGCCCGAGTCGTTTTCCGACTTCCAGGTTCTGCAGGCGGGACATGTGAGACCTCCAGGAGGTTGGAGCCGCGGGGCGGCGGCAGGCGACCGATCGGCGCGATCCGGACGCACCAAAGAGGAACCCGGATAACGAAACGCTCAGGAACCCGTTTCTTTCAGCAGGTCCTGCTCTGGCCGCCTCCTACAGGTTCGGGCCTCGGTACCGGGCTGAGTCCTCCGGCCGCGGTGGAGGCGTGCCGCCGACGGGCGCGGGCCGCGTCCTCCTCGACCCCGGTCCGGCAGGGGTGGCGGGGCCTCGCTGCCCGCTTTGCCGTCCTCGGATTCCAAGGGTTACCCTAATCAATCTAGTTTCTTCCTAATCTTATTAGGGAAAGGTGGAGTGCGCATGGCACGGGCCGGGTTGACGGCGGACCGGGTGACGCTTGCGGGCGCCGAGCTGGCGGACGAGGTCGGGCTCGAGCACGTGACGATGTCGGCGGTGGCGCGGCGGCTCGGTGTGAAGGACGCGAGCCTGTATGTGCACGTGCGCGGCTTGGAGGACCTGCGGGGGCGGATCGCGCTGCTGGCGGCGGACGAGAAGACCGTCCGCGTCGCCGAGGCCACCGCCGGGCGGGCGGGGAAGGACGCGCTGGTGGCGTTCGCGAACGCCTGGCGGACCTACGCCCGCGCCCACCCGGGCCGATATTCGGCGACACAGATCCCGATGCGGATCGATCCCGAGCTCGCCGCCCGGGCGCCCGGACCGCGCCGCGCGGTCGAGCTGACCTACAGCATGCTGCGCGCCTACGCGCTGGCCGAGCCCGACCTGACCGACGCGGCCCGGCTGGTGCGCAGCACGCTTCACGGCTTCGTCAGCATCGAGGCCGCCGGCGGGTTCGCGCACGCGCGCCCGGCGGAGTCCTCCTGGACCCGCTGCCTCGACGCCCTGCACGCCCTCCTGGAGCGCTGGCCCGCATCCTGTGAAGGAGACTCCTCATGACCGGCCTGACCATCGGCCGCCTGCGCGTGGACGGCGCCACGCTGCACTACGAGGTGCGCGGAAGCGGGCCGCTCCTGCTGCTGATCCCCGGCGGAGCCGGCGACGCGGCCTCCTACGACGGCATCGCCGACGACCTGGCCGTCGACCACACGGTCGCGTCCTACGATCCGCGCGGCATGTCCCGCAGCCCGCTGGACGACCCGCAGGCTCCGCAGCGGGTCGCGCAGCATGCCGGCGACGCGTTCCGGTTACTGGAGCTGCTGTCGCCGGACGCGCCCGCCCGCGTGGTCGGCTGCAGCTCAGGTGCGATCGTCGCGCTGCACCTGCTCACGACCCATCCCGAGCGGATCGAACGCGCCGTGGTGCACGAGCCGCCGGTGGTGGAGGTGCTGCCGGACGCCGCCGAGCACCGCGCGCTGCTCGCCCGCGTCCAGGACACGTTCCGCAGGGAAGGGCTGATGCCCGCGGTGGCCGAGTTCGCGGCGGGCCTGCGGCGGCCGGGTGCCGGGGAGCCCGTCGCCGCCGAGGCGGCCATCCGGCTGCCGCCGCAGGCGGCGGCCCGATCCGAGCGGACGATGGCGAACATGCCCTACTTCCTCGGGTGCATCGTGCCGAGCTTCATGGCCTACGTCCCGGACGTTGACCGTCTGGCGGCCCTGTCGGACCGGCTCGTGCTCGCGGGCGGAGCGGACTCGCGCGGTGAACTGCCCTACCGCCCCGCCGCTTTCCTGGCCGAGCGATGCGGTACGGAGCTCACCCACTTCCCCGGCGGGCACACGGGTCTCAGCACGCACCCCGCCGAGTTCGCCGGACTGCTCCGCGGACTGCTCCACAAGGATGCCGAGCGCCCAGAAGACCGGTGAAGGCCTCGGGCTCCCGGCTCGCCGTTCACGCGGCGAGCCGGACCTGCTCGGTGCGAACTTCGTTACGGGGCGAACGGGACACGGGATTCGAGATCGAGACGCGTGGCAGGGGCGGCGGCCGTGCTGGATGTCACCGAACTGACCGCGGTCCTGGAGGACCTGACCCGGATGCACATCCGCCTGCCCGTGAGGCAGCGCCTGAGCTTCACGACGCTGTCCGTGCTGCACACGCTCGAAGGCCGCGGTCCGATGCGGTTGACCGAGCTCACCGCCGCCGAGCAGGTCACGCAGCCCGCGATCACCCAGCTGGTCGCCAAACTGGAACGCGACGGGCTGGTCGAACGCCGCCCCGACCCCTCCGACGGCCGCGCGGTCCTCGTCCACGTCACCAACGCCGGCGCGGCGGTCGTGAGGAGCCGGCGGGCCGAACGCGTCGCCGGCCTCGAACGCCTCGCCGCCGCACTCACCCCCGCCGAACGCGACGCGATCGCCGCCGCCCTCCCGGCCCTGGCCCGCATCGCCCGGTCAGGGGACGAACCAGGAGGACATCCGTGATCGACCCGACCCCCATCCACGTCCCCGACGACGTGCTCACCGACCTGCGTGCACGTCTGGCACTCACCCGCTGGCCGGAGGACGCGGGCAACCAGGACTGGTACTACGGCGTGAACCGCGCCTACCTGCAGGAACTCGTCGAGTACTGGCGCACGGGCTACGACTGGCGCAGGGCGGAAGCCGCGATCAACGCCTACGAGCACTACCTCGTCGACGTCGACGGCGTCCCGGTGCACTTCATGCGCCGGCCCGGCGTCGGCCCAGAGGGCGGACCGGCCCCCACCCCGCTGATCCTCACCCACGGCTGGCCGTGGACGTTCTGGCACTGGGCCAAGGTCGTCGACCCGCTCGCCGACCCGGCCGCGTACGGCGGCGACCCCGCGGACGCGTTCGACGTCATCGTCCCCTCGCTGCCCGGCTTCGGGTTCTCCGGCCCGCTGCCGGACCACCCCGACCTGAACTTCTGGAAGATCGCCGACATATGGCACAGCCTGATGACCCGCACCCTGGGGCACGCGAGGTACGCCGCCGCGGGCTGTGACGTCGGCGCGCTGGTCACCGGCCAGCTGGGCCACAAGTACGCCGACGAGCTGTACGGCATCCACATCGGATCCGGCCAGAAGCTCACCTTGTTCAACGGCGACCGGGCCTGGGACCTCTCCGCCGGGCGGCCCATCCCGGAGAACCTGCCCGCCGACGTCCACGCGCAGGTCATCGCCATGGAGAAACGGTTCGCGGTCCACCTGGCCGCGCACGTGCTCGGGCCGAGCACGCTCGCGTACGGGCTGTCGGACTCCCCGGCCGGCATGCTCGCCTGGATCCTCGAACGCTGGGTGAACTGGAGCGACAACCACGGTGACGTCGAGACCGTCTTCAGCAAGGACGACCTGCTCACGCATGCGATGATCTTCTGGGTGACGAACTCGATCGGGACGTCGATCCGCACCTACGCCAACAACAACCGGTACCCGTGGCGGCCGTCCCACGACCGGCAGCCGGCGATCGAGGCGCCCACCGGCATCACGTTCGTCGGCTACGAGAACCCGCCGGGCGTCGGCACCGGCCAGCGCGTCCGGCACTTCCTCGGCACCGACCGCGCGGCGTGGTACAACCACGTCAACCTCACCGCGCACGACCGCGGCGGCCACTTCATCCCCTGGGAGGCCCCCGACGAGTGGATCGACGACCTGCGCCGGACGTTCCGCGGCCGCCGCTAGGCCCTGTTCCAGAAGCCGGCTGAGGACTGGTTCCGCCCGAGAGCTCTATGCGCCGTACGCCGGAAAGGGCTCACCTGCAGGCCGGGACAAGTCCCTGGGCGCAGCACGCGCATCCGCGGCTCATGGTGTGCCGGGTCAGGGGATGGTGAGGCGGGAGCCGAGATCGCGGACGGTCCGGGCAAGCGCGCGGATGAGGTCGTTCTCGGTGTCTGACCGCCATACCAGCGCGTACGGCAGGGGCTCCACGTCGTGGACCGGTAGGTAGACGATGTCCTGCCGCACCCAGTACCGCGTCATGTGGCTGGGGAAGAGCGCCACGGCCTCGCCCATGCCGGTCCAGGTGAGGATCTCGGCGGTGTTCCGCACAAGCGGGCCGCGCTCGATGACGCGGCCCCTGCGGGTGTGCGACGGTACATAGCTTTCGAACCAGTAGTCCGGTTTGGTTTCGATGTCGACATGCTGAAAGTCGCCCACCGTTTCCAGCGAGACGGACGTGCGCTCGGCGAGCTCGTGCCCGGCGGCGATGGCCAGCACCCGCGATTCGGCGAAGAGAATCGGGCCGACGGTGAGGTCGGGCTCCTCGACGGGCAGCCACGCGACCAGGACGTCGATCTCACCGCAACGCAGACCGCCGAACAGGTCGGCAAAGGTGGGATGGCTGATGCGCAGATCCCAGGCGGGGTGGCGGGAGCGGAAGGTGTCCCAGTAGGGGCGCAGGTCGTGAACGTTGATCGGCAGCATGCCGATGCGGAGCACGGCGGTGATGCCCTGGGCGGCCAGGCGGGCGCGTTCGAGACTGTCACGCAGACCGGCGTAGACGGGCCGCAGGTCGTCGCGGAGCTGACGGCCGAGCGAGGTGAGCCGCACCCGGCGGCTGGTGCGGTCGAACAGTGGGGCACCGATGCGGCGCTCCTGCGCTTTGATCGCCTGGCTGACCCGGGCTTGGGAAACGCGCAACCTCGCAGCGGTCCGGCCGAAGTGGAGCTCCTCGGCGAGCACCAGAAAGATCTCGATGTCCCGTAGCTCCATTTGTGTCCCTTTCCTCCGATAACCCGCATGTTATCGATCGGCTCACGAAGTCGGCGTTGATCCAGATCGCGGGGCAGGGCAGTCTGGATCCGTCCGCAACCGGCCGAATCCATGCGCCCATGTCGACGCCGGGCCGTTCACTCATTGGCTGTAGGAGCATTCTGTGCGAGGCCGTAGGACCGACCATGCCTTCGGCAGGGCACCCACCGGCACCGGCTGCCGGGCTTGACCGCCGCGATGAGCGAGCTTGACATGAGGGCGCTGCACAGCATGCACGACGTGTTGCGCCGCGAGGTGATCCGGCTGACTCGCTTTCACCTTCCGGGCCGGCCAGGATCCTCGCTGCGTCCTGGGCTGGCGGCCGTTCAAACAGTCGCTCCGTCTGCACTTCGCCGCCGAGGACCGGGCCTTGCGGCCGCCGCTGCGCCGGAGCCTGGCCCACCGGCTGGACCTGCTGACGCCACTGGAGGTGATGGAGGCCGAGCACGCCGCCCTGGAGGAGCTCATCGACGTCATCGACGAACTGCCCGCCCACCCCGACGTCGACGCCGCCATCGGTGGCCTCGGTGATCTCACCAACTCGCTGGTCACAGGCCTGACCGGGCATCTCAAGCATGAGGATGCGGCACTGCCTCTGATCAGGCAGGTGCTCACCGCGCGCCAGTGGGCGCGTTTCACGCGCCTGCACACCTGGCCGACCGGCCTCGGCCACGGGGCCGCAGCACTATGACCACCATCCCGCCGCCGACGGCCGACCGCCACGCCGAAGTCAAGGTCCCAGGCGAACTGCCCGGCCCGCTTGACCTGCAATACGACAGATCGGAGTTTCCGCATATGCCCATCCCCGCCACTGCCTGCCGCACCTGGTTCATCACCGGAGCCAGCCGCGGTCTTGGCCGTGCATTCGCCCTCGCCGCGCTGGAGCGCGGAGACCGGGTGGCCGCCGCTGCCCGTACCATCGCGCGGCAGGACTTCGACGACCGCTACGGCGATCGGCTGCTCGCCCTGCCCTTGGACGTGACCGCCCGCGGCGATGTCTTCGCCGCCGTGAACACCGCCATCGAGCACTTCGGCCGGCTTGACATCGTGGTGAACAACGCCGGGACCATGTCCTCAGGCATGATCGAGGAATTCGGTGAAACCGAGGCACGCGCTCAGCTGGAGGTCAATTTCTTCGGGGCGATGTGGGTCTGCCAGGCCGTCCTGCCGCACCTGCGCGCCCAGCGATCCGGCCACATCGTGCAGGTCTCCAGCATCGCCGCACTCGGCGGCTTCCCCAGCACCGGAATGTACAGCGCGAGCAAGTTCGCGCTGGAGGGCATGAGCGAGGCCCTGGCGATGGAGGCCGCGGGCTTCGGCGTCAAGCTCAGCATCGTCCAACCCGGCGGCTACTGGACCGACCTCTACACCAGCATGACCATGACTACCCCCGAGGAGGAGTACGCCCCTTTGCGCGCCGAGCTGGAGAAGCAGTGGGCCGAGGGCTCGGTCGACAGCGATCCGCGGCTGGCCGCCGATGCGCTGCTCAAGCTGGTCGACAGCGACGACCCGCCGCTGCGGCTGCTGCTCGGCAGCATGGTCTATGACCTGGCCTTCGACATCTCCCGACGGCGGATGGAGACCTGGGCCGCCTGGGAGCAGGTCAGCCGCGCTGCCGAAAAGGCCGTACCCGCCCCCGGGAGCGCCGGTTGACGAGCCGACCTGACCTGACCACCGAAATCCAGGAGAGGAACATCCGATGACGGATGCCGATGTGATCATTGTGGGTGCCGGCCCGACCGGTCTGATGCTGGCCAACGAACTGCGGCTGGCCGGGGTGCGACCGGTGGTGCTGGAGAAGCAGCCACGGCGCCGGGACACCCCCAAAGCCGGTGGCCTCGGCGGGCAGATCCTGGAACTGCTGCGTTACCGGGGCCTGCTGGAACGGTTCCGAGCAGCCTGCACCGACCCTGTCCCGGCCCCCCGCTTCCCGTTCGGCGGTGTGCATCTGGACTTCACCCAGCTGGCCGATCCCCCGATGCACGCCCTGCCGCTCCCGCAGCAGCTGCTCGAGCGGCTACTGGACGAACGCGCCGGCGAGCTCGATGCCGACATCCGCCGCGGACACCAGGTGATCGGGATGACACAGGACGATGCCGCGGTGACCTTGGAGGTGCGCGGCCCGGACGGGCCGTACCAGGTGCGCGCCCGGCATCTGGTGGGGTGCGACGGCGCGCGCAGCCGGGTCCGCGACTGGGCCGGCATCGGCTTTCCCGGTACCACCTATCCGGAGGTCAACCGGCTGGCCCAGGTCACCTTGCCCGAAACGGTGAGGGTGCTCGACGGCGGCGACCTCGACGTCCCCGGCTTCGGCACGATCCGCGCCGGGTTCACCCGGACGGATCACGGTCTGCTCGGGGTCGCCGCCTCACCCTCCTCCAAGATCGTGTCGCTCTACACCGTCGAGGATGAGTCCACGGAATACGACGACGACACCCCCATGACCGTGACCGAACTCCAAGACAGCCTCCACCGGGTGCTCGGCGGGCGAGTGCCGGTGGGGGAGCCGATCCGGCTGTCGCGATTCACCTTCAAGGCGCGGCAGGCCGAGCGCTACCGCCGCGGGCGGGTCTTGCTGGCCGGTGATGCGGCGCATCTGTTCCCCGCCACCGGGGTGGCGCTCAACGCCGGCATGCTGGACGCGGTCAACCTGGCCTGGAAGCTGGCGGCCGACGTCCACGGCTGGGCACCGGACGGCCTGCTGGACACCTACCACGACGAGCGCCACCTCGCCGGCGCCCGCACCATGCTGCACACCCGAGCGCAGGTGGCGCTGCGGCGTGGGCACGACCCGGCCGCCGAAGCACTGCGAGAGCTCTTCCAGGAACTGCTCGCCGACGAGCAGCCGCTGCGCCGGATGGGAGCGCTGCTGTCCGGCAGCGACATCCGCTATCCGGTGCCCGGTTTCCCCGGGCACCCGTTGGTCGGCGCCTTCGCCCCCGACCTCACCCTGCACACCGACCAGGGCATCACCAGCGTCGCCGCGCTCATGCACACCGCCCAGCCTGTCCTGCTCGACCTGGCCGACCGCCCGGACCTCCGCGAGACCGCCCGGAACTGGTGCCATCGCGTCGACATCCTGACCGCCAAGACCGACGTTCGGCCCGCCGACGCGCTGCTGATCCGTCCGGACGGCCACGTCGCCTGGGCCGCCGACCTCGACGGATCCGCAGACAGCGCCGCGCCCCCGCTGCATGAGGCATTGTCCATATGGTTCGGAACGCCAACCATCTGACAAAGCTATCTGGGAGGACGGCTCAGCCGAGCGCGGCGAGTTCGCCGCGGGAGGCGACGCCCAGCTTGGGACAGGCCTTGTAGAGGTGGTAGCCGACGGTGCGGGGGCTGAGGAAGAGCTGAGCGGCGATGTCGTTGTCGGACGATCCTGCGTCGTGGCCGTGCCGGACGGCGGTGCGGTCGGGATCGTGCTTGCCGCACGGGCCGCATAGCGCGGTGACGTCCTCGTCCAGCGGGGCGAACATCATCGCCAGGCCGGACTGCACGGCCAAGGCGAGCAGGCCGTCCTTCATCGAGGCGGCGACGTGCTCCATGGCCAGGCCCACGCCGGTCGGCACGGCCACGTCTTCGGTGGCTTGGCGGGCGCGGTGGCGCTTGGTCTGGTAGGTCTTGCTCACGGTCCCCGTCTCCTTGCTCGGAGTGATTTGGCGATTGCCCGAGACCTACCACCAGGTAGGCCCCGAGGCGGGGACCGCCACTTCAAGTTCTACGAGCCACGGGACAACCTCCTGGGCGGCCTTCGGCGCTGATCTGCTGCTGGGGTATGAGTACCGGGCGTGCATCAGACTCGGCACCGCCGCCCTGGTCCTTCCCGGCGCCGGCGGCGTTTCGGGCGTGGCCGGTGCGTGGGCCGCGACCCCGGACCAGGTGATCGGCGAGGCGTTCCCCCGGGTGTGCGTGGACCTGCGGACCCTGACCGAGGCCGGCCTCTACGGCTACCACCGCATCCCGCCCGCGCAGCGGACGGTTGAGAGGGGGTGTGCTGGGCGGCGGGGTCAGCAGGCGGTGTCGGCGGCCGGCAGTTCACCGGTGGTGAGGTAGTGGGTGACCGTGGCGTTGAGGCAGGCGTTCCCGTAGTGCGGGAACGGGGCGTGGGTGTGGGCGTCGATCGTGACCAGGCGTGACCCGCGGATGCGCGCGGCCACGGCCCTGCTCACGGACGGCGGCACCGCCACGTCCCGCAGGGCCGCGACGACCAGGGCGGCCGGCGCGCGGTTGCCGTCGAGCCGCACCGGTTCGTCCCTTGCGGGCGGCCAGAAGGCGCAGGGGTTGATGTTGGCGTTGACCGGGCCGAACAGCGGGTGGCGGTCCCGCTGGGAGGCGATGTCGCGCAGGTAGACGCGCGGGTCGCGCGGCCAGGGGGCGTCGGCGCAGCGGTAGGCGATGTTGGTGGCGGTGTGGTGGTCGGCGGGCACGCCGGGCACGCCCTCGGGCCGCGGAGGGCGGATGGGGAACGGCAGGGACGGCTCCCGTCCGGCCGCGACGGCGGCGAAGGCCGCGGCGACGACGCCGAAGGCGCGCTCGTCGTAGATCCCGGCCACCAGCAGGGCACCCAGCTCGCCGGCGGTCCAGGCGTGACCGCCGATGACGATGGGCGCCCGGGCGGCCCGGTCGAGGATCTCGATGAGCATGGCGCGCACCTGTGCGGGGGTCTCCCCCAGACCGTATTCGGAGTGCCGCCCGGCGGCCCAGGCGGCGAGGGCCACCGTTCCCTCCTCGAACGCAGGGGTGCGGCCCATCTCGTAGGGCCGCCAGATCGTGTCGGCGTTCACCGGGCTGTCCAGGACGAACCGGTCCACGCGGTGCGGGAACAGCGTGCCGTAGACGGTGCCGAGCAGTCCCGCGTACGAGCCGCCCAGGTAGGAGATCTTCTCCTCGCCGAGGGCCGCGCGGATGAGGTCCATGTCGCGGGCGGCGTTCGCGGTGGTGGCGTGCGGCAGGGCCCAGCCGGAGGCCCGTACGCAGGCTTCGGCGTAGCGCCGGGCTTCGGCGGCTTCGGCGGGGAAGCGTCCGGGGGCCGCGGGGCGTACCCAGAATCCGCCGGGCTCCTCCTCGGGCTGCCCGCAGCCGATGGGCGTGCTGCGTTCGACGAATCTCATGTCGAACCCGACCAGGTCATAGCGGGCGCGGACCTCGGCGGACAGCGCCGGGGCGAGGCTCGCGGGCAGCGGGACGCCCGGCCCGCCGGGTCCGCCGCCGGTGGTGAGCAGAACGCCCCGGCGCCGCGCCGGGTCGGTGGCGGCCAATCGGGAGATGACGACGGAGATGGTGCGGCCACGCGGGCGGCGGTGGTCGAGGGGGACGGTGACCCGGGCGCATCGCAGGTCCGGCGTGCTCACCCCGGCGCACGCCTCCCACCGCAGTCCCTTGCCCCCGGTGGCGCTACCGGGTGCGGCGACCGCGGGGGCGGCCAGGGGCGGCGCCTGCCGCGCCGCGGCGGCACCGGTCCCTCCAGACCAGGCCGGCGCCACGGCGACGGCGAACGCGGCCGGCAAGGCGAGGAGGGCTTTCCGTACGGGCATGGGTCTCCCTGCCGTGAAGGGCGGTTCGCGAGCGACCTGAGGGGAGGCCGGGCCCTGACGATCACCTGGCGCGCGGGCCGTGTCAAGCCGGCAGAGCCGGTCCGATCAGGCCGGCCTGGTCAGGCGGATCGCCACCCATGATCGTTTTCATGGTGTTTTCATGGCTCCCCCAGAGGACGGCCTGAACCGCCCCGGCTCATCCGTCCATCGAGAACCGCGATGAAGCGCTGCTCGATCTCATCCAGATCCGGCTGCTCATCGCCGTTCATGGGCTGACCGTACTCCAGCAGGGCAAACGTTGCCTGATACGGCACTAGCCGAGATTCAGAACCTCATCGTCCGCGTGCGCGCCGAACTCGGCGACGCGCACCTCCGCGATGTGCTCGTACCGGCTGATCCGGTCGGTCCACTCCGCATCGACACCGAACGCCACCTGCGCGAAGCCCACCCGGCCGACGGCCTCGGCCAAGCCCGGATCGCCAGGGGCCAGCAGCCGCACCGGCGCGTCAAGCGCCACGGTGTGCGGCGGCACGAAGTACTCGTCCGGGAGAACGGTGCGCGCATGGACGAGCGCGCCAACAGCGACAACCGAGCCAGCCCCCAACCGCGCGCACTGCAGGACCGTCGCCGTGGTCGCCACATAGGCGCACCTGCCGACCTCGCAACCCAGCAGCGTGGCGTGCGGCCCCACGAAGACATGGTCGTCGACAAGCACCGGCTGATCGCCGGCGACCGCAGACCCGCGCAACACCGCGTTCTCGCAGATCACCGCCGCCTCCCCGACCTCGATCCGAGACCCCTCGGCATCGAGCACCGCACCGTACATCACCCGCACCCTCGGCCCCACACGGACATCACCGACCAGTGTGGCCGTCGGGGCGATGTAGGCGGTGGGATGGACCTGTGGTTCACGCCCGCGATGCCGGATGCGGATTCCCTGCGGTTCAGCGATCACGAACGGATTCTCGCCCGACCGACCGCGAGCATGCTGGCGGGTTTCGGACGTCGCGTTCGTCGAGACCTGTGGCATCCGCGATCTGAGGCACTACAGGGCGAACGTTCGCTGATGCGGCACCAGGCCGTGTATCGAAAGCGGATCCTGGGCTGTGAATGATCACGGTTCATGGGTCGGGGAGATCTCACGGACGGGCAGTGGGCGGTGCTGGAGCCGTTGTTGCGGAAGGGTGCCAGGACGGGGCGGCCACCCATCTGGCCTCGGCGGCAGCTGATCGACGGCATACGGTTTCGTGTCCGGACTGGAGTTCCATGGCGGGACGTCCCCGTCGAATACGGTCCGTGGAACCGGGTCTACGACCTGTTCCGCCGATGGCAGCGGAACGGCACCTGGCACCGGATACTCACCCAGCTCCAGTCCCTGGCCAACGCGAGAGGCGCGATCACATGGGACCTGAGCGTCGACTCCACGGTATGCCGCGCCCATCAGCACGGGGCCGGGGCCCGCAAGCAGGGTGACTCACAGAAGGAACCGCCAGGCGGCATCTTCACCGCCTGGTGATCACGGGTTGGGACGCTCGCACGGCGGGTTCACCACCAAACTGCACCTGGCCGTCGAGCAGGGCCAAAAGCCCATGTCGATCGTGGTGACCGCTGGGCAGCGCAGAGACTCGCCGCAGTTCGAACCCGTCTTGGAGAAGATCCGCGTGCCCCGGATCGGGCCGGGGCGGCCACGCGTCCGTCCCCATCGGGTCCGCGCCGGCAAGGCATACGCCTCCCGCAGAAACCGCGCCTACCTGCGCCGCCGCGGAATCCGCTGCACCATCCCTGACAAAGCCGACCAGACGCGCAACGGCCAGAAGCTCGGCTCCCGCGGCGGCCGACCACCGCATTTCGACCCAGCCGACTACCGCAAGCGTCACGCGGTCGAGTGCGGGATCAAACCGCCTCAAGAGGCACCGCGCCGTCGCCACGCGATACGACAAACTGGCGGTCCGCTACGAGGCGACCGTCCTCATCGCTGCCATCAACGAGTGGCTGTGATCAGCGCCCCCACAGGGACCCTACGCGACCCTGACCACGTACTTGCCCTGGACACCGCCCGCCTCCAGCGCCCGGTGTGCCGCTGCTGTCTCCTCCAGGGGGAAGACCGTGTCCACCGCGGGGCTCAGCTTGCCCTCGACCACATGGCGGGCGAGGTCGTCGAAGTCCGCCCGCGTGGGGTTGCCGCTGAAGAAGCGCACCCGGCTGTGTCCGTGGACCGTGCTGGCCGCGAGGTAGCCGAGCGACGCGGCGGGCCGTTCAAGGTCGAAGGCGATGGTGACCATGCGCCCGCCGGAATTCAGTAGGTGCCGGAAGGCCCGCAGATCGGTCCCCACGGTGTCCAGGACCACGTCGAAGCGGCCCAGTTCCGCCGGCCGCACAGTCCGGTGGTCGACAGCCTTGTGCGCGCCGAGCCCGCGGACGAAGTCGAGGTTGGCTGCGCGGGCGAGGGCCGTGACCTCGGCGCCGTACGCCCGTCCGAGCTGGACGGCGGCGTTGCCGACACCGCCCGCCGCGCCCCGGACGAGGAGCCGTTCGCCGGGGCGCAGCCCGGCTTTGTCCCGCAGCGCGGTGACGGCCGTGGTGGCCACCGGCAGCGCGGCGGCGTCCACCAGGTCAAGGCCGTCGGGGAGCCGGCCGACCCGCTCGGCGGGCACGGTCACGTACTCGGCGGCGCTGCCGAACCCGGAGGTGCGGCCCAAGACCCCCCATACGCGGTCGCCGGCCGCGAACCGTGTGACTCCGGCACCCGGTGCGGCGACCTCGCCGGTGAAGTCCAAGCCGATGCGCTTGGGAAATTTCCGGCCGGTCAGGAGACGGAGACGGCCGGCACGGGCTGCCAGTTCGCCGCCGTTGACGCTGAACGCGCGCACCTTCACAAGGACCTCGCCGTGGGCCGGCTCGGGGCGTGGCACGCGGCCTGCGTAGAGCACATCGGGGCCACCGTAG
The DNA here is from genome assembly GCF_015711595.1 of Planomonospora sp. ID91781. Taxonomy (NCBI): domain Bacteria; kingdom Bacillati; phylum Actinomycetota; class Actinomycetes; order Streptosporangiales; family Streptosporangiaceae; genus Planomonospora; species Planomonospora sp. ID91781. The sequence goes on along the minus strand of NZ_JABTEY010000002.1, from coordinate 782,085 downwards.
CGGTCGTAGAGCACTGCCTTCATCATGCGGTCGTTCATCGTTCTGCCTTTGCCGCCGGGGGCCGTACAGGGGTCTGGCATCGACCGTAAGCTCTTAAGTGGACGCAATCGTCCGTTTCGACCGGAAGCGAGAGACAGTGATAGCGGAATCCTCTCGGATCACAGCCCGGGACAGGGTGCGGATGGACGCCCGGCGCAACCGGGAGCGCATCCTCGTCGCCGCCCGTGCGGTCTTTGCGGAGCACGGGATCGACGCCCCGATGGCGACCGTGGCCCGTCGGGCCGGAGTCGGCGTGGCGACGCTGTACCGGCATTTCCCGACCCGGGACGCTGTGGTGCGGGGCGCGTTCGCGCAACAGATGGAGACCTGCGCGCGGGCGCTCACCGAGGCTCTGGCCGCCCCTGACCCGTGGCAGGGCTTCCAGCAGCTGGTTGAGACGGTCTGCACTCTGCAACGGGAGGAACGCGGGTTCCCAGCTGCGTTCGTCGCGGCCTTCCCGGAAAGCCCGTCGGAACACGCGCAGTCCTGGCAACGAGCCGAGCGGGACTTCACGACCTTGGTACGCAGGGCCCAGGCGTCGGGCGCGCTGCGGGCCGATTTTCACCCTTCCGACCTCGCCGTGGCCCTGTTGGCACACTGCGGTCTGGTGACCGCCCTACCGGATGACGGTGCAGCGTCCCGGCGCCTGGTGGCCTATCTGCTCCAGTCGTTCCGGGCCGGCACGGCCAACAAACCGCTGCCTCCGCCGACTGCGCTGACACTACGCAGCCTCCCGATTGCGACTGACAGTTCCCAGGGGCAGCGGCCCCCCAGAGCCTGACATGAAACGGTACCTGCCGCAGGGCACGTCCGGTCCGACAACTCCACAGCGGTCCATCCGCCGCGGGAGCGCCCCAGCCCGTGATCGGCCGGCTCGTCACCGCCCCGGCCGCCCGGCGGCCCGGCCTGCAGATCCCCCTTTTGCGCGCGCCCGCGGCATGCTGATGCGCGCGAGCGATCGTGGAGTCCACGCTGACGTCCCAGGTGATCTGCCCGGCCGCGTCCGCCCGTGCCTGCAACGCCCTCACGATCCGGGCCCAGGTGCCGTCGCGCTGACAGCGCCGGAACAGGGCGTAGACCGTCGGCCAGGACCCGTAGCAGTCGGGCACGTCGCGCCAGGGGGCGCCGACCCGGACTCGCCAGCGGATCCCGTCGGTCAACTGCCGCTTGCTGAACGATGACGGTCGCCCTGATCGCTTCGGCGCAGGCAGCAGCGGTTCCAGCACCGCCCACTGCGCATCGGTCAGGTCGAACCGCCTCGTCACCGCTAAGGTGGCCACGAGGTCTCCGGTATTCAGGTTGTTCCTGGTCGATCAACCCTCTTACCGGAGACCTCGTTCGTTGTCGATCTCCTGCGCGCACACGGGTTTCAGGGCGGCGGGGCCGCCACAGCAGGCTTTGATACAGGCCCCGGCTCCGGCTGAGTACGCGTACTCATCTCCACGCCCGGGTTCTCCTCTGTGGGACCGACGAGTGCGACCATGCCGCCGGGCGCCCGCTCCAGCGCGTACCAGCCGCCCGGTACCCAGAAACGGCCCTTGAGCAGCAACCGAACGGCCAATGGTGTTCAGTGCCCAAGGCCGCAAGCGGGCCAAAGGGAACCGTCGTAGCCGCCAGAGGGTAGCGTCATCCGGGTGCCAGAGGAGGAAGTGCTGCAGGAAGGCGCCCATCGCCGGGTCGTTCGGATCGGTGACACCGTCCGCAGACCTGTTCAGCCCTGGACGCCCGCTGTCCACGCGCTGCTGCGCCACCTAGCGCAGGTGGGGTTTCCGTACGCGCCGCGGCCCTTGGGCATCGACGGCCAAGGCCGCGAGGTCCTCACCCACATCGAGGGCGAGGCCGGACCGGCGGGCTGGGCCAAGGTCGTGGACGAGCGCGGCCTGGCCGCCTTCGCCCGACTGCTGCGCGACTATCACGACGCCTGCACCGGCTTCTCGCCCGCGCCGGGGATGATCTGGTCCGCTGAACCCACCGGTCCGGTCGAGGACGCGGTCGTGTGCCACGGGGACTTCGGCCCCTGGAACGTCGTCTGGCAGGGCATACGGCCGGTGGGGATCATCGATTGGGACTTCGTCCGGCCGGCACCGCGCATGCACGATGTCGCCTACGCCCTGGAGTACACGACCCCCTTCCGCGCTGACGCCGAGTGCCTGCGGTGGCTGCGCTATCCGGCACCGCCCGACCGGCGTCGCCGCCTGGAGATCTTCTGCGACGCCTATGGGCTGGACGTCCCCCAGGGCGTGGTCGGGGCCGTCATCGACCGCCAGCGCGGCACCGCCGATCTGGTGCGCCGCCTGGCGGAGCAGGGTCACGAACCCCAAGCCACATGGGCCGCGGATGGATTCCTGACTGAGCTGGAGGGGCGGATCGCCTGGAGCCAGGAGCACCTGCACCTGTTCGAGTGACCGTCCACACCGACCACTTCGGCCTCGTTGACTGCATCGGAACGGCCCATGGCGGTAAGCCGAGCCCTGACGACTCATTAACGTCACCGGCCGTTCGGTTGCTGCTCCGACCCCCGCGTCGGACCGATAGTTACCGGAGACGCGCTCACAGACGCTCAGGACCGCACGCGCGCGATCACGACCGTGCTCTCGGATCAGCTCTCACCCGAGAAGCATGTGCGGTCGCTTCCCGCTCTCCAGCAGCTCCTGAGCGACGTCGACCACGTCCCCCAGGAGGAGTGCGGCGGTGCGCCGCCCCACAAGGTCGGCGCACCGCCGCAGTGGCAAACCACAAGTCGAGTACGCGAGGACGTCGCCGACGGCCGCAGGGCGGGGCGGGTGCGGCGGGTCGCGCTCGGGCCACTCTACCTTCTTGACGAAGGCATGACGGACTCATAGCAGTCACTTGTCTACTCATAGTTACCATATTCGCCTGATGACAGGAGAGGTTTCCGCAGGCCGTCCATCCAGAGAGGGCCGGCGCCCTGATGTGCGAGGCTCCCGGCCCGCAGTGCGACCGGCGGCGACCGCATCGGGAAGGTGGCCGAGCGCGGACTCGCCCCACTCTGCCACCTGGCGGTTTACTGCGTAAAGCGCGCTGCTGTGGTCACCGGACAGAGGCAACGGGGAATGCGCCTTCCCGGAGCCCGTCCACGACGGGGTCGCTGTTTCCTCACCCGGAGGTCTGCAGGGGGTCCCGGTAGCAATGAAGAAATTTCCAACGAAGTAGCTCTTGATCTGCGGTGATGCTGCCCCTTCGGCTAAGGTCTCGATTCGCTTACGGTGTGGAGCATGAGCGACAAGCCGGAGTTCGGGTACGGCGCCGGCCTGCGGCCGTTGTGGACGGCGCGGGACCGGGACGCCGAGGCGATCCGGGCGGTGCTGCGCACGGCGGGGCGGCGGGAGTTCAGCCAGCGCCACGGCGGGTTCGTCGTGGAGGGCGGCGGCGATGGACAGCCGTTCCTCACGGGTGGATAGGCCGCCACCGGGCCGGCGCAAAGGGACGCGCTCTTCTTCCCCGCGCGGGGAAGAAGAGCGCGTGTCGCGCGGGCGCGGACGCGAGTCTCAGCCCGCGCCGGGGCCCCGCCGCTTCTTGGCCTTCGTCACCTTCTTCTTCGCCTTGGCCGCGGCCTTCGCCTTTGCGGCCGCTTTGGCCTTCGCGGCGGCCTTGGCCTTGTCCGCGGCGGTCGGCTTGACCGCAGGCTTGGGCTTGGCAGCGGGAGCCGGCTTCGGCAGGACCGGGACCGTCGGCAGGGTGGGGTTCGTCGGCAGCGTGGGCAGGGTCGGCACGATAGAGACGGGCGTGCAGGTGTTCAGCAGCACCGAGACCGAGTCGGTGTCGTAGCTCGTCGTCACCAGATCGGGCTTGCCGTCACCGTTGAAGTCACCCGTCATGGGCTCGGACGGGGCGTAGCCGACCGGGTGGGCGACACCCGCGGCGAAGGTGCCGTCGCCGTTGCCCGCCAGCACGGAGATGGAACCGTCCCAGTCGGACACCAGCAGGTCGGCCTTGCCGTCGCCGTTGACGTCGGCGACCGTGGTGCCGCCGGGTTCGCCGGCCTCCTGGACGAGAGGGGGCTGGAAACCCCCGCCGGCGGCGCCCAGCAGCACCGCGATCTGGGTGCCCGGGTACGACGCCGCGACCAGGTCGGTGCGGCCGTCGCCGTTGAACTCACCGGTGACGATGAGGGCGGGGTTGGCTCCGGCGGGGATCGGGCCGGCCGGGGTGAAGGTGCCGTCGCCGTCACCGGTCAGCAGTTCGACGGTGGAGCTGCCGCTGTCGAGGTAGACGACGTCGAGGCGGCCGTCGTTGTCGAAGTCACCGGGTACGGCCGTGTACACCTCCCCGGGGGTGGTGTGGGCCGCGGCCGGGGCGAGGGCGCCGTCGCCGTCGTTGAGCAGCACCCTGACGCTGCCGTCGCCGATGCTGCCGGAGGCGGTGAACAGCACGTCCGGGGCGCCGTCGCCGTTGAAGTCGCCCACGGCGACGCGGTGGACCCGGTAGCCCAGGCCGTTGTAGGCGACGGGCGCGGCGAAGGTGCCGTCGCCGTTGCCCCGCAGGGTCGCCACCCCGCCGGAGCTGTTGTTGGCCACGACCAGGTCGATGTTGCCGTCGTCGTCGAGGTCGGCCGATTCGATGTGGATGGGGAATTCGCCCCCGGCGGGGATGTGGGCGGCGGCGGCGAAGGTGCCGTCGCCGTTGCCCCGCAGGACCGACAGCGTGTCGGCCTCGGAGTTGGCTGCGACCACGTCCGGTCTGCCGTCGTCGTCGAGGTCGGCCACCGTCACCGACTGCGGCTGGTCACCGACGGGGTGACTGGCGTAGGGGGCGAAGTTCGCGCCCATGCAGAAGGGGCCGCCGGGGGCGGCGGCCTGGGCGGGTGCGGCCACGGCGGCCAGGCCGCCGCCGGTCAGGGCGACCGCGGCCAGCAGGGCGGCGCCGCGGCGGCGGACGGCCGGGCCGGTCAAAGCGCGATGGGGCGCGTTCACGAGAGCTCCTCCATGAGCCGGTGGGGACACCTGGCGCGGGCCCTTCCTGGGCACGACGGGCGCAGCAGGCGCAGATGAACCTCCCATCGGAGGCAAGAGGCCCTTTATGAGGAGTCAGAGCGAGGTAATGCCTTCGGTCCCGATGCTTGCGGGACCGTCGGCATGGCCCGCCCGGCGGTGAGCGAGGCGGCCACGCCGGACGCCGATCTGGTGCCCTGGTCTGCCGAGCCGGTCGACGTCGAGCGGCTGCTGCCGCCCTTCAAGTCGCCGTCGCGGCAGGGATCGCGGACGTCGGGCGAGCAGGTCGTCAGGGCCCAGTACTCCCGAGACATCTCACGGTGCTGAGCGTCAAGCCGGTAGCACCGCGCTGCGGTTCACGGTGGGGAGTATCACGGTTGCCCGTGAGGAGCGATTTCCTCATCTTCTCTCGCGGACAGGCGATGGGAACTGCGTCCTGACCTGAGCGTGTGTGCCAGCGTGTGCTGCCGGTGCGTCAGGTCGCCTCAGCCTTCCCGCGGAGACGAACCCCACCATGTCCCCCACACCTTCCACCCCGCAGCAGCCGTCGCGTTCCGGCCTGTCCCTCCTGCGCGACCTCGGCGTCCGCACCAAGATCCTGGCGTCCATCGCCGTGGCCGCCGTGGCGGCAGCGGTGATCGGTCTGCTCGGCATCAGCGCGCTGAGCGCCTCCAACGACAACGCCCAGGCCATGTACACCGAGAACGTCACCGGCCTGGACACCGCGTCCCAGCTGCGGCGCTACACCCTGCAGATGCGCCTGGACGTGGCCAACCACGCCTTGGCCGCGGACACGGCCAAGAGCACCTACGAGACCGCGATCGACGACAGCGAAACCCAGGTGCGCGAGCTGCTGGACACCTACCGCACCCGCCATCTGACCGCCGAGCAGGACGCCGCGCTGGCCGACTTGCGTCCCCTGCTGGAGTCCTTCACCACCTTGACGGAGACCAAGCTGCTGCCCGCCAGCCGGGCCGGTGACGTGAAGACCTGGACCGCGATCCGTGAGGGCGAGGTCAAGCCGCTCATCGAGCCGATGAGCACCGCTCTGCAGGAACTGGTGCGCAGCGAGCGGGCCGAGGCCGAGCAGGCGGCAAAGGACACCGAGGCCGCTTATGCGAGCAACCGCACCACCGTGCTGGCCGCCCTGGTCATCGGCATGCTGGCCGCGCTCGGCCTGGGCTGGGCCACCGCCCGCGCCATCATGGACGGCCTGCATCGGGTGCAGACCGTCTCCGAGGCGCTCGCCGACGGCGACCTGACCCGCACCACCGGCCTGGCCACCGCCGACGAGGTCGGCCGCACCGGCCGGGCGCTGGACGCCGCCGTCGGCAATCTGCGCACCCTGGTGGGCACGATCGACGGCGCCGCCTCCGGCGTGTCGGCCACCGCCCAGCAGGTCTCGGCGGTGGCCGCGCAGGTGGCCGCGGGCGCCGAGGAGACCTCCGCCCAGGCGGGCGTGGTCTCGGCCGCCGCCGAGCAGGTCTCGGCCAACGTGCAGACGGTCGCGGCGGGCTCGGAGGAGATGGGCGCCTCCATCGCCGAGATCGCCACAGGCGCCTCCGAGGCCGCCCGCGTCGCGGCCCAGGCCGTTGCGGTGGCCGAGGCCACCAACCGCTCCATCGCCACGCTGGGCGAGTCCTCCCGGGAGATCGGCCAGGTCGTCAAGACCATCACGAGCATCGCCGAGCAGACCAACCTGCTCGCGCTGAACGCGACCATCGAGGCGGCGCGCGCCGGGGACGCCGGCAAGGGCTTCGCGGTCGTGGCCGGCGAGGTCAAGGACCTGGCACAGGAGACCGCCAAGGCCACCGAGGACATCGCCCGCCGGGTGCAGGCCATCCAGCACGGCACCGACGCCGCGGTGGCGGCCATCGCCGAGATCGCCGAGGTGATCGGCCGGATCAACGACTACCAGACCACCATCGCCTCGGCGGTCGAGGAGCAGTCCGCCACCACCGACGAGATGAACCGCAACGTCAGTGCCGCGGCGAGCTCGTCGGAGGAGATCTCGGCCAACATCACCGGGGTCGCCGACGCCGCCCGGTCCACCGCGCACGCGATCACCGAGGCTCAGGACGCCACTGCATCACTGGCGACGATGTCGGGCGAGCTCAGCGACCTGGTCACCCGCTTCCGCTTCTGACCCTGTCGGCTCGCCCGCGACCGCCAGGCGCCCGCTCCAGCGCATACCAGCCGGCAGGCATCCGGTCCCGGTGGCCGGAGCGGGTGGCGGCCAGGCGGGTGTAGCGGCTGGTGCGCTCGACCAGCGTGGCGATGGCCGACGGGCGGCTGCCCATCACCAGGTCCCCCTCCCCGTGGCCGGGCACCGTGCGGTCGTCGGCCTCGGCCGGGCGGGCGCTGAGCGGGACCATGTCGCGCAGGACGCCGCGGCCGCTGGGCCGGCGGGCCGCTTTCGGCTGGCGGATCGGGCGGGCGGTGCGCAGCCGCCGGGTCAGGGTGCGGTCGATCGCGTGGCGGCGGCGCGGGTCGAACAGTGACAGGTAGATGGCCTCGTGCGAGATCCGCATGCCGGGTTCGTGCGGGTGGTGCCGGCGCAGCCAGCCGGAGATCTGCTCCGGTGACCAGCACAGAGCCGGTTTCGCCTCCACCGCCGCCCGCAGTGCCGGATGCCGGGCCGGCTTGGCGGGTTTCGGCCGCCGCGCTCGGGCATAAGCCTGCGCGTCGGCAGGACCGGCCCGGTAGTGCTCGCGGCCGCCGTTGCGGGCGATCTCCCGGGAGATCGTCGAGGAGGCCCTGCCCAGCCGTGTGGCCGGCTGCCGAGCGGGCATCCCGGCGGCGATGCCCGGGGAGATCTCCTCGCGTTCGACGGCGGTCAGGTGCCGTGTGGAACGTCGCTGCGGGGCCTGGCGTACGCCTCCGCTCTGCGCGAGGAAACGCCGGACGTGATGTATGGGGGCGCCCAGCGTGCGGCCCATCGCGTTGAACGACTCCCCGTCGCGCCAGCGCCGCCAGATCTCGTCTTGCTGAGCAGGGGAGAACCCGTAGCCCCGCACACGCACCTCCATGGCTTACATGATCATCCATGGGTGATGCATGGATCCCTTGAGGGTGCCATCGATTTCGCACAAGATCAGAGCGGGCTTCGGGCTGGCGAGCCGCCCGTTTGGGGCTCATGACACGTTTCTTACCGGCACCCCGAAGAGGACGACCCGCTGACCGAGCGCATCGTCATCGGCCGCGGCAAGGCCGGCGACCGCTACCTGCTGGTCATTCCCGACGCCTACCGCGCCCACGTCGCCTGGCGACGCTGGCGCGGCGGCCGCATCGACACCGTCCGCCCCGCCCTGCACCACCTCGGCGCGACCACCGCCCTCGTCTATGAGGCCCTGTCGACCGCGCCGACCGGCAGCTCCGAACTCGCCCGCCTGGCCCTGGTCTCCCGAGCAAGCGTCACCCGGGCCCTGCGGACCCTGGGCGCGCTGCAGCTGGCCGTGCGCGAAGAGACCGGGTGGGTACGCGGCGAGCGCGACCTGGACGACGTCGCGGCCGAGACCGGCGCCGACGTTGAGCAGGCCGAGCGCCTGGCCGCGATCCGCGCCGAACGCAAGATCTGGCACGCCCTGGTCGACTCCTGGGACCTGCCCGCCGGCGGTCGCCGCGCCCCCATCGAGCGCCAGGCCACCAGCGATGCGGGCGCGGCGGCCGCCGACCTCGTGCCCCGGCCCACCGGGCCAAGCGACGCGAACCGGCTGCTGCCGCCCGATGACGAACGCGTCCCGACCCCCCCGAGCTGGCCGGCCTGCTGGGCATGGACGACGCCGTGGCGCTGCTGGAACAGATGCTGGGCGCCGAAGTCCTCCCCGCACCGAAACAGCCCTCCAGAACCCGCAAACCCGGGCCAGGAGGTTCGGCAGCGGCCTGGCCTACCGAGGTCCCGGGGCGGACCGCCGACCGCTCGACCACCGCGGCGGCCGCGAGCGTCGGCGTCGCGACCCGCGCGATCGGGCCGCCTACAGCTTCCTGAGGGCGCGTGAGCGGGTCGTCTTCCCGGGAAACCACCCGACACCCAGCATGACCTCGTCGGTGACCGGGCCGGTGATCTGCGGATGGGAATGGCCCTCATATCTGAGATCCATCAGCCGATGGGGTGAAGTATCGGATGGCGTGCGATGAGGGGGTGCGGGGTGTCGGGGCGGCCGGTGCTGGTGGTGGTGTTCGTGCTGTCGGCGGTGGTGGCCGCCGTGGTGGCCGCCACCGGGTGGCGGCGTCGGCGCTCGGCGTCGGCGGTCGGTGCGCTGGCGTTCCTGGCGGCCGGGATCGCCGGCTGGTGCCTGGCGGACGCGTTCGTCGCCCTGGCCGCTGATGCGGGCAGTGCCCGGATCCTGCAGTCGGTGAAGTTCCTGGCCGTGGGCCTGGTCCCGGCCGGCCTGTTCTGCCTGGCGCTGGCCGTGGTCGATCGCCGGTGGCGGCCCGGGCGCCGCGTCGTGGTGCTGCTGGGCATCGAGCCGGTCCTGCTCGTGGCCTCGGTCGTCACCAACCCGTGGCACCACGCGTTCTTCCTGGCGACCGGCACGGTCGACCCGCAGGGCGTCCACACCCCCGAGGTCGGTCCGCTGTTTTGGGCGCACACCGGCTACAGCTACCTGCTGCTGGCCGTTGCGGTGGCCCGGCTGGTGCAGGCCTGGGTCAAGGGCCCGCCTGCCCAGCGCGGGCTGTACGCCGCGATCCTGGCGGGCGCCCTTGCGCCGATTGCGGCCAACGTCGCCAGCCTGGCCGGGTGGGTGCCGGTCACCGGACTGACCTCGGTCGGGTTCTGCGTCACCGCGGTCATCATCTACTGGGCGCTGGTGCGCCGCTCGCTGCCCGAGCTGGTGCCGGTGGCGCGCGAGCGCGTCTTCGACATGATCGGCGATGCGGTCGTCACCATGGACGCCGCGGGGCGGATCCTCGACCTCAACGCCGCGGCCGAGCGCATGCTCTGTCAGCTCAGGTCCGGCCTTCCCGACCGGCTGGTCGGGCGATCGCTGACCGAGGTCCTCGGCGGGCCGCCTCCCGAGCAGAGCGGAGAGACGGAGCTGACCCTCACCGACGACGCCGGTCGCGCGTTCGACCTGAACGTGCACACCAGCGTGCTGTACGACAGCCGCGGTGGCCCGGCCGGCTGGGCCGTGGTCACCCGGGACGTGACCGCCCTCAACCGGCAGCGGCGTGAGCTGGAGCAGGCCAATACGCGGCTGCACGACAAGCAGGGGGAGCTGGAGCGGGTCAATGCGCACCTGCGCGAGCAGCAGGAGGAGCTGGAGCGGGGCAACGCCCGGCTGTGCGAGCAGCTGCGCACCATCGAGGTGCTCCGCGCCGACCTGGCCGAACAGGCCGCCCGGGACGCGCTGACCGGCCTGCACAACCGCCGCCACCTGATGGAGGAACTGCGGCGGGCGATGGCCGCGGCCATCGCGGGCGATCAGCCGCTCAGCCTGGCCCTGCTGGACATCGACCATTTCAAGCAGGTCAACGACCGCTACGGCCACCGCGCCGGTGATGAGGTGCTGATCGGCTTCGCCGGTCTGCTCGGCGGCGGGGTCCGCCACAGCGACATCGTGGCCCGTCACGGTGGCGAGGAGTTCGTCGTGGTGTTTCCCGGCGCGACCGCCGAGCAGGCCCGGGCCCGGGTGGACGCGCTGCGCGAACGCATCGCCGGCGAACCCGTCCAGGCCGACGGGCACACGCTGAGCGTGACCTTCAGCGCCGGTGTGGCCGCCCTGGTACCCGGCCACAGCGCCGATGACCTGCTGCACGCCGCCGATGAGGCGCTGTATGCGGCCAAACGCGCCGGCCGCAACCGAGTACACGTGGCGGGCCCGCGGCCGGAGGCGTCCGACACCGCGGCATGAGACGCCCCCCGAGCATCCCGGAGCGCGCTTTGCCGCCACGACGGCAACCGGACATCGGCCGCCGGCCCGGACACCGCAGCCGGGGAGCTTGACTCTGCCCGCGCCCCGCCCTACGGCACCGGCAGCGGGCATCGGAGCCGTTGACCGCCTCGCCGGGACGTGGAGTCAGCGTCCGAGGGGTGTGTGACGCCTCGGACCGGCCCGCGGGCCGTCCGGCCGGTGCGCGATGCGGCCGCTCGCAGCAGAGCACCGTGATCCCATCGGGGGAAGTTCTCATATGACCTGCCGGGCTGTCGATGAGTCAGGCACGAGATGCATGCGACGCCCCGCCCGGATGGCCCAGGCGGGGCGTCGCTTTTTCCCATCGGCGCCCGCCGCCTCCGCGTCCGAGCGATCTTGGCCGGTGGTCCGGGCAGGTCGCCGCAGATCCCGTCATCGGCCGTTACCGTAAAGGTGTGGACGCCCCCGACCCCGCCGCCCACGCCGATGCCGCCCTGGCGGCGCGCATGCACGCCCTGCTGGCCGAGGCCGGGTTCCTCGACGCCCACCCCACCGCGGCCGCCGACGCCGGCGGCGTCCACGTCCGCCCCGACCCCGACGGCGGCGTGGAGGTGCTCTGGGACCCCGGCACTCACGACGCCGCGGTGATCGCCGGGGCGGTCAGCCGCTATCCGGGCATCCGCACCGCGGTGCACCTGGCGGTGGTCAGCGTGCTGACCGGCGCCGGCTACCGCGCGGTGTGCGAGCCCGGTGCCGCGCGGGTGCGCGTCCTTCCGGCGTAGAGCGGTGGGCTGCCGCGATCGTTCGCCGCCGGGGTGAGTGATCGGCTACGGCGTCGGGGCGGGCGGAGGTCCGGCGGTGGGGTGTGCGGACCGGGTGGCGGCTGCCCGCAACGCGTCGCTGAGACCGGGGTGTATATCGAAACAGCTGCGCAGACCGGTCAGGTACAGCAGCCGGGCCGGCTGGGCGGTGACGCCGCTGAGCTCAACCGGGTCGCGCGCCCCTGGCTGCGCTGCAGGACCGCGATCAGCACGCTCAGGGTGATGCTGAGGTTCACCGCCAAGGCCGCAGAAGCCGACGTCGAGAAAGGATTCCGTGCGGGCGCCGATGCCTACATGACCAAACCGTTCAACCCGCGCGAGCTCGCCGTACGGGTGCAGACGCTGCTGGCACGCACCGGCGTCCGCATCTGAGCGTTCCTTCCCCGCAGGCCGGAAAGCCGAGCCGTCCAGCAGGCCGTCAGGTGATCCTGCACACGGTGATGACGGTCCTGGGATGGTGCCGCCGCCTGCCCCTGGCGACTTCATCGCCATACCCTCTAGTGCGGACCACCGGGCGCATCGCCTGCCGGATGACCTGGGGAATTCCGCTGAGACGAGGACGTTGTCCTCGCTGTTCGCGCATCGGTTCGTTAACGGCCGCGGCGGGCGTTCGTCCGAGAACCGCGCTGGTGAAATCCTCAGCGCCAGGCTCCATGCACCGATGGATATCACTATGAACCGTCGAAGGCTTTCGGGAAGTAGCACCACGCTGAGCGACAGACGAGGCACCGAGCCGTTCCACGGCCTTGTGGACCGCACGCTGAAGCGGCCGGTTTCGTCTGCCCTCGGTGTGCTCGCGGTCCTCAGCATCGGGTGGTTCACCGCCGGTGTCGCCCACGTGCCGGTGTCGCCTTCGCCGGCGTGGTCGGTGACGGTCCTGTCCGCAGTACTGGCTGCTTTGGCGTGCAGGGATACGGCGCGGTCAGAGTCTTTGACCGCGCGGGTCCGATCGTTCTGGCAGGCCTTTGCCGCGGCCGTGGGCCTCATCGCGGTAGGAGTGATCAGTAACGCCTACGACGCGCTCAGCGGCCCCGGTACGCCGTCGCAGCAGATCGGGCCGGTCACCTTGGGCATCTATCTGTGCGGAGTGCTGATCGCCCTGGGGGCGCTGCTGCGCCTGCCCATCGGGCGGCGCTCCCGTACGGAGTGGCTGACCCTGGGGCTGGACGCGGGCATCGTCATGCTGTCGGCGGGGCTGTTCGCCTGGTATTTCGTGATCCACGGCTCACCGGAGATGACCGTGGTCACCGGTTCCTCGTTGCCGGGACTGATCGTCATCATGCTGGGCTTTGTCGCGGTGCTCGCCGCCGTCAAGCTGGCCCTGATCGGTACGGGTCCCCTGGATCGCCACGCGCTGTCGTTGCTGGGAGTGGCGGTGCTCGTGGCGGCGACGGGTGGTGCGCTCATGCCGCTGCTGTCCTCCATGCCCTGGCTCAGCAGCGCTCACGTAGCCGTTCCTGCCGCCTGCTCCGTGCTGGCCCTGGCCGCCGAACGACAGCGGCAGGCCGCTGGGCTGCCTGCCCTCGCGCCGCGGAGGCGGCCGTTCAGCCTGCTGCCGTACAGCGCGATCACCGCGACCGGCGCCCTGCTGCTGGTCTCCGCCTGGGAGCCGGGCGACGAGACCCGCGTGATCGCGGTCGGCACGCTCGCCATCGTGGCCCTGGTGGTGGTCCGCCAGATCATGGCGTTCTACGACAACGCCGGCCTGCTGCGCCGGTTGGACGCCAGCATGCTGGAGCTGAGCCGACACGAGCAGCGGTTGCGGTCGCTCGTGCAGAACTCCTCCGACATGATCGCGATCACCGACAAGGACATGACCCTCGTCTACGTCAGCCCGAGCTCCGAGCGTGTCCTCGGCATACCGGCCGAGCAGGGGGCGGGGCAGCCCGTGACGCGGCGCGTCCACCCCGACGACCTGCCGGTCTTCGACGAGCTGGCCAGGAAGCTTCTGAACGTCCCCGACGCCAGCGCCGTCTGCCAGGTCCGCATGCTCCACGCCGACGGCAGCTGGCGCTGGCTGGAGATCGTGGCCACGAACCGGATGGACGACCCCAGCGTCGCCGGCATCGTCAGCAACTCCCGCGACATCACCGAGACCAGGCGCGTCCAAGATCAGCTGGTGCACCAGGCCAGCCACGACGGGCTGACCGGGCTCGCCAACCGTACCCTGTTCGCCGAGCGGGCCACGGAAGCGCTCGACGGAGCCGAAGGCCATGCCGTCGCACTGGCCCTGGTCGACCTCGACGACTTCAAGGGCGTCAACGACCGCCTCGGACACGCGGTCGGCGACGCCCTGCTGGTGGCCGTCGCCGACCGGCTGCGCGCATGCGTACGGCCGCACGACACGGTCGCCCGGCTGGGCGGCGACGAGTTCGCCGTCCTGATGCCGGACGTCTCCGCGGACGAGGCCGGCGCCATCGCCGGACGCATCATCACGGAGCTCGGCGCGCCCGTCGGCGCCGCCGGCCACAACCTGCTCGTGCGCGCCAGCGTCGGCCTGGCCGGCGGCCGCCCGGACGACGACGCTCCCGGCGACGCCCCGCGGATGGACGCCAGCGAGCTGCTGCGCCGCGCCGATGTGGCCATGTACGCCGCCAAGGAGCAGGGCAAGAGCCGCTACGCCCGCTACGCCGAGACCATGGACACCTGCGCCGTCGAGCACGCCCGGCTGGGCGCCGAACTGCAGCGCGCCCTGACCTCCGATGAGCTGTTCCTGCTCTACCAGCCCGTGGTCACCCTGCCCGACGGCGAGCTGTCCGGGGTGGAGGCGCTGGTGCGCTGGCGCCACCCGGAGCGCGGTCTGGTCTCCCCCGCGGAGTTCATCCCGGTCGCGGAACGCAACGGCATGATCGTCCAGCTCGGTGCCCAGGTGCTGCGGGAGGCCTGCCGGCAGATGGCCGACTGGCGGCGGCGGTACGGCGACGCGGCGCCCGCACGGATCGGCGTGAACGTCTCCGCCCGCCAGCTACGGGAGCCGACGTTCCCGCAGACCGTCGCCGACGTGCTGACCGAGACCGGGCTGGAGCCCGGCGACCTGCTGCTGGAGATCACCGAGACGGCCGTGTTCGACGGCGGCCCCGCCCTGCAGGCGGTGCGCGCCGTGCGGGAGCTCGGCGTCCACGTCGCCCTCGACGACTTCGGCACCGGTCACTCCTCCCTGGGCCTGCTGCGCACCTGCCCCGTCGACGTGCTCAAGGTGGACAAGTCGTTCGTCGACGGGGTGACCGGTACAGCCGAGCAGTCGGCGATCGCCACCTCGCTGGCGCAGATCGCCCGGGCGCTGCGGCTGCGGACCGTGGCCGAGGGCGTGGAGACCGAGGCCCAGGCCAGGAGGCTGTACCAGCTGGGCTACCGCCTGGCGCAGGGATTCCATTTCGCCCGGCCGCTGCCGGCTGAGGAGATCGACGACCTGCTGGCCGTACGAGAGGCTGCCAACGCCGAACCGCTCGACCGGCCCGCCCTGGCCGGCTGAACCGGGACGTCAATGAGAACGGCTGTCACCGTCGCCTCCGCCCAAGGTCTCACCTGCGTGCGCTCGCTGACGGCCCGCCTGCCCCCACCCGAGCGCGACCGGTCGGCCACAGACCCGATCGAGCCGCCACTTGTGTCCACGAACCCGGGGCAACTCCAACTCCAACACCTCGCTCAGGCCGCCGGGAAACTGGCCCTCGACCTACACGCGGAAGACCTCGCGCCGCCCATTCAGCAGACCGGCTGGAAACCCGGCCCCATCGCCAGCTACACCACCGCCGCGCTGCCCCTGCTCGCCCAGGCCCGCGCCGTCCTGGCCGCAGCCGCCACCGCCGACCGAGCGGCCGGCGCCACCTGGGACGAGATCGCCGCCGTGCTGGATGTCAGTCCTGACACCGCCGCCCGCCGCTACCGCACCTGACGGCGAGCCAGTCCCGCGGCTCAGCCTTCGGAAAGGAACGAGTCACCAAGGATGACCTCCGGCTGAGACCCGGCCCTCCCGTCCTCCACGAACGCGCTTGCGATCGTGATGGCGCTCTCGCTCGTGGGGTCGTCCGGCTCCAGCGGATCGAGGTTCTCGTCATAGGCGAACGCCGCGGAGCCGGCTGATCGGCCAGCTCCGCGCTTTGCAGGTTCAGCACCAGGCGGCGGACTCGCCTGCGAAGGGCAGACTCGTTCCAGCCAGGGTGAGGGGGTTGGCCTCAGCTGAGGCATCGATGCTGACCAGGACCGACACCGGCACTTGGAAGTGCACCCACCCTGGTCAGAATCCTCTCAAAATGTCGAGAGCCGACCGTAGCCTGGCGGCGTCGACGTCTCTACCGTGCGCGATGTCGTTGCGGACGCTCCTGACGAGGTCCACTTGGGATTCGGGTGCTGGCCCGTACACGGGGTGACGCGCGAACCCGGTGGCGAGGGCTCGCCGGGTTGTGGGTATACGCGCGTCAGGCCGGCGCTGGGCTGGCCGGTGCCGCCGGGTGCTCGGGATCGTCGCGGTGGAAAATCGCCAGGAGGGCGAACCAGACCAGGATCATGATTCCGGCCGGGCGCAGGAATTCCTCGGCGAGAAGGGTCCCGACGAAGGAGTAGCCGGCGAGCCAGGCGCCGGTGATGACGCCGACCACGCGGACCGGCCAGGAACGGCTGACCAGGGAACTCGCCACAATCCAGACGCCGGCGAGGACGTGGCCGCCGAGCCGGACCGCCCAAGCTGTGTCGTACTCGACTGCGTTGATCATGAGGATGCCGGTGAGGACGTCGAGCGCCACCCAGGCGTAGCCCGCGGCTTTGGCCCAGGGCGCCGCCTCCAGGCGCGATACCAGAAAGAGGATCGAGAGGTGGAAGAAGACGCCCAGGTATTCTCCCCACGCTACGTCTGGGTCCGCGAAGAAGGCGATCACGACAGGGAGGAACAGTAGGAGGGGGAGTAGCGCCACCAGGCGCAGGCTGGCGTAGTGCCGTCGAGGATCGAGCATCGGAGAAGTCCTTGCACATCGAGCTATGTGGTCGGGACGAACACTAGAAAGTATGGTGTTGATATGTCAACGCTCAGGCCGGGTAAGGCGACCGAGCTGTGGCTGCGGTGGAAACGCGCCCATGAGATGGTCCGTGCCGCCGTCGTCGCCGAAACCACTGCGGCGTCCGGTGTCTCCGAGGCGGAACTGGGTGTCTTGGTCTGCCTGCACGAGTCCGGCGGGAGTCTGCGGCAGAACGCCCTCGCCGCCGCCCTCGGCTGGGATCGGACGCGGCTGTCGCACCTGCTGACCCGGATGGCCGACCGCGGCTACGTGGCCCGCGACAAAGTTAAGAACGGGGTGGAGATCGCACTATGCCCGGCAGGCAGCAACGTGATCGACGCGACGTTGCCGACATTGGAGACGGCCACCCGGCGTCACCTCCTGGACCGGCTCGGCCCGGACGACGCCAAGACGCTCAAGGCCCTTATCGATCGCCTCCTTCCGGGCGAAGGGGTGGCAGCTGAGGCCAAGACCGGGGCGCCCGATGCGAGACCATGAGGAGCCGGCACCCCTCCCCGGCCACCGTCACGCGCATGCTCCGCGACCACGACACCAGCGTCATCGAGCTGGACGAAGGAGCCGACAACGCGAGCAACGGTTGTAGTCCCTCGCCGGTACCCGAGCCGCAAACTGTCCTTGGTCGTGATCCAATAGCGCGATTCAAGATCACTTGTAGGGGATCGAAAACAGCCTCTTAGCCCTGGGGATGCCTTCGCACCTACCGGACCGTCAGCGGGCGCCCGGCGTGCCCGGCAGCGCGGGCGGGGCGCCCGCGCTGCGGTTCGTGGTGGGGAGCATCACGGTTGCCCGTAAGGAGTGATTTCCTCATCTTCTCTCGCGGGCAGGCGATGGGAACTGTGTCCTGACTGCGCGTGTGTGCCAGCGTGTGCTGCCGGTGCGGCAGGTCGCCTCAGCCTTCCCGCGGAGACGAACCCCACCATGTCCCCCACACCTTCCACTCCCTGGTCGGCGTGCCCGTCGAGCGCTGAGCATCCCTCCCCTCCGGGTTCCCTGCCGCCGTTCGGGCAGGGGACCCGGAACACAGCGAATTCCCGCAGAGCGGCAATCACCCGACACCGAGGAACGGTCATGGAACGTCAAAAGCGAAAGAGCCTGGAAGAGCGGATCGCCGACCGCCAGGCGCAGCGCCCTCCCATCAAGGAGGACAAGCACTTCGAACACGGCCCTGCCAAGTGGCTGTTCGTCGGCGTGCTGGTGTTCATCGTGCTGATCCACCTCGTCGGCCTCGTCATCGTCATGATGACGGAGATCTGACAGCCCCGCCGTCCGGCCGCCACACGTACATGGTTAAGGGCCTTCGACGCCTCACCTTCCTGTCTCGTACCTGAGAGCGCCCGCGACGGGGCGGCTGCGGCCAGCGAAGCGGTGCCCTGCCCTTCAATTAACCATCGTTATTTGAAGCCCGAGACGATCGCAGAGCGTGAAGATGATTACTCTCAGTTGCTTTGCGGCTCGGCGCAGCTTCGGGAGTACTGGGCCATACAGGTGTGGTGGCGGGCATGACAGCGAACGTCTCTCTCCCACGATCGGAGTCCTCTGTGAGCCCCCTGCCGAACCTTGGTGATCTCGTCCGCGTCGACCCCGAATGGCGCTACCCGATCAACAAACGCGCCATGCCCTCCAACGCCGTGCACCTGTCTGTGTGGGAGACCATCGACGACGAGCCCGCCGGGCCCGTCCGGTCCTTGCTCCGCCGCGACCGGCTCCGCTGAAGATCCGGACTCCGGGCGGCCTGGGAATCGTTCAGGGGGCGGATCCAGGTGTGGCCCGGTGTGGGCGCCTTCAGGTCGCGGGCGATGACGCCGGCGAACATCTGCAGTTCGGCCTCGCGCCGCCGGGTCTGCTCATACAGCCGGTCGTCTCCGCCCTGCCGCCGTCAGTGCTCGTCCGCTCATGTCACAGGGGACCGGGTCACACCGTCTTAGGGGGTGTAGCCACTGACGACCACACAGGAGCACACCATGGATGCACGGCTGGACTACTTCGCCTCCCCGACCGCCGGCAAGGTCCTCAAGCACTTCATGTCGGCGGGCCGGGCGCTCAAGGAATCACCGCTGCCGGCCGCGACGCAGGAGCTGGTGGCGCTTCGCGTCAGCCAGATCAACGGCTGCGCCGTCTGCATCGACATGCACACCAAGGAGGCCGCCTCGGCCGGTGAGACCCCGGTGCGACTGAACCTGGTGGCGGCCTGGCGGGAGGCCGCCGTCTTCACCGAGGCCGAGCGCGCCGCGCTGGCGCTGGCGGAAGAGGGGACCCGGGTCGCGGACGCGGCCGGCGGGGTCAGCGACGAGGTGTGGGCGCACGCCGCCGAGCACTACGACGAGGAGCAGCTCACCGCCCTGGTGGTCCTGGTCTCCTTCATGAACACGGCGAACCGGCTGAACATCATCACCCGGCAGCCGGCCGGCGACTACGAGCCCGGGCGGTTCCGCTGAACGGCATGAGCGACCGTCCCGGGGGCCCGGCTGCGGGTCCCCGGGACGCGAGGGCACCGCTCCGTCCACCCGGTGGCCCGGATGACCGTCAGAAGACGCCCGCGGCGGCGAGCACGGCAGGAGGGAAGATGCCGGAGGGGATGACCGGCGTGAACAAGGTCGAGGAGTTCGAGGAGTTGCGGCCGCTGCTGTTCTCGATCGCCTACCGGATTCTGGGCGGTGTGGCCGAGGCCGAGGACGCGGTGCAGGAGACATGGCTGCGTTTTGACGGCTCGGCGACCCGCCCCGTGTCGGCCAAGGCATTTCTGTCGTCCGTGGTGACGCGGATCTCGCTCGACGTGCTGCGTTCCGCGCGGGTGCGGCGGGAGGAGTACGTGGGCCCGTGGCTTCCCGAGCCGCTGCTGAGTGATCCGTACCAGGATCCGGCGCGGTCGGTGGAGCTGGCCGACTCGGTGTCGATGGCGGCGCTGCTGCTGCTGGAGCGGCTCAGCCCGCTGGAGCGGGCGGTGTTCGTGCTGCGGGAGGTGTTCGGATTCGGGTTCGGCGAGGTCGCCGCGGCGGTGGGCCGCTCGGAGGCGGCGTGCCGGCAGCTGCTGGTGCGGGCACGGCGGCACATGGAGGCCGGGCGGCCACGCTTCGAAGCGGTCCGCGAAGAGCGGGAGGAACTGGCGTCGCGGTTCTTCGACGCCCTGCGCGAAGGCGACGTCACCGGCCTGCGGGACCTGCTCGCCGCCGACGTGTCGATGGTCGGCGACGGCGGCGGCAAGGCCCCGCAGCTGGCCAGGGCCGTCAGCGGCGCCGGGAACGTGGCCCGGCTGCTCGCCTCCGTCTTCCCCCTGATGGCCCGGATCGGCGTGACGTTCGAGCCGCACGAGGTCAACGGCCGGCCGGGCGCGGTCTTCCGCGACCGGGACGGCAAGGTGCTCTACATCCTGGCGCTCGATGTCCTCGGCGGGCGGATCCAGACGATCCGCTCGGTGATCAACCCCGACAAGCTCGGGCACCTGGGCCCGGTGGCGGACGCCTGGGCGATCGGCCGTGAAGTACGGCGGGTACGCCGGCCCGAGCAACAGCCGGCCGCACCCCGGATCCCCTCTGCGGCACTCGCACCTCCGCCGGCGGCGGAGGGGCGGCTTCCCGTTCTCCCTCACGATCTTCCGCGCGGGTGAACACCGCTCCCTGCCCCGGCTCCAGCGAGTGACCGTCCGCCTGCGGACCTCATGGTCTTCGAGCCGGGAGAAACCGTGGGAATGAGGTCAGGCCGCGAGGCTGAGTGTCTGGTCTGAACTGGGATACCAGCGGGCGAAGTCGGCTTCGGGGTCGTGTTTGAGGGCGCGGGTGGGGATCTGCAGGAACGGTCACGTCCAGCGAAGTGGTGTATGAACCGGCCTTCGCGTGATCCTGTTTCTGCAGGTTAAGCGGTAAGTGTCTGCGGCAGCGGATTCTGCCCCGGTGTGTCGCCGCAGATCAGGCGCAGCCGGACCTTGGCCAGCACATCCAACCCCATGTAGCGGCGGGCCTCGGTCCACTCATCGGTCTGCTCGGTCAGCACCGCACCCACCAGACGCACGATCGCGGCCCGGTCGGGGAAGACGCCGACCACGTCGGTGCGGCGGCGGATCTCCTTGTTCAACCGCTCCTGCGGATTGTTCGACCAGACCTGCCGCCAGACCTCGCGCGGGAA
This sequence comes from Planomonospora sp. ID91781, assembly GCF_015711595.1. Classification (NCBI taxonomy): domain Bacteria; kingdom Bacillati; phylum Actinomycetota; class Actinomycetes; order Streptosporangiales; family Streptosporangiaceae; genus Planomonospora; species Planomonospora sp. ID91781. The sequence goes on along the minus strand of NZ_JABTEY010000002.1, from coordinate 761,290 downwards.
GGCGGCGAACGCCGGCAACTCCTCCCGGGCCGCATTCAGGTGCTCGGCCGCGGCCGGATACTTGCCCTCCAGCGCTCGACGACCCACGTGTGCTGGGCCCGCACGGCCTCGGCCGTCGGCTGGTCGAAGATCGTGCGCACCAGGGTCGCCACCCACGGCTGCGCCGACTTGGGCACGGTCGTCAAAAGGTTGCGCAGGTAATGGGTGCGGCAGCGCTGCCAGGCCGCACCCGCCAGCACCGCACCGACCGCCTCCACCAGACCCCGGTGGGCGTCGGAGACCACCGGCTGCACCCCCGACAGGCCCCGCGCCACCAGGGAGCGCAGGAAACCCAGCCCGCGCCGTCCTCGGCCGAGGTCACCTCCAGCCCCAGGATCTCCCGGCGGCCGTCGGCATTGACCGCCGTGGCGACCAGCACGTGCACGTTCACCGTCCGCCCGCCCTCGCGGACCTTCTGCGTCAGCGCGTCCAGCCACACGAACGCATACGGGCCGCCGTCCAAAGGCCGGGTGCGGAAGGCTTCCACCTGCCCGTCGAGCATCTTGGCCATCTCCGAGACCTGGCTTTTCGAGACGTGCTGCACGCCGGGCTGCTCGATCGGCTTGTCCACCCGGCGGGTCGAGACGCCCAGCAGGTAGCCGGTGGCCATCACGCTGATCAGGGCCTGTTCAGCGCGGCGGCGGCGCTGCAGCAGCCAGACCGGGAAGTAGGTGCCCGAGCGCAGTTTCGGAATGGCGAGCTCGACGGTGCCGGCGCGGATGTCCCAGTCCCGCTTCCGGTAGCCGTTGCGCCGGTTGGCCCGCTCGCTGCTGCGCTCGCCGTAGGCGGCGCCGCACGGGGCGTCGGCCTCGGCCGACACAGGCGCCTCGGCCATGGTCTTCACCATGGAGCGCAACAGATCCGGGTCGTTGGTCTGAATCTGCTCCGCCAGCCACGCCATCGGGTCCACACTGTTGTTCACGGCCATCGCTTTCTTCCTTCGATCTTGATGTCGCAATCACGAAGGATCACGCGATGGCCGTTCTCATGTCCGGCGGCACACCTGTGTGCTGGGGAAACTCTTACACCACTTCCATGGACGCAACCCGCGGAATCGATGTCAGTGGCTTCTGCCGGCCAGGCGGCGTACGGCGGCGAGCCCGTCGCCGGTCCCAGGCCAATGGCGCTCCAGCGCCTGGGGCCCGGCGACTCGGACAACCGAGCGCAAGACCACGGCGACCACGATGGCGTCGTCGGCGTAGCCGAGAACCGGAATGAAGTCGGGGACCAGGTCGATCGGCAGGGCCAGGTACCCCAGCAGCAGCCACAACCGGATGCGGACCCCGCGCGGCAGGGTGCGGTCGCGAGCCAGCCGGGAGGTGAGCCGCAGCAGGTCGGGCAGCAACCGGATCGCCTCGGTGAGCAGGCCGGCGCGCGGCCGGGCGATCGCCAAAGCGGCCAGGGCCGCCAGCTACAGCACCACCAGCCCGCCGACGGCGGAAAGAGCGGTGGTGAGCCAGATGTTCACAAGTTGTCCTCAGTCGTCACCCGCGGATGCCGACAGCGATCGTCCCATCTCGAAGCCGTAACCGCTCGGTTGTTGAGCGTCCGGTTGGTGTCAGTGATCGTGCGCCCGGTCGTTGCCAGCGAGGCAGGCCGTGACCGGTGAGTCCGCCCCTGTCCATCGGATGGCCGGGCAATGCCGGTCGTTGCCCGATCCTGCCCGGAAGGAGAAGGGAGACGCCCGTTCGGTGGCGTAGCGTGTAATAGCCGGGTTACCGCAGGACCGCTTCGGTGCTGCCGGTCGTCCGGTGCCGCGGTCACGGCCCGGCGGGGAGACGGCCATGACCGGCGGGGGCGGGCCGCATCCGGTCCGCCGACCCCCCGCGGAAAGCCGGTGACCGGCGATGACGGAACGAACCGCAGACCACGACCGCAGCGAGAGCGCGCGGCTGCGCGAACTCGCCGACCTCGACGCCCTGGACGTCCTGGTCGAACCGGCCTTCCAGGCGATCGCCGAGTTGGCCGCGCACATCTGCCGGGCCCCGATCGCGCTGGTCAACCTGATCGGCGCCAGGCGGCAGTACTTCAAAGGCCACACCGGCACCACCGCGGCCCACATGAGCCGGCGGGTGGAGTTCTGCCCGCACACCCTGGAGGCCCGCCAGGTGGTGCAGGTCGCCGACGCGCTGGCCGAGCCGCGCTTCCGCGACGACCCGGCGGTGACCGGCGAGCCGTACGTGCGCTCCTACCTCGGCGCCCCCATGATCACCAGCCACGACGTGCCGGTCGGCATGGTGTGCGTCTTCGACCACCGGCCCCGCCACTGGGACCCCTCCTGCCACCGGGCCATGACCACCCTGGCGGGGTGCGCCACCGGCCTGCTGGAACTGCGCCACCACCACCACCGCTCCGCAGAGGTCACCACACGGCTGCGTGAGGCCGAGGAACTGAAGAACGCCTTCCTGCGCACCGTCAACCACGAGCTGCGCACCCCGCTGACCTCCATCACCAGCTACCTGGAACTGATGGAGGGCGGTGACCTGCCGCCCGCCGTCGAACAGCAGTTCATGCAGGTCATCACCCGCAACAGCCGGCGCCTGCACGTCCTGCTGGACGAGCTGCTGCTGCTGGCCAGCCTGAACGCCGACACCGTCGCCTTCACCCCGCATGGTGAGGACCTGGTGGCCATCGCCCGCGCCGCCGTCGACGACATCGCCGCCACCGCCTGCGCCGCCGGCCAGCACCTGACCCTGCACACCCCGGCCCGCGCGCCGATCCGGGCCGACGCCGGACGGCTGCAGCACGCGCTGTGGCAGGTCCTGGACAACGCGGTCAAGTTCACCCCGCCCGGCGGGAGCATCGACGTCACCGTCACCACCGACCCCGCCCCGGCGGTGGAGGTCCGCGACGACGGCCTCGGCATGGAGGAGGATGACCTGCGGCGTGTCTTCGACGACTTCTACCGCGTCAGCGGCGTCGAAGAACGCGGCATCGGCGGCATCGGCGTGGGCCTGCCCATCGTGGACAAGATCGTGCGCATGCACGGCGGCAAGGTGGACATCGACAGCCGCCCAGGGGCGGGCACCCGGGTCCGCCTGACCCTGCCCGGACCGGCACCGGCCGGGGAACCGGAACCCTGACCGCACCGTCGTCCTCGCCCTGGGCGACTCGAAGGGGCTGAGCGCTCGGTCCGGCCGTCCAGGTGAGGCGGTAGCGGGCAACTTCCTGCTGACAACAGCCAGGCGCGCACCACCGCTCGCCATGTCGGTTGAGAACTCGCCAGCTTCTCGCCGCCGAGGTGGGCCCGCTCGCCACCTCACCAGCGAAGCGACGCGCTCCCGCCGATCGGCCCGCCGCCGCGGTGGCGATCCCCGCGCCGCGACCACCCGCCGCGCCCGCCTGGCCGACACCGCCGCCCTCCTGCGCTGGCCCCATGCGGAGGCGCGCGGCACCGGTCTGCTGGCGGCGGGTGAGGACCACCTGGCGCACTACCGCGACACCCTCGCCACCGGCACCGCGACGGCCGGCCTGGCCCGCCCGGGCACGCCGCTCGCCCCGTCCACGATCGCGCGGCGCCTGTCGAACCTGTCGTCGCTGTTCGCCTACACGGTGCGCCGCCGGGCCCTGTCCGCCAACCCGGCCGAGCCGGTCGAACGCCCCGAGGTCTCCGCGATCGGCACCACCCCGGCCCGCACCCAGGAGGAGGCCGCCGCCCTGCTGGACGGCGCCGAGGCCATCGCCGCGGCGCACCCGGCCGACGCCGCCGCGGTGGCGCTGCTGGGGGTGTGCGCGGTCCGGGTCGGCGAACTGGTGGCCCTGACCGTCGGCTCCGTCGCGCTCGACGCCGGGCACACCGTGATCGTGTTCCGCCGCAAGGGCGGCCGCACCGACCGGCTGCCGGTCCCGCCCCGGGTCCGGGCGCTCCTGGAGCCGCTGCTGGACGGCCGGGATGGCGGGGAGCCGCTGCTCACGCGGGAGGACGGGCGACCGTTCGACCGGTGGCGCACCACCACCGCGCTGCGCCGCGCCGCCACCGCCGCCGGCGTCGACCCCGCCCGCCTGACCCCGCACACCGCACGGGTCACCGCCGCCACCCTCGCCCTGGACGCCGGGGCGCCCCTCGCCGACGTCCAGGAACTCCTCGGCCACGCCTCCCCGGTCACCACCCAGCGCTACAACCGCAACCGCGGCCGCCGCAAGCTCGACTCCCACGCCGCCTACCGGATGGCCGCCCTGCTCGGCGGCGGCACCTGATGGCCCGATCCGTGGCCCCGGGCCGCTTCGCGCCGCCTCCGGGCGCGTGGCAGGGTCGATCCGTATGAGCGACGTGCACGAGGCCCTGGCCGTCATCGCGACCGCCGCCCGCGCGGCCTACGCCGACGGCGCGCACCTGCGGGTCCGCTCTTCGGGCATCGTGCACCAGGTGGCGATGACGCGGTGGCTGGGTCGGAATCGCCGTCGACGCCAGCGGTGGCCGGCTGCGGCGAAGGCGTGTGCGGAGTTGAGATCAGAGGGATTCGCCTGCGCATCGGCCTCCGGTCCTGATAGGCCATCGTTATTGTGCGTTGTAGGTCTGCTTCATGGTTGCTGAGCTGGGGAGAAGCGTTCTCGCGGTCGCGCCGGGGCGGATGTGGGACCACGGGCCGCCCGTGGTCCCGCGCCGGTTCCCGCCCACTGGATGCGGACGGGAACCGGGGCCGTTACCGGCTCATCGTGGATCGTGACCGTGATCGCGGACGTCCGGCCTCACGACCCGCCGTAGATCGCCGTGTAGTGGTCGCGGGGGTGGCAGTCCCTGCCCACGACGCCGAGTTTGCCCTCGTCCAGGGTGGCGACGACGCTACGGCACCGCTGGTGCTTCAGCTCGTCCACGCCGTCGAGGCGGTTGGGGAAGAGGATGTCGACCGGTCCGGTGCGCTCCCCCTGAGCGGGCGCGCCCTTGGCGGCGGTGCAGTCGACGCCGATCGCCCACGGCGGGTAGACGCGCGGGGCAGGTACATCCCGCTGGCAGGTGTAGGTGGGGACATCGTCGGCCGATGCGGCGGCCGGAGAGGCCGGGACGGCGGCCAGGGACAGCGGGAGCGCCAGCGCCACGAGGGCGAGACGGCCGATACCGAACATAGGAGTCCTCCAGTGATGAACTAGATGAATTCGGGCATTACGGTGCTACCCGTTCATCACGTTAAGTAATCAAACCGCGCGAAATGTCACTCTGAGCGACAAGCATGGTCGGAGCGACGCGGACGCACTGCTGCGCTCTCAAATCGGGGCGTCAGGGAGCGGGATCGCGGGTTCCCGGAACCTGCGCTCAGTCCAGTCCGGTCATGTCGAGGATCGCCGGGGTCAACCCGGCGGGCAGGTCCGCGAGCCTGACATGGCGGATGACCGCCTGCCATGCCGCCGGGACGGCCGACCCGTGATGCCGTGCTCGTCGGCGGCCCGATCTCGTGCCCCGGCTACTTCTCCCGGCGGCCCTTCCATATCCGCTCCAGCTCGGTGATCTTCTGGCGGCGCCGCTGCAGCGCCTGCCCGATGGCGTCCATCACGCGCTCGTACAGCCATGGCGGCGGCGGGTCCTCGGGGTCGACCAGGCGGTCCGCCGAGCAGGAGGGCACCCAGTCCGGATCGGCCGCCGGACCATCGCAGCGCGGGCGTGCGGACACCGGGGCCTCCTTCGGGCAGTTGCCGGATCGCTCTTACCGGGGATCAGGGCTGAGCAGCCGCACACGTCGCCGAAGCCGCGCCCGACGGCCTCGGGGGTGGAATCGGATGGCGGACCGGCCGGGTCCCGGGTAGACCGAGGTAGATAACTCACTGTAAAACTTTGACCACTCATGGTTGTATCGGCTGGTGTCGGCAGGCAGCTGCTGTGCCCGCGTCCCCTCGTCCAGGAGGTTCACCTTGCCCGGTCTCTCCCACGCCCTGTCCACCGGCATGGCCGTCCTGACCCTCGGCACCACCGCCTTCACCCCGTCGGCCCCGGCCTTCGCCACCTCGGCCATGAAAGCACCATCCTCTGCCCGCGCGGCCGAAGCCGTCAGAGCCGCGGAGTGGCAGCAGCTTCCGGGCCTGGCCTCCCGCCTGGCCGCCGGCCCCACCACCCTGTGGAGCATCAACCGCTCGGGAGCCGTCCAGCGGTGGACCGGAAGCGGCTGGGCCCTTGAGGGCGGTCAGGCCTCCCGGATCTCCGTCAGCACCGACGACAGCCTGCCCTGGATCCTGCGCTCCAACGGAACCATCTGGCGCCGCACATCGGCCGGCGCGTGGCAGCAGGTGACGGGCACCGGCGCCGACATCGCCGCCGGCGGCACCGACAACACCTGGGTGCTCGGCAACGCCGGTGCCATCTTCCGCTGGAACGGAAGCGGCTGGACCCGCGCCGACGGATCCGCCGCCCGCATCGCGGCAGGCAGCAGAGGCGAGGCGTGGATCACCGATCCCAGCAGGCGGGTCTACCGGCGATCGAGCAACCAGTGGCAGCAGATGCCCGGAGGGGACGTCCTCGACATCGCCGTCGCCGGCCCCACTCGCGTGGCCATCACCACCGCCGATCACGATGCCTACCTGTGGACCGGCTCGGACTGGCAGCAATTGCCCGGCGTCGCCGCGGCCGGCATCGCGATCGACAACCAGCACGTCTACGCCCTGGACCCGAACGGCAAGATCTGGAAGCTCTACGCCTGACCGCCCCGGGCGCGCCCCGGAGGGGGCGCTGCGCCTCGGCCAGAGTGGTCAACCGGGCGGCGCCAGTCCCGGCGCGATCAAACGGCCGCGCCTCGGCGGGGTGCAGGCTACCGGCACGGCTCCCTCCCGTCGCCGTGTCGGCCTCATCGTCACAGACCTACTCGACGCGGTGCCGGCGGTTTCCGGTCACGTCGAGCCGGATCAGACCGGTGAAGTCGTCGAACGATTCGGGCAGGGCCTCAAGATCCATGCCGGACAGGTCGAGCACGGTCGACCCGCTGCGCCGGCATTCGTCGATGCGTGCCCGCACGTCCGGCTGGTCGTTCCCGGGTCCTGCCATGATCTTTCCTCCGCGTCGCCTGGTGCGCGGCCCGGTCCCGTCGGCGCGGCGGGCGGGGGCAGGGGCAGGGGCAGGGAGGAGTCCAGGAGCTGTCGGGGGTCCGGATCTAGTCTTCTGAGTCGGGAATCCTGTTCATATGTAGGCTTGTCGTGTGGCGCGTACAGGGCGGCCGAAGGCCGAGTTGATGCTGACCAAGGAGGAACGGGCCGCACTTGAGGAATGGGTACGGCGCCGTTCCACGCCGCAGTCATGGGCGCTGCGCTGCCGGATCATCCTGGCCTGCGCGAGCGGGATGACCAACAAGGCCGTGGCCGCTCAGCTCGGCTCGACCCCGCACGCGGTGGGGCGCTGGCGGGCCCGGTTCATCGAGCACCGGATCGCGGGGCTGGGCGACCTGCCACGCCCCGGCGGTCCGCGGACCGTGACCGATGAACAGGTCACCGTGCTCATCACCACGACCCTGGAGCGCAAACCCAAAGACGCCACGCACTGGTCGACGCGGTCGATGGCCCGTGAGATGGGTCTGTCGCAGTAGACCGTCTCCCGGATCTGGCGGGCCTTCGGGCTCCAGCCGCACCGCAGCCAGACCTCCAAGCTGTCCACCGACCCGTACTTCATCGACAAGGTCTGCGATGTGGTCGGCCTGTACCTCGATCCGCCCGAGCGGGCGCTGGTCTTCTGCGTGGATGAGAAATCCCAGATCCAGGCCCTGAACCGGTCTCAGCCGGTACTGCCGATGATGCCGGGGGTGCCCGAGCGGCAGACCTATGACTACATCCGGCACGGCACCACCACGCTGTTTGCCGCGCTGGAGGTGGCCACCGGCAAGGTCATCGGCTCACTGCACCGCCGGCACCGGGCCCAGGAGTTCAAAGCGTTCCTGATCACCCTGGACAAGGAGGTCCCCGACGACTGCGATCGGTCTCGGCGGTGAGCCGGTGCTCATGGCGGAGGGCGTCGCGGTACTCCACCTCGTAACTCGACCGCGTGCCGGGCCTTGTCCGCGCGGATGCGGTCCGGGCGGGTGCGGGGACGGCCGGGTCCTGGCCGGGGACGCGGATGCGCTCCAGCACGGCGCGAAACTGCGGCGCGTCCCCGCGCCGGTCCGCGGTGAGCACCACGGCCAGCGGTTTCTGCCGCTGCTCGCAGGCCAGGTGAACCTTGGTGGTCGACCCGCCCCGGGAACGGCCCAGCGCGTGATCGTCCGGCTCGCAGGTCAGTCCGCCGGGCGACTCGAGTTGCGCGGCGCCATCGCGGCGAGCTCCGGCCGCGTGCTGGTGGGCCCGGCAGACAGTGGAGTCCACGCTGACTTCCCAGGTGACCAGCCCGGCGGCATCGGCCCGGATTTGCCGCGCGGTCACGATACGCGCCCACACTCCGGCCCGCTGCCAGCGCCGGAACAGTCCGTAGGCCGCCGGCAGGGCCCATACCGCGGCACGTCGCGCCAGGGGGCGCCGGTCCGTACCCGCCAGCGGATGCCGTCAATCAGGCGACGTTTGGACCACGCCACCGGACGGCCGGACCTCACGCCCTCCGGCAGCAGAGGTTCCAGAGTCACCCGCTGCGCACCGGTCGGGCCGAACCGTCCCGTCACCGCCGAGGTGGCCATGAGGTCTCCGGCATTCAGGTCGTTCCCGGTCGATCGACCCTCTTACCGGAGACCTCGTCCGTTGCCGGTCTCCTGCGCGCGCACGGGTCTCGGAACGGTGGGGACGCCGCAGCGGACTTCGGACAGGGTTCAGTCGCCCTCGGTGCGTCCCAGCCGCCAATAGCCCATGAAGGCCACCGAGGAGCGGTCGATCCCGGCCTCCTGCACCAGGTGGCGGCGGAGCAGCTTGACCGCCCCGGCCTCGCCGGCCAGCCAGGCGTAGAACCCGCCCGCGGCGGGGCCGGTGGACTGGGGGACCTCCCAGAGGATGTCGGCGTCCACGTCGACGTCCTCCAGCGCGGTCTCGGCGCCGGGGGAGACCTCCGGCGCGGCGAGCTCGCGGACCGCCTCGCGCACCGCGGGGATCAGCAGATCGCCGTGGCGGGCACCGTCGCGGGGGAGCCAGGTGACCCGCACGCCCGGTGGGACGTCGAGCGGGAGCGCGTCGGCGGCCTGGGGGACCTCGAGCAGGATCCGGGCCCGCACCGCGGGGGACAGGGTCTCGGCGATCGAGCAGATCGCGGGGACCGCGGTCTCGTCGCCGGCCAGCAGCAGCCGGTCCGCACCGGGCGGGGGCGCCCACTCCTGCCCGCCGACCGGACCGGGGCACTCCGCGTTGGGGCCGAGCACCACGAGCCGGTGGCCGGGGGCGGCGTAGGTGGCCCACCGGGAGGCGGGGCTGGTGTCGCCGTGCAGGACGAAGTCGATGTCGAGCTCGCGCAGCGTCGGCCGTACGGCGCGCACGGTGTAGGTGCGGATCGGGTTGCGCAGCGCTTCGGGGAGCATCCGCCAGCGCCCGTACCAGGAGTCGTCGTCGCCGAGCGGGGTGAAGGTGCCGTCGGGCAGCGGAAGGACCACCTTGACCCGCTGGTCGAAACCGCACTGGGCGAAGGCGGCCAGATCGTCACCGGTGAGGGTGATCCGCACGAAGCTCGGGCTGAGCCGGTGCGAGCGCAGGACTCGCACGTGGAAGAAGCGGTAGGCCGGGATCTCCCCGGCCTGCTCGGGAGCCGGGGCGCTGTTCACGGTCATGGGGTCGCCTTCTGTCAGGAGGTTGCATGACCAACTTAGCTTTGCCTAACCTAATCGATCAAATCCTGGCGGTGTTCCGCTCCGGCGCGGCGGCGTCCGGAGCGCCGGTGCCGCCCGCCCGGAGCGGGGCGCGGCCGCCACCGGGCCACGAGGAAGGTCCAGCCGAGCACCAGGCAGGCCAGCACCGTCAGCGGGGCGGGCTCCAGGAGCACCGGAAGCGCGCCCCCGGCATCGGACAGGGTCAGGGCGGTGGTGTCCGCGGCGGGCGCGGGGCGCACCTCGACCGGTCTGCCCGCCGGCGCCGCCTCGCCCTCCACGGCGCTCCGGGCGAGGTTCTCCTTGACCTTGCGCGGCAGTCCGTAGCCGACGACCTTCTCCTGGTCGCGGACCTTGCGCTTCAGCCAGATCCGGTCGACGTTGGCCTCGATCGTGTGGATCGTTCCACCGTCGACGCGCTCCACGATGCCGACGTGGTCGACGCCCTTGATGTCGTCGCCGCCGGACCAGTCGAAGAAGACCAGGGCGCCGGGTTCCGGCTCGGCGCTCCAGGCGCCGTTGGTCTCGAACCAGCGGGCGTGCGAGGGGGTCCAGGCGAACCGGCCCACGTAGTCCGCCACGTCCGCCTTCTCCGCGGCCCAGGCGATGAACATGTCGCACCAGGGGGCCGTGCGGTACTGGGGATCCCGGACCACGGCGGTCGAGTACCACTCGCCGAACTTGGTGTGCTGCCCGGGGCGCTCCCGGTACCCGAGCTCCGCCACCACGACTTCCAGCAGTTCATCGCCTATCGGATCCACGCCCGCCCGTCACCTTCGTCCCCCGCCCTCCGAAAAGGGGTCATCAATCGACAAGGCTGGACTTTAACCCGGTAAACCTGGACAAGGGGGACGATCTGCTGAGCGATACCGGATTCGACGGACGGGGAGAAGTACGGCGCTCCACCGTCTACCATCAGCCGTCCCCGGTCACCGCCGCGTCCCGGTCGAATAGCATTTGCGCGACACCACGCGACGGGAACGGGTTCCTCCATGTTCGACGACAAGACGCAGGAGACCCTGCGCCGCCTGCTGGACCTCGCCGAGCATCCCGCCACCCCGCAGGCCGAGCGGGCCCTGGCCCTGGCCCGGGTCCGGGCGCTGGTCATGGTCCCGGACGGCGACGCCCGCCGCACCCCGGTGACCCCGGGGATGGAGGCGGGCATCCTCAAAGGGATCGCGCCGCTGACCCGCCGGGTGGACGAGGACCTGGTCGACGAGGTCCACGGCGACCTCTACGCCTTCGGCACCCGCTACCGGGTGATCGGCGAGGTCGCCGACGAGATGGCCCGCGTGCTCGAACGCTGGGCCGCGACCGTCCCGGCCAAGCGCCACCGCCACGAGGAGGCGGTCCGCGTCACCGCCGCCAAGCTCGCCTACCTCCTGCAGCGCAGGGACCTGTTCCGCGGCTCCGGGCGAGGCGGCCGCCCCAGGGCGAGGTGAGCGGGCGGGACCGGCCGCCCGGCGCCGGGCCGGGTCCCCGCCCGGGCCCGCCGCCCCGACGCGCGCCTCCCCGCCAGGCTCCGGCGCCCGGAGGTCCGGGCGGGGAGGCCCTGCGGCGTCAGCCGGTCACCCGGCCGCCTCGTGCTCCGGCTCGGCGTCCGGCAGCTCCATCCGGTCGAGGGGCTCGGTGGCCGGCCCCTGCAGGACCGAGCCGTCCACGCCGAACCGCGAACCGTGGCAGGGGCACTCCCACGTGCGCTCGGCGTCGTTGAAGCCCACCACGCACCCCAGGTGGGTGCAGACCGCCGAGACCGCGTGGACCTGCCCGTCCTCGTCGCGGTAGACCGCGCAGCGCTTCCCGCCCACCTTGAGCACCGCACCCTGCCCCGGGCCCAGTTCCTCCAGCGCGTCGGCCGGTCCGGTGCCCAGCCGGTCCCCGACGAAGTGGGCGGCGACGGCCGCCTGCATCTTCAGCGCCGGTCCCGCCTCCCGGAGCGGGTGCAGCCGCCGGGGATCGTAGAGCCGGGTCCACGACCGCTGCCGGCCGCGGATCAGGTCCGTCAGCAGCAGGCCCGACATGACGCCGTTGCTCATGCCCCAGCCGCCGAACCCGGTGGCGACGTAGACGTGGCGGGCGCCGGGGTGGAGCGGCCCGATGAAGGGCAGCCCGTCGGTGGTGTGGTTGTCCTGGGCCGCCCACCGGTAGGCGACCTCGGTGGCGCCGAACCGCTCGGCCGTCCACGCGGCCAGCCGGTCGAACCGCTCGCCCACCCCGCCGGCGCCCGGTTCGAACTGCTCGCCGGTGACGATCAGCAGCCGCCGGCCCTCGCCGTACGGCGCCGTCCGGACGGAGCGGGTGTTCTGCTCGGTGGTGATGAACGTGCCGCCGGGATCGGCTCCGGCCGGGATGGCGGCGGCGACGACCAACTCGCGGTGCGGCTTCATCCGGGTGAACAGCATGGCGCGGTCGAACACCGGGTAGTGGGTGGCCACCACGACGTCGCGGGCCGTGACGACGGCCCCGCCCTCGGTCCGGAGGCTGCACGGCTCGCCCTCGTCGAGCGCCACGACGCGGGTGCCCTCGAAGATCCGCACACCGCGGGCGGTCATCGCCTCGGCGAGGCCGAGCAGGTACCGGCGGGGGTGGAACTGCGCCTGCCCGTCCACCCGCACCGCCCCGGCGACCGGGAAGGGCAGGGGGGAGGAGGTGGTGAACTCCGCGGCCAGTCCCGCCTCCGCCGCGGCCTCGGCCTCCCGGCGGAGCTCCTCGACGCCGTCCTCGGACTCCACGTAGGTGTAGGAGGGGAGGCGCTCCAGTTCGCAGTCGACGCCCAGCTGGGCGGCGGTCCGCGCCACGTGCTCGACCGCCTCCGTCTGGGAGGTGGCGTACAACCGGGCGGTCTCCGCCCCGGCGGACTTGGCCAGCCTGGCGTAGATCATCGTGTGCTGGGCCGAGAGCTTGGCCGTGGTGTTCCCGGTGACGCCCTCCGCGACCCTCCCGGCTTCCAGCACCGCCACCGACAGGCCCTCCTTCACCAGCTCCCAGGCCGTGCTCAGCCCGGCGATCCCGGCGCCGACCACGGCGACGTCGACCTCGAGGTCCTGGGTGAGCACCGGGTACGGCCGGCCCGCCGCGGATTCGATCCAGAAGGATTGCGTAGTCATGCGCGGCTCCTGCCCGCCAGACGGCGCCTCTCACGTCCGGCCGGCCCCCGCGGGGCGGCGGTGAGGCCTTCCCGGCGGTCCGGCGGGGCATGACTAGGGTTGGCCGGGCAACCGGATCTCCGTCCGGCCGACCGGCCGGGCACCGCCGACGAACGCACCAGGAAGACTCCGCGACGTGACACCACTCGACACGCCCCCCGGCACGACCTCCATGACCCCGGCCGAGGCCGGGCGCGACCGGCGGGCCGAACGGATCCTGGACGCCGCCGCCGACCTGCTGGCCGCCCGGGGATACCGGCGGGTCACCGTCGAGGACGTGGCCCGCCGCACGGGCGTGGGCAGGGGAACCGTCCACCTGCACTTCGCCACGAAGGAGGCACTGTTCCTGACGGTGCTGATGCGCTCCCAGCGGCGGATGACCGGGCGCCTCATCGAGGACATGCGGGCGGACCCCGCCGCGGTCCTGCCCGGTGAGCTGGCCCGGTCGGCCTACCTCCTGATCCACCACGACCCCGTCGCCCGGGCGGTCCTCACCGCCGACTCCGAGAGCCTGGACTCGCTGGGCAGGAGCGCCCCGATGCTGGCCGGGGGCCTCGTCGAGACCCGCGAGCGGGTCGCCGACGGCTACTTCGAGGTGCTCCGCGCGCACGGTCTGGTGCGCGCGGACTCCCCGCTCCGGCTGCAGCGCCACGCGTTCGCCGCGGTCCTGACCGGCTTCCTGCTGAGCGGGCCGGCGGCCCCGGGGGAGGAGCCGGGCGTCGAGGCGAGGGCGGGCATGCTCGCCGGGGTCGTGCGCTCGGCCTTCGAGACGCCCGCCGGCCCCGAGGCGGTGCGCGCGGCGGCGCCCGAGGTCATCGCCCTCTGCCGGAGCCTGCACGACCGGCTGCACGAGGAGATCGGCCGCCAGAAACTCACCTGACATCCATGAGGGGGAGCCCATGAGCACTCCGCAAGGCCCTGCCGCGAACGGCGCGTTCGACCTGACGGACCCCGCGCTGCTGGACGATCCGCACGGCGGGTTCGCGCGGATGCGGGAGCGGGCGCCGATGGTGCGCGGCACCGTCCCCGGCGCCGGCACCCCCGTCTGGCTCGTCACCCGCTACGACGACGTCAAGATGGTCCTGGGCGACACCCGGTTCGTCAACGACCCGGCGCACGTCCCCGGGCGGGGCGTGGAGAACATCCGCGAGCAGGTGATCCGGGCGCGCGGCATCCCCCCGGAGTACGCGCGGTACGTGCTGGACGGCATCCTGGACGCCGACGGCGAGGACCACATCCGGCTGCGCAGGCTCGTCTCCCGGGCCTTCACCGCGCGCCGGGTCGCCGAACTGCGCCCGCGGGTCGCCGAGATCGCCGAGGACCTCCTCGACCGGCTCCCCGCCGCGGCCGAGGACGGCGTCGCCGACCTGATGGAGCACTTCGCCTACCCGCTGCCGATCACCGTCATCTGCGAGCTGGTCGGCATCCCCGAGGAGGACCGCCCGCGGTGGCGGGAGTGGGGCGCCGCGCTGTTCGCCCCGGATCCGGCGGGGTTCGGCGCGGTGCTGCGCGACATGGTCGGGCACATCGAGGAGCTGATCGTACGGCGCCGCGCCGCCCCCGGCGACGACCTGCTCACCGGGCTGGTCCACGTCCACGACGAGGACGGCGACCGGCTCGGCGACGCCGAGCTGGTCACGATGGTCCTGACGCTGGTCCTGGCCGGGCACGAGACCACCGCCCACCTGATCGGCAACGGGACCGCGGCCCTGCTCGCCCATCCCGGGCAGCTGGCCCTGCTCCGCCGCGAACCGGAGCTGATGCCCCGCGCCGTCCACGAGCTGATGCGCTGGTGCGGCCCGGTCCACCTGACCCGGACGCGCTACGCCGCCGAGGACGTCGAGATCGGCGGCATGACGGTCCGCCGGGGCGAGGCGGTGGTGGCCGTCCTGGCCGGGGCCAACCGCGACCCGCGCGTGTTCGACGACCCCGACCGTCTCGACATCACCCGTGAGCCGGACGGGCGGCGGGAGGACCACGTCGGCTTCGGCCACGGGCTGCACTACTGCCTGGGCGCCGCACTGGCCCGGCAGGAGGGCGAGGTGGCGCTGGCGGCCCTGCTGCGCCGTTTCCCGCACCTCGCCCTGGCCGTGCCGCCCGGGGACCTCCCGCGGCAGCCGCTGCCGGGCATGTGGCGCCTGGCCCGGCTGCCCCTGAGGCTCTGAGTCTCCGGGGCGGCCGGGCCACCGCGGGCGGCGACCCGGCCGGCCCGGCCGGGATCAATTGCCGAACGAGAACCAGTTGAGGTTGACGAAGTCGGCGGGCTGCCCGCTGCCGAAGGTGATGTAGACCGTGTGGGTCCCGGTCACCGGGGTGATGTTGGCGGGGACCGTGCGCCAGCTCTGCCAGCCTCCGGTGTTGGCGATGGCGAAGTCGCCGATCGGCGCGGCGGTCGGGCTGCCCAGGCGCACCTGGACCAGCCCGCTGACCCCGCCCGCCGCCCCGGACGCGACCCGGGCCTTGAACTGGGTGGCCGCCGTGCTCCCGAACCGCACGTTGTCGAAGCGCAGCCAGTTGCCGTTACCGATCCCGCCGACGTTCTGCCCGCCGCCCGCGTCCGTGGTGGACTCGACCATGACGCCCGACTGCGCCTGGTGGGCTTCGGCCTGGATGGTCGAGCGGGCGTCCACCCCGCCGGGGTCGCCGGTGGGGGTGACCGTCGGGGTGGGTTCGGGTCCGGAGCCGCTCTGCCAGACGGCCACGTAGTCGACGAGCATCGGCCGCCCGGAGACCGTGGCCGCGGTCGGCGTCTGCCCGCCCAGCGCGTTGGGGAACGCCCCGCCCATCGCCACGTTGAGCAGCAGGAAGTATCCCTGGTGGGAGGTCATGTTGTTCCAGGTCGTGGCGTCGAACTGGTTCTGGCTGAGACTGTGGAACAGCTGCCCGTCGACGTACCAGCGCAGCTGGTCGGGGGAGACGGAGCGGTCCCACTCGAAGCGGTAGGTGTGGAACGCCGACTGGCAGGACGCCCCGGGGCAGGTACGGCTGGCGCCCAGGCCGGTGGTCTCGTTGCAGGGGCCTCCGGGGTTCACCCCGCAGTGGAGCACGGCCCAGACGGAGTTGATCCCGTTGACGTTCTCCATGATGTCGAACTCGCCGATGGCGGGCCAGTTCCAGTAGTTGCCGCGGTACGGGCCGCCCAGCGCCCAGAAGGCGGGCCAGTAGCCCAGCGCGGCGTCACCGGTGACGTTGGGCATCTGGATCCGGCCCTCGATGCGCAGGATGCGGCCGTCGGCGGGTTTGAAGTCGGCGCGCCGCGTCTCGATGCGGCCCGAGGTCCACTCGCTCCCGTTCTTGATCGGAGTGATGCGCAGGTTGCCGCCGCCGTCGAGGCTCAGGTTGGCGGGATCGGAGGTGTAGCGCTGGATCTCACCGGTACCCCAGTTGGCGGGGCCTCCGGGGTAGGAGTGGCCGGTGTCGATGATCCAGTCGGTGGAGGATGGGAGGGATCCGGCACCGCCGTTGAAGTCGTCGCTCCAGACCAGGGACCAGCCGGAGGGGGTGGGCGGGACGGCGGCGTTGGCGGCGACGGCGGCCATCGGCAGCGTCAGTGCCGCGACGATGACCGGGATCCATCTCAGAGAGCGATTTCTCATGCGTGGACGGCTCATTCGAGGCCTCTCTCGGTGGGGGGACGAGGGGCGGTCGATCGTCGCTGCAGCATGAAGACCGATTAACGCTACTGTTGCGCGTAGGTTAATTCCGGTCAACATCTACGGTAAAAATTTAGAGAGCGCTCTCCAATCCGGTCGCCGTGCCGTACGGCTGCCTGGAGGCGTCGGTGGCGCCGGTGGTGCGGTGAGGCCGGGTCCCGTTCCGTCTCCGGGCGGGTGTCGGAGCGGTGTCCCGCCCGGAAAAAGGAAGGGGTCCCGGCGGGGCGCCGGAGCGTGCCGCCCGCCGGGACCCCTCATCGGAGGGTCAGCCGCCGATCTTCCCGACCCCGGCCCCCGCGGTGACGATCGCCTTCACTGAGGCCGGATCGTCCAGGGTGTAGCGGTAGTAGGCGCTCGCCTCCTGCACCGTCCCGCTGCAGTCGGGCCGGCCCGAGTCGTCGGCGAACACGTTGTCGCGGGCGACGCACCTGCCCGACGGCCCGGCGTAGTGGTTCGTCACCGGTTCCTCGACCCGCTCGAAGTAGTTGCCCTCGACCAGGCAGCCGGCGTCCGCCTGGCAGGCCACCCCGGTGTCGGTGTTGTAGACGTAGTAGTTGTTGAACACGTGGACCGGCTCGCCGAACCGGACCCGGGGGTTGCGCTGCGGCGTGCGGTCGAACCAGTTGTGGTGGTAGGTGACCTTCAGCCGCCCGGTGTCCTGCGCGCCGTTGTCGTCGTCATGGCCGAGCAGCATGTTCTTGGTGTGGTCGTGCGTGCGGTTCCACGACACGGTGACGTAGGACGAGCCGCGCTTGATGTCGACCAGCCCGTCGTAGCCGCAGCACAGGTCGTTGTGGTCGATCCAGACGTGGTGGGAGAACATCTGCACGTTGATCGCGTCGTCGGTGGCGCCGCGGAACGTCAGGTTGCGGACGACGACGTTGTGCACGGCGTCCGCGGGCGGCGAGGTGACCGCGTCGTCGGCGGGCAGGCCGATGTTGAACCCGCCGCCGCTGATGCCCGCACCGGAGCCGATGCCCACGATGGTCTTGTCCGAGGCGACGTCGTGCATCCCCGCCGGAACGGTGATCATCCCGCGCACGCAGATGTTCAGTGGGCCGCTCCGCCCGATCGCGGCGAGCAGCTCACCGGCCGTGTCGACCTCGACGGTGGGCCCGCCGGCGCCTCCCGTGGTGCCGTTCTGGCCCCAGGCGTTCACCGAGGCGAACCCGGCGGGCGCGCCCGAGGTGGGGCAGGACCCCGGAGGCGGCGTGTCCGTGACCGTGGGGGTGGGCGTGGGGCTGGCCGACGGCCCGCCCGGACCGGGGACGTCGGTCACCAGCACGTCGTCGAACGCGGCGCTCGCGTAGTGGCCCGCGAGGCCCGCCCTGCCGGAGGGGAAGGCGGAGTCCGTCGCCGAGACGACCTCCACGCCGTCGACGAAGCCGCGCAGCGTCGTGCCGAACGCCTCCAGCCTGAGCGTGTACCACCTGCCCGCGGTCACCGCCGCCGGGGCCGAGTCGAGGGTCGCGGGCGCGCCGCCGCTCCGCTTGCCGAGGACGACCGAGCCCGTGTCGCTCAACCCGAGGAAGTAGTGGGAGCCGGTGCCCTGCGCTCTGGCCAGCACCGCGACGTACCTGCCGCCGCCGTTGAACGCGATCGGCTTCACCCGCGCCTGCACGGACTGGTCCGACCAGCCGGCGCCGGTCACGGCCCTGGCGTCCGCGCCGGTGCCGCCCTGCCGGTACACGCGGGAGCCGTCGGCGACCACCGACCAGCTCCCGCCGGACTTCGACCACCCGGCGGCGTCGCCGTCCTCGAAGTCGTCGCCGAGCAGCGTCGCGGCGGACGCGCCGGGCACCGCCACCAGGGTCAGTACCCCGAGCAGCGTGGCGGTGACGGCCGCGAGCGCGGTCAGCAGCGGACCGGCGCTGCGCTCTTTCCTGATTCGCACTGTGGAACCTCCAGTTCCGAGACGCCGCCCGGGCGTGCCTCGGCCCGGCCGGACGAGCTGGTACGGAGTCAGGGAAAGCGCTATCCGGTATCTCCGCACTTGTACGCCCCGCAGCGGGACAGGTCAAGGGGTTGTGGTCCGCCGGGATCCCGTCGCTCTGTCGGACGGGACGGCGGTCCGCTGCGGCGGAGTCCGCCGGGCACGTCGGTGAACCGGCTGTGAACTGGGGGGCCGGGTGGCGGGGAGAGGCCGATCGGTGGGCGGCGACGCCTCGAGGTGACGGTGCGGAGCACAGGGATGGGCCACTCGGAGCGAGGGATATGCGGCGTTTAACCATTGACTGGCCGGTGTTGTTAACGTACGTTCATCGTAGTCAAGGAAAGCGCTTTCCTTTCTCCCTCCTCTCGTCGCGGCTGACATACCGCT
Organism: Planomonospora sp. ID91781; assembly: GCF_015711595.1. Classification (NCBI taxonomy): domain Bacteria; kingdom Bacillati; phylum Actinomycetota; class Actinomycetes; order Streptosporangiales; family Streptosporangiaceae; genus Planomonospora; species Planomonospora sp. ID91781. Next base: position 742,449 of record NZ_JABTEY010000002.1, on the reverse strand, counting down.
CATGCCCGGGAACGGGTGCGGACGAGCCGGCCGCTCGCGACGCCCCCTTCCGCCGAGGCACCGCAGGCCGTGCCGGCGGCGCATGCAGAAAGCAGAGCGATCCATGACATCCAGACCGTCCGTCTCCCACCAGTCCCCGGGTCCCGCTAGGAGGGCACACGCCCGCTACCGCGACCGGATGGCGGCACTCGCCGCCGCGGCGGCCACCGCCCTGACCGCGCTCCCGGCGAGTGCCGCCTCCCCGGCCCCGTCGGCCGCCCCGTACGGCGCCGCCGACACCCCGACGGGCTTCGCCTCTATCGACGCCCTCGGCCGGAACGGCACTACCGGAGGTGCCGGCGGCCCCACGGTGACCGTCACCACGGCGGCGGAGCTGAAGGACTACGCGGGGCGGCGCGGCCCCTACGTCATCCGGGTCTCCGGCAGCATCCGGCTCAGCGGCATGATCACCGTCATCGCCGACAAGAGCATCCTGGGCCTGGGCTCGACCGCGGAGATCACCGGCGGCGGCCTCCAGCTCGGCTCGACCACCCGGCCAGGCAACAACGTGATCATCCGGAACATCCGGTTCACCGGCGCCTCGGACGACTCCGTCAGCGTCACCAACAAGGCCCACCACGTGTGGATCGACCACAACGACTTCTCCGGCGGCTACGACGGCCTGCTCGACATCAAGCGGGAGTCGGACCTCGTCACGGTCTCGTGGAATCGCTTCCACCACCACAGCAAGGCGGCGCTGCTCGGCCACTCCGACACCTACACCGCCGACGTCGGCAAGCTCCGGGTGACCTACCACCACAACTTCTTCGACGGCACCGACCAGCGCCATCCCCGGGTGCGCTTCGCCGAACCCGTCCACGTCCTCAACAACTACTACCGGAACAACGCTCTGTACGGCGTGGCCTCGACGCAGAACGCCGGCGTGCTGGTGGAGGGCAACCACTTCGAGAACGTCGCCCACCCCGTGCACGTCGGCTACGACAAGAGCGGGCCGGGCCGGGTGGTCGAGCGCGACAACGTCTACGTGAACTCGGGCGTGCCCGAGACGGCGGGCACGGTCGTCGAGCCGCGCACCTACTACCCCTACACGGTCGACGACCCCGCGGCCGTCCCGGCGATCGTCACCGCGGGCGCCGGCGTCGGGAAGATCGGCCTCTAGCCCGCGGCGCCTCCGCCCGCCCACCGCCCGCTGGCGGGCGACGTCCCCAACCGAAAGGCAGACCCGTGATCCGGACCTCCACCGCCCGCACGAACCGCCCCGGCCACCGCACGGCGGCCGGGGCGGTCGCGGCCGCCGCCCTCGCCGCGCTGCTCGGCTCCGGCGGCGTCCCGGCACCCGCGCTCGCCGCCGTGCACGTCCCGGTCCCCGCGGCGGCGGCCGACGGCCCCGTCGGCTTCGCCGCCGTCGACGCCCTCGGCCGGAACGGCACCACCGGAGGCGCCGGAGGCCGCACGGTCACCGCCACCGACGCCGAGCAGTTCCTGGAGTACATCGACAGCAGGGAGACCCTCGTCATCCGGGTGGCGGGCACCATCGCCATCACCAGCAAGCAGGGGGTGCGGCCCAACAAGACCATCATCGGGGTCGGCACCTCGGGCCACATCACCGGCGGCGGCCTGGACTTCTACCGGTCGTACAACGTGATCGTGCGCAACCTGCGCTTCACCGCCGCCGAGGACGACGCGATCAACATCGGCCGCGAGTCGCACCACATCTGGATCGACCACAACACCTTCTCCGGCGCGGTGGACGGCTCCATCGACGTGGTGCGCGGCGCCGACTACGTCACCGTCTCGTGGAACCACTTCGACCACTCCGACAAGAGCATGCTGATCAGCCACTCCGACGGCGCCGCGGGCACCGACGTGGGCCGCCTCAAGGTGACCATCCACCACAACTTCTTCGACAACAGCCGCCAGCGCCATCCGCGCGTCCGGTTCGGCGAGCCGGTGCACGTCTTCAACAACTACTTCCTGGGCAACGAGCTGTACGGCGTGGCCTCCACCGAGAACGCCGGCGTGCTGGTGGAGGGCAACTACTTCCAGGATGTCCCGCACCCGCTCGTCTCGGCGAGCGGCTACGCCGACAGCGGGCCGGGCAGGGCCGTACAGCGCAATAACGTCTACGTGAACTCGGGCGTGCCCGAGACGGCGGGCACGGTCGTCGAACCGCGCACCTACTACCCCTACACGGTCGACGACCCCTCGACCGTGCCCGCGAAGGTGCGCTCCGGTGCCGGTGTCGGGGCGCAGTGGGGCCCGGCCTGACCGGCGGATCCGCATCCGGCCCGCACGGGACGGCCCGCGCGGCGCGGCCCTCCCCACGGCCTCCCGCGGGGAGGGCCCGCCGGTGGAACGGCCCGGCGGGCGGGGCGCGGGGTGGAGCGGACGCGTGGGGCCGGGCGATCGCGCCCGCGACTGTCTCTAAGCTCTGGGGTGTGGCGAAATACTTCGACGTGCATCCGGACAGCCCGCAGCCCCGGCTGATCGGCCAGGTGGCCGATCTCCTGCGGGCGGACGGACTGATCGCGTATCCGACGGACTCCGGCTACGCGCTGGGGTGCCGAATGGGAAACAAGGAGGGGATCGACCGGATCAGGGAGATCCGCGATCTCGGTAGCGACCACCACTTCACCCTGGTGTGCCGGGATTTCGCGCAGTTCGGCCAGTTCGTTCATGTGAGCAATGCGCAGTTCCGCTCGGTCAAGGCGGCGACCCCCGGCGGTTACACGTTCATCCTGCCCGGGACCAAGGAGGTGCCGCGGCGGTTGCTGCACCCCCGGAAGAAGACGGTCGGCGTCCGGATCCCCGATCACGTCGTCGTGCAGGCGCTGCTGGCCGAGCTCGGCGAGCCGCTGGTGTCGAGCACCCTGCTGCTGCCCGACGAGGCCGAGTCCCTGACCCAGGGCTGGGAGATCAAGGAGCGGCTCGACCACGTGGTGGACGCCGTCGTCGACTCCGGTGAGTGCGGTGCCACCCCGACGACGGTCGTCGACCTCTCGCAGGACGAGCCGGAGATCCTCCGCCGAGGCACCGGGGACCCGTCCCTCTTCGAGTAGGATCCCGGCGCCGTCCACGTGGTGGCGGGCGCCCGGTGACGGCGCCCGGGGCCGGCCGCCGCGCTGCGGCCGCCGCCTCCTCGGCCGGTGCCCGAGGGCGGCGGATCCCGCCGCCGGTCGGGTGATTCCGGCTCCGCCGAGCCGCCTGCGACGAGCGGTCCGCTCATCGGGCGCTTTAAGGTGATCTCATGCCTGCCACGCTGAGTTCCACGAAGACCCGAACGGCACTGCGTTCCTCGGCCCGCATCTCCCTGGAACTGCTCCTGGTCCTGCTGATGGCCGCCGTGGTGCTGTGGGCGCTGGGCTGGACGTGGTCGGTGACGTGGCCGGTGATCGTCGCGCTGCTGATGACCACGCTGACCTGGCCGCCCACCCGCTTCCTGCGCCGGCGCGGATGGCGCCCGGCCCTGGCCGCGTCGGTCGTGACCGTGCTCTTCCTCATCGTGGCGGCGGGCATCGCGGTGCTGATCGCCGTGCCGGTCGCGTCCCAGTCCGGCGAACTCACCAAGGGCGTGGTCGACGGCATCCAGCAGCTGCGGCAATGGGCCGCCGGTCCGCCGTTGAACATCGGCGAGGACCAGCTCGCCAAGGGACTCGACACGGCGGTGGCCCGCATCCAGGACAGCGTCGGTGGCATCGTCAACGCCGCCGTCACCGGCGTGGGCACGGTGCTCAACGGCGTCGTCACCACGGTCCTGGCCCTCTTCCTGATGTTCTTCTTCCTGAAGGACGGTCCCAGGTTCCTGCCCTGGCTGGCCCGCCAGCTGCCCGGCCGGCTCGCAGCCGATGTGCCGGCCGTCGCCGCGCGCGGCTGGGACACCCTGGGGGCGTTCGTCCGGTCGCAGGCCTTCGTCGGCCTGCTGGACGCCGTCTTCATCGGACTGGGCCTGTGGATCGTCGGCGTGCCCCTGGTGCTTCCGCTGGCCGTGCTGACGTTCGTGGCGGCGTTCGTGCCGATCGTCGGAGCCCTCTTCGCCGGCTTCGTGGCCGTGCTCATCGCCCTGGTGTCCAACGGCCTGACCGACGCGCTCATCGTGCTGGCGATCATCGTCGTGGTGCAGCAGCTCGAGGGCAACGTCTTCCAGCCCATGGTGCAGAGCCGCGGCCTGGGCCTGCACGCGGCCGTGGTCCTGCTCGCCGTCACGCTCGGCGGCAGCCTGGCGGGCATCGTCGGCAGCCTGCTCGCGGTTCCGGCCGCCGCGCTGGTCGCCGTGCTCTGGGGCTACCTGCGCGAGCAGCTCGCCGAGCCGGAAGTGGATGAGCGGGGCCGGGAGCCCGGAGCGGATGAGCCGGGCCGGGAGCCGGAGGCGGGCGAGCAGCTCGCCGAGCCGGAAGTGGATGAGCGGGGTCGGAAGCCCGGAGCGGATGAGCCGGGCCGGGAGCCGGGAGCGGGCGAACCGGGCAGCGGCTCGGCGCCGGCATAGGGCGCGCGGGTGGTGATCCTGTGCTGCGGGGCGCGCGAGCACGTGTGACCGGGTTCACCGGCATCGCGGTCCGGGACCGGTGACGGTCCGAGACCGGGGGCCGTCGGGTCCGGCGGCCCCCGGTCCGGGTGTTCGGCGGCGGGCGGCGCTCACGGCGCCGATGCCGGGTGCGCCGCCCGCCGGGTCCGGCGATGCCGGTTCCTGACGGACGGCGGGAGCGCGCTGCCACGGGATTCGGGCCGGTGCTCCGGTCTCCGCCCCGGAGAGCCCGTCAGCCGGCGTAGGTCTCGAACTCGGCGACCTTCGGCGCGCCGGTCGAGCCGGTGATCTCGAAGGTGAGCTTGCGCACCGAGGTCCGGGCGAAGGAGATGACGCCCGCTCCGCTGCCGGAGGTCAGGACGGCGCCGGTGTCGCCGTTGAGGACCCTCCAGGTCTTGATGCCGCCCGCGGAGCCCGAGGCCTCGCGAATGTTGATCTTGGAAACCGAGGTGGCGGAGCCCCACTTGATCGAGATGGAACCGGTCGAACCGGCCGGCGACCAGTAGGTGCTCATGGAGCCGTCCCGCACGTTGCCGTAGCTCGTCCCGTCGGCCTTGCTGGAGCCGTCGGAGCCGGCCCCGATGCTGAGGTTGGTCCCGCTGGGCTGGGTGGGCGTCGGAGTGGCGGAGGTGGTCGGGGTCGGGGTCGGCGTCGGGGTGGTGGAGGTGGTCGGAGTCGGCGTCGGGGTCGGGGACTGCGGCGAGCAGCTGCCGTTCGACACCTTCAGCCCCTTGTTGGCGCCCGCCGTCTGGCTCACGATGCTCGGCACGCAGCCGGCCGCGTCGAGGCTGTAGGAGTAGGGGATGCTGACGGTGGTGTTGGACTGGGGGTCGGGACCGGCGGGCTTGTTGTCCCCGCTGGGGCTGGACCAGGTCACGTTGTCGAAGATGTTGCCGCTGACCTGCCAGTAACCGGCCGCGTCGGTGTAGAAGGTGCCCAGGACGTCCTTGGAATTCTTGAAGTAGTTGTTGTCCACCTTGGCGCGGGCCCCGGCCCGGGAGTTGATGCCGGACTCGTTGAGGCTCACGTAGTGGTTGTTGTAGATGTGGGCGATGCCGCCGCGGAGCAGGGGCGTACGGGAGTCGATGTTCTCGTACAGGTTGTGGTGGTACGTGATGAAGCCGTTCGACAGGTCGCTCTCACTGGACCCGACGAGGCCGCCGCGGCCGGAGTTGCGCAGGGTGCTGTAGGACAGGGTCACGTACTGGGTGTTGCCCTTCATGTCGAAGAGGCCGTCGAAGCCCTCCGACTCCCCGCCCGACGCCTCCAGGCTGACGTGGTCGACCCAGACGTTGCGGACCGTGCTCTCCATGCCGATGGCGTCGCCGCCGTTGGACGTGGGCGAGCCCGACTTCTTGACGTTCCGGACGGTCACGTTCTGGATGATGATGTTGCTGGAGTCGCGAATGTGGATGCCCACCTGGTCGAAGACGGCTCCGCTGCCGACCCCGACGATCGTGACGTTGCTGATCTGCTTGAGCTCGATCACGCCGGCGGCGGTGCTGCAGCTGTCACCCGACACCTTGGCGGTGTTGCCGTGGTTGATGGTCCCCTCGACCTGGATGATGATCGGGGTGCTGCTGCTGGCCCGGTTGCACAGGGCCGCGTGGATCGCGGTCCCCGTGGTGGCCCGCACCGTCTGCCCGCCCGCGCCGCCGGTGGTCCCGCCGTTCTGGGACGCGTAACCGGTGGCGCCGCCGGCCGCCGCCGACGCCGCGGGTGCGGACAGGGCCACACCGGTCGTGGCCGCGACGGCCGTCGTGGCCAGTGCAGCGTAGAGTCGCAGTGCGACTGGTCGCCTCATTCTCATCGTGCCTTTCGTCTTCGGATATCGGGTGCCACAGCTGAATTCCGTTGAATTCCGTGGTCGTGCCGGGGCCGGCGACCTGTCGCCGGGCAGGTCGTCGGCGGGCAGGGATGTGAGTGCTCTTCTCGACGGGGACCGGGCCGGTGGTTCCACCGGGACCCGGACCTCCGGGGTCGCCGGTGCCGGTCGCGGGATCGCCGCGACCGTGTTCCGCCGCCGTGAGGCCGTGCCGCCGACCGGCGTCGGCGGCACCACCTGCGCGGCGGCCGCCGGGACCGGCGGCGTGACGGTCGTTCGTTACAGGGAGTCGTCGTCGTTGTAACCGCGACGGATGGCGCGATACGTCTTCGTCATGGCGTGCATCCTTCGTTCCCTGGTGCGTCGGCATCCCGGGGAGGCCTCCGCGCCGGATCGATTGCGGTTCATGCGCGAAGCCGCCGCGGGTGCCGCGGCATCGCCTTCACCGGAACGATCCCTGCAAGTTAGGAAAGCGTTTTCCGTCCGCGAGAATAGGCGGGCATCCGTCGCGTTGGCAAGACTGCGGACACCGGAAGTTCATCCGTCCAGCTCGAGCGGCATGCCGATGTTCCCTGAGGATGAAACCAGGCCGTTCACGTGCCGGTCGCCGCTCGCACGGGCGGTGACCGGCGGCGGAACCGGACCGTCTGTCCCCGCCGTCTCCCGCCTAGCACGCGGCGGCACGGACGGGAAGAGCGGCGACCGGCATGAGCGGGACCGCAATGGGGATCGAACGGGGATGTGGATGCGAGCAGTGGCACAGGGCCTGATGGCAGGAGCCGCGGGAGCGGCCGCCATGACGCTGGCCGAGAAGCTGGAGCAACGCCTGACCGGCCGTCCCGACTCCTACGTTCCGGCCAGGGTCCTGGAACGGCTGGCCGGCCTGCCGGAGTCCCGGGGGCGGCGACCGCGCACGCTGAACTGGATGATGCACGCCGGACAGGGCTGCCTGCTGGGCGCGCTGCGCGGAGTGATGGCGAACGCCGGGCTACGCGGGCCGTGGGCGTCGGGGATGTTCTTCACCGTACGGCTCACCAACGACCAGATCCTGGAGAACGCCACCGGAGTCGGCGCTCCGCCGTGGACCTGGCCGCGCCGGGAACTCCTGGTCGACCTGGCGCACAAGGCCGTCTACGCCTTCGCCACCGGAGCCGTCGCCGACCGGCTGGCCGCCCGGCGGGGCCCGGGACCGGGACAGGTGCACGCCGGTCAGCGGCCGGGACGGGTCGGTGACGTGGCACCACCGCCCCGCACCGTGACGTCGGCGACGGCGCGGTGAGGGCCGCCGGATGACGGGACCGACGTGGAACTCCTCCTCGGCGCCGACGGTGATCGGTCTCCCGAGATCCGCCGTCTCACCCGCTCCACGGGTCTTCTCGATCAGCGGGTATCCGGCGGGGACTCCGGCCGGACGGCCGGATGGTTTCGTGCCGGGGGTCGCGGGCAGGCGACAGGCCATGCCCATCGCGGATCACACACTCCTGCTGCTGTTCGAAGGCTACGGCTGGCTGCCCGACCAGCGGCGGCGCGCCTCCGGCGAGGTCGTGCACACCCGGGTGGCGGGTCAGCGCGCCGTGGGGCTGTGCGGGCCGGACGCGGCGCGGTTCTTCTACGACGAGGACCACGTCGAGCGGCGCACGGCCCTGCCCGGCCCCGTCAAGAGCACCCTGTTCGGCCACGGGGCGGTCCACACCCTGGACGGCTCCGACCACCGGGTGCGCAAGGCGATGTTCATGTCGCTGATGACCGACGAGGGCATCGCCGACCTCGTCGGCCGCACCACGACGGCCTGGGACGAGGCGGTCGCCTCCTGGGCCGACGGGCGGCGGATCGTGCTCTTCGACGAGGCCGCCCGCGTCATCACCCGGGCGGTGTGCCGGTGGGCCGGCGTCCCCCTGGACGACACCGACGTGCCGGCCGCGGCATCGGACCTGGTGGCGCTGGTCGACGGGTTCGGCACCGCGGGGCCCCGGCACTGGCGGGCCCGGCGGGCCCGCGCGCGCCGCGAGGCGTGGCTGGGCGGCCTCGTGCGGGACGTGCGCGGCGGTGCGGCCACCGCGCCGCCGGACTCGGCGCTCGACGTCGTCGCCCGCCACCGTGACACCGGCGGTGAGCTGCTCGACCCCCGCGTGGCGGCGGTGGAACTGCTCAACATCGTGCGCCCGACGGTCGCCGTGTCCTGGTTCGTCGCGTTCGCCGCCCACGCCCTGCACCGGTGGCCGCGGCACCGCGCGCCGCTGCGCGAGGGCGACGAGGTCTTCACCGAGGCCTTCGTGCACGAGGTCCGCCGCTTCTACCCGTTCGCCCCGCTGGTGGGCGGCCGGGCGGTCGGAGACCTGTCCTGGCGGGGGGAGCGCATCCCCGCCGGCGCGCTGGTGCTGCTCGACGTCTACGGCCAGAACCACGACCCCCGGCTCTGGGAGGACCCCTACGCCTTCGACCCGGGGCGCTTCATCGGCCGGGAGATCGGCGAGTTCGACCTGATCCCGCAGGGCGGCGGGGACCCGCGCACCGGCCACCGCTGCCCCGGCGAGGCCATCACCGTCGCGCTGCTCAAGGCCCTGGTGGTGCGACTGGCCCGGCTGGACTACGACGTCCCCGGCCAGGACCTGAGCATCTCCCTGCGGCGCATCCCCGCCCGCCCGGCCAGCGGCTTCGTCATGGCCTCCGTACGGCCCTCCGTACGGCCCGCTGTGCGCAGGCCCGTGCCCTCCCCGCAGCGCTGACGTACCGTTCAGGCGTCCGGTACGGCGTGGCCGGGACCGGAGAAGGCGGCCTGGCCGCAGCGCTCCGGGGCGCGCCGCCTCCTCCGCCGGGCGCCGGCGGAAAGGAAGCCGAATCCTCGACTCCAAGGTGCTCAGGGCGCGCGTCCGCCCGCCGATGGACCCCGCGGAGGACACCCCGATGCGTGCCCGGCGGCGACGCCCGGCGCACCGGGCGCGCCGTCCGCCCCTGCCGGGTCCGATGCCGGGCGGAGACGGCCGCGGCGATGCCTCCCACCCCGTGAGAATCCGAGTGAGGAAGCGTCACCGTGCTGCGAGACCCCGACATGCTGCGTGCGCTGCGGCACCACAACTACCGCATGTGGGCCGGCGCGAACTTCATGTCGATGATCGGAGGCTGGACCCAGGTCATGGGAGTCAACTGGCTCCTGCTGTCGGCCTCCGGCTCGGCCACCAGCCTGGGCCTCGGCCTGTTCCTGCAGTCGGCGCCGGGCCTGCTGCTCACCTTCGCCGGCGGGTCCCTGGCCGACCGCCTGCCCGCCCGGCCGCTGGTGGCGGCCGGGCACACCCTGCACGGACTGCTCGCCGTGGCGCTGGCGGTGCTGGTCTTCACCGGCGTGGACAGCCTCTGGCCCGTCTACGCGATGGCCCTCCTCGGCGGGACGCTGTCCTACCTGTACTTCCCCGCGCTGGGGCGCTTCGGCGCGGAGACGGTCGGCCCCGGCGACCTGCCGGGCGCGCTGGCCCTCGGCGCGGTGGTCACCTCCGTCGGGCGCGTCCTGGGCATGGGCCTGGCCGGCGTCCTCATCCCGCTCGCCGGCACCGGCGGGCTGTTCGTGATCGACGCGCTGAGCTTCGCCGCGGTCGTGACGGCGATCTGCCTCATGCGCGGGGACGAGCTGCATCCGCTGCCGCGCGCCGCCGCACAGGACTCCGGCACCGCGGCCGGGCTGCGCTACATCGGCCGGACCCGGTGGCTGCTCGTCCTGCTCGTCTTCACGTTCGTGCTGGGTGCCTTGAGCCGTAACTACCAGGTCACCATGACCGCGATGAGCCAGGGGCCGCTGCAGGCCGGCGCCGCCGGGTACGGGATCCTGTCCGTCGTCTTCGGCGCCGGCGCCGTCCTGGGCGGTCTGTACGTCGTCTCCCGGCACCGGTCCACGTTCCCCGTCGTGTTCGCCGCCGCGGCGCTCACCGCGGTCGGCCAGGCGGTCGGCGGCGTCATGCCGGGCCTGCCGTCCTTCGCCGCGGTGCTGCTGCCCGTCGCCGCGACCGCGGTGGTCCTCGACACCGCGGTGGGCGCCCGCCTCCAGCTCGGCACCGACCCGCAGATGCGGGGCCGCGTGCTGGCCGCGCAGTCACTGGTCACGGGGGCGGCCGCAATGGTCGGGGGGCCGCTGCTGGGCGCGCTGTGCGACGCCCTGGGTCCGCGCACGGCCCTCCTCGGAGCGGGACTGGCCGCCACGGCGGCGGTGGGCCTGGCCGCGGTGGCGCTGGCCCGCGCACTCGGTCACCGGCTCGGCGTCCCCGCCGTCACGGCGCTCACCGCCGGGTTCATCCCGCGGGGAGGTCCCCGGCGGCCGCGGCGGACGGCGCCGGTACGGCCCGCCCGGTCGCGTGCGGCCCGCCGCGTCCGGGCCCCGGGACCGTCGCGCCACCGGATGCGCAGGGCGGGGGCCGGCACCGCGAGGACGCGATCCCGCCGCATTTCCTGATCGTCTGGTAAAGCGGCGGATCGTCGCGGTGAGGACCGGCGCGTGCGTGCCTAGCATCGCCGCCATGACGGTGGACGACGATCACGGTGATCAGCGCGGTGACGAGGCGGTGCACCGGTTCCTGCGCGAGTACCGCGAGGAGTTCCTGCGCGAGCTCGGCGACTGGGTGCGCATCGCCTCGGTCTCCTCGATGCCCGAGCACGGGATGGACCTGCTGCGCTCGGCCAACTGGCTGACCGGCCGGCTGCGCGAGATCGGTTTCCCCTCCGTGGAGCTGTGGCAGACCCGGGACGGCCTGCCCGCGGTCCACGCCGCCTGGTGCGCCGCGCCCGGCGCGCCGACCGTGCTCGTCTACAGCCACCACGACGTGCGCGCCGTGCACGCCGACACCTGGGGCGAGTCGCTGCCGTTCGAGCCGCAGGTGCGCGACGGCAGGATCTACGGCCGCGGCGCCTCCGACGCCAAGGGGCAGGTGCTGGCCCACCTGTGGGGGCTGCGCGCCTACCTGGCGGCGAGCGGCCGTGACGCGCCGCCGGTCAACCTCAAACTGCTCGTCGAGGGCGAGGAGGAGATCGGCTCCCCGCACCTGGCCGAGCTGCTGGACGACCACCGCGACGAGCTCGCCGCCGACCTGGTCGTGCTGTCGGACACGCTGCTGTGGTCGCTGGAGGCCCCGGCGCTGTGCACCGGACTGCGCGGCATGCTCAGCGCCAAGCTGCAGGTGTTCGGGCCCTACCGGGACGTGCACAGCGGTGCCGTCTCCGGGGCCGCGCCCAACCCGTGCGCCGAGCTGTGCAAGCTGGTGGCGCAGCTCTACGACGAGCGGGGGAGGGTGACGCTGCCCGGCTTCTACGACCGGGTGGCGGAGCTGCCGCCCGACGAGCGGGAGCAGATCAACGCCCTGCCCTACAGCGACGCCGACTGGCTGGAGCGCACCGAGACCCGCTCGGTCGGCGGCGAGGACGGCTACAGCGTGCTGGAGCGGGTCTGGACCCGTCCGGCGGTGGAGATCCTCGCCTTCATCGGCGGCGACCCGGTGGGCGCCTCCCGCGGCGCGATCCCGTCGGTGGCCTCGGTGGACATGAACCTGCGCCTGGTGCCGGAACAGAAGGTCGCCGAGGCCGCCGAGCAGCTGAAGGCCTGGGTGGCCGAGCGCATCAGTGACAAGGTCGACTACGAGCTGAGCATCTCGCTGGAGGCCGCCCAGGAGCCGTACCGCACCCCGCCGGAGCACCCGGCGCTGGAGGCGCTGGGCCGGGCGATGGAACGGGGGTTCGGCGTCCCGGTGGCCGGGCAGATGCGCAACGGCGGCGGCGGTCCCGCCGAGCTGCTCTCCACGGCACTGGACGCGCCGGTCGTCCTCTTCGGGACCGGTCTGCCGACCGACCGCTGGCACGACAGCGACGAGCGGGCCGAGATCGACGCGCTGCTCAAGGGCGCGGCCACGCTGGCGTTCCTCTGGCCCGAGCTCGCCGGAGCCCTGCCGCAGCCATCGTGACCGCCGCGCAGGCGCGCTCCGGCACCGTGGCGGCGGGCATCACAGGTCCGGCGACGACCGGGCCCGCGGGGCGCGGAAGAGCGCGAGGGTCTCGGGGAGCTGCGAGTGGAGCGGGCCGGGCAGGGCGTCCGGGGCGAACCAGCCGAGCCCGTCGAACTTGTGCGGTTCCCCGATCGCGACGGCCGAGGGGTCGACGCGGACCGCGAAGACGACCGCCACCCAGTGGGAGGGCGGGTCCCGCCGGACGACGTTGCGGACCCCGATCTGCTCCACCTCCAGCGCCTCGGCGGAGTACTCCTCGCGGACCTCACGGGCGACGGCGGCCTCGAAGGACTCGCCGTACTCCAGCGCGCCCGCCCCGCAGTCCCAGGCACCGGGCTCGTCCCGCGCACCGGGACCCCGGCGGGCCAGCAGGATCCGGCCGCGGCCGTCGTGGCAGACGAACACGCAGGAGACGGAGGGACCCGCAGGCCGTCCGGCGCCGCGCGCCGGTCCCGCCGCGGCGCTTCCATCCGCGGCGCTTCCGGAGGTGGGACGGACGGCGTCCGCGGGGGCGTGCGAGGGCGGGGCGAGGGCCCCCCTGACGAGGCCGCGGGCGATCGCGGCCGCGGCCAGGCCGCCGTCCAGGACGAGCCGCCGCAGCTCCGCCTCGAACGCGAAGACCCGGCGGAAGAGGTCGCCGTAGCGGCGCTGCTCGTCCGGGGCCAGGCGCGGCACCTGGGCCCGGCGCGGGTCGAAGCGGGCCGCACCCGACTGCGTGCCGGACGCCGAGGGGGCGGGCAGGGTCCGCAGGAAGCCCGCCAGGAAGAACGGGTCGAGCCGGTCGGGATCCGGGCGCAGGAGGGTGAGCCGCGGACCGAGGAGCAGCCCGGACTCCTCGACCACCCGGGCCGCCAGGCCGCCGCTCCGGGCGGCGACCACCACGTCCCCCGGTTCGATCCTGGTTCGCTCCGCGGGCTGCGTGAGCGCTTCGGCCCGGCCGCCGTCGAACACCTGCCGGTCGGTCAGGACGGGGTCTCCCGAGCCGTCGATCTCGAAGCGCCCGGCCTGGTGCAGCGAGAGCGCCCCGATCCGCTCCAGCTCCGACAAGGTGACGGCCGGCATCTCCCGGCCCGGGCCGGGGACGGCCTCGGGGACCGATGCGGCGAGCCGTTCGAACCGCGCGGTGAGGCGTTCGCGGAAGGCGGGGTAGCCCTCCGCCGAGACCTGGTCCGCCGCTCCCAGACGGCGGGAGGGGGTGACGTCGACGTCCTCGTCGATCAGGTCGATGATCGGCACCGTACGGCTCTCGCCGGGCCGGTCGAGCTCGGCGTCCGGGTCCGCCCGGAACGCGTGCCACGACTCGGCGACCGCGTCGAAGTTCCCCGGGTCGGCCTCGGCCAGCAGCACGCGTGACGGGGTACGGCCCTCGCCCGCGGGTCTGCGCAGCACCCAGACGTGCACGGGCAGCCCGGTGCCGGTGGCCATCCTCGGCGGCAGGCCGATCACGGCCTGCAGCGCCCCGCGCCGCAGCAGGTTGCTGCGGATGCGGCGGCCGGAGCGGCGGGAGGCGGCGATCGCGGGCATCAGCAGCACCGCGACGCCGCCCGGTTCCAGGTGGGCGAGCGCGTGCTGCACCCAGGCGAGTTCGGACTCGGTCTTGGGGGGCAGGCCGTACTCCCAGCGCGGGTCGCCCGTCAGCTCCTCGTATCCCCAGTTGCGCTCGTTGAACGGCGGATGGCACACGACGGCGTCGACGGCCACGCCGGGCCAGGCGTCCCGCCGGAGGGAGTCGCCCGCCCTGACCTCGCCGTCCGCCCCGGTCAGGGCCAGGCGCGACTGCGCCAGCCGGGCGAGGGCGGGGTCGCTCTCCTGGCCGTAGGCGCGCTCCACCCCGGATGTTCCCGACACCCCGGACGTTCCCGACGCCCCGGACGTCGCCGTCGCCCCGGACCCCTCCGGCGGTCCGCACACCGCGGCCAGGAGGACGCCGAGGCCGCAGGCCGGATCGAGGACCGAGCGCGGTCCCGGACCGGCCAGCCGGGCCATGAACTCCGCGACCTCGGCCGGGGTCTCGACCAGGCGCCGGGAGTGCACGTCGGCGTAACGGTCGAGGAGGAACCGGACGGCGTGGTCGGCGCCCTGCTCCGCGGCGTACCGCCCGATGAGCCTCCACGCGACGGGCGGGACGAGACGGGCCTCTCCCTCGCCGCGCAGGATCTCCGTGACCTCCGCGACGACCTCGCCGAGGCGCAGGTCGTCGGCGGCGGTCCGGATCTGCTGCCAGGCGCGCTCGCGCAGCGGCAGCTCCTGGACCTTGCCCTGCGCGAGCAGCCACGCCTCGACGGCCTGGAGGGAGAAGGCCGGGCTGGTCGCCGTACCTCCCACGGGTTCGGGGAAGTCCTCGTGCCGCCGCCGCCAGTTGCTCACGGCCGCGCGGCCGACCCCTGCCATCCGTGCGATGTCGGCCGCGGTGACGGTCGCCTCATCGCCTGGCATCGCCGACCCCCATCGTCTCTTCCCAGCACGCCGCACATGTGGACGCCAACGTATCCCACGACGTGAAACCCGGTCGATCTGTGACGGGGTCCGAGTGTACTGCGTTCACAGTAATGCGGCCGGGAGGGGTGAACCGGTGTCAGGGCGCCGGGCAGGGGTCTCCGTCGGCGGGCCGGCCGGCGGGCCGGTCGGCGTCGGCCCGCCGGAGGGCCGCGCCCGGCTCGTCGTGGATCTCGAAGGCCTTGCGCAGACCCGTGATCGACAGCACCCGGGACAGGACGCCGTGCACGCCGCTGAGCATCAGCCGCACGCCCGCGGCCTCACTGCGCTGCAGCGCGTCGACCAGTTCGCTGAGGCCGACCGAGTCGCAGAAGGCGACCTCGGACAGGTCCACCACGAGGGCCGCCATCCCGGGCGTGGCCCAGACCGGGCCCAGGTGCTCGCGCAGCACCGGTGCGGAGCGGTAGTCGAGCTCTCCGGCGGCGCGGACGACGATCGCATCCCCGTACGTCTCGGACGAGAGGGTGAACGCCGAGCCTCGATCGGGCTCGAACAGCATGGTCGGCTCCTCACGCCTGCGGGTTCAGGGCAGGTAGCCACTCTTTCTACCAGTGCGCGGAACGCCGCGTGGCGGAGGGGTCGTGACACGTGCGGCCACCCCGTGCCCCGGTGCCGGGCCCGGAGGGTCCCGCCGGTCCGGGCTCCCGTCGAGCGTTGATCGTTCCTGATCGGTGCCGCACAATAAACGTCACAAACGAGCATTCCGGCGGGTTCGTCGAATCCGCACTGCTGGTATAGACCAGTACGGTGCCGGGAGGGCCGGTGTTGTGAAACCGATATCGGCCGGTATGGACCGGAGCATGGCTGCCACCTAACGTGGTCCGCATCACGAAGGCCTCGGACCGGCCCGGCCTGACGGCCGGAGGTGGTCCGGAGCCGGAAAAGCGGTGCACTGAGGTGCTCCTCGGTATCCCCCACTGGTACGGACCAGTTCGGGCCGTATGACGACCAAGGTGGTAATGCACGTGAACAAGAGGCTCGTTGGCGCGGTCACGCTCGGCCTGGCCGCCGCACTGGTAATGACCGCCTGCGGCTCCGAGGACCCCGCCGCGGGCGGGGACAAGGCGGCCGACGGCGGGGTGACGCTGAAGCTGGTCGCCGCCGACTACGGCGACGGGCCCACCGCCGAGAACAGCGGCGAGAAGTTCTGGAAGGGCGTCGTCGACGAGTTCCAGGCGGCCAACCCCGGCATCAAGGTCGACGTCCAGGTGATCAACTGGAACGACATCGACAAGCAGGTCGCCACCATGGTCCAGAACGGCCAGGTGCCCGACATCCTGCAGACCGGCGACTACTCGGGCTTCGTCAAGGACGGGCTGCTCTACAAGACCGACGAGGTCCTGTCGCCGCAGACCTCCGCCGACATGCTGGAGAAGTTCGCCGAGTTCGGCAAGGTCGAAGGCGTCGGCTACGGCATCCCGTTCGTCTCCTCCGCCCGCGCCCTGTTCTACAACAAGGCCCTGTTCGACAAGGCCGGCATCGCCGAGGCGCCCAAGACCTGGGACGAGCTCAAGGCCGCCGCCGAGAAGCTGAAGGCCTCCGGCGTCTCCCAGCCGTTCGGCCTGCCGCTGGGCAACGAGGAGGCCCAGGCCGAGTCGTTCCTGTGGTTCATGGGCAACGGCGGCGGCTACAAGGACGCCTCCGGCGCCTGGACGGTCGACTCCCCGGCCAACGTCGAGGCCTTCGAGTACCTCAAGGGCCTGGTGAAGGCGGGCCTGACCACCCCCAACCCCGGCACCAAGAACCGCAAGGACGTCTGGGCCGACTTCGCCGCGGGCAAGGTCGGCATGGTCAACGGCGGACCCATGTCGATCCCGATCTTCGAGAAGGGCGGCCTGACCGACTTCGGCGTCGCCCCCATCGCGGGCAAGACCGGCCCGCTCGACACCACGCTCGGCGTCCAGGATTGGATCATGGCCTTCAACAAGAACGGCCGCAAGGAGGAGATCAAGAAGTTCTTCGACTTCTTCTACGGCGGCACCGCGGCGCAGAAGATCAGCGACACCTACAAGCTGCTCCCGGTGACCAAGTCCGGCATCGAGAGGCTGTCGTCGGACGAGAAGCTCAAGCCGTTCCTGGACGCGCTGCCCAACGCGACCTTCTACCCCTTCCAGGACCCGAAGTGGTCCGAGGTGAACACCCAGATCAAGCAGACCATCGGCAGCGCGATCGACGGTGACCCCAAGGCGGTCCTCGGGGCGATCCAGAAGACGGCCACCGCGAACTAGCCCCTCGCGGGATCCCGACTCCGATCACCGGTGACCGGGTGCGGCGGGCACGCAGGAAGGCGCCCGCCGCATCCGGCGCCACGTTCGAAAGCAGGACGCATGCAGCAGACATTCACCCCGGGCAGGGTGGTGCGCGCGCTGGCCCCGCTGGCCTGGATCGGCCCGGCGGTGGTCCTGATCGCCGTCGTGGTCGTCTGGCCGGTCGTGGTGATGGTCCAGTCGTCGTTCCTGAAGATCAGCCGGTTCGGCGTGGTCCAGGGATCGAACGGGCTCGACAACTACACCAAGCTGTTCGCCGAGCCCGACTTCGGCGGGGTCATGACCAGGAGCCTGGTGTGGGTGGTCGCCGTGGTGGTCCTCACCGTGGCGCTCTCCCTGGGCCTGGCGCAGCTGTTCAACCAGCGCTTCCCGGGCCGCCGGTTCGCCCGCTGGGCGCTGATCGCGCCGTGGGCGGCCTCGGTCCTGATGACGGCGATCATCTTCAAGTGGATGCTCGACCCCGAGGTCGGCCTGATCAACATGATCCGGCGGAACCTCGGCCTGCTGGACGCGCTCGGCGGCGCCGACGCCGACCCGCTGGGCAACGCGGCGACCGCGATGCCGTGGCTCGTCTTCGTCGCGGTCTTCGTCTCCCTGCCGTTCACCACCTACGCGCTGCTCGCGGGGCTGTCGGCGATCCCCTCCGACGTCTACGAGGCCGCCAAGATGGACGGCGCCTCCAGGTTCCGCACCTACTGGTCGATCACGCTGCCGCTGCTGCGGCCGGCCCTGGTCGTGGCGACGCTCATCAACGTGATGAACGTCTTCAACAGCTTCCCGATCATCTGGGCCATGACCCACGGTCAGCCCGGCTACTCCACCGCGACCTCGACCATCTTCATGTACATCCTCAAGGGCTCCGACATCGGCGAGTCGGCGGCCATGTCCGTCGTCAACTTCGGAATGGTGATCGTGCTGACGATCATCTTCCTCAAGGTCAGCAAGTGGAGGACGGAGGTCTCATGACCGAACAACGTGAGGTCGCCGATGAGTGCCGCCCCCGGGGCATTGGGCCGACGAAGGAGGTCTCATGACCGTCACCGAAAGCGCCCCGGCCGCGCCTGCGCGGCGGCCGGCGGCGGCTCCGGCCCCCGCGCGGGCCCGCAGGCTCCCGTCGGTCAAGACCGTGATCGTCGCGGCGAGCGCCTACCTCGTCGCGTTCGTCTTCCTCTTCCCCTACCTGGTGATGATCCTCACCGCGCTCCGGCCGCAGGAGGAGCTGCGCGAGGCGACCTTCCTGCCGACGACGTTCGCGTGGTCGAACTTCACGAACTTCTGGACCGGCGGGCTGGCGCAGAACCTGGGCGTCACCCTGCAGGTGGCGGCGGGGTCGACCGTCCTGGTGCTGCTGGTGGCGCTGCCCGCGGCGTACTACACGGCCCGGCACGAGTTCCGGGGCCGGACGGCGTTCCTGGTCCTGGTGCTGATCACGCAGATGTTCCAGCCCACCGCCATGCTGGTCGGCATCTACCGGGAGTTCTTCCAGTTCGGCCTGGTGGACACGGTCTGGTCGCTGATCCTCGTCAACGGGGGGTTCAACCTGGCGTTCGCGGTGTGGATCCTCAACGCCTACTTCTCCTCCATCCCGCGGGAACTGGAGGAGGCCGCCTTCATCGACGGCAACGGCCGGTTCGGAGCCCTGTTCCGGGTGACGCTGCCGCTGGCGATGCCCGGTGTGGTGACCGCGCTGATCTTCACCTTCATCGCGGCCTGGAACGAGTTCGTCGTGGCCCTGACGCTCACCACGACCCCGTCCAACCAGCCGCTGACGGTGGCGCTGAACTCCTTCATCGGGCAGTACCAGGTGGACTGGCAGAACCTGTTCGCGGGCTCGGTGATCGCCACCATCCCGGTGATCATCCTGTTCGCGCTCATCGAGCGGAAGGTCGTCGGCGGCCTGACCGCGGGTTCGATCAAGTAGTGGCGAATCCACCGGGTGAGAAATAGCGGAATTCCGTATCTCACACCGCAACATGGGTGATTCTGGACCGGTACATTCCGGATGTGGGACGGACCGGAAAGCGCGCGAAGCCGCGTGTCCGGCCGTCTCCGCCGGCCGGACACGCCGGTGGCACCGCAGGGCGCCGCCGGTCCGGGAGGCGGGTGACCCAGCGGGAGGTGGGAAGTGGCCACGCAGGAAGGTCCGACGGTGACCTCGGGGGACATCGCCAGGCTCGCGGGGGTCGGCCGGGCCGCGGTGAGCAACTGGCGCCGCCGTTTCGGCGACTTCCCCGGGCCGGTCGGCGGCACCGCGTCGAGCCCGCTGTTCTCCCTGGCGGAGGTCGAGGCCTGGCTGCGGGCGCAGGGCAAGCTGGAGGAGCTTCCGGAGGACGAGCTGCTCTGGCAGCAGGTGCGCAACTCGGCCGACGACCTGCGGCTGCTCTCCCTCGTCAGCCGGCTCGCGGCGGCCGTCGCGCACCGCAGGCTCAGGACGCTCCTGGAGGCCGGGGACGCCGAGATCGCCGACGCGCTGCCCGACCTGGTCGTGGGCGACGAGGACGTCCCGCTGATCCGCGCCGCCGCCGCGCTCGCCGAGGTCCGCGGCCCCGAGGAGACCGTGGAGTTCCTCTACACCCGCTACGCCCAGGCCCACGCGCGCCGCGTCCAGGCGGTCTCCCCGGAGGTCGCCGACCTCATGGCGGCGTTCGTCGAGCCCCGGGCCGCCGAGGTGTTCGATCCGTCGTGCGGGCACGGAGGACTGCTGATGGCCGCCGGCGACCCCGGAGCGGTCCGGGCGGTGGGGCAGGAACGCGACGGCGACGCCGCCCGGCTGGCGGGCGCCCGGCTGGCGGTGCGCGGCATCACCGCCGACATCAGGCGGGGCGACGCCCTGACCGGTGACGCCTTCCCGCTGCTGCAGGCCGACGCCGTACTGTGCAGCCCGCCGTTCAGCGAGCGCGGCTGGGGATACGAGGAACTGGCGGGTGACCCGCGCTGGCAGTACGGCCTGCCCCCGCGGGGGGAGTCCGAGCTGGCCTGGGTCCAGCACTGCCTGGCCCACGCCCGGCCGGGCGGGCAGGTCATCGTCCTGATGCCGCCCGCCGCGGCCGGCCGCAGGTCCGGCCGCCGGATCCGCTCCCGGTTCATCCGGACGGGCGCACTGCGCGCGATCGTGGCCCTGCCGCCGGGGTCGGCCCCCCAGTCCGCGATGCCGCCCCATCTGTGGCTGCTCCGCCGGCCCGACGACGGCGACCCGATCCCGACGCACGTGCTGATGATCGACGCCACCGAGTCGCGGGACTCGGCGGTGCCGGCCTGGCGGTCCTTCGTGGAGGACCCGCGGCGCGAGACGGCCGGCAGCCGCGCGGTCCCGGTCATCGACCTGCTCGACGAGGACGTCGACCTCACCCCGGCCCGCCACCTGGCCCGCCCCGCCGCGGTCGCCGGCGGCGTCGGCAGGACCGTGGACGAGCTGCTGGCGGCCGTCGCCGAACTGACCCGGCTGCTCCCCTCGGTCACGGAGACGCCGCACAGGCCTCTTGTGGCCGTCCCACTGAGCGAGCTGGCGAGGACGGGCGCGCTGAGCGTCGTCCAGACGCCGGGACGGATGGAGACCGGCCGGGGCGAACTGGCGCTGCTGACCGCGGAGGACCTGATCCTGGGACGGGCCGCCACGGGCAGGGGAGCGGACGGGCCCGGCCTGGTCGTCGCCGGCCCCGGCGACGTCGTCGTCCCCGTCACGGGACGCGCCCCGGCCGCCGCGGTGGTCGAGGAGGAGACGGCGCTCGGCCCCCATCTGCTCCTCATCCGGCCGGACCCCGGTTCCTTCGATCCCCACTTCGTCGCCGGGTTCCTGCGGGCCTCGGCCGCCCGGGCGGCGGGCTCCGCCCCGTCCGCCTCCCGCCCGGACGCGCGGCGGATGCGGCTGCCCCGGCTGCCCCTCGCCGAGCAGCGGCGCTACGGGCAGGTCTTCCGCGAGCTGGACCTCTTCGCCGACGCGCTCCGCCGCACCGGCGAGGCGGGTGAGCTGCTCCGCGGGCTCGTCCTGGACGGCCTGGTCGACGGCGACCTGCGGCCGGACCAGAACGGCTGACTACGATGTGGCCGTGATCATCGAAGAACGGCCCCTGTCGGACGAGGGCCTGTCCGCCCTGGTCGCGGCGGCTTTCGCGGAGCTGGTCGCCAAGTACGGCCCCGAGGGCCGGTCCGGGGTGCACCCCCGGGCGCGCTTCCTCGTCGCGGTGAGCGGCGACCACGCCGTCGGCTGCGGCGCGGTGCAGCCGGTGGACGAGGCGACGGGCGAGGTCAAGCGGATGTACGTCGCCCCCGGCCACCGCAGGCGCGGCGTCGCCCGCTCGCTGCTGGAGGCGCTGGAGGACCTGGCCCGGTCGCAGGGGCACACGGTGCTCCGCCTGGCGACCGGGCACCTGCAGCCGGAGGCCCTCGCGCTCTACCGGAGCTGCGGTTACCGGCCGATCCCGCCCTACGGGAAGTACGTCGAGGAGCCCACCACGCACTGCCTGGCCAAGCGGCTGTGACCGCCGGCGGGGCCCGGGCGGGGCGGGCGGCTCAGCCCGGGCCGGTGGCGGCGGCGGTGTAGCGGTCCTCGACGAGATCCCGCACGCGCCTCCTGGCCTCGGCCGCGGAGTCGCCGGGCTCCCGCTCGACCTCGGCCACCTCCGCCGCCAGCTCCTCGTCCTTGACCTGCTCGGCGATCCACCGCGAGTAGTCGCCCCGGCGCAGGTGATGGTTCCAGGTGTCGTCGTCGACGCCGTCGGCGAGCCTGCAGAACACGGCGAGGTTCTCGGCACGCAGGTTCAGCGCCCCGTGCGGACCCCGGAAGTAGAAGCTCTTGGCCTCCCCGAGGTCCCCGATCGCGTACTTGCGGCGGTGCCTCTGGCGCTCCCGCCGGGGCGGGGTCAGCTCCACCCGGAGCGGACCGGCCGGCGGCTGCCAGAGCAGCAGGTGCCCCGTCGGCAGGTCCGGGAAGTCCTCCGGGGGCAGGATCTGACCGGTGGCGGCGGCGAAGGTGCCGAGCGCGTCGCCGGGGGACTCGCCCACCACGGCGATCGCGTTCAGGGTCTGCAGCACCGGTCCGCTGACCGCCGCCGGATGCACGGTGACCATCAGCAGCGCGCCCGCCTCCCGCAGCAGGCCCACGGACTCCAGGCCGAACCCGTCGGGCATCATGTGGTGGGCCTCGTCGACCACCAGCCAGTGCGGGTGCCCGTGGCGGGCCCGGAGAGCCGACAGGCGGGGCAGGAATCCCTCGAAGAATCCCGGCCGGTCGTCGAGGGACACCCCCAGCAGGTTGACCACCACGCTCTCCCCGGGCTCCTTCAGCACCTGGATGATCTCGTCCTCGGTGGGCGCGCGGCGGCCGTCGCCGAGCACGACCGCGCCCTCGATCCCCTCGATGTAGTCGCCCTCCGGGTCGATCAGGCAGAACTGGTACCCGGCCTCGGCGATGCGTTCCAGCAGCGCGGCGGTGACGGTGGACTTGCCGCTGTGCGAGGGGCCGGCGATCAGCAGCCGCAGGCCGTACGGGGAGAACCGGAGCTCGCCGTCCTCGACGGTGCCCAGCAGCAGGTGGTGCCGGTCCACGTC
Organism: Planomonospora sp. ID91781; assembly: GCF_015711595.1. Lineage (NCBI taxonomy): Bacteria > Bacillati > Actinomycetota > Actinomycetes > Streptosporangiales > Streptosporangiaceae > Planomonospora > Planomonospora sp. ID91781. Next base: position 719,814 of record NZ_JABTEY010000002.1, on the reverse strand, counting down.
GACCTCGGACAGGTCGGTCTCGACGATCCGGCCGGCCAGCTCGGCCACCCCGGCGCCCCGCTCGCCCTCGGTCACCAGGTCGCAGCGCTCCTTGACGGCGGGGAGCGCGTTGGCCACCGCCGCGGCGCACTCGCAGGCGACCAGGAACGCGTGGTCGTTCTCCGCGTCGCCCACCCCCACCGTGCTGTGCGCCGAGAGGCCGAGCTCCGCCAGTGCGGCGGCCAGGCCGCTGGCCTTGTTGACACCCGAGGGCAGGACCATGACCGCGCCCTTGTTGAAGATCATCTGCATCTCCAGGCCGAGCTCCTGGATCGCGTGCAGGACGGTGTCGCCGTGCGGCTCCCGGGTGGCCACGATCACCGAGCCGACGCTGAGCGGCTCCACGTCCCGCTCGCGCAGGAGCTCGACGAGGCTCGCCGGAGGGGCCTCCGCCAGGGGCGTGCTCGTCTGGTCGGCGGGGCGGTAGAGCACGGCCCCGTTCTCGGCGACGACCCGGTCGAACAGGTCCAGCCGGGGGAAGACCCGCAGGAGGTCCTCCAACTCCCGCCCGGTGACCATGATCAGCTGCCGTCCGGAGCGTACGAGGCGCTCGAGCGCGGCCACGGTGCCGTCGTCGACGCGGCCCTCGGCGGCCAGGGTCTCGTCGTAGTCGCAAGCCAGGGCGTGATAGCGCATGTCGGATCGGGTACCCGGATCCGGCGGCGGCATCGTCTGGAACGGGTGAATTCCTGAGCCGGAAGACTTGAACGTCGCCGGTCCCGCTGCGGCGGGAGGCTCAGGCCGGCACGGGGGACCTGCGGTTCGGGACCCGTTCCAGCCAGGTCAGGCACCGCCACAGCCACTCCACCGGGCCGTACCGGAACCGCGCCAGCCACCACCGGCTGAAGGCGACCTGGGCGGCCAGCACCGCCACCGCCAGCGCCGGCACCGACAACCGGGTCGGATCGGCGACCAGCAGCGGCAGCGCGCCCAGGATGGCCGCCGTGCTGAGCAGGTAGTTCGTCAGGGCCATCCGGCCGAGCGGGGTGAGGGCCCGCATCAGCAGGTCGCGCAGGCGGGTGCGCAGGAGCAGCAGCAGCCCGGTGCCGTAGGCCGCCGAGCAGGCCACCCCGCTCGCGGTGTACGCGCTCCGGAAGAACAGCAGACCCCCCGTGGAGGAGGCGATCCACAGGTAGACGAGCCCTCCCGCCAGCACCGTGCTGACCACGAAGGCGGGCGCCAGCAGACGCTCGGAGAGCGGGAACTCCATCGCGGCCATGCCCAGCAGGAACAGTCCGCTGACCAGGGCCCCGCCACCGCCGTGGCCGACCCCCCAGACGGTGGCGCCGACCCCGGCCAGCAGCACCATCAGGTCCGGCAGGAACGACGCGGGCAGCAGCACCATCGCGCCGAACCCCGCGTACGGCAGGAGCACCTCGTCCGGGTTCACCAGCCGGTGCGCCGCGCCGAAGCAGGCCAGCACGGCCAGTCTGCGCAGCAGGACCAGGCGGGGGTGCCCCGACCGGTCCTCGGCGGAGCGGAGGAACAGCACGAGGCTCATCCCGAACAGGAACGAGAAGATCGGGAAGAACTTGGCCTGGAAGAGGCTGTCGACGACCCAGTCGACGGAGTTGCGCGCCGGGTGCTCCAACCGGTCGCACGTGTGCTGCCAGGTGTTGACCACCATGATCCCGCACAGCGCGAAACCGCGGAGCGCGTCCAGCTCGTGGAGTCTGCGGGGCGCCGAGGGACCCCGCTCACCGGCCATACGACGGAGACCGTTACGGAATGCAGTCACGCGAGCACCGTATAGCCGACGATCGCCGGGAAACGGGGAAGCACGCCGTGCCTTGCCTGACTCTGTGCCGACCACCGGCGGTCCGGTGCGGAGGCTTCCCTCGGTCGTCCGTGCCCTCCCGTGCCCTCCCGTGCTCCCCCCTGCGGGGACCGGCCGCCGGGGGCGCGGTCATCGCTTGGGGAAGGGCCAGGCGTTGGGGCGGCAGCCGTACAGGGACTTGGTCTGCTGGAGCATGACCGGGGCGCGCCGGCCCGGTCCGGGGCAGGGCACGTGGCCGTGCCCCAGCCCGTGGCCGACCTCGTGGTTGACGACGTACTCGCGGTAGGAGGCGACATCGCCGCGGTAACCCGGCACGCCCCGGTTCCACCGGACCGCGTTGATCACCGCCTGCCTGCCGTTCCAGCAGGACAGCGTGCCCTGGGTGCGCAGCGGCAGGCAGCGGCGGTCGGTCAGGGCCGGGCTGGACAGCGAGACGCGGAGCTTCGCCGGGCCGCGGGACACCCGCTTGAACCGGAAGCCCCAGCTCCGCGGGTCGTTGAGGATCCGGTGCACCTCGTCGGCGAACTCCTGCGGATCGAACGGGAGCCCGCGCTCCACCTCGACGACGTACCGGACGACCTTCCCCTTGCGCCGCGACGGAGGCGCGGCCCCACCGGGCACGACCGCGTAACGGCCGCTCGCGGCCCTGGGCACCCGAACCTTCTCCGGCTGCAGCCGCCCGTTGGCCAGCAGGCGGGTCCGCTGCGCCTCGGGGGCGGGCTCGGGCGGGGGAGTGGGCGTGACGACCGCCGGGGGCGTCGCGGTCGGCGTCGCAGTCGGGGTCGCAGCCGGCAGGGCCGTCCGTGAGGCCGCCGGCGGTGTCGTTGGTAGGGGCGTCACCGCGGCCGGGGGCACCGGCGTCCCCGGAGGTGGGGGAGGAGGTCCGAGCAGGGCCCCCGGGGAGGGGGCGGGCTCGGGGAGGGGCAGGGCCGCGACCGCGCTTCCACCGGCCAGGAGCATGGACAGGCAGCCGAAAACGAGCAGCCACGAACGAGGCCTGCGCAGCTGATTATCTATGTTCCCGGGCATAGGGCACAAACCCTATTGCCCCTCGGGTACCACCGAAAACACTGGTAACGGGCGTGTCGGAAATGGTCCCGTAGAACGGGGACGGCGGCCGCCCGGAGAGGGGCGGCCGCCGTCGTCGTGCGTCCCGCTCGGCGCGGGCGGAGACCTCGGTGGCAGGTCTCGGGAGTGCCTAGTGCGGGCAGGAGGAGCGGTACTCCTCGATCTGCGTGCTGCGTCCCGGTGCGGGGCACAGGAACTGGTCGTAGCGGAGGTCGTCGTCGACGAAGCGCTTCATCCACGCGATGCTGTACTTGGCGAGCGTGCTGTTGGAGCTGTTCGGCGCGAAGTGGCTGGCGCCGTTGAGCTCCAGGTAGGCCTTCTCCGGAGCGGAGGACAGGCTGTTGTAGAACGGCTCGGAGTGCGAGCCCACCGGGGCGACCGAGTCGTTCTCGGCGCCGATGATCATCGTCGGGACCCGGACGTTCCCCCAGGACTTGTCCGTGTGCCACGGGGTGAGCGGGATGGCCGCCTGCAGGGACGGGCGGCTCTCGGCCGCCGCGAGGGTGCCGCCGCCGCCCATGGAGTGGCCCGTGACGCCGATGCGGCCGGCGTCGAGCCGGCTGCGGACCGTGAGACTGCTCTCCTCCGCCAGGTGGTCGGCCGCGGCCAGGATCTGCCGGCCCCGGCTGTCGGGCTGGTCGTAGCGGGTGATGGTGTCGATGTTGAAGACCACGAAGCCGTGCGAGGCGAGCCGCTCGGCGAGCCAGGCCATGGTGGACCTGCTCGCGGTGTAGCCCGGCGCGACGATGACGCCGCCGAAGGTGCCCTGGCTGGTGTCGGTCGGGTAGTAGATCGTCCCGCCGCCGAAGCCGCTCGCGGCGAGGGAGGAGACGGTGGTGCTGGAGACCGTGAACGGGCCGCGGGAGGACTCGAGGCTGGAGCTGGTGGGGTCCGGGCCGCGCTCGTAACCGGCGGCGGCGTGGGCGGTGGGGGCGACCGCGCCGGCGCCGCCGACGAGGGCCAGCGCCAGCGCCAGCTTGGTGAGGGTCCGGGTCCGGCGGTTCACGGGGGTCGGGGGGTGTGACTGCACGTCGGTTGCTCCCTGCTCGTAGGAGGGGAACCGGGTGACGGCGTCCGCGCCGGCAGCCGTCCGGTACGGAGCCGCCGGGGGCGGCCGCTCCGTGCCGTGGGGGGTTCCGCTGTTCCCCTCGAAACGTTGACAGGAAGTACTGTCGCGCTGTCAGGCGCCGTGATGCATCGGTGAAATCACCTATCCAGTCCGAAACCGGGGAGATCGCCCTCTTTTTCCGAGTCTTCGATTCGTTCGCCCGCTTTGGTCAACTGCCGGACCGCGGTGCCGATAGGGAGGAGCCAGATCTCACGGAAGGACCACCTCCATGCGCCAGCCACCGCGCTCGACGCTCCGGCGATCCCCGCACCGGGGCGGTGCCGAAAGCCGGGCCACGCGAGGCTGGCTGGTGTACCTCCTGGCCGGCGGCCTGCTGGCCGTGGCTTCCCCGTTGCTGCCCGCCCTGCCGGCCGTACTGGCCCAGGCGGGGGTGCAGGGGGCGACGGTGCTGGTCATGGTCGTCATGATCCGGCGGCACGGGCTGAGCCGCCTGTGGCCGTGGCGGATGGTCATCGTCGCCGCCCTCTCCGCCTGGCTGGCGACCGCGCTGGGCTGGGCGGTCGGCTGGACGTGGCTGAAGATCCCCCAGCTGCTGCACTTCTACAACCTCTTCACCCTCTTCGCCTACCTGCTCGGGCTCGCCGCGCTGGTGCTGCTGAGCCGGCGCGGCGGCGGATCGCCCAGATCGGCGCTGCTGGACGCGGGCATCATCACCGTGGGCGCCGCCATGCCCGCGTGGACCTTCCTGCTCCACCCCCTGCTGCACGGCGTCCACCGGGTGGACACCGATCTGGTGTTCACCGTCTCCACGCCGGTCATCGACCTGTTCATGCTGGGACTGGCGGCGCGGCTGGCGCTCGGCAAGGGGCGGGCGGCCTGGCTGGTCCTGATGAGCCTGGCCTACGGCATGGTGTTCGTCTCGGACAGCAGCCACCTGCTCAACCTGGCCGCGGGCCGCCCGGACGGCGCGCTGACCCTGGTCGCCTGGATGGCGTGGCCGGTCCTGATCGGCAGCGCGGCGCTCCATCCCAGCCTCCGGGGAGCCGCGGAGATCGTGACGCCCGAGGTCGGCAACCGGGTGCGGGTGACCACGTTCCTGGCGCTGACCGTGATCAGCCCGCTGGTCTCGGTGGCGGGCCTCAGCCTGGCCGGAGAGGGCTTCCCCGGCCGGTTCCACGCCGAGCTGGTGATCACCGGGCTGACCGTCCTGCTCGCGGTCCTGCTGGTGGTGCGCCTCAACCTCGTCGCCCGGCTGGCCGAGGCACGCGCCGTCGAGCTGGACCGCCAGGCCGAGCAGCTCACCGCCCAGGCGGACGAGCTGTCGGCCGCGCTGCGCCGCCAGGACGTGCTCCAGCGCCGCCTGGCCCACCGCGCCGCGCACGACCCGCTCACCGGGCTGGCCAACCGCACCCTGCTCGGCGAGGTCCTGCAGGACGCGATCACCGCCCACGCCGCCCGGCCGGACACGCCCCCGCCCGCGCTGCTCCTGCTCGACCTGGACGGTTTCAAGGACGTCAACGACACCTACGGCCACCCGGTCGGCGACAGGCTCCTGACCATCGTGGCCCGCCGCCTGCGTGGTCTGATCACCGGCGACCAGGTCCTGGCCCGGCCCGGCGGCGACGAGTTCGCCGTCGTGCTGCCGGGCGCCACCGTCGAGGAGGCCCTCTCCACGGCGCAGCAGGTGCTGACCGCCGTGCAGGCCCCCTACCGCCTGGGCGAGCGCGAGCTGTACCTGACGACCAGCATCGGCGTGCTGGCCGAGGTCCCGATGGAGGGCGCCTCGGAGGCGCTGCGCGACGCCGACCTGGCCCTGTACGCGGCCAAGTCCGCGGGCAAGAACCAGGTCACCGTGTTCGACAGCGCGCTGCGCGCCGCCCGGCTGGAGCACACCCGGCTCGCCACCGGCCTGCGGCACGCCCTGGCCCGGGAGGAGCTCGCCCTGGTCTACCAGCCGGTCGTCGACCTGGCCACCGGTGACATCCGCAAGGTGGAGGCCCTGCTGCGCTGGACCCCGGCGGGCGGGCCCCCGGTCCGCCCGGACGTGTTCATCCCCATCGCCGAGGAGACGGGCCTCATCATCGACATCGGCCTGTGGGTCCTGGAGCAGGCCTGCGCCGACGCCCGCCGCTGGCACGAGGACCACGGCATCACGGTGGCCGTCAACGTCTCGGGCCGCCAGCTGCGCGACGAGTCCTTCAGCGACGCCGTGCTGGAACTGCTCGACCGGCACGAGCTGCCCGAGCACGCGCTGACCCTGGAGATCACCGAGAGCATGCTGCTGGCCACCACCGCCGCCGAGACCCGGCGCATCGTCGAGGTCCTGGCGGGGCTGCGCGCCCACGGGGTGCGCATCGCGCTGGACGACTTCGGCACCGGCTACTCCTCGCTGGCCTACCTGCGCACCCTCCCGGTGGACATCCTCAAGATCGACCGGTCGTTCACCACCCCGCTGACCGAGGCCGACCACCACCGGACCCGCGCCTTCACCAAGGCGATCCTGGAGCTCTCGGCCAGCCTGGGGCTCAGTACCGTCGTGGAGGGCGTCGAGTCGCGCGACCAGGCCGACGTGCTGCAGCAGATGGGCTCTCCGCTGGCCCAGGGCTACCTGTTCTCCCCGCCCGTGCCGCCCGAGCGGATCGACGACATGCTGCGGGTCACGCCGTGGAAGAACGCGGCCTGACCGCGGCGGCCCGCGCGGCCGGGGTCCGCGCGGCGGGCGGGGGCACGGCGTCCGCCTACGGGATCGGCGCGACCCGGGCCGTCTCCCCGCCCCGGGCGCCCCGGGTCTGGAAAGAGGTGATCTTCAGGACCACCGCGGCGGCCAGGGCGGCGCAGATCAGGGTCGGGGCGGCGAAACCGATCTCGATCCTGGTCGCCACGAGGTAGGCCTCCAGGTCGTCGCCGTCCGCGAAGGTCCGGTGGGCGAAGCCGGACATCACGATGCCGACCAGCCGGAACAGCCACCACGCCCGGACCGGCCCCGCACGCCGGGCGGTGTGCAGGGTGGCGTGGCCCGGTCCGCGGAAGCCCGCCGCGCCCAGCCGGGACGTCGTCCAGACGTCGTCGACGATCTGCTTGGGATACCACAGGTGGACGATCGGCACGACCCACCCGAAGACGGCCCAGGCGGCGTGGCGGCGATGCGGGACCGGCAGCATGGCCTCGGCGTTGGAGCAGGCCCGCAGCAGCCAGAGCACGAACAGGACCGCGGTGACGACGTGGGAGAGGGTCTGCGCCAGTCCGGACATCCCGTAGAGGCGGTCGTTGGCGTCCACCGCGCCCATGTCGGCGGTGTCGGGGGAGTCGATGAGGGCGGAGAGCACGTTCTCCTCGAGGAGGAGCGATGGAAAAGGGCCTCCCACCCGACTGCCGCCCCGGTCCACCGATACGCGCGGCCGGAGGGGGCGGCACGGCCCATCTGCTGATGATCGAGAGCTGGGTGGGGGCGATGAGCACGCTGCTGCCCCGCGCCATCCGCGATGCGGGGCACCGGTTCACCTTCCTCACCCGCGACCTGCACCATTACCTGCGCGCCGCGCCGAACGCGCGCTCGCATCCGCTGCTGGCCGCCGACAACGTACTGACCGCGGAGACCAACGACCTGCCCGCGCTGCTGTCCCAGGTGGAGCGGTTACACGACGCGCTCGGCTTCGACGGCGTCCTGTCCTCCTGCGACTACTACCTGCCCGCCGTGGCCGTGGCCGTGGCCGAGGTCGCGGCGCGCCTGGGGCTGCCCGGTCCCTCCCCGGAGGCCGGGCGGCGGGCCTGCCGCAAGGACCTCACCCGCGCCGCCCTGCAGGACGCGCTGTCCGGGGGAGAGCTCCAGCGCGCCGCCCTGGCCCGCGCCCTGCTCGCCCGTCCCGATGTGCTGATCTGCGACGAGATCGCCTCCGGGCTGGACCCCGTCACCCAGGCGGAGGCCCTCGACCTGCTCACCGTCCTCGACCTGACCCTGATCGTCATCAGCCACGACCTGCCCGTGGCCGCGCGGATCGCCGACCGGGTCGCGGTCGTCCACGAGGGGCGCCTGATCGAGCACGGCCCGGCCGGCCAGGTGCTCCATCACCCCTCCCACCCCGTCACCCGTGCCCTCACCGGCCTGACTGGGGAGTCCTCCCGCGCCGCCGGTGATCCGCTCCGCCTCCGGACCGTCCACTCCGAGATCCCCCGTTGAGCCGGTCCTGAGAGGCGCGGCGGACTCCTGCGGCTCCCGCGGCCGGGGCGCGGTCACGACGAGGCCGGTGCCGCCGCGCCGGCCGCCAGGGCCGCCTGCACGATGCGGAGCGCCTCACCCGCGTCGAGGCCGACGCTGGCGATCACGGCCGCGTAGTCGGCGGCGGCCCGGCGGGCCCGCTCCCGGCCCTCCTCGCCGGCGGCCGACACGAACGAGCCCGCCCGTCCGCGCGTCTCGATCAGCCCCGCCTCCTCCAGCTCCCGGTAGGCCCGGCCGACCGTGTTGACGGCCAGGCCGAGGTCGGCCGCCAGGTGGCGGATGGTCGGCAGCCGGGCGCCCACGGCCAGCGTGCGGTCCTGGATCTGCCGGGCGAGCTGGGCCCGCAGCTGCTCGAACGGCGGGACCGGAGAGGCCGCATCGATGACGATCATCGGACGCTCACGACCCGCTGTGCCACCGTCGCGCTCGACGGCGTCCGGGCATGGAGCGCGACGAACACGGCCAGGCTCAGGAGCAGGTAGGCGATCGCGGAGGCGCCCCACCAGCCGGGCGCGGTGCCGAACAGCAGCACCATGGGCAGCGACCACTGCACGTTCGGCGTGGTGAGGACGCGGGCGTCCTCGACGCGCATGATGACGTCGGCGGTCAGCGACTCCTCGTCCTCCGCCACGACCGGGAACCTGAGCAGGTGGCGCAGCTGCAGGGCGGTGATGGCGGTCGCACCGATCAGGCCGATCAGCAGGATGACGGCCAGCTGCCGCACGGTGGGGTCGGGAACGGCCAGGGCGCTCGCGGCCAGAGCCATCGCCCCGGCGGACGTGGCGAGTGCGAAGACGGCGTACGGCAGGCCGAGCAGGGCCCGCCAGCCGGGCTGGATCGCATGGGCGGCCCGGCGCGACAGCGTCGCGCCCGCCCGCTGGTCGACGCGTCGCACCCACCGGTCGAGCAGCGACTGCGCCAGCAGCAGTCCGGCCACGAGCGCGGTCAGGGCCGGCAGCGAGGTCGGGTAGGGCGGCGGGAAGCCGCCGAAGCCGCCGAAGGCGGAAGTCGCGGCGAGCGCGCTCGCGAGGATCAGTACGGCCAGGATGACGTGAGCGGCGAGCCGGGCGCGATCCCGGACCGCCAGCCGGCTGGCCAGCAGCGGGGTCGGGCGGGCGTCGGCCAGGCCGTGCCGGGCCAGCCACGCGCCCGCCGACCGCAGATCGGCCGCCCGTGCCGGCGGGGGAGCGTCCGGTGAGGATTCACGGGTCATGGAGCCTCCTTTGTCGCAAGGTTTGTAGCAACATGGTGCGTCATACCTTGCGACAAAGTCAACGCCTCGCGGGCTCCCGTCGCCCGGGTGGCGCGAGCTCCGGCCGGGTGGCGGCCGACGAAGGCCGCGAGCCGGTCGTACGGCGGTGCGTCGCCGGCCGCCGGGACCTCGCCGCCCGGGTGGCGGTGCGTGCGCTCCAGCGCGCGCGACAGCAGCGTGATGAGCGTTCGCGGTGAGGTCGTGGTCATCTCGTTCTCCTGACGGAACAGGGCGGCCGGTGGGGGTCCGTGGCGCAGGGGTCAGGCGTGCCGGCCGCCGGTCACGTCGTAGACCAGGTGGGTGACGGCGGTGCCGGTGACGACGCGCGGGTCACCGAGGTGGACGGGGGCGGCGCCGAGCCGGTCGAACATGCGGGTGCCGCCGCCGAGGAGTACCGGCACCAGGTCGATGCGCACCTGGTCGACCAGGCCGGCGTCGAGCGCCTGCCAGGCCACGCTGCCCGGACCGACCCCGACCGCCTTGTCCCCCGCGGCCCGCCGGGCCAGCTCGACGGCGGCGGCGAGCCCGTCGGTGACGAACGTGAACGGTGTCCCTTCCGCCTTCCAGTCCTCGGGCGCGGTGTGGGTCACCACGAAGGTCGGCACCCCCATCGGGTGGGTGCCGTCCCAGCCGTTGGTCGTGTCGAACAGCCGGCGTCCGACGACCAGGGTGCCGGTGATGTCGTTCAGCTCCCGCACGTGGGCGGCGCTGGCCGCCGAGGTGCGGTAGGCGACCCGCGTGGAGTTCGCGGTCGACGTCGGCACGTCCCCGTTGCGGCACCAGGCGAACAGGTGCTCGAAACCGCTGTTGGACGGGCCGGCGATGAAGCCGTCCAGAGACATCGACGCCTCGATGTACACCGTCGCCATGGGATCACTCCGTTCCCCGGAGCCGTCCGGGTGCCGTGGTGTGCGCGTGCCCGCTGCCCACGCCGGTCGGTCATCGAGACGCATCCGGCCCGCGGAACTGATCGGCCCGCCCGGATGGGGACAGCGCGCGGCAGGAGCGGTCACGCCGGACACGGGGAGACCAGCGGTCATGGCATCGGCCGGGCACTGATCGCTGGCGGGACGTGGCGGGGAGTGGGTTAATGCGTAACGCCAGATGATGTGACGTTACGGGGGCGTTGTGATGCGATGCCACAGTTGCGGTGGGGCGCTGCCGCCGCGCACGGGGCGGCAGCGCCGGTCCTCGGTGTACTGCCGCGGGCGACGCTGCGCGAGCATCTGCCCCGGCACCGGGCGCAGTGGACGGCCCCGGCGGCGCCGAGCCGGGACGAGCGGGTGATCCTGCAGCGGTACATGGACGCGGCCGACCGGGCCGACGACGCCGCCGTGGCCGAGCTGCTGCGCCAGGACGCGCTGGTGACGATGCCGCCGGGCCCGCTCTGGGTCGCGGGCCGGGATGCGATCGAGGACGCGCTGGCGCGGACGTACGGCCCGGCCTCGCCGGCCTACTTCGGGCGCTGGCGGCACCTGCCCACCCGGGCGAACGGCCGGCCGGCCGCGGCGGGGTACGTGCAGCGGCCGGGCACCGCGGTGTACCGCGCAGGTGCTGGACGTGCTGCGGATCGAGAACGGGATGATCGCCGAGATCACCGCGTTCGAGTCGCACCTGTTCCCCGCGTTCGGCCTGCCGCTGACGTTGTCGGCGGCGACCGGGGACTGAGCGGCGACCGGACGGGCGGAGGCGCCGGCGAGCCGCGATCTGCTACCGCCGCGGCTCCGGGGCCCCAAGGAGGCGCACGACCCTGCCGACGACGCTCCCGGCGGGAGCGTAGCCGAAATGGCGGGAGTCCAGGCTGTGGCCGGCGTTGTCACCGAGCAGGACCAGGCATCCGTCGGGGACCGCCGTCTCGCCCGCCCGGGCGGGCACCGAGACCGGGCGGGGGTCGCCGGGCACGGCGGCGACCCGCTTGATCATCCAGTCCGCCCGCGTGCCGGGACCGGACGCCTGACTCCGGACGGCGCCCGGGCCCGGCGCGGGCGCCGCGTGCCGTCCGGACGGAGTGCCGGAGTGAACGCCGGGGAAAGTGAAGGCGTCGGCCACGACGACGTCACCGGTGCGCAACCGGCCGGCGGCGACCCGCCGCACCAGCACCCTGTCGCCCTCCCGGTAGGAGGGGCGCATGCTGCCGCCGCGGACGTGCACCGCCAGCAGGTTCCGGCGCACCCAGACCAGGACGGCCACCACGGCCGCCGGTGCCGTGAGCAGCGGCACCAGCACCGGCCAGGACAGGCCGCTCACAGCCCCGCCTTCCTGCGCAGCAGCTCCAGGATGTCCGTGGCCGGGTCCTGCGGTTCGGCATAGCCCTCGGCCTGCATGCGGAACAGGTCCGCGTAGATGCCGCCCAGCGCCATCAGCTCGCCGTGACCGCCGCGCTCGGCGACCACCCCGTCCTCCAGCACGATCAGGACGTCGGCCTCCCGCACGGTGTTGAGCCGGTGGGAGATGAGCACGTTGGTGCGGCCCGCCCGGCGCTCCCGCAGGGTCCGGTGGATCCGGTACTCGGCCTCGGCGTCCAGGCCGGAGCTGGGCTCGTCCAGGATCATCAGGTCGTGTTCCGCCCGCAGGTGCGCCCGGGCCAGCGCCAGGCGCTGCCACTGGCCTCCCGACAGGGCGACCCCGGCCTCCTCGCCGCTCCCGTCGGCGGCGCCCTCGGCGTCGTCGCCCTGGAAGAAGATCCGCGAGAGCAGGGTGTCGTAGGAGCGGGGCAGCGCGGTGACGAAGCCGTGGGCTCCGGCGTCCCTGGCCGCCGCGGTGATGCGGTCGGGGTCGCGCAACCGGGACAGGTCCCCCAGGCCGATGTTCTCGGCGGCCGTCAGGTCGTACTCCATGTAGTCCTGGAAGACCGCGCCGATGCGGGCGCGCAGCTCGGCCGGGTCCAGGTCCCGCAGGTCGGTCCCGTCCCACAGGATGGCACCGCGCTCCGGGTCGTACATCCGGCAGAGCAGCTTGATCAGGGTGCTCTTGCCGGCGCCGTTGCGGCCGATCAGGCCCACCGTGCGGCCGTGCGGGATGGTCAGGTCGACGCCGCGCAGCACCCACGGCCGGTCCGGGCCGTAGCGGAACCACACGTCCCGGAAGACGATGCCCTGCCGCAGCGGCACGACCGGCCGGGGACGCGCGACGACGGGCAGATCGGGCCCGGCGGACATGACCTGCCGGTAGTGATCGAACAGCAGCAGTTGCTGATGGGACTGGGCGACGCCCTGAACCAGCATCAGCCCCGCCGCCTGTACCCCGACCACCGCGGCCACCAGCAGGGAGACGTCGCCCAGGGTGATGCGGCCCGCGACCGCGTCCAGCACCGCCCAGACCAGCGCTCCGCCCGCCACCGCCGCGCCCAGCAGCCCGGTCAGCCCCTGCGCTCTCAGCTGGCGCAGGTCCATCCGCCGGTTCTCCCCGTCGGACCTGCGCCGCTGGTCCGACATGCGCCCGCGCAGGTACGCGCCGATCCCGAACAGCCGGATCTCCTTGGCCGCCTGGGGGTCGGTGAGCAGGTTCCGGTAGAACATCTCCCGGCGTTCCACCGGGCTCAGCCGCCAGTGGAGGGAGGCCCTGCGGCGGGCCAGCCACATCTCGGTGGACAGCACCGGTACGGCGGAGACCAGCACCAGCACCGGCATCCACGGTGAGACGACCAGCAGAGAACCGAGGAATCCCAGGCCGGTGATGACGGCTCCGGCGACGGACAACACGCCGGAGACCACCACCCCGGGCGTGGCTCCGCCGTGCTGCAGCGCCATCCGCATCCGGTCCAGGAAGACCGGGTCCTCGAACCTGGCCATCCCCACGAACCGCTCGGCCACGGTGAACAGCCGCTCCTGCGCCAGCAGACCGATCCTGCGCTCGTTCTCCGCCGAGGCGAACCGGGTGACGTGCGGCACCAGACCGGTGAGCAGTCCGGCGACGGCGAGCGCGACACCCAGCCTGAGCGCCCGGCCGGAGTCCGCACCGGTGGTGATGGCGTCCAGGAGCAGTTTGGTCAGCCACGCCGTCACCACCGGCACCAGGGCGGTCAGCAGCGTGAGGGCCGCGAACACAGCCGTGTAAAGGCGGCTCGCCTCCCGGCTCAGCCGCAGGGCCTCGATGATCCCGCGCACCGCCTCAGACCCCCGCCCCGGCGGTCATCACGTCTCGCACAGTGGTCCCGGAGACGCGCACCAGACCGCCGGAGTCGACGAGCGCCATCGCCGGGTAGCCGGTGACGCCGAACGCCCTGCCGACAGGCCCACCGGGCATCTCCTCGATCACCACCGTGGCCACCGGCTCCAGCGCCGCGCGCTTGGCCTCGAGGTCGCGCTCGGCTCCGACCAGCAGGACCAGCACCCCTGCCCCGCTACCGGGGTAGACCTTGGCGAGCTCCAGGAACTCGGGCAGCCGCTCCTCGCACGCCCGGCAGCCCTGAGCGAAGGCGCCGAACAGCACCGTGCCGTCGGCGAGGAACTCCTGGCCGACCGGTCCGCCCCAGGTGGTGCGGGCACGGAAGGCGCCCACCTGCTCCCCGGCCGCGCGCATCACCTGGAAGACGTTCTCGGCACCCGGCCCCGCGGGTACGGCTGACAGCCCCCCGTACCCGCGCAACCGGCGGATCACCGCCACGGTCAGCAGCAGGTTCAGCACGCTCAACGCGCCGGCGGCTCCGGCGCACACCATCATGAGACTGGGCATGGGAGGACACTCCTGTGGTGAGTGGATTCGATCGATGACGGGAAGCCGTGTCCGATGGGCGGCGCCGGTGCCCGGCGCCGTCCGTCTCCGGTGACTCCGGCGAGGGGCCGCACCCGTTTTACGGGTGCGGCCCCTCGCCGCGCCTCCCGATGCGCCCCGCCGTGCCGGTCACCGGCACGGCGGAGCGCGCGTACGCCGCCGGGACGCCGCTCAGGCTGGTCGGCCCCCGGCTGCCCGGTCATCGGAGGGACCCGGCCGGGGCCTCTGGAGCGCGCCCTCCTCGAGCCCGGTCACCCTCCGGTGCGGCATGGCGTGCTAGCAGCTCGACTTCGTGGTCGACCAGAACTTCTCGGTGGCGAAGTCGACGCAGATCTCGGTGATGATCGACCGCTTGGGGCCGCTCGGCGGGATGCTGAAGTTGCACCACTCCTCCGTCGGCCGGGAAATGGAGATGCACTGCTTGGCCATGGCCCGCGCCTCCCCTGCAGGAAGCACGGTGCCCAGCAGCCGGCCGGTGAGCGACTCGATGATGTGAGCCATCCGTTTACCCTCTCTCGGGACCGCCCCTCCCGTCCGGGAGGAGCAGGATTTTCTGACACCGGCAACCGTAGGGAGGCTCTGCATGGAGGCTGCATGGTAACGACATGGTAACGACAGTGTCGATCTCACATCCCGGGCAGGAGCGTGATCCCGCAGTCCGGCGGGCATGTGGGGGCAAGGACAGTCCGGATCGTGCGCATCGGTCCGTTTCGTGTGATGATGGCGCGAAGGCGAGCGCGGACTGAGGAAGCCGGTGTGAATCCGGCGCGGTCCCGCCACTGTGATCGGCGAGCGGATCCCCACCACGCCACCGCCCCTGCCCGGGGTGGGAAGGCGGGGACGAGCAGCGACCCGAGAGCCAGGAGACTCACGCGGTCGCCTCCTCGACGAACTGGGGCGGATCTCCCCGGAGAGGAGCGGGCTCTGGTGTCCGTCGGGCCGGTGGCCACGCCGAGAGGCTTCTCGGCGTTCCCTCTCCCAGATCCGCCCCGTCGTGCAGATCCCGTGAGAGGAACACTTCATGACGGGCAGACGTCCCGCGTCCCTCCTGCTCGCACTCCTGGTGTCCGGAGTGCTGGCCGCCTGCGGCGGCACCCCGGCCGGTGACACCCGGGCCGCCGTTCCGGCGGCCTCCGCGCCCGCGGGTTTCCCGGTCACCCTGGACAACTGCGGCGTGCGGACCACCTACGAGCGGCCGCCGCGGCGGGCGGTCTCGATGAACCAGCACGCCACCGAGGTGATGCTGGCCCTCGGGCTGGAGAAGTCGATGATCGGCACCGCCTATCTCGACGACAAGGTGCTGCCGGAGTACCAGGCGGCCTACGGCGCGATCAAGGTGGTCGCGAAGGAGTATCCCGCTTATGAGGCCCTGCTGGCCGAAGAGCCGGACTTCGTCTACGGCGGTTTCGCCAGCACCTTCGACGAGAAGGAGGGACGCGGCCGGGACGCCCTGCGAAAGGCCGGGATCAAGACGTACCTGAACGTCGAGGAGTGCGCCGAGGGCCCGGTGACCATGGAGCTGATGGACACCGAGATCCGCAACGTCGCGAAGATCTTCGGCGTGCCCGGCCGGGCCGATCAGCTGCTCACCGAGCTGCACACCACCCTGTCCGGAGTACGGGAGAAGCTGGCGGGGGTGGCGCCGGTGAAGCTGTTCGTCTACGACAGCGGGGACAAGACCGCCTTCACCGCCGGCGGCAAGGGCATCGGCAACGAGATCATCACGCTGGCCGGCGCGGAGAACGTCTTCGCCGACCTCGACAAGGTGTGGGGCGACGTCTCCTTCGAGCAGGTCGCCGAGCGCGCTCCCGACTGGATCGTCATCTACGACTACGGCGACCGGTCGGCGGCCGACAAGGAGGAGTTCCTCCTCTCCAACCCGGCGCTCAGGGACGTGCCGGCGATCAAGCACAAGCGGTTCGCGGTGCTGCCGCTGTCGTCGGTGGTGCTCGGGGTCCGGGTGCCGGGGGCGGTCGAGGCGCTGGCCGGGCAGCTGCACGCCGACCGGTTCCGGTGAGCGGGCCGGCTGCAGGCGCCGTGCTCCCCGCTCGGCGCCCGGGACTGCCGTACCCGGTCGTGATCGGCCTGCTGCTCGCGCTGCTGGGCGCGGCGGCCACGGCCGCCATCGCGGCCGGGTCGGTCACGCTCCCGGCGGGGCAGGTCTGGGGCGTCCTGCTGCACCGGGTGCATCCGGCGCTGGCCGAGCCGACCTGGACGGCCGTGCGGGAGACCATCGTGATGGACGTGCGGCTGCCGCGCGTCCTGCTGGCGGCGGTGATCGGCGCAGGCCTGTCGGTGTGCGGCATGGCGCTGCAGGCCCTGGTCCGCAATCCACTGGCCGACCCCATGCTGCTGGGCGTGTCCTCCGGAGCCGGCGTCGGCGCGGTCAGCGTGGTGGTGTTCGGCCTGACCGCGTTCGGCGCGTTCTCCCTGCCCGTCGCCGCGTTCCTCGGAGCCCTGGCAGCCCTGGTGGCGGTGTACCTCCTGGCGCGATCCGGCGGCCGGATGACCACGGTCCGGCTGGTGCTGGCCGGAGTCGCGACGGCCGAGGTGCTCTCGGCCGTGGCCAGCTTCCTGCTGGTCACCTCCAACGACCCGCACAAGACCCAGTCGGCGGTGCGCTGGATGCTGGGCGGCCTGGCCGGGACGACCTGGGCGGTGGTGTGGATCCCGGCCGCCGCCGTGCTGGCCGGCACGGCCGTGCTGGTCGGGGTGTCGCGGCCGCTGAACCTGCTGCTGGCCGGGGAGGAGGCGGCGGCCTCACTCGGGCTGGACGTGCACCGCTTCCGGGCGGCGCTGTTCGTGCTGGTCGCCATGATGATCGGCGCGATCGTCGCGGTCAGCGGGGCCATCGGGTTCGTCGGGCTGATCATGCCGCACGTCGTCCGGCTGCTGATCGGCGCCGACCACCGGCGGGCGCTGCCGGCGACGGCGCTGCTCGGGGCGGCCTTCCTGGTGGCGGCCGACCTGGTGGCCCGGACCCTGATCGCGCCGGAGGAGATCCCGGTGGGGATCATCACCGCGCTGGTCGGCGGGCCGTTCTTCCTGTGGCTGATGCGGAGGCGCTCCAAGTGAGGTTGACCGTGGAGAACGTGTCGGTCCGCGCCGACGGCCGGGACCTGGTCCGCGGGATCTCCCTGGAGGTCGCCGGGGGAGAGGTGCTGGGGCTGGCCGGGCCCAACGGCGCGGGCAAGTCCACGCTGCTGCGCACCCTCTACCGGGCCCGCAGACCCACCTCCGGCCGGGTGCTGCTGGACGGCGAGGACGTCTGGAGGACGCCGCCCGCCTGGCTGGCCCGGCGGCTGGCCGCCGTGCTCCAGGAGAGCGGCGGCGACTTCGAACTCACCGTGTACGACGTCGTCGCCATGGGCCGCACCCCGCACAAACGCGCGTTCGACGGCGACGACGCCTCCGACCGGGAGATCATCGCCGACGCCCTGAACCGGCTCGACGTGGCCGACCTGGCGTACGCGCCGTTCGACCGGCTGTCGGGCGGCGAGAAGCAGCGGGTGCTGATCGCGCGGGCGCTGGCCCAGCAACCGGCCGTGATGGTGCTGGACGAACCGACCAACCACCTCGACCTGCGCCACCAGCTCGACGTGCTGAGCCTGGTGCGCGGGCTCGGCGTCACCTCCGTGATCGCCCTGCACGACCTCAACCTGGCCGCCGCGTTCTGCGACCGCATCTGCGTCATGGACGCCGGCCGCGTCGTGGCCCTCGGCACGCCCGGCGAAGTGCTGACCCCCGCCCTGCTGGCCGGCGTCTACCGGGTCGACGCCGAGGTGGCCGTCCATCCCGAAACGGGGATCCCGCAGGTGACCTTGCGCACCGGGGGGCGCCGCGACGGCCCGGGCCTCAGTCCAGCCCGGTCGGATCGAGCGTCTCCGGCGCCAGCCCAGCGGGCAGGCCCGTGATCCTGGCGTGGCGGACGACCGCCTCGTGCACCGCCAGGTGCAGGTGCAGCAGGGCCCGCTCGGACTCCTCGGCCGGAGGCGGGACCGGCAGCGGACTGCCGGCCACCTCGTGCCACCGCTCGTCACCGGAACGCTGCACGAACACCCGCAGACGCCCTGCGGCCAGCTGGGTGGCCAGGTGCATCGAGCCCGTCACGACGCCGGCCGCTTGCGTCAGCACGCCCTCCGGCCCGACCACCACTTCACCGATCTGCCGGGCGGCGCCGGCCGCAGGCTCGGTCACGGCCGCCGTCCTGGCGGCCGGGAACGGGCCCGCAGGCGATCAGCGGGTATCGTCCGCCGCCGACGGCGGCTGCGGCCCCGGCAGCGAGGCAACGGCCTGGAACGTCGCACCTGTCTCACCCCGGCACGTCTACCCGGATGAATCGGCGCCACACCGGCCGACCGGCGACGATGTGCGGTGGCCGGTCATGCGTCGCCGGCGTCCGGGGACGCGGCCCGCACGGCCGTGCTGGCGCCGTCGCAGATCTCGCACGCCCGGCGCCGGCCGACGGTGGTCAGGAGCCGGGCCGGGCGGTGCGTCCGCACGGCCGGCGCTCCCCGCCCGAGAAGGGCATCACAGGCCGGCGCCGCCGGTCGCGTCGATCACTCTGCCGGTCACCCAGCGGGCGTCGTCGGAGGCGAGGAAGGCGACGATGTCGGCGATGTCCTCGGGCTGTCCGATCCGGCCGAGGGCCGCCAGGGACGCGGCGCGGGCCTGGGCTTCTGCGTTGCCGCGCAGCCATCCCGCGTTGACGTCGGTGTCGACGATTCCGGGCGCCACCGAGTTGACCGTGATGCCCCGCGGACCCAGTTGCTTGGCCAGGTTGAGGGTGAAGGTGTCCAAAGCGCCCTTCGTGGAGCCGTAGGCGATGATCTCCGGCATGGCCAGGCGGGCCGCGCCGCTGGAGATGTTGATGATGCGCCCGCCGTCGCGCAGCCGCTCGAGTCCGTGCTGCACGATGAAGAACGGCGCCCGGACGTTCACGGCGAAGAGCTCGTCGAATCCTTCCTCGGTGAGTGAGACCAGGTCCGCGCTACGACCGATGCCGGCCGCCGTCTCCGAGCCGGTCTCCGCCGCTGACGGGGCTGCCGACGGGGCCGCGCTGGAGGAGCCCGCGTCGTCCGTCGTCGGTTCGCCGTAGCCGGAGCACGCGGTCAGCACCGCGGCGAGCCCCGTCCCTCCCACCCGGCCGGTTGCCTGACCATCAGCGCCGCCACCAACGTCACGGTCCAGGACGCCGAGGTGGCGGTGTTCCTGCGCGACCTGCGCAACGCCAACCTCATGGTCTTCCGCGACCGCCTGCATGCCGCCCAGCAGCAGGGCGAACTCCCTCCCGGCGCCGACCCGCGCGCCCTGGCCGGCTATTTCGCCGTCGTCATCCAGGGGATGTCGCAGCGCGCCCGCGACGGGGCCGACGCGACCGAACTCGCCGGGGTCGCCGACACGGCGATGACCGCCTGGCCGGGGGCCGCGCCGGGCCGGGGCTCACCGAGCTGAGCCCGGCCGGACGTGGCCGGCCGCCGGGCGTCCACGGTGCCCGCCGTGACGGTGACGGCCGCCACCGGGCACGGGGCGTCAAGGGCTGAGCCCGGCCTCCACGTGGCCCTCGGGGCGGTCCCGGTCGGAGCCGGCCGGGACCGCCTGCGCGGCCAGCACGGCGTCGATCTTGGCATGCAGGCGGACGATCTCGGACAGCATCACGGTGAGCCGGTCGTCGGTGTGCTGCTCCTCGGTGGAGGTGGTCTGCTCGTCCATGGCGTTGACCACGACGGCGATGAACAGGTTCAGGACCACGAAGGTGGACGTCAGGATGTAGCCGATGAAGAACACCCACGCCCACGGGCGTTCGGCCATCACCTGGCGGGTGATGTCCGCCCAGGAGTCGCCGGTCATCATCTGGAACAAGGTGAACAGCGAGATCGGCAGTTCGGCGAAGTGGCCGGGGGCGGTCTCGCCGAACAACTCGGTCGCCAGGACGGCCGAGACGTACATGACCAGTGCCAGCAGGCCGATGATGGAAACCATGCCGGGGATGGCTTCCAGCAGTGCCGATACCACTCTGCGCATGCTCGGCACCGCCGATATCAGGCGCAGCGCCCGTAATATCCTCAGTGCCCGCAATATCGATGCCGGACCGGCGGCGGGAACCAGCGCGATGACCACGACGACCGTGTCGAAATGGTTCCACGGATCCTTGAAGAACGCGCCCCTGTGGACGTACAGGCGCAGCCCGATCTCCACTGCGAAGACCGCCAGCGTGATCCGGTCGACGGCGTGCAGGAGTCCGCCGACGTGGCCGGTCAGCACCGAGGAGGTCTCCGCGCCCAGGGTGGCGGCGTTGACCACGATGACCGCGACGATGGCCCACTGGAAACACCTCGTCTCCAGGAGGGAACGCACATGTTCACGACGTGACACGAAGCCGGCCCCCGAAAAGAGATGAACGCTAGGCGACGATGGTAGGCAGAAAGGGGCGAGAATTCATCGCGAACGGTAATATAACCCTTTTAATGGCTCTGTTCGGCTCCGTCCTTTTCGTTATTCGCTGTGAAGATTTATGAACGGAGGGCGCCCGGGGATTCGCACCCGCTGCTTCCCGGGGTCGCGGAGGCCGTACGCGGCCCGCCTGGAGCGCGGACCCGTGGGACCTCGTCCGCCCGGAGGTCGTCGGCGCGGCTCATCCGAGCTGCTGCGGTGGGCCGCGGAGACGGAGGCGGCGCGCACCTCCCGCCTCCCGAGGAGAACGCGAAGTGCCGCGACCCGCGGCCCGGACGGAGGGCGTCGTCCAGGCCGGGACCGGGCACTTCCCGTCCGTCGACGGGGGTCCCGGCCGTCCGGTCCGCGGTCCCGGGGACGAGGTGGCCTGCGAGGTGGCGGGGCGGGCGACGGGTGAGGTCCGCGACGACGGGGCCCCGCCGGGGATGTCCGGCCGCGCGCTCTCCGCTACTTCATGGCGGCGATCTGGATCAGGTTGCCGCAGGTGTCGTCGAAGACGGCGGTGACCACCGGGCCGAGGTCGGTCGCTTCCTGGGTGAACTCGACGCCCAGCCCCTTGAGCCGCTCGACCTCGGCGTACACGTCGTCGACGGCGAACTGGGTGAACGGGATGCCGTCGGTGACCAGGGCCCTCTTGAACGGCCCCGCCGCCGGGTGGCCGTCCGGCTCCAGCAGCAACTCGACGCCGTCCGGGTCGGCGGGGGAGACCACGGTGAGCCAGCGGGCCTCGCCGGCGGGCACGTCGGTCTTCTTGGTGAACCCCAGCTTCTCGGTGTAGAAGGCCAGGGCCTTGGCCTGATCGTCGACGAGCACGCTGGTGATGTTTATGCGGATCATGGGTTCGGTTCCTCTCGGTCGATGGGCCACCGCTCGACGATCGAGCGCAGCGGGCTCGTGTCGATGTGGTGGAACTTGTACCGGCCCTGTCGCCGGGTGTGCACCAGGCCGGCCTGCTCGAGCACCGCCAGGTGCTGCGAGATGGCCTGGCGCGAGGAGGCCAGATCGTGCTTCATGGCCAGTCGGCTGCAGATCTCGAACAGCGTCTGACCGTCCTTGTCGGTCAGTTCGTCCAGGATGATGCGTCGCGTCGCGTCTCCGATCGCCTTGAACAGGCCGGGGTCGGCGTCCATGGCCACAGTTATATGCAAGTCGCCACTTGCCTGTCAAGGAGTCGACGGGGCTCCGTGCCCCACCGTGGCCGGCGCCGACCGTGCCGGACCATGTGAGGGGTTAGGGGGTATGGCCTTCATAACCCCATAGGGGTTATGGTTACTTCGTAACCCCATGGATAACCCCATTGAGTGACAGGCGTCGCCATGCCGAAGATCAACGTGTACCTGCCCGACGAACTGGCCGAAGCGATCAAGAAGGCCGGGGTGCCGATCTCAGCGGTCTGCCAACGCGCCCTGGAGCAGGCGGTGCGCCGGATCACCGCCATCCGGCAGACCGCCCTGAGCGAGCTGAAGGCCGACGACCTGAGTGAACGGCTGCCGTCGTTCACCGCCCGTGCCCGCACCGTCGTCGGGCTGGCGATCGACCGGGCCCGCGCCGACGCCGCGCCGGCCGTCGGGACCGGGCACCTGCTCGCCGCCATGGTGGCCGAAGGAGAGAACCTGGCGCTGCACGTGCTCCGGGCGATCGACATCGACCCCGCGCAGGTGCAGCGCGACCTGGAACGGCGGGAGGCTTCCGAGGCGGGCGCCGAGGGGGAAGCCGCCGGCGAGGGCTCCTCGACGCACTTCAGCCGTGCGGCCGCCGGCGCGCTGGAGCTGGCGGTGACGGAGGCGACCGCCCTGGGGCACAACTACGTGGGCTGCGAGCACCTGCTGCTCGGTCTGGTCGCCGAACCCGACGGCACCGCCGGGCAGGTGCTGCGCGCCCTGGGGGCCGAACCCCGCCTGACCCGCCGGGCCGTCACGGCCGCCCTGGCCGGTTACGTCCACCTGCGTGCCCAGACCTCCGCCGCCGCGGCCAACCCCATGCAGGCTCTCACCGCGGCCGTGCGCGAACAACTGCAACCGCTCGTCGCCCGCATCGAACGCCTGGAGCAGCGTCTCGGCCCGGCCCGCGACAAGTGAGCCCGGCGATGCGCACGCCGGCTCGCCCCGACGACGCCGGCGACCCGTCTGCGGCCTCCGGCCGCAGCGGGTCCCGCCGACGCCCGCCGGCGATCACCATCCGCGCCGGCCGCGTCCTCCTCCGCGCGGCCGCCGCGGTGCTTCTGTGGCTGCTGCTGTTGCTGCCGCTCCTGTCGGAAGCGCGATGACCCCGCCACCTGCCCGCCGGGTGCCGTCGCCGGTCGTCCGCCCCGATGCCCGCATCGCGTGCCGCTCGTGAACCGCCGCAGGTGAGAGGCGGGCGGTCATGAGAGCAGCCGCACCAGCTCGACGCGGGAGCGGATGCCGAGCCGGGCGAAGATGTTCCTGAGGTGGTGCTCGACGGTGCGCGGGCTCAGGAAGAGCTGGGCGGCCACCTCCCGGTTGGTCGCGCCGTCGGCGACCAGCCGGGCGATCTGGAACTGCTGAGCCGTCAGCGCCTGGGCCGCGGGCGCCTCCTCGGCCTGCGCCCGCGCCTCGGCCGACCGGAGCCGGGCGCGCCGGGACGGCAGGGCCTCCCCCGAGGCGCGCAGTTCGCCCCGGGCCTGCTCGGCCCAGAGCCGCGCGCCGTACCGCTCGAAGGTCTCCAGCGCGCCGTGCAGGTGCTCTCGGGCCGCGCCGGGCCGCCGGTTGCGGCGCAGCACGCTGCCGAACAGCAACTGCGTGCGGGCCGTCTCGAACGCGCAGGAGCCCCGCCCGTGCAGGTCGAGCGCCTCGCGGAAGCGCTCCTCGGCCTCGCCCCGGCCGGCCAGGAGCGCGTGGCAGCGCGCCGCCAGCGCCAGCCGGTCGGGACTGCGCGTGCTGCCCACCCAGCGGTCGAGCACCTCCAGCGCCGCCCGCGCGTGCTCGACGTCGCCGGTGCGCACGGCCGCCTCGACGAAGTGGGGGGTCGCCATGACCCGGATGACCAGGTGGCCGCCCGTTCCGCCGGAACCGGCCGTGGCCCGCAGCCGCGCGGTGGCGCCCGCGTGGCGGCCCGCGGCGACGTCCAGGTGGGCCAGCGCCCAGTTGCCGAGCGCCCCGGCGACGCCCAGGCCGTGGGCGTCGGCCAGCTCGATCGCGCTCCCGGCCCTGATCCGGCACGTCTCCTCGTCGCCCTGCACCGCGGCGGTCAGGGCGAGCCAGGCGAGGTGCTGGGCGGCGCTGTTGAGCCTGCCCGTCTCCTGGGCCAGCCGCAGGCCCTCCATCGCGTTGGCCGCGACGGAGGCGTAGCGTCCCATCCAGATCTCGGCCTGGATCAGGAACTCCAGCACCTGCGGCACCGTGGAGACGGCCCCCTGGGCGCGCGCGATGTCGATCGCCCGGGTGGACAGCTTCAGCGCCTGGGCGTCCTCGCCCAGCATGAGGCTGGAGACGCAGGCCCAGACCAGTACCGAGGGGTTGTCCACCGAGGGGGCCAGGTCCAGGACGCGGCGCAGCGGGGCCGCCGCCTCCCGGTGCCGGCCGCGGAAGGTCGCCGCCATGCCCGCGAGGTACTCGAACATCAGTTGCGTGGTGGGCGGGTCGTCCGGCCGCCGCAGCGCGGCGGCGCGCCGCGCGATGGCCATGAACCGGTGGTTGTCCCCGGCGAGGTAGGTCGCCTCGCTCGCGCGGATCAGCGCCCGGACGGCCTGCTCCCGGTCGCGGTCGAGCAGCCAGTCGGCCGCCGCCAGCAGCTCGTCGCAGGCGTTGCCGGTCTTGCCGCTGCGCAGCTCCAGACTGCCCCGGACCAGTTCGGCCCGTCCCCGCACCTCCTCGGTGACCGCCAGGGAGTTGAGGCGGGCCAGCAGCGACCGGGCGCGCTGCGGCAGGCCCGCGTGCCAGGCGTGGCGTGCGGCGGCGGCCAGGCGGGCCGCCCTGACGTCCCCGCGGAGCGTGAGCTCCGCGGCCCGTTCGAAGGCGCGGAACGCCTCGGGGAAGCCGCCCCGGCCCGCGGCCCCGCCGGCCGTGCCGTCCGGTGCCTCGGCGAGTTCCTCCACCAGCGCGTCGGCCAGCCGCTCGGCGGGACCGTCCAGCGCGGCGGCCCGGTGCCAGGCCCGCCGCAGGCGCTGGTGCTCGGCGTCCAGGACGCCGGCCAGCAGGCGGTGCGCCTCTCGCCGCCGGGCCGGGGATGCTCCGGCGTAGACCACCGGGCCCATCGCCGGATCGCGGAAGCCGTAGAGGTCGCCGGCCGTGCGGACGACGACGCCCGCCCTCTCGGCGGGCTCCAGCGCGGTGAGCGCGCAGCGGGGCTCGGCGGCGCGCAGCAGGGTGGCCGTGTCCAGGTGCGGGTCGGCGGCGAGCAGCAGCAGCAGGTCAGCGGTCTCACCGGGCAGCCGCGAGAGCCGGTCGGCGTACGCGCGCCACAGCCGCCCGCCCGGCGGCAGGGTCTCGGGGGGAGCGGCTAGACCGCTCATCTGGTCGGGGGTGAGCGAGCCGACGAGCTCGCGGAGCGCGAGCGGGTTGCCGCGGGCGACCTCGGCCACCGACACCCGCAGGTCCTCGGGGAGACCGGGCGGCGCCAGGTCGTCGATCACCTGCCGGGCGGCCTCCTCGGCCAGGCGGCCGAGGACCAGCCGGGGGATGTCACCGGGAGCGCCACCGGCACCCCCGGCTCCGTCGCCGCATCCGCCCGCCCCGCCGGAGGCGCCCTCGCCGTCGGCCGCCAGGAGCAGGGCGATCCGCTCCCCGGCCAGCCGCCGGGCGACGAAGAACAGCGCCTCGCGGCTCGGCGCGTCGAGGTGGTGCATGTCGTCGACGCAGGCCAGGACCGGGCGTCCCACGGCGAGCAGGAGGTTGAGGACGGCGGCGGGAAGTGCCAGGCCGCGGCCTGCCGTACCGAGTTCCAGTGCCTCGGCGAGCACCGCCGCCTGCGCCGGGGGCAGCGCCGGCATCCGGTCCGCGACCGGGCGGAGCAGGGCGTGCAGCCCGGCGTACGGCAGGTGCGACTCCGCTTCGGCGCCGCGCGTCCGGAGCACGACGAAGCGGTCCCCGTCCGGGCGGCCGGCGGCATCGGCGTCCGGGCCGGGACCGGCGTCCGGGCCGGCGCCGGCGGCGCGGGTGGAGGCCGGACCGGCCCCGGCGGCGCGGGCGGAGGCCGGGGCGTCCGCGCGGGCGGCGGCGTCGTCGAGGAGCGCGGACTTGCCCGCTCCCGGGGCACCCAGCAGGAGCACGGCGCCGCCCGCCCCGTGACGGGCGTCGTCGAGCAGGCGGCGCAGTGCGGCCAGTTCCGCGTCCCTGCCGCGGAGGGGCGCGGCCGGGGGGACGGGGGAGGGGGAGAGCATGCCCCAGTGTTACGCGCGGATGTCACGGATGAGAAGAGCGGATGTCCGGTTCCCCGGAGCCGCGCGGCACGCCGCCCCGGGCCCTGTCAGGCGCCCATGGTGCGCCAGGACTCGTAGTGGTGGACCGCGATGCCGTTGAACGCCGCGTACGCGCCGACGGCCGCGTCCACCTCGGCCAGCACCGCGGTCACGCGCGCCGGTTCCTCCCCGGCGAAGGTGCAGTGGGGGCAGTCCTCCAGGGGGCCGGTCTCGGCGCCCAGCCGGACCGGCCTGCCCGCGGCGGCTCCGCGGGTGAGCATGTCGGCGGCGATGTCGGTCATCGAGTTGGGGCCGGTGGCGGTGTCGCGGTAGCTCATGACGGTGACGCCGTTCACCTGCGCCAGCACCTGGTCGGCCAGCGTGGTGCCGGTGCCCGTGGGGATCTCGCCGTACCAGAACGGCACGTCGGCCTCCAGCGGCCGGGTGCTGTCGGCCTGCAGCGTCTGCAGCATCTGCACGAAGGACTGCGCCAGCGCGGCCTGGTCGCTCTGCCACGCGGGCAGCGCGTAGGGCTCCACGTCGACGTGGCTGCCGGCGAACAGCCCGGTGCCCAGCACCGCGCGCTGCCAGGTGCGGGCCGCGGTGTGGTCGGTGGCCCACTCCGGTTCTCCGCCCAGGGCGGTCAGCCGGATGCCGGCGGTGTCGGCGCCGCGCTTGAGCTCGCGCATCCGGGTCAGCAGGGCGGAGTTGGTGGGCAGATTGGCGGGGGCGTAGGCGAAGATCTCCGTCACGCCCTGGTCGCGGGCCCAGGCCAGCACCTCGGCCGGGACCGCGGTGGCGGAGTTCCACAGCCACATCGCCCGGGTGCCCGCCGGCGCGGGCGCCGCGCGCGTCCCGGCCGACGGCGGTACGGCGACGGCGGGAGCGGGGGCGGGAGCCTGGAGCCGCCGGGGGGCGGAGGCCGCGGCGGCGCCGACGGAGGGAGTGGTCATTACGGTGAGTGACATGGCAGCGATGACTATTCGGATAGTTTTACGCATAGTTCCTATATGTCCACTCTATGCACACGGCGCGCTGGCGCATCATCCACGGATCGGCCAAATGCGCGGCTGATCGCATGGTTGCTCCGTGTGACGAAGCGGGGCGGTGATCGGTGCGGCCCGCGATGGGGTGGCGGCATGCCGGGGCCGGAAGCGAAACCGTCCGGCGGCCGACCCGCCGGGCGCACCGCGACCCCGGGCCTGCGGGGAGGGGCCGTCCGGGCCGGAGGCGATGCGGTCGCCGCGCCCGCCCGGACGGCCGTCAGCCTGTCATCCCGTGTATCCGGGGATGTCGATGCCCGCGGCCTCGCATATCCGGGCCAGCGGCCGGGAGGCCACGATCAACCGGCCCGTCTCGCCGAGCGGGGCGACGGTCTCGGCCACGGCCGGGATCGCCGACTGGCGGGCCTGCTGCGCGGCCGCGACCAGTCCGTTGAAGACGGCCTGGCCGTTGTTCGAGTTGCTGACGCCCGCCAGGATCCGGCAGGCCCGCTCGGCGGGCGCGTCCAGCGGCTGGGCCCCCGCGGCGGCAGGTCCGGCCGCGACCCCCGCCGCGATGAGCCCGGCCGCGATCGTCGCTCCTATCATCGCTTCCCCCTGTTTTCCGGTGATTCCTTTCCAGGTCGGGGACGTACCCGGTCGGTGGGAGGTCATCCGGCCGCCCGCCGTCCCCCGGGTGGCTCGTGCCCGCTGCGGCATCCTGCGGGGCGCGGCGGGCCGAAGCCGGCCGCCGTCGTCCCCGGCGGTGCCGGCGGCGGTGACGGGGCGGGCGGGCCGCGGGATGCCGCGGCGGTGACGGGGCGGGCCGCAGGCCGGCCGCCGACGAATGATCTGGGGAGCAGGTTTCAATTTCAAGCTGCTTTACACCCCTTTTTTGGCATATTTCCTATATTGCGCGCCTTCTGTGCAATGAAGGAGATGACCCCGGCCTTCGACCGGTGTTGAGGACCGGTGCCGTTTCTGCCCGCGATGCGGAGGAGGAGGACGGTCGATGAGGGCTTCACCGGCGGCTCCGGTACCTGCCGGAACCCTGCGGGGACCTGCTCCCGGACCGGTTCTGGCACTGCTGACGGCCGCCCTGACGGCCGTCGCGGCCTTCCTGGCCGTTCCGGACCGAGCGCAGGCCGCGGTGGACGGCGCCGTCACGGCGTGGGGTTACAACGGTGACGGCCAGGCCGGGGTGCCCGAGGGGCTGACCGGTGTGACCCAGGTCGCCGGCGGTTACTACCACAGTCTGGCGCTGAGGTCCGACGGCACCGTGACGGCGTGGGGTTACAACGGTGACGGCCAGGCCGGGGTGCCCGAGGGGCTGACCGGTGTGACCCAGGTCGCCGCCGGTTACCACCACAGTCTGGCGCTGAGGTCCGACGGCACCGTCACCGCCTGGGGTGGAAACGACCTCGGCCAGGCCGAGGTGCCCGCCGGGCTGACCGGCGTGACCCAGGTCGCCGCCGGCGCCTTCTACAGTCTGGCGCTGAGGTCCGACGGCACCGTCACCGCCTGGGGCGACGACGCCCGGGACCTGATCGACGGGGCCGCCGGGCTGACCGGCGTGACCCGGATCGCCGCCGCCCCCTACCACAGCCTGGCGTTGAAGTCCGACGGCACCGTCACCGCCTGGGGCATGAACATGGAAGGCGAGACCGACGTGCCCGCGGGGCTGATCGGCGTGACCCGGATCGCCGCCGGCTACCACCACAGCCTGGCGTTGAAGTCCGACGGCACCGTCACCGCCTGGGGCGGAAACGACTTCGGTCAGGCCGGGGTGCCCGCGGGGCTGATCGGCGTGACCCAGATCGCCGCCGGAGACGCCCACAGCCTGGCGCTGAGGTCCGACGGCACCGTCACCGCCTGGGGCCGCGACGACCTCGGCCAGACCGGGGTGCCCGCCGGGCTGGCCAACGTGGCCCAGATCGCCGCCGGGAGCCACCACAGCCTGGCGCTGAGCAGGTCGGCGGTCGCTTTCCAGCAGACGGCGAGGACGGTCACCGAGAACGCCGGCGCCGTTCCCCTGACGGTCGCCCGTACCGGTGTCACGTCCTCCGCGGAGGTCCGCTACGCCCACACCGGCGGACGGGCCACCTCCGGATCCGACTTCGTCCTCACCCCCGGGACGCTGACCTTCGCTCCCGGTCAGGCCACCAAGGCCATCACGCTGACCATCCGCGACGACACCGTCCCGGAGACCGCGGAGACCCTCACCGTCACGCTCTCCTCACCCGGGCCCGGCACCGAGTTGAGGTCACCGGCGACCATGACCGTGACCATCGCCGTCAGCGACCAGCGCCCGGACGCCCTGATCAGCGCCTCCGCGAGCTCCGGTTACGTGGGGAACAACGTCTACACCGCCGGAGCGGCGGCGGCGCAGACCAAGGCGGTGACGATGCGCCGGACCGGGCGGACGCTCAAGCCGCGCAGCTTCTACGTCCGCGTCTACAACGACGGCACCGACACCGCCGTCATCACGATCAAGGGCGGTCGCGCGGCCGCCGGATCGGCGGTCCGCTACTTCTCCGGCAGCGCCGACGTCACCGCCAGGATGCACTCGGCCTCCGGTCTGCGCGTCGCCCTGGCGCGCGGCGCCTACCGGCTGATCCGCGTACAGCTGCAGCTGTCCGCCGCGGTCCCGGCGGGTTCGGCCCGATACGCCACCGTCTGGGGGACCTGGAGCGGCGACGGAACCCGGAGCGACGTGGTCAGGGCAGCGGTCAAAGTCTCCCGCTGAGCCGCGGGACGGTCTGTGCGAACCGGCTGCGGCGGCCGTCCCGCCCGCATGGTGTCCGGCCCGGTGCGCCGCGCCCTCTGACATGATCGTGCCAATGCCTAGCAACTTGCTGACGGCGGGCTTTGTGGATCGCGTGCCGGGTAATGCACAGAATCGATTGTGCGGGAAACAGGCACACGGATCAAGAACGGGGCTGGAAATGAAGAACGGGGACATCGCACCGGCGGGGCCGGGCGGCGACGGCACCACGTGGGACTGACCGCCGCCCGGATTCCGCGCTCCGATCGACCGGCCTGGGAGGTGAAATTGAGCATTCCGGTTCTGCGGCGTTCCGAATGTCATGTCTGGTGGGCCGACACCGGACCGCAGCCGGTAGGGGAACTCGCCGCCGTGCTCGGCGCCGTCGAGGCGGAGCGGGCCGCGCGGCTGCACCGCGAGGAGGACCGGCGCCGCTTCGTCACGGCGTGCTGGCTGCTGAGGACCGTGGTGGGCGCCCAGCTCGGCGTCGCCGCCGCCGCCGTCCGCGTCCACCGCCGCTGCCCGGACTGCGGCGGGCCGCACGGCCGGCCCCGCATCCTCGACGCGGAGGAGGCGGCGGACCGGCTGCACGTCTCGGTCTCCCACGCCGGCGACCGCGTCGCCGTCGCCGTCTGCCCCTCCGCCCCGGTCGGGGTGGACGTGGAACCGGTCGCCTCGGCCCCGGTCACCCGGGCGGCCACCTCGCCTGCGGAGTGGGCCGCCCTGCGGGTGCTTCCGCCGTACGGCCGCAGGGCGGGGTTCGCGCGGTTGTGGGTGCGCAAGGAGGCGGCGCTCAAGGCGACCGGGCACGGGCTGCGGATCCCCCCGGACCGGGTCACCGTCAGCGGCCCCCTGGAGCCGCCCGCCCTGGTCGACTGGCCGATCGAGGTCTCGCCAGCGGAGGTGGAACTCCATACGCTTGACCCCGGCGACGGGTACGTCGGCGCGCTGGCGGTTCTGCCGGGCGGCCGGGCGATCACGGTGTCGGAGTCCGACGCGACCGATCTCCACCGGACCGCCGGCCCGGCGCCGGTGGGCCGGGGCGCCCGATGACCGGCGCCGTCCGCCGACAGGAGGTGATCGACACCGTGAAGAGGGACTTCGTGCTGATTCCCGGCCTGTGGGCGGGCGCCTGGATCTGGGATCGGGTCACCGGCCTGCTGCGCGGCCTCGGCCACCGGGTCCGCCCCGTCACCCTGTCCGGGCTCGCTCCGGGGGAGGGCGACCCCGCCGGCACCGGCCCGGCGGACCACGTCGACGACGTGGTGCGCGTCCTCAAGGACGGCGGGCTGCGCGACGCCGTCCTGGTGGCCCACTGCTACGGCGGCGTCGTCGCCGGGCAGGTCGCCGACCGCGAGCCGGGGCTGGTGGCCCACACCGTGTTCGTGGAGGCGTTCCTGCCCCACGACGGCCGGTCGGTGCTGCACGCC
The DNA here is from genome assembly GCF_015711595.1 of Planomonospora sp. ID91781. Lineage (NCBI taxonomy): Bacteria > Bacillati > Actinomycetota > Actinomycetes > Streptosporangiales > Streptosporangiaceae > Planomonospora > Planomonospora sp. ID91781. Next base: position 688,697 of record NZ_JABTEY010000002.1, on the reverse strand, counting down.
TTCCCCGAGCGCGTCAGGGCGGAGGAACTGCGCCTCATCGCGGAGAGCGGGGGGCTCTGGCCGCCTCCCCACGTCTCCGAGGTGGCCGAAGGGCAGGACCTGTCCGAGGAGGACGCACGCCGGCTGGCCGGGCGCCTCGTCGGACATCCCGGGCGTACGGTGTCCGAGCCCGTGACGCTGCGGAGTCCCCTCTCCGCGCGGCGGGCCACCTACGTGGTGTGCGCCCGGGACCACTTCGGCGAGCGGCTCCCACCGGACGTCGAAGCCATGCGGGACGCGCCCGCGTGGTCCTTCCGGACCCTCGACACCGGGCACTGGCCCATGCTCTCGGCGCCCGCCGAACTGGTCGCGGTCCTCACCGAGGTCGCCGCGGAGGCGGCCGGCGAGACGCCCGGTGCGGCGGCGGGGGCGCCGCCGGGCGATCCGGTGGCGTCCGGCGAGGCACCCGGTGCGGTGGCGGGGACGCCGGGTGATCCGGTGGCGTCCGGCCGCGCCGCCCGGCCCGCCGCGGAGGAGCGCTGAGGCGCGGGGCCCGGGTCTAGATCCAGTTCTGCTCCTTGGCCCGCAGCGCCGCCTGGAACCGGTTGGCCGCGCCGAGACGGGCCATCAGGTCGGCGACGTAGCGGCGGTAGGTGCGGACGGACACGTCCAGCCGGCGGGCCGCGACCTCGTCCTTGTCGGCGGTGGCGAGCGCGGACAGCACGCGCCGCTCCAGGTCCGAGAGCGCGGGGGGCTCCCGGTGCGGTCCGGCGAGGCCGCGGGGCTCCTCGCTGGCCTGCCAGAGGCCGTCGAAGTAGGTGGCCAGCTGGGAGACCAGCCCCGGCTCGCGCACGAGCAGCGCGCCCCGGGCGGTCTCCCGGGGGTCCACGGGCACGACCGCCACGCTCCGGTCGAAGATCACCATGCGGTCCATGGGTTCCTTCGTGACGTGGACCTGCCCGCCGAGGTCGATGACGTCCCGCACGTACGCGGCCATCGGCGGATGGCGGAGCGCCCCGTGGTGGTAGATCGACTTCACCGTCACGCCGCGCCGCAGAGACCGGGCGTCCAGCGTCCGCGCCGTCTCGATGGCCGCGTCCGACAGCGGTCCGCCCGGATGCAGGCAGAGCGTCTCCTCGTGGGTGAAGAAGGACAGGTCGTCCAGCTTCTGGCGGACCCGTTCCAGCCCCTCGACCCGTTCGATGAGCGTGGACGCCGACGCCTCGCCCCGCCGGCGGTCCTCGAAGAACGAGGCGATGGAGTCGCGTGTCGCCAGGACGCGGCGGATCTCCGCGTTGAGCTCGTCGAGGCGCGCCTCTATCAGCCGCTCGATCCCGATCTGCGGGGCCGTGGCGACCACCCGGCGCCGGTCCGACACGTCGAGCAGGGAGAGCCCGCGCAAGGTCTCGACGGCGGCCTCGACCGCCTCCGGGCTCAGCGGGAGCGACCGCGCGGCCGCGCCGAGGTCCTCGCCGGGATGCCGCAGGAAGTAGCGGTAGACCTCCTCCGCCTCGGGGGTGATGCCGAGAGCCGAGAAGCCCGGTGCCCACCTGGCGGCCCTGCCCCCGTCCGGCCGGGCGGGGGAGGACGGGCCGGGCCGGTCGCGGAGCCCGCCCGGCGCCGTGTCGCCCGGAGCGGTCCGGTCGCGGAGCCCGCCCGGCGTCGGCTCGCCCGGGGCGGTCCGAGGGCCGGTGCGGCGATGCTCGCGCACCGCCGGCCGGTGCCGGGGGGATCCGGTGCGGTCGCGGTCTTCACGCGTGAGGCGGCTCATGGCGCGGTCCCGGAGCCCGGTCGCCGGTTCACGCGAGGCCCGGGCGTCGCACGCGGCGCCGGGGGAGCCGCTTCCACGGCCGTGCCGCCCGGTCGCGCGCGGTGCCGTTCCGGACGGGTGCGGAGCCATCGGGCAGACGCTCGGTCATGGAGGTTCCTCCTTTCACGGACGGGCGCCTCGCGGCGGGGACGGCCGTGCGCGCACCCGGCGGGCCGGTGCGCCGTCCGCGCTCCCACCGGTCCCCCCGGCCGATTCCCCGCGGCGGGCGGGGAATCGGCGTCGGGGAATCGCGGCGCCTGATTTCGCGGATCAGTTCTCCGCCGTCACGATGATGATTGCGCCGGATGCCGCTGAACCATTACAGCACGCCTGCCCGGCCGGACGTCAATGCGGTGAACCGTTCCGGCAATCCAGGAGAAACGCGTGTTCGGGCGGGTCGACGCGGCAACTCAGGAGATGCCCGCGGGAATGCGCCTCAATGACGATGAAGCGGAAATCCGGAAACCGCACGGAAGCTTCTCCGGACAATCTCGTGACGAAGACGACAAGAATGACCGGAAGGTGCTCCGGCCCCGCCGGGAAAGGCGCCGGCCGGTCGGCTCCACGCGTCACCGGATCGAAAATGCGGCCGCGTGCACCGGTGCGAGGACGGAAGGTTGGAGGGTGGGAATGAACGAGGCCAGATGGAGGATGGTCGTCGACCGTGAAGGCGTGACGATAGCGGGGGACCGCTTCCGGCTCACCGCGGCGCGGCCCTCCCGGGAGGAGGCGGGCGTCGTCCCGGACGAGGCGGACGCGCTGTTCGCGGAGATCGGGCCGCTCGAGTCGATCGTCGACATGGAGAGCATCCTGTCCGAGCTGCAGACCGTGACCAGGGGTTCCTACGGGCAGTTCTGCGGGCTCTCCCGCGCGCTGGAGATGGTGGGCGAGCGCTGGGTGCTGCTGATCGTCCGCGACCTGTTCACCGGCCCCAAGAGCCTGCCGGAGCTGCGCCGGGGCCTGCCGCGGATACCGGCCGCCACCCTGGACGTCCGGCTGCGGGAGCTCGAGCGCACGGGGGTCGTCCGGCGCCTGCCCGCGGGGACGGAGGACGGAGGCGCCGCGCAGCCGGCGGTCTACGAGCTCACCGAGTACGGCAGGCAGCTGGAGCGGGCCGTCATCGAGCTCAGCCGGTGGGGCGCCCGGTCGCTCGGCGAGCCCCGGCCGGAGGACGTCGTGACGGTGAACTCGATGATCATGGCGCTGCGGACGACGTTCCGCCCCGAGGCGGCCCGCGGCCTCACGGCCGGGTACGAGCTGCGCCTCGGCGGGATGGTGCTGCACGCGCGCGTCGAGGACGGCGTCCTCAGCGTCGGCGAGGGCGCCCTCCCCGGCGCCGACCTCGTCATCGAGCCCGGTCCGGTGCTCCGGGCGCTGATGGCCGGTGAGCTCGATCCGGCTGAGGCGATCGAGAGCGGAAGCCTCCGGATCGTCGGAGATCCCGCATTGATGACCCGCTTCGTGGAGATCTTCACCTTCCGTCCTGAGCCCTCCCTCGTCGGGTCCTGACCCGCACGCCCCCGGGCACCGCCGGAGACCTTCCGGCGGTGCCCGTCGTCGTTCTCCACGCCGCCTTCCACGTCCGCGGGAACCCGCCCACGCCCGCGAGGGCCTTCTCGCGCCGCGGCAGCGGAGCACGGACGGTACGCGACGGCCCGGGGCACGGACGGTTCGAAGCATGGACGGCATGGGGCACGGACGCCACGGAGCACGGACGGTTCGAAGCATGGACGGCGCACCCGCCCACCCGGACCCCCGGGCGGGCGGGTGCGCCCGTGCGCACCGCGGCCGGTGCCGTGCGTCTCCCGTCCGGCGCGGGTCACCCGGCGGCGCCGCCCGAGGAGGCCACCCCGCCCGGCATCCGGCCGCCGTCGCCGGCGCGGCCGGTCCGCGCCGGGCGGTCCCCGGAGTTGCGCAGCACCCGCAGGGCCAGTCCGGGCCGGAACAGCGCCTGCGGGGGGTCGACCAGGCCGGCCACCCGGAAGAACGCCTCCGTGACCCCGGCGTCGCGGGCCGCGGCGGCGTGCAGGCGGCTCATGTAGACGTTGCCCAGCCGGGTCTTGAGGCTCCGCCGTCCCTCCACACCGGGGAAGGCCAGGTCCCCGCCCGCGGAGATCTCCCAGGGCACGTCGATGACGGGGGCGATGTCGCGGAAGAACCGCCGCGGCCGCGGCACGCCGCGGCGCAGGTGCTCGCGCAGGACCACGGCCTCGAGCGCCGCCACGGTCATGCCCTGGCCGTACACCGGGTTGAAGCTGCACACCCCGTCGCCCATCACCAGCAGGCCCTCGGGGAAGCTCCGCAGCCGCTCGTAGCGGCGGCGCACGCTCGCCGGGAAGCGGAAGGTCACCGGGTCGTCGAGCGGCTCGGCGTCCCGGACCGCCTCGTAGATCTCGGGCGCCGACAGCGACCGGACGAAGGCCAGGAAGCCCTCGGGGTCGGTCGGCGGGTGGTCGCCCAGGAGACCGGTGAGGGAGAGCATGGAGCTGCCGTCGTGGAGCTTGGGGAAGAACGCGCCGCGGGGGTTCGCCGGCGAGGCGACGGGGTTGATGGACAGGTCGCCGCCGTAGGGGTCGGACGACAGCCGGTAGTGGCGGGTCGTGTAGGCCAGGCCGACCTTGATCCGCTCCTCCTCGGGGCGGCCGTGGCCGAGCTCCTCCAGCCAGGCCGGGGTCCGCGAGCCCCTCCCGGTGGCGTCCACCACCAGGTCGGCCTCCAGCGTCCTGCCGGGACCGGCGCCGTCCTCGGCGGCCGCCACGCGCACGCCGGTGATCCGCTTCCCGCCGGGGGTGCTGCGCAGGGAGAGCACGGCGTGCCGCTCCAGGAAGCCGACGTTGGGCAGGGCGGCCACCCGGGCGCGGACGCGGGCCTCCAGGACGGGCCGGGTGGCCGAGACGCTCACCAGGCCGCTCCGCGCCGGCCGCAGCCGCCGGCCGTTGAAGTACCAGCGCAGGTCGCCCGCGAGGTCGCCGGCGGGCACCCCGGCCGCCGCGAACTCGTCGCCGAGCCCGGGGAAGAGCTCCTCCAGGATCTGCTGGCCGCGCGCGAGCAGCGCGTGGGCGTGGCGCCCCTGGGGGACGCCGCGGCGCGGGCCCGCCACCCCGGACAGGGTGTCGCGGTCCACCACGAGCACGTCGGCGTACGCCTCGGAGAGCACGCGCGCGGCCAGCAGCCCCGCCATTCCTCCACCGAGCACCACCGCGCGGTTCCCGACATGATCACTCATCGCTGTCGCCTCCGATGACGCAGGGATTGTGGGCACACAGAGTTGGACGCCGGCGTGGGCAGGGGGCGGCGAGACCCCGGCGAAGGCATCGTCACACCGGGCCCGGGCGGGCCGCATCTCCTGACGTGCCGGCGTCCGGGCGGTACGGCAACGCGGAAGTTGAACGGCGGCGCGCGCCGGTGTGGCCTGGACCGGCAGGGCCCGGCACGACGGACGGATCGGGCCCGTACCCGAATGAGGCCGGTCGAGTGGAGGACCCATGCCCGAGTCCCGCGCATTGGCGGACAAGATCGTGATCGATGTATGGCTCGCCGACTACCCGTTCCCCACCTACGACGGGGAGGACTTCCTGGCGCCCGTGCGCAGGAGGGCGGAGGAGTTCGGCAGGGCGCACCCGGAGTACCGCATCGACATCCGCGCGGTGCCGTTCCCGGAGATGGCCCGGGAGGTCGCCAGGGCGGCCGGGCGCGGCACCCCGCCGGACGTCGCCGGCTACTACGCGAGCGCGGGCCGGCTGGCACTGGACACGCTCGGCGCGGACGGCCGGCCGCTGTTCACCCCCGTGGGCCGGGCCGTCGGCGGGCGTACGGAGATCCTGGGCGAGCCGGTCGTGACCGGTGACCTCGTCCCCGCCGTCCGCGCCCACCACTCGCTGGGCGGCGAGCTGCTCTCCATGCCGGTGAGCGCCACGACGTTCCTGCTCTACGCCAACCGCACGCTGCTGGCCGAGGCCGGAGTGACCGCGATCCCGCGGACCTGGGCGGAGGTCGAGGACGCGTGCGCGGCGGTCGCCCGGCTGCGCGGCGGCCCGGCCGCCGCGTGGGCCAACCACGGCTGGCTGTTCCAGCAGGCGCTCGCGGCGCAGGGCGGCCTGCTCGCCGACAACGACAACGGCCGGTCCGGCCGGGCGGAGACCGTCGACCTCGCCTCCAAGGAGATGCTGGCCTGGGTGGAGTGGTGGCGCGGGATGCACGCCCGGGGGCACTACCTGCACACGGGGACCGCCGGGGACTGGATGGGCGCCTTCGAGGCGTTCGCCGGCGGGCGGGTCGCGTTCCTCCTCGACTCCTCCAAGTCCGCCGAGGAGATCGTCCGGGCCGGCGCGGCGGCCGGGTTCGAGGTGGCGGTGGGCCGCATGCCGTACAACGGGGACGTCCCGTACGCCGGCAGCGCGGTCTCGGGCGACTCCCTGTGGCTGGCCGACGGCCTCGACGAGGCCCGGCGGGACGGCGCGCTGGCGTTCATGCAGTACCTCGCCGGCCCCGGCTGCGCCGCCGCCTGGCACCGGGCCACCGGCTTCGTCCCGGTCACCGGCGCCTCGGCCGAGCTGCTGGAGCGGGAGGGCTGGTTCGGCGAGCACCCGCACCAGCGCGTGGCGGTCGAGCAGCTGCGGGCGTCGGACTGCTCACCGGCGGCGCTGGGCCCGCTGGTCGGCGGCATCGCCGCGATCCACGGCGCTCTGACGCGGGCCATGGAGGACGTGCTCGGCCACGGCGCGGACCCGGCCGCCCGCTTCGCCCGCGCCACCGGCGAGGCGCAGCGGGCGCTCGACGACTACAACGCGGACTGCGCCGGGCCCGCCCCCCGCACGCCGCGGAGCCTGGCCGTCGACTGACGCCGGCGGGAACGCCGCACGGCTCCGCCCGGCCCTCGCGGAGGGCCGGGCGGAGCCGTCCGGCACGCTCCCGTCCGTCACGCCCAGGGCGCCGTCGGGTACCACGGGATGATCTCCCGCCGGGCGAGGATCCGCACGTCCCAGTAGAGGACGGTGAAGACGCCCGCGACGATGAACGCCGCCCCGGTGACCACCGCGGCCCGGCCGGGCCGGGCGGTGAGCCAGCGGTGCACGCGACCGCCCGTGCCGAGCGCCAGGACGAGGAAGAGCACCGCCACGACCACGACGTTGCCGGCCGACTGGAGCATGAAGGCCAGCGCGCCGTAGAGCGGGTCGTGGCTCTCGGCGGTGTCGCGGAACAGGTGCCGGAACAGCCCGAACGGCCGGCCGACGAGGAACGCCCCGATCAGCGCGCCCATGACGACCATGCGGGCGTGCGGGAACCGGCGCGAGATCCGCTCCAGCGGGTCGCGGACGATGCCCAGCGCGGCGAGCCCCTGGTAGAGCAGGATCAGTCCGATCACGCCGAAGACCACCATCGCCTGGACCGTCCGCGGGGACAGCCCCGGGCCCGAGGGGGCGGTGGAGAACTGCGGCATGCCGGTGCCGGCCAGCGCGGCCACCACCCCGTAGATCCCCGAGACGGTCAGCATGCCGGCCGCCAGCCAGCCCAGCGGGCGCAGCGTCCCGAGCAGCCGGGCCCTCAGCGGGCGCTCGGCGCCCAGCAGCGGCGCGACCGCTCCCAGCGCGGCGATGTTGCAGGCGGTGAACGTGCCGGCCAGGCCGGTGACGAACGAGAAGGCGATCCCGGACAGCAGGCCCGTGATCGGGGCGGTGTCGGCGTCGCGGCCGAGGACGGCGTCGGCGACGGTCCCGCCGATCGTGCGGTCGACGAACTCGGCCGACCAGACGACGGTGAGCAGGAACCCCGCCAGCGCGCTGAGCAGGACGACCCGCCACGGGCGGCGGACGGCGGGCTCCCCGGCGGACTCCCCGGAGGGACGGACGCGGGCGGCGGCCGCGGGCTCGGTCGCGCCCGGAGGGGTGGACGGGGGCGGGGTGGACACGGTCATGTTCGCGCTCCCTTCGAGGAGGTCGGTGGGGGTGGGACGGGCCGCGCGGCCCGCCCGCGCGGGGGAGGGGAAGCCGGCCGGGCTCGCGGGGCGGGGCGCCGCGCCGGGCCCGGCGGGGTCAGAGGGGGATGTTGCCGTGCTTGCGCTGCGGCTGGGCCGCGCGCTTGTCGGCCAGGGCGGCCAGCCACCGGGCGACCGCGGCACGGGTCTCCACGGGGTCGATGACGTCGTCGACCAGCCCCCGCTCGGCGGCGTAGTGCGGGTGGACGAGCCGCTCGGTGTACTCGCGCACCAGCCTGGCGCGCAGCGCCGCGGGGTCCTCGGCGGCGGCCAGCTCCCTGCGGTGGACGACGTTCACCGCGCCCTCGGCGCCCATGACCGCTATCTCGTTGGTCGGCCAGGCGAGGGAGACGTCGGTGCCGATCGAGCGCGAGTCCATCACGATGTAGGCGCCGCCGTACGCTTTGCGCACGATGACCTGGATGCGCGGCACGGTGGCCTCGCAGTAGGCGTACAGCAGCTTGGCGCCGTGGCGGATGATCCCGGAGTGCTCCTGGTCGGTGCCGGGCAGGAAGCCGGGTACGTCGACGAGGGTGACCAGCGGGATGCCGAAGGCATCGCAGAACCGGACGAAGCGGGCGGCTTTCTGTGCGGCGGCGGCGTCGAGCGCGCCGGCGAGCACCATGGGCTGGTTGCCGACCAGGCCGACCACCCGGCCGTCGATCCGGGCCAGGGCGCACACGACGTTCCGCGCCCAGCCCTCGCCGATCTCCAGGAACTCGCCGTCGTCCACGAGCTCGGCGACGACCTCCCCCATGTCGTACGGCCTGTTCGGCTCCACCGGGACGATCTCCGCCAGGCGGGGCCGCAGGTCCCCGGCGGCGCCGCGGGGCGGCCCGTCGGGCGGGGGCTCGAGGTTGTTGCCGGGCAGCAGGGACAGCAGGTACCGCAGGTCGGCGAAGCAGCTCTCCTCGTCGTCGTGGACGAACGTGGCCACCCCCGAGCGGCTGCCGTGCACCTCGGCGCCACCGAGCTCGGCGTGGGTGACGCGCTGGCCGCTGACCGCGGCGACGACGTCCGGCCCGGTGAGGTACATCTGCGCGGTGCCGTGGACCATGAAGGTGAAGTCGGTCAGCGCCGGCGAGTAGGCGGCGCCGCCCGCGCACGGGCCCAGCACCACGCTGATCTGGGGGATCACGCCGGAGGCCGCGACGTTGCGGCGGAAGATGCCCCCGTAGCCGTCGAGGGCCGTGACGCCCTCCTGGATGCGGGCGCCGCCGCTGTCGTTGAGCGCGATGAGCGGCGACCCGGTGGCCAGCGCCAGGTCCATCACCTTGTGGATCTTCGCGGCGTGCGACTCGCCGAGCGAGCCCCCGAAGATCGTGAAGTCCTGGGCGTAGACGAACACCCGGCGGCCGTCCACCGTGCCGGACCCCGCCACGACCCCGTCGGTGTACGGCCGCTCGTCCCGTGCGGTCAGGTCCTGCCCCCGGTGGCGGCGGTACATCTCGATCTCGGTGAAGGAGTCCTCGTCCAGCAGCAGGTCGAGCCGCTCGCGCGCGGTCCGCTTGCCGAGCCGGTGCTGCCGCGCGACGGCCTCGCTCCGGCCGGCGACGATGCCGTCGCGCAGCTCCCGGTGGCGCAGGCGGAGCAGTGCCATCGAGCGCGCGGGCGCGGCCGGGGACGACGGCGTGCGGGGGGAGGACGGCGCGGCCGGAGGCGGCGCGGCCGAGGCGGGTGGCGCGGCCGCGGGTACGGCTCCGCCGTCGCCGGTCACCCGCCCGGAGCGGTGCCCGCCGGCCGGCGTCCCGGGCGGCCGCGCGGCGGGTGCGCGGCCGGAACCGCCCGGCCGTGCGGCGGGCGCGCGATCGACCTCGGAAACGGTCATCGGGGACACTCCTTCCTCGGTTGCCGGCAGGTCTCCCAGAATCGGCCGCACTCCGCGGGTCCGGCATCTCCGGGCATGCTCACGCGCCGCGCGCGGCCCCGGCTCGGCACGCGGGAAGTTGTCGGCGTCCCGCGGGGCGATCCACAATCCGGCGGGAGATCGGCAGCTGCGCCGCGGCGGCGGATCGGCCGGACCGCCCGGCGCGACACGGACGGAGGTTGACGCATGACATCCCATCCGGTTTCCGCGGGCCGCCCCGCGAGCTGGGCAGCGGGCCTCAACACCGACCACCACCGGACGGCGCTCGGCCTGTTCCTGGTCGTGGTCGTGGCCCACTGGGCCGAGCACCTCGCCCAGGCGGCCCAGGTCTACGTGCTGGGCTGGCCGCTCGCCGAGGCCCGCGGGGTGCTCGGCATGCCGTTCCCCTGGCTGGTCACCTCCGAGTGGATGCACTACGGCTACGCGCTGGTGATGCTGGCGGGCTTCCTCCTGCTGCGGCAGGGCTTCACCGGCAGGGCCCGGACGTGGTGGAACGTGGCGCTCGGCATCCAGGTCTGGCACCACTTCGAGCACCTGCTCCTGCTCCTGCAGGCGCTGACCGGCAACCACCTGCTGGGCCGCCCCGTCCCGGTGAGCATCCTCCAGCTCGCCTTCCCCCGCATGGAGCTCCACCTGTTCTACAACGCGGTGGTCTTCGCGCCCATGGTGGTCGCGATGATCATGCATCGCCGGCCCCGCCCCGCCGAGCGCTCCCTGATGCGGTGCGCCTGCGCGCCGCAGGCCGGGTGGTGAGCGCCGGCGCCCGCGGGCGCCCCTCGGCGTTCGGCGTGCTCGCGGCGCTGGCCGGGGTGTTCCTGCTCTGCCTGGCGGTGCCCGGCGTCGGCCCGAGCCTGCGGGCCGCGCGGGCCGACGGGGTGCCGGGCCTGTTCACCGCCCGGGAGCTCACCTGCGTGCGGCACCCCGGGCACGAGTCGTGCACGTGGACGGGGGAGTTCCGCTCCGGTGACGGCGCGGTCCGGCGGCAGGGGGTCGCGCTGTACGGCAGCGACCGGGAGTCGCTGCGCCCCGGGCAGGAGACCGCGGCCGTCGACGTCGGGCGGCCGCACCGGGTGTACGGTCCCGGCGGCTCACGCGAGTGGGTCTTCACCGCGCTGCTGCTGGCGGCCGGGCTGGGACTGGTCGGCCACCCGTTCCTGCGGATCCGGCGTGCCCGCCGCCCGGCCGCGCCGGATGCGCCGGACGTGCCCGGTGTTCCCGCGGCACCGGCGCGCCGGGCGTGACCTCGGTACCGCCGCGCCGGGCGTGGCCGGTGTTCCCGCGGTACCGCCGCGCCGGATGCGCCCGGCCGTGCCCGGCGTGTCCGTGGCGCCGTCGCGCCGGGCGTGGCCTGCGCAGTTTCCGAGATGCGCGCCGGCGGGACGGCGCCCGACGATCGGTGGGTCGCCACCGGCGATCCGCCCGGTGGCGGGCCGTCCGGTCGTGAAGGAGGCATGATGCCGACCGCTCTCGGATCCCTGCGCAGGCTGCTGCTGGCACCGTCGCTCAGCGACGTGACGTTCGAAAGACGCGGTTTCCCCGTCACCCCCTCGGAGGCCGTCCGGCGGCTCGAGGCGATCCCGCAGAGCGTCGTCTGCGGGTTCGAGTGGGGCATCGAGGCCCGGGGGCGGTGGGAGGTCGAGCGCCGGGTGGACCTCGTCGCCCCGGAGCTGCGCGGCTTCGCCTACGAGGGGGTGACGATGGCCTTCACCGTCCTCGACGCCGCGGGTCCCGGGCGCGGGACCCGCACCCGGGACCTGCTGCTCGGGGCGGGCGGGCCGCACATCTTCCTGGCGTACATCGGGATCGGCTTCGCCATGGCCCGGCTCCCCAGGCCGCTGTGGCGGAAGGTGGTCCCCGATCTGGGCGACTCGCCGTACCACCCGACGATGACCTGGCTGGCGGTCGACGGCTACGGGTTCGACCGGGCGTACTTCGACACGCGGCGCTGGATCGGCGAGCAGCGGGTGCCCGAGCCGTACCCGTGGGCGGGGGCGCCGGACTACTTCCTCCGCGCGGTCGACCAGGGGATCGGCCGCGCGCTCTGGTTCGTGCACGGGGCGCGGCCCGAGGCGGTCGCGTCGGCGGTGGCCCGGTTCGCCTCCCACCGCCGGGCCGACCTGTGGAGCGGCGCCGGGCTGGCGGCGGCCTTCGCCGGCGGCTGCGACGCCGAGGGGCTGGCGGCGCTGCGCCACGCGGCCGGCGAGTACCGGGCGGAGCTGGCCCAGGGCGCGGTGTTCGCGGTCAAGGCCCGCCACCACGCGGGTCTCGTGCCCGCGCACACCGAGGCGGCCGCGGCGGTGCTGGCGGACCTCTCGGTCGAGTCGGCCGTGGCGCTCGCCGACGCGGGCGCCGTCGGGCCGGGCGAGGCGGGCGGGGAGCCTCCCTACGAGCTGTGGCGGCGGCGCGTGCGCGCCCGCTTCCAGGAGGCGGACCGCGTCCCGCGGTGAGGCGGACGGGGCGAGCCGCGGGACGCGGTCCGCGGTGCGGCGGGAGGAGTAAGCCGGCGCGGGCGCCGTTCGCCGGCTCCGCAATCATGCGCCCTTTATGTGGCTTCTCCGCTCAGCACATCCGAAGTAGACGGAATATCCCTACAAACGCATAGATTCGCCGTGGGATTGCTCAATGCGACATGAAAGGTCGGGGAGCACATTGGCCGGTTCATGGCGCGCGCTGAGGCGAAGGATAATCACCCCGAACGCCTCCGCCGCATCACCAGAAGTCCGGGGATTCCACCGGAAGAACGCCGACGCCCAGGAATTGCTGGAGACGATCGGCCGCACTTTCCTGGCCGGTTACGGATACGCGGTCGAGGCCCGCACACCGGCCGAGGCGGAGAAGGAACTGGAGGAGGTCCCCACCCGTTTCCGGGGTTTCGCCTACGAGGGCGCCGCGATGGGCCTGGCCGTCCTCGACGGCCTGTCGCCCGGACGCGGGGGCCGCTTCGCCCGGTTCCTGGAGGGCCGGGGCCGCGACCACGTCTACATGGCCTACGTCGGGGCCGGCTGGGCGATGGCCCGGCTGCCCCGGTTGCGCTGGTCCCGGCTCGGCCCGTTCGACCCCCTGCTGCAGTGGCTCGTGCTGGACGGCTACGGCTTCCACCAGGCCTACTTCCGCACCCGCCGGTACGTGCACGAGCAGTACCGGCCCGCCCGCTTCCCGTGGCCGGCCGGCGGCCCCGAGTGGTACGCGCTCCGCGCCATCGACCAGGGCATCGGGCGGGCCATGTGGTTCGTCGGCGGCGCCGACGCCGGCCTCGTCGCCACGATGATCGACGGGTTCCCGGAATCCCGCCGCGCCGACCTGTACAGCGGCGCCGGGCTGGCCGCCACCTACGCCGGCGGCGCCGGTGAGGAGGAACTCGCCGAGTTCCTGCGCCGGGCCGGGACCCACCGCCCCCAGGTCGCGCAGGCCTGCGCGTTCGCGGCGGAGGCCCGCGTCCGCGCCGGCCTCGTCGTACCGCACACCCGGGTCGCGACCGAGGTCTTCTGCGGCATGACGCCGGAGCGGGCCGCGCAGGTGAGCCGCGACGTCCGGCCCGACGGGCCCTCCTCGCCCGGGGAGCCGCCCGCCTACGAACTCTGGCGGCAGCGCGTCGCCGACCGGTTCCTGTCCGCAGGGAGGTGCTAACACGTGACCGCGACAACCGGCCTGCTCCGCAGGCACGCGGCCAGCGTCGTCGCAGTCGTGCTCGCGGCGACCATGTTCGTCCTGGCCCGCCAGCCCGAGCCGTCCGCGGCCGAGACCGCGGCCATGACGGGCAGGTACGGGTTCACGCCCATGTCCGTCTCCATGCCCGGCGGCTTCCCGCAGAAGACGATCCGCAAGGTCAACAAGGCCTACAAGGACATCAACGCGTGGATCTCCTCGGTGGGCGCGGGGATCGCCATGAACGACCTCGACGGCGACGGCCTCTCCAACGACCTGTGCGTCACCGACCCGCGCATCGACCAGGTCGTGGTGACGCCCGCCCCGGGGCGCGGGGCCGAGCGGTACGCGCCCTTCGCGCTGGACGCCGCCCCGCTGCCGATGAACGACGTCATCGCCCCCATGGGCTGCGCCCCCGGCGACTTCAACGAGGACGGCCGGACCGACCTGCTCGTCTACTACTGGGGCCGCACCCCGGTCATCCACCTGGCCGAGGCGGCGCGGGACGCGCGGGGCCCGCTCGGCAAGGGCTCCTACCGGCCGGTCGAGGCCGTGCCCGGCGCGAACTCCACCGCCGGCCGGTACTCCGGGCCGCAGTGGAACTCCAACGCCGTCGCGATCGCGGACTTCGACGGCGACGGGCACGAGGACATCTACGTCGGCAACTACTTCCCGCACGGCCCGGTCCTGGACGAGACCAAGGACGGCGGGGTGATGAACCGGTCGCTGTCCAACGCCTCCAACGGCGGCGAGGACTACATCCTGCGCCGGTCGGCCGCCGGTCCCGGCGGCGCGCCCGTCTACCAGGTGCTCGGCGACGTCCTGCCGCGGGACGTCTCCGGGGGCTGGGTGCTGGCCTCCACCGCGGGGGACCTCGACGGCGACATGCTCCCCGAGCTGTACATCGCCCAGGACCACGGGCCCGACGCGCTGCTGCACAACCGCTCCACCGCGGGCAAGGTGGCCTTCGCCCCGGTGCGCGCCCCGCGCGACGGCACGGTGCCCAAGTCCAAGCGGGTCGGCGCCGACTCCTTCAAGGGCATGGGCGTCGACTTCGGCGACCTCGACGGCGACGGCGTGTACGACATGTTCGTCAGCAACATCACCACGCCGTTCGGCATCCAGGAGAGCAACTTCCACTTCCTGTCCACGGCCGGGGACCGCGACGCGCTGCGCCGGGCGCTGGCCCGCGGCGAGGCGCCGTGGGAGGACCGCAGCACCGAGGCCGGGACCGCGTGGTCCGGCTGGGCCTGGGACGTCAAGCTGGCCGACTTCGACAACGACCGCGAGCTGGAGATCGCCCAGACGACCGGGTTCGTGAAGGGCGAGGTCAACCGCTGGCCGCAGCTGCAGGAGCTGGCGGCGGCCAACGACGTGGTGGTGGAGAACCCGCGCTCGTGGCCGAACGTCCGGGAGGGCGACGACATCGCAGGCGGCCAGCGGCTGGCCTTCTTCGCCAAGGGCGGGGACGGCCGGTACGCCAACCTGTCCGAGGGGCTCGGCCTCGCCGTCCCGGTGCCCACCCGCGGCATCGCGGTGGGCGACGCCGACGGCGACGGCCGGCTCGACCTCGCCGTCGCGCGGCAGTGGGACGCCCCCGTCTTCTACCACAACCAGAGCCCGTCGCCCGGGGCCTTCCTCGGCCTCCGGCTGACTCACGACGGGCCGGAGCAGGCACCGGGCTCCCCGGTGGTCGGCGCGCAGGTGACCGTGACCATGCCGGACGGCCGCGAACTCCTCGGCCGGGTCGACGGCGGCAGCGGGCACTCCGGAAAGCGCAGCCACGACGTCCACATCGGCCTGGGCGAGAACGTCACCGGGCCGGTCCAGGTGCACCTGCGCTGGCGCGACCGGAGCGGACAGGTGCGCGAGCAGGTTCTCCGGCTGAGCCCCGGGTGGCACTCCCTGCGGCTCGGCGAGCAGGCAAGGGAGAGGTGAACATGACCCGGACAAGTCCCGCCGCGCCGCCGCGGCACGATCCGAAGGTCACGACCGCGCTGCGCAGGTTCGCGATCTCGATCACGATCTTCAACGTCTTCGGCTACACGCTCCTGGGCTTCGAGCAGCCCTGGACCTGGCCCTTCGTCGCCCTGGCCACCGGCTACGCCGTGGAGATCGGGCTGGAGTACATCGGCGCGCGCGGCGAGGGGCGGGCGCCGCGCTACCGGGGCGGCGGGCTGAAGGGCCTGATGGAGTTCCTCTACCCGGCCCACATCACCTCCCTCGCCATGAACATGCTGATCTACGTCAACGACGAGATCCTCACGATGATGTTCGGCGTGGTCGTGGCGGTCGGCGCCAAGTGGGTGCTGCGCGCCCCGGTCAAGGGCCGCCTCCGGCACTACATGAACCCGTCGAACTTCGGCATCACGGTGCTGCTGCTGCTGTTCCCCTGGGTCAGCATCGCCCCGCCGTACCACTTCACCGAGAACGTCGGGAACCCGGTCGACTGGCTGGTCCCCGCGATCATCATCGTCACCGGCACCCTGCTCAACGCCAAGCTGACCGGCCGGATGTGGCTGATCGCCGCCTGGCTGGGCGGCTTCGTGCTGCAGGCGGTCGTGCGCGGCGTCGTCCTCGACAACTCGATCACCGGGACGCTGGCCACCATGACCGGCGTCGCCTTCATCCTGTTCACCAACTACATGATCACCGATCCGGGGACGACGCCGTCCAAGCCGCTGTCCCAGGTCGCCTTCGGCGCCGGCGTCGCGGTGCTGTACGGCTGCTTCACCGGGGCGGGCATCGCCTACGGCCTGTTCTTCGCCACCGCGACGACCTGCCTGATCCGGGGCGTGTTCCTGTGGGCGCTGCACTTCGTCGAGCGGGCCCGCGAGCAGCACCCGGCGCAGGCGCCCGGCCTGGTCCGCGACCTGCCCGTCACGGCGGACGCCGCGGGCGGCCGGGGCTCGGTGAACGGTCACCGGGAGGTCGTGTCGGCATGACGCGGATCGCGGTCGTTGGAATGGCGTGCCGGTACCCGGACGCCACATCGCCCCGGCAGCTCTGGGAGAACGCGCTGGCGGGCCGGCGCGCCTTCCGCCGGCTGCCCGACGAGCGCATGCGGCTCGACGACTACTGGGACGCCGACCCGTCCGCGCCCGACCGGTTCTACGCCCGCCACGCGGCGGTCATCGAGGGCTACGAGTTCGACCGGGTCGCCTACAAGATCCCGGGGAGCACGTACCGCTCGACCGACCTGACGCACTGGCTGGCGCTGGACATGGCGGCGCAGGCCCTCGCGGACGCCGGGTTCACCGCCGGCGAGGGCCTGCCCCGGGAGCGGACCGGCGTGGTCGTGGGCAACACCCTCACCGGGGAGTTCACCCGCGCCAACCTGATGCGGCTGCGCTGGCCGTACGTGCGGCGCGTCGTCGGCGCCGCGCTGCGGGAGGCCGGCTGGGAGGACGAGCGCACGGCGGCCTTCCTCGCGGACGTCGAGGAGGCCTACAAGCGGCCGTTCCCGCCGGTGGACGAGGACACCCTCGCGGGCGGCCTGTCCAACACCATCGCCGGGCGCATCTGCAACCACTTCGACCTGGGCGGCGGCGGGTTCACCGTCGACGGGGCGTGCTCGTCGTCGCTGCTGTCGGTGTCGACCGCGTGCCGGATGCTGGCCGACGGGGAGCTGGACGTCGCGGTCGCCGGAGGGGTCGACCTGTCCATCGACCCCTTCGAGATCATCGGGTTCGCCAAGACCGGCGCGCTGGCCAGAGGGGAGATGCGGGTCTACGACCGCGGCTCCAACGGCTTCTGGCCGGGCGAGGGCTGCGGGATGCTCGTGCTGATGCGCGAGGCGGACGCCGCCGACCGCCGGGTCTACGCCTCCATCGCCGGCTGGGGCATCTCCTCCGACGGCAGCGGCGGCATCACCCGGCCCGAGGCCGAGGGGTACCGGCGCGCGCTGCGGCGGGCCTACGACAGGGCCGGCTTCGGCATCGGCACCGTGGAGCTGTTCGAGGGCCACGGCACCGGCACCCCGGTCGGCGACGCCAACGAGCTCACGGCCCTGTCGGAGGCGGTGCGGGACAGCCGGTCCGGCGGCCCGGACCGGCGGCCGGTGATCGGCTCGATCAAGGGGATGATCGGGCACACCAAGGCCGCGGCCGGGGTGGCGGGCCTGATCAAGGCGGTGATGGCCGTGCACGAGGAGGTGCTGCCCCCCGCCGTCGGCTGCGTCGAGCCCCACGCCCTGCTGGCGGAGGAGCCGGCGGCGCTGCGCGTGCTGCGCAAGGCCGAGCCGTGGCCGGAGGGCGCCCCGGTGCGGGCGGGCGTCACCGCGATGGGCTTCGGCGGCATCAACACCCACGTCGTCGTGGAGAAGGCCGGCCCGCGGCGCCGCGGCGCCATGTCCGCCCGGACCAGGGAGCTGGCCTCGTCGGTGCAGGACGCCGAGCTGCTGCTGGTCGACGCGGCCTCCCCGGCGGAGCTGCGCGACCGGCTCGCACGGCTGGCCGGGTTCGTGCCGCGGCTGTCCTACGCGGAACTGGCCGACCTGGCCGCCGCCCTCCAGCGGGACCTGCGCGACCTGCCCCACCGGGCGGCCGTGGTCGTCTCCTCCCCGGAGGACGCCGAGGCCCGGCTGGGCGAGGTGCTGGCGGCGCTCGACGCGGGCGAGACCGCCCTGTTCGAGCCGGACGGCCGGGCGTTCCTCGGCAAGGCCGCCGGCACGGGCCGGGTCGGCTACCTCTTCCCGGGCCAGGGCTCGGGCCGCGGCACCGGCGGCGGGATGCTGCGGCGGCGCTTCACCGAGGTCGAGGAGGTCTACGCCAAGGCGGCCCTGCCCTCCGGCGGCGACACGGTGGCGACCGCGGTCGCCCAGCCCCGGATCGTCACCGGCTCGCTGGCCGGGCTGCGGGCCCTGTCGCTGCTCGGCGTCGACGCCGCCGTCGCCGTCGGGCACAGCCTCGGGGAGATCTCCGCCCTGCACTGGGCCGGGGCGATGGACGAGGACGCGCTGCTGCGCGTGGCGGGCCTGCGCGGCCGCCTGATGACCGAGCACAGCGCCCCGGGGGCGATGGCCGGCATCGCCGCGGCACCGGACACGGTGACGGCGCTGACCGCGGACCTGCCCGTCGTGATCGCCGGGTACAACGGCCCCGCCCAGACGGTGGTGGCGGGACCGGCCGACGCGGTCGAGGCCGTCGGCCGCCGGGCCGGCAACGCGGGCCTGCGGTGGACCCGGCTGGCGGTCTCGCACGCCTTCCACTCACCGCTGGTGGCGCCCGCGGCCGACGCCCTGGGCGCCGCCCTGGCCGGTGAGGCCTTCGGCCCGGTCGGGCGGCGGGTCGTCTCGACCGTGACCGAGCGGGAGCTGCCGGCCGACACCGACGTCGCGGCGCTGCTGCGGCGGCAGATCACCGAACCGGTCCGGTTCGTCCAGGCGGTGGAGATCGCCGCCAAGGACGTCGACCTGTTCGTCGAGGTGGGCCCGGGGCGGGTGCTCGCCGGACTGGCGTCCTCGGTCACCGACGTGCCCGCGGTGGCGCTGGACACCGACGACGAGTCGGCCCGCGGGCTGCTCAGGGTGGCCGCGGCCGCCTACGTCACCGGCGTCCCCCTCGACCACGGGGCCCTCTTCCACGGCCGGCCGAACCGGCCGCTGGAGGTCGGCGCCGAGCTGACGTTCTTCGCCGGCCCGTGCGAGCAGGCGCCGCAGGTGACCCTCGGCGCCGCCGCCCCGGCGGCCTCGGCGGCACCCGAGGCCGCGACGGAGCACCCGCGCGACGACGAGGGGCTCTCGCCGCTCGAGCTGCTGCGCCGCCTGGCGGCCGAACGGGCCGAGCTGCCGCTGGAGATGGTCCGCGACGACAGCCGGCTCCTGGACGACCTGCACCTGAGCTCCATCACCGTGGGGAAGATCGTGGAGGAGGTCGTCCAGCGGCTCGGCGGGGCCGCCGGCACGATGCCCGGCAACTACGCCACCGCCACCGTAGGGGAGCTGGCCGAGGCCGTCGGCGAGCTGGCCGGGAACGGCCAGGGCGCCGGGGACGGCCCGGTGCGGCAGGTGGAGGGGGCCGCGCCGTGGGCCCGGGCCTTCGCCGTGGAGCTCGCCGAGGCCGCGCCGCCGCCGCGCACCGGGCACCGGGAGCGGGGCAGGTGGCGGGTGCACGCGGACGCCGGCCACCCGTTCGCCGAGGAGCTGCGCCGCGCCCTGGAGGAGGCGGGCACCGGCGACGGGACCCTCGTCTGCCTGCCCCGCGACTGCGCCGAGCACGAGCTGCACGCGGCGCTCCAGGGGGCGAAGGCGGCGCTCGGCGGGGAGCCGGGCAGCCGGTTCGTCCTGGTCCAGCAGGGCAGGGGAGCGGCGGGCCTGGCCAAGACGCTCCGCCAGGAGGCGCCCCACCTGCGGGTGACCATCGTGCACCTGCCGGAATCGGACCCGCCCGCGCGGACGGCCGTGCAGCGGGTGGTCGAGGAGGTGGCGGCGACCTCGTCCTACGCCGAGGTGCACTACGGCGCCGACGGCGTGCGGCGGGTGCCGCGGCTGCGCGTCCTGCCGGTACGGCCGGCCGGCCCGCGGCCGCCGCTCGACGGCACGGACGTGCTGCTGGTGACCGGGGGCGGCAAGGGCATCACCGCCGAGTGCGCGCTGGCCGCGGCCTCCGCCTACGGCGCGAAGCTGGCCGTGCTGGGCCGTTCGGACCCCGCCCGGGACGAGGAGCTGGCCGCCAACCTGCGCCGGATGGCCGACGCCGGCGTGACCGTGCGGTACCTGCGGGCCGACGTGACCGACGCCGCCCAGGTGCGCGCGGCGGTCGCCGAGGCGGTCCGGGAGCTGGGGCCGGTCACCGCCGTCGTGCACGGCTCCGGCCGCAACGAGCCCGGCGCGCTCGTCAACCTCGACATGGAGGCGTTCCGGCGCACCTTCGCCCCCAAGGTCGGCGGCCTGCGGGCCGTGCTGGACGCGGTCGACCCGCAGGCCCTGCGGCTGCTCGTCACGTTCGGCAGCATCATCGGCCGGGCCGGGCTGCGCGGCGAGGCGCACTACGCGACCGCCAACGAGTGGCTGGCCGAGCTCACCGAGGAGTGGGGCCGGCGGTACCCGCACTGCCGCACGCTGTGCATGGAGTGGTCGGTCTGGTCGGACGTCGGGATGGGCGAGCGGCTGTCGGTGATCGAACCGCTGGTCCGCGAGGGCATCACGCCGATCTCCCCCGAGCAGGGGGTGGAGATCATGCGCCGCCTCCTGGAGGACCCCGGGGCGCCCGCCACGGTGGTGGTCAGCGGCCGCACCGGGACGATCGACACGATCGGCCACGACGGCCGGGAACTGCCCCTGCTGCGCTTCACCGAGCGGCCGCTGGTCCACTACCCCGGCGTCGAGCTGGTCACCGAGGTGGAGCTCAACCCCGGCACCGACCTGTACCTCGCCGACCACGGCCTCGACGGGAACCTGCTGTTCCCCGCGGTGTTCGGCATGGAGGCCATGGCGCAGGCGGCGGCGGCGGTGACCGGCCGCGACACGCTCCCGGTGATCGAGGACGCCGAGTTCCTGCGGCCCATCGTCGTCTCGCCGGACGCGACCACCGCGATCCGCGTCGCGGTGGTCGTCACCGGCGACGACACCGTCCAGGCGGCCGTCCGCAGCGCGGAGACCGTGTTCGCCGCCGACCACTTCCGGGCCCGGCTGCGCTTCGGCGACGCCGCCGTGCCGGAGGGCCCGCCCGAGCAGGCCGGCGACGACCTGCCGGACGTGCCGCTGGACCCGGCGGCCGACCTGTACGGGGGCCTGCTGTTCCAGGGGCGGCGGTTCCAGCGCCTGGAGCGCTACCACCGGGCCGCCGCGCGGCACGTCGACGCCGACGTCGCGGCGGCGGACGGCACGGACTGGTTCGCCGGCTTCCTCCCCGCGGGGCTGCTCCTCGGCGATCCGGGAGCCCGCGACGTGTTCATGCACGGCAACCAGGTCTGCGTGCCGGACGCGACGCTCCTGCCGACCGGGATCGAGCGGCTCCACCCCGGCGGCGCCGCGCTGGCCGGGGCCGGGACGGTGCGCTACTGCGCCACCGAGCGGTGGCACGAGGGTGACACCTACGTCTACGACATCGCGGTGCGCACCCCCGGCGGCCGGGTCGTCGAGCGCTGGGAGGGACTGCGCCTGCAGGCCGTACGCAAGCAGGACGGCCGGGGCCCCTGGCCCGCACCGCTCCTGGGCCCCTACCTGGAGCGGACGGTCGAGGGCCTGCTCGGCGCCCGGGTGGCCGTCGCCGTCGAGCCCTGCGGGCAGGAGGACCCGGACGCCGCGGCGGCGCTGGCCGTACGGCGCGCACTCGGCCGCGACGTGCCGCGCGGGCCGGACGGCGGGTTCGCCCCCGGCGGCGGCGCGTCGGCCGCGGTCTCCTGCGGGGCGGGGGTCGCCCTGGCGGCCGTCGCGGCCGGCCGGGTCGCCTGCCGCGTGGAGCCGGTGGCCGAGCGGCCGGAACGGGAGTGGTCCGGGCTGCTCGGACCGCACGCGGCGGCGCTGGAACGGCTGGCCGGCGAGACGGGGGAGTCGGCCGACTCCACCGGCGCCCGGCTGCTGGCGGCCCTGCGCTGCCTGCGGGACGCCGGCGTCTCCCCGGAGGCCCCGCTCGCCGCGGCCCCGGACCGGCGCGGCGCGTGGGTGGTCCTCACCTGCGGCTCCCTCTCGGTGGCGACGCTCGTCACGACGCTGCGGGACCGGCCGGGGCCGGTCGCGTTCGCGGTTCTCACCGGAGGAGGGGTGTAGCCCGTGTCGAAATACTTCGAATATCTGCACACGGTCGGCTTCGAGGAGACCAATCTCGTCGGCAACGTGTACTACGTCAACTACCTGCGCTGGCAGGGACGTTGCCGGGAGATGTTCCTCAAGACGTGCGCCCCCGATGTGCTCGCCGAGCTGCAGGACGACCTGAAGCTGTTCACGCTCCACGTGGACTGCGAGTTCTTCGCCGAGGTGACCGCGTTCGACGAGCTGTCGATCCGGATGCGCCTGGTGGAGATGACGCAGACGCAGCTGGAGTTCAGCTTCGACTACGTCCGGCTCGGCGCGGACGGCGGGGAGACGCTGGTCGGCCGGGGGCGGCAGCGGGTGGCGTGCATGCGCGGGCCCAACAACCGCACGGTGCCGGCCCGCGTCCCGGAGTCGCTCGTCAGAGCCCTCGGGCCCTACACGCCGCAGACCGTGCCCAGCCGATGACGCGGGAGGCCAGAGATGAACGTCGAAGTGACATCCCCGCCGGCGGTGGACCGCCCGTCTCCGCCGGCGGTGGACCGCGACGAGATGCGCCGCGCGTGCGGCGCGTTCGCCACCGGCGTCACGGTCGTGACGACCGGCGGCGACGCGGTGCACGGCATGACCGCCAACTCCTTCACGTCGGTCTCCCTCGACCCGCCGCTGCTGCTGGTGTGCATCGGCCGGGACGCGGTCATGCACCGCAGGCTCGGGGAGAGCGCCCACTTCGGAGTGTCGGTGCTCGCCGGCCACCAGGAGGGCGTGGCCCGCTATTTCGCGCACCGGTGGCGGAAGCTGGGGGCGGCCCAGTTCGAGGCGGTGGACTGGACGCCCGGAAGGCTGACCGGGGTGCCGCTGATCGAGGGGGCGCTGGCCCATTTCGAGTGCGAGGTGCGGTACGTCTACGGCGGCGGAGACCACACCATCTTCGTCGGCGGCGTCCTGGCGCTGGAGCGCCACCCGGGCGCGGACGCGCTGGTCTTCGCCGACGGGCGGTTCCGGACACTCGACGGAGGGAGGATGACGGCATGAGCCTCGCGACGCCGCCCGCGGCGGCCCGGGTGCGGCCGGAGCCGCCGGGGCCGCCGCGGCGGGAGATGCCGGGCCTGTTCGTGAAGCTGGTCCGCGACCGGCTGGGGATGCTGACCTCGGCCGCGGAGCGGTACGGCGACGCGGTCCGCATCTCCGTCGGGCCGCGGACCCTGTACTTCTTCAACCACCCCGACCACGCCAAGCACGTGCTGGCCGACAACGCCGAGAACTACCGCAAGGGGATCGGCCTCGTCCAGGCCCGGCGCGCCCTCGGCGAAGGGCTGCTGACCAGCGACGGCGAGCTGTGGCGGGCCCAGCGCAGGGTCGTCCAGCCGGTGTTCCAGCACCGGCGGATCGCCGGCTACGCCGGGGTGGTCGCCGAGGAGGCCGGGAAGCTGGTGGCCCGGCTGCGGGAGCACGGCGGCGGCGAGCCCGTCGACGTGCTGAAGGAGATGACCGGCCTGACCCTCGGCGTGCTCGGGCGCACGCTGCTCGACGCCGACCTGACCGCGTTCGCCTCGATCGCGCACTCGTTCGAGGCGGTGCAGGACCAGGCGATGTTCGAGATGGTGACCCTGAGCAAGGTCCCGCTCTGGCTGCCCCTGCCCAGGCAGCTCCGCTTCCGGCGCGCCCGCCGCGACCTGCAGCGCGTCGTCGACGCGCTGGTCGCCGGGCGCGCCGGGGGGGACGGGGAGGACGCGGTGTCCCGGCTGATCGCCGCGACCCGGGGGGAGGCCGACGCCGGGCGCAGGCTCCGCGACGAGCTGGTCACCCTGCTGCTCGCCGGGCACGAGACGACGGCGAGCACGCTGTCCTGGACCTTCCACCTCCTCGACCGGCATCCCGAGGTCTTCGAGCGGGTGCACGCCGAGGCGGTCGGGGTGCTCGGCGACCGGGCACCGGCCTTCGAGGACCTGCGCCGCCTGAGGTACACCACCGCGGTCGTGAACGAGGCGATGCGGCTGTACCCCCCGGTGTGGATCCTGACCCGCCAGGCCAAGGAGGAGGACGAGGTCGGCGGGTACCGCGTGCCGGCCGGGTCGGACGTCCTGATCTGCCCCTACACCCTGCACCGGCATCCGGCCTTCTGGGACCGGCCCGGCCGCTTCGACCCCGGCCGGTTCGAGCCGGACCGCTCGTCGGGCCGGCCGCGCTACGCCTACATCCCGTTCGGCGCCGGACCGCGGGTCTGCGTCGGCAGCAACCTCGGGATGATGGAGGCGGTCTTCGTGACCGCCGCGGTCGCCCGGGAGCTGCGGCTGGCCGGTGTGCCGGGCCGCCGGGCGGTCGCCGAGCCCATGCTCTCGCTGCGCGTGCGGGGCGGGCTGCCGATGACGGTGCACCGCCTCGGCTGAGGCCGGCCGGGTGGCCGCCCCCCGCGGCACGACGGTCCGCCGCCGAGATCGTGATCCTCGGCGGCGGACCGTCGTGTTGCGGGTCTGTCGTGTTGCGGACCCGTCGTGCCGTGGGGGGTCTGTCGTGCTGCGGGCCCGTCGTCTCGCGGTGGGCCACCGCGCGGGCCGCCCCGGTACGGGCGGCGCCGGACCGCGGGGCCGCGGGCCGCCCGGGGCCGCGGGTCAGCTCGCGACCAGGTCCATGGCCTCGTCGGCGGGCCGGGCGTCGAACACCGCGGGCAGCACGGGCGGGTCGAACACGCGCCTCGGCCGCAGCGGCAGATCCACCGTGCGGGCGACGCCGGGCCGTACGGTGACCGGACCGCGCACGCACAGGAGGGCGGAGTCAGGCTCGCCGCGTCCCGGCGCCGGGTCGTGGCGGACCAGGGAGTGCGCCACGAGATACCACGAGCCCGGGGGCACGCGGTCCAGCGTGTACGCCCCGGAGGAGCGGACGACGACGGAGCGCACCGGCCACCCCTCCGGAACCGGGTCGGGGAACAGACCGACGCAGACGAGACCGGGGGGCTCGTCCGGCGGCGCGAGCAGAGCGCCCCGGATGACCGCCCCCGCCGCCGCGGCGTCCTCGCGCGCCGGGGCGCGCATCCCGGCGCCGCGATCCCTGCGGTAGCGGGTGGGGGCGACGCCGACGCTGTGCTTGAACCGGGTGCTGAAGGTGCCGACCGCGGAGTAGCCGACCTGGGTGCAGACGTCGGCGACGCACAGCGGGGTCGACAGCAGCAGCGTCTTCGCCTCCTGCAGGCGTATCGCCGACAGGAAGCGACCCGGCGGCACTCCGGTGAGCCGCCGGAAGATACGGGAGAAATGGAACTTGCTGAACATGGCGACGCGCGCCAGGTCATCAATGGTGAGTTGCTCACCGGGATTCTCCCGCATCGTCTCGATGACCCGCATCACAGCCCGCTCGATCTCGTCTTCCATCTCTTTTCCGTTTCCGTGAAGAGGTGGCCGGTCGATTCGGACGGTGCCGTGCGACCGGCTCGCCGGGATTCCTTCCTTGTCGGTTGCCGGGCCGGGAAGGCCGCGCCGTCCTGGCGGCCGGGTACGGCCCGCCGCCGGTATCCCGTGCCGGCCGGGCGGCATTCCCGAGGAGCCTTCAGGACGATGGGACTGAACGTACGCTTTCTCTTCGCGCTCCAATGTCGCAAACGGTATTGGAACGCGATTCGGATGAGCTTTTCACGGTGTTCGACACGATAGGTCGGCCTTTTCGGGCAAGCTACTCGCGGCATCACTTTCCCTATGTGAATAATTCACATGCAGGACGTGATCCGGAAACTGTCCGGCCGGGGGCCTTTGCGGCATCCTCTGCCTGGGCCTGATGGTTCCGCCGCACGAGAACAGGAGGAGACATGACCGTTGTGGACGCTGTCGAGGTCCCCCCGGCCGGTCCCGCCCTCGAGGGCGACTGGCGGTTCACCGAGTTCGTGATGAGGACCTGGACGGAGCCGGAGCTGGCCGCCCGTTACCGGCGGGACCCCGTGGCGACCCTCGCGGAGTTCGGCATCGGCCTGCGCGGCGCCGGCGAGGCGCCCCGCCTGGACACCGGCGCCGGGGACGAGGTGGTCGTCGAACGGTTCGCCCACCCCTCGGCGGGCGCGGTGTGGCCGTGCTGCATCGAAGATCCTCAGCGTCCGTCGGTGGAGGCGGCGGTGTGGCCGTGCTGCATCGAAGATCCTCAGCGTCCGTCGGCGGAGGCGGCGGTGTGGCCGTGCTGCATCGAAGACCCCCGGAGCCCCCTCGCGGACGCCGCCGACCGGTCCGGCCGCGCGGGGTGACCACCGCCATGGAGGCGACGGGCCGCCCGCTGATCGGTTTCAGGCGCCACCTGCGCGCCGAGACGGTCCCCGGGGAGGGGGTGTACCTCACCTCCGCCCGCGGCGCCACCGTGCTCTCGGGACCGCTGGTGCAGCAGGTCGCGCCGCTGCTCGACGGGACCCGGGACCTGGCCCAGGTGCAGCGGGCGGCGCCGGGCCTGCCGGCCGGGCGGCTCGGCGAGCTGCTCGGCCGGCTGGCCCGGGAGAACCTCATCGGCTACCGCCGCCCGGACCCCGGTCCCGCGGCGGGCCCGGCGGCCGACCCCGCGGCCCTGGCGTACTGGGAGCTCGCCGGCCTGGACGGGGACGCCGCGGCGGACCGCCTCACCGCGGCACGGGTGCGGGTCACGGCCCTGGGCGGCCTCGACACCGGCCCCGCCGCGGCGGCCTGCCGTGCCGCCGGCCTCACCCTCGCCGAGGACCCGGACGGTCCGGCGGACCTCACCATCGTGCTCTGCGACGACTACCTCGACCCGGCGCTGCGCGAGGTCAACCGCGACCGGCTGCGCGCCGCGGGCCCCTGGCTGCCGGTCAGGCCCGGCGGCGCCGACGTCTGGGTGGGCCCGGTGTTCCGCCCGGGGCAGGGACCCTGCTGGGCCTGCCTGGAGGTGAGGCTCCGCGGGCACCTGCGGGTCGAGTCGTGCCTGCGGGACGCGCCGGGCGGGTCCGGCCGGGCCCCGTTCCCGGACACGTCGCTGGCCCCGGCCCGGGCGATCGGCCTGCAGAGCGCGGTCCTGGAAGCGGCCAAATGGCTGGCCGGGAGCCGCCACCCGGGACAGGACGCCGTGTGGATCCTCGACACGCTGACCCTGGAGAGCCGCCGCCACCCGGTGGCCCGGCGCCCGCAGTGCCCCGAGTGCGGTGACCCCGGCCTGGTCGCCGAGCGCGTGCGGAGCCCGATCACGGTCTCCTCCCGCCGCAAGGCCGTCGCCGACGGCACCGGGCACCGGGCGCTCACCCCCGAGCAGATGTGGGAGAGGTACGGTCATCTGGCCGACCCCGTCACGGGGGTGACGGACACCGTGCGGCGCGACCCGCGCAGCCCGTCCTTCCTGCACAGCTACCTGTCGGGGCCGAACCTCGCGCTGCGGCCGCACGGGCTCTCGGCGGTCCGCGCGGGCCTGCGCCGGCAGAGCGGCGGCAAGGGGACGACCGAGGCGGAGGCGAGGGTGAGCGCGCTCTGCGAGGCGGTCGAGCGCTACTGCGCCTCGCGTTTCGGCGACGAGCCGGTCGTGCGCGACAGCTTCCGCGGGCTCGGCGGGCAGGCGGTGCACCCCGACGCCTGCCAGCTGTTCCACCCGCGCCAGTTCGCCGGGCGCGCCCGGTGGAACGCGGCGAACGCGCCCTTCCACCACGTCCCGGAGCCCTTCGACGAGGAGGCGGTCGTCGAGTGGACCCCCGTGCGGTCGCTCGTCACGGGGCTGCAGCGCCTGCTGCCCACCGCGTACCTGTACTTCCACGACGCCGGCGCGCTCCCGTCGGTGCGGGCCAACTCCAACGGCAACGCCGCGGGCTCCAGCATCGAGGACGCGATCCTGCAGGGCTTCCTGGAGCTGGTGGAGCGGGACGCGGTCGGCATCTGGTGGTACAACCGGACCCGGCACCCCGCGGTCCGGCTGGACTCGCTCGGCGACCCCTGGATCGCCGGGGTGCCCGAGCACTACCGGCGCCTGAACCGGGAGGTGTGGCTCCTCGACGTCACCTCCGACCTGGAGATCCCCGCCATGGCGGCGGTCTCCCGCCGGGTGGACAAACCGGCGCAGGACATCATGCTCGGCTTCGGGGCGCACTTCGACCCCCGCGTCGCCGCGCGCCGCGCGCTGGCCGAGCTGTCGCAGCTGCTGCCGGCCGTCGCCGGCGCCCGGCCCGACGGCACCGGGTACGGGGAGTCCGACCCCCACCTGCGGCGCTGGTGGCACCGCGCCACCGTGGAGGACCAGCCCTACCTGGCGCCCGATCCGGGGCTGCGCCCCCGGGTGCTCACCGACTACGCTTACACCCCCCGGGCCGACCTGGGCCAGGAGGTCGGCCACGTCCGCGCCCTGGCGCGCCGGAAGGGACTGGACGTCCTCGTCCTCGACCAGACGCGTCCCGACGTCGGCATGCCGGTGGTGAAGGTCGTGGTCCCCGGCCTCCGCCACTTCTGGGCCCGGTTCGCCCCCGGACGGCTGTACGACGTCCCGGTCCTGCTGGGACGCCTCGCCGAGCCGACGGGCTACGAACAACTGAATCCGGTTCCGCTGTTCATGTGAGGGAGGCGGGGAGCCGACCCGCCTCCGTGCCGTACGTTCCGATCGGGAGTCCCCTGATGTCCGCATCTGGCGACGGCGGCGCCCAGGCGCCCCGGAGAGTCGACCTGTGGTCGCTGCGGGAGGACGTCCACGTCGAGGCGGGCGACGGGGGCGTGATCCTGCGCGGCCGCTGGGGCGACACGACCGTCCCGGCTCCCGGCCGGGCCGTCCTCGAAGCCCTCAGGCGCATGGGCTTCGGCCCGGTGTCCCTGGAGAACATCGCCTACGGCGAGGGCGAGCGGCGGGAGCTGGACCGGCTCCTCGACGGGATCCAGCCGATGGTCATCCGCTCCTTCGCGGTCGACCCGGAGCAACCGCTGATCTCCATCGTCCCGCTGGCGCAGCAGGCGCGCTTCGCGCCCGCCGCCCTGCCCGCCGGCACCCCGATCCGCCTGTCGAGGTTCGCGGTCCTGCGGACCGACGGCGAGGGCTACTTCCTGGAGTCCCCCCTCTCCCTGCACCGAGTCGACCTGCACCACGCCGACGCGGTGCGGCTGATCGGGGCGCTGGGCCGGGCCGTCCGGCCGGAGGAGGCGGCGGCGGCGCTGCCGTACCCCGACGATCTCGTGCTCGACCTGCTCGGCCACCTGGCGGGGACGGGGATGGTGGTGACGGCCGAGGCGGGGGACCGGCCGCGGGCCGCCGTGTTCGCCGAGGACACCGTGCCGGCGCTGGCCGCGTGGACCCCCCTCGACCTGATGTTCCACACGCGCTCCACGCTGGGGCGGCACGACAACGACTTCGGGGCGACCTACCCCATGGGGGACCGCTGGGACGTCGAGCCCGCGGTGAAGCGCGCACCGGACCTGCCGGGCATCGCCCTCCCCCGGCCGCGCTGGGCGGAACTGGTGGCGGCGGACCCTCCGCTGACCGTGGCGGTCGAGGCCGGCGAGCCGGCGACGCGCTTCGCCGACGCGCCGCTGACCGGAGGGGAGATCGGGCAGCTGCTCTACCGGGCCGCGCGGGTCCGCACCCTCGTCCCGCCGCCGGAGGGGGACTCCTCGGCGGCCGAGACGAGCGACCGGCCCTACCTCAACCTCGGCGGCTGCTACGAGTTCGAGTTCTACCTGGCGGTCGGCAACTGCACCGGGATCCCCCGGGGGGTGTACCACTACGATCCGCTGGGACACCGGCTGGAACGGGTCAACCCCGATCCCGAGGCCGTGGCGGAGTTGCTGGAGGGCGGCCGGCTGGCCGCGAACCTCGCCGACGTGCCGCCCGTGCTCATCGCCGTCACGGCGCGCTTCCGCCGGCTGTCGCGCAAGTACAGCGGGCTGAGCTACGCGCTGGTGCTCAAGAACGTGGGGGCGCTGCTGCACACCCTGCACCTGGTCGGCACGGCCATGGGCCTGGCCGCCTGCTGGGCGGAGATCATCGACATCGACGTCTCCGCGCGCGTGCTCGGGCTCGACTGGCGCGTCGAGTCGGGGGTGGGCGGGTTCATGGTCGGGCGGCCCGTCGACGGCGCCCCGCCCGCCCGGCCGGCCGGGCAGGAGGCCAACGACGCGGACTGGGGCGACCTGGCCAGGGTCGGCCTCGCCCAGGGACCCGCCCGGAAACCATTCATGTCCGGATAAGGCTGATATAGAGTGCGTTGAGCCTTCGAGCGTCGGCGAGCCGGCACGGTCTGCACTTGGGAGGCGATGGTCGATGGCGGGGATCGCGCCGGACCGCCGCGGGCCGGATCCGCGCAGGCTCATCGGCCTACTGCCCTGGCACCGCGGGATGTTCCAGGGCGCGGCCGCCGACGTGTGGGCGCCGACGACGGGCCTGTCGATCTCCGTGGCGGTCCTGTGCGGGTACGCCCTGATGACGCTGATCAATCTGCTGGGCGGGCTGTGGAGGTTCCCCGAGGGGGTCGAGGCCCTGGGGTTCGCCCTGTTCGGCGGGGTCTTCGCCCTGCAACTGGCGCACTCCTCGCAGGAGCCGAGGCGGTGGCCGCCGCGCCGCCGCCTGCTGACCCTCTCGGCGCAGGCGCTCGCCACCTACCTGCCGTACCTGTGGTTCGGCCCGGCCTGGTCGGCCCTGGGCGGCTTCCTGGCCGGGGCGGTGCTGCTGGCCGTGGGGCCGGTGCGGCTGCGCTGGCTGCTGTACCTCCTGGTCGGAGGGACGTTCCCGCTGGTCGCGCTGGCGCAGGGGCTGCCGCTGCCCGAAGCGGCGCAGCTGGCCGGGGTGACGCTGCAGACCGGCCTGGTGATCTACGGGGTGAGCTCGCTGGCCGGCGTGGTGGCGGAGGTGCACGCGGCGCGCAGGGAGGTCGCGCGCATGGCGGTGGTGCGGGAGCGGTTGCGGGTGGCGCGCGACCTGCACGACCTGTTCGGGTACCACCTGTCGGCGATGGCGCTCAAGAGCGAGCTGGCCTACCGGCTGCTGCCGCGGTGCGCCGACCGCGCGCGGACCGAACTGGAGGAGGTGCTGGAGATCGCCCGGCGCGCGCTGGCCGACGTGCGGGGCGTGGCGGGGGAGTACCGGGACATCTCGTTGCGGGAGGAGGCGGGGACGGCGGCCTCGACGCTGTCGTCGGCCGGGATCGACGCCCGGGTGGACGTCCCTCCGCATCCCCTGGACAAGGGGATCGACTCGGTGATGGCGATCGTGCTGCGCGAGGCGGTCACCAACGTGCTGCGGCACAGCAGGGCGCGGCGGTGCGTCATCGAGGTCTCCCGCGGAGGGAGCGGCCCCCGGGACGCCGGGGCCGCCGGCACCACCGGGGACACCGCCGGAGACACCGGCGCCGCGGCGGGCGCCGCCGGGGGCGCGGTGCGGCTGCGGGTGGCCAACGACGGGGTCGAGGAGGCACCCGAGGCCGCCTCCCGCGGCAGCGGCCTGGGGAACCTCGCCTGCCGCCTGGAGGGCGTCGGCGGCGGGTTGACCGTGTCGGCGGCAGGGGAGTGGTTCGAGCTGGTGGCCGAGACCCCCGCCGTACCGGCGGCGCCGGCGGGGGACGCCGGTACGGCGGGGGCCCGGCCGGGCCCCCGCGGGCCGGTGTGGCCGCTGCGCCGGCACGGGACCGAGGAGGACCGGACCGAGACGCAGGCGCTGCGGATGGCGACGCTGCTCACCTTCGGGGTGCTCGGCGGCTACGCGCTGCTGACCGCGGCCGGCGTCCTGAGGCTGGCGCCGGACCCGGGGACGCTGCTGGGCTGCGCGCTGTGCCTGCTCGTCGTCCTGGCCGTGCAGGCCGCCCACTCGTTCTACCGGCCGCGGCGCTGGCCGCGGCGGGTCAGGGCGCTGACGCTGGGGGTGCAGGCGCTGGCGACGGCCCTGTCCTTCCTGTGGCTCGGCGCCCCGTGGGGGTCGATGGCGGGCTTCCTGGCGGGTTCGGCCCTGCTGGTGGTGACCGGGTGGACGCGCTGGGCGCTGTACGCCGCCGTGGGCGCGGGAGTCCTCGAGGCCTCCGCGCTCTGGCGGCACGACCCCGTCCTGACCGGGTACGTGACCATCTCCAGTCTGCTGACCGGCCTGGTGGTCTTCGGGGTGAGCTCGCTGTCGGGACTGGTCGACCAGGTGTACGCGGCACGCGGGCAGGTGGCGCGCATGGCGGTGGAGCGCGAGCGGCTGCGGGTGGCACGCGACCTGCACGAGGTGCTCGGCCGCAACCTGTCCGAGGTGACGATGAAGAGCGAGCTGGCCCGCCGGCTCCTGCCGGAGAGCCCGGACCGGGCGCGGGAGGAGGTGCGCGAGGTCGTGGACATCGCCCGGCGGGCACTCGCCGACGTGCGGGCGACGGCCAGCGGGTACCACGACATGTCCCTGGCCGCCGAGGCGGAGACGGCGGCGGCGGCGCTGTCGTCGGCGGGCATCGACGTCGAACTGGACATCGGCTGCGGAACGCCGCCCAGGGAGCTGGACACGATGATGGCGATCGTGCTGCACGAGGCGGTCACCAACGTGCTGCGGCACAGCAGGGCGCGGCGATGCGCCATCGAGGCCTCCCTCGGCGGGGGCGCGCTGCGGCTGCGGGTGGCCAACGACAGGGCGCAGCCTGACTGGTCGCCGCCCGACCTCACCGACGCCGACAGCGGGCTGGGGGGCCTGCGGGCGCGGCTGGAGGGGATCGGCGGACGGCTGACGGCCCTGGTGCGGGACGGCAGGTTCGAGGTGGCGGCGGAGGTCCCGGTGCCCGCGCGGGACGCGGAGACGGGACGGCGGGAGCGGCCGTTCTCGCCCGCCGCGGCCCGCACCCTCCCCGCGGTCGTTGATGACGGGACCTGACTGCGCCGACCCTTATCTGTCAGGTATTGCCTCATGTCAGGCGATAAGTAACCTTCGTAGCAGTCGCATCCCGGAGTCGGCGCACCGGGCCCGGGCCCGCCCGCCGGCCCGCTCCGCGGACCGGCCGCACCGCGCCGCGGAGGCGACCGGGATGGGACGGCCGGGCCGTACGCGTCGGACGGGCGCCGTCGGCCGGGCCCGCGGTGACGCTCACGGAAGAGCTGGGACTGGGAGTTTGCGGAATCTGAAGGTCCTCCTGGCGGAGGACGTGCGCATGGTGCGCGGGGCGCTGGCCGCCCTGCTCGAGCTCGAGGACGACCTGACCGTCGTGGCCCAGGTGGAGCGCGGTGACATGATCGTGCCCACCGCGCTCGAGTCCCGGCCCGACGTCGCGGTCATCGACATCGACCTGCCCGGGCTCGACGGCCTGGCCGCGGCGGAGATCCTGCACGGCAGGCTGCCCTCCTGCCGCACGCTCATCCTGACCGGCCTGGGCCGGCCGGGCACCCTGCGCCGCGCGCTGTCGGCCTCGGTCTCCGGCTTCATCCTCAAGGACGCCCCCTTCGAGGACCTGGCCGCGGCGATCCGCGGAGTGGCCGCGGGGCGGCGGGTCATCGACCCGCAGCTCGCCCTGACCGCCTGGGACGTCGGGGAGAACCCGCTCTCCGGGCGGGAGATCCAGATCCTGAAACTGGCCGCCGGAGGCGCCGAGCCCCCGGAGATCGCCGCCGCCCTGCACCTGTCGGTCGGCACCGTGCGCAACTACCTGACCAGGATCCTGACCAAGCTGAACGCGCGCAACCGGGTCGACGCCATCCGGATCGCCACCGAGGCGGGCTGGGTGTCGTAGTGCCCGGAGCGGTCCGGCGCCCGCGCCGATCGCATGCCAGAAGATGCCCCGGTGTCCGGGCCGTCCCATGATGGGGACGTCGGCAGGCCGCCCTGCCCCCCGTACCCGCGCATCTCCCGGGAGGCGACACCGTGCGACCCGGTAACCAGTCCCCAGAGCGGACCGCGACGCTGGAGGCGTTCGCGGACACGCTGATCCCAGGGGAGAAGAGATCCCCCGAGGACCGCGCGATCGCCGGCGCCGCAGCCGGCGGCGGCGCGGTCGCCGCCGGCGCCATCGAGCTGCTGGAGTGGCCGGCCACCGGCGTGAGCGACGCCCTGGACGACTTCGCCCGCGACCTGAACGCGCACGCCCGCGCGTACGCGGCCGAGCACGGCCTGGTGCTCGACGCGTCTGCGCCGCCGTTCGTCGCGCTCTCCTTCGAGCACCGGACCGCCCTGGTGGAGCGGCTGACCGCGGCCGGCCACCCGGAGCGGGAACTGTGGGTGCTGCTCTCGATCTTCAGCTACATGGCCTTCGACTCCGCCGCCCACCTGCACACCCGCGACGCGCTCGCCGCCGGCCACCCCGGGCTGACCGCGATGGGGCTGGTCCCGCCGGACCCCGACGGCCTGTGGCGGTACCCGGAGAACTCCTACGGCCGGGAGCTGGCGTCCCCCCACCCGGCCACGACCGCCTCAGGGAGCCCGGCATGAACGGCACCGAACGCACCGACGTCCTCGTGGTGGGAAGCGGCTTCGGCGGCGCGATCACCGCGTACCACCTGGCCGCGGGCGGCGCGAAGGTGGTGGTCCTGGAGCGCGGGCCGTGGCTGCGGGAGGAGGAGGTCGAGCACGACTACAAGCTCGGGTCCTCCTACACCCGGATCTTCGACTTCGTCGTGGGCGACGGCATGAACGTGCTGGGCGGCAACTGCGTCGGCGGCGGCAGCATGGTGTACTTCGCCGCGCTGCCCCGGGCGCCGCGCTTCGTGTTCGAGCGGCACGGCTCCATCGGCAGGCGCATGTGGCCGGCCGCCATCAGCCGCGACACCCTCGACCCCTGGTACGACCGGGTCGCCGAGGCGATCCCCGTCAGCACGCAGGACTGGAAGGACGTCACGTACGCGGGCGGGCTGTGGGCCGCGGCCTGCGCCCACGCGGGCCGTACGGCCAACCCGGTCCCGGTCGGCGTCGACAACGCCTCCTGCACCCGGTGCAACTGGATGATGGCCGGGTGCCGCTTCGGGGCCAAGCGGTCGCTGCTGACCAACTACCTGCCGGCGGCCCTGGCCCACGGGGCGCAGATCCGCCCGCTGCACGAGGTGCAGCGGATCTCCCGGACCGGTGACGACCGCTACCGCGTGCACTACGACGTCATCGACGGCGAGGACTACCGGGTGCGGACCGGGAGCGGGGAGATCGACGCGAAGATCGTGGTGCTGGCGGCGGGCGCCGGGGCCACGCCGGTCATCCTGCAGCGCAGCGAGGCGGCCCTGGGCCGGATGCCGCACGCGGTGGGCCGCTACTTCTCCGGGAACGGCGAGCGGCTCTGCACCGCCGTGATGAACGAGGACCGGGTGCGCGAGGTGCTCGGCCTGACCCGCGGCGACGGCGCCGCCTACGAGGCCTTCCACATCGGCAAGGGGCCGTGCGTGGCCAACTGGGACCGGCTCGACGCCTCCCGGCCGGAGTACACCCGCTACTCGCTGGAGCAGCTGTACTTCCCGCCCGGCCTCGGCACCATCCTCGCCCAGGCGCCCCGCGCGAGCGGCCCGGGCGCCTGGTTCGGCCCGGAGAAGAAGGAGATGCTCCGGCGCTGGCGCTCCTGGCTGATCATCTTCGAGATGGTGGAGGACGACAACGAGGGGGTGTTCGGGCCGCCGCCCCCCGCGGGCAACGCGGTGCGCATCTCGCAGCAGCTGCTGGGGCGCGGCACGCTCCGCTACCGGCCGTCGCCGAGCACGCTGCGCGCCTGGGAGGCGGCGGACGCCGACGTCAGGGACATCCTGGAGCGCGACGGGCTGGCCGAGGTGGCGCCGTGGACGGGCGACCTCGTCGGCGCCTACACCGTCCACCCGCTGGCCTCGTGCCGCATCGGCGACGACCCGGCCACCTCGGCGCTCGACGACCGCCACGAGCTGCGCGGCCATCCGGGCATCTTCGTCACCGACGGCTCGGCCGTCCCCGGAGCGCTGACCGTCAACCCCGCCATGACCATCGCCGCGCTCGCCGAGCGCGCCGTCCCCGGCATCGTGCGGGCCGCCCGGGAGCGGGGCGTGCCGGTGACGTACGGCGCGCCGGCCCCGGACGGGGCGACCGCCGGACGGCGCGGTACGGCGGCGCAGGTCCCGCTGCTCGCGAAGGGCTGAGCGCGATGGCGGCCCCGCTCGACCTCCTCGTCCGCCGCGGTGCGCGCAGGCACATCCGCCACCTCTCCCCGGCCCAGCCGGGCGAGGCGGTCCCCGCCCCGGTCGCCCGGGTCTACGCGCAGGTGGAACGGGACTTCGGCGTGCTCGCCCCGCCGGTGGCCCTGCACGCACCCGCGCCGGAGACGCTGGCGGCCTGCTGGGCGGTCCTCCGCGAGACCCTGGTCGTCCCCGGGACGCTCGGCCGGGCGGCCAAAGAGGTCGTCGCCACCGCGGTGTCGCTCGGCAACGCGTGCCCCTACTGCGTGCAGGTCCACGGGGCGGTGCTGCACGGACTGATCGGCGCCGGCGACGCGCTCGCCGTCGCCGCCGGGCACGACGGGCAGGTCGCGGACCCGGGCCACCGCGCGCTCGCCGCCTGGGCGCGGGCGGCCGGGACGGCGGAGGGCGCGGCCCGGCACGGCCGGCCCTTCCCGCGGGAGTGGTTCCCGGAGCTGGCCGGCGTCGTGGTGGCGTTCGAGTACCTCAACCGCATGGTGAACGTGTTCCTGACGGAGGAGCCCATCCCGCGCGCGCTGCCCGCCGCGCTCCGCGGCGGCCTGACGCGCCTGGCCGGCCGGGCCCTGCGGCCGGTGGTCCTCAGGGAGCGGGCGCCGGGCGCCTCGCTGGCCCTGCTGCCGGCGGCCCCGCTGCCCGGGGACCTGTCCTGGGCCGCGCCCTCCCCGGCGATCGCCGGCGCCCTGGCGCGCGCCTCGGCCGCGATCGAGGAGGCGGGCCGCCGTTCGGTGCCCGGCCGGGTGCGCGGGCTGGTCCTGGCCGAGCTGGCCGCCTGGGGCGGGGAACGGCGCGGCCTGAGCCGCGCCTGGGTCCGGGAGGCGGTGTCCGGGCTGCCGGAGGCCGAGCGCCCCGCCGGGCGGTTCGCCCTGCTGACGGCGTTCGCCTCCCACCAGGTGGACGCGGCCGTGATCGGGGAGCTCCGCCGGTGCGGTGCCGGGGACCGGGTGCTCGTGGAGACCGCCGCGTGGGCGAGTCTGGCGGCGGCGCGGCGGGTGGCCGGGTGGACGTGGCGGTGCGGCTGACCGGCCGCGCCCGACTGCAAGTGTCGTCAACGTGGAGGACGGAGACATGACCCAGCTGAAGGAAGTGATCGCGGACCTGACCGCGGAGTGCGACGAGCTCGACGGCCTGGTGGCCGGCCTCGACGGCTCCCGGTGGGCCCTGGAGACCCCGGCCCCCGGCTGGACGGTCGCGCACCAGATCGGCCACCTGTCGTTCGTGTTCCGGATCGCCGGCCTGGCGGCCTCGGACCCCGAGGCGTTCAAGGCGGTCGCGGCGGGCGCGGGGTCCGACTTCGACGGCGCCGTCAACGCCGCGCTCGCGGACTACCTGCGCCACCCGCCGGCGGAACTGCTCGGCCGGTGGCGCGAGGAGCGCACGGCCTGCATCGAGGCGCTGGCCGCGGCGCCGCCGGACCGGCCGGTGCCGTGGCTGGTGCGCCCGCTGCCGCCCGCCGTGCTGGCGTGCGCGGGGCTGATGGAGACGTTCGCGCACGGCCAGGACATCCGGGACGCGCTGGGCGTGGCCCGCACGGCGGACGACCGGCTCCGGCACGTGTGCGGATTCGCGGTGCTGACCTGGGAGTTCGGTTACCAGTCCCGGGGCCTGACCCCTCCGGGCACCGCGTTCCGCTACGAGCTCACCGCCCCCTCGGGCGGGCTGTGGACCTTCGGTCCCGAGGACGCGCAGCAGCGGATCACCGGGCCCGCGCTGGACTTCTGCCTGCTCGTGACCAGGCGGCGGCACCGCGACGACCTCGCGCTCACCGCGGTCGGCGCCGACGCCGACGCGTGGCTGGACATCGCGCAGGCCTACCGCGGTCCGGCCGGTCCGGGACGCCGGCCCGGCCAGTTCGCGCCCGTGCCGGCCTGACGGCCCGCCGCCGCGCAGGACGGACAGGGACGGAGAGGGACGGGAGGGCCCAGGGAGATGCTGGTCGTCATGTCCGGTGACGCCACGCAGGCGGACGCCCGGGAGATCGTCGCGCTGGTGGAGTCGGCGGGAGGAGAGGCGTTCGTCAGCCGCGGCGGGAACCGGACCGTCGTCGGCCTGGTCGGCGAGGCGGAGCGCCTCGACGCGATCGGCCTGCACCGGATGCGCGGGGTGGAGCGCGTCGCCCGGACCTCGGAGAGGTACCGGCTGGTCAGCCGGGTGCCCGGGACGGACCGGTCGGTGGTGGAGGTAGCGGGGGTGCCGATCGGCCCGGGGACGGTGACGCTGATCGCCGGGCCGTGCGCGGTGGAGACCCCGGAGCAGACGCTGGAGGCGGCCAGGCTGGCCCGGGCGGCCGGCGCCGGACTGCTGCGGGGCGGCGCCTACAAGCCGCGCACGTCGCCCTACGCGTTCCAGGGCCTGGGGGAGCGGGGCCTGCGGATCCTCGCCGACGTGCGGGAGGAGACGGGGCTGCCGGTCGTCACCGAGGTGCTGTCGGTGCGCGACGTCGAGACGGTGGCCGGATACGCCGACATGCTGCAGATCGGGACCCGCAACATGCAGAACTTCCCGCTGCTGCAGGCGGTGGGGGAGGCGGGCCGGCCGGTGCTGCTCAAGCGGGGGATGCACGCGACGGTCGAGGAGTGGCTGATGGCCGCCGAGTACATCGCCCAGCGCGGCAACCTGGACATCGTGCTGTGCGAGCGCGGGATCCGCACCTTCGAGACCGCCACCCGCAACACCCTGGACATCTCCGCGGTGCCGGTGGTCCAGCGCCTGTCCCAGCTACCGGTCATCGTCGACCCGTCGCACTCCGCCGGCCGGCGCGACCTCGTGGTGCCGCTGAGCCGGGCGGCCGTCGCGGCGGGCGCCGACGGCGTCATCGCCGACCTGCACCCCCGGCCCGAGGCCGCCCTCTGCGACGGCCCGCAGGCGCTGAGCGGGGAGGACGTCCCCGAACTGGCCCGCGCGATCGGGGACGCGGCCCGCCTGATGGGCCGCCGGACGCCCGGCGGCCTCGCGGGCCGCGGGACGCCGGGGGACCGGAGGCTGGTGGCCGTCTGAGCGGCCGTCTGAGGCGCCGGCCGTACGGACCGTGGAGGCGCGCGGACGGGCGGCGGCCGCGGGCGCGGCGGAGAAGGAGGATGACCGAAAGGGGAGAAGGGGAGAGGCCGGGCCGCCTGTCGCGGCCCGGCCTCTTCATGCTCACCCGGCTTCTCGTGCTCACCCGGCTTCGTGCTCGCCCGGCTCCTCCACGTTGACCCGGCTGAGCTGACCTGGCCCTGTGGTCAACCGGCCCGGCTGGGTTCACCTGGCTCTGTGGTCAACCGGCCGCGTGAACCCGCCTGGGTTCACGCGGCTCCGGCGTGCTCGGCGACCCTGGGTGCGCCGTCCGCGCCGTCGATGTCGTCAGCGCCGTTCGCGCCGTCCGGTCCCGGCCGGAGGCCGTCCGCCTCCTCGGGGAGGGGGAAGAAGGGGAAGTCCACCGCCTGGGAGTCGAGGGCGGCGCGCAGCTCCGCCAGCGCCGTCCGCACCGCCGCCCGTACGGCGGGCACCTCGCAGGACTCCTCCAGGCGCCCGAGCACCGCGTGGCACTCCAGCAGCTGCCGCTCCTGCGCGGCGGACAGCCCCGCGCCGGACGACTCACTTCGCACGTTCATCGTGGAACCTCGCAGCCTTGATCTCGAAACGGGGGAGGCCTCCGGGAGCGACGAGCTCCACGTCGGGCCGGATGCCGATCTGGCGCTTCACCTCGGCGCCGATGCGCTCGCGCAGGCCGGCGGGGTCGGTGGCGGCGCCGGCGCGCGGCTCCACCCGCAGGACGATCGTGTCGAGCCCGCGGACCGTCCGCAGCACCGTCTGGAACTCGCTCACCTCGCCGAAGCCGCGCATCACGTCCTCGACCATCACGGGGGTGACCGAGACGCCGCGGATCTTCCGCATGTCGTCGGTCCGCCCGAGGATGCCCCCGTCGTACCAGTCCCACGTCCGGCCGCAGTCGCACTCGTGCCACGGCCGCCGCACGACCAGGTCCTCGGTCCAGTGCCGGAACAGCTGCATGCTCTCGCGACCCAGGCCCGTGCTGACGCGGACGCCCCGCTCGCCGTAGCCCACCGGGCGGCCGGTGTCCGGATCGAGGACCTCGTCGACCACGCCCCGTTCGATGATGTGGCAGCTGCCCGACCGGCACTGGAACATGTTGACGGCGCCGAGCTCGGTGGTCCCGGCGGCGTTGAACACCTGCGCGCCGAACCCGGCCGCGATCGCCCGGGTCGTCGACTCGGGCCTTGGTTCCGCCCCCGCCAGGATGATCTGGACGTTGCCCTCCTCGGCCAGGTCCACGCCCATCTCGCGGGCCGTCTCCAGCAGCCGCATCGCGTAGCTCGGGGTGCAGCCCAGGACCTCGATCCGGTGCTCCAGGAGGAACCGGATGCGGGTCTTGGAGTCCAGCCCGCCCGACGGCACCACCAGGCACCCCATCCGCTCCAGCGCGTAGTGCATGGCCCAGAAGCCCATGAACAGGCTGTAGCCGAAGGCGACCATGCCGCGGTGCCCGGGGCGGACCCCCATGCCGTGGAGCGCGGTGCAGAACAGGTCGACCGACCACGCCCAGTCGCGCGCGGTGTCGAAGGTCCGCAGCGGCGGGTTGCCGCTCGTGCCGCTGGTCTGGTGGTACCGGACGCCCAGCGCCGGGTCGGCCGACGGCCAGGTGCCGTACGGCGGCGCCTGCCGCTGCGCGGCCATCAGGTCCGCCTTGTGCAGCAGCGGGACGCGTTCGGTGTACTCCCGCAGGGACCGCATGCCGTCGGGGAGCCGGTCGCGCCAGAACGGCGAGTTCCGCCGGGCGTGCTCCACGGCATGCCGCAACCGCCGCCACTGCCAGTCGGCCAGTTCCTCCCGCGGCATGGTCTCCATTCGCGGGCTCCAGTACTCCGCCTGGCCGGCGCGGATTCGTTCGAGCGTTCTCATCTCGTCTCCTGCATCGCGGCGTGCCGCCCGCAGGCGGGCAGCACGCGCACTGGCCATGACATGTGCTGCCACATGCGTTCTCCCGCAATGGTTCCAGCCGGCGGGGCCTCCTTCTTCTTCATGAATGCCTTTTCGGGTTTACCGCTCGAAGTGCGTTTTCGGCGGCATTTCAGAAGATGCCGGTAAAGAAGGACGGAGTAAGGATTCTGTGCTGATGATCGGCGAGGGGCGCGCCGGGGCGACGACCCGGCGCGCGAGCCGACCGGACGGACCGAATCACTGAGGGAGCACCTATGGTGGCTACAGACGGCCTCAACGGTGTGGGCACCGGCAGCGGCAAGCGCATCCCCCGGCTCGAAGGACTGCGCGGGCTCCTGGCGGCGGGCGTGCTCGTCTACCACGTCGCCTTCATGGCCGGGATCACCAGTTTCGTCCAGCAGCCCGGCGACGGCGTCTGGGGAGTGCTGGCCGACGGCCTGGGGGTCATGCTGCCCCCGTTCTTCGTGCTGTCGGGACTGTTCCTCTACCGCCCGTTCGCCCGCGCGACCCTCACACGGGAGGCCCGGCCGGCGGTGGGGCGGTTCTTGCTCCGGCGCGCGCTGCGGATCCTGCCGCTGTACTGGCTGATCGCCGTGGTGGGACTGCTGACGATCAACCTCTTCAACATCGACTCGATCGGCGACGTACTCCGCCCGCTCCTGCTGGTGCACTTCTTCTGGGCGGCCGGCCAGCCGATGTTCGGCCTCGAGCACACCTGGACGGTGACCGCGGAGATCTCCTTCTACCTCGCCATCCCCGTCCTGGCCTGGCTGGGGCACCGGTACGCGCGGCGGGCGGACGACCCGGCCCGGCGCGCCCGCAGGATGCTGCTCCCGGTGGCCCTCTTCGCGCTCGCCGGGCTCGCCTGGGTGGTCTACACGCGCATACCGTCCCTGGTCGGGTCCTTCTCCTTCGAGCAGTACTTCTGGCCGCTGCACTACCTGCACTACTTCGCCGCCGGCATGGCGCTGGCGGTGGCGTCCGCCTACGCGGAGGCGACCTCCCGGCAGCCGTCGATCCACCGGCTGACCGCCCGGTGGCCGGGCCTGCTCTGGCTGGTGGCCCTGGCGACGTACGCCGTGTACGGCCTCAAGCCGTTCGGCGCGCCCGTCCCCGGCGCCTGGTCGGGCTTCGTCTACGAGATGAGCGGGATCGTCGCGGCCTCCCTCTTCGGCGTGGCGATCGTGCTGCTGACCACCGTGGCGAACTCCGGGACCCGGGCGCTGGACGCGGTGCTGGGCAACCGGCCGCTGCGCTACCTCGGGCGCATCTCCTACGGCGTCTACCTGTGGCACGTCCTCGTCATCGAGTACTGGTTCTCCAACGGCGCGCTCTTCGGCGGCCCCGCCGTCGCGAGCGTGCAGTGGCGCGGGACGGCGGGCTTCTGGGAGCTGCTGGCGTTCACGGCGGTGCTCACGTTCGTGGCGGCGGCGGCCGGCTACCACCTGCTGGAGCGCCCGGTGGCCCGGCTGGCGGGCCGCCGCACCTCCGGCTCGGCGCCCGCTCCCGTGACTCCCGCCCCGGTGGCGGCCGCGGACGGCGGCGCACCGGTCACCTCCACCGCACCGGTCACCTCCACGGCACCGGTCACCTCCGCCGCACCGGCCACCTCCACGGCACCGGCCACCTCCACCGCGCCGGCCGCCGGAGCCGCCGTCCCCGCCATCACGGACACCGCCCCCAGCGCGCCGCGCTGAACCCCTACCGAGGAGGTCACCGAAGTGTCGACCAGAGCGAGGATCGTGGCGATCAACGGATCCGAGCGCGACGGGAACACCGCGGACGTCCTGCGGCACGCCGCGCGCGTGGCCGCCGGCCGGCAGGCCGAGCTGGAGGTCGTCGACCTCAGGAACATCCGGATGACCCGGTGCGGCCCCTGCGGGGACTGCAACGACCGGCCCGTGCCCTGCGCGGTGCAGGACGACGTCCCCGCCGTGGTGGAGAAGATGGTCGCCGCCGACGGCATCATCTACGCCGCCCCGGTGCACGGGTTCGGCACCGCGGGCCTGATGCAGACGTTCATCGAGCGCTCGGGCGTCGGCTACCTGCGGTTCGACCGCCCGCTCAGCAACAAGGTGGCCGGTGTCATCGCGGTCGCCCGGCGCTACAGCGCGGGAGAGGTCTGGGCCCAGCTGACGGTCAACGCCCTGCTCAACCGGATGATCCTCGTCGGCAGCGGGTTCCCCGCCCAGGTGCACGCGCTGCACAGGGGCGACGCCTGGAAGGACGAGGAGGGCCTGACCAACGTGGCCCGGATGGTCGAGCGCATGATCGACATGATCCACATGATCAAGGAGTACCGGGCGCTGACCGGGCGGCAGGAGATCCTCGCCGTCACCGAGCGCAACGAACGCGTCGGCCTGGCCCTGGACGAGCTGCGGGAGCGCGTGTGAACGGCCTGGAGGACTTCCGGCGCGAGTACGAGGAGGTCCTGCACCGGTTCCGCGGCGGCACGATGACGCGCCGGGACTGGGACCGCTGGTACGGCCGTCGCCTGACGGCCGTACTGCGGCACGTCACCGAGCGCTCGCCCTTCTACCGGCGCCACCTCGCCGGTGTGGACGTCGGGAGCGTCACCCCGCGGACGCTGCACACGCTGCCCTTCACCACCAAGGAGGACCTGCGGCGGGAGAAGTACGACGTGCTGTCGGGCAGTCCGGCCGAGGCGTCCGTCTTCTACGAGACGACGGGCA
Source organism: Planomonospora sp. ID91781 (assembly GCF_015711595.1). Classification (NCBI taxonomy): domain Bacteria; kingdom Bacillati; phylum Actinomycetota; class Actinomycetes; order Streptosporangiales; family Streptosporangiaceae; genus Planomonospora; species Planomonospora sp. ID91781. The sequence goes on along the minus strand of NZ_JABTEY010000002.1, from coordinate 645,069 downwards.
CGACCGGCCCGCCCACGCCCTGCCCGCGCGGGGTGAAGGACGTCCTCACCAGCAACGCCGCCGTCGAGGAGTCCTGGCGCCGGCTGTTCCGCGCCCGGTTCGGCGACCGCATGCCCGTCGTCGGCCTGATGGGCCCCTCCGAGCTCTACGCCTTCGGCGACGTGTTCGGCTCGGTCGCCGCGGCACTGGGCGCCTGCCACGTCAAGATCTGGCCCGAGTCGCCGCGGGTCGGGTTCCGTACGGCGCTGCGGCTCATCGAGGAGCTGGGGGTCGAGGTCGTCGTCTGCGCCCCGGCCATGTGCCTGAGCCTGGCCAAGGCCGCCCTGCACCACGGGTACGACCCGGCGCGGCTGCCGATAGCGGCGTTCCTGGTGCTCGGCGAGGTGTGCACCCCGCAGTTCGCCGCCAACGCGGCCTCGGTGTGGCCCGGTGCGACGGTCTACCCGGCGCTCTACGGCTCCCAGGAGGCCTTGTGCATCGCCACCGGCGCGGTCACCGGCGAGCTGCACCTGTCGCAGCCCAACTACCTGGTGGAGCTCGTCGACCCGGACACCGGCCGGCTCCTCGGCGACACCGGGACCGGTGAACTCGTCCTCACCATGCTGGTCGACGGGATCAAGCCGCTCATCCGCTACCGCACCGGGGACCTCGTCCGGATCACCCCCGCGCCGGCGGACGCCGCGCTGCCGGGACCGGTGGTGCGGGTGCTCGGCCGGGTGGGCGACCGGATCCCGCTGGGCTCGGCCACGCTGCTCCCGGCCGAGCTGGAGGCGACGGTGCTCGACGGGGTCCGCGGCTGCCTCGGGTACCAGATCGTCATCGACGGACGCGACGGCGCCGACGAGGTGACGGTCCGCATGGACCTGCTCCCGCAGGCCGGGGACCCGCGCGCGCTCGGCGAGGGCGTGGCCGCCCGGCTGCGCGAGCGCGCCGGCGTCCGCGCCCGGGTCGTCGCCGAACCCGACCTGGACCCGGTGACCGCGACGGGCTCGTACGTGAGCTGGAAGGCGGCGCGCATCCTCGACAACCGGTCCGAGGCGGACGGCGCGTCGCTGGCCGCGCGCCGGGTCGCCCACCGCTACGCGGTCACCACCTGAGGCGCCGGGATGGCCGCCATGACCGACTCGAGGACGGCGCCGGAGGGCGGGGCGCGGCGGGTGCGCGTGCACACCGTACGGCGGACCCTGCCGCCGACGGAGGCGCTCCCGGCCTACCTGGCGCTGGCCGGGAGGTTCGGACGGGACCAGGTGTACCTCCTGGAGTCCGGGGACGGACCGGAGAACGACTGCCGCTACCACGTCACCGGGTTCGGAACCCTGCTCACGTTCTCGGTGACGCGGTGCCGGGTGCGGCTCGGCGGGGTGCCCGCGCTGCGCGAGGCGGTGCTGCGCCGGATCGGGCCCCTGCTGGCGGGCGGAGGAGACCGGCTGGCCCTGCGCCGGCCCCGCGACCTGTGGCCGGTGCTGCGGGCGCTGCAGTCGGCGTTCCTGGCGGAGGGTTCGGCGTCGCGGTTCCGGTTCGGCTTCCTGGCCTACTTCGGCTACGACACCGCCCGCTACGTCGAGGAGCTGCCCCACCTGATCGAACGGGGTCCGGACCTGCCCGACGTCCACCTGGTGCTGCACCAGGGCTGCCTGGTGACGGACCGGGCGACCGGCCGCTCCGAGCTCCTGCTGCACGAGAGCGACGCCTGGCCCCGCCTGGACCCGGAGCCGCTGCTCGGCCTGCTGGGCGGGGCCGTACGGCCGCTGCCGGTGCGCTCCGACGGCGACCTGCCGGCGGCGGCCGTCCGGGGGGACACCGGCCGCGACCGCTACCTGCGCAACGTCCGCCGCTGCCTGGAGCACATCGCCGTGGGCGACGTCTACCAGGTGCAGATCGGCCACGAGCTGAGGATCCGGAGCCAGGCCGACCCGGTCGACGTCTACGGCCGGCTGCGCGCCCGCAACCCGTCGCCCTACATGTACCTGACGACGCTCGGCCCGCACACCGTGATCGGCGCCAGCCCCGAGGTGTTCGTGCGGGTCGAGGAGGGCCGTGTGCTCATGCGGCCGATCGCCGGGACGGCCCCGCGGGGCGCCGCCGCCGACGACGACGTCGCCGGGCGGCTCCGCTCGGACCCCAAGGAGATCGCCGAGCACACGATGCTGGTCGACCTGTGCCGGAACGACATCGGCCGGATCTGCCGGGCGGACACGCTGGACGTGCCCGACCTGATGGCGGTCGAACGCTACTCGCACGTGCTGCACCTGGTGTCCACCGTGGCCGGGCGCGCGGAGGAGGGCGAGGACGCCTTCACGGTCATCCCCGCCCTGTTCCCCGCCGGCACCGTGACCGGCGCCCCGAAGATACGCGCGATGGAGATCATCGAGGAGGTCGAGAGCAGCCGCCGGGGACTGTACGCCGGAGCGCTGGGCCTGATCGACGTCGGCGGCTACGTCAATCTCGCGCTGTGCATCCGCACCCTCCTGCACCGGGACGGGACCTACCGGATCCGGGCCTCGGCGGGCGTCGTCGCCGACTCGGTCCCCGAGCGGGAGTGGGCCGAGACCCTCGCCAAGTCCACCGCCGCCTACTGGGCGGTGACCGGCGGGGAACCGCCGCGGGCCGGACCGGGCGGCGCCCGGGGCGGCCCGCGCGGCCACCGGCGCGGGCACCCGGTCCGCGCCGCATCCGTGAAGCCGCCACCACACCTTGAGGACCCTTGGGCAGAGCGGGGGCGCCGTGAGTGATTCGACGCGGATCCTGGTCGTCGACGCGTTCGACAGTTTCGTCTACATCATCCGCCAGTACCTGATGTCCGCCGGGGCCGACCCGGTGGTGGTGCGCGCCCACGAGCTGCGCCCCGACGACGTGCGGCGGATGCGGCCCGGCGGCATCCTGCTGGGACCCGGACCCGGCCATCCGGCGGAGTCCGGCCACGTGGAGCTCGTGCGGGCCCTCGCCGGGCAGGTGCCGATGCTCGGCGTCTGCCTCGGGCACCAGGCGATCGGCCTGGCCTACGGCGCGGACGTGGTGCCGGCGCGGCACCTGATGCACGGCAAGACCAGCCGTATCGCGCACGACGGCAGAGGAGTGTTCGCCGGGATGCGCGACGGCTTCCGCGCGACCCGGTACCACTCCCTGATCGTGGTCGAGGACACCGTCCCGGACTGCCTGCAGGTCAGCGCCCGCTCGCGCGACGACGGCTACGTCATGGGGCTGCGGCACCGCAGCCTCCCGATCGAGTCCGTGCAGTTCCATCCGGAGAGCGTCCACACCGAGGACGGCATGCGGATGATCGGTGCCTTCACCGCCGCCTGCGCGGTCTACCCCGCCTGGAACCGGCACGCGGCCGCCTCCGAGGCCGCGTGACGGCCGCCGCCCGCGCCGCCGGGGCGGGCCGGAACCGCGCAACCCCGGAGATGCGGCGCACCGCCACCGGTGGGACCGTCCGAGTGATCGGCCGATCTCGCCGCCCGACCCGAACGGCCACCGTCGCGGCCGCGGTGGAGAAAGACAGGTGACCCATGCGCCCCTTCCGCATCGACATCCCGCAAGCCGACCTCGACGACCTGCACCGGAGGCTGAGCACGGCCCGCTGGCCGAGTGAGGCGCCGGCCGCCGGCTGGGAGCGCGGCGTGCCGCTCGACTACCTCAGGGAACTGGCCGAATACTGGCGGACCGGCTACGACTGGCGGGCGGCCGAGGCCCGCCTCAACCGGTACCCGCAGTTCACCACCGAGATCGACGGCGCGAACGTGCACTTCCTGCACGTGCGGTCGCCGCACCCCGGGGCCGTGCCGCTGATCATCACGCACGGCTGGCCCGGCTCCTTCGCCGAGTTCCTCGACGTGATCGAGCCGCTGACCACCGGTGATCCCGACTGCGCGTTCCACGTGGTCATCCCGTCGATCCCGGGGTTCGGGTTCTCCGGCCCGGCCCGGGAGCCCGGCTGGGACGTCCCCCGCGTCGCGCGGGCGTGGGCCGAGCTCATGCGCCGCCTCGGCTACGACCGGTACATCGCCCAGGGCGGGGACTGGGGCAAGGTGATCTCCCTGCACCTCGGCCTGGCCGACCCGGAGCACGTCGCGGGGGTCCACCTCAACATGCTGGTGACGTTCCCGCCCGACGACCCCGCCGCCCTCGCCGACCTCGACGAGGCCGACCGGGCCCGGCTGGCGCACGCCCAGTGGTTCGCCGACGACGGCCTCGGCTGGCAGAAGATCCAGTCGACCCGGCCGCAGACCCTGTCCTACGGCCTGACCGACTCCCCGATCGGCCAGCTCGCCTGGATCGTGGAGAAGTTCAAGGAGTGGACCGACTCGGAGAAGTCGCCCGAGGACGCGGTGGACCGGGACCGGCTGCTGACGAACGTCATGATCTACTGGCTCACCGCCACCGCGGGGTCGAGCGCGCAGCTCTACTACGAGACGACCCACCTCACCGCCGACTTCGTGCGGACCTGGGGCGGCCCCTGGCCCCTGACGATGCCGGTCGGGGTGGCGGTCTTCCCCGCCGACGCCTCGCGGCCGGTCCGGCGCTTCGCCGAACGGATCCTGCCGACGCTCTCGCACTGGACCGAGTTCGACCGCGGCGGGCACTTCGCCGCCATGGAGCAGCCCGAGCTGTTCGTCGGCGACGTGCGCGCGTTCGCCCGCTCCCTGCGGTGAGGTACTACCACCTGCCCGAGTTCGGCGGCGTGGACGCGCTCCGGCTCGGCGAGCGCGACGAACCCCGGCCGGGCCCGCGCCAGGTGCTGGTCCGCATGCGCGCGTGGTCGCTGAACCACCGGGACCTGCTGATCGCCCGCGCCGCCTACGGGCGCGACGTCCGGCCCGGGGTGGTCCCGCTCTCCGACGGCGCGGGCGAGGTCGCCGCGACCGGTGACGGGGTGACGCGCTGGCGGCCGGGGGACCGGGTGGCCGGCACCGTCATACCGCGCTGGACCGCGGGCCCGCCGACCGCGGAGAAGGTCGCCGGCATGCTCGGCGGATCGCTGGACGGGGTCCTCGCCGAGTACGTGGTCTTCGACGAGGAGGCCCTGGTCGCGGTCCCCGCGCACCTGAGCCTCCTCGAGGCCGCGACGCTGCCCTGCGCCGCGGTGACCGCCTGGCACGCGCTGGTCGAGGTGGGCGGCCTGCGGCCGGGGCAGCGGCTGCTGACGCTGGGCAGCGGCGGGGTCTCGCTCTTCGCGCTGCAGCTCGCCGCGGCCGGCGGCGCCCACGTGACCGCGACCTCCGGCAGCGCGGACAAGCTCGACCGGCTCCGCGGGCTCGGTGCCGCCGACGTGGTCGACCACGCGGCCGACCCCGGCTGGGGGGCGACGGTGCACGAGCGGACGGGCGGCGTGGACCACGTCATCGAGGTCGGCGGGGCCGGCACGCTGCGCCAGTCGATCACGGCCGCCCGGACCGGGGGCCGGATCAGCGTCATCGGGGTCCTGAGCCGGGGGGAGGGCGTCGGCCCGGTCCCCCTGCTGCGCAAGGCCCTCACCGTCCAGGGGGTCCTGGTGGGCAGCCGGGAGATGTTCGAGGAGCTGAACCGGGCGCTGGAACGGCACCGCATCCACCCCGTCGTCGACAGCGTGTTCCCGTTCTCCGACGCCGCCGCGGCCTACCGCCGCCTCGCCTCCGGCCGGCACGTCGGCAAGGTCGTGATAGGCGCGGACTGACCGACGCGGACTGACCGGCGCACCGCACGACGGGGACCGGACGGCGCGGACCGGCCGGACCGGGAACGCCGCGGGGGTGCGGCCGGGACCCCGGCCGCGCCGGGCGGATCCCGGCAATCGAGAAGTAGTCCGGCGGACGCGGCCGGTGTGATCCTGGAAGCAGAATCCGCACGGAGGAGAACCGCGGAGAACCGCGGAGAAGAAAGAAGAAAGGCGCCGAGGGAAAGGCGCCGTGAGAAATCCATCCGCCCTCTCGGACAAAAGGACGTATGAAGCATGACGGGTTCCGCCGTGCCGGAGCCACGGCTTCGCCGTTCCGTCGCGGCGACCGTGGTCGGCAACTTCGTCGAATACTTCGACTGGCTGGCCTACGGCCTCTTCGCCCCCCTGTTCGCCGCGCAGTTCTTCCCGGCCGCCGACCCGGTCACGTCGCTGCTCGGCGCGTTCGCGGTCTTCGCCGCCGGCATGCTGTTCCGGCCGCTCGGCGGCATCCTGTTCGGCCGGCTGGCCGACCGGCGCGGGCGCCGGCCCGCCCTGCTGCTCTCGATCGCCCTGATGGCCGCCGGATCCACGCTCATCGGGGTCGCCCCGACGTACGAGCAGATCGGCGTGTCCGCGGCGCTGCTCCTGCTGCTGGCCAGAGCCGCCCAGGGACTGTCCTCCGGCGGGGAGTGGCCCGCCGCGGTCACCTACCTGATGGAGCTGGCCGCGGAGAACCGCAAGTGCTTCTACGGCGGCCTGTTCTCGATGACCGCCTCGGCGGGCGCGTTCCTCGCCGCGTTGCTCGGCGGCGGGCTCTCGGAGTGGCTGGGCCCGGCGGCCATGACCGAGTGGGGCTGGCGGGTGCCGTTCCTGCTCGGCGGGGTGTTCGGCGTCATCCTGCTGCTGGCGCGCAACCGCCTGGCCGAGACCGCCGTGTTCGAGCGCGAGGTGCGGCCCCGGCCCGCCCGCGGCTCCTTCCGCCGGGTCCTGGTCGGCCACCGGCGCCAGGTCCTGCTGGTGGTGCTGTTCGTGGCCGGGCTCACCACCGTCATCGGCACCTGGTCGACGGTGGTGCCGGCGATCGGGCACCGCATCGCCCCGCCGGGGACGATGTTCTGGGCCGTGGTCCTGGTCAACCTGGCCTCGATGGCGGTGATGCCGTTCCTCGGCCGCCTCGCCGACCGGGTCGGGGAACGGCGCTTCCTCACCGCCGTCACCCTCGTCTTCGCGGTCGCCGGGCCGTACACCTACCTCGGCATGGCGCCCGACCTCGCGGCCCTGACGGCCGCCTACGGCAGCGGCGTCCTGTACATGGGGTGCGTGACGGCCGTCATGCCGAAGATGCTCGCCGCGGTCTTCCCGCCCGACGTGCGCGGCCTGGGGATCGGCCTGCCGCACGGGCTCACCACGGCGGTCCTCGGCGGCCTCACCCCGTCGATCGCCACCTACCTGGACGGGCGCGGCCTGTCCGGCTGGTACGTCGCCGGGGTGATGGCGACGGTGCTGCTGGGCTGGCTCGCCGCCGTCGTCGCGACCCGCCGGCCCGCCGCGGAACCGTACGGCGGGCCCGCCCCGCGGCGGCACGAGCCCGCCGGCCTGGCCGGGTGACCGCTCCACCGGCCGCGCCGGCGCTTCCCGACCGATCCTGCTCTGGAGGAGAAATTGCTCACCATCGATGTCCCGACGCGGGACGAACTCGTACGGCGCGCGGCCCAGTCGGTGCCCGCGCTGCGCTCGAAGGCCGCCTGGTCCGAGGAGAACCGGCGGCTGCACGAGGAGTCGATCGCCGTGCTGGCCGAGGCCGGGATCTTCCGGCTGAGGACGCCGCGGCGCCACGGCGGCTACGAGTGCGACACCCGGACCCTGGTGGAGGTGGCCGCCGAACTGGCCCGCGCCGACGGCTCCACCGCGTGGACCGCCTCGGTCTACTGGATCCCCACCTGGATGGCGTGCCTGTTCCCGGACGAGGTGCAGGACGAGGTGTTCGCCACGCCGGACGTCCGGGTGTGCGGGACGCTGAGCCCGACGGCGACGGCCGCCCCCGTGGACGGCGGCGTCGTGGTCAACGGCAGGTGGGGGTTCGTCAGCGGCGCGCTGCACAGCCACTGGCAGGAGATCGTGGCGGTCCGGATCGAGCCCGGCGCCGAGCCCGTGCCGATCGTCGCGCTGGTCCCCATGTCGGACCTGCAGATCGTCGACGACTGGCACACCGCCGGGCTGAGGGGCACCGGGAGCGTCACCACGGTGGCGCAGGACGTGTTCGTACCGGCCGCGCGGGTGCTCCCGCTCGGCGCGGTCCTGTCCGGGCAGCCCGCCTCCGAGCGGAGCGCCGCCTCGGCGATCTACCGGGCGCCCCTGCTCCCGGTCGCCTCCGCCTCCTCCGTCGGGACCGCGATCGGGCTGGCCAGGGCCGCCCGCGAGGCGTTCCTCGAGCGGCTCCCGGACCGGAGGATCACCTACACCGACTACGAGAGCCAGCGGGTCGCGCCGCTGACCCACCTGCAGGTCGCCGAGGCGACCATGAAGATCGACGAAGCGGAGTTCCACGCCCACCGGCTGGCCGCGACCGTGGACGCCAAGGCGGCCGCGGGCGAGCCGTGGACCATCGAGGAGCGCGCCAGGGCGCGCGCGGACATGGGCGCGGCCTGCAGGCTGGCCAAGGAGGCGGTGGACGTCCTCAACAACGCCAGCGGCGGATCGTCGATCTACAGCCACGTGCCCATCCAGCGGATCGAGCGCGACGTGCAGGCGCTGAACCTGCACGCCCTGATGCACCCCGACACCAACGCCGAGCTGTACGGCCGGGTCCTGTGCGGCCTGGAGCCCAACACCCACTACATCTGACCGCCGACGGTCGCGGTGCCCCGGCCCGGGCACCGCGGAGGAAGGGACGAACATGACCACCACCGCGACCACGACCGCCGTCGAGCAGGCGGCCGCGGTTCCCCAGCGCATCATCGAGGCCTGGGCCGACCAGGACGCCGACGCCTTCGCCGGGGTGTTCACCGAGGACGGGACCATGATCCTGCCCGGGGTCTACCGCAAGGGACGTGAGGAGATCCGCTCGTTCATGGCGGAGGCGTTCGCCGGCCCCTACCGCGGGACCCGGGTGACCGGCGCCCCGGTGGACGTCAGGCTCGTCGGCGACCGCACCGCCGTGCTGATCACCCAGGGGGGAGTGCTGGCGCCCGGCGAGAGCGAGGTCTCCGCCGAGCGGGCCGTACGGGCCTGCTGGGTGCTCGTCGAGCAGGACGGGCAGTGGCGCCTGGCGGCCTACCAGAACAGCCCGCGCGACGCGGCCGGGAGCTGACCCGCGCCGGGGCCGGCGCGACCGCGCCGGCCCCGGCGGAAGTCCGCAATCCAGAAGATGCCGCACCGGGCGGCCGGGGCCACGATTCGGCAGGGGCGCCGAGCGCCCGCGTTCCGGAGGACACGCCCGTCGGAGGTCCTGGCACGGACCCGAGAAAGGAGAAACTTCCCCACCATGAGCGACATCCAGAAGCTAGTCCAGGAGGCCCTCGACCAGCTCGTCGAGTCCGGTGCCGAGACGGGCCTGCAGGCCGCCGTCTACCACGACGGCGCCCTGGTGGCCGACGCCGTGGCAGGCGTCGCCGACCCGGAGACGGGCCGCCGGCTCGCCTCCGACACCCCGATCTTCAGCACCTCCATGGGCAAGGGCGTGGCCGCCACCGTCGTGCACGTGCTCGTCGAGCGCGGCGTGCTGGGCTACGACACCCGCGTCGCCGAGCTGTGGCCCGAGTTCGCCGCGCACGGCAAGGACGCGGCGACGGTCCGCCACGTGCTGACCCACTCGGCCGGCGTGCCCGGCGTGCCGGCGGACCTCAAGCCGGAGGACCTGTCCGACTGGCAGAAGATGGTCTCCGACATCGAGGACGCCGAGCCGTGGTGGGAGCCGGGCACCAAGACCGGCTACCACACGCTGACGTTCGGCTACCTCGTCGGCGAGATCGTCCGGCGGGCCACCGGCAAGCCCATCTCGCAGGTGCTGCGCGAGGAGGTCGCCGCTCCGCTCGGCATCGCCGACGAGCTGTACTTCGCGGTGCCCGAGTCCCGCCTCGCCGACGTGGCCAGGCTGGAGGACATGCCGGGCGCCGCGGAGATGGCGGCCTCGATGCCGGCGGACCTGCCGATGTTCAAGACGGCGCCGCTGTCCGTGGCGCCCTCGGCCGAGCTGTACAACCGCCCGTCCTTCCTCACCGCCGACGTCCCGGCGGGGGGCACCATGACCGCGCGGGCGGTGGCGCGCATGTACGCCGCCCTCCTGGGCGAGGTGGACGGGGTCCGGCTGATCTCGCCCGAGCGGCTCCGGGAGGTCACCGCCCCGGCCGAGACCGGTCAGGACCAGATCTTCGGGTTCCCCGCCACGCGGACGCTGGGCTACGACTTCGGCCAGCCGATCAAGCAGGCGGGGGAGACCCCGACCGCCTTCGGCTTCGCGGGCACCAACGGGGCCGCGGTGTCCGCGGACACCGCCACCGGGACGGTGGTCGCCGTGACGAAGACCCGGATCGCGATGGGGCAGTTCACCGCCTACGAGAAGGTCGCGGAGATCGTCGCCTCGTCGGCGCTCTCCGGCTGAGGGACGGCGCGCGGCGGCCTCGTCCGCGCCGCCGCCGCGCGCCGCGCCGGAGTCGTACGGCCCGTCGGCCGCAAAGGGCCGGACCGGGCCGCGACCGGCGCTCCGCAACGGGATCGAGGAGGACGCGTTGCCGGACAGGACCGACATGAGCGCCAGGCTGTGGTCGCTCGCGCACCTGGCCACCCCGATGGCGATCCGGGTGGCCGCCACGCTGCGCATCGCCGACCGGGTCGCCGGACGGCCCCGGAGCGCGCCGGAGCTCGCCGAGGAGGCCGGCGCGGACGCCGACGCGCTGGAGCGGGTGCTGCGGCACCTGGCGGCCAAGGGCGTGCTCGCCCGGGACGACGCCGGGCGGTACTCGCTGACCCCGCTGGGCGAGCCGCTGCGCGACGACCATCCCGGCCACCTGCGCGCCATGCTGGACATCGACGGCGCGGTCGGCCGCGCCGAGCTCTGCTTCGCCCGGCTCCTGCACAGCGTGCGGACCGGCGAGGCCGCCTACCCCGTGCAGTTCGGCCGCCCCTTCTGGGACGACCTGGCGGACGACCCGCGCCTGGCCGCCTCCTTCGACGCCCGGATGGGGGCCGACGCCGTCGAGCGGGCCGCGGAGATCGTGTCGGCCTACGACTGGGGGGCGCTGGGCCACGTCGTCGATGTCGGCGGCGGCGACGGCACGCTCATGATCGCTCTGCTGACCCGGTTCCCCGCGCTGCGGGGCACCGTGGTGGACCTGCCCGGCACCGCGGAGACCGCGCGCAGGGCCCTGGCCGGGGCCGGGCTCGCCGACCGGGGTGACGTCGTGCCCGGCAGCTTCTTCGACCCGCTGCCGGGCGGCGGCGGGGGCTACCTGCTCTCGTCGGTCGTCCACGACTGGGACGACGAGGCGGCGCGGGCGATCCTGCGCCGCTGCGCGCAGGCGGCCGGCGACGGCGGCTCCGTCTTCGTCATCGAGCGGATCGGCCCGGACGGCGAGTCGCCGCACACCGCCATGGACCTGCGGATGCTCGCCTACTACGGCGGCAGGGAGCGCCGGGCCGCCGAACTGGCCGGGCTGGCGGCGGACGCCGGGCTGACGGCGGTGGCGGTGCACCCCGCCGGGCGGCTGTCGGTCGTCGAGTTCACCGCCGCGCGCCGCCCCCCGGACCGGCAGGAGGAGAGCGCCGGGGACGCGGGGCACGCCGTACGGGACGGCGCGGCCGACCGGGCCGCAAGAGCCGGAAGGGCCGGGACGGCGGCCGCGGCCGGAGCCGGAGCCGGAGCCGGATGACGGCAGGGCGACCGGACGGCGGCGGCCGGAGCCGGATGACGGCAGGGCGGCCGGGCGGCGGTCGCGCGGAACGGCAGGAACGACAGGAAGGAGAGGGCCGCCGATGGCGGAGCAGGACGGCATCCGGATCACCGGGGCACGGGTGCACAATCTCAAGGACGTCTCCCTGACGATCCCGAAGAACAAGATCACCGTGTTCACGGGGGTGTCGGGTTCGGGCAAGTCGTCTCTCGTCTTCGACACCGTGGGCGTCGAGGCGCAGCGCCAGCTCAACGCGGCGTTCCCCTGGTTCATCCGCAACCAGCTGCCGAAGTACGAGCGGCCGCAGGCCGACGCCGTCGAGAACCTGACCACCCCGGTGATCGTCGACCAGAAGCCGGTGGGCGGCGACGCCCGGTCCACCGTGGGGACGATGACCGACATCTACTCCATGGTCCGCGCCCTGTTCGCGCGGCAGGAGGGGCCCGGCGGGCGGGTCTCGACGTACTCCTTCAACGACCCGGCGGGCATGTGCCCGGAGTGCGAGGGGCTGGGCCGCGCGGTCCAGGTCGACCTCGAGCTGTTCTTCGACCGCACCAGGTCCCTCGAGGACGGGGCGATCCGGTACCCCGAGTACAAGGTGGGCAGCCCCGACTGGCAGATCTGGGTCAACTCCGGCCGCTTCGACCCGGCCAAGCCGCTGCAGGACTTCACCGACGAGGAGTGGCACGACCTGCTCCACGGCACGGGCGGCCCCAAGATCCAGGTCAAGACGAAGAACGTCTCCTTCCAGACGAACTACGAGGGGGTCATCGACCGCTTCACCCGGCTCAACCTCAAGCGCGACCTGTCCGCGCTGAGCGCCAAGCGGCGCGAGACCGTCGAGCGGTTCATGACCACCGGCGTCTGCCACGCGTGCGGGGGCGCCCGGCTGAACGCCACCGCGCTGGCCACCCGGGTCGGCGGCCGGAACATCGCCGAGTGGTGCGCCATGCAGATCACCGACCTGCGCGAGGCGCTGAACGGGACCGACGACCCGCTGGCCGCCCCGATCGCCGCCGCCCTGGACCGCGTCATCGCGATCGGGCTCGGCTACCTCAGCCTGGACCGCCCCACGCCGACGCTCTCCGGCGGGGAGGGGCAGCGGCTGAAGATGGTCCGGCACCTGGGCAGCGAGCTGACCGGCCTGACGTACATCTTCGACGAGCCGAGCGTCGGCCTGCACCCGCGCGACGTGGAGCGGCTCACCGAGCAGCTGCGGGCCCTGCGCGACCGGGGCAACACGGTGCTGGTCGTCGAGCACGACCCCGACGTGATCGCCGTCGCCGACCACGTCGTCGACGTCGGCCCGGGCGCGGGCTCCCACGGGGGCGAGATCGTCTTCTCGGGCGACCTGGACGGCCTGCGCGGGTCCGGCACCGCCACCGGCCGCGCGCTGGGCGCCCCGGCCGAGGTCAAGGAGGACGTCCGCCGGCCGCGGGGCGAGCTGCGGATCGAGCACGCCGGCCTGCACAACCTGAAGGACGTGTCGGTGGCCGTCCCCACCGGGGTGCTGACGGCCGTCACCGGCGTGGCCGGAGCGGGCAAGAGCACCCTGATCGGCGAGGTGTTCCGCGCCCGCCACCCGGAGGCGGTCTTCGTCGACCAGTCCCCGATCGCCGCGTCCTCCCGGTCCACGCCCGCCACCTACCTCGGCATGATGGACCCGATCCGCAAGCTGTTCGCCAAGGCCGGCGGCGTCGACGCGGGGCTGTTCAGCTTCAACTCCAAGGGCGCCTGCGAGGAGTGCCAGGGGCGCGGCGCCATCATCACCGAGCTGGCCTTCGCCGACCCGGTCACGGTCCACTGCCAGGCCTGCGGGGGCCGGCGGTTCAAGGAGGAGGTGCTCGCCCACCGGCTGCGCGGCGCCTCCATCGCCGACGTGCTGGAGCTGCCGGCCGAGGCCGCCGCCGGGTTCTTCACCGAGAAGGCCCTGCGCGCCAAGGCGCAGGCCCTCATCGACGTCGGCCTGGGATACCTCACCCTCGGGCAGCCGCTCAGCTCGCTGTCCGGAGGCGAACTGCAGCGCATCAAGCTCGCCGACCGGCTCGGCCGCAGCGGAGAGGTCTACGTCCTCGACGAGCCCACCACGGGGCTGCACCTGTCCGACGTCGACACCCTCATGGCCCTGCTGGACCGCATGGTGGACGAGGGGAACACGGTCGTGGTCGTCGAGCACCACCTCGACGTCGTCCGGCGGGCCGACTGGGTGATCGACCTGGGGCCCGGGGGCGGTCACGACGGAGGACGGGTCGTCTTCACCGGCACCCCCCGCGAGCTCGCCGGGTCCGAGGACTCGATCACGGCCGAGTACCTCCGGCGCCACCTGCGCTCCCGGGCCGCCGCGCCCGCGGGCTGAGGCCCCGCCGGGCCGCCGCGCCCGCGGGCCGAGACCCCGCCGGGACGGCCCGGACCACCGAGAACGAGACACCCCGAGGAAAGGAGAGACGATGGCCGGGCGGGCGGCGGTCTCCCCCGAGGAGGCGATGGCGGCGCTCCTGTCCCCGGAGGGCCGCCGCGACCCCTACCCCCGTTACGAGGCGCTGCGCGCCCACGGGGACCTGGTGCGGATCAGGCCCGGCCTGATGGCCGCGGTCGGCTACGCGGTGTGCGCGCGCGCCCTGCGGGAGACGCGGCTGCAGGTCCAGGACGCCGGGAGCTACGACCGCGCCCTGCCGGGATGGCGCTCCCACTCCTCCCTGCGGGGGTGGACCGACTCCATGCTGTACACCAACCCGCCGGACCACACGCGGCTGCGGCGCCTGGTCAGCGGCGCGTTCACGTTCCGGCGGGTGACGGCGCTGCGGCCGGCGATCGAGCGCATGACCGGCCGGCTGCTCGACCGCATGGCGGAGCTCGGCGCGGGCGGAGCCCCGGTGGACTTCATGCAGGAGTTCGCCTTTCGCCTGCCCGTCGGGGTGATCGGCGCGTTGCTCGGCGTCCCCGAGGACGACCAGGGCTGGTTCCGCACCGCGGCGGCCGACGTGACGCTCGCGCTGGAGGGCACCACCGACGCGTCCGTGCTCGGTACGGCGGACAAGGCGATGGACGAGCTGTCGGCGTACTTCGCCGGGCTGATCGCCCGCCGGCGCCGGCACCCGGCCGACGACCTGATCAGCGACCTGGTCCGGGTGCACGACACCGACGGGAGCCGGCTCGGCGAGCACGAGCTGACGGGCAACCTCGTCCTGCTGCTGTCGGCCGGGTTCGACACCACGACCCACCTGCTGGGCCACGGGCTGAAGCTGGCGCTGGAGCACCCGGCCTGCGCCGCCCGGCTCGCCGCGGAGCCGGGGTTCGCCGAGGGCCACGTGGAGGAGAGCCTGCGGTTCGAGCCGCCCGTCCAGGCCACCACCCGCTGGGCCGCCGCGGACCTCGACCTGCTGGGCACCCATGTGTCGGCGGGGACCAAGGTGGTGATCCTGCTGGCCGCCGGGAACCGGGATCCGCGCCGTTTCGACCGGCCGGACGTCTTCGACCCGGAGAGACCGGACAACCAGCCGCTGAGCTTCGGCGGCGGCGCCCACTTCTGCCTGGGGGCGGCGCTGGCCCGGCTCGAGGCGCGGATCGCGCTGCCCATGCTGCTGCGCCGCTTCCCGGGCCTCGCCGCGGCCGGACCCGCCGTCCACCGCGACCGCTGGCTGGTGCGGGGGCACGACGCGTTCCCCGTCACGGTCGGCTGAGCGTCCCCCGCGACCGCCCCCGACGCGGGGACGCGGCGTCTCACCCGTGACGGTCGGGGTGAAGCGCCGGCGTCACGGTCGGGGTGAGGCGCCGGCCGCGGGCGGCGGAACCGTCAGAAGCGCCACCCCGTCGCGCCGTACGGCGCCTCGGTGCCCAGGGCGAACACCTTGACCGGGGCCACCTCGTACACGTACCACGGGGGCGGTCCCGCGCTCGGGGCGCTGTGCTCGGCGTGCAGGGCGTCGTCGCGGACGGACGGCCGCCAGCCCTGCGCCGCGTACCCCTCGGCGACCCGGTGCAGCCTCTCGCCGGTCACCCGCTCCGCCCGGCCCTCCACGACGAGGTCGAACTCCTGCGTGGCGAACGTGATGACGCAGTGCGGGTCGTGCGCGAGGTTCCTGCCCTTGCGGGTGCCCGGTCCGGTGTTGAAGTAGAGGGCGCCGTCCAGCCAGAGCACCCCCAGCGGCATGACGTGCGGCCTGCCGTCCGGGCGGACCGTCGTCAGCCAGCACGTGTGCCGGCCGGGCCCGCCTGAGCCCGGGACCTGCGGGAAGCCCTTCTCCAGCCGCTCCAGCACCCGCGACCAGGAGATCGGCGGCGCGCCGTACCCGTCGAGGTTCCGCTCGGCGACAGGTTTCCTCATGGCCATCCTTCCTGTCCGTCCTCTCCTTCTCACCGTCCGTGTCCGGGGCGGGGCGGCGCCGTGCGCCGGAGCGGGGCGCCCCCGCCCGGGACGGGACGTCCGACGACTCCTGTCACGCCGCGATCTCGACGCGCGTGTGATCGCCGACGACGAGGCGGTGCCGGACGTCACCGGGGCCGGGGGCGATGACGGCGGCCCGGCCGATCAGGGAGTCGTGCAGCCGGTCGATCCCCGAGATGGAGGCCTCGTCCATGACGATGGAGCCGGCCAGGCCCGTGCCGCGGAGCACGCAGTCACGGCCGAGGGAGACGTCCGGCCCGATCCGGCTGTCCTCGACGAGGGTGCCCGGGCCGATGATCACCGGGCCGGTGACCAGCGAACGCACCACGCGGGCCCCCGGCGCCACCATCACCGGTCCGGACAGGCGGCTGAGGGGGTCGACCTCGCCGGCGATCTCGGTGCGGAGCCCGCGCAGCAGGTGGCGGTTGCACTCCAGCACGTCGTCGATCCGCCCGGTGTCCTTCCAGTAGCCGCCGTACTCGGCGGCCCTGACCGTGGCGCCGCGGTCGATCAGCAGCTGGATCGCGTCGGTGATCTCCAGTTCACCCCGGCGGCCGGGGGTGACGGCCGCGACCGCCGCGTGGACGGCCGCGGTGAAGAAGTAGACGCCGACCAGGGCCAGGTCGCTGCGCGGATGGCGGGGCTTCTCGACCAGGCGCCGCACGGTGCCGTCCGCCGCCACCTCCGCGACGCCGAACGCCCGGGGGTCGGCCACCTTCTGCACCACCACGTGCGCGGCCGGGCGTTCCGCCCGGAAGGACGCGGCGATGTCGGCGACCCCGTCGGGCAGCATGTTGTCGCCCAGGTACATCACGAAGTCGTCGTCGCCGAGGAACGGGCGGCCGAGCCTGACGCAGTGCGCCAGGCCCAGCGGCCGCTCCTGCCGGATGTAGGTGACGCGCACCCCGAGGCGGGAGCCGTCGCCGACCACCCGCTCGATCTCGGGCGACCACGCGCCCACCACGATGCCGACCTCCGTCACCCCCAGGTCCCGGACGCCGTGCAGGACGTGCTCCAGGACCGGCCGGCCGGCGACGGGGATGAGCTGTTTGGGCATGGAGTAGCTGAAGGGGCGCAGGCGTGTTCCCGAACCGCCCGACAGAACAAGAGCTTTCATGATCGACTCCGAGGTTTCCCTGCGAGCAGCTTGCGGAGGCGTGCGGTCGCGGGCGGCCGCACGGCGGCCCGCGTGCCGGGGTCTCAGCGCACGGAGACCCCGCCGGAGCCCTCGGACGCCCGCGCGGGCCCGGGCCCGCCGGTCCCCGCCGGGCCGGTCTCCGTCGGGCCGGTCTCCACCCGGCCGGTCTTCTCCGGGCCGGTCCCCGCCGGCCCGCCGGCCGGGTGCGCGTCCGCCTCCTGCGGCCCGGCGGCCTGCGCCGCACCGGTGGGCGGGACGTGCCGGAGGCCGGCCAGCGCGACGGCGGCCAGACCGAGGAAGACGACCGCCGCGATGAGCGCGGTGACGTGCAGCCCGCCGGTGAAGGCGTCCCGGGCGGAGGCGAGCAGCTCGGCGCCGGCCCGCCCCGGCACCTGCTGCGCGGTGAGCACCGCCCCGCTGAGGCTCTCGCGAGCCGTGGCGGCGGTCCCGGCGGGCAGCCCGGCGGGGACGGTGACGTGGGCGCGGTAGACCGCGGTGGCCGCCAGGCCCAGCACGGCCACCCCCAGCGCTGTGCCGAACTCGCTCCCGGTGGACTGCAGCGACCCGGCCGACCCGGCGCGCTCCGGCGGCGCGGACGTCATGACCAGCAGAGGGCTCAGCACGGTGATCGGGCTGCCCCCGGCGTAGACCATGACCAGGCCGGCGATCAGGACCGGCAGGCCGCCGACGGCGTCCACCCGCGTGAGCACCACCATGCCGGCCGCCGCGAGCACGGCCCCTCCGGCGATCAGGTAGGCGGGGCGGACGGCCCGCGCGGCGGCGCCGGCCGCGTTGCCCACCACGATCATGGTGAGGGCCGGGACCACCATCCACAGCGCGACGTCGAACGGCGTGAGCCCCTGCACGAGCTGCAGGAACAACGTGGCCACCAGGCCGGTCCCGCCCATGACGAACGCGAACATCAAGGACAGCGACATGGTGCCGGAGAGCGCGCGGACGCCGAACAGGCGCAGGTCGAGCAGCGGGTCGGCCAGGGCGCGCTGCCGCCGTACGAAGACCGGGGCGCAGACCGCCCCCAGGAGGATCGCGGCGACCGGCGGCAGCGCCCAGCCGTTGCGGGCCAGCTCCTTGAGCCCGTAGACGAGCGGCAGCACGGCGCCCAGGGAGAGCAGCACGCTCACCCAGTCGAGCCGCCCCGCGCCGGGGTCGCGGGACTCGGGCACCAGGAACGGCGCGGTCAGCAGCAGCAGGCCCATGACGGGCACGGCCATCAGGAAGATCGACCCCCACGGGAAGGCGCCCAGCAGCAGGCCGCCGACCACCGGGCCGAGGATCACGCCCGCCATGATGGACGAGCCCCACACGCCCATGGCCGTGCCCATCTGCCGGGGGTCGGGGAACATGTCCCGGATCAGCGCCAGGACCGAGGGCGCCACCGTCGCCCCGGCCACGCCGAGCAGCGCCCGGGCGCCGATCAGCATCGCCGTCGAGGTCGACCAGGCGGCCAGCAGCGAGGCGGCGACGAACACCGCCGCCCCGGCCAGCAGCACCCTGCGCCGGCCGATCCGGTCGCCCAGCGTGCCCATCGTGACCAGGAACCCGGCGATCATGAAGCCGTAGACGTCCGATATCCAGAGCTGCTCGACCCCGCTCGCGCCCAGATCCGCGCTCACGTGCGGCAGCGCCAGGAACATCACGGTGATGTCCACGGTCGTGAGCATGGTCGGCAGGCACATCACGGCCAGACCCGCCCACTGGCGCCACCCGGCCCGCGCCGGGGCGCCGGAGGAAACGTCCGCTGTAGTCACCCACCAGTCCTCTCGTCGTCGGGCCGCGCCCTCGCGGACCCGGTTCCGGCCGACACCTGTCCCGCCCACGATCGCAGGCCGCGCAGCCCCGGGGCATCTTCCGGCGTGCGCTCCCACCGGCCGCTCCCGCTCCCGCACCGGTACGGCGGCGCGGAGCCGTACGGTGTGGAGCCGTACGGCGCGGGAGCGCACGCCGGAAGATGCCCCGGACGGGCGGCGGTGGGATCGTCATGGCGGTATCAGCCGGGCGGCGCCGCCGGGCGGCCGACCGGACCGCCCGCCCGCCCGCGGGAACGCGGTCCCGGCCCGGCCCAGCCCGGCTCCACGGCCTTCACATCCTCAGGGGAAGCCCCATGCGCGTCCTGTTCACTTCGTACCCGTCGCACGCCCACCTGTGGCCGGTGGTGCCGTGCGCGTGGGCGCTGCAGAGCGCGGGACACGAGGTCCGCGTCGCCACCCACGCGAGCTTCGCCGGCGCCGTCACCGCGGCGGGCCTCACCCCCGTGCCGCTGGGGGACCCGCACGGCGTCGAGCCGCGCATCAGGTCCGACGCCAAGCCCCCGGAGCACCCTCGCGAGGTGCTCCGCTTCGCCGACGTCCTCGGTCTGCAGGGGGAGGAGCGCGAGCACTGGATCGTCTTCCACCAGTGGCTGCTCTGCGCGATCTCCGACTACGTGCGGACCGATCTGCCGGAGGCCGGGGAACTGGTCGACTTCGCCCGGGCCTGGCGGCCGGACCTGGTGATCTGGGATCCGACGTTCGCCTCCGGCCCGGTGGCCGCGCGCGCCTGCGGTGCCGCGCACGCCCGTTTCCTGCTGGGCCCCGACTACCCGGGATGGAGTTTCGACCGGCTCGCCGCGCGCCGCGACGCGCTGCGGGCGGCCGGCCTGTCCGAGAACCCGCAGGCCGACATGGTCGGGCCGCTGGCCGAGCGGTACGGGATCGAGGTCGACGACGAACTGCTGTACGGGCAGTGGTCCATCGACCCGATGCCGCCCGGCATGACGCTGCCGACCGGCACGGTCAGGGTGCCGATGCGGTACGTGCCGTACACCGGTGCCGTGCCCTTCCCCGAATGGCTCCGCGAGCGGCCGCGGGTGCCCAGGGTGGCCCTGACCCTGGGGGAGTCGACCCGCCGGTTCATCAAGGGCGACTGGGGCCGCTCGCCGATGATCATCGAAGCGGCGGGGGGCCTGGACGTGGAGCTGGTCGCCACGCTCAACCCCCTGCAGCTGGAGGGCGTCGAGCACGTCCCCGGCAACGTGCGCACGATCGAGTGGGTCTCGCTGACCCAGCTGCTGCCGACCTGCTCGGCGGTCATCCACCACGGCGGCATCGGCACGTTCGGCGCGGCGTGCGCGGCCAAGGTCCCGCAGATCGTCTGCGACACCGGGGAGTCCGTCCTGGTCCGCCCCTCCGAGGTGGACCCGCGCAGCATCGAGGACGGCACCTTCCGCAACGGCTTCGAGTTCGGCGTCAGCGAAGAGGTCACCGAGACCGTCACCACGTGGGAGCTGCCGGCCAAGAAGCTGGAGGCGACCCCCACCTCGGAGTACGTGATCGGCCGCGGCGCCGGCACCCGGCTGGACCACCGGACGCAGTCGGTCGACGAGATCCGCAAGATGATCGACCAGGTGGTGAACGACGCCTCGTACGCGCGGGGCGCGCAGGCCGTCTTCGACGACTGGCTGTCCATGCCGAGCCCGGCCGGGGTGGTCCCCGTGCTGGAGCGGCTGACCGCGGAGCACCGGCGCCGGTGAGCACCCCGCGCCGCCGCCCTCTGGAGGACCGATGCGCACGATGACGACCGGCACGCTGGCGGTGCCCGGCGCGACCCTCTACTACGAGGTCCGCGGGAGCGGTCCCGCCCTGCTGCTCATCCCCACCGGCAACGGCGACGCCGGGCCCTACGAGCCGCTGGCGGAGGCGCTGGCGGGCCGCCACACGGTCATCACCTACGACCGGCGGGGCTTCTCCCGCAGCCGGGCGGACGAGCCGGTGGACGACGCGCGGCGGGTGGACACCGACGCCGGCGACGCCCACCGGCTGCTCACCCGCCTGGCCGGCGGGCCCGCGCACGTGATGGGCGGCAGCTCCGGGGCCATCACCGCGCTCCACCTGCTCGCGCGGTACCCGCGGAGCGTCCGGACGCTGGTCGCCCACGAGCCGCCGCTGGCCTCCGTGCTGCCGGACGCCGGGCGGTGGCTGCGGTTCTACGCCGACCTGTACGACGTGTACCGCCGCGACGGCGCCCAGGTGGCGATGCGGTTCTTCCGCGAACGGGCCGGCATGGCCGAGCCCACGCGGCCGCCGCAGGACCTCCAGCCCCCACCGGAGCGGCTGGAGGCGATGCTGGCCCGGATCCGCCGCAACCAGGTCTTCTGGTTCGAGCACGAGATCCTGCCGTACCCGGCCTTCGACCTCGACGTCGCGGCGCTGGAAGGGGTCTCGGACCGGCTGGTGCTTGCCGGGGGGAGCGCCTCCCGCGAGCACTTCCCGTACCGGCCCAACACCGTGCTGGCCGAGCGGCTGGGCCTCCCGGTCGTCGACTTCCCGGGCGGGCACGTCGGGTACGTGACGCATCCGGTCGAGTTCGCCGACGCGCTCGCCCGCGTGCTCGGCGAACGGCAGGGCGCCCACCAGGTCATGTCCCGCGGATCCTGACCGCGCAGCACCGGGCCGGCGGGCGGGCCACGACCACGTCGGCCCGCCCGCTGACCACGGTCACGTGCAGCCGGGAGGCCCAGTCGTCCCCGTCCCCGATCGCGGTCCCGGCTCCGACGGCGTTCCCGGCCCCGGCGTCGTCCCCCGCCCCGTCCCCGCACGGCGCCCAGCCGTCCGGCCCGTCCAGGAGGACCGGCAGCCCGGTCTCGGTCCGGATCCGGTCGGCCCAGCCGACCAGCCGCTCCCAGTGCGCCCCGGCGGAGCCGGCGCAGGGCGGGGCGTCGTGCAGGTGCAGGCAGGCCGCACCCAGCGCGCGCAGTTCCCGGCACCGGTCGAGCAGCCGCCCGGCCCGGCCGGACCAGGCGTCCTCCGCCGGGCAGCGCAGCCCCGCGCACACCGCCGCGACCCGTCCCACCCGGTCCAGCAGCGCGGCGACCACCGCGGGGTCGGTGACGCCCTCGGCCGGCACGACCTCGACGAACCGGACACCGCCGACGTGCACGGCCCGGCCGACGGCGCCGGGGTCCGCGTCCGGGCCGAGGACGACACCCGGCACAGCGCCCGGCATCGTGGCCGCCCTCGCCGCCACGCCGCGGACGGCCCTCTCCAGGCTCTCCGAGCTCCCCGCCGCCGTGCCGCGCAGGTCGGCGAGGACCAGCGAGACGCCGGCCCGGGGGACGGGGGAGTCCCGCGGGTCCGCGCCGCCCGGCAGCCACGCGGCCACCCGGGTGGGCAGCCGGAGCGGTCCCAGGTCGACCGGGAGACCCAGCGCGCCGCCGTCCCGGATCGGAGGCGGCCCGCCGCCCGGCGGGACGGCGGCGGGCGGACGCGTGCCAGGACGCCTCCCATCCGGCGGGCCGGCGGGCCCCGGGGACGTGCCCCGGTGCCTCCCGTCCGGCGGGACGGAGGACACCGGAGACGTGCCCGGAGGCCCCCCGGCGCGGGCCAGCGCGGCGAACTCGGCCTCGGCCTCGGCGATCCGGTCGCCGTGTCGCCGGCGCAGCCCGGCGTAGGCGATCGCCCCGGTGCGGGTGATGAAGTGCATGCCGAACCGGTGCGGCGGCAGGTGCATCCGGCGGCCGAAGCTCTCCCACCAGCGCATGCTCCGCTCGGCCAGGGCCTGGGTCCGGGCCACCGGCCCCCGGCGCGCGGCCTCGTAGGCGGCGAACGCCTCGTCCGGCCGCCCGGCCCGGCGCAGGGCGTCGGCGAGCGCGATGGCGTCCTCCATGGCGAGCTTCGTGCCCGAGCCGACCGAGAAGTGCGCGGTGTGCGCGGCGTCGCCCAGCAGCACGGCGTTCCCGGCCGACCAGCGGGCGTTGCGCACCACCCGGAAGGCGTGCCACCTGCTGGCGTTGCCGATCAGCGGCCGCCCGCCGAGGTGCTCGGCGAACACCCCGGCCAGCATCTCCCGGGAGCGGTGGTCGGTCAGGCCCGCCCGCACCGGGGCGTCCAGGCCGGCGTTGCGCCAGGTCCGCTCGTCGGCCTCCACGATGAAGGTGCTCAGGCCCTCGCCGTACGGGTAGGCGTGCGCGGCGAAGACGCCGTACCCGGTGGGCACGAACGGGAAGGTCACCGCGTCGAACGGGGCCTCGGTCCCGAACCAGACGTACCTGGCCGCGCCGGTCTCGACGGCGGTGCCGAACCGCCCGGCCCACCGGCCGCGGTTGGCCGACCCGGCGCCGTCCGCCAGGACGGTCACGTGCCCGGGCCCGTCGTCCGGGCCGAGCCGCAGCTCCCGGTGGAAGCGGACCTCGGCGCCGGCCCGGACGGCCTGGCGCCGCAGGATGCTCAGCAGGACGCGCCGGGAGACGGCGGTGAAGCCGTACCCGCCGTAGCGCAGGGACGCGCCGGGCAGCCGCACCTCCATGTCGGACCACGAGACGCTGGCCCGGCGGATCAGCTCGTGGGTCTCCGGGTCGGCCGCCCGGATCGAGGACATCGTGCGGTCGGAGAAGACCACGCCGAACCCGAAGGTGTCGTCCGGGCCGTTGCGCTCGTGCACCCGGACCGAGGACGACGGGTCCGCCAGCCTCAGGAGCCGGGCGAGGAACAACCCGCCGGGCCCGCCGCCCGCCACGTCGACGCGGAGCCGGCGCATCTCACCTCCCGCCCGCCGCGACCAGGTCGAGCAGCCGCTTCTTGTCGGGCTTGCCGATCGGGGTGTGCGGCAGCTCGTCCAGCACCTCGAGCCGTTCGGGGATCTTGAACGCGGCGACGCCCCGGGCCGCCAGGGCGCCCGCCACGTCGTCGAGCGTCAGCGTGCGGCCCGGACGGACGCGGACGAACAGGCACACCCGCTCGCCGACCTCCGGGTCGGGCACCGCGACCGCGGCGGCCTCCGCCACCTCCGGCATCTCCTGGACCAGGGTCTCGATCTCCCCGGCGGAGATCTTCTCCCCGGCCCGGTTGATCAGGTCCTTGACCCGCCCGCAGACCACCACGTCGCCCCCGGGGGTGATCCGCACCAGGTCGCCGGTGCGGTACCAGCCGTCGGGGGTGAACGAGACGGCGTTCTGGGCGGGCACCCCGAAGTAGCCGCGCGGCGTGTACGGGCCGCGGGTGAGCAGCTCGCCCGGCTCGCCGGGAGGCACCGGGCGCCCGTCCGGGCCGACCACCAGCAGCTCGTCGTACGCGCTGATCGGCGAGCCCTGGGTGGCGTGGGCCACCTCGTCGGGCGCGTCGGCCGGGGTGTAGCAGATGAGGCCCTCGGCCATGCCGTACACCTGCTGCAGCCGGCAGCCCAGCGCCGGGCCGATGCGCGCGGCGACCTCCGGCGAGAGCACGGACCCGCCGACGTGGACGTGGCGCAGGCTGGACAGGTCGCGGCCGCAGCTCCCGGCCGCCTCCACCCATTTGAGCACCACGGCCGGGACCGCGGAGGTGGCGGTGACGCCCTCGGCCTCGACGGCCGCGAACACCGCCTCCGGCCGGGGGGTCGGCAGCAGCACGACCCGGCCGCCGGCGTGCAGCGCGCCCAGGACGCCGGGGCTGGCCAGCGCGAAGTTGTGCGCGACCGGGAGCACCGCCAGGTACACGGTGTCCGGGCCGAACCCGCAGACCTCGGCGCAGCGCCGGAAGTTGTACTCGTAGTCGTTGTGCGTGCGGCCGATCACCTTGGGCACGCCCGTCGTCCCCCCCGACAGCAGGAACACCGCGACGTCGGAGGGGTCGGGCGCCCGCTCGTCCAGCCGGCGGCGCCGCCGCCCGGGGTCGCCGCCGCGCCGCATCAGGGCGCGCACGTCCACGCAGCCCGGCCGCACCTCGTCGCCCACGACCAGCACCCGCGCCGGGCCGGGCAGCGCGTCCGCCACCCGGCAGGCCAGCTCTTGGTGGTCGCAGCCGCGCCAGCCGTCCGGCACGACCAGGGCCTTGGCCCCGACGTGCGCGCCGATCGAGGCCAGCTCGTGCTCGCGGTGCGCCGGCAGCATCATCACCGGCACCACGCCCAGCCGCAGGCAGGCCAGGGTGACCACGACGAACTCCCAGCGGTTCGGGAGCTGCAGCAGGAGCGTGTCGCCGGCGGCGAGCCCCAGCCCGGCGAGGCCCTCGGCCAGGGCGTCGGAGCGCAGCGCCAGGTCGAGGTAGGTCAGGCGGTGGCCGCCGTCGACCACCGCGACCCGGTCGCCCCGCCGCTCCGCCCACTCCCACACCAGGGAGCCCAGCGGGCGGTCGCGCCAGCAGCCCGCCGCGCGGTAGACGCGGGCCAGGTCCTCGGGCCAGGGCACGGCCCCCTCGGGTCTCATCTCGCACTCCTCTCACTGAGCAGGGCGCTCCCCTCGACCCTCTCGGCCAGCAGGGAGGCGATCGCGTCGATCGTGGGCCGGTCCCAGAACAGCGTCGCCGGCAGCGGGATGCGGAAGCGCCGCTCGAGCCCCCGGCGGATCCGGGCCGTCATGACGGACTCGAGCCCCATCTCCACCAGCGGGCGGCGCGGGTCCAGCTCGGCGGCGGACAGTTTCGTCTCCGCGGCCACCTGCAGGCGGATCTCCTCGACGAGGACCTCGTGCAGCTCCGCCCCCTCCAGACCGGCCCAGCGCGGGGCCCCCGCCTCGGCCGCGGGCTCCCCGCCGGGCGTCTCCGGCGGCAGCTCCGCCAGCAGCGCCGGCCTGCGCGCGCCGCCGTCGGCCGGGACGGTCCGCAGCACGGCCGCGTACGCCAGGCCGTGCCGCTCCGCCAGCTCCCAGGCGTCGAACGCCTCCGCGGCGGTGATGTCGCCCGTGCCGCACGCGGCCAGCTCGGCGTCCGTCACCGCCGAGGAGGTGGACATGCCCAGCCCCCGCCAGGACGTCCACCCGAAGCCGATCGTCCCGGCGTCCCCGGCGGCCCGGCGGCGGGCGGCGAGCGCGTCCAGGAACGCGTTGCCCGCCGCGTAGGCGCCCTGCCCGGGGAGACCGAGCAGCTGGCCGCAGGAGGAGAACAGCACGAAGAAGTCCACGCTCCCCGGCGGGAACAGGGCGTCCAGCACCAGCGCGCCGTCCACCTTGGGCCGCAGGACCGTACGGAGCGACGCCTCGTCCAGGGCCCGGACCACGCGGTCGTCGACGACGCCCGCGGCGTGCACGACGCCGCGGATCGGCGGCAGCCCGAGCGCGGCGGGGGAGAGCGCCGCCGCCGCGGCCCGCGCGTCGGCCACGTCCAGCGCGACCGTGACCACGGTGACGCCGCGCCGTTCGAGCGCCCGGACCGCCGCGACCTTCGCCGCGAGCCCGGCATCGGCCGGGTCGTCCCAGCGGTCGCGGGGCGGCAGGGCCGTACGGCCGGCCAGGACGATCCGGCGCGCGCCCCGGTCCGCCAGCCACCGGGCGACCTCCAGACCGAGGGCGCCCAGGCCCCCGGTGACCAGGTAGGTGCCGTCCGGGCGGCAGGCCGCCGGGGCCCCGCCGGGCTCGCCGTCCGGGCGGCGCAGCCGCGGCACCGAGGGCTCGCCGTCGCGCACCGCGACGACGTCCTCGCCGCGTACGGCGCGCAGGACGCCTGCGAAGCCGTCCGGGTCCCGCGGGGAGCGCCCGAGGTCCACGACGCCGCCCCAGAGCTCGGGGTGCTCACCGCCGATGATCCGTCCCAGGCCCCACAGCGCGCTCTGCGCGAGCGCCCCGGGGGTCGCCCCCTCTCGCGCGCCCTCGGTCGCGCACCACAGCCGGGCGGGACGGGCGCCGCCGGTGCCGGCCAGCCGCTGCGCGGTCCGGGCCAGCAGCCACGCGGCGCGGGCCGCCGTCTCGCCCACCTCACCGGGACCGCAGTCCGGCGGCACCACGACGACGGCGCGGCGGCCGGTCAGCTCGGTCTCGCGCAGCTCCTCAGGTCCGGCGGCGACGCGGTACGGGACGCCCGCGCCGCCGAGGGCGCCGGCCAGCCGGTCGCGCAGGGCGCCGTCCGGGCCCACGAGGACCGCCTCCTCGAGATCTCCTGCGTCCCCGGCGTCCCCGCCGGGCCGGGGGGCGGTGCGCTCCACCGGCCGCCAGACGATCTCGTGGACCAGCCGGCGGGGACCGGCGGAGGTCCCGGCGTCGCCGTCGGGCAGGCCGTACCGCAGGCCGGTGAGCCGGCCGGCCACGGCGCCGCCGAGGTCGGCGATCTCCACGTCGACGGTGTCGTCGCCGGTCACGCGGACGGTGACGCGCGCCCGCGCCGGCGGCTCGTCCGCCAGGGTGACGCGCCGGATGCGCGCGGGCATGCGCAGGACCGGCGGGCCGGAGAAGGCCACCGAGGCGGTCGACAGGACGGCGTCGATCAGCGGAGCCCACGTGGCGGGCGGCGCCCCGGCTCCGGGTCCGGCTCCGGCTCCGGCTCCGGGTGCGGCTCCGGCATCGGCCCCGGTGCCGATCACGGCCACCAGGCCGCCGTCGCCGCGCCGGAGCCGTTCGACGGTCCAGGGGAAGCCCATCTCGGCCACCTCCAGGGAGGCGAGCCTGGCGACCACGTGGTCGGGCGGCAGCTCCTCGGCGGCCGCCACGCGCAGGGCGGGGCCGTCCGGGAGCGCGGACCGGGGTTCCACGACCGCCGTGGTGTGCGTGACCCAGCCGGCGTCGTCGTCCGCGCCGTCCGCACCGGAGGCTTCGTCCGCGATCCGGGAGGAGAGCCGGACGACGCCGTCCTGCAGGACGACCTGGAGGTCGCGCGGGCCGGTGAGGCTGACCGGCACCCGCAGGGCCACGTCGGCCAGGTCCGGCGGGGACCCCGCGGACGACGCGGCCGCCAGGAACGTGTTCAGCAGCACGGCGGCGGGGACGATCTCCACTCCGCGCACCGGGTGCCGGCCGGGGTAGGGGCGCGAGCCGCGGTCCAGGCGGGTCAGCCACGCCCGTGCCGGGGTCGTGCCGTTCAGGCGGGTCCTGCCGCCGAGCAGCGTGTGGCTCGACGGGTCGTGCCGCGCGGGCGGCTCGGCGCGGCCGGCCGGTTCCCCGGCCCAGTGGGGCCTGCGCTGCCAGGCCGGCCCCGGCAGGTCGGCGAGCGCGCCGCCCGGCCAGGCGCGCGACCAGTCGACGTCCGCGCCGTGGCAGTACAGCAGGCCCAGGTTGGTCAGCAGGGTCTCCGACTCGGGCCGGCCGCGGCGCAGGGAGTGGGTCACGTAGGCGTCGTCGACGCCGAGCTCGTCGAGCGTCTCACCGATGGAGTGCTCCACGACCGGGTGCGGGGAGACCTCGACGAACAGGCGGTAGCCGTCCTCGACGGCGGCCGTCACCGCCTGGGCGAACCGCACCTGTCCGCGCAGGTTGGCCGCCCAGTAGGCGCCGTCGCGGGGCGCGCCGGAGCGGGGGTCCTCCAGCGCCGTGCTGTAGAGGCGGACCGCCGGCGGGCCCGGCGGCAGGTCGGCGGCGGCCTCGGCCAGCGGGGCGAGCAGCGGGTCCATGTGCGGGCTGTGGAAGGCCACGTCGGAGTCGACGCGGCGTACGGCGAGCCCTTCGGCACGCCACCGCCCGGCGAGCTCCTCGACGGCGCGGACGTCGCCGGAGACCACCGCCGAGCCCGTCGAGGCGGCGACGGCCACGGCCAGGTCGCGCCGGTCGCCGAGGCGGCGTTCGGCCTTCTCCGGCGGCAGGTTCACCAGGACCATGGCGCCGCGGCCCGCCACCCGGCGCAGCAGCAGCGAGCGCCGGCACACCAGCCTCGCGCCCTGCTCCAGGGTGAGCACCCCGGCGGTGACGGCCGCCGCGATCTCGCCGACCGAGTGGCCGATCACCGCGTCGGGCCGCACCCCGCAGGCCCGCCAGACCGCACCGAGCGCCACCTGCACCGCGAAGATCATCGGCTGGACGACGTGCACCGGCTGCGGGGCGTCGTCGGCGATCACCGCACGGGGCGACAGGCCCATCTCCTCGGCGAAGACCGGCTCCAGGCGGTCGATCACCCCGGCGAACGCCGGGTGCCCGGCGAGCAGCTCGCGGGCCATCCCGGGCCACTGGGAACCGTGACCGGAGAACACCCAGACCAGCCCGCGCCCGGCGCCCGGCACCGCGGTCCCGGTCGCCGGCCCCGTGCCCTGCGCGGCCAGCTCCCGCAGCCGCGCGACCAGCTGCCCGCGGTCGGCCGCGAACACGGCGGCCCGGTGCGGCAGGTGCGTGCGCCGGCGGGCCAGGGTGTGCCCGACGTCGGCCGTGCCCGGCCCGCCGCGCGAGAGCAGGTCGGCCAGCCGGCCCGCGTACTCGCCGACGGCCGCCCGGCTCGCCCCGGACAGCGGGTACAGCGCCGGGCCGGCGTCCGGGCCCGGCCGCTCCGCGGGCGCGTCCCCCTCCTCCAGGATGACGTGCGCGATCGTGCCGCCGTAGCCGTACCCGGAGACCCCGGCCCGCCGCGGCCCGCCGGTGTCCGGCCAGGCGGCCGGCCCGGTCACCACCCGCAGTCCCGAGGCCTCCCACGGGATCGCCGGGTTGGGCGTGGTGACGTTCAGGCTCGGCGGTATCTCCCCGTGCCGGAGCGCGAGCACCGTCTTGATCACGCCGGCCACGCCGGCGCCCGCTTCGAGGTGGCCGATGTTCGGCTTCACCGACCCGATCAGGCAGGGACGCCCCCGGGGCCGGCCGCGGCCGAAGACCTCGGCCAGCGCACCGGCCTCGAGCGGGTCGCCGACCCGGGTGCCGGTGCCGTGCGCCTCCACGTAGCCGACCGTGGCCGGGTCGACGCCGGCGGCCTCGTAGGCCCGGCGCATCAGGTGGGCCTGCGCCCGGCCGCTGGGCGCCATGATGCCGTTGGTGCGGCCGTCCTGGTGCACGGCGCTGCCGCGGATCACCGCGAGCACCCGGTCGCCGTCGCGCCGGGCGTCCGCCAGCCGCTTCAGCACGACGACGCCGCCGCCCTCGCCGCGGCCGTAGCCGTCCGCCGCCGCGTCGAAGGACTTGCTGCGGCCGTCGGGCGCGGTGGCGCCGGCCGCGTCGAGCACCAGCGAGAGGCCCGGCGCCGCCATCACCATCACCCCGCCGGCCAGCGCCACCGGGCACTCCCCGGCGCGCAGCGCCTGCGCGGCGAGGTGGACGGCGACCAGCGACGACGAGCAGGCCGTGTCCACCGCCATGCTCGGCCCGCGCAGGTCGAGCGTGTAGGAGACGCGGTTGGCGACCCCGCAGTAGGCGCCGCCGATGCCGGTCCACGCCTCGATGCGGGGCAGGTCCTCCAGCAGCCTGCGGCCGTAGTCGTCCGCGCCGACCCCCATGAACACCCCGGCGTCGGTCCCGGCGAGGTCGCGCGGCGGGATGCCCGCGTGCTCCAGCGCCTCCCAGCACAGCTCCAGCACGATCCGCTGCTGCGGGTCCATGAGCGCGGCCTCGCGCGGGGTGATGTCGAAGAACTCGGCGTCGAACCCGCGCACGTCGTCGAGGAAGGAACCGCGCCGCGTCACCTCCCGTACGGCGGCGGCGTACTCGTGTCCCCGGGCGGCGTACCCGTCCCAGCGGTCCGGGGGAACCTCCCCGACGGTGTCGCGGCCCTCGCGCAGCAGGTCCCAGAACGCCTCCGGCGAGTCGACGCCTCCGGCGAATCTGCAGGCCATCCCGATGATGGCGAGGGGTTCGGGGGGTTCGGGGGAGTTCATCGGCCCTCCTTCGTTCGTCGTGGGCATCCCGGCGGGACCTCCAGAGCGGCTCGCGGTCGGGGGAAGGGGGATCTAGCGGCGGCCGACGACGAGCGCGTGGCTGAAGCCCAGGTCCTGGCGGCGCTCCACGTGCGAGAAGCCGGCGGCGCGGACGGCGCGCTCCATGTCGCCCGGTGAGTAGGCCATGCCCTCGCCGGAGGCGAGGGTGAGGAAGTACGGCGAGACCAGCCCGGCGGTCATCGGGCCGGTGCCCTCGTCGTCGCAGGCGATGTTGTAGACGAGGCACACGCCTCCGTCCGGGAGCGCGTCGTGGCACCTGCGCAGCAGCTCGGTGTTGCGCTCCAGCGACCAGATCTCGAAGATGTGGAACAGCAGGATCGCGTCGGCGCCCTCGGGCAGCGGGTCGGTCAGCAGGTCCCCGGCCCGGAAGCGCACCCGCTTGCGCAGGTCGGGATCGTCGATCCGCTCCGCGGCGAGCCGGACCACGCTCTCCTGGTCGAAGACCGTCACGGTGAGGTCCGGGTGGCGCCGCGCCAGCTCGACGGCGTTGGTGCCGTCGCCGCCGCCGACGTCGACGGCGTGCCGGATCCCGCTGAAGTCGTAGTGGTCGAGGAGCTGCGCGAACGACTTGCGCGACGCGTCGCCCATGTTGGCGTAGAAGACCTCCTGCAGGTCCGGGTGGGCGGTGAGCCGCTCGTACAGCGTCGCGCCGGGACCGTCGAGGCGCCGCAGCCCGACGTTGGTGCCGCGCCGTACCGCCTCGGCGAGGTCCGGCATGCTCGCGTTGATGACGCGCGCCTGGACGTCGACGAGCGGGCCCAGGAAACGCGGGCTGGACCGCAGGAGCTTGCGCCGCACCACCGGGCTGTTGACGTACCGGCCGTCGCGTCTGTCCAGCAGCCGCACGGAGCTCAGGCCCAGCAGCAGGACGCGGGCCGGCTGCTCGGCGACGCCCATGGCCGCCGCGGCCGCCGCCACGTCCATCCCGCCGGCCGCCTCCAGGTGCTCGAAGAGGTCGAGCTCCAGTGCGGTGCGGAGCAGCTCGAAGGCGGTCGTGCCGTGGATGATGAGCCGGAGGTAGTCGGAATCCGGCATGGTGACGCTACCGCTGGTGAGCATCGGGGCCCCCTACAGGAATGCTGGCGCTCCTACTGCGACGACTACTCCAGAATCATCACCGCGCCGTTTCCCGCCGCATCTCCGTAAATGCGCTGCGGCCTTCCGGGGAAGCGGCCCCGGGACGCCCGGGAGAGGCCGCGGCCGGGACCGCGTGCGGGGCGGAGCACGGCACTGGTGAAGAAGCGGCCGGGGGCGCGCGTGTCTACGATCCGGCACATGGACAGAAGATGCCGGGTATGCGGTGGTGAACTGCGGGAGTTCGTCGACCTGGGGCGGCAGCCGACGGCCAACGGCTTCCTGCGGCCGGACGAGACCGACGGTGAGTACTTCTTCCGCCTGGCGGCGGCGGCGTGCGCGGACTGCGCGATGGCGCAGCTCGTCGACGAGGTCCCGCAGGAGCGCAGGTACCACGGCGGGTACCGGTACCACGCGTCGGGGTCCGCCGGCCACCGCAAGCACTTCGAGGAGAACGCGCTGCGCCTCCTCGAGACCGAACTCACCGGTCCCGACCCGTTCGTCGTCGAGATCGGCTGCAACGACGGGGTGATGCTGTCGACGATCGCCCGGGCCGGCGTCCGGCACCTGGGCGTCGAGCCCTCCGCCAACGTGGCGGAACTGGCCAGGGCCAAGGGCGTCGAGGTGCTGACCGAGTTCTTCGACGAGCGGACGGCGGCCGGCGTCCGTGCCCGCCACGGCGCGGCGGACGTCGTCTTCGGCGCCAACACGATCTGCCACATCGCGCACGTCGCCTCGGTCTTCCGCGGGATCGACGCGCTGCTCGCGCCGGGCGGCGTCTTCGTGTTCGAGGAGCCCTACCTGGGCACGGTCGTCGAGCGGACGGCGTTCGACCAGATCTACGACGAGCACGTCTTCTACTTCAGCGTGACCTCGGTGCGGGCGATGGCCCGGCGCTTCGGCTTCGAACTGGTCGACGCCGAGCGCATCCCGCTGCACGGCGGCGAGATCCGCTACACGCTGGCGCGGCCGGGCGCGCGGGTCCCGAGCCCGGCGGTGGAGGAACTCCTCGCCGAGGAGCGCGAACGGGGGCTGTCGGAGCCCGGGACGCTCGACCGCTTCCGGGGGAGGGTGGAGCGCATCCGGGACGAGCTGGTCGCCCTCCTGCGCGACCTGCGCGCACAGGGGCGGCGGGTGGTCGGCTACGGCGCGCCGGGCAAGAGCACCACGGTGACGAACTACTGCGGGATCGGCCCGGACCTGATCCCGTTCGTGTGCGACTCCACCCCGTCGAAGCAGGGGCACCTGGTGCCCGGCTCGCACCTGCCGGTGCGGCCGCCGGAGGCGTTCGCAGACCCCTACCCCGACTACGCCGTGCTGTTCGCCTGGAACCACGCCGACGAGATCATGGCCAAGGAGCGGGCGTTCCGCGAGAGCGGGGGCCGGTGGATCCTCTACGTCCCGGAGGTCCGGATCGTCTGATCGACGGACGGGCGGACGGACGGCGACGGCGCCGCCGCCCCCGCGGGCCGAAGGGCCTCTGCCGACCCGGCGCACCGCCGCGGCAGAGGCCCTTCGGCCGCCTCCGGCGGACCGCCCGGACGCCTCGGACGCCCCGGGCCTCCAGGCGTCCCCGGACACCCGGACCCCGGACACCCGGGCGTCCGTCCGGTCAGGCGGGCCGTCCGGTCAGGCGGGCGCCGGGCTGCGGCGCCGGCCCAGGCGGGCGCGCACGCACTCGCGCACCGCGTCGACGACCCGGTCGACGTCGGCGTCGGTCAGCCCCTGGTGCATGGGCAGCAGGAGCGTGCCGTCCGCGGCCCGGTCGGCGCCCGGCAGCACGGCGTCGGAGCCGTAGGCCCTGACCCGGTGCAGCGGCGGGTAGCGGAAGGTCGTGTAGATCCCGCGCTCGTAGAGGTCGCGCGCTAGGTCGTCCCTGATGCCGCCCTCCAGCTGGATCCAGTACATGTAGTGGGACGACTCGTGGCCCGGCGGCAGCGGCGGCGGGCAGAGCAGTCCCTCGACGCCGGCGAGTCCCCGGTCGTACCGTTCGGCGATCCGGCGCCTGCGGGCCACGAAACCGGGCAGGCGGCCGAGCTGCACCAGGCCCACGGCGGAGAGCACGTCGTTGGTGACCGAGCGCCTGGAGAAGGAGGACAGCTCGAACTCCCACCACCGGGTCCGGGCCCGCAGCGCCTGGTCGTACCCGCTGACCTGCTCCATCCCCAGGTAGGCCAGCTTGGGTGCGCGCGCCGCGAGCTCGGGGTCGCGCACGTACAGCATGCCGCCGTCGACGGTGACCAGGATCTTGCCGTGGTCGAAGCTCCAGACCCCCATGTCCCCGAACGTCCCGCAGGCGCGGCCGTCGACGCGCGAGGCGACCGCGATCGCCGCGTCCTCGACGAGCAGGACGCCGCGCTCCCGGCAGAGTTCCGCGATCCGCGCGACGTCACCGGGACGGCCGCCGTAGTGCAGGACGACCACCGCCCTGGTCCGCGGCGTCAGCGCGGCCTCGACGTGGTCGGCGGTGGGGTTCAGCGTCCGGGGGTCGACGTCGCAGAAGACCGGCCGGGCTCCACGGGAGGCCACGGCGTTGCCCGCGCCGACGAAGCTGATCGTCGGCAGGACCACCTCCGCGCCCGGGCCCACGTCGGCCAGCTCCATCGCGATGAACGTCGCCTCGGTGCACGAGTTGGTGGACGTCACGTGCCGCGGGCCGACGCCGAGGTGCCGGGCGAACCCCTCCTCGAACGCCTTCGTCCGCTCGCCCCTGCCGATCCAGTTGCTCTCGAAGACCTCCCGTACGGCCGCCAGCTCCTGTTCTCCGAGCATGGGCTGGAACACATTGATCATGTCTTTCATCGATGCCCCGTTCCCGCGACGGCGATTCTCCTCCGAGGCCCATAGTGAGGGCGGGGAACGGGCGCCGACAGTGAGCGGGCCCGACACGGCAATTTCCGATAAACGCCCCGGCGCGGACGCACCGGCGCGAAAGCGCAGGAGGGGGCGGGGATCCGGCGGCGCGGCGGCGCCGTACGGCGGGACGTGGCGGGAGAGCGCGGTGATTCCGCGGACCGCCGCAACAGGGAAGGTGCGGGGGCGTGCCGTGATGATCACCATTGGGATGGACGCCGTGTCCGGGGCGGAGGGCCCCGCCGCCACCGGGGCGGGCCGGACCGTGTCCGGACCGCCCCCGCGCCCCGGCCGCCGACCGGCTTGCCGTTGACGAGGAGACCAAGAGGTGGTCATGGCCGTGCCAGTGGTGGACCTCCCGGACCCGCCGGGGGCAGACGTACGCGAGAACCCGACCGTCGCCGTGGTCGGCCTGGGATACGTCGGATCGTGTCTCGCGGCGGCACTGGCCGACCGCGGGCTGGACGTCGTCGGGATCGACACCGACCCGGAACTGGTCGGTGAGCTGCGGAGCGGCCGCTGCCGCTTCCGGGAGCACGAGCTGGAGGAGGTCCTGTCGCGGGTCACGGCGGCCGGGCGGCTGCGGGTCACCGGCGAGCACCCGGCCGTCTCGGAGGCCGACGTCGTGGTCGTGGCGGTCGGCACGCCGATCCGCGACGACGGCTCGATGGCCGACGGCCAGCTGCGCGCCGCCTGCCTGGCGCTGAGCGGGCACCTGCGCCCCGGCCAGCTGGTGCTGCTCAAGAGCACCCTGGCCGCGGGCACCACCCGCGACCTGGTGGTCCCGCTGCTGGAGCGCGGCGGGCTGACCGCCGGTACGGACTTCCTGCTCGCCTGCACCCCCGAGCGGCTCGCCGAGGGCACCGCCCTGGCGGAGCTGCGCACCCTGCCGATCGTGGTCGGCGGCATCGACGCGCGCAGCACGCGGGCCGCGGCGGAGTTCTGGCGGCGGGCCCTGGGGGTCAGGGTCATCGAGCACGACTCGCCGGAGGCCGCCGAGATCACCAAACTGGCCAGCAACTGGTGGATCGACCTGAACATCGCCCTCGCCAACGAGCTGGCCATGTTCTGCGCGCTGTACGGGGTGGACGTCCTCGACGTGATCGAGGCGGCGAACTCCCTGCCCAAGGGGTCCGGCAACGTCAACATCCTGCTGCCCAGCGCCGGGGTGGGCGGGTCGTGCCTGACCAAGGACCCGTGGATGGTGTGGCGGTCGGCCCGCGGCCGGGGCGTGGAGCTCCGGACGCCCCGGGCCGGCCGCGAGGTCAACGAGGCCATGCCCGGCCACACCGCGCAGCTGATCATCGACGAGCTGGTCGCCCGCGGCAAGGACCCGGCCAGGGCGAAGATCGCCGTACTGGGTCTGGCCTTCAAGAACGACACCGGCGACCTGCGGGCCACCCCGGCGCGCGGCGTCATCGAGGCGCTGGCCAAGGCCGGCGCGGAGGTCCGCGCCCACGACCCGCTGGTCGATCCGGACCAGGCCGAGGAACTGCTGGGCGTCCGGCCCGTGGAGAGCCTGCACGAGGCCGTCCGGGACGCCGACTGCCTGGCCGTCCTGGCCCTGCACCGGCAGTTCGAGGACCTCGACCTCGCCGGGCTGCCCGTCGCGGACTCCTGCCTGATCCTGGACGGGCGGGCCTACTACCCCAAGGAGACGATCGCCCGCCTGCGCCGACTGGGCCACGCCTACCGGGGGATCGGGCGATGAGCGCCGTCCGAGCCGTCGTCACGGGCGGGTCCGGTTTCGTCGGCGGCCACCTCGTGGACCGGCTCCTCACCCGGGGCGACGAGGTCACCGTCTTCGACGGCGCGCCCCCGGCCGGCCCGGCGGGCCGGGAGCACGCCCGGTACGTCCAGGGCGACGTCCGCGACCTCGACCGCCTGGCCGAGGCCGTCACCCGCGGTGTGGACGTGGTCTACCACCTGGCCGCGGTGGTGGGGGTGGACCGCTACCTGGCCCGGCCGCTGGACGTCATCGACGTCAACTTCTCCGGCACCCGCAACGTGCTGGAGCTGGCCGCCCGGGCGGGGGCCAGGGTCGTGGTGGCGAGCACCAGCGAGGTGTTCGGCAAGAACCCCTCGGTGCCCTGGTCCGAGGACGGCGACCGCGTCCTCGGGCCGACCACCGCCGACCGCTGGACCTACGCCTCCAGCAAGGCGCTCGGCGAGCACCTGACGTTCGCCTTCGGCCGCCAGCACGGGCTGGCGGCCACGGTCGTGCGCTACTTCAACGTCTACGGGCCGCGCCAGCGCCCCGCCTACATCGTCAGCCGCAGCGTGCACCGGGCGCTCAACGGCCTCCCGCCGGTGGTCTACGACCGGGGGCGGCAGTCCCGCTGCTTCACCTACGTGGCCGACGCGGTCGAGGGCACCCTGCTGGCCGCGGCCCGCCCCGAGGCGGTGGGCCGGGCCTTCAACCTCGGCAGCACCCGGGAGACCTCGGTGGCCGAGGTCGTCGCCCTGATCGCCGAGCTCACCGGGGCCGGTCCGGCCCTGCCGGTGGACACGGCCGAGAGGCTCGGCCCCGCCTACGAGGACCTGCCCCGCCGGGTGCCCGACACCGCGCGGGCGCGCACGCTGCTGGGCTGGGAGTGCGTCACGCCGCTGCGCGACGGGCTGGTCGAGACGATC
This sequence comes from Planomonospora sp. ID91781, assembly GCF_015711595.1. Classification (NCBI taxonomy): domain Bacteria; kingdom Bacillati; phylum Actinomycetota; class Actinomycetes; order Streptosporangiales; family Streptosporangiaceae; genus Planomonospora; species Planomonospora sp. ID91781. Next base: position 607,945 of record NZ_JABTEY010000002.1, on the reverse strand, counting down.
GAGTGGGCCCGCGCCAACCCCTGGTGGCTCGCGCTCCCCGACAGCGGCGCCGCCTGACCTCGGCGCTTCCCGTCAGGCGGTGCCGCCTGACGGGGGCTTCCCCCCACAGCGGCGCCGCCTCCTGAGGCGACAGCGACGCCGCCTCCTGACGGCGGCCGGCGACGAAAACGGGCCCCGCCTCCGCGCGACGGAGGCGGGGCCCGTTTTCGTCGGGTTCAGCGCAGTTCCACGCCGCTCCGCCTGACGGCGTCGAGGAGGCGTCCCCGGGACAGGGCCGAGGCGACGACCTCGATGTCGTCGCTCATGAAGCGGTCGCGGTCGAGCGTGGGCACCAGGGAGCGCACGGCGTCGTAGGCGGCCCGGCCGGCCGGCCCGAGACCGTCGTACCGGCCCGAGACGTCCACCGCCTGGGCCGCGGCCAGGAACTCCACCGCGAGGATCCGGTCGTTGTTGCGCAGGACCCGGCGCGCGTTGCGCGCGGCGATCAGGCCCATGCTGACGACGTCCTGGTTGTCGCCGTTGGACGGCACGCTCTGCGTGCTGGCCGGGCCGATCGTCCGGTTCTCGGCCACCAGCGCCGTGGCGGGGTACTGCGCCCCGGCGAACCCGCTGTTGAGCCCCGGCTCCCCGGCGACCAGGAACTCGGGCAGGCCGTAGCTCAGGTGCCGGTTCAGCAGCCGGTTGGTCTGGCGCTCGGAGAGCACCCCGAGCTGGGTCAGCGCGATCGTCACGAAGTCCATCGCGAAGGCGATCGGCTGGCCGTGGAAGTTGGCCCCGTGGAAGATCTCCTGGCCGGGGAAGAAGAGGGGGTTGTCGTTGGCGGAGTTGAGCTCGATGCGGAGCTTGTCCCCGGCGTGGGCCAGGGTGTCGCGCACGGCGCCGAGGATCTGCGGCACCGCGCGCAGCGAGTAGGCCTTCTGCAGGTAGGTCTCGGTGCGCTGGACCTCCGCCCCGTCCCGCCTGCCCCGCTGCACCTGCCGCCGCAGCTCGCCGTGGTCGACCGTCAGGCCGCTGCCGCCCATGAGCGCCCGCAGGTTGGCCGCGCTGTCGATCTGGCCGGGATGCGGGCGGGCGGTCTCGTGGCCCTCGGGCAGGAAGGGGCTCGTCGAGCCCCGCAGGGTCTCGATCACCAGAGCCGAGACGATCTCGGCCTGCCTCACCTGGTCCAGGGCCCGGCAGACGACGAGCGAGCCCAGGCCGGTCATCGCGGAGGTGCCGTTGATCAGCGCGAGCCCCTCCTTGAAGCGCAGCTCCAGCGGGGTGATCCCGTGCTCGCGCAGGACCGTCCCGGTCTCGACCGGCCGGCCGTCCCGCAGGACGTACCCCTCGCCGATGACCGTGGAGGCGATGTGGGACAGCGGTGCCAGGTCGCCGCTGGCGCCGAGCGACCCGATCTCCGGGACGGCGGGGGTGATCCCCAGGTTGAGGTAGAGGGCCAGGCGCTCCAGCACCTCCGGGCGCACGGCCGAGTGCCCCTTGGCCAGCGCGTTGAGCCGGGCGGCCAGGATCGCCCTGGCCTCGTCCTCGGCGAAGAGCGGGCCCACGCCGGCGCTGTGGCTGCGGACCAGGTTGGTCTGGAGCTCCACCTCCTTCGAGACGTCGACCAGCATGTAGATCATCTCGCCGTAGCCGGTGGTGACGCCGTAGATGGGGATGTTCTGCCGGGCGATGTCCTCGAACATCCGCCGGCTCTCCGCCGCCCTGGACAGGGCCTCGGGCGCGATGCGGCAGGGCGTCCCCTCCTCGGCCACCCTCCGGACGTCCCCGATGTCCAGGCTCTCGCCGTCGAAGTCGACCGCCACGCGGGTCTCGACCATGGTCACATTACTCACCTCTGACAATTCATCGGATCGCATGAATTACCGCGGAATGAAAATGCCGGCAGTGTGGACTGATTCTGTTGGAAATGCGCCCGCGAGTCCAGGGCCGCGCGTGCGGATATGCCCTCGGAAGGGGTTCATGTTCCTGCCATATTCGTACGGCGGCCGCCGCAACACGGAAGATGCGCGGCCGGTCGGCGGTGGTGAAGATGCGGTGGACGGATTCGCCGGAACCGTCGCCGGGCCGTTTCCGCGTGCGACCGCCGCGGCCGGTCCGGGCTGCACGTTCGAGAGGAGTGCCGGTGAGTTCACCGCAGGAATACGACGTGGTGGTGGTCGGGGGCGGACCGGCGGGATCCACCGTCTCCACTCTCGTGGGCAAGCGCGGGCACCGGGTCCTCCTTCTGGAGAAGGAGGGCTTCCCCCGTTACCAGATCGGTGAGTCGCTGCTTCCCGCGACCGTCCACGGAATCGCCCACCTGCTCGGCGTCGACGACGAGCTGCGGCGCGCGGGTTTCACGGTGAAGCGCGGCGGCACGTTCAAGTGGGGGAGCAACCCCAAGCCGTGGACCTTCGAGTTCGCCGTCTCCCGCCGGATGGCCGGCCCCACGTCGTACGCGTACCAGGTGGAGCGGATGAAGTTCGACTCCATCCTGCTCGACAACGCGCGCAAGAACGGCGTGGAGGTCCGGGAGAACAGCCCCGTCACGGGCGTCGTGGAGGAGGACGGGCGCGTCCGCGGCGTGCGCTACCGCGACCTCGACGGGCGGACGGCCGAGGTCCGCGCCCGGTACGTCGTGGACGCGTCGGGCAACACCAGCCGCCTCTACGGCCGGGCGGGCGCGGAGCGCAGGTACTCGCCGTTCTTCCGGAACCTGGCGCTGTTCGCGTACTACGAGGGCGGCGGGCGGCTGCCGGCGCCGTACGAGGGGAACATCCTGAGCGTCGCGTTCGACCACGGCTGGTTCTGGTACATCCCGCTCAGCCCCACCCTGACCAGCGTCGGAGCGGTGGTGGGCCGGGAGTCGGCGCAGCTGGTGCAGGGGGACCCCGAGGCGGCGATGCGCAGGTTCGTCGACGCGTGCCCGCTCATCCGCGAGAAGCTGGCCGGCGCCACCCGGGTCACCGAGGGGCCCTACGGCCGGTTCCGGGTCCGCAAGGACTGGTCGTACTGCAACACGCGGTTCTGGGGTCCGGGGATGGTCCTGGTCGGCGACTCGGCCTGCTTCGTCGACCCGGTCTTCTCCTCCGGCGTGCACCTGGCCACCTACGGAGGGCTGCTGGCCGCCCGGTCCGTCAACTCCTGCCTGGCCGGCACGGTCGACGAGGAGAGCGCCTTCGCCGAGTTCGAGCGCCGCTACCGCCGCGAGTACGGGCTCTTCCACGAGTTCCTCATCGGCTTCTACGACATGCACCAGTCCGAGGACTCCTACTTCTGGCGGGCGCGGAAGGTCTCCGACACCGCCCCCACGGACGTGGAGGCGTTCGTCGAGCTGGTCGGCGGCGTGGCGTCGGAGGAGATCGCCGGCGGCGTCATGGCCAGGGCGCGCCTGGCGGCCACCTCCCGGGAACTGGCGAAGACGGTCGCCGCGTTCGAGGAGGAGCCCGTCGACTCCCTCGGCGCCGCGAGCGGCCCGGTCCTGTCCCGGCTGCTGGAGCAGGGTGCGGCCCTGCAGGGGCGGGCCCTGCTCGGCGAGCGGGCGGGCGAGGGCGGGCCGCTGGAGCCGGGGGGCCTGCGCGCCTCCGCGGACGGCCTGATGTGGGTCCGGCACGAGCCGGCCTGACGCGAACCGGTGAACGGAGCGACCGACCATGCCGTCAGGAGGCTCGCACTTCCTGCTCTTCCTCGTCCAGGTGGGCGTGCTGCTCTCGCTGGCCCTGCTCTTCGGGCGCGCCGCGGTCCGGCTGGGACTGCCCGCGCTGGTCGGCGAGCTGCTGGCCGGGGTGCTGCTGGGCCCCACGGTGCTGGGCCACGCCGCCCCGCAGCTGGCCGGCCTGCTCTTCCCCGCCGGGCAGACCCAGCTCCTGGACGCCTTCGGCCAGATCGGGGTGCTGCTGCTGGTCGGCGTCACCGGCGCCCAGCTCGATCCGGGACTGCTGCGCGACCGCGGCGCCGCCGCGGTGCGGATCAGCCTCGCCGGGCTGCTGGTGCCGCTGGCGCTGGGCGTCGCGACCGGCTACCTCCTCCCGGGTGAGGTCGTGGCCCCCGGCACGTCCCGGGAGGTCTTCGCGGTGTTCCTGGGCGTCGCCATGTGCGTCACGGCGCTGCCGGTGATCGCCAAGACGCTGAGCGACCTGAACCTCCTGCACCGCAGGATCAGCCAGTTCATCGTCACCGCGGCGCTCTTCGACGACGCGGTGGGCTGGCTGCTGCTCTCGGTCGTCTCGGCGATGGCGGCGGGCCGGGCCCACGCCGGCGGGGTGGCGGCGACCGTGGCGTACACGGCGGCCTTCCTCGCCGCCGCGGTCCTGGTCTGCCGCCCGCTCGCGCGCCGCGCGCTGCCCGCGGTGACCCGCGACACGGGCTCGTCGATCGCGACGGCGGTCTCGGTCGTGCTGTTCTCCGCCGCGATCACCGGGGCGATGGGCATGGAGGCGCTGTTCGGCGCGTTCATCGCCGGGGCCGCGATCCTCACCCTCATGGACCCGGTACGGCTGGCGCCGCTGCGCGCGATCGTCATGTCGGTCTTCGCCCCGGTCTTCCTGGCCGGCATCGGCCTGCGCCTCGACCTGACGGCGCTGGCCCGGCCCCAGATCCTGCTCGTCGGGATCCTGCTGCTCCTGGTGGCGACCGCCGGCAAGTTCGCGGGCGCCTACCTGGGCGCGCGGAGCGCCCGGCTGGGCCACTGGGAGGCGCTGGCGCTGGGCGCGGGCATGAACTCCCGCGGCATGGTCGAGGTGATCATCGCCGCGACCGGCCTGGCACTCGGGGTGCTGGACACGGCGATGTTCACCGTCATCGTCTTCGTCGCCGTCGTCACCTCCCTGACGGCGCCTCCGCTGCTGCGCGCGGCGGTGCGGCGGCTCCCGGCCGACGAGGAGGAGCGCGCGCGGGAGGAGCGGCAGGCCGCCTGGCACGCCGTCGGGTGACGTACGGCGGGCGGCCGGGCTCCCGTGCGGCGGCTCGATTCCCGCGCCGCGGGCCGATTCCCGTACCGCGGTCCCGTCCCCGCGCGACGGTTCCATTTCCGCGCCATGGCTCCGTTCCCGATCGGCGGATTCGTTTCCGCGCGGCGGGTCCATTTCCGTGCGGCGTTTCCCGGGAGAACGACGCAATTTCCGAGAAGCGGATGGAAAATCCGGTGTCTAGGCTTGGACGTGCGCATCACCTGCCCGTACCGGACCGCTGCGGAGAAACACCCGGCAGGTGCCCGTGACGGCCTCGGAATCATTGAGGAAAGGCATCGGCGATGACCACTGTCGCACCGGCTGAGCAGATTCCGCTCAGCTTCCACCAGGAATTCCTGTGCGCGTTCGACACGGGCACCACGGAGGGCCCGTTCGGCCCCCGGTACCACGTGGTCGGGGCGTGGCGCCTGCGCGGCGAGCTCGACCTCGGGGCGCTGGAGGCGGCGCTGCGCGACGTGGTGGACCGGCACGAGGCGCTGCGGACCGTGATCGTCCGCGACCGGGGCAGGCCGTACCAGAGCGTCCTCGCGCCGTGTCCCCCGGAGCTGTCCGTGCGGGACCTGCGCGGATGCGCCCCCGAGGAGCGGGAGCGCCGCGCCGAGGAGCTCCTCAACGAGGTGGAGTCGGAGACCAACGACGCGGGGGAGCTCCCGCTGATCAGGGCCGTCGTGGGGCGGTTCGACGACACGGACGCGGTGCTCGTGCTCAACGCCCACCACACCGCCGCCGACGCCTGGTCGATCGACGTGATCCTGCGCGACCTGCTGGCCTGCCACGCGGCCCGCGCCCGGGGCGCGGCGCCGGACCTGCCGCCCGTGCCGCAGTACCGGGACCACGCCCGCCACGAGCGGGAGAACGCCGCGGGGCCGGCCGCGGCCGCGGCGCGCGCGTACTGGCGGGAGAGGCTGCGGGACGCGAGCATCACCGCGCTGCGCACCGACCGCCCCCGGTCCGCCGGAGCCCCCAAGGCGACCTCGTGGCACCGCTTCGCCGTCGACGCGGAGGTGGCGTCGGCGACCGTGTCCCTCGCCGGTGAGCTGAAGAGCTCGCCGTTCATGGTCCTGTTCGCCGCCTACCAGGTGTTCCTGCGCGGGCTGACCGGCACCGACGACCTCGTGGTGCCGACGTTCACGCCCGGCCGCGGCAACGCGCGCTTCCACGAGACGGTCGGCTCGTTCATCAACTTCCTGCCGCTCAGGACCGACCTGTCGGGATGCGAGACGGTCCGCGACGTGGTCCGCCGGACCCGGCAGACCTGCCTGGGCGCCTACTCGCACGACATCCCGTTCGTGCAGATCCTGGAGGAGGCGCCCGCCCTGATGGCCCCGGTGGCCAGCGACGACCTCCAGGTCAGCGCCTTCCAGGCGATCAGCTCGCCGTACCTGGCGGCCGACGAGCGGGCGGGCGGGCTCAGGTACTCCAAGCTGTGGCGGCGGACCCTGTCGCAGGAGGTCGGGTCCGACGTCCCCGACGGGATCCTGTGGACCCTGCACATCGGCCCCTCCAACGACATGGTCGGGAGCCTGGGGTTCAACGGCAACCGGTTCGACGCCGACACGATGAGCGGGATGCTGGCCGACTTCCTCCGGCTGCTGCGCAGGGCGGTGACCGCTCCGGACACCGCCCTGCGGCGGCTGTGACCGGCCGCCCGCGGGAGGCGGGCGCGCACGGGCGGGCACGGCGAGAGACGACGAGACCCGGAGACGCCATGGTCGACCACCCCACCGCCGGGCCGGACGCCACCGGTCCCCGGCGAAGGACACGCCCCCTGACCGGAGACGAGTACATCGAGAGCCTCCGGGACGGCCGCGAGATCTACATCTACGGGGAGCGCGTCAAGGACGTGCCGTCGCACCCCGCCTTCCGCAACCCCGCCCGGATGGTCGCGCGGCTCTACGACGCGCTGCACGACCCGGAACGGCGCGACGTGCTCACGGCGCCGACCGACAGCGGCGACGGGTACACGCACCGCTTCTTCACCACCCCCCGCAGCGTCGACGACCTGGTCGCCGACCAGCGGGCCATCGCCGAGTGGGCGCGCATGACCTACGGCTGGATGGGCCGCAGCCCCGACTTCAAGGCGTCCTTCCTCGGGACGCTCGGCGCCAACGCCGACTTCTACGAGCCCTTCGCCGACAACGCGCGGCGCTGGTACCGGGAGTCGCAGGAGAAGGTGCTGTACTGGAACCACGCGTTCGTCCATCCGCCGGTGGACCGGGACCGGCCGCCGGACGAGGTCGCCGACGTCTTCGTGCACGTGGAGCGGGAGACCGACGCCGGCCTCGTGGTCAGCGGGGCCAAGGTGGTGGCCACCGGCTCGGCGCTGACGCACTACAACTTCATCGCGCACGTCGGCCTGCCGGTCAAGGATCGCAGGTTCGCGCTGGTGGCCACCGTCCCGATGTCCGCGCCGGGGATGAAGCTGGTCTGCCGCACCTCCTACACCGCCGCGGCGGCGGTCGTGGGGACGCCCTTCGACTACCCGCTCTCCTCCCGGATGGACGAGAACGACACCCTCCTCATCCTCGACGAGGTGCTCATCCCCTGGGAGAACGTGTTCGTCTACGGCCATCTGGGCAAGGTCCGGGCCTTCTCCGGCCAGTCGGGGTTCATGGAGCGGGCGGCCTTCCACGGCTGCACGCGGCTGGCGGTGAAGCTGGACTTCATCGCCGGCCTGCTGGTCAAGGCGCTGGAGATGAACGGCACCGCCGACTTCCGGGGGGTGCAGACCCGGCTGGGCGAGGTGCTGGCGTGGCGGAACCTGTTCTGGGGGCTGTCGGACGCGGCGGCGCGCAACCCCGTGCCGTGGAAGAACTCCGCGCTGCTGCCCAATCCGCAGTACGTGATGGCCTACCGCTGGTTCATGCAGCTCGGCTACACGCGGATCAAGGAGATCATCGAGCAGGACGTCGCCAGCGGGCTGATCTACGTCAACTCGAGCACCGCCGACTTCAAGAACCCCGAGATCCGCCCCTACCTGGACAAGTACCTGCGCGGCTCGCACGGCGCGGAGGCCGTGGACCGGGTCAAGCTGATGAAGCTCCTGTGGGACGCGGTGGGCTCGGAGTTCGGCGGCCGCCACGAGCTGTACGAGCGCAACTACTCGGGCAACCACGAGAACATCCGGCTGGAGCTGGTCTTCAGCCAGACGGCCGGCCGGCAGATCGACGGGTACAAGGCCCTGGTCGACCGGTGCCTCGGCGAGTACGACCTGGACGGCTGGACCGTGCCGGACCTGTCGTCCTTCGAGGAGCTGCGCCGCCTCACCTCCGACGCGTTCAACGGCTGAGCGGGCCTCCCGCCCGGCGAGTACGGAAGCTTCCCGACAAACACGAAAGGGGTAACCGACGATGGCAGACCTCATCCGAGTGAAGCCGGACGCCGCTCCCGGGGACGTCGTCGAGGCGCTCGAGCGCGACGGCGCGGTGATCATCGAGGGGTTCGCCGACGGGGCGACGATGGAGGGACTCCGGGCCGACCTCGGCCCGCACCTGGAGGCCTCCGACTACTGCGAGAGCGGCTACGACGGCCACCGTACCCGGCGGGTCTCCTCGCTGTTCGCCCGCACCGCCCACCTGACGCCGGTCGTGACCCACCCCCTCTACCTGGGGCCGGCCCGGACGATCCTGCAGCGGCCGGTGCCGATCTGGATCGGCCGCTCCCGGATCGAGATGACCCCGAACATCCACATCAGCGCCACCCAGGCGATCCAGATCGACCCCGGCCAGGGCAAGCAGCCCCTGCACCGCGAGGACACCCTCTACCTGCGCCCGCACCCGGGCCCCACCATCCGCCTGCAGCTCATGCTCGCCATGACCGACTTCACCGCGGAGAACGGCGCCACGCTGGTGATCCCGGGAAGCCACCACTGGGACGACGAGCGCGCCCCGCGCTACTCCGAGAGCATCCCCGCCGAGATGCCCGCCGGGTCGGCGCTCGTCTTCGCCGGAGGGGTGTACCACTGCGGCGGCAGGAACGACACCGACAGGCCGCGCGTCGGTCTGACCCTCTCACTGGACGTGGCGAACCTGCGCCAGGAGGAGAACCAGTACATCGCGGTGCCGAGGGAGGCGGTGCTGGCCTACCCCGAGGAGGTCAGGCGCCTGCTCGGCTACGACCGCTGCCCGCCGGGGGTGGGCTGGTTCGAGCTGCAGGACCCCCACCTGGTCCTGGAGCACGACGGCATCGACCAGGCGCGCGCGGCGGCGGACCGGATGGGCCTGCGCGCCTCCCGCGAGGCGGCCGGCGCGGCCCGGGAGACCGTCACGGCGTGAGCCGGACCGGCCGGAAAGCGGCGGGCCCCTGGTCGGAGAGACCAGGGGCCCGCCGCTTTCCGCGCCCGTCAGGCCGGGCCGCCCGCCCCGGGAGCGCCGGACGGCGTCCTGCCGGCGCGTCCGGAGGTGCCTCCGGACGGCAGGGCGGCCGGCCTGCGCTCCGCGGTGGCGTGGAGCAGGTGCATGCCGGTGCCCGAGAGCCGGTCCTCCTGGCAGGAGTCGACCCGGAAGCCGCGCCCGCGCAGCATCGAGACGACCCGGGCCAACCGGCCCGCGATGTCGTGCACCTCCAGCACCAGATGGCCGATCCTGGCCCAGTCCGGCTCCTCGATGCCGGCCAGCACGTCGAGCTCGCCCTTCTCCACGTCGATCTTCAGCAGGTCCACCCGGTCCACCCCCTGCTCCCGGATCAGGGTGGAGAGGGTGACGGTCCGGCAGTCCACGTAGGACAGCCGGTGCCGTTCCCGGGCGAGCCTGTCGGCGGCCGGCCCGGGCACCCCGCTGCCCACCAGGAGCCGCCTGGCGAGCTCGGTCTCCTGCCGCTGGTCGGCGTAGAAGCCCGACTCCGCCGGCGCCTGCGGGTAGTAGCCGAAGCGCCGGACGCCGTCCCGGTCGGACACGGCGACCTCGCGCGCCACCCCCGAGGGGACGTGCCGGGCGAAGTTCTCGCGCAGCGCCGCGTAGGTCCCGGGCCCGGGCTCCGCGGCGACGACGAACGCGTCCGGGAAGCGCTGCTTGAAGAAGATCGACGCGAGGCCGATGTTCGCGCCGACATCGAAGATCACTTCAGGGACGGTGGAAGGGAAGCCGTCCCTCAGGTACGACTCCTCGACGAATATCTCCCGGTAGATCAGAGCCGCCTCCCCGGGATCGACCTGGGTCACCTCCAGGCCGTTCGGGAGGCGCCTGCGCACGAGCCCCATCTCTCCTCCTCACGGCGCGGCCGGGGCGGCGCGGCACCGGCCGCGCCGCCCCGGCCGCCTCCACCGTCCTCCTACGCCTGCCGCCCCGGCGCCCTGGCTGCGACGTCGCGTGCGAACGTCACCAGGTCGGGGTCCTCGAACAGGTCGCCCATGTCGATCACGACGCCGAGCTCCTCCTCGATCCGGGCGATGATCCGGACCGCCGAGACGGACTGCCCGCCCAGCTCGAAGAAGGTGGCGTCGGACGGGATCTCGGGCACGCCGAGCACGTCCTTCCAGATCCGCTCGACCCGCCGCTCGATCTCCGGCGCGACGGGGCCCGGGTGCTGGTCAACGGTCATCTGCTCTCCTCCTGCCGTCAATGTGGATCGTCCCTGGGCCCGGAGAGGGCCAGGGCGGGAACGGCGACGCCGGCGGCCGGCGGCCGGGCGGCCTCGTCGATGAGCGCCGCGAGCCGGGCCGGCGTCGGTTCGGCGAAGAACCGCCGCAGGGGCAGCTCGACGCCGAAGCGGTCCCGGACGCGCGCGGCGAGCCGGGGGACCAGCAGGGAGTGGCCGCCGGCCGCGAAGAAGTCGTCCCCGGCGCCGATCCCCGCCGTCCCCAGCAGCTCCGACCACAGGGCGATCACGCCCTCCTCGGTCGGGGTCGGCGCCGCCGGCCGCCGGGCGGCGGCGCGCCGGTGGGCGGGCAGCCTTCCCCGGTCGACCTTGCCGGTGAGGTTGCGCGGGAGCGGGCGGTCCAGGACGGTGAACAGCACGGGCGGCGTCTCGCGGCCGAACCGACGGCGCAGGCAGGCCCGCCAGGCCCGGACCGGTGAGGCGTCCCCGGACGCGGCGGGGACCGGCACGACGTAGGCGACCAGCACGTCGGGCAGGCCGTCCCGGCCGGTGCGGGCGACGACCGCGCACTCGGCCACCGACTCGTGCGCCGACAGGGCCGCCTCGACCTCGGTGAGCTCGATCCGGATGCCGGAGAGCTTCACCTGGAAGTCCTTGCGCCCGCGGAACTCCAGCCGGCCGTCCCGCCGCCGGCGCGCCAGGTCGCCGGTCCGGTAGGTCCGGCCGGCCGCCGCGGGCTCCCCGATCCCCCGCAGCGGCCGGAAGGCCGCCGCACCGGCGGATGCGCCGACGTACCCGGGGGTGACGTACGGGCTGCGCACGACGATCTCGCCGGTCACCCCCGCCGGGCAGGGGCGGTCCCGGCCGTCCACGACCAGGACCTGCCGGCCGGGGATCGGGCGGCCGATGGGGACCGCGCCGGTCTCGTCGCCGATCTCCTGCCACGTCGCCGCGATCGTCTCCGTGGGGCCGTACAGGTTGACCAGCCGGGCGGCCGGCAGGGCGGCGCGCAGACCGCGCACCAGCTCCGGCGGCACCGCCTCACCCATGAGCAGGACGTGCCGCAGGGCGGCGAACCGCTCCGCCGCCCCACCGCCGGCGATCGCGCCCAGGAGCGTCCCGGCGAAGCTCGGGACGGTCTGCAGGTGCGTGATCCCCTGGTCGGCGAGCCAGGCCGCCAGCTTCTCGGGATGCGCCCTGACGCCGTCCGGCACCGGGCAGAGCGTCGCTCCGGAGACGAGCGCCGCGAACACCTCGCACAGGGCGGGGTCGTGCTCGGGGGCCACCCACTGCGCCACGCGGGAACCGGGACCGATGCCGAATTCGGCGGCGAACCAGGTGACGAACTGCGCGAGGGCGGCGTGGGTCTGCGGGATGCCCTTCGGACGCCCGGTCGAGCCCGACGTGTAGGCGACGTACGCCCAGGCGTCCGGGCCGGGAGCCCCGGGGAACGACGGCGCCTCCACCGCCGCCTCCACCGGGGCGTTCCCGGCTCCGGCGGCGCCGTCGAGGACCCGCCCGCCCAGCTCGCCGCGGTACCACTCGGCCAGTCCGTCCCCTCCGGCCGGGTCCTCCACGAGCATGCAGGCGGGACGCAGGTCGGACAGGACCGCCTTGACGCGGTCCCCGGCGTCGCCCGTGCCGAGCCAGACGAGGTGGGCGCCCGCGCCGAGCACCCCGAGCAGCGCCGCGATCCGGCCGGGGCCGGGCGGCATGCGCACCGCCACCGCCGCGCCCTCGGCGCAGCCCGCGTCGCGCAGGCGGGCGGAGAGGGCCGCCGCCCACCGGGTCAGCTCGCGGTAGGGCGTGACGTCGCCGCCCCAGTCGACCGCGCCGGCGTGCGGCCGGTGCACGGCGTGCCGGCGGACGAGCTCGTGGACCCCGGGCCCGGGGGAGGGCGGGCCGCCGGTCCGGTCCGCCTCCCGGACCGCCGCGCGGACGCGGTCGGCGGGCTCCAGGGGGAGCGCGTCCACGGGCAGGGCGGGATCTTCTGCGGCCGCGGCCAGCAGGGTGCGCAGCTGGTCCAGGAGGGAGCGGGCGGAGTCCCGGTCCAGGAGGCAGCCGCGACAGGCCAGCGAGCCGGTGACCGAGGGCCCGGCCAGGTCCACGGTGAAGGCCAGGTCGGCCGCGGCCGCGCCGTCTCCGCCCGGGAGGCGGCGGACCTCGGCGCCGGGCAGCCTGAGCTCGGACTCCGGCGTCTCCCGCACGTCGAGCACGACGTCGCACAGCGGGACCCGGTGGGGGTCCCGCCCGGCGCCGAGCGCCCGGACCAGGTGCGGGAAGGGCAGTTCCCGGCGGGCGAGGGACTCGCGGACGCGCCCGTCCAGCGCGGTGAGCAGCTCGCGGAAGCCGGGCCCGCCGGAGAGGTCGGCGGTCAGCACGAGCGGGTTGACGAACGGCCCGACCAGGAGGTCCGTCTCCGGCGCGGTGCGCAGGCTCGCCGGAACCGTCACCGCCGTCCGGTCCGCACCGCCGTACCGGTGCAGCAGGCAGTGCAGCGCGGCGAGCAGGACGGTGGACGGCGCGGTCCCGGCGGCGCGGGCCAGCTCCGCGACCTGGGCGGCCGCCTCCGTGCCCCAGTCGAACCGGACGGCGCCGCCGCGGGGGGCTCCGGGGCGGCCGCGGTCCACGGGCAGGGCGGCCGGCGGCGGCAGGGGGGTCAGCGTGCGGGTCCACCAGTCCAGCAGCTCGCGGAAGGCCGGGGTGCGGATCCACCGGCGCTGCCGCCGCGCGTGGTCGGCGAACCGCGACGGAAGGGCGGGCAGGGCCGCGCCCGCGGGCAGGCCCGCCAGCGCCGCGGCGTAGCCGGCCGACAGCTCGTCCACCACGATCGACACGGACCGGTCGTCGGCGACGACGCGGTGGAACGCGAGCGTCAGCAGGTGGTCGGCCTCGCCCAGGCGGACCAGGGTCGCGCGGGCCAGGGGCCCCCGCGCCAGGTCGAACGGCTCGGCGGCCAGTGCGGCGCGGACCCGCTCGGCGCGCCGTTCCGCGTCGGGGCCGCCTCCCGTGCCCGGGCCGCCTCCCGCGTCGGGGCCGCCTCCCGCGTCCGGTCCGAGGAGCGCGAGCGCGTGCCCGGCCTCCTCCGACCACGGCGAGACGTGCTGCACGAGCCGGCCGCCGCACTCCCGGACGACGGTCCTCAGGGGCTCGTGACGGCTGACGACCTCGCGCCAGGCGGCGCGCAGCGCGCCGACGTCGAGATCGCCGCTGATCCGGTAGGCCCTGCACAGGGAGTGGGCCGCCGGCTCCGGGTCCAGCCCGCTGAGCAGCCACAGTCCGTCCTGCGCACAGGACGTGACCGCGCGCCTGCCGCGGACGGAGCGCGTGTGACACACCACGTCCTGCCCTCCAGCCTTCTCGTGCGGTGCCGCATCGTCCCCTCCCGTACGCCGGCTCCGCCGCGCCGGTCGGTGGCCGCGCGACCCATGGTCCGCTCCGGGGCCCGCGAGCCGCATCTCCTCGGTTGCCGGGCACCGCCGGGCATCCCCGGGTCCGTCGCCGCGGTCCCGGTCACCGCCGCCGCGCGGCCGTCGTGGCGCCCCGCGCCCGCAGCCAGGCGGCCAGTTCCTCGGCGCCGGACCGGCAGGCGGCGTCCAGCGGGGTCAGCCCGTCGTAGCCCACGTGGTCGAGTTCGGCTCCCCGGCTCAGGAGCTGTTCGGCCGTCTCGCGCCGGCCGCCGTGGCAGGCGCACCACAGGGCGCCGTTCAGCTCCCGGCGGCCGGGCGGGGGGTCGGCCCGCAGCAGGTCGTGCACGCGCTCGGTCAGGCCGAGGGCAGCGGCCTGCCACAGGTTGACCCGGGCGCCGCGCTCGACCAGGCGGCGCGCGGCGTTCCACTGCCCGAACGCGACCGCGTCGGCCAGCGGCGCACCGCCGTCGACGACCGAGCCCGGGGCCTCGATGTCGGCGCCGGCCGCCAGCAGCGCGTCCAGCACCGGCACGTCGTCGGTGCTGGCCGCCCAGTGCAGCGCCGTCTCGGCGTGCGGGCCGGCGAAACGGCCGTCGACCTCGGCGCCCGCCGCCACCAGCGCCTCGACGGTCCGCGGGCCGTTCGGGCGGTGGCCGGGCCAGTCGGTGACCACGTGCAGCAGCGTGCGCGAGACCCCCTCGGGATCGCCGATCCGGGTCCGGGCCAGGCCCGGGTGCTCGTGCAGCAGGCGCCGGAGCGCTCCGACGTCACCGCCCTGGATCGCCGCCACCGCGGCGAGCGCGACCGGGTCCCCGGCGTCAAGATAGATCATGGTCACCATCGTCCGCCCTCCGGGCCGTACCCGCCACCGCCGGGGTGACGCCGCACCCGGGTTCCGGCGGCGGGAACGCGGTCCAGCGGCGCGGCCGGCGGTGCCCGGCAGCCGATCCGTACCTGACATCAGATGACAGGTACGGCCGCCATGATGGGGAAAGATCTGGAATTCTCCGAGGGAGGCCCATATGCCGCGCGCCATAGGAACCTTCACCGTCGACGGCTGGGACCCGCAGCCCTACGACACCGCCGAGGGGGCCACGCTCACCCGCGTCCACGTCACCAAGACCTTCGACGGCGACCTGACCGGCACCAGCACCACCGACATCATCACCGCGGTCTCCCAGGCCGAGACGTCGGCGGCCTACGCGGGCTTCGAGCGCTTCACCGGAACCGTGCACGGCCGCAAGGGCACCTTCGTGCTCCACCACACGGCCACGCAGCACGCCGAGGAGTCGGCGCTGAGCTGGACGGTCCTTCCCGGCTCCGGTACCGGGGAACTGCTGGGCATCCGCGGCGGCGGCGGGATCGTCAACGACGGCGGCGTCCACTCCTTCCACCTCGACTACGAACTGGACTGAGGGCGGCCGCCCTCCCGCCGCGGCCCGGACCGGTCCGCGGCGGGTTCACCGGTCCGCGGCCACCGCCTCCCTGGCCCGCTCCGGGCCGTCGGCGTCGAGGGCGAGCCGGGCCTCGTCCCGGCAGCGCTGCAGGGTACGGCGGGCCAGCGCGTCCCGGACCGGTGCGAGGCCAGGCGCCGACATGGACAGGCTGGTGACGCCGAGCCCGGCCAGCACGGGGGCCAGGAGGGGGTCGGCCGCGGCCTCGCCGCACACCCCGACGGGCTTGCCCGCCGCCAGCCCGGCCCGCGCGCATCCGGCTATCAGGGCCAGCAGCCCCGGCTGCCAGGGGTCGAGCAGGTCGGCGAGCCCGCCGTGCTGGCGGTCGGCGGCGAAGGCGTACTGGCTGAGGTCGTTGGTGCCGATGCTGAGGAAGTCGAGCCGCTCCAGCAGCCGGTCGGCCCGGAGCGCGGCGGCCGGGACCTCGATCATCACCCCGACGCGGGTGATCCCCCGCGCCCGCGCCCGAGCGGCGAAGTCGTCCGCCTCGGCCACCGTGGAGACCATGGGCGCCATCACCCACGGCTGTGCGCCGCTGACCCGGGCGGCCTCGGCGATCGCGTCGAGCTGGGTGTCCAGCACGCCCGGCCGCCCGCGCGCGACGCGCAGCCCCCGCACGCCCAGCGCGGGGTTGGGCTCGGGGGCCGCACCGAGGAACGGCAGCGGTTTGTCCGAGCCCGCGTCGAGCGTGCGGACCACGACCTTCCCGCCGGGGAAGGCCCGGAAGACGGCCTCGTAGGCCGCGACCTGCTCGTCGAAGCCCGGCTCCTCCCTGCGGTCGAGGAAGAGGAACTCGGTGCGGAAGAGCCCCACGCCCTCGGCGTCCGCCCCGGGTGCGAGGTCGGCGGCGGAGCCGATGTTGAGCAGCAGCTCGACCGGGTGCCCGTCGGCGGTCCGGCCGGGGCCGCTGCTCGCCGCCTGCCGGAGGCGGTCGGCGGCGGCGAGCCGCAGGATCCCGGCGGCCTCCTCCTCCCCGATGCCGGTGCGGACCTCCCCGGTGGTCCCGTCGACCGCCGCCCAGGTGCCCTCGCCGACGCGCATGGCGCCCGGGCAGGCGACCACGGCGGGCAGGCCGAGGGCGCGGGCGAGGATCGCGGTGTGGCTGGTCGGCCCGCCCTTCTCGGTGACCAGGGCGAGCACGGTCCGGGTGTCGAGGCCCGCCGTGTCGGCGGGGGAGAGGTCCTCGGCGACGAGGACGAACGGGTGGCCGGGGTCGGGGACGCCGGGCACGGGCAGGCCCAGCACCGCGGCGACGGCCCGGTTGCGGATGTCGTCGAGGTCGGCGGCGCGCTCGGCGAACAGGCCGCCGGCCGCCAGCAGCGCCTCCCGGTGACCGGCGCAGGCGGCGTCGAGGGCGTGGGCGGCGCCCATCCCCGCGGTGACGTTCTCCTGCACCGACTCGAGCAGGCCCGGGTCGGCGGCGATGAACGACTGCGCCTCCAGGATCGCGCTCGCGGCCGGGTCGGACGCGGCGGAGGCGCGCGCCGCCAGTTCGGCGGAGACGGCCTCCAGCGCGCGCAGCGCCTCTCCGAGCTCCCGGTCGGGGTCGGCTTCCCGGGCCGGGTCCGGGAGCGGGAGCGGGCCCGCCATCCGGAAGACCCTGCCCGCCGTCCGCCCGGGACCGACCCCCAGCCCGCGCAGCGTCCCGGGCGCGAACCGTCCGGCCCCCGTGGAGGCGCTCCCGGGCCCGGTCTCGGCCCCGGAACCGGATACGGGCGCGGCCTCGGTCCCGGGCCTGGACCCGGATCCGGACACGGTTGCGGACCCCGGTACGGGCCCGGCCACCGGTTCAGGCATCCGGCGCCTCCTCGGCGTCGAGGTCTCGGGAGAGCAGTTCGGCCAGGGAGTCGAGCGCGGAGTCCGCGCCCGGGCCCTCGGCTTCCAGGACGACCTCCGCGCCGTGCCCCGCCCCGAGGGCCATCACGGCGAGCATGCTGGTGGCGGGGACGGACCTGCCCGCGCCGAGGCGGATCCGCACCGGCACCCCCTGGGCCGCCGCGGCCTGGACGAAGAGCTTGGCGGGCCGGGCGTGCAGACCGGTGCGCGAGGCGATGACGACTGTCCTTTCCGGCATGTCCGGACTTCCTCTCTGGCGGGGGTGGGGTCTGGCGGTTCAGGGCTCGACGGTGACCTTGATGGCCTCGCCGCGGCTGACGATGTCGATCCCGTCGAGGACCTCGGGGAGCGGCAGCCGGTGGGTGATCAGGTCGGCCACCGGGACCGCTCCGCCGGCGATCAGCTCCAGAGCCCGGGCGTTGTGCGCCGGGCTGGACCCGTTGGCGCCGACGATCGTCAGCTCCCGGTAGTGCACCAGGTTGGAGTCGCACCGGATGATCGGGTCGTCCTTGGGCAGGCCGCCGAAGAAGCTGATCCGCCCCTGCCGGGCGGCCATCCGCAGCGCCTGCTCCTGGGCCGCGCCGGAGGCGGCGGCGGTGATGACGACGTCGGCGCCGCGGCCCTCGGTCAGCTTGAGCACCTGCTCCACCGCATCTCCGGCGGACTCCGAACCGCCGTGCACGGCGGCGTCCGGCCGGACCAGGGCGGCGGCGGCCTCCAGCCGGCCGGCGTTGACGTCGACGAGGAAGACCCGGGCCGCGCCGCGCGAGCGGGCCAGCCGTACGTGGAGGCAGCCGATGGGGCCCGACCCCATGACCACCACGTCGTCGCCCTCGCCGACCCTGGCCAGCTCCTGGCCGTTGAGCACGCAGGCGAGCGGTTCGGCGACCGAGGCCTCGGCGAAGCCGACCCCGTCGGGGATGCGGTTGACGCCGTCCACGGCCAGGACCTTCGCGGGAACCACCATGTACTCGGCGAACCCGCCGTCGTAGTGGTAGCCCATCGACTCCTGGTTCGGGCAGACCGTCATCCGGCCCCTGCGGCACTCGCCGCACGTCCCGCAGGGGATCGCGGCGATCACCTGCACCCGGTCGCCCGGAGCCCAGCCGTCCGTCCCGTCGACCACCTCGCCGGCGATCTCGTGCCCCATGACCCTGGGCGGCCTGATGTGGTGGTGGCCGTGCTTGAGGATCTTGGCGTCGGTGCCGCAGGTGGAGCAGTTGCGCACGCGGATCCTGAGCTCACCCGGTCCGGCGACGGGTTCGTCGGCGTCCTCGACCCGGATGTCACCGGGGGCGTGGAAACGGGCGACCTTCATTCTTCCTCCTCTATGGGTTCCAGCAGGCGCAGCACCTCGGCGACCTCGTCCGCCTCGCGGAGGGCCCGGGCACGGTCGGGTTCCATCAGGATCCGGGCGAGCGCGGAGAGCAGCCGCAGGTGGCCGTCGCCGCGGGCGGCGATCCCGACGCAGACCGTGACCCGCTCGCCGTCCCAGTCGACGCCGCCGGGGAAGCGCAGCACGCACAGGGCGTCGTGCCGGACGGCGTCCTTGGCCTGCAGGGTGCCGTGCGGGATGGCGACGCCCTCGCCCATGTAGGTCGACACGGTGCGTTCGCGCTCCAGCATCGCGTCGAGGTAGGGGGCCTCGACCGCGCCCACCTCCATCAGCGCCCGGCCGCACTGCAGGATCGCGTCGTCGCGCCCGGCCGCCGCGGCGTCCAGCCGTACGGCGCGCGGGTCGAGGGGGAGCGGGGCCGGCTCAGCCACCGACCGTCCCGCCCTTCTTGATGGTGTCGATGAGCCGCGTCACCGCGGGGTCGCCGATGAAGACCTGGAAGGGGACCAGCACGGTGCCCGGGGCCGAGGCCCTGGCCCGGTCGGCCAGGCCCGCGTGGCACAGCACCACGTCGGCGTCACCGGGGATGGAGTTGACCGGGGTGTGCACCACCTCGATCTGCTCGCCCTTGAGCTGGCGGCGGACCTGGGTGGCGAGCATGACGCTGCTGCCCATGCCCGCGTCGCAGGCGACGACGATCTTCCGGATGTCCTTGCTGTCGATGCCGGTCACGGGTCATGCCTCCTTGGAGACGGGTGCGGTGGCGGGTGCGGTGGCGGGTGCGGCGGTGGGTGCGGCGGTGGGTGAGGCGGTGGGGGAGGTCCCCTCCGGAACCTCGTCCGCCGAGGTCGCGGCCGGGGCCGGGGCGGTGGTGGCGGTGGCGTCCGGGGCAGGGGCGGCGGCCGGGTCCTGCTGCTCGCCCCGGCCGAAGCCGAGCAGCACCGCCGCGACCGCGAAGGAGACCGCCGCGGCGACGAGGATCCCGGCGCCCGAGGCGAGCCAGCCGCCCCTGGGGGTGACCGCGAAGTAGGCGAAGACGCTGCCGGGGGACGGCGGGGCCACCAGGCCGCCGCCGGTGAGGATGAAGGTGAAGACGCCCGCGGCGCCGCCGGCGATGACCGCCAGGATCAGGCGCGGCTTCATCAGGACGTACGGGAAGTAGATCTCGTGGATGCCGCCGAGGAAGTGGATGACGATCGCGGCGGGGGTGCTGGGGCGCAGCGCCCGGGGGCCGAAGAACATGAAGGCCAGCAGCAGGCCGAGGCCGGGACCGGGGTTGCTCTCCAGCATGAACAGGATCGACCTGCCCTGCTCGGCGGCCTCGGCCACGCCCAGCGGGCTGAGCACGCCGTGGTTGATGGCGTTGTTGAGGAACAGCACCTTGGCGGGCTCGATCAGGACCGAGGCCAGCGGGAGCAGGTTGTTGCCCACCAGCCAGCCGACGGCGTCGCCCGCCGCCTCGGTCACCGTCTCGATGACCGGGCCGATGCCCCACACGCCCAGCAGCGCCATGGCGCCGCCGACGATGCCGGCGGTGAAGTTGTCCACCAGCATCTCGAAGCCGGCCCTGGTCCGCTCCTGGGTGAAGCCGTCCACCAGCTTGATCAGGTAGGCGGCGAGCGGGCCGACGATCATCGCGCCGAGGAACATCGGCACCTCGGCACCGACGACCACGCCCATGGTGGCGACCGCGCCCACCACGGCGCCGCGCTGTCCGTGGACCATCCGCCCGCCGGTGTAGCCGATCAGAACGGGGAGCAGGACCTTGACCATCGGGTCGACGAGGGCGGCCAGGTTCTCGTTGGGCAGCCAGCCCGTGGGGATGAAGAGCGCGGTGATCAGGCCCCAGGCGATGAAGGCGCCGATGTTCGGCATGATCATTCCGGCGAGGTGGCCGCCGAAGCGCTGGATGGTGGCTCTCACCCCGGTCCCCTGGACGGCGGGGGTGTAGTCGGTGGTCATGTGGATGGTGCTCCTTCCGGGGCGACCGGCGTGGTGCGCCGGTCAGGGGGGTGGTGGTGCGCCGCCGTCAGCCCCCGGACCGCAGCGGCAGGGCCGGATCGGCCGTGAAGGTGCGGACGTGGTCGCGGCGGATGTCGGCCGGGCCGGGCATCCGGCTGCCCGGCAGCCCGACGGCGGCGGTCGCCCAGGCCAGCGCCTCGACCAGGGCGGCCTCGCCGCTGGCCCCGGCGGCGAGGAACCCGGCCAGCATGGCGTCGCCGGCTCCGACGGTGCTGCGGGGCTCGGCGACCGGGCCCTCGCCGTACCAGATCTGGTCGCCCTGGAGCAGGACCGCGCCGTCGGGCCCGAGACTGGCCAGGACCGCGCCCGCACCGCGGGCGCGCAGCGCCGAGGCGGCCTCGATCGCGTCGCCGAGCGTGGTGATCGCCCGCCCGGTCGCCTCGGCGAGCTCCTCCCGGTTGGGCTTGACCAGCGCGGGCTCCGCGGCCAGCGCGGAGACCAGCGCGGGCCCGCTGGTGTCGACCGCGACGAGGATGCCCGCGCGGGTGAAGCGGTGGCACAGCCGGGCGTAGACGTCGGCCGGGACCTCCGGGGGGAGGCTGCCGGAGGCGACCACCCAGTCCGCCGAGTCCGCCGCGCCCAGCACCGCCTCGGCGAGGGCGTCCACCTCGGCGGGGGACAGGGCGGTGCCCGGCTCGTTGATCTTCGTGACGGTGCCGTCGGGCTCGGCCAGCGCGACGTTGGACCGGGTCGGCCCGGTGACCGGCACGGTGACCATGTCGATGCCCTCGGCCGACAGCAGGGAGACGAGCCGCCGCCCCTCGTCGCCGCCGTAGGGGACGACCGCGCAGGAGGGGACGTCGTTGGCCAGCAGCGCGCGGGAGACGTTCACCCCCTTGCCGCCCGGGTCGAGGTGGGTGTCGGCGGAGCGGATGACCGCCCCGCGGGTCAGCGCCCCGATCTCGATCGTCCGGTCCAGGCTGGGGTTGAGGGTCAGCGTCACGATCATGCCCGCACCACCTCGGGACCGGCGGCCGAGATCTCGGCGGCCAGCGCCGCGTCCAGGCCGGTGTCGCTGATCACGAGGTCGATCTCCGGCAGCGTGGCGAAGCGGGACAGGTAGGTGTTGGTGAACTTGGTGTGGTCGGCCAGCAGCACGCTGCGCTGCGCCGCGCCGATCATCGCCCGTTTGATCGCGGCCTCGGCCGGGTCGGGGGTGGTCAGGCCCTTGGCCACCGAGCAGCCGTTGGCCGCCATGAACGCCACGTCCACGTGCAGGTCGGCGAGGGGGCGCAGGGCCCAGTCGTCGACGGTGGCCAGCGTCCGCCCGCGCACCCGGCCGCCGAGCATGATCACGTTCAGGCCGGGCCGGACGGCCAGGGCGGTCGCCAGGGGAGGGGAGTTGACGATGACCGTGAGCTCCCGGTCGGGCGGCAGGGCCTGCACCAGCCGGGCGGTGGTCGTCCCGGCGTCGATGATGACCGCGCCGTCCTCCGGGAGCTCGGCGAGGGCGGCCTTGGCGATGCGCTCCTTCTCCGCGGTCATCACCTCGTCCCTGGCGGCCAGCGCGGGCTCGAAGCCCAGCCGCTCCACGGGGATGGCGCCGCCGTGCACGCGCCGCAGCACCCCGGCCCGCTCCAGCGCGGTCAGGTCGCGGCGGATCGTCTCGGTGGTGACGGCGAACTCCTCCGCCAGCGCCATCACGTCCACCCGCCCGGCCCCCCGGGCGCGCCGCAGGATCTCCTGCTGCCGCTCCTCGGCGTACATGGTGTTGATTCACCGCCGTTTCCGTGTTGTTTCGTATTTATTTACACCTGTATGTGTGGGAACACAATAGGGAGAGGGACGGTACTTCGCCCGGGCGGGAGGCGGGCGGCCGCAGGCAGAACGCGAAGGGCCCCGGGGCGTTCGCCCCGGGGCCCGGTCGTTCGTGGCGGATCTCAGCGCGCCGGGACGGTCCCCGGCGCCGCCGCGGCGTCCGCGCGGTCCACGGCGACGGAACCGGCCGTCCGGCGGCGGCCGTGGAGCCGGCCGGCCGGCCGGCGCGGACCGGCCCGGCCGGATCGCCGCCTCAGGGGGCCTGCGACACGGCCCCCTCCCAGGTGCGCAGGTAGGCCTCGGCTCCGGCGGCCATGTCCTGGACGAGCTCGTCGCCCGCGACGATACGGATGTCCTCGATCCAGTCGGGGACCAGCCCGTAGTGGGCGACCCCGTCGGTGTTGACGTCCCAGACCCGCTCGCCGGTGCGCTGCCGGTCCAGCGTGACCGCGCCGTCGAAGGAGGTGAAGGGGTAGGTCACCGGGTTGCCCGCGTTGCCGGGGCGGGCCGGCGGGAGCGGGCCCAGGCCGTTGGCGTCGAGGCCGTAGCCGTACCCGGGGCGCCCGAACTCCGCGCGCAGCGGCTCGCTCCGCCGCCAGGTCTCCGCGAACTCCTCCGCGTGGTGGCCGTAGGCGGTGACCATGCCGCCGAGCCGGTAGATCCGGCGCAGGAAGCCCGGGTCGGTCCAGCTGTGCGAGGAGACGACGCCCGGGTAGCCGGCCGCCTCCAGCAGGCCGAGCGTCCGGTCGGCGGCCTTGACGCTCATGTGGTCGATCTCGACGAGCATGCCGCGCTCCATCATGCCTTCGACCATGTGCGCGCCCAGGCTCGTCAGCCCGCGGGTGTTGCAGTGCGGGGCGGGCGGGTACAGCGGGAGCCCGACCCCGCCCGGCAGGAACCGCGCCAGCTCGGGCGGGAGCGTCCCGGCCTTCTCGATGGTGTTGTCGTGCTCGGGCCCGGTGCAGGTCCGCGCGGTCCAGAACCTGCCGCTGGACAGGAGGTTGCCCAGGTTGACGATGACGCCCTGGGTGCCGGAGTCGAAGCGCACGCCGCACAGCGCGTTGTCGTACTTGTGGCAGACGAACATGCTCCGCACGCCGAGCGCGTGCAGCTCGTCGAGGCCCCGGTCGATCTGCGCCCTCGTGCAGTGCGGGATGCCGAGGGTCTGCCGGCAGCCGAAGGGCTCGGAGGTCTCCACGCCCAGGACCACCGCCAGGTTGCCCGCCGCGATCACCTGCCGGGCCTCGGCGGGGGAGCGCACGACCCGGAACCAGCCCCGGCCGGGCCCGCCGGCCCGGGCGTCGACGAAGTCCTGCAGCTCGAAGGTGCGCTGTGCCTGCAGGCGCAGCGAGGCCGTCTCGTCGCAGGGGTTGCGCTTGAGCGGGTAGATCTCGCACAGCTGCCGGTTGGCGACCAGCTGGTTGACCAGGACGCGCAGCCCGCCCCGCCAGGCCCGCTCGACCCACCTGTGGTAGGTCTGCTGGTGGGTGAGGGAGTCGCCGGCGGGCCAGCTCCGGAAGGTGGGCCAGCCGACCGGGTCGTGGGTGCCGGTGGGGGAGCCGGTCCGGGTGAAGTTCTCGAACCAGGCGGCCTCGCCGCGCGGCAGGTGGTCCGGGCAGTCGACGAGGGCCTCGTGGGCGCCGTCGGGATCGAACGGCCTGCCGCAGAGCAGGCTGCCGCCGAACGCCTCGTAGGACATCAGGTGGGTGTGCCCGTCGACGAACCCGCGGACCGGGGCCGCGCTGCCGGGCGGCTGCCCGGTGGCGTTGACCTCCGACTCGGGGGGAGCGGGGGCGGACATGGCCGTGGTGCCGGCCATGGCGAGGGCGCCGATCAGCAGGAAGGCGGCGGCGAGGAGTCTGGGCGGTCTGGCCATGGGGGGTACCTCCGCGGGGAGGGGGCCGGTGCCCCATGGTCCGTCCGGTACGGCCGCCGGTCAAGAGAAAAGATGAGCCTGACTCAAGGGCTGTCCGGTTCCCGGCGGAACAACGGCAGGACCATCTCCACCAGCGCGTCGACGTCACCGTCGACCATCGGCTCGCCGGTCATGCCCATCCGGTGGAGCATGGTCCCGACGACGACGTCGATGAGGAACAGGACCCGGTGCTCCGGCTCGCCGAGCGCGTCCTGGAGTGCGAGCCGGTAGGGGTCCTGCAGTCGCGAGGAGAGGATCTCGCGCAGCTCCGGATCGCTGACGGCGTCACTGAACACGCCCGCGAACGCGTCACCCACCCCCGGCTCGCCGATCTTGCCCGCGGTCCAGCGGATGGCCGAGGACACGATCTCGGCCCGGCCGGCGCCCTCCAGCGGCACCGGGCCGAACGCGTCGAGCAGGCAGTCCACGATCAGCGCCCCCTTCGTCGGCCAGCGACGGTAGATCGTCGTCTTCGCGATGCCGGCCGCGGCGGCGATGCGCTCCACCGTGGCACGCGCGTAGCCCAGCTCGTGGACCGTGCTCAGTGTCGCGGCGAAGACCACGTCGTTGATGCCGGAACGCGGGCGGCCGGGCGGCCGGGCGGGTGTGCTCGGAGTCATTCTCACACGATACCGAATTGCGCTACCGTAGGTTCCGAAACCAGAGGTATCGAAATCTGGGGAGAAGCATGAACGACACCACCGCGATGCGGCCCGCGGAGCCGGACCGGCCCACGGTGACGGCCCCGAGCACGGCGGCACCGCCGGGCTCCCGCCACCCGCTCCCCGCCGGGGAGCGCCCCCTGACCGCTCGACGCGAGGAAGGACGTTCGGCATGACGGTCACCTCCGACGCCGGACAGGTCCAGGCCGGGCCGCCGCCCGCACCGCCGCCCGGCCCCGATCCCGCGCACGACGCCCGCCTGGGCAGGCTGCTGCGCCCGCACGCCTGGAGTTTCGCGGCCGTCGTCGCCTTCCAGGTCATCGGCGCCGTCGCGGGGCTGGCGCCGCTGCTGGCGGTCGCCGAACTCGGCCGGATCCTGCTGGCACCCGGCCCGATCGATCCCGGCCGGGTCTGGTCCGTGGTGCTCGCCGGCGCGGCGGGGCTGTTCGTCAGGCTGGCGTTCACCGGCGCGTCGTCCGCGATCGGGCACATCGTGGACGGCGAGGTGCAGCTCGCGCTCCGCCGGCGGCTGGCCGCCCGGCTGGGCCGGGTGCCGATCGGCTGGTTCTCCCGCCGCCGCACCGGCGAGCTGGCCAAGGTGGTGGGCGAGGACGTCAGCGCCGTGCACCCGTTCATCGCCCACGCCCCCGGCGAGCTCGTCGCCGCGTTCGTGCTGCCGCTGCTCTCGCTGGTCTACCTGTTCACCGTCGACTGGCGGCTCACGTTGATCACGCTGATCCCGGTGGTGCTGGCCCTGGCCCACCTCCCGCTGATGATGACCCCGGCCCGGCTGCGTGAGGAGAAGCGGTTCGACGCGGCCATGGGGCGGATCGCCGACTCCGTCGTCGAGTTCGTCCAGGGCATCGCCGTGGTCAAGGCGTTCGGCGGTTCCGGGCGCGCCCACCACAGGTTCCGCACGGCCACCGACGACTTCGTCGGCGTCTACCACCGCTTCGTGCGCGGCCTCTCCGTGGTCGCCGCCGGAATGCAGCTGGTGCTGTCACCGCCGTTCGTGCTGCTGGTCGTGCTGATCGGCGGCACCGCCCTGATCACGGCCGGCGGCCTGCCCCCGGCCGACCTGCTGCCCTTCCTGCTGCTGGGACTGGGCCTGACCGCTCCGGTGGAGGCCCTCATCGCCCACGGTCTCGACGACCTGCAGGCCGCCAGGCGCGCGATCGGCCGGATCCGGGACGTGCTCGAGGTGGCGCCGCTGCCGGAGCCCGCGCACCCGCTCCCGCCGCAGGGCCACCGGGTGGAACTGCGCGACGTCCGCTTCGGCTACGAAGCCGATCGCGAGGTGCTGCGCGGCATCGACCTGGTCCTCGAACCGGGCACGGTCACCGCGATCGTCGGGCCCTCGGGCAGCGGCAAGTCCACGCTGGTCCGGCTGCTGCCGCGCTTCTTCGACCCGACTCACGGTTCGGTCACCCTGGGCGGCGTCGATCTGCGCGAGATCGGCAGCCACGACCTCTACCGGACGGTCTCCTTCGTCTTCCAGGACGTGCGCCTGCTGCGCGCATCGGTCGCGGACAACATCGCGCTCGCCGTACCGCATGCCGGCCTCGACGAGGTGATGCACGCGGCCCGGACGGCGAACATCCATGATCGGATCCTTGAGCTGCCACGCGGCTACGACACGGTGCTCGGGCAGGAGGCCGGACTGTCGGGCGGCGAGGCACAGCGGATCGCGCTCGCCCGCGCGCTGCTCGCCGACACGCCCGTGCTGGTCCTGGACGAGGCGACCGCATTCGCCGACCCGCAGACCGAGCAGGCGGTACGGCGGGCACTGGCGGAGCCGGAGGGCGACCGCACGATCCTGGTCATCGCCCACCGCCTGGAGACGGTCGCCGACGCCGACACCGTCGTGATGCTGGGCGACGGGTCGATCGTCGAGCAGGGCAGGCCCGCCAACCTCCTGGCGGAGAACGGAAAGTTCGCCGCCTTCTGGCAGTCCAAGGAGTACCGATGATCCGCATGCTGCTACGCGTCCTGGGCCGTGACCACGCCCGGCCGGTGCGCCGCACCGTGGCCCTGATGACGGTGACCGCGATCGCCGAGGGCCTGTCCTACGCCCTGCTGGTCCCCGTGCTGCGGGCCCTGTTCGGCGGTGACCCCGCAGACGACCCCGCGGACGCGCTGCCCTGGCTGACCGCGTTCGGCGGCGCGGTCGCGATCTACGCGGTGCTGCGCTATCTCAGCGATCTGTTCGGTTTCCGCGCCGGGACCACGCTGCTGCGCGGCATGTACCACCGCCTCGGCGATCATCTGGCCCGGCTGCCCCTCGGCTGGTACGGCGGCGGCCGGGTCGGGGAGGTGTCCGTCCTGGCCAGTCAGGGCGTGCTGGAGACGATGGGCGTGATCGCGCATCTGCTGGCGCCCTACATCTCCGCCTTCGTCACCCCTGTGACGATCGTCGGCGTGATGCTCGCCTTCAACTGGCAGCTGGGCCTGGCCGCGCTGGTCGCCGTGCCGCTCGTGGCGGCGGTCCAGATCCGGACCGGCCGCTCGATGGCCGCAGGCGACGCCGACCGCCACGAACGTGACACCGAGGCCACCGGGCGGGTCATCGAATATCTCCAGGCTCAGCCGGTGCTGCGCGCCGGCGGCCGGAGCGTCCAACGCTTCGCGCTGCTCGACGACGCGCTGCGGGAGCTCCAGCGGGCGTCCCGCCGTACCGTGTTGTCGGTGCTGCCCGGCATGATCGGTTCAACGCTCGTGGTGCAGGCGGTGTTCACCGCGTTGCTCGTTCTGGGCGCCCACCTCGCGCTGGGCGGGAGCATCGGTGTCGCCGAGGTGCTGACGATCCTGGTGCTGGCCGCCCGCTGCGCCGATCCGGTCCTGTCGCTGGCGGACATGGGCGGCAAGCTCCGCAGCGCGCGCTCCGAGCTGACCAGACTCGAAGCGCTCCTGCGCACCGAGCCGCTGCCGGAGGCACCGGAACCGATCCAGCCGGTGGGTCACGGCCTGGAGCTGGAGTCCGTCGCCTTCCGGCACGGCGACCGCGCGGTGTTCGACGGGTTGTCGTTGTCCGTGCCCGAGGGACGGCGCCTCGCCGTGGTCGGCCCCTCGGGCGCGGGCAAGAGCACACTGCTGCAGCTGATCGCGCGCTTCCACGACGTGGACGCGGGCGCGGTGCGCGTGGGCGGCGTGGACGTGCGCTCGATGAGCACCGAGACGCTGATGTCCCGGCTGGCCATCGTGTTCCAGGACGTCTACCTCTTCGACGGCACGATCGAGGACAACGTACGGCTGGGCCGCCCCGACGCCACCGAGGCCGAGCTGCGGGCGGCGGCGGGCGCCGCGCGGCTCGACGAGGTCATCGAGCGCCTTCCCGGCGGATGGGCGGCGAACGTCGGCGAGGGCGGCGCCCTGCTGTCGGGCGGCGAGCGCCAGCGCGTCTCGATCGCGCGGGCTCTGCTGAAGGACGCGCCCATCGTGCTGCTGGACGAGGTGACCTCCGCGCTGGACCCGGTGAACGAGGCGGCCGTCCACGAGGGCGTCGAACGCCTGATGGCCGGCCGGACGGTCGTGATGGTCGCTCATCGGATGCGGACGGTCCGACGCGCCGATCGCATCGCCTTTCTCGAGGGCGGCCGGATCGTGGAGGAAGGCACCCACGACGAACTGCTCGACCGCGGCGGCCGCTACGCCGACTTCTGGAACGCCTCCCTGACACCGGCAGCGCAGGACTGAGCCGGTGAGTCCTGCCCGGGCTCCTTCGGCCGGTTGGGCGGGCACGGCCACGGCGGCCCCGGGCCTGCTCGCCTTCACCGGCGCGATCGGGTCGGCCGAACCGCACGCGCACGCCGCGGTGCAGGTCCTGCTGGTGCTCGACGGCGAGGTGACGCTGACCGACCGGCACGGCCACCGGCGCCGGACCGAGGCCGCGATCATCCCGGCCGGTGCCCGGCACGGACTGCGAGCCGCCCCCGGCGCCCATGGCCTGCTGGCCTACCTCGATCCGGCCCATCCGGCCGGGCGCGCGGCCGGCGCCCGCATCGCCGCGGCCGGCGACGCGGACATCGTGAGCACCTGGCAGGTCGCCGCCCGCCCGCTGGCCACCGCCGCGGTCAACAGCATGATCACCGGACCGGCGGCTCTGCCAGGTGTGCTGTGCTCGATCGGACCGGCCACCGACCCGAGAGGACTTCCCGCCGTTCTGTCCCGGGCGCTGGAGGCGGTCCCTCAGCTCATCGACGGGCCGCTGCCGCTGAGCGAGCTCGCCGCCCGGATCGGGGTGTCGGCCGACCGGCTGGGGCATCTGTTCGCCGAGCACCTGCAGCTGCCGTTTCCGGCCTGGCGGCGCTGGGCCCGCCTGCTGCACGCGATCGAGGCGGTGCGCGGCGGCGCCACGCTCACCGAGGCCGCGCACGGCGCCGGCTTCACCGACAGCTCTCATCTGACCCGCGTCTGCCACGAGATGTTCGGTCTGGCTCCCTCCCACCTGGTCCACCTCGTACGCCCCACCGCCTGAGGCCTGCCGCCTGCCGGCTGACGTCCGACCCGGGACGTCGTCCGGAGCGTGCCCCCTGAACGACGCCAGTCGGCCCCGCCCTGTCGCCCGGCAGGACCGGCACGGCCCGGTTCGCGGCCCAGCGGATCCGTCCAAGTCCGAGAGGGCCGGCGGCCGCGACGATGATGCGCATGCTGAAATCTGTCGTCCGCTACGGCTACGTGCCGTTCATGCTGCTGGGCGTCAACGGCGCCGCCATCGCCCTGGCCGCCTCCGGCGCCTCCAAGCTGTGGCTGATCGGCCTGCTGCTGACCGCGATCGGCTGCTCGTTCGCCGCCGAACGAGCCCTGCCGTACGAGGCGGAGTGGAACGGCCCGGCCGGAGACGGCGGCCGTGACGTCGCCCACGCCGGCGTCAACGAGTCGCTGCTGCTCATCAGCGTGGGCGCCATCCCGGTGCTGGCCGCCACCGTCACCGTCGCCGACGTGTGACCGCGCTCCTGGCCGTTCGTGCTGCAGGTGGCGGCTGCGGTTCTGATCGCCGACCTGGGCATCACGCTGACCCACTACGCCAGCCACAAGATCGGCCTGCTGTGGCGTTTCCACGCCGTCCACCACTCGGTCACGCGCTTCTACGGCTTCAACGGCCTGATGAAGCACCCCTTGCACCAGTCGCTGGAGATGAGCGCCGGTGTCGCCCCGCTCATCCTCATCGGATTGCCCGTCGACGTGGCCGCCGCGCTGGCCGTCACCGTCGCGGTGCAACTGCTGCTGCAGCACTCCAACGCCGACTACCGCATCGGCGCTGCGAAGTACGTGCTCGCGCTCAACGAGGGTCACCGCTTCCATCATCTGAAGTGGGCCGGCGTCGGCGACGTCAACTTCGGCCTGTTCACCCTGGTCTGGGACCATCTGCTCGGCACCTTCTCCTACGACCCGGCCCGGCGCTTCACCTCCGAGCAACTGGGCATGGCCGCCAGACCCGACTACCCCGCCGCCTATCTGGCCCAGCTCGCCGAGCCCTTCCGCGCCTCCGGCGCCTGCCAGGCGGAACCCACCGGGCCTGAGCCCGCCGTCCGGGAGCGGGCGGTGAGGTGACGAGGTGACGGGGCACGACCCCTGGGCAGGGGACCGGCATGCAACACTACGACGTCGCGATCATCGGTGGCGGGCCCGCCGGGCTCACCGCGGCCATGACACTCAGCCGATCCCTGCGCCGCGTCGCGGTACTGGAGTCGCCGGCCGACCCCCGCAACGCGGGTTCGCACGGCGTGCACGGCATCCTCGGCCTGGACGGGGTGAGCCCCGCCGAGTACCGGAGCCGCGCCTGGAGCGACCTCGCCCGGTACGGCATGGCCGAACTCCACGAGACCGAGGCCGTGGACCTGGTCCCCGACCCGGGCGGCGGCGGGTTCGAGGTGGTCATGGAGGACGGTGGTCCGTTCTGGGCCCGGCGGGTGCTGCTCGCCACGGGGATGACCGACATCATTCCCGAGCTGGAGGGGTTCCGGGAGTGCTGGGGCGCGAGCATCATCCACTGCCCCTTCTGCTCGGGCTGGGAGAACCGCGAGCGCGCCTGGGGAGTGGTCACCGCCGATCCGGAGTTCGCCAGGAAGGCACCCCGGGCGTTCGCCGCCTGGAGCGACGACGTGATCGTCTTCACCGACGGGGAGGCGCCGGCGGGCGACCTCGGCGTGGAGACGGTCACCGGGAGGATCCGCGGGCTGCGCCACGACGGCGGCGACCTGCGCGCGGTCGAGCTGGACGACGGTGCGGTCGTCGAGCGGGGGACCCTGCTGTGGCAGCTCGACCAGCGGCCGGTCCCGCTGGTCTCCAGGCTCGCGAAGGACAGGGGTCTGGCCCTGCGCGAGGACTGCTACGTCAAGACCGACGGCTCCTGCCGTACCAGCGTCCCGGGCCTGTACTCCGCGGGGGACACCATCACCGAGACGCAGGGCGCGATCGAGTCGGCCGCGAGCGGCTCCACCGCGGCGTTCCAGATCATCGAGGACGAGACCGCGTGAACGGAACCCCGGCGCGGCCGGTCATCAAGAGCGGTCGCGAGACCGTGATCGATCCGTGATGTGTCGGCCCTGCCCGCCGGGGCAGACGGAGGTCGGCTCGAACAAGAGGGAGTGTGGAACATGACAGTCACCGGCATCATCACCGCCATCGTCATCGGCGCCATCATCGGAGCCCTGGGCCGCCTGGTCGTCCCGGGACGGCAGGGCATCCCGATCTGGCTGACCGTCGTGATCGGCATCGTCGCCGCGCTCATCGGCACCGCCATCGCCGGAGCCTTCGGCGTCGCCAGCACCGGCGGCATCGACTGGATCGAACTGGTCCTGCAGATCGCCGTCGCCGCTGTCGGAGTCATCCTGGCGGTGAGCCTGTACGGCAGGCGCAGCGTCCGGTAGAAGGGGTCCGGCCTCCCGGCCGAGACGCCGCACGGACACGCACACGGCCCCGATCCCGGTTCCCCGGGACCGGGGCCGCGGCCTGTCCGGGCACGCGCCGGAGACGGAACGGGCGGGGCGGGTCAGCCGTCGGCGGCCCAGCCGCGGGTGGCGCGCAGGACGGCGGCGACCCGCAGGAAGCGGTCGCGGTCCAGGACGGCGCCCTCGCGGCGGATGTCGTCCTCGCCCAGCTCGAAGATCCGGTCCAGGCGCAGGTAGGAGACGCGGCCGCCGCGGTCCCAGTGGCCCGGGCCGAGCTCCAGCCAGTCGTCCGGGCGGTCGCCGCCGCGGCTGGAGAGCATCATCGCCAGCAGCCGCCGGCCGTGGCGGCCGACGACCAGCAGGGGCCGGTCCTTGCCCCGGCCGGGATCCTCCTCGTAGGGCACCCAGGCCCAGACGATCTCGCCGGGGTCGGCGAGGCCGTCCAGGTCGGGGGAGTAGTCCACGGTCGCCGCCCGGTCCACCCGGTGGACCTCCCGGACCGCGCCGCGGGCGGGCCGGGGATCTTCGCCAAGGTCGCGCATCCGGGCAGACTACGGCAGAAGCCTCCCCCGCGCACCGGGAGCGTCCGGCCGGGGACCGGTCGCGCCGGTCAGCCGCTCTTGCGCCGGAAGGAACGCCTGCCGGAGGCCGGACCGTGGGCGCCGTGGATCTTCGAACCGCTCCTGCCCCGGCCGCCTTCGCCGGCTCCCGGCTGGGAGAGCTTCTTGCGCTCGAGGGCCTCGCGGAACCTGCGCTTCATCTCGTCCTCGGAGCTCTCGGGCCGCGAGTCGGCGTTCTCGGGTTCTGGGGTGATGTCGGGCATGCGGACCTCCTGGTCACCGGCGGGCAGTCCAACTTCGGCCCGGCCTGATCGTCATCCTCTCATGTCCGAAACCGGCCCCCGACGCGTGCCGTCGGGGCCGCCCGCGTGTCGGAGGCCGCCCGGCGGCCGGTCCGGCGGCCGGGTGGCTCAGTGCAGGCCGATGGCCATCAGGAAGAGCAGTCCCGCGATGTGGCCGATGACGACGAACACGATGATGAAGATGAACAGGA
Source organism: Planomonospora sp. ID91781 (assembly GCF_015711595.1). Taxonomy (NCBI): domain Bacteria; kingdom Bacillati; phylum Actinomycetota; class Actinomycetes; order Streptosporangiales; family Streptosporangiaceae; genus Planomonospora; species Planomonospora sp. ID91781. Next base: position 575,125 of record NZ_JABTEY010000002.1, on the reverse strand, counting down.
ACTTCGCCGGCCCGTGCTCGAAGTGCCGGCCCTCCTCGAGCGGCTTGCGCTTGGCCTCCCGCTCGGCGATCCGCTCCTCGATGGGCTTGCTGTGGAACATGGGGCTCCTCTGGCGGACGGATGCCGGGAAGGTGGCGGTTTATATCATTAATGTTAATTTATGTCACCGGGTGGGCGGTGCGGACGGCCTGCCGGCCGATCCCGTCCGGCCGTGCCGCCGGAAGGGCTCCCCCGCGCCACCGGAAGACGCCGGCGGCGGCGGGCGCGAGCGGGGAGCGGAACCGTCATCGGATGCCGCCTTCCCTGCGTGAAGCCGGAGATCGCGGGATTGCTCCAGCTTCATCCGGGTATGTTCTTTCCGCTGTTCACGCGCCCGGCCGGAGCGGGGGACGGTGCGGCGGCCGGGGCCGGGACGTCCCGGCCGTGCGGCCCGACCCGTGAGGACGGGACCTGCGGCGCGGGGCGGGGGGGATACCGCCTACGATCGTGAGGCGTCCGGGCAGGAACCTGCCGAACCGCAGGACCTTCAACAGACGCCGGAGCGCGTGGTCGCCGCAGCGAACGACGCGCGACGGTGCCCCATATCGAGAGGAACGGGAAGACGTCATGGCTGGAAGTCACGGAGGAAGCCTCAAGTCTTGGCTCGCGGTGATCGTCATCCTGGCGGGATTCACGGTCGGCGGCGTCGCCCTGTGCTTCGGTCCCAACTGGCCGCTGGTCTGGGCGGGGGCGGGCATCATCGCGGTCGGCGGAGTGATCGCCCTGCTCGTGGACATCTTCTCCGACGTGATCGTGGACGCGCCGCGCGTGCTCGCGTCGGAGAAGGTCGACCGCAAGGGCTGAAACCGCATGACCGCGAGCGTCGCTACGTCCCGTTGAGGGCCTCCCCGACGGTGGGGGAGAGCTCGAAGGCGGGGCGTAGCCCGGTGATGGCCAGGATCCGTTCCAGGATGCCGTGCACACCGGCCAGCACCAGGCGCGTGCCCAGATCGCGACTGCGGTTCAGGGCCCAGATCAGCTCGGCGATCCCCGCCGAGTCGCAGAAGGTCAGCCCGGTGACGTCGACGACCACCGTGGCGGGGGTGCCGGACTCCCAGACCCTGGTCAGCTCGGCCCGGAAGACGGGGGCGTGGGCGTAGTCGAGTTCGCCGCCCGCCTGGACGACGAACGCCGTGTCCAGCCGGTGCGACGAGACGGTGAAGACGGTCATCTCTCACTCCTCGGCCCGCAGGGGGCAGGGCGGGCTGTCTCCGTCCTACCAGTTCTGCGGGGACGGCGGCGCCGCCTGCGGGGATCGAAAACCGGATCGGTCCACCGCCGCGGACGGTGGACCGATCGAGTACGGAGCGCGCCGTCGCGAGCGGCCGTTCCCTGTGATGCGGCCTTCGGCGAGGACCTGCGGACGCGAGCCGCCGCGTTCACATCGTCAACTGCAGGCTGCGCCGGACCTCACCGGTGACCGATCAGGGTCAGCAGTGGAACCTGCCGTCGAACGAGTAGTGGTAGTACTTCCGATCCTTCAGCGGGGTGACCCCGCCGAACTGGTTGTTGCACCCGACGGTGACCTCGCTCTCGGCGAGGAGATCATCCCCGGAAGTATCGTCCTCCCAGACCTGGATCGTTATTCTGCTGCCCACTTCATAGGTGAGGGGATATGAAGACCGGAGGTCGACTGTTCCGCCCTCGTCGGATTCGTTGACGTCGATCGTGCCGTCGGTCGGAGCATAACGCCGAGAGGATCCATTCTGTACGACCTTGATGAAGACTTCGTCCCCATTGCTCCAGGTCCCCTCCTCGTCCACGTCGTGGACATACAGGGTGAGGCCGAATCCGATCTGGGATGCAGCGGCGTTCGCCGGGGCCGCGCCGGCAAGGAACAGCGACCCCGCAAGGCCTGCCAGGGACAGAAGAGCTCCGGGCCTAGAACGTACGAGCACGGTTTCTCCTTTTCTTGTTCGATCGGTCGTGATCAAGGTTTTCCCAGTTCCCTTGGAAGGGACTTGCGGCCGGCTTGGATCGGGCGGGCGGGAAACCGGCTTCAAGGAGCCCTTTTCAACCTGCCGACGCTGGTCAGCGTGGGTGCAAGGGGAGCTGGGTTGAGGTGAGATGAGGCTCCCGGTAAGACAGCAGTCGACCAAGATCCGATGCCCCAACCGGGAGCCTCGTTGCTGTCATACCGTGCCGCGATTCCGCTGTCTGACCGCACCCTTGTCCGCCTCGCCAAGCTGATCCGCGCCCACCGTGCCCAACGGTGCTCCCGCTGGCGCCGCCTCGGCCCCGGGCAACAAGCCCTCCTGGTCTTGGCGCATCTACGCAACGGCGACACCTACGCCCGCTTGGCCGGCGGGTTCGCCATCGGCACCACCACCGCCTGGCGGTACGTGCGCGAGGCGGTCGACCTGGTCGCCGCTCTGGCCGACGACGTGCACACCGCCGCGCGGAAGGCCTCCCGTCTGACCTATGCCGTTCTGGACGGCACGCTCATCCCGATCGACCGGCTGGCCGACGACAGGCTGTACTACTCCGGAAAACACCACCGGCATGGGGTCAACGTCCAGTTCCTCGCCGATCCGGCGGGCCGGCTGGTGTGGGCCTCACCGGCGTTGCCCGGCTCGGTGCACGATTTGACCGCGGCCCGGCGGACCGGCCTGATCGACGCCCTCGCCTATGCCGGCGTCCAGGTCTTCGCTGACCGGGGTTACCAGGGTGCAGGCAGCACGATCCGGACCCCGTTCAAGCGCCGTCGGCACCGGCCACGCCTGTCGCGCCACCAGAAGTCCGTCAACCGCTCCCACGCCCGTATCCGGGCGATCGGCGAACGCGCCGCCGCGACCCTGAAGGCATGGAAGGTAGTGGTCCGGCTCCGCTGCTGCCCCCGCCGCGCCACCGCGATCGTCCAGGCCATCCTCGTCCTGCAGCTCATCGAAGAGGGCCGCTACTCAGGATGAAAAACGCTCACTGCACCTGCGAGTGGAGTACGTGCGGTGATCACGGAGCATCCCTTTCCCGATACCGGAAACGATCTTTACTTTTATCTTTTCCTTATGTGATGATCACTCCGTTTTGCCATATCCGTCCGAAAGGCTGTGAGTGAACCCACGCCGATCAGCGTCCGGCTTATCCGTCCGGACGCGCCGCCATGCTGCCCTGATCGCGATGCTGACGCTGCCACTCTCGCTGATGAGCGCGCCCGCGATCGCCCAAGTCTCCACGCCATCCCCCGCCCCGACCTCTACATCGACACCACCAGGTGCCGCCTCGGATCCGACTCTCAAGAGCGCCTGGGAAAAAGCCACCAAGTCCGGTAAACCCGTCGAGGTCCCCTCCCGCTCCACCGAGACCATGAAGGTCTGGGCCGACCCCGACGGCAAGAACCTGCGCGCTGAGCTGCACACCCGACCCGTCCAGCTGAAGAACCCGGCCAGCGGCGCCTGGGAACCCATCGACACCCGTATCGTGACCCGCGACAGCAAGCTGCAGGCCACCCGGGTCAAGACCCCGCTGACCTTCGGCGGACGCGGCACCAAGCACCTGGTGTCAGCGGCCGGAGAAGATGGCAAGAGCGGCCTGGGCGTGACCCGGGCATTGCCGGAACCCAAGGTCTCCGGCAATGCCATCACCTACCCCGACGCCATCGCACCCGGAGTCGACCTAGTGGTGCTGGCCCAGGCCGACGGCTTCGTCTCCCAGGTGGTCTTCCGGCGCAAGCCGACCGGCCCGGTGACGGTGCGACTGCCGCTCACTCTGCCCAAGGACACCACTTTCGGCACGACTCCCCAAGGACTGCCGCAACTGAAGGACGCCGACGGCAAGCCCAAGGCCGCCCCGATCGTACTGACCGCCATGGACGCCAAGGTGGAAGCCTCCCCCGAGGAAGGCAAGACCTCCCCCGTCGAGGCACGCGTGGAGACCTCCGGCACCAAGCCGGAACTAGTGTTCTCCCCGGATGAGAAGTTCCTGGCCGACCCGGCGGTGACCTACCCGGTGACGATCGCCGCCGCCTCGGAGTGGTTCGGCGGCGGCGTACCCACCGATGCCTGGGTCAGTAAGAACAACCCCAGCGCCAACAACGCCGCGGCCGGATGGCTGCGCGTCGGCACCACCCAGACCAGCGCCGACATCGCCCGCGTCTACCTGAAGTTCGATACCGAGGCACCGGAACTGGAGGGCGCCACGGTCATCGACGCGGACCTGTACGTATGGAACTACAAGTCCGGCGGCCCCAACGGCCAGCTGTGTGGCGAGATCGGCTCAGGCATCGCCGCCGCCCTCGTCACCTCCCCGTGGACCCTTGACGGCTCATCGACCAGCCTGAGCTGGAACAGGCAGCCCTCCAACAACGGCGTCGCGGGCGGCAGCGGCAACAAGTACGGCTACAGCATCGACGCCAGCGGTACCTGGTGCGCCAAGGAAGAGGCGCTCGTGCATCGGGTTAGCGGCATGGCGCGCGCCTGGATCGAGCAGGGCGTGCCCAACTACGGAGTGATGCTGCGGGCGGTCACCGAGAGCCCGGCGCTCAACTGGCGCCAGTACTACGCCAGCGAGCATGGCGGCCAGCCCTACCCGGGCTACCGCCATCCACCCACTCTCATGGTGGAGTACACACCGGCGGAGGAGTTTGAGATCGCCTACGAGCGGGACGGGCTTCCCAACGACGACCTGCCGACCTATGAGGAAGTGCTCGCCAACCAGATTCCGCTGAGCGACTTCCCTCCGTCCTACCGGGTACGGACACTGGACGAGGTGGCGGCGCTGGCCGAGGCGACGACGCAAACGTTTGAGACCGATCAGGATGACCTGCCCACTGCCATCGTGCCCCCCGACAACAGCGAGCCGGACGCCAACCCGCCCAAAACCGTGGCGACGGCACCGGTCAAGGACGCGCAGAACGTCTCGGTCCTGTCCCGGGTAATGGCGTTCCTCGACGAGCCCGTCACCGGTGCGCAGGTCACCGTCCGGGACGCCTCGGGACAAATCATTCCCGGTGTCACAACCGCGAATTCGCAAGGTGACATCCTCACCTTCAGCCCTGCTCAGCAACTGCCCGCGGCCTCCACCTTCACCGCGGAGGCCAGCGGCGGCAAGGACGCGGCCGGCAACACGATGGCAGCCCATTCGTGGTCGTTCTCCACGGACAGGACTCCGCCGACGGTCACAAGCACGAGCCCGGCCAAGGATGCTGCGGACGTAGAACTTGACTCCACGATCAAGGTCACCTTCAGCGAGAAGATGTCCGATGTCCAGCTCACGTTGAAGGACGGAGCCGGAGCCGCGGTGGAGGGTACCGGGGTCCTTGACGGCACCGGCAAGGCGTGGACGTTCACGCCCGCACAGCGCCTGAAATGGAACGCCACGTACGCTGCGGAACTGGCTGCCAAGGACGCCTCCGGAAACGCGATGGAGCCGCACAAGTGGTCCTTCGCCACAGTCACGGACCACGAGGCACCCACGATTACTAAGACCGTTCCCGCCAAAGACGCCGTGGACGTGAAGGTGACCGAGACGGTCAAGGCCACCTTCAGCGAACCGGTCTCTGACGTGAAGATGACCGTAGCCGACGCCGCCAGCACGACGGTTGCCGGAAGTCTCACTGTGGCAGACGACGGCAAGGGGGTCACCTTCACGCCTGCCGCGCCGCTGGCTGTCATGACCTCCTACACGGTGACGGTCACGGAAGCCAAAGACCCAGCGGGGAACGTGATGATCCCCCATTCCTGGGTCTTCACCACCAGGCCGCCGGATGTCGTCCCGCCGACAGTCAGCTCGACGGTACCGGCAAGCGACGCGACCGGCGTACTGCCCACAGACGTCATCAAGGTCATCTTCAGCGAGGCAGTGACAGACACGCAGATCACCGTCACGGACGCGGTCGGCGCCCAGGCCGCCGGAACGCTGAGCGTGGACTCGGCCACTGCGGTGTCCTGGCGGCCAACGGGTTCACTGGCGGGAGAGACCCGCTACACAGTGACGGTTTCTGGAGCCAAGGACGAGGCCGGCAACACGATGGCCGCCGCCCACTCGTGGTCGTTCACCAGCGGCAGCCTTCCGCCGCCGCCCGACGCTCCCACGATCAGCAGCGAGTACGTGACGCCCACCAACGACACAGGCGCTGTTACGTCGCTCACCCCCACCTTCCGGGCTTACGTTACCGACCCTGAGGGTCGGTCCTCGCTTCTGAGCGTGGAGGTGGAGCATGATCCGGCGGCCGCTGGTCAGGGCACCGGCCTGATCTGGTCGGGGACCGGCACCACCAGCGTCCCATCCGGCAACTACACCGGCGTGACCATGCCGAGCGGTAAGCTCACCGACGGATGGAAGATCCGCTGGCGTGCCCGCGCTGTGACCACCAGCGGTATGGCTGGAGCGTGGACCGACTGGAACAACGAGACGGTGAGCCTGAACAAACCGTCGGCGAGTGATGCGTACGTGACGCCCACCAACGACACAGGCGCTGTTACGTCGCTCACCCCCACCTTCCGGGCTTACGTTACCGACCCTGAGGGTCGGTCCTCGCTTCTGAGCGTGGAGGTGGAGCATGATCCGGCGGCCGCTGGTCAGGGCACCGGCCTGATCTGGTCGGGGACCGGCACCACCAGCGTCCCATCCGGCAACTACACCGGCGTGACCATGCCGAGCGGCAAGCTCACCGACGGATGGAAGATCCGCTGGCGTGCCCGCGCTGTGACCACCAGCGGTATGGCTGGAGCGTGGACCGACTGGAACAACGAGACGGTGAGCCTGAACAAACCGTCGGCGAGTGATGCGTACGTGACGCCCACCAACGACACAGGCGCTGTTACGTCGCTCACCCCCACCTTCCGGGCTTACGTTACCGACCCTGAGGGTCGGTCCTCGCTTCTGAGCGTGGAGGTGGAGCATGATCCGGCGGCCGCTGGTCAGGGCACCGGCCTGATCTGGTCGGGGACCGGCACCACCAGCGTCCCATCCGGCAACTACACCGGCGTGACCATGCCGAGCGGCAAGCTCACCGACGGATGGAAGATCCGCTGGCGTGCCCGCGCTGTGACCACCAGCGGTATGGCTGGAGCGTGGACCGACTGGAACAACGAGACGGTGAGCCTGAACAAACCGTCGGCGAGTGATGCGTACGTGACGCCCACCAACGACACAGGCGCTGTTACGTCGCTCACCCCCACCTTCCGGGCTTACGTTACCGACCCTGAGGGTCGGTCCTCGCTTCTGAGCGTGGAGGTGGAGCATGATCCGGCGGCCGCTGGTCAGGGCACCGGCCTGATCTGGTCGGGGACCGGCACCACCAGCGTCCCATCCGGCAACTACACCGGCGTGACCATGCCGAGCGGCAAGCTCACCGACGGATGGAAGATCCGCTGGCGTGCCCGCGCTGTGACCACCAGCGGTATGGCTGGAGCGTGGACCGACTGGAACAACGAGACGGTGAGCCTGAACAAACCGCTCTCTGGAACTACGAACAGCCGCATGGCTACAAGCGTCCAGACGAACCAAGCCGCCGCAGCAGGACACGGAAAGGGCTGGCCATGGGTGACCAGACCCGACAAGCGCATCACGTTCTCCGACTGCTGGTCGAGCAAGATGGCCAACAGCAAGCGCACCTATCCGCTCGGCTGGGTGCGGGACTCCTACAATTGGTGCGCTGTCCGCACGGTCGGCAAGACACGCGTCAGGAAGCTAAAGGATCCGTGCGGTTGCAAGCACACGATCACCGGAAAAATCGAATTCCTGTTCAGCGTCGCGGGACACACCTTCACCGGCGATACGAAAATCGACGATGAAGGTAACCTCAACGCCTTCGCCGAGAAGGCGTACGACAGCAGTAATAAACTCATCGACAGCCGTACGACCCAGGTCTGGGCGCGCGTGGACAAAATCAAGGTCACGGGTACGTCCGGGCCCCTACTGTGGCCGGAGACATCTAGACTGGACGTGGACATGGGGTTCTACGGCACCGGCTGCCGGCAGACCCAGGGAGGCAGCGCCCGCGGCACTTTGGCCCATTGGAGAGCCAACCCGCAGGTCTACTTTGAGTACTTCTCGGACAAGAACGCCAGCAGTGGCCCACACAAACTGGCCACCTGCGACCTCAACCCGATGATCGTTGCTGGTAACGGCCCCTCACCGTACGTGCTGTCCAAGATGGCCAACATGACGGTACGCTGCGACACCTCAGAGACTTTAACGCTCAGCTACGGCGGATGCGTCTTCGCTGATCACGTCCCCACCTTCAAGGCAAAGCCCGTGTGGGGACACGACAGCAACGGCAATCCGATACCGAACTACTCCGCCATGCTCATTCAAACCGCACTCGACGATCCCAACGCCACCTATCCGAAAGCACCGAACGGAGCCTCGAAGGTCATTCCCGGGTCGCGGGATAAGGGGCCTCTCCACCGCTCCAGCAATGCGAAACGGAACGGGAAAAACCGTAGCCAATCGCTGAAGTTCTGCGCACAATTGGCCAATGAGCCCGACTATCCATGGGACAAGGCTCCGGACGAGGACTGCGACGAGTACCCCTTCGCCGCAACCCATGAGGGATCGGCCGGTCCGCAGGCGGACTCAATCAACTACAACGTGGCGGTCAACCTCATTCCGCGTAGCCCGAATCGGAGTGTAGGCAGCCTCATGAACTGGTTCTGTCATCATTACCGGGTTCTGGGTTCACACCCGGACACCGGAGCAGACACCAAGCATGCCTTCGGAAAATTTTACGTGACCGTAACAAATAGGTAATAGTTCATCAGAAACAGCTGATCGCCGCGAAGCACCGCTGGCCTTCGCGGCGATCAGCCATATCAAGACACCCGGCACCAACGGAAGGGCCGAAGCAATGCTCACCGAAATCGAGACGCACTACAAAGACCTGATTGAACGCAATATCTTTCTCGGCGAGCTCTGCATGACGTGGTTCCGGGCGAGCTCTGCCGATGAGGTGATCCGGACTCTCAATGTCGAAGTGCTCGATACCACCATGAGTGGATTGAAAGGGCTGTACGCTGAGTCGTACGAGGAGCACAACGAGGGCAAATTCGGCGGGTTCCTATTACTGGGGGAGGAACCGCCCTGGTTCCTCGCAATGGAGTACACCGGCGATCGGGCTTTCCGGGCGCTCGACCGGCTCTCCTCTGACGGCGAGGCGATCTGCCTGATCGGGAGTGCGACCCTCTATCGATTCGCGTTGTTCTATGCGCGCGACGGCAGGAAGCTATGTAGATTCGACTATGCAGGCGATATCCGGGGTGAAACGGCAGCCATTGAGGAGCACCTCCAGGGCCTGTTCCATCTGCACGAGCGATATGCCGACGCCGAGGCAGGCCGCGTCCCGGATGGAGGGCTGCTGGATGACTGGCGCATGCACGCATTCATACTGATGGAGCGGATCACCGGAGTCCGCCTATCCTTCGAATGGCTGGCACGAGGACACGTGCTTTACCGTTTCCGAGTCTAGGGAGCGCTCAGCCGCGGCGAGGGCGAGGCTGGGACGGGTCACCGAAGATCGCGAGCTGGGTCATCATGCTTTCTCCTCGGTACGGAGCGTTCGGGCCCGGGGCGGGCGAGTCCGCACGCGCGAGTCACATGCCGAGGCAGGCCGAGCAGGCGCGGATGGGCGGTGCGTCCGGGTCATCGTCGGCGGACCGGGACTCAACGTGCTCGGCATCACCACCGCAGTGGCGGCAGAGGCGGGCCGCGGGCGGCGGGGCGGGTACGGTCGTGCCGGTGGTGCGGGCCTGGTCGCTGTCGTCGAACACGATGGCGCCGCTGATGCTGATCTGTAGCGGGATGGTGCTGTCGTCTCGGACGAGTTCGTTCCAGATGCTGTCCAGGTCAACGGAGACGCGCAGTGCCTTGGTCTCCGGGTCCAGGTAGGCGAAGACCAGGACGCCGCCGACGAGCAGGGCGGGCAGGTTCTCGTCGTTAGTCACGGGCAGGAAAGCGGCGGTCCGGTTGGCCGCGTCGCAGTAGCCGGCGCTGAGAACGGGGTGGGCGAGCGGGAACGTCGCGTCGAGCTCGTCGAGGACCGCACGCCGGGCGTCGTCCTTCAGCCCGGCGAGTACGGTGTCGCTAGCCAGGTGGCCGGGTGAGGGGCCCTTGACGACGTCGAACACCTCGTCGCAGATGAACGGGTAGGCGCCGCCGATGCCGAGGGTGGCGACCCGGGCGAGGGTGCCGCCTGCGGTCAGGCAGTCGCGGGCCGCCTCGATCGGGGTGGTGTCGGGCGGGTGGGCTGGCCGCTGGTGGTGTCGCTGGCTGTCATCTCTCTCCTTGGAGAATGAGGCCGGGGGCGGCGCTTGGCGCGCCGCTCCCGGAGATGGGCTGGGTTATACGACTTCGTGTTCGTGGTAGATCCGGTAGTCGATCCCGGTGGTCCCCTTGGAGGCGTTGCAGGACCTGCATAGGGGCTGGATGTTGTCGATCGAGTGCGGTCCGCCCAGCGCCAGAGCCCACACATGATCGGGCTCTAGCGGGACGTCAGTTCGCAGGCATCCCAGACAGCAGCCGTAGGCGACGCGCAGCTCGGCCCATTCGACGGCGGTCACGCCTGAGCCAGGCGCCGCTGCCTTGCGAGCACGGTATCGGGCGCGCCGTGCGCGGTTGGCTTCCGGATTTTTTCTCGTCCATTCCGCGTTCTTCGCCGCATAGTAGGCGCGGTTCCGTTGGTAGTGAGCCCGTGATGCCGCCCTCACCTTGTGCGGATTCTTCTCTCGGTATTGCCGGTCGCGCACCCGAGCCTTCTCCAGGTTTCGGACCCTCCACTCACGGGTTACTTCGGCAAGGCACGGCTTGCACCGGCTGGCGAAGGCTGCCCCCTTGGGAGTGAAGTCAGCCAGTGACTTGGCCTTACCGCATTTCGTGCAGACCTTGATTGCGGGTTGGGGCGCGTCCATCGGACGGTACTTTTCTCGGTCCACGGCTCTGCAGAGGCGGCAGACGTTGAGGTGGCCGTCTTTCATCTTGAGCCCTTTTCAACCTGCCGACGCTGGTCAGCGTGGGTGCAAGGGGAGCTGGGTTGAGGTGAGATGAGGCTCCCGGTAAGACAGCAGTCGACCAAGATCCGATGCCCCAACCGGGAGCCTCGTTGCTGTCATACCGTGCCGCGATTCCGCTGTCTGACCGCACCCTTGTCCGCCTCGCCAAGCTGATCCGCGCCCACCGTGCCCAACGGTGCTCCCGCTGGCGCCGCCTCGGCCCCGGGCAACAAGCCCTCCTGGTCTTGGCGCATCTACGCAACGGCGACACCTACGCCCGCTTGGCCGGCGGGTTCGCCATCGGCACCACCACCGCCTGGCGGTACGTGCGCGAGGCGGTCGACCTGGTCGCCGCTCTGGCCGACGACGTGCACACCGCCGCGCGGAAGGCCTCCCGTCTGACCTATGCCGTTCTGGACGGCACGCTCATCCCGATCGACCGGCTGGCCGACGACAGGCTGTACTACTCCGGAAAACACCACCGGCATGGGGTCAACGTCCAGTTCCTCGCCGATCCGGCGGGCCGGCTGGTGTGGGCCTCACCGGCGTTGCCCGGCTCGGTGCACGATTTGACCGCGGCCCGGCGGACCGGCCTGATCGACGCCCTCGCCTATGCCGGCGTCCAGGTCTTCGCTGACCGGGGTTACCAGGGTGCAGGCAGCACGATCCGGACCCCGTTCAAGCGCCGTCGGCACCGGCCACGCCTGTCGCGCCACCAGAAGTCCGTCAACCGCTCCCACGCCCGTATCCGGGCGATCGGCGAACGCGCCGCCGCGACCCTGAAGGCATGGAAGGTAGTGGTCCGGCTCCGCTGCTGCCCCCGCCGCGCCACCGCGATCGTCCAGGCCATCCTCGTCCTGCAGCTCATCGAAGAGGGCCGCTACTCAGGATGAAAAACGCTCAAGGAATCCCGAATTATGGAGGAAGGAACCCTGCTGCACCGGGCGGTCGTCGGCCTCGGCTTCGACAAGGCTCCGTACGCCCGCTCCCCGGTGGCCGGCCGTACGGGGACCAGGTGTTGATCCTGAGCTGTCCCGCCAGATCCGACGGAGCGGACAGGGCGCCATGAGGTCCTGATACGGGGCCGGCGGCGAGAGAGGGGCGGCGGCACCGTCACGCCGGGCTGCTTGCCATATACCCCTAGGGGGTATAAATTCGGATGCGTCGGCACTCCACGGCAACAGAGGAAATGAGATGTCCGAACCGACCCACCACACTGCACACGGGCAGCAGAGGACCGGCGGCGCGCATCCCGGCCACCACGGACACGATCACCGCTCGCATGCCGCCCACGAAGGACACGCCGGGCACGCGTCGAAGACGACCTGGAAGACGGCCGCCTCGGCCACCCTGCACTGCCTCACCGGCTGCGCCATCGGCGAGGTCCTCGGCCTGGTCATCGGCACCGCGCTGGGCTGGGCCACCGCGCCCACCATCGTCCTGGCCGTCGCGCTGGCCTTCTTCTTCGGCTACCTGCTCACCCTCATCCCGCTGCGCCGCGCCGGGGTGAACTGGGGCACCGCGATCAAACTCGCACTCGCCGCCGACACCGTCTCCATCGTCGTCATGGAGATCGTCGACAACGGCGTCATGCTCATCGTCCCCGGCGCCATGGACGCCGGCCTGACCACCGGCCTGTTCTGGGGAGCGCTGGCCCTCGCCTTCCTGGTGGCCTTCCTCGTCACCACCCCGGTCAACAAGTGGATCATCGGCCGGGGCAAGGGCCACGCCGTCGTCCACGCCTACCACCACTGACACCTACGCCACCGAGTGCTGGAACACCTCGCCGCCCGCACCGGTGTCCTCGCGGGCGGGCCGGAGCCGGCGGCTCACCCGCCGGAGCACTTCCCGCAGCCCGTCGGGGAGCGGTCGTCGCATGGACCTTTCCACGTCCCGTGCAACGAGCGATCACCGGTCAAGACGCCCCCTGGGGGCCGCCGACCGCCGCTGGGGCCGCCGTCCCCGCCAGGAGACCGAGGGCGGCCGAAGCGGCGTCGTCGGCCGGTAGGTAGACGATCAGGCGGTGCTCGTCGGTGCCGGGTATGTCGAGGCTCTCGTAGGCGAGCAGCAGCTCGCCGGCCAGGGGATGCGACCACCGCTCCACACCCGTGCGCCGGGGGAGCGCGGCCGCGGCCTCGAACCGGGCGCTGAACCCGGAGCCCGCGGCGACCGCGAGTTCTCCGGCGAGGAGCGCGGCCCGGTGGTCACCGAGGGACGCGGCGGCCCTGAGCCCGGCGGCCAGCTCGCCGGCGACCCGTTCCCAGTCGGGGAAGACGCCGCGCGCACGGGCGTCGGTGAAGACGAACCGGGTGAGGTTGGCGGGACGCGCCTCCAGCAGCCCGGCCGGGCCGGCGAGCCGCTCGTAGCCGGCCGTGCAGGCGAGGATCTCGCCCAGCCGGTCGGCCACCAGCGCCGGGGCCGGGTCGAGCCGGTCGAGCAGCGCCCGCACCGTGGGGCGCACCGCGCGGTCGGGGGGCGGGGCGCCGCCCTGGCAGGTGCCGCCGGTCATGGCCTTGACGAGGCGGTGCAGGTGGACCCGCTCGTCGGCGGAGAGCCCCAGCGCGTCGGCGAGCGCGGCGAGGATCTCGGCGGAAGGGTGCCGGTCGCGGCCCTGCTCCAGACGGGTGAGGTATTCCACGCTCACCCCGGCGAGCGTGGCCAGTTCGGCGCGGCGCAGCCCGGGGGTACGGCGGCGCGGCCCGCCCGGGAGTCCCGCGTCGGCGGGTGTCACGGCCTCCCGCCGGGCGCGCAGGAACGCGCCCAGCTCGTTGTCTCCCATGGCCGGAGTCTAGTGGGCGCGCACGGTCCCGCCGCGATCATGGCCCTGCCGGGGCCAGTCTCACCGCGGCCTCCTCCGGCGGTCTCCGGTCCGGGATGCTCGGAGCCGTGGCGATCCGCCGCGAAGCCCCGCACCCCGACGGCGGGGCACGAGGGCCGCCCGTGAGCGGAGGGCCGCCCGGACAGGGCCGACGAAAGGGATCTTCTTTGCGCTACCGACTGCTGGGCCGGACCGGTCTGCGGGTGTCCGAACTGTTCTTCGGCGCGATGTCCTTCTACGAGCGCGGCGGCCCCGACGCGCTGCGGGAGTACCGCGCCATGCTCGACGCCTACGCCGACGCCGGGGGCAACGTCATCGACACGGCCTCGGCGTACGGGGAGAGCGAGGAGGTCGTCGGCGAGCTCCTGGCGGGCCGCCGCGACCGCTTCGTCGTGGCCACCAAGTACACGCTCTCCCGTGACCGCACCGACCCGAACGCCGCCGGCAACCACCGCAAGAACCTCGTCCTGTCCTTGGAGGACAGCCTCCGGCGGCTGCGGACCGACTACATCGACCTGTACTGGGTGCACATCTGGGACCGCCACACCCCGGTGGAGGAGACGATGCGGGCGCTGGACGACGCCGTGCGCGCAGGGAAGATCCTCTACGTCGGCATGTCCGACGCCCCGGCGTGGCTGGTCAGCCGCGCCGACACGCTGGCCGAGTGGCGGGGCTGGACCCGGTTCGCGGGGGTGCAGGTGCCGTACAGCCTGCTCAGGCGGGACGTCGAGCGGGAACTGCTGCCGATGGCCGAGGCGCTCGGGATGAGCGTCGCCGTATGGGGAGCGCTCGCCGGAGGCGTCCTGTCGGGCAAGTTCACCGGCCCGGGAGGGACGCCGGAGGAGGGGACGCGGCGGGCGGGGGCCACCCGGGTCGACCCCGGCTCCCTGACCTCCCGGGACCACGCGGTCGCGCACGCCGTACAGGAGGTCGCGCGCGAGCTGGGCGCCACGGCGGCGCAGGTGGCGATCGCCTGGACCCGCACCCGGCAGGCCGCCGTGCACCCCATCGTCGGCGCGCGGGACCTCGCCCAGCTCGTCGAGAACCTGGGCGCGGCCGACGTCGTCCTCCCCGGGGAGGCGGTCCGGCGGCTGGAGGCGGCGGCGGAGTTCGAGCTCGGATTTCCCGGCGACTTCATCGCCGAGTACGAGGCCCACACGCAGGCGCTCGGCGAGGCGGCCTCAGGGGAGCGGGACGGTCGGCGCACCGCGGCGCGGTAGGGCTCCCGGGCCGGTGCGGTCGTGCGGGTGGCGGAGCGCTGCCGGGCGCTTCCGGCGGGAGCTCGGGAGAGCTCCCGCCGGGACCGCCGATCAGGCGCCGCGAGCGGCGATGCGGGTGATGAACGGCTGGACCAGGCGCGCGGCCAGCGGGCCGAAAGCCGCCAGGATGAGGACGTAGGCGGCGGCCAGCGGCCCCAGGTCCGGGTGGGCGCCGGCGGCCACCGCCAGCCCGGCGATCACGATGTTGAACTCGCCGCGCGGGATGAGCGCGATGCCGGCGCGGATCCGGCCCGCCCGGGCGATGCCCGCCCGCCGGGCCGCGTAGACGCCGGTGAGCAGCTTGGTCGCCATGCTCACCAGGGCGAGCGCCGCGGCCAGCCCGGCGACGGGCAGGATCTTCGCCGGGTCGGTCTGCAGGCCGAAGAAGACGAAGAAGACCGCGGCGAACAGGTCGCGCAGCGGGGCCAGCAGCGCCTGGGCGTCCTCGGCCAGCTCCCCCGACAGGGCGATGCCGACCAGGAACGCGCCCACCGCGGCCGACACCTGCAGGTGCTGGGCGATCCCGGCGACCAGCAGCGCGAGCCCGACGACCTTCAGCAGCAGCACCTCGGAGTTCGGACTGGAGACGAACGCCTCGATGAACCGCCCGTAGCGGAGCGCGACCAGCAGCACCACGCTGACCGTGGCCAGCGCGATCGCCACGGTGACCGCCCCGCCCGCCAGGGACAGGCCCGCCAGCATGGCGGTCAGGACCGGCAGGTAGACGGCCATGGTCAGGTCCTCGAAGACCAGCAGCGAGAGCACCACCGGGGTCTCGCGGTTACCGATCCACCCCAGGTCGGACAGGACCTTGGCGGTGATGCCGGAGGAGGTGGCGTAGGTGACGCCGGCCATCGCCACGGCCGCGACCGGGCCCCAGCCGAGCAGCAGCGCGCAGACCGCGCCGGGCGCGGCGTTGAGCACCAGGTCGACGATGCCGGCCCGGGCGTTGCCCTTGAGGCTGGTCACGAGCTCGTCGGCGTTGTACTCCAGGCCGAGGGTGAGCAGCAGCAGGATGACGCCGAGCTCGGCGCCGGTGGCGATGAACTCCTCACTGGTGGCCAGGGGCACGATGCCGCCGGTGCCGAAGGCCAGACCGGCGATCAGGTAGAGGGGGATGGGGGAGATGCCGACGCGCAGCGCCAGCGCTCCGAGGATGCCGAGTCCGAGCAGGACCGCGCCGAACTCCAGGAACAGGATTGCAGTGTGGTGCACCAGCGGCCTAACCGTTGCTGAAGATGTCGGCGACGGCGTCGGTGCTGTCCGGGCTGCCCACCACGACCACGATGTCGTCGCCGGTGAGCCCGAAGTCCGGGGCCGGGCTGGCGAAGACCTGACCGGCGCGGACCACGGCCACGATGGACGCGCCGGTGCGGGAGCGCACGCGCGCGTCGCCCATGGTCCGCCCGTCGTACGGCGAGCCGGGGGCGATCGGCAGCTGCAGGCTGACCAGGCCCTCGACCTCGCGGTGCAGGGCGTTGAGGCGCTGCACGATGCGCGGGGCGCCGAGCAGCTCGACCAGGGCGTCGGCCTCCTCGTCGTTCAGCTTGACGACCTCGCACGCGCGGTCGGGGTCCTCCTTGTCGTAGATCACCAGGTCGCGGCGGCCGGTCCGGTGGGAGACGACCCCGATCCGGCGTCCGGAGCGTGTGGTGAACTCGTGCCGCAATCCGATCCCCGGCAACGCCGTCTGCTCGACTTCCACCGCGCCGATCCTCCGCTTGTCCATGTATCTCCGATGTTTCCCCGAACCTACCAACCAGGGCGGCCACCCGCCGAACGAGCCCGTGGCGGTGATCGCACCGGCCGGGGCCCTTCCGGCGCGGGGGTTGCGGAAGGGCCTCCGGCGGGGGACCCTTCCCCCATGTCCGACGACCGTCCGTACGACATCGTGCTGTTCGGCGCCACCGGGTTCACCGGTGCGCTCACCGCGCAGTACCTCGCCCGCAACGCCGGTCCGGAGCGGCGCTGGGCGCTGGCCGGGCGCGACCGGGCGCGGCTGGAGGCGGTCCGCGAGCGGATCGGCCTGCCGGAGCTGCCCCTGCTGCACGCCGACGCCTCCGACCCGGCCTCGCTGGCGGAGATCGCCCGGCGGACCCGGGTGGTCGCCACCACCGTGGGCCCGTACGTCCTCCACGGCGAGCCGCTCGTCGCCGCCTGCGCGGCGGCGGGCACCCACTACGCCGACATCACCGGCGAGCCGGAGTTCGTCGACCTGGCCTTCGCCCGGCACCACGCGACCGCCAGGGAGACCGGGGCCAAGCTCGTGCACGCCTGCGGGTTCGACTCGGTCCCGCACGACCTGGGCGTCTACTTCACCGTGCAGCGGCTCCCGGAGGGGGTGCCGATCAGCGTCGACGGATACGTGCGGGGAGGCGGGCGGCCGTCGGGCGGCACCGTGCACTCGGCCGTCACGGCGCTCTCCCGCGCCCGGCAGAGCGCGCGGGCCGCGCTCGTGCGGCGGAGGCTGGAGGAGCGCCCGGCCGGCCGCCGGGTGCGGGGCCTGCCCGGCCCGCCGCGCAACGTCGGAGGCTGGGCGCTGCCGCTGCCCACGATCGACCCGCGCATCGTCGCCCGCTCCGCCCGTGCGCTGGAGCGCTACGGCCCGGACTTCACCTACCGCCATCACCTGGCGGTCAGGCGGCTGCCCGAGGCGCTGGGCCTGGCCGCGGGGGCCGGGGCGCTGGCGCTGCTGGCGCAGCTCCCGCCGGTGCGCTCCCGGCTGCTGGAGCGCTTCCCGGCCGGCGGCGGGCCCACCCCGGAGCAGCGGGCGAAGAGCTGGTTCACCGTCACCTTCGACGGGCGCGGCGGCGGCGAGCGCGTGGTCACCGAGGTCTCCGGAGGCGACCCCGGTTACGACGAGACCGCGAAGATGCTGGGCGAGTCCGCGCTCTGCCTGGCCTTCGACGACCTGCCGGAGACGGCGGGCCAGACCACCACCGCGGCGGCGATGGGCGAGGCGCTGATCGGCCGCCTGCAGCGGGCGGGGATCACATTCAGGGTGCTGCGGGACTCACGCGGGTGAGATCCGGCGCGACCCCGGAGCGCCCTGCCGCGATGATGCGGGTGCAGCCCCGGCGGGGCGCTCCGGGAGGCCGCGGCCCGTGCGGGCGGGGCACGCCGCCGGTCCGGGTCTCCTCAGCGGCTGCGCACCCCGTGGGCGCGGAACTGCGCGTGCACGCGCTCCAGCAGCGCGGCGTCCGGCGGCTCGACGCCGGGCAGCGGGTAGGGCAGGCCGAGCCCGGCGTACTTCGCCTCGGCCATCCGGTGGTACGGCAGGACGTCGACGTGCTCGACGTTGGGCAGCGTGGCGACGAAGGCTGCGAGGCCGTCGACGTCGTCCTCGGCGTCGGTCAGGCCGGGAACCAGGACGAAGCGGATCCAGGTGGGCTTGCCCAGCCCGGCCAGGCGGCGCGCGAAGCGCAGCGTCGGAGCGAGCTCGTTCCCGGTGACCTTCCGGTAGGTCTCCGGGTTCCAGGACTTGACGTCCAGCAGGACCAGGTCGACGTCGGCCAGCATCGCGTCGCTCGCGCGCTCGCCCAGGAAGCCGGAGGTGTCCAGGGCCGTGTGCAGGCCGCTGTCGTGGCAGCGGCGCAGGAGCTCGCCGGTGAAGAGCGGCTGCTGCAGCGGCTCTCCGCCGCTGACGGTGACGCCGCCGCCGGCGATCCGGATGAACCGCCGGTAGCGCTCGGCGCGGGCCACCAGCTCGTCGACCGTGGTGGGCCGCCCGTCCCGCATCCGCCAGGTGTCGGGGTTGTGGCAGTACAGGCAGCGCAGCGGGCAGCCGGAGGTGAACACCACGAAGCGGGTGCCCGGCCCGTCCACCCCGGTGGAGAGGTCCCAGGAGTGGACGGAGCCGGTCACGGGCGCGGTCCCGGCTGTGGTGGCGGCCGTGGTGGCGGTCCGGGCCGCGGGGTCAGACCGAGCCGTGGAAGGTGCGGTTGAGGACATCGAGCTGCTGCTCTCTGGTGAGGCGGACGAAGTTGACGGCGTAGCCGGAGACGCGGATGGTGAGCTGCGGGTACTTCTCCGGGTGCGCCATCGCCTCCAGCAGGGTCTCCCGGTTGAGGACGTTGACGTTCATGTGGAAGCCGCCGCCGTCGAAGTAGCCGTCGAGCACGCCCGCGAGGTTGGCGATCCGCTCTTCGGGCGTACGTCCCAGCCCGGCCGGCGTCACCGTGCTGGTCAGCGAGATGCCGTCCTTGGCCTCCTGGTACGGGAGTTTGGCGACCGAGAGCGCGGAGGCGACCATGCCGTGCCGGTCGCGGCCGTTCATCGGGTTGGCACCGGGGGCGAACGGCTCGCCCGCGCGGCGGCCGTCGGGGGTGCTGCCGGTGTGCTTGCCGTACACCACGTTGGAGGTGATGGTCAGCACCGACTGGGTGTGCTCGGCGCCGCGGTAGGACGGGTAGGCGCGGATCTTGTTCATGAAGCTCCGGACCAGCCCGGCGGCGATGTCGTCGACCCGGTCGTCGTCGTTGCCGAAGGCGGGGTAGTCGCCCTCGACGACGTAGTCCACCGCCAGGCCGGTCTCGTCGCGGACCACCCGCACGCCGCCGTACCTGATGGCCGACAGGCTGTCGGCGGCCACCGACAGGCCGGCGATGCCGCAGGCGAGGGTGCGCTTGACCGGGTAGTCGTGCAGCGCCATCTCGATGCGCTCGTAGGCGTACTTGTCGTGCATGTAGTGGATGACGTTGAGCGCGTCGACGTAGGTCTCGGCCAGCCAGTCCATCATCCTGTCCAGGGCGGCGGCGACCTCGTCGTAGGAGAGCCGGTCGCCGGTCACCGGCGGGTGCGCGGGGCCGACCTGCTCGCCGGTGATCTCGTCGCGGCCGCCGTTGATGGCGTAGAGCAGGGTCTTGGCCAGATTCACCCGGGCGCCGAAGAACTGCATCTGCCGGCCGACGGGCGCGGCGGACACGCAGCAGGCGATGGCGGTGTCGTCGCCGAACGTAGGCCGGAGCAGGTCGTCGTTCTCGTACTGGATCGAGCTGGTCTCGATGGAGGTCCGCGCGCAGAACCGCTTGAAGCCCTCCGGCAGGTCGGGCGACCAGAGCACGGTCAGGTTGGGCTCGGGCGCGGGCCCGAGGTTGTGCAGGGTCTGCAGGAAGCGGAAGCTCGTCCTCGTGACCAGGGGGCGGCCGTCGCGGCCCATGCCGCCGATCGACTCGGTGACCCAGGTCGGGTCGCCGGAGAAGAGCTGGTCGTACTCGGGGGTGCGCAGGAACCGGACGATCCGCAGCTTGATCACGAAGTCGTCGACCAGCTCCTGGGCCCGGACCTCGTCGATCACGCCCTCGTCCAGGTCGCGCTGGAGGTAGACGTCCAGGAAGGTGGAGGTGCGGCCCAGCGACATGGCGGCGCCGTTCTGCTCCTTGACCGCGGCCAGATAGCCGAAGTACAGCCACTGGATCGCCTCCTGCGCGCTCGAGGCGGGCCGGGAGACGTCGAAGCCGTAGGAGGCGGCCATCTCCGCCAGTTCGCCCAGGGCGCGGATCTGCTCGGCCAGCTCCTCCCGGTCGCGGATGACGTCCGCGGTGGAGGGCGCCTCGTCCAGGGTGTGCAGTTCGGCCTTCTTGGCCGCAATCAGTTGATCTACACCGTAAAGGGCCACGCGTCGGTAATCGCCGATGATCCGGCCCCGGCCGTAGGCGTCGGGCAGACCGGTGACGAGGTGCGAGCGCCGGGCCGCGCGCACCCGCGGCGTGTAGGCGTCGAACACGCCGGTGTTGTGGGTCTTGCGGTACCTGGTGAAGATCTCCTTGACCCGGGGGTCGAGCGTGTACCCGTAGGCCGCCAGGCCGCTTTCGACCATCCGCAGCCCGCCGTTCGGCATGATCGCCCGCTTCAGCGGGGCGTCGGTCTGCAGGCCGACGATCAGCTCGTTCTCCCGGTCGATGTAGCCGGGGGCGTGCGAGGTGATCGTCGAGGGGGTCGAGGGGTCGGCGTCGTGGATGCCGCGCTCCCGCTCGGCGGGGAACATCGCGGTCAGGCGCTCCCAGACGGCCAGCGTGCGCGCCGTCGGCCCGGCCAGGAAGCCGTCGTCCCCGGTGTAGGGGGTGTGGTTGGCGCGCACGAAGTCCCGCACGTCGACGGCGGAGCACCAGATGCCCGGCTGGAAGCCGCGCCAGGCGCCCTGCCCGGCCACTCGCCCGGTCTCGGTCGTCGTGCTCATGGGGACCTCCTGTTTGATTCCGTCTGCGGTCAATGGTCGTCCCCCGGAGGGCGTGCGGGCCGGAGGCGGACGTCACCGGGGGATGGGACCTTCGTCACGAACCGGCCGCCCGTACGGCGTCACCACCGGCCGTTCACGCGGCGCTGAGGACCTCCGGGACCGGGCGCCGGGGCGCACGCGGCACGGCCGGCCCGTAGCCGATCCGGACGATCATCTGAGGGTGGCCGCGCCGGTGCCGCGGATCGCTGTGGCGGCGCATGTCGCGCAGGTCCAGCGGCTGGTTGAGGAACGAGGCCGACACCCCGTGCAGGGTGGCGACCAGCAGCATGCGTTGCAGCGCCTGGCCGGCGCGGAGCCAGTCCTGCGGCCCGTCCCCGGTGGTCGTCACGACCACCAGCTGCGGCCGGGCCTCGAAGCGGGCGGTCTCCCCGTTCGTCCGCGCGAAGCCGCGGACGGGCACGGAGACGCCGTCGGGGCGCGGGCCCTGGACGTAGGGCGGGAGCCCGTCGCGGCGCCGCCCGTCCCCGCCGGTCCACCGGGCGAGCTCGGCGCGGTACCCGGCGTCGCTCGCCAGCCGCTCCTCGGCCATGGCAACCTCCTCCAGCAGGGCGGTGCCCGCCGGGCCGTCCACGCGGACCAGTTCGGCGCCCTCCAGCCGGACCGCCGCGGCCAGCTCCGCCATGACCCCCGCGGGGACGAGGGCGCCGGAGAAGGGCCGGCGGTTGGTGCGCCGGTCCTGGATGGCGGCGTACAGCTCGTGCTCGGCCGCCGAGGCGAGCGGAGCCCGCACCGGCCGCACCGCGGCGAGCAGGGTGGACCCGGCGTCCCCGATCGCGGGCAGCGGCCAGGAGACGGGCCGCCAGCCGGCGACGCGCAGGGCCAGGCGCAGGTTGAACAGGGCCGCGCCGCAGCTGATGTGGAGCGACCGGCCGCGCGGGTCGGCCACCGGGAGCCGGCGGTCCGGGTCGGCGTGGAGTTCGATGTGCTCGCGGCGGTGGACGCCGAAACGCCACGGCTGGGTGTTGTGCACCGACGGTGCGGCGCCCGCCGCGGTGACGAGCCGCCGCAGGCCGGCGTGGGTGGCGAGTGGGCTGAGCATGGCGGAACCTCCTTGGTTCTCTTCGAGGCTGGCGCACCGCCCGGCCCCGCGGGCAGGGCCGAAGGTCCCCGGGGAAGGGGACCTCGGGACCGGGCAGCCCTCGCCCCGCCCCGCCGGGGCGGGCGCTCTTTCCGGCCACCCCGTGCCGGGTGGGAGACTTGGGGTGAGCCGGGGCGTGACGGAGGGATGGGCGTGGGCGAGAGATCTCTGATTCCGCACATGCGGCTGGACGACCTGCTGTCGGAGCTGCAGGACCGGCTGGAGACGGTGCTCGCCACCCGCGACCGGGTGCACGCGCTGCTGGAGGCCGTGGTCTCGGTCGGCAGCGATCTCGACCTGGAGACCGTGCTGCGGCGCATCACCGAGGCCGCGGCCAAACTGGTCGACGCCCGCTACGCGGCGCTCGGCGTGATCGGCGAGGGCGGCACGCTCGAGCGCTTCATCCCGGTGGGCCTCACCGAGGAGGAGATCGCGCGGATCGAGCACTGGCCGCACGGCAAGGGGCTGCTCGGCCTGCTGATCAAGGACCCGCAGACGCTGCGGATGGCCGACCTCGCCGAGCATCCCGAGTCCTACGGCTTCCCCGCGGGCCATCCGCCGATGCGCAGCTTCCTGGGCGTGCCGGTGCGGGTGCGCGACGAGGTGTTCGGCAACCTCTACCTGACCGAGAAGGCCGGCGGAGGGGCCTTCGAGGAGGAGGACGAGGCGGTCGTCAACGCGCTGGCCGCCGCCGCGGGCGTGGCCATCGAGAACGCCCGGCTGTACGAGGAGACCCGGCGCAGGGAGGACTGGCTGAGGGTCTCGTCGGAGGTGACCACCAGCCTGCTCTCCGGCGACGACCCGGGCGAGGTGCTCACGATCATGGCCCGCCGCGCCCGGGAGCTGACCGGGGCCGACACCGCGATGGTCAGCTTCCCGCACGAGGACGTGGTGCGGATCGAGATCGTCGAAGGGTTCGGTGAGGAGCTGCTGCGCGCGCGGGACATGCAGATGGACAGGTCGCTGGCGGGCGTGACGCTGCGCACCGGCCGGCCGCAGAGTACGCCGGACCTGCAGGAGTCCACCGGGCACCCGCCGCACCTGGAGGGCGTGCCGCTGGGCCCGGCCATCGCCGTGCCGCTGGGCGGGACCGACGGGGCCCGCGGTGTGCTCGTCCTGGCCAGGCGGAGCGGGGCGCCGCCGTTCGGCGAGCCGGACCTGCGGATGGCGGAGGCGCTGGGCGGGCAGGCGGCGATCGCGCTGGAACTGGCCGCCGCGCGCCGCGACGCCGAGCGGCTGGGCCTGCTGGAGGACCGCGACCGCATCGCCAAGGACCTGCACGACGTCGTGATCCAGCGGCTGTTCGCGGTGGCCATGACCCTGATGAGCACGGTCCGCATGGTCGAGCACCCCGCCGCGTCGGCGCGGCTGCAGCACGCGGTGGACGAGCTGGACCAGACCATCAAGGAGATCCGCTCCACCATCTTCGCACTGCAGACGCCGCCGCAGGCCGGTCCGGCCCGCACGCTGCGCGGCCGGGTGACGGAGCTGGTGGAGGCCGCCCGCGAGCAGCTCGGCTTCATGCCCGGCATCCGGATGGAGGGGCCGCTGGACAACACGGTGCCCGAGGAGATCGGAGAGCAGCTGCGGGCGGTGCTGCGCGAGGCGCTGTCCAACGTCGCCCGCCACGCCCGGGCGAGCAGGGCGCAGGTGCTCGTGGAGGTGAGCGGCGGCGCGCTGCTGCTGGAGGTGAGCGACAACGGCGTCGGGATCCCCGAGGACGGGCGGCGCAGCGGGCTGCGCAACCTGGCCGAACGGGCCGAGCGCCTGGGCGGGTCCTTCACCGCCGAGCGCGCCGAGGGCGGGGGCAGCCGCCTGCGCTGGCGGGTCCCGCTCGGCCGGGGCTGACCCCTCGGCCCGCCGCCGGGCTCACCAGGGGCGGAGGTCTCCCCGCTCGCCGCGTTCGGCCTTGAGCCGGGTGACCAAAGCCGCGGCCTGGGTACGGCGCTGCATGTCGAGTTTGCCCAGCAGGTTGGAGACGTAGTTCTTGACCGTCTTCTCCGCCAGGAACATCCGCTCGCCGATCTGCCGGTTGGTCAGGCCCTCGCCGATCAGGTCCAGGATCTGCCGCTCCTGCGGTGACAGGGCCGCCAGCGGGTCCTTGCGGCTCTCCTGCTCCCGCAGGCGCGCCAGCATGGACGCGGTCGTCTGCGGGTCCAGCAGCGACTGGCCCGAGGCCACCGTGCGCACCGCGCCGACCAGGTCGGAGCCGTGGATCTGCTTGAGGACGTACCCCGAGGCGCCCGCCATCACCGCGTCGAACAGCGCGTCGTCGTCGGCGAAGGAGGTGAGCATCAGGCAGGCCAGGCCGGGCATGCGGGAGCGGACCTCGCGGCACACGTCGATGCCGCTGCCGTCGGGCAGGCGCACGTCCAGCACCGCCACGTCCGGCTGGAGCGCGGTGATGCGGGTGACGGCCGATTCGGCGGTCCCGGCCTCCCCGACCACCTGGATGTCGTCCTCGGAGTCGAGCAGGGCCGCGACGCCGCGCCGTACCACCTCGTGGTCGTCCACCAGGACCACGCGAATCACGTCCATGCCGTCGGCTCTCCTCACCTCGGCCGCCGGTGACCGGGCCTTCCAGGCACCCCTGTCCGGCGGGAGACCATCAAAACACGGATCAGAGCGGCGCGGGCACCCGGGCGCCCGTGGGCGCCCGGGTGCAGGGGCCGCAGGATCACGGGCGGTGCCGGATCCGGCGGCCGGAGACCTCGCTGGGAACGATCTTGATGTAGAGGTCGCGGGTGCCGCCCGCCCAGGACCGCACGCCCGCCGCCTCCACGGCCGCCTGCTCGTCGGGGGAGGAGACCAGGTGCGCCCCGCCCCGGATGAGCACGCTCCAGCCCTCCCGGTTGGGGTCGTCGATCCGGTCGACCTCGAAGGCGACCTTGAACTCGACGCCCGGGACACCGGTGCGCAGGTTCTCGCCGAACGGCCCGTCGGCGGCGGTGCGGAAGACCACGGCGTTGTCGTGCAGCACGTAGTTGACCGGCAGGATCGTCGGGCCGCCGCCGTCGTCGAAGGCGACCCGGCCGACGCCGCCGGGGAAGATCAGGTGCAGGCACTGGTTGGGGTCGAGCTTCTCCAGCGAGGCCCCGGCGGCGCCGGGACCGCGTCCGGGCGGCAGGTCGACCGTGCCTCCCAGCAGCTCCTCCGGGCTGGTCTCCAGGGCGGTGGCCAGCCGCTGCACGGTCTCGCCGGCGGGGGAGGCCGCGGCCTCCTCCAGGTAGGCGAGGTAACCGAGGTCGATCCCCGCCCGCTCGGCCAGCCCCTCCCTGCTGAGGCCGAGGGTCTCACGCCTGGCCGCGACCCGGCGGCCGAGGTCGCCGGAGGCCGTGATGCGTTCGGTCATGGGTTCTCCCGATGAAGAAGGCGGAGGTGGTCCCGGCCGCCGGAGCGCCCCGGAGCGGGCGTGCCCGGAACCGGATCACTCCGGACCTCCCCCCGCTCGCGTGACTCTAACCCGTGCTCCGGCCGCCGGACGACCGTCATGATCGATCGCCATCGTAGGGCAGGGGCCGAGCCTCCGGCGGGCCGGAGGTCCCGCGCAGCGGGGTCTTTCGGCCCCTGCGCCGGGCACCGGCGGGCGGTCGAATGGGAGTGACCGCAGGAGGACGACATGGTGATGCACCGGCCGCCGGCCGCAGACGGTTCGTACGCCCTGCCTCGATCCGACGGCCTGCCCCGGGCCGCCGACGCCGGGGCCGCCCTGCCCGCGACCGGCATCCCGGCCGCGGGCGCGCCGTCCCGGGGGCCGCTGCGCACGGCCCAGAACCGCCTGGTGAACCCGTTCGTCCGTCGGCTGCTCCGCTCCCCCCTGCACGACCTGCTGAGCGCCTCGGTCGCCCTGGTGACCGTGAAGGGCCGCAGGACCGGCCGCGAGGTCACCGTACCCGCGGACTACGTGGAGAGGGACGGCGAGCTGCTGCTGGTCAGCCGCCGGAGCCGGACGTGGTGGCGCAACCTGTCCGGACCGGGGAGTGCCCCGGTCCGCGTCCGCCTGCGAGGGCGCGAGTGGGAGGGCGCCGCGAGCGTGTCCTCCGACGGCCGGCGGGTGGCGGAGACCCTGCTGGAGATGGCGGCGGCGCCCGGCCGGCCGACGGGGGCGGCCCGGCCCGCCTGGGCCCGGGACGGGGTGGCGATCCGGATCCGCCTGGAGCGGCCGGTTCCCGGCGGGCCGGGCGCGCAGGACGCGCACGGCCTGTGGCGGCGCTGGTTCCTGGCCACCCTGACCGGGGAGATCGCCGGCTTCACCCTGCCCGCCGTGGTCGCGGCCCTCGTGATCGACTCCGCACGCCTCGGGCCGCTGGCCCAGGTCTTCCTGCTGATCCTGGCGGGAGCGGGGGAGGGTGTCCTGCTCGGGCTCGGCCAGGCGTACGCGCTGCGCGGCGCGCTGCCCTCGGTGCCGACGCGCGCGTGGGTGCGGGCGACCGCCGCAGGGGCCGCGGTCGCCTGGGCGATCGGCGCGGTCCCCGTGCTGCTCGGCGAGGGGATGCAGGCCGTCCCCTGGCCGCTCCTGGCCGTCATGGGCCTGGCCCTGCTGGTGTCGATGGGGTTGTTCCAGTGGGGTGTCCTGCGCGGCCGCGTCACCGGCGCGTGGCGATGGATCGCGGCGAGCACGGGCGGCTGGTGCCTGGGCCTGGCCGCCTTCGGCCTCGTGACCACCCCGCTCTGGCAACCGGGGCAGCCTCCGGCGCTCGTGGCGCTCATCGGACTGCTCGGCGCGGTGGTCATGGCCGCCGCGGTGGCGGCCGTCACGGGGACCGCGCTGGTGGCACTGGTGCGGACGGGACCAAGGTCCCAGCGGAGGAGGACGGCAGGCCCTACGGAGTGACTCCGTCATATCGGGACGATTGCCGTGAAATTACTCTTGAGACGGAGTCCCCATGGACGTTTTGGACCTCTCCCGCTGGCAGTTCGGGATCACGACGGTCTACCACTTCCTCTTCGTGCCGCTGACGATCGGCCTGTCGGTCATCGTCGCGGGCCTGCAGACCGTCTGGCACCGCACCGGCAAGGAGCACTACCTGCGGTTGACGAAGTTCTTCGGGAAGCTCTTCCTGATCAACTTCGCGATGGGCGTGGTCACCGGCATCGTGCAGGAGTTCCAGTTCGGCATGAACTGGAGTGACTACTCCCGCTTCGTCGGTGACGTGTTCGGCGCCCCGCTGGCCATGGAAGGGCTGATGTCCTTCTTCCTGGAGTCCACCTTCCTCGGACTGTGGATCTTCGGCTGGGACCGTCTCCCGCCCCGGCTCCACCTGATGACGATCTGGCTGGCCGCGATCGGCACGAACCTGTCGGCCTACTTCATCCTGGCGGCCAACTCCTGGATGCAGCACCCGGTCGGCTACCGGCTCAACCCGGAGACCGGCCGTGCCGAACTCACCGACATCTGGGCGGTGCTCACCAACATCACCACCCTGGCGACCTTCCCGCACGTCATCTTCGGCGCGTTCGTCACCGCCGGCGCCTTCGTCCTCGGCGTCAGCGCCTGGAAGCTGATGAAGAAGAAGGACGTCGAGCTGTTCCGCGCCTCGGCGCGGATCGCGATGGCCGTCACCCTCGTCGCCTCGGCCGGCGTCGCCCTCAGCGGCCACTGGCAGGCGCAGGTCATGACCGAGCAGCAGCCGATGAAGATGGCCGCCGCCGAGGCGCTCTGGGAGGACGAGAAGTCCGCCGGGTTCTCGCTGTTCGCCGTCGGCGACGTGGAGAACGGCCGCAACCACGTCAACATCCAGATCCCGTACGGCCTCAGCCTGCTGGCCACCAACACCCTGGACGGCGAGGTCGAGGGCGTCAACGACGTCCAGGCCCGCTACGAGGCCCTCTACGGCCCCGGGGACTACACGCCCGGCATCGGCCTGGCCTACTGGACCTTCCGCCTGATGATCGGGTTCGGCGTGCTGGCCGGGCTGCTCGCCCTGGCCGGGCTCTGGCTCACCCGCCGCGGCCGGCTCCCGAGCAGCCCGTGGTTCTACCGGATCGCCGTCCTCGGCATCGGCCTGCCGTTCCTCGCCAACTCACTGGGCTGGATCTTCACCGAGATGGGCCGCCAGCCGTGGACCGTCTACGGGATCATGACCACCGCCTCGGCGGTCTCGCCAGGGGTGGACGTCGCCGAGGTCGCCACCACGCTGGTCGGTTTCACCCTGCTCTACGGGGTGCTCGCGGTGATCGAGATCCGGCTCCTGCTCAAGTTCATCAAGATCGGTCCCGTGGAAGGGACGACCGGGTCCGGCGACGAGTCCGAGACCGAGACCGGCACCACCCCCGCGCTCTCCTACTGAGGATCCCCCCATGGAACTCACCACCGTCTGGTTCCTGCTCATCGCCGTCCTGTGGATCGGCTACTTCGTCCTGGAGGGCTTCGACTTCGGCGTCGGCATCCTGCTGCCGCTCGTCAGCAGGGACGAGAGCGACCGCAGGACCGTACTGGCCACCATCGGCCCCGTCTGGGACGGCAACGAGGTCTGGCTGCTGGTCGCCGGCGGCGCCACCTTCGCGGCCTTCCCCGAGTGGTACGCCACCCTGTTCAGCGGTTTCTACCTGCCGCTCTTCCTCATCCTCGTCGCGCTCATCCTGCGCGGCGTGGCCATCGAGTACCGCAACAAGAGCGACGGCACCCGGGGCTGGGACCGCTCCCTGTTCATCGGCTCGCTGGCGCCGGCCCTGCTGTGGGGTGTGGCGTTCGCCAACATCGTCCGCGGCGTGCCGCTCGACGCCGACCACGAGTACACCGGCTCGCTGCTCACCCTGCTCAACCCCTACGCCCTGCTGGGCGGCCTGGCCACGCTGACGCTGTTCACCCTGCACGGCGCGCTCTTCCTGGCGCTGCGCACCGAGGGCGAGCTGCGCACCCGGGCGGTGGGCTGGGTCAAGAGAGCCGGCGCGGCCGCGCTGGCCTCCGGCGGAGCCTTCCTGGTGATCACCCAGATCACGGTGGGCAAACCGGCCACCTGGGCCACCGCCGTGCTGGCCGCGCTCGGCGTCGCCGGTGCGCTCCTGGCCACCCTGCGCGGCCGGGACGGCTGGGCGTTCACCGCGAACGCGGTGGCGATCCTCGCGGTGACCGTCACCCTCTTCGGGAACCTGTGGCCGAACGTGATGCCCGCGCTCGACCCGGCCAACAGCCTGACCGTCGCCAACGCCGCCTCCTCGCCCTACACGCTCACGGTGATGAGCTGGGTGGCGGCCGTCTTCACCCCCGTGGTCCTGGCCTACCAGGGCTGGACGTACTGGGTGTTCCGCAAGCGCCTGACCACGGGGGCGTAGACCCCGCGGCGGCCCCGCGACCGGTTGCGAAGGTCCCTGCCGACGAGGGACCTTCGGCGCTTATCCCGCCGGATCCGCCCGGGGATGCTGGAAGCAGGGAGGCCGACGGGAGGACGCCGGCCGGGAACGGGATGCGAGGTGCGGAGATGAACGTCCACCCGGCGAGGAGCACGACGCCCGAGGAGACCGCCTTCGCGCTCCGCACGGCGGTGGAGGCCGCCGTGCAGGCGCCGTCGGTGCACAACACCCAGCCGTGGGCCTTCACGATCGAGGGCGGGGAGATCCGGCTGGACGCCGACTCCGGCAGGAGGCTGCGGGTCGGCGATCCGGCCGGTCGCGAACTCCTGATCAGCTGCGGCGCCGCCCTGCTGAACGCGCGGCTCGCCCTGCTCAAGCTCGGCTACGAGCCGCGGGTGCGGGTGCTGCCCGATCCGGACCGCCCCGCCCTGCTGGCGACGATCCGGATCGACGGGGAGGCTCCCCCCGACGAGCACACCCGCCTGCTGCACGCCCAGATCGAGCGCCGCCGCACCCACCGGGCGGGCTTCACCGACCTGCCGGTGCCGGAGCGCCTGGTCGAGGCGCTCGTCGCGCAGGCGTCGGCCGAAGGGGCGCGCCTGACCCCCGTCCGGTCGGAGGCCGCGGTCCGGGTGCTCGCCGCGCTGACCGGCGCCGCGCAGGACGTGCAGTCGCAGGACCGGGTCTTCGGCCTGGAGGTGGTCCGCTGGGCCCGCCCGCCCGGCAGCCCCCGCGGGGACGGCGTCCCGGCGCAGGCCTACCCCCGTGAGGTGAGGACCGATCCCCCCTTCGCCCAGCGGGACTACGCCCGGGGCCACTCCTGGGGCCACGCCGCCGACCAGTTCGCCGCCACCTCCGCCGGGGTGGTGGCGGTGCTGACCACCTCCGGTGACTCCCGCGAGGAGTGGCTCGCCGCGGGCCAGGCGCTGCAGCGCGTCCTGCTGCACGCCTTCGCCTACGGGATCAGCGCGGCGTTCCACAGCCAGGCGCTGGAGATGTTCCACCTGCGGGAGTTCCTCCGGCAGGAGATCTGCTCGGGGGAGTACCCGCAGATGATCATGCGGTTGGGCTTCACCTTCGACGACACGCCGGGCGTCCGGCGGCCGGTCTCCGAGGTGCTGGAGGAGCGCTGAGCGTCCGGTCCGGACAGGAGGCCCGATGGGCCCGGCGCCCGTACGGCGCCCGCGGGCGCCCGTACCGCGCACGCGCGCGGAGCGGTTCCCCGGAGCTCCGCGCCGGGCCGCCCGGGCCGCCGGGCCGTCCGGGCGGCTCAGTCCCGGGCGTGCTCCCAGTAGGGGTCGCGGTAGAGCACCACGGTGGTGCCGCGCAGCAGCTCGTCCGGGGCCGAGACCAGCACCAGCTCGCCCGCCGCCTCCAGGCTCCGCAGGACGTCGCGCACGCGGGGACCGACCGGCAGCCGGCCCACCGGCAGGCCCAGGGCGTCCCGGACGGCGTCGGCGACCTGGGAGAGGCGGAACGGCCCGGGCAGCAGGGCGATCAGCGCGCGGACGACGTCGACGGTGATCACCGTCTCGGCCTCGGCGTAGGCGAGCTGCCACTGCAGTTGCGCCCTGCGCCGCCCGCTCCCGGCGCAGGAGGTGCAGGGCTGGGCGTAGTCGGGCACGACCTGCTCGGTCCCGGAGCCCAGGCAGGTGGTGCACTGGTCGGTCTCCATCGCGTGCAGCTCGGCCGCCGTCCGGTCGCCCAGCTGCTTGCCGCACAGGCAGAGATAGACCCGGAAACCGCCGCCGACCACGGCGAGGTCGTCGGCGTCGTCGGGGATCTCCTCCCACAGTGCGGTGATCGTGTGTTTTCTCATGGTCTCCGCGACTCTACCGACCCGCCCGGGACGGGGCCGCCGGAGGAGGCCTCCGGGGGCCGGTTATCGCTACTTTAGGGGGCATGACGACATATCGCGGGAGCGTTCAGCGGGTGCTGCGGTGGCCGGTGAAGTCGCTGCGGGGCGAGGAGATCGAGCAGGCGCGGCTCGACGAGCGGGGGATGGCCGGAGACCGGGCCTACGCGCTGGTCGACGAGCGCGACCACCACGCCGGCAGGGTGCTGACCGTGCGGCAGCGCGCGGAGATGCTCCACTGGCGCAGCGGCTACCCGGGGGAGGACCGTACGGGAGAGGGGACGCCGACGCTGACGGCGCCGGACGGCTCCGAGTGGAAGTGGGACGACCCCGGGCTGGCCGGTGCGCTGGCGGAGTCGCTGGGGACGCCGCTGCGCCTGCGGGCCGCCGACGGCCAGCAGGACCGGGGGCCCACCGTGCTGGTGACGACCGAGGCGTCCCGGGCCGCGCTGGAGGAGGAGCTGGGGGCGCCGGTGGACCTGCGCAGGTTCCGGCCGAACCTCCACCTCCTCCTGGACGCGCCCGCCTTCGCGGAGGAGGAGTGGACGGCCGGCACCGTGATCACCGTCGGGGACGCGGAGCTGGCGGTGGAGGGGACCGTGGCGGGACCGTGCATCAGGTGCGCGGTGCCGAGCTGGGACCCCGACGGGCGGGAGCGCTGGCCGCGGCTGCAGAAATGGATCATCGAGCGGCACGCCAACAAATTCGGAGTGATCATGACGGTGGCCCGTCCCGGCACCGTCCGCAGGGGCGACCCGGTGGCGGCCGCCCCGGCGACCGGAGCGTAGCCGGGGGACGGGTACGGACCCCGCCGCCCGGAGGGGAGGGCGGGGCGCGATGCCGGATGCGGGAGGCCCGGGACGGGCTCCCGGGTGAGGAGGAGACGGAGATGTCAGTGCTCGTGGCGTTCAGCGTGACGCCGATCGGAGCCGGCGAGGACGTCGGCGAGACCGTCGCCGAGGCCGTCCGGGTGGTGCGGGCCTCCGGCCTGCCGAACCGGACCGACGCGATGTTCACGACGATCGAGGGCGATGACTTCGACCAGGTCATGGGTGTCGTCAAGGACGCCGTGGCGGCGGTCGAGGCCCGGTGCGGGCGGGTCAGCCTGGTGCTGAAGGCCGACATCCGCGCGGGCGCGGGCGGCCGCATGGACGCCAAGGTCGCCACCGTGGAGCGGCATCTGGCCTGACCGCGAGGCGCGCGGCGGCCCGCGGGCCGGGGAACACCGGAGGCCGGTGATCAGTTGAACCGTCTGGGTCGACGCGCGAGGAGAGTGTGCCGCATGGCGGGAAGAGGATCGGTCGGACGACTGGTCGCGGGCGGGCTGGCGCTGGCCGCGGCCGGGTGGGCGCTGCGGGACGTCCCGGCGGAGCTGGGCGGCAGGGCCGCCGGCGAGCGGCTGGCGCGCGTGCTCCGGTCGCCGCAGTTCCGTGACGGGGCCTTCCGCAACTCCGTGCCGGCGGACCTGGTCCCGCCGAGCAGCGCGCCGGCGATCCTCGCCCGGATGCTCCTCGACCGGGACGGCCGTCGGCCGGCGGGACCCGTCCCGCTGGTGGGCTCCCCGGCCACGCCGCCGTCCGAGACCGGCCTGAGCGTCGTCTGGTACGGCCACGCGACCACGCTGGTGGAGATCGAGGGACGGCGGGTGCTGTTCGACCCGGTGTGGCGCGAGCGCGCCTCCCCCGTCCCGATGGCCGGCCCGCGGCGGCTGCACCCGCCACCGGTCCCGCTGGCGGGCCTTCCGGCGCTCGACGCGGTCGCGATCTCACACGACCACTACGACCACCTCGACCGGGCGACGGTGCGCGCGCTCACCGCGACGCAGACCGCCCCGTTCCTGGTCCCGCTGGGGATCGGCGCCCACCTGGAGCGCTGGGGCGTGCCCCCCGCCCGGATCGTCGAGCTCGGCTGGGAGGAGGAGGCGATCGTCGCGGGCCTGAGGTTCACCTCCACCGCGGCCCGCCACTTCTCCGGCCGCACCCTGCGCCGCAACGACACCCTGTGGGGCTCCTGGGTGGTCGCGAGCGCGCAGCGGCGGGTGTTCTACGCCGGCGACTCCGGCTACTTCGACGGCTACGCCCGGATCGGCGCCGCGCACGGGCCCTTCGACCTGACGCTCATGCCGATCGGCGCCTACAGCCCCAGCTGGCCCGACATCCACATGGACCCCGAGCAGGCGGTCGCCGCCCACCTGGACCTGGGCGGCGAGCTGCTCCTTCCCGTGCACTGGGCGACGTTCAGCCTCGCTCTGCACCCCTGGGCCGAGCCCGTCGACCGGTTGTGGCACGAGGCCAAGGCCCGTGACGTACGGCTCGCGATCCCCCGGCCGGGCGACCGGATCGACGCCGACGACGCGCCGCAGATCGACCCCTGGTGGGAGCTGCTCGGCGAGATGTAGAACCTTTGCATCATGCGCCCGTTATGTCGGTTTTTTTAGGGTATGGCGCCTCCGGGTCCGGCGAGCCGTGGCGGGGCCCTCGCTCAGCGCGACCGCCGCACGTGGACCGCGAGTGTGAGGGGGTGGGACGCGTGACCTCCGTTCCCCTGCCGCCCGACGAGGAGGAGCGCCTCGCCGAGCTGGCCGAGCTGCAGTCGCTGCGGACCGTGCCCGAACCCGACTTCTCCGCCATCGCCGAGCTGGCCGCGACCGTCTGCCAGACGCCGATCGCCCTCGTCACCCTGGTCGGCGCCGACGGCCAGGAGTACAAGGGCCGGGTCGGCGTCACCGCGACCCACGGCTCCAGAGAGGCGACGGCGTGCGCGTACGTCATCTGCGGCCGCCGGGTGCTGGAGATCCCCGACGCGCTGGCCGACCCGCGCTTCCGCGAGAACCCCTGGGTGACCGGGCCGCCGTACGTGCGCTTCTACGCGGGCGCGCCCATCGTCAGCAGCCACGACCACGCCCTGGGCGCGGTGGCGGTGATGGACCACGTGCCGCGCACGCTGAGCCCGCCCCAGCGGCAGGCGCTGGTCACCCTGGGAGCCAGTACCGCCGGGCTGCTGGAGGCCCACCACTACACCCAGCGGGCCGACGAGATCATCCACCGGCTGCGCGACGTGGAGGAGCTGAAGAACCAGTTCCTGCGCACCGTCAACCACGAGCTGCGCACCCCGCTGACCTCGATCGGCAGCTACCTGCAGCTCATCCAGGACGGTGATCTGGACGAGGTGACCGAGCAGAGGTTCCTGCGCGTCATCGAGCGCAACAGCCACCGCATCCTGCGGCTGATCGACGAGCTGCTGCTGATCGCCAGCCTCAACGCCCGCACCGTCTCCCACCGCCCGGCGCGGACGGACCTGGTCGCCCTCGCCCGCCGTACGGTCGACCGGTTCACCCCCGACGCCCGCACCGGCCAGCTGGACATCCGCCTGCACGCGCCGGAGCACGTGATGGTGTGGGCCGACGCCGGCCGCCTGGAGCACGCGCTGGACCAGGTGGTGGACAACGCCGTCAAGTTCACCCCGCCCGGCGGGAACGTGGACGTCACCGTCATCGCCGGTCCCGTCCCGGCGGTGGAGGTGCGCGACAGCGGCATCGGCATCGACCCCGCCGACATCGACCACGTCCTGAAGGACTTCTACCGCGCCCCCGGCGCCGAGGAGCGGGCGATCGGCGGCACCGGGGTGGGCCTGGCCATCACCGACAAGATCGTCACGATGCACGGCGGCGAGGTGCGCATCAGCAGCAGGCCCGGCCACGGCACCTGCGTGCGCATCACGCTGCCCGCCGCGACCGGCGGCCCGGTGCCGGTGGGCTGACCGCGGGGTCCGCGCCGGGACGCGGCGCCGGCCCCGCGGTCGGCCCCGGGAAGGCCGGGCTCCGGCGGGATCGGCTCCGGGAGGACCCGGCTCCGGCCGCCAGGCGGGTGCGGACGGCCAGGTCGTGCAGGACGCCGTCCGCGGTGGCGGTCTCCGACCGCCAGGCGGGGAGCGTCGCGGTCACAGCAGGGCCTTCCGCACGGCGGTCAGGTAGTCGTCGACGGCGCTGCGGTCGGGGAGTCCGGGCAGGGCGCTCCGGTCGCCGAGGGCGGTGAAGGCGGCGCCCAGCTCCGCACGCCAGCGTTCCACCTCCGGCCACGGGATCTCGCCCCGGCGCAGCGCCAGCAGCCGGTCGCGGTGGGCGTCCATCCGCACCAGCGGCTCACCCTCGCGGACCAGGTGCAACCCGCTGATCATCAACCTGATCATGTGCATCGCCTGCTTCCACTTCGGCCGGGCGGGATCGAGCCTGCGGAACTGGGCGTCGGCGTAGCCGGTGAACGTCCGGCAGGCGCGCCGGGACAGGAACGCCCGCCGCAGCTCCAGCAGGTCGCGGCCCGCCGGGGCGCAGTGCTCGACGATCGGCGACCACAGGCATTCCAGGACCGTAGGGTTGGCCTCCAGCGCCAGCACGCAGAACCGCTCGACCTCCCAGGAGAACTGCTCGGGCAGCGGTCCCTCGACGTGGGTCGGGGGTTTGTCCAGCCGCCAGAACAGCGGGGTCGGCGCGGCGAAGACGCCGCGCCGGTCCACGTCGGACTCCTCGGTCTCCAGCCCGTACGCGCGGGAGCCGACCACCACCGACAGCACCAGATGATCCGGGACGAACCGCATGCTCACCGTCCCAGCCTGCCAGAGGGGGCGCGGCTCCCCGTACGGGGTTCCGGAACGCGCGGCTCAGCCGGTCCCGAACGGGTTGTTGACGGCGTAGCGCCACACCCCGTCCGGACCCCGACGGGCGACGTCGGCCGCGGTCCCCTGAAGGCGGACCTCCTCGCCGTTGCCCGCCGTGCCCTGGACGGACCAGTCGACGATGAGCAGGGCGACGTCGCCTGCGACGTAGGCGTGCCGCAGCCGGGCGTCGATCGGGAGGCCGAGCCCGAGGAGGTGCCGGTCGGCGGCGGCCCGTGCCTCGCCCGTGACGGGATGCCCCGGTCCGGGGACGAGCACGCCCGGGTCGTCGTAGAGCCGGTCGAGGTGCTCCGCGTCGCCGGAGTTGAATGCTTCGGCGAACGCCGCGGGAAGTTGCGCGGCGTCTCCGGGGAGGATCGCACGCGAGGTGCCGTCGTCATGAGTCGTCATGACATACGCATCGTACCACATTGATGATCTTCAGGGTGGGAGCCGCTCCAACGCGCGCCGCCGGCGCCCTGGGAGGGGGCGGGCCACCGGGCGGTCGCTCTCGATCTCCCGTACCCCTCACCCCCCGCCCGGCCGGTGCGCCGCCGTGGAGGACGCACCGGCCGGGGTCGCGGCGGGCCGGGTGACCGGGGGCCGGTGGAGTACCCTCAGTCCTTCACCGCGCCGCCCAGCCCGGCGACCAGCCGCCGCTGCACGGCGACGAAGAAGACCAGGACCGGGACGGTCATCAGCGTCGACGCAGCCATGATCCCGCCCCAGTCGTTCTCATCGGGTTTGAAGAAGACGAGCAGCGCCGCGGGCAGGGTCTGGTTGTGGGTGGCCGAGATGATGAAGGTCCGGGCGAAGATGAAGTCGTTCCAGGCGGTGATGAAGGAGAACACACTGGTCGCGACGAGGCCGGGGGCGACCAGCGGGAAGATGATCCGCCACAGGACGACCGCCCGGCCCGCTCCGTCGATCATCGCCGCCTCCTCGATCGCCTCCGGCACCGCGGCGACGAAGCCCCGCATCATCCAGATCGCGAACGGCAGCGAGAAGGCGAGGTGGACCAGGACGAGCGAGCCCAGGGTGTTGAGCCCCACGCCGGGCACCACTCCGCCCAGATCCCGGACCAGGAAGAACAGCGGGATGGTGAGCGCCTCGACCGGGACCATCTGCGCCACCAGGAACATGATCAGTACGCTCGTGCGGAACCTGAACCGGAACCGGGTCACCGCGAAGGCCGCCAGGAACGCCACCACCGCGGAGAGCACGACGACCGAGAGCGCGACGGCCGCGCTGTT
Source organism: Planomonospora sp. ID91781 (assembly GCF_015711595.1). NCBI lineage: Bacteria > Bacillati > Actinomycetota > Actinomycetes > Streptosporangiales > Streptosporangiaceae > Planomonospora > Planomonospora sp. ID91781. The sequence continues at coordinate 537,717 of NZ_JABTEY010000002.1, read as the reverse complement.
GAGGAGGTACCGGCCGAAGTTCTCGGCGCCGAGCACCCGCCGGAAGTGCTCCAGCGTGGGCGCCAGGGTCCACGGGCGGGCCTGGAGCGACTGGATCTCACCGGCCGGTTTCACCGCGGAGAGGACCATCCAGTAGATCGGGAAGAGCGTCACGGCGGCGGCGGCCACCGCCACCGCGTTCGCCACGAGCCGGGACCTGTTCACAGGCTCTCCCCCCTGCGGTGCAGCGCGCGGATGTAGAGCAGGGTGACCGCGAGCAGGATCAGCGTCATGACCATGCCGATCGCCGAGCCGAGGCCGTACTCGGAGGATCCGAAGGCGGTCTGGTAGGCGTACACGTTGAGCACAGAGTTCTGCCCCGCGATGCCTCCGCCGTTGGTCATCACGTAGATCTGGGTGAATATCTTGAAGTCCCAGATGATCGACTGGATGACCACGATCGTGATCAGCGGCCGCAGGATCGGTACGAGGACCTTCCAGAACGACTGCCACGCCGAGGCCCCGTCCAGCGCGGCGGCCTCGATGACCGAGGCGGGGACCGCCTGGATCCCGGCGTACAGCGTCACCATGACGAACGGGAAGGAGTGCCAGACCACGGTGGCGCCGACCACCCCGAACGCGACCCACCGGTCGTAGAACCAGTTGAAGCCCTCGATGCCCAGCACCTGGTTGACCAGGCCGAGGTCGGCGTCGAACAGGAACATCCAGACCGTGGAGCCGGTCATCGCCGGGGCCGCCCACGCCGCCATCGCCGCCAGGGAGAGCAGCAGGCGCGGCACCCGCCCCGCCCTGGACAGCACCACGGCCAGCGTCGCTCCGACGGCCAGCGTGGCGGCCACGAGCGCCGCCGCGAAGGCCACGGTCTGCCCGAGGACCGACCAGAAACGCTGGTCGCCCAGGAGGGTCGCGTAGTTGCCGAGCCCGACGAAGGTCGTCGGCTCCCCGCCGCTGACCTGGGCCTGCCGGTAGTCGAACACCGACAGCAGGCCCAGCATGTAGATCGGATAGCCGAGCAGCGGGAGCAGTACCGCCGCCGCGGGCAGCAGGTAGAGCCAGGGCCGCAGCCCGTCCCTGCGGCGGGGGCGGGGTCCCGTCCGGCGGGCCCGGGACTGCGGGCCCGCCGGGGTGGTGGCGAGCGTGGTCATGACCGGCCGAAGGCGGCGTTCACCGCCGCGGCGGCCTCGGTGGTGGCCTGCTCCACCGTGGCCTGCCCGGTCGCGACCTTCTGCAGCATGGTCGGGATGACCTTCTGGTTGTCGATCTTCACCCAGGCCGGGTCGACGGGTACGAAGCGGGTGCCGGCGGCGACCGTGTCGAGGAACGGCTTGAGGAAGGGGTCCCTGGCCGCCAGTTCCCGCCTGGCCGAGGTGAGCGTGGGCAGGTTGCCCATCGCCTCGTACATCTTGACCTGGTAGGTCTTGCCCGCGAGCAGCTGGACGAACTGTACGGCCAGCGTGCGGTGCCCGCTGCTGCGCATCACGCCGAGGTTGTTGCCGCCGGCGAACGCGGGGGCGGGCGTGCCCGCCGTGGATCCCGGGAGCGGCACCACGGCGTACTTGCCCGCCGCCGGTCCCGCGTCCACCGCGGACCGGCTGAAGTTGCCCAGGATGCCCATGGCGGCCTTGCCGCTCGCGAACAGCTCGACGGTCTTGCCGCCGGTCAGCGCGGCGCACGCCTGCGGCGGGCAGACGTCGTCGCTCAGCAGGTCGGTGTAGGCCTTGACGCCCTTGCGGGACTCGGGGCTGTCGAGCCTCTCGATGTCGCCGCCCGCGTCCCAGACGAACGGCAGCGCACCGAAGGTGTACTCGCCGCCGACCGCGATGCCGTACAGGTCGGGCTTCTTCGCGCGGACGGCGCGGGCGGTGGCGGCCAGCTCCTCCAGGGTGGCGGGCGCCTTCAAGCCGAGCTCGTCGAAGACGTCGGTCCGGTAGTAGAGCGCGCGGACGCCGATGTACCACGGCACGCCGTACAGCCTGCCGCCCGCGGTGGCCGACTTCAGCAGGTCGGCGTTGATCTCCTTGCCCTCGGCCCAGGCCCCGACGTCGGCGCCGAGGTCGGCGAAGCCGCCCGCGGCGGCGTACTCGGCGAGGTCGGTGTTGCCGTACTCGGCGACGTCGGGCGCGCTGGCGGGGTCGTTGAACGCGCCCTTGAACTTCTCGTGCCTGGCCGGGGAGGTCGGGATGTAGGAGACCTCGACCTTCACGTCCGGGTGGGCGGCGGTGAACTCCCTGACCGCCTCGGCGACGACCTTCTCCTTGGGGGCGCGGTTCGGCTCGTCGAAGAGCCACACCCGCACGGTCCCGGTCCTGTCGTCCCCGCCGGCCGACGACGGCGCGGTGGACGGTGCGCAGGCGGCAAGGGCCAGCAGGGTCAGCCCGGCGGCATACGACTTCAGGATCTTTACGCGTTTCATGGTGTTCGTTCCTTCTCGTACGGCTGGCTCAGTCTGGTCAGTTCGTTGACAACTCGTCAATATGCTGAACAGAATTTCTATAAAGAAGGTGGCCGGGGGCGGCGGTCCGGCGATGGACCTGAGAAGCTGTCACCAGCACCGGTCCGAGAAGGAGTCCCATGCCCACCCCTCCCGCGCCCGAGACCTCGGCGGCCCGAGATCTCGCCGATCTCGAACCGATCCTGCGGCCGATCATGAAGGCCGTCGCGGCCGCGGTCGGCCCGCACTGCGAGGTCGTCCTGCACGATCTCTCGGGCGACGGCATGGAGCACACCATCGCCGCGATCGAGAACGGGCACGTGACCGGGCGCGCCGTCGGCGGGCCCTCGACCAACCTGGGCCTGGAGATGCGCCGGCAGGAGGCCGAGGACCATGACGAGTACGGCTACCGCGGACGTACCGCTGACGGCCGCGAGCTCCGCTCATCCTCGGTCTACCTGCGCGACCCCGACGGCCGGGTCATCGCCGCCCTGTGCGTCAACGTCGACATGACCCCGCTGCAGGCCGCCCGGGCCAGCCTCGACGAGGTGCTCAAGAGCACCGGGGCGGCCCCCGACCGCGACGAGATCTTCGCCGGTGACATCAACGAGGTCCTGGACAACCTGATCGAGACCGCCATCGCCAACACCGGTAAAGCCGTGGCCCTCATGGATCGGGAACACAAGATCGAGGTCCTCCGGTTCCTCGACCGGAAGGGCGCGTTCTTCGTCAAACGTGCCGTCGACCGGGTGGCCCGGCGGCTCGGGGTCTCCCGCGTCACCGCCTACAACTATCTCGACCAGATCCGGGCGGGGACCGGCTGACCGCCGGCCGGGGAAGGGCAAACGGACGGCCACGCCGGGAGAAGGAGCGCCATCCGGGAAAGGGCGCCCGGGACCCGCCGGCCGCTCACGCGCCGATCGGGCCCGGACGCCCTGTCCGCTCCTCCTTCTCCGGGGTGCCTTCCCGCAGGATCAGGCGCCGGAGCCGTGCTCACGCGCCTGCGGGCTCGCGGTCCCAGCGCACCACCACGGCGCCACCGCTCTCCGAGCCGACCGAGACCCTGCCGTCCGGAAACTCGGCGGCGGCCCATCCCTCATGCGCGAGGTCGTAAGTCGCCCAGACCATGCCCACCTTCTGATAGCGCATTTCTGTGAAAGGCCGCCGAAACGTCAGCCCCCGCCGCGCCAGTACAAGCCCGTGACCAGGAGGGCTTTGCCGTCCTCAACTCGGATCCCCACCGGGTGCTCAGGATGGTCCTTCACAAAGGACTCCGGAGCCGGGCAGTCGTCGTATCCGCCGGCGAGGTAGGCCTGTCCGTAGGTGTCTGCTCCACCTCGCCCGGAGAGGGCAGGCTCATTCCGCTTGACCTGCAGAAACAGGATCACGCGAAGGCCGGTTCATACACCAACGTGTTTGCTAGGGAGGAAGGAGGTCGAGGTCTGCAGCCTCGGCATGCTGACCCCGATAGAGTTCGAGAACACGACCATCGTGGCATGAGGATCCAGAAACGCGACTCCACAGGACCCGGGGCAGAGCAGGGCCTCCACGAAACCCGGATCGGTTCAGTACGCCGCCCCGGCGCCGGCCTTGCGGTGGCGTCCTCGGCGCTGCCACGCGGTTCTTCGGGCGGGGCGCCGACGGCATCGGCCATCGGCCGGGCGCGCATGCGCCGCTCAGTAGCGCCAGCGGCTGCGCGCGACGACCTCGTCGGCGCTCACGCCGTCGAACAGGGCGATCTCGCCGCGCCGTACCGCCGCGACGGTGTCCACGACCTCGGGCCCGAGCGCCGCGCCCAGGACCGGGTCGGTCTCGAACGCGGCGACGGCCTCGGCCAGCGAACCCGGTAGCGCCGCGATCCTCCTCCTGCGCCGGGCCTGGCCGTCCAGGTCGGCGGGATCGGACTCGACCGGCTCGGGCAGGCGCGCCCCGTCGGCGATGCCCGCCCGTCCGGCGGCCAGCAACGCGGCCAGCAGCAGATACGGGTTGGCCGCCAGGTCGACGCACTTGACCTCCAGGTTGGCGGCCCGGTCCCGCTCTCCGGACGATCCGGTGACCAACCGCAGCGCCGCCTCCCGGTTCTCCCTGCCCCAGCAGGCGAACGCGCCGGCCCAGCGCGAGGGCACCAGCCGCAGGTAGCTGGCGACCGCCGGCGCGCCGACCGCGAGCAGGGCGGGCAGCCGCGCCAGGATCCCGGCGGCGAACCCCTCGCCCTCGCGCGTCAGCCCGCAGGGGCCGGGACCGCCGGACATCAGGGACACGCCGTCGCGCCACAGACTCAGATGCACATGGCCGCCGTTGCCGACCTCGCCAGCGAGCACCTGCGGTGCGAAGGTGGCGCGCATCCCGGCGCGCGCGGTGACGGCGCGGACGGTCTCGCGCACCAGCACGGCGCGGTCGGCCGCGCCGACCGGGTGCGCCGCGGCGGCGGAGACCTCGTACTGGCCGGGGGCGTATTCGGGGTGTACCTGCTCGACCGCGACCCCTTGGGCGGCCAGGGCGGAGAGGATCTGTCGCAGATAGCCGGCGAGTGCGGTGAGCCGGGCCATGCCGTAGGCGGGCCCCTGGCCGGCGGGGACGAAGTCGTCGCCGGTGCCGGTCGAGGCGCACCATTCGATCTCGAACGCCGCGCGCACCGTGTAACCGTCGTGGGCCAGCCGGCCGGTCTCGCGTCGGGCGAGCAGGCGCCCGTCCAGCGGGTGCGGCGCGCCGTCCTGGTCGTAGCGGTCGGCCGGTGCCCAGGCCCAGCCGGGAAGCGCGGCCAGCCGGGTGAGCGGGCCGAGGTCGGGGAGCAGCCGCAGGTCCCCGACCGGGCCTCCGGCGTAGCGGCCGCGGACGGCCGAGTCGTCGAGGAGGAACGTGTCGAACACCGGCGAGGCGCCGATGCCCCAGGCGGCGGCGTGCTCCAGGCGGGCCAGGGGCACCGCCTTGACGCGGGTGATGCCGCTGGTGTCCACCCAGGTCACCGCGACAGCCTGGATTCCGGTGGCCAGGCCCGCGGCAGCTGTGCGGGCCTGTTCGGCGCGGCGGGCCCGCTCGGGGGCGCTCAGCGGCCCGGCCGGCGACTCGGTCGGCGGCTGGGGTGTCGGTGGTATCGGCGCGGCCTCCACGACTCCAGCCTAAAGACCGGGCGCCCGGCGCTCTCCGGCCGGTGCTGCCCGCCGAAAGGGCTCGCGGCACGAGCGCTCCTCGGCCGCCGACCGCCCTCTGGGGAGGCGTGGAGGGTGGGTGGTACGTGGCCACACCCGGCCATCACCGGGCCGCGGCATTGCCCGCACCGCAGCGGGATGGGAATGTCGGGGTTGCGGCACAACGTCACCGGGAGATCACCATGAGCCAGGGCACGCACGGCACCGCAGATCCCAAACAGGTCCGGATGGCCGCCGTGCAGGCGGCCCTGGACCAGACCCCGATGACCACCGCGCGATTGTGGAACCCGTGGCCGCAGGTCGTCGACGACAGCCTCGACATCACCACCCTGCAGGCTCCGGCCCGGCGGGGCGAGGTCCCCGACATCATCGCCGACGGCATGACGTTCGCCACGCTCAAGCCGGTGCACCGCGCGCCTTTGGGGCAGGCCGCGGGGCTGGACGGGCCGGTGACCGAGGCCACGTTCGACCAGGCCCGCGCGGAGCTGAAGCGCAGGTACGTGGCCGCCGGGCGGGCCAAGTACCGCACGCTCGCCGACGGCAACTGCACGCTGCTGGCCTGCTGCGTCATCGGGATGCTCGCCGACCGGCCCGAGCTGCTGGGCCCCGGCGTCACGGTGGAGCTGGTCAACATCGTCGACACCACCGGCGGCCACGGCCACGCCTACGTGGTCATCGGACGCGCCGTGGGGGATGTGGGCAAGGTCGGCGGGTACGGGCCCGGCTGCTTCTTCGTCGACCCGTGGTACGCCCGCCAGCAGGCCGCCCCGCCGGGTACCCGCGCCGTCAAGGACGCCACCTCGATCTACGGCGACGGAACGAGCCCGTTCTGGGACCTGGACTTCATCGCCTTCATCGACGACGACACCACGCCCGTGGTCCGGCTCACCTTCACCAGCGACGAACTCGCCCAGCTCGGCACCTGACCACCCCGGCCTCCCCGCACCGGCCGCAGAAGGCGGGTGCCGGCCGCTTGCGGGGAGGCCGGGAGCAGACCCGTTTCCTTCCGGACCGGTCGGCGGCCGCCACGGGGGGAAGGCGGACGGCGGCCACCGGACCGATGCGTGGGAATCCGGAGGAAGCAAGGCGCCCATGGCCATGGGTGTGGTGCGGCCAGCGGCCGCGCCACGGGTGCCCGGTAGCGGTACGGCGCACCGCCGGGCGGCGCTCACCGCGCTGTACGTCACCGCGGTGCCCATCGGCCGGATGGATCTTGATCGGCGGGACGGCACCAGATCCGGCGTTCCCCCGGTAGGGCGAGAAGCGCCGCTACACCCGGCCCGGAATGCCGTCTCGAAGGCAACGACCGGGGCCGAAGTGCAGTAGTGCTTGGGGTCGGTCCGCCGAAGCCCGGGGCGGGAGGTCTTCCGGTGGCGGAGGGGTGAACCCGTCCGGGATATCGAAGTCCCAGTACTCGCTGGTCATCGAGACGAGCCCGTAAAGGGCGCGCTGGCTGCGCAGCGTGGCGGCATGGGAGCGGACGCGCCGCACGCGGTCGTCTGCGGTGAGCCAGACCTCCCAGGTCATCCGGTCGGCGCCGTACAGTCGCAGGTACTGATACAGGTCAGCGGCTACCGGATCCTCATCGTGGCGCGGTCGCAGCAGGAAGGTGTAGTGACGCAGTTCCTCCCCGTCCTGGTCTTCCCGGGCGAAGGACCGCATCTGCCCGCTGCGCTGAATCAGGGCGCTGGTCGGGCCCCACCCGCGATGGGTGTGTCCCGGCAGGCTTCTAGCCCAGATCCATCGCTTGCCGGTCTTGCGCTGCTCGGCCTCCGACAGCCGGTGGTAGATCTCAGAACCGATCCGCAGCATGCGCACCGGCCCGTCTCCCGTCGTCATCACGCCGATCTCGAGGTCATCGGCGATGTTCGCGACGCCCTGGGTACGGATCACGGTGTCGCCGTTGTGGCCGTCCAGCACAGTGGTGTGCGATGTCCGGGCGGTGCGGGGCTCCCACCGGCCGGCCAGGAAATCCACGGGCGGGCCGACCGGTGAGCGGTCTGCGGTCAGCAGTCGGCGAAGTCGCACCATGCGCCGCAGCATATGCCCAATAGGGAAGATAGCGGGCGTCTCTTCCCGGTGAGCACATTGACGCGATCTGATCTGTCAACGCTCCCGCAATTTTGGTTCTGGCACGAATTCCGTGATCTTCCAGCGGTCTCCGAGATGCCCTGTTGACCATGATGTGTGACGGTCTCGGAGTTGCTCTCGGTCCTGTTCCCCCACCTGGCTCGTCTGGACATCGACCAGGTGCACCGATCTGGGAGATCGGTACGGATCCGGGCCCGAACACGCACGTCACAGGCGGCCTGCCCAGGATGCGGAACGATCTCCGCCCGGGTGCACAGCAGCTATGAGCGGCGCCTGTGCGACACCGCCGTCAGTGGTCAGGAGATCATCGTCCATCTGCGCGTTCTACGGTTCCGGTGCGGCAACGACGACTGCACCAAGAAGACCTTCGCCGAGCAGGTGCCCGGGCTGACCATCCGCTACGGTCGCCACAGCGTCCACCTCCGCCAGGTACTGCAGATGATCGCCCTGGCCCTGGGCGGACGAGCCGGCGCCCGCCTGGCCCACCGACTCGCCACCGCGGTGAGCCGGATGACGCTGATCCGGCTGATCCGCTCCCTGCCCGACCCGCGGCCGGCTTCTGCGCCCCAGGTGCTGGGCGTGGACGACTTCGCGCTGCGGCGCGGCCACACCTACGGCACGATCCTCATCGACATCACCACCAGCCGGCCCCTCGACGTGCTGTTCGACCGGTCCGCCGATTCGCTGGCCGCCTGGCTGCGCGCCCATCCCGGCATCGAGGTCGTCTGCCGGGACCGGGCCGGTTACTACGCCGAGGGAACCAGCCGCGGCGCGCCCGAGGCCATCCAGGTCGCCGACCGCTGGCACCTGTGGCGCAATCTCAGCGAGGCCGTCGAGCGCACCGTCACCAAACACCGCTCCCACCTGCGCGACCTGGTACCCGCCAGCAGGCAGGCCGACGTGCCCGCATCGCGTCCGGCCGCCACGGCCCCCAACCCCAACCCCGAACCCGACGCGGACGGCGTGCGCTCCGGTCTGCTGGCCGATCGGACTCGTCAGCGGCACGCCGCCGTCCACCACCTGCTCTCCCAGGGCCGCGATCTCCGAGCGATCGCGCGAGAGCTCGCCCTGGCCCGCAACACCGTCCGCCGCTTCGCCCGCGCCGCCGCCCCCGAAGACCTCCTGGTGCGCAACGGCACCGGCAAACGCCTCAAGAACCTGGAGCCGTTCGCCCCCCACCTGCGGCAGCGCTGGGCGGAAGGCTGCACCAACGCCGAACAGCTCTACCAGGAGATCACCGCGATGGGCTACCGCGGCAAAAGCACCGCCCTGCGCGCGTACGTGCGACCGTGGAGGTCGCAGACTACGATCAGCCCACCGCCGCGGCCGCAACCGCCGAGCGTCCGCACGGCCACCGGCTGGTTCCTGCGCCACCCCGACAGCCTGGACGCCGACGAGCGGCGGCAGTTCGACGCCCTCACCGATGCCTGCCCGCCTCTGGCCTCCGTCCGCGACCACGTCCGCGGCTTCGCCGACATGATGCTGCAGCTGCGCGGCGAGCACCTGGAGCAGTGGATGAACGACGTCCGGGCCGACGACCTGCCCGAACTGCGCTCCTTCGTCACCGGCCTGCACCGTGACTTCGACGCGGCCAGGGCCGGGCTCAGCCTGCCCTACAGCTCCGGGAAGGTCGAAGGCCACGTGAACCGCATCAAGATGATCAAGAGGCAGATGTACGGCCGGGCCAACCCCGATCTCCTGCGCAAACGCATCCTGCTGGCCGATTGAAGAGGGTCAGCTCACGAAATTCGCGCCAAGGCCGGAGCCCGGAGCCATCCTGAGCATGTTCAACCCTCGATGGTAATGCCCATCGCACCCGCCAGGCTGTAGACCAGCCCCTGAGCGTCCCGGCTCGTGATGGTCGCACCTTTGAGGCTGGTGACGCCGTTGATCCTCACCAGGGCGCAGTCGGTGAACCGCACACCTTCCATCTGGGCGTTGGAGAACTGCGCTCCCGTCAGCTCGCAGCGCTCGAAGCGCGCACCCCGAAGGTCGGCGTTCTGGAAGTTGGCCTCCAGCATGGTGCAGTCGCGGAAGACGACGTTCTTGAAGGTGGAGAAGCGGAAACCCGCCAGGTCCATCCGGCAGGCGTCGAACACCACGTCCCGGAACACGCATTCCGACCAGGACATGCCGGTCAGCCTGCTGGCCGACACCCGGGTCCGCTGCATCACCGAGGCTCCGGCCGCCATGTTCGACAGGTCGCACCGCTCCATCTCCACGTCGCAGAAACCTGCCCGGCGCAGCTCCATGCCGGAGAGCCGCGCATCAGTGAAGCGGCATCCTTCGAAGTCGACCGCGTCCGCGCGGTGAGACGCCATGTCTGTGCCCGTGAACTCCAGGGACCGGTACATGCCGTCGTCTTCGGGTCCGTGCTCGGGAAGCTCGGCGGGGTTGAGCGGCGTGGGCAGCTTGGGCGCGAGCGGTTCTTTCAGCCTGGGTGGGTGGGCAGAGGAGGCAGGAGAAGGCATGAGCAGAGCGTAGTCCCGGCAGCGGGAGTAGACCGCTGGGGAAGGATCACGGAATTGATGCTGTTGGTGATCTCGGTGTTCAGGCGGGTGGGTGCGGAGGCAAGCGCTTGCATAACCGCTGGAAGGCGGTGAGAGACCGACTTGCTCTCGATGGGCCGGCCAGATCATATTGAGTGAGCCGGATGATGTTGGTTCCGGCGGCGGTCAAGACGTGCTGAACGTGGGTCTTGGCCAGGCCGAGGTAGCGGCAGTGGCGCAACCCGTGAGCGCGGACGGTCTCCGAGACGGTGGCCTCGCATCCGGCGCGGATGGCGTATCGCGCCCGCCACTGCCCGGTCTGCTGCTCGGCCCGAGCCCTGGTCTGGATCTCTTGCTGGGGCCGGGGCAGCAGCGTGACGTGGCGGCCTTTGCCGTCGATGTTGCCGGTGCAGGCCAGGCGGTCGGCGCAGGCCCGGCACGCCTGGCGGGGAAACAGCACCGAAAAGCGCGGACGGCCGTCATCGAACGTCGGCTTCCAGGGCGGGCTGGTCACGCCGCGCGGGCAGGTGAGGGTGTGAGCGCGCCAGTCGATGTGGAAGTCCTGCTTGGCGAAGCCCGGACGGGCCCGAGGATCCGAGCGGACCGGTCCGAGCAGGCTGATGCCCCACCGCACTGCGGCATGGTGGATGACGTCGGGGGTGATGTAGCCGGTGTCGACCACGTGCTCGGCCGGGGTCAGGCCTTGAGCGCTCAGCGCCGCGTGGATGGCGTCCAGGGCGTCGATGTCCTGTTCGGGTGCGGGCCGGGTCGCCACGTGCACGATGACGTTCGGGCCGCCCGCGTCGCAGATCTCGCTTTGGTGATCGCGGTAGCCGATCCATTCGGCCTTCCCGGCTTTCTGGCAGTACCGGGCCTCGGCGTCATGCGGGGTGACGATCTCCATTCCCGACCACGGTACCCGGGCCGAGGCAGGGTCCGGTCGCCCGCCGGTGGCCGGGGCGGTGGTTGATCTGCGCGTCTTGGTGCGGCGGCTCTGCCGGTCCCGGGTGGATTTGGGCCCGCGCCAGGCCAGCGCGCCGTCGGTGTCGGTCCAGTACTGCTGAACCCATACCCGCCGCAGGATCTGGACCTTCGGCAGGCGGCGTAATCGCGGTGGAGCGGCGGCGGCGTACACCGCATTCAAGATCGCTATTCCGTCCTGGCCGATCTGCAGGGTGTAGGCGGCCAGTTCATCCTTGCTGCGGGGCAGCCGTTCATAGCGGATCGGACGGGCATACCGCTGCGCCCACTGCGGTGTGATCAGATCGGCCAGCCAGGCGTCGTCGGTGGCAGCCAGCTCCTCCAGGGCGGCTCGCAGCGTCTCGCCCACCAGCTCCACCCGGTTCAGCCGGCGCACCGCAGCCAGTACATGGGTGGAATCGGTGCGCACCCGTCCTCTCCGGTTGACCAGACCGGCCGCCGCCAGCCGGTCGACCATCACCGCCAGCAGCCGATCGGCCCGGTCCCCGTCGGCCATCCGGTCACGGAACTCGCTGAGCACCGAGTGGTCGAAGCCGGTATCGGTCAGCTCCAGTCCCAGGCAGTATTTCCAGTCGATCCGGCAGCGCACGGCCACCGCGGCCTGGCGATCGGTCAGGTTCTCGGCGTACTGCAGCACCGACACCAGCGCCAGCATCGCCGGCGGCAGCCCTCGGCGCCCATCGGCGGGGTACCAATCGGCGAAGTCGTCATCGGTGAACAGTCCTTCCAGCCGGTCCCGGATCCACATCGCCGGCGTGCCCTTGGGGTTGCTCGCCCATGCCACGCGCACCGTCTGCGCCGGGATCATCCGTCCCGGGTCTCGTCCCATCGACATCGCCGTCTCACTTCTCGCCCGCCCGCTCGTCCTCTTCAGCGAAACACGACATCAAGGTCATGTCGCCAGCGAAGTAAAGATCACCAACAGCATCCGGAATTCGTGCCAGAACCAGTTTTCAGGAAGCAGCGACACTGATCCGCCATCGGGGACGGTACGTTCGGCCACGACGGCCTGTCGAAGGCCATCGCTAAGAACGAGGGGCCATCCCCCGCGCGGGGTGAGGTGAACGACCAGCAGAGCGATCAGCTCAAGCAGCCGTCCGGCTCCTTGGAAGAAGAACGGCGTGCCTGCCTACGCTGCACTGTCCTACGATGCGGGCGAAATGGTGGATTCCCGACGGATACCGGGTCGACCCCCTCCCGACGTCCCAGGAGACCGATCATGAACATGTTCGCCCTGCAGTCCGCGCCCACGTGGCACTGCGGCTGATGGATCGGCCGGTGTGGCTGCTCGACGTCGACGGCGTGATCAACGCCTCCCGGCCCGGCTGGGGCACCGCCCCGCGCAGCGGCACCGCCTACTCCGGCGGGACCGCCTACCGCATGCGCTGGGCGCCGGCCCTGCTGGATCGCATCCGCGCCCTGCACCGGGCCGGCGGAGTGGAGATCCGCTGGTGCAGCACCTGGTGCGCCGACGCCGACCAGCTGGAACGATTGTTCGCCCTGCTCCACCTGGCCCGCGCCTGGTCCGAGCACCTGTCCGCCACCGCCGCGGCGGCGGCCGAACTCACCGCCGCACGCCAGGTCCTGGCACGTGGGCGGCGGCTCATCTGGACCGACGACGTCGAGGTCCCCACCCGCGGGCCGGTCCATGAGGAGCTGACCGGAAGCGGCCAGGCCCTGCTGATCGCGCCCTCACCCGGCAGAGGGCTGCAGCCCGGCCACATGGCCGCCATCGAGACCTTCATCTCCGCCCCGGCCGATGACGGGCCCGGCTCGCCTGCAGGTGCCACCGCAGCGGATGACCTCCAGGGACGCTGAACACATCGGCGCCCTTTCCTGATGATCGAGGCGTGCGGGACGCCCTCCTGCACCAGTCCGCGGTGACCTAGGTGGACCGTTGTGTCCTGCCTGCCGGAGACCAGGGTCAGCGAGCCGCTGGGCGGGACCTGGATCTCCCATTCGACCGCGCTCTCGCTGAGGGTGGCCGGGGGCGGCTCGACCACGTCGACCAGCTCAGCCAGCCGACCGGCGTCGGCGGTCGGTGTGGGGTCGAGGGCCTCTCGAGCCGGGCCGTGCGGGCGAAACACCCCGGCCGGCACCGCCATGTTCAGCGCCTGGTGGGGCCGGGCGTGGTTGTAGGCGTGCACCCAGGCGTCGATGGTCTCCTGGGCGGCGGCCAGCGACTCGAACGGGGCCACGTCGTCGAGCAGTTCCCGGCGCAGGGTCTTGTGGAACCGTTCGATCTTGCCCGTGGTCGTGGGTGAGCGGGGCTTGGTGAGGCGCTGGGTGATGCCGCTCTCCCGGCAGACCCGCTCGAACAGCACCTCGACCGGCTGCGGGCGGATGTGTCGGCCGGTGAACTGCTTGCCGTTGTCGGTGAGGACCTCGAACGGCACGCCGTAGCGGCGCATCGCCGCGGTGAAGGCCTGGCAGACCGCGCGCCCGCTGGGCACCGCCACCACCTGCGCGATCACCACGAACCGGGAGTGGTCATCGATGCCCGTGACCATCTTGCACTCCCGGCCGTCGGCCAGCGGCACCCCGCCGACCAGATCCATCTGCCACAAGTGCATCGGCGCCTCCCGCTGCCAGCGCCGGTAGGTGCGCTTGTGCTCCTACTGCTGGGCGGTGACGAGACCGTTGCGGGCCAGCACCCGGTGCACCGTCGCTCGGCTCGGTACCCGCTCCAGATCACACGCGCCGAGCTCATACGCGATCCGCTGGGCGCCCCAGCGCGGGTGCCGGCGTCGCATCTGGCAGATCAACGCCTCGATCTCGGCCGCCAGGCGGGTCGGGCTGGTGCGGGGGCGTCGCGACCGGTCGGCCAGACCGGGCGTGCCTTCCTGCTGGAAGCGCTGCCGCCAGGCGTGCACCGACTGCCGCGAGGTTCCGTACCGGGCCGCGACCTCTCCGATCGGCGAGCCCGCCAGTACCTCGCGTACCGCCCGGTACCGGTGCTCCACCAACGCCTGCTGATCCACGCTCGCCGCCCTCGCGGAACCCGATCCGGCCACGTCCTTGGACGGAGGGTCCCGCATGAGCGTCAAGCATGTCTTGAGAACGACCGGTTAAGCATGTCCCGAGACCTCACACTGACACTCTAGGAAGCGGCTCACCAGGCGTGGATGCTGGAGTGGATCGACTCCGGAGCGCAGCTCTTCCGCCTGGAAAAGCCCTCCACCCCGCCCCGGCATCTGGCGGTGTACGCCGTCTTGATCGACGATCTGACCCGCTCGATCATGATCGTCGACCACCTGCTCGCCCAGGCGTGGTTGTTCCCGGGCGGGCAGGTCGACGACCTCGAAGACCCGCGCTCGGCGGTGTGCCGTGAACTGATGGAGGAACTGCGGATCAGTCCTGCGTTCCATCCGCAGACCGGAGACATCCCGTTCTTCCTGACGGTCACCCGGACGCGGGGGCGGCACAGTCACACCGACGTCACCCTGTGGTTCTGCTACTCCGCGGACCGGAACGCACCGATCACTCCGGATCGGCGCGAGTTCGGCGAAGTCCAGTGGGTGCCGATCGACGACCGGCACGCCTGGCCGGACGGAGCCTACGACCCGGGACTGGAACGCTTCCTCGGCAAACTCCGGGCGTGCCTCGACGGCGGGGGAGAGCATCGCTTCACAGGTGGCTTGCGGCCGGCAGGCGCGTGAGGCGTTCCCTCCGAAACGGCAGCCCGGTCGTCCTTGCCGTCTGCGGCACCGGTCACACCCACGACAGGGCCAGGTGCGTGTGCCGCTTGGGAAGGATCCGGCTCACCGCCGGAGACGGCACCGTGACGTCCGCCGGATACAGGGTGAACGCCAGATCAGGGCCGTAGCGTCGATCGTGGTCCCAGGTGTGAACGTGGTCATGGAGCATCCGGGCGAGGTCGGCGCCGCCGCGGCCGTGTTGCGTGGACGCCGAACTCGCGGCAGGCTCTCCCGCTTCGATCATCAGCTGACTCACATCACGCCAGCCGCCCCGGCGACCCGGTGTGGACAGGTCCGCCTCACCTCGGCTGCCCCTCGCCGGTCTTCGGTAAGTCTTCGCCAGGGCGCGGCCGGTCGCGCTGGTCGGGCGGGGCGGCAAGGGCGCTGGGCGGCGGCGCGCACCTGTTTCAGCTTCTCCTCGGCAGGGTCTGGAGGTCGTCGTCGCGGGCGAAGTCGGGGAGTTCGTCGGACAGCAGGTGTTCGGTGCCGCCTTCCAGGAGTTGGGCCATCTCGGTGGAGCGGGGAAGCATGGTGTGCTCGTAGGCGCGGATGGCGTCGTCGATGGTGGGGGCGCCGGCCAGGGCGAGGGCGAGTTCGGCGGCGTCGAGCATGGCGAGGTTGACGCCGACGCCGAGCGGGGGCATGAGGTGGGCGGCGTCGCCGAGGAGGGTGACGGTCGGGTTGTGCGCCCAGGTGTGGGGTGCGGGCAGGGTGTGGATGGGGCGGTCGACGTAGGGTCCGTCGTTGTCGCTGATCAAGCGGCGCAGCCTGGGGGACCAGTGCGCGTACTGCTTGAGGAGCAGGGCGCGGATGGCGTCGGTGTCGTCGATGGTCAGCCCGTTCTGGGTGATCCAGTCGGCGGGGGTGCGCTGGATGATGTAGACGCGGATGTGGTCGCCGCTGTTGCGCTGGGCGAACAGGCCGCGTTCACCGTCGGCCGCGGCGGCGCCGCCCTGACCGACGAGGTCGGCGATGTCGGGGTGGCGTTGGTCGACGTCGGAGAACCATGCCTCCAGGAAGCTCACTCCGCTGTAGTGGGGGACCGCCGGGGAGACGGCGGGGCGGACCCGGGAGAAGGCGCCGTCGGCGCCGATGACCAGGTCGGTCTCGACGGTGGTGCCATCGGCGAAGTGCAGCAGGCGGGGGCCGTCGGCGGGCCCGCTGATCGTGGTGAGGGCGCGGCCCCACTGCACCGTCCCCGGCTGGAGGGAGTCCAGCAGGAGGGTGCGCAGCCGGCCGCGGTCGATCTCCGGCTTGAACAGTTCGCCGTCGCCGGGGACGTGGTGGAACAGGAGCCGGCCGTCGGGGTTCATCTGGCGCATCTCCTGCCCTTCGGGGCGGGCCAGGTCGAAGAACGCCTCCAGCAGGCCGGCCTCGCGCAGCGCGACCTGGCCGTCGTCGACGCGCAGGTCCAGGGTGCCGCCCTGGTCGCGGGTGTCCGGGCCGGCGTCGCGGTCGTAGACGGTGGCCGCCAGGCCGTGCCGCTGCAGGATGCGGGCGCAGGTCAGGCCGCCCGGCCCGGCGCCGATGACGCTGATACGGGCGTGGCGGGGTACGGGAGAAGTCATGGCTGTTTCCTTGTGATCAGTGGTGGTCAGGGCTTGCGACAGGAGGGCCGGACGCTCACGTCCAGCCCTCGCGGGCACGCACGCAGAGGGACGACAAAGCCTGTGATGGGCGGGTGCTGCGGCGGTCTGGAAGGATGCGCCGCTGACCTTGGGGCCTTGTGACGCTGACGAGACTAAGCACAAAAGTGAAATGAGTCAACTAAATTACTCGGTACATAATTTGTATGGTGCCGTCATTGGGTATGCTTCATCCATGACGGTGTCTTCCATGTCTTCCATCGGCCGCCGCGAGCGCAAGAAGGCGGCCACACGGCAAGCGATCGCCGATGCGGCCCTGCGGCTCTTCCTCGAGCGGGGCTACGACCAGGTGAGCATCCGTGACATCGCCGATGCCGCGGACGTGTCGACCACCACGGTGTTCAAGCACTTCACCGGCAAGGAAGCACTCGTCTTCGACGAGGATCAGGACCGTGAGGCACAGCTCATCGCCGCGGTCGCGCGGCGCACGCCCGGCCAGAGTGTCCTCGACGCCCTCCGCCGGCATGTCCTGGACACCTGGATCCGCATCGAGACCCACCCCCAGCGAGCCGAGTTCACCCATCTGGTGGACTCCACACCCGAACTGCGCGCCTACGCCGAGCGCATGTGGACCAGGCACACCAAAGCCCTCGCCACGGCCATCGCCGACGCCTTCGGCGCCGACCATGATGACCTTGCCTGCGCCGCTCTCGCTCGCTACGTGCTGGAGATCCCCGCCCTCGCCCGTGGCCGCCACGACCCCCGGGCCGCCGTCGAGACGATCTTCGGCATTCTGACCCACGGCTGGCGCCCGCCCATCACCGGCTGACGAGCGGCATCACCACGCGACCATGCCCACCGACCGCTCGTTCCGGGCGGCGGGCTTCGCGCCGACCCCGCCAACCCGCGAGCGGGACAACCCTGTACTCCCATAGCTACGCCGAGCCGCGATTCCCGCAAGTCGACTCCCGAAAATCGGGCGTAACGGACAGTGTGGCGGGCGGTGCTCCACCGTAATAGCCACACATCCGGAGCGCCGCCCGCCCGTCACCGACCACGACGGGGAGACATGAACACCACGCGGACGCGTCCGCGCCCGTCTCGCTCCCGGCCGCGAGGGCCGCGGCCGTGACCGAGCCCGAACCCGCAGCGGGGGCCGCCCGCCAGATCGGTGAGATCACGGCCGGGCCGCAGGGCGTGCTGACCCGTGAGATCGGCCTCGTCACCGGCGAGGTGTACCTGGCCACCCAGCTGAACTCACCGCCGCCGCGGTCCAGGACCGGAGCGCCTTGGTACGGCACGGGCCTGGATGCCCGCACCCGCTACTCCGCCATGACCAATGACCGGATCAGCGCGCACCCGTAATCTGCCGCGCGGGTTCCTGGAGTCCGACGCCGATCGCGCCCGGCCCGGTGAGCCCGGCGCCCCGGCGCCCCGGCGCCGGCGGCGGGGCGGCCGGTCTCTGTGCAGACATCGATCGAATGAAACCGGCACCCCGGCGGCGGGGCGCGCAGCGCTGAGCCGTACCGGCTGAGCTCCGCACTCAGCCTCCCCGAAGGCCGGTGGGCGGCTTTTCTGCCCGTCGCGCCGTCGTCAGCGATATGGTCGCCCCGTGTCCATCGACGGTATCCGTGTCGTACTCCGTGCGCTGGCGGAAGTCCGCGACGACGAGTTCTACTCCCTGTACGTCCTCGCCAGCCGCGGACAGCCGAAGCCCTTCCCCCAGATCGAGTTCCGGATCCGTCAGGTGGCCGAGAGCGCCGACGTCCGCGTGGTCGTGCATGTAGAGGCCGGCTCGCCGGATGGCACCCGTCTGGGCTGGGCGCTCACGGTCACGACACGAGGTGATCTTCTGATCGTCGAAGGGTGTGTCGAAATGCTGGCACCCGAGGATGAACAGTGGCGTGAGGTGTTCGAGAGGTCTGCGAAGACCTCGGATCCGCGTGAGGCAGACGACCTCATTCGCGCCTTCGCGGCAGCGATCTGCAGCCGGCGCGAGTGGCTGGTCCATGCCTGACGGCCATGTCCAGCGAAGGGGTGTACGTAAGCCGACCCCCATCGGACGGGCGCGCGTTGGCGCCGACCGGCGCCCCGCAGGGCGCCCCGGCCAACGTGATCCGCATCGGCTATGCCCGCTTCTCCACCCGTGCTCAGGACCACCAGCTCCAGATGGAGGCCCTGAACGCGGCGCACTGCCGCGAGATCGTCGAGGAGACCACAGGCACCCGCCGCCGGCGGGGTGGGGCGCCGAGCCGTACCGGCTGCCCTCCCACCCGGATCCGCACCGGCAGCAGCAGCGCGGGCCCGGCCTGGGCCGGTAGTCGGCCCCGTTGCCAACGGCATCACCCCCAGCTCCCCGATACCGCCGCAGAAGGTCGGCGGGCGTGTCACCATGGCGGAGCAGTGTACGAGCTCACACCCGCGATCCTCACCTGGTACGACGTCGATCCGCAGTGCTCCGCGTTCGACGCCGCGCGTGCCCGCGCCGTGGTGGCCGGGCGCGTTTCCGCGGCCTCGGTGCCGGTCCGCCCGGCCGACGACAGGGCGGTCCTGAACTGGAAACTCGCCTGGGGATGCCCTGGGCCGAGCGGATGACCCGTGCGCTGGTGGCGTACTACGGACGCTGGGCGGTGGGCTGGGAGTGGAGCGGCCGCAACGGTGGCCCGGTGAGATCGTGGTGCTGTGTCGGACACTCGATCACCACACCGGAACAGACCCTGGACCGGGTGGCGGACGCGCTGGTGGAGTGGCGGTCCTGGCTGGAGGAGCTGGCCGTGCGCTTCGAACGGTTCCCGATCGAGGAAGGCCGACCGGAGCAGGAGCGGAGGCTCGCCTGGGAGCGCGGGACCGCGCACCTGGTGACGGCGGTGGCGGAGCGGACCTATGCGTACGACGACGCGTGGTACGACCACTGCCGCCAGGTGCTGAGATGGTTCCTCGAACGGTGGCACGTCCGAACGGACCAGGCCAGGCGGCTGGCGGACGAAGCACTCGGCGGCCGGCTCGAGAGCTGGTCCGAGCCGTCGCCGCCCCTGATCGAGGACGTCGCGGTACGGCTGGCGGGATCCTTGAGCGACCTCACCGGGCGATGACCACACCCGGCGGCCACCTTTCGACACGCAGGTGGCAGGGGCACATCCTGGAGACGGAACTCCCCGGCTTCCTACCGGGCCCGCCTTCGCCCGGGCGAGACGGTCCGGTCGGCGCCGTCATCCGACAGGACGCCGCCGTGGCGTGCCGTCTCACTCCTCGGCCCGCAGTTCGGCCAGAAGTTCCTGCCTGCGCTCGGCGGGGATCAGACGCCAGTCGACGTCGGCCAGCGCACCCTCGATCGCCCACAGTGCGTTCAGCGACAACCCCGGGATGGCGGCGTCCTGAAGCCGCCGGTAGACCTCCACCGCGCCGAGCTCGGCCAGATGCCCGACGTCGCGGACTCCCGCCCGTGCCAGCCACTCGTCGCTTCTGGGCCCCAGGTTGCGCAGATCGCTGAACTTCCTCCCGTCGCTCTCCGCCACCGTGCCCTCCCACCCGCGCCGTCGGTTTCCTGCGCTCACCACGCGCCCCAGATGGGGCGCAGCCGCCACGACTCGCCCGTCAGGCCCCGCTCCCTCAGCGGGCTCGGCCCACCCGTACAGGGCGTTCGGGGCTGCGGGTGGCTAGCCGAACCCGGTCACCGCCTCACCGGGAGCGGGCCGGAACCCGGGGTCTTCAGGCACCGGATACGGTCGTCGGCATGGGCCGTCCAGGACAGTTCGTCGTGGTCTCCGGCGGGACGTGGACACCGTATCGTGTCTCGACGCTGTATCTGCCCACCGGCCTGCTGGCCGGTCCGGCCGCCGCGCTGCGCAACATCCGGGCGCGACCCGAGCGCGAAGTGTGGTTGATCTGCGAGGGCGGTGCCCTCATCGACCTCGATCAGCGGCGGCTGCTCTGGTACGGCGCCGAGCCTGTGCACCCGGAGTGGCTCACCGCGGCCAAGCACGTGCTGGCCTGTGCCTGGCCCGGGTGGCACGTGCGCTGGGCCTGCGACGGAGTCCGCGAATTCGGCGACCACATCGGTCTCACCGGCTACGACTTGGTGACCGCCCATGCTTTCACTGATCACTTCGCCGACGACCGGCCGCAGCCTCCGGATGATCCGGATGACCCGGTCGGATGCCTGGTCACCGTGGGACGGACCGGCGGCGCCGTCACCGCGCACGCGGTCGACTGGCCTGCGCAGGACTCATTGCTGGCCTACGGACCGGAGCTCCTCGATGAGCTGCCTGCGGCACTGCCCATGGGACGGCTCCCGGTGCCGGTACCGCTCACCGCTCTCCACATCGACCCGGCCGCCCGGCAGGTCACGGCATGGGGATATGAAGTCCCGCGCGGTGCGGACGCACGCTGGCCGGGCTGGCGGCTGGAGTTCCGCGGTGACCGCTTCGCCGAGCAGAACGCCGTCTGCGGTGCCCCGATCGTCGCGCCCCTCTCGCTGGACTGGGCGTATCAGACGCTGCGGCGCTGCCTGGTCGACGCTGTCGAAGAGGTTCCGACCGGCTACTGCGCGCGGATGCGCGCCTACTACGGCGACCTTCGGGTACCGGGATGGGACTACCGGCCGGAGGAGGTGACCGCCGCGCTGACGGCGGTCGACGCCGCTGCGCGATCAACCGCGGACGCGACAGGACCCGGTCGTTGAATGGTCGTCTCAACACGAGCCCCGGGACGGCGCGGACGCGGGCGGTCGCCATGGTCAACCTCGCGCTGCTCATCGCCGACGACGACCGCGACGAGGCGATCCGCCTCAGGCACCGCACGGCCGAGGGCAGAAGCCGAGGCGTGGTGGCGGCGGGCCCTGGACGACCACGGCGGTGACCTGGACGAACCAGAGGATGAGGACTATCCGGCCTACACGGCGATCATGTTCGACCTCGCCCTCCTGCTGCAGGAGACCGGCCGCCGCCAGGAAGCGCTGCGCTGGTACGAGCGCGCGGCCGAACGCGGCGACGAGGACGCCGCAGGAGAAGCGGCGCGGCTGCACGCGGCATGCGGAGATGAGAGCACCCCGAGTGTACTGCGGACGCCGCTTCGTACCTCACTGAACGATCAGGTGTCGGCAGGCCCGCGTATCGATGATCAGGAACTGTCGTCCCGGCCTGCTTCAATCCACGCTGAGCACATGCCGATCGATCACGTGAACCGTCCCGAGGAGGCCCGAGCCGGTGGGAGAACTCATCACGTACCTGGTGGAGGAAGTCCATGACGACCCCGGGCACTGGCTGGTGATCGACGAGGCGGCCGGCGCCGGCCAGGAGATGGCCCGTGGGACCAGGAATGGCAAAGCCGGCACGAGGGCTGGATCGAGACCGGTCCCAACGCCCTGGTCTGCACCACGCCCCGGGACCTCACCGCGCATGTCCGGCTCGAACTGTGGAGCGATCGGCCTCCCGCACCCGAATCGGCCTGGGACCACTCATGGACCGGTGAGATCTTCTTCCGGTCGGGAAAGATCAAGCTCAGAGGGTTCTACAACTCGACGTGGGGCGTGCACGAGGTTTTCGACCTGGGACGCCGGGACGCCACCTGGCTCGTCCGGGCCCGGCACAAAACCTTGGACAACGACCGGGAGAGCGACTTTCCCCGCGACATCTACCGAGCCGAGATCTACACATTCCAGTTCTGGCGGCCGATCCGTCAGCAGGGGAGCTGATCGGCCGGCCTCAACGCCCGGGTCCACTGCGGCATGCGGTTCCATCACTCCTCGGGTACCTCGGTCGAACCGGTCCGAAGAACAGCGGGCAGACACGCGGCGATAGCGTCGCGGTCATGGATGAACATCCCGCCCACCTCCTGCAACAGCGCCTGGAGGCCGTACGTGAACGGCTGAGTCCCGCACACCCCGACACCCTGGCCGCCTGGCACGACCTCGCCGAACACCTGGGGGAGGCGGGGGATCCGCGACGGGCGCGGGACCTGTTCACCGACCTGGTCCCGATATGCGAACGGGTGCACGGGGCCGAGCACCCCGATACCCTGACCGCCCGGCACGAGCTCGCCTACTGGAAACGAAGAGCCAGATGGCGTCTTTGAAGCGATGGCGGTGTGGCGGCCGATGAGCGAAGACCATCTCGCGCCGATCGCCCTGCTGGCCGATCCCCGCACCAGCCGACTGATCACACCGGAACGGGGACGCGAGATCCTCGCCATGCCGCGCGGTTGACCGCCCCGGGGTCACGGCACCTGATCCGCTCCTCGGGCCCATGTCTGCGCGAGCCGGCGAGAGCGCCGCCCTGGCCCGCGACGCCGCCGCGGCCGCCGAGCAGCGCGCCACCGCCGCCGAGCAGCGCGCCGCCCAAGCGCTCGCTGCCGCTCGCGCCGACCGCGACGCCCGTGCGGCGGCCGACCGCGACGCCGACGCCGCCCACGCGCGCGCCGAAGCCGCGGCCGCCGACGAACGCACCGCCCTGCGGGATCTGGCTGATCAGCGGGCCGCGCGCGCCCGCACCGAGACCGCCCGGGACGCGGCGATGGCACCCCCGGCGTCCGGCTCGACGATGACACCACCGTGCTCGCCGAAGACGGCCAGGCCGTCCTGGTCCGGTGCGACATCCGCGACCCGTTCGCCCCGACGACGGCCGGTGCGCTGGGCCGGGCGCTGCTGGCCGTAACCGGCTACCTGCCGGATGCCCGATGACCCGGGCCGCGCCCCAGCGCCGGTCAGGGGCGCGATGCCGCGCCGTACCGAGGACCGAAGGTCATGCGCCCGCTGAATTGGGGATCCCGGCCGGGTTCGGCATCCCCGTCTACGGTGTGGGCGTCGGCTTCCCTCTCCGGCCTCAGCGCGGTGGCTGATCGGCGTGATCACCGTCGCGTTCGCTCGAGTGGGTCGCCGCCGTGCGCACCGACGGCGGGCGGCCAGGACCGCACCCGGTGCTGTGCACCCTGATCCAGCCGCCACACCCCATCACCCACTTTGCCACCCGCCTCTACCACCTCACCGACCACGACGTGGCAACAGCCCCCCGCTGGGCGCAGATCGCCCCGGCCGTGTGCGACACCCTGCAGGGGGCGTGGATCGCCGCCCACAACGCGCACGTCGACTTCCAGGCGCTGACGCGGCACCTGCCCGGCTGGGAGCCCGCCGCCGTTGTGGACACGCTGCGCCTGGCGCGCGCCGCCCTGCCGCAGGCCCCCGGCCACAGCCTGGACGCCCTGCCGGCCCACACCGGCATCACCGTCACAGACATCCCGGGCCGGCGGCACCGCGCCGCCTTCGACGCGCACGCCACCGCGCGGCTCCTGCTCACCCTCGCCGGCCGCTACCCGACCTGGGACGCCCTGACCGCGGTGGCCGTGCCGCCGGGCCTGCCCGGCGCCACAGCCGCCAAGCATGAGGAACAGACCTTATGGTGACCGTCACCGCCCGCCTGGAGATCGCCGGAACGCACGGCACCGGCACCACCACCCTGGCCCGCCGCATCGAGATGGAGTTGCGCGCCACCGGGCTGAGCGTGACCGCCCCGACGGCCGGGGACCGGGGTCGCGGACGGAGCTACTGATCCCACGATGTGGTGATTTAGATAGCCTTACTGGTCTGGGATCGACCATCCTTCGGGAGAAGGGACCGGGTACGTGCTCGACGACGCTGGGCTCCGGGCGCTTCGCGAAGCGGCGCGCCTCTCCCCGGAGAACCTCCCTCTCCGGCGGCATCTCGCCGAGCAGCTCCTGGCCGGGGGATACCTCTCCGAGGCCGAGGCCGAATACCGCGCCGCGCTCCGGTTGGTCCCCGGTGATCCGGACATCGTGGCCGGGCTGGCGGAGGCTTTCGTACGGCAGAGCTCCCACGGCGCCGCGCTGTCGGCGCTCGAACCGTTCCTGGCCGTGCCCGGTTACCCCCCGCGGCTGGGAGTGATCGCGGCCAGGGCGCTGCTCGGTGAGGGTGACACGGTCGGCGCGGCCCAGCGCTACCGGGACGCGGTCTCCCGCGACCCGGCGGTGTACGACCCCGATCTGGCCGTACGGCTGGAGCCGCCGCAGCCCGTCGCGGACGTCCCGGCATACGCCGCACCGGTGTCGTCCGGCGAGACCGGCGTGGAAGCGGTGCGCTCCCGCGTCACCTTCGCCGACGTGGCGGGGATGGACACGGTCAAGGAAGCGCTGCGGATCAAGCTCCTGCTCCCCGTCCAGCAGCCGGAGCTGTTCGCCGCGTTCGGCAAGCGAGCCGGTGGCGGGGTGATGATGTACGGCCCTCCGGGAGCCGGCAAGACCCATCTGGCCAGAGCCGCCGCCGGCGAGCTCGGCGCGTCGTTCATCGACGTCGGCCTGGCCGACATCCTGGACATGTACATCGGTTCGAGCGAGCGCAACCTGCGGGCCACGTTCAACCTGGCCCGCCGCAACCGGCCGTGCGTATTGTTCTTCGACGAGGTCGACGCGCTGGCCGCCCGCCGCGCCGACATGCGCCAGGCGCACAACCGCCAGCTGGTCAACCAGTTCCTGGCCGAACTCGACGGCGTGGACGAACGCGCCAACGAAGGGGTGCTGGTGCTGGCGGCCACCAACGCCCCCTGGTACGTCGACGCGGCCTTCCGCCGCCCCGGCCGGTTCGACCAGCTGGTGTTCGTGCCCCCGCCCGACGTCGCGGCACGGGGCGCCATCCTGCGCATCCTCTGCCGTGACAAGCCCCTGGCCGAGATGGACTTCGACGCGGTCGCGCGGGCCACCGACCAGTTCGCCGGCGCGGACCTGAAGGGCGTGGTCGACCGGGCGGTGGAGGCCAAGCTCCAGCAGTCGATCAGCGCGGGCCGCCTCGTCCCCCTGACGACGCAGGATCTGCTGGCCGCGGCCCGCAATGCCAGGCCGACCGCCGTACGGGAATGGCTGGCCACCGCGCGCAACTACGTGCTGCACGCCAACGACTCCGGGGCCTGGGACGAACTGACGCCCTGGATCAAGGACATCCGGTGACCATCGACACCCTGATCGAGCGGGCACGGACGCTGCTGAGGTTGCGCCGCCCCGCGGAGGCCGAGCGGGAACTGCGCGGGGTGCTCGCCCGGGACCCGGAGCACGCCGAGGTGCACGCCCTGCTGGGCATCGCCCTGGCCGAGCAGCGGAGGTCGTCCGAGGCGGTCGCTGAGGCGCGCGAAGCGGTACGGCTCGCGCCGGACCAGTGGTTCCCGCACTACGTGGCCGGTCAGATCCACCTGATGGCGGGACGGCCCGGCGACGCTATCGCCGCCCTCCACGCCGCCCTGGCCATCGAGCCCGACTATGCGCCGATCTGGAGGTTCCTGTCCCGGGCGCACCTGCGGGCCAGGCAGTGGGCCGAGGCGGCGGACGCATCCCGCCGCGGCCTGGTCCTCGACCCGCAGGACGCCGAGCTGGCCGGCCTGCTGGCGCTCGCCCTCACCGCACTCGGCGAGGCCGCCCAGGCTCAGGCCGCCGCCGCGCAGGCCGTACGGCTGGACCCGGAGAACGCACTGGCCCACCTGGCGTACGGGCGGGTGGCACTGGACTTCGGCGACCCCGGCCACGCCGCCCAGGCCTTCCGCGAGGTGCTCCGCCTCGATCCCGGCTTCGGTGCGGCGCGAGACCTCCTGCTGACGGCGCTGAAGCGGCGCAACCCCCTCTACCGGACGCTGGACCGGTTGCGTGGCAGGTTCTTCGGCAGGTGGTGGGTGGTACTGCTGCTGCCCGCGGCGCCGATGCTCATCATCGTTCTCCTCCTTGTCGCGCTGTTGCACTGGGCGGCCTGGACCGTCGAGGCGTTCACCGCCCTGCGCCTGGCACGCGCCAAGGACACCCGGCTGCTCTTCGAACGCGCGGAGGTCCGCGCGGCCCGCCTGTGCTGCCTCCTCCTGGCCGCGGGCGCGACGCTGATCGCGCTAGGTGTGATGTTCTCCCAGGAGGTGGTCGGCGCGACGGGCGCGGCGGCCATGGCGTTGATCACCCCCGTCCAGGAGACGGTGCACACAGGCTCACCGCTCGGACGGATCGTGCTGTACGGCTGGACGGGCCTGCTGGCACTCGTCATCGCCGTGTCGGCGGCCCTGGCCTCGATGTCCGGCGTGATGCTGAGCACCTACACCGGGCTGGCCACGATCTGGATCGCGGCGGGGGCACGGCGCCTCTTCGGACGGACGGTCATCATCTGATCATGGCCGAAGGGCTGCAGCTGGTGGCCGACCCGGCCGACTGGCTGCCGGGGACCGTGTCCGGTTGGCGTCTCGTGGCCGCAGCAGGGTGGGCGACCCTCACCGCCCCGGACGCCACCATCGTCTACGACGGCGAGCTGGCGCTGTGGCCATCCTGTCGGCAGGAGGCCATCGCCAACGGCTGGGTGTGGCTGGGCGTGGGCGTGGTCGGTCTGGGTGAGGGCTGTGACATCGGCCAGGCACTGCGCACTGCGGCGGGCGCTGGGCTGCTGGCTTCCGGTCTGGCTGCGGCCTCCTTTCCAGGCCCGCTCGCCCAGCATCGCCAGTAAGCATCGCCGGCGGGTGAAGCCGACGTGCCCCGGCCACTTGGCCGAATTGCGGGCGATTCCGCCAGCCCTTCTCTAACTAGCCATGAGCGTTTTTCATCCCTGTGGCGGTAGCGGCCCATCGCCTTCCTGGCGGCCGCGCCCGGGACGCGGAGAGGTCAGACCTGTGCGGTGGCCCGCAGCGCGGCCGCGATCAGCATCTCCACGGCATGTTGCTGGTTCGGTGTGGTGCACTCGAACTCGGTGGTGTATCTGCTGGTCAGCATGGCCCACGCCGCGGCGGGGCCGTACCGGCCGGCCAGCCGCCCGGCTTCTTCGACCACCCGGTCGAAGTCCTCGCCGGCGTGCGCGACCAGCTGCGCGGCTGCCGCCGATGCGGCGGCGCGCCCCTGCTCATGATCCGCCATGTCCATCCTGGTGCGCCTTTCGGCCGGGGTCAGCGTGCAGACGACAGATCGTAGACGGTGACGGCGATGCCCCGATCGGCGAGGCACCGGCTGATCACAGGTTCGATGTCGTTCCATGATCCACCTGCCAGGCCTGCGCCGATGCGGGGCAGATGCACACTCGCCCGGCGTTCGGCGGCAGCTTCGGCCAGGGCGGTCAGGCACTGCTGCAGGAACATAAGGTCTACGACGCGTTCACCATGTTTTCTCCCGTAAGCGGGCGATCAGGCATCGACTGATCGCCGATCAATATCGGCTTGCTCAGCCGTATCTCCTCCTCCGCGTATCCCAGCGCGCGGTAGAAGCCACGGGCTCGGGTATTGGCCGCCCCAGTCTCCAGCGTGATGCGCTGTAGGCCGCGGTCGCGCGCCCACGCCTCGGCGGCATTCACCAGAGCACGCCCGATGCCCGTCCCCTCCACCTCGGTAGAGACGACGAACTCGCCGATGGAGGCGTCCACCTGGCCGGTGAAGTGCCGACGGGTGGTCACAGCGACGAAGCCCGCGACGCTGCCGTCACCGATCGCCACCAGTACGCCATGACCGTCGCTGCTACTTGGCTCGAGAGAGTCGGTGACCCAACCGTGTACGGCATCGGCAACGACGGAAGCATCCCGCCAGGCCGCGACGCCTTCGGCCAGGCGCGAAGCCAGCGCGACAACGGCGTCACGGTCGACATCCCGATAGGGCCGGATCACGACGGAGACCTGCCCATCACTCATGATCGAGAGTCTGTCATCAGCCCTTCATGTGAAAAAACACCTCCAACGTGATTCATCGAGGGCTCATGTCGCCGTTGCCGCCTGCTGATCCTGACAGCCGAGATCGTCATCGGTTCGTGGACGGCATCACTTGAAGATCTTCATCGACTCCGATCGGTAGGACATCTCGGAGCAGTACGGCTTCTGATCGTCTACCGCCGGCCAGTGACGGCGCAGAGCGCTCGCCATCGCCCCACATCGTTACTCGTCGAAACGAGACACGCGTGATCCCGACGGTCCCCGGGGCGGCCTGCAGGCTCAGCAGACCGCCCCTCGGCACACGGGAGTCACAGGAAGGCGGCGACCATCTCGGCGAACTCCTCCGGGCCGACGATCGTCACGCCCAGGCCTTCGGCCTTGGCCCGTTTGGATCCGGCCTTCTCTCCGGCGACCAGCAGCGACGTCTTCGCTGACACGCTGAAGGAGGCCCGGTCATCGGCGCGCTCGATCAGCTCGTTCATCTGGTTGCGCGACAGCTCCTGCAGCGGGCCGGTCATCGCGCCGGTGACCACGACCGCCATACCCGCCAGTGGCAGGTCCGCGCCGGCCGGCTCCCCGCCGCCGGGGGCCTGGCCCGTGAACGCCGGTACGGTGCCGGG
Source organism: Planomonospora sp. ID91781 (assembly GCF_015711595.1). Lineage (NCBI taxonomy): Bacteria > Bacillati > Actinomycetota > Actinomycetes > Streptosporangiales > Streptosporangiaceae > Planomonospora > Planomonospora sp. ID91781. The sequence goes on along the minus strand of NZ_JABTEY010000002.1, from coordinate 509,022 downwards.
CTCAGTCATGTTCCCCCCGGCCGCGATCAGCTTGTCGATGAGGTCGCTCATCTCGGCCAGTTCGGCGACCACCACCGGAGCCTTCTCCGGCCCCATGCCCTCGACCGCCTGAATGTCCTCAGCGGTGGCGGTGCGGATCGCCTCCATGCTGCCGAAGTGGCGAGCGATCCGGCGGCTCATGGACCGCCCGGTGCCGAAGTGGCGAGCGATCCGGCGGCTCATGGACCGCCCGGTGCCGACTCTCGGATCATGGCCGACTTCCGGAACGCGGCCATCGGCCTGATCCGTCTGATCGGCTGGACCGACATCGCTACCGACCGCTAGTGCAGCTCTCCCGCGGACGGTCTTCAGCTACTCGGTTTCACAACATGAAAACACTTCAGCCCTATCGGCTGGACTCAGGGAATCGGGCGGGGAGTGTCGTGCCGGTCGAGGAGGGCCAGACCGGTCTGCGTGGGATGGTGCAGGACATTGCTGTGGTGTCGGCGTGTGGCGATCAGGCCTGCCTCGCGCAGCACGGCAGTGTGCTGGCTGATCGCGGCTGAGGAGACGTCCAGGCGGCGGGCCAGGGCGCCGGTGGTGGCCACGCCGTCGGCGATGGCGGTGAGCACCGCCGCGCGGGTGCGGCCGAGGAGGTTGGCCAATGCCCGCGTGGAGGTGCCGGCGGTCCAGACGCCCGCAGCGTGGTCGATGTCGAGCGTGGCAGGGTAGAGCAGGATGTAGTCAGTGGGATTGCCCGGGTCGTACATCACCCCCGGCGCTCGCAGGAAGAAGGACGGTACCAGCAGCAGCCCCCGCCCGCCGAGAGTGAAGTCGTCGTCGAACTGGTCGCCGGCATGGACGTGGAGGGTCGGCGGGGTCCACCGGATGCTCGGGTGCAGGCTGGACAGCAGGCCGTCGACGCCGCGGTCGAGCAGGATCGTGCCGCGCCGGGCGCGTTCAGCGTCCAGGTGCGCGCGCATGGCCGTCCAGTGCGGGGCGACGGCGGCGTGGTGGTACGCCTGCACCGTGGACAGCACCTCCCGCCGGGCGGTGGGGGCGTCGACGAGCCCGGCCAGTACGGTCGGCACCCGGCCGTGGTGGCCGGCGTAGAAGTCCAGCTCCGCCCGGACGGCCTGCCGGGGGCTGGCCAGGAAGGTCTCGGCGCTCTCGGCCAGGTCACGGCCGGACCCGGCTAGGAAGGCCATGTCGAAGCTCGGCAGTCGCGCGGGGACGATGGCGGACAGGACCGCGGACCGGGCGTCGAGGGCACCGCGTACTCGGCGCCGCCACCCGCCGAACACCGCCTCCTCGGTGCGCCCGCGTAGCGCGTGCAGGCTGAACAGGGTCTCGGCCATGGGACCCAGCGTGGGCGCCATCCGCACCCGCGCCACGTCGTCGGCGGTGAAATGAATTCGGTGCATTCGCTCCCCCGGTTACTCGTCGACTTCGCCGTCACAGCATGTCGCCATGCCGTCACAAAAGGCTCTGAGCGGCGCAGTTAAGCCAGGAATTACAAGCCTCGCGGTGGGTGATTTCTTCCTGCGACAGTGAGGGGACCGATTCCGCAGAAAGGGCGGCTCGACCTCGTGCCGGCCCACCGATAGAAAGGTTCACCTGAGCATGCGCAACCGAATCCGCACCGCGCTGATGAGCATGGCCGTCATGGCCGCTGCAGCTGCAAACACCTCATTGGCGTCCGCGCCGGCAAGCGCCGCGGTCGCCGCGCCGATCGCCGCGGCATCGGCCACCCAGGCAACACCGGCTGAGTCCGGCTTCGTCATGGAGTCGGTGAGCATCGGAGCCCAAGCGGCCGGCTATCTCAGGAACAGGGCCACGGGCCGATGCCTGGAGCAGGGTTGGGATGGTCATGTTTTCACGAATCCGTGCAACTACGGCCCCGCGCAGACCTGGACGTGGATCGGCGGGGAGAGGTTTAAGTCCCTTGTCAATTCGTGGAGCCAGGAGTGTCTCGACGGCACCTCAGCCACTGGCAGGGTCTACACGCTCAGCTGCAATGGTGGCGACTACCAGAAATGGAGCTTGGGTGAATACGGTCATATCACCCAACGTCAGGCGCTCCAGAACCTCGACAGCAACTGGGAAGGTTCGGTCTACCTTTCCCCGCAAGATCGCTACAACACCAACAACCACCAGAAGTGGTACTGATCTCTATCGAATCCCGTAACGGCATCGGGTGAATGGCAAGGTCAACGCCCGGCTTGATATCCGGATGCACCTGTATGATCATGATCGCCCCGCGCCCGCAGTTCTTCTACGGGACCTCGTGGGGGCGCGTCCGTCGTGCGATCATATGTCGGTCTTTCCTGCGGCCGACCCGGAAGTCGGCCGCAGGAAGCCTCACACCAGCTCTCAACCGCATCTCCAGCGATGATCTCCACAGAGATCTTCGCAGAGACCTTCACAACGGATTTCCTGAGGCCATCCATAACCCGGACATCGTCGTAGAATCCCGCTATCACCTGGCGCGCTGGCTCGGCGAGGGTGATCGGCATGCGACCGGCAGGGTTTCGCGCGTCTAGCTGGCGAAGCATCCTCAAGATTTGCTTCCGGGACAGGCTTCGCCCTGTTTTCCGGAGATTACGGCGTCACTGCTCGGCTACGCTCGGTCCTCCTGGATCGGAGGGGCCCTGATGCAGCTCTACCGCGGGCGGGCGTTCATCGCCGCGTTCACTCTGGCCGCGTTCGCCGGCGGTGCTTCCGTAGCGATCTGGAAGGTGTGGGACCGGGACCGGGACCGGGTGCCGTCGACCGCCGGAGCGGCGCTCGCCCTGTTCGGCCTGTGGTTCTGGATGATCGCCCGCACCCGGACGTTCGCCGATCCGGCCCGGCTGCGCGAGCTGATCGCGCTGACCCGCACGCTGCCGGCCAAGGCCGACGCGCCGGAGACGGTGCTTCTGAGGACCATAGATCGCGGCAGGCGATCGGTGGCGATCTCCCGCACCCCGCTGAGCGCGCCGGCCGAAGCCCAAGCCGAGCTCAACCTCGGCGCGCCCATCAGCACGGCCGGCTACGAGCTGTTCGTTGTGACCCCGTACACGATCACCTGCCACCGCGGCAGCGTGACCATGGAGCGTGACGGCAACGGCGCAACGCGGATCGGGCTGCCCGGCCCGCTGACGGACCGGGCCGTCCTGCGGGAGCTGATGTTCAACGCCAAGACCGGCACGACGTATGTCACCGACGCGGAGATCACCGAGCTGGCTCACCGGCTGCGCCAGGCCCACACGCCGCGGTGATCCCGTCCGGGCCCGCACGACACCGGCGGACCCGGGCCACGCCCACAGGAGGTGATCACCTGGTGCGCGTGAGGCGCAGCAACGGCCCGCGACCGCCGAGCCGTCAGGCCTGGGGGAGGGAGGATCCGCTTTCGGCGCCGCGGCTCACGCCCGGCGGGTCAGGCGATGCGGGACGCCGGAGCGGTCCAGGTGTTGCACGCGCCCGGGGAGGCGTTACCGAAACCGCGCCGCACCCAGGTGGCGCGACTCTTGCCGCTGCCGTGGCTGCGCTCACGCTTGAGCGCGTCATCGCCGCTGCGGCGGGAGAAGTCCACCAGCGCCTCCTTGGCCTCGGCTCCGTATTCCCATGAGGCCCAGGCGCGGCCGGTGAACGCCGCCGCCAGGCAGTCGGCCTGCAGCTCCAGGCGGCGGTTGTTCATCAGCGCCTGAGCCTTGGTGCGGACCGGCCGGCGCGCGTAGGCGCTCATGACGCCGGCGAGGTTCTGCACGTGGTGGGCGTACTCGTGTGCGAGCACGTGCAAGGCCACCGGGTGCGCGGGATCGGCGACCATGTGCTTGTCGATCAGGATGGTCAGCTGCCGCCGGTTGTGGCAGTAGCGGCCCAGGACGTACTTGCCCCGCTTGGCTCCGCAGACGCGGGTGGGCTTGGTGATGAACCGGACGGTCGGCTTGGTGAACGGCAACCCGGCCTTCCTCAGCTGCGCTGACCAGGAGGTGTTCAGGCAGCCCAGCATCGCGGTCAGGTGCTTTTTGACGGCGGTGACGCTGCCGGAGTCCTCGGGCTCGTGGTCGCAGGAGACCGTCAGCTCTCCGGTGCCATACAGCGGGTTGCGGGTCAGCGCCTTGACGCCGGTGGGGACCGGTGCACCGGTGGCAGCGGTCGCGCTGGTCGCGCGGGTGCTGCGTCCGCCGGGTTATCCGGTCGGCGGACCGTGTCTCTCGTACGGCGACAGCAGCCGCTCGGCGGCCGCGCTCAGCTGGGCGACCTCCTGCACCGGCAGCCGGGTGCCGCGCCGGGTGATCCAATGCCGTACTTGGGAGGCGCGCAGCAGCGGCACGCCGTCGACCTGAACGACCCGCAGCATCCGCGCGGTGCGCCGTTCCCCGATCGCGCCCTTGCGCCAGGTCCGCACCGCCTCGTGGGTGCGCCACCGGTACACCGCATCGGCCGCCGCGACCAGACCGGCGGCGATCACGCCCGCCGGCCAGCTCCACAGCCAGCCCACGGCGAGGGCGACGGCCAGGGCGAGCGCGGCGCGCACCAGGCGCCGTCGGCGACCTTCGGCCATGAGCTCGCGGTAGCGGGCCTGCGCCGAGGCGCCGGCACCGCCGGCGGGGGAAGACGGGTGGTCACCGGCGACCTCCGAAAGCGGGGGAGCGGAGATGTGCGCGAGGAACGGATTTTCACCGTAAGTATTGCCGGTGACACTTTCGCCGATGTCTGTCCACTCCTGTCATGATGTGGACACCGCCGGTGCGCGGCGTGCTGCGCCGTCTGCGCGCTCCGGTGGCCCGCGTGCGGCGGATTCTCGGAGAACCCGCCGAGCCGATCCCGCGGACCAGCGGGTGGTTCTGTGAGCAGTTCGCGACACCGTTTGTAGGCCGGCTTCGACACCAGCCCTGACGGGCGATGGAGTGTGTTGCTGAGTTCTGACACCACCCCGGCGGTTGTAGCGGAATCACCAGAGTGCTGCTCGCTACCGGAATCGGCGTCAATCCCCCCTCGACGTACCAGCCCGCCTGACGACCCGACCCCGGCCCGCTCTTGCGGGAAGCAGGGGCCGGGTTCCTGATGCTCAGGATGCCGGTGGCGGCGCGCTTCCGTTGTGGAACGGGTTGTCGGCCAGTCGCTCGGGTGTGACCAGGAAGCGGATCACACCGGCCCGTACCTGCCAGGCGTGCCATACGACCCAGTCACGTTCGACACGGTCGGCAGGAACCGGATCGAAGGACAGGCCTCCTGTCCGCGCGTCGATGCGGATGAGACTGAACACGGCGTGCAGATCTCGGCGGCGCGCCTCGGCCACCACGTCCCGCACGGACCGGCCATGCCGCAGGGAGACGCCGGCGAACATCTCACCCGGATCCATGGCCTGGTCAGCGTTGGCGTACTGCTCTCCGGGCCGGGCCTGGCGGCCGAGCCGGACGTTCACATGTCCGGTGAAACCGACGGGAATCCGCACCACCATGACGCAGCCGCTGTCACGGCCCGGCCGGCATCCCTTCGGAGCGGTCTCCGTCGACAAGGCGACGCCGCCGAACCGGGGGCCGGAAGGGTCCGGCTCGGTCCGCGGATCGGGAACCTGATCGCCGCCGATCACCATGCCCAGGATCTGTCCCACGGCGCCCGGGGAGACCGGCACCGGACGCAGGTCGATGTCCAGGCCGACCGCGTGGAACGCCTCGCTGTATCTGGCGTGATCGGCGAAGGGGTCGGTGATGCGCGCGACGTACTGGTCACCGTCGCGCACGATCACGACGGCGGAGTTGGCGTAACTGACGGCGCTTCGGTCGCCCAGCAGACTGGGACCGATGACGACGCCGGTGGCGAGCACGCTGACGACGGCTGCCGCGGCCATCAGCCGCATTCGCCAGCGCCGCCCGTCGGCCGGTGAAGGCGGGGCCGCGGTGTCCGGCCGTACGGCGGTGATGGCGGCGAGCAGCGTTCGCGCCCCTGCGGTGGACGCCTGCCCGGCCAACTCGGCGTCGCGGACCCGGGCCAGTTGGCTGATAACTTCATCGGTGTCGTTCATAGTGGCCTTCCTGCCGAAATCTGCGAGTTCCTAGCCGTCGGCGTGAACGTAAGGCCGGCTGCGGCCAGTCGGTGGGCGAAGCGCTTGCGGGCGCGGTGGAGCCGGATGCGTACGGCGTTGCGGGAACAGCCCAGGACACGGGCGATCTCGGCGGCGTCCAGACCTTCCCACGCGACCAGGGACAGCAGCTCGTGATCGTCGTCGGACAGCTCGCGGAACACGTGGGCCACCTGGGTGAACTCCAGGCGCTTGTGTTAGTGCACGTCAGTTCCCTGCTTCTCAGCTTCGGAGGAATCCTCCTCCCAAGGCTCTGGCCTGGAGATTCGGGAGGAGAGGAGTCAGCGAAGTCTGTTTTGAGGATTCCTCTGCAGCCACGAAAGATCCTCGGTTATGTTGATGGTCCTTCACAGAGAGTGAAGATGAGGAAGGGCGCTCATGGCTATCGCGGTTGTGAAGGACCTGCGAGACAAACGCCTGCCGACTACCGACGAAGAACTGGCTGCCTTTGAGACCGACCTGCTGGCCGGTTTCGTACTGGCTCGTGCGGCAGCCGGCATAGCCGATGTGACGATCCGCCAGAACGTGATCGACCTGGAGCAGATCCGCTCCTGGCTCAACCGGCCGCTGTGGGAGATGCAGCCGAGTGATGCCGATGAGTACTTCGGTAAGGTGCTGCGCAAGGCGGCGCCGTTGACCCGCCACAGCAAGTCCGGCAGCCTGTCGATGTTCTTCGCCTTCCTCGACCTGCGATACCGCGCTGAGATCTACGCGCTCAGCGGGCATGTCGCCCAATGCCCGATCGACGACATGAACCGACCCAAGGGCAGCCCTCAGGTGCACATCCGCGTGCCACCCAGCCCGCAGGAGATCGACACGCTCTTCACCGGGTGGGCCGACGACCTGACGACGTGCCGCAAGTTCGCTCCCGCCGCCCGTAACTACACCGCCGCCCAGCTGATGGCCCAGGTCGGGCTGAGGATTCGCGAGTGCGTCAAGCTGGATCTGGATGACGTGCGCTGGGATCTGGGCACATTCGGCAAGCTGAACGTCCGCCACGGCAAAGGCCGACGCGGCCAGGGCCCCAAGCAGCGGATCGTCCCGCTGATCAACGGCGCCCGGCGGACGCTGCAGTGGTTCGTTGAGGACGTGTGGGCTCACTTCGACGACGACTGGACCCAGCCTGGCGCACCGCTATTCGCCTCCGAGCGTAAGAGCCGGGACGGCTCCTGCCAGCGGGTCGGACCGGACGCCCTGCGCAGCGGCCTACACGAGGCGGTCGAGCGCTTCTTGCCGAACTGGCGAGGCCGATTGACTCCCCACGTTCTTCGGCACTACTGCGCCTCCCAGCTCTACGGCTCCGGCATGGATCTACTGGCGGTCCAAGAGCTCCTGGGGCACGACTGGGTGGCCACGACCATGCGGTACGTGCACGTCCAGCGCACCCACATCGAAGACGCCTGGCTGCAGGGACAGCAGCGCGCCGCGCAACGCCTGAAGGGACTGGCGCCATGAAGTGGAACCTGCGGTTGGCCGCAGCCAACCGCGGCATCTGGAGGGCCAGTGAGCTGCAGCGCTTGCTGGCCGAGCGCGGCCTGAAGATCAGCGCGGGCAAGATGTCCGGTCTGTGGTCCGGCCGCCCCAACGCGATCAAGCTCGATGAGCTGGATGTGATCTGTGCCGTGCTCGGCTGCGGAGTCGAAGAACTCCTCATCGCCGAACCGGACACGGTGACTGCAGCCCCTTCGCATGACGTCCACGTGCAGGCGGCCAGTGGCGAGAGCTCGCGCTCCACGGAGGTGCGGCCTCGGCCTCGTGGCGGCCGGTCCCTGCCGCCGCGGTGAAAGCACCACAGGCGTACCGTCCCGTCGGTAGCTGCGGGCAGTGCTATGCCTGGGGAGCACTGGCCGGCAGGCTCTGCCGGGCATGCCGGACGTTCGCGCGCAACCATCCACACGGTACCTGCCTAGCCTGCCAGCGCCATGTTCCGGAGAAGAAGGGGTTTTGTCGCCTGTGCTGGCACGAGACGGGTATGCGTGTGCCCGCCAACACGGATCATGCGGGCCGTCGTCAGGTCATGGTGGCCATCACGAGTCAGCAGTTGTTCTTCACCGACATGAAACGAGCACTGAGCTCGATCGCGGCCTACGGCCCCACACCACGGCGTACCCGCACCACCCCCGAGGCGCTACTGAGTGATCTTCCTGGCCCCGGCCAGATGCGACTGTTCGACATGCGACGCGACCTGCTCCGGGCTCAGCGTGATCGTCACATTCGCCTAGACCACGAAGTCAGTGCGATCCCGCATCTGGCACACGCCTGGCACATCGCTGGCCGTCTGGCCGAGGCACAGGGATGGTCCGAGCGGCGACTTTACGATGTGCAGCGCAACCTGGTCATCGCGCTGTCCTGCCGGGGCCCTGACGAGCCGGTCCTCTACTCCGAACTGCTGCCGCTGGCCAGTCGGCAGCTCCCGGTCGAGCGCACCGCACTCGTGCTGGACGAGATCGGCATGCTCAACGACGACCGTCCTGACCCTCTGGAGGAAAACTGGCGCCGACGCCTGCACGGCGCTACTCCTGCGATCCTCGAGCAGGCTGAAGCCTGGCTGCGTCACCTGCGTGACGGCGGCCCGCGAGATGTACCCAAAGCGCGCCTGACCGTCGCTGAATACGCGCGAGTCGCCGCGCCGATCCTGCTGCAGTGGTCACAGAGTTTCGATGACCTGCGTGAGATCACTCCGCAGGACGTCACCGACGTCCTGAACGTGCGATCCGTCGGCCGCAGCCGCAGTCACGCCCTGGTCGTCCTCCGATCACTGTTTCGCTTCCTGCACCGCACCAGACGGATCTTCCATGACCCCACCAGCCGACTCAAACCCGGCAAGGCCGTCACCGCAGCGCTGCTGCCGCTGAAGGAACACCGCTACGAGCAAGTGATCGCTGCCGCCTCCACCCCGCTGCAGCACGTCGTCCTCGCTCTGGCCGCCATCCACGCCGCCAGCCGCCACGACATCAGGAACCTGATGCTGGAGGATTTCGACCTGGGGAACCGGCACATCATCATCAACAAGGTGCGCCGCCACCTGGACGACCTCACGCGCCAGGCACTGCTGGCCTATCTGGAAGAACGCCGTATCCGCTGGCCTCGCACAGCCAACCCCCATCTCCTGGTCTCCTCCCATACGGCCATGGACACCCGCAGGGTCAGCTCCTATTTCCTGACCCAGCTCTTCAAAGGACTGATCGGTATCGATCAGCTCCGCCAAGATCGGCAATTGGAAGAAGCCCTATCCCAAGGGGCCGATCCGCTGCATCTGGCCGCGGTATTCGGAGTAGCGGAGTCCACCGCCATGCGTTACGCGGATGCTGCTCGCAAGATCCTCCAAGAGGAATACGACATCGGCACCCCGGGCCGTTGCTGAGGCCGTTGCGCAGTAGCCAGACCGCAAGAGGAACGGATCTGCGCGTTACCCGACGACCTTGATGACACGGTGCGGGGACGCCATCGCATCGAGTGTCCCCCCCCCGCGGTATCACCACGGCCCGACACCCGTTCTACGCGCCTGCGCCGGCGGGGGCGCCGAAGGTGTCGGCCGCGTAGGCGGCCAGCTGCATGGCGATGCCACCGGGGATGGCGAGGTCGGCGGCCGCGGCCAGCACGGCGCCGGCGGCGGTGTGGTGGGCCGGCAGATGGCGGGCGATACGGCCGAGCAGCTCGTCGTGCTGAGCGGCGGTCAGGCCCAGGCGCTGGGCCAGGGCCGCCGAGCCGGTGGTGGCCGAGCACACCCCGGTCTCCGGCAGCTCCAGCCGCACGTCCCGGGTGGCCTCCCAGTCCCCGGCCAGGGCGGCGACGACGGAGCGGACCTGCTCGTAGCCGGTGGCCATCAGGAAAGTCGGAGCGCGGCCATAGCTCTTCATCCCGGTGATGTAGTAACCGGGTTCGGGGTGGGCGAGCTCGTCGGCGCCGTGGGCGGTGACGGTGCCGCACGAGTGGGCGTTGGGGTCGATCAGCGGCGCCAGCGCGCGAGCCGCGCCGAGGACCGCATCGCAGTCCAAGCGCACCTCGCTGGTGATGGCGTGGTCGGGGCGATAGCCGGTGGCGGCCACGATGCGGTCGGCGGTGAGGGTCTGCTCGGTGCCGTCGCCGGAACGGGAGACGAGCTCAATACGGCCGTCGCGGACGCGGACGGCGTGGGTGAGGAAGTTCGGGGCCAGGAGGATGCGGCCGGCCTCGACGAGCAGGGCCAGACCGGAACCGAGTGCACCCCGGGAGGGGAGGACGTCGGCGGCGCTGCCGTAGGCGCGCTCGGGGAGCCAGCGTGACTCAGCCCGCCATTGGCCGCGCTGGCCGGTGGGGCCGTGGGCGCTGCCGGGGCCAGCGCTTTCCTGGCGGTGGGTGTGGCTTTCCTGCTCGTGCCGTTCGGGCTGCGCCCCGCCGCCACCTGACAGCTGCGGCGGGGCGTGAGCGCCGGCCGCGTCAGGCCGGGGCCGCGGGTCCAGCATCACCTGCACGGCGGGAGCCAGCACCGGGTGAAAGGCCGCGTCCAGCACGGCCGGGATGGCGGTGATCTCCTCATCCACCCACCGTGACAACAAGGCCATGAACGCCCCGACGGCACCGATCGCCACCAGATCCAGCGCAAGCGCCTTGGGCAAGCACCTCATCACGGATCAAGGTCTGCAGCAGGGCTCGTCGTGGGCCGTCACCACCCGGCCGCCGCGCCGCCCGAGCAACGTCCGCACCAGCCTGCGCCGCTGGTGGACGTACTCGAACACCACCACGCTGAATCGGCTCGTGACCCGATTCGCTGCCGTGGTTTTCCGCACTGCAGTGCCCTGTAGGTAGGGCCGTTGAGCGTTCCCGTCGGTGGCAACCGTCTGGCACCTCTCGTGCTCTTTTCCTGCTACGCCGAGCGGGCTTCATGGAGAAAGACGGCCGGTCACCGGCCGCATGGGCCTTCAGACCCGAGCACTCCCTTCCGGCCTGGGCCGAGGGACGTCCTGCTGCCTGATGAAGGAGCTTCTTTCTCCATGACTTTCACCATCCGTTCCCCGCGTTCTCGTGTGCTGGCCACCGCTGCGGGCCTGGGCCTTGTCGCCGGAGTCGCTTTCACGATCAGCGGTACGGCTCACGCCCACCCCTCACCCTCGGACGCCTCCACCTCGGCCGAGAGCCTGCCGCGGGTCACGGCGGATGACCTCCTGAAGATCGCCGAAGAGCAGATCGGTATCACGGAGAACGCCGACGGCGGCGGCACCAAGTTCCAGGACTGGTACGTCACCTCCCAGCGGGCCAAGGAGACCGTTGAGCGCGACGGCGGCAACGTCAACGCCTACGCCAACGCCCCCTGGTGCGCGATGTTCGTCTCCTGGGTCGGCGAGCAGGCCGGTATCCGTCCCACGGTCGGCTGGGACGCCTACACCGTCACCTGGGCCAAGTGGTTCCAGGACAACGAGCGCTGGGGCTCCAAGACCACGCCAGGCGCTGTTGTGTACTTCGACTGGAAGAAGGGCGACAGCATCTACGGCATCGACCACATGGCCCTGGTGAAGAAGGACAACGGTGACGGCACGATCACCACGATCGAGGGCAACACCGGCAACGGCAAGGTCGAGCAGCGCGTCCGGCCCAAGGCCGAAGTCGTCGGGTACGGGTACCCGCAGTACGCGGCCTGACATCGACAGCTGACGGAAGGGGGCACAGCATGCGCTGTGCCCCCTTCGTTGGGTCGTGTGCCTTCCCACGCGCGTTGGTGGCCGTAGTCACCGTGGGTCCGATCGGGGCGTTTCGTGAGATTCCGGCCGCCGCACGCATGATGGGGGTTCGCTCACCCGGATGAGCGCTCTGTCGTTCACCGGCGCCGTCACGCCTCGGCCGGGTGGCCGCAGAAGCCGCAGAACCGGTGGGCGTGGCCCAGCCGCATCCCGCAGGCGGTGCAGTACTTCTGGACGGCCGCGCCCGGGTTCGTCCCGGCGGCCCCCGCTCCGGCTCCCGGGGCGGTGTCGCCGCCGTTGGGCGCGGTCCCCTCCGGTCGCCCGGGGTCGCGGGCGACCAGCACGGGTCTGCCGGGGCCGGTGGACGGCCCGCCCGGAGCCGCGGACGGCCCGCCGGGACCGGTGGGCGGGTCTCCGGGTGCGATCTTCGGCAGGGCGGGGAAGGACCGCCCGACCACCACCGTGGGGTTGGCCCCCTCGTCGACCGGGGGCCGGCGCGGGATGGCGACGGGCGGCTCGGGGACCGGCACGCCCGTCTCGACGGTCCCGGCCTCCGCGGGGTCCGGGTCCTGCGCGGCCCCGCGCCGCCACAGCAGCAGCGCCCCGGCGGCCACCGCGGCCACCAGCACGCCGCCGCCGGCCAGGAACGGCCAGAGCGGCACTCCCCCGCCGCCCGCGTCCTCGTCCGCGGCGGCCCGCCTGGTGCCCTCGTCCTCGGCGGTGCCGCGCTTGGCCTGCGAGGTCTTCAGGTGCGCGGCGGCCACGACGTGGCCGGGGTAGAGGTCCAGGACGCGCTGGAAGGCCGGGACGGCGTCACCGTAGTACCCGGTGTGGAAGCGGGTCAGCGCCTGCTCGAACGCGGCGTCGATCGGGCCGCGCCGCGCGGGCGCCTTCGCCTCGGCCAGCGCCGTGGTGATCTCCCGGACGCCGATCATCCGGGCCTCCTTGCCGCCGCCCACGAGCAGCCCGACGACCTCGCCCTTCTTGTCCTCGATCACCGGGCCGCCGAGCAGTCCCTTGTCGACGAGGGCGCCCAGCTTCACCGGCTCGTCGGCCTTGCCCTCGGGGTCCTTGAACCGCCTCCCGCCGTCCCCGGCGCCCCCGGCCTGCAGGTGCGCGATCTCCACGGTCTCCGGCCGGTCGGCCGCGGGCCGCCCGGTGAACCCGGCGACCGCGACCGGGGAGCCCTCCTTGTCGGGCACCTTGGCGGCCAGCGGCGCGGTGGGCATGCCCGCCCCGCCGTCGGCGCGCCCGACCGGCACCAGCACCGCCGGGCTGTCGGGCCCGTCCCCGGCGCGGGCGATCTCGGCCCGGAACCCCTCGGCGTCGGCGGGGGCGATGTTGGGGAAGATGCGGATCTCGGTGCTGACGTCGGCGATGCAGGTCGCCGTGGAGCTCTTCGGCGGGTAGCACTCCTGCAGGTGGTGGTCGAGCTTGTCGTCGCCGAGCTTGTGCCGCTCGAAGTCGTCGGGGATCTTCACCTTGTGGTGCTCGGCGAAGATGCGGTTCGCGGCGTACACCGCGACGTCCTTGCCGGTCTCCACCACGCGGGTCAGGGTGACGACCGCGCCGTCGGGGTTGACCACGGTCCCGGTGCCGCTGCCGATCGGCACCTCGTAGCTTCGCTCGACGTGGACCAGCTCGTCAGCGCGATCGAACAGGGTGATGTCCACCTTCGCCGTCGCCTCGACGCGCACCACCGCGGGGGTCACCAGGTCGGTGATCCCGCTGGGATGTTCGTGCGCCAGGGCAGGAGCGACGGCGGTAACCGCCAACGAGAGTCCAGCCGATACCGCAAGGACGCCACCACGACATCGCATCGCCACTCCTATGCCGGATAGGACAAGAGTCTCAGACCGTGGTGAATAAGTAAGCCTCCTTCGGGGTGCTTCTTGCGCGCGAGGCACGCGGCTGCCTGGACCGATCGACCTGCTCGCCTGGGCGACGGAGACCGGGGACACCCCCGTGGCGGACAAGATGGGGCATGGATCCCAACCGCGACGATCCGGCAGACTGCGGTCACATGACACTGCCCTTCCCCGTCGAAGACATCATCGCCACCTACCTGCGGGCGGTCGACGCCGAAGCCGACGGCCTCATCGAAGGGCTCTACCTCGAAGGGTCGGTGGCCCTGGGCGACTTCCGTCCCCGCACCAGCGACATCGACTTCGTCGCCGTGACCGCCGCCCCGCCGCAAGGCGCCGCCCTGGCCGCGCTGGAGCGCGTCCATGCGCGGCTGCGTGACCGGTGGCCGCGCCCGTTCTTCGATGGTGTCTACCTGACGTGGGACGATCTGCGAGCCGGCCCCACCGGCGCGAGCCCGCGGCTCCACAGCCACGAAGGCCGCCTTAACGCCGGCGCCAGTCCCGTCAGCCCGGTCACCTGGCACACCATCGCCGACCACGGCGTGATCTGCCGCGGCCCCACACCCGCCAAGCTGGACCTGTGGCGCGATCCGCATGCCTTGGCGGCCTGGACCGACGACAACCTCGACCGGTACTGGCGCCGGCTCTGCGAGCGGGCCTGTCGGCCGCTCAGCGCGTGGGGCCTGGCCACCCAGAGCTCCTATGGCGCCGTCTGGATCGTCACCGGTGTCGTGCGTCTGCACTACACCCTGGCCACCGGCGGCATCACCTCCAAGGACGGCGCCGGTCGCTACGCGCTGGAGACCTTCCCGGCGCGGTGGCACCGTGTGATCAACGAAGCCCTGCGCATCCGACGGGCGGACCGGGCCCGGCCCGCGCTCTCCAGCCTCATCGCCGGCCTGGCCGAGTTCCTGCCCGTCGGATTCACCTGCGACCGGCGATCGCTGTATGCGACACCGCAGGCCCGCCGCCGTGACGTCCTGGCCTTTGCCGACACCGTCATCACCGACGCGCACCGGCTCCACTGCGGACGGCGGGGAGGAAGAGAGCGCGATGAACCGCCGAGTACACAGGAGTGACCGGCGGCCCGACTCCGTACTGGGACGGCTGATCACGGCTCTGCGTCCGCCCCTGCACCGCGGCGGTCAGAACATGGATCCCTTCGCCTCTGCACGGAGGCGCAGCGGTCCTCGGCTCCGGAAGGCGCTCAACCGGCTTCCGGCGTCAGCGCGATGCGTCAACGCGCCGGGCGCAACCCGGCCAGCGCGACCGTGACGAGCCGCTGGACCGCGGCTTCGGACGGCAGGCTGCCGGCTGCGCCGAGGGCGTGGATGCAGTAGGCCGCGAGTTCGTCGGGCGCGACGTCATCCCGCAGATCACCGGCCTCGGCGCCTTCGGCCAGCAGGCCGCAGATGAAGTCGTGGAGGTGCTGCCGCGCCCGGACGACGTGCTCACCTCGGTGGAGGAGCGCCGCCAGCTCGGTGCCGTGATGCTCGTGCTGGATGAGCGCGTAGGCCTCGAGGACGGCTTTGAGGCGCTCACCGGCGGTGCCGGCCTGGTCGCGGAGCCGGGCGAGATGCTCGAGGTGGCGGAGGATCTGACGTTCGTGCCACGCGGTCAAGATGGCTTCGACGTCGGGGAAGTACTTGTACAGCGTGGCCCGGCCGACACCGGTCTCCTTGGCGATCTGTGACATCGTCACCGACCGCAACCCGTGCTCGGCCACCAGCGCCGCGGCGGCGTCGAGGGCCGCATCGCGGACCGCGCGGCGGTGCGTCTCGATCGTCTCATTCCACAGCTTTGGCATTAACTCAGTATACGCAGCGACACTGTCAATACATTATGTATTGACAGAGACATCGTGTATCGAAAAGCTGTTGTAGCGACAGCCGCGAGACACCTGCGCCGCAGAGGAGACACCCATGACCGATCCGCGCTCACCCCGCGACCCAGACCCGAATTCCGAACACCGGGGGATGCCACGCTGGGTGAAAGTGTTCGGGATCATCGCCGCCGCGGTGATCCTCCTCGCCGTCATCGTGATGCTCATCAGCGGCGGCGACCACGGTCCCGGCCGTCACCTGCCGTCCGGCGGCGGTGATCAGATCCAGCCCTCCCGCAGCGCAGAGCACAGCGGCCATCAGCAGCCATGATCATGACGCCGCCCGTGCGCAAGTTCGCGCTCACCGTGCACGTCACGTCCTCGATCGGCTGGCTGG
The DNA here is from genome assembly GCF_015711595.1 of Planomonospora sp. ID91781. NCBI lineage: Bacteria > Bacillati > Actinomycetota > Actinomycetes > Streptosporangiales > Streptosporangiaceae > Planomonospora > Planomonospora sp. ID91781. The sequence continues at coordinate 493,232 of NZ_JABTEY010000002.1, read as the reverse complement.
GCGCGGTCATCACCTTCCTGGTACTCGCGATCATCGGCCTGGCCGGCAAGGATGAGCCGATGGTGCGCGCCGCTTATGTCGCGATGGGGCCGATCACCTGGTACGCCATCGTCCCGTTGGCCCTGGCATCGCTGCTGACCGGCCTCATCTCCTCCCTGGGTACCGTGTGGGGCCTGTTTCGGCACTACTGGGTCCTGCTGAAGTTCCTGCTGATCATCTTCGCCACCGTCGTCCTGCTGATGCAGTTGGGGCCGATCAGCCATGTGGCAGGCACGGCGGCGGAGACGACGCTGTCCGCCACCGTGCTGCGCGAGGCGCGGATCTCGCTGGTGGTCCACGCCGGCGGCGGCCTGCTGGTCCTGCTCACGGCCACGGTCCTGGCGGTGTACAAGCCGAAGGGCAGAACCCGCTACGGGCGACGCAAGTAACGCAACGGCAGCCGCTCATCTCATAAACGCGACCGGCTCCACCCCGCCCCGAACAGGGGGATCCGAACCGGCCGCACCGGACGACACCGCGGTTCCCCCGCGGGACGCTCGTCGAGGCCCGCCACGCAGGCGGCCGCATCGCCGGCCGCGACAGGGCCCGCCGGGCCGTACCGGTGGACCGCATGATCCGGTCGCAGGAAACGCACCGATCTTACTATGGACCGTAGTGGGCATTTCCCCGCTGGAAGCAGGCGGCACCGAAGGCGGCGAGGCGCCCGGCACGCCCTAAGCCTCTCCAATTAATGCTCCCTGACCAGGAGATTTGCTCAGCGGCCCGCTGAGAGCGTCGGATCCTGCCGGGGAGAGTGCCACTGCGAGATCACCGTGATCGAGAAGGGAAGTACGGATCAAACGGTGAATCAACCGGCGCTGCTTCTGTAGCATTTCGCCCGACATCCGGGCAAAGGGAAGGCGTCACCGTGACCGTGGCAGGCATGCCGCTGAAGTTCGGACGGATAGCCGCGGCGGTGGGGCTCATCACCATCACGCTGCTCCCGCTCGACGGGGCGGTCGCCGAACCGCAGCCCACCATCGCCCAGGCCAAGGCGAAACTGAAGAAGCTGAACGACCAGGCCGACAAGATCGTCGACCGCTATAACCTGGCCAACCAGCGGTGGAAGAAAGCCAAGAAGACCTACGACCGGTTGAACGAGGACTACACCCGGCAGCGCAAAACCGTCGAGGCGCTGCGCCGCGACCTCGTCACGGTGGCGATCAGCTCCTACCAGTTCGGCGGCCTGACCACCAGCGAAGGACTCATCACCAACAGCGACCCAAGATCGATCCTGAGCAGCATGGCCACGGTCAACCAGATCGCGGCCGGCCACACCGCGTCCCTGCGCGCCTTCGACGCCGCCAACCAGACCCTCAAAGCGAAACACAGCCAGGCGAAAGAGGCCTTGGCCGAAGCGGACACGGCGCGAGACACCCTGGCCGCCGAGAAGACCAAGACCGAACGCACCATCGCCGAGCAGACGAAACTGCTGCGCAGGCTGGGCGCCTTCCGGGCCGGTGATCCCAACAGCCCCGGCATCGTCTACAGCGGGCCGGCCTCGGGCAACGCCCGCACGGCACTGGAGTTCGCGTTCAGACAGGTCGGCAAGCCCTACCAGTACGGCGGTGAAGGGCCGGGATCGTACGACTGCTCGGGACTGACTCAGGCGTCCTGGCGGGCAGCGGGAGTCGAGCTGCCCCGCACGACCTGGGAGCAGTGGAGCTGGGGCGCCGATCGGCGCATCCCTTTGGACCTGAACCAGCTGCAGCCTGGAGACCTGCTGTTCAGCAAGGGCCTGGGGCACATGGGCATGTACGCCGGTGACGGCAAGATGGTGCACGCCCCGCGCACCGGTGACGTCATCAAGGTCGTCGACCTGGATGATTACTGGTGGGGCCGGCTCCTGGGGGCTGTCCGTCCGTGACCGGCTGCCCTGCGGCGAGGCTGACGCCCGCACCGAGGCACGCCGATCGCGCCACGAAGCCGGTGCGCCGTACCCGCGCGCCGGGCGGTTTTCGAACCGGCGGGGAAGGGGTGACGGTTGTTTCCGCGGTGGAGATCACCTGGGGGCGTAGCGAGTGGTCCAGGTGATGCCGCCGTCGGCGCTGGCGACGACCCGGTCGCCGTCCAGCGCGGCGAGCACGGTGCCCTGGTGAGCGGTGAGCGCGTGAGCCGGTCCGCCCAGGGTGCCGCGTCGCTGCCAGGTGGTGCCGCCGTCACCTGAACGCCACACGGTCCCGTCGGGTGCGGCGCCCCACGCCTGGTCCGCCTGGTTCCAAGCCAGCGTCGCCAGCGCCGGCGCGTCAGGCACCAGATACCAGGTGCGGCCGCCGTCGGTGGAACGCCCGACCCCGTCGCGGCCGATGGCGAGGATGGTCTGCGCATCGGCCGGGCTGACGGCGAAGGCTCCCACGGCGATCGTGGAGCGCTGCTGCCAGGTGCGCCGGTCGGAGCTGACCAGGAACGCACCGTCGGCGGAGTTGTAGCCGTAGACCAGCCCGTGGGCGGCCTGCAGGCCGTGGAAGTCCGCCGCTCCGGGCAGGGACATCGTCGTCCAGGTCACGCCGCCGTCGGTCGACTCGATCAGGCCGAGATCGCTCGGGCCGTCGTCGTGCTCACCGGGATGGCCCGAGGCCAGGAAGCGGCCCGGTCCGGCGGCGGTGAATCCCATCAGGTCCGAGGTGTTCTGCGAGACCCGCACGGCGGTGCCCGTGTCAGTCAGGCGGAACAGGCCGACATGCGTGGCCACGTAGGGCACACCGGTGCCGGGGTCGACCACCATGCCGTGCACGTGCCCGAACGCCTCACTCGCGGCGCCGCCCCCGGAGCCGGAGCCGTCCTGGCTGCGCATGACGAGCACACCTGCGACCGTGATGACCATCACCACCGCCAGGGCCGCCAGCAGCGGCCGATGCTTCATGCGGCGCGACGGCGGAGCCGGCGCCGCACGTCGGGTTGTCTTCGGGACCGCTGGTTTTGCCGCGGTCGTCTTCTCGCTCATCGGATGTCGGTGTCCCTCGTGGGTTGTGGTCGGCCGGCCGGTGCTGTCCCGGTGGTGGCGATACCGTGCCGCGGCCATCGGGGGGGCGCATCCGTGCGGGAGTGTCAGTGCAGGGCTGCCAGACGCCGGGTGTACTCGTCGGTGTCCAGTTCACCACGGGCGTAGCGCTCGGCCAGGATGCGTCGGGCCGAAGCGGTGACGTCGGCGTTCGCCGCCGGCGGCGCGGCGGGAGCGCCTCCGGCGCGAGCCGGAGTGGAGCGGACGACCAGCCAGACGACCAGCGCGGTCAGCGCCAGCCAGAGCAGCATCATGCCGCCCATGGGCCACATCATCGTTCCGTATCCATGGTGCATCGTGATCGTTTCCTCCTCGTGCTGGGGGAGTGGCTCTGCCGGCGGCAGAAGGCGGTTCACGCCGCGCCGACCTTGAACAGGCCGGTCGCGCCGCGGGCGGCGTCGGCGAAGCGATGGCTGACCACCGGGTACTCGCCGGGTTCGGCGAAGGTGAACTCCACGAATCCGCCCTGGGACGGGGCCAGGTCGAGGACCTGCGCGCCGCCGCCCGCCGTGTCGTCGGGGCGGACCGTGTAGCCGCCGTCCTTGAAGACGGTGTCGAACACGGCGCCCACGACGTGGAAGGCCGAGGGCGCTGACGGGCCGGCGTCGACGACCCAGATACGGGTGCGCTCACCCGCGGTGGCCGTCAGCGGAGCGAAGCGGTACTGCCCGGCGTAGCCGTTGAAGGCGACCGCGTCGTAGTCGGCCGTATACAGCTTGCTGAGCTTGGCCAGGCCGTCCTGGGGGCCGAGGGCCAGCTCGGACTGGACGACGACGAACTCCTGGTCGACGTCCGGCAGGTTCGGCGGGTCGATGACGATCGCGCCGTACATGCCGTTGCCGATGTGGTGCAGGGCGGGGGCGCTGCCGCAGTGGTACATGAACGCCCCGGCACGCTCGGCGGTGAAGGTGTAGGTGAGCTGCTCGCCTGGTTCGATGGTACGCATCTTTCGGTCGGGGGCGACCTGGGAGGCATGGAAGTCGATGGAGTGGCCGGTGGAGCCCTTGTTGACCAGGGTGATGGCGAAGGTGTCGCCGACTCTGCCGCGCAGGACCGGGCCGGGCAGGGTGCCGTTGTAGGTCCAGGCGCGCTGCCGTACGCCCGGGGCGACCTCGATGACCTTCTCGGTGATGGTCAAGGTCGCCTTGTGCGTGCGTCCGGTCGGCGCGGGCGGGAGGACGGCGTCGCGGGGGCGGAAGCCGAAACCGGGTACGGCGGTCGCGTCGTAGGTGGCGGGCGTGCCCTTGCTGCCTTCGTGGCCGGCGTGGTCGTGGCCGTCCTCGGTGGTCAGCTTCGGATCCTCCTCATGCCCGGAGGGTCCGCTCTCGGGGTGGTTCGTGCCGCCGGATGCCGGTGTGCTGTCGTGCCCGCTTTCGCCGGTCGCGATGCCGGCCCCGAAACCGGCCCCGAAACCGGCACTGGCCAGTAGCACCGCGCTCAGTGCACTCGCTGCGATGATCAGAGGTCTGCGCATTGGTGGTCGTCTTCCTGCTGATGGTGATCGCCGGGAAAGCAGCGGATCCACGGCGCCGGTCGAGGATTCGGCGTGACGGCCCTGAAAGTCTGATGAAGTCATCAGCGCTTGCCTCTCATGGCTGCTGCGGTTTCCTCTGGTTGCTCACCAGACTGCCCGCTCATACCCCTTAGGGGTAGTGTCGTTGGCCTCGAGGCAAGGGGACGAAGGTCCCTGCTGGGCAGAAAAAACTATGGGAGATAGTCGATCGTATGCGAGGTGGATGGATGACCGTCGTCAGCGCCTCAACTCGCTGATCACATCTTTCCGATTTCCCCTTGCCGACCCGACTCTTCTCCGGTCGAGGCACTGCCCGCGCTGTGAAAATGGCTGGTCATCTTCAACGATCCCACGTCGTAGAAAACAGGGGGACGGCCCGACGGCCTTGCCCGCGGGAACCAGCTGAAGAGCACACCTGCCCTCGCACCGGACCTCCGGCGTGAGGGCTTCACTGCGATAGGGGGCCGCCCTGTCCTGAAACGGGAACGGCGCAGACCGGGTACCCATCGTCCCCGCTCTGCGCAGTTGCGCGCCCCTTCGCCGGACCGGGATAACTTCCTGCTGGACCGCATGGCCGGCCGGATGCGGAAGCCGGTGAGCTCCGGCTCCCGAACGACGGTTGCCGAGGCGGCCGTCATCCGTGGTCCGGCGGACGGCACAGGGCGTGGCTCCCGCAGCTCCCGATGCCTCCGGTGGGTGCTCTACGCCGCCGGGCCGGCCGTGCCAGAGTCAGGAGGCCTGTTCCGGGGGGCCAGGGCGGAGGCGAGGGTGGCCTCGAGGACATCGGACACATCGGCGGCGGGCAGCCGCCCGGCCTCGACCTCGGCCGCAGCCGTGTGCAGAAGGCTGTAGACGGTGGCGAGCAGCCAGTCGTGCGGCAGGTCGGCGCGGACGGTGCCGTCCTTGTGACCGCGGGCCAGCAGGTCGCTCACCACGGCCATGGGCTCGTCGTGGTGGGCGCGCATGCGCTCAGGACCGAGGACGCGCACGGCGGCGGCCTGCAGGCTGCGGTACCGGTCCAGGACCTGCCAACAGGAACGGACCACCTCGGCCAATGCCTGGTCGGCGGGCAGGTCCTGCACCGGTACCGCGTCCAGGACGGTGCGCGCCTCGCCGATCGCGCGGCCCATCACCTCCTCGAGCAGGTCCTCCCGCGAGGGGAAATGGCTGTAGAGGGTGACCCGGCCGACTCCGGCGGCGCGGGCGATGTCGGCCATGGTGGCGTCGGCGTCGCGGCCGAAGACGGCGAGTGCGGCCTCGACGATGGCGGCGATGCTCCGCTCGGCGTCGGCCCGGCGCCGGACGCGCGGGCCGGCGCCGGCAGCGGTACTGGTGCGGTCGGTGGCCATGGGGCAAGCGTACGGGCCGGCTCAGTGGACGAAGATCGGCCCGTCGCCTGCCGGGGGTCGCCCCTTGGGCAGCGCCGCCGCGGCGGCCACCGCCACGGCGGCGGCGCCGATCGCCGCGGCCCGGTAGGCGTCGGCGAACCCACCGGCTTGTGCGGCGCCGATGCCGGTCGCGGCCAGGGTGGAGAAGACCGCGACACCGAGACCGGCCCCGAGCTCGTGGCCGGTGTTGACCAGCCCGGAGACGACACCGGCTTCCTCGTGGGCGACGTGGGTCATGGCGGTGGTGGTGGCCGTGACGAACGCCGCACCGAGCCCCAGCGCGGCCAGCACGAATCCGGGCTCGACGTCGGTCAGCACGTCCGGCCGGACCGGCAGACGCGACAGCAGCGCCATCCCGGCCGCGGTGCAGGCGAAGGCGGAGGCGGCCACGATCCGGCCGCCGACCCGGACCACCAGGCGGGAACCGAGGTGGGCGCCGGCGACCGTGGCGACGGCCACCGGCAGGAACGCCAGACCGGTCTCCAGGGCCGACAGGCCCGCCACGTGCTGCAGGTACTGCGAGGTGAGGAAGAAGGCGGCCAGCAGCAGCCCGGAAGCAGTCAGCATGACGAGGTTGCCGGTGATCACCGGACGCCGGGTGAGCAGCCCGAGCCGCACCAGCGGCGCCTGGGCGCGCCGTTCGACGACGGCGAAGGCCGCGGACAGGACCAGCCCGCCGCCCAGCGCGGCGCGGGTCCACCGGTCGCTCCAGCCCGCGTCCCCGGCCCGCAGCAGGCCGTACACGACCAGCGCCGTCGCCGCGGTGACCAGGGCCGCGCCGGTCAGGTCCAGTCGGCCGCCGCGGGCGGCCGGACCTGCGGCCACCAGGCGGGGCAGCGCCACGGCGACCAGCAGGCCGACGGGCACGTTGACGAAGAACACCCACGGCCAGCCGGGTCCGGAGGTGAGCACTCCGCCGAGCAGGACGCCCGCCGCGGCGCCGCCGCCGCCGATCGCCGCCCACACACCGAGCGCGCGGTGCCGCTCCGGTCCGTGGAAGGTGGTGGTCACGATCGACAGCGCCGACGGTGACAGCAGCGCGGCGCCCGCGCCCTGGACGGCCCGTGCGGCGATGAGCATCGGGCCCGAGCCGGTCAGGCCCGCCACCAGCGAGGCCAGCGTGAACAGGGCCAGGCCCGCCAGGAAGACGCGGCGGCGGCCGTACAGGTCCGCCAGGCGCCCGCCGAGCAGCATCAGGCCGCCGAAGCACAGGGTGTAGGCGGTGACCACCCAGGTGGCGGCGGATCGGTCGAGGTCGAGGTCGGCGCCGATGGCGGGCAGCGCGATGTTCACCACGGTGACGTCGAGGATCACCATGAACTGCGCCAGGCACAGCACGGCCAGCGCCTGCCATCGGCGCGGGGCGGGTGGGACCGCGTGGGAGGTCACGTGGGGGCGGGCGGTGGGGTGGGCCATGACGGCATGCCTCCTAATCCGAACATTGATGTTCGGATTAGACCGTAACATAATCCGAACATGCCTGTTCGGTTTACCTGTTCGGCGTTACATCCGAACAGCGAAAGAGTGCTCCTGCCTGCACATATCCATAGGAAGCAGTGCCGCGCTGCCGCTGCCGGTCCACGGTCTCATCGGCCCTGCGGTCAGCTCCTGCGGCTCTGAGCAACGCACCCGCTTGAGGAATTAAACCCATAGGGGGTATGTTACGGTCGCACGAACGGATACCCCACCGGGGTAAATAGAGAGGGGTGCACCTATGTGCACGGCATGCTCCTGCAGCACCACCGACGCCACCGCCACGCAGGCGAAGAACGGTGAGGGCACCGTCTACACGGTCACCGGCATGACCTGCGGCCACTGCGTCTCGTCGGTCTCCGCCGAGATCGGCAAGGTTCCCGGCGTGAGCGGCGTCGCGGTGGACCTGTCCACCGGCGCGGTCACCGTCGACGGCGCGGGCTTCTCCGACGAGCAGATCCGCGAAGCGGTGGAGCGGGCCGGCTACAGCCTGGCCGGTGCGACGCCCGTGGCCGCGTCCTAGCGACCAGGCCCGGAAACAGATGGTGGGCGTGCACTGGCATGCACGCCCACCGGCGGGGCCGACCTGAGATCACAACATCACACCCAACCCCCTACGACGCATCCTGCCATCTTCGGCACGGAGGCGAGAAACCAGGAGTACGGCATGAACGCCGTCAATCCCCGCAGGTGGCAGGCACTCATCGTGCTCGCCGCCGCGCAGTTCATGGTCATCATGGACACCTCCATCATCGGTGTCGCCCTGCCGGACATGCAGCGCGACCTCGGGTTTTCCCCCGGCGGCCTGCAGTGGGTGTTCAACGCCTACGTCATCGCCTTCGGCGGCCTGCTGCTGCTCGGCGGGCGGCTGTCGGACCTGCTGGGCGCCCGCAGGGTCTTCACCACCGGCTGGATCATCCTGATCGCCGGATCCGTGCTCGCCGCGGCCGCCTCCACCGCCTGGGTCGAGATCCTCGGCCGGGGGATCCAGGGCGTCGGCGGCGCGCTCATCGCCCCGGCCTCGATGACGCTGCTCATGATGCTGTTCGGCCACGACCCGCGCGAGCTGGGCAAGGCCATGGCCCTGTACGGCGCCGCCGCCCCGGCGGGCGGCACCGCCGGCGTCTTCCTCGGCGGCGTCATCACCGAGTACCTGAGCTGGCCGTGGGTCTTCATCGTCTATGTCCCGATCGGCTTGGCCACCCTGGCCGCCGTCCCCGCCCTGCTCCCGGCCGTGCAGGGCCGGCGCGGCTCGGTCGACGTGCTGGGCGCCGTCGCGGTCACCGCGGGCATCGCGCTGGCGGTGTTCGCCATCGTGCGCGCCCCGGAGCAGGGATGGAGCTCAGCCGCCACGCTGGCGGAACTGGCCGGGGCGGTCGCGCTGCTGGTGGTCTTCCTGCTCATCCAGCGCGGCGTGCGCGAGCCGCTGATGCCGCTCGCGATCTGGCGCACCCCGGGCCTGGCGGTGGCCAACCTGGCCATGGCGCTGCTGGGCGCGGCGTGGATTCCGATGTGGTATTTCCTCAACCTGTATCTGCAGCAGGTCCTCGGCTACGGCGCCTTCGCCAGCGGCGCGGCGCTGCTGCCGATGACCGTCGCCATCATGATCTTCATGATCGGTATCACCGCCCGGCTGCTCGGCCGCCTCGGCGCCAAGCCGCTCATCACCGGTGGTCTGCTGGTGCTGGCCGCCGGGGTGGCGGGCCTGTCGCTGGTGCGTCCCGACGGGGCGTTCGTCTCCGATGTGCTGCCCGCCTCCCTGGTGGCGGCGGTCGGCATGTCGCTGGCCTACATCCCGGCGATGATGTCGGCGATGTCCGGGGCGCGTCCCGAGGACAGCGGGCTGGCCTCCGGCATCGTCAACACCACCTACCAGGTGGGCTCCGCGCTCGGCCTGGCGGTCATGACCGCGATCGCCACCTCCTCCGGTGCCGACCGGTTGGGCGACCTGCCCCGGCTCACCGACGGCTTCCAGGCCGCTTTCATCGGCGCCGGGATCGTCGCGGCGGCCGGCGCGGTGCTGACCCTGGTGCTCATGCGCCGTCCCAAGCCGGCAACTGCCGAGGCGGATGCGCGGCAGGAAGCGGTACGCGCCTGATCCGGCCCGAGCGCGGGGCGCCGGTCTCCGCTCGACCGGGCCGTACGTGCCCGTCATCACGATCCCGGTACGGGCCGCGATGGCGGGCACGCGGCGGTCCGGACACCGGGTGACCGGGAGCCGGGGACGCGGATGCGCCGGTTGAAGCGGACCGGACGCACAGGACGTTGCGAGAGTCAGGGGTTACCTAACGTCTGAGGAGCCGGCGTGCTCGATGGGGCAGGCGCTGGAGAAGCGTTCGCGGTAGGCGGCCGGGGCGATGCCCAGGACCCGCTGGAAGGCGCGGCGCATCGTCTCGGCCGAGCCGAACCCGCAACGACGGGCGACGGTCTCCATCGCGATCTCCTCACCGCTTTCCAGCAGCACCTGGGCGGCTCTGACCCGGATCTGCTCGACGTAGCGGCCGGGCGTGGTGCCCACGTCCTTGGTGAAGCGGCGGGAGAAGTGCCGCGGGCTCATCATGGCGCGGGCGGCCATGGCCTCGGCGGAATGGTCGGCGGCCGGATCGCGGGCGACGGCCTCCATGGCCTGGCGCAGGGCCTGGTCGCCGATGTCGGTGGGGCGGGCGCTGGTGGCGAACTGGGCTTGCCCGCCGGGCCGGCGCAGGTAGACCAGGAACAGCTTGCCGATCCGCCGGGCCAGGTCGGCGCCGTGGTCTTCCTCGATGAGCGCCAGGGACAGGTCGATGCCCGCAGTGGTCGCGGCGGCGGTGGAGATGCGGCCGTCGCGCACGACGATGGCGTCGGCGTCGACGCGGACCCCGGGGAACAGGGTGGCCAGCTCGGCGCACGAGGACCAGTGGGTGGTGGCGCGCCGTCCGTCGAGCAGCCCGGCGGCGGCCAGGACGAAGGCGCCGGTGCACACCGAGGCCACCCGCCGACAGTGGCCGGCCAGTCTGCGGACCTGCTCGACCAGGGCCCTGGCCTGGCCGCCGGCATCGGTGGCCACCTCCTCGTCCCCGCCGGCCACGATCAGGGTGTCGATCGAACCGGTGAGGTCGGCCAGGGCGACATCGACCGCGATGCGCACGCCGCCGACGGCCCGGACCGGCCGGCCGTCGGGGGAGGCGACGCGCACGGTGTAGGCGCCGGTCTGCTCGGCCGCCTCGCTGAACACGTCCACCGGACCGGCCAGGTCCAGCAGTTGCACCCCGTCATAGACGGCGATCACCACCAGGCGGCTGCCGGTGGAGGCGCGGTCGGTCGCTGCGTCGTTCACGACCGACAGCTTGGCGGCACCGCCTGCCCGTCCGCAATGACGTGCACCCCCCCGATCCGGACACGGCGGTGATGTCCGGATCGGGGGGACGCGTGTCATTGCGGCCAGCGGTGAAGCCTCAGCAAGCTTGGGGCACCGAGAACGGCGGCGTGCCCCGCTCCTTGAGCGGCAGGGCATCGCACTGACCCGGTTTCCCGTCGGCGCTCTTCATCGGAGCACCGGCCCGCATATACCCCCTATCGGTAAAAGCTTCGAGGAGTTCACTGTGACCACCACGATCGCGATCACCGGCTCGGGCAGCCCGAGCCGCGCCATCGTCTGCCATCTCCATGGGCACTGACCGGGGACGGGGCATGCCGGCCGTACGAGAGCTGACCCGCCCCGACGATGTGGCCACACTGGCCGGTGGCGACCCCTTCACCGTCTGGGCGGCGCAAGGCCTGGGTCCGGCCGTGCGCGCCTGGTCCTGCGGCGAGGCCGTCGCGGTGGCCAGCCCGGACCTGGTCGGCCAGGACCGGCTGGCCGTGTGCGGGCCGGCCGGGCAGGTGGCCGTCCTCGTCCGGCACGCGCTGACCGAGAGCGGCCCCTCCCACGCCGTCAGCGGCGATCACGACCTGGTCGTCGAGGTCGCCGACCGGCTGGGGTTGAGTGCGTGCGAACCGGTGGGGTGGATGGACACCAGGCATCCGCCCGAGGGCGACACCTCACCCCAGGCCCGGTGGCTGCCCCCTGATCGGGACCGCGACGTCGACGCCCTGCTCGACATCGGGTTCCCCTCCTCCTTCGCCCGCCCGGGCGGACGCGGGGTCCGCCGGTGGGCCGCGATCACCGGTCCCGGAGGCGGCCTGCTGGCCGCGGTGGCCGAGGCGTGGACGGTTGCGCAGGTGGGCTTCATCGGAGGCGTCGTCACCCATCCGGCGCATCGGGGCCGGGGTCACGCCTCAGCGGTGTGCGGCCTGCTCCTGCGTGACCTGCTCGCCGAGCACGACCGGGCCGCTCTGCTGGTCGATCCGGCCAACACCGCGGCCATCGGCCTGTACCGGCGGCTGGGGCTGCGGCCCCGGGCCGTGGTTTCGGCCGCGGCCGGCGATCTGTGGCCCCGCGCCTGCGCGTCGCGGCACCCGCTGCGCCGACCGACCCCGGGCGCCTTCGACCCGGCGGCAGCAGATCCTCAAAACATCGGAATACGGTAGGGGGGTATAGTGTTATGCGGGTCGAGACGCGAACGACCGGAGGCGAGGACATGGCGGGATACAGCCACGACAAGCAGGACCACCTCAAGCGGCTGCGCCGCATCGAGGGCCAGGTCCGCGGCCTGCAGCGGATGGTCACCGAGGACCAGTACTGCATCGACATCCTCACCCAGGTCTCGGCCGCCAACCGCGCCCTGCAGTCCTTCGCCCTGGCCCTGCTGGAGGAGCACATGGCGCACTGCGTGGCCGACGCCACCGCCAAGGGCGGCGCCGAGGCCGAGGCCAAGGTCAAGGAGGCCTCCGAGGCCATCGCCCGCCTGGTGCGCTCCTGACCCCCGGAAGCACCCGTTCGATCAGCAACGACAAGGAGTGATCATCATGACCACCACCATCTACACCGTCGCCGGCATGACCTGTGGCCACTGTGTCAGCTCCGTCACCGAAGAGGTCGGCGCCGTGCCCGGCGTCACCGGTGTCGACGTCGACCTGGCCACCGGCCGGGTGAGCGTCGACAGCGACGGCCCCGTCGACGACGCCGCGATCGTGGCGGCCGTCGCGGAGGCCGGATACGAAGTGGTGGCCCCGTCGTGAACACCCCCGCCAAGCTCGGGGCCTACGTCCTCGGCCTCGCGGTGGTTTTCGGCGGGGCGCTGGGCGTCGGCAGCGCCGTCGGCGCCGCCGACACTCCGCCCACCGCGCCATCCCACACCGTTCACGGAGCCTCGAGTGCGGCTCCCAGCCGGTCCGCCACGGCAGCGGCTCCGGCGTCCCTGCCCGGAGGGCTGCAGATGTCCGACAGCGGCTACACCCTCACCCCCGACACCACGACGATCACGCCCGGTGAGGCCACCGACTTCCGGTTCACCGTCACCGGCCCCGACGGCCGCCCGCTCACCGGTTACCAGACCCAGCACGGCAAGAAGCTGCACCTCATCGTGGTCTCCCGCGACCTGGGCGACTACCGGCACCTGCACCCGGCCATGGAGGCCGACGGGACCTGGTCGGTGAAGCTGACCCTGCCGCGCGCGGGCGTCTACCGGGCGTTCGCCGACTTCGCCCCCGACGGGGGCCACGGGCTGACCCTGGGAGCCGACCTGCACGCCGCCGGCGACTACACGCCCCAGGCGCTGCCCGAGGTGAGCCGTACCGCCACCGTCGACGGCTACACGGTGCAGCTGGACGGCGACCTGATCCCCGGCGCCTCCAGCACGCTGACGCTGACGGTCAGTAAGGACGGCGAGCCGGTCACCGACCTGCAACCGTATCTGGGCGCCTACGGCCACCTGGTCGCATTGCGCGCCGGCGACCTGGCCTACCTGCACGTGCACCCCGACGGCGAACCCGGCGACGGCACGACCGCGGCCGGCCCGGGCATCACCTTCCACGCCGAGGTGCCCAGCCGCGGCGACTACCGCCTCTTCCTGGACTTCCAGCACGAGGGAGTCGTGCGGACCGCGGCCTTCACCGCCCGCGCGGGCCAGAGCCCGGCACCGGCGGCGACCGCCGGCCCCACCGGCGCGACCTCGACCCCCGCACCCGCGCCCTCACCCGGTAAGCCCGGCTCGCACGGCGAGCACACCCACTGACCCGCGCGACGCGAGAAAGGAACGGTGACCTTGATGTCCCCCGTGACCGACGACAGGCCGCCGACCGCCACCGGCGCGGTCGAACTCTCGATCGGCGGCATGACCTGCGCGTCCTGCGCCAACCGGATCGAACGCAAACTCAACAAGCTCGACGGCGTGACCGCGACGGTCAACTACGCCACCGAGAAAGCCAAGGTCACCTTCCCCGAGGGCCTCGACCCGCAGACGCTGATCGAGCAGGTGGAGCAGGCCGGATACACCGCCGCGCTGCCCGCCCCGCCCGCCGGCGGCACCGCCGAGACCGCCGGCGCGCAGGAAGAAGCCGACGAGCTCGCACCGCTGCGCGCCCGCCTGATCACCTCCATCGTGCTGGCCGTGCCGGTCATCGCGATGGCGATGATCCCGCCCCTGCAGTTCACCCACTGGCAGTGGCTCTCGCTCACCCTGGCCGCGCCCGTCGTGGTCTACGCCGGCTGGCCGTTCCACAAGGCGGCCTGGACCAACCTGCGCCACGGCGCCGCCACCATGGACACCCTGGTCTCGCTCGGCACCATCGCCGCGCTCGGCTGGTCGCTGTGGGCGCTGTTCTTCGGCACCGCCGGCACGCCGGGGATGACCCACCCGTTCGCGTTCACCATCGAGCGCACCGACGGCTCGGGCAACATCTACCTGGAGGCCGCCGCCGGGGTGACCGCGTTCATCCTGGCCGGCCGCTATTTTGAGGCCCGCTCCAAGCGCCGCGCCGGCGCCGCCCTGCGGGCCCTGCTGGAACTCGGCGCCAAAGACGTCGCCGTGCTGCGCGGCGGCACCGAGGTCCGCGTCCCCAGCGACCAGCTGACGGTCGGGATGCGGTTCGTGGTCCGGCCCGGCGAGAAGATCGCCACGGACGGCGTGGTCGAGGAGGGCTCCTCGGCGGTCGACGCCTCCATGCTCACCGGCGAGTCCGTGCCGGTGGAGGTCCGGCCCGGCGACGCCGTGGTCGGCGCGACCGTCAACGCCGGCGGGCGCCTGGTGGTGCGCGCCACCCGCGTCGGATCCGACACCCAGCTCGCCCAGATGGCCAAGCTGGTGGAGGACGCCCAGACCGGCAAGGCGGCCGTGCAGCGCCTGGCCGACCGAATCTCCGGCATCTTCGTCCCCATCGTGATCGCGCTGGCCGTCGGCACGCTCGGCTACTGGCTCGGCACCGGCGACGGCGCCGGGGCGGCCTTCACCGCCGCGGTCGCCGTGCTGATCATCGCCTGCCCCTGCGCCCTCGGGCTGGCCACCCCGACCGCGCTGCTGGTCGGCACCGGCCGCGGCGCCCAGCTCGGCATCCTGATCAAGGGCCCCGAAGTCCTGGAGTCGACCCGGAAGATCGACACCGTCGTGCTGGACAAGACCGGCACCGTCACCGAGGGCAAGATGACCCTGGTGGAGGTGCACCTGGCCGACGGCGAGGACGCCGAGGAGGTGCTGCGCCTGGCCGGCGCCCTAGAGCACGCCTCCGAACACCCCATCGCCCAGGCGATCGCCCGCGGCGCGGCCGAGCGGGTGGGCGCCCTGCCCTCACCCGAGGACTTCGCCAACGTCGAAGGCCGCGGCGTGCAGGGCGTCGTCGACGGCCACGCCGTCCTGGTCGGACGGCCCACGCTGCTGGCCGAGTGGTCCCAGCACCTGCCCGCCGAACTGGAGCGGGCGCTGGAGCGGGCGCAGGCCGCGGGCCGTACCGCGGTCGCCGTCGGCTGGGACGGAGCAGCGCGCGCCGTCCTGGTCGTCGCCGACACCGTCAAGCCGACGAGCAAGGAGGCGATCGGGCAACTGCGCGCCCTGGGCCTGACCCCGGTGCTGCTCACCGGCGACAACGAGGCCGTCGCCCGCACGGTCGCGGCCGAGGTCGGCATCGCCGAGGTGATCGCCGAAGTGCTGCCCGCCGACAAGGTGGACGTGGTCAAGCGGCTGCAGGCCGAAGGCAGGTCGGTGGCGATGGTCGGCGACGGCGTCAACGACGCCGCCGCCCTGGCCCAGGCCGACCTCGGCCTGGCCATGGGCACCGGCACCGACGCCGCCATCGAGGCCTCCGACCTCACCCTGGTCCGCGGCGACCTGCGGGTGGCCGCCGACGCGATCCGCCTGTCCCGGCGGACCCTGGCCACCATCAAGGGCAACCTGTTCTGGGCCTTCGCCTACAACGTGGCCGCCCTGCCCCTGGCCGCGCTCGGCCTGCTCAACCCGATGATCGCCGGCGCGGCGATGGCGTTCTCCAGCGTGTTCGTGGTCACCAACAGCCTGCGCCTGCGCGGCTTCAAGTAAAAGTCGCCGCAAACGAGTGGGGCCCTCTCCCGGACCGGGAGAGGGCCCCACTCGTTTGCGGTATGAACGACGGTCTGCCGCACCCCGACAACCTGCAGCAGCTGAGCGGTCCATGGGTCCAGGCAACCTTTCAGCACCCCCCGTGCTCCTGCTTCCGCTACGTCCGGCGGGTCCAGTGGGGAGGACGATCGCTCAACGGCGGCCCCGGCTCCGGCGCCGCCTCGGTTGAGGACGCCTTTGTCTTCCGTTGGAGGGTCTTCTTTCCTATGACTCCTGCCGTCCGCCGTACCGGCCGTTCCGGCATGCTGGCCGCCGCTGTAGGGCTGGCCCTGGCCACCGGGACGACCGTCACCGGCGGCGTCGCACAGGCGGACAACGAGCAGCAGGTCATGCTGAAGGGGTCTACCACCGCCTCCTACTTCTGGGATGACGGCTCCGGCCGGGCCGGGGACACCGGGCTGCCGGCGTCGGGCAAGCCCATGCAGAAGGGCCTGGCGGCCTCCCCGTCCTGGCCCCTGATGACTGAGGGCTACGTCGTCTACAAGGGGAAGAAGGCGCCGTTCTTCGTGGGCGACCGCGGCCCGGGAGAGCCCTCCACCCGCGGCATCATGCTGGATCTGGACGCCAAGACCTTCGCCGACCTGACCGGCGGCACCTTCGACCCGGACACGCTGACCGTGCGGGGCAACGGCGGCCTCGGCCACATCGAGGTCGACTACGTCATCACCGCATGGGGCTCGGGTGTCGGCAAGAAGAACCACCCGGTCCCGTTCTCCACCCGCGCCTGGTCGATCAAGGACACCGACCCCGCCGAGCCCATGACCCTTCCGGCCGCGCCCAAGGCCGGACCGGAGAGGACCACGGCCCCTCCGGTGGGAGGCGTCCCGGCCGGAACGAAGATCCCGGCGGCGTCCCCCACCCCGAAGCAGGCCACCGGGAGCGGGACTGCCGCTTCTTCGACCGCCGACGACTCCGGTGGCATCCCCGTCGCGGTCATCGTCGCGGTCCTGGGCGCGGCCGCCGGAGGAACGGCCATCGGCAGGCGGCTCCTGAACCGGCGTCTGACCGGCCGAGATGGCTCACCGGCGCCGAGGCGCTCCTTCTCGCGCCGGCGGGCGCGGGGACGGCACCGGAGCGCGGGTGGTCGCCAAGCACGCCTTCACTGAACCCCCACCTGGGCGGTGCGTTCCGCCGTGCCCTCGGTCAGTAGACCGAGATGTGCGGGTGGTCGTAGTGGTTGGCGGTGACGCCGCCGCGGTCCGACATGGTCCGCCAGGTGCCGGTGCGCACGTGCCAGATGCGCTGGCGGAAGATGACGTACATGATGCCGAGTCTCCGGGCGTTCTCGACCGCCCAGGCGGAGATCTCGTTGCCCCGCCGGGTCTCGGCCGCCGTCGGCATGGCGCCCCCGCTGCTGAGCATGAAGTCGCAGGCCCGCCCCAGCGGATGCTCCCCGCCCCCGGCGATGCCCCCGTCGACCCGGTAGCAGCCGATCCCGAACCGGGAGCCGAAACGCTGCGCGATCAGCTGCCGGACCAGCCGCATCCGGGGGGTGATGTGGTCCGGCCCGGACGGCAGCTGGGGCACCCAGGTGCCGTCGGCCCGGCGGATCCCGGGGGTCGGGTAGAGCAGGTCTATCTTGTCCTTGATCTGCTCGATCAGCTCCTCTGCCCGCTTCTTGTCGTCGTCGAGCTCCTCGAGCGCGTCGCGGAGCTCGGCGGCGCGCTCCCGCGCCGACTCGCGGGCCCGCAGGTGGGCGTCGCGCACCTCGGTGAAACTCCGCAGCCTGGCGTCCTGGTCGGCGACGACCTGCCGGGTGAGGGCCAGGCGGTCCAGCAGGGCGGTGGCGTCGGCCTCGCCCACCAGCGCCGCCACCGACGTCAGGCCACCGGTGCGGTACCGCTCGGCGGCCAGCAGGCGGATCTCCTGCGCGGCCAGGTCGAAGTTCCGCTGCGCGCGCTCCAGGTTGCCGCGGGCCACCTTCTCCACCCGCTCGACCTTCTGCAGCTGGACGCGTCCCTCGTAGTACTCGGCGATCAGGGTCTCCGACCGCTTCTGCAGCTGGGCCAGTTCCTTGCGGAGCTGCTTGGCGCCCGGCTTGGGCGCGGCATGGCCCGCCGAGGTCGCGCCCAGGCACAGGGGCACCGCGACGAGCGAGGCGAGCAGGGCCCGGAGCGCATCGCGGTACCGCTCCCCGCGGAGTGCCGCCGCCACGCTTCCCCTCTCCTCGAAGACAAAGGGCGCACCTCACCTGGCTGTCGCATCGAGAGCCCTCAGTCCGATGGAGGATAGTAGGGGATTGCAGTGGTTGTGGCGTAAATGGGAGCGAATCTGACGGAGGTGGTGATTCGCGATAGGTCTTCAGGTCGGGAGCGTCTGGGATTTCCGGCCGGGTGTCAGCCGCTTCGACCGGTCGAGCGCGAAGACGGCCGTTGCGCAGACGGCTCCGGTCGCGAGCAGCCCCCACCAGGCGAGACCGGGAACTCCCACGGCGCGGCCGGCATCGAGCACTGCGCCGGTCAGTAGGTTGCCCGCGGCGATGCCGATTCCCGACAGCGTGTTGTAGAAGCCGTAGTAGGTGCCCATCATGCGCTCCCCGCCGAGGGCGGCGACGGTCGCCATCTCGAACGGATAGACGATCATGGTGGCGATGCTGAGCAGACCGCTCGTCACGAGCACCGGCGCCAGCGCCAGCGCGTGCGCCCACCAGGACACCGCGTCCGGCGAGGGGACCATGGATGCCGTCAGGGCGAGCGGCAGGAACGACGCAGCCATCAGCCACAGACCCCGGACCATCGCCTGACCGGGTGTCCAGCGCCGTTTGGCCCAGGCGGTGATGCGGACCTGCCCGACGATGGCCAGCCCACCCGAGAGCATGAACAGCAGCGTGACACCGAGCTCGCCTCCGGTCACCCGGCGGACCTCGATGGGCAGGCCCAGGTAGACCTGGAAGTTGAGCACGTAGGAACCGATCATCGCCAGGGAGAACAGCAGGAAGGCGCGGTTGCCGATCACCTGGCGCCAGTCGTGCAGCAGACCGGTCGGCGCACCCGATCTGCCCCCGGCGCGGCCCGGCAGGGCGCGAACCTGGACGACGGCCAAGACAGTGAACAAAGCAGCGGCGACCAGGCAGAGGAGGCGGAAGGCCACACCGCCCAGCACCAGCCCGACCAGCGGGCCGACCAGGATGCCCGTCTGGTAGAAGACGTTGAAGACGGCGAACGCCTCCACTTTGCGCTCGCCCGCCTCTTGAGCCAGATAGGCGCGGGCCGCCGGATTGAACAGGGCTCCGGCCAGGCCGGTCAGCACGGAGGCGACGATCAGCCACGGCACCGATTCGGCCAGACCGAACAGTGCGAACCCGACACTGCGCAGCGCCAGCCCCGCCATGATCATCGGTTTGTAGCCGATCCGGTCGGCCAGGCTCCCGCCGAGCAGGAACATGCCCTGCTGGCTGAGATTGCGGATCCCGAGGATGAGCCCGACCAGCCAGACCGCCATCCCCAGACCGCTGGACAGGTACAGGGCCAGGTAGGGCATCAGCATGTAGAAGCCGATGTTGATGGTGAGCTGGTTGATCAGCAGTAGCCGGATCGGTCGGTTGAACGAGCGGACCTGGGCGACGGTGGCCTTCATGCGCGGCCCGCCAACGGGTCGAGCACCGTCTCGCAGCGCGTCCACCGCATCACCTCGGTGTCGGCCGGATGCGCGATCGTATCGGGTTCAGGCGCGGGCTTGGCCCCGAGCAGTCCGCGTTCGGCGCAGTAGGCGTCGTTGTAGACGGTGTCGAAGTAACGCTCGGGGCCGTCGGGGAAGACCGCGGCGATCCGGGTCCCGGGGGGTTCGGTGCGGGCCAGCCAGGACGCCACCAGGGCGACTGCCCCTACGCTCCATCCGCCGGTGGCGTACCTGGCCTCGGCGAGCCGGCGGCAGGCCCAGACGGCTTCGCCGGGAGCCACCCAGTGCACCTGGCTGAAGGCGTCGTAGGCCACGTTGCGCGGGTGGATGCTGCTGCCCAGGCCACGCATGAGCCGGGTGCGGGCGGGCTGGCCGAAGATGGTCGAGCCGACGGTGTCGACGCCCACCAGGCGCAGGCCCGGGCAGCGCTCCCGAAGCACGCGGAAGATCCCGGCGCTGTGGCCGCCGGTCCCGACGCTGCACACCAGCACGTCGATGTGGCCAAGCTGGTCGGCCAGCTCGCCGGCGAGGCCCGCGTAAGCGAAGACGTTGTCGGGGTTGTTGTACTGGTCCGGGCTGTAGGCGCCCGGGTAGCACGCCAGCAGCTCGCCGACCCGCCGGCGGCGCGCCTGCTGCCAGCCGCCGGTGGAGTGCGGCGCGGTGACCGTCTCGACGCGGGCGCCGTAGGCGTACAGGAGCCGCTGCATCAGCGGTTCCATGCCCGGGTCGCTCACCAGCGTCACCGGGTGGTGGTAGACGATGCCGGCCAGCGCGAGGCCGAGGCCGAGCGTTCCGCTGGTCGACTCGATGATCGGCCGTCCCGGCTCCAGGTCCCCGCGCAGCCGCGCCTGCTCGATCATGTGCAGTGCGGGCCGGTCCTTGATGCCACCGGGGTTGTAACCTTCCAGCTTGGCGTGGAAACCGCGTTCTGTGCCGTTCCACAGCTCCGGTATCCACAGGACCGGAGTGCCGCCGACCAGATCGGCGGGTGATGTGGTCGTCACAGATCGTGTCGGTGCAGCCCAAAGTTGAGGGCGGGTGCTCTTCATCGGACGTTCCCCTGCAAGGCGCGATTGTGCGAGTCGGATGGAGTCGATGACGTGCGAGCGCCGAGCAGTGCGAAGGACGCGATCGTCGCTCAGATGCCTTCGGTGTGACGCGGCACGCAGTGAGCCTCTACACCCGTGACTGGCAGATGAGCGTGAGCAGATGAGCGCCGGATGGGCTCGATGGCAGTGAGGTCCGGTCGGTGTCAGGCCGTGCCACCGCAGAAGCGTTCTCCTGCGCAAGGAGGGGTGAAAGCAGCCAACCGCTGGTCAACGCCGGAAGCGGTGAGGTGGCATCCCGGTGGCTGGAGGCGGTCTGCATGGGCATGTCGCAGGGAAGCGATTGCTCATGGTGACCGAGCGGGGAATGACCATGGTCGTGGGCCAGGGCGATCGAGGAGGACGCGGGAGGGCTCTGCGCGTGCCCGTGGGGCCCGATGGTGCATACGACCAGCAAGAAGGTGAGAAGCATCACGAGCATGCCGATCCCGTGCCTGGAGGCCGCGACCAAGCGGGCAGGCAGAGAGTCGGTGGATGCAGTCACAACTCCCACCGTATATCGCTTTGATAAACGTCAGGTATCTCTTCTGTAAATGCAGCTTCAATAGTGCGGCGGGTGGATGCGAGAAAGGACCCGCTGCCGATCGGCATGGCCGCATGGATCTACGATCGAAGGTCGTAGACTGGAGAGGGTACCCGGTTGGTTGTGAAGGCGCAGGAGGAGGCGATGGGCGACGTGGTCCGCCGGTCCGCCGCGCGCGCGGCCCGCTGGACGCTGCTCGTCGCGCTGGTGGTCGGCGTCGCCGGAATGCACACCCTGGGGCACCTGGACCATGGGCGCGGCCACGGCGGTCACGGCGGCCCGGTGTTCGCCGGGCCTGTGCTCGATCACGCATCCGCCTCGATCCACGCTCCGGCCGCCCCCGGGACGGCCGCTTCGATCCGGTGGACGACCGATCCCGGAGACGGCCCGCCGGGCTTGGATCCGACCTCGGTCTGCCTGGCCGTCCTGAGCGCACTGCTGCTGTTCCTGGTTGCGGCCGGTCGGGCGCGGATGCGGCCGTCGACTCGGGCCGCCACCCGCCCCGGTCAGGCGCCGCTGGTGACCCGGCCGCCGCCGCAGCCGGTCGCGGTGCGTCTGGCCTGCCTTTCGGTTCTGCGCATATAAGCCGGCCGCCGAGACGGGCGAGGCATCTGACCCCTGCCCGCAGCCGATGCGCGACCAGGCACAACGAACCGGAAAGAGACAACCGCGATGTTCACCACCCGATTCACCGTCCGCAAGCTCGCGCTGACCGCCGCGACGGCGGCCGGCACCATGGCGGTGCTGACCGCCTGCGGCAGCGGCGGCGACGACTCGATGGTCGGCCATGACGGCATGACCAGCAGTGCCTCGGCTCCCGCTCCCGCCGCCACGACCGCGAGCGTGCAGCCGACGGCCGACTTCAACGACGACGACGTCATGTTCGCCCAGATGATGATCCCGCACCACGAGCAGGCCGTGGAGATGGCCAAGCTTGCCGAGACCCGGGCCGCCGATCCGGAGATCAAGGAGCTCGCGGCGAAGATCCAGGCCGCCCAGGACCCGGAGATCGCCGCCATGACCGGCTGGCTGACGGCGTGGGGCAAGGCCACCATGCCGGAAGGAGAACACGGCGGGCACGGCATGCCCGGCATGATGACCGAAGAGGACATGGTCAAGCTCCAGCAGGCCAAGGGCGCGGCGTTCGACCGGATGTTCGCCGAGTTGATGATCGCTCACCACAAGGGCGCGATCGAGATGGCCAAGACCGAGCAGGAGCGGGGCGTCAACCCGGCGGCCCGGCAGCTCGCCGCCACCATCGAGACCGCCCAGCAGGCCGAGATCGAGCAGATGAACAAGATCCTCGAGCGGCTGTAAGGCCCGCCGAACGGGGTAGGGTCCAGCAGACCTGGGCCCTACCCCGTGTGACGCGACCGATAGAAAAGGCCACACCACCTACCCCAACGAGCGGAATCGGCCACGGAGGCAGAGACCGCGTCAGCCGGAAAGAAGGATGAGGTACAGGCGGGCCGGGGCGGCATTCCGGGAAGGAAATCCCGCCACGCTTATACATGATTTCCTGAATTCAGGATTCTGTGTACTATCACGGTATGTTGACGATCGCCCCCGAGATCGAGGTCCTGGCCCGGTTCGGCCGCGCGCTGGCCGACCCGATCCGCTGCCGCATCCTCCTGGCGCTGCGTGAGGCCCCCGCCCACCCGGCCGAACTGGCCGAAGCGCTGGCCATCTCCCGCACCCGCCTGTCCAACCACCTGGCCTGCCTGCGCGACTGCGGCCTGGTCGTGGCCGTCCCCGTCGGCCGGCGCACCCGCTACGAACTGGCCGACGCCCGCCTCGGCCACGCCCTAGACGACCTGCGCACCGCCGTGGTCGCGGTCGCCGCCGACGCCGAACGCACCTGCGCCGCCGTCGCGACCGAGGACTGCTGCTGATGGCCGTCCTCTCCGCCGGCCCCGCTCCGGCCCGCCGCGCCGTGCTGACCCGGCGCATCCGGCTGCTGATGGCCGCCACCATCACCTACAACGTCATCGAGGCCGCCGTTGCCATTACCGCCGGCGCCCTGGCCTCCTCGGCGGCACTGATCGGGTTCGGCCTGGACTCGATCGTGGAGGTCGCCTCGGCCGCCGCGGTGACCTGGCAGTTCTCCGCCGCCGACCACGAACGGCGGGAGAAGACCGCGCTGCGCGTCATCGCGGTCTCCTTCTTCGCGCTGGCCGCCTACGTCGGCGTGGAGGCCGTCCGGGCCTTGCTCGGCACCAATGAGGCGGACCATTCCACGCCCGGGCTGATCCTGGCCGCGCTCAGCTTGGCCATCATGCCGCTGCTGTCGTCCGCCCAGCGCCGCGCCGGGCGCGAACTCGGCTCGGCCTCGGCGGTGGCCGACTCCAAGCAGACCCTGCTGTGCACCTACCTGTCGGCGGTGCTCCTGGTCGGTCTGGCCGTCAACAGCCTGTTCGGCTGGTGGTGGGCCGACCCGATCGCCGCCCTGGTGATCGCCGCCGTGGCGGTCAAGGAAGGCCGCGAGGCCTGGCGCGGGGACGCCTGCTGCGGTCCAGCCACCGCCCTGGTCCCCGCCACCGTTCCCGTATCCGGTTCGGCTACCTCCAGCGGGTGCGGCGACGGCTGCTGCACCACCGACGCCGCCGACGCCACCGGCAAGGAGTGATCATGGCAGTTACCGCGCTCATCGTGTACCTGGTGGCGATGGGCCTGGCCTTCGGCTGGCGCACGTTCGCACACTGGCGCCGCACCGGCGACAGCGGCCTGCGCCTGAACGCCGGTCCGGCCGGCTCGATCGCCTGGTGGGCCAAGACGGCGTTCGTGGCCGCGATCATGCTGGGCCTGGCCGGGCCACTCGCCGCCATCACCGGCCTGGCACCCCTGGCCGTTCTCGACTCCCCGCTGGCCGCGGCCGCCGGCGTGGTGATCGCCATCGGCGGCACCGTGGCCACGTTGGCTGCCCAGCTGGCCATGGGTGCCTCCTGGCGGATCGGCGTGGACGCCGGCGAGCGCACCGATCTGGTCACCGGCGGCCCGTTCGCCCTGGCCCGCAACCCGATCTTCACCGCGATGGTCACCACCAGTGCCGGGCTGACGCTGATGGTGCCCAACCCTGTGGCGCTCCTCGCTTTGGTGGTGCTGGTGGCCGCCATCGAGCTGCAGGTGCGCGCGGTGGAGGAGCCCTATCTGCTGGCCGCTCACGGCCGCGCCTACCAGAGGTATGCCTCGCAGGTGGGCCGCTTCGTGCCCGGCCTGGGCCGCCTGCCCGGCCCGGACACCATCGCACGGGCGGGGGGATCACCCCCGGCCCGCGGCCACTGAAGTCGTTCACCCCAGCAACGAAGGAGCATTTCGTGGGCAGCAACCACGCATCCGGTCACGGTCACGGTCACGGGCACGGGCAGCTGAGTCCGACCGGCCGCCACCGCGGGCGCCTGGTCGGCGTGCTGGCCATCACCGGCACCGTCATGCTCGTGCAGGTGGCCGGGGCACTGGCCTCGGGCAGCATCGCGCTGCTGGCCGACGCCGGGCACATGCTCACCGACAGCGCCGGCATCGCCCTGGCCCTGGCGGCCATCGTCCTGGCCGCCCGCCCGGCCACCTCGAGGCGCACCTTCGGCCTGGCCCGGGCCGAGATCCTGGCCGCGGCCGTCAACGCCGCGGTGCTCTTCGGCCTCGGGGCGTACGTGCTGTACGAGGCGGTCTCCCGCCTGGTCTCGGCGGAGGCTCCGCACCTCGCCACCGGCTCCATGCTGCTCTTCGGCGTCGTCGGCCTGGTCGGCAACCTGGCCTCGATGCTGGTGCTGATCGGCGTGCAGGGCGAGAGTCTCAACCTGCGCGGCGCCTTCCTGGAGGTGGCCACCGACGCGCTCACCTCCGTGGGCGTCATCGCCGCCGCGATCGCGGCCCACCTGACCGGGTTCACCCGCGCCGACGCCGTCGTCGCGGTGCTGATCGGCCTGCTCATCGTGCCGCGCGCGCTCAAGCTGCTGCACGCGGCCGTCAACGTGCTCCTGGAGGCCACCCCCGCCCACCTGGACCTGGACCAGGTCCGCGCGCAGCTGCTGGCGGTGCCGCACGTACGGGCCGTGCACGACCTGCACGCCTGGACCGTCACCTCGGGCCTGGCCGCGCTCAGCGCGCACATCGTCATCGACGACGAGTGCTTCACCGACGGCCACGCCCCGCGGCTGCTGGACGTCCTGCAGGAGTGCCTCAAGGACCGTTTCGACCTGCACCACGCCACCCTGCAGCTGGAGTCGCCGGCCCACGCCCGGCACGAGCAACCCGCCCACGCCTGACGGCCAAGGGCTCCCCCGGACCGACCGGTCCGTCCTCTGGTCAGGCCCGCACCCGGCAGGGCTCTCGGGTCTCAGCCTGAGTAGGCCGGGTGGCCGAACCCGACGATGGTGTCCATGGTGCGCGTGCGCGCGATCACCTTGTCGCTGATGTTGCCCTCCACCGTGGAGACCGAACCGTCGGGGTTCACGCCGGTCACCAGGCCGACGTGGTCGATGGCCGAGATGTTCTTGGAGCCGCCCCAGTCGAAGAAGACGAGGTCGCCGACCTGCGGGGCGCGGTCGAAGCGGCCCTGCTTCTTGAACCACTGCGCGTGCCAGGGGGTGTAGGCGTAGATGCCCATCGCATCCTGCGCGCCGTGCTCGACGGCCACCCACGCCAGGAACATGTCGCACCAGGGGGCGGCGGCGAACCCCTTCTGCTTGGTGTACTTGTCGTACCACTTGCCGTAGAAGGACGTGCCGTCCGCGGCCTCGCCCTCGCCGACCTTGCTGAGGGCGGTGGCGATGAGCTGCTGGACCTTGGTGCCTGCGGTCAGCGGCGCGGCCGGTCCGGAAAGACCCTTTGCCTGGGACCGGTCCGGCATCTGCAGCTCTGGGAGCTGGTCCGGCGCCGCAAGCGCGTCGCTTCGGCCATCGGTGGTCAGGTTCTGATCGGGCGACTGGATGACCTCACTGCGCGGCTGGGCCGGTGCTGAGGTCTCGGGGGCCGGGGCCTGAGACGGCATCGTCCCCTGCTCGATCATCGCGATCTGGGCTTCGATCTCGGCGATCCGGGTCTGCATCTGCGAGAAGGGAGCCGCGCCGGAGTCGCTGTCGGTGATCGACGGGATGTCGGCTGCATGAGCCGTCCCAGCGGACAGGACGGTGAAGCTTGCCATGCCGGCGACGATCAGGCTGATGGACAGGCTCTGGCGGCCGAAGGCGTGCGACAGAACGGGCAACGGTACGTTCCTTTACTGACCTGCGCGGGGAAAGGGCTCTCATGACGCGGGACACGAAGCTCCTGCCGGTACGGCGTAAGCCACAGCCGCCCTCTCCGGCCACGCGTCAAGGCGTGGTCGTGCAGGAACAGCCCGGGGTCATCCTGTTGTCGCCTGGACATTCGACTACGGCAGATAGTTCCTGAGGAAAGTCAGGGATTCGATTCGCTGACCCCGATAGGAGGCGGGGAGTGGAGCTGCCGTCCCCCGGGGTGCGGGGCGGAATCCGCTGCAGGGCACCGCAGAGACAGTGGCGTGCATCATCGAAGCCGGTGTTCGTCCCGCACCCTTGCTGCAACCGTCATGAGCAGGCGGAGAGGCTCTCATGCGCAAGTGAAACCGCATCCAGGTGAGTGCGGGCGCGGCCGGGAACTGGGGCATCCGGATGGGCAAGACCTTGCGATCGTGCGGCCGGAAGATCTTACGGACAGCCCTGGCCAAGGTAGAGCTTTCGGACGTTATGTGACGTTTTATTCATCTTGCCGACACGCATCTACTACATCGCATCGTAACGTCTGATGATCTGCCTTCATCGGGAAGACGGCCCGCCTGCCGTCGGATCCCGCGCCGGCCCAGACGCCTCCGCCGGGGGAACCGGGGACCCATCGCGCGAACCCGCGGACCTTTCCACGAGCGCGCAGGGTGAATCCGTCCCGTCGGCGGTAGGGCGACTCTTGGCCCGAACCCGTCAGTTCGCCCGGTAGGCGGTCACGAAAAGGAGAGACGCGAGTGAAGCACGCCGGTTCCTCACCGCAGGCTGCGCCGTATGGGGCGCCTCATCGGGCGTCCGACCGTAAACAGCCGCTGGACGGCGATCACCTGACCGAGCCGCCGACGTGCCGCCCCGCTACGTCGGCCTGCTGTGTCGATGGCCCACAATGGTGCGCGGACAACGCCGTCCCTCATGCAAGGAGCTCCCCCGACGTGTCGCATCCACCTCCCGGCCCTGCAGCCGTGCTCACCGCGCTGGCCGGCTACGGCGAGCGCTACCGGCTGCAGGACGGCCTGGACGCGGGCGAGGACTGGGTCGCCGCCGACCGGCTGCTGGACCCCGCCTCCGAGGAGCTGACCCGGGTGCTCGAAGCCGAGCGGACCGCCAGCGGACAGGTGTCGGCGCACGCCACGGCGCTGACCGTGATGGCCGTCTACGCGGGCACGGTCACGGCTCCCGCCCTGCTGGCCTGGGCACTGTACGGTGAGGTGCTGGATGTGCGGCCGGACAACGTGGCGCTCCGGCTCGACGACCACCACGGGTTCGGCGCCGTCGCGCTGCGCCGCCCCCGGCTGGCCGAGACCTCACAGATGACCGCGGACGTACGGCTGAAGCTGCTGGTCGGCCAGGTGCTCGATGAGCACCTGTTCCCGCTCGCCGATGCGCTGCGGGTGCGCAGCCGCGCGGGCCAGCGCCAGCTGCACGGCGGAATCGCCCAGGGGTGCGCCGCGGCGTTCGGCGCCGCGAGCAGGACGCCCGGGGCCGACGTCGACCTGCTGCACCGTTCCCATGATGCCTTCCTCGCCGCCTGCCCGCCGGGGCTGGGCGGGCTGGGGGAGATGGTCCGGCTCTCCGAGGGCGGCAGGGAGGGCTTGTTCTACCTGCGCCGGACGTGCTGCCTGTTCTACACCGCCGTCCATGGAGAGAAGTGCGCCAGCTGCTGCCTGGACAGTGTCGAGGACCGCGTCTGCGCCTACCGCCGGGTCCTCGCCGGCGCGGCGAGCTCGCACTGATCCGGCCCCGGCCTCCGGCTGCGATCAGTGACGACGCGGCGCCCGCGGACGGAACGGGGGCGGTCGGAGAAGGTGCGGGCGTGCGGCTCAGCTGAGGGCGGGCCGGTAGACGACGGAGAAGCCGCGTCCTCCGTCCGTTGATTCCAGGACGGTCCCGTCCTGCAGCGCCGCAAGGAGACGCTGCCGGTCGACGGCGGTGAAAGCCGCGGCCTGGCCGGGCAGGCGGCCTGCGGCCTGCCACGTTGCGCCGCCGTCGGCGCTGGCGTGCACACGGCCATCGGCGCCGACCCCCACCAGGTCGTCTTTGCCGAGCGCGTCAAGGTGGGACAACAAAGGGGAGCCGGCGAGCCCGGCGAAGGTCAGGCCGCCGTCCTTGCTGACCTGCACTCCCTCGGAAGTGGTCGCGTGGACCCGGTTCGGCTCCTCCTCGTGAGCGGCCAAGTCGATCACTTGCAGCGCGGCTCCCGGCGCCCAGCCTTGGCCTTCATTGCCGCTGCGCCGCACCTGCCCGCTCTGGCTGTCGTAGGCGTACAGGGTCGTCCCCGCCGGTGCGATGGCGTGGAAGTCGGCGATGCCTGCCTGCGAGACCGTGCTCCAGGTGAGGCCGGCGTCCGTGGTGCGGATCAGGCCCAGGTGCGGGGAGCCGCCGGATGGGACGTCGTTCGCCGCGGGGTGCCCGCTGGCCAGGAAGGTCTTCGGCCCGATCACGATGAAGCCCATGTGATCCTGAACGCGATCGGCGACCCGCCGGGCAGTGTCGGTGGAACGGACCTGGAACAGGCCGTAGTGCCCGGCGATGTAGATCGTGCCGTCGGCCGGGTCGACCCCCAGCCCGTGAACGTGACCGATCCCAGGATCGGCGGCATCGGCGGTCTGCGTGGACGGCTGTGCGGCGCATGCCGTACCGGACAGCAGCGCGAGCGCCAGGACGGCGCCTGCGCGCACACGACGATGCCGGTCGATCGAGGCCATGGCATGATGCTACCGCCATCTACTATCCATCATCGTAGAAGGTGCGGTGTCTAGAAGATCGAAAGCGTATGGCAGTGGTGGGCCAGCAGCGACGCCACACCCGGGATCGCGGCCACGACCGCAGGACCGGCGAGCAGCAGAGCGACAGCGGCCAAGCCGGCCAGGCGCTCCTTGCGGCCGAGGGGAGCGGCCGGATTGAGCATGCGCTTGACCCGGGTCAGCGCCGTCTCGCCACCGGCACCCAGCATGAACGCCGGAGTCCTGCCGGTGGCCAGCCGTACCAGGGCGGCGGCGATGTGGATGCGCGGATGCTGGCGGGCAGCGACATCGTCGGCGAGCAACTCGACCAGCCGGGTGACCTCGGTGCGGGCCTGGGCGAACAGCGGCAGGCGGGGAAAGGCGACGAAGAAGGCTTCAGCGGCGGCCAGCACGAGATGGTGACGCCCCCGCAGATGGGCCCGCTCGTGGGCGAGCACGGCGGCGATCTGCTCGGGAGCCAGGGACTGCAGAGCCGCGGTCGTGATGACCGTCCTGCCCTGCCGTCCGGGCAGGCAGTAGGCCGCGGCCTCGTCGTGCTCCAGTACCACCGCTTCCAGATCACCGTCGTGGCGGCCGAGGATGTTCAACATGTCGGCGTGCCGCCGGCGTTCGCGCTGTGCACGGACGAGCACGGCCGCCCCGCAGTAGACCACCCTGCCTGCGACCAGAGCGGCACCGAACAAAGCGGCGCGGGCGCCCGTGGAGATGGCGGCTTCTCCATCGGTGAGCAGCTCCGCGCATGCCTCGAAGAACGCGGCCAGCCCATGCCCGACCACGGAGGCCGGAACCGCGGCGGCGAACGCCGCGAAGAGACCGGAGGCGACCACCGAGACGCACGCGGCCAGCCATACGGAGATCGCCAGTCGCGGAGCACGCTCGGCCCACGCGCCGCGGTCGAGCAGCCGGGGCAGCCAGGCCGCGGCGACGACGGCGTACGACGCCAGGATCACGGCGGCGATCATGCGCGGCCCTTGGTCGGATACACTTTGAGCGCGGCCTCGAGCGCTTCGGACTCCTCCGGGGACAGCCGCTCCAGGAAGTGCACCAGCGTGGCCGCCTGGTTGCCGCCGGAGGTGAGCGTGGCACGCATCAGCTCGGCGGTGTAGGCCTCCTTGCTGGCCACCGTCTCGTAGACATACGCCCGGCCGACCTGTTTACGGCGCAGCAGGCCCTTGGTGTGCAGTTTGTCCATCACCGTCATGACCGTCGTGTAAGCGATCTCCCGATCGCGGCGCAGATCGTCGAGCACATCCCTGACCGACGCAGGCCGGTGATACGACCACAGGCGATCCATGATCGCGGACTCCAGGTCTCCCAGACCACGCATCGTGTGCGTCTCCCCTCTGCCTGCGGATAGTTCAATGCTACCGGCCGTCGTAGGTGCCGGCAGGTGCTCGATC
This sequence comes from Planomonospora sp. ID91781, assembly GCF_015711595.1. Lineage (NCBI taxonomy): Bacteria > Bacillati > Actinomycetota > Actinomycetes > Streptosporangiales > Streptosporangiaceae > Planomonospora > Planomonospora sp. ID91781. Next base: position 462,746 of record NZ_JABTEY010000002.1, on the reverse strand, counting down.
CTCCGCGGGAGAAGGCGGCCTGGGCGGAGCTGAGTGATCCGCTGCGGCGGCACCGGCCTGGCAGTGCGCTGCTTACGAACCCGGCGGCGCGATGATCACCGGCCATTGTCGACCCATCGCCGACCCTCCATAGTAGGTTCCCTGCTCGCCGGGATCCCGCCCCGGTCCGGCCATCGGCGGGCGGCGGATCCGCCGGTGGCGCCCCTCGGGGAAGATCGGCTTGCCCGATACCCCTATGGGGTATATCTTGAAGCGTGTCAGTCCTGATCGACGAAGGAGCTCACCATGTCGGAACCGACGCACCACTCAGGGCACGAGATGCACCACGGTCATGGGCAGCCGGAGGGACACCATGGACACGGGGGACACGACCACCACGCCCACGCGGGCCATGATCAGAAGACCACCTGGAAGATGGCCGCCTCGGCCACCCTGCACTGCCTCACCGGCTGCGCGATCGGCGAGGTCCTCGGCCTGGTGATCGGCACCGCCCTGGGTTGGTCCACCGCGCCCACCATCATCCTGGCCGTCGCCCTGGCCTTCTTCTTCGGTTACCTGCTCACCCTGATCCCGCTGCGCCGGGCCGGCGTGAACTGGGGCACCGCGATCAAGCTGGCGCTGGCCGCCGACACCGTCTCGATCATCGTCATGGAGATCGTCGACAACGGCGTCATGCTGGTGATCCCCGGCGCCATGGACGCCGGCCTGACCACCGGCCTGTTCTGGGGCGCCCTCGCCTTCGCCTTCCTGGTGGCCTTCCTCGTCACCACTCCGGTCAACAAGTGGATCATCGGCCGCGGCAAGGGGCACGCCGTCGTCCACGCCTACCGCCACTGATCCCCCGGCCGGCCGACGACGAGACGGAGACCCATGGACGGACTCGACCGCCGGGTGCGCCGCACCCGGCGAGCCGTACAAGACGCCCTGGTCGACGCGATCGTGGACAAGGGCTACGACGCCGTCACCGTCACCGACCTGATCGAGCGAGCCGACATCGGCCGCTCGACCTTCTACTCCCACTTCACCGGCAAGCAGGACGTCCTGTTCCACACCATCGACGAACTCGTCGACCAGTTGGGATCCGCTCGGCCGGCCACGCCGGAGGAGATGTTCACCTTCAGCCTCCCCCTGCTGGAGCACGTCGACGAGCAGCGGCACCTGGTCCGCGCCTTGCTGGGGCCGCGCGGCGGAGCGGCCGTGCACGCCCGTATCCGGTACGTCCTGTCATCGATCATCCGTACCGAACTGCTGGCCGCCCTGCCGCCGGACACCCCTGCTCCCGCTGACCTGGACCTGGCCGTCACCTGCGCCGCCGGCGCGTTCATGGCCCTGCTCACCCGCTGGGTGGAGGACGGCACGGCCGAGACTCCCGCACGGATGGACGCCGTCTTCCGTACGGTGCTGACGAAAGGCGTCGCGGCGGCATTGGCAGGCGCCCGCGAGGGGGAGTAGCAGCCCTCGGCACAGCGGATCCCGGTTCCCGAACAGACAGCCGCCAAGTGTGCGCTTGTGAACGGTCGGGACCTGTTCGGCGATTGCCGTCACCCCTGACCACCGGTAACTCCTACCGGGACGCCTCAGTTCAGCCGAGGAACCCCCACCGGATCAGGAGCAGCCCATGTCGTTGTACGTCCCGCCCCAGCCTGCGCCCGTCACCGTCGGGCGGCGCACCGTCGTCCCGCTGATCGACGCGGCCGGTCACGTCCTGCCGCCCGAGCGCCTGTTCCCCCACCTGCCGGCGGCGGACCTCGAACGACTGCTCGCGATGGACGGCATGCGCGAGCCGATGGTCGTCGCCGGCTTCGCCATCCTGGGCGCCGGAACCACGATCCTGGTCGACACCTGCCTCGGCGGCGGCAAGCAGGGGAAAAGAGGCCCCTTCCCCGGCTTCACCTCCCGATGGATGACCACCCTCGCCGAGGCCGGCATCGAGCCCGCCACCGTGGACACCGTGGTCAACACCCACCTGCACCACGACCACGTCGGCTGGAACACCACCGACGACCTGAAACCGGCCTTCCCCCGTGCGCGCTACCTGCTGGCCGCAGCGGAGTACGAGCACTTCACCGCCGGCCGCGCCCGGCACGCCGACCGAATCGGCGCATGCGTCCTGCCGCTGGAGGCGGCCGGCCTGCTGGACCTGGTCACCGGGACCCACCGGATCGACGACGGCGTCCGACTGCTCCCCGCTCCCGGGCACACCCCCGGCCATCTCGTCGTGGAGATCACCGACAGCGGTCGGACCGCGGTGATCGCAGGCGACCTGCTCCACCATCCTCTGCAGTTGATCCGCCCGGATGTCTCCTCGTCTCTTTGCGAGGATCCTGTCCGTGCTGCGGAATCCCGCCGTCGCGTACTGAACGATCTCGCCGACCGTTCGGGTGTCCTGCTGGCCGCCCATCTTGCCCGCTCCGGGACGATCGTCAGGAAGGGCGCTGGTTTCGATGTGCATGCGGAGTGAGGCCAGCCGGAACGGCCAGGACCGGCTTCTGGAAACACTCGTACGTGGAAGACGCGGCTGACACGTCAACTTTTAGCGGCCACCATCATCCGCCCCTGCGCAGCTGAGTTCCCACGCGGCCGCCTCCCGGAGAGCACGTTCAAGCCCGCCACCAGGTAGAGGGATCCCTGCCAGGCCGGCGCGTAGGTGACGTCAGCGGTCCAGCTCCGGTTCGGCTCGTCGGCGGTGAATGCCCGCCCGGCCGGGCCGGAGGAGGCCGCAGCGCACCGATCGATCTCCAAAGCGCTGTTGCGGGATCACTCTGGTGATCACATCTCGGGCTCTCGCCATGATGAGGATCACGTCCAGTTGTTTGGGTCGGCTATCTGGTTGCGCTAAACAACTATCTAGTTGTACGGTCGAACCATGGCGGATGATCGCGAACTCCAGGAAGCCGTGGCGCGCTTCGTCCGAGCCTTCGGCCTCCACCAGCCCGACCAGACCCCCTGCGGGCAGCCCATCCCGACCTCGGAGGCCCACGCGCTGGGCGAACTGGCCAGGGACGGCTCATTACGCCAAAGCGAGCTGGCGCACCGGCTCCGCCTAGAAAAAAGCACCACCAGCCGCCTGGTCACGCAGCTCATCAACCGCGGCTGGGCCGAGCGCACCCCCGCGCCCGACGACGGGCGCGGCGTGCTGGTCCGGCTCACCCCGCACGGGGTGCAGGCCGCAGGTCGGCTGGCCGAGGCCAGGACCAAGCGGTTCTCCGCCGTTTTAGACCGTGTCCCCCAGGGCGAACGCGCCGACGTGCTGCGCGCCCTGACCATCCTCACGGAGGCCATCGATGAAACTTAAGAATCGACGCACCCAGACGCTCATCACGGTGCTCGCGCTCATCGTCGTCGCCACGACGGCGTACATACTCATCGACCGGGGTGAGCAGCAGGCGCAGGCCGCCCGGCAGGCCGAGATCGCGGCCAGGAGCCGGCAGGTGATGCCGTTCGACCTGGAGCGCACCACGCACCGCTTCGCCAAGTCCGCCGATGGCGGCGTGCAGACCGTCACCTCCGACGATCCGGCCGACGCCGAGCAGGTCGCTCTGATCCGCGAGCACCTGACCGAGGAGGCGGCGGGCTTCAGCAAGGGCGACTACGGCGACCCCGCCTCCATCCACGGCGGCGACATGCCGGGCCTGCGCGAGCTTGAACAAGGCCACGACCGCATCGCCATCGATTACGCCGAGCTGCCCGCCGGCGCCCAGATCACCTACACCACCACCGAGACCTCCCTGATCACAGCGCTGCACGCGTGGTTCGACGCCCAGGTCACCGACCACGGCCAGCACGCCGAACACGGCTGAACCCGCCACCCGAACGCTTTTCCGCCGGATCCGTCTATCCCATCTATACCTAGCGGAGGTACGGTTTCTTCTGCTCATCTATATACCTAACCCCCGTACCGTGTTGACTTACTCGACGGATCCCCCGGCTGTCAGACCACCCCAACCGTCACTGGGGAGGCATAACGCCTCCCCAGCCCGACGACCGAAAGGACAACTCGTGACGACCGCGGACACCGGCTCCGGCCCGCGCACCGGCGTGAAACAGTGGCTCGGCCTGGGCGTGCTGATCCTGCCCCCGCTATTGCTGTTCATGATGCTGACCATCCTGTTCCTGGCCATCCCCCAACTGACCGCAGACCTGCGGCCAAGCAGCACCCAGATGTTGTGGATCATCGACATCTACGGCTTCTTGATGGCCGGCCTCCTGGTCACCATGGGCACGCTCGGCGACCGGGTCGGCCACCGGCGGCTGCTGACCGTCGGCGCGGCCGTCTTCGCCGTCGTCTCGATCCTGGCCGCCAACACCTCCGACCCCACCTGGCTGATCGTCTGGCGAGCCGTCCTGGGCATCGCCGCAGCCACCCAGATGCCCGCCACGCTGGGCCTGATCTTCACCACGTTCACCGACCCCCGCCAGCGCGGCGTCGCGGTCGGGGCCTGGTCGGGCGCCATCTCGGTCGGCACCGGACTGGGCCCGGTCCTCGGCGGGGCGCTGCTGGAGGCCTTCTCCTGGCGAGCGGCCTTCCTGGTCGGCGTGCCCGTCATGGCGATCGTGGCGATCGGGGCGCCGCTGCTGCTGCCCGCCCACCGCAACCCCGCCGCCGGGCGGGTAGACCTGGCCAGCGTGCTGCTGTCGCTGGCCACCGTGCTGCCGATCGTCTACGGCGTCAAAGAACTCGGCAAGGACGGCCGCCTGGCCGTCGCGGTGGCCGCCCTCGTGATCGGACTGGCGTTCGGCGCCTGGCTCGTCATGCGCCAGCTACGCTTGCCCGAGCCGCTGCTGGACGTGCGGCTGTTCGCCCACCGCGCGGTCAGCGGCGCCCTGGGCGTGTTCCTGCTCGCGGCCACCGCGCTCGGCGGCGTCTACCTGCTCATCACCCAGTACCTGCAACTGGTGGAGGGCCTGTCACCGCTGCAGGCGGGGCTGTGGGTGCTGCCGGCCGCGGCGCTGCTGGTGCTCGTCTCGACGGCCTCGCCCATCGCGGCCCGGCGTATTCGCCCGGGACGTCTCATCGCGGCCGGGCTGGCCGTCCAGGTGGTCGGCTACCTGATGCTCACCCAGGTCGGCGCCACCGGCGGGCTGCCGCTCCTGGTCGCGGGCTTCATCGTCCTGTATCCGGCCGTCGCGCCGTCCATGGCGCTGACCACCAACCTGGTCGTCGGCTCGGTGCCGCCACAGAAGGCGGGCGCGGCCTCCGGGCTGGCCACTACCTGCAGCGACCTGGGCATCTCCCTCGGTATCGCGATCATCGGCAGCATCGCCACCGCCGTTTACCGCGGTCAGGTCACCGGTGGGCTGCCCGGCGGCCTGCCGCCCGAGGCCGCCGCGGCCAGCCGCGACAGTCTCGGCGGCGCGGTCACCGCCGCGCAGACGCTGCCAGGCGAGCTGGCCGCAGCCGTGCTCGCCCCCGCCCGGACGGCGTTCGCCGGCGGGCTCACCACGGCGGCCGTCATCGCCGCGGTCATCGCCGCCGGCGCGGCGGTGCTGGCGCTGCGCCGGCTGGGCCACATCCCGCCCACCGGCAGCACTCCCGGCCAGTAACCATCGAGCGCAGCCGTTTGCTCGCCCGCCCGGCAGCCGGCGGCAACCGGTCTGGAAGCGCACACCGCCCCAACCCGCCCTCTGAACCCTCATCTGGAAGGACCACCGTGATTGTGATCCGACGCGCCACGCCCGATGACGCCTCCACCGTGCACGACCTCATCCACGGGTTGGCCGAGCACCAAGACCAGACCTGGGGCGTCACGGTAAGCGTCGACGACCTGAAGCGGATGCTCACCCGCCCGGAGATCACCTACCTGATCGCCGAGCGGGACGGGCGGGCCATCGGCTACGTCTCCTGGCTGCAGCGCATCAGCTTCTGGTCCGGCCAGGATTACCTCCACTTGGACGACCTGTACGTGACCGGCGCCGAACGCGGCAACGGCGTGGGAGAACAGCTGATGCGCGCCGCCGCCGAAGCCGCCGACGGCAAGGTGATCCGCTGGGAGGTGGCCGAGGTCAACATGTCCGCGCAACGCTTCTATGAGCGCATCGGCGCCGCCCTCGTCTCCAAGAAGATCGGCCGCTGGCAGCCGAAGTAGCCCGAACACCGCCGCACGCGTCACGCCCGCAATAGGGAGGCTCGTAGCAAGGACCGTGCTCCCGTGTGGCGATCACGGTGCGTCCACCCTCTACGCAAACGGAGATGGCAGCCCGGATCGAATGACTTGGAGCAATCGGCGGAAGCGCGGTCGAGAGCCGGGAGGTTCTCTTCCATCGTTAATCGACGATGGAAGATGAAGGGGCCGAGGTGCAATACACCTCGTCACTCCGTGCTGCCTTCCGGGGGCGCGCCATCGTTCAGCTCTGCGCGGCTGAGCTTCCGTACGGTTGTCCATGAGTCCGGTATGAACCCGCGGCTCCACCTCCTGAAATCTGCTGATGAGTCCGTAGGTTCGCTCTGAGTGCCCTTCACTGGCCGCGAACTCCCGGCAGAACATCGGACGGGGCCGTACGGGTGTAGAGGGCGACGACATCCTCGTCCAGGGGCGTGTGGCGATTGCGCTGCCGCAGGCGGCCCCTGCGGTGATTGGCCACGACGTTGCGCGCCACGCCGTACAGCCACAGCCGCGCCTCGTCGCCGACGGGCAGGTCCTCTATACGGCGCCACGCGATCTCGAATGTCTCGGCCACCACGTCGGCTGCGTCCTGGGCGCAGTCGCAGCGGCGGATCGCATAGCCCAGGATCTGTTCGTAGGTGTCGAGGTAGACCTTCTCGAACCGGGCTTGGCGGTTGTCATCCACTGGTAGTCCTCATGACCGGCCTTCTGCGTGACGGGGGTTCGCGTACGCCCCTTCATGTCGCAGATGCCGCGATCATTTCTCCGCCCTGCAGACATCTCTCGTTTTACTGTGACGGACAGGTCCGCGTGGCCAGTGGGCTTCATAGCGTGCGATACCGGCGAGCGGCCGTCGTTCCCGCTTGATGGTTCTGTCGCGGGAAGACGCAGCGCGTGCGGGCGGTGCTGTCAGTTCTCACCAACACTTCCAGGTCTTGTGATCAGCGAGCGGTGCCCGAACTCGTCGACAAGCGGTGTCCGTTCCCGCCTACGAAGCCAAGCGGGCTCAAGGGCCGTCTCGGGACGGTGGTATGCAACCCCCATACGTCGTAGATCGCAATCTTTGTGCCGGATGCGGCTACTTCGACGCCGATCCTGGATTTGCGACAGCGGTTCAACACCGCGATGTGGCGGTTCCGCACCCGCAGCTCAGGCTGGATGGGGCATGAAGATCACACAATACGGTGGGAGTCAGGCATTCGATGTCTGCCGCCGCACGGTCGGCGAACGGCCCACTCAGCTCGCGCAACCGGGGAAGGGCCTCTCCGGGGGAGGCCCCGAGCCGGTGCAGCGAGTCGAGCTGAGCGCTGAAGTAGACGTCGAACTCGCCGTCGACCCGCCGCCTGGTGTCCCACAGCAGGACGTCACCGTTCTCGCTGAACGCGAACACGACGAGGCCGCCGATCATCGACCAGGCGCCGTCCGGCGCGATCATCCAGTCGAACTCCTCGGTGCGCCCCTCGGCGTAGCTCCGCCGGAACACCTTGGTCAGATGGGCGACCCGGTGCTGCCAGCCGTCCGTGAAACCGTCCCGTGCCGGCGGGTGGACGAACCAGAGCCCGAACAGGCGGGAGAACCCGGCCCGGGAGACGTACTCGCGATAAGAGGCCGGGAACCCCTCACCGTCGGCGAAACGGTGCCCGGTCAGCAGGTCCTGGGCGACCGCGCCGAGCGCGGGAGCACCGGTCATCGACAGCTCGTCCATGGCGCCTGAGCCCGCCCTCCTGCCGCTCGCGACGTCAACAGCGGAATCCCGACATCAGAACAGCCCCCTTGAGTCCCTCTCCTGATCAGACCTAACCCGCCGCCACCGCCTCGATCTCCACCAGCCAGTCACTGGTGAGCGTCTGCGCCACGATCGCCGTCGTGGGCACCCGCCGCCCGCCCAAGGCGGCCACCCTGGCCTTCGCATTCGCCTCGGCGTACGAAGGATCACGCAGGTAACTCGTGAGCCTCACGATGTTGTCCACACCCATCCCCGCCTCCGCGAGAATCGTCCGAAGGTTCGCCCAGATGAGCTCGAGTTGCTCCTCGAGTGTCGCCCCGGGGACGCCCTCGGAATCGAGTCCCATCGTTCCCGCGATGAACAGGAACCGGGACGGGTTCCGTACCTCGATCGCGTGCACGAAGTCATCGGTGGCGGCGTAGACGCCCTCGGCCGGGTTGTGAACGATCATCTCCATGACGATCATCCTGCCCCCTCCGCAGAGCTCACTCCAAGAGCCAGTCCGATGCAATCGGCCCCCAATCAAGATGAACTCTTAGGAGGGTGTGATCTCGTGCGGCACCGTCAGGTACGCCGTCTGCATGGCCGTGTCCCACCGCAGTGCGCCGATGCCCTCCAAGGCGGCGGCTCGGCCGACCTCACGGGCCCGGGCGACAGGAGACCAAACGGCCGAGAATTCACAGGACGGACTCTCAGGAATCGGCGAAGAAGGCCTGAAGATGGCGGTTGACCGGCTCTGGGCAGTCCAGCTGAGGGACATGACCGCAACCGTCCAGGATCTGGAGCCGGGCGTCGGGCAGCAACTCGGCGAAACGGCGGGCGCGCTCAACGGGCTGGACGGTGTCCTGGGCGCCCCACAGCACCAGGGCCGGGGTCGCGGTCGAGGGGAGGGCGCGTTCGGTCTGTGCCCAGTCCAGGCGGCGTTCCAGCAGGTAGGTGGCGCGGATGTTGTCGTGGAAGGTCATCGGCGCCCACCACTCGTCCAGCAGCCGGTCGGTGAGGCGCCACTTGTTGACCATCATTCCCTCGACCAGGCCGCGGACGGTCGACTTGCCGGTGGACAGTTTGACGGCCAGCTCCCCGACGACGGGAATCTTCAACGACTCCCACATCCACGTGCCGGGCAGGTCCAGCCCGGTGGCGTCCAGCAGGGCGAGCCTGCTGACGCGCTCGGGGTGACGCTGAGCGAAGGCCAGAGCCCAGCCGCCGCTCCAGGAGTTGCCCGCCAGGGCGGCCCGCCGTACGCCGACGGCGTCCAGGAACGCACCGACGGCGCTGGTCATGGCCTCCAGGTCGAAAGCGAAATCGGCGTCCTTGAGCCGGGTGTAGCCCTGACCCGGAAGATCGACCACATAGACGGTGTGATCGCGGGCCAATGCCGCTACCTGCTCCTTCCAGCCGATGACCGAGGTGCCGCCGGGCGACAGGAGGATCACCGGGGAGCCGGAACCGGCCTGAACGTAGTGGAAACGAGCGATCGGGGTGTCGGCATAGCGGGACCCGGCCTGGGCCAGGTACGGCGAGCGGAAGGCCCGGCCGTCCTCGGCCGGCTGCCAGCCGTACGCGCCGAAGAGCACCGCCGCCAGCAGCAGCGCGGTCGCGACCGCCGGCAGGCGGCGTCGGCGGCGCTGGCGCACCGGCTGCCCGGTGGAGCTTCGAAGGGTGTCAAGGCGGACCATGGTCGTCCTTTAGTCGTCGGTCGAGGCGTTCACCCGTCCAGACGGGTGAACGGGGGACCGGCGTGACATGCGCGGTGAGTGATCCGGCTCACGTGTCGAATCGGCGGCCACGGCGGCCACGGCGGCCACGGCGGCCACGGCGGCCACGGCGGCCACACTGTCAGACAGAACCACGCGCCGTCTGGATCCGCCGGCGGATCCAGACGGCCGTAACGAAGAAGACCGGAAGCCGTCGGTTTCCCACTGCAGACAACCGGGGTCGGGTCCGTCGTCGGCATCGGCTTGACGAGCCGTCCACAGCAGGAGGCGATGTGAGTACCGGTGAGCGCGGCAAGGTGGGATGCGCCGTCTGGCTGATCCTCGCCGGCGACCTGCTCGTGATCCCGGCCGTTGCCGCGGTGCTGCGCCACCTGCTCGGGCCCGGTCCCCTTTCCGCGGTCACGATCATCATTGCCGTCCTCGTCCTGCTGGCCGCGGGCCCCGTGCTGCTCGGCCATCTCGATGCCCGCGACGAACGGCGCCGCGGCCGGGCCGGACCCCGCGACCGCGGTGGCGCCCCGCCCGGAGCAGCCGGGTGAGGCGCGTGCGCGGATGTTCTACGATCACGCGATGAACGCCGTGGACTGGATCCTGATCGCCCTGATGATCCTTCTGCTGCTGAGAGCCGTGATCCAGGTGGGACGCAGGCCCCGAGAAGTCCTGCGGATCCTGGTGACGCCTTTCCTGTTCATAGGCGTCGCCTTCCCTGCCTATGCGATCATCGCAACGGCCCGCCTGCTGGGCCCGTCCGTCACGGTCAGCCCGCACAATTTCACGACCTCCCTGAGGGTGGGGTTCTTCTGCCTGGCCCTCTCTTTCTTCTTCCTGATCGGTGATCTGGTCAGGCGGCAGGTGGAACTGTCCAGGAGGCAGGCGACCCGTGATCGGGGCCGGCTCCGTGACGGTGGGAACCAGGACGGCGGTGCGTGAAAGCGGTGGCGGATGCTGAGGCCGCCTCGTGCGCGGGGTTCATCGCGAGCGGCGGCTTCCGCTTCTGCGGCGGTGCTGCGAGCTGAGCGTGCTCGATGCGTCGAGAAGGAACGCGCCGCAAATGCAGCATAAGAGCTCCTAACAGAATGACCTCCGTTGTGCTTTGATCTCTCGCTGTAGCGGCGGCGAGAGGAGCAGCAGGTGGCACGACTGAAGCCGTGGGAGGTCAGTGACGAGCTGTGGGCGGTCATCGAGCCGCTGCTGCCGAAGAAACCGCGCCGTACCCGCTGGCCAGGACGTAAGCGGCTGGATGACCGCCTGGCGCTAGGGCATCCTGTTCGTGCTGCACACCGGCATCTCCTGGGAGCACCAGCGCAGGAGAGGAACGTCCAGGCCCAGGGCGAAGGGCGCGAAGGTGAGGTCCGTCACGCGGCTCTTGGAGACCTCGTCGTCCACGCGGCCCCGCAGCCGCTCGGCGATCTCCTCGGCGGAGGCCGCCGGCTCCGCGGGCATCGGCAGCGCGGGCATCTTCCTCGCCCCCCCCAGTGGCTGGTGTCGACGCTCTGGCTGTGTCGCTACCGCCGGGACCCGCTGGAGTGGCTCTGGCGCTGGGCCACCTGGGCCCGCCGCCCACCCCTGCGCCGTACTCCCGCTGCGGAAGAAGGACGAACACGGCTCCCGTCCGACCCTTCGAGGAGCGATCATCAATACCTGCAGATCAAGATCTTCTAGGTGGCTGAGGATGAGGGCTGCTCATCGAACCGCTCGAAGGGCTCGCCACCGGTGAAGGTCGCTCCGGCGCAGACCGGCACGCCGTCGGCTAACGCAGGTTCGGCGGCGATCCGCACGCGCTCGACCACCTGATGGACGGGCTGCGCTCCCACCGCCGGCGAAGCAGGTCGCCTGCGGTCTTCTTCCAGCGGCTCGCCGTGAAGCGGGTCATCCGGCGGCCGCGCTCGCCGGTGCCGGGGTCGACGGGGAGACCAGCCGTACGCCTTCGATCCGGAGATCTGCCAGCAGCGCGACGTGGTCGAGCGATCGCGCGGCTGAGACGGTACCGCGCGCCGACCCCCCGCCATGCCGAGCGCGCGGTCGTCCACCGCTGTCAGATCCTGCTGGCCGCCGCCTTGGACCGGCTCTCATGATGCATGGGGGCAGGCTTCAGTCCCTGCCGGGGACGAGGGCGCCGGAGGGCAGGCCGGCGGTGACGTACTCGTCGTAGAGCATGTCCCACGAGACCGCCGGGCCGTTGCGCGGGTCGGCGGCCGACGATCTTCTTGCCGGCGTCGATGCCCTGGGTGACGGTGGGCGCCGAAGATGCCGCTGAACAAGGACGGCCCCTGTGAGCCGGCCAGCGATCGCCCGTCTGGATACCGCCGGGGCGGTGACGGCGTGGAACAGCGCGGCGGTGCACTTGTTCGGCCGCCCGGTCGCCGAGGCCGTCGGCCGGCCGCTCAGCGAGCTGATCAGCCCCGAGCGGCTACGGGACGACGGCGAGCGGCTCCTGCGTGGGCTCTGCGACGGGGAGGGCCCGGCCCAGCAGGTGCACCGGCTGGAGCCGGCCTGCGCCGACCGCTCAGGCCGGGGTTTCCCGCCGAACTGGTCGCGCAGGCCGACGGCGTGGTCACCGCCGTCACCGACGCACTGGACTGGACCTGCGGCGAGTACCGGCAGGTCGAGGAGGACCAGGTGTCCATCGTCCGCGTCGGCTCCTGGAGCAGGACCGGACGGGACCTGTCGGCCTTCACCGGTGACCAGATGGTCGTCTTCCCCGCGGCAAGGCCCTGCCCGGACTGGCCTGGGAGCGCGGCGAGCCGGTCTGGATCGCCGACCTGGCAAGCGACCCGTGCGAGTTCTCCCGCAAGCCGGGCGCGCTGGAGGCCGGCCTGCGCTCGGCCATGGCCCTGCCGGTGCGCAGCGGCGACCACGTGCTGGGCGTGCCGATCTTCGGCGCGGGGAACGACGTCGTAGCCGTCCCGGATCCGCTCAGGATGAGAGCGGAGGCACCGATGGTGTGCTCGGCAGCACTATCGGGAGGAAACCGTCAACTATGTCACGACTCATCGGCCGCTGGAAGGTGGGCACCCGTCTCATCGCGTGCTTCAGCATGATCGTCGCCCTGTTCGGCGGCGCGGCGCTGGTGGGCCTGAACGCGCTGCGCACGCAGGACGCGGCGATCGAGCACATGGAGCAGATGACCGTGCTCGGCCGTGATGTCCAGGAGATCAAGTACTTCAACTCCGATGTCAGCGGCTGGCAGGTCGCCTACGCCTGGGAGGCCGCGCTGGGCGATCCGGCGGCCGCCGTCAAGGCCGACGCCGCCAGCCGCGCCGGATACCTGGAAGTCGTCGGGCGGCTGCGCAAGCACCTGCAGAGCGTCGACACCACGGCGATGACCGCCGAGGAGAAGAAGACGTTCCAGACCCTCATCGCCGACTGGGACGCCTTCCTGGCCATGGACGACAAGATCGCCGATCTGTTCGCCAAGGGGACGCGCGCGGCCCTTGAGGAGGCCAACACCATCATCGGCGGTGCCTCCTGGGACATCTACTACCGCATCATGGAGAACACCGACCGGCTGGTCGACAGCGCCACGGCCCGCAGTGACGCCGCCGCCGACGGCGCCGCCGCCGCATCGCGCTCAGCCAAGATCCAGATGGGCGCGGCCGTGCTGGCCGCGCTCGTCATGTCGGTCCCCCTGCTGCGCCTGCTGCGGCGCAGCATCACCGTTCCGCTGGCGGAATCCACCGGAGCGCTGAAGGCGCTGGCCGCCAAGGACCTCACCCGCCAGGCCGACACCTCCGCCATGGGCGGAGAGCTGCACGAGATGGGGACGGCGATCAACGAGGCCGTCGGCGTGCTGCGCGGCGCGGTGACGCAGATCAAGACCGACGCGCAGCAGCTGTCGCGGGCCTCAGAAGCCATGCGGTTGTCCGCGACCCGGATCGTCACCAGCTCCGACACCGCCACCTCGCGGGTGGAGAACGCATCAGCCGCGGCCGGCGAGGTCAGCGGCAACGCTCAGCTGGTCGCCTCGGGCGCCAGGGAGATGGGCCTGTCGATCCAGGAGATCAGCAAGAGCGCCTCCGAGGCGGCCACCGTCGCCGGCGAGGCGGTCGCCGCCGCCGATTCCGCCGGCACGCGCGTCCAGCGGCTCAGCACGTCCTCCTCCGAGATCGGCGCGGTGGTCAAGGCCATCAACGCGATCGCCGAGCAGACCAACCTGCTGGCGCTCAACGCCACCATCGAGGCGGCCCGCGCCGGGGACGCCGGCAAGGGCTTCGCCGTGGTGGCCGGCGAGGTCAAGGACCTGGCGCAGGAGACCGCACGCGCCACCGAGGACATCGCCGCGCGGGTCAAGGCGATCCAGTCCGACAGCGACGGCGCCGTGGAGATCATCAGCGGTTTCCAGGACGTCATCGGCAAGATCAACACCTACGTCACCGCGATCGCCGGCGCCGTGGAGGAGCAGAGCGCCACGACGGCCGGCATGAGCAACAGTGTCAGCGACGCCGCGAGCGGATCGACGCGGATCGCCGACCACATCTCCGCGGTCGCCGAAACGGTGTCGCAGGCGCACCACGCCGTGAAGGAGAGCATGGCGACGATCGACGAGCCGGCCGTCATGGCCGAGCAGATGAACGAGCAGGCCAAGGCCTTCAACGTGTGATCACCGAGCCGGGCCCCGCCCGGGAGCGTGCCGCGTCATGACCGCGGCCACGGCGCGGCACACATCCGGGGCACGACATCGCCGGCGGGCGAGCGCGCACCGGCGAGCCCCACTGCGTGATGTGCCGCGCCCGATACCGGAAGGCGAGGGGGAAAGCCCACGTGAGCAGGGAATCCGACTGGTCGGCAGTCTGCTGGACGCCGACCGCGTCGACGCCCACGGCGAACTGCGCCTGAACGCCCGGCCCGTCTCCGTCTACGACGCCGCCCGCGAGGATCTGGGCTATCTGACCTGCACGCCCTGGCCGCCGAGGTCGCCGGCGCGCTCGGCGTGCGCCGTCCGGGGCGCCTGTACGCCTGGGCGCACCACGACGCGGCGGCCGTCCGGACACTCCCGTGGCGAGACGACCTCTACCTGGGCGTGCCCTATCTGATGGAGCTGAGCCGCGACGAGTTCAGAGCCGTCGTCGCCCACGAGCTGATCCTGCGGCTACGGCTGCGCCTGTGGCCGATGCGGGCGCTGCACGCGCTGTGGCGGCGCGAGGTGGGGCACAACCGGATCCCGCCGGCCGAGGTGCGGGCCGCGGTTTCGCCCATCCTCATCGCGAATGACACGTTCGTCCTCGACGAGATGGACGTCGAAGCGTTGATGGAGAAGCCGTACGCCTCGTATAGGGGGCCCCAGGGGCGTCATCCGTTGCGCGTAGTCCGGTCTCTTCGCCCAGTTCATACAGGACAAGGCAGTTGGGATCACCGTGGGTGCCGCGCCCCCAGCGGGGGAGTGCTGCGCGAAACCGGGCTTGTCGACGGTGCCGTAGATGCCCGTGGACCCGTCCGGACGCCTTGCGGTGTCCTCCCGCATCGTCATCCAGGCGTTGGTGTAGACCATGCGGCTGTCCGGCTGCTCCATGCTGTGATTATTCAGGCGGTGGGTCCGGCAACGTATCTGTCGGCGTGTGCGGTGATTCGGGTGGCGAAGGCGGCGAACATCGCGTCGGCGGCGGCGAGCAGTTCGGGTTCGGCGGCGTCGGCATCGGCGCGTAGCCGGTGGGCGGCTGCCGGGCCGTGGGCCTGCTCGGCCTCGGCGGCCATGCTCGGCTCGGCGAGCCATTCGTCGAGCAGTTCGCGGTCGGCTTCGGGGTGGAAGAGCATTCCCCAGGCGCTGCCGACCCGAAACGCCTGGCACGCCGTCTGGGCGGAGCGGGCGAGCACAGCAGAGCCGGACGGCGGGTCGAGGATTTCGCCGTGCCAGTGCAGGAAGGTGCGCCGCGGCGCGAGAGCGCCCAGCAGCGGGTCGGTGTCGTTGGCGCTCATCGGCCCGCCCATGAACACCGCGCCGGCGACCGTATCAACCGGCGGGAGTGCTGCACCGGCGGAGAGCGTGTCGACCAGGTGGACCGGGCGGCCGTCGAAGGCGTGCAGGATCCGGTGCGGGCCTTCCCACGTCACGTGGCGGACGACGAGGACGGGTAGGCGTCCGGTGGGGGTCATGCTGGGCCTTCCTGGGCAGTGTCGGGTAGCGGCCCGTAGCGGCGGCGGGTCTGGTCTTCGGCCGTGCCGGTCGCGATGCGGCGCGACAGGGTGCGCCGCCATGCGGCGCCGAGCTGCGGGACGGTGAGCAGGCGTCGGATGGTCGGCCGGTCGCCCCGGTCGCGGTGCATGACTCGGTTGGCCTCGGCGACGGTGGCGTCAGGGTGGGGCCGGTGGATCAGCTCGATCCGGCAGCCGGCGGTGACCTGACCGGTACGCAGCACGCGCAGGTAGCAGCCGGTCAGGCCGCTGTGCTCCATCCACAGCACGAACTCGGTCGCGCCGTGGCGGGCGCCGATACGGAAGCACGGGTTACGGGGCACGCTGACCTCGCACAGGGCGGTGCCGATCCTCAGCACGTCACCGATGCAGAGGTCGTCCTCCAGTAGCCCGCAGGTGGTCAGGTTCTCCCCGAACGCCGGCCGGTCCAGGCGGCGCCCGAGGCGGGACTCATAGTGCGGGTAGTGCTCGGCGGGGAACAGGCACACCGCCTTGTCCGGGCCGCCGTGCTTGGCGCGGTCGCCCTGTTCGTCACCGCACAACCCCAGCGTGGTGACCGTCACCGGTCCGCTGGTCTCCCGCTTGACGAAGGCGCTGCGAATCGTACGGCCGCGGTAGGGCAGGTCGGCGACCGTGCCGATGTGCACGGCCAGCACCCGGGCGTCGATGCCTGGTTCGAGTGCCGTCACGTGGCCTCGCGCAGGCAGGGGGTGAGCACCTGCGTTGCAGGGCGTGCGGCGACAAGCAGCAGCTCGACGTCGCGCCGGTCGGCGGCGTCCAGACGGTGCGGAGTGGTGGCGTCGAAGTGCGCGACCATGCCGGGGCGCAGGACTTGCGTACTGCCGGCGAGAGTCAGCCGTAGCCGGCCGTGCAGGACGTACAGCCATTCGTCACCGGGGTGCTGCTGCATCTGGCTGCCGCCCCGGCGGGCCGGCACGGTGACCTGGATGGCTGACAGCCCCGCGCCAGGGTCACCCCGGTCGACGACGCGAAAGCGCAGGCCGTTGCCCACGCGCTCGACACACTCGGCCGGGTCGATGACAGCCGTGGCGCGGCCCGGTGCTTCGCCGAGCAACTCGCCAACCGTCACGCCGTACACGTCGGCCAGTGTCAGCAACTGCGCCAGCGACGGCTGGCGCGACTCCGACTCCAGACGCGACAACGTCGGCTGCGAAATCCCCGTGCGCTCGGCCACCTGCTCCATCGTCAAGTCACCGGCACGACGGACACGGCGCAATCGAGCACCAAGAGCCTGCAAGGCGGCGGGAACCTGGTCAGTCATATGTGCCACCGCGCTCGCCCGCCCGTCCTGGCGGGTGCGCCAACCCCTGTGGGCCAAGGTGGCGGTTCAACAACATGGATCGGACCCTAACAGAAAATATGCCAAATATGAATATTTTATGTCTCGTGCTTCCGGGACGGCGGCCGGGCTCCCTTCCCCGGTGTCCCGGTGCCAGCGCGGACGGCGACCCCGTCCAGGGGGCACCACCCGCGTCAGCGGGCTTTCGGCCGGGGAGAGCGGGGCAGGGATGCCGGCTGCGGCCGGAGGCGGAGATCGCCTAGGCTGCGCACGTGCTTCCCGATGCCCCCTGGCCGTCGATGACCCACCGCGAAGCCACGGCCGAGCTGGTGCTGGCGGGCTGGACGCCGTGCGGCGTCGGCGACTGGGCGGTCGGCCTGCGCTCCCCCGACGGGCTGTGGGCAGCCAGGGTGTGCCCGTTCGACCCGGCCTACGCCGCCTTCCTCGAACTGTGCCGCCGCCGGGCCGGCAACCCCTACCTGCCGCGCGTCGCCTTCGACACCCCGCTGGAGGGCGGCGGCACCCTGGCCGTGCTGGAGTTCCTGACCCCGCTCGATGCGGAGCGGGCCGGGGAGGTCGCCCGTCAGTGGCGGGAGGGCACGGGAGAGGCGGCCCTGGCCGAGGTACGGCGGGCCGCCGCCGCGATCGATGCCGAGTTCCGGGCCCGGACGCCGTGGTGGGACGGCGTCGACCTCAACCCCGGCAACGTGAGACGGGCCCTCGACGGTCGGGTGGCCGTCATCGACGTGTTCTGTGTGGACGGCGCCTCTCTGTACGGGCAGGTCCTGCGGGACGCCGAGGTGGTCCGCGCCAAGCTGCCCGGCCACCGGCACCTCCTCGACATCCCCTACATCGCCCGCGAGAGCACCCCCGAGGAGATCCGGGCCCTGCGCGCCGCGTGGCACCGCGCCCCGTAGGAACCGGTCCCGAGATCGCGGGAGCCGTTTCGGCAGCACGGAAGCCGGTCCCGGAACCCCGGCCCGAGCTGCCCGCCCTCTCTCCGATTCCCCTCCCACCGGCCGTGGGGTGGATCAACGAGGCGCCGTCGCCGCCGGCGGGGTGGCAGACTCCGATCATGACCTCGGAGACGATCACCGCGGCGGCCGCGGGCACCTGGAAACTCGGCGACCTGACGGTCAACCGGATCGGACTGGGCGCGATGCGCCTGCCCCAGAACGGCGAGGCGTTCGGCGACGCCGCCCCGAGCGACCGCGGCCGGGCGATCGCGGTGCTGCGCCGCGCGGTCGAACTCGGCGTCAACCACATCGACACGGCCGCCTTCTACTTCTCGGCGCTGCGCTCGGCCAACGAGCTGATCAACCGGGCGCTGGCGCCGTACCCGGACGACCTGGTCATCGCCACCAAGGTCTGGCCGGGCCGGGACCCGTCGGGGAAGTGGTGGTGGGCCACGCCGGAGCAGCTGCGCGGCCAGGTCGAGGAGAACCTGCGCCAGCTCGGCCGCGACCACCTCGACGTGGTGAACCTGCGCATCCCGCCCAGCAGGGCGACCGGGTCCGTCACCGAGCACTTCGGCGCGCTGGCCGAGCTGCGCGAGGCCGGGCTCATCCGCCACCTGGGCCTGTCCAACGCCACCGCCGCGCACCTGGCCGAGGCGCAGGCCATCGCCCCGGTGGTGTGCGTGCAGAACCCCTACGGCCTCGGCCTGCGGCCCAGAGACCACGTCCTGCCGCAGGCCTGCGCGGAGCGGGGCATCGCGTTCGTCCCGTTCTTCGCGATCGCCGGAAGCGGCGAGGAGGCGGGCGTGAGCGGCGTCGACAGCGAGGAGGTCCTGGCCGTCGCCCGCGCGCACGGGGTGAGCGCCGCCCGGGTCCGGCTGGCGTGGACGCTGGGTCAGGGACCGAACGTGCTGGCCATCCCCGGCACCGGCGACCCGGACCATGTGGCCGACAACATCGCCGCAGGCGCGCTGCGGCTCTCCGCGGATGAGATGGCCCGCCTGGACTTCCTCCACCGGGCAGGCGGCTGACCGGTACGGCGCAGCGGACGCCCCACCGGAGCGGTACCCACCCCGAACCCGTCCGACCGCCTCCGGTCCGGACAGCCTCCGGCCCGGCCGCTTCCCAGCCCTTGGGGTCTCCGGTTCCCGCCGCCTCCTGTCTGGCCGCTTCCCACTGCCACCTCCGTCCTCATCGTCGCCAGACCCTGTCCGGACGGGATTCCTGAGTTGCGTGAAGCCATATTCTCGCCAAGCTCGGTTTGCGCGACCGGGTGCAGGCGGTGGTCTTCGCCTACGAGAACGGGCTGGTCGAGACCGACTGACCTTGGTCACGATCAACGCCGCTTTTGTCCGATTTCTGCATGATCAATTCACGGGAAGTCAGGTTTCATGAGTTCGGCAGACGCTCGCCGATAAGGTTCTGAACTGGGAAAACGCTCTACTTTGCGGCTCACTGGAGTTTCCGGAGTGCTGGGCCTACAAACGGTGTCGCGAACCGCCTACAGAACCAGCGCTCCTAGGGGCGCAGCGTGGAACTCGACGCAGACCTGGTCCGGCAGCGGCTGACGGAGCTTGCCGGCCTGTCCCGGCCCGGACACCGGCCCGGGTCCGGACGCTCCTGGAGCCGCTGCTGGCCGGGCGGGCTCCCGGCGAGCCGCTGCTCACGCGGGAGGACGGGCGGCCGTTCGACCGGTGGCGCATCACCACCGCGCTGCGCCGCGCCGCCACCGCGGCCGGTGTCGATCCGGCCAGGCTCACCCCGCACACCGCGCGAGCCACCGCCGCCACGCTCGCCCTGGACGCCGGGGTGCCGCTGGCCGACGTCCAGGAGTTGCTGGGCCACGCCTCTCCGGTCACCACCCAGCGCTACACCCGCGGTCGGCGCAAGCTGGACTCCCACGCCGCCTACCGGATGGCCGCCCTGCTCGGCGGCGGCACCTGATCAGGCGGCACCCCGAGCAGGCGGGAAGGGCCGCCGAAGGAATCCCGGCCCTGGGGGTAGGACCAGGACATGAGCAGACAGAAACAGACTCCACGGGACTCGAACGCTACGAAGCGGGTCCCGTCCAAGGTGGACACGGACCCGAACAGCCCCAGTGCCAAGAACCGCTTGGACCTCACGGCCAAGTCAGGGGCGGACAAGAACGAGTACCGGCGACGGAGCAGCAAGCGCCACAGCCACTGACGATCGCCGAACTGTCCTTATAGGCGATCAAGGCGGCGGCGCACCGCGCCGCTGCCACCCCGGCCCGCCGCCCGCCAGCCGTCCGGGCGTACGGCCTGAGGGCCATCCCGGCCGGCGGCGGCCCGCGCACCCTCCGTACCGAAACCACCTGCCGACCACCGGTCCGCCGCCGTGAGGCGCTTTGCTCACCGCCTCAACCGGCCTGCTCGCCGCATCGCGCACTCTGAAGACATGCATGCGCAAGCCCATCCCGAAGACCTGCCCGGCACCTTCGTCACCGAGATCGGCCAAGGGCGGGTGGAGTACTTCGTGACCTTCTGCGACAACCGGCCAGCACCAGCCCGGCGAACTCGCCTCTACATGGACTGCGACTTCCGGATCGAAGCCGGATCCAACCCCGAACTCTCGAAGCTGCTCACCGAGCACCGTCACCCGCTGGCGCAGCTCTCCGCTCTCAGCAATCTGACCGTCCGGGAAAGCCAGGTGAACGCATCCGAAGAGTTGGTCATCCGGTTCGATGACGATGTGATCTTCACTATTCTCAACCAGACCGCCGGGGATGACCCCCACAGCTATGCCGAATGGCGCCTGACCTCGTGGCAAGACATGTGAGCTGGACACATCTTGCCTCCGGCGGGGGTATTCCGGTTCTGGGATGATCGCTCAGGGCGCGCTCATCACCGCCGGTCTGTCGGTGGCATCGTCACATGGTTCCCGGCAGACAACCGTGTTGTCGGCCTATGACCGCTGCGCGGGTGGAGGCGGCTGGGCGCTGACGTAGTCGGTGCAGGTGGTGTGGGGGAGATAGGCGATGGCGTCGTAGGCGTCGAATACGTCCACGTCGGTGAGGTAATGCTCCATGCGCATGTGCTGGAAGTTCTCATGATCGATCACGGCGGGGCGGGCGGCGCGCAGGTCGGCGATCGTCAGGGCCGATTCGGCGGCGAACGCCGATTCGACGCTCGTGGCCGTCGGTGGTGGTTGCGGGTGGTCCAGGACCTGGAACCCCAGGGGATGTCCCGGTTCGGGCCGTACCTGGGCGGTACGGCCGTCGCCGCTCGTGGCGGCGACGGCCAGGTAGTCCTCACCGAGGGCTTGGGCGAGGTGGTAGCCGGCCGGAAAGAGCCCGAACGCCCCGTCGTGGGTGACCACCGTCTTGCGGATGTGGCAGTTGTGCACCGCCAGCACGATCCGGCCGTCGGCGTGACCGTCGGCGAGCAGGCGGAGCACCGACTCGGCCAGGTAGGCGTCAGCGGCGGCCGACCCGGCGGGTATTCCGCGGCCGGCGAAGTCACGCAGGGCGTGGTCTCCGTACCAGACCCCGCGCAGGTGGTGCAGCGCGGTGGCGTGCTCCCGTTCGCGTCCCCGGCTGCGCTGGTAGGCCGTCATGGTTTCCATCCGGCCCAGCAACCGGCTGATCGAAGCGGTCATCGCGTCCTGGACCGCGGGTTCCAACGCGGTGTACTGATGCAGGACCTTGAAGATCGAGGTGTGGTGAAGGCCTTCGGCATGGGCGCTGATCTGCTCCAGGACGGGCAGTGCGTCGGGGTCGGCCCGTCGAAGGTAGCTGGCCAGGGCGGCGAGCGCCGGTCGGCGCGAGGAGATGATGGTGCCGGCGAAGCGCAGCGGCGCGGCGGTGTCGCGGTTGTGCTCGCGCATCCAGGCGAGGAGGTCGTACATCTCCGTGCAGCCGCCCAGGCCGCCCGCGCCCGCGCCGGCGGCGGCGACCTCCTGCACCGCTCCCGGGCCGCCCTGGACCCAGGCGTCGACCATGTGGGCCTCGGTGAAGGGTGCCTCGAACGCCAAGGCGGTGAACCCGCAGCGCTCGACGAGGAACCGCAGCAGACGGTGGCGCAGCAGGTAGAACTCCCGGACGTGGTGGGCGTTCTCTCCGATCGCCACCACACGCGCGGTGCCGATCAGATCGCGTAGCGGTTCGAGGTCGTCCATGGGCGCCCGCGGGTCCAGGGTCTCCGCGGTGATGGCGTGCCGCCGGAGCCATGCTGTGAAGGTTTCCTGTCCGGGCACGTGTGCTCCTCGTCGATGGCATGTCGGCAGCCGAATCACATCGCAACTCCGAGTTGCTATAAAGTGATCATGCCATCCAGCGGAGCCCGTGAGCAAGAGGGAGTCATGTTGACCGAGAAGGCCGCGCCAACGACGTCACGACAGATCGGGCGGGGGCAGAAAGTGCGCAGCGCCGTCCTCGCCGCCACCCTGGCCCAACTGGGCGAAGACGGCTACGCCGCCCTGACCGTCGACAACGTCGCTCAGCGGGCCGGGGTGAACAAGACGACCGTTTACCGCCGCTGGAAAGACCGGGAAAGCCTGGTCGTCGACGCGATCACCGACCGGATCGCCGTCGATGTGCCGATGCCCGACACCGGCAGCATCCACAGCGACCTGGGCCGGCTCGCACGGTCGCTGGTCGCCACGCTGACCAGTGCCACCGGCCAGGCCATCATCGGCACGATGCTCGTCGGGGCGGCGCACGTACCCGAGATCGCCGAGATCAGGCGCCGTTTCTTCGCCGACCGCATCAGCCGGACCGAGCCGGTCATCCGGCGTGCCGTCCAGCGCGGGGAACTACCCGAGGACACTGATCCGGCCGAGCTCGTCAAAACCCTCATCGCGCCGATCTACCTCCGCCTGCTGGTCACCGCCGAGCCACTCGACGAGGCCGTCGCCGACCGGGCCGCGAGGAGCGCGATCGCGGCGGCCCGTGCCGGCGCGCTGTCCGGCCCGAGACTGTGATCGGAAACGTTCACCGGATCGGGTGATCACACGGCGTGGGCGCACGGGCGTCCACCCGGAGGGATGCCCTTCTCCCCGCGCTCGGGCACGTTCGCGGCGTTGAGCGGCCAGAACGTCGGGGTGGCGTTCGCGCGGCTGCGCACCCAGGACGGCCGCCACCTGTTCACGGTGAAGACGCCGCTCGCGAACGAGATGGCGTGCGACGAGCACGAGACGTGGGTCGCCGACCGGGAGCAGATGCACCGCGCCGTCATCGCGATGGGTCTCCGTCCGACGGTCCGTATCGTGAAGACCCGCCGCACCGGCGCGCTGGGCGGCATGACGGTCTGCGTCGACGACGTCGAGCACGCCGACTGCTTCTTCGAGATCGAACGCACCGTCACCGGCGGCCAGCCGGGTCGCGCCGTGCAGGAGGAGCTGGACGCGTTCGCGCGGTCCCCCGGCGTGGACCTGGAGCGCACGACCGACACCTACGACTCGCTGGTGCGTCCGCGCTGGCCCCCGCCTAGAACGCGCTGGCCCCCGCCTAGAACAGGGCGATCTCGTCCGTCTCGGTCGGGTCCGTTGCTCATGTCCGCGCGGGTGAAGGGCGAGCTGACGCGGCTGCGAGCGGGATGGGTCCGCCACCGGTCCGACCCTTCTGCGGAGGAAGCGGACCGGCTCATCGCGTCCCTGGCGTGGCCTGGCTTACCGGCCCTGAGGTTCCCCCCCCGTTGCACGGACACCTTCGAACACCCCGACCCGCGCACCGGTTCCGTCGTCGACCGTTACATGTGCACGTCGGAGTGACCACGCCGACGGGGGAGGGAGCACGTGTCCCGCTGTCGTGCCTTCTCCCCGTCCCGCGTCCCCCGAGACAAACAAAGATCCGTATTGATTTTCCCACCTGCTCTGCCAGGCTGTGCTCCGACCAGGCCTGAGGCAGCGGTCCCGGAGACGGGCCGTCTCGCCGTACACGTTGAGTTTTGCGGTCTCGGCCGAGCAGTCGGGCTGCCAGGGTGAGTGTGACGGTGTTACGGCGGCTCAGGATGGCGGCCAGGACGCGGTGGCGGTGGTCGAGGAAACCGAAACCGGGGTTGTATCCGCGACGGGTGGTGCCCTTTCTCTTCTCGCGCTCGGCTTCGGCCAGGACCCGGCGCCAGGGCTGCAGCTCTTCTACCGGCCGGTCGAACTGTTCGCGGGAGATGCGGGTCAGAGCGGGGTGGGTGAGCAGGAAGGTGGCTTCGGCCGGGATCGGGGGTGCCTTCGCCGGTGCCGGGCCGGCCGATCAGGTGGTGCCCGACCTGCTGGAGCGCGACTTCACCGCGTCCGCGCCGGACCGGCGCCACGTCGGTGACATCACGTATCTGCCGACCGGCGACGGCCGGTTCCGCTACCTGGCGACCGTGATCGATCTGCCCTCGCGCCGTCTGGCGGGCTGGTCGATCGCCGACCACATGGGCACCGAGGTGGTGATCGACGCGCTGCGGGCCGCGGCCGCGGATGCTCGATGTAACCGGAAAACCCCTGACAACGTTTGATTCGTTACATCCTGGATCTTGCAAGAGAAGATCCATCCGAGGAGATTGACGGCAGTTGTCAAATCTCCATCGGCTTTCGGAGCAACCCCCATGACCAGATGGAAACACCTCCTGCTCGCCCTGGCGGTGGCCGTGCCCACAGGCGCCCTGCCGGCGGCGACCGCCCCCGCCGCGTCGGCGTCGTCCACGCCCACCCCGCCGCCCCTGCCGTCCACCCCGGTCGAAAACAACGAGACCCAGCCCGTCCACTCACGCGCCGACGCCCTGACCGAGACCGTGTTCGTGGAGGTCGCCGGGACCGACAGCGACGCCGACGGCCGCCCCGACCGGGTCGCCGTCGACATCATGCGCCCGGCGGCGACCGCCACCGGGCTGAAGGTCCCGGTCATCATGGAGGCCAGCCCCTACTACGCGGGCGGCAACGACGTGGAAAACCACGTCGTCGACCTCGACGGCTCCGACCCCGCCGGCATGGAGTACCGCCGCAACAAGTTCAACGACCTGCGCGACGAGATGTTCGGCCAGGCCGAGGACCCGGCCGCCGCCCGCGCCGCCGCCGGCCCCTTCCCGGGCTATTACGATAATTTCTTCGTTCCACGCGGTTACGCGGTCGCGCTGGTGGAGAACCTCGGCTCGGGCCGGGCCACCGGCTGCCCGACCACCGGCCTGCCCAACGAGACCGCCGGGCCGAAGGCCGCGATCGACTGGCTGAACGGCCGGGCCAGGGGCTTCGACGCGGCCGGGAACGAGGTACGGGCCGACTGGTCCACCGGGAACGTCGGCATGATCGGCGTCTCCTACAACGGCACCCTGCCCAACGCCGTCGCCGCCACCGGGGTCAAGGGCCTGAAGGCCATCGTGCCGATCGCGGCCATCTCCTCCTGGTACGACTACTACCGCGCGAACGGCGGCGTCGTCGCCCCCGGCGGCTACCAGGGCGAGGACGCCGACGTGCTCGCCCGGTACGTGCTGACCCGGGAGAACGGGCAGGAGGTGTGCGGCGGGCTGATGGACGCCATCGAGCGCGACCAGGACCGCGTCACCGGCGACTACACGCGTTTCTGGCACGAACGCAACTACCTGCCTGACGCGCGCAAGGTACGCGCCGCGGTCTTCGTCGTCCACGGTCTCAACGACTGGAACGTCAAGACCGGGCAGGCCGTCCAGTGGTGGGACGCGCTGGCGAAGCGGGGCGTGCCGCGCAAGATCTGGCTGCACCAGGGTGCGCACTTCAACCCGTTCAACTTCGCCGGGCGCAACGCCGAGTGGCTGCGCCAGCTGCACCGCTGGTTCGACTTCCACCTGTACGGCCTGCGCAACGGGATCATGGACGAGCCGCAGGCCGACGTCGAGCACGGGCCCGGCCAGTGGGCGCAGCACGCGGCCTGGCCGCTGCCCGGCACGCGCGACGTGCGCTTCGCCCTGGCCGCGGGGAAGGACGGTGGTACCGGAACGCTGAGTCCGCGTCACGGTCGCGCGGAGAGGTCCGCCGAGTCCTTCACGGACGCTCCCGCGCGCACGGCCGAGCAGCTCGCCGGGAACGAGGCGGCCGCCGACCCCAACCGGCTGGCCTACCTGTCGGCTCCGCTGGCGAAGGACGTGCGGCTGTCGGGCACGCCGGAGGTCTCGGTGAAGGCGGCGTTCTCCGGCGGCCGCTCGCCGTACCTGACGGCGCTGCTGGTCGACTACGGCACCGACGCCCGCGCCTACGGCCAGGTCGCCTACGGCGCCACCCCGGTCTGCTACGGCCAGGGCGTGCCCGGTGACACCGGCTGCGCCCGGCTGGCCGAGCACGTCACCGCCACCGCCCCCTTCAAGATCATCACTCGGGGCTGGCTGGACGTCCGCAACCGGAACTCCGCGTCCAGGACCGAACTGCTGCGCGAGGGCCGGTTCTACGACTTCCGCTTCGACCTGCAGCCGAGCGACCACATCGTCAAGGCCGGGCACCGGATCGGCGTCGTGCTGATCTCCACCGACCGCGACTTCACCCTCCGCCTGCCCGCCGGGACCCGGGTGGAGGTCAAGCCGGGCGACAGCTCCGTGACGCTCCCGCTCGTCGGCGGGCGGCACGCGCTGGACTGACCCGGTCGGCTCCGGCCGCCGGGACCGGGGCCTCCGGAGCCCGGCGGCCGCCGCGGCCCCCGCCCGGCCGGCCGCACGCCGTCCCCGCGTGGTGGCGGCGTGCGGCCGGCCGGGCCCGGCGGGCGCACGCCGCTCACCCGGCAGGGGCCCGCTCCACGAGGCGCTGGGCGTAGTAAGCGCCCAGCCGCTCGCGGGAGCGGGGCGCGCCGGCCTCGGCTCCGTGGAACTGCGGAGCCTCCATGATCTCCTCCTTGGTGGGGGAGACGTGGACCGTGCGCTCGGCCGGGTCGATGCGGGTGATCAGGCCGGCGGGCAGCAGCGTGCTCCTGTCGGAGATCCACGATCCGGTGTCGATGACGATGTAGCTGTCGTCCGCCATGGTGCTCTCCTCCTCCACGGGGCCGATCTCCCCGTCGGGGGTCTGCACCTCGAAACCGATGAGGTCCAGCGACCGGTCGCCGCCGTAGACGTCCGGACGGTAGTTCCACAGGTTCTCGTTCGTCATGATCGGGCTCTTCTCCTGTCGGGGAACGGATGTCGGCGGCTCGTCTACCCGCCCAGGTGAGAGCAAACGAACCCGGAGAACGGCTCGCGGGACGCGGCCGCGTCCCGGCGGTCCGCGCCTGCCGCCGACCCCCGGCTGGTCCGTTCCGGCGGTCCGCGCCTGCGGCCGGCCTCCGGGTCCGCGCCTGCCGCCGGCCTCCGCCCGGCCGGTTCCGGTCCCGCCGCCCGGCGTGGGGAGCGGCCGAGGCGTCAGTCCCAGAACCGCGCCTCGGGGTGGCTCCGCGAGGGGCGGTCCAGCAGCGGCTGCGGCCGGCCGCGCAGGTGCAGGTCGAAGAAGGCCCCGACGTAGGCGCGGACGACGGCCACCGCCCGCGTTCCCGGCAGCGGCTTGACGGGGGCACCGCCCGCTTTCGGGGGAAGCGAGTACTCCTCCAGCGGGATGCCGAGCCGTTTCGCGAACAGCGGGTGGTCGGAGAAGGACGAGTGGTCGGCGCCGTCGACGGTCAGCCAGCGCTTCCAGCCGGTCATCCGCCGCCAGTCGCGGTCCCAGGAGCGGTCGGGTCCGCCCGGATCGTGGATCCTGGCCGCGCCCAGCAGCAGGAACGGGCGGGAGAGCCCCTTGCGGGGCAGCGGCAGGTAGAAGGTGCCGTCCATGTTCACCCCGGCGCGCACCCGGGAGTCGGTGAGCATGACCCGGGCGGCGCTGTTGCCGCCGATGGAATGGCCCGCCATCGCGATCCGGGACGCGTCGATCAGGCCGCCGTGCTTCCAGGCCGGATCCGCCCCGGTCAGCCGGTCGAGGACGAAGGAGACGTCGGCCGCCCGGCTGCGGGTGATCTTCTTTCCGTAGCCGGGGTCGCGCTCCGCGATCTCGCAGGCGGTGCACGTGGCGGTGCGCCCGCCGGGCAGCGCCGTCCCGAACGCCTCGTGGGTGTGGTCGATCCCCGCCACCGCGTACCCCCTGCTGGCCAGGTCCTCCGACAGCGCCGTCAGGGAGGAGCGGGACTGGGAGAACCCGGGTGACAGCACGACGAGCGGAAGACCGCCCGCCCGCCCGATCGGTGCGGCGTCGGTGAAGGCGTTGGTGCGCGTCCGGCTCAGCAGCGTCGCGTTCCGGCGCGTCGCCGGTGCTCCCAGTCCTTTCAGGAGCAGCGACGCCTCCTCGAAGGTCATGTACGGGGCCCGCCGCGTCCCCGGCGCCCTGGCCGGGTACCACAGCGAGACCATGAGCTCGCGCGGCTTCCCACCGGTCGCCCAGGGGTCCGGCCGGGAGGCGTCGACCAGGTGCAACGTCGTGGTGCCCACCGGGTGCGGGCCGGTCGGCTCCGGCAGGGCCAGGGCCGGTCCGGGCGGGACGGAGCCGCCGGCCGGGCCGGTGGAGGGCGAGGAGGAGGGAGCGGCGGCCGCCGCGGCGGGCGCGGCGAGGGCGGGCAGCGCAAGGACGGGCAGTGCGAGGGCGGCGGCCAGCGCTCGGCGGAGGCTGCCCGTCGGCATCGGCGACATGGTTGACATGGCGATCACTCTGCTGATCTCCGTCCGAGGTGGTATCGGTCGAAGAGCCAGCGAAAATTTAGACTTTCGGTGCAGAAGGCATCAAGGTGCTCGTTCCGAGTGAGGAGGCCGGCCGAGAGGCCGTCACCCGGATGACGGGTGCGGACGTACCCGCTCCCGCGATCTTCCCGCCGCACGCCGCACGCCGCCTGCCTCGTCCCGCTTCGCCCTGCCCTGTACGGCGGGCGGGGCGACCCTGAGGGGCGACCCTGGCTTGTCCCTGATCTCGGTCCGCGGGACCGCCGCCCGGCCCCGTTGCGCCCTACGGTGGGCACATGGGACGAATTCTGCTGATAGTGGCGGCCGTGGTGCTCGCCTTCTTCCTGCTCGGCTCGGTGCTGGGCCTCCTGTTCGGCCTGCTCAAGTGGGCCCTGATCATCGGTCTGGTGGCCGTGGTGGTCATGTTCGCGGCCAAGCTCTTCCGCTCCTCGAAGGTCCGCGGCTGACGCCGGCCGGGTGACCACCGGGGGCGCGTCTCCGCCGGGGCCGCACCCGGCGGAGACGCGGTGGACGGCGTGACCGCACCCGGCGGAGACGCGGTGGACGGCGTGACCGCACCCGGCGGGCCCCGGCGGGCGGGGTCACGCCTGGCGGTAGCCGTCGAGGAACCGGCCGATGCGGCCGATCGCCGCGTCCAGGTCGTCGGCGTGCGGCAGGGTGAGGATGCGGAAGTGGTCGGGGCGCGGCCAGTTGAAGCCGGTGCCCTGCACGACCTGGATCTTCTCCCGCAGCAGCAGGTCCAGGACGAACCGCTGGTCGTCGACGATCTTGTGCACCTCGGGGTCGAGGCGGGGGAACGCGTACACCGCCCCCTGCGGTTTCACGCACGAGACGCCGGGGATCCGGTTGAGCCTCTCCCAGGCGAGGTCGCGCTGCTCGCGCAGGCGGCCGCCCGGCAGGACGAGGTCGTTGATGCTCTGCCGGCCGCCGAGCGCCGCCTGGACGGCGTACTGCGCGGGGGTGTTGGGGCACAGCCGCATGGAGGCCAGCATGGTCAGGCCCTCCAGGTAGTCGCGGGCGTGCTCGCGGGGGCCGGACACCACCAGCCAGCCGGAGCGGTAGCCGGCGACCCGGTAGGCCTTCGACAGGCCGGAGAAGGTCAGGCACACCAGGTCGGGGGCGAGCGCCGCGACGTGGTGGTG
Organism: Planomonospora sp. ID91781; assembly: GCF_015711595.1. Lineage (NCBI taxonomy): Bacteria > Bacillati > Actinomycetota > Actinomycetes > Streptosporangiales > Streptosporangiaceae > Planomonospora > Planomonospora sp. ID91781. The sequence goes on along the minus strand of NZ_JABTEY010000002.1, from coordinate 433,070 downwards.
GACGGCGTCGTCGTAGAGGATCTTGTCGTAGACCTCGTCGGCCAGCACCATCAGGCCGTGCCGCCGGGCCAGGTCGAGGATCCCCTCCAGGACCCGCTTCGGGTAGACCGCGCCGGTGGGGTTGTTGGGATTGATGATCACCACGGCCCTGGTGCGAGCGGTGATCTTGGCGGCCATGTCGTCGAGGTCGGGGTACCAGCCGGCCGACTCGTCGCACAGGTAGTGCACGGCCCGCCCGCCGGCCAGGGTGGTCACGGCCGTCCACAGCGGGTAGTCCGGGGCCGGGATCAGGACCTCGTCGCCGTCGTCGACCAGGGCCTGGACCGCCATTGAGATCAGTTCGGAGACGCCGTTGCCGAGGTAGACGTCGTCGACGTCCACGTCGGGCAGGCCGCGCTCCTGGTAGTGCTGGGCCACCGCCCGCCGCGCGGGCAGCACGCCCCGGGAGTCGGTGTAGCCATGGGCCTTCGGAAGCATCCGGATCATGTCCTGGACGATCTCCTCGGGCGCCTCGAAACCGAACAGCGCCGGGTTGCCGGTGTTCAGCCGGAGCACGCTGTGCCCCGCCTCCTCCAGGGCGTCGGCGTGCTCGACGACCGGTCCGCGGATCTCGTAGCAGATCCCGTTCAGCTTGCTCGACTGCCTGAACTCCATGCGGTGGTCTCCCGATCCGTGTCCGCGTCTCCGCCGTCTGCGGTGTCACTTGGTTCTACCAAGTGAGCACTTGGAAAGTCCAACCGTTAGAGTGGCGGCATGCCACGACGGAGCTACGACCAGTACTGCGCCATCGCGCGGGCACTCGACGCCGTCGGCGACCGGTGGGCGCTGCTGGTCGTCCGGGAGCTGCTGGCCGGTCCCCGCAGGTACACCGAGCTGCACGCCGACCTGCCGGGAGTGAGCACGGACGTGCTCGCCGCCCGGCTGAAGGACCTGGAGCGCGAGGGCGTCGTGACCCGCCGCAGGCTGCCGCCGCCCGGCGCCGCCACGGTCTACGAGCTCACGCCGCGCGGTCGCGGCCTGCTGCCGGTCCTGGCCGCGCTGGCGTCCTGGGGTGCGGACGGCCTCGCCGAGCGGAGCCCGACCGACGCCGTCCGCGCGCACTGGTTCGCCGTCCCCCTGGTGCACCGGCTCGAGCAGGTCGCGGGCGGGCGCGCCGGAGTCGTCGAGGTCGCGCTGGAGGAGGGGACCTTCCACCTGCGGCTCGGCGGAGAGGGCCCGCCGTCCTACGGGGACGGCCCGGCCGAGGCCGCCGACGCGCGGCTCGCCACGGACGCGGACACCTGCGTCGCCCTCGCCCGGGACGTCCGGACGGTCGCGGACGCCGTGGCCGCCGGACGGATCACGGTGACCGGCCGGGGCCCGCTCGCCGACGCGCTGCGGGGCGCGTGACCGCGGCCGGGACGCGCGCCCCGCACGACCCGGGCGCCGGCCGCGTGCATCCGGACGCCGACCGCGTGCGGTGCGCGCCGAGGAGCGCCCGGCCGCGTCCGGCACCACCCGGCCGCGTCCGGCACCACCCGGCCGATCCGGTCACTCCACCCGGCCGATCCGGTCACTCCACCCGGCCGATCCGGTCACTCCGATTCCGCGACGCGGGCCGGCTCCAGGGCGGCCCACTCCCGGCGGCGGACCTCCGCCACGGCGATCGCCGTGGCGACCCCGACGTTGAAGGAGCCGACCCGGCCGACCTGCGGGATGTAGCAGACGGCGTCGGCGGCCTCCAGCAGCGCGGGGGAGCAGCCGTGGTCCTCGCTGCCCACCACCAGGCACACGTCACCGGTCAGCTCCGCCTCGTGCAGCGGGGCGGCGTCGCCGGTCAGCTCCACCGCGACCACCCGGAACCCGTCCGCCTTGGCGGCCCGTACGGCCTCCGTCACCGGGACCGGCTCCTCCCAGGCGACGAGCCGGTCGGTGCCCAGCGCCGTCTTCTGCGCCTTGGGGTTGGTCGGGGGAGTGGCGTTGCCCGCCAGCCAGATGCGCTCGGCCCCGAAGGCGGCGGCGGTGCGGAAGATGGAGCCGATGTTGAACGGCCCGGTCACCGATTCGACGATCAGGGCGAGGCGGCCTTCGGTGTTCCTGCGCCAGGTGCGGTTGAGCCGCTTGACGTCGGTCGGCCGCAGCTGCCTGCGCGGGTTGGCGGTCATGGGGCGTTCACCGTTCCTGGTCGTGGGTCTCGTCGTCGTGCTCTCGCCGTCCGCCGGCCGGCTCCGCGCGGGCCGGGCGGTGCTCACCGCGCCCCGACCCGGAGGATCCGGTAGGACGACCGGGAGGCCGTACGGGTCGTGGGCCAGCCCTGCTCGTTGAGCCAGCGCTGCAGGGAGTCGGACCCCAGGTGCTTCTGGACCACCAGGTGGGCGGCGCCGTCCGGGGTCAGGCGCGACAGCCAGCGCGTCAGCATCTCGTGCAGGGCGGTCTTGCCGATGCGGATCGCCGGGTTGGACCAGATGGCGCTGAACCTGACCTCCTCCGGGACCTCGTCGGCATGCACTGACCTTACTTTGTCAAGGCCAGCGGTCCGGGCGTTCGCGGCGCAAAGGTCCACGGAGCGGCGGTTCACGTCGACCGCCCAGACGGTCGCGGCGGGAGCCCGCGAGGCCATCGTCAGCGCGATGGGACCGTAACCGCAGCCCAGGTCCAGCAGGTCGCCCTCCGGCGGGGGAGGGGGCACGCTCTCCAGCAGGATGCGGGTGCCCTGGTCGACCCGCTCGGGGGAGAACACCCCGCTGTCGGTCTCCAGCCTCAGGTGGAGGTCGGGGAGGACGAGCGTGACCGAGCCCGGCCGGCTGGCGCTCTCGGGGCGCTCCTCGAAGTAATGTGCCACGTGCCCATTGTCCCGCCTCCGGCGCGGCGCTCCGCACACCCGGTGGCCGGTGCGGGCTCCCGGCGAGGTCAGGGGATGCGCGAGCCCAGCAGGAGGGCGGAGACGGCGAACAGCAGGCCCGTCACCACGCCCGCCACGGTGAACCACCGGCCGATCTCCTGGTTGACCGTCCGGTAGCCGAGGGAGGTGCCGATCTGCTCGTAGACCGCCCGCAGCTCGCTGCCCGACTCCGCCTCGTAGGCGCGCCCCCCGGTGCCCTGCGAGAGGGCCTGCAGGGTCACCTTGTTGACCGGGACGTTCACCTCCCTGCCGTCGATGGAGACGGTGCCGTCCTGGGTGCCGTAGGCGATCGTGGAGACGGGCACGCGGGCGTTGACCGCGGACTCGACGGCCTCGGCCACCGACCGGCCCGAGGTGTTGTCCCCGTCGGACAGCAGCACGATCGCGGCCGGCGGGGGGTCGCTGACGGCCTGCTGGTCGAAGAAGCGGATGGAGTCGATGGAGCTGAACACCGCCTCGCCGATGGCGGTGCCGGCCCGGGTGTTCAGGTTGGCGAGCGAGGTGGCCACGGCCTGGTGGTCGATCGTGGGGGAGACGACCACGGCGGCCGAGCGGGCGAAGGCGACCAGGCCGACGTTGAAGCGCTCCGGCAGGTCCCGGACGAACTTCTGGGCGGCCTCCTTGGCCGCGGCGAGCCGGTTGGGCGAGACGTCGTCGGCCTCCATCGAGAGCGAGACGTCCAGCGCGATGATGATCGTCGCCCGGTCGCGGGGCACCCGCACCGCGTCGGCCGGGCGGGCGGCGGACAGCACCAGCAGGCTCATCATCAGCAGGAACAGCGCGGGGGCGACGTGCCGGCGCCAGTCCGGCCCGGAGGGCGTCACCAGGTCGAGCAGCGGCAGGTTGGTGAAGCGAACCGCGTAGCGGCGGCGGGCGAACTGGGCCGCCACGTAGGCCGCGACGAGGGCCGCGAGCGCGGCGAACAGCCAGAGCCAGGCGGGAGACAGGAAGGTCACCGGGCCGCCCCCGCCGGGTTCCGGTGCGTCAGGTGCGCGGTGCGCCGCTGCCTCAGCACGAACTGCGCGATGTCGGCCACCCAGTCGCGGTCGGTCCGCAGCACCAGGTGCGCCGCGCCGCAGCGGCGCAGCGCCATCCGGTTGACCTCCCGCTGGGCGGCCGCCGCCCGGGCGTAGGCCGCGCGCACCTTCGCGGTGAGCCGGACCTGGCGGCTCCGCCCCGACTCGGGGTCGGTGAGGCTGACCAGTCCCACGGGCGGCAGCTCCAGCTCGCGCGGGTCGATCACCTCCACGGCCAGCACCTGGTGGCGGGCGGCCAGGCGGCGCATCGGCCGCTCCCAGGGCAGCTCCAGGTCGGGGTCGAGGGCGGGTTCGGCGTCCAGGAAGTCGGAGACCACCACCCGCAGGCCGCGCCGGCGCCGCGCCGAGGCCAGCACCTCGATGCCCTCGGCCAGGTCGGGGGCGTCGGCGACCGGGCGGCCCCGGGGCGCGTCCATCAGCGAGTGCAGCAGGCCGTACAGGGCGGGCCGGCCGCCGCGGGCGGGCATCCGGTGGACGTACTCGTCGTGCAGGACGTAGGCGCCGAAGCGGTTGCCGACCCGCCGGGTGAGGAACCCGATCGCGCCGACCGCGGCGACCACCAGCTCCCGCTTCTCCACGGCGGCGGTGCCGAAGTCCATGCTGGGCGAGAGGTCGGCCAGCACCCAGGTCTCCAGTTCCCGGTCGGCGATGAGGTCCCTGACGTGCGGGACGGAGGTCCGGGCGGTCACCGCCCAGTCCATGCGGCGGACGTCGTCCTCGCCGGGGACGTAGACGCGGCTGTCGCCGGCCTCGCTGCCGGGCCCGGGGAGCAGGCCCTGGTGCGCGCCGTGCAGCAGGCCGTCCAGCCGCCGCACGATGGTCAGCTCCAGCCTGCGGAGCGCCTGCTCGGCCGTACTCATGGCGACGCCGGAGCGTCGCGGCTCGGGGGCCGGGGTCATCGGGGGCCCTGGTTCCAGACCACCAGCGGCGGGGGCACGGCGGCGAGGATCTGCCGGACCACGTCGTCGGGGTCGATCCCGTCGGCGAGCGCGTCGAAGGTGAGCATCAGCCGGTGCGACATCACGTCCACGGCCACGTCCCGGATGTCGTCGGGGAGCAGGTAGTCGCGGCCGCGCAGCAGGGCCAGGCCGCGGCCGGCGGCGACCAGGCCGAGCGTGGCGCGCGGGCTGACGCCGATCTCGATGTTCTCCTCCAGGCCGGCCAGGCCGTACTCGGCGGGCGAGCGGGTGGCCATGACCAGCCGCACGACGTAGTCGGCGACCAGCTGGTGCACCGAGACCTGGTCGGCGAGGCTCTGCAGGGCGGACAGCCGATCCGGGTCGAGGACCGCCCTGGGCGTGGGCGGGGTGACGCTCATCCGGTGCAGGATCTCGAGCTCCTCGTGGGCGCTGGGGTGGCCGACCCGGACCCTGAAGAGGAAGCGGTCGCGCTGGACCTCGGGGAGCGGGTAGACGCCCTCGGACTCGATGGGGTTCTGGGTGGCGAGCACGACGAACGGCCTGGGCAGCGGGTGGGTCCGCCCGGCCAGGGAGACCTGGCGCTCGGCCATGACCTCCAGCAGGGCCGACTGCACCTTAGCCGGGGCGCGGTTGACCTCGTCGGCGAGCAGGAAGTTGACGAAGACCGGACCGAGCTCGACGTCGAAGGCCTCGCGGGAGGGGTGGTAGACCCTGGTGCCCACGATGTCGCTGGGCACCAGGTCGGGCGTGAACTGGATGCGGGCGAAGGTGCCGCCCACCACGGTGGCCAGCGTGGAGGCGGCCAGGGTCTTGGCGACGCCGGGCACCCCCTCCAGCAGGCAGTGGCCGCGCGCCAGCAGCGCCACGAGCAGCCGCTCCACCATGTGGTCCTGGCCCACGATGACCCGCCGGACCTCGGTCAGGGCCTCGCGCAGCAGTCCGGCGTCGGTCTCGCTGGGAACTTCCTCGGCGACGGTCATGGTGACATTCCACCAAACAGAGGGCTCTGCCGCATGGCTGGAGTGGTGCGCATTTCCGGTTGATACCCACCTGCGCGAGGTGTGATCGCCGCCACCGGCTTTCCCGTGTGCTTTCATGGCAGGCGTGGCCAGTCCGCTCCAGTACGGTGACCCGCCCCGGCTCGGGCAGTTCGTCCTGCAGGCGCGCCTGCGGGTCGGGCCTGCGGGGCTGGTCTACCTGGGGCAGGACTCCGGCGGCCGGGCGGTCTCGCTGGCGGTGCTGACCAGGGGCGCCGCGCAGGACCCGGCGGCCAGGGACCGCTTCGTCACGGCGATCCGCGAGGCGGCGGCCAGCCGCGGGGTCCGGGGCTGGATGGCCAGGGCGGCGCGGGGCCGGACGGCGGTGGCCGAGGCGGTCCCGCAGGTGCTGGCCATGGACGGCGGCGCCGCGCCCTGGGTCGCCACGCCGTACGAACCGGACCGGGCCGGAGCCGAGCGGTTCCTGGAGCCGGTGCTGGTGCGCGGCACGCTGACCGGTGAGCGGCACGGCCCGGACTTCGCGCCGCACTGGGTGGGCGACCGTTCGCCCGCGCTGCCGCCGCCCTCCCGGGGGGTCCCGCCGGCGGTGGAGACCCTCCGGACGGTGGTCCTGACCGGGGCGGTGCTGACCGTCCTGCTGGTGCTGCTGGCCGCGATGCTCTGGCAGTCGTTGCGCCCGGACGACGAGGTCGAGCGGTTCCCCGCGCCGCTGCCGCCGACGAGGTTCGAGCCGACGCCGCCGCCGGTGCCGGCGACTCCGGAGCCGGGACGGCCGTCGCCCTCCCCGTCGGAGAGCGGGACGGGGCCGGGGGAGCCGGGGGACGAGGAGGGCCCGGAGGATCCCCGCGACGGGATCTGAGGTCCGGGGCGGACTGCGAACGGCGCCCGTCCGGCCGTCTCCTTCAGGGCCGTGTCCTTCGGGGCCGGCGGTGCGGGGCGCCGTGCCGCAGGCGGGCGGCACGGCGCGGAGCGGTCCTGCCCGCGTGATCCCGGGACCTCCTTGGGTATGGACAGCGGATGAGCAACGGGGAAGAACTGCGCAGGCTCGACGAGGAGCTGGCGCGGCTGCGCGCGGAGGTCGCGGCCATGCGCGACCAGGTCGGCGGGCTGGGCGCCACGGACGCCAACGAGCGGGCGCAGATGATCAACTTGGCCGACGAGCAGGAGAACCTGATCAACGAGCTCGAGGCCCGGCGCGAGTCGCTGCTCAGATCCTCCGGCGAGGGGTGAGGCGGCGCGTCGCGGGAGCGGGCGCGGCACGGCGGGCGGGCCGCACGCCGGTCCGCCGCCCGCCGGGAGACCGTACGGGATCGGTGTCCGAGAGGCCGGGACCGCACGGGATCGGCGCGCAAACGGTCGGCGGTCGGACGGCGCAAATTCACGCAAATATTTGCGTGAAATGTCGTACAGTTTGCGGCATGACGCGACGACTTGCACATGTGGCGAAGAAGGTCGGGGTGAGCGAGGCGACGGTGAGCCGCGTCCTCAACGGCAAGCCCGGGGTGTCGGAGGCGACCCGGGAGGCCGTGCTCACCGCCCTCGACGTGCTCGGGTACGAGCGCCCCACCCAGCTGCGCGGTGACCGCGCCCGTCTGGTCGGGCTGGTGCTGCCCGAGTTGCAGAACCCCATCTTCCCCGCCTTCGCCGAGGTCGTGGGCGGCGCGCTGGCGCAGCAGGGGTTCACCTCGGTGCTGTGCACCCGGACGGTGGGCGGGGTCTCCGAGGCCGACTACGTCGACCTGCTGCTCCAGCAGCAGGTGTCGGGGGTGGTCTTCGCCGGCGGCCTCTACGCCCAGGCCGACGCCTCCCACGAGCACTACCGGCTGATCCACGAGCGGGGCCTGCCCACGGTCCTGGTCAACGCGGCGGTGGCGCACCTGGGCTTCCCCCAGGTCTCCTCCGACGACGTGGTGGCCGCGGAGATGTCCCTGGGCCACCTGCGGGCGCTCGGGCACGAGCGCGTCGGCCTGGTGCTCGGTCCCCGGGACCACGTGCCCTCCCGGCGCAAACTGGAGATCTTCATGGCGTCGGCCGGCGGGGACTCCGACCTGGTGGAGCACACCATGTTCTCGCTGGAGGGCGGGCACGCGGCGGCGACCCGCCTGCTGCGCAGGGGCGTCACCGGCATCGTCTGCGCCAGCGACGTGCTGGCGCTCGGGGTGATCAGGGCCGTGCGCCGCGCGGGGTTGTCGGTGCCCCGGGACGTCTCGGTGATCGGCTACGACGACTCGGCGATGATGAACTGCACCGACCCGCCGCTGACCACGGTGCGTCAGCCCATCGACGCGATGGGCCGCGCGGCGGTGGAGCTGCTGGTCGCCCAGATCGACAAGGCCGTGGTGCCCGCCGACGAGCTGCTGTTCGAACCGGAGCTGGTCGTGCGCGCCTCGACGGCGCGGGCCGGGACGGGGGGCTGAGGCCCGGGGAGGGCGATCCGGCGACCGGCCCGGCGGGGGAGACCGGCGGGGTCCGGCGGGGTCCGGCGGGGAAGGCCGGCGGCCGGGGAGCGAGCGGCTGCTCACAGGGGTGGAACGGTGTCCCGTTCCACCCCTGTGAGCAGCTCCTCCAGGATTCACGTAGCTCAGTCGTTATATTGCAGCCTTCTGCTTGAATATTGCGAACATATGTCGACCATGCCTATCGTGTGGGCCACACCAAGGGACGGCCGGCCGCTCACGGCGCCGTTCCGTCCAGGCCGGGACGGGCACCGCGAGCGGCTCCGTTCCCCCGTCAGAAGGGTCAGCGCGATGAGGAGATCCGGCTACCGCGAGACCATGGGCGCGCTGCTCGTGGCCGGGCTCGGCCTCTCGGCCGCCGCGTGCGGTTCCGACGAGTCCGCCCGGCCGGCGCAGGGCGCCGGAGCCACGGCCGCCGGGAACGCCCCGGTGTCGATCTCGATCAACTGCGTGCCGCCGAAGACCAACAAGGCGGAACGGCAGAACTTCGAGGACGACATGGCGGAGTTCCAGAAGCTCAACCCGGACATCAAGATCGAGAAGGCTTCGGACGCCTTCCCCTGCTACGAGCCGAGGACGTTCGAGGCCAAGCTGGCCGGCGGCCGGCTCGAGACCGTCTTCTACGCGAACTTCCCCAACGTGGGCCGCCTCATGGAATCCGGCCAGGCCGCCGACATCACGCCGTACCTGGACACCGTCAAGACGTACGGCGACCTCAACGGCTCCACGGAGATCTTCAAGAAGGACGGCAGGGTCTACGGCGTGCCGACCGACGGCTACGGCATGGGCCTGGTCTACAACCGCAAGCTGTTCACGCAGGCCGGCCTGGACCCGGACAATCCGCCTAGGACCTGGGCGGAGGTGCGGGCGGCGGCCAAGCGGATCGCCGCCCTCGGTCCCGGCTACGTCGGCTTCGGCGAGTACAGCGGCGGCAACACCGGAGGCTGGCACTTCACCGCGTCGATCTACGGGCACGGCGGGGACGCGATCACCCCCGACGGGAGGAAGGCGGCCTTCAACACCCCCGAGGGCAGGGCCGTCCTGGAGAACCTCAAGCAGATGCGCTGGGCCGACGACAGCATGGGCAGCAGGCTCTTCATCAAGTGGGAGGACCTGATGAAGGCCATGGCCGGCGGCAGGATGGGCATGATGCTCGGCGCCCCCGACGTCCTGGTGCCGCTCAGGAACGACTTCCAGGCGAGGTTCGAGGACTACGCGGTGGCCGCGCAGCCGGAGGCGAAGGCCCTGCTCAACGGCGGCAAGGGCTTCATGGTCAATCCCAGGGCGACGCCCGAGCAGATCAGGGCGGGCCTGAAGTGGATCGAGTTCCAGTACCTGACCCCGGGCAGGGGCCAGCTCGACTACGAGCGGGCCAGGTCCCAGGACTACCCGGTCGGCCAGCCGTACCCGGATCTGTGGAAGGCCGGCAGCGCGACCGGCACGCAGGTCCTGGACGCGCGCAAGCAGTACGCCACAGTCGATCCCGCGCAGTACGCCCAGTGGGTCGAGGGCTCCAAGGGACTGCCGGCCAAGCCGGAGCCGGGCCCGTACGCCCAGGAGATCTACGCCATCCTCGACACGCCGATGTCGGCGGTGCTCACCAGGAAGGACGCCGACGTCGACCGGCTCCTGGCCGACGCGGAGGCGAAGGTCAACGCGCTGCTGGCGAAGAAGGGCTGACCCGCCGTCCACGCCTCCGGGGCGCCGGCCGGTCCGCCGGGCCGGCCGGCACCCCGCCCGTCACGCCGAGACCGAAAGACCTGTATCGATGACCACAGTGAGCATGCGGGGCGCGCGAGGGCGGCCCCCCACCAGGCGGCGGCGCGACGTCAAGCGCAACCTGACCGCCTACGGTTTCCTGTGCGGGGCGCTGATCTGTTTCGCGTTCTTCTCCTGGTACCCCATGGTGTGGGAGGTCGTGCTCAGCTTCCAGCGGACGAACTTCGTCGACCCGCCCGTCTGGGTCGGGCTGGAGAACTTCGTCACGGTGTTCGAGGACGCGGCCTTCGGGCCCGCCTGGAAGAACACCGCGATGTTCACCCTGCTGGCGCTCGTCTGCGGCTACGGCATCCCGTTCGTCGTCGCGATCGTCCTGAACGAGCTGCGCCACGCGCGGGCCTACCTGAGATTCGTCGTCTACCTGCCGGTGATGCTCCCGCCGGCGGTCGGGGTGCTGCTGTTCCAGTGGTTCTACGACCCGGAGGCCGGCCTGTTCAACCAGATCCTGGGCTTCCTGCACCTGCCCCCGCTGGACTGGCTGAACTCCTCCGACACCGCGCTGATCTCGCTGGTCGTCGTCTCCACCTGGATGAACCTCGGCAGCGGCACGCTGATCTACCTCGCCGCGCTGCAGACGGTCCCGAGCGAGCTGTACGAGGCGGCGGAGCTGGACGGGGCCGGGCTCCTCAAGCGGATCCGGCACGTCACGATCCCGCAGACCAGGCTGATCCTGCTGGTGATGCTGCTGCTGCAGATCGTCGCGACCATGCAGGTCTTCATCGAGCCCTACCTGCTCACCGGCGGAGGCCCGGAGAACTCGACCATCAGCGTCGTTTACCTCATGTACCAGTACGCGTTCAACTTCGGCAACGTCAACGGCGGCAACGCGCTGGGCGTGATGCTCATGCTCGTCCTGATGGTGTTCTCCGCCCTCTACCTGCGCCTCTCGCGCGACGACACCAAATAGGAGGCGCCGAGATGACCGGACTCACCACCGCCCCGGGACGTTCCCCCGGCGCCCCCGCCGATCCCGGCCACCGTCCCCGGAAGCAGGGGAGGGCCTCGCGACCCCGCAGACCCATCCCGACGGAGTTCCGCACGGCGGTCTCACCGCACCAGCTCAACTCCCGCAGGGGCAGGACCGTCTACTGGACCGTGCTGGTCACGGTGGTGACGGGCTTCACCGCGGTCTTCGTCTTCCCGCTGTACTGGATGGTCACCGGCGCGATGAAGTCGACCGAGGACCTCCTGCGGATCCCGCCGAGCCTCCTGCCGCCCCGGTTCACCCTGGAGGCGTACCTGGAGGCGTGGGAACTGCTGGACCTGGGCCTGCTGCTCGGCAACACCGCCCTGTACGCCGGCGGAGCCTGGCTGTTCACGCTCGCGATCGACGTCACGGCGGCCTACGCGCTGTCCAAGCTGCGGCCCGTGCTCGGCAGGCTGGTCCTGGGCCTGATGCTGGCCACGCTCATGATCCCGCCGATGGTCATCATGCTCCCCGCCTACCTGACGGTGAAGGACCTGCCGATCCTCGGCTGGGACCTGCTGAACACCCCGTGGGCGATCTGGCTGCCGGCCGCGGCCAACGGGTTCAACATCTTCCTGCTCAAGCGCTTCTTCGACTCGATCCCGGGGGAACTGCTCGAGGCCGCCGAGATCGACGGGGCCTCCCCGGGGCGGATCCTCTGGTCGATCGTGATGCCGGTCTCCCGGCCGATCCTCGGCGTCGTGTCCATCCTCACCGTGGTGAACGTCTGGCGGGACTTCGTCTGGCCGCTGCTCGTGCTGCCGGACAACGAGAAGATGTCGGTGAGCATCGGCATCGCCTCGCTGTCGGCGCAGATGCCGCAGAACGTGCTCATCGCCTCCCTGGTGATAGCCAGCATCCCGACCATCGTCGTCTTCTTCGTCTTCCAGCGGCAGATCATGGCCGGCCTGACCGCCGGCGGCCTCAAGGGCTGAGCTCCGCCACCCGCCCACGACCACAAGGAGTTGCTGCAGCATGTCCGGCAGTGCCATTCCGGGAACGCCCCCGGCCCCCGCCACGTCGGCCGGGACGGTCCCGCAGAGGGGGACGGAGAGGGGAGCGTGGTGGCGGGGCGCCGCGATCTACCAGGTCTACCTGCGCAGCTTCGCCGACGGCAACGGCGACGGGATCGGCGACCTGGCCGGTCTGCGGGCCCGCCTGCCGTACCTCGCCGAGCTCGGCGCCGACGCGATCTGGCTCAACCCCTGGTACCCCTCGCCGATGGCCGACGGCGGCTACGACGTGGCCGACTACCGCGACATCGACCCCGTCTTCGGCACCCTCGCCGAGGCGGAGAAGCTCATCGAGGAGGCCCACTCCCTCGGCATCCGGACGATCATCGACATCGTGCCCAACCACGGCTCGGTGGAGCAGGAGTGGTTCGTCCGGGCGCTGGCGGCCGGGCCCGGCTCGCCGGAGCGGGAGCGGTTCTGGTTCAGGGACGGCCGGGGCGACCTGCCGCCCAACGACTGGCGGTCCATCTTCGGCGGGCCCGCCTGGACGCGGGTCGCCGACGGCCAGTGGTACCTGCACCTGTTCGACCCGGGACAGCCCGACTTCAACTGGGACGCCCCCGAGGTCGTGGCGGAGTTCCACGACGTGCTGCGCTTCTGGCTCGACCGGGGCGTGGACGGCATCCGGATCGACTCGGCCGCCCTGATCGTCAAGGACTTCGGCAGCCCCACCGGCGCCGACGGCGACCTCGACGGCGTGCACGAGATCTACCGGGGCTGGCGGCGCATCACCGACTCCTACGAGGACCGGATCCTGATCGGCGAGGTGTGGCTGCCCGACCAGGAGCGGTTCGCGCGCTACCTGCGTCCCGACGAGATGCACACCGCGTTCAACTTCGACTTCCTGGGGCGGGCCTGGGACGCCCGGGAGCTGCGGGCCTCGATCGAGCTGACCCTGGCCACCCACGTGCCGATCGGCGCCCCGCCGACCTGGGTGCTGTCCAACCACGACGTGCCCCGCCCGGTGACGAGGTACGGCCGGCGGGTCACCTCCTTCTCGCACGCCGACCGCCGCGACGGCGCCCCGTCCGATGCGGTGCTGGGGGAGCGCAGGGCCAGGGCCGCGGCGCTGCTCGCGCTGGCACTGCCCGGCAGCGCCTACGTCTACCAGGGGGAGGAGCTCGGCCTGCCCGAGGTCGACGACATCCCCGGTGAACTGCGCCAGGACCCCATCTGGACCCGGTCGGGGCGCACGGTCCCCGGCCGGGACGGCTGCCGGGTGCCGCTGCCCTGGTCGGGGCAGGAGCCGCCGTTCGGGTTCGGCACGGGGGAGCCGTGGCTGCCCCAGCCGGCCTCCTGGAAGGACCTGACGGCCGAGGCGCAGGCCGCCGACCCCGGCTCCATGCTCAACCTCTACCGGCGGTCGCTGCGCATCCGCCGCGCCGAGCTCGGCGACGGCGTGCTGCGCTGGCTGGAGGCCGGTGAGGACGTGCTCGCCTTCACCCGCGAGTCCGGCCTGGCCTGCGTGGTCAACCTGGGCCCCGACCCGGTACGGCTCCCGCCGCACGGGACCGTGCTGCTGGCCAGCGGCCCGCTCGACGGCGACCGGCTGCCCGCCGACACCGCCGTGTGGCTCCGTACCGGCTGAGCCCTCCCGCGCGGGAGCGGCCCGGGCACCTGTCCGGTCGCCGGTCCGGGCAGGCGGTGTCCGTGTCCCTCAAGGCCCGGTCCCGCCCCGTCCCCTGGTGCCCCCCTGAGGTTCCGCCGACGGGCGACGGCCGCTCAGTGCGGCGGCTGCGGGGCGGCCAGAGCGGTCCGGTAGGCGTCGGAGATGTGCCCGGCGACGGCCAGGAGCGGCTCGACCAGGCGCTGCATCTCCCGGGCGCGGCGGGAGGGGACGACGATCCCGACGGCCGCGACGGGCCTGCCGTCCACCAGGACGGGGGCGGCCGCAGAGCACGAGCCGAGCGTCATCTCCTCGTGGGTGACCGCGTAGCCGCGCTCGCGCACCTGGCGCAGTTCGCGGGCCAGGCGCCCGGGCTCGGTGATGGTGTGCGGGGTGGGCCTCTCCAGGGGGCGCGACAGATAGGAGGCGACGACCCGGTCCGGTTCGAAGGCGAGCAGCGCCTTGCCTACGCCGGTGGGGTGCATGGGCAGGCGTCCGCCGACGCGCGAGACGATCGGCACCGCCCGCCTGCCGTGCACCTTGTCCACGTAGAGGACCTCGAAACCGTCGCGGACGGCCAGATGGACGTTCTCGCCGGTGCTGCCGAACAGCTCCTGCAACCAGGGGCGCGCGACCTGCTGGAGGGGGCCGGGGGCGAGCTGCCCGAGCTCCCACAGCCGCAGGCCCACGTGGAAGCGCCCGTCCGGGGCGCGGGTTAGCGCCTGCCAGGCCTCCAGCTCGCCGACCAGCCGGTGGACGGTGCTCAGAGCCATTCCGCTGCGCCGGGCGATCTCGGTCAGGGTGAGCCGGGGATGGTCGGCGTCGAAGGCGCCGAGAACGGCCAGGACACGGGAGGTGACCGACCGCCCGGCCTCGCGTGCGCCACCGGGCACCGCGCCCTCCCTGTGGTCTCCCGGCGGGACCCGTCGCGGGGATCCACCCGTTTCTTCCGCTGAGCGGAAGTGAACGCTACCTCACGGCCCTCCTCGCCGCCCGGTACGGGGGACCCGGGTCGTCCGCAGCCTGGCCGCCGTCCTGCCCCTGGGGAAGCGGTCGGTACGCTCTGGCCGGCGGATATGTGACTTCGGGGGATATCTATGGACATGTGGCAGATCGTGCTGCTGATGGTGGCCGCTGCCGGGGCGGGCTGGATCGACGCCGTGGTCGGCGGGGGAGGCCTGGTGCAGCTCCCCGCGCTGCTGGTGGCGGGGGTGCCGCCGGTCCAGGCGATGGCCACCAACAAGTTCTCCTCCGTCTTCGGCACGGCCTCGGCGGCCGTCACCTACGCCCTCACCACGAAGATCGACAAGCGGGTGGCGGTCCCCGCCGGGCTGGCCGCGGTGCTCCTGTCCGGGCTCGGCGCCTCGGCTGTGACGCTGATCTCGAAGGAGGCGCTGATCCCGCTGGTGATGGTCGCCCTGGTGGCGGTGGCGATGTTCGTCACCTTCCGGCCCGCCCTCGGCACCCGTCCCCAGCCCCAGCTGGGCACCCGGGCCCGGACACTGACGGCTGTCGGTGTCACCGGGGTGGGCATCGCCTTCTACGACGGCATCATCGGCCCGGGCACGGGCACCTTCCTGATCATCGCCTTCACGGTGATCCTCGGCATGGACTTCGTGGACGGCTCGGCCCACTCGAAGATCGTCAACTTCTGCACGAACGTGGGGGCGCTGCTGGTCTTCGGGTTCCAGGGGGAGGTGCTGTGGCTCCTCGGCCTGGCGATGGCCGCGTGCAACATCGCCGGAGCCCAGCTCGGCGCACGGATGGCGCTGCGGAGGGGAGCGAAGTTCGTGCGGATCGTCCTGCTGTGCGTGGTCGCCGCGATGGTCGCGAAACTCGGCTACGACCGGTTCCTGGCCGCCTGACGCCGCTCCCGGGACGGTGGTCCGGCGAATTTAATGATCTACTTTGTAAAGGAAGTGGTTCGTACAACCGAAGCAGCCAGAGCCACGAAGAACGCCAACAGGACAGGGATCGCCAGCGCACGCGAGAGACCGAAGACCTCCGCCGCCCCGCCGATCAGCACCGGGCCGGTGAGGAAACCGGCGTAACCGAGACTCGCCACCCGCGCCAGTGAGCGGCCCGCGTGGACCGGATCGCGGCGGCCCGCCGCCGAGAAGACCTGGGGGACGATGCAGGACAGGCCCGCGCCGAAACAGGCGAAACCGATCACTCCGGCCATCGGCAGGTTCACCAGCAGGGCGGTGCCGAGGCCGGCGGCGGCCAGGAGGCCGCAGCCGCGAACCAGGACGACCGGGCCGAGCACGGCGGCGAGGCGGTCCCCGGCGAGGCGTCCGGCGGTCATCATGACGGAGAAAGCCGCGTAGGCGGCCGCGGCGAGGCCGTCGGAGCCGCTGAGCTCGTGCAGGTAGACCGAGCTCCAGTCGGCGGCGGCGCCTTCCCCGATCATGCAGCAGAAGGCGAGCACGCCCAGCAGGAGCACGCCGCGGCCCGCGCGGCCCGGGCCGGGGTCCGTGCCCGCGGCTGCGGGTCCGCCGTCCACCGTGAGCGCCCAGCGGGAGGCCCAGAGCGCCAGGCCCGCGATGGCGACGGCCACGGTGAGGAAGGTGAGGGCGGGGGAGAGGGCGATGGCGGCGAGGAGACCGCCGGCGGCCGCGCCGAGGAATCCGCCGATGCTGAACACCGCGTGGAAGGAGGACATGATGGACCGGCCGGCGGCGCGCTCGACCTCGACGGCGTTGGCGTTCATCGCGACATCGAGGGTGCCGTGGACCGCGCCGAAGACGAACAGAGCGAGGGTGAGGACGGCCAGGTTCGGGGCCAGGGCCGGCAGGATCAGGGCGGCGCTCTGGGCGAAGGCCATCGGCAGCATCACCTTGACGCTGCCGAAGCGGTCGACCAGGCGGCCCACCACCTGCATGCCGGTGATCGCCCCGGCCGCGATGCCGAGCAGGCCGAGGCTGAGCTGGCCGTCGCCAAGACCGAGGTCGTTTCTGATGGCCGGGATGCGGGCCGTCCAGGTGCCGATCGCCATGCCGGAGAGAAGGAACAGCAGGTAGACGGCGACCTGGCCGCGCCGCAGGGCGGTCCGGTCGTCGTGGAGGAGGGTCATCATGGGGGCTCCAGGGGCGTCGGTGCGCTTGTACCGCGGCTGCGGGATCAGACGGTGCGGACGGTGACACCGGCGGCGGTGAGCGCGTCGTGCTCGGACGGGGGGATCGCGTCGTCGGTGACGACCAGGTCGAGGCGGTCCAGGGGGCAGACGGCGCCGAAGGCGGTGCGGGTGAACTTGCTCGAGTCGGTGGCCACGACGACGCGCCGGGCGGAGGCGATCGCGGCCTGCTTGACGGCGACCTCCGACAGGTCGTAGGCGGTCAGGCCGTGTTCGGCGGACAGGCCGCAGCAGCCGATGACCGCCGTGTCGAAGCGCAGGGAGCGGATGGCGCCCTCGGTGAGGGGACCGGTGAGGTCGAGCTCGCCGGGGCGGACCTCGCCGCCGGGGAGGACGAGGCGGATCCGCGGCGCCGTACCGAGCTCGTGGGCCGACTGAAGGGAGAGCGGCAGGACGGTCATCCGGCGATCGCGGATCGTGCGGGCGATCTCCAGGGCGGTGGTGCCGGAGTCCAGCAGGACGGCCTCCCCGTCGGAGAGCAGTGACGCCACCTCGGCGGCGATGCGCCGTTTGACCTCCGCCGCCTCCCGCTCGCGGACCGCGAAGGGGGGCTCCTCCCCGCGCAGCAGGAGACTGACCGCACCTCCGCGCACCCGCCTGACCACACCCTGCTGCGCGAGCTCGTCGAGGTCGCGCCGGATGGTCATCTCGGAGACCGCGTGCTCGAGCGCGAGCTCGGCGACGGAGACGGAATCGCCGGCCCGCAGGGCGGTCATGATGGCGCGGATGCGATCAGCACTTTCCATGTGTTTATTTGAACACAGTCCATGTGCGTATGACAATCGGGGGAGAATGGGTGCATGCGTGCGAGTCGTCTCCTGTCCCTCCTCCTCCTGCTGCAGACGCGGGGACGGATGACGGCCGCCGAGCTCTCCGAGGAACTGGAGGTCTCGATCCGGACGGTCTACCGGGACGTGGAGGCGCTGTCGTCGGCCGGGGTGCCGGTGTACGCCGACCGCGGACCCGCCGGGGGCTACCGGCTCCTGGACGGCTACCGCACCCGCCTGAACGGGCTGACGGCCGAGGAGGCCTCCTCGATGTTCCTGGCGGCGCTGCCCGGGCCTGCGGCCGAGCTGGGACTGGGCGAGGTGGCCGCCGCCGCGGAGCTGAAGCTGCTGGCCGCGCTGCCGCCGGGACCGCGTTCCCACGCCACCCGGATGCGCGAGCGCTTCCACCTCGACGTTCCGGGGTGGTACCGCAGCGCGGAGGAGGCGCCGTTCCTGGGCGAGGTCGCCGGGGCGGTGTGGGAGCAGCGCCCGGTGCGGATGACCTACCGCCGCTGGGGTCCGCAGGACGTGGAGCGCCTGGTCCATCCGTACGGCCTCGTGTTGAAGGGCGGGTCGTGGTACATGGTGGCGTCGCCGGGGGATGAGGCGCCGCGCACCTACAAGGTGGCGCGGATCGTGGCCGCAGAGGTGCTCGACGGGTGCTTCGAACGGCCCGAGGGGTTCGACCTCGCGGACTTCTGGGCGCGTTACACCGTGGATTTCCGCGAGCGCATGTACACCGCTCACGCGCTGATCCGGCTGGCCCCCGGGCTGGAGGGCCTGCTGCGCTACACGGTGGGGGAGGACCCCGCCGACGCCGCGCTCGCCGGCGCCGGGCCGCCCGACGAGCGCGGCTGGAGGGTGCTGCGCCTGCCGGTCGAGTCGATCCGGCACGCCCGGTGGCTGCTGCTGCGCCTGGGGACCGACGTCGAGGTTCTGGAGCCGCCCGAGCTGCGCGCGGCGATGGCCGAGACGGCCGCCGCGCTCGCGGCCCTGTACGGCCCGCCTCCGGCCGATGGCCCGGCGCTCCCGGAGGGCTGAACGGCCGGCGCCGTCGGTCCCCGTACCATGTCGGCGGCTGCCGGTGCCGCGGGCCTGCCGGGCCGGTCGAGGCGCCGGGGGTGAGTTTGTCTTTCGACGCCGGGGACGCTAGGTTGAGTGCAGTTGCAGTTGTGGTACCCATGAAACTCTGTGTGCACCTGACGGGATGTGACCCTCGGGTGCATTTTTGTTTGCCGGTCATCTCCGGATGGGCTCATCTCGGCGACGCGGGATCCGTGCAGTGCGGGTTCCGGCTCTGCCCCTATCGAAGGAGATAGACATGGCTACTGGCACCGTGAAGTGGTTCAACTCGGAAAAGGGCTTCGGCTTCATCGAGCAGGACGGCGGCGGCGCCGACGTCTTCGCCCACTACTCGAACATCGCCGCCCAGGGTTACCGCGAGCTCCAGGAAGGCCAGAAGGTGTCGTTCGACGTCACCCAGGGCCAGAAGGGCCCGCAGGCCGAGAACATCGTTCCCGCCTGACCCTGAGCGCAGCCGAGCCGGGGTCCGCAGCCGAAAGGCCGCGGGCCCCGGCTCGCGTTGTGGCCGGTCCTGCCCTGGGGTCGGACCGGCCACAACGCACGGAAAGCGCGACTCGGGCTCGGCGTACGGCCGGCGGTGGACCCGTGACGACGACGCCGGCCGGGCCGACGGAGAACGGCACGGGCGTCGGCCCGGCGCCGGGGTCAGGCGGCCCGGCGGGAACGGACCAGGGCCAGCCCGCCGAGGACCACGGCGATCGGCCCGACCACCAGGTCCACGTAGCCTCCGACTATTCCGTAGCCGGTGCTGGGACCTCCCTCGGCGGCGGCCACGACCAGCCCGCCGATGACCGTGCAGGCCGACCCCGCGATCAGGGCCGCGATGGCTCCCCGCCTCCCGGTCCCGGTGCCGATACGGCCGGTGGAGCGGGCCAGGGCCAGCCCGCCGATGACGACGCCGGCCAGGCCCAGCAGCGCGGCCACCGCGGACCAGAGACGCCCGGAGGTCAAGGTGTAAGCACCGACGGGCTGGGCCAGAACGTGCGAGGCCACCGGTGCGGCGAGCCCTGCGATTCCGAGCGGGGCGGCTGCGGCGGCGGTCAGCAGGTGACGGGCGGACATGAGGATCCTTTCGGTCGAATGACAGGTGCCGGCAGTGCGTGAAGCGCCCATGACGGCCGAGATGCCGGTGACGAGCGAACGCCTGAGCGGGTTCCACGGGACCGATCATCGTGTGGCCGGTGCGGCCACGGCCTCCGGCAGCGGACGGCGGCGTCTACGCGGTTCCGCGTAGCCGGCCCGTGGCCCGGTACGCCCGTCGTCGTAGGCGGCCGCGCGTCCGGGCGGACTGCTTGCGCGGGCGGCGATCATAGGATCGCGGCATGGAACACCGCATGGTGCCGTTGCGGCTGCCGGCGTCGGCACAGGACGCGTTGCTCGCGCTCTTCATCACCGTGATGCAGGTCCAGGGCACGATGGTCCGCAATGCCGGCGAGGTGGTGCAGCGTCCCCTCACCGACCTCGGCAACCTGGGGTACGTCCTGCTGATCGCGGGTGGCGCGGTCGTCGCCGTCCGCCGCCGGTGGCCGGTGCCGGTGTTCGTCGCCGCCGCGCTCATCAGCCTGGTGTACTACACCCTCGACTTCCCGGACGGGCCCGGCTGGCTCGGGCTCTTCGTCGCTTTTTACACCGTCGCCGCCTACGGTGACGGACGCCGGTCGCTGGTGATCGTCGGCGTGGGCGCCTCGGTGCTCGCCGTCGGCTGGCTGGTCGCCGCGGCCGACATCGAACCACGCGCCGCCATCGGCTGGGTGTACTTCCGGATCGGTGTGTCGGTCATGAGCGCGGCCCTCGGCGAGTCCGTCCGGACGCGGCAGGTCATCGCGGCCGAAGCCCAGGAGCGCGCCGAGGCGGCCGAGCGGACGCGTGAGGAGGAGGCGCGGGCGCGGGTGGACGCGGAACGGCTCCGGATCGCCCGTGAGGTCCACGACACCGTCGCGCACGCCATAGCGATCATCAACGTCCAGTCCGGTGTCACCGCGCACGTGCTCGACAAGCGGCCGGAAACGGCGCGCGAAGCGCTGCGCGTCATCGAGCAGACCAGTTCCCGGGCACTGCGGGAGATGCGGGCCGTCCTCGGGGTGCTCCGTGACGGCGACGGTGACGACGAGGGGCGGGCGCCGTATCCCGGGCTGGGGCAGATCGGCGAACTGGCCGCCAAGGCACGCGAGGCGGGACTCGACATCGAGCTCGAGGAGACCTCGCCCGCGGCACCGTTGCCCGGCGCGGTGGGAAGCGCCGTCTACCGGATCGTCCAGGAATCGATCACCAATGTGGTCCGTCACGCCGGCCCCACCCGGGTGACGATAGTGCTGAGCCCCGGGATCGAGGACTTGGAGGTCCGTGTGACCGATGAGGGCCGCCGTGCCGCCCAAGATCAAGAGTCCGCGGATCCGCACCTGTCCGTCCGGCATCCGGGCGGTACGGGCGGCTCGGCCGGGCCCGGCCGCGGGATCGTCGGCATGCGCGAGCGTTGCCGGCTGCTGGGTGGAGAACTCCACGCCGGGCCGATTCCGGGTGGCGGGTTCGAAGTCAGGGC
Source organism: Planomonospora sp. ID91781 (assembly GCF_015711595.1). Classification (NCBI taxonomy): domain Bacteria; kingdom Bacillati; phylum Actinomycetota; class Actinomycetes; order Streptosporangiales; family Streptosporangiaceae; genus Planomonospora; species Planomonospora sp. ID91781. The sequence goes on along the minus strand of NZ_JABTEY010000002.1, from coordinate 411,891 downwards.
ACGGCTGCCCGTCGCGCCGGCCGGGTCGCGTCTGTGAACGCGGCGGCCGCCTCACCGCTGACCGGCGCTCCCATCAAGGTGCTGCTCGCCGATGACGAGGGTCTCGTGCGATCCGGGTTCAAGGTTCTGCTCGACCTCGAGGACGACATCACCGTGGTGGGGGAGGCCGCCGACGGTGCCGAAGCCGTCGAGCGGGCCCGTGCCACGCGTCCCGACGTCGTCCTCATGGACATCCGCATGCCCAGGGTGGACGGGATCCGGGCCACCGCCGAGATCGCCGGAACGCGCGGGCTGGAGCAGGTCCGGGTTCTCATCCTCACCACCTACGACACCGACGAGTACGTCTTCGACGCCTTGCAGGCCGGTGCCAGCGGATTCCTGCTCAAAGACGCCGGGCCGGCCGAGCTCCTGCACGCCGTGCGGGTGGTCGCCGCCGGAGAGGCGCTGCTCGCGCCGCGGATCACCCGGCGCCTCATCGGCCAGTTCACCGCGCGGCGGACGGCCGCCCGGGCCGGGGAGGACCGGCTCGCGGTGCTGACCGAGCGCGAGCGCGAAGTGCTGGCCCTGGTGGGGCGGGGCCTGAGCAACCACGAGATCGGTGCCGAGTTGTCTCTCAGCCCGGCCACCGCGCGCACCCATGTCAGCCGGGCGATGGCGAAGCTGGGCGCGCGCGACCGTGCGCAGCTGGTCGTCATCGCTTACCGGACGGGGCTGGTCGATCCCGCGAGCTGAGCAGGCCGACGCGGGTGCGGCCGGACTGTCGGTGACCGGGTGCACGATGTCGGCCATGGCTTCGTGGCAGGAGATCGAGAAGGAAGTGCCCGAGTTGGCGGGCAGGGTGCGCGAGCTGCTGGACGCGCACCGGCACAAGACGATGGCGACGCTCCGCAGGGACGGGTCACCCCGCATCAGCGGGACGGAGGCTCGGTTCAAGGACGGGGAGCTGTGGCTGGGGTCCATGCCGGGTTCGGTGAAGGCGAAGGACCTGCGGCGTGACCCGCGGCTCGCCCTGCACAGCGCGTCGGAGGACCCCGACGACGAGAATCCGTCGCGGTGGGCGGGGGACGCCAAGCTGGCGGGCAGGGCGGTGGAGGTGACCGATCCGCAGGTGCTCGGGAGGTTCGAGCTGCCGGAGGGGCAGGAGTCGCACCTGTTCCGGATCGACGTCACCGAGGTGGTCCGCACGTTCGTGGACGCGGACGGGGAGCACCTGGTCATCCAGATGTGGCATGAGGGCCGGGGCTTCCGCGAGGTACGGCGCCGCTAGACAATAATCTACATAGTAAAGGTGGTTGGATGTTTCTAGAAACATCCGACCACCCGGAAAAGACAAAGCCACAAGGGAAGAAGGCCTCTCTGCCGGCCCGGTCTCAGGGTTCAGGATGTACCGCCGCCGTGTCCCCGGCGTCGCGGGGCACGCGGGGGCGCAGGGCGCCGGCGGAGGCCGCCATGAACGCCGCCAGGACGGCGGGGATGGCCAGCGCGGTGGGCAGGTCGGTGAGTTCGGAGACGCCGCCGATGATGGCGGGCCCGGCGACGAGCCCGGTGTAGCCGACGGTGGCGACCTGGGCGATCGCCTGCCCGGCCCGGGCGGGGTCGTGGTTGCCGGCCGCGGAGAAGACCTGGGGGACGATGGTGGCCAGGCCGAGGCCGAACAGGGCGAAGCCGACGATGGCGACCGGGACGCTGCCGATGAGCAGGGCGGCGCCGAGACCGAGTGCGGCGATGACGCCGGAGATGCGGACGAGGCGGGCGGGGCCGTGCTTGAGCGCGAGGTGGTCTCCGGCGAACCGGCCGACGGTCATGGCGACGGAGAAGACGGCGAAGCCGAGGGCGGCGACGGTCTCGGAGGCGTGGAGGTCCTCGAAGAGGTAGACGGAGGTCCAGTCGACGGCGGCGCCCTCTCCGACGAGTCCGGCGAAGGCGACGACGCCCATGAGGACGATCCAGCCGGTCCAGCGGGCGGGTCCTGCGCTCTCCTGCTTCTGCCGGGCGGAGGGGTGGCGGCCGGCGGGCAGGAGGTGGCGGCCGGCGTACAGGGAGACGAGCGCGAGGGGGATGCCGGTGGCGGCGAGGGTGGTGCCCGCGCCGAGGCCGAGGAGGGCGAAGAGCCCGCCGATGCCCGCGCCCAGGAGTCCGCCGATGCTGAACATGCCGTGGAAGGAGGACATGATCGGGCGGCCGTAGGCGCGTTCGACCTCGACGCCGTGGGCGTTCATGGAGACGTCGAGGGAGGCGTTGACGAGGCCGTACAGGAAGAGGGAGGCGATGAGGGCGGGGAGGGTGGGGGCGTAGCCGGGGGGGATGATGGTGAGGGCGGTGCCGATGGCGGCGGGGACGATGACGCGGGCGCTGCCGAAGTGGTCGGTGAGGCGTCCGGCGAAGCGCATGCCGACGACGAGGCCGACGGCGATGGCGAGCAGCCCGTAGCTGAGCTGGCCGTCGCTGAGGCCGAGGTCGGTTTTGACGGCGGGGATGCGGGCGGCCCAGGCGCCGGAGACGGTGCCGAGGACGATGAAGAAGTAGGAGACGGCGCGGCGGGCGTTGGCGGCCTGCCGGGGTGTGGTGCTCATTGGCCTCTCGGGTCGGTGTGCGGGTGGGGCGGGCGGGTCGTGCCCGGTGTCAGCGGACGGTGTCAGTGGACGGAGAAGCCACCGTCGACGCAGAGGGCCTGGCCGGTGATGTAGGCACCGGCGGGGCCGGCGAGGAGGACGGCGAGGCCGGCGAAGTCGGCGGGCAGGCCGTTGCGGCCGGTCATGGAGCGGGCGGCGAGGGCTTCGACGCGGCCGGGGACGGCTTGGACGGGCTGGGTGAGGGGGGTGAGGACGAAGCCGGGGATGATCGTGTTGCTGGTGACGCCGTGGCGGGACCAGGCTTCGGCCTGGGAGCGGGTCAGGCCGGTGAGGGCGGCTTTGGCGATGCCGTAGGCGCCGCTGTCGCCGAAGGCGCGGATGGACTGCTGGGAGCCGATGTTGATGATGCGTCCCCAGCCGCGGTCGGCCATGCGGGGGCCGTAGTGCTGGCCGAGGAGGTAGGGGGCGGTGATGTTGACGGCCATGGTCTGCTCGTAGTCGTCGGTGGTGAGTTCGGCCATGGGGCGGCGGATGTTGTTGGCGGCGTCGTTGACGAGGATGTCGATGTCGCCGTGGTGGGTGGCGGCGTCGCGGCAGAGGCGGGTGAGGTCGGTGCGGTCGGCGAGGTCGGCGCTGATGGCGGTGGCGTTGACGCCGTAGGCGCGCAGGCGGGTGACGGCGGTGGCGAGGGGTTCGGGGCGTCGGGCGGCGATGACGAGGTCGGCGCCTGCGCGGCCGAGGGCTTCGGCGATGGCGTAGCCGATGCCGGAGCTGCCGCCGGTGACGAGGGCGGTTCTGCCGGTGAGGGAGAAGAGGGTGTCGAGGTAGTCGGACATGGACAGAAAACCTATCATCCTACCTTTCTGGTGGGAGGATCTTCTTCCTGGAGCGTGGCTGCGACGGCCTGGATCCGGTCCATGACGGAGCACAGGTCGTGGAGGGTCTGGGTGTCGAGGTGCACGAGCAGGCGCCGGAAGTCGTCGAGGCCCGCGTTGGAGATGTGCTCCATCAGGGAGTGGCCGGCCGGGGTGAGTTCGGCGCGGCGGACGCGGCGGTCGTGGGGGTCTTCGCGGCGGGCGGCGAGGCCGTGGCCGACGAGGCGGTCGACGAGGCCGGTGACGGTGCCGAGGCCGACTCCGAGGTGGTGGGCGAGCTCCTGGCCGGAGGCCGAGCCGCGGGCGGCCAGGAGCATGACGACCTTGAGCTGGCGCATGGTCAGGTTGGAGTCGAACAGGGGAGAGGACTGGCGGTTCTGGGCGAAGATGCGGCCCAGGTCGCGTTGTATGTCGCCGATGCGGTCGATCAGCCGGTCACGTTCGTCGTCCACGCTCACCTCTCGTTTCCTGAGAAGGTTATCAGGATCGTGAGGCTCCGTTAAATATTCGTTCGAGGCGAAGTGTTAGTCTGGCGGCAACATTATTCTGACGTCCTCTAGGAGCCCCCTCTTATGACAGCCCTGGCCAGGTTGAGCCTCGCCAACCGCAGCCTCGTCATAATGATCGCGGTCGTGGTGAGCGCGTTCGGCGCCTTCGCGATCCCGTCGCTGAAACAGCAGCTGCTGCCCTCGCTCTCGTTCCCGGGGGCGTTCGTGGTGACCGCCTACCAGGGCGCCTCTCCCGAGATCGTCGAGGAGCAGGTGACCAAGCCGATCGAGGACAGCTTCCAGGGCATCGCGGGGGTCACCGAGGTGACCTCCACCTCCCGGGAGGGTCTGTCCCAGGTCCAGGTGGCGTTCGAGTACGGCACGGACATCGACGACGCGGTCGCCAAGATGCAGCAGTCGGTGGCCAGGATCGAGGCCGCGCTGCCGGAGGGGACCGACCCGCAGGTGATGACGGGCGGCACCGACGACATCCCGGTGCTGGTGCTGGCGGTGGAGGACGGCGGCGACGGTCGGGCGATGGCCGACAAGCTCGAGCGGATCATGGTTCCGGAGCTGCGGGGCATCGAGGGCGTGCGCGACGTGGCGGTGACCGGCGTGCGCGACGAGACCGTGGTGATCACTCCTGACCTGAGAAAGCTCGCGCTGCTCGGCCTGCAGCCGACCGCGGTCGCCGAGGTGCTGCGGGCCAACGGCCAGCCGGTTCCGGCGGGTGCCCTGACCGAGGAGAACAGGTCGCTGACCGTGCAGGTGGGCGACCGGATCGATTCTCTGAAGGAGCTGGAGGACCTCTATCTGACGCCGGCCGCTCCGGCGGCGCAGGTTCCGCAGGCCCAGCAGCAGGCCGCGCAGCAGGGCCGTCAGGTGCCCGGCGCCGGGGGGCGGGCGGGGCAGGCGCGTCCCGCGGCGGCGCCGAAGGCGCCCAAGCCGGTCAGGCTCGCCGACGTCGCCGACATCGAGCGGGAGCCGGCGGCGGCCACGTCGCTGACCCGGACGAACGGTGAGCCGAGCCTGGGCGTGTCGGTGACGATGGCGCCGGACGGCAACGCGGTGGCGATCTCCCATGAGGTGGCGAAGCGGATCCCGGAGATCGTCCGGGCGATCGGCGACACCGCGCCGGTGACGGTCATCTTCGACCAGGCGCCGTACGTGGAGCGGTCGATCGAGGATCTGACGACCGAGGGCCTGCTGGGGCTGGCGTTCGCGGTGCTGGTGATCCTGGTGTTCCTGTTGTCGGTGCGTTCCACGCTGGTGACGGCGGTGTCGATCCCGCTGTCGGTGGTGATCGCGCTGATCGCGCTGTGGCTGGGCGACTACTCGCTGAACATGCTGACGCTGGGTGCGCTGACCATCGCGGTGGGCCGGGTGGTGGACGACTCGATCGTGGTGCTGGAGAACATCAAGCGGCATCTGGAGTACGGCGAGGCCAAGCGCGACGCGGTGCTGGCGGGTGTGCGCGAGGTGAGCGGGGCGGTGACGGCTTCGACGCTGACGACGGTGGCGGTGTTCGCGCCGATCGCGGTGGTCGGCGGCATGGTGGGGCAGCTGTTCGCGCCGTTCGCGATCACGGTGACGGTGGCGCTGCTGGCGTCGCTGCTGGTGTCGCTGACGGTGATCCCGGTGCTGGCGTACTGGTTCCTGAAGGCTCCGGTGCTGGGTGCGGAGGAGGCGCGGGCGGTCCGGGAGGAGGCCGAGGCCAAGGAGCTGCGCAGTCCGCTGCAGCGGGCGTACCTGCCGGTGCTGCGGTTCGCGACGCGGCGGCGGCTGGTGACGGTCCTGGTGGGCGTGGTGGTCTTCGTCGCGACGATGGGCCTGGCCGGGCGGCTGGAGACGAACTTCCTGGACTCCTCCGGGCAGGACACGGTCTCGATCAGCCAGAAGATGCCGGTGGGCACGGATCTGGCGACCACGGACGCGGCGGCCAAGAAGGTCGAGGAGGTGCTCGCCGGTCTGGAGGACCGGGGTGTGCAGTCTTACCAGGTGAACGTGGGTTCCGGTGGCGGGTTCATGGGGGCGATGGGCGGCGGCGGTGACAGCGCGTCGTACTCGGTGACGGTGGCCGAGGGCACGGACACGCCGGCGCTGGAGGAGACGCTGCGTGAGCGGCTGAAGGGCCTGGACGGCGTCGGTGAGATCACCGTGGGCGGCGGCCAGGGCGGCGGCATGGGCGGTTCGGCCAACCAGGTCCAGGTCATCGTGCAGGCGCCGGACATCGAGACGCTGGAGGCGGCCGCGGAGACGGTGCGCGGCGCGATGGCCTCTCTGGAGGGGCTGCGGGACGTGTCGTCCAACCTGGCGGCGAGCGCGGAGCGGGTCGAGGTCCGGGTGGACCGGGAGAAGGCGGCGGCCAGGGGTCTGTCGGAGTCGTCGGTCGGGCAGCTGCTGGCGCAGCGGTTCCGCGGTGCTCCGCTGGGCCAGGTGACGCTGGACGGGCGGGCGGAGGATCTGATCCTGCGCACCGGTGACGCGCCCGAGGACGTGGAGGCGATCCGGAAGCTGGAGCTGCCGACGGCCGCGGGGATGGTGGAGTTGTCGGAGGTGGCCGCGGTGGAGAAGGTCGAGGGCCCTCCGCAGGTGACCCGGATCGACGGCGAGCGCAGTGCGACGGTGTCGGGTACGGCGACCGCCAGTGACCTGGGCAGTGTGACGGCGTCGCTGACGACGCGGCTGGAGGGATTGTCGCTGCCGGAGGGTGCCTCGTACGAGATCGGCGGGGTGAGCGCGGATCAGGAGGAGGCGTTCGGTCAGCTGGGGCTGGCGATGCTGGCGGCGATCGCGATCGTCTTCATGATCATGGTGGCGACGTTCCGGAGTTTCGTGCAGCCGCTGATCCTGCTGGTGTCGGTGCCGTTCGCGGCGACGGGTGCGATCGGGCTGCTGCTGGCCACGGGCACTCCGCTGGGCGTGCCGGCGTTGATCGGCATGCTGATGCTGATCGGCATCGTGGTGACGAACGCGATCGTGCTGATCGACCTGATCAACCAGTACCGGGAGCAGGGGATGGGCATCGTGGAGGCGGTGATCGAGGGAGGTCGCAGGCGGCTGCGGCCGATCCTGATGACCGCGGTGGCGACGATCTTCGCGCTGGTCCCGATGGCGCTGGGGCTGACCGGGTCGGGCGGGTTCATCTCCCAGCCGCTGGCGATCGTGGTGATCGGCGGGTTGCTGTCGTCGACGCTGCTGACGCTGGTGCTGGTGCCGACGCTGTACGTGATGCTGGAGCGGGCCAAGGAGCGGCTGCGCCGCGGTCCGCGGAAGGCTTCGCGGGGCGGGTCGGAGGTGAAGGTGTACGACGCCGACGAGCTGGCGGCTTCGCGCTAGCGGTTTCACGCCGGTCACCGGTCGCCGTGCGGTGGTGCGCTGTACTGCGCACGCCGTACGGCGGCCCGCTTTTCCGCGGGTCCGGTCCTGTCGCGGGCCCGGCGGGTGGTCGGGGAGGACCCCGGGCGCGCGGTGCGCGGGGGCGCCGATAAGCTGAGGCAACGTGACTGCCAAGCCGCGTATCCCCAATGTCCTGGCCACCCGCTACGCCTCGGCGGAGCTGGCCCGTCTGTGGTCTCCCGAGTACAAGGTGGTGGCCGAGCGCCGCCTGTGGCTGGCCGTGCTGGCCGCCCAGGCCGAGCTGGGCGTGGAGGTCGGCGCGGGGGTGGTGGCCGACTACGAGAAGGTGGTCGAGCGGGTCGACCTGGCGTCGATCGCGGAGCGGGAGCGTGTCACCCGCCATGACGTGAAGGCCCGTATCGAGGAGTTCAACGCGCTGGCCGGGCACGAGCACGTGCACAAGGGCATGACGTCGCGGGACCTGACGGAGAACGTCGAGCAGTTGCAGATCCGCGACAGCCTGGTGCTGGTGCAGGACCGGTGTGTGGCGCTGCTGGCGCGGCTGGCGGGTCTGGCCGCCGAGCACTCGCAGACGGTGATGGCGGGCCGTTCGCACAATGTGGCGGCGCAGTCGACGACGCTGGGCAAGCGGTTCGCGTCGGCGGCCGACGAGCTGCTGGTGGCGTTCGCGCGGCTGGAGGAGCTGATCGCCCGTTATCCGCTGCGCGGGATCAAGGGTCCGGTGGGCACCTCGCAGGACATGCTGGACCTGCTGGGCGGGGACCGGGGTGCGCTGGCGGAGCTGGAGGACCGGATCGCGGCGCATCTGGGGTTCGCCCACCGGTTCACCAGTGTGGGGCAGGTGTATCCGCGGTCGCTGGACCACGAGGTGGTGACGGCGCTGGTGCAGCTGGCGGCGGCGCCGTCGTCGCTGGCGAAGACGATCCGGTTGATGGCCGGGCACGAGCTGGTCACCGAGGGGTTCGCCGAAGGGCAGGTCGGGTCGTCGGCGATGCCGCACAAGATGAACACCCGGTCGTGTGAGCGGGTGAACGGGCTGGCGGTGGTGCTGCGCGGGTACGCGTCGATGGCGGCGGAGCTGGCCGGGGACCAGTGGAACGAGGGGGACGTGTCGTGTTCGGTGGTGCGCCGGGTGGCGTTGCCGGACGCGTTCTTCGCCTTCGACGGGCTGGTGGAGACGATGCTGACCGTGCTGGACGAGTTCGGGGCGTTCCCGGCGGTGGTGGCGGCGGAGCTGGACCGGTACCTGCCGTTCCTGGCGACGACGAAGATGCTGATGGCGGCGGTGCGGGCCGGGGTGGGCCGGGAGACGGCGCATGAGCTGATCAAGGAGCACGCGGTGGCGTCGGCGCTGGCGATGCGGGAGCGGGGGGCCGGTAACGAGTTGCTGGCGCGGCTGGCGGCCGACGAGCGGTTCCCGCTGGATGCGGCGGCGCTGGAGGCGCTGCTGGCCGACCGGGTCTCCTTCACGGGGGCGGCGGCCGAGCAGGTGGAGGCGGTGGTGGCGCGGGTGGGTGAGGTCACCGCCCGGCATCCGCAGGCGGCCGGCTACGTTCCGGGCGCGATCCTGTAGCCGGTGGTGGAGTTGTTCACGGTCCCGGACGTGCTGGCCGCGTCCGGGGGCGACTGCATGGTGGTGTGGGCCGCTCAGGGGCTGCGGGGCGGGGTGCGGGCGTGGGCGCTGGACGGGGCGGTGGCGGTGGCCAGTCCGCAGTTGAACCGGCGTGACCGGTTGACGGTGCGCGGTCCGGTGGCGGCGGTGGCGGAGCTGGTGCGGCGGGTGCTGCCGGAGCTGGGGCCGTCCTACCGGTTGCTGGGGGAGCGGTCGCTGGTGGCCGGGGTGGTGGAGCGGTTGCCGGGGGCGCGGCCGCCGGTGGGGTTCGAGTGGATGGACACCTCGGCGGACGGGGGCGCGGACTCGGTGGAGGGCGCCGCGCGGGGCGCGGCGGCCGTGGACCGGCTGGGCGCTGGGGCGGGTGGCCTGGACGGCCCGGGCGTGGCGTGGCTGCCGGCGGAGGCCGACGGTGAGGTGGCGGCGCTGCTGGCGGTGGCGTCGCCGTCGGCGTGGGCGGTGCCGGGGGTGGCGGGGATCCGCAGGTGGGCCGGGATCCGGGGTCCCGGCGGGGAGCCGGTGGCGGTGGCCGCCGACGCGTGGTCGGCGCCGCAGGTGGGTTTCGTGGCGGGGGTGGGTACGGCGCCGGCCTGGCGGGGCCGGGGGCTGGGCGAGGCGGTGTGCCGGTTCGTCTTCGGTGAGCTGGCCGCCGAGCACGGCACGGTGGCGCTGATGGTCGACACCGCCAACCGGGGCGCGATCCGCGTCTACGAGCGGTTGGGCATGCGGATCCGGCCGGTCGCCGCGGCGGAGCTGGCCGCGCGCTGCGGGGGTTGACGGGTTCTCCCCGGCCGGGGACGGCCTGGGGGCGGGCTGCTCCGGGCCGCCTCCGTGCGAGGGGAAAACCGGGTGCGCGGGGAGGGCGGGCCGGGGCAGAGTGGACGGAATGATGTCCAGTTTCGTGCCTGGTTTGCAGCTGTCGCGTGACTTCTACACGGAGGTGGTGCGGCCCCTGGTCGAGGGGGTGCCGCACAGTGCCGCGCTGATCGGCGCGGGTTCGGAGGTGCTGGCGTTCGACACCGAGCGCTCGGCCGACCACGGCTGGGGGCCGCGGGTGGTGCTGTTCACGGCCGCCGGGGTCGCCCAGGAGGTGGGGGAGGCGGTCGGGCGGGGCCTGCCCGAGGTCTTCGGCGGGTATCCGACGGTGTTCGGGGGCGGTAGCGGTGTCGTGGTCGCCGATCCGGGTGAGTGGTTCGCCGGGCGGCTCGGGTTCGATCCGGTCCGGGGGGTGGGCGTCCTGGACTGGTTGTCGGCGCCGTGGCAGCGGCTGGCGGAGGTCACCAGCGGGGAGGTCTTCCACGACGGGCTGGGCGTGCTGGAGCCGGCGCGGGCCGCGTTGCGCTGGTATCCGGCTGATCTGTGGCGGTATGTGCTGGCGGTGCAGTGGCGGCGCCTGGCGCAGGAGGAGTCGTTTCCGGGCCGGTGCGGGGAAGTGGGGGACGATCTGGGTTCGGCGGTGCTGACCGCCGGGCTGGCGCGCGAGGTGATGCGGCTGGCGCTGCTGATGCGCCGCCGCTATCCGCCGTACTCGAAATGGCTGGGCAGCGGGTTCGCCCGCCTTTCGGGGGCGGCCGAGCTCGGTGAAGCGTTGTCGCGGGCGGTGGCGGCGCGGGAGTGGCGGGAGCGGGAGCGGCATCTGGGCCGCGCGTACGAGCGGGTGGCGGCGCTGTACAACCGGGTGGGGCTGGCCGGGCCGCTGGAGGCGCCGGTGCGGGGTCTGCCCGGCCGGCCCTTCCAGGTGATCGGTGCCGGGCGGTTCGCCGACGCGCTGGCGGCGGCGGTCACCGACCCGGTGGTGGCGGCGCTGCCGCCGGCCGGGTCGGTGGACCAGTTCGCCGGCTCCGCCGACGTGCTGACGTGCCCGGAGCGGTGCCGCGCCGTCACGCGGGCCGTGCTGGGTCTTTGACGGGTGTCTGCGGGGGGGCGGGAGGGGTTTTCAGGCCGCGGTGGCCGGCCCGGCGGTGGCGAGGCGGGCGGACATGCGCCGTTCGAACCACAGGGAGGTGAACGGCGGTATCGCGCACGCCAGGCCGAGGGCGATCGTGCCGGTGCTCCAGCGGGCCGTACGGCCGGCGGCGAGCGCTCCGAGGACGTACAGCACGAACAGGGCGCCGTGGACCGGGCCGAAGATCTTCACGCCGAGGTCGCCGGTGGCGGCGATGTACTTGAAGTACATGCCGGCGAGCAGGCCCGCCCAGGAGCACGCCTCGGCGATCGCGACGTAGCGGAACAGGCGCAGCGCTGCGGGCGCGGCGGGGATGCTGGACACGGCGGGGGCGCCTTCCTTCGAACGGAACCGGGGACGGTCTTCAGCCTAGGGGGCCGGGGTCGTGCTCCCGGCCGGGAGGGCGGCGGGTCCGGCGGGTAGGGTGTCGTGGCGGTGCGGCGTGCGTGCCGTCGTTCCCGGTGGTGCGGGCGGGTCCGCCCGGCCGGGCGGACCGCTCCCCCCTCATCTCTCCTGCCCGGCCGGTGTCTGCGGACGGGTCCCGCAGGGGGACCGGTCGATGTGATGGGATCGTCCCCGCAGGGAGGGCCCATGCTGGGAACGTGAACGAGGATCTGGAAGAGGCTCTGCTGCCGATCGGGCGGTTCGCCCGGTTGTGCCGCCTCAGCGTCAAGCAGTTGCGTCACTACGCCGAGCTGGGCCTGCTGCCGCCGGCGTGGGTGGATCCGGGTACCGGCTACCGCTACTACCGGGCCGGGCAGGCGCGCGAGGCGCTGTCGATCGGGTTGCTGCGCTCGCTGGACGTGCCGCTGGCCGCCATCGGGGAGGTGCTGTCGGGTACCGACCCCCACCGGGTGCTGGGCCGGGTCCGTGCCGGCCTGGAGGCGGAGCTGGCGCGGCGGCGCCGTACCCTGGCGACGCTGGAGCGGGTGCTGGGCGCGGGTCTGCCCGCGCTGCCGGTCGAGGTGGTGGCCGAGCCCGCCCGCAGGGTCGCGCTGGCCCGGGAGGTGGCCGTCTCGCCCGAGGACATCGGCCGGGCCTTCGCGGTGTGCGTGGCCCGGCTGGGCGTCCCCGTGCCGGATCCCGGCAGCCCGGCCGGGGCCGGCGGGGAGCCGGCCGGGCTGGTCGGGTTGTTCCCGGTGGAGTTGGAGGGTCCCCTGCCGGTGGCCGTGGCCGTGCTGCTGGATTCCGGTGGCCCCCGCGGCCGCCGCCCGCCGCCCGGGACGGAGGCGGACCTGCTGCCCGGCGGGTCCTTCGCCCGTGTCGTCCACGTCGGGCCCTACGACCAGTCGGCGCCGGCCTACCACTCGCTGCTGGCGTGGTGCGCCGAGCGGGGGCATCCGGTGCGCGGCCCCGTCCGCGAGGTCTACCTGTCCGACCCGGCCGTCACCGTGCCGGAGCGGCTGGTCACCCATCTGATGGTCCGGCTGGGGGATCCGGGATGACCGGGGGGCGGAGCGGTGCCGGGCGGCGGGGACCGGCCGGGCATGGCGCGGTCCGCCGGGGCCGGGTGCGTTCCGGCCCCGGCGGGCGCCGTGCGTCACGGCCGGGTCAGGACGCGCGGTCCGTCGTCGGTGACGGCGACCGTGTGCTCGACGTGGGCGGCGCGGCTGCCGTCGGCGCTGGACAGGGTCCAGCCGTCGGGGGCGGTCACGTAGCCGTCGGTGCCGCCGGCGGTGAACATCGGCTCGATGGCCAGCACCAGGCCGGGCCGGAGCGTCAGGCCGCGTCCGGGGCGGCCCCGGTTGGCCACGTGCGGGTCCTCGTGCATGGTGCGGCCGATGCCGTGCCCGCCGAAGTCGTCGGGGATGCCGTAGCCTGCGGCCCGGCCGGTCCGGGCGATCGCGTGGCCGAGGTCGCCGATCCGGCCGCCGGGCACGCACAGTGCGATGGCGGCCTCCAGTGCGGTCTGCGTGGTCGCGATGAGCGCCAGGTCGTCGGGGCGGGGGCGGCCGACGGTGAGGCTGACGGCCGCGTCGCCGGCCCAGCCGTCCAGCAGGGCGCCGCAGTCGACGCTGAGCAGGTCGCCGTCGCGCAGCCGGTAGCGGCCGGGGATGCCGTGCACGATGGCGTCGTTGACGGATGTGCAGATCACCGCGGGGAACGGGGTGGGTGCGAAGGCCGGCTGGTAGCCGAGGAACGGCGAGGTGGCGCCCGAGTCGGCGAGCACCGTGCGGGCGATCTCGTCGAGTTCCAGCAGGCTCACCCCGGGGGCTGCGTGTGCGCCGACGGCGGCCAGGGCCGCCGCCACGATCTTGCCGGCTTCGGCCATGGCCTCTATCTCCGCCGGTGTCTTGATCTCAACCATGTTCCACTCTCCCGTGAATCCAATACTTATACCGGTATTGTTATCACGGTTGCTAGGATCGCGTGCATGGTGCGACCTCCACTGAGCGAACTGGACCGCGAACGCGGTCACCGGCTGGGCACGATCCTGCGCCAGGCGCGCGGCGACCGGAGCATGGCCGAGGTGGCCGCCGCCGCCGGGCTGTCCGCCGAGACCCTCCGCAAGATCGAGACCGGCCGGGTCCCCACCCCGGCCTTCTTCACCGTCGCCGCCCTGGCCCAGGCGCTCGGCGTCTCCCTGGACGTCCTGGCCGAGGTGAGCGCCGCCGAACGCGCCGCCTAGGGGGCCGGCGGGTCCGCGGGTCAGGCGCCGTCGGGACGCTGGGCGGGCCCGCGCAGCAGGGGGTGGGTGCGCATGGCCACCTCCAGCTCGCCGGGCAGCTCGTCGCGGTAGCGGCCCAGCGTCGCCAGGTCGCTGTGGCCCAGCACCCGCCGCACCGCGTCCATGTCCACCGCGTCGGCCAGCAGGTGCGTGGCCGTGGTGTGCCGCAGGCCGTGCGGCGTCACCGAGCGCCGCCGGTCGGCCTCCACCCGCCGCTGCACCCGGTCGATCACCGCCTGCACGTCGCCTCGCGCCAGCCGGCGCCCCCGCCACGACAGCAGCAGCGCCTTGTCCGGCGAGCCGGCCCGGCCCCGCTCCAGGTAGGCGTCCAGGACCCGGGCCACGTCGGCGGGCAGCGGCACGTCCCGGGTCCTGCCGCCCTTGCCGAAGATCCGCCAGTAGCGCACCCCGTCGTTGGTGTAGAAGTCCTCGACGTTGGCGCGGACCAGCTCCGACACCCGCGGGCCCAGCGTCGTCAGCAGCAGCACGATCAGTGCGTCCCGCAGCTCGGTGCGCTGGTCGCGGCGGCTGCGCCGCTCCCGGCCGGCGTCCGGATCCGCTCCGGGATCGGGATCGGGGCCCGCGTCCGTGCCGCCGCCCAGCCGCCGGGCCGCGCCGATCAGCCCCTGCGCCTGCTCCCGGGTGAGCGCCCGCCGCTCCGGGCGCAGCCCCCCGCGCTCCCTGGAGGTCACCGTCGCCGCCGCCATCGGGTTGATCTGCACCCAGCCGGCCAGTGCCGCGTGCTTGAACAGCGCCGAGACCGACCGCCGGAACCGCGCCTGCGACGACGCCGACTGCACGGCCCGCCCGGGAGCCGGGAGGGCGGCCCCGTCCGGCCGGGTGCGCCGCTCGTCGGGCTTGCGGGCGAACGCCAGCAGGACCGCGTCGACGTCCTCACCGGTCAGGTCGTCCAGCACCCGGCCGGCGCCGGCCAGCCGCACGAAGGTGGCCACGTCCCGGGCGTAGACCTCCGCGGTGGCCGGGGACAGGGCGCCGGTCGAGGTCTTGGCCCGGATCAGCTCCACATAGCGATCGGCCGACTCCTGCACGGTGAGACGGTTCAGCTCCGCAGGCCGCATGGTTTCGGGGACGCCCTTTCTCGATCTTCCCGGATGCTACCGGCCGGCACCGGCCTCCGGCCGCCGGATCACCTTCCCGGCCACCGCCGCCGCAGACGCGGCGCGGTGGATCCCCGGGCGGGTACGGACCCGCCCGGGCGAACCCGGGCGAGACAGGACACGCAAGCGGCAATACGATCGGTCCATGCCGAACCTGGGACCGATGGAGCTCCTCATCATCGGATCGTTCCTCGCGCTGCTCGCCGTCGCAGCGATCGCCCTCATGCGGCGCAGTGCCCGGCCCTCGACCCCCGCGCCCCGCCTGGACCCCGCCGAACTGCACCACCGGGTCCGGGACCTGACCGCGCAGGGCAGAGCGATCCAAGCGATCAAGCTGATCCGGGAGCAGACCGGCCTCGGCCTGGCCGACGCCAAGCGCTACGCCGACGACGTGGCCGCGGGCCGGGCGCCCCTGCCGCCCGGGGGCGCGCAGGGGGTCACGCGGCGAGGCGGTGCGGACCTGGCCGGCCGGGTGCGCGAGCTCAAGGCCGCCGGGCGCGCCGAGCAGGCGCTCTTCCTGGTCCGGGGCGAGACCGGGATGGCCGAGGC
Organism: Planomonospora sp. ID91781; assembly: GCF_015711595.1. Lineage (NCBI taxonomy): Bacteria > Bacillati > Actinomycetota > Actinomycetes > Streptosporangiales > Streptosporangiaceae > Planomonospora > Planomonospora sp. ID91781. The sequence continues at coordinate 396,703 of NZ_JABTEY010000002.1, read as the reverse complement.
CGACGCCCGCCGGTTCGTCGACGCGATCGAGTAGTGCCCGTGCGGCCCACACCGGCTCCGGACGGGTGGTGAACGGAGCCGGGGCGGCTCACCCTGCGGGCAGGTGCGCGGGCACCGCCGCGGTAGGGCCGGTCCGGGAGGCGGCGCGGGCGACGGCGGCCGCGGCGAAGGCGGTGATGACCGGGTGCGGACGGGTGCCGTCGCCGGCCAGTTCGGGCTGGAAGAGCGTGGCCAGGAAGAACGGGTGGCCGGGCAGTTCCAGGATCCGCGGCGCCCCCGCCCCGTCGCGGCCGGAGAAGCGCAGCCCGGCGCCGGCCAGGGCCGGCAGGTAGCGGGCGTCGGGCCCGTAGTGGCAGGAGTAGCGCTCCACGGTCTGCTCGGCGCCGATGATCTGCTCGGCCAGGGAGCCGGGCGCCAGCCGTACCGCGTCCTCGTGACCGGCCAGGGAGCACTCCAGGGGCACCAGCAGCGGCTCGGCGGCGGCGGAGGGGTCGTTCTCGGCGTGCGAGACGGCCAGGCCCAGGACGTTGCGGGCGTACTCCAGGAGGGCGTGCTGGAAGCCGCCGCAGGTGCCCAGGAACGGTACGGCGTGCTCGCGGGCGGTGCGGGCGGCCTGCAGCGCCCCGGCCTCGCTCCGGTACGGGCTGCCCGGCAGCATCCAGATCGCGTCGAAGCGCTCCAGGCCGCCGGTGTCGGTGGTGGGGATCCAGTAGGCGTCCAGGGTCAGCCCGTCGCGCCCGCGCAGCGCCGACAGCAGGGCGGGGATGCGGGCGTGGGCCTGGACGTGGGGGGATCGGTCGCCGACCAGGGCGACGGTCGCGGTGGTCATGCGCCCATCCTGACCGGCCTGGCGGCTTAAGCGCCAACGATGATCTCTGCTGGTCCGATAAGGGATACTGATGGGCTGTGGACCCCCATCTGCTGCGCACCTTCGTCGCCGTCGCGGACCTGCGCTCCTTCTCCGCCGCGGCCGAGCGGCTCGGCTACACCCAGTCGGCCGTCTCACAGCAGATCGCCGCGCTGGAGGCCGATCTGGGGGTGGTGCTGCTGCGGCGGCGGCCGGTGGCGCCCACCCCGGCCGGGCGGCGCCTGCTGGAGCACGCCGGTCCGCTGCTGCTGCGTCACCGGGCCGCCCGCGCCGACGTGCTGCGCGCCGCGGCCGGGCCGCCGCGGACGGTCGTGGTGGCCGCCTCGGCGCTGGCCTGCCCGCCCGTGCTCGCCCGGGCCCTGCGCGGGCCCCGGCTGGAGGTGACGGTGCGCACCGCCGACCGCCGCCGGGTCGCCGAGCAGGTCGCCTCGGGTGCGGCGGACCTGGGGCTCGTCGACGGGATCGCCGCGCCCAGCGATCCGCTGCGCCTGCCCGACGTCGGGCCGCTGACCGCCGTCGGTGTGGCGTCGGAGCCCTTGGCGGTGGTCCTGCCGTCCGGTCATCCGCTGCAGGGGCGCAGCGGCCTGGCGCTGGGCGACCTGGCGGGTGCGCTGTGGCTGCAGGCGCCGGCCGCGGTCGCGGTGGAGCGGCTGCGCGAGCTGGCGGGCGAGCCGCCCGGCTCCGGCGGTTTCCGGGTGGCCTGCCGCTACGACGGCCACGACCTGCACACGGTGCTGAACCTGGTCGCCGCCGGGCACGGCCTGACCCTGCTGCCCGTCTCGGCGGCGGCCCGCCCTGCGGCCGGGGGGACGACCGCGGTCCCGCTGAGCGCGCCGCGCGTGGTGCACAGGGTGGAGGTGCTGCACGGCGCGCTCCCCGCCGCCGGCCGAGGTGCCGGGGACGGTGCCGGGGACGGTGCCGGGGACGGTGCCGGAAACGACGGCGACGCAGGCGACGCCGGCGACACAGTGGCCGCGCTCGTCGCTCAGCTGCGCCAGCCGCCGTCGTCCACGCCGCCGGGCACGCCGCCCTCCGGGTCGTAGGGGGTGCGGGTGAACACGAACGTCGCCAGGTCCAGGTGGCGGACCGAGCCGTCTCCCCGGCGGATCGGGCGCAGCGTCTCCCCGGCGTAGTAGCCGTCCAGGCCGAGCCAGGTGCCGTCGGCCTGCGCGGTGAAGCGGGAGGCGCGGCCGGTGCCGCCGAGCGGCGTCAGCGACAGGTCGCGGCCGCCCAGCAGCCGCAGCGCGTAGGGGGCCGGCCCCCAGTACCAGGGGCCGGCCAGTTCCAGCAGGGCCGGGTCGACCTCGGCGGGCGCCCACTCGGCGGGCAGCCGCGGCTCGCAGGCGTCCAGGATCGCCAGCAGGTCGGTCAGCAGGGTGCGGCTCGCCCCCGAGGTGGAGTTGGCGCAGAACAGCACGCCGGTCCGGTCGGCCGGGTCGGCCCAGACGGTGGCCAGGAAGCCGGGCATGGAACCGGTGTGCCCGGCCAGGCGGCGCCCGCCCGCCCTGGCCAGTTGCAGGCCCAGGCCGTAGCCGCCGGTCCAGGCGTCGCCGTCGTCGACGGTCGCCGGTTCGCGCATCTCCGCCAGCGTCGAGGCGGCCAGCACGCCGCCGGTGTCGCCGGCCACGAACGCCGCCCAGCGGGCCAGGTCGGCGGGGGTGGACCAGATCTGCCCCGCCGGTGCCATGGCGCCGGCGTCGTGCTCGGGTTCGGGCAGCAGCACGTCGGCCCACGGGTGGACGGCGTAGCCGCGCGCGTGCGGCGCGCGCGGCCGTGTGGTGGTGTCGCGCATGCCGAGCGGCCGGAGGATCTCCTCGCCTACGGCGGTGGCCCAGTCGGTGCCGCGGTGGCGGGCGACCAGCTCGCCCAGCAGGCCGAAGCCGAGGTTGGAGTAGTGGTAGCGGCGGCCGGGCCGGTGCCGGGCCGCCTCCGGGCCGAGCAGGGCCAGCAGCTCGGTGAACGGCAGGCCCGGGGTGCGCTCCCACCACTGGCCGGGCGGTTCGGCGGTCAGGCCGGAGGTGTGCGACAGCAGCTGGGCGACGGTCACCTCGTCTGCGGGAGTGCCGGGCAGGTGCTTGCCGATCGGGTCCGTCAGGTCCAGGCGGCCCTCGTCGCGCAGCCGCATCACCACGACGGCGACCATGCTCTTGGTGATCGACCCGATGCGGTACTGGGTGTCCACGGTGGGTACGGCGGGCGCAGCGGGACCGGCGGGACCGGCGGGCTCCTGCGCGCCGCCGTCTCCGCCGGTCCCCTCGACGCGGCCGCGCGCGCCGAACCAGGCGATCTCCCCGTCGCGCACCACGGCCGCCGCCAGTGACGGCAGTCTCGACTCGGACTGCTCGGCCGCGATCCTGCGCAGCAGCGCGCGAGCCGTACCCTCCAGCACCGGTGACATCGACGGGGCTCCTCTTGTGAGACGACTGGGGTCACTGACCGCCCACGTTAGTGCCGGGCCGGCCGCGACAGCATCGGCGGGAGGTCGTCGGCGAAGACCACGGTCAGCCGGCGGGTGGCGCGGGTGACGGCGACGTACAGGTCCTGGCCGCCTCTGGGGGAACCGGCCAGGATCTGGGCGGGCTCGACCACGATCACCGCGTCGAACTCCAGCCCCTTGGCGGAGGCGGGCGTCAGCACCGCGACGGGGCGGTCCAGCGCGGCCGGCTCCGAAGGGCCCGCCGCCAGGGCGGCGGAGACCTCGGCGTGCCGGGCGGCGGGCACGATGACCGCCAGCCGGCCCTCGCCGACCGCCTCCAGCTCCTGCCCGACCAGGCCCGGCAGCCGCCCGGCGGAGGCGCGTACCGCGCGCGGCCGGTCGCCGCCCTCGCGCACCGACTCCGGCGGCCGCCGGTCCGGCGCGACCGCCGCCAGGACGTCGGCGGCGACCTCCATGATCTCCACCGGGGTGCGGTAGTTGACCTGCAGCCGTTCCACCCGCCAGCGGCCCGCGACGTAGGGGTCGAGGACCTCGCCCCAGGAGCGGGCCCCGGCGGCCGAGCCGGTCTGCGCCAGATCGCCGACGACCGTCAGGGAGCGGGCCGGGATGCGGCGCATCACGGTCCGCCAGGCCATTGCCGACAGCTCCTGGGCCTCGTCCACGATGACGTGCCCGTAGACCCACGTGCGGTCGGCGGCGGCCCGCTCGGCGGTGGTGACGTGCGGGCCGGCCGGGCGGTGGCGCTCGGCCAGCGCGGCGGCCTCCATCATCTCGTCCTCGGCCAGGCCGGTGAACTCCAGCACGCCGCGGGCGTAGGCCTCCTCCTTGCGCCGCGCGTCGGCGGCGGCCCGCTCGGCGGCCGGGCTCACCGGGTCGTCGACGCCCAGCAGTTCGGCGGCCTCGTCCAGCAGCGGGACGTCGCCGGTCGTCCACGGCGAGCCGGGCGGGCGCAGCAGGGCGCCGCGTTCGGCGGCCGTCAGCCGCGGCGCGGCCCGGTCCAGCGCCTGCGGGTCGGACAGCAGGTCGCCGACCAGCCGCTCGGGGGTGAGGTCGGGCCACAGGGCGTCCAGTGCCTCGCGCACCTGGGGGCGGCTCCACAGCACCTTGCGGGCGTAGGCCAGGTCCTCGGCGTCGGCGGGGGCGTCCAGCCGGGCGGCCTCGTCTGCGGCCAAGGCCCGCAGCACGTCCAGGACGAACAGGCGGCGGGCGACGTTGTGCGGGCGGCCCGAGCGCCGGGCCCGGTCGCGGGCGGCCGCGCAGACGGCGCGGGAGGCGCGGACCGTCATCTCCTCGACCACGACCTCGACGCCGCCGCGCAGGGAGGTCCGTACCGGGAAGGAGACCTCCAGGTCGCCGTCGGGCAGGCGCTGGCGGTCGCGCACCGCGGCGGCGACGACGGCGGCCATGCGCAGGTCGCCCTTGACGACGGCGGCGGCGGGCGGGTCGTCGGCGCCGGCCCGCACGCCGGGGTGCAGCTCGCCCACGGTCGCCACCACCACGTCGGTCTCGCCGAGGGAGGGCAGCACCTGACCGATGTAGCGGGAGAACAAGGTGGTGGGGCCGATGACGAGGATGCCGCGCCGCGACAGCACCTCGCGGTGGGTGTAGAGCAGGTAGGCGGCGCGGTGCAGCGCGGCGACGGTCTTGCCGGTGCCGGGGCCGCCCTCGACGACCAGCGCTCCGGCCAGGCCGGAGCGGATCACCCGGTCCTGCTCGGCCTGGATGGTCGCCACCACCTGGCTCATCCTGCCGGTACGGCCGCGCCGCAGCGCCGCCATGAGCGCGGCCTCGCCGACGAGGGTGCGCCGGTCGGGTTCGGCGAGGCGGTCCAGGTCGAAGACCTCGTCGTCGAGACCGACCACGGTGCGCTCGCGGGTGTGCAGGTGGCGGCGGCGCACCAGCGGGCCGGGGTCGGCGGGCGTGGCGGTGTAGAAGGGGCGGGCGGCCGGGGCGCGCCAGTCGGTCAGGACGATCTCGCCGTCGGCGCCGCGCAGCCCGGTCCGGCCGATGTAGAGGGTCCGGCCCTCGGCGTCGTCGGTGCGGCCGAAGCACAGGCCGTGCTCCACGGCCGACAGCTGCGCCAGGCGGCGGGCGTGCTCGGCGGCGGAGACGTCGCGTTCGAGGCGGGCCTGGTGGGTGCCGCCGGCCGTACCGCCGGCGTGGGCGGCGGCGAGTGCGGCGCGGGTCCGCTCGCGGACGGCGTCCAGGCGGTCGTAGAGAGCGGTGAGGCGGGTCTGCTCGGTCAGCAGGGCTTCGGCGAGGGCGGGGTCGGGTTGACGGGATCCCATCTCTTTGGTAGACTCCTGTCTAATGGGCTAATTGTGAAATAAAGGCGATCGAGTATAGTGCTCCCGTCTTCTTCTCCGCACGCCTGTATGCCCCGTGCGCCGCAGTGAGCCGCACCCACCAGACCGGTCCGTCCGCCGACCGGCTCCGGGCAGGCCCCCTGCGTTCACCGGCCGCGCAGCCGCAGCCCGTCCAGCAGCCAGCGGCCGGCCACCGCACCCGCCAGCCGCGGCGGCACGGTCCCCGCCCCCAGGCCCACCTCCACCAGCAGGTCGAACACCTCCCGGCGCCGGGAGGCGACGGCGATCGCCGCGTCGATGAAACCGGGCGAGCGAGCGGCCCGGGCCAGCACGTCGGTGGTGCGCAGATGACGCCCCAGCGCCCCGCGCAGCGCACGCCGGTAGGCGGGCAGCGGATCGCCGGCCGCCCGCACCGCCGCCTCCCCGGCCAGGCGGCCCGAGAGCAGCGCGTAGTAGATGCCCTCGCCGGTCAGCGGGTTGATGAGGCTGGCGGCGTCGCCGGCGAGCATCACCCGGCCCGCACCGGGCCGCGGCCGCCCGCACGACAGCGGCAGGTGGTGGGCCCGCAGGTCCCGGGCGGGCAGGTGGGGCAGCAGCTCGGCGAGCCGGCCGTGCAGGACCCGGCGGCCGGGCAGGTCGCAGGCCTGCAACCGGGGCAGGAGCATCCCGAAACCGACGTTGGCGCTGCCGTCGCCGACCGGGAACGACCAGGCGTAGGCCGGCCAGCCCTCCCGCTGCATGGCGATGAGCTGGACGTCGTCACCGACCGGCACGTCGGCGTAACCGCGCACCGCGATCGCGGTGTGCCGCTCGGGGGTGGCCGGCAGGCCGATGAGACGCCGCACGGCCGAGTTGGCCCCGTCGGCGGCGACGACGGCGCGGGCGGCGAAGAGCCCGTCGACGAGCACGTGCGCGCCGAGCTCGGCCAGCGCCCGCACCCGGTGGCGGCGCACCTCGACCCCGCGGGCCCGGGCCGCCTCCACCAGGCGGGCGTCGAAGACGCGGCGGGGCACGACGTGGTTGGGCCGGGCGACGGTCGCGTGGACGCGCTCGCCGCCCGGGGAGACCACCTCCAGGCGCCGCGTCGGCCGGTGGTCGTCGATGAGGCCGGGCAGGCCGAGCCGGGCGAGCTCGTCGCGGCCGTGGGCGGCGATGCCGTCGCCGCAGGCCTTGTCGCGGGGGAAGTCCTCGCGGTCCAGCAGCAGCACCCGCGCCTCGGGGCGCAGCTGCCTGGCCCGCAGTGCCGCCGCCGAGCCCGCGGGGCCCGCCCCGACGACCACCAGATCCCATACGCCGTCCGCTGCGCCGCTCACCCAGGTGGTCTGCCACGCCACGCCCCCGCGAAACCCGTCCGCGCCCGTCCGCGCCCGCCGCGGCGCCGGGAGAGACCGGGAGACAGGAGACAGGATGTCGGGGATCTGCGGCACAATACCCGCCATGACCACTGCGGAGGCGCAGCGTCCCCCCGGCACCGTGCTGGAGGCGGTGCTGGAGCGCATCACCTACGCCAACGAGGAGACCGGCTACACGATCGCCCGGGTGGCCACCGAGCGGTCGGGGTCGGAACTGCTGACCGTGGTGGGCCCGCTGCTGGGCGCGCAGGTCGGCGAGTCGCTGCGGCTGACCGGCCGGTGGGGCTCGCACCCGCGCTACGGCCGCCAGTTCGAGGTGTGGTCCTACACCACGGTGCTGCCCGCCACCGTCCAGGGCATCCAGCGCTACCTCGGCTCCGGGCTGATCAAGGGCATCGGGCCGAAGATGGCCGAGCGGATCGTCGGCCACTTCGGCACCGCGACCCTGGACGTCATCGAGGCCACCCCCGAGCGCCTGGTCGAGGTCCCCGGCCTGGGCCCCAAGCGCACCAAGATGATCGCGGCCGCCTGGGAGGAACAGAAGATCATCAAAGAGGTGATGATCTTCTTGCAGGGGGTCGGGGTGTCCACCTCCATCGCGGTGCGCATCTTCAAGCAGTACGGCGACCGCTCCATCGAGGTCGTCAGGAGCGAGCCGTACCGGCTGGCCGACGACGTGTGGGGCATCGGCTTCAAGACCGCCGACACCATCGCCCAGGCCGTCGGCATCCCCCACGACAGCCCCGAGCGGGTCAAGGCGGGCCTGCGCTACACCCTGTCGCAGGCGGCCGACGACGGCCACTGCTACCTGCCGGCGCCCAACCTGATCGGCGACGCCGTCAAGATCCTCGACGTGCCCGCCGAGCTGACCGCCCGGTGCCTGGAGGAGCTGGTCGCCGAAGAAGGCGTGGTCCGCGAGGAGCTGCCCGCAGGCGACGTGACGGTTCCGGCGGTCTACCTGGTGCCGTTCCACCGCGCGGAGCTGTCGCTGGCCCGCTCGCTGCGGGCGCTGCTGGGCGCCGAGCACGACCGGCTGGGCGTCTTCGCCGACGTCGACTGGCCGGTGGCCCTGCAGTGGCTGCGCGGCCGTACCGGCGCCGAGCTGGCCGCCGAGCAGGAGAAGGCGGTACGGCTGGCGCTGTGCGAGAAGGTCGCGGTGCTGACCGGCGGCCCGGGCTGCGGCAAGAGCTTCACCGTCCGCTCCATCGTCACCCTGGCCCGCGCCAAGAAGGCCAAGGTGATCCTGGCCGCGCCCACCGGCCGGGCCGCCAAGCGCCTGGCGGAGCTGACCGGCCACGAGGCGACCACCGTGCACCGGCTGCTGCAGCTGCGCCCCGGCGGGGACGCCACCTTCGACCGCGACAACCCGATCGACGCCGACCTCGTCGTCGTCGACGAGGCCTCCATGCTCGACCTGCTGCTGGCCAACAAGCTGGTCAAGGCCGTCGCACCTGGCGCGCACCTGCTGTTCGTCGGCGACGTCGACCAGCTGCCGTCGGTCGGCGCCGGGGAGGTCCTGCGCGACCTGCTGGCCGCCGAGGAGGAGATCCCGCGGGTACGGCTGACCCACATCTTCCGCCAGGCCCAGGAGTCGGGCGTGGTCACCAACGCCCACCGGGTCAACACCGGCCTGATGCCCGCGCTGGAGGGCATGAAGGACTTCTTCCTGTTCCCGTGCGAGGAGCCGGAGGAGATCGCGGCGCTGACCGTCGACGTGGTCGCCAACCGCATCCCGCGCCGGTTCGGCCTGAACGCCCGCCGCGACGTGCAGGTGCTGGCGCCGATGCACCGCGGCGCGGCCGGCGCCGGCAACCTCAACACCGTGCTGCAGGAGGCGCTCACCCCGGCCCGCGAGGGCATGCCCGAGCGCCGCTACGGCGGGCGGGTGTTCCGCATCGGCGACAAGGTCACCCAGCTGCGCAACAACTACGACAAGGGCGCCGCCGGGGTGTTCAACGGCACCGTCGGTGTGGTGACCGACATCCGGCCCGACGACCACAGGCTGCTGGTGCGCACCGACGAGGACGAGGAGGTCGAGTACTCCTTCGACGAGCTCGACGAGCTCGCCCACGCTTATGCGGTCTCCATCCATCGCTCCCAGGGCAGCGAGTACCCCGCGGTGGTGATCCCGCTGGCCACCAGCGCGTGGATGATGCTCCAGCGCAACCTGCTCTACACCGCGATCACCCGCGCCAAGAAGCTCGTCGTCATCGTCGGCTCGCGCCGGGCGCTGGGCCAGGCGGTGCGCACCCGCGGCGCCGGGCGCCGCCACACCAGCCTCACCCACCGGCTCCGCCAGGGCTGACCGGGACCGCCGGGCCGCCCCGGTCCCGCTGCTCCCGCCCGGGAAGCACCCCGCGGCTCGCCGGGGGAACGCGCTGCGGAGAATGCGGCATGGCGCAATCTGCAATACCTGTGTCGTTGACGCCGCAGCACCCCGCTGACCAGCATGGGGACATGCACCGACGCGTCGTCCTCGTCGTCTTCGACGGCTTCCAGCTGCTCGACCTGGCCGGTCCGGCCGACGTGTTCGCCGTCGCCGGCCTGCTGACGCGCGGGGAGGGCTACCGCGTGGAGGTGGCCGCCACCCGCGCGGGAGCCGTACGGGCGCAGAACGGGATCGAGGTCACCGCGCAGACGGCGCTGGCCGACGTCGAAGGACCGATCGACACGCTGCTGGTCACCGGCGGGCTGCCGGTGGTGGAGCGGTTGCGCGAGGAGGAGCTGCCCGATCAGGTCGCGCGGCTGGCCTCCGGCGCCCGCAGGGTCGCGTCCGTCTGCACCGGGGCGTTCGTCCTGGCCGAGGCCGGTCTGCTCGGCGGCCGGCGCGCGACCACGCACTGGCTGATGGCCGGCGACCTGGCCGAGCGGTACCCGGACGTGCGGGTGGACGTCGACCCGATCTACGTCAGGGACGGCGAGGTGTGGACTTCGGCCGGGGTCAGCGCGGGAGTGGACCTCGCCCTGGCCCTCGTGGCCGACGACCACGGCCACGCCCTCGCCCGCGACGTCGCGTGCGGGCTGGTGGTGTACCTGCACCGGCCCGGCGGGCAGAGCCAGTTCAGCACCCAGCTGAACGCCCTGACCCCGCGCAGCGAACCGCTGCGGGAAGTGCAGGCGTTCATCGACGCCAACCCCGCCGCGAACCTGAGCGTGCCGGCCCTGGCGCGGCGCGCGGGGATGAGCGAGCGCCACTTCTCCCGCCTGTTCACCGAGCAGACCGGCCTGCCGCCCGGCCGCTACGTCGAGCGCAGCCGGGCCGACGCCGCCCGGCGGCTGCTGGAGGTCACCGGCCATCCGCTGGAACGGGTGGCCAGGGAGTCCGGGCTCGGTGCGCCCGAGACCCTCTACCGGGTCTTCCGCCGGCACTGGCGCGTCTCACCCGGCGACTACCGCCGCCGCTTCCACTCCGAGGAGAACCGACCGTGAACCCTTCGCCGACCCCTTCGCCGCAGCCCTCCGGCCGCCCCGCGGAGCCCGCCGCGCAGCGCTCCGGCCTGCAGGTCGTCATCCCGCTCTACCCGCGCTTCACCGCCCTGGACGCCGTCGGGCCGTACACCGTGCTGGCCTTCGCCCCCGGCTGCACGGTCACCTTCGCGGCGGCCGGACCGGGTCCCGTCGCCGACGACCGCGGCAGCCTCGCCCTGACGGCCGCCGCGTCCTACGCCGACCTGCCGGACCCGGACGTGATCGTCGTGCCCGGAGGGCCCGGGACCGCCGAGGCGATGGCCGACGAGGCCCTGGTCGGCTGGATCGCCCGCGCCCACGAACGGACCCGCTGGACGGCCTCGGTGTGCAGCGGCTCGTTCCTGCTGGGCGCCGCCGGCCTGCTGAAGGGCAGGAGGGCCACCACCCACTGGGGATGGCTGGAGCACCTGGCGGGCTTCGGCGCCGAACCGGTGAGCGAGCGCGTGGTCGTGGACGGCAGGATCATGACCGCGGCGGGCGTCTCCTCCGGCATCGACATGGCGCTGACCCTGCTGGCCCGGATGAGCGGCGAGGAGACGGCCCGCGCCGTGCAACTGGCCATCGAGTACGACCCGGACCCGCCCTTCGACAGCGGCTCGGCCAAGACGGCTCCGGCCGGCCTGGCCGAGAAGGCCATGAGCCTGATCGGCTGAACGGCCCGCGCCGGAAGGGCCCCTGCGGCCGTTCCCCGCCGGGAACAGCCGCAGGGGAGCGCCGGGAGGCCGGCTGGAGCGGGCGCCGCCCGGGGCGCGCCTGCGCGGCGGGCCGGCGCCGCCCGGTTAGGCTGACCGTGCGCCGGGCCGGACGGGAGCCGGGACCGAAGAGGCCGGACGGGGGCCGGGATGAGCAGCGACACCACGGCGGGCCCGATGCCGGCGGCGTTCATCGGGCACGGCAGCCCGATGAACGCCCTGGACGGCAACCGCTACACCCAGGCGTGGCGGGCCTTCGGCGAGGCGGTCCCGCGGCCGCGCGCCATCCTGGTGGTCTCGGCGCACTGGTACATCAACGCCACCGCCGTCACCGCCATGGCCCGTCCCCGCACCATCCACGACTTCTACGGCTTCCCCCGGCCTCTGTTCGACGTCGACTACCCCGCCCCCGGGCTGCCGGAGCTCGCCGCCGAGGTCGCCGACGCCGTCCACCCCACCTGGGTGGGCGCCGACGTCGACAGCTGGGGCATCGACCACGGCACCTGGTCGGTGCTGGTGCACGCCTTCCCCCGCGCCGACGTCCCCGTCGTGCAGCTGAGCATCAACGCCGACAAGGACTTCGACTACCACCTCGAGCTCGGTGCCCGGCTGGCGCCGCTGCGCGAGCGCGGCGTGCTCATCATGGGCAGCGGCAACGTCGTGCACAACCTGCGCGGCATGGACGGCTCACTGCCCGACGCCGGCTACGACTGGGCGCGGCGCTTCGACGAGCAGGCCAAGGAGTCGATGCTCGCCGACCCCGTCGCCGTCGCCGCCCTCGAGGGCCACCGCGACTTCGACCGCGCCGTCCCCACCCCCGACCACTTCCTGCCCCTGCTCTATCTGGCGGGCCTGGCCGGCGCCGACGGCGGCGGCACCGAGGTCCTGGTGGACGGGTACGCCTACGGCTCGCTGTCCATGACCGCCTACACCCTCGGCCTGGCCTGCCCGGGCGCCGGCGACGGCACCGTCCCGGCACCGCCGCTGCCCGGCGACGTCCCGCCCGACGGATCGAACATCTGACAGGCCACCGCGGCCTCCGCCAGCATGCGGCCGGCGCGCGGGAAGTCCCGCAATTCGCGGCCGAAGGCGGCCAGGCCCGCCGCCAGGGAAGCGGCCGGCACGCCCCGGGCCCGCAGCACACCGGCGGTCCAGCCGACGAACTCGGTGAACAGGGAGACGTCGTCGACGTACAGCGCGGCGGCCAGGAAGTCGGCGAGGTGGGCCAGGTCCTCGGCCGTGGACTCCAGCTGCCGCGCGCTGTAGGACGCCGCCGGCGCGTGGGCGGCGACCAGGGCGCGCAGCACCGCGCCGACCACTTCGCCGCGCCGCCGCACCAGCTGGGTGTACTCCCCGTCGGCCAGATGCGCCGGTCCGCCCGCCGGCGAGACCTCCGGGGGGAAGGCCGGCAGGCCGCGGTCGAGGAGGTCGGCGGCGGCGTCGGCGGCAGGCGCCCAGGCGTCGGCGCCCAGCAGCCGTGCGAAGCGGCCGTCGGCCCCGAAGCCGCGCCCGCCGGCCAGGACCGGCACGCCGGCGGCCCGGCAGGCGGTGATGGTGGCGTGGGCGCGCGGCAGGCGGGTGGGCAGCGTGCAGCTGAGCGCGACCGCGTCGGGCCCGGCCTGGTGCAGGTGGGTGATCAGGTGCGGGCCCGGCACGCTGGCGCCCAGGAAGTCGACGTGCCAGCCGCGCAGGCGCAGGACCTCGGCCAGCAGGCGGGTGGGCAGCGCGTGGTACTCGCCGTCGGCGCAGGCGACGGTGATCCGGCCCCGGGCGGGCCGGGGGCCGGAGCGGGCGCGTGCCGCGACGGCCGCCACGACGCGCTCGCTGATCGCGGTGGCCGCGTGCTCGCGGGCCACCGACCACGCGTCGGCGGCCCACAGTTCGCCGACGCGCCGCTGGGCCGGGGCGACCAGGCCCAGCAGCAGCTCCTCGGCCGGGACGCCGCCGTCGAGCAGTTCCAGGGCCAGGTCGACGGCGGCGTACTCGTCGCCTCCTCCGATCAGCGCCAGGTAGCGGTCGGCGGCGCCGGCCGCCGTGCCCGTCACCGGGGCCTGGCCCGGATGGCCAGCAGCGCCCGGTCGTCGTGCTCTCCGCCGGCCAGCCATTCGGTGCCCAGCTGCTCCAGCCGCTGCACCACGGCTTCGGCCGGCATCCCGGCGCAGGTGGCCAGGGCGTCCTTCAGGCGCTGCTCGCCGTACATCTCCCGGCCCGCGGGGCCGCCGAACGCCTCGGTGACGCCGTCGCTGTAGAGCAGGCACAGCTCGCCGGGAGCCAGGTCGACGGCGGCGGGCAGCAGCTCGGCGTCGGGCAGCAGGCCGAGCAGGGTACCGCGGGCGGGCACCTCCTCCACGGTGCCGTCGGCGCGCAGTACGAGCGGCGCCGGATGCCCGGCCGCGGCCAGGTCCAGGCGCAGGCGCCCGCCGGCGGCGCGGTGCAGTTCGGCCGTCACCATGGTCGCGTAGGAGTCGGGCGCGGGGGACTCGATCAGGGACCGGTTGATCAGTGCGGCGAGCCGTTCGGGGCGGCGCTCGACGAGCAGCAGCGCGCGCAGCGACTGGAGGATCTGCCCGGCCAGCACCGCGGCCGGGGCGCCCTTGCCGCACACGTCGCCCAGGACCGCCAGCGGGGCCGCGGCCCGCCCGGAGGCCGCGGGCGCGTCGCCGGCCGCGGGCAGGAAGACGTCGTAGAAGTCGCCGCCGATGCGGGCGGCCTGATGGGCGACGCGCAGCGACCCGGCCAGCTCCACCCCGTCGATCGAGGGCAGGCCGGGGGGCAGCAGCGCGGCGGTCAGCACCGCGTTGACGGCGTTCTGCTCCTGGTGGAGGGCGGCGGCGGAGATGGCCGCGCCGGCCCGGGCGGCGAACAGCCCCGCCAGGGCCTCGATGTCGTCGTGGAAGGCGGGGCCGCCGCGGCGGCGCGCCAGGACGAGCGCCCCGGCGGCCACCCCGTTGCCGGGCAGCGGCGTCACCAGCAGGTGCCCGGCCGGACCGGAGCCGGGTGGCAGCAGCCAGCCGGGCGCCTGCGCGGGGTCCAGCCAGCGGCTGGGCACGGGCGGGAACCCCGCCAGGGCCTCGGCCAGACCGGGCACCCGGGAGGCCTCGGCGGCGGACACGGTGCCTTCCTGCAGGCCGGGGCGTCCGGCGCTCACGCGCAGCCAGGCCGAGCGGCGGGCGTGGTCGGCGGGGAGCACGACCAGCGCGGTGTCGGCCAGGAAGGACGCGGCGAGCTCGGCGGTGGCCCGGGCGCAGCGGCGGGTGTTGAGGGAGGCCGACAGCCGGCGCCCGGCCTCCAGCAGGAACGCGGTGGCCCGGTGCCCGCCCGGCGGGGTGCCGCAGGAGCAGGGGCCGGCGGCCCGCGGGACACCGGGGGACTCGAGGGGCGGTCCGGGGGGAAGGCGGTCCGCCGCGGGAAGGGCGGGGCCGCCCCTCGCGCATCCCTCTGGCATGCCGGACCTTCCGTACGGGGTCATACCGGACCCGGTCAGCCTATCCGCCGATCATCGTGTGGCGGCCGGTGCGCGATGGAGGCGGCGCGGTGAGGTGTCGCGCCACCGGTTTCCGGGCGGGACCCCGTCCGCGGCCCGCCCGCAGCGGGGCCGCGGGCGGCTCCGGGGGGTGGCCTGCCGGTGGGCATACGGGGCCGGATTCATCTTGATGAGCCGGTGACTCCATGTCAACGGCCGCATGACCTTTGAATGTTACCTAAATGTGACACTTTCGGTCTGAACCCTGCACACCCCACGCGCATCTCCTATTAGTGTTTTTAGACGCAGTTTGCTGCCGTATGGGGGATGGGGTTGTGTTGAACGTGGGATCACGACGACTCAGGACGCCGCTGGCCGGACTGGCCGCGGCGGCCACGGCCGTGCTCGTCGCCTCCTGCTCCAGCGGATCGGCCGAGACGGCCCCCGTGGCGGACCGCAAGGACGCCGGCGCCGGCAACACCCAGGCCACCCCGGCCGCACCGGTCATAAAGATCAGCCCCGCCGAGGGCAGCACCACCGTCCGCCCGGACAAGAAGGTGGTCGTCACCGCCGCCGGCGGGCCCCTCGAGCAGGTCACCGTGGAAAGCGACGGCGAGCAGGTCGAAGGCGAGTTCGACGCCGCCCGCGGCAAGTGGGTCTCCACGGGGCCGCTCAAGCCCGCCAGCGACTACACCGTCTCGGCCACCGCCGCGGGCGGAGTCACCGCCAGCAGCTCCTTCACCACGCTCAAGCCGAAGATCGAGCTGGCCGTGGCGGACGTGACCCCCGCGGTCAAGGGGGAGAAGGTCGGCGTGGGGGCGCCGATCATCGTCAGGTTCAACCACCCCATCCCCTCCAAGGCGGGCAAGGCCAACGTCGAACGGGCCTTGGAGGTCGAGGCCGAGCACCCCGTCGAGGGTGCGTGGCGGTGGATCGACGACACCACCGTGATCTACCGCACCGCCAAGTTCTGGAAGGCCCACCAGAAGGTGACCTTCACCGCCCACCTCGAAGGAGTGCAGGGCGGCAAGGAGATGTACGGCACCAAGGACCTGACCAAGACCATCCGCATCGGCGCCGCCCAGATCTCGACCGTCGACACCCGCAAGAAGAACATGATCGTCAGGCGGGACGGCAAGATCGTCAAGAAGATGCTGATCAGCGCCGGCATGGCCACCACCCGCGCCTACACCACCACCAGCGGCGTCCACCTGGTGATGGGCAAGTCCAACCCCGAACGGATGATCTCCCCGGGGTTCGAGAAGGGTCACCCCGAGTACTACGACGTCATGATCAACCATGCCGTCCGGTTCTCCAACAGCGGCGAGTACGTTCACGCCAAGGACAACGTCTGGGCCCAGGGCCGCCGCAACGTCAGCCACGGCTGCATCAACGCCCGCCCCGACCAGGCCAAGTGGTTCTACGAGAACGCCCAGCGCGGGGACGTGATCACCATCAAGGGCACCGACCGCGAGGTCGAGTGGAACAACGGCTGGAGCTACTGGCAGCTGTCGTTCAAGGAGTGGAAGAAGGGCAGCGCCCTGTCCTGACCGGCCGCACCGCCGGCGGCCGGAACGTTCCCGCCGCCGGCGCGCACGGCAGCCGCACACGGAACCGCGCCCGCACCGCGAGCGCCCGCCGCCGGCGCGCCGGACGGTCCCGCCTGCCGCCCCGGCCCCGGACGGGCGCTCTTCAGATGAGCGACAGCTGCCGCGCCGCCGCCACCGCCGGCCTGCCCGCCGGCGGGCCCACCGCCAGGCCGTACCGGGCGGCCAGCGCCTCCACCTGACCGGCCACCCGCGCCGCGTAACCCGCCTCGACCTCGGCGCCCCCGCCGTACAGCTCCCCGTAACGGGCCACCAGCTCCGGATGCCGCTCGGCCAGCCACGACAGATACCACTCCCGGGCGCCCGGCGGCAGGCGCAGCACCTGCGGCTCCAGGCTCACCGCCCCCGCGGCGGCGATACGGCGCACGGTGGCGGCCAGCTGGTCGGGGGAGTCGGTCAGCAGCGGCAGGACCGGCGCCATCGCCACCCCGCACACCACCCCGTGCTCGGCCAGCGCCGCCACCAGCTCCAGGCGCTTCTGCGCGCTGGGCGCCCCCGGCTCGACCGCCCGGCGCACCTGGTCGTCGACGAACGCCACCGACACCGCCACCCCCGCCCCGGCCGCCCCGGCCAGCACGGCGGCGTCCCGCAGCACCAGCGGGCTCTTCGTGCGCACCGTGAACGCCGCCCCCGCCTCGGCCAGCGCGGCCACCACCCCGGGCATCAGCCGGTAGAGCTCCTCGGCGTGCTGGTAGCAGTCACCGGTCAGGCCCACCGCGACCGGCCCCCCGTCCCACCTGCGGGCCAGCTCGGCCCGCAGCCGCCGCACGATGTCGGTGCGCACCACGATCCGCGAATCGAAGTCGGCGCCGGAGTCCAGACCCAGGTAACGGTGCCCCCGCCGCGCCGGGCAGTAGCGGCACGCCTGCACGCACCCGCGGTACGGGTTGACCGCCCAGCCGCCGGGCACGGCCTCCAGCGCGGTGCGGGCCCGCACCTCGTAGCAGGTCAGCGCGCCATGGACCCGCCTCACCGCGGTGCGCTCGATCCGCGGCCGGGGGTCGGGCGCCTCGGCCACCAGCGCAGGGGAGTCCCATCCCATACGGCCCAGTGGAACACGCTTTCGACTCCGTCCGCAACCGGTTCACCCCGGAGCGGCCCCGCGCGCCATCGCCGCGGCGAGGCCCGCCGGAAGACCTCCCCGGACCCCGCCGCCGCGACCACCGGCCCCTCCCGCCCCCGCCCCGCGCCGCCGCGGGCCGCTCGCTCCCGCCCCGCGTGTCCTAGGCTGGCGGAGTGCTGAAACCCGCCTACCCGATCCGCACCGAGCGCCTCCTGCTGCGCCCCTTCACCCCCGGCGACCTGGACGCCCTGCACGCCGTCCAGTCGCTGCCCGACGTCACCCGCTACCTGTACTGGGGACCCCGCGACCGCGAGCAGGTCCGCGAGGCCCTGGAGGTCAAGACCGGCCAGACCGCGCTGCTCGACGAAGGCCAGGCACTGTCCCTGGCGGTGGAGGTCGCCGCCACCGGCGAACTGGCCGGCGACGCCCTGCTGTTCTGGCACAGCCGCGTCCACCGCTCCGGCGAGATCGGCTACGTCTTCCACCCCGACCACCACGGCCGCGGCTACGCCACCGAAGCCGCCCGCGCCCTGCTCGAACTCGCCTTCGACGGCCTGGACCTGCACCGCGTCGCCGCCCGCCTGGACGGCCGCAACACCGCCTCGGCCCGCGTGCTGGAACGCCTGGGCATGCGGCGCGAGGCCCACCTGGTGGAGAACGAGTGGGTCAAGGGCGAGTGGACCGACGAACTGGTTTACGCGATCCTGCAGCGCGACTGGCGGCGCACGGCCCGATGAACCGCACCGCGCACGACCCCGGGGACGCCCCGCGGCACAGCCGCACGGCCGTCCCCGCCCTCATCCTGCACCTGGCCCTGAGCGCCGACTGGCAGGCCGCCCGCGCCACGGGGGAGTACCGCGTCTCCACGCTGGGCCGGACCCTGGAGCAGGAGGGCTTCATCCACGCCTGCGCCGACCGCGCCCAGCTGGACGGCGTCGCCGGCCGGTTCTACCGCGGCGTCACCGAACCGCTCACCCTGCTCACCGTCGACCCCCGGGGACTCGACGTCCGCATGGAGGCCCCGGCCGCCCCCGACACCGGCACCGGACCCGCTCCCGCCTCCACCGAGACCTTCCCGCACGTCTACGGGCCGATCCCCGTCCGCGCCGTCGTCTCCGCCACCCCGTTCACCCTCCCCTGACCGGGCGCGGCACCGCCGCAGCGCACCTCACCGGCGCGCCCGCGCCCGATCGACCGGCCGCCGGCCCGCCCGCCGCACACCGGAACCCCGCACCGCACCGGCCTGCGCCGCCCGCCGCCTCCTGCGCCGCCCCAGCAGCCAGCCCGCACCCAGCACGGCCAGCCCCAGCGGAGTACGCGACAGCCACCGCGTGGCCACGATCTTCGCCAATCTCCTCATCGCCGTCCCCTGCCCGGCCCGGCCGCCCGTATGCGCGACCAGGACGCGCCCGCCCGGCGAGACACCCCGCCGACCGGCTACCGCCGCGACGGCGACCGGGATTGAATAGGCCGGTGTAAGACTGATCGACACCGAGAAAGCGAGACCGCGCCCCCATGACCGACACGCTCTCCATCATCCTGCTGACCGTGCTGTTCGCAGTGCTGGTCATCGGCCTGATCCTGCTGGCCGTACGGCTGGCCCAGCGGCCCCGCAACGCCCTGCTCGGCAGCACCCTCAGCCCCGAACTGGTCGAACAGGTCCGCGAACTCAAGACCACCGGCCAGTTCGACCAGGCGGTCTTCATGGTGCGCGGCGAGACCGGGATGAGCCACCGCGCGGCCAGCCGCTTCGTCAAGAAGATCCACTGACCGGGCCCGGCGCCCGGACCCCGCACAGGCCACCGGCACCCGGCCGCCCCCGACACCGTAGGATGAGACGGCCACCCCCGCTCCACCGGGCCCGCGACACCCCGGCAACCGCCGACCCGACCGCCCCCGCCGACACCACCGCGCAGATCGCGAGGCCGCTCCGATGACAGCAGGCGCCCTGGTCCGCCAGGTCCGCGACGTGGAACCGGGCGACCACCTGTGCCTGCCCTTCTCCGACGACGCCGAGCAGCGCGAAGTGGCCACCGCCTTCATCACCGGCGGCCTGGCCCGCGGCGAACGCGTCCTGTACTTCACCGACCGGCGCGCCCCCGAGACCGTGCACTCCTGGCTGCCCGCCGACGACCTCGCCGCAGCCCTGCGCAGCGGGCGGCTGAGCGTGCGCACCGCCGAGGACAGCTACCTCGCCGTCGGCCGCTTCGACCCCGACGCCATGGTCACCGCCCTCAAAGAGGAGACCGAACGCAGCCTGCGCGACGGCTGCACCGGCCTGCGCGTGAGCGGCGAGATGAGCTGGGCCCTGCGCGACGTCCCCGGAGCCGAAGGACTCGAGGACTACGAACGCAAGGTCGCCGCCGTCTTCGCCACCGGCCTGTCCAGCGCCGTCTGCTAGTACGACACCCGCCTGTTCGGCCCCGCCCGCACCCGCGTCTTCACCCGCTGCCACCCCGGGGTCGTGGGCATGAACACCCTCTACCACGACGGCCTCGTCCGCATCGTCCCCGCCTACCAGGCAGGACACCGGACCATCCGCGTGACGGGCACCATCGACCAGAGCAACGCCCACGGACTCGCCGCCGCCCTGCAGGCCGCCGCCGACCGGCACGGAGACGTCCACGTGGACCTGAGCGAACTGGAGTTCATCGACGTCGCCGGCCTGCGCACCCTGACCCTCGCCGCAGGCCGCCTCGACCCCGCCCGGCGGCTCCGGCTCCTGCACCTGGCCCCCATGCTCCGCGACATCATGCACCTGGTCGGCTGGGACCGCGAACCACAACTGGTCCTGACCACCGAAGCGGGCCGCCCATGACCACCGACCAGCACACCGGGCCCGCCCACCACGCACCGACCCACGACTCCGACCAGGCCCTCCACGACACCCGCGACCACCGGCTCACCGACCACGGACACGGACACGGCGCCAGCATGCACTTCGACAGCGACCTGAGCAAGGTCCGCACCTTCGTCACCGCCCAAGCGGCGACCCTCGGCATATCGGACGACGACACCGAGCTCCTCGTCTTCGCCGTGAACGAGGTCGCCACCAACGCCGTCCAGCACGGCGGCGGAACAGGCGAGATACGGCTCCACCGCCACGAGGGCAAAATCATCTGCGACATCGGCGACCCCGGCCACCTGACCGGCGGCTTCACCGGCCACCCGCCCCCCACCGAACCCCACCACGGCCGAGGCCTGTGGGTCGTACGCCAGCTGTGCGACCTCGTCGAGATCCACACCCGCCGGCGCGGCACCGTGGTCCGCCTCCACCTCACCCTCACCTCAGCCGCCCAGAGCTGAAGCCCCCTCCCCGCCCGCCGCGACCGGACCGGCCAGCAACCGGTCCAGCACGCCGTACGCCGGATTGCCCTGCGCGGCCCGCCGCACCTCACGAGCCGACGAGGCCACATAGGCCTGCCCCGTCACGATGGACGAATGCCCCAGCAACTCCATCAGCTCGTGCGCCGACGCCCCCCGCTCCGCCAACCGCGTCGCGAACTCATGCCGCAGCGCATGCACCAGCGTGCCCCGCTGCACCCGATCATGAACACCCGCGTACCGGTAGCACTGCCGCACGAGATACTGCAGCCCGCCCCGCCGCAACGGCTCACCCGCCGTGTCCACCAGCAACGCCGCCGACCGCGGCAGCGAAGCGAGCCCGAACCGCTCCATCCGGCTGCGCAGATAACGCTCGACCAGCTGCTCCACCGGAGGCTCGATCGGCAGCGACCGCGTCCGGCCGCCCTTGCCCAGAACCTGAACCCGCCGATCACCGGGAGAACCCCCGATCGACCCCAGCGTCAACCCCAGCAGCTCCGCCGACCGCATCCCCGTCACCAGCGCCAGCCCCAGCACCACCAGATCCCGCTCCACCCACGGATCACGCGCCTTGCGGGCCCCCGCCGCGATCCGCTCCAGCAGCGTCGCCGACGCCGTACCGTCCCCCAGGAACGGCTTCGGCGCCTTGGCCGGCTGCCTCGGCCGGGGGACCGCCGCCATCGGATTGCCCTCCAGCAGCCCCTCCGCCACGCAGAAGGTCAAGAACTGGTTCCACGCACTCCACGCCCGGTTGACACTGGCCGCCGACCGGGGCTGCGAGAACTCCGCGAACGCCCCCCGCACCAGCCGACCCGCCAGCGCCCTGACCTCCAGATCCGCCACCGGCACACCCGCCAGCCCCGCCGCGATCTCCGCCACCAGCCGCAGATCCCGCTCATAACCCGCCACCGTGTTCACCGACAGCTTCTTCGCCCGCAGCGAGGACAAGAACTCCGCCACAGCCTCCGGCACCCGCAGGAGCACCAGCGGATCACCACCCACCACAGCCTCCATCCGCCACGACGGCCTCCCACCACGCTGGGCAGAATTATGCACCGGCCGACCGGCCGACCCCCTCCCATACCGGCCGACCGGCGGGAGGCACCCCCCGCCCCCACGGCCCTGCCCGCGGGCGGCATACCGGAACGCGAGCAGGGAAGGCTCCCGCTGACGGACCCAGACCGCATCCAGACCGCACCCGGCCCGCCCCCGCGCAGGCCGCCGAAGACCCGCCGACCACCACATGAACCGACCACGCCCCGCCCACCCGCCCGCCACCACCGCCCACCGGCCCCGATCCGCCCGGCCCGACCCACCCGCCTCCCGGAAGTGAGGAAAAAGGCCATGCCGGACACCGACCGGGAGAAAGCACTGGTGGAACTGCTCGACAGCACCACCGCCTCGGTACGGGCCGCCGACGAGCTCGAACCCGCCGCCCGGGCCGCACTCGAAGCCGTCTGCAAACTGACCGGCTGGCCCCTGGGCCACCTGTGCGTCCCCGCCGGATCCACAGACGGGTTCGTCTCCTCCGGCATCTGGGTCGGCGCCGCCGAAGAGTTCCCCGGCCTGCGCGAGGTCACCGCCCGCACCGTCTTCACCAGCGGCGCCGGCATCGTCGGCAGAGTCGCCGCCACCGGCGAACCCGTCTGGTCGCACGACGTCAACCGCGACCCCAACTTCGTACGGGCCCACCAGGGCGCCGACCTCGGAGTGGGAGCCGCGTTCGCCTTCCCCGTCATGGCCGCCGACGGCGTCGTGGCCGTACTCGAATTCTTCTCCACCCGCACCGTCCCACCCGACGCGCCGCTGATGCGCGTCATGGCCAACCTCGGACACCAGCTCGGCCGCGTCGTCGACCGGCGGCGAGCACGCGAAGCACTGGAAGCCAGCCGGGCCCGCACCGAGCAGATGATCGAAACCTCGATCGAGGCGTTCATCGCCATGGACTCCGCCGGCCGCATCATCGGCTGGAACGCCGCAGCCGAACACATGTTCGGCATACCCTGCGGTGAAGCCCTCGGACGCATACTCGCCGACACGATCATCCCGCCCCGCTACCGCACCGCCCACCGCGACGGCCTCAACCGCTTCCTCACCACCGGACGCCCCAAAGTCCTCAACCGGCGCTTCGAGATCACCGCCCAACGCCCCGACGGCACCGAATTCCCCATCGAACTCGCCATCTGGCCCATCCGCGACCAAGACCAGTGGCTCTTCAACGCCTTCCTGCACGACATCACCGACCGCCGCCGCGCCGAAGAGGCCCTGCGCGCCGCCTACGAACAGGAGCAGGCCACCGTCACCCGGCTCAAGGAACTCGACCAGGCCAAGAACGACTTCATCGCCACCGTCTCCCACGAACTGCGCACCCCGCTGACCGCCATCAGCGGCTACCTGGAAATGCTCCTGGAAGGAGACGCCGGACCGGTGCCCGCCTCCCAGCAGCGCATGCTCAACGCGATGGCGGGCGGCGCCGCCCGCCTCCACCACCTGGTCGAAGAACTCCTCACCGCCAACACCATCGACACCGGAAAACTCCTCATCACCCCCGAACCCGTACACGTCCGCGCCGTCATCGACCGGGCCCTGCAGTCCACCGCAGAGCTCGCCCAACGCCACCGCCACACCATCGACGTCCACCTCGACGACGACGTCGGACACGTCCACGCATCGCCCCCCGGCGCGACCGTCACCGTGCACGCCTCCACCGCCGGCCGCACCACGTCCATCTCCGTGACCGACACCGGCGTCGGCATCCCCGCCGAGGAACTGCCCCTGGTCTTCGACCGCTTCTACCGCACCCGCCTGGCCACCGAACAGGCCGTCCAGGGCATCGGCCTGGGCCTGACCATCGCACGGTCCATCGCCGAAGCGCACGGCGGGACCATCACCGCCACCAGCACCCTCGGTGAGGGCTCCACCTTCACCCTCACCCTGCCCACAGACTCTCGCACCTGACCGCCGTGCCCGTCCGAGCCCCATCACCGCGGACATCCACCGAAGAAGCGCCCTCCGGCAGGCCCGGAACCTGCCGCCGGGGGAGTGGCGACCCTGCCGAAGACGAAGCGCACCGGTGCCGGACCGGGCTCCCTGTCAGATTGGAACCATCCATCCCCGACGGCACGGAAGCACGGACGGGGGAGAGGCGCACAACACGAGTCCCCGGACATGAACGAGGCGACGTGCGCCCACGGACCCTCAGAGCGACCCGCAGGGCACCGGCCGCGCCAGCGCCCACCATCGCACCGGCGTACGTCGGCGCAGCCGGAACCGCGATAACCGCGATACCGGTCTGCGGCCGGGGCCCCTGACTCGAGGAGGATCATCGGCTCGGCACCGGTGAGCGGCTGGAGAAGCCTTCCAAGGGGAGGGGATCACAAATGCAGCATAAGTGCGATTATGCATCAAACATGCTCCGACCGGCGGGACGATCGGGGCGCCTTCCGGGGTAACCTCGCATTCCCGGGGAGAAACCCGTACCGCCGGCGGATTCACGCACCGCCGCCGCCACCCGCTCCGGCGGGAAAGCGTCCCATCCACGAAGGAGGACGGATGACAGCGGCGCGAGTCCTGGTGATCGGCCTCGATCCCGCCGGGATCCAGAGCTGGGATCCGGAGCCGGTCCAGGCGGCGATCGCCCGCGGCCGGGCCCGGTTCGACGATCACGGCCTCGAGGCCGACTGGTGCCTGGTGGCGCTCGACGAGGACCCCGAAGAAGCGATCACGCAGGCGCTGACCGGCGCGGACTACGCCTGCGTGGTGATCGGAGGCGGCATCCGCGGGCACGAACCACTGCTCGAACTGTTCGAGAAGGTGGTCAACCTGGTGCGCCGGTACGCGCCCGATGCGGCCATCGCCTTCAACCGCGGCCCCGAGGACTGCGCCGACGCGGCTCTGCGGTGGCTGCGCCGGCCCGGCGGGACCGGTTGAAGGCGCCGCGCCGTCTCCCGATGCGGACTTCCGGCCCATCATGTCTTATACCGGACAGAAGCTGAATTCTGTTCGGTATAAGACATTCAAGCGGATCTCCCCCGCCTCCGGAGGAAGGGGCGAAGATCACGAGCGGTCCGTTGCCGGACCGCTGCGCCCGACCGCCGCGTCCGGCGCCGTCGCGCTGTCGGCCAAGGGCTGGACGCGGTGGGCGACCACGGTGGACAGGGCGATCACGGTACTGCTCCGCCGTACACCCGGGATGGCCAGCGCACGGTCGATGACCTCCCGGACGTGCTCGTGGTCCCGGCCGGCGATCCGGCACCAGACGTCACCGGGACCGGTGACGATGTGGGCCTCCAGCACCTCGGGAATCGCCGTGAGCGCGGCGGAGATCCCGGCGCGGGAGACCTGCTCCACCTCCAGCGTGGTGAAGGCCTGCACCGGGTAGCCCAGGGCGTCCGGTGAGAGGTTCGGGCCGAAGTCGGTGATGACGCCGTCAGTGACCATCCGGTCCAGCCGGGCCGAGACGGTGCCCCGGGCGACGCCCAGGAGGCGGGCGATCTCCAGCAGACCGGTCCGCGGGCGCGCCCTGATCAGCTGGAGCAGTCTGCGGTCGAGGTCGTCCAGGCCCCTCCTGCGTGCTGCCAATCTGTCCACCTCCGTGGTGCCGGGCCTCGCCGGGACTGTCGATTCGTCAGTATGGCGGCCGGTGTGTTGCCCGGATCGTGAGGGTGTTCCAGACTACGCCGGCAGATCCGGCAGCGATGGAGGCCCTCATGGCGCGACAGCACTCCCACCCGTTCATCCCCTACCGGCCCGACCGCCGTCCCGGAGCGGAGATGGTCGCCCGGGGCCGGGAGTTCTTCGAGCACATGGACCGGCGGCGGAGTGTGCGCTTCTTCAGTGACGAGCCGGTCCCCCGCGAGTGCGTCGAACTGGCGGTCAGGACCGCGAACACCGCGCCGTCGGGCGCGCACCAGCAGCCGTGGACGTTCGTGGTCATCGGTGATCCGCAGACGAAGCGGCGGGTCAGGGAGGCCGCGGAGGTCGAGGAGCGGGAGAACTACGAGGGCGGGCGGCTGACCCCGGAGTGGCGCGAGGCTCTGGCCCCGCTGGAGACGGGCTCCGACAAGGGCTATCTGGAGGTCGCGCCGTGGCTGGTGGTCTGCTTCGCGGAGAAGTACGGCGTGCGTCCCGACGGCACCCGGGTCAAGCACTACTACGTCAACGAGAGCGTCGGCATCGCCTGCGGGTTCTTCATCGCCGCGCTGCACGCCATGGGGCTGTCCACGCTCACCCACACGCCCAATCCGATGGCGTTCCTCACCCGTATCTGCGGGCGGCCGGCCAATGAGCGGCCCTACATTCTGTTCCCGGTCGGTTACGCGGCGCTTGACGCCGAGGTGCCGGATCTGACCCGCAAGCCGCTCGACCGGGTGATGGTGGAGGTCTCCGGGACGTGATCGGCCGTGGGCCATGGACATCGGGGTGGCTTGTTCCGATAATTCATTGAATCTACGGATCGCGACTTCCGTCATCGCGGCTCCCCCGTCAATTCCCGGTGTTCCTGTGGCCGGGTGACAGAAGGGTCGCCCATGAAACGGATCTCCCGCCTGCTGACGCTCGCGGTCTCGCTCCTGCTGGTGGTGGCCGCGGGCACGCTCGTCACGCGGGCGCAGGCCCACGCGGCCAACCTGCTCGGCAATCCCGGCTTCGAGAGCGGGGCCCTCTCCCCCTGGACCTGTGCGGGAGGGCTGGGATCGGTGACCGGCTCCCCGGTCCGCTCCGGCACGAAGGCGCTCGCCGGCGCGGCGGGGGGCTCCGACACCGCCCGGTGCACCCAGACGGTGCCCGTACGGCCCGGCACCGCCTACACGCTGAGTGCCTGGGTGCGGGGCAGCCACGTCTACCTCGGCGTGACCGGCGGCGCTTCCGCCTGGACCTCGTCGGCGGAGGCCTACACGCGGCTCACCGTCTCCTTCACCACCGCGGCCGGGCAGACCGGTGCCACGGTCTATCTGCACGGCTGGTACGGGCAGGGGACCTACTATGCCGACGACGTCGACCTGGACGGGCCCGGGGGCACCCCGACCGTCTCCCCCACTCCGACGGTCTCCCCCACGGTTTCCTCCACTCCGACGGTCTCTGCGACGCCGTCTCCGACGGAGGGCACCTGCCCGGTGAAGGCCAGGCCCGCCGGTAAGGTCCTCCAGGGCTACTGGGAGAACTGGGACGGCGCGGTGAACGGCGTGCACCCGCCGTTCGGCTGGACGCCGATCACCGATCCCCGTATCCGGCAGCACGGTTACAACGTCGTCAACGCCGCGTTCCCGGTCATCCGCTCCGACGGCACCGTGCTGTGGGAGGACGGCATGGACTCCACCGTGAAGGTGGCCACCCCGGCCGAGATGTGCCAGGCCAAGGCCGCGGGGCTGACGATCCTGATGTCCATCGGCGGGGCGACCGCGGGTATCGACCTGGGTTCCAGCGCCGTCGCCGACCGTTTCGTGGCGACCGTTGTGCCGATCCTGAAGAGGTACAACTTCGACGGTATCGACATCGACATCGAGACCGGCCTCACCGGCAGCGGGGACATCGGCCGGCTCTCGCCCTCGCAGAGCAACCTCATCCGCATCATCGACGGGGTGCTCGCCCAGATGCCGCCGGAGTTCGGTCTGACCATGGCTCCGGAGACGGCCTACGTCACCGGTGGCAGTGTGACGTACGGTTCCATCTGGGGCGCCTACCTGCCGATCATCAAGAAGTACGCGGACAACGGCCGCCTGTGGTGGCTGAACATGCAGTACTACAACGGGAGCATGTACGGCTGCTCCGGTGACTCCTACCCGGCGGGCACGGTCCAGGGTTTCACCGCGCAGACCGCCTGCCTGAACGACGGGCTGGTCGTGCAGGGCACCACGATCAGGGTGCCCTACGACAAGCAGGTCCCCGGTCTGCCCGCCCAGCCCGGTGCCGGGGGCGGTTACATGTCGCCCGTTCTGGTCGCTCAGGGCTGGAACGCCTTCGACGGCGGTCTCAAGGGTTTGATGACCTGGTCCGTCAACTGGGACGGCTCGAGGGGCTGGACGTTCGGTGACAACGTCAGGTCTCTGCAGGGGCGTTAGCCGAGGGTGTGTTCCCGGCCCTCGGGGAGGCGGCTTCCCGAGGGCCGGGGGGCGGGCCTGTCAGGCGACGCCGGGCCAGGCCGCGGCGACCACTTCCCGCCAGGGCGGGACGGTCGTGCCGGGGAGGTCCTGTCGCAGCAGTTGCGCCGGGAAGGAGAAGGGGGGTGCCTTGGCCGGGTTGCGTGCCGCCTGGCCGGTGATGAGGTCGGTCAGCTCGGTGCCGCCGCCCAGCCTCGGGTAGGCGGCGTGCACCCGGTCGGCGTAGCCCGCGGGGAGTTGCTCGGCGCCGAAGGCGGCCACGTCCGCTCCCGTGCCGGTGTGGGTGAGTGCGATCTCGGGCCGCATCCTGTCGGCGATGCCGAGGCTGGTGTGCAGGGCGATCGCGTCCCAGACCAGGCGGGTCCGGTCGGCGGCCAGTCCTTGTCCGGTGAGGAACTCCGCGGCCAGGTCCGCGCCGTCCGCCTCGAATCGTCCGCCTCGGTCGCCCTGTTCGGTCAGTCCGGCGTCGTGCAGGATGCATGCCAGGAACAGGACCTCGTCGTCGTAGTCGTGTTCGGCTCGGAGTCCGTGCCGCTCCCCGATGGCCCTGCCGAACAGGTAGCTGCGCACGCTGTGGGTGAGGATGGCCTGCGGGGCGATCTCCTGGACGAACGCGTAGGTCTTGCGGGTCAGCGGGGTGTCGGGGATCGCGAAGTCGGTGAAGTGATCGGTCATGGGTTCGATCGTGGTCGTCAAGGGGGGTGTGCGGAAAGCGGCTGTAATGTCGTAGTGCGCTAGGTTCTGGCCATGCATGTGGTGGGTGTGCTGGCGATGGACGGGGTGGTCGCCTTCGACATGGCGGTGCCCGCGCAGGTCTTCGGCAGTTCCACCGGTGATCGGCGCCGGCCGCTGTACGAGACGCGGTTGTGCACCTTCGGCGGTGCCGTTCGGACCTCGGAGCCTTTCGGTGCGATGCGGGTGGAGACCGCGTGGGGTCTCGATGACCTCGCGGCGGCCGACACCCTGGTGATCCCCGGTCATTGGGATTTCCTGGAGGAGCCGCCCGGAGATGTCCTGGAGGCGGTGCGGGCGGCGGCCGGGCGTGGTGCGCGGATCGCCTCGATCTGTGCCGGGGCGTTCCTGCTGGCGGCCACCGGGCTGCTCGACGGGCGGCGGGCGACCACGCATTGGGTCTACGCCGCCGAGTTGGCCCGGCGCCATCCCGCCGTCGAGGTCGACGCTTCGGTGCTGTTCACGGACAATGGTGATCTGCTCACTTCGGCCGGTGTGGCGGCCGGCATCGACCTGTGCCTGCATCTGGTCCGGCGCGATCACGGCTCGGCGGTGGCGGCTGAGACGGCTCGCCGGATGGTGATGTCGCCTCAGCGCGACGGTGGCCAGGCGCAGTTCATCCGGCACGCCGATCCCCGTGATCCGGGGGTCGCGCTTCAGCCCGTCCTGGCCTGGATGGAGTCCAATCTGCACCGGCCGCTCAGTCTCGGCGACATCGCTCGTCACGCTTGCGTCAGCGTACGGACCCTGACTCGCCGGTTCCGTGCTCAGGTCGGGACGACTCCCCTGCAGTGGCTGTTGCAGGCCCGTATCCGCCGTGCCCAGCATCTGCTGGAGAGCACCGATCTGCAGGTGGGCCGGATCGCGGAAGTGGTGGGGATGGGTTCTCCGGCGACGTTGCGTGCCCATTTCGCCCGTGTCGTCGGCACCTCCCCTCAGGTCTACCGCGCCACCTTCCGGGCCCGTCCCTGATCCGGTGTGGTGCCCGGCGGATCAGGGGCGGGTGTCACGGCGGGTCAGGGGTCGGCGGCCTCGTCGTAGAGCTCGAAGAGGCGGACGGGCGGGGCTTCGCCGCCGTGCCGGTCGCGCAGGGCGGTCCAGCAGTCGGCGACCGCGGCCCGGGCCCGGCCGCCGGGCCAGTCCGAGGGGAGCAGTTCGGGTGGGAGCAGGGGGTCGGGGTCCATCGCGCGGGTGAGTTCGGCGGCGAGCTCGATTTCGATGGCGAGCAGTTCCGTGCGGGTGAGCGGTTCCGGTCCGGTCACCCGGTGCAGGCGGGGCCGGGTGACCTCGGCGAGCCGTTCGTAGCCTGCGGCGATCTCCTGCAGCGGCCACAGTGACGCGGCCAGTGCGTGTGGGTCGTGTTCGCCGCCCATGCGCAGGTGGGTGCAGGTGAGGTGGGTGAGTGCGGGAGCCAGGCCCAGCCGGTGGGCCTCGGTCTCGACGAGGTCTTCCCAGGGGTGGGCGGAGACGTAGAGGCCGTTGTGCAGGGGGGCGCCGCCGAGTCGCAGGATGGCTTCGCGCAGGCTGTCGCGTGCGGCCCGGGCGCTTTCCGGGACGGCGAAGGCGACCAGGTGCCAGAGGCCGTCCCATGGTTGCAGGCCCCGGTCCTGGCGGAAGGCGTGGCGGACGAATCCGGCGGTCAGGGCCGGTGAGTTCGTGACGCCGGCGGTGGCTCGCAGGACGGCCTTGCGTCCGCGGCCCTCGCGGGTGAAGCGTCCTTCGTCTGTGAGCCGCCCGATGCACAGGCGGACCTGCTGGTCGCTCATGCCGAGGATTTCGGCGACGGCGTAGAGTTCGCCGGCGTGGACGGTGCCGTCCCGGCGGACCAGTCCGTAGACGAGGGTGCGGGTCGGGACCTCGGCGCGCGGGGTTTCGCTTCCTGGGGATTGCGGTCGCCGGGTGGTCGTCATCCTCGGCCGCCTTGCGGGGTGGTGACGGGGCGGCGCATGGTGGTGACCGCTCCGAATCCCATGAGGGTGCGCAGGTACGGTGTGTGCTCGGTTCCGGTGGGGGTGAAGCCGCGCCGTTCGTACAGTGCCCGGGCGCGGGGGTTGGTGTCGATGACGTCGAGGCGTATCTGCCGGTAGCCGAGGGTGGCCGCGACCGAGGTGATCTCCTGCAGCAGGAGGGTTCCGATGCCGGTGCCCCGGTGGGCCGGGTCGACGGTGATGCCGTCCATCACCAGCTCGCCGGGGGCGGGGTCGCGTTCCAGCAGGGCCAGCAGGGCGAGCCGGGGCAGGCCGGAGAGCAGCCCGTAGGAGCGCAGCACGTCGCCGGCCGTTCCCCCGGTGAGGGCTCGGCCGGCGTGCCGGTATCCGGCCAGTCCGACGAGTCGGTCCCCTGCGAGTGCGGCGACGGCCCGGTCGTGGTTCAGGTGCGCCGCGATGAAGCCGACGGCCTTGTCCGGTGGGTTGAGGGCCGGGCCGAGCTTGCGGCCGAAGGCCTCCCAGTAGAGCTCGGCCGCCTGCCGTTCGGTGCCGGGTGGCACTCCTCGCCGGATGGTGATCGCTTGACTGCTCCTCATACCGCTCGATTCTATTACGATCGTTTGAGAAACGATAGTTTTGTGAGGGAGATGTCATGGATTCCAGGAAGCCCGGCGCGGGTGGGACCGCATGGTGAGCCGGCGCGTACGCAGATCGCTGATCGCGGTGCTCGTCCTCGTCCTCCTGGCGGCGGCGGGTGCGGGGGTGGTGATCGTCCAGAACACCTACGACCTGCGTGAGGAGCGGGTGACGATCCCCGGGGGCCCGCACCCGCTGGACGGTGTGCTCGCCACCCCCGCCTCCGGGAGAGGGCCTTTCGGGCTGGTCGTCTTCGTGCACGGCGACGGCCCCGTCGATGCGACCCACGACGGCCTCTACCGCCCCATGTGGGAGGCGTTCGCCCGCGCGGGTTACGCCTCGCTCTCCTGGAACAAGCCCGGGGTCGGCGGCTCGGCGGGCAACTGGCTGGACCAGGGCATGGAGGAACGGGCACAGGAGGTGCAGGGCGCCATCGCGTGGGCCCGTTCCCGCCGGGACCTCGATGCCGGCCGCGTCGGGCTGTGGGGCGCCAGCCAGGCGGGCTGGGTGCTGCCCAAGGTCACCGCCCGTGTCCCGGATGTGGGCTTCGTGATAGCCGTCTCGCCCGCGATCAACTGGCTCCGCCAGGGCCGCTACAACCTGCTCGCCGAGATGCGGGCCGACGGCGCGACCGCCGCCGAGATCCGCAGCGCCGTCGAGCGCAGCGACAGGACGCGGCGCCTGCTGCGGGCGAAGGCGTCCTTCGAGCAGTACCGGCAGGCCATGGGAGGGGAGACGGACGGTCTCACCGCGGACCGCTGGCGGTTCATCCTGCGCAATCACACCGCCGACGCGACCGCGGATCTCAGGCATCCGGCGACCGGCCGGATTCCCACCCTGCTCGTCCTGGCCGGCCACGACCTCAACGTCGACGTCGCCGAGACCGAGGCCGTCTACCGTGACACCCTCTCGGCGCTCCGGGTCAGGCGCTACCCGGACGCGGACCACTCCCTGGTCCGCCGGAGTCTCGCGGACTCGGACGTCCGGCTCACACTCGCCGCGATCCTCGCCCCCCGGTCGCTGGCCCCCGCCGGCCTCTTCGACGACATGGCCGCCTTCCTGCGTGACCCCGGCAAAGCCGATCGAACCGTCCGCTGAGGCCTGTCCTGTGAATCTTCTCAGGAGTTCTTCCCGGTCACCGGCGGGGCGGCCACCAGCACGCCGCCGGTGCCCGGAAAAAGGGACTCCGCATCCATCGGTGCCTCGGGTGCGACGGTGGCGGCCGTCGTCGGCGAGGCGCCGGGCCGCTCCCGGGGTGCCCGGCCGTATTCACAGGGCAGTCCTTAACCGTGTCCGCTTGCGCCAGGTTGGAGGCTCGCGTTCAGGAGTCGAGGACGGCGGCGATGGCTTCGATCTCAACGAGCTGGTCGTCGTAGCCAAGCACGGTGACTCCCATCAAGGTGCTCGGTACGTCATGTTCACCGAACGATTCCCGGACTATCGTCCAGGCGGCCCCCAGATCCTCCTGCCGGGTGGACGCGACGAGAACCCTTGTGCTGATGACGTCCTGCAATGATGCGCCGGCGGCAGTGAGGGCCGTCTGCATGTTCTCGATGGATTTCGCTGCTTGACCTGCGTAGTCCCCGATCGCTGCCATCGAGCCGTCCTCGTTCAGGGGACACGCTCCGGCGAGGAAGATGAGCCGTGACTCAGCAGGCGCCGTGGCTGCATAAGCGTACTGAGCGACGTCGGACAGAGAAGCGGAGCGGATCAAAGTGATGGCGCTGGGCATGGCCCCTCAGGTCCTTTCACATCGGGTGCAAAGCGACCATGCTGGCATGGGCATGTGACTGCCGCCTCCTATTTTCGTAGCCAAGCCACCTACCGAGAGGGAAAGCCGGGGGTTACGTCGGACCGGATAGCACGAGTCCGGTCCCGGCGATGAACCCGTCCAGCAGGTCGGGCCGGTACTGCGTCGTCCGTCCATCGGGGACGAAGAACCCTCGGTGGCCGGTCAGGGCGGATCCGCTTTTCGCGCGTGACTCGTCGCCCGGCGACGCCGGGCTCCGTGGTGAAACGTTCGTGCAGGCCGGCGGCGCTGCCGCCGGCCTGGCGCCCGGCCTCATCGGGGACCTGAGGGGCTCAGAGCCTCTTCTGTGCGTACGCGTACATGGCGCCGCCCAGGAAATCGACCATCTCTGGATGGTAGGAATTATGGAATTCCTTCATGGCGGAGTCCTCCATATAGAGGATCGCCATGCCGAGGTAGGCCTCCTTGGTGGGGACGTAGAAACGGCTGGCTATCTCGAAGTGCCTTTCGATGAACAGCTGGATGTGGTCATCCGCCGGCCGGGCCCCCGCCAGGCTGCTCGCCATCTCGCTGTAGAGGTCATGCCAATCCTTGTGGACCCGGTCCTTGTCGACATGGGCCCAGCCGCCGGTGGCCGCCAGGCTCCGGGCCTGCTCTTCGGCCAGGGACCTCCGGCAGAGGTCCGCGTACCGTTCATCCATGTCCTTGATGGCCGTCAATTCATCGCGCCTTCCCGGCGAAAACATTCATGGAGTGGCCGCCGGACCGCCAACGGTGATCGGCCGCCGGGCCATGACGAACCATGGCATGCCGGAACCGGGCTGACAAATGATTTACGCGCGGGCCGAGGCGGGTTCATCCGCCCGTCCACCAGCGCATGGCGGCGGCGGCGGTCTGCTCGGGTACCTCGTGGCCGCCGGTGAACTCCTCGTAGGTGACGGGGTATTCGCTCTTGCGCAGCCGGGGGACGAGGCGCCGGCTGCAGTGTTCTACCGGCAGGACGCGGTCGCCGGTGCCGTGGGAGATGTGGAAGCGGGGGCGGCCGTGGCGGACGAGGGGGGCCATGAAGCCCGGGGAGAAGGCCAGGACGGCGGTGAACAGGTCGCCGTTGGTGACGCCGAGGGACAGGGCGTAGGAGGCGCCGTCGGAGAAACCGGCGATGGCGACGGTTTCGACGGTGGTGCGGGCGAAGGTCTCCCGCAGGGTCGTGTCGAGCCGGGTCACGTCGGGCCCGTATCCGCCGGTGATCATGTCCCAGGTGGGCGCGATGGACTGGGGGGCCAGGAGCATGGCGGTGGCGGCGGTCGCGTGGGGGGACAGCCAGCCGAGGGCCTGTCCGGCGGTGCCGCCGGCTCCGTGGAGGACGACGGCCAGGCGGGTGGGAGGGCGGTGGGTCTGCGGGACGTACAGCAGGGCCTGTCCGGTCAGGCGGTGGACGCCGGGTTCGGCGGTGGAGGAGGTGAGGGCGGGGCGGGCGGCGAGGCGGCCGTGCCGGGCTCCCTCGTCCGGGTGGACGTGGGCGGTGGCCGTCTCCGGTACCGGCACTGCGGTCGCCTCTCACCGTGGGTGCTCTGGGTGCACCCTTCCTGTGCCCGCCACCGTTGGGACGAAAGGGCTCACAGGTTCATGTTTCAGTAATCACGGCGGTATGGATGCTTGTTCGGCCGGGGCGCCGCCGCGGAGGCGGGGCGGGCGGGACCCGCTCGGCGGGTGGCGAAGGTGACGCCCGGTCCGGCGCCCAGAGGCTTTCCGGGGAGGTTCGCAAGCGCCTGAGAGTCTCCCGGGAAGGACCCGGGGACGCGGGAAGCGCCCGTCCCCCGCACCGGGGAGGACGGGCGCTCGGCGGGCCGATGGTCGTTTCAGGACGGGCGGGCGCCTGACCAGGGCGGCCCTTCCCCCGGCGTCGTCAGCGCCTGCCGCGCCGGCGGGTCAGCAGGCGGGTGACGGCGCGGACGGTCAGCAGTAGCACCACGCCGACGATCTGGCCGCCCAGCACGATGCGGTTGACGTCGAGGGCGGGTTGCCAGCGGACCTCGCCGTCTTTGATGACGAAGACTCCGGCGGGTGCGGCGCGGAGCCCGAATCCGCCTCCTGCGCCTTCGCCGGTGTCGGGGTGCTCGCCGCCCTGCCGCTTGCCGCTGCCGCTTCCTCCTCCCCCGCCGCCGCTGATCTTGGCGACGGGGATGACGGTGACGCCGTCGCGGGTGACGGGTTCACCGAACACGCGGCTGACGGCGGTGGCGTCCCCGGCCTGCTCGGCCAGTTTCATGATGTCCATCGTGGTCGTCCTCCCGGTGGGTGGGGGCCGCCCGGAGGGGGCGGTCCAGGTGCTCCTCTCCCCCATGATCATGCCTTGTGCGGCCGGTGGGCGGCGGCCGGATCGGGCGTCCCTCCCGCGGGAGAGACACCCGGGGCCGGGGAGGGCGCCGTCAGCGGGTCCAGGTCCAGTCGCGGATCTCGGGGAGGTCTTCGCCGTGCTCGCGGGTGTGGGCGCGGGCGCGCAGGCGGGCGTCGGACATCTGCTGGCGCAGGTGGGCGGCGCGGGTGCCCAGGCCGGGGACGCGGTCGATGACGTCCATGACGAGGTGGTAGCGGTCGATGTCGTTGAGCATGGCCATGTCGAAGGGGGTGGTGGTGGTGCCTTCCTCCTTGTAGCCGCGCACATGGATGTTGTGGTGGCCGGCGCGGCGGTAGGTGAGGCGGTGGATGAGCCAGGGATAGCCGTGGAAGTCGAAGATGATGGGTTTGTCGGGGGTGAACAGGGCGTCGAACTGGGCGTCGGACATGCCGTGGGGGTGTTCGCTGGGGGGTTGCAGGCGCATGAGGTCGACGACGTTGATGACGCGGACCTTCAGTTCGGGCAGGTGCTCGCGCAGGAGGGCGGCGGCGGCGAGGGTCTCCAGGGTCGGCACGTCGCCGGCGCAGGCCAGGATGACGTCGGGGTCGTCTCCGGTGTCGTTGCTGGCCCATTCGATGATGCCCAGGCCGCGGGTGCAGTGGGCGATGGCCTCGTCCATGGTGAACAGGTCCAGGACGGGTTGCTTGCCGGCGACGACGACGTTGACGTAGTCGTGGGAGCGCAGGCAGTGGTCGCCGACCGAGAGCAGGGTGTTGGCGTCCGGCGGCAGGTAGACGCGCACCACGTCGGCCTTCTTGTTGACCACGACGTCGAGGAAGCCGGGGTCCTGGTGGCTGAAGCCGTTGTGGTCCTGGCGCCAGACGTGGGAGGAGAGCAGGTAGTTGAGCGAGGCGACGGGGCGCCGCCAGGGGATGTCGTGGCAGGCGTCGAGCCATTTGGCGTGCTGGTTGAACATGGCGTCGATGATGTGGATGAAGGCCTCGTAGCAGTTGAACAGGCCGTGGCGGCCGGTGAGCAGGTAGCCCTCCAGCCAGCCCTGGCACAGGTGCTCCGACAGGACCTCCATGACGCGGCCGCCGGCGGCCAGGTCGGTGTCGGTCGGCAGGATCTCGGCGTTCCAGGTGCGGTCAGTGGTCTCGAAGACGGCGCCGAGCCGGTTGGAGGCGGTCTCGTCGGGGCCCATGAGGCGGAAGGTCTGGGGGTTGGCGGCGATGATGTCGCGCAGGAACGCGCCCAGGACGCGGGTGGGTTCGGTGTGCTGGGCGGCGGGTTTCTTGACGTCGACGGCGTAGTCGCGGAAGTCGGGCAGGGCCAGGGGGCGCAGGATCTCGCCGCCGTTGGCGTGGGGGCTGGCGCTCATGCGGCGGGGTCCGGCGGGTACGGTCTGCAGGATCTCGGGCTTGGGGCGGCCGTCGGCGTCGAAGAGTTCTTCGGGCCGGTAGGAGCGCATCCATTCTTCGAGCAGGTGCCGGTATTCGTCGTTGCCGCGGACGTTGGACAGGGGGACCTGGTGGGAGCGCCAGGTGCCTTCGACGGGCAGGCCGTCGACTTCGCGGGGTCCGGTCCAGCCCTTGGGGGTCCGCAGGATGATCATGGGGAGGCGGGTGGCCCGGCCGTTCTTGAACTCGGCGATCTGGTCGAAGACGGTGTCGAGGGTGCGGGCGGCGAGTTCGTGCATGGCGGCGGGGTCGTCGCCGGAGATGATGTGGGGGTGGTAGCCGTAGCCCTCCATGAGCTTGAGGAGTTCTTCTTCGGGGATGCGGGCCAGCACCGTGGGGTTGGCGATCTTGTAGCCGTTCAGGTGCAGGATGGGCAGGACGACGCCGTCGCGGTAGGGGTCGAGGAACTTGTTGGAGTGCCAGCTGGCGGCCAGCGGGCCGGTCTCGGCCTCACCGTCTCCGACGATGCAGGCCACCACCAGGTTCGGGTTGTCGAAGGCCGCGCCGTAGGCGTGGGCCAGGGCGTAGCCGAGTTCGCCGCCCTCGTGGATGGAGCCGGGCGTCTCGGGGGCGACGTGGCTGGGCACCCCGCCGGGGAAGGAGAACTGGCGGAAGAGTTTCCGCATGCCTGCGGCGTCCTGGGTGATGTCGGGGTATTTCTCGGTGTAGGAGCCCTCCAGCCAGGCGTGGGCGACCGCGGCGGGCCCGCCGTGGCCGGGGCCGGCGATGTAGATCATGTCCTGGTCGCGTTCGGTGATGATCCGGTTGAGGTGGGCGAAGCAGAAGTTCAGTCCCGGCGTGGTGCCCCAGTGCCCGAGCAGGCGGGGTTTGATGTGCTCGACCGCGAGGGGCTCGGTGAGCAGGGGGTTGTCCAGCAGGTAGATCTGTCCGACCGAAAGGTAGTTGGCGGCCCGCCAGTAGGCGTCGATGCGCTGCAGTTTCTCCATGGGGATGACGGTTCCCGCTTTTCCCATGATCATCTAGGGCACAAGGTCCTCGTGTGATCACGGGCGTTCGTCCCGGCCGGCCCGGTCGGTGCGCGGTGGGCCGTACGGGCTCGGTGCCCTGCCCGGGTGCGGTGCGGTCGGGGTCGTCCGGCGGCGACGAAGGGACTTTCGTCCCTGAACTCGCAGGTGGGTGGTCTGGCAGGCTGGAGGCATGAGACTCGACTCGGCCGGCCTGCAGGTGCTCTCCTACCAGGAGTGCATGAGCCTGCTGGGCTCATGCCCGATCGGGCGGATCGTCTTCACCGACCGTGCCCTGCCGGCGGTGCAGCCGGTGAACTTCTGCCTCGACGGGGAGGACATCGTCATCCGTACGACGGCCGGCTCCAAGCTGGCCGCCGCCACGCGCCGGACCGTGGTGGCCTTCGAGGTCGACGAGTTCGATCCGGCCGCGCGCACCGGATGGTCGGTGACGGTGGTGGGACACGCGCGGGCGGTGGAGGACCCGGCCGAGGCCGGCCGGCTGGCCGGGCTGCCGCTGACGCCGTGGGCGCCGGGGACGCGTGACCACTTCATCGTCATCGCCACCGAGCAGGTGTCGGGTCGCCGCATCGATCAGCGGGACTGAGCGGCGCCGCCGCCGGATGCGACCGGACGCCGTTCCGGTCCCTCCCCTGCCCCTCGCCCCCGGCGGGCCTGGCGCCCCGCAGCCCCCGCGGGGTCTCGTTACAGCAGTTCCGCCAGGTCACCGGGGTAGGGGAAGCTGCCGGGCTCATAGCCGCACCAGGGCTCCTCGGCCAGTGCGTCGCCGGTGACGGCGAACGCGCGGGAGCGCGAGCCGCCGCAGACGGAGCCGAACTCGCAGGCGCCGCACCGTCCGCCCAGCCGCGCGGGGTCGCGCAGGGAGGTGAAGACCTCCGAGTCGCGGTAGATGTCGGTCAGCGGGCGCTCGCGTACGTTGCCGGCCGGCAGCGGCAGGAATCCCGAGGGCGACACCTCGCCGGTGTGGGAGACGAACACCAGGCCGCGGCCGGCGTTGACGTCGATCGGCGGCCTGCGGTTGCGGTCGGCGCCGATGAGCCCGTGGGCTTCGGCGCGGCGGCGCAGGTCGCGGTAGAGCGGTCCGAGGCCGAGGACCTGCTCGTGGTCGGCTCCGCGGACGGCCAGGACGTGCCGTTGCAGGGCGACGCGGCGGAAGTGGTGGGCCTCGGTGGTCTTGACGGGGACGGTGCGGCCGATGTCGTGGACGAAGTTCAGCACGTCCTCGGTCTCGGCGGCGGTCAGCGAGGTCAGGGCGCGGCCGCGGCCGGTCGGGATGAGCAGGAACACGCTCCACAGCAGGGCGCCGCGTTCACGGACCAGATGGGCGATGTCGGGCAGGTCCATCAGGTTGGTGCGGGTCACCGTGGTGTTGATCTGTACTTTGAGTCCTGTGTCGCGGGCGCTCTGCCAGGCGCGCAGGGTGCGTCCGAAGACGCCGCCGAAGCCGCGGAACTCGTCGTGGGCGGCGGCGGTGGCGCCGTCGAGGCTGAGGGAGATGACCGAGGCGCCGGCCCGGTGCAGGCGGGTCAGCGCGGCGGGGGTGAGGGCGGGGGTGGCGGAGGGCGAGACCGCCGGGGACAGGCCGAGTTCGCGGGCGCGGCGGATCAGGTCGTACAGGTCGGGGCGGGCGAAGGGGTCGCCGCCGGTGATGACGAACAGCGGGGCGGGCCGGCCGAAGGCCGTGATCTGACGCATCAGTTCGGTGGCCTCGCCGGTGGTCAGCTCGGCGGGGTCGCGGTCGGGGCGGGCCTCGGCGCGGCAGTGCAGGCAGGCCAGCGGGCAGGCCCGGGTCGCCTCCCAGATCACGATGAACGGGGTGGAAGCGGTGTCGCGGCGGGCGGACCTCAGCGGGTGGCGGGTCACGGGGCGGTCCTTTCGCTCGGGCGGGTGCCGAGGATGCCTGCGACGACGTCGGCGGCGGTGTGGTCGGCGGGCAGGTCCGCCAGGAAGGCGAGGTCCTGGCCGAGGGTGAGCAGCGGCGGCTCGGTGTAGCCGTCGGGGCGGTGCTGGGCCAGGCCGATCGCGCTGACCAGGCCGTTGCACAGGCATCTGCGGCCGACGGTGTCGGCGGCGGGCCGGTCCTTGCGGACGTAGGTGGCGGCCGGTTCGGCGGGGCAGCGGTAGCCGACGGCGCCGTCGGCCTTGAGGTACGGCGTGCGCAGGTGGCCCAGGTCGCACAGGCGCGGTCGGGCCGCGTAGACGCCCGTGTCGGCGGCGGTGCCGGGAAGATCGGCGACTTTGAAGGGGAAGCCGGCCGGTGAGGCGTCGGGGTCGTTGCGGACGGTGAGGGTGCCGTCGGCGGCGCCGGTCAGCAGGCGGCGGCGGAGCCTGTCGTCCAGGCCGGATTCGCGGCACAGGGCGAAGGCGGTGCCGACCTGGACGCCGGCGGCGCCGGCGTCCAGCGCCCGCTGCAGGCCTTCGGGGCCGGCGTAGCCTCCGGCGAGCCAGAACGGCAGCCCGAGGGAGGCGATCTTGGCGGTGTCGGGGTGGTCGCGGGGCCCGTACAGGGGCTGGCCTGTCTCGTCGAGGCGGAGCCGGCCGCGCGGCGGGGCGCTGTGGCCCCCGGCGGCGGGGCCTTCGATGACGAATCCGTCGGGACGGGTCTCGGGCCGGCGTGCGAGGTAGGCGGCCAGCACGTCGGAGGAGACGATGGCCAGCAGGTCGGGGCGTTTGAGGGGGGCGGGCCGGGTGGGGCCGTGCAGGGCGGCCGGGTCGATGCCGGTGGTGTGGCGCTGACCTGCGTCGGCGCCGGCGACCGCGACGGAGATCTCGGCGGGGCGGTGGGCGGCCAGGGCGTCGAGCAGCCGGGGGATCTCCGAGGGGATGCCCGCGCCCATGAGGACGTAGTCGGCGCCGGCCAGCAGCGCGCCGTAGACGGCGGCGGGCGTGGCCATCTGGATCTTCTCCAGGTAGTTGACGCCCACGGGTCCGTCGTGGCCTTCGCGGGCCAGGAACACCTCGGCGAAGTTGGCGGCCACGGTCAGTTCGGCGCGTGCCGGGTGCGGGCGCAGGCCGAGTTTGGGCACCGGCCGGTAGGAGCGGCCGGGGGCCAGGCCGCCGGGCACGTGGTAACGCTCCAGGACGCGGGCGGCCACGTCGGGGAAGGGGAAGGCGGCCAGGGCGCGGCGCAGGTCGCCGCCGGGGTCGCCCTGCTGCAGCCGCCGGGCCAGCACGACGTCCAGGGCGACGCCGGAGACCACGCCGAGCTGCCCGGTGCGGGCCACGGCCCGGGCCAGTCGCCAGCCGGACACGCCGACGCCCATGCCGCCCTGGATGAGGACGGGGCGGGCGGTCTGCGGCGGGGCGGCGTCGGCGATCGTCAAGGCGGGACCTCCTGGTCGGCGGGGCGGCGGACGCCCGTCAGGGCATGGTCATGATTCAAACGGGCCGACCCCGGTGCGGCGTAGTGACCAAAGTCCCGAGAGGCGGGGTCGGCGGTCACACGCGCGATCACATGCCCGGCGGGGCCGGGAGAGGGTCGCGCCCGGCCCCGCCGGGGCGGGCGGGGGCGGTCAGCCGCCGGCCGGCCCGCCTGCCGGGCGCAGCGCCGCGCTGACGGTGATGAAGGCGGCACCGGTGCCCATGAGGACCACGCCCAGGCCGACGGTCAGGGAGGTGAGCTGCCAGGCCTGGTAGGCGGTCATCAGTGAGGCGCGCAGCGTCTCGCCCATGAACGCGGTCTGGCGCAGCGCGCCGAGGGTCTCGTCCTGGCCGCCGGCGGCGTGCAGGTCGGCGCTGACCTCGGAGTAGGTGCGGCCCTGGGTGGCCTGGCGGACGTTGCCGCCGATCACGTCGGCGAACGCGCGTGCCTGCGGACCGGTCTCCACCCGCCGGCCGGCCTGGGCGGCCAGTTGCCGCGGTAGTCCCTTGCCGGGGAAGGTGATCTTCTGGCGGATCAGTTCGTCGCGGATCTCGCCCCTGCCCTGCAGGCCGCGGGCCGTCATGACGGCGCCGGCCGTCAGTGCGGCGGCGCCGACGGCGCCCACCAGTGCCGTGGCCGGTCCGCGCAGGTCGTTCATGCGTCTTCTCCTTCGGGCGCAGCGGCGGGCCCGCGGTCCGGGATCGCCTCCTTTGGGAGCCTTCGGGCGCGGGCGGGTCCTCCGGAAGGGCCACAGGCCCCTGACCGGCGGGCTGAAAGTCCCATGGCGGGAGGGAAGAGGACTTTGGTCCCTACGGGGGCGGCCTTTGAGCCCGGGATCGGGCGGTCGGCGCCGCATAGCGTGGAGGCGCCCTCGTACGACGACCGGAAGAGACACGGCCGTGCCCACAGAACCGATGACGGTGCGGTCGGCTGACCGTCCGCCGGTCGCGGGGCCGGCCGCCGGGCGGTTCGCCATGCTGGCCGGCGCCGCTGTCGCCCTGCTCGCCGGCCTGTACGGGGGCCTCGCGCTGCTGCTGCCCGAGGCCCCCGCACCGGCGGCGCTGCCCCGTGAGCACGGGCCGTTGATGGCGCTGGGTTTCCTGGGCACGCTGATCTGCCTGGAGCGGGCGGTCGCGCTGCGCCGCCGCTGGGGTTACCTCGCTCCGGTGGTGGCGGCGCTGGGTGCGTTGTGCCTGGTGGCGGGGGCCGAGCAGGCGGGCCGGTTGGCGTTGACCGCCGCCGCGGGCTGGTTGGCCGGGATCTACCTGGCGCTGCTGGGGCGGCGGGTCGGCCGGGAGACGCTGCTGCAGCTGGGGGGCGCGCTGGCCTGGTACGCCGGTGGGCTGCTGTGGCTGGCGGGCCGGCCGGTGGCGGAGCTGGTGGGCTGGTTCGCGGCTTTCCATGTGCTGACGATCGCCGGGGAGCGGCTGGAGCTGGCCCATGTGGCGGTGCTGCGGCGCGGTGCGGCGGCGGGGCTGACGGGCGCGGCGGGGCTGCTGGGCGCCGGGGTCGCCTGCTCGGTCTGGTATCCCGCGGCCGGCGCGCGGATCGCCGGGATGGGCCTGGTGGCGGTGGCGGTCTGGCTGGCCTGGTTCGATGTGGCGCGGCGCACGGTGCGCGGCAGGGGCCTGCCGCGGTATGCGGCGGTGTGCCTGCTGGCAGGGTACGGCTGGCTGGCGGTCGCCGGCCTGCTGTGGGCGGCCACCGGGCTGGCCGCCGGTGAGTACCTGTACGACGCGGCGCTGCACGCGTTGTTCCTGGGTTTCGTCGTGTCGATGGTGTTCGCGCACGCGCCGGTGATCCTGCCGGCCGTGCTGCGGGTGGGCCTGCCGTACCGGCCGGTGCTGTATGTGCCGGTGGCGGTGCTGCACGCGGCGGTGGCGGTGCGCGTCGCCGGGGATCTGGCGGCCGCCGAGGCGGTGCGGGTGGCCGGTGGGCTGCTCGCTGAGATCGCTCTGCTCGTGTTCGCCGGGTGTGCCGCCGTGCTGGTGCGGCGGGCGCGCCGGGCTTCGATGGGAAGGTGACCTGAGGTGGCATCGGTCGAGGTGCGTATCGAGAAGGGCCCGCCGGTGGAGCCGCCTGCGGGGCCGTCCGGGGGGCCGGTGCGCCGCCGCGCGCCCTGGCATCTGCGGGCCAATGCGCTGGTGGTGGGGTGGCTGGCGCTGACGGTGGCGGTGGCCGGTGACGGGCTGCCGGCGCCGCGCTGGCTGCTGATCCATGTGTTCCTGCTGGGTGCGGTGAGCAGCGCGATCCTGATCTGGAGCGAGCACTTCGCGGTGGCGCTGCTGCGCGCCCGGACGCCGGACCCGCGGTGGAGTCTGACCCGGCTGGGGTTGCTGAACGGTGCGGCGGTGGCCGTGCTGTACGGCGTGGCGGCCGGTCCGGCGGTGGTGGCGGTGGCCGGGGCGGGGGTGGTCGTGGCGGTCGTGGTGTGGCATGCCGCGGCGCTGGTGCGGCTGGCGCGGCGGG
Source organism: Planomonospora sp. ID91781 (assembly GCF_015711595.1). Lineage (NCBI taxonomy): Bacteria > Bacillati > Actinomycetota > Actinomycetes > Streptosporangiales > Streptosporangiaceae > Planomonospora > Planomonospora sp. ID91781. The sequence continues at coordinate 353,366 of NZ_JABTEY010000002.1, read as the reverse complement.
CGCTGCCCGGCCGGTTCGGTCATGTCATCGCCTGGTACGTGTGCGCGGCCGGGGCGCTGGCGGCAGGCGGCACGCTGGGCGCTCTGCTGGCCGCGCACACCGGGCACGGCGCGGTGCACGAGCGGTTGCACGCCGCGCACGCCCAGGTGAACCTGCTGGGCTGGGTGGGTCTGACGGTGCTGGGCACGTTGTTCACGCTGTGGCCGACGGTGCTGCGCACGCGCATGCCGGAGCGGACCCGGCGGGCGTCGGTGGTGGGGTTGCGGCTGGCGGTGCCCGGCCTGGCGCTGCTGACGGGGGGGCTGGCGGCGGATCTGCGGCCGGTGGCGGCGGCGGGGCTGGTGGTGTACGCGGCCGGGGCGCTGGCGGCGCTGGTGCCGCTGGCCGAGGCGGTGCGGGCGCGCCGGCCGCACACCGGGGCGGCCTGGATGCTGGGTGCCGGTGTCGTGTGGTTCGAGGTGGCGCTGGTCGCGGACGTGGTGGTGGTGGCCACCCGCCCGGCGGGCGGGGTCGCGGCCGGGCTGGAGCCGTTGCTGCCGCTGGTGGTGGCCGGGTTCGCAGGTCAGGTGCTGCTGGGGTCGCTGCTGCACCTGCTGCCGGCGGTGCTGGGCGGCGGCCCGGTCCGGTTCAAGGAGAACGCGGCGCTGCTGGAGCGGGGCTGGGCGGCGCGGCTGGCGGCGTTCAACGCCGGGGTGGTGCTGCTGGCGCTGCCGGTGCCGCGGCCGCTGGCGGTGCTGGGCTGGGCTCTGGTGCTGGCGGCGGTGGCGGTGTTCGTCGTGCTGGCCGGGGTGGCGCTGGCGCGGGCCGCCTCGGCCGAGCGGGCGAGCGGCGGGCAGGAAGACGGCGGGCCGGCCGGTGGGCGGGGCGGGGCGGGCCGGCCGGTCCTCTCCCCCGCGCTGGCCGGGGTGGTCGCCGGGTGCGTGCTGACGGCCGCCGCGGTGGTCGTGGCCGTCACCGGCGATCCGGGCTCCGGCCCTGCGGTGACCGCGACCGGCGCCAAGACGGTCGAGGTGACGCTGTCGGGGATGCGGGTGCGGCCGGCGGTGATCGAGGCTGCGCCCGGTACCGTGCTGACGTTGCGCGTCACCAACACCGACGCCCAGCGGCACGATCTGCGGCTGGCGAGCGGGGAGCGCACCCCGATGCTGGCGGCCGGGCAGAGCGCCGTGCTGACGCTGGCGCCGCTCGGCGGGCAGGTCGAGGGCTGGTGCACCGTGGCCGGGCACCGTGCCGCGGGCATGACGATGCGGATCGTGCCGGTGGGCGCGCTCGCCGGGCCCGGCGCGGGGACGGCGGGCGACGCGGGTGCGGGGGCGGGGCACGGCGCGCACGGCGCGGCGGACGGAACGCGGGCCGATGCGGGTGCCGCGGGTACGGGCCTGGACCTGGGGGCGGCGATGTCGCCCGGGTGGAGGCCGTACGACGCGGCGCTGAAGCCCGCACCCGGCGGCGCCGAGCACGAGGTGGAGATCCGGGTGGACGACCGGGCGGTGCTGGAGGTCGCTCCCGGGGTGCGGCAGCGGATGTGGACGTTCAACGGGACCGTGCCCGGGCCGGTGCTGCGCGGGAAGGTCGGGGACGTGTTCACGGTGACGTTCGTCAACGGCGGCACCATGGGGCACGGCATCGACTTCCACGCCGGGGCGAACGCCCCCGATGAGGTGATGCGCACGATCCAGCCGGGTGAGCGGCTGACCTACCGGTTCCGGGCGGATTTCGCCGGGGCGTGGCTGTACCACTGCTCGACCATGCCGATGACCCAGCACATCGCTGCGGGCATGTACGGGGCGGTGGTCATCGATCCGCCGGATCTGGCGCGGGTGGACCGTGAGTACCTGCTGGTCCAGGGTGAGCTGTACCTGGGTGAGCCGGGGGGTGACGCCCAGGTCGTCAAGTCGCGTGAGGGGCGGCCCGACGGGTGGATGTTCAACGGCACCGCGGCCGGCTACGACCACGCTCCGCTGGAGGCGAAGGCCGGTGAGCGGGTGCGGATCTGGGCGGTGGCGGCGGGGCCGAGCTCGGGTACGGCGCTGCACGTGGTGGGGGCGCCGTTCGACACCGTCTACAAGGAGGGCGCCTACCTGCTGCGGGCCGGTGGTGCGGGTGGTGCGCAGGTGCTCGACCTGGCGCCGGCTCAGGGGGGGTTCGCCGAGCTGGTCTTCCCCGAGGCGGGTGCCTATCCGGTGGTCGACCACACGATGCGCCAGGCCGAGGGCGGCGCGCACGGCCTGTTCGAGGTGGGTGCGCGGTGACCTGGTGGACGGTGGTGCGGTTCGCGCACGTGCTGTCGGCGGCGTTGTGGGTGGGCGGGCAGCTGACGGTGTCGCTGGTGGTGCTGCCGCTGGCCCGGCGGCTGCTGGACGGTGAGCGGCGCGCCGGGGTGATGCGCGCGGTGGGCCGTCGCTTCGGGTTGTTCACCGGCGCGGTGTTCCTGCCGGTGCAGCTCGGCACGGGGGTGGCGCTGGCCTGGCGCAAGGGCGTCACGTGGGCGTCGCTGGCCGAGCCCGGCTACGGGCGGATCCTGGCCGCCAAGCTGGTGCTGTTCTGCGCGGTCATGGCCGCGGCGGGTCTGCACGGGTGGGCCACCGGTGGCGGGCGACCCGCTCTGGCGCGGGCCATGGCGGTGACGGCGCTGGTGGGGTCGGTCGGCGTGGTGCTGCTGGCCGCGGCGCTGCCGGCGACCTGATCCCGGCGAGCCGGTCCGCCGCGTGGGCGGCGAGTGCCGTCCGGTGCCGCCCCGGATCACCCCGAAGGGCGTTTGTGTAGATCTTTGGGCCTTTGGGCCTGACCTGCGGGACTAAAGACCCTGAGGTCGGGATATGCCCTGTCGAGAGGATGGGGCGGTGTCCCGGGCCTGCCCGGGACGGCGGGGACCCGGCACGGATGCCGCGGCCGGGGCCGGCCGCTTCACTTCTCGGAGCGCACAGCCGTGAAATGATCAAAAGAGATGGTCATGAAAGCGGGCATTCCGGGGATGTGCGGTCTGTGACGAGAGAAAGAGGATCACATATGGCGGGCTTGGACGGGCCGGTCGACGACGCGCTGCTGCGGCTGGGCCGGCATCTGCGCGCCGGGACGGTCTCCGACGACCTGCGGACACTGCACCAGATCGGCGGCCGGGCGGCGGACGCGTTCTACCGCGACCGGTGGAGCCACGACAAGGTGGTGCGCTCCACGCACGGGGTGAACTGCACCGGGTCGTGCTCGTGGAAGGTGTACGTCAAGGACGGCATCATCACCTGGGAGTCGCAGCAGACCGACTATCCCAGCGTCGGAGGCGACCGGCCGGAGTACGAACCGCGCGGCTGCCCGCGCGGCGCGGCGTTCTCCTGGTACACCTACTCCCCCACCCGGGTGCGCTTCCCGTACGCCCGCGGCGTGCTGGTGGAGATGTACCGGGAGGCCAAGGCCCGGCTGGGCGACCCGGTGGCGGCCTGGGCGGAGGTGACCTCCGATCCGGACAAGCGGCGCCGCTACCAGGCGGCGCGCGGCAAGGGCGGCCTGGTGCGCGTCACCTGGGACGAGGCGACCGAGATCATCGCGGCCGCGCACGTGCACACGATCAAGGCCTACGGTCCCGACCGGGTCGCCGGGTTCTCCCCCATCCCCGCGATGTCGATGGTCTCGCACGCCTCCGGCGCCCGGTTCGTGTCGCTGATCGGCGGCACGATGCTGTCGTTCTACGACTGGTACGCCGACCTGCCGGTGGCCTCGCCGCAGGTGTTCGGCGACCAGACCGACGTGCCGGAGTCGGCCGACTGGTGGGATGCGGCCTACCTGATGCTGTGGGGCTCCAACGTGCCGGTGACGCGCACCCCGGACGCGCACTACATGACCGAGGCGCGTTACCGGGGGCAGAAGGTCGTGGTGGTCACCCCCGACTACAGCGACGCGACGAAGTTCGCCGACGAGTGGCTGGCGCCGCATCCGGGCACCGACGGGGCGCTGGCCATGGCGATGGGGCACGTGATCCTCAAGGAGTTCTTCGTCGACCGGCAGGTGCCGTACTTCACCGACTACGTCAAGCGCCACAGCGACCTGCCGTTCCTGGTGACGCTGGCCGAGCGCGAGGGCGGCGGGTACGTGCCGGGCAAGTTCCTGACCGCCGCCGACCTCGGGGAGACCGGCGAGGAGGCGGCGTTCAAGACGGTGCTGCTGGACGCGGCGACCGGTGAGCCGGTCGTGCCCAACGGCTCGCTCGGCTTCCGCTACTCCGAGCAGGGCCAGGGCCGCTGGAACCTCGACCTGCAGGGCGTCGACCCGCTGCTGAGCCTGCACGGCGGGCGCAACGCGACGGTGCTGCTGCCCCGCTTCGACCGGGCCGGCGACGGCGCGGGCGGAACCGGCGGGGTGCTGCGGCGCGGGGTGCCGGTGCGCGAGGTGGCCGGTCGGCTGGTGACGACGGTCTTCGACCTGATGCTCGCCCAGTACGGCGTGGCCCGGCCGGGCGGCTCCAGCCGTGCCGGCGGCGCCGAGCCGGGCACCGACGGTGAGCGGCACTGGCCGGCCTCCTACGACGACGCGTCGGCACCGTACACGCCGGCCTGGCAGGAGGCGATCACCGGGGTGCCCGCGGCGAAGGCGGTGAAGATCGCCCGGGAGTTCGCGCGCAACGCCGAGGAGTCCCGCGGCCGATCGATGATCATCATGGGGGCGGGGACGAACCACTGGTTCCACTCCGACACGATCTACCGCTCCTTCCTGGCGCTGACCACGCTGACCGGCTGCCAGGGCGTCAACGGCGGCGGCTGGGCGCACTACGTCGGCCAGGAGAAGTGCCGGCCGATCACCGGCTGGGCGCACATGGCGTTCGGCACCGACTGGTCGCGCCCGCCCCGGCAGATGATCGGCACCGCCTACTGGTACCTGCACACCGACCAGTGGCGCTACGACACCTACAGCGCCGACACGGTCTCCTCGCCTCTGAGCGGCGGCGCGTTCACCGGCAAGGCGACGGCGGACCTGCTGTCGGCCTCGGCGCGGATGGGCTGGATGCCGTCGTATCCGACGTTCGACCGCAACCCGCTGGAGCTGGCCGAGGAGGCGGCCGCCTCCGGGCAGGAGGCCGGGCCGTACATCGCCGGCAAGGTCGCCGCCGGTGAGGTGGGCTTCGCCTGCGAGGACCCCGACTCCCCCGCGAACTGGCCGCGGGTGCTGACGGTGTGGCGGGCCAACCTGCTGGGCTCGTCGGCCAAGGGCAACGAGTACTTCCTGCGGCACCTGCTGGGCGCCGACTCCTCGCTGCGCGCCGCCGAGGCCGAGCCGGAGCACCGTCCCGGTGACGTGCGCTGGCACCCCGAGGCGCCGCAGGGCAAGCTGGACCTGCTGCTGTCGCTGGACTTCCGGATGACGTCGACGACGCTGTTCTCCGACATCGTGCTGCCGGCCGCCACCTGGTACGAGAAACACGACCTGTCCTCGACCGACATGCACCCGTTCGTGCACGCCTTCAGCCCGGCGATCGACCCGCCGTGGCAGACCCGGACCGACTTTGCGGCGTTCGCCTCCATCGCCGAGGCGTTCAGCGCGCTGGCCGCCACCCATCTGGGGGTGCGCAAGGACGTGGTGGCGGTGCCGCTGCTGCACGACACGCCCGACGAGTTCGCCACCCCGGGCGGGGTGGTGCGCGACTGGCGGGCCGAGGGGCGCACGCCCGTGCCGGGCCGGGACTTCCCGAAGATCACCGTGGTGGAGCGGGACTACGGTGCGATCGCGCAGAAGATGGCCGCGCTCGGGCCGCTGATGGAGAAGCTCGGCGCCACCACCAAGGGCCTGACCTACGACGTGTCGGGGGAGATCGAGCGGCTGGGCCGGATGAACGGCACCGTGCGCGGCGGAGTGGCCGACGGGCGGCCGTCACTGGCCCGCGACACCCACATGTGCGAGACGATCCTGGCGCTGTCGGGCACCACCAACGGCCACCTGGCCGCGCAGGGCTTCAAGACGCTGGGCCGGCGCACCGGCACGAGCTTCGACGGGCTCGCCGACGAACACAAGAAGATCACGTTCGCCGACACCCAGGCCCGGCCGGTGCCGGTGACGACCTCGCCGGAGTGGTCGGGCAGCGAGACGGGCGGGCGCCGCTACTCGGCGTTCACCATCAACGTCGAGCACCGCAAGCCCTGGCACACGCTCACCGGCCGCCAGCACTTCTTCCTGGACCACGACTGGATCCACGAGGTGGGCGAGGCGCTGCCGGTCTACCGGCCGCCGCTGAACATGACGGTGCTGTTCGGCGAGCCGGGCATCGGCTCGGCCGGGCAGGAGGGCGCCGACGGGATCGCCGACGGGATCACGGTGCGCTACCTGACGCCGCACTCCAAGTGGTCGATCCACTCCGAATACCAGGACAACCTGCTGATGCTGACGCTGTCGCGGGGCGGGCCGACGATCTGGATGAGCCCGGCCGACGCGACGCGGGCGAAGATCCGCGACAACGACTGGGTGGAGGCGGTCAACCGCAACGGCGTCGTGGTGGCGCGGGCGATCGTCTCGCACCGCATGCCGGCCGGGACGGTGTACATGTACCACGCCCAGGAGCGGGTGGTGGACGTGCCCAAGAGCGAGACCTCGGGCAAGCGCGGCGGCATCCACAACTCCCTGACCCGTCTGATGATCAAACCTACGCACCTGATCGGCGGCTACGCCCAGCTGTCGTTCGCGTTCAACTACCTCGGGCCGACCGGTAACCAGCGTGACGAGGTCACCGTGATCCGCCGCCGCAACCAGGAGGTCGACTACTGATGCGCGTCATGGCGCAGCTGTCCATGGTGATGAACCTGGACAAGTGCATCGGCTGCCACACCTGTTCGGTCACCTGCAAGCAGGCGTGGACCAACCGGGCCGGCACCGAGTACGTGTGGTTCAACAACGTCGAGACCCGCCCCGGGCAGGGCTACCCCCGCACCTACCAGGACCAGGACAAGTGGAAGGGCGGCTGGGAGCTCAACTCCCGCGGCCGGCTCAAGCTGAAGGCCGGCGGGCGGCTGAAGAAGCTGTTCTCCATCTTCGCCAACCCGCTGATGCCGTCGATCCAGGACTACTACGAGCCCTGGACCTACGACTACGACCGGCTGTTCTCCGCGCCGATGCAGGCCGACACGCCGGTGGCGCGGCCGCGCTCGCTCATCACCGGTGAGCCCACGAAGATCAGCTGGAGCGCGAACTGGGACGACAACCTGGCCGGCGGCCCGGAGCTGGCGCCGGCCGACCCGGTGCTGCGCAAGGTCTCCGACCAGGTCAAGCTCGACTTCGAGAACGCGTTCATGTTCTACCTGCCGCGCATCTGCGAGCACTGCCTCAACCCCTCGTGCGCCTCCTCGTGCCCGTCGGGGGCGATCTACAAGCGCTCCGAGGACGGCATCGTCCTGGTCGACCAGGACCGCTGCCGCGGCTGGCGGATGTGCGTGACGGGGTGCCCGTACAAGAAGGTGTACTTCAACCACCGCACCGGCAAGGCCGAGAAGTGCACGTTCTGCTTCCCGCGGGTGGAGGTGGGCCTGCCCACCGTGTGCTCGGAGACGTGCGTGGGCCGGCTGCGCTACATCGGGATCATCCTGTACGACGCCGACCGGGTGACCGAGGCGGCCTCCGTCGCCGACGACAAGGAGCTGCTGGAGGCGCAGAAGAGCGTGATGCTCGACCCGCACGACCCGGCGGTGATCGACGCGGCCCGCGCCGCGGGCATCCCGGAGGACTGGCTGGAGGCGGCGCGCCGCTCCCCCATCCACAAGCTGATCTTCGAGTTCGGGGTGGCGCTGCCCCTGCACCCGGAGTACCGGACGATGCCGATGGTCTGGTACATCCCGCCGCTGTCGCCGGTGGTCGACGTCTTGTCCGGCACCGGCCACGACGGGGAGGACGCCGGCAACCTGTTCGGGGCGATCGACGCGCTGCGCATCCCGATCGGCTACCTGGCGGAGCTGTTCACCGCCGGCGATCCGGAACCGGTGCGCGCGGTGCTGCGCCGCCTGGCCGCGATGCGCTCCTACATGCGCCGCCTCAACCTCGGTCAGGAGCCTGATGAGTCGATCGCCGAGGCGGTCGGCATGACCGGCCGGGGCGTCCAGGACATGCACCGGCTGCTGGCCATCGCCGCCTACGACGAGCGCTACGTCATCCCCAAGGCCCACGCCGAGCAGGGCGCGCAGCTGGAGGAGCTCGCGCTGGGCAGCGGCTGCAGCCTCGACTACGAGGGCGGGCCCGGCATGGGCGGCCCGTTCGGCGAGGCCTCCGGCATGCCCGCGCCGATCGCGGTGGAGAACTTCCACGCGCTCAAGGAGCGCCAGCGCGGCGACGACCTGGACGACGCCGACGAGCTGCGCGGCCGGGTCAACCTCCTCAACTGGGACGGCAAGGGCACCCCGGACGGGCTGTTCCCCAAGAACGGCAGGAAGGAGGAGTCGTGACGGCAATGGAGGAGGGCGCGCTGCGCACCGCCCACCTGGTGGCCTCGGTGCTGCTCGGCTACCCCGACGAACGGCTGTACGGCGAGCGCGAGGTGCTCGACCAGGCGGTCGCGGGCCTGCCGGAAGGGGAGGTCCGCGACCGGCTGGCCGCCTTCCTGGAGCACGCGCGGACCGCCGGGCAGGTCGAGCTGGCCGCCCACTACGTGGCGACGTTCGACCTGAAGAGGCGCTGCTGCCCGTACCTGACGTACTACGCCTACGGCGACACCCGCAAGCGCGGGGCGGCGCTGCTGCGCTTCAAGCACGCCTTCCGCAGCGCGGGTTTCGAGCTCGCCGACGGCGAGCTGCCCGACCACCTGGCGGTGGTGTGCGAGCTGCTCGCGCGCGGCGCCGTGCGGGAGGCCAGGCGGCTGCTGACCGAGAACCGGGCGGGCGTGGAGCTGCTGCGCAAGGCGCTGGAGGCCGAGCACTCGCCGTACGCCGGCGTGGTGGCCGCGGTGCTGGCCACGCTCGGCCCGGCGAGCCTGCGCGACCAGGAGGCCGCGCTGCGACTGGCCTCCCAGGGCCCGCCGGCCGAGGAGGTCGGATTGGAACCGTACGCCGTGATGGAGGCGAGCAGGTGAACGCACTGGACGTGGTGCTGTGGGTGGTGGCGCCGTACGTGGCGCTGACGGTGTTCGTGCTGGGGCACGTGTGGCGCTACCGCTACGACAAGTTCGGCTGGACCACCCGCTCGTCGCAGATGTACGAGTCCAGGCTGCTGCGCATCGGCAGCCCGCTGTTCCACTTCGGCATCCTGGTGGTGCTGCTCGGCCACATCGGCGGGCTGGTGATCCCCAAGAGCTGGACCGAGGCGGCGGGCGTCAGCGAGCACGCCTACCACGTGGTCGCGGTCGTGCTGGGCACGATCGCGGGGGTGGCCACCCTGGGCGGCCTGGCGATCCTGATCTACCGGCGCCGCACCGTCGGCCCGGTGTTCACCGCCACCACCCGCAACGACAAGCTGATGTACGCGGTGCTGGCCGTCGCCATCGTGCTGGGCCTGGCCGCCACGGTGATGGCGAACGTCGTCGGCGGCGGCTACGACTACCGCACGACCATCTCGCCGTGGTTCCGGTCGATCTTCTACTTCCAGCCGGATCCGGCGCTGATGGCCGGCGCGCCGCTGCTGTTCCGGCTGCACGCGCTCAGCGCGCTGGTGCTGTTCGCGATCTGGCCGTTCACCCGGCTGGTGCACATGCTGACCGCGCCGGTGGGGTACCTGACCCGGCCGTACGTGGTCTACCGCAGCCGTGACGAGCAGCCGACCGGCTCCCGCGCTCCCCGGCGCGGCTGGGAGCCGTCGCGCTGACGCACCCGCCGGCCCCCGTGGGGGCCGGCGGCGCAGGCTCCGACCGGTACGGCGCCGAGGAGCGCCGTACCGGTCGGCCGTGCTTTCCGGGCTCATGCGCGCTGCTCGCGGTCCTCTCGCGGTCCGCACGGGCCGAGCCCGAGGGCGGGCAGGATCGCCTGGTCGACGATGGCGGAAAGGTCCTCTTCGCTGGGCGGCGTCCCGGTGTCGATCAGGCGCTTGGTGACGAGGGCCTCGCCGATGTCGGCCACGACCGGGGTGAGCAGCTCGGCCGGGAAGCGGCCCCGGTCGGCGTAGTGCTGCAGCACGGTGCGGGTGAACGTGCCGCCCCGGTTGGCGAAGACCCGCTCGAACAGTGCCTCGGACATCAGCGCGGCGCTCTTCGGATCGGTGAGGATGGCGGCGACCGCGCGACCGGCGGGGCTGAGGGCCCAGTCGGCCATGAGGCGCAGCGCACGGATGAGGTCGCCCCGCAGGTCGTCGGCGCCGGGGGTGGGTTCTTCGACCGGGTGCTGGTGGTAGAGGGCGTCCAGGAGCACGTCGAGCGGATCCGACCAGCGGCGGTACAGGGTGGTGCGGGGTGTCGCCGCGCGCCGGGCGATGGCGTCCATGGTCAGCCGCCCCGCGCCCGCTTCCACCACTTCTTGCAGTACGGCGTCGTGGATGGCCTTGATCAGCTCTTCGCCGCGCCGGCGAGTCCGGGCGGGGTGTTCGCCCATCACCACCCCCTTGCTCAGCTACACGGCTGTATCCTACCTTGGCTCTGAGCTACAGTCGTGTATCTAATTTTGAAGGGACGGTCATGTCCGTCGCCCCCCTCGCCCCCGTTCACGGAGCCACTCCCCTCACCCGGCGCGCACTGGCGCCCGATCTCGCGCGCGGGCTGATGCTGCTGCTCATCGCACTGGCGCACGCGCACATGTACCTGTCGGGCCATGAGACGGGCTTCCGCGGCTACGCCCTCGACGGCGGCGCCCTGGACCGGCTGGTCGCCGGGGTGCAGATCCTGCTGGTGGACGGGCGCGCGCTGCCCATGTTCGCCGCCCTGTTCGGCTACGGCCTGGTACAGCTCGCCGACCGGCAGCTCGCCGCGGGCCGGGGCTGGCCGCAGGTGCGCGGGGTGCTGCGCCGCCGGAGCCTGTGGCTGCTGGCGTTCGGGTTCTGCCATGCGCTGCTGCTGTTCTTCGGTGACATCCTCGGCGCGTACGGGCTGATCGGGCTGGTCTTCGTCGGGTTCGTCCGCCGCGAGGACCGGGCCGTACTGCGGGCCGCCGCCGCCGGGCTCGTGCTGCACGTCGTGGTGCTGTCCGGCTTCGGGCTGCTCACCGTCTCCGCACCGAAGGGCGACACGCCCGCCGCCATGGCGGACCCGATCGAGGCGACCGTGATGCGGCTCATCGGGTGGGCCGGCATGACGCCCACGTACTTCGCCGCCGGCGCGGTGCCGGCCTTCCTGCTCGGGATCTGGGCGGCCCGCCGCCGCCTGCTGGAGGACCCGCTGCCGCACCGGGACCCGCTCACCCGGGTCGCCCTCGCGGGCGCAGGGCTGGCCGTCGCGGGCGGGCTGCCGCTGATGCTGATCGACACCCGCCTCTGGACGCCCTCGGACCCGGTGGCCGTGTCCGCGTACGCCCTGCACAGCACGACGGGCATCGCCGGCGGGCTCGCGTACGCGGCGGTCATCGCACTGGCCGTCGGCCGGATGCGGCGCGGACGTCCCGGGCCGGTCGTCAGGGCCCTGGCCGCGTGCGGCCAGTGGTCGCTGACCTGCTACCTCCTCCAGTCAGTGATCTTCGTGGCGGTGTTCGCGCCGTACGCGGGAGGGCTCGGCACCCGGGCCGGCGACGCCGCGGCGTCCGGTATCGCCGTGGCCGCCTGGCTGGCCACCGTGGTGCTCGCCGCACTACTGGCACCCGGCGGGCGGAGGGGGCCGGCCGAGGCGGCGCTGCGGCGGCTGACGTACGGGCGCCGCTGACGCCGCTCCACGTCCCCGAAGCGGTTGTGACCTGGATCACGGTTGAGGTTGACCTTGGGTCAGGGTGGAAGCTCGGCGCAGCGGCACGGCCGGGACGGTCCGTGAGATCACCGAAGCCGTCGACGCCGGCCCGGCCGCCACGGGCGGCGGGGCCGTGGCGCTGCTGGAGCGGCTGGCCGGCCTCGGCTTCCCCGCCGACGAGGTGGCGGCCTCCAGGGAGGGCTGGGTCCTGGCCAGGGCACTGGTCCCCGAGGGCTTCGACGACTACCTCACCCATGTCGGGCACGCCCTCGACGACGCCCGGTTCGTCGCCTTGACCAAGCGCGCGACCGAGGCCGCGGCCTGGGAACCGGACGACCCGCGCGTCGCCGAGCTCGCCACCGCCATGGCCGACCGCTTCCTCGCCGACCCCGCACACCTGAAGATCGTAACCGGTCTGCAAGCCCGCACCGAGGTCGCGACCCGGTACAAGCCGATCGCCCTCCACGGCGAAGAGCAGGGATCGGCCGCGGCACGGGGAGTCGCGCTCGTCGAGACCAGGCTCCGCGCCGCCGGCATCCATATCCCCAGGTCAGGCACGCACTGACCGTGCCGCGTCTCGGTCCTTCAGCCCGGCGGCCGGTGTCGGTGCCGCGGTGGCGATTGCGTGGACGGCACGGGCACCCGCCGCGGCGAGGCCGGGCGTGGCGACCGGGGCGGTTTTGACCGGTGTCAACAATGGGAAGAAAGCGACAGGAAGGACAAATGGGATTAACGGTGCAAACCGTAAAAGAGAGAGGAACCCATCATGTCCCATCATCTTCGGCTCGCCACGGCCACCGCGTTCACCGGTCTCGGGCTGCTGCTGGCCCCGGCCACGGCCTCGGCCCAGCCCGACCCCAACTTCCCGGAGCTGCCGGGCCTCGGCGGCTGGACGACCTCCTGCGAGTGCTTCACCGGCCCGGGGACACCGCTGAATCCGGCGCTGGTCACCCCCCAGGCCCCCACCGCACCCCAGGCTCCCACGGCTCCCGCTGCGCCCTCGATGCCTACAGGCCAGGATGAGTCGGACGAGGACGACACCGCCGAAGGCTCCGCCGACTAGCATCCCGGGCGGCGGCCGGGGCGCCGGCGCAGTCACCGCCACCCGGCCGCCGCCCCTGACCTCACCGGCCCGTCCCGCCGGACGATCTCCTTGCCCAGGGCGTCCTCCCGCGCGACCGTCACCGGGCGGCGGCCCGCGCCGTTGACCGGACCGGCCTCGAAGCGGCCGCATCACCCCGACCGGCCGGGTGGACCCCGCCTCCCACCGTCGTCTTTCCCCGCTCCTCAGGATCCCGAGCCGGACACGCCCTGCGCCGCGCGCCGCAGGGCCGCCGAGCGGACCACGGTCACCGTCAGCGCCAGCGTCACCGCCGAGACCACGGCCAGCAGCACCAGCCCCAGCGCATAAGAGCCGAACCGGCCGTACAGCAAGCCCATCACCAGCGGCGGGACGAATCCGCCCAGCCCGCCGGCGGCACCGACCAGACCGGTGACCGACCCCACCTTGTCCGCCGGGGCGACCTGGGCGACCAGCGCGAAGGTGGCGCCGCTGCCCGCACCCAGAGCCGCCGCCATGATCAGGAACGCCGCGGTGCCCACCGGCACCAGCGGCGGGGTGAAGGCCACGACGGCCGCCGCCGCGCAGGTCACCGCGAAGACCCCGGCCAGGACGGGCAGCGGACCGATCCGGTCCGACAACCAGCCCCCCGCCGGGCGCATCAGGACCGCCAGCAGCACGAACCCGGCCATCCGCCGGGCGGCGTCGGCCTGCTCCAGACCGTAGGCGGTCTGCAGATAGGCCGGCAGGTACACCGAGAAGGCGACGTAGCCGCCGAACGCCACCGCGTACAGCGCGCAGGCCTGCCAGGTGATCGGCAGGCGCGCGGCGGCGGCCAGGCGCGCCGCGAGCGGCTGGGACGGCACGGTCCGCCCCGGCGCGTCGCGCAGGAACGCCCAGGAGACGGCCGCGTAGAGCGCCAGCACCGCCGCGGTGAGCAGGAACGGGGTGGCAGAACCGCCCGTCTTCACCAGGGTGACGGTGGTCAGCGCGCTGATCGCGGTGCCGCCCATGCCCGCCCCGAAGACGCCCAGGGCCAGGCCCCGCCGGTGCGGCGGGAACCAGGCGCCGACGAAGGGCACGCCCACCGCGAACACCGTCCCGCCGACGCCCAGGAAGAAGCCGCCGGCCAGCAGCGCCGGCAGCGAGCCCTGCCCGGCCACACCGATGAACAGGACCGGGACGATGGTGACGGCCGACACCAGGGGGAACATCACCCGGCCGCCGAACCGGTCGGTCAGGGCACCGACGGGGATGCGGCCCAGCGAGCCGACCACCACCGGGACCGCGACCAGCAGTGCCTGCTGGGCGGCCGACAGGCCCAGCAGGTCCTTGAACCGGGGCCCCAGCGGGCTCAGCAGCGCCCAGGCCCAGAAGTTCACCGCGAACCCCAGGGTCGCCAGGGCGAGCATCGCCGCCGCCCGTCCTCCGGAGACGGCCGGGTCCTGCCCGCCGGTCTTCGCCGTGGTCATCACATCGCTCCTCGTCGTCACATGGGTCGCCGTACCGGCGGCTTCCATGACATCGGCCCGCCCGCGGCCGCCGGTACCGGCGAAAGTCCTTTCCCGCCGGGACCTCGGGCCCCGGCACGGGCGAGACGGGGAGGCGGGCGGGCGCGGGTGCGGCGCCGACGGGTGCCACGGCCGGTCGCAGGCGGTGGCCGAGCACCCGCCCGGCGGGCACCCGCCGGGTGCTCGGTAGAGTGGCATCTGGTGCGCCGGGAAGTCTGGTCGGCAACGTCCGACCCGTACCCGAAACCCGGAGCACTCCATGACGCACCCCGTCCCGCCGCGCCGATCCGTCCTGCTGGGCCGGGGCTCCTGGGGCGAGGCCCGCCGCATCGCCGACATCCTGCGCAAGGAGACCGTCGGCGGGGCACTGCTGCTGGCCGCCGCGATGGCGGCGATGATCTGGGCCAACTCCCCGTGGGCCGGCGCCTACGAGGCGCTGCGCGACCTGCGCATCGGGCCCGAGGCACTGCACCTGAACCTGTCCCTGGCCGGCTGGGCCGGTGACGGCCTGCTGGCCGTCTTCTTCTTCGTGGCCGGGCTGGAGCTCAAACGCGAGTTCGTCGCCGGTGACCTGCGCGACGTACGGCGGGCCGCGGTCCCGATCGCGGCCGCGCTCGGCGGAGTGATCGTGCCGGCGCTGCTGTACCTGCTCATCACCCGCGGCGTGGAGGGCGCGGGCAAGGGATGGGCGATCCCCACCGCCACCGACATCGCCTTCGCCCTGGCGGTGCTCGCGGTCATCGGCCGGTTCCTGCCGACCGCGCTGCGCACCTTCCTGCTCACCCTGGCGGTGGTCGACGACCTGGTGGCCATCGTCATCATCGCGCTGTTCTACACCGACCACCTGGCTCCGGTCCCGCTGGCCGCGGCGCTGGTCCTGCTGGCGGTCTTCACCGTACTGGTGCAGCGCCGGGTGCGCTCGGCGTGGCTGCTGCTGCCGCTGGCCGCGGCCGTCTGGGCGCTGGTGCACGCCTCGGGCGTGCACGCCACCGTCGCCGGGGTGCTGCTGGGCTTCGCCGTACCCGTCCTGCGCAGCCACGATGCGGGCGGCCCGGAGGCGGGGCCCGGCCTGGCCGAGCACTTCGAGCACCGCTTCCGCCCGATCTCCGCCGGGGTGGCCGTGCCGGTGTTCGCGTTCTTCTCGGCCGGGGTGGCCCTGGGCGGGCTGGACGGCCTGACGGGTGCTTTCGGTGACCCGGTCGTCCTGGGGGTGGTGGCGGGCCTGGTGGCGGGCAAGCCGATCGGCATCATGGCCGCGACCTGGCTGACGGCCCGCTTCACCCGGGCCGACCTGGACGAGGACCTCGCCTGGGTGGACATGGCGGGGTTGTCGGTGCTGGCGGGCATCGGTTTCACCGTCTCCCTGCTGATCGGTGAGCTGGCCTTCGGCGTCGAGGGCGCGGAGCACGTCAAGGTGGCGGTGCTGACCGGTTCGCTGACCGCGGCGCTGATCGCGACGGTGATCCTGCGGCTGCGCAACCGCGCCTACCGGCGCATCCACGAGATCGAGACCGCCGACCTCGACCAGGACGGCATCCCGGACGTCTACGAGACCGATGAGGCCGGCACGGCCGGCGCCTGAGCGGGCAGCGCCCTGCGCGCCCGGCTCCCGTCCGTCCCTCTCCTGCTCGCCGCCTGCGAATCCGCACCGAGGTGTCAGCGCCGTATCGAGACCGCCGACCTCGACCACGACGGCATCCGCCCGGGCATTCCGCTGTGACCGCAGGCCCGGCGCCCACCGCCGGCCGCGGCGATCACGTCACCGGCCCTCGTCACCGGCCACCGCACCGCCGGTGACCCCCGCCCGCGCGAAGAAAAGCCGCCGCAGGACTTGCATCCGGTACCCGGGTACAGGCTTACCGTCGGAGCATGACCCAGGACATCACCTTTGACCGGCAGTGGGTGCCCCCGGCGTGCAGCCTGCCCACCACCGAGCGGCCGCTTCGGGTGGCCGAGTTCGACGCCCTGTTCGCCGAGGCGGTCCAGGCGGTGCAGCGCCCCGAGCCGGCCCGGCTGCACCTGCAGCTCGCCTCCAGCCCGCAGACCGCCGCCCGGGCCGCCGAGCTGGCCGCGCGGGAGAACGGCTGCTGCTCGTTCTTCGCCTTCACCCTCACCATCGCCGACGGCGGCCTGACGCTGGCGGTGGCCGTTCCGCCGGAGCAGACCGGCGTGCTGGACGCGCTGCAGACCCGCGCCGCCGGGCCCGTCTCCGGCGCGCGCGACGTGCCCGATCAGCCCTCGGCCGGCCCGCCCGCGCCCGGGCCGGGGCGGTGAGCCGACCGGTGGAGACCTTCTTCGACGGGCTGCACCTGCGCACCGGCCAGGTCGCCGAGCGGGCCGGGGTCAACATCCAGACCCTGCGCTACTACGAGCGCCGCGGCCTGATCGCCGAACCCGGGCGCAGCCCCGGCGGGCACCGCATCTACCCGCCCGAGACCGTCGCCCTGCTCGGCGTGATCAAAGCCGCACAGAGGCTCGGCTTCACCCTGGGCGAGGTCGCCGACCTGATCGACACCGGCCGGCGCGGCCACCCCAGCCCGGACCTGCAGGAGCGCGCCAGGGCCAAACTCGCCGAAGTCGACGCCCGCATCAACGATCTGAGGACCATCCGCACGGCCCTGGAGCAGGTGGTGGCCGCCCGTTGCGACAGCCTCACCGACTGCACCTGCGCCGACTGCCCCCTGCCGTTCGCCGGCCTGGCCCACGATGAGGAGTCCCGATGACCCTGCACGACCACCCTGCCCCTGCTTCCGGCGCCGGGCCGGCCGTCCACGCGCAGACCCCGCTCGGCGCCGGGCCGCCGGCGCGCAGCAAGGCCGCGGCCGCCCTGGCGGTGCTGGCGTGCGCGGCCTGCTGCACGCTGCCGCTGCTGACCGCCGGCGGGCTGCTGACCGGTGCCGGGGCCGCGCTGGTGGAAAAAGCCCTGCTGGCCGTCTCCGGCCTGCTGATCGCCGCGGCCGCGCTCATGTGGTGGCTGCACGGGCGCCGCACCGCCCGTCAGGCCGCTGCCTCCGGGGCCGGCTGCGGCAGCGGGTGCGGCTGCTGACCCGGCCCCTTTCCGGCGTACGCGATACGCCTCTCCCTCGGATCCCCCCGCACCCAACTTGCGGGAATCTTCATTCCCGGTAGTTGGTGAACAGCTCTCGTCACGCAACAGACGAGATTTATTTATTTTTGTTTTCTAGAAAACAGAAAATGCTAGGCTCGGTACATGTCACAGGAGACGACCGCGCCCCGGCCGTGCAAGCACTGCGGGACGCCTGTGCAGCAGCGCCCCGGCCGAGGACGCCCCCGCCTCTACTGCCTCCACGGCGACTGCCAGGCCGCCGCCAAGCGGGAGCGCGAGCTGCGCCGCGCCACCCCGGGCCTGGAGGGCGCACTGGCCAGAGCGGAGGAGTTCTACGAGCGCATGGAGAAAGGGATGACCGCCGCGATCGCCCCCCTGGCCCAGGTCCTGGCCGAGGAACTGAGCCCCGCAGGGGTGGAGGCCCGGGTGAGCGCGATCCAAGCCGAGGCGCACACCAGGGTCGCCATCGCACGCACCGAGCGGGAACAGGCTTTCGAGCAGGTACGGCTGGCCCGGGAGGCGGCCGAGCACGCCCGCCGCGAGCGCGACACCATGGCCGAGCGCACGGCCGAGGCACTGGCCGAACGCGACACCGCGCTGCGGGACGCCGAGACGGCCCGCGAGCAGGCACTGGCCGCGCTCCGGGAGGCCGCGGCCACCGAACGCCTGGCCAGGAACGCCGAAGCCCAGGCGCGCCGTCGCGCCGAGCAGGCGGAGGCGGCCCGCGACGCGGCGGTACGGGAGATGGCCGAGCGGGTGGAAGCCTCCGGAGCCGAACGCGACCAGGCCCTGGCACAGGCCGCACAGGACCGCCGGCGCACGGCCGAGGCGCTGGCCGAGCGCGACGAGGCGCGGACCGAAGCAGAACAGGCACACCAGGCCAGAATCGAGGCAGAGCGATCCGCCGCCGCCGCGGCGGTGCACGCCGAGGCCTCGGCGGCCGAACGGGACCGGGCGCTGGCCCGCGCCGAAGAGCAGTCCCGGGCACGGGCACGGGCCGAGACCCGAAGAGCCGAGGCGCTGGCGCTGCAGGTCCAGGCGCAGGAACGCGCCGCCGCCGCCGAGACCGCCGCGGCACAACGGGCGGCCGAGGCCGAACGGCGGGCCGCCGACCAGGTCGCCGAAGCCGAGGCACAGGCCGGACGACTACGACAGCAGGCCGAGTCGATGCGGGCCGAACGCGACGACGCCCGCACCGCACTGCTACTGGAGCAGGCCAGGGCCGCCGACCTGAGGGAACAACTGCAGGCGGCACGCTCCGAGGCGGCCGGCCTGCGGGAAAGGGCCGTCGCAGCGGAGCTGCGCGGCGGTGGCCCGGCCGGACCGCCGCCCATCCCCTGACGGCCCGCCCGCCGGCCAGGCTCCTCATGAGGTGGTCGATGTGCCGGTGTCCGTGGTGTGGCGCTCGGGCAGCCAGTCCCGGACGGGATCGTGTTCCAGCCACCGGTTGCGCTCGGCCTCCGTCACGAACGCGCTGGTCAAGGTGTCCAGCAGTGGGTGGCCGCCGTTGCCGCGCCAGAGCAGTGACCAGGCGTACAGCGGTGTGGGGTCGATCAGCGGGACCGAGCGGATCGCCGGGTGCGGCGGGAGGGGCAGGTCCGCGGGCAGCAGGCTGGAGCGGCGCGCGTCGGCTGCCAGATCGTCCAGGAAGTGCTCCAGTCCCAGGTTCGGGCCTTCGGCGTGCTGGTGGATGCCGAAGGCCAGGGCGAAGCGGTGCAGGAAGTCCAGCCGGTGGAGTGCGCCGGGGTCCGCAGTACGCCGTCGCGCAACTGCGCCGGACGGATCGCGGGGGCGTTCGCCAGCGGATGGTCGGCGTGGAGGATGGCGTCCACGGGTTCCAGGCGTACCAGGCGATGGGTCAGCCCGGTGGGCAGCGGCGCGTGGACGCGGCCGAAGGCGGCGTCGATGTCGCCGTGCAGCTTCGCCACCCTGGGACCGAACCGCCGGAGCGCGCTCGCGGCGGCCGAGGCCGACACCGCCATGGGACGGGCGCTGGAACTGCTGGAGCCGCAGGCTCGCCGGATCGAAGGGCCGGGCTTCACCGGCTGGTTGCGCGGCCCCGCCGACGCCGCCGCGACGGTCGTGGTGGTGCCCGGGCTGGACTCCGGCAAGGAGGAGTTCCACGACCTCGGCACCGCCCTGCTGCGCCGGGGACTGGCCGTGTTCGCCATGGACGGGCCGGGACAGGGCGCGCTCGCCGCCACCAGCGTCGTCCGCGCCGACTACCACCGCGTGATCGGCCAGGTCATCGACACACTCGGCGTGCGGAAGACGGGACTCGCCGGGCTCAGCCTGGGCGGCTACTACGTCGTGGAAAACGCCGCCCGGGAGAGCCGCGTCGCGGCCGCCGTCACCGTCAGCGGCCCTTTCCGGTTGCACTGGGACGTCCTGCCGCCTCCCGTGCGGGATCTCATCAATCGGCGGGCCGGTGGCGAAGAAGCGGCCCGCCGTTTCGCCGGTCAGGTGGACCTGTCCGCCCTCGCCCCGCGGATCACCTGCCCGCTGCTGGTCATCGACGGCGGCCAGGACGTCATCCCCGGTGTGACCAACGGCGAGCCGCTGGCCCGCCTGGCACCGCACGGGCGTTACCTGTCTCTGCCGCACGGCGACCACCTGCTCGGCAACGCCCGCCCCGACTGGCTGGCCACGGCCGCCGACTGGATCTCTGGAGCACTCGCATGACCCGATTCACCGACAAGACCGCCCTGATAACCGCCGGCCCTCGTAGACATGGGGCGGTATCCCCCGCGGAACGACCGAAGAACAACTGAGTGGCGGCTCGCCGGAGCCATAGGAGTCCGGGCCGTTACGCGGGTCACGGCGGCTCTTGGGTGCCGGCGGTGAGGCGTCGTCCCCAGGCGCGCATGTGGGCGACGGCTTCCGGTGGGCCGTGCACCATGACGGGAGCGTTGAGCGCCCCGATGCAGAAGGCGGCCCAGTCCAGGGAGTCGGCGGCGATCTCCACCCGGCACGAGGTGTCGTCGACGGGTTCCACCGTCCCGTAGTGCGCGATCTCCTCCCGCACCCGTTCGGCGGGAGCCCCGACCGTGGCCCGGACGGGATACCTGGCGGGCCTCGCCCTGATCCGGGCGCGCACGTACTCGACCGGATCTTCGGCGGGCAGGGGGCGGGGGGCGAACGTCGCGCCGGTGCGGCTCGCACCACCGATGCGGTCCGCACGGAAGGTGCGCCAGTCGGCCCGGTCGAGATCCCAGGCGATGAGATACAGACCGTTCCCGACGCGGACGATGTGGTGCGGCTGGACCGTCCTGGCCGCGGCCTGACCGGTACGGGTGCGGTAAGCGAACTCGACCGTCTCAGTGTCGCGGCAGGCCAGAGCGAGGGTCGTCAACGAGGCGACATCGGTGATGCCCACGCGTGCCTCAGGGGGCCGCGCCGGGAGGGCGACGGCGCGGAGGCTGTCGATGCGGCGCCGGATCCGCACGGGAAGCACCTGGACGATCTTGGCCATGGCGCTCAGCGCGGCGTCGGCCGACCCCGGGAAGGGGCCGGCGGTGATCTCCTGCAGCCCCAGGACGATGGCGGCGGCCTCGTCCTCGCTGAGCACCAGGGGCGGGAGCGAGGCCCCGGGACTGAGCTGATAGCCGCCGCCGGTGCCCCGTGCGGCGGTGATCGGATACCCGAGCTCCTGGAGGCTGCCGATGTCACGGCGGAGCGTGCGCCGGCTGACGCCGAGGCGGCGCGCGAGCTCGTGGCCGGGCCAGTGACGCCGATTCTGCAGCAGGCCGAGGAGCTCGAGGACGCGGGTACCGGTCGACATGAGCCCACACTAAGCCGCACTTGTGGACATATAGCGGCCACAAGCCCGGTGATGATGAGAACCGCCACCGAAGCGGGAACGGAGCGTACGCCGCACCCCTATGAAAGGACCCACGAACATGCGCATCCTCGTCACCGGAGCGACCGGCCAGGTCGGGCGGCACCTCGTCGCGCAACTCCACGAAGCCGGACACGACGTCCGCGCACTCTCCCGCACCCCCGCCGAAGCCGGCCTACCGACCGGTGTCGAGGTGGTGGCCGGCGACCTCACCGACCCCACCACGCTCAAAGCAGCCTTCGATGGGATCGACGCGATCCACCTGATCACCTTCGGCGGCGACCACGACCTGACCAACGGTCCCGAGATCATCGACCTCGCCGCACGCCACGGCATCACCCGGGCCACGGTCCTCGGCGGCTGGTCGCCCACCAGCATCGAAAGCGCACTGGAATCCAGTGCGATCCGCTGGACCCTGCTGCAGCCGGCGGAGTTCATGTGCAACGCCCTCGAATGGGCCGATGAGATCCGCTCCCACGGCACCGTCTCCATGCTCGCCACCTTCCCCAGCGCGGTGGTGCACGAAGCCGACATCGCCGCCGTGGCCGCCACCGCGCTCACCCACGAAGGACACGAGGGCCGGAGCTACCCGATCACCGGGCCCGAAGCCCTCACCCCGGCGCAACGCGCCCGGACCATCGCCGAGGCCACCGGGCAGGACATCGCCTTCGTGCACCTGAGCAAGGACGCGGAACGCGCCCGGCTGCGCGGCTACGGATACGACGAGGAGTACGTGGAATTCGGAATCCAACTGGCCACGAACCCGCCCGAGGCCAGCGGTGTGGTGCTGCCCACCGTCGAAGACATCACCGGCACGCCCGCGCGCACCTTCGCCCAGTGGGCACGGGAGCACGCCGAACGGTTCCGCACCGCGCCCTGACCCGCACGGGCCGAACCCGAA
Organism: Planomonospora sp. ID91781; assembly: GCF_015711595.1. NCBI lineage: Bacteria > Bacillati > Actinomycetota > Actinomycetes > Streptosporangiales > Streptosporangiaceae > Planomonospora > Planomonospora sp. ID91781. The sequence goes on along the minus strand of NZ_JABTEY010000002.1, from coordinate 331,234 downwards.
GCGCCGCACAGCGGAGACCCGGGAATCGAGCAACACGCGAACCAGAAGTCACGCCGGCAGAACAGGCGCAAGCGGCTCGGCATGACACTCCGTCGTCGACGAACGGTGACATGCGGCGGACGACGCGCGCACATCCGGCACCCATCATGGTCGGTCAGGAACGAGCCGCGCACCGTCCCGCCCCGGCACCGACGGATGCGGCGGCGCGCGGCGGCGAGCGAGGACAAGGGATGACGGAGACGGAGACGGAGACGGACACGGCGGAGACCGGGCAGGACGACGGCCCCCGGGACATCGGGTCCGGTGCCCGGCGCGCGGGCATCCGCCGGGCCATCCGCATCGGCTCCTGGCCGGAGCCCGGCAAACGCGGCCCGGCGCTCACCGCGTCGGCACTGCTCCTGGGCCTGGCCATGCTGCTGCACGCGAAGATCCCGAACCGGATCGGGAACCTCGGCAGCCTGGTGGAGACCTTCCTGCCGTGGTCCGGCCTGGGAGTCCCGATACTGCTGGCCGGTGCGCTGCGCCGCCGCAGCGCACCGGCCGTGGCCGCACTGCTGCTGCCGGTCCTGGCGTGGCTGAACCTCTTCGGCGGGCTGCTCGGCGACAAGTCCCACCCGGGCGGCGACCTCACCGTGGCCAGCCACAACGTCGGCGCCGGCAACCCCGATCCGGCCGGCACCGCCCGCGCCCTGCGCACCTCCGGAGCGGACCTGCTGGCACTGGAGGAGCTGACCCGGCACGCCACGGGAACCTACGAGAAGGAACTGGCGACCACCTACCCCTACCGCGCAGTGCAGGGCACGGTCGGGCTGTGGAGCAAACTGCCGCTGTCCGATGTCCGGCCGATCGACATCATGAACCACGGGACGCTGGCGGACACCGTACCTGCCGACGAGAAGGCCGCATCCAACCGGGCACTGCGCGCCACAGTGGCCACGGGCCACGGACCGCTGACGGTGTACGTGGCCCACCTGGGGTCCGTACGGGTGAATCCCAGAGCGGGCTTCTGGACGGCCTCGCGGAACATAGGCGTGCAGGCGCTCGGCAAGGCCCTCGCCGCCGAGCAGAACAAACGGGTGGTGCTGCTCGGCGACCTGAACGGCACCATGGACGACCGTGCCCTCGCCGGCCTCACCTCGCAGCTGCGCTCGGCTCACGACACGGCCGGAGACGGCTTCGGCTTCAGCTGGCCCGCACCTTTCCCGGTGGTGCGGTTCGACCACATCCTGGTCCGCGGCGTGGAGCCGGACCGCTCGTGGGTACTGCCGGCCACCGGCAGCGACCACCTGCCGGTCGCGGCCGCAATCAGCTGGTGAGCAGATCCCCTTCCGCACCCGAGCCCGGGGCCCCGTGGTCCCCGGCCGCGTCGAGCCCGGCCGGTTCGCTTGGCACCGAAACAGTCGACCGTCTCGCTCACTCCTCCAGGGGTGTCACCGGGGTCGAGGAAAGGACGGCACGCGCCCAAAGTGACAAGGGGCGCGTCCGCGCCCACCACGACGCGGGAAGGATCATCATGAGACCCAGAGTTCCAGGAAGGGCGGCGCTCTTCGCAGTGCTGCTGTCCGGCGTCCTGCACACCCCCGCCGCAGCGGCCGCTCCGGCGGCCGCCACCGCGTGCACATGGCAGGCGAGCACACTGCCCCTGCCCTCCGGCACCACATCCGGCCGGGTCTCGGCCACGGACCACCAGGGCGGATACTCCGGTACGGCATGGGGCGCCGACGGCAGACGCCGGGTGCTGTCGTGGAAGGACGGGACGACCACCGACTACGGAACCGGAGGCCCCAACGACCAGGTGGTGGCCCAGAACTCCGCCGGGACCATCATCGGCTACAGTCCCATCGCCTACGCTCCGCCCGCCGGCCACGCCTGGAGCACCCGCAACGGCAAGAAGGCACCCCTGCCCAAGCCGGCGACCGTGTACGTCTCCTCCGCCTACGCCATCAAGGACAACGGCGACATCACCGGCTGGATGTGGGGCACCTTCGACGGCGTCTGGCAGACCCGCCACGTACGCTGGCCCGCCGACCGGCCCACCGAGTTCGAGATGATGCCCGACCTCCCCAAGGACGCCGTCGTCGCGGACGTCGACGACGACGGCACGATGCTGCTCAACTTCAACGGCAACCAGGGGACCTACGCGGTAGGACTGTGGCGCGACGGTACGACGACCCACCTGGCCGAGATCCCGGGAGCGACACGCACCACCGTGCGCGCCATCTCCAACGGAAGGGTGATCGGTGAGACCGCCCGTCCGGACGCCACAGGCAAGACCGCGACCGACGGCGTGCTGTGGGACCAGGACGGAAGCGTCCACATCCTGCCCGGCACCGCCTCCGTCTCCGGCATCAACCGGGACGGCCTGATCGGCGCCGCCCTCGACCCGGACAAGAACAACGACTACCTCACCGGCATCTGGCGGCTCCAGACGTTCGACTCCGTCCTCGGAAACGCCGACAGCAGCGTGACCGTCGTCGGGAACGACGGCACGATCGGCGGCTACCGGTTCAACCCGGCCACCGCCAGGTCCCAGCCGACGATCTGGCGCTGCGGCCGGTGAACCGGTGAATCCGAGCGGACGCGCGAAGCCCTGAGCGTGCCCGCCGGGGAGACCGGCGAGGTGACGGCGACCGACGGAGCCGGCGGCTTCTACACCCGCCCGATCGCCGTCGACGAAGACGGTTCGACGCTGGTCGAAACGACGCAGTACGACGTCGCGATCTGGCGGGACGGCGTCGTCACACCGCTGGAGACACCACCGGAAGTGCAGTACCCGCAGGGCGTCGACCTGTCCAACGAGCGGGCCGTCGGCGGCCGCCGCGGCCGCCGCGGACCGCTGCACCCCGTCCCGGCCGGTACGGGACCTGAGCAGCAATCGAACGGCCAGTGACGCCAAGCCCGGCCCGCCGGGCCCCTTGGTTGAGGGCTGCTGTGGCATAGGACCGTCTCCACGCTTTCAGGGGATTGACATCTGCACGAATGCGCGAAGCGGTCTGCATGCCGGAGATTGCAGTATCAAGTTACAAAACTTGATACTTGTTACCCCTTCGCCTGGTGTCTACCGTATGAAGCAGAGAACACTCGGCACCGACGTCCGTGTGAGCGGTCGGGCTCGGCTGCGCAGGCATGTCCGGCGCGTACGGACACAGCGGAATGCTGGCCGGGACGTGGCGGCCGTCCGCCGACGACGCGCGGTACCGCGGGCACCTGCCCCGATTCGCCGCCGGCAACGTCAACGCCAACCTCGCACTCGTCGAGCGGCTGCGGGAGATCGCCACCGCCCGAGGTGCCACGGTCGCACAGCTCGCGATCGCGTGGGTGCTCGCGCAGGGGCGCACGCACCGGGACATCGTCGCGCCGGTCGAGGCCAGCCGACCGTGCCGGATCACCGAGACGGTAGAGGCCGCCCGCCTGCAGTTGACCGACGACGACCTGGACGCGATCGAGCGGGCCGTCCCGCGAGGGGCGGTCGCCGGGGAACGCTACGCCCCCGACCTGCTCGCCCTCCTGGACAGCGAGCGGACAGGAGGCAAGCACTGATGCCTGCCCGAATCCCGCTGGACGCGGACACCATCCTGGCGGCCACCGAGGAGATACCGCGCCGCCACGGACCGGACAAGGCAACCGTCGTCGACGTCGCCCGGGCACTCGAGGTCAGCCACGCCGCCGTCTACAAGCACTTCCCCTCCAAGCAGGCGCTACGCGAGGCCGTGACCCGCCGCTGGCTCGACCACAACCGCGACACTCTCGCCGTCATCGCGACCGACCGCGAGATCCCGCCAGCGCGACGACTACGTGCCTGGCTGCACGCCGTCCTGGCCGTGAAGCAAGCCAAGATCCGCCAGGACCCGGAGCTGTTCGCCGCCTACGGAATCCTCGCGGCCGCGCACAGCACCGTCGCCACCGACCACGTCGCCGACCTCCTGGACCAGCTGGCAGCCATCATCGCCGACGGCGCCGCCGACGGCAGCTTCCGCACCGGCGACGCGGAGGCCACCGCCCGCGTGGTCTTCCACGCCACCGCCAAGTTCAATCACCTCGCCCATGCCGCCGAATGGCAGAACCCCGGCATCGGCGCCGAGCTCGACGAGGTGTGCAGCCTGCTGCTCGAGGGCCTCCAGTTCCCCACGCCGCCATAGCCGGATCAGGTCGAGCACACCCTGCGGCCGATGTCGGCGGCCGCGGGCCGGCGGGCCGGGACGGGGCGGCACTCGGACAGGAACAGCGGGCCATGGGTCCGCGACGTGCCGTCCGGGAGCCGGAGCAGGCGGGGCGGCAGGTGAGCGGTGCCGGACTCCCAATACACCCACTCGATGGCGCCGCCCTTGGAGCGGACCGGGGCGCGCCGGTGCTCCAGGTCGAGGTCCTCGACGTTCAGGGCGAGGATCTCCGCGGCGCGAGCCGCCGTTTCGTAGAGCATCCGCCACAGCGTCTTCTCCCGCAGCGGGACGTCGCGGCGGGACAGCAGCCGGTGGACCGCGCTCTTGGCCACAGCGCGGGTCTCGTCCGCCCTCTCGCGGCGCCGTTCGGCCTCGGCCGGCACCGACGGGGCGGCCCAGTGCTTCTTGGTCTGGCACCAGGTCAGCAAGGAGGCGACGGCGGTGCGGTTGCGGTTCCAGGTCGCCGGCGCGCGCTCGCCCCACAGCTCGGCCAGCGCGGTGCCGATCTCGGCGTCGGTGACGTCGGCCAGCGGCCGGCCCGGGCCGAGCAGGGCGATGGTGCGCTCGATGGCCGAGGCGTAGGCGCGGTGGGTGTTGGGGTTGGCCGTGCGCGCCGTGGCCAGGAAGGCGTCGGCGGCCGCGGCGAGGGTGACGTGCCCGCCGCGCAGCGCGGCGATCTTCGGCGCGGCGCTCATGCCGGCCGCCGGGCGGCGGTCGCGGCGCGGGTCTGGGAGATGTACCGGATAACGTGCGCCAGTCGCGCACCGCGGCGGCGAGGGCTTGTCCTGGTCGCCGCGCCGCCGTGATCGCTCATTTACGTGATAATAAGCCATTATCACGTACATCGAGGCTCCTGGAGTGGGAGGCAAGGGGCTTCCACTGTCCTCGTTCATCGAATATCGTCGATTGACGATGAATGAGGACACGGAGCCCGTGCCGCGTGCGCGCGCCGAGGAGTACGCGAGCTGGTTCAAGGCCTTGGCCGACGCCACCCGCATCCAGCTCGTCTCGCTGCTGGCCCGGCGGAGCGCGCCGATGAGCGTCGGCGAGATCGTGACCGCGTCCGGGGTGGGCCAGTCCACCGTCTCCCACCACCTGAAGATCCTGGCCGAGGTCCGCTTCGTGCTGGTCGAGCGGCGCGGCACCACGAGCCTGTACCGGATCAACGAGGCCTGCGTGCGCTGCTTTCCCACCGCGGCCGACGTGGTGATGGGCGCTCCCGCCCCGGCCGTCCCCGCCGACGAGAAGGACCCCGCGCCATGACCCGTGACCTCGCCGACGACCCGCACCCCGAGGCCGCCCGGTCGACCGGGGCCGCCGGTCTGGTCGTGCGGCCGATGGAGGCCGGTGACGCCGAGCAGGTGCTGGCGGTCTACCAGGCCGGGCTGGACGGCGGGCAGGCCAGCTTCGAGACGACCGCACCGAGCTGGCAGGACTTCACCGCGGGCAAACTCCCTCACCTGTGCTTCGTCGCCGTCGACGCCGGAAGCGGTGCGGTGGCCGGCTGGGCGGCGGTCTCACCGGTGTCGTCGCGGTGCGTCTACGCCGGGGTGGTCGAGCACAGCGTCTACGTCCACCCCGGCCACCGGGGCCACGGCGTCGGCCGCCTGCTGCTGGGCGCGCTCGTCGCGGCCTGCGAGGAGGCCGGGATCTGGACGATCCAGTCCGGCGTCTTCCCGGAGAACGCCGCCAGCCTGAGACTGCATGAGGCGTTCGGTTTCCGCGTGGTGGGCGTGCGCGAGCGCCTCGGCTGCCACCGCGGCGTCTGGCGGGACGTGGTGCTGCTGGAGCGGCGCAGCACCACCGTCGGCACCTGAGTCCGCCGGGAGACGGCCGGGAGGTGTTCATCCGCTGTTTGCCGAACCCGGAATCGATATCTGTCAATATAGATGACGGACGAATCCACTGGGCCGACGCGCTGAGCAGGGAGAACGATGGAACCGCTGGAGTTGCTCGAGTGCTGCGCGCCGCTGGCCCGCGAGCCGATCGACCCCGGCCGGGCCGTCGGGGTGGCGCGGGCCTTCAAGGCCCTGGGCGACCCGGTCCGGCTGCGTATCCTGTCGATCGTGGCCAGCCACGCCAGCGGCGAGGCCTGCGTGTGCGACCTGACCGCCGCCTTCGATCTGTCCCAGCCGACCATCAGCCACCACCTGAAGGTCCTCAAGGACGTCGGCCTGCTCACCTCCGAACGCAGGGCCTCCTGGGTGTACTACCGCGTGGTCCCCGAACGGCTGGCCGAGCTGTCGGGCCTGCTCGCCGCACCTGCCGCCATGACCGAGCGCTGAAGGAAGGCCCATGGCATCACCGTCATCGCCGCCTGCCCGCGTCCCGGACGCCGCGCGCGGTCCCGGGGTGATCGGCGGCCTGTCGACGCTGGACCGCCTCCTGCCGGTGTGGATCGGCTTCGCCATGGCCGTCGGCCTGCTGCTGGGGCGCCTGGTGCCGGGGCTGGACACCGCGCTGGAGGCGGTGCAGGTCGGCGGGATCTCGCTGCCGATCGCGCTCGGCCTGCTGCTGATGATGTACCCGGTGCTGGCCAAGGTCCGCTACGACCGGCTCGGCACCGTCACCGGAGACCGGCGCCTGTTGATCGGCTCGCTGGTGCTGAACTGGGTGCTCGGCCCGGCGCTGATGTTCGCCCTGGCCTGGGTCTTCCTGCCGGACCTGCCCGCCTACCGGACGGGTCTGATCATCGTCGGGCTGGCCCGGTGCATCGCCATGGTGCTCATCTGGAACGACCTGGCCTGCGGCCACCGGGAGGCCGCCGCCGTGCTGGTCGCGATCAACTCGGTCTTCCAGGTCGTCGCCTTCGCCGCGCTCGGCTGGTTCTACCTGGAGATCCTGCCCGGCTGGCTCGGCCTGGGCGAAGGGACCGCGCTGGAGGTCTCCGCCTGGAATATCGCCCAAAGCGTGCTGGTCTTCCTCGGCGTCCCGCTGGCCGCCGGATACCTGTCGCGGAAACTGGGCGAGCGATCCAAGGGCCGGGACTGGTACGAGACCCGGTTCCTGCCGAAGATCGGCCCCATCGCCCTGTACGGGCTGCTGTTCACCATCGTCATCCTGTTCGCCCTGCAGGGCGACACCATCAGTGAGCGCCCCGGCGACGTCGCCCGCATCGCATGGCCGCTGCTGGCCTACTTCCTTCTCATGTGGGGCGGCTCCTTCCTCGCCGGGCGGGCGATCGGCCTGCCGTACGACCGCACCGCGACCTTGGCGTTCACCGCGGCGGGCAACAACTTCGAGCTGGCCATCGCGGTGGCGGTCGGCGTGTTCGGGGTGACCTCCGGCCAGGCGCTGGCCGGGGTGGTCGGCCCGCTCATCGAGGTGCCCGTCCTGGTCGCCCTGGTCTACGTCAGCCTGGCCGGCCGCCGCCTGTTCACCACCACCCCGAAGGGAAGCGTTCATGTCTGACACGCCCGCCAAACCCAGCGTCCTGTTCGTGTGCGTGCACAACGCCGGACGCTCCCAGATGGCCGCCGGCTGGCTCGCCCACCTGGCGCAGGGGCGCATCGAGGTCCGCTCCGCGGGCTCGGCGCCCGCCGGGACCATCAACCCCGTCGCGGTCGAGGCGATGGCCGAGGCCGGCGTCGACATCACCGCCGAAAAGCCCAAGGTGCTGACCCCCGAGGCGGTGCAGGACTCCGACGTCGTGATCACCATGGGCTGCGGGGACGCCTGCCCGTTCTTCCCCGGCAAGCGGTACGAGGACTGGAAGCTCGAGGACCCAGCCGGGCAGGGCATCGAGGCGGTGCGCCCGATCCGGGACGAGATCAAGGCCCGCGTCAGCCAGCTGATCGCCGAGCTGCTGCCCGCCTGAGCACCGACGATGTATCAACACCTCGGTACCTGATCACCAGTCGCATACGCTCCACGGACAAGTCCATCCTCACCTGACGGGAGCGACGGCCATGCCTTTCGCCGCTATCCGTTTCGGCCAAGACAGCGCCTTCGAGCGTTACGTCCTGGATGAGATCGCCCCCGCGCTACCCGGCGAAGAGCACACCATCGCCTACGGTCATGACCCGGGACGAGCTGGGATACTTCTTCCGGTTCGTTCAGGGTTTTGCGGCGGCCTTGATCAGCGCGAGCCTTACCGTGCGCGAGCGTGCCAACCTGCTGTTCCTGCTCGACCAGTTGCAGCCCCACCACGGGCTGGGAGCGCTGCCCGGCCGAGAGCTCACCCGCTCGGTCCTGGTGCTGGCCAGGCCTCAGGTGACCGGCGAGGGCGTGAGTTTCGACGCCCGATCCGTCATGCAGCTGGTACGCGAGAAATGGCCGACCGCCGGGATTGATCTGCTGTTGCGCCTTCCGGACGGCACCATCTTGGGCGGTGAGCTGGAACACGCGCCCGACGACAGGCCGGTCGTCATCCGCGCGCAGCGTCCGCCCAAGTGGCTGGAGGTCCGTCCGGCCGCCGAGTGGAGCCAATGGGATCACCTCGGGGCTCGCTAGCTCACCGGCCGCCGGATGAGCGTGGCGCTTTCAGTCGGGATCGGTGATGATGCGGCCCGCTACGCCTCGGCACCAGCGCGACCCGATGCGCTGCGCACCGGCCTGTCGTCACAGCTGCCGCACGATCTCCGCCACCATCGCCTTGGCACTGCGCCCGGCACCGATCAGCGTCGCCGAGGCCGGACCGGTCCAGTCGCCGTAGCCGAGCAGGTGCAGGCGCCGCTCGCCGAGCGCGCGGGTGCCGTCGGTCGGGATCGTCCCGCCGGGGCCGCGCAGCTTCAGCGAGGCCAGATGGGTCAGGGCCGGCCGGAACCCGGTGCACCAGATGATGGCGTCGCAGGCCAGCGCCGTACCGTCGGCCTACGCCACCCCCGTCTGAGTGAGGCGGGAAAACATCGGCTCGGCCTTCAGGGCGCCGCGCCTGCGGGCCTCGCGCACCGGCGGGCGGCGACGATGTCGCCCAGGTCGCCGATGCCGGGGGCGTCGGGAAAGCGGGCGCGGCGAGTGGCCAGGTCGAACAGGGACCGGCCGTCGACCTCGTCGGGCAGCAGCCGGGGCGGGCGCAGCGTGACCCACGTCGCATCGGCGACGGTGGAGACCTCCGCGAGGATCTGCGCGGCGGAGTTGCCGCCGCCCACGACGACCACGCGCATGCCCCGGAACGGGTCCGGGCCGGGGTAGGTCGCGGTGTGCGCCTGCTGGCCGCGGAAGACATCGCGGCCGGGGTAGTACGGCACGTACGGCCGCCACCAGGTACCGGTCGCGCTGACGGCGATCCGCGTCTGCCAGGTGCCGGCGTCGGTCTCCACGGCCAGGCGCTCACCGGCGTCGCGCACCGCCCGCACGCGCGCCGGGCGGATGATCGGCAGCGCGTAGCGGTGCTCGTAGTCGCTCAGGTAGGCGACCACGTCGGCGGCGCTCGGGTAGCCGCCGCCGTCGGGGATCGGCATCATCCGGCCCGGCAGCGAGCTGTAGGGCGCGGGCGAGAACAGGCGCAGGGACGGCCAGGCGTGCCGCCACGCGCCGCCCGGCGCGGCTTGGGCGTCCAGGATGACGAAGTCGGCCCCGGCCCGGCGCAGATGATAGCCCGCTGCGAGCCCGGCCTGGCCGCCACCGATGACGACGACGTCGACAACGACATCGGCAACGGCGTCGACCGGCCGCGGAGCACCGGTCAGCGGTGCGGTCATACGGTGGTGAGCTCGACCTCGGCCGGCCCAGGGGCGGGTGCGGCCAGCGGCGTGAACAGGGCGCCGAGCCGGTTCACCGTCTCGGGGACGATCCAGTAGTAGACCCAGGTGCCGCGCCGCTCGCAGTCGATCAGCCCGGCGGTCCGCAGGACTTTGAGGTGGTGGGAGATGGTGGGGGCGGTCAGGTCGAAGGCATCGGTCAGGTCGCACACGCACGCCTCGCCGCCGGCGTGGGAGCCGATCATCGACAGCAGGCGGAGCCGGACCGGGTCGGCGACCGCCTTGAGCAGCACCGCCAGCTCGGCGGCCTCGGCCTCGGCGAGCGGCTCGCGGGCGATCGGGGCGCAGCAGGCGGTGGCGGGGGCGGTCATGAGCAGGCTCCTTACTTCGACGCTGGTCTAAATGGTATGCGGTGGTAGGCGGTCAGTGCGACCGCGGCGACCGCGCAGGCGGCGGCCACCACCGCCATCACCCGGTCGTAGCCGGCCGATTGGGCGAGGGCGAGCGCGCCGAGCGGTGCCGACGCCTTGGCCGCGACGGAGAACAGCGCGATGCGCCCCGACAGGGTGGCGTAGGCGGCGGTGCCGTACCGGTCCACGAGCAGGTGCGGCAGGGTGATGGAGGCGATGCCGAAGCCGAGCCCGAACCCCAGCACGCAGCCGACGGCGCCCGGCACCGTCCGCCCCGCCAGCGGCAGGAGCGCCGCGGCCACCCCCTGCAGAGCGAAGATCGCCGCGGCGATGAGGGCTGCGGGCAGGCGGGTCTGCAGGCCGGTGGTGAGCAGGCGCCCGGTCACCGACAGCACGCCCAAAAAACCCGCCAGCGTGGCGGCCAGCACAGGGGGATGGCCGAGGTGGACCAGGTAGGTGATGAGCAGGACCGCCATCACGGCCGCGGCGCCGCCGCTGGCGGTGAAGGCGACCACCAGCAGCCAGAACGGGCGGCGGCGGACGGCCTCGCGGGCGATCGCGGCCCGCTGTGCGGCCGCCGCGGGCGCCTGGGCGGCACGGGTACGGCGGCGCAGCACGAGCGCGTGCAGCGGGATCGCCGCCGCGCCGTAGACCAGGGCCAGGACCACCAGGGCCTGCCGCCAGCCGTACCGCTCCACCAGGAGACCGGACAGCGGCAGGAAGATGGTGGAGGCGAATCCGGCCACGACGGTCAGCGCCAGCAGCGCGCCGGCCCGGCCGCGCTCGTCGCCGTCGAACCGGGCCACGATCACGGCGAAGGCGCTCTGGTAGAGCACCATCGCGCTCGCGACGCCGATGGCGGCGAACACCGCATACAGCTGCGGCAGGTTCTCCACCCGTGACCAGGCCAGCACCGCGAGCGCGCCGAGGACCGATCCGACGGTCATCAGGCCGCGGCCGCCGCGGGCGTCCAGCCGGCGGCCCACCATCGGTGCGCACAGCGCCGAGACCAGCACCGAGCAGGTCAGGGCGGCGGCGACCTGGGCGGTGGAGGCGCGCAGGTCGGCCGCCATGGGCAGCAGGAAGACCGAAAAGGCGTAGTAGAGCACGCCGTAGCCGATGGTCTGGGTGACGGCCAGGGCGGCGACGATCCGCGCGCCCTGGCGTCGGGAACGCATCCGACCGCCGCCCCCGGCATCAGGGGCGGCGGCCTCGGCGGCGGTGGACTTCACGCGCGCTCACCGGTACAGGAGATCACGCGGCGGCCGGCGGCCGTCGCGGCCCAGGCGCCCTCTGCTTGGGCGATGAAGCCCTGGGCGGCCGGCCGCCAGGCCAGGGTGCCGGCCATGCGGGCGATCGCCGCGGCATGACCGGGATCACCGCTGACCCGGCGGGCATCGGCCAGGCGGTGACCCAACCGGTCGGCATCCAGCGGACCGTGCTCGCAGATCAGGCGCAGGGCCTCCTTCTGCGGTGCGGTGGGATAGCCATCGGACATGGCCGGATCTCGCCTTTCTTCGGATGATCATGATGCGGGGAGCGGTGGATGCGGGTCAGCCGCAGCAACCGCCGCCATCGGCGGTGGCGCCCACCGAGGCCAGGGGCAGCGGGGTGGCCAGCAGGCCGCCGCTGATGCCGGTGGCCAGCCCGACCCGCGTCTCCTGGGCTTCGGCCAGATTGGAGGAGCACACGCCGGTCTCGGGCAGTTCCAGCTGCACCTGCCGGGCGGCCGCCCAGTCCCCGGCCAGGGCCGCGACCACCGAGCGGACCTGCTCATATCCGGTGGCCATCAGGAACGTCGGGGCGCGGCCGTAGGACTTGACGCCGACGGCGTAGTAGCCGGGCTCGGGGTGGGCGAGCTCGGCGGCGCCGTGCGCGGGCACGGTGCCGCAGGAGTGGTGGTTGGGGTCGATCAGCGGGGCCAGCGCGCGGGTGGAGCCGAGAATCGCGTCCAGGTCCAGGCGCAGCTCGCTGGCGATGGCGTGGTCGGGGCGGTATCCGGTGGCGGCCACGATCCGGTCGGCGACGACCTTCTGCTCGGTGCCTGACGGGTCGCGGCTGACCACCGTCACCGCCTCGCCGTCGGCGGTGACGGCGTGGGTGAAGAACCCGGTCAGCAGTGTGATGCGGCCGGTCTCCACCAGGGCGCGCAGGCGGGTGCCGAGCGCGCCGCGGGCCGGCAGGGCGTCGGCCGCACCGCCGCCGTAGGTGCGGGCCGCCGATCCGGCGCGGATGGCCCAGGTGATGCGGGTGTCCGGTGCGTCGTCGGCGAGGGCGGCCAACGCGAGCAGTGTGGTGGCGGCCGAGTGGCCGGCGCCCACCACCAGGGTGTGCTTGCCCGCGTAGGTCGCGCGGTCGGAGCCGAGCACGTCCGGGAGGGCGTGGTCGATGAACCCGGCCGCGGCGTGCTCGTCGTGGGCGGGCAGGCCAGAGGCGCCGAGCACGTTGGGGGTGCGCCAGGTGCCGGAGGCGTCCACGACGGCGCGGGCGGTGATCTCGCTGCCGTCCGCCAGGCGGATCAGGAACGGCGCGGCGTCGCGGCCGAGGCTGCGGACCCGGTCGAAGCCGGCCCGGCTGATGCCGGTCACCTGCGCGCCCAGCCGCAGGTGCGGGGCGATCGCCGGGTGCGCGGCCAGCGGGGCCAGGTAGTCCTCGATGAGCTCGGCGCCAGTGGGCAGCCAGTCCTCATCAGGGGCGGTCCAGCCTTCGGCGTCCAGCAGGCGGCGGGCGGCGGGGTCGATGTCGTACTTCCACGGGCTGAAGGTCCGCACGTGCCCCCACTGGGCGATCGAGGCGCCCGCCCGGGATCCGGCCTCCAGGATGAGGAAATCCAGGCCGCGCTCGGCCAGGTGGGCGGCGGCGGCCAGGCCGACCGGGCCGGCGCCGATCACCACGACCGGCAGGTGGTCCAGCTGCGGTGAGAGCACGACCTGCTCACTGCCGGTGGCCGGGGCGGTCTGGACGGGTACGGCCTGCGCGCTCTGCTCGGCGGGGGCGGCCGGGCCGCAGCATCCACTGCTCATGGTGATTCCTCCTGGGTTCGGGTGGTCGCTCTCGGACGGTCGGTGGGATTCAGCGGGCGAGCCAGACGGCGGCGCGGGCGCGCTCCAGCACCACCTCGGCCCGGCAGGCGCGGTCGCAGACGGTACCGGTGGCCTCGTCGAAGGAGACAGTCGCGGACGTCGCGGGAACCGGGCGGCGCAGCAGGAAGCGCATCTCACACCTCGTGTTTCGAAGCTTGTCTAAGCAGTGTTCAGGCTGCCATTCTGATTAGAGAGATGTCAAATTAGGTGGCGGCCAAAGCAGGCAGGTCCCCGGTGCATCCATTTCCGGAGTGCACCGTCTACCTCAGTGACGTTGTTCACCTGAAGGAGAGGACGGTCCGCCATGACCAGCACCGACATCACCCCGGCCAGCCCCGCGACCGAGACGCCCGCCGCGGCCTGCTGCTCGACCGCCGCGCTGCAGACCTGTTGCGCGCCCGAGGACAAGGGTGCCTGCTGCGTCGCCCCGGCCGAGGACTCGGCCGACGCTCCGGCCGCCGAGGCGCCCAGCAGCTGTGGCTGCCGGTAACCCCGCACACCCGCCCGGGGCCGGGCCCACCGGTCCGGCCCCGGGCAGGGCCAGGAAGGACACGACCGTGACGACACCCACCCGACCGGCCGCCGACGCCGCGGCGGCTAGCGTGCAGCTGCGCACCCGGCTGGTCGCCTTCGTCGCCGCCCGCATCGACCGGCCCGCCGACGCCGAGGACATCGTCCAGGAGGTGCTGGTGCGTATCAGCCGCAGCGCCGCCGGCCCGCGCGAGGCCGGGCGGCTGGAGGCCTGGGTCTACCAGATCACCCGCAACGCGATCATCGACCACCACCGGGCGGCTGCTGCGGCCGGCCGGGCACATGCCCGGGCCGCCTTCGACCGCAGCCTCACCGCCGAGACGGCGGACCCCGGCGCCCTGAGCGCGCTGGCCGGATGCCTGGCGCCGATGCTGGAGCGGCTGGCCGAGCGCGACCGCCAGGCCATCGCCCTCGTCGACTACGAAGGGCTGACCCAGGCCGAGGCCGCCCGGCGGCTCGGCCTGTCGATGCCCGGGATGAAGTCCCGCGTCCAGCGGGCCCGGGCCCGGCTGCGCACCCTGCTGACGGCCTGCTGCCGGGTGGAGACGGACGCCCGCGGCGGCGTGCGCGAGGTGCGGCCCGCGGGGGCGTGCCCGTGCGGCGGCTGACCGGCCAGGATCCGGGTGGTCTGCGGCTGGCTGCTCACCCGCAGGCGCCCGGCGGACAGTCGGCCGGAGGGCAGCACGCCCGCAAGGCATCCTGCAGGTCGGCCAATGCCTGGCCGATCCGGGCCGGGTCGGCGCGGTAGTAGACGGTCTTCCACTCGCGGCGCGAGGCCAGCACGCCGCCGTCGCGCAGGGTCGCCAGGTGGGTGGAGGTGGCCGACTGGGCCAGCTCCATGCGCTCGGCGACCTGGCCCACGGTCAGCTCGATCCCGCCGGCGAACAGCAGGAGGATCTGCTGGCGGGTGTCGCTGGCCAGGGCCTTGAGCAGGCCGCGGGCCGCGTCCGTCAACTCGATCTCGCTTCCCATCTCCATGGGACGATCCTACCTCATCATATTGTCACTTATAGATTTAACGATACGATGCGCGGCATGGACACCATCGTCATCGGCGGCGGCCAATCCGGCCTGGCCGCCGCCCGAGCCCTGCGCGAGGCCGGCCTCACCCCCGTCGTCCTGGAGGCGGGCGAGCACCCCACCGGTTCCTGGCCCTCCTATTACGACAGCCTCACCCTGTTCTCCCCGGCCCGCTACAGCGCCCTGCCCGGCGCGCCCTTCGACGGCGATCCGGACCGCTACCCGCACCGCGACGAGGTCGTCGCCTACCTGCAGCGCTACGCCGCCCGCCTGGACGCCGACATCCGCACCGGCGCCAGCGTCACCGCCGTACGCGCCGACAGCGGCGGCGGCTTCATCGTGGAGCTCGCCGACGGCACCGCCCTGCCCGCGCCGTCGGTGATCGCCGCCAGCGGCTCCTTCGGCAACCCGCACCTGCCGCTCCTGCCCGGCCAGGAGACCTTCACCGGGCAGATCCTGCACGCCGCCGCCTACCAGACCCCGGCCCCGCATGCGGGCAAGCGCGTCGTGGTGGTCGGCGCCGGCAACTCCGCCGTCCAGATCGCCCACGATCTGGCGGATGTCGCCGCGGTCACCCTGGCCACCCGGGCCCCGATCCGCTTCGTCGACCAGCGCCCCCTCGGCCGCGACCTGCACTTCTGGTTCGCGATCACCGGCTTCGACCGCCTGCCCGCCCGCCGGGCCGAGGCTCCGCCGACCGTGCCGGTACTGGACGACGGCCGCTACCGCCGCGCCCTGGCCGACGGGCGCATCGACCGGAAAGAGATGTTCACCGGCTTCGACACCAACCAGGTCATCTGGGCCGACGGCGCCCGCGAGCACGTCGACGCGGTCGTCTTCGCCACCGGCTACCGGCTCCACCTGCCCTACCTGCACGCCCTCGGCGGCGTCCTGGACTCCTCCGGGCGCCCCCGCCAGCGCGGCGGGATCTCGCTCACCCACCCCGGGCTCGGCTTCCTCGGCCTGGAATGGCAGCGCACCCCCGCCTCCAACACCCTGCGCGGCGTCGGCCGGGATGCCGCCCACCTGGCCCGGCACCTGGCCCGCCATCTGAAGGCCCGCCGCAGCACGCGCACCCGCGCCCGGGCATGGCGATGACGAGCGATTCGGCGGCCGGTCCTGCGGCGCGGCGGGCGGTGGCGATGACGACCACCGTGCGCAACCTGTCGCTGGCCCTGCTGGTGGCCGGGCTCAGCCGCGACGCCGCACGCGTGAGCGTCACCGTGCTGGCCTACGGCCTGGTCATGTATGCCGCCTGCGGCCTGGCCCTTGTGGCCTTCCGGGCTGTCGACCGTCGCCTCGTCTCCATCACGTGACCCCCCGGTAGGAAGAAGGTCCAACACCCCTCGAAGTCACTGACAGTCATTCCGCGCGGGCACCTTTACGGCGGCCGACGGCGAGCGGCCGGGTGACGATGATGTCCAGGAGGAGCAGCGTGATCACGTGGCCAGGCCGACCGCAGCGAAATCGATCTCTTTGAGTTCGGGGTCGAACGCCGTCGGCTCGCATGCGATCTCGTCGGTGGCGTAGGCGCCGAAGCGGCGGATGTGGGCACGCAGGTATGGCGAGATCGCGCCGAGCTCGGCGGCGGTGATGGGCCAGCCCTCGGCGACCAGAGCGCGCACCACGTCCATCAGGTCCAAGGCGTTGTGGAAGATCACCAGGTTCGCCAGCAGGGTGTTCATCTTGATCAGCTTCTCCTGCTCGTCGGGGTCGTTGTCGGCGATCACCCCGTTGTTGCCGAAGGCCAGCCACTGAGAGAACGCGTTGTAGGACTCGACCTTGTTGGTCGCCGCCGTCACCCGCGAGCGCAGCGCCGGATCGGCGAGATAGCGCAGCAGCGCCACCGTGCGCACGCTGCGGCCGACCTCCCGAAACGCCTTGTAGATGCGGTTCTTGCGAGAGTTGGAGCGCAGCCGCCGCATGAGTGTGGCCGAGCTCAGCCGGTTTTCGCTGATGGAGATGGCCACCTGCATCAGATCCCGCCAGTGCCGCTCGATCAGCTCCCAGTCGACCACGTTGCGGCCCCGGTCGCCGAACAGCGCGTCGATGTGCGGGTAGGTCAGCCGGGAGTCGGCGCGGAAGAAGACCAGGTCCTTGAAGTTGCGGATGCGCGGCATCAGATCGAAGCCGAACAAGGCCCTGCCGAGACCCCGGACAGGTGCCTGGCCGCCTCGTACGGGCCCAGGTTGCTCCCGCCGGTGAAGATGGCCAATGCGTACCGGAACAACGGATCGGAGATCTTCGGGTCCGATCCCGAGGCTGGCCCGAAATGGTGGTGCCAGCCCGGCCAGTGCGCGGTGCGCGCCACGATGCCCAGCAGCGAGCGCTCGGGCATGCGCCGCTCGATCGCCGCCTGAAGGTTCTCCGCGGCCTTCAGCGTCTCCTTGCCGCGCCGCCGCTTGACCGTCGGGGTCCCTCCTCGGCGATGACCAGATCGGTGTTGTCCGCGTACCCGGCGTCCAGCCGCGCGGCCGCGGCCAGGTGCGCCCCGCGCAGCTGAGCGACGAACCCGGCCGCCGTGTCCGGCAGGCCCACCTGCGCGCAGAAACCCTCCAGCAGCGGCTCGCATTCGGACCAGGGCAGCAGGTTGGCGCTCCAGTCGGCGTACTCGCCCGCGCCGGCCACCGCGATGTCACCGGTGCGCAGGTCCTTGGCCAGGTAGGTGAAGACCATCGCCTCGAAATGCCGGCGCGGCACCATGCCCGGGCGGCGCCGGTCAGTGACCGCGCGCCGCCAAAGGACGGCGGCACCGTCGTCACCGTCCGCGGTTACCAGGGCGACGGGACCGGTCGGGTCCGCGTCGTCCCGATCTTCGTCCGCGACTACGTCGAGGCCGCAGCCGAGCTCGACCGGCTCGCCGAACTCGCCGGCGATGGACGGCTCACCGTTCGCGTGGCCGGTCGGCTGCCCGCCTCCCGCGCCGCCGACGCGCACCGCTCACTCGAACAACCCGGCATTCGCGGGCGGTTCGTCCTACGGTTCGACTGAGCGATGACCCCGGGGTGTGGGCCTCATCGAGGCGCAGCACACCGCCGTCGACGCCCACATCGAGGTCATGACCGCATGGATGCGCGGTTACCACACCGGGGAAACCGGGACTGCGCGGCTACCGCGCCGCGCTGGAAATCCTGCCGAACTCCGGTTCCCGTCACTTCGAGAACGTCCTCGGGCCCTGAAGCGCACCGCCGGTAGCGAGGCTTTCCTCTCTGTTGTGGTTTTTTCCTTTGCGGTTATTGATCTTGAAATCGAAGATGGCCTTTACAATGTAGATTTTTCACCTGACATCGCCGTGCTCCTCCCGTAGCAGCACGGCGATGTCACAACGCGGACCGGACTTGTCCGGCCAAGTCGGCGGCCTCGCCCATGAGTCCGTCGCAGGCCACCGCGATGATCACGTGATGGCCCTCGGCCGTCGGCCCGGACGGCGTCCCGCCGGACCGAAACCCTCCTGGCGGCCCTCAACCTTCGAGTTCTGGCGGGAGACCCCGATGTCGCCATACTGGGCTTTGTGTGCTTTCGCGCGATCAGTTCCAGCCGACACTTCGTGTGCTTGCCCTGTCATGCCTCCTTCAAGAAACGAGCCGATGCGCCAGGTGGCAGCCTCTGTCCTCACTGCCGGGGGACCTTGATCGATGCCGGTCATGACCTGGCCGTGCCCAGGCGGGCCGACTCCGCCGGTTGGAGGGCGCTCACGGCGGTGCTCACCGCAGGGGTGACCTTCCACTCATCGTGCTGCGAAGGTCCCGGATGGCGGCCACGTACACCGCGCGAGGTCAGAGAGCGACTGGTTGCCGCGGCACGAACGGGCGCCTCTCCCGCACGGGCGTTCACCACCGCCAACCTGGATGACCTGGTGATGCGGCGCATGAAGCGTCAGATCTGAGCTACGGCCGCATCGGGGTCGGCGCCGGGCAGGCCTGGGAACGGATCAGGCTGCGTCACGGCGGTCACGCTACGCCGCCCGGCGGAGCATCGTCTGCGGATCACGGAGATTCATGATCACGCCTGTCGAACTGTGAACTGTATATCGGGAAATGTCGCCCTTAACCGACAAGATGAACTCATGAACGACGCCCCTGCCGCTCCTGCCCTCACCGCTCTCGCCGACCAGGCCGCCTACGCCGCGGCCGTGCAGCTGGCCGTCGACGCCGCGGCCGCCTACTACGGGCCCGGCACCTCCCCGCTGGACGATGACGCCTACGACCGGTTGGTGCGCGGCATCGAAGCCTACGAGGCCGATCATCCCGAGCAGGTGCTGCCCGACTCCCCCACCGGAAAGGTCGCCGGCGGCGCGGTGAGCGGCGACGTTCCGCACACGGCGCCCATGCTCAGCCTGGACAACGTCTTCGACTCCGACGGCCTGAAGCGGTGGGCGGCCGGGCTGGAGCGCCGCCTGGGACGGCCCGTCACGGTGTGGAGCGTGGAGCCCAAGCTCGACGGCCTGGCCGTCTCCGCCCGCTACCGGCGCGGCCGCCTGACCCGGCTCGTCACCCGCGGCGACGGCAGCGCCGGCGAGGACGTCAGCCACGCCATCGGCACGATCGTCGGCCTGCCCGAGCGGCTCGCCGAGCCGGTCACCGTGGAGCTCCGCGGCGAGGTCATGATGACGGCCGAGCAGTTCGAGGCCGCCTGCGCCAAACGCGCCGCCCACGACGGCACCACGTTCGCCAACCCGCGCAGCGCCGCCGCCGGGACCCTGCGCGCCCAGGACCGGCCGTATGTGTGCGAGCTGACGTTCTTCGGCTACGGCGCGCTGCCGCTGCCGCCCGGCGACGCCTCCGACCTGGCGGAGCGGCTGCGCACCCTGCCGCACAGCCAGATCATGGAGCAGGCCGCCGCCTGGGGCGTGGCCACCACCGCGGCCACGCCGGTCGCCGGCATCGTCGCCACCACGGTGCAGGAGGTCCAGGCCCGTATCGAGCAGATCGCCGAGGCACGCGCCACGCTGCCGTTCGGCATCGACGGCATCGTCGTCAAGGCCGACCTGGCCGACGACCAGAACCAGGCCGGGTTCGGCTCCCGGGCGCCGCGCTGGGCGATCGCCTACAAGCTCCCCGCCGTCGAGAAGATCACCAAGCTGATCGCCGTGGAGTGGAACGTCGGCCGCACCGGCATCATCGCCCCGCGCGCCGAGCTGAAGCCCGTCGAGATCGACGGCAGCGTCGTCACCTACGCCACCTTGCACAACGCCGCCGACATCACCCGGCGGGGCCTGAGGCTGGGCGACTCCGTGACCGTGTACAAGGCGGGGGACATCATCCCCCGCGTACAGGCACCGCTCGTGCACCTGCGCACCGGCGCCGAGCAGCCGATCGTTTTCCCGCAGGTCTGCCCGAACTGCGGGGATGCGATCGACACCAGCCAGGAACGGTGGCGGTGCGTGCGCGGCCGGGCCTGCCGCGCGCTGGCCTCCATCACCTACGCCGCCGGCCGCGACCAGCTCGACATCGAGACCCTGGCCGCCTCCCGCATCCAGCAGCTGCTCGATGCGGGGTTCATCACCGACTTCGCCGACCTGTTCACCGTCACCCGCGAGCAGCTCGTCACCCTCGAGCGCATGGGCGCCACCAGCGCCGACAAGCTGCTGGCCGCGATCGAGACGGCCAAGACCCGCCCGCTCAGCCGGGTGTTCTGCGCCCTGGGCGTGCGCGGGACCGGCCGGTCCATGAGCCGCCGGATCGCCCGTCACTTCGGCAGCATGGAGGCCATCCTGGCCGCCGACGCCGACGCCGTCCAGGCCGTCGACGGCATGGGCGTCGAGAAGGCCAAGCTCATGCTCGAGGAGCTGGCCGAGCTGCGGCCGCTGATCGGCAAGCTGATCGCGGCGGGCGTCAACATGACCGAGCCCGGTGCCGTCGCGGCGCCCGCGGACCCGGTCGCCGACGGGGAGGGCAGCGGAGAGGCTCCGGCCGCCGAGCTGCCGCTGGCCGGCATGGCGGTGGTGGCCACCGGCGCGATGACCGGCCCGCTGGAGGCGCTGTCGCGCAACCAGGTCAACGAGCTGATCGAGCGCGCCGGCGGCAAGGCCTCCTCCAGCGTGTCGGCGAAGACGTCGCTGCTGGTCGCCGGGGAGAAGGCCGGATCCAAGCGGGCCAAGGCCGAAGGCCTGGGTGTGCGGATCGTCACCTGCGAGGAGTTCGCCGACCTGGTCGCCGGCTTCCTGTGACCCTCCCGGTCACCACGCTGGTCGTGTTGGCCGTCGCCGCGGTATGGCGTCGGGTCCCCGCCGCCAGCCGGGCAGAGACAGGCCGAGACGGCCAGACCCGTTCCAGATCAGCCTCATGGGCCGGTCCTCGCCGGCGTGCCCGGCCCGGGCGCGGCAGAAGCCGTCGTGGCTGGTAACGGCAGTCACCGAGCCTGTTCGGCGACGAGTGCGGCGGCCAGGTCACGGGCGACGGCCAGCCCGCTTCCCGAGCCGGGGCGCAACCCTTCGGGGTCACCCGTGACCACGATGGTCAGCGTCTCCTCGGGTACGACCAGCACATACTGCCCGGCCCAGCCCGCAGCCATGTAGGCGGGGCGACCGGCGACCCGGCAGACCCAGAACAACCATCCGTACGGCAGCCCCTCCGGCGGGCCACCTGCCGATCGGCCGGTCGTGGCCCGCAGCGGATACCGGCCGGGCACCGCGAGCAGCGCGTCGATCCAGCTTCCCGGCTGCTCCATCACCCGATCGATGTCCTCCAGCCCGCCGCAGTGCGCCCCGCCGGTCATGGACAGCGTGCCGTACCGTGGCGCCGCGCCGCGCGAGCGGCACCCGTTCTCCGAGTAGCCCGCCCAAGGTGGCGTCCAGCGACACCCGGCCGTCCCGGACGGCCAGCAGGGTCACGGTCGCCAGCACCGACTTCGTCACAGAGAACACGTCCGCCGGCTCGTCCAGCCCGCGGCCGCCGAACGCGTGGGCGGCGACCGTATCACCGCCTCGTACGACCACAAGGTGCCCGACATGAGCGAACCGGGGTTCGCGCAGCCGTCTCAGAGCCGTACCGATGTGATCTGCCGGCCGAACCTGTGTCATCCGTCGGGCTCCTGAGGAGTGAGGCAGGCGGGACGGTCGTAGGCCGCGCCGATGCGGTGGGCGATCTTTCTTCGTGCCCTCCCCCACGCAGGACGGTCGCCGACCGTCTTTCGCACCCTGCTGCCGCGTGGGGATCAGATCGTAATCCTGAGCACCGGGGTTCAAAACCCCCATTGAGCGTCGTCCGGTGCGGGCGATCCGAGATGCGCCGGCAGTACACGGCCGAGCAAGAGACCCCCGACGACCCATCCGATGCGCAGCGGGAGCTCGCCGAGCCCGTCCTGAGCACCGGACGCGCCGGCCCTTACGGCGCCGTGATCCGCGCCGGGCCGGGTCCGGACCCCTGCGGCCCGTCCCCGCTGAAGTCCTCGCGTGCCCGCTCGATGAACTCCCGGAGGGTCATCGGCCGTTTCCCCGGCACCGGTGACATGCTCAGCGCGTCGACGGGGCCGAGGTAGAGATAGCCGTCCGCCCAGGCCTTGTCGAACTTCGGGAAGGCGACCATGAGGTCGTGGCAGTTCCCGTCGCGGAGGATGGCCGCCAG
Source organism: Planomonospora sp. ID91781 (assembly GCF_015711595.1). NCBI lineage: Bacteria > Bacillati > Actinomycetota > Actinomycetes > Streptosporangiales > Streptosporangiaceae > Planomonospora > Planomonospora sp. ID91781. The sequence continues at coordinate 308,823 of NZ_JABTEY010000002.1, read as the reverse complement.
TTCCCGGTCCTCCCCCAGGGACCGCATGCCGGGGGCCGGCCAGGAGGCGAGGTGGGCCTCCAGTCTCCGGTTGCAGTCCGGTTCGGCGAGCCCGTTGTGGACCCGGACGGCGTACGTCCGGCCAGGATGGCGGGCGTCCAGCAGCTGGCGGACGTTCCGGCCGGGGGCCGGCGGGGGCGGTGGTGCGTCGCCGTTCCCGCCGGACCGCTGCGGGAACGGCGACGCACCACCGTCGGTCCGGGTGATGGGGCCTCCGGGCTCCCCCGGTTCGGGGAAGGAGAACCCGCCGGGCATCAGATGGAAGTCGCCCATGATGGCGAGGACGGTCTCACCTCGGTCGGCCACCGCCGTGACGACGCCGGCGAAGTGCCGATCCCGCTCCGGAGGGGTGCGGAGCGGGGAGGCCGGATCGTTGGGCGGGTCGCCGAGCCAGACCCTGAGCCGCCGCCGCGGCGGCAGGCCGGCGTTCGCCCGGCGCACGGCCGTGTAGAAGCGGCCGTACATCTCGGGCATGGGCTGGTCGCCGAAACCGACGGTGGTCGTCCACACCTTGGCGAGTTCGCCGGCGTCCACCTCGCCGCCGGACACGTAGCGGTCCACGAGCCCCTGGTAGTGGGCGTTGCCGAACTCCACCACGATGTTGCGGCAGCGGTCGGGGAACGCGGGGCTGGCGACGAGGGTCCGGTAGAAGTCGCCGAGCTGGGCGAGCCCGTGGAAGTCGCCGATCGTGACGATCCGATGGCTCGCGAACCGGGCGAGGATCGCCGTGACGGCCTGGGGAGCGGCCGTCCCCCCGGCCGTCCCCCCGGCGGTCCGGGCCGCCGGGGGGATCCGGCGTCCGTCCGATCCGCAGGCGGCGGCGCCCGCGCCCGTCACGAGCAGGGCGGGCAGATATCTGGTCAGCAGGGAACGGCGTGTGCATGGCCGCATGAGTGGTCCTCCGGGAGCAGGGTTTCTGTACGGCCGGGCGGGCCGCGAGTGGCGCACCGGCACTGCCATGACTACAGGGCGGCGTGTTCGGGCAGCGTTGGCCGCCGGGCCCGGAGAGGCCGGAGAACCTTACGTTCACTGAATCATGGCGACGCTAGATTCCGGCTCGTGCGGGTTCTGGTGGTGGAGGACGAAGAGATCATGGCCGAGGCGGTCGGGGCAGGGCTGCGCCGGCACGGGTTCGCGGTCGACGTCGCCCTGGACGGCGTCGGCGGCCTGGAGCGGGCCCTGGGGCAGCGGTACGACGTGATCGTGCTGGACCGGGACCTTCCCGGCATGCACGGGGACGAGGTCTGCCGCCGCGTCGTGGCCGGCCGTACCGGCGCCCGGGTCCTCATGCTCACCGCGGCGGGCGGCCTGAGCGACCGTGTCGCCGGCCTGAACCTCGGTGCCGACGACTATCTGCCGAAACCCTTCGCGTTCGCCGAGGTCGTCGCCCGGATCGACGCTCTCGTCCGGCGCGGCGCGGCGATCCGGCCCCCCGTGCTCGAGATCGGCGACCTGACCGTGGACACGCCCCGGCGCCGGGTCGTACGGGGTGGGCGGGCGGTGAATCTCACGGCCAAGGAGTTCGGCGTCCTGGCCGTGCTGGCGGCGGAGCCCGAGGTGGTCGTGAGCGCCGAGGAACTGCTCGAACGGGTGTGGGACGAGAACGCCGACCCCTTCACGAACGCGGTGCGCGTCACGATGGTCGGCCTGCGCCGCAAGCTGGGCGACCCACCGGTCATCGAGACGGTCCGCGCGGCCGGTTACCGTCTCCTGCCCGGCCCGGCGGCCGGGTCGTGAGCGCGGTGAGCCTGGCGAGCCTGGTGACCGCGGTACGCCTGCGGCCCTCGATCCGGCTGCGCCTCCCCGTGCTCTACACCGGCCTGGTCCTGCTGGCGGGGGCCGCGGTGCTCGCGGTGAACTACTCGCTGGTCGCCTCCCGGCTGCCCGTACGCCTGGACACCGCGTCCGGGCCGCCCGCCTCCTCCTCCGGAGAGATCGTCGTCAGGGACGGCCGCCCCGTCAGCGCGTCCGACACCGCCCAGGCCCGGCGAGCCGTCGCGGACAGCGCCGTGGCCAGGCGCGACCGGACGCTCGGGGAACTGCTGCGGCAGTCGATCGCCACGCTCGCCGTCACGGCCATCGTGACGCTCGTGGCGGGGCGGCTGGTGGTCGGCCGCGTCCTGCGGACCGTCCAGCGGATCACCACCACCGCCCGCCGCCTGTCGGAGGACGACCTGAGCCGGCGGATCGGCCTCGACGGGCCCGACGACGAGCTGCGCGAGCTCGCCGACACCTTCGACGCCATGCTCGCCAGGCTCCAGCGCGCCTTCGACGAGGAGCGGCGCCTCATCGCCGACATCGCCCACGAGCTGCGGACCCCCCTCGCCAACCAGCGAACCGTACTGGAGGTCGGGCTGGGCGACCCGGGGGCCACGCTCGCCGACATGCGACGGACGAGCGAACGCGCGCTGGCCCAGACCATCCGTACGCAGCAACTCGTCGAACGCCTCCTGCTGCTGGCCTACGCCGAGCACGCATCGCCGGGAGAGGAACCGGTGGACCTGGCCCGGCTCGCCCGGCAGGTGCTCGACGCGACGGCCTCTCCGCCGGGCCTGGACATCCGGGCCGATCTGGAACCGGTCACCGTTGCCGGCGACCCGATCCTGATCGAGGCGCTGCTCGTCAACCTGGTGACCAACGCCGTCAGGCACAACCGCGCGGACGGCACGGTGGACGTCGTCCTGCGGCCCACGCCGGACGGCGCCGAGCTGGTCGTCGTCAACTCGGGAGACCGGATCGAGCCGGAGCAGGTGGCGGAGCTCTTCCAGCCCTTCCGGCGCCGCCGGCCTGACCGCACCCGCTCCGGCGACGGGGTCGGCCTGGGACTGCCCATCGTCGCCGCCATCGCCTCGGCCCACGGCGGCCGGGTCCGCGCCGGGCCGGGCCCGCAGGGCGGCCTCCGCGTCACCATGGAGCTTCCGGCGGCGCGTCAGGCGGGGCGGGTGGACGCGCTCCGCTCCTGACCACGGTGGTGGGAGGTGGTCGCCGTTCCGGCGTGCGCCGTGGTCTCCCGCATCGCGCGCGCCAGGGCGGAGATCCCGACAGCCAGGGCGGTGCGCTCCGAATCGTCGAGCCGGGCCAGGATCCGCGCGTGGCGTTCGTGCAGGTGCTCTTCGATGTGATCGGCGACGGCTCGGCCTTCCGCGGTGAGCGCGAGCCGGTAGTAGCGCCGGTTGGCCGGGTCTCGCTCCCTGGTCAGCCAGCCCTGCCGCTCCAGGCCGGCCAGCAGACGGCTGGCGCTGCTCTTCTCCAGCTGCAGGCGGGCCGCGATGTGCTGCTGATGCACCGTGCCCACCCGGTTGAGTTCGACGAGCGCCCATCCTTCGCTGAGCGACAGCGCCAGGCCGGGGAGCACGGAGTCGGCTCGTTGGAGCCCCATCTCGATCAGCAGGTCGGTGAGGAGGGACTCGAGACCTTCAGGGCCCAGCTTTCCTTCCACGCTGCACACCTCCACAGTTGCAAGTTACAACTCTACCTCTGTATTATGAGTTGCATCCTACAACCCTCTGGAGCGACTCCATGGTCATCGCCGAACTCGGACAGGATGAGATCCCGCGTACGCGCCTCAGGATGATCGGCAGAACGACCGCGGCGTCCGGCGGTGCGCTCTTCCTGTTGGGCGTCGTGCTCCATCCGGCCCGCGACGGCGCGGGCATCCGCTCCGCCGGAGACGTCTACGGTCTCACCCACGACGTCCAGGCCCTCGGACTGCTGCTGCTCGCGGTGAGCCTGGCATCCGGATACGCCGTCGACTTCCAACGGCTCGGCAGGAAGGCGATTCCGGTCGTGCTCACAGCCATGATCGGTCATCTTCTCTGGTTCGCCCTCATCGTCATCGACGGCTCGCGCAACCCCGTGGTGGCCCGCTACGCCCCCGACATCGTGCACACCCCCGCCGACCTGAACACCGGCGTGGCCGCTGTCGTACTGCCGGCGCTGCTGCTGTTCCCTCTGGGATGCGCGTTGCTGGGGCGCCTCCTGGTGAGGCAGGGCGCGAGGTGGCCCGGCCTGCTGATCGGGACGGGGGCCATCGTCTACACGATCGGAGGGCTGACGCTCTTCGTCACCGGTCCGCACTCCCCCGTCGTGCAGATCCTCGAAGTCAGCGGGGCCGTGCCTTACGCGCTGGGGTTCGTCATGATCAGCCTCAGACGCACCTCCATCGCCGCGTTCGCCCGCCCCTGAGTGGAGAAACACCCGATGACCTCTACCGCCGACCGCAGCAGCGCTGCCGGGCAAGCCCCCGGGACGCCCCCCGGACGCCCGGCGGTCTGGGCCGCGTTGCGCCCCCTGGTGCTGCGGCTGCACTTCTACGCGGGCATCCTCGTCGCCCCCTTCCTGCTCGTCGCCGCCGGCACCGGCCTGCTGTACGCCGCTTCCTTCCAGATCGAGCAGGTCGTCTACCGGCACGAGCTCACCGCGCCCGCCGGCCCGGCCACCCTCCCCCTAAGCCGGCAGATCGAGGCCGCCCGGGCGGCGCAGCCCCAGGGCACGATCACGGCGGTACGCCCCGCCGCCGAGCCCGGCCACACCACTCGGGTCCTGATGGACCGGCCCGGGCTGCCCGAGAGCACGCGACTGGCCGTCTTCGTCGATCCCCACACCGGCCGGGTACGCGGCCAGCTGGAGAGCTACGGCGACGTGGGAGCGCTGCCCGTACGGGCCTGGATCTCCAACCTCCACCGCGACCTGCACCTCGGCGAGCCCGGAGGGATCTACAGCGAGCTGGCCGCCGGGTGGCTGTGGGTGGTCGCGCTCGGCGGTCTGGCGCTGTGGGTCACCCGGCGCCGCCGTGAGAAGCGTCGGCTCCTGCTCCCCGGCCGTGCCGTCCGCGGAGGGCGCCGCACGCTGTCCTGGCACGGCTCGGTCGGCCTGTGGGCGGTGCCGGGCCTGCTGTTCCTGTCCGTCACCGGCCTGAGTGTGACGCTCGGCTGGACGGCCGCTCCGTCGATCAGCCCTCAGGGCGGCGGCCACGCCGCGCACACGGGCGCGGGAGGGCACCGTGCCGCCACGGCCGACGTCGGCGTGGACCGCATCGCCCGGGCCGCTGCGGACAAGGGCCTGTCCGGTCCGCTGGAGATCGTCTGGCCCGGCGACCCAGGCGCCCCCTACCTCGTCAGGGAGATCGACAAGACCGCGCCCACCCGGCTGGACCAGGTCGCCGTCGACGCCGCCACCGGCCAGGTGACCGGCGAGCTGCGCTTCGCCGACTACCCTCTCGCCGCGAAACTCCTCCGGTGGGGCGTCGACGGGCACATGGGGCTGCTGTTCGGCCCGGCCAACCAGATCCTGCTGGCCGCGCTGGCCATCGCTCTGATCATCCTCATCGTGCTCGGCTACCGCATGTGGTGGCTACGGCGGCCCACCCGCGGCTTCGGCGAGCCGTACCCTCGGGGCGGCTGGCGGCAGGTGCACTGGACCGTGCTGACGCCGCTGGGCCTGCTCACCGCCGCCGCCGGGATCTTCGTGCCACTGATGGGAGTCTCGCTGGTGCTCTTCCTGGTGATCGACGCCCTGCTCGGACTCCGTTCCCGAAGGGCGGCCCGGCGCCAGGACCGGGCTCTGCAGCCCGATGCACAGGCAGGGAGGACGTGGTGACGCCCTGCCGCAGGCTCGCGGCCGGGCAGGGCGCCGGGGTGAGTCGGGGTGAGAGGTCAGGCGCCGTGGGGGAAGACCTTCCACACCTGGGCGAGGTTCGCGCCGCCCCACATGCGGGTCAGGCCGAGGAGCTGGTCGTTGGCCTGCAGATGGGAGGCGATGGACAGGGCGTAGGAGGGGTGGACGACCGAGGCGATGACGTAGCCGTCGGTGCTGACGTCGACGGGCTCGAAGCGCCAGTTCTGGTGCAGGCTGTCGTTGCCCTCCTTCAGGGTCACCACGTCGGCGGGGTTGGCGCCGGCGGACAGGGCCCGGCCGTGGGCCGCGGAGCGAATGACGACGGTGCCGTCGGAGTTGCGGGCGAGGGTCCAGCGGTGGCTGGTGGCGTCGGCGAAGGGGTCCTGGGCCCAGGTCTGGACGTGGTTGCCGACGTTGTCGTGGAAGTCGTTGCACATGAAGTAGGTGCCGGTGACGTGGTGGACCATCATCACCGATCCGGTGGGCGGGGCGCCGGCGAGCGGCATGGCGCGGCTCCTTTCGCGGGGAAGGGGGAAGGGATGTCGCGGGCGGCGTCCGTGCCTGCCCGGGAGGGCCGAGGACGGTGAACGGAAAGCCGGGCCCGTGTCGTTCACGGCCGGGGAAGATGTCCGCCTTCCGCCTCTGTCACTAAAAGTAAATACTCAAACACTTCTAGTCAACAGTTGGTCAAGGCAATGGTCGACCTCCCTCTCGGGCGTTGTGGCCGCCCTGCGCCCGCAGGTACGGGACGGCGGTGAGCATGCGCAAGCAGACATCACCTTGGGTGACACATTCACTGAATGTTGTTACTTAGAGTGGTCGATTCGGGTAGTCGTAGGTCATGGCTCTTCACCGCGGGCGTCTCGCCCTCTGCCGCCGAAAGGTACGAGGTGACCGGCAGCCCGCTGCCGGCTCCCGCCGGCCCCGGCCGCCCGGGATCGGACGACCTGCACGAGCACCTGCACCAGGCGGTCGCGGCCGCCGCGGCCGCAGGTCTGCCGGCCGGGCGCGGCCCCGGCCTCGCGGCCGCCGTCTCACGTGAAGACCCGTGAATGCCTGTGCCTTTCCGGTCCTGGCGGCGGCCGGTGGCCTGCCGTGATGCGGTGTCGGCGCCCCGTATCCGCGACCCGCGACCCGGCGCAGCGCCGTCCCGATGCCGGGTAGCGGCATGACGCCGCGCCGCACGGCGGCGTTCGCCGTGCTGTACGCCGCCGCGGTGTTCATCGGCCGGATGGACCTGATCGGCGGGACGGAGCTGGGGCTGATATGGCCGGCCGCCGGGGTGGGGACGGTGTGGCTGCTGGCCCAGCGGCACGTACGGTCCCGGTGGCTGGACGTATCGGTGCTGGCGGCGATCACGCTCACAGGCAACCTGGTGACCGGGGCGGACCTGCCGCTGAGCGCCGCCCTCACGGCGGCCAATGTCGCGCAGCTGCTGGTCTTCTTGGCCGTGTTCACCCGTTCCTGCCCGCAGGTATGGAACGCCCCGGGCTGGGGGCTTTCGAGCGGGTCCAGCACCTGTGGGGGCTGCTGGCGGCCGCGCTCGCCGGTGCCGGGGTCGGCGCGCTCATCGGCCCGGCCGCGCTGGAGGCCTCCGACGGCCCGGTCTCGGTGGTGTCGGCCGCGGTGTGGCTGACCCGCAACCTCGTCAGCATCCTGGTGATCACAGCGCTCGGCCTGCGCCTGGGGCGCTTGTCCGAGCGCCGGCCCGGTGTCCTGACCCGTCCGGCCGTGGCCCGGCAGGCGGTCCGCGAGAGGCTGGCCCGCACTCCCGACCGGCGCATCGCGGAGTTCTGCGCCCTGGTGACGGCCTCGGCCGCGGCCTACATCGCGACGTTCTGGATCCTGCGCGACCTGCCGCTGACGTTCCTGCTGATGAGCATGACGGTGTGGACCGCCGTACGGTTCGGCGCCACCTTCACGGCCCTGCACGCCCTGATCACCGGCACCGCCGCCGTCGCCTTCACCGCCTACGGCGGCGGCCCGTTCGCCGCGATCGGCTCCCCCACCACCCGGGTGCTGATGGCGCAGGTCTTCGTCGGCATGGTCGCCGTGATCGGCCTGGCCCTGGCGCTCGGCCGCGACGAACGCGAGACGCTCTTCAGGCAGCGGGCCGCCGCCGAACAGGAGCTCGGCGCGCAAGCCGGGATGCTGGCGGCCATCGTCGAGGCGATGCACGACGGGCTGGTGGTCGTCGACGCCGACGGGCGCGTCGTGATGAGCAACCCGGCCGCCCGGCGCCTGCTGGGAGCCGGGGCCACCCCCTTGACCTCCGTGCCGGTCTCCTTCGAGGCGTACCGGCTGCTGCATCCCGACGGCACGCCCCTCAGCGAGCGGCGGCAGCCGCACATGCTGGCCCTGTCCGGCCACGAGGTCCGCGACATGGACGTCCTGGCCTGCCCGCTGGACGGACGCCAGGAGCACCTGCTCAGCGTCAGCGCCACCCGGCTGCCCGCCCACGACCGGGCGGTGGTCGTGGTCTTCCACGACGTCACCGCCGAGCGGCGCCAGCGCGACGAGCTGACGGCCTTCGCCGGCATCGTCGCCCACGACCTGCGCAACCCCCTGTCCACCGTCAGTGCCTGGGCGCAGCTGCTGACCGATGCCCTCGACGCCGGACCCGCCGGTGAGGCGACCGGTGAGCTGGCCGACGGCATCGCCCGCATCCGGCGCGCCGCCGCCCAGATGCAGGAACTGATCGACGACCTGCTGGCGCACGCCACCGCGCGGGACGCCCCCCTGGCCCTCGAGCCGGTCGCGCTCGAATCCGCCGTGCGGCAGGTCGCCGCAGCCCGCGGCGACCTGCCGCACGGGCCGGGCCCGGTCTTCGACATCGGCCCGCTGGATGCGGTCCGGGCCGATGCGGCGCTGCTGCGCCAGCTGCTGGACAACCTGATCGGCAACGCGATCAAATACACCGCCCCGGATCAGCGGCCGCGCATCACCGTCACCTCCGCGCTCGAGCGGCCCGGCTGGGTCCGCGTCGAGATCGCCGACCGCGGCATCGGCATTCCCCCGGGCCGGCACCAGATGATCTTCGAGAACTTCCGCCGCGCCCACACGGGCGGTCCGTACACCGGCAGCGGGCTCGGCCTGGCCATCTGCAAGCGCATCGTCGAACGGCACGGCGGCACGATCCGGGCCGAGGACAACCCCGGCGGGGGCTCCCGGTTCATCTTCACGCTGCCCGCCACCGGCGCCCCGGCTCCCGGCCGGACCGGTGAGAGCGCCCGGGCCACCACGCAGGACAGCAGACCCCGCACTTCCCGCCGCTCCGGCGATACGTGACGAAGCGACGGCGGCACCCCGCGGGACCGTAGCCGTGGTACACGAGGACTTCGGCATCCGCATCGGGGCAATTGCCGAATTCTGCAGACCATGGGTGGTTCACAAGGCTGGAAATTCCGGGAATCAATCGTACGAAGGCATGCGAAAGCGATTCACCGAGACGAGGAAACGAAAACCGGGAAAGGGCGCGGAAACGGTCCGCACCCTTCCCCTCACACCGTTTCGCCGCCAGACGGAACGGTGTGCCGCCGCACGGTCAGCACCGCAGGCCGGAACCCGGGTCGACGCCCAGGATCCCGGTGAACTCCAGGTAGAGCCTCACCCGGTTCTCCACCTGCCGGGAGTTGGCGCCGTCGCACTCCAGCCGGCCGTTGATGCTGCGGATCGTCTCGCCGAAACCGTGCCCGCCGACCATCGCCGCGTGCGGCGTCATCGTGCCGGGACCGTTCTGGGTCATCCAGTACCAGATGGCGGTCATCCACGCCACCGAGGCCTCCTTCTGCACCAGATCCGGGTTGTTGAGCAGGTCGATCTCCAGCGCGTCGCCGGCCGCCTTGTAGTTGAAGTTCCAGCTCAGCTGGATCGGCCCGCGGCCGTAGTAGGACGACAGGCCCGCAGGGCAGCCGTACGGCTTGGCGGGTTCGCAGTAGTGGGAGTAGTTCGCGGTGTTGACCTCCACGATGTGGCGCAGGCCGCCGGTCTCGTGGCTGATGTTGGCCAGGAAGGCCGCGGCCTCCTGCTTCTTGACGGTGTCGGAGCCCGTGGCCGCGAACTCCGGGTAGGCGCTCAGGGCCGTGACCAGGCCGCTGTAGGTGTAGAAGGGATTGCGCTCCTTGAACATCTCCTCGAACTGGGCCTCGGTGACGACGAAGTTCCCCTCGTTCGCCTCGCAGGCCCCCTTGTCCGTCCAGTTGCCGGACGACCCGCCCGGGACGTTGTTCTGGTTCCACCACTTCGCCCGCCAGTTGCGGCCGCCGTAGGAGGCGACCAGCCCGCCGGCGTACGCCTTGGCGGGGTTCCACTCGCTGGCGCAGATCGGGGTGACGGCCGGGGAGGCCGCCACGGCGGCGGACGCCGGCAGGCCCGCCACCAGCCCGCCCGCCACCGCCATGGCGGACAGGGACACCACAATGCGATTTCTTGCCATCTGCTCACTCCTTCGCGCGGTGGAAACCGCACGTGAAAACGGAAAAGGGACCGATCCTGGACGGACAGCGGCGTCGCGACAGGGAAAACCCACTGCAGGCCGCTGCAGGACCGATGCCAATCAACAGGAAACGATTTATAACGTCAACGGGAAAGCCGGAATGTTCCGCATAGTGCACACCACGGCGGGCGTCGACGGCGACCCGGAGAAGCCGACCGCCTTCCTGGGCCGGCAGGCCTTGCGGGCGGCCGGCCCCTTGCGGCTGGCCGCCCAGGACCCGTCGACGGGCCCGATCCCGCTCACGGCCGCTTCACCGCCTGATCACCCGGTGAACTGCAGGAGCCGCCCTCCCCTCCATTCCCGCCGGCGCAGCAGCGTCAGGGCGATGGTGACCTGGGCGGGGTCGAGTGCGGTCTTGCCGTCTTCGATGTCCCACAGGGCGTTCTGCAGCACGCGGCCGAGGGTCCATCCGGCCGCTCGCCCCCGGTCGAGGCCGAGGACCTCGGTCAGCAGGTCGAAGCGGCGCAGCACCGCGCGCGCCACGTCACCGGTGGCCTCCATCTCCTCCCACCGGTTGTCCAGTGCCGGCAGCAGCTCGAATCCCGGGTCCCCCGCCAGCGGTTCGGGGTCGATGGCCAGCCAGGGTTCCCGCTCCCCCGCCAGGACGTTGTCGTAGTGCAGGTCCCAGTGCAACAGGCGATCGCCGGCCTCGCCGACGAGTTCGGCCACCGCGGACGCGCAGGTGCGCACCAGCCGCTGCTCACCAGGATCAAGCAGCGCGGGCACGGCCCGCGGGACCTGGTCGAGCATGGCCGCGGCGACGTCGGACAGCCGCCGCAACCCCTCCGGGGCGGGTAGCGACGTCAGGCGGGCCATCAGTTCGGCCAGGATCTGCACGGCCGCACCGTCGTCGGCCACCGCCGACAGGGGCCGGGTCGCATCCAGGCGCTCCAGCAGCCGCGTGCCGCTTTTCTCGTCGTAGTCGAGCAGGCGGACGATGCCGTCGCCTTTCCACGCCCGCAGCCCGGTGGCGGTGCCGGCGGTCTCCTCCCGGAGCTGTTGGAGCTTGAGGACCGCAGGTGCCCCGTCGCTCCGAAGCACGGGCAGGACCAGCGAGGCCATGCCGTACGCGACCGGGCCGTCGAGCAGCAGTCCCCAATGGTCCAGGAACTCGCCGCCGAGGCGGGGCAGATCATTGATCCACGCGCGCGCCTCGGCGCCGTTCGCGCCGTAAGACGCGGCGAACAGGTCAGGAACGTCGATGCGGGTCGACATGCTCATGGAAGACGTCTCCTTCGTGGGTCCAGGGTGAAGCCGCGACGAACGAAGGAGAGCGCGGAGGTGCCCGATCACCGGGCAGGCGTCAAAGCATGCCCTCACCCTACCCGGAGGCGATCACATGCGGGAGGCCGATCACTCCGCAGTTCGAGCCGGACATGCGCGGTGAGGTTCCGGGGCGTGGTGCAGACCAGGCTGCCGGTACCGGCGCGTGCCGCAGCCTCTCGCGCTGCCGGAAGTCGGCGCCTCTGCCGGGTTGTGCCTGTCTCCGGCCGCCTACCGCTCCTGACCCGCCGGATGCCGCCCGCGCCGCGCTAGAGGACGCGGCCGTGCCGGTCGCGGGCCTTGAGCCGGACGCTCGGCAGCTCGGGCGCGGGCAGCGGATCGGCCGCGCAGCCGCCCACCGCGCCGAACCGGAGGCCGGCGGCCCAGTCCTCGCGGGCGGTCACGATCTCCTCGTGGGAGCGGCCGACGAAGTTCCACCACATCACCAGCGGCTCGTCGAACGGCTCACCGCCCAGCAGGAACAGCCGCGCCGGGCCGTCGGCGTCGACGACCGCCTCACCGCGGCCCTGCCCGAGGTACAGCAGCGCCCCCGGTTCCAGGTCCACCCCGGCCACCCGGGCGGTGCCGGACATGACCAGGACCGCGTGCTCGAAGCCGGGATCCAGCGGCAGCCTCCGGTGCCCGCCGGAGGCCAGCAGCACCTCCGCGCCGAGCAGCGGGCTGTGCACACGCGCCGGGGAGCGCTCGGCGCCGAGTTCGCCGACCACGACGGTGACGGTCCCGTCCCCGCCGCCCTCCAGCACCGGCAGGACGGGGTGGTGCTCGAAGCGCGGCTCGCCGTGCCGGGCGTGCTCGGGCAGTGCCACCCACAGCTGCAGCCCGTGCATGCCCGGCGGGTGGTCGGGCGGCGACTGCTCGGAGTGCGCGATGCCGTGTCCGGAGGTCATCAGGTTCAGCTGTCCCGGGGTGATGGCCTGGTCGCTGCCCAGGCTGTCGCGGTGCACGATCTCGCCCTCGACCAGCCAGGTGACGGTCTGCAGGCCGGTGTGCGGGTGCGGCGGCACCTGCATGCCGGGCCGGCCGGTGACGTCCTCGGGGCCGAAGTGGTCGGCGAAGCACCAGGCGCCGACCATCCGGCGCGGCCGCTGCGGCAGCAGGCGGCGCACCGTGGTGTAGCGGCCCAGCGGCACGTCGTGGCCGGGCAGCAGGACGCTTTCGGGCTCGGCCACCTCCGCGACGGCGCAGCCGTACACGGTTCGGTCGGGTTCACTCATGGGGGTGACTGTACGCCGCCACCCGGCGGGCACCGGGGAGTGCCAGGGCCGCGCCCAGGCCGCGGCCTTCGAAACGGGGGTCGATCTCGGTGTGCAGCAGCGACAGCCCTGCCCTGGCGCGCGTGTAGGTCACGAACCCGGCCGGCTCCTCATCCAGGAGGATCTCGAACCGGTCGGCCCGGGGGTCGTCGACGATGCGGGGTGCTTCTGCTGCTCCATGGTGTGCTCCCTGTGGTCGGGGATGGTGCGCGGCCGCCTTCAGGCGGCCCGTCCCTCCGGGGCGGTGAGGGTCAGGCGGCGAGGGTGGCGTGCATCTCCCACACCAGGATCTCGGCCGGCTCGGCGGCGGTGATCTTCTGGCCGCCGGTGGCGGTGAAGCGCACCGCGTCGCCGGTGCCCAGCTCGCCCGCCCCCTCCAGCGTGACGGAGCCGCGCGGCACGAACAGGTGCAGGAACGGCGCCTCGGGCAGCTCGACGTGCTGTCCGGGCTGCAGCCGGGCGGCGTACAGCGCGGCGTAGCGGTTGTTGATCCGGATGGCCGCGGCGCCGTCGTGCTTGGCCATGCCGGAGGCGACCGGGACCAGGCCGCCGCCGAGCAGCTCGGCGTCGATCTCCAGCTGCTCGTAGCCGGGGGCGAGGCCGGCCTCGTCGGGCGCCACCCACATCTGCACGAAGTGCACCGGCTCGTCGTGCACGTCACCGGCCAGGCGCCAGGAGTCGTTCTTCTCCGAGTGCAGGATGCCGGTGCCGGCGCTCATCCGCTGGGCCAGGCCCGGGTAGATGACGCCGTTGTGGCCCTCGGAGTCCTGGTGGACCAGGGAGCCCTGCAGCACCCAGGTGACGATCTCCATGTCCCGGTGCGGGTGGGTGTCGAAGCCGGTGCCCGCATGAACGACGTCGTCGTTGTTGACCAGCAGCAGCCCGTGGTGGGTGTTGGCCGCATCGTGGTGGTGGCCGAAGGAGAACGAGTGCTTGGAGTCCAGCCAGCCGATCTCGGTGGCGAAGCGCTCGCCGGCGCGGCGGACGTCGATGCGGGGCGCGAGGGACAGGGTGGTCATGTCGGGTTCCTTTCGAAATGGTGTTCCGAGACGGTGACGGGACGGCGGCCGGGTACCGGCGGCGCCGGCGAAGGCCGGGTCTCGTCAGGCGTTCTTGATGGCGGAGACCTCGAACTCCAGCACGATCTTGTCGCTGACCAGGAAACCGCCGGTCTCCAGTGCGGCGTTCCAGGTCACGCCGTAGTCCTTGCGGTTGATCGCCACCGAGCCCTCGAAGCCGAGCCGGGTGTTGCCGAACGGGTCGGCGGAGGCGCCCTCGAAGGTGAACGGGATGGTGATCGTGTTGGTGACGCCCTTGATGGTCAGGTCGCCGGTGAGGTCGAAGCTCGCCTCGCCGGTCATCCGGAAGGCGGTGGAGGCGAACGTGATCTGCGGGTGGGCCTCCACGGCCAGGAAGTCGTCGCTGCGCAGGTGCTCGTCGCGCTGGTCGTTGCGGGTGTTGATGCCGGCGGCCCGGATGGTCACGGTCACGGCGGTGGCGGCCGGGTCGGCGGCGTCGAAGACGACGGTGCCGTCGAAGTCGTCGAAGGCGCCGCGGACCTTGGTGACCATGGCGTGGCGGGCCGTGAAGCCGATCTGGGTGTGGACCGGGTCGATGGTGTAGGTGCCGGTCAGGTTGGTGTGGCCGGTGGTGATGGTCATGTCGGTTCTCCCCTGTGAGCGCGACACCATTGAGTGCGACGCCATACTTAATGACGTGTCATCTACAACCTTCAACCTACATGATGCGTCATCCATTCCACAAACTGCATGACACATCATTCATCCGGGGTAGGATGAACTCATGGACACCCCTTCCTGGCTCGATGACGACCAGCAGCGCGCCTGGCGGGCCTACCTGCGCATGCAGGCGCGGTTGAGCGCCGAGCTGAACCGGCGGCTGCAGGCGGCCTCCGGCCTGTCCCTGGCCGACTACGACGTGCTGGTCCACCTCACCGACGCCCTCGATGGGCGGTTGCGCCCGTATGAACTGCAGCGCGCCCTCGAATGGGAGCAGAGCCGCCTGTCGCACCACCTGAGCCGGATGCAGCGCCGCGGCCTGGTCGAACGCCAGGAATGCGCCGACGACGGCCGGGGAGCCTTCGTCGTGCTCACCGCAACCGGACGCCAGGCGATCACCGACGCCGCCCCCGGCCACGTCCAGGCCGTCCGGGACCTGTTCTTCGACGCCCTCGGCCCCGACCAGGTCGACGTCCTGCGCCACCTGGCCGACCGGGTCCTGGCCCGGCTGTGAGCGTTCGTCCGTTCCCGCCTGAGCGCCTACGGCACCTGTACCTTCGCCCCGGCCGAGGACCGTCGCCACGACATCATCCGCAAGCCCGGGAACGGCCTGGAAGCAGCCCGCGCCCGGCCCGCCTGCGGGGTCGGGACCTTGGCCGGCACCGCCAGGGCGTCGCGCGCGGTCAGGTCGTCGAAGGCCTGCAGCGCGGCCGGGCAGAACTCCCGCGGGTGGCTGCGCAAGACGTTGACCTGGCGCCGGCGGGCCCAGATCGACTGCTGGTGCGCTCGCGCCAGGGCTCAGATCGCTTCGGCGTGGTCGGAGTCGACGGCGAGGGCGGTTCCGGTGGCGTGGTCGTGCCGAATCACGGCGGGCGGGACCGCACGGGATGGAAGATCCGTCAGGGGAACCGGCGTGGGGGCGAACGCGTTGGGCGGGCAGGAGGTGATCATCGTGCTCGTCGCTCGATCAGTCACCGGGGGGACCGGAAGATTCAGCGGGCTCTCCGTGATCGCTCTGTTCGCCGGTGGGTTCGCTCTCGTCCTCTTCCTGTCCGAAGGGCTCTGGCAATGGATCGTCTCCCGCGTCCTGTCCCGGCTCCTGTCCCGGCTCCTGTCCCCGATCCTGCCCTGGATCCGGCGTGGGATGCGGTGGCTGGCCGAGACCTGTTTCGGGCCGCCGATCCGGCGGTCGGACGGATCGGTGATGGCCGAGGGATGGTTCGAGCAGCTTCCGTCCGTCTCCGTCTCCGCCCTCTCCGACGTCGGAGTGTCGCGTCGGGGATTCCTGACCGTGTCGGAGGAGCAGGTCGTGTTCTCGATCGACAGGGAGGGCGGGATGAACCGCCATACGGTGCCGCTGAGAGGAGCGGAGGTCACGCTCCCCGGACGCGGGAACGAGGATTCACCGGTGGACGTCCTGGTGGTCACCCGCGATGACAGACGCTACCGGTTGAGCTTCCACCGCAGGCACCGGGAGGTGGCGGCCCTGGTGAGACCGGCCGGTTCGGCGGACTCCGGCACCCGTGCGAACGGAGGCGGCGGTGGTGCCCCGCCGTAACCGGAGCGCTCGTCGCGGCATCGGCCTGCTGCAGCGCCGCCTCCACCGCGGCCCGCACCTCGGCTGGCGGGATCCGGTTGCGCCCACCTCGCGCCGCCACAGCGCGTGCAGCGCCCGCATCGGCCATGTGGACTCTTCTCCGGTACACGGGAGTAAGGGACGGGTCATCATCGCCGTATCCACCAGCAGGTCGGTATCGCTAGATTTGCTGCGCTCGATCCCACGATCGCAAGGTAGGTAGGCATGTCGGACGAACGAAGTGCGCGCACAGCGCGACGAGGAATGCGGCCGTACGGGTGGATGCTCGTGCTGGCCGTCGTGGTTCTTCTCGTCGACCAGGCCTCCAAGTTCTGGGCGATCTCGGCGCTGGCCGACGGCGAACGCCTCTCGGTGATCCCGGGGGTGATTCAGTTGCGGTTGTTGTTCAACCCGGGTGCCGCCTTCTCGATCGGCGAGGGGGCGACGTGGGTGTTCACCCTGGCCGCGGCCGCGGCCGTGGCCGGCATCGCGCATGTCGGGCGGCGGCTGCGCTCGGCGGCCTGGACCGTGGCGTTGGGTGCGCTGCTGGGCGGTGCCGCCTCTCACCTGCTGGACCGCCTGTTTCGCCCGCCCGGCTTCGCCCGGGGCCATGTCGTCGACTTCATCGACTACGGGGGCCTGTTCGTCGGCAACCTCGCTGACATCGCCCTCACCGGAAGCTGCGCCTTCGTGGTGCTGCTCAGCGCGCGGGGCGTCTCCCTCGACGGCACGCCGGACCAGGGCATGGACGCCCCCACCCCCTCCGGGGGCACTGCGACCAGCGTCTGAGACGCCGGCATGGTCGAGAGCACCGGGATTGAGGAACCCGGGAACAGCGGTTGACGCTGAGAACGATCATGCTGCCGGGGGCTCTGCCGGTGGAGGCGTTCGCGGCGAGCAACACGGTCATTCTGGCGGTGGCCAATGAGCTGACCGCGGGCACGATCGAGACGGTGCTGGCCAAGTCGGACCTGAAGCTGGGCGTGGAGGCCTTGGCGGGAGCGCCGGCCCGGCAGGCGAACCCGTTCGCGGACGCGTCACCGGTGCGGGTCCGCCACCCGCTGGCGGCCGACGACACCGATGAGACGCCGTGGCTGACAGACAGGGGCTGCGCGTCGGCTTCAAGGGTCCCATCCCGACTCGCGCGATCGAGCCGGCCAGGACCCTCCCCATGGAGGTCACCCTGATCGGCGGCAAGGGATTCTCGGCCTCGGAGCTCCGGCGGGCCCAGGACACAGCCGTCTCCCGGCTCCGATCCCGTCCTGAGGTGGCCACGATGATGGCGCACTCAGATGAGGAGACCGGCCAGGTCAAGGTCACGGTTCAGCCGAAGGTGATGCCGGACGATGCCGAGGAGTTCAAGCGCGGGCTTCAGCTCCCTCAGCCGGACAATCCGCACATCACCGTCGAGGTCACGCTCTCCGCCGATTCGGTCGCCGTTCGGCCGCAGTGAGAACCACCGGAGCCCCCGGCGCGCACACGGCCCGAACCCAGGCTTGATCCTTCACTCCGCTACCTGGCGGCTGGGGACATGTTCGGGAGCGGAGGGCCGTCACGGCGCGGCGGCCGGTCGATGTCTTCGGGCCCACTGGGCCATCCGGCAGGATCCATCACAGCGGGATCAACGAGGTTCCGGGTTTGCGGGTCGGCCACGGAGATAGGCCAGGACGGCGAGGACTCTGCGGTGGGTGTCCTCGGTCTGGGGAAGGTCGAGCTTGGCGAGGATACTGCGGACGTGCTTGCCCACGGTCGCGTCCGTGACGACCAGCCGCCGGGCGATGGCGGCGTTGGAGTGGCCTTCGGCGATGAGCGTGAGCACTTCGTGCTCGCGCGGGGAAAGCCCTGCGAGCGGATCTCGTCGCCGGGTGATGAGCTGGCGGATGACCTGCGGGTCCACCACCGTGCCGCCGCCCAGCACCTGGCGCAGCGCGGCGACGAAGTCGGCGACGTCGACCACCCGGTCCTTGAGCAGGTAGCCGACCCGGCGGCCGGCGCCGGAGTCCAGCAGGTCGGCGGCGTAGCTCAGCTCGACGTACTGGCTGAGCGCCACCACCGCCAGGTCCGGATCGGCGTGGCGCAGCTCCACAGCCGCCCGCAGGCCCTCGTCGGAGAAGTCCGGCGGCATCCGGATATCAGTGATCACCAGGTCGGGGCGGTGCTCGGCGACGGCCGCGCGCAGGGCCGCGGCGTCGCCCACGGCGGCCACGACGTCGAAGGCGAACCGGGACAGCAGGCCCGCCAAGCCCTCCCGCAGGAGGACGCCGTCCTCGGCGAGGACTACCCGGACAGCGGTCGGTTCAGATCGCACGGAAGCTCCACACGTACACGGGTCGGGCCACCGGCCGGGCTCGACACCAGTAGTCTGCCGTCGATCACCGCCACCCGGTCGGCCAGCCCGGTCAGTCCGGTGCCGCGGTCGGGATCGGCGCCGCCGGCACCGCCATCGACGATCTCCAGGGTGAGGACGCCGTCGTCCCAGCGCGCAGCCACTCCGGCCCGATCGGCGCCGCTGTGCTTGGCGGCGTTGGTGAGCGCCTCGGCGGCGGCGAAGTAGGCCGTGCTCTCGACGTGGCGGGGCGGCCGTCCGGGCAGGTCGGCCGCGACGGTGACCGCCAGGGGGGATCGGTCGGCCAGTTCGCCCAGCGCCGCCGCCAGTCCCCGATCGGTGAGCACGCGGGGATGGATGCCGTGCACCAGTTCCCGCAGCTCGGTCATGAGCTGCTTGGCCTCATGGTGGGCGTCGGCCACACTGTCGGCGGCCGCAGATCCGGGCGGCAGGTCCACCCGGGCCAGCCCGAGCTTCATGGTGAGCGAGAGCAGCCGTTGCTGGGCGCCGTCGTGCAGGTCGCGTTCGATGCGGCGGCGTTCGGCCTCGAACGCGTCGACCAGCCGCGCCCGCGAACGCGCGACCTCGACGAGTTCGGCTTGGAGCCGTTCGCCGGATCCGCGCTGGAGCAGCGCCCGGGCGAGCGCGGCCTGCGCACCGGCGGTCAGCGCCAGCAGGTACGGAACGGCGGGCAGCAGCACGAGCGCGGCGAGCGCGTACGGCAGCGCGTCCGCCGGGGTGGCGACCTTCATCAGGCCCAGCGCCATCGGGCCGTCGCCGCCCAGCAGGATCAGCGGGGCGGCGATGGCGCAGAGCTGCAAGACCAGCGCAGACGACAGCACCGCGTAAAGGATGGGGGTGGTGGCGGCCAGCAGCAGGAAGTAGCCGAGTTCGCGCCAGGTGACCGATTCGGTATAGCGGGTGCGAAGCCATGGCACGATACCCCGGCCCGGCGGCCGCCGATGGCCCGAACCCGTCGAGCGGAGATCCACCAGGCGCAGCCGGCGCCGCTCCAGCCTGGCCAGCGGGATGGTCGCCATCGGTCCGAGCCCGGCGACCAGCAGGCCACCGAGGACGGCGAGGAACGCCCGCTCGCCGGGGGTGGCGTCCGGGGCGACGGCCCGAAGCAGCGGCAGGCCGAGCAGAACCAGCGGCAGGCCCGCCGTGAGCACGACCGGCACGGTCGACAGCAGGTAGCCGGCGGCGCGCCAAGGCCAGGCGGTCAGCAGGAACCCGCGGCGTCCCATCGCGGCCAGCGGAGTGGGCGGCGGATCGTTCGGCACAGGCGTACGCTAGTCGACCCCGCGGCCCGCTCCGGCACCGAGGTAGTGCTGGGCATACCTCCATGTTGGTGGATCACCGTGATGCGGGCGCCGGTGCCGCGGTGGTGGGATCCCAGACATGAGACGAAGGCTTCCCGTACGCGTCACCGCTCTCCCGGCGGTCCTTGCCGATGCGGCATCGGTCGGCGGCTTGGTGGACGCGGCGTCCGGTCCCCCGCGGACTCCGGCGCGGGCGAGCGGCATCGGCCTGGAGGTCGTGCGATGAGGGCTCCTGCCGCCGCGGGGCCGCACGCCGGCATCCCGGCCGCACCCGTGCAGCTGTACCAGGTGAGCAGGCACTACGGGGCCGGTGAGACGCAGGTGCACGCGCTGGCCGACGTCAGTGTGACCTTCCCGGCCGGTTCCTGGACCGCCGTGATGGGCCCGTCAGGGTCGGGAAAATCCACCCTGCTGCACTGCGCCGCGGGCCTGGATCGGGTGACCGCCGGTCGCGTCCTGCTGGCCGGGCAGGACATCACCCACGCCACCGACGCGGAACTGACCAGGCTGCGGCGCCGCGCCGTGGGGTTCGTCTTCCAGAGCCTCAACCTGATCGGTTCGCTGACCGCCGAGCAGAACGTCGCGCTCCCGTTGCGGCTGACCGGGGCCCGGCCGTCGCGCCGTGATGTGCAGACCGCGTTGGCCGATGTGGGACTGGCCGACCGAGGGCGGCATCGACCGCGGGAGCTGTCGGGCGGGCAGCAGCAGCGGGTGGCGATCGCCCGCGCGATGGTGACGCGGCCCTCGGTGCTGTTCGCCGACGAACCCACCGGAGCCCTGGACACCGGGTCGGCCCGCACGGTCCTGCGGCTGCTGCGCCGCATGGTCGACGCCGCCGGGCAGACCGTCGTCATGGTCACCCACGACCCGGTCGCGGCGGCGAGCGCCGACGCGGTGGTGTTCCTGTCCGACGGCCGGATCGCCGACCGTCTGCTGCGTCCCTCCGCCGCCCAGGTGGCCGAACGGCTCACCCGGCTGGAGGGCTGACCCATGCTGCGCATCTCCGCCAGCACCGTTCGCGACCGCTGGCCGCTGTTCACCGGAGCACTGCTGACGGTCGCACTCGGCGTGGCCCTGGTCCAGTCGTCGGTGCTCGTGCTGGTCTCCACGGGCGAGCCCGCGATCCCGCCGGGCACCTCCGGCCGGGTCGCCGAGCAGATCAGGGAGGGGTACGTCGGGGCCGCGACGCTGCTGGGCATGGCCACACCGCTGGCGATGTTCCTGGCGGTGTTCATCGTGGGCTCGACGTTCGCCTTCTCCGTCGAGCAGCGGCGCACGGAGCTGGCCCTGCTGCGGATGCTCGGCGGGAGCCGCCCTCAGCTGATCAGGCTGCTGCTGGGCGAGGCGTTCCTGCTGGGGCTGGCCGGCAGCGCCTTCGGGGTCCTGCTGGGCGTGCCGGCCACCTGGGTCCAGGCCAGGCTGCTGATCGGGATCGGGCTGCTTCCCGGCGACTTCTCCGCCCGCTGGTCCAGCGGGATGCTGCTGCTGTCGCCGGCCGTGGGAATCGGCGTCGCGGTCTTCGGGGTGCTGTCGGCCTCCTATCGGGCGGCGCGGGTGCGCCCGTTGGACGCCCTGCGCAACGCCCCCCGTGCCACCCGCGTGATGACCCTCGGCCGCTGGCTGTGGGGAGTGTCCTCACTCGCGCTGACCGTCATGCTCGTTGTGGCAGGGCATGGCGCGGATCTGCTGGGTGCCCTGCTGGTCGCGATGGCGATCCCGGTCTTCGGATCGATCGCCCTGAGCGCGTTGAGCCCACTGGCCGTCCCACTGGTCGGCCGGCTGCTGGGGACGGTGCTGCGGACCAGCGCGCTCGGCGAACTGGCGCAGGCCAACCTGCGTGACGCGGTACGGCGCAGCGCCTCGACGGCCGCACCCGTCATCGTGCTGGTCGGCCTGCTGGTCGGCCTGACCGGTGCGCTGAACTCGCTGGCCCGCGCCACCGGCGCCGACCTCGAACACAACACCGTCGCCGACCTGGTGGTCGCGTCGACCGGAGCAGCCGCAGCCCGCATCCCCCGGATCCCCGGCGTCGCCCTGGCCTCCCCGCAAAGCCAGGTGGAGATGTCGGTGACGGCCCGGCACCGCGTGGAGCACCGCTCCTACCGGCGGACCCACCATTCGGGGATCATCGCGGTCGACGGCGCCGCCTACCGGCGCACCCACCGCCTCGCCCTGCGCTCGGGCTCCCTGGACGCCCTGCGCGGCCGCACCGTCGCCATCGGCCCCGGGCTGGTCGGCGAAGGCGTCCGCGACGGCACGGTCACGGCACGGATCGGCCCCCACGGGTTCACCCTGCGCACCGTCGCGCGCCTGCCGGAAGTCCTGGAGAACGGCAGCGACAACTTCCTGGTCCCGCGCGACCTCATCCCCACCGCGATGCTCGCCGACGCGCCGACCGAGACCCTGGTCCAGGTCGCCCCCGGCACATCACCGCACGCGGTCGCCGACCGGATCCGCGCCGCCGGAATCGGCGAGGTGCGCACCCTCCGCCAATGGGCCGACGCCCGGGTGCAGACCCAGCAGCGCGGCACCACGGGGATCATGGCCGTCCTGATGGGCATGTCCGGCCTGTACGCCGCGATCGCGGTGATCAACGCCGTCGTGATCGCCGCCGCAGAACGCCGCACCGAGTTCGCCGTCGCCCGCGCCACCGGGTTGAGCCGCAGCCAGGTCGTCCGAATGGCCGTCATCGAGTCCGCCGCGGTCACCCTGATCGGCCTGCTGCTGGGAACCCTGGTCGCCGCAGCTGCGCTGGCGGGCTTCTACGCGGGTCCCGCAGGCGTGCACGTCCTCTCCGTACCCTGGACCCTCCTCGGCCTGCTGATCATGGCCTCACTGGCCGTCACCGCCGCCACCAGCGCCCTGACCGCTCTGACAGCGACCAGACCGTCTCCCACAGCCCTGGTCGCCGCCCGCGAGTGACCATCCGGTGGAGACCCGGCAAAGAACCCGACCGCGATCTGACACAGAAGGGGCCCCGTCCGTCGACTCACCGAGCCGGCCGCGCGTTTCCCGCACACCGACCTCTGCGCCTGCAGGGGTCTGTTCGGTGAGCGTGGACGACAGGGTGGACGCAGTGGGCCTTGTTCCCGGGAAGGCGGTCCACCGACCGCTCAGCCGCTGCGCGGGGGTCAGCATCGCACCGGGCGACGGCGGGAACGCATTCGGATCCGCAGCGGGAAACAACGCCACCGGGTTCGTCCTCGGACCTGAGCCGCGTGATCAGGCGACCACCAGGCGGTAGCCGAGGTCGAACTCGTCGCGGGCGAGCAGGCCGACGTGACGATCGTGCCAGCGGCCCTCAGCGAGGTCGGCGCCGAGCCGCCCCAGGCCGCGCTCGACGTCCGGCGGGTCGAGCAGTGCCAGCGGGGACATCGCCGCCCGGACCTCCGTATCGAGGTACGCCTCCGGCCGCCGCCAGTAGGCGCCCGTGAAGCCGTCGGTGCAGTCCGCCGGGACGGGAACCGGGATCACCTCCACCCGCGCGCCCACCCGCTCCAACTCGTCCCGGACCGCATCCAGGGTCACCAGATCGCGCTCGCGCTCGGCGATCTGCGGGAAGTACTCCTCGACCAGCCAGAACCGCGAACTCACCGCCGGGTCCCAGGTGAGCACGGCCTGCCGCCGGGAGACCCGGCGCAGCTCCGAGAGCCCGGCCCGCAGGACGGTCCAGTGGTGCACGGTCAGGATCGCCGTGGCCGCGTCGAACGCCCCGTCCCCCACGGGCAGGGCCTCGGCGATACCCTGCACGACCGGAGCCGACCCCGGCGGACGCTGCGCGATCATCGTGGCCGACGGTTCCACCGCGACCACCCGCCGCCCGGAGGGCTCGTAGGAGCCGGCGCCCGCACCCACGTTGAGTACCGAGCGAGCCGGGCCGAGAGCCGATTCGATCATCGCCGCGATGCGCGGGTCGGGACGCCGCCGGCGCGCGTACCCGTTGCCGAGAACCGCATACGGATCGTCCGACGCCGTCACAGGCGTCCTCCTCTGCGCTGGCCGTGGAGCTCCTCGTGATCGACATCCTAAACGATCATCATCCGGTTCCGGGAGGAAGCGGCCGCCGAGGGGCGGTTCAGCGGCAGCGGTCGAGGACCTGCTCCCGCGCGAGGAGACATGTGAGCCCGCTGGTGATCACTCGGCCAGCACGTGCGGCCGCCCCAGCACCTCCTCCGACCGGGGGCGGACCGAGCAGGCCGGAAAGGGGACCAACCGCAGGCCAGGCGCTGGAGGCGGAAGCCGAGGTTTCGGCCGACGCCGCGGCCAAGGCCGCCCACGATGCCTACGGTCTGGTCGACCTGGTGATCAACAACGCCGGTGCGATGCTGCCCAACCCCCTCACCGAGGGCCGGCTCGACGAGTGGACCCGCATGATCGACACCAAACCCAGGGGTTCACGCCAGCTCTGTGAGACACACGCCAGGTCTCCTGAGACAGAACAGCGAGCGCGGTCGGCGACGTTCATGCGGTGGGATCCGTCTGGCGGCCAGGCGCCGGGAAAGTGTTGACGGCCGGTCGCGGATCGATGCTCCGTTCAAATGATCATAGCTAGCGGCTTTACGCTGTAGATTCATTGGGTGGCCGGTGCCACGGGATCCACCAGGCCACCGGCGCCAGCACGGCCCCGGCCAGGAGGGCCGCGGCGATGTACGGCTGGCGCTGCGGCGGTGCCCGGCGCAGCGCCACCGCGCTCAACAGCGCCAGGAAGGCGAAGAACAGCGCCAGCCGGCGGGCGGCGCGTCGCGCGCCGTCACCGAGTACGGACCGCCGCCCCATGGTCTCCTCCTTCACCCCGAAACCGGCCAAAGAGTCATAACGGGATGAATGCCCTCCCTGGTGGGCTTAACGCCGCAGCCCGGCCCGGCGATGCTCATCGGGGGCCCGCCGGGGAAGGATCCCTCCCGGAACCGGGGAAGAAGCATGCCGGGCGCGCTGGTCGTCGAAGACGGCCCCGATCACCAGAACCTGCCGGCCCTGCTGCTGGAGCAGGCCGGGTGGCGGGTGCGCGCCGTGGCGGACGGCGCCCAGGCCCTGCCGACGGCCCGGGAGGCGCGCCCGGACCTGGTGGTGGTGGACCGGCGGCTGCCCAGCCTGCCGGGCCTGCCGGGCACGGGGGTCTGCCGGCGGCTGCGCGCCGCGCCCGAGACGGCGGTGCTGCCGCTGACCTCCCGGGTGAGCGACAGCGTCAAGGACGCCCAGCAGGAGGCCTGCCGGGCGGGAGCCGACGACTTCATCCTCAAGCCGATCAACCACCGGGAGTTCCACGCGCGGGTCCTGACCCTGCTGAAGCGGCCCCGCCCCCGAATGATCCCAGGCCCGCTCCCGCACCGGAAGCGCCAGCTTGTGGGCTGGCCCGCGCGCACCGGGCTTGTGGGTTGGCGCCGCCGCTGGTGCGCCGACCTTGTGGGACGGCGCACCAGCGGCGGCTTACGACGCGCCCGGAGCCGTCCAGCCCATACGCTCGCGCAGCTCGGCGAGGCTCCGGTCGACGGGGACGACGTCGCCGGACGGCTCGCTGTGCGGCTGGGCGGCCAGCACGACGCAGCGGCGGCGGGATCGGCGTGGGGGCCGAGCGGGCCTGCCGGCTGGCGAAGTGCTCGGGGGTGAAGGAGCGCAGGTAGCGGGGCCAGTTCGCGACGGCCTTGTCGGCGTCGATCAGGCGCACCATCGCCTCGGCGTCGGCCTCGGAGCAGGG
This sequence comes from Planomonospora sp. ID91781, assembly GCF_015711595.1. Taxonomy (NCBI): domain Bacteria; kingdom Bacillati; phylum Actinomycetota; class Actinomycetes; order Streptosporangiales; family Streptosporangiaceae; genus Planomonospora; species Planomonospora sp. ID91781. Next base: position 283,478 of record NZ_JABTEY010000002.1, on the reverse strand, counting down.
GTAGAGCTCCCGCAGGACCGTCACCGGCCGCAGCCGGGTCGAGCCGGGTCAGCTGCGGCCGAGCATCTCAGCGGTGAGGACGTTGCCGCCGAGACCCCAGCCGCCGTCGGCGACCTCCTCGAGCAGGACCAGAGTGGTCGCCCTGGCGCGCTCGCCGTACACGTCGGCGTAGGCGTCGGTGACGGCGTCGATGAGCTTCTTCTTGGACTCGGGGGTCAGGGTGTCGGCGGGGACCTTGAGGTTGGCGAACGGCATGACGATTACCTTTCTTATGGTGGTTATCCACAGTGGGGCGGCCGAGGACACCGGGTCCTCGGTGCCTGCGCACCGGTGCAGATCCGGTGCGGATCCACACCGGCGACGACGGGGGCCGGAGCGGCGGACCGGACGGGATTGGCGGCGCGACCTCCCGCGAGGCCGTCAGATGATCCCGCCGTTGGCGCGCACGACCTGACCGTTGATCCAGTGCCCGGCCGGGCTCGCCAGGAAGGAGACGACTTCGGCGATGTCCTCGGGGGTGCCGAGCCGCTCCAGCGGCGGCTGGGCGGCGAGCCGCTGGATCGTCGCCTCGTCCTTGCCGTCCAGGAACAGATCGGTGGCGGTCGGGCCGGGCGCGACGGCGTTGACCGTGATGTCCCGTCCGCGCAGTTCGCGGGCGAGCACCAGCGTCATCGCCTCGACGGCTCCCTTGCTCGCGGCGTACGCCCCGTAGCCGGGGAACTGCAGACCGACCACGGAGGTGGACAGGTTGACGAGCGCGCCTCCGGCGCGCAGGCGGCGTGCGGCCTCCCGGGCCATCACGAACGCGCCGCGGATGTTGGTGCGGTGCAGGGCGTCCAGCTCGTCCAGGTCGAGGTCGGCGATCGGGGACAGCGACAGCCGCCCTGCGGAGTTGACGACCACGTCGACCCCGCCGAAGGACCTCTCGGCCGCGTCGAACATCTCGGCGACGGCGCCCTCGTCGGCCACGTCGGCCCGGACGGGGATCGCCCGGCCGCCGGACGCCGTGATCTCCTCGGCCACCCGCGCCGCGGCGGAGGCCGACCCCTGGAAGCCCACGACGACCGCACAGCCGCGTGCCGCCAGCGCCAGCGCGATCGCCTTGCCTATCCCGCGGGAGCCGCCGCTGACGACGGCCACGCGCTGATCGCTCATGGGAAAACCCTCTCGTCATATCATCGGTACGGATGATCCGTACCGGTGTTACGTAATGACGATAGCACGGTTTCTTATCGCCGCTAGCGCCCGGCTGTATCATTGATCGCATGACAGAGGCGGAGCCGCTCCGTGCGGCGATGATCGAGGCCGCAGAGCGGCAGCTGGCGTCGTCCTCGGACCACGAGATCGCCACCCGCGCGGTCTGCGAGGCGGTCGGTGTGAGCCAGCCCGTGCTCTACCGGTTGTTCGGTGACAAGCGCGGGCTGCTCGACGCCGTGGCCGACCACGGCTACGAGCGGTACGCCGCGCTCAAGGCCGCCCAGGAGCGGACCGGCGACCCGGTCGCCGACCTGCACGCCGGCTGGGACGGCCACATGGCGTTCGCACAGGCCAACCCGGCCCTCTACCAGCTGATGTTCACTCCGCGGCCGTGGTCGCACTCCACGGCGCGAGACCGTGTGACGGACCTGCTGGAGGCGGCGCTCACCCGGTGCGCGGCGGCGGGCGCGCTCAAGCTCGAGCCACGAACCGCCGCCCGGCTGATCCTGGCGGCCAACATCGGGACCGCTCTGGACCACATCGCCAGACCGGCCCTGTTCGCCGACCCCGCCCTGTCCCACCGCATGCGCGACGCCGTGTTCTCGCACGTGCTCACCGAGCCCCCCGCCCGGCAGGACGCCGATCCCCTGCGGGCCGCCGCGCTGCGCCTGCGCGCGCAACTGCAGCTCGGCGGCGCCGAGGCCCTCGAACCGGTCGAAACCGCTCTCCTGCAGCGATGGCTCGAGCGCATCGCACGGCCTTGACCGGCCGGGCGACGCGGACCCGGCACAGCAGGCGGCAGCCCCCAGGGACGTCGGTCACCTCGGGACTGAACCGATCCGGGTTCATAGCGCCACTCCCCTGCCCGGAGCGGTGAGTCACCCCGGCTGATGGACGCGGCGGCAGCAGGTTCAGGCATCCGGGGCGGGGAGAGTGACAGCTCCCCGCCCGGAGGCCTGGCGCGTCGATTGGACTCTCGGGCTGATGCGTGTACAACGGCGGCATTCCGGCCGACGGAAGACCCCCGTCGTTCTCACGTCTGCGCACCGATCACGCCAGATCATCGGTCCGGGCGAAGCCACCGCTTGGAGTGCTGATCGTGCTGGGTGACCCCAGGTCTCCCCTCTCTCGTGGGGCAAGTGTTCGCGGCCACGCACTTGGCTCTTGACAGTAAGTTGTCTCAACCGTGGCACATCTGCCGCCGAACGGAAGCACGTAGGCTGGCGGGATGATCTATGTCAAGACGCCCCTTACCCGTGAGATCCGCGAAGCCGTGGCTCTGACCTGGGGTGTCACGGGAGAGAGTGAGCGGTTGCATGGAGGAGAGGAATCCGCCGCCTACCGCTTCGACGGGCACGTCATCCGCGTCGGCCCGGCGTGGCGCGCCGCCGCTGAATCGGAGTGGTGCCACGCGATTGCCCGGCACTCCGCCGCCGGCCTGCCCGAGGCTGTCGCCCCGCTGCCGACCGCCGAAGGGACGACGGTCATCGTCGTGGACGGCCGCCCGATCTCCTGCTGGCCGTATGTCGAGGGCTCCTGGCCGGACTCCGACATCCCGGCCCAGCGCGAAGCCGGTGCCCGTCTGCTTGCCAGGCTTCACAGGTCTCTGGCCGACTGCTGCCCCGGCCCGCGCCCGGTGCCCGCCTTTCAGGAGTCCGGCCTGTACGGCGATCCGCCTCAGGACGCCGCCGAGCTGGACGACCCCGACCTGGACCGCTGGCTGGCCGCCTTCCACGCCGCGTACCCCGTGCGTCACCCCCTGCACGGCGACTACTACACCGGCAACACACTGGCCAGGGACGACGGCCGGATAGTGGCGGTTCTCGATTGGGACGAGACCTTTGTCGGCGCCCCTGAGCTGGAGCTGGCCGCCGCCGCCCTGGAATGGGGCGACGACCTGGCCGGGCCGAGCGCGGAGTTCGTGGCCGCTTACCATGAGGAGGGCGGCACGGCAGCCCGCCTGGACGAGGAGTCGCTCGCTCAGCTCGTCAGGCACAAGCTCCGCAGGGAGCATGCCTACTTCCGCAAGGCCGTCCACTCAGGGGTGACACACGACGAGGCGGACGTCGAATACCACCGCGCCCGGGTGGAGCTGTTCCACCGGCTGCGCCCCTGACAGCGGCCGACGAGGGCCCGTCGCACGCTCCGGTGTTCACCGCTCCGTCGCCCGCCCGCCCCGCCGGCGGCGCCCGGATCGTCTCAGCGACCGGGACGGGGGCGAGCAAGGCGGCGGCCGCCGCGGCGCTGCTGACCGCGCTGGGTTCCGGCTGACGACCGTCAGTGGTTCTCGTCCAGGCGGCGGCCGTGTTCGGCCTGCCTGTCAGGCGGGCTCTGCGCGGTGCGACGGGTCGGCCGGCAGCCGGACGGTGAAGACGGTGCCACCGCCGGCGCGCGGGGCGGCGGTGATGGCGCCGCCGTGCGCCTCGATGATGGCCTTGGTGATGGCCAGGCCCAGGCCGGTGCCCTTGATCCCGGCCGCCTTCGCGGTGGAGGCGCGGAAGAACCGGGAAAACAGCTGGTCGTACTGCTCGGCCGGGATGCCGATGCCGGTGTCGGCCACCGTCACCGTGATCGCTTCGCCTCGGCAGGCCTCCTGGTTCCCGGCCCCGGTGTCTGCGCTGTCGCAGCCGGCGGTGACGGTGACGGCGCCGCCGGCGGGCGTGTACTTGACCGCGTTCGACAGCAGGTTGTCCAGCACCTGGCGCAGCCGGACCGGGTCGGCGTGCACGTGCAGGTGATGTGCCAGCTCGGCGGTCAGGGTGATCCGCCCGGCCTGCGCGGCCGCCCGGTGCTCGTCGACGGCCTGGCGGACCAGGCCCGTCAGCCACACCGGGCGCGCGTCCACGACCACCCGGCCGGCGTCCAGCCGGGCCAGGTCCAAAAGGTCGTCGACCAGGTTCTGCAGGTGCTCGCTCTTGCGATCGATGACCTCGATGAAGGTCCGGTACTCCTCCGGCAGGCCGGGGGCCTCGGCCAGCATCTCGGCGTAGCTGCGGATGATCCCGATGGGGTTGCGCAGCTCGTGGCTGGCCATCGCCATCAGGTCGTCCTTCATCGCATCCAGCTGCCGCAGCCGTTCCACCTGCTGGTGCTGCTGGGCCAGCAGGCCTTCGCGCTCCTCTGTGATCCGGCGGCGGTCGGTGACGTCGCTGGAGATGCCGTCGACCAGCAGCCGCTCCCCCTCCCGGCGGGGCGCGCCCCGGCTCCAGATCCAGCGGGTGACGCCGTCCAGGCCGATGAGCCGGTACTCCAGCTCGGCCCGGTCTCCGGTGATGAGCTCGGCGCAGTAGGCGCGGAAGGCGTCGTGGTCGTCGGGGTGGACGAAACGCAGCATGACGGCGATGAAGTCGTCGTCGGGCGACAGGTGCAGCCGCCCGCCGAAGACGGTGGTGTGCTCGGTGTTGACGTAGACCGGGCGGGCGGTGCCGTCGGGCCGGATCTCGACGGTCCAGGCCTTGTCGGTGAGCTGGTTGATGATCCGGTCGAACTGGCGGCGGCTCTCGGCCAGAGCGACGGTGAGCTCCTCGGCGCGGCGGCGCTCCATGTAGCGGCCCAGGTGGGCGCACACCCCGTCCAGCAGCTCGACCAGGTCGTCGTCGGGCGGCTGGGGACGGTCCGCGCCGAAGATCAGCACGCCCAGCACGTGGTCGCCGCTGCGCACCGGCAGCGCCATGGCCGAGCGCAGGCCGGCCCGCACGGCGCCCTGCAGGCGGGAGAAGTCACCGGACTCGGCCGCCATGTCGCCGATCCAGACCGGTTCCCCGCGCTCCCAGGCCAGTCCGGGCAGGTCCTGTCCCCGGGTGAAGGTCGTCGGCTGGCCGTCGGTGAAGGCCGACAGGTCCCGTCCGGGCCGGCTCCAGAAAGCGATGGAGGCGATGGACCCCCCGCTTTCGGCCCCTCCGTCCTCGTCGACCTGCCAGTACTCGCCGTAGGTCCACCCCAGCGCCTCGGTGACCGCGGCGACCACCCCGCCGGCGGCCTCCTGGACGGAGGCGGCGTCCGCCAGCACCTCCGCCACCGCGTGCTGAGCCGAGCGCAGCACCTGGGCCCGATGCTGGGCGGTGATGTCGTGCAAGGCCACCACCGCGCCCAGACGGCGCCCGTCGGGAGCGTCGATCGGCCGTCCGTTGACGGCGAAGCAGCGCGGTTCCTCACCCGGTAGCCGGGCGATGATCTGCTGGCCGTCGATGTGCTCGCCGGCCAGCGCCCGCGCCAGCGGCACCTGGTCCCCGCGCAACGGCGTGCGCCCGTCGGCGGCGAACACCTCGAAGACCTCGCCTGCATCCTGGACGTGCACCTCGGGCCAGGGCGCGTGGGTCCCCTGCCGCAGCGGCCGGTTGACCAGGACCACCCGGCCGTCGCTGTCACAGGCGCCGATCATGACGTCCAGGCTGTCCACCAGCGCCCGCAGGAACAGCTGCTCGCCCTCGAGCTGCCGCCGGATCTCGTCGCGGTCACCGACGTCGTGCAGCACCACCTGACAGATCGGCCCGTCGCCCCCGGCGGAGACCTGCGCGACCAGCTCGGCGGGAAACTCCCGCCCCGCGCGGTCGGCGGCGGTCAGCTCCAGCCGGTGCACCTCCCGGGCCGAGGCGTCGCCCTCCCGTACCCGGCGCAGGAGCCGCTCGCAGTCGCCGCGCACCCGCTCGGGGCTGATCAGCTCGCTGACCGGCCGATCGACGGCCTCTGCCGCCGGCCAGCCGAACAACCGCACCGCCGCGGCGTTCCACCCCGTCACCACCCCCGCCGCGTCCAGGCAGGCGATCGGCTCCGGCACACGGTCGAGCACCGCCGACGCGTGCGGCTCGTTGCGGGTCAGCCGCGTCACGATCTCGGCTTCGGCCATCGCGGCCAGGTCCTCCAGCATGGCCAGCTGCTCGCCGCTCCACTGCCGGGGCTCGGCGTCGATGACGCACAACGTGCCCAGCACCCGGCCGCGGCCGGCCCGCAGCGGCATCCCGGCATAGGAGGCGACGCGCCCGTCACGGGCGGCCTCGACCTCGCGCCAGCGCTCATCGGCGCGGGTGTCGGGCACGGTCAGCGGAGCGTCGGTGATCACGATGTGCCGGCACAGCGTCTGCGACAGGGGCGTCTGCCAGTGGCGCTCGGGACGCGCGGACCCGGCCGCGCTGATGACGACCTGGCGGTCGGCGTCGATCAGCGACACCACCGCCGCCGGCACATGCAGGCATCCGACCGCCAGCCGGGTCACCCGGTCCAGCGGCGGTACCTCCTCGGCTTCCAGCAGGCCGGTGGCGTGCAGCGTGCGCAGCCGCTGGGCGTCGTGGATGTGATCTGTTGCCGACACCGATCTCATCTCCCCCGAGATTCGCCGCCCCGTATCCGGTTCCACCTGCCACGTTACGCAGTCACGGAACGGGAGGCAGAGATCGGCGTCCCGCAAGCGTCCACCTGGACTCCGGTCCGCACGGCCGCTCGCGCCCCTCAGCGGCATGGCCGGCGGCTGCGGCGACGTGATCCATCGAGTGCCCGGCGGCCCAGGACGGACAACCGCAGCAGCAGCCACCTCCCCGCTCGTGCGGTCTCCGGCCTCGTTCCCGGTCAGGTCACCAAACCACCCGAGGGGATGTCACCGGCGCCGGAGGCTCACCCCTGGCCGCCGATGACCCGGCGGATGCCGTTGTACTTGCCGTCGAGGATGCGCAGCAGCATCTGGTAGCGCAGCGTGGTGTCCATGTGGGTGAGGACCTGCTGATCGAGGTTGACGTTGTTGCCGTTGATGCGGGTGGGCTCCAGGGACCGGGCGACACCGGGCCGCACCTGCGCGGGTGAGTCCCCCTTGTCGATCGCGGCACGCAGCTCGCGTTCGAACTGCACTCGCCCGGCCAGGAAACCGGGCGTCTCGATGTTCGCGATGTTGTCCGCGACCACCCTCTGCCGCATGGCCAACCCGTCCAGGGCGACGTGGAGCATCTGTACCACTGTGCCGTCGAACACTGCGTTCTCCAGGGATCACCATGGCCCCGCCTGCGGTGCGGGAACCTAATCTCGTCTGCCACATCGGCAGCAAGAGGCCGATGCTGAGCGAAACCGCACCCGACGCACGCTCCGGCGTTCACCGCCACGGTGACCACCCGCCCCGCCGACGTCGACCGCCTCGTCACCGCGACCGGCACCGGGGCGATCAAGGCGGTGGCGCGGGCGACGGCCCGGTCGATCCGGCGCACGGTGCCGCGCCCGCACAGCGGATGAGCCTGCCTTCGGAGGAGGACCGGCGGTACGGCTCCGGCCGGAACGGCCGGTGGGCTCGGTCACACCACGCCGCCACCGGCCGTGATTTCTTCAGAAGAAGAGGCGGCCGGCCGATGAGGCGGACATGACTTGGCTGTCGAGCGCGTCGAACGGGGTCACTGTGCCGACGGCGGCGACCCGGAGCATGGCCGCCTTCTGGCACGGGCTCGGGCTGGACGCGGAGCCGGTCGCCGAGCTCGGCCGCGGCGCGCATACGGCGGTGTACCGGATCCGCCGTGACGGCGTGGACTACGCCCTGAAGGTGCTGCAGGGCTCTCCGGCGGACCGGGAGCGGATGGCCGCGGCGTTCAGCCGTGAGGCGGCGCTGCTGGCCCGGGTCGACCATCCCGGGGTGCCGAAGGTGTTCGACGCCGGGATCGCGGCCGGGTACCCGTACCTGGTTCAGGAGCTGCTGGAGGGGCGGACGCTCACCGCGCTGCTGGAGGACGCCGCACTCCCGGAGGACCGGGTGGTGGCGCTCGCCGCGGACGGCGCGGCGGCGCTGGCGGCCGCGCACCGTGCCGGGCTGGTGCACCGTGACATCAAACCGGACAACATCGTCATCACCGGTGAGGGTCGTGCCCGGCTGGTCGACTTCGGGCTCGCCGCGGCGGGCGACCGGGTGCTGACCGGGGACGCCGCGGTGGGCACGTTCCACTACAGCGCGCCGGAGCAGACCGGCATGCTCAACCGTCCGGTGGACCGGCGGGCGGACCTGTACGCCTTCGGCGTCGTGCTGTTCCAGGCCGCCACCGGCGTGCTTCCGTTCGTCAGCGGCAACGTCGGCGAGCTGATCGCGATGCACGCCAACCTGCCGGCCCCCGATCCGCGCTCGCTGCGCCCGGAGCTGTCGAGCGGGTTCGCCGAGATGATCCGGCGGTTGCTGGCCAAGGACCCGGACGACCGGTTCGCCACCGCCGACGAGCTGCTCACCGTGCTGGCCCGCCTGGCACCGGAGGTCGTTCCCCCCACGCCGCACGCCGCGGCCCGATCGGCGCTGGCCGGCCGGTCCGCCGAGCAGGCGGCGCTGGCGGCCCGCTGGGCCCGCGCGCGGGCCGGCACCGGCGGTGTGGTGCTGCTCAGCGGTGCTCCGGGAAGCGGGAAGACCAGCCTCGCCCGTGAGCTCGCGGCGGCGGCGCGGGCGGGCGGCGCACTGGTCATGTCCGGCAAGTGCGATCCGGATTCGTCGCTGCCGCTGGCGGCGCTGCGCGCCGCGGTCGAAGAGCGGCTGGGGGCGATCGCGGCGCTCGCGCCCGAGGCGAGAGCCGCGGCCGTGGACCGGTTGCGGACCGCCGCGGGGGCCGGGGCGAGCCTGCTACGGTCGCTGTCACCGCTGCTCGGAGTGCTGCTGGACGCGCCGGAACTGGACGCCGAGGGCCGGCATGAGCAGTTCGCCGGGGCGGTGGCGCTGTTCCTGGCCGCGCTGCCGGGCGAGACGGGCGGCCTGCTGATCCTCGACGACGTGCAGTGGCTCGACGGCTCCAGCCTCGCCGTACTGCGCCGTCTCGCCGAGGAGCTCGCGGACGTGCCGCTCCTGGTGGTGGCCACGGCCCGCGACGACGAGGCCAGCCGCGCCGGCGGTGAACGGTTCGACGACGCGCTCGGCGCCACCGTCGATCTGCGGATCCCGGTCGGGCCGCTGGACGACGCGGGCACGGCGGCGCTGATCTCGTCCTACCTGGCCGGCTCGACGGTGGGGCCGGAGGTGATCGCCGAACTGTCCGCGCGGGGCCGGGGCAACCCCTTCACCATCCTCGAATACCTCCACTCCCTCGTCGACGCCGGCGCGCTGCGTCCGCACTGGGGAGCCTGGCGGCTGGACACCGACCTGCTGCGGGAGATCGACCTGCCGGCCGACGTGCTGGACCTGGTCATCGCACGGATCGACGGGGTGGGCGAGCACGTCCGCTCGGTGCTGGCGGTCGCCGCCGCCATCGGCACCGTCGTCCCGACCGGCCTGCTGGCCGAGGTGATCGGCGCCGAGCCCGCCGTGGCGCTGGCCGAGGCGGCCGAGCACGGCCTGGTCCAGCCGCACGCCGACGGGTACGCCTTCGTGCACGACCGGATCCGGGAGGCGCTGCTCGCCGCGGTCGACGCCGACCGGCTGCGGGCGCTGCACCAGCGCATCGCCACCGTCCTGGACTCCGCCGAGCACACCGGCCCCGCCGCGGTGTACGCCACCGCGCGCCACTACGGCGCCGGGGAGACCGACCGCAACCCCGAACGGGTGTTCGCCACCGGATGGGCCGCGGGACGGCTCGCGCTGGCCGAGAACGCCCCGGACACGGCTCTGGCCTTCCTGGAGACCGCGCAGGACGCGGCGGAGCGGGCCGGCATCGAGCCGGACAGCCGGTTCCGGGAGACGTTCGGGGTCGCGTACTGGTCGACCGGGCGCATCGAGCCGGCCCGCAGGCAACTGGAGGCGGGCCTCGATCGGGAGACCGACCCGGTGCGGCGCGCCGCGCTGCTGCTGCAGCTCGCGCACGTGCTGCGGACCAGTTGGGAGCTGAGCCGCTCGATCGCCTGCGGCCGGCAGGGGCTGGCCGAGCTGGGCGTGCCGGTGCCGGAGAACCCGGTGCTGCTGGGTCTGTCGACGGCGCGGATCATGCTGCGCTGGCTGGCGAGGGGCACCCGCGCCCCCGCGGCCTCGCCGGCCACGGGTGAGACGGCCGAGCGGCTCCTGCTGCGGCTGATGCTGATCCGGGCCGTCGCGTCGGCGGCCTCGCTCGGCCTCAAGAACAACCTGGTGGTCGCGTTCACCCTGCAGGCCGAGCCGTTCGCGCACCGCCTCGGAGCGACCAGCGGGTTCGCGGAGCACCTGAGCATGATCGGTACGGTCGCCGGCCCGCTGAGGCTGGGCAGGCGCCGCGACCGGATCTACCGGCAGGCCAAGGAGCTGGCCACCGCGCTCGGCGATCCGAAGGCGTACGGCTACGCCGTGTGGTTCGAGGCGTTCTCGAAGCTGCTCGGCGGGGAGAGCCTGATCGGCGAGTGGGCCGACGTGTCCGAGACCCAGCGGCGCTGGCTGGAGGTGGACTACTACACCAACATCCTGCTCATCCGCTGCCGGAACCTCGTGCAGCGGGGCTACGCCGCGGACGCCCTGACCTGGCACGACCAGGGCCGCAGCCGGATCTCGCAGGCCACCGCCGACACCTTCCCCAGCTTCGGCATCGTCGCCGGCATGTCCCGCGCGCTGCTCGGTGAGACCGGTGACGACGCGTCCGCGTTCGCCGCCCGCTGCGCCGAGCCGCTCGACGCCGGCCACGCCGTCCAGTTCATCCTCGGCGCGACCCAGATCTCGCTGGAGCAGGACGAGCTGGGCGAGCCGTTCGAACAGGCCGCCGCGGCGTTCGACCGGCTCGCGCTGCCGATCTCGGCGATCTTCGTCGAGTACCGCATGATCTACGCGTACCTCGCCTACGGCCGCCTCACCCAGCTGCAGCGCGCGACCGATCCAGCGGACCGGCGCGAGCGCCTGGCGGCGGCCGAAGCCGCGGTCCGCGCGCTGGAGCGCGCGGCCGCCAAGACCGGGCCGGGCGCCGGCCCGCTCATGCTGGCCCTGCTGCGCGGCTACGCGACCGTCGCCGCGGCCAGCCTGCTCCAGCTGCGCGGCCGGCCTGAGGAAGCGCTGGCCCGGCTGGCCCGCGACGGAGTGGACCTGGTCCGGCTGGACGCCCCTCTGGTCGAGTACGAGGCGGCGCGGGTCCGCTCCAGGGCGCTGGCCGCACTCGGCGACGACGTCCTCGCCGGACGACAGGCGAACGCGGCGCTCGCGCTGGCCGCGGAGCACCGCTGGGCGCGGCGGGCCCGCTGGGTGCGCAGCGAGTTCGGTCCGGTCCTGGCCGGCTCGCGCGGCACCGTCGGCACCGGCTACGCCGGACACGCCCCGACGTCCGCCACCGACCCGCACCGGCGCAGGCTGGAGGCGCTGCAACAGGTCAGCACCGCCGCCGCCAAGGTGCTCGACCCGCGGCAGCTGGCCCGGGTGGCGCTGGACGAGACGCTGCGCATCCTCGGCGCCGAGCGGGCGATGCTCTTCCTCGCCGACGAGCCGGACGGTCGGCTCCGGCCGGACCTGGGCCGCGACGCCGGCGGAGCGGACCTCTCCGAGCTCACCGGTTACTCGTCCACCCTGGTCGACCGGGTCGCCGCCGACCGCCGGCCGGTGGTGGTCACCGGCAGCGAGGAAGGCGCCGCCCTGGGATCGCAGAGCGCGGTCGTGTACGGCCTGCGCAGCATCGTGGTCGCACCGCTGGAACTGGAAGAACGGCTCATCGGCGTCGTCTACCTCGACAGCCGGGTCGCCAAGGGCGTCTTCACCGACGCCGACATCGACATCCTCACCGCGGTCACCAGTCACATCGCGGTCTCGCTGGAGACCGCCCGGGCCGCACAGCTGGAACTGGCCGTCCAGGTGGCCAACGAGCAGCGCGACACCGCCGAGCTGCTGCGCGGCTCGATGACCGAGCTCTCCGCGACCTTCGACCCCGGCCGGGTGCTGGAGAAGCTGCTCGACGTCCTCGCCCGGACGCTGCCCGCCGACCGGCTGCACCTGCTGCACCGCGACGGTTCACAGGTGACGGCCCTGCACCGCGGAGCCGGGCGGGGCACCGCGGCCGACCCCTCGGCGCTGCTGACCGCCATGCCCGCCGGGCACGGCGACCTGCGGTCCGCCCCGGCGGCCGTCGCCACCCTGCTGGACGGCGCCGCCGGCTGGCTGGCCGTGCCGATCCGCACCCACGGTCACGGAGACGGCCTGCTGATCGCCGGCTCCGCCGACCCCGACGGCTTCACCCAGACCCACCGCGACGTCACCGCCGCGATCGTCGGGCAGGGCTCCGCCGCCTACGACAGCGCCCGGCTGTTCACCAGGGTGCAGCAGCTGGCGACGACCGACGGGCTGACCGGCGCGTACAACCGCCGGCATTTCGCCACCCTCGCCGCCCCCCAGGTGGAGATCGCCAAACGCAACTGCCGGCCGCTCGCGGCGATGATGGTCGACATCGACCACTTCAAGCGGATCAACGACACCTACGGGCACGCCACCGGCGACGAGGTGATCCGTGCGGTCGCGCAGGTCCTCCGCGGACACCTCCGGGAGCCCGACGTCTTCTGCCGGTACGGCGGCGAGGAGTTCGCCGCGGTGCTCAGCGAGGTACACGGCGACCCGCTGGAGATCGGCGAACGGCTCCGCGCAGCCGTCGCCGGCCTCGGCGTCCCGGCCGACGGCGACCGCGTGCGGTTCACCGTCAGCATCGGCATCTCCGAACTCAAGATCGACGACACCCTCGACAGCCTGCTCGACCGCGCAGATCAAGCCCTTTACCAGGCAAAACGCTCCGGCCGCAACCGGGTGCAGCCGGGCTGACCGAGGCAGCCCCCGTGCGCCCGCTCCCACGGCCGGGGGCCCGCGACCGGCGCCGGAGAGGCCCACTGGCGGCCGCCGGCCAGGCGGTGCCCTGCGACTGGCGCGCGCCGGCGAACGAGGAGGCGGAGTACGCTCTCCGCGTCAGCCTGCTCCGCGCATCCGCGGAAGCGGCCGGAACGCCCGGCTGAGCCTCAGGTGAGGCCGAGGCGGGTCAGCTCGCGACGGGAGCGGATGCCGAGCTTGCGGTAGGCCCGATACAGGTGGTGCTCCACGGTGCGCGGACTCAGGAACAGCTGGGCGGCGATCTCCCTGCTCGTGCCGCCGTCCCTCGCCAGCCGTACCACCTGGAGTTCCTGCGGCGTGAGCCGCTCCAGAGGGTCGGCGGCCGTCGGCCGGGCGGCCACGACGGACTCACCGGCCGCCTTCAGCTCCGCCTCCGCGCGCGTCCGCCACTGCGCGGCCCGCAACCGCTCGAAAGTCCGCAGCGCCTCGCGTAGCGGGGCGCGGGCGTCGCTGCGGCGGCGAGCCCGGCGCAGCCACTCACCGTACGCCAGTTCGGTGCGCGCCTGCTCGAAGGGCCGGTTTGCGCGCCGGTGCGCCGCGAGGGCGCGCAGGTAGTCGTCCTCGTCGTCACTGAGCAGAGCACGGCAGCGGGCGCTGACCGCCTCCGCCCAGGGTTGTCTTCCGGCGCGCGCCCATGCTTCCAGGCGGTGCAGGGGCTCCTCGGCCCGTTCGGGGCGGTCCAGCCGCACGGCGGCCTCGACCTGCTCTGCTCCGGCCGTGACCAGCACCGTCAGGTGGCGCCACGGTCCTCGCGTGGCGGCTTCGAGCCGCTCCAGCACCCGCTCGTAGCGCCCCATGCCCAGGTCGAGCAGGCAGAGCGCGGCAAGACCGGCCATGCCGCCGGCATCGGTCGGGTCTCCCGCCAGTAGGAGGCAGCGTTCCTCGTCGCCCTCGACGGCTGCCACTCTGGCCAGGACCGCGCGCAGCCGCGTGACCCGCTGGTGCATCCCGGTGTCGTGGGCGAGCTGGACGGCTTCCGCGACGGAGGCCTCGGCGTCACGGTGCCTGCCGGCCTGCACTTGGACCCCGGCCAGGTGCTGCAGCACCTGCGGCAGCGCTCCCACCAGACTCTGCCTGCGCAGCCGCGCCACCTCGGCGGTCGCCAGGGCGGCGGCCGTGTCGTCGTCGGCGACGACCATCGCGCAGAAGGCGGCCCACTGCGTGGTGTCCTCCGACGATGCGCCTGACGACCTGCCGGTGACCTCAGGCACTGTCCGTACGACGAACTGCCGCAGCAGCGGCAGGCCGCGCGCGTAGTCGTCGTCGACCAGGTGCGCCAGCCCCTGGACCATCGGATCCTGCGCCCCCATGCCGGCCAGCCGCGCGGCCGCGCTCCGGATCACCTCCGCCTCGCCGCAGAGCCACGCGTACCCGGCCGCCGTACGCAACATCGGCACCGCCCGCACCGGGTCCGCGGCTACGGCCCGTTCCATCAGGATGCGGGCCGCCGAACGGCCCTCTCCCCGTTCGAACTCCACCGTCGCCCGTATCCCGGCCAGCAGGGCCAGGGAGGCGGGATCGTCCACCAGTTCCTCGGCCCGCCGGACGAGGCTCGCGGCGTGGTCGGCGTGGCCGGACGAGAGCGCCAGCGACGCCGCCCGTGCCAGCCGGGCGGCCCGGTCGGGCGGGCTCGGGGTGAAGGCCGCGGCCTGTTCCCACAATCCGGCGGCGGCGGCGAAAGCGGCCCGGCCGCGAGCCCGTTCGGCGGCGTCGGCCAAGGCCGCCGCCAAGTCCTCGTCGGGTGAGGTCGCCGCCGCGGCCCGGTGCCGGATCCGGCAGTCGTCGTCGGTGGCCGCGTCCGCCAGCACCCGGTGCACGGCGATCCGCCGCGCCAGGGGCGCGCTCTGGTAGGCGGCGGTACGGATCAGGGGATGGCGGAAGGCGATGGCGGCGGCGCTCACTTCGACCAGCCGTGCCTCCTCGGCCTCCGCCAGATCCTCCGGACCGACCCCCAGCGCCGCAGCGGCGCGCAGCAGCATGGGCAGGTCCCCGCGGCCTTCGGCTGCGGCCGTCAACATCATCAGACGGGTTCTGTCCGGCAGCAGGGCGATGCGCGAACGGAAGGACGCGAGCACCCGGTCGGCGACCGGGATCGGGCCGGCCGCCGTGTGGTAGCGCCTGCGCCCGGCGGACAGCTCCTTCAGCGCCAGCGGGTTCCCGCCGGATTCGGCGATCACCTGGTCCCGCTCCGCGGGAGGCATGCGCCGGTGTTCCAGTACGCGCACCGCGTCCTCCTGCGACAGTCTGGACAGCCGGATCTCGGGCAGGCCGGGGGCGGCGAAACCCTCCTCCCGCGTGGCGAACAGCAGCGCGGTCCTCTCGTCCGCGAGGCGCCGGGCGGCGAACAGCAGCGCGTCGGCGGTGGCCTGATCAAGCCAGTGCGCGTCGTCGACCAGGCAGAGCACCGGTCCGTCGTCGGACAGGCGGGCCAGCAGGGTCATCACGGCCAGCCCGGACAGGAACCTGTCCTGCCCGGCCGGGCCTCCCGAGCCGAGCACCGCCCGCAGGGCGTCCGCCTGCGGTGCGGGCAGGGCGCCGAGGTGGTCCTGAACCGGCCAGAGCAGCTGTATGAGTCCGGCGAAGGCGAGATCCGCCTCGGTCTCGATGCCGGTGGCCCGCAGTATCCGCACGCCGAGGCCGGCACAGTGCTCGGCGGCCCAGTCCAGCAGCGCCGACTTGCCGATGCCCGCCTCGCCCCGCAGGACGAGGCCGCCGCTGTGGCCGGCGCGCGCGGCCTCCAGGAGTTTCTCGATCGCGGCCTGCTCACTCGCCCTGCCGTACAGCAACGACGATGCCTTTCATCCCGGGGTACGGATGGCCGGGATACGTAGGCGATCCCAGTAACTCAGTACCGAAACCTTACCGATTCGGCCCATAAGCGTCCGCTCGTATCTTCGTCGCACCGAAATGGACTCATGGCACGGAGGGCGACATGAACGAACTACTCACGCCTATCACCGGTGGCGCGCTGGATCTCCCGAACCGCCTGGTCATGGCGCCCATGACACGGAGCCGGTCCCGGGGCGGGCTCGTCGGAGAACGGACCGCCGAGTACTACGCCCAGCGTGCCGACGCCGGCCTGATCATCACCGAGGGCACCCAGCCATGCGTGATCGGCCAGGGGTACATCGACACGCCGGGCCTGCATTCGCCTGAGCAGGTGGCGGCCTGGCGGCTGGTGACGGATGCGGTGCACCGGCGAGGCGGCCGCATCGCGGTCCAGCTCATGCACTCCGGGCGGATCGGCCATCCCTGCCTGTACCCCGGGGGCGAGGTTCCCCTCGCGCCGTCCGCGATCCGCTCCGGCGAGCGGCTCTACACGCCGGAAGGGCTGCTCGACCACCCGACCCCGCGCGAGATGACCCTGGCCGACATCGAGCAGGCCGTCGAAGAGTTCGCGACCGCGGCCCGGCTGGCGATGGACGCCGGTTTCGACGCGGTCGAACTGCACGCCGCCAGCGGCTACCTAATCCACCAGTTCCTGTCGGACAACACCAACCGACGCACCGACGCCTACGGCGGTTCGGTGGCCGGGCGGATCAGGTTCGCCGTGGAGGTCGTGCAGGCCGTCAGCGACGCCATCGGCCCGGACCGCACCGGGGTCCGCGTCTCTCCGGGCATCACCTACAACGGCATGAACGAGAGCGACACGGAGATCCTGTACGCGGAGCTGGCCCGCGCGCTCGCCCCGTACGGCCTGGCCTACCTGCACGTGTCGGAGAACGACACGCGTGACGTGACCAAGATCATTCGTTCGGAGTGGCCCGGACTGCTCATCCTCAACCCGCACCCGTGGGACGGTGACGGGCCCGCGGCCCCCGCCGACGGGCTCGAGGCACTGCGCTCCGGCCTGGCCGACGTGATCTCCTTCGGCCGGTTGTGGCTGGCCAACCCCGACCTGCCCGCGCGGATCGCGAGGGGCGGCCCGTACAACGAGGCCGACCCGAAGACCTTCTACGGCGGCGACCACCGCGGCTACACCGACTACCCGGTGCTGTCGGCGAGCGGGGAGGACAGATGAGCAGCTCATCCCCCACCCCCTCCACCCACGCCGGAGCGCCCGATCAGCTCGGAACTCCGGACCGCGGGGTCCCCGTGGCCTGGCTGGCGCTGCTGGCGGGACCGCTCTCCTTCGGGATCGCCGGGCCCAGCCTCATCCTGCCGGACGCCGCCCGCGACCTCGGACTGACTCTGGGTGCCGTGACCTGGATCGTCACCGCCTTCGGCTGGGCCATCGCGATCGGCACCCCCGTGATGGCGGGATTGCAGAGCCACCAGGGCGTACGCCGGGCTCTGCTCACCTGTGCCGCGCTGGTCGCCCTGGGCGCAGTGCTCGTGGTGAGCGTGCCCTCACTGCCGTCGCTCGTGCTCGGCAGCGCGGCTCAAGGGCTCGGCACCGCCGGGTTCACCACGATCGCCATGAGCCTCACCCACTCGGCGCGCTCCATGGGACTCGTCACGGCCTCGCTGGCGACGGTCGGTTCCACCGCGCCGCTGATCGCCGACCTGGCCGGAGAGCTGCTGTCCTGGCAGGCGGGCCTGGCCCTGCCCGCGCTGAGCCTGCTCGCCGTTCCCGGCGTGCTGCGCCACCGACCCGCCGGCCCGGCACCGGACGCACCCTTCGACCCGGTGGGTGCGGTGCTGCTGACGGCATTGGTCACCGCGCTGGTGTTCGTGCCCCACTCATGGCCGGTCGCGGGGACGGCCGCCGTGGCCGCCGGTGGGCTGCTGGCGCTGCACCTACGGTCCAGGCGCGACGGATTCGTGCCCGCCTCGATCGTCCGCGCTCCGGTGTTCCTCCTGACGTCCGGACTGGCGTTCCTGCTGGCCGCGACCAACTTCGGCATGATCTATCTGCTGCCCACCCTGTTCGCCGGACAGGCGGACTGGACCAGCAGCCAGGTGGGAGCCGCCATCCTGTGGCCGCTGCTGTTCGGCGGGTTGGCCTCCTACGGGATGATCGCCGCCACCGCGAAAGCGCCGGTGAAGGCCGTTGCCGGGCTCTTCCCCGGGCTGGCGGCAGCAGGTGTGGGGCTGGCATGCCTCAGCCTCTCGCCGACCGCTCTCCTCATCGCCCAGGCGCTCACCTCCCTCGCCGCCGCCTCCGGACAAGGGGCGTTCGCAGCACGCGCCGCCGCCGCGGTGCCCGACGGCGCCAGATCGACGGCGATGGGCCAGTTCAACCTCTGCTACCTGCTCGGCGCCGCATTCGGCCCCGCCATCGCCGCCGCGCTCGCCGGCTGACCTCGACGATCCGGCCATCCGAATCCGATACGAAAGGGAGCACCATGACGACGACAACAGCTGCGGCTGACAACGCCACCACCGCGGCGAGCCGGGTCACCGTGCTCGGTCCAGGTTCCATGGGATCGCCGATCGCCAGAACGTTCGTCGAACGCGGATATCGCACAACGGTCTGGAACCGAACGGTAGGCAGGAGCGCGCTGCTGGGCGGCGTCGGCGGGGAATACCCGCCGGACCTCGGTTCGCTCCGCGCCCAGGCCGCGCTGGTGGACGGCATGATCGGCCACCGGGAGGCCGTCGGCGTGGAAGCCATGCGGATGCGCCAGGCCAAGGAACCGATGGATCGCCGGATCGCCGACGGCCACGGCGAACAGGAAATCTCGAGCCTGTTCGAGCTGCTTCCGGAGGAAGGCCGGACCGCGTCATGAGCCACCAGGACGAAACGATCCTCCTCTTCCGCAACACCATGCGAATCACCGACGGCCACCTGGAGGATTTCCGCAACGCCATCGCCCGAGCCGTGGAGTTCGCCCAGCAGCATGGCCCGCAGCTGATGGTGCAGACCTTCGTGGACGAGACGCGGATGCTCGCGCACAGCTTCCAGCTTTATCGGGACTCCGACGCGGTCCGCCTGCACTGGAAACTCGCGGGCCCGTTCATCCAGGACGTGATGAAGCACTGCCGGGTGGAGCACTTCGAGGTGTTCGGTGAGCCGGACGCCGAGGTGGCGGCGGGCCTGCGCTCGTCGCTCGGCGAGCAGACCCCGCTCACGTTCTCACCCCGCATCGCCGGTTTCCTGCGCTTCGGCGTGGCACCTCAGGCGTAGCCGACGCGCCCGCACCCGGAACCCGAGGCCGTCGGGCCGTCGAGCCGGGATGACGACGGCCCCGACGCCGCGCCGGGCTCGGTCCGCGCTCTACTTCCGGTCCTGGCGGCGGGCGCTCCAGACCCGCCGCAGCAGGCGCACCCACACCGACCAGCGCGCGGGGCGGCGGCTGAGCCGGCCGGCCGCGGCACGCTCGGCGTTGTCGAACAGATCCTGCATCAGCGCCTCGTGCAACCAGCGGATCAGCAGCGGCCACAGGATCCTCATGCGCCCCCGGGTGGTGCCGACGATCGTGTGCGTGAGACGGGAGCGATCCGCTCCCTCGGCGGTGATGACGAGCTCGTGATGGCCGTCGAGGCCCAGCTCCGGGTCGAAGGAGAACCGCAGACGACGGCCGGGCTCGTATTCGGTGACGCTGTAGCGGATGGGACCGTGACCGCCGCGCGATCCGGTGGTCAGCCCCGCATCGAGGACGAGCGGCGGCCAGGACGGGGTGGGCCAGAGACGGTCATCGGCGGTCGACACCCCGTCCAGCAACGCACCGAGCCTGTCCGCCGACGCGTTGACCGACCGCTGCTGGACGTTCCTCATATCGCTCCCCATCCGCCGGTCTCCAGTGGAACCGTACGGCATCAACCGGATCACGCAGGAACGCGGGTGCGGTTCAACGGCGGCCCACGCCAGGGTGGGGTCGTCGTCGCGGCGGGCCGCCGTCCGGTCGGTATTCGAAGTGCCGCCACTCGTCGTCGTAGATGCGGTGGAGGCCGCAGCACGGTGAGCACCGGCGTGACCGCGGCGTACAGCCGGTCCCTAGGCCGAGGCGGGATGGTGTGTGGTCCGTTCATGAGGAATTACGATTGGCACCGGATGTGCGCGCGTCGTCAGCCCCATGTCACCGTTCGCCGACGGCCGCCGCCGTCGGCGCGACCGTGACACGACCATGACACGACGCGGACCGGGCGGGGACACGACCGGACGACAGTGGACGGGACTGACCGGCGGACGAGTTACGGAGTGTGCTTTGACGTCCTCCCCCGTCTGAAGCCGGGGGATTCCAACGGCAACTACCCCACAAGGAGGAGGTCGCGTTGAGGTTCGCGGTTCACCGGCCCGCCCGACGGCGAGCCTCCCCGCGCAGCCACCGTGCGCCCCACGGCGGTGTCCCGGAGGTTGCAGGCCGCGTTCACGTCGGCGTCGGCCCGATGCCCGCAGGCGACGCACCGGAACACCGCTTGGCTCTCGCGGTTGTCCGGGGCGCGGTGCCCGCAGGCGTTGCAGGTCTGCGACGTGTACGCGGGGTTGATCTTGACGACGCGGCCGGGGGCCTTGTCCTCCAGGCGGGTCACGAGCCGCCCCCATCCGGCGGCGAGGATGGCCCGGTTCAGTCCTGCTTTCTGGCGGACGTTCGTTCCCGGCTGCTCGACGGTGCCCTTCGCCGACCGGGTCATGTTCCGGATCTTCAGGTCTTCGACGGCGATGACGTCGAACCGGCGCGCCAGATCGGTGGAGGTCTTCTCCACCCAGTCCTTGCGCCGGTCACTCTCACGGGCTTTCAGCCGGGCGATGGCGGCCTTGACCTTCGCCCGCCGGTGGGAGCCGCGGCGGGCGCGGGCGAGTTTCCGCTCAAGCCGCAGCAGCCGCCTGGCCTCGGGCTCGCGCAGTCCGGGAGCGGTCAGCAGTTCCCCGGTCGACAGCGCCGCCGAGGCGGCCACGCCCCGGTCCACGCCGACGGCCTCACCCGTTGCGGGCGCGGGCACCGGCTTCGGGACGGCGGCGAACGCGACATGCCAGCGTCCAGCCGCATCCCGGGTGATCCGGAACGACTTCACCCCGCCGGGCACGGCGCGCGACCAGCGGAAGCGCACCCAGCCGACCTTCGGGATCTTCACCTCGCCGGTGTTGCGCGACAGGCGCCGCACCTGGTCGGCTTTGACGGCGACGATCCGGAACCCCTCATTCCGGCCGCGTCTGCGCCAGGTCGGCTTGCGGTGGGTGCCGCCGAAGAAGTTCGCCATGGCCTGGGCGAAGTCCTTGAGGGCCTGCTGCTGGACGACGATCGACCCGGCGGCCGGCCAGCCGAAGGCCGCTCGGGCTTCGGTGAGCTGGCGGCACTGCTCGGCGAACCCCGGCGCGCTTTTCCGGCCCGGCTTCCAGTGCGCGTGCTGCTCGACGGCGAGGTTCCACACGAACCTCGCGTGCGCGCAGTGCTCCGCCAGCGCCGCCTCCTGGGCGGGGGTAGGGGAGAGCCGATACCGGGACATGCCATCAATTTACCATCAGCGAGATGGGGTCCGGCAGGTATTCTGCCGACATGAAACAGATCACGTTGCGGCTTCCCGACGACCTTCACGCACGGCTCAAGGAGTTGGCCGAACATGAGCACCGATCCCTGCACGCGCAGGTGCTGCACATCGTGCAGCAGGCCGTCCCGGCTCCGCCGGACCATCCCTGACGGGACGCCCATTCCTCCCCGGCCTGAAGGCCGAGGCACCCTGGGCAGAATGACGTGAAATCCGGGGGCGTGTCGCGAGTGCTGCTGATCGAGGACGACCCGGCCGTGCGGGAGGGCCTCGAGCTGGCCCTGACCCGGCACGGGCACCGGGTGCGCGCGGTGGACTCCGGTGAGCAGGGACTCGACCGGCTGCGTACGGACCTCCCCGACGTCGTCGTGCTCGATCTCATGCTGCCCGGCATCGACGGGTTCGAGGTCTGCCGCCGCATCCGGGCCGCCGGTGAGACACCGATCATCATGCTGACCGCGCGCGGCGACGACATCGACGTGGTGGCCGGACTGGAGGCGGGCGCCGACGACTACGTGGTCAAGCCGGTGCAGCCCCGGGTGCTCGAGGCGCGCATCCGCGCGGTCCTCCGGCGGATCGGCCGGGACCAGGCGGAGCTGGAGCGGCACGGGGACCTGACCATCGACCGGGCCGGGCTGGTGGTCGCCAACCGCGGCGTGCCGGTCGGCCTCGCCCCCACCGAACTGCGCCTGCTGCTCGAGCTCTCCGGCACGCCGGGCCGGGTGCACAGCCGCCAGCAGCTGCTGGAGTCGGTGTGGGAGCACGGGTACTTCGGCGACTCGCGCCTCGTGGACGCATGCGTGCAGCGGCTGCGCGCGAAGATCGAGGACGACTCGGCCGCGCCCGTCTACGTGCAGACGGTGCGTGGGTTCGGATACCGGTTCGGGCCGGTGTGAGCCGCCGGTGGCACCTTGGCCGAGTCTGGGGCTGCGGGCCCGCCTGTCGTCCGCGTTCGCGCTGCTGTGCGTGGTCACCACGGTGGCGGTGGCCGGCGGGATCTACGTCCAGGCCCGCAACGCCATCCTGCAGAGGACCCAGGACGCCGCGGTGCAGGCGATGACGAGCCGACTGCAGGCGCTCTACCCGTTGCGGAGTCCGGCGCCGGACCGGGCCGAGCTCGGCGGCATCGCCGGCGCCGTGAGCGACGGGAACGTCTTCGCCGTCGCCTTCCACCGCGGCGAGCACTCACTGGCCGGACCGCCCCCGGAGCGCCCCGGCGCCCCGGCCCCCGGTCCGCCGCCGGAGCACCGGAGGCCGGGCGGCGTGCCGGTCCTGGACCTCGGGGTGATCTCACCGCAGTTGCGGCGGACGGTGGCCGGCGGCGACGTCGCGTGGCAGCGCGTGGTCTGGCAGGACGCCCCCTTCCTGATCATCGGCACGCCGTTGCTGATCACCGAGCGGGACCGGACGACGCGGTCGTCCGGCATCGAGGTCTACGTCGCGCGCAGCCTGCTTCCCGAACAGCGCAGCATCGACGGGCTCGCCGTACACGCCTGGCTCACCGGCGGGGCGGCCCTGGCGTTCGCGGTCGTCCTGGCGTCGCTGGCCACCCGCGGTGTGCTGCGCCCGGTGCGCGAGCTCGGCCGGGCGGCGCGCCTGCTGGGCGAGGGCGAGCTGCGCACCAGGATCGCGGTCCGCGGTTCCGACGAGCTGGCCGACGTGGCCCGCACGTTCAACACCACCGCGGCGGAGCTGGAACGGCACGTCGAGCAGCTGCGCCGGATGGAGGCCGACGCCCGCCGGTTCGTGGCCGACGTCTCCCACGAGCTGCGCACCCCGCTGGCCGCGCTCGCCGCGGTCGCCGACGTCCTCGACGAGGAGGCGGCCCGGCTGCCCGAACCCGCCGGCAGGGCCGCCAGGCTGGTCAGCCAGGAGACGCTCAGCCTCACCGCTCTGGTGAACGACCTCATCGAGATCAGCAGGTTCGACTCCGGCGTCGCGGCCCTCGCCCTGAACGAGGTCGACGTGGCCGAGCTGGTGCGCGCGACCCTGCGCGCCCGCGGCTGGTCGGAGGCGGTGCGCACCGAGCTCCCACCCGGGGTGACGGCACCGCTGGACCCGCGCCGGGTGGACGTCATCCTCGCGAACCTGGTCGGCAACGCCCTGCGGCACGGCGAGCCGCCGGTGTCGGTACGGCTCTCCGCCGACCCGCACCGGATCGCTCTGGAGGTCCGCGACCACGGGCCGGGCCTCGACGAAACGGTGCTGCCGCACGTGTTCGACCGGTTCTACAAGGCCGGCGCGGCCAGGGCCAGGTCCGAGGGCAGCGGTCTCGGCCTCGCCATCGCGCGGGAGAACGCGCGCCTGCACGGGGGCGACCTCACCGTCGCCAACGCCGTGGACGGCGGCGCCGTGTTCACGCTGCGCCTGCCGCGCCGGGCACACGATCCGGGCGGTGGCCCCGAGTGAGGACCGGGCTGCCCCGCCGCGTGCTCGCCGCGGGTCTCGTGGCGCTCATCGCGGTGGCCGGCTGCGGCGTGCGGCCCAGCGACGTCATCCCCGCAGGCGACCCGCCGAGCGGACCCGTCGCACCGACCACCGCGGTCACCCTGCCCGGGTCACCGTAGTCGGGGCCGGTCACAAGGCCAGCCCTCGGAACCGCTCGGGGCGGCGGTAGCGGCCTGTCGTCATACGCCGGTGTGCTCGGCCCTCTGGCGGTCGGCTCTGTCCGACCGCCAGAGCCGTGAGGCGACGGCGTTTCCCCCGGTCGGATTGTGGTTGTCTTCTGGTTTGAGAATTTTCCTGTACCGACTCCTTTACAATGTAGATTAAGTACTCTCTTTGATCTCACGAGATGCCCTGTTTCTCAGCAGATGCCCTGTGCGCGGAGGCCGTCTCCGGAGATGATGCGATCACGGACATGAGGAACCGGTGATCGCGAGAAGCGAGGAGGCGTTCGTGCGTCTGGGATTCAGCATCGGCACCCTGGGGCCTGTCGCGTCCGCTCCCGACGAGCATCTCAAGCTCGTCGCCGAGGCCGAGCGGCTGGGGTACGAGTCCGTCTGGGCCTCCGAGGGGTACGGCGCCGACCCGGCGACGACCCTGGCCTGGCTGGCGGCGGGCACCGAACGCGTGGAGCTCGGCAGCGGGATCATCCAGATATCCGGTCGCACCGCCGTCGCCACCGCCATGGCCGCGGCGACGATCGACCGGCTGTCCGGCGGCCGGTTCCGGCTGGGCCTGGGCACCTCCGGCCCGCAGGTGACGGAGGGCTGGCACGGGCGGCGCTACGAGCGTCCGCTGGCCCACCTGCGCGACTACGTCCAGGTGGTGCGGACCGCGCTGGCCGGCGAGCCCGTGCGCCATACGGGCCCCACCCTCCGGCTGCCCCTGCCCGACAGCCGCGGCAAGGCGCTGAGCATGGCCATCGGGCCGGTACGGCGGCCGCTGCCGATCCATCTGGCGGCCATGGGTCCCAAGGCGATCGCCCTCGCCGGTGAGATCGCCGACGGCTGGCTGCCGATCCACTTCCCGCCCGAGCACGTGGCCGAGTCCCTCGGCCGGCTGCGCTCGGGGGCGGCCCTGGCCGGACGCGACCCGGCGGAGGTCGCCGTCTCCCCCATGGTGATGGCGATGGTGGACGAGGACGCCGACTACGCCCGCGACGTGGTGCGCCCGATGCTCGCGCTCTATCTGGGCGGCATGGGCAGCAAGGAGGTCAACTTCTACAACCGGCTGGCCCACCGCCTGGGCTTCGCCGCCGCGGCCGCCCGGGTCCAGGACGCCTACCTCGACGGCGGGATGGGCGAGGCGATGGAGGAGCTGCCCGACGACCTGGTGGACGCGCTGGCGCTGTGCGGCACCCCGGGGCGGGTGCGCGAGCGGCTGGAGGCCTATCGCGAGGCGGGGGCGACGACCCTCGTCGTCGGGTTGAACGCGCCGACCCTGGACGACCGCCTGGAACAGCTCGGCTGGCTGGCCGAGCTGAACTCCTGACAGGTGCCTGCGGGTTCCGGGGGCTCCTCTCCCGGAACCCGCGGGCGGCCCGCCGCTGGAGGACGCACGCGGGGCGTCGCCGGAGGCGGGCTCAGGCGAGCAGGAACTTCAAGCGGTCGTCGGCCAGCCACGGCGCGATCTCGACGATCTCCGCGCTGATGGAGTTGCCCCGGTTCGGTAGACGCATCAGAGCTTGCCGCTACGCGGCAGCATAGCCGTCTTGATGGACGTTCTTGAGCGCGTGTCGGCGCTCGTACTCGGCCGGGCTGAGCTGGCCGTTGGCCGAATGCCGGCGCCGGGGGTTTCGGCATCACGGTGGGCACGCGCCGACGGACCGCGCTCCTGGCGCCTGCGCCAGGTGTAGTAGCCCTGGCGCGACACACCGAGCACCCGGGCCAGCAGGGAGACGTCGTGGTGGTCGTTCTCCGCGTCGACCAGCCGGAACTTCATCTCGGCCGATCCGTCTCCCGTTCGAAGAAAACCGCGGCCTTGCGCAGGATCTCCTTCTCCTCGCGGAGAAGCTTGACCTCGCGGCGCAGCCGGGCCAGCTCGTCTTTTCCGGCGCTGGTCAGGCCATCGCCGCGGCGGCCGTCATCGAGGTCGGCTTGGCGCACCCAGGTACGGATCGACTGGGCGGAGGGCTCGAACTCCCGAGCCAGTTCCTCCGGTGTCCGTCCGGCGCGCACCAGTTCCACCATCTGCCGGCGAACCTCCGGCGGATAGTTGTCCGGCACAGTGGACTCCTTCCGGGAACCAGGGTTCCCCAGAGGTCAAGCGTCCACCAAACCGGGTCAACTCCAGTGAACCGCGCCGCCACGATGGTGGTCACCCGCCTGATCGCTGCCGGCGAGGGCGGGGCCGTAGGGCCGGTCTCCGTAGGCGAGGACTTCCTGCGCCGCTCACCGTCGCTGCGGGTGCCGCTCCGCTGCCTTGACGGAACGGCGGGTCACCGAGGAAATCGAGCGGAACCGGCTCTGGGCCGCGAAGGCAGGCTCACGGAGTGAGCACGACCTTGTTGCACTCGTCCTGCTTGTGCTTGAACAGCTCGAACCCGCGTGGCGCCTCGCTGAGCGGCATGCGGTGCGAGATGACGAAGCTCGGGTCGATCTCGCCCGCGCGGATCCGCTGCAGCAGCGGCTCGGCGTAGCGCTGCACGTGGCACTGGCCGGTGCGGATGGTCAGCGACCGGTTCATTACGGTGCCCATCGGGAACTTGTCAACGAATCCGCCGTACACTCCGATGACGGAGACCACACCGCCGTTGCGGCAGGCCATGATGGCCTCGCGCAGCACGTACGGCCGCTCGGTCTCCATCCTGGCGGCCTGCTTGGTGCGGTCGTAGGCGTACATCGCCGGAGTCGGGTGATGCGCCTCCATCCCGACCGCGTCGATGCAGGCGTCCGGGCCGCGCCCGCCGGTCATGTCGCGCAGCGCCTCCAGCACGTTCACCTCCTCGTAGTTGAGCACCTCCGCGCCGGTCCGCTGCACCCGCCGCAACCGGTACGGGAACCGGTCGATGACGATGACCCGGTCCGCGCCGAGCAGGAACGCACTGGCCGCGGCGAACTGCCCGACCGGCCCCGCCCCCCAGATCGCGATCGTCTGGCCCGGCTTGATGTCGCACATCTCCGCACCCATGAAACCGGTCGGGAAGATGTCGGACAGGAACAGCACCTGCTCGTCCGGCAGATCGTCCTCGATCTTGATGGGGCCGACGTCGGCGAACGGCACCCGCACGTACTCGGCCTGCCCGCCGGCGAAGCCGCCCAGCATGTGCGAGTAGCCGAAGATCCCGGCGGGCGCGTGACCCATCAGCTTCTCGGCCATGCCGGCATTGGGGTTGGAGTTCTCGCACACCGAGTACAGCTCGGCCTCACAAGCGAAACAGGCGCCGCACGCGATCGGGAACGGCACCACCACCCGATCCCCGGCGCGCAGGTTACGCACGCCGGGGCCGACCTCGACGACCTCGCCCATGAACTCGTGGCCGAGGATGTCGCCCTTCTTCACCGTGGGGATGTAGCCGTCCACGAGGTGCAGGTCGGAGCCGCAGATCGCGGTCGAGGTGACGCGGACGATCGCGTCACGCGCGTTGAGGATCCGCGGATCCGGCACGTCCTGGATCTCCAGGCAGTTGCGGCCCGCCCACACGTTGGCCTTCATGCCCGTCCTCCGATCGGTTGCGCGGGACGCTGGCGAAGCTGACGCCGGGCACGGTGACCCTCGGGGCTGCCCTCCGAGCGGACCACCTCGCCGGTCTCCATGACCTGCTTGAAACGGCGCAGATCGTCACGGACCTGCTGCTCGGGATGCTCGCCGAACATCCGGGCGACCGCGGCGGCGAGCTTGCGGCCGGGCGCGCCGTACTCCAGCGAGACGTCCACGACCGTGCCCCGCCCGCCGGGGCCGTCGGTGAAGCTGACCAGGCCGGCGGTGGCGATGCCGGTGCCGGGCACCGACCGCCAGGCGATCAGATCGCCGAACCGCTCGTCGATGATCTCGGCCTCCCACTCCAGGTCGACGACCCGGCCCTTGGCCCTCCAGCGGGAGCGGCGCTGGTTGATGGTGCGCACCGAGTCCAGGTGGATCATGAAGGTGGGCAGGTTCTCCAGCTCGCGCCAGAAGCGGTAGACATCCTCGCACGGCTTGTTGATCGTGATGGAGGCGCGCACCTTCAGCGGGCCCTTGGTCTTGGCGGTGCCGCCCCGGGCGCAGGCGGCGTCCAGGGCGGTGAGCCCGGCGACCGCGCCGAGCGCGGCCAGCGCGCGGGTGCGACGGGCGCCGGTGCGGTTGGCGGCGGCCCTGCCCAGGACGCCGAGGTCCATCGTGTCGCCGGCGACCCTGGTCCACGCCCACTGGGCGGGGTTCTTGGCGCCGAGCAGCAGCGCGGCGTGCAGGAGCTCGCGCCCGCCGACGAGCCTGGCGACGGTCGTGGCCCCGGGCGCGTCGTCGACGCCGCACAGGCGGGTCACGGCCCGTGGTGCCGCCAGTTGCGCCGCGCCCAGCGCGAGGCTGGTCCACCCGAGCGCACGGGCGATTTTGTCGGTCATCATGCGTCCTTATAGAGGTTGTAGTGGTATGTACGTGCGCCACAGGCGGCCCCCGGTCTGCTCACACCCCCCGCGTCCTCCGGCCCCTTGTCCCTGACAGAACCGATGACACCAGCGCATCCAGACATGAAAGGTGCACGTCGTCTGGATGGCCGTTCAGTACGTAGAGGCCGGGAGCAGCGCCGGCGCGGACAGCGACGGGACGCGCGTTCGTGGTCGGCGATGTCAGGCCCGGCGTGCGGCGGCACCGTCCTGCGGGTCTTTGGCGAACTCCTGCACGATGCGCTCGCAAAAGGCCGGCAGGTCGTCGGGCGACCGGCTCGTGGTGATGTTGCCGTCGGTGACGACCGGCTCGTCGACCACCTCGGCCCCGGCGTTGCGCAGGTCGGTGCGCACGCTCGGCCACGAGGTCAGCCGGCGGCCCCGCGCGACGTCGGCCTCGACGAAGTTCCACGGACCGTGGCAGATCGACGCCACCGGCTTGCCCGACTGGACGAAGTCCCGGACGAACCGCACCGCGGCGGGTTCCATCCGCAACTTGTCCGGGTTCACCGTCCCGCCCGGCAGGAGCAGCGCCTCGTAGTCGTCGACCGACACCTCGCCGACCAGCCGGTCCACCGTGAAGGTGCCGGCGTCTTCGAGGTCGTGGTCGCGTGCCTGGATCTCGCCGCCGGCGATGGAGACCACGACGGTGCGAGCGCCGGCGTCGTCCAGCGCCTGCCGCGGCCGCTCCAGCTCGACTCGCTCCACCCCGTCGGCCGCGAGGATGGCGATGCGGCGTCCGTTCAGCTCTGCGGCCATGTCAGGCACCCGCTCCCGCCATCGCCGGGTGCAGGACGATCTTCGTCCAGCCTTCGTCCCGCTTGTCGAAGTGCTCATACGCCTCCGGCGCGCGGTCGAGGGGCAGCTCATGGCTGACGATGAAGGACGGTTCGGCCTTGCCCGCGGCGATCAGGTCGCGCAGCTGCCGGTTGTACTTCTTGACCGGAGCCTGGCCGCTGCCGATGTGCTGGCCCTTGAACCAGAACATGCCGTAGTCGAAGGCGAGTTTGCCCTGCTTGGCCAGCTCGTCGCCGGCCCCGGGGTCCTGCGGGACGAAGACGCCGACACAGCCGATCCTCCCGGTGAAGCGCACCGAGGCGACCAGCCGGTTCATCGTCAGGTTGGGCTGCTCCCGGCCGTCGGGCTCGTGCGCCTGATAGCCGACGCATTCACAGCCGTTGTCCGCGCCCAGCCCCATCGTCTCGTCCAGCACGGCCTGCACCGGGTCGACCTTGGAGTCGTCGATGGCGATCGCGCCGATCGATTCGGCCAGCCGCAGCCGGTCGGGGTGGCGGTCGACGACCATCACCTTGCTCGCCCCCCGGACGGTCGCCGAGAGGGCGGCCATCAGCCCGACCGGGCCCGCGCCGTAGATGACCGTCTGGTCGCCGGGCCGCACGCCGGCCATCTCGGTGGCGTGGTAGCCGGTCGGGAAGATGTCGGCGAGCATCACGTAGTCGGTCTGGCGCTGCTCGGCGTCCTCGCCCAGCCGCAGGCAGTTGAAGTCGCCCCAGGGCACGCGCAACAGCTCGGCCTGCCCGCCGCCGTAGGGGCCCATGTCGGCGAAGCCGTAGGCGGCGCCGGCCATTTTCGGCTCGGGCTGGGCGGTCAGGCAGTAGTTCGTCAGCTGGCGTTCGCAGTTCTTGCAGTGCCCGCACGCGATGTTGAACGGCAGGACGACCCAGTCGCCCACCTGGACCTTGTCCACCCCGGCGCCGACCTCGACCACCTGGCCCAGGTTCTCGTGCCCGAACCAGCGGCCGGGCTCGAAGTCGGTCCGGCCCTCGTACATGTGCAGGTCCGAGCCGCAGATGTTCGCCGACGTGATCCGCACCAGGACGTCGGTCGGCCGCTCGATCCGCGCGTCCGGCACATCCTTGACGCTGACCTGCCGCGGCCCCTCGTACACCACTGCCTTCATGACGATCTCCCCGTCGCAGATGCCTCCCTCCCCATGGGCGGCCCCCAGACCGATACCCCCGGAAAACCCCCTGAACCCACGGCCGGACACTTTAAGTGCCCATACAATTACTACACGTCACTAATAGAGGTTTCCTATCAATCTCTGACTGCATGGTGTCCAAGCATGACTCGATACAATTCGCATGTGTCACGCCACTGTGGGTAGTCACTATCGGGATTTCGTCCGGCTACCGGCGAGGAGCGCCATGGTCATCAGTGAGCCGCATCGGCCGGAGATCGTCGTCGGACTCGTGGCGACCCCGCCGGACTATCCGGCGCAGGTGGTCGCGCGGCTCGCCGCCGAACTGGCCGACCTGCTCACCGAGCAGGTGGCTCCGCACGTGCGGTGGCGCGTCCGGGCAGGCTGGGGTGAGGTGGCGCCGCGCCGCGACGGCGGCGTTGAGGCGCTGCTCGACGATCTAGCCCGGCGGCGCGCCGATGCCCGGTGGGACGTCGCGGTCTGCCTGACCGACCTGCCGCTGCACACCGAGCGGGTGCCGCTGGTCGCGCAGACGTCCGTCCGGCGCCGAGTCGCGATGGTGTCCTTGCCCGCGCTGGGGCTGCGCCAGCTGCGAGCGCTGCGCACGGCCATCCCGGGTCTCGTGGGCCGGCTGCTCACTGACGCTTCCGAGGAGCGGGTGCCGCCGGCCGGCCGGGCACCGGCCGAACTGGCCGGCCAGGTCGCCGCCATACACCGGGTGGTCGGCGAGGCCGATGCCGGGGAACTGGGCTACGTCGCCTCGCGGCTGGCCGGCCGGGTGCGGCTACTGACTGGGATGATCCGGGCCAACCGCCCGGAGCGCGCCCTGCTGGGCCTGTCCAAACTGCTGGCCGGCGCCTTCGCCACGGCCGCGTTCGCGCTCACCACCAGCACCATCTGGGAGATGGGCGATGCGCTCGGCGGACTCCGCCTCACTGTGATCATGCTTCTCGGACTGACCGCGCTGGTGACCTGGCTGATCGTCGCGCACGATCTGTGGGAGAAACCGGGCCAGGAGACACCGGCTGAGCTGGCCCGGCTGTTCAACCTGGGCACAATCCTTACCCTCGCTCTGGCCGCTGTGGTGTCCTATCTGGTGCTGTTCGCCGGAACGACACTCGTCGCGGCGCTGCTGATCGACACCTCCGTACTGCAAAAGAACCTGCACCGGCCGGTCGATCTCACCGACTACCTGAACCTGGCCTGGATCATCAGCTCGCTGGCCACCGTCGGCGGCACGATCGGCTCCGGGCTGGAGGACGAGGGCACGGTGCGGGCCGCCGCCTACGGTTACCATCCCGAACCCCAAGGCTGGCAGGACGAGCAGGACACGTAGTTCCGCCCCGAGGACGCCACCGGGCAGGTCCCAGGACTGGATGATGTCGCGCCGGTTCGACTTCGTGCAGGCCTCGGCGGCGACGAGCATGTCGTACAGCTTCCGGTTGATGAAGTCGCTGTATCGCTTGAGGTCGGATTTGTCCACGTCCAGTCCCGCAGCGGCGCGGAAGAAGTACTCGAACCTGGAAACCGCGATAACTGACATCTGGATCACCGTCCTTGTTGCCGATGCCCTGTCATGGAGAATCTTTCGTGCACAAGGCGTACCGCCATGGCGCCCTCCCCGACCGCGGACGCGACCCGTTTGACCGACCCGCTGCGAACGTCTCCCACGGCGAACACGCCCGGCCGCCCGGTCTCCAGGGGAAGAGTCTCCCCGTGTGACGAGCCGATACCCGTGGTGACGAAGCCCCGGTCATCCAGCGCGACGGCGCCCGCAAGCCAGCCGGTGTGCGGATCCGCGCCGATGAACACGAACATCGCGTTGGTCTCGATCTCGATGGGCTGCCCCGTCTGGTTGTTCTGGGCGCGGACGGCCCGCAGGGAGCCGTCCCCGAGCAGTTCGCGTACCTCGGTGTGGAAGATGATCTCGATGCCGGGCGTCCGGCTGATCGCGTCGACGAGGTAGCGGGACATGCTCTGGCTGAGATCGCCGCCGCGCACGAGCACACGCACTGACGAGGCGTTCCTGGCCAGGTAAAGTGCCGCCTGGCCGGCGGAGTTGCCGCCGCCGACGATGACCACCGGCACCTGCCGGCACATGCGCAGCTCGAACGGCGTCGCCGCGTAGTAGACGCCGCAGCCTTCGTACTTCTCCAGGTCGGGAACGTTGAGTTTGCGGTAGCGAGCGCCGGTGGCGATGAGCACGGCGTGGCCCTGCACAGCAGTCCCGCCCTCGACGAGCACGCTGTAGTGGCCGTTGTCGGACTCCAGCCCGCTCGCCTCGGCCGGTACGGTCAGCCGGGCGCCGAACTTGGCCGCCTGGATGACCGCGCGTTCGGCAAGCTCGGCGCCCGAGATGCCCGACGGGAAGCCGAGATAGTTGTCGATGCGGGAGGAGGTGCTCGCTTGGCCGCCCGCGGCGACCGCGTCGAGCACGACCGTGGTCAGGCCCTCCGAGGCCCCGTACACGCTCGCGGCCAGGCCGGCGGGACCCGCGCCCACGACGATCAGGTCACACACGTCGCTGCCGGGCCGCGACGCGGACAGGCCGATGGTCTTGGCCAGTGTGGCGGTGGTCGGGTTGCGCAGCACCTGGTCTCCGTGCCAAATCACGACCGGCGTGTCCTGCGGGGAGATGCCGAGCTGGCGCAGCAGCGCCTCCGCCTCCTCGTCGTCCTCCAGGTCGATCCACCGGTGCGGGAGCCTGTTGCGGGCGGCGAACTCGCGCAGCCGGCGGGCATCGGGCGAGTAGCGGGAGCCGATGATGCGGAAACCGGCGTCCATGCCGATCAGCAGGGTACGGCGGGTGAGGTAGGCGCGCAGGATGAGGTCCCCGAATGCGGGGTCACCGGCCACCAGCGTGCGCACCTGGTCGGCCGGGACGGCCAGGATTTCGCCGGGCTCCCGCACGAGCGCGGTCAGGAACCCGACCTGGCGGGTGAGCAGGCCCAGCTCGCCGAGGAAACGCCCGGGGCCGTGAACGGCGATCGTCCGCTCCTCC
Source organism: Planomonospora sp. ID91781 (assembly GCF_015711595.1). Lineage (NCBI taxonomy): Bacteria > Bacillati > Actinomycetota > Actinomycetes > Streptosporangiales > Streptosporangiaceae > Planomonospora > Planomonospora sp. ID91781. The sequence continues at coordinate 250,254 of NZ_JABTEY010000002.1, read as the reverse complement.
GCGCTGCCGTATCCCTCGACCGTGGCCACCTTGCCGCGCAGGATCACGATGAACTCACCAGCGGGCTCGCCCTCCCGGTAGAGGACCTCGCCGGGCGACACGGGCCTGCGCTCGCCGCACCGCGACAGGTCCGTTATGCGCCGCTCGTCCAGCCGGGGATAGGCCCCGTGCAGGTCCGGTGTCTCGGGCAGGGTGGCCGGCGACTGCGTCATGACGGCGTCCTCAGCGTGTCCTCGACCCATTCGCGCAGCTGAGCCGACGGGACCGCGCCGACGCGTTGTGCCACGACGCGGCCCTCGTTGAGCATCATGAGCGCCGGGATGCCCGTGATCGTGAAGCGCTGTGAGAGGGCCGGGGACCGGTCCACGTCGACCTTGACGAGCTTCACGCGTCCGGCCATCTCTTGGGCGACTCGTTCGAGCGCGGGCGTGACCATCCGGCACGGCCCGCACCATTCCGCCCAGAAGTCGACGAGTACCGGCAGGTCGGCCCGTTCGGCGACCTCCGCGAAGGTGTCGTCGCCGGCGTCGGCGATCCACGGCAGCGGCTGGTGGCAGTTGCCGCAGCGGGGCGTGCCCGAGGCGGCCTCCGGAACCCGGTTCGGCCTCCCGCAGTCGGCGCAGCGCACGGTGTGCATGTCAGCTTCCCGGAGTGCAGAAGGTGACGTTCAGCTCGCCCTTGTCGGCACCGACCACGATGGTCGAGCCGTCGGGGGCGTCTCCGGCGAGCAGGGCCCGGCCAATCCTGGTCTCGACCTCCCGGGCGATGAACCGGCGCAGCGGCCGGGCGCCGTAGACGGGGTCGTACCCCTGGTTGGCGATGAGCTTGCGGGCCTCCTCGGTGACCTCCAGGGTGAGCCGCCGGTCGGCCAGCCGCCGCCTGATGTCGGCGAACATCAGATCGACGATCCGCTCGATCTCCGCCTCGGTCAGCGGCTTGAACAGCACGATGTCGTCGATCCTGTTGAGAAACTCGGGCCGGAAGTGCCGGCGCAGCTCCGCCATCACGCCGTCGTGAGCCCCGGGCTTGATCTCGCCGTCGGAGGTGACCCCGTCCAGCAGGTGCTGGGAGCCGATGTTCGAGGTCATGATGATCACGGTGTTGCGGAAGTCGACCGTGCGGCCCTGCGCGTCGGTCAGTCGGCCGTCGTCCAGGACCTGCAACAGCGCGTTGAAGACGTCCGCGTGGGCCTTCTCGATCTCGTCGAAGAGCACCACCGAGTACGGCTTGCGCCGCACCGCCTCCGTGAGCTGCCCGCCCTCCTCGTAGCCGACGTAGCCTGGAGGAGCGCCGACGAGGCGGCTGACCGTGTGGCGTTCCTGGTACTCGCTCATGTCGATGCGGACCATGTTGTCCTCGGTGTCGAACAGGGCCTCCGCGAGGGACCTGGCCAGCTCGGTCTTGCCGACGCCGGTCGGCCCGAGGAAGAGGAAAGACCCGATGGGACGGCGCGGGTCCTTGATGCCCGAGCGGGCGCGGATGATGGCGTCGGCCACGAGCCGCACGGCCTCCTCCTGGCCGACGACGCGCTCATGCAGGATCTGGTCGAGCTTGAGCAGCTTGTCCCGCTCGGCCTCCTGCAGCCGTGTCACCGGGATGCCGGTCCAGCGGGAGACGATGTCCGCGATCTCCCTTTCGGTCACCACCTCACGCAGCAGCCTGTGGCCGTTCTGCCGGGTGCCCAGCCGCTCCTCCTCGGCGTGCAGCCGGCGCTCCAGCTCGGGCAGCCTGCCGTGGCGCAGCTCGGCGGCGCGGTTGAGGTCGTAGTCGCGTTCGGCCTGCTCAGCCTCCCGACGCACGGCCTCGATCTCCTGCCGCAAGCTCTGGACCTTGCGCAGGGCCGAGCGCTCGGCCTCCCACTGTGCCCGCATCGCATCGCATTCGGCACGCGCGGCGGCCAGTTCCTCGCGCAGCTCGTCGAGGCGCTCCCCGCTGGCCGGATCGTCCTCCTTGTCCAGTGCGGCCTCCTCGATCTCCAACCGCCGTACCCGCCTGGTCAGGGCGTCGAGGTCGGCCGGCATGGAGTCGATCTCCGTCCGGATCATCGCGCACGCCTCGTCCACCAGATCGATCGCCTTGTCCGGCAGAAACCGGTCAGAGATATAGCGGTGGCTCAGCGTCACGGCGGCGACGAGCGCGCTGTCCTGGATCTTCACGCCGTGGAAGACCTCCAGGCGCTCCCGCAGGCCGCGCAGGATCGAGATGGCGTCCTCCATCGAGGGCTCGTCGATCAGCACCGGCTGGAACCTGCGCTCCAGGGCGGCATCCTTCTCGATGTGCTTGCGGTATTCGTCTACCGTGGTCGCGCCGATCAGGTGCAGCTCGCCACGCGCCAGCATCGGCTTGAGCAGGTTGCCGGCGTCCATGGCGCCCTCGGTCGCCCCGGCTCCGACCACCGTGTGGACCTCGTCCACGAACAGCAGGATCCGCCCCTCCGCCGCCTTCACCTCGTTCAGCACGGCCTTGAGGCGTTCCTCGAACTCCCCGCGGTACTTGGCACCGGCTACGAGCGCGCCCATGTCCAGGCTGAAGATCGTCTTATCGCGCAGCCCCTCGGGGACATCGCCGCGGACGATGCGCTGGGCCAGCCCTTCGACGACGGCCGTCTTGCCGACTCCGGGGTCGCCGATGAGGACCGGGTTGTTCTTGGTCTTGCGGGAGAGGATCTGGATCACCCGCCGGATCTCTCCGTCGCGGCCGATCACCGGATCGAGCTTGTCCGCCCGGGCGTCGGCGACCAGGTCACGCCCATACTTCTCCAGAGCCTCGTAGGCCACCTCCGGCATGGCCGAGGTGACGCGCTGATTGCCTCGCACGGCGGTGAGCGCCTCCAGGAACCGGTCCCTGCTCAGGCCCTGGCCGTGCATCAGACGTCCGGACGTGGTCGTGGATCCCTCCTCGATGAGGGCGAGCAGCAGGTGTTCGACGGAGACGTACTCGTCCTTGAGCCGGCGTGCCTCCCGGTCAGCGGCGTCGAGCAGCCGCGACAGGCGCTGGGTGAGGAACACCTGGCCGGGCGCGGCGCCCGGGCCGCTGACCTTGGGCCGTCGCGACAGCTCGTCTTCCAGGTCGGCATGCAGGCGTCGGGGATCGGCGCCGGCCTGTTCCAGTAGCCTGGGCGCCAGCCCTTCAGGCTGGTCGAGCAGGGCCAGCAGGAGGTGCTCGCCGTCGACCTCGGTGTGGCCGAAGCGCAAGGCTTTGGTCTGGGCGTCGTGCAGGGCTTCCTGCGACTTCTGCGTCATCCTGTTCGGTTCCACTCCAGCCCCCTAGCGTGGTCGTGGGAGGTCGCGCAGGGCGGCCTCCAGCTCCCCGATCCGGTCGAGGAGGTCGATCACCACGCCGATCGCGGCGTAGTTGATGGACAGTCCCTTGTGCAACCGCTGGATGCGTGCCGCCGCCGTCACCTGGGCGGGCGTGAAGCACAGCTCCCCCCTGGCGTTCCTGCCCGGCTCCAGCAGGCCGAGCGCCACCAGTCGGCGCACGGCCTGCGGATGCAGGCCCGTGGCCCGCGCGTAGGCGTCCAGGTCCAGCCGGACCTGGCGGACGAGCGCGTAGCTCATGAGCGCCTCCTCGGGTCGAAGCGCGAGACGGCGGCGAGCTGCTCGAACAGGCGCCGCTCCTCGTCGGTAGGCCTGGGAGGCACCATGATCCGGGACTCGGCGTAGAAGTCCCCCGCCGCCCCGCGCGGACTGGGCATGCCGCGTCCTTTCAGGCGCAGGCGGAGGCCCGTGGATGTGCCCGGCGGTACCTTCACCTTCGCCTCGCCGCCCGGCGTGTCGACAGCGACCATGGCGCCGAGCGCCGCCTCCCAGGGAGCCAGTGGCAGCGGGGCGTAGATGTCACGGCCCTCCACTCGGTAGCGGGGATGGTCGGCGATCCGCACGATCAGGTGGAGGTCGCCCGCCTGGGCTCCCTCACTGCCGTGCCCGCCCTGGCCAGTGAGCCTGATCCGCTGCCCGTTCGTGACACCGGGCGGGATCGTGACATCCAGCCGCCTGCCACCAGACAGCGTGATGCTGCGGCGCCCGCCGTGATACGCCTCCTCCACGGTCAGCGTCAGCTCCGCCTCCTGGTCGGCGCCGGGCACCGGCCCCCACTGCCGTCTGCCCCGGCCACCGAACATGCCGCCGAGCAGGTCCTCCAGGTCGATGCCCTCGTCCGCGCCGAAGCCGAAGCCCTCGGCGCCGGCCGAGCGCCACCCGCCACCCCCCGCGCCGGCCCGCGCACCCGCACCCGCTCGGCTGCGTGCGCGGGCCCAGTCCGCGGGATCGACGTCGGGCGGCACCTGGCGGAAATCACGTCCGAACGCGTCGTAGCGGCGACGCGTCTCGGGATCGGAGAGCACGCTGTAGGCCTCCGAGATCTCCTTGAACCTGTCCTCGGCGCCGGGATCCTTATTGACATCGGGGTGGTAGGCGCGCACGAGCTTGCGGTAGGCCCGCTGGATCTCGTCGGCGTCGGCGTTCCGGCCGACGCCGAGCACCTCGTAGAAGTCCCGGCGTTCGGCCATCACTCCACCTGCTTCGCGACGGCCACGATCGCCGGCCTGAGCTGCCGCTCACCGTCGCCGTAGCCGGGCCTGAGCACCTCCACCACGGTGCCCGGATCGACGTCTGCCCGTTCGACTGTCGTCACCGCCTCGTGGCGGGCGGGGTCGAAGGGCACACCGGTCTCGTCGTGACGGGGATAGCCGAGCCTGTTGAGCAAGGTGACCGCCTGGTCCCGTACCGCTCGTACCCCTTCAAGGACGGCGTCCGCGCCCCCGTCGCCACGGACCGCGTGGCTCAGCGCGCGCTCGAGGTTGTCCAGGATGGGCAGCCACTCCGCCGCCACCTTGGACCGCTCTTCGGCCCTGATCCGCTCGGCGTCACGTGCGACGCGCTTGCGCAGGTTGTCCAGCTCCGCGACCGCCCGCAGCCACCGGTCCTTCAGCTCCGCCAACTTCGCGTTGGTCTCCGCGGGCGCGGCGGCCTCCGCGGGTTCCTGCTCGACCCGCGTGGTGGCCGTGCCGGCCTGGTCCTGGGTCTCGGATCTGTCCTCGTTCATGTCACTTGGGCTCCGAGGTCGTGAATTCGGCGTCGATCACGTCCTCGTCACTGCCGCCGGGGGCGTTTTCCGTCCTGCCCTGCGGCGGCACGCTCGGCCCGCCGCCCGCGGCGGCACCGAGTCCGTGATAGACCTGCTGCAGCTCTCCGCTGAGCATGCGCAGCCGGTCCACCGGCGCCTCTTCCTTGATCGCCTGCCTGGCGTCCTGGACGAGCTGCTCCGCCCGCGCCTTCTCGTGCACGGGCACGGCGTCGCCGAGCTCCTCCAGGCGGCGTTCCACCTGGTAGGCGACCGAGTCCAGCTCGTTGCGCGCGTCGATGGCCTCCCGGAGCCTAAGGTCCTCCGTACGGTGCTGCTCGGCGTCGGCGACCATCCGCTCGATCTCCGGCTTGTCCAGGTTGGAGCTCTCGCTGATGGTGATCCGCTGCTCGGCACCGGTGTCCTTGTCCCGGGCGGAGACGTTGAGGATGCCGTTGGCGTCGATGTCGAAGGTGACCTCGACCTGCGGCACCCCCCGCGGCGCAGGCCGGATGTTCTCCAGTCGGAAGCGCCCGAGCACCCGGTTGTCGGCGGCGCGCTCCCGCTCCCCTTGCAGGATGACGATGTCGACGGCGTTCTGGTTGTCCTCGGCCGTGCTGAAGACCTCGGTACGGCGCGCCGGAATCGTCGTGTTGCGCTCGATGACCTTGGTCATCAGGCCGCCGAGGGTCTCGACGCCCAGCGACAGAGGCGTGACGTCGAGCAGGACGACGTCCTGCACCTCGCCCTTGATGATCCCGGCCTGGACCGCCGCGCCGATGGCGACGACCTCGTCCGGGTTCACCGTCATGTTGGGGTCCTTGCCGTCGGTGAGCCGGCGCACGAGATTCTGCACGGTGGGCATCCGGGTCGACCCGCCGACGAGGATCACCTCGTCGATGTCCGCGGGCCTCAGCTTGGCGTCCTCCATCGCCTGCTCGACGGGAGCGACGCAGCGCTCGACCAGATCGGCCGTGATCTGCTCGAACGTGGAGCGCATGAGCGTGGTGTTGAGGTGCTTCGGCCCCGAGGCGTCCGCCGTGACGAACGGCAGGCTGATCGTGGTCTGGGTGACCTCCGAGAGCTCGACCTTGGCCTTCTCCGCCGCCTCGAACAGGCGCTGCAGGGCCTGTGGGTCGTTGCGCAGATCGATGCCCTGGTCCCGCTGGAACTCATCGGCCAGGTGGTCGACGATCCGGCGGTCGAAATCGTCGCCGCCGAGATGCCCGTCCCCGGAGGTGGCGCGGACCTCGACCACGCCTTCGCCGATGTCCAAGATGCTGACGTCGAAGGTGCCGCCGCCCAGGTCGAAGACCAGAACGGTCTCGCTGGACTTCTTGTCCAGCCCGTACGCGAGCGCCGCCGCCGTCGGCTCGTTGATGATCCGCAGCACCTCGAGCCCCGCGATGCGCCCCGCGTCCTTGGTCGCCTGACGCTGGGCGTCGTTGAAGTACGCCGGAACGGTGATGACCGCCTCGGTCACCTTCTCGCCCAGGTATTTCGCCGCGTCCGCGACCAGCTTGCGCAGGACGAGCGCCGAGACCTCCTCCGGCGCGTACTGCTTGTCACCGACCTGGAAGCGCACGGCTCCCTGGGGCCCCTCCACGACGTCGAAGGAGACGGCGTGCTGCTCGCTCTGGATCTCGTCGTAGCGGCGGCCGATGAAGCGTTTGGCGGAATAGATCGTTCCTTTCGGGTTGAGTATGGCCTGGCGGCGGGCCAGCTGGCCGACCAGCCGTTCGCCCTGGTCGGTGAACGCCACCACGGACGGCGTCGTCCGGGAGCCTTCAGCGTTGGGTATCACCGTGGGGTGGCCGTCCACCGCGGCGGCGATCACCGAGTTGGTGGTACCGAGATCGATGCCGACTGCCTTCGCCATTTCTCGCTCCCCCTCATACTCCCTTTCGGGCTCTAGCCGGTCATTCCTCGGAGCAGTTCATGGGCTTTGGCCGCCTGCCCTGACTCGACGAGGACCTCGTACTTGTCAGCGACGAGGGTGCTTTCGGAGGTGAAGTCCCGCTGACCGCGCAGCATCGCGTGTGAGATCAGGCCGAAGGCCGCTCCTGCCACCGCACCCCACAGCAGCCCCCACAACATCAGGGGCAACGCGGCTGCGACGGTGGTGGAGAAGATCGTCAGGAACAGGCCGATGAGGAACCCGAACCATGCTCCGGACGCCGCACCCCAGCCAGCCGCCCGCAAATGGGTCATGCGCGCGATGACCCGCTCCAGCGAGTGCAGGCCGGTGCCGACGATGAGCGTTCCGCCTACGGTGAACCCGTGATCGGACAGGTAGTCAACGACCTTTTGCGCCTCCTCGTAACTGCCGTAACTTCCGATCACTTCGCGGCCGGTCATGATGGGGACAGACGGCGCGACGGACACGGCTCCTCCTTACCTCCTCAGGCTGAGACCTCCAGAGACCACGATGGGCCGGGCTCGGCGGCCTGCGCCTTAGGCACGGTGATGACGCTCTTTCCTCCCTTGCTTCCAGGCTTCCGCACGCTCTTCGCAGCCACATCCCCCAGGCGGGTAGTCATCGCCGCGGTCCCGTGCCAGCGCGGTTCAGGCGTGCCTCCCGCCGGGCGGCGGATCGAAGCCATCCCGTGTCTTCTCCGCCGCGAGCCGCGCGAGCTCGACCCGGGACCTGATGCTCAGCTTGCGGAAGACCTGCCTCAGGTGGAACGCGACCGTGTGCACGCTGATGAACATCTGTTCGGCGATCTGCGGGTTGGTCCAGCCGTCCGCCGCGAGCGACGAGACAGCGTGCTCGGTCTCGGTGAGACTGTCCCAACCGGAAACCGGCCGTTCGGCGTAACTCCAGTGCCGGTGGCGCACCCCCATGCCGCGCAGCCTCCGGCGGACGCGCGAGGCGTCCCTCACTGAGCCGATGTCGTCGTACATGCCCAGGGCGCGCTCCAACGCCTCTGTGGCCTCCACGCGCCGGCCTGCGACGGCGAGCACCATGCCGAGGTCCTCCTCGGCAGAGGCCCGCGCCCACACATCCTCGGCCCGCCCGGCAGCCAGAGCGAGCGCTTCGTGATCCCCGTCGAGCAGGCCCCGGGCATGCGCCGCGGCGGCGCCCAAATCCGGAAACTCATGGTTGGCCCGGCCGAGCGCCTCTGCGGCGGCGACCACGAACTCGGCCGCCGCCCGGTCCTCCGCGCCCAGGGCGACCCGGACCATCCACGGGCCGGCCGCAGGCTCGATGGTGAGCATCAGCGGGCGGGGCAGCTCCGCGAGCGCGCTCATCGCGCTGCGCGGCCCGTCGCGGGCCTCCGCGACCTGCGCGGCCAGCAGGGCGTGACGCAAGCGTGCCTCGGCCGCTCCTCCGGGCTGTTCCCCGAGATGATGCGCCGCTCCCTGCAGGTCGCCGCGCCGCAGCGCGACGGCGGCGAGCACCGCGCAGGCCGCCGCGACCGACAGCGGCGTGTTGAGCGCGCCGGCCAGGTCCAGGGCCCGCCTCGCCTCGGTGACCGCGTCGTCGAAACGGCCCGCGAGCAGCGCCAGGCGGGCCTCCAGCGCCGAAGCGTCCGCGGCCCAGGCCAGATGACCGTGGCCGAACATGTCCCTGCGCGCCTGGCGGAGCACCGCCCCCGCCTCCTCCAGTCGGTGGACGTCGACGAGCACGCCGGCCGCGGTCAAACAGGCCTCGTAGCGGCGTTCCTTCGAAGAGCCGGCCCCGGTCGGCCGTCCGGCGCTCTCCGCCAGGGCCAGCGCGCCGGAAAACCTGCCCTCGTGCCGCTCCGCGATGGCCAGGGCGACCAGCGCGGCGTTCCTGGCCGCGGGACCGTAGCGGTTCTTCCCGTCGATGACCTCCTGCGCGTACGCCTGTGCGGTGCCGTCGTCCCGCAGACGCGCCGTGGCGTACAGCTGGACCAGGGTCGCCCGCTCGCGTACGTGGCCGGGCAGACCCGGGACCGCCAGCACCGTCTCGGCCTCGTGGATCGCCTCTTCTCCCCTGCCCGTCAGGTACATCGTGTCCGCCAGCAGACAGCGCAGTTCGGCCGAGCCGTACACGGAGCCGTGCTCGGCCAGGCGGCTCCGCACCATCTCCTCGGCCTCGTGAAGCCGCCCGCTGGCGATCGCCGCGTCTATGGCGATAGAGGCCGGGCCGGTGAGCAGGCGAGCCGGCCTCACCCTCTCGGAGCTCATGAGAGCGCCGGACTGGTCGAGCAGGGTCTGCCGCACCGATGGAGGGATGCCCGCGCCGACGATGTCCGCGACCAGTTCGTGACGGAAGGCCAGGCCGTGTTCGGTCACGATCAGGATGCCCGCGGCAGTGGCCTCCTCCGTGGCTGGGAGCAGCGCGGCCGGCGTGGTGTCAAGCAGCGACGCGGCGTGCTCCGGCGACAACGAGCGGCCGAGCACGGCGATCGTCTCCACCAGGCTCCTGGCTTTCGGACTCAGGGCATCGATCCAGCCCCGCACCACGATCCGCAGCCGGCCGGGCGGGCGGGCGCGCGCTGTGTCCCGCAGCAGCCCTTCCTCGCGTAGCCCCGCGAACAGTTCGGTGATCAGCAGCGGATTGCCGCCGGCACCCGCCGCCAGCGCCCGCGTCGCCGGGTCGGGCGACCTTCCCAGGGTGTCCGCCGTCAGCGCCGCGACCGCGGCCGGTGACAGCGGCGCGAGCGTCACCCTCTCTGCCCCCTCCCGCTCCAGGATGTCGAACAGCGACACGGCCTGGCACGCGATCGGCACGGTCGAGCGGGACATCAGCCAGCTGATGGGACGATCGGCCAGCAGGTCGTGCAGGGTGTGCACCATCCTCAGCGTCGCCGGGTCCGCCCGTTGCAGGTCGTCGAGCGCAGCCAGCACCGGCCCCGGGGCCAGTCTCTCGAGGCCCAGCCGCAACCGTTCCAGGACCAGCGGGCCGAAGTGGGCGGAGCCGTCGCCGTCTCCCCGCTCGGACCGCAGGTCGAGGGCATCCAGCAACATACTGCACGGGGCCAGCTCACCCAGCTCCTCCACCCTGCCCTGCACGACCCCGATCCCGCGTTCGGACGCCTTGGCGATGGCTTCGGCCAGCAGCCGGCTCTTCCCCGACCCCGGCTCGCCGTCCACGAGCAGCGTCCCGCTCCCGCCTCGCCGCAACTTCTGCAGCAGGCCATCGACGAGACTCCATTCCCGATCGCGTCCCCGCATGATTCCTCCCACGGAGCGCCTGCCACGACAGGAGACGGAGAATCCCATGCCCGATAAGATTTTTCGCTCCCGAGCCGGGACGAATACCCGGCTGGGGGATGTGACCCCACGCCCGCCTCGCCGAAGCTCGAACAGAGGCATGCCCCCCGAGGGGGAAGGGGTGAAGGAAATGACGGAAACCGGTTTTGCGCCGTGCAACCGTACGGTGGACAAGACGAACCGCGTGCTGCGGGAGATCGAGGAGGCGCACGGCTGGACGCCTGAGCGCCGCAACCAGTCCGAAGGACCTGGCCTCGATCCTGCCCTGATCGCCGGCCCGATCCCGGGACTGTACGGTTTTCGGCTCTGTCCCGTAATCTGGACACACTCCGGCTGGACTGTCAGGGACGAGCCTTGCTGACCGGCGCCTCGGTGCTTAGCGGGAGTTTCCGGCCGGATATGACCAGGACCCGACCCAGGAAGCCCAGAAACGATCCGGCGGCGAGCCTCCGGCGATTCGTCGCGGCCCGGAGGAAAGACCTGCACCGATCAAGATCAACGACTTTCCGGGGCGTCGACGCCGACCTCGGCGCGGCCTCCCCTCGCTCCCCGGAGGGTGGGGCCTGCCGGGTCGGGAGGGCGATGTCGGCTCAGGAGGAGGACACAGCGGCGGGCAGGGTGAGGGTGAAGGTCGACCCCTCACCCGGGGTGCTGGTCGCGGTGACGGCGCCGCCGTGCGCCTCGGCGATCGCCTTGGCGATGGCCAGCCCCAGCCCCACACCCTGGATGGCGTGCTCGTCGGCGTACCGGGTCCGGGAGAAGCGCTCGAACACGTGCGGCAGCTCATCGGCGCCGATCCCGGCTCCCCGGTCGGTGACCGCGACCTCCACCCGCTGCCCGGTCGCGGAGGCGCGCACGGTGATCGGCGTGCCGGCGGCCGAGAACTTGACCGCGTTCGACAGCAGCGCGCCCACCGCCCGCACCAGCAGATCCCGGTCGCCGGCGACGCGGCCGACGCCGTCGTCCACACGCACCTGGAAGACGTGCCCGCTGTCGCGAGCCGCGGCGGCGGTCACCCGTAGCGCCGCCTCGATGACCTCACCGACCGGCACGGGCACCGCCTCGATCTCCAGGTGGTCGGCGCTGAGGGTGCTGATCGCCAGCAGGTCCTCGACCAGGTTCTGCAGCCGGGCCGCGTTGCGGGTCATCGCCTCCAGCATCCGCCGGCCCGGCGGCGAGGCCTCCACCACCCCGGCCTCGGCGTCGGCCACGACCTCCAGATAGCCGATCAGCGAGGTCAGCGGGGTGCGCAGCTCATGGGAGACAGCGGTGATGAAGGCGTCCTTGGCCGCGTCCAGCTCCCTCAGGCGCGCCACCGTGGCCTGCTCGGCCTCATAGGCCTGGCGCAGTGCCTGCTCGGCGCGGCGCCGGTCGGTGATGTCGTGGATGAACGCGTGAAAGGCCCACTCACCGTCCTCGCGGGTGGCCCACACCACGATCTCGATGGGGAACTCGCTGCCGTCGGGCCGCGCGCCGGCCAGCTCCAATCTGCGGCCGAGCACGTTCGACCGCCCCGTGGCCAAGAACCGGGCCCGGCCGGCCTGGTCGGCCTTGCGGTAGCGCTCCGGCACGATCGTCTCGTGCACCTGCCGTCCCAGCACCTGCTCGCGGGAGCGGCCGAACATGCGCGTCGCCGCGGCGTTCCACTCGGTGATGTGCCCGGCGGCGTCGGTGGAGACGAACCCCTCCACGGAGGTGTCGATGACCTGGCGCAGCCGGTCGCGGCCCGCCTGGACGGCTGTCTGGGCGGTGCGCCGGTCGACGATGCGCCCCAGCTGGTGGCCGAGGCTGGCCATCACCCGCAGCAGCGGCTCATCGGGCTCGGCCGGTTGGGCGGAGAAGAACTCCAGCACCGCCGCGACCCCGTCGGCGGCCACGATCGGGAACGCGAACGCCGCCCGCACCCCCAGGTCGCGGCCCTGCTGCGCGCGGAAGAACAACGGATCGACGGCGATGTCGCGTGACCAGACCGGCTGGCCGGTGGCCGCGGCCCGGCCGATCGTGCCGGTGCCGGGCGGGAAACGCACGGTCTGGCTGATCTCGCGCAGTGCCGGGAAGTCGCCGATCGGCCCGCTCCAGATGTCGGCCGAGACGAAGTCCTCGCCGATGTCGGCCGGCACGCACAGGTGACCGAGCGGCCAGCCGGTCGCCTCGCACACCGCGTTCAGCACCGCGCGGGCCGCGTCCTCGAGGTCGTCGCTGGTGTTGGCCACGGCCGTGATGGTGTCCAGCAGCGCCACCAGCGCCGCTTCCCGCTTGGTGCCCGCCACCGGCCTCGTCCCCCCTCCGCTGTGATCTGTGCCCGTGGAACCGGCACGGCCACTCCCGTGCTTCAACCGAGGGTAACCGAATGATTGCGCACAGGCGTTCTGTGGATGCCGGGAGCGGGCGTCCGGCCGGGCGGACACGGCCGCCCGGTCAGCGGTGAGATCGCCGCCTGCGCGGGCCGATGCGGTCTGGAATGATCGCAGACGACGGCTTCACGTCGTAGATTCACCGGGTGGCGATGCCGATCGCCACCCCGACCGGTTCATGACCGAAAGGTCGGGTATGAGGGTTTATCAGGGATTGGACGGTGATGGTCATGGTCCGGCAGTGGTCGGTGCTCGGGGAAGGCCCCGTCCACGCCGCCCGGCAGATGGCGCTGCTGTTCACCGTGGGCACGGTCCTGACCGTGGTGAAGGCGCTGTCGGTCCCGGCCGACCAGCAGCCGATCTTCCTCGGCCTGGCCGCGCTGCAGGCGGCCGCGGCCGCGGCCGGGTGGTGGCCGATCTGGGCCCGGCTGCACCCATGGGCGCCGCTGGCATTGACCCTGCCCGCCTTCGTGGTCTTATCCGTCTCCATAGGGGCGGCCGGCGGCACCGTCGCCAACGCCGCACCCTTCTTCGTGCTGGTGTTCGTCTGGATCGGCCTGCACTTCCCTGCCCGCGCCGCGCTGGCGGTGGCACCGGTGGCGCTGCTGGCCTACCTGGCCCCGATGGTCGCCACCGGCCGGTTGCCGGGAGTGCTCACCAGCGCGGTCCTGTTCATCCCGACACTGGTGGCCGTGGCCGCGATGATCGCCCGCCAGGTCGACCACCACCGCCGCGACCGGGCCGCCCTGCGCCGCGCCGAGCGCTGGCGGGCCGCCCTGACCTCGACCCTGGCCCACGACGTGCGCTCACCGCTGACCTCGGTGCAGTTCGTCCTGGAGACCCTGCACGACGATGAGGGCGACCTGCCGCCCGCCCAGCGCAAGAAGTTCACCGAGATGGCGCTGCGCCAGACCGCACGGATCCGCCGCCTGGCCATCAGCCTGCTGGACGCCGACCGGGTCGACGTCAACGGCCGGCTGCGCCTGGACCTGCGGTCCGTCCCGCTGCGCGCCGCGATCGACGACGCCCTGGCCCACCTGAACGGCCCGATCACCGTCGACATGGACCATGACGTGAAGGTCCGCGCCGATCCCGCGCGGCTGGAGCAGATCCTCATCAACCTGCTCACCAACGCCCTGCGCCACGGCGAGCCCCCGATCGTCATCAGTGCCGCGCCCGCCCCCGGCGGCCAGGTCGCCCTGTGCGTGCGCGACCACGGCCTGGGCGTGCCCGACGACAAACGCGAGGTGTTGTTCTCCCGGTTCAGCAGCGCCGATGCCGCCCCCGAATCCGTCGGCCTGGGCCTGTGGATCACCCGGGAGCTGGCTCGCGCGCACGGCGGCGACGTCGTCTACACCCCCGCCGACCCGGGCGCCTGCTTCACCGTCACCCTGCCCGCCGCCGACCCGGCATCTGCCGATCCGGCCGATGGCCGCCCCTGACAGGGCGATTCGCGAGTTGACGTCCTTTTCGTCGTTGAGGTTGGAGAAGACAGGCTGGTCAGGGGGCTCGCTGCCGGACTATGCGCGCGGCCGAGCGAACAAGCCGGGCTCGTCCTCGACGAGGATGCCGCGGCTGACCAGGCGCTTGAGCTTGGAGCGGATGTTCTTGGTGTTCCTCGACACGATGGGCAGGTCCAGGGCCTGACACAGGTCACGGGCGCGCAGAGGCCGGCCGGCGTCGGCGAAGACGGCCAGGATCCGCTCTGCTGGTAGGCGGGGTGGTCGGGTATCGCGGGTGCTGGTGCGGCCGGTTCGACGGCGTCGTCGTCGGCGAGCGCGAGGAGGGTCTTGCGGGTGATCCGCAGATGGTCGATCGCCTCGTCGGGTTCACGCAGCCGCACAGCGAGTTCGTCGATCCGGGTGCGGGTCTGTTCGACCTCGCCGGTCAGGGCGGCCTCGCGTGCGTCGATCGGCTCCAGCAGCCCGGGGATCGGCTCCCGCCCGGTCACGCGCTGCGCCAGGACGGGGTGGAGGCGCCGGTCAGGCGGCGGGCCATCACGTCGCTCATCGCCCAGTACACGCGCGATTCGGAGCTGGCGGGACGGTGTTCGTCGTCGCGGACCAGGCGGCGGTGCAGAGTCAGGGTGCCGTAGGCCTGCTCCACCACCCACCGTTTGGACTGGGGGACGAACCCCCGCTCGGCGCCGTGGGCGACGATCCGCACGTCGATGCCGAGCGCGGAGCCGTGGGCGACGACCGCGTTCTTCAACCCCTGGTCGGCCAGCGCGGTGCGCACGGTGTCGCTCTGCGCGGTGATGCGGTCCAGCAGGGCGATGCCGGCGGCGTTGTCGTGCGCCGAGGCCGCTGATACGACGACCGCGACGACGAGGCCCAGTACGTCTACGGCAGGCAGCGTTCACGGCCGGGCGCCTTCTTGCCGGCGTCCCTGCCGGTGGTGTCGGAGGGGACTCCGGCCGCCGCGTGCACGCTCTGGGTGTCGAGCACGACCAGGCTGGGGTCGGCTGATCGGCCGCGTTGGCCTTCCACGCGGTGATCACCGGTTCGATCAGGGCCCACCGCTCGTCGGACACGTCGCTCGGGTACGGCTTGCGCTCGCTCACCTGTGATCCCAGCACGGCCAAGCCCGCCGACCAGCCGGAATCCCGCAGAACCGTCCGATCGTGCTACGACAAGCCGGGCATCAGCTCGCGAATCGCTCTCTGACGACCCGCTACGACAAGGCTGAAAGAGATGGATACGTGACGAGGCGTCGCAGGCAGCAGTTCTCGCCCGAGTTCAAGGAAGAAGCCGTCCGCATGGTGCTGGAGGGCGAGCGGACGGTCGCATCGGTGGCACGCGAGTTCGGGATCAACGCCAGCACCCTGGGCAGCCGGGTGCACCGGCACCGGATCGTGCACGGCCAGGACGAGCAGCCGCTGTCCGGGCCGGAGCGGGCCCGGATCCGCGAACTGGAGCGGGAGAACGCCGAGCTGCGGGAGAAGCTGACGTTCCTGAAAAAGCAGCCGCCTTCTTCGCGGCCGAGAGCCGATGACGCTCGCCGAGTACGAGCTGATCGATGCGGAGAAGGCCCACCATAAGATCGCCAAGATGTGCGCCTGGCTGAGGGCGTCCCGCTCGGGCTACTACGAGTGGCGTCAGCGGCCGGCCTCGGCCACCGCGCAACGTCGTGCACTGCTGGCCCGGTTGGTCGTCGAGATCTTCCACGAGGCGCACGAGACCTACGAATATCGGCGGGTGCACGCGGAGCTGCTGCGGCGCGGCGAGTCCTGCTCGGCCGAGCCGGTGCGGGCGCTGATGCGCGAGCGGGGCCCGGTCCCGGCCCAGGTGCGGGCGTTTCGGCCGACCACCGCCGCCCAGGGCGCCTTTTGCGGCCTTCCCGACCTGGTCGGACGCGACTTCACCGCCACGCGGCCGGGACTCAAGCTGGTCGGCGACATCACTGGGGTGCCCCATGACTTCCGGACACGGATTACCACCACACATCGTTCCGGTGCCAACAGAAACGACACACCGCCCGAACAGACTCAAGACGATCCGGCGGAGTCCACCACAGGGCTGGTGATCTCCGTGATGGCGGCCAGAGCCTCGGCGGCGCTGCTCCGCACCCGGGGATCATCATCGCCGAGGCGGGCGCTCACCGGGCCGATGAGAGCCGGAGCGATCACCCGTAGCTCCAGCATCGCCTGAGCGATGGCCGCATCGGCCACTTCCTCATCCCAATCGCCTTCGTCGTTCCCGTCCTCATCGTCTTCGTCCTCCTCTCCGCCGGCGAACATCCGCGCCGCGAGGTCGGCGATGTCCCGTTCCCGGCCGTGCGGATACGCTGCGGCGCGTAGTTCCTCCTCGGGGACGTCCGGCTGGGCCGCTTCGGCCATCTCGGCCAGGAAGTCGAGGAGGATCGCACGCAGCGGCCGGGCGGCAGGCTCCTCCCCCACGGCGAACGGCTGGGCGACCGAGCGGACCGTGCGCGGATCATCCAGCAGGCCCGCCACCACCAGGGCCGCCGGCGGGGTCACCGTCCAGGGTGTCCCCTGGTGTATCACCGCGCCTTCCAGGTGGGCCACAGCGGCCCGCGTGGCGGCCTCGTCCTCGCTGACCAGCGCCCGAAGGTGTCCCGGGGTGTCGGTGGCCATGCCGTAAGCGTGAAAGAGCCGCGACCAGTCGATCTTCTCCACAGCTGCCCATCCTGTCTGCATTCCGGTGATTCTGCCCCACCAGATGAGACTCCGCGATCTCTACCGGTCCGACGCTCCGGGACGCGCTCACAGCCGTGCAGGGGGTTCATGGATCCGACGAGCCGCGAGGGTCGGATTCCCTGCTCACGCGGACTTTCCTCTCGCCTTCCGGTACCGGGCGCGGCACATCACGCAGTGGGGCTCGCCGGTGCGCGGGTGCGTGCTCGCCCGCCGGCGATGCCGTGCCCGGATCTGTGCCGCGTCGTGGCCGCGGTCATGACGCGGCACGCATCCCGGGCGGGGCCCGGCTCGGTGATCACACGTTGAAGGCCTTGGCCTGCTCGTTCATCTGCTCGGCCATGACGGCCGGCTCGTCGATCGTCGCCATGCTCTCCTTCACGGCGTGGTGCGCCTGCGACACCGTTTCGGCGACCGCGGAGATGTGGTCGGCGATCCGCGTCGATCCGCTCGCGGCGTCGCTGACACTGTTGCTCATGCCGGCCGTCGTGGCGCTCTGCTCCTCCACGGCGCCGGCGATCGCGGTGACGTAGGCGTTGATCTTGCCGATGACGTCCTGGAAACCGCTGATGATCTCCACGGCGCCGTCGCTGTCGGACTGGATCGCCTTGACCCGCGCGGCGATGTCCTCGGTGGCGCGTGCGGTCTCCTGCGCCAGGTCCTTGACCTCGCCGGCCACCACGGCGAAGCCCTTGCCGGCGTCCCCGGCGCGGGCCGCCTCGATGGTGGCGTTGAGCGCCAGCAGGTTGGTCTGCTCGGCGATCGCGTTGATGGCCTTGACCACCGCGCCGATCTCGGAGGAGGACGTGCTGAGCCGCTGGACGCGCGTGCCGGCGGAATCGGCGGCGGCGACCGCCTCGCCGGCGACGGTGGCCGCCTCGGAGGCGCTCTTGCTGATCTCCTGGATCGACAGGCCCATCTCCCTGGCGCCCGAGGCGACCAGCTGAGCGTTGCCGCTGACCTCGCCGGCCGCGGCTGATGCGTTCTCCACCCGCGAGGTGGCGGTGTCGGAGCCGGTGACGATCCGGGTCGCGGACAACCGCATGGCTTCTGAGGCCCGCGACAGCTGCTGCGCGTCGGTCTTGATCTGCGTCACCGCGCCGCGCAGCACGCCGACGGCCTCGTTGATCGCCGTGCCCATCTCGTGCAGCTCTCCGCCCATGGCGGAGGTGTCGGCCTGGCGGGTGAGGTCCTTGGCGGCCAGCGCCTTCAGCGCTCCGGTGGATTCCGCCAGCGGAACGGTGATGCTGCGCCGCAGCAGGCGCAGCAGGGGGACCGACATGACGAGCGCGGCCAGCACGGCCGCGCCCATCTGGATCTTGGCTGAGCGCGATGCGGCGGCGGCCTGCGGATGGCCCTAACGATCCTGGGGCCCGGAAGTTCACCAACCTGAGATCGGCCTATCGAGAGTGGGGCGCTCGGGACGGCGAGGTGGCTCCGGAACTCGCCGACGCTGCCTGTGGTCAAGGTGGGCATGGGAGCCGGCGACCACCGGCATTCGGCTCCCGTCGCGATCCACCAGGCCACGCTGTTCAACTCGTGCGTCGTGCTGCCGATGAGAGAAGGAAGACCCTCATGGGGGAATGACGACGGCGAGGAAACGCATCATGTCTTATCTGAAGGGCTTGGGAGTCGGCAAGCGGCTGGGGCTGTCCTTCTTCCTGGTCGCCCTTCTCATCGCCATCGCGGTCGGCGTCGGCCAGTGGGGACTGGGACGGCAGGCCGACATCAGCGCGCGGATGGCGCATCTGGAGCAGTTGGAAGACGACATCCAGACGTTCGCCTACCACGTGGCCGACGCCACGAGCTGGCAGGGACTGGTGGTGGCCGACGCCGGCGCGTACGGCGGTGCGGCAGCTGTCGCGCCCGACTCCTACAACCGCACCGGCCTCATGGACACCAAAAAAGCCCTGTTCGCCACCCTGGACGGCACCCACACCCAGTACATGATCGCGGCCGAGCGGCAGAAGTTCGACCGGCTCCGGCCCGCCTGGGAGGACTTCTTCACCTGGGACGACAAGATCGTCGAGCTGCTGCGCGAGGACACCCGCCAGGCGCGCGTCGAGGTCATGGACAACATCAACGAAGGACCCGCCGCCGACGCCTGGGCCCTGGGCGTCAAGATCAGCACCGAACTGAAGGACTCCATCGCGGGACGCCTTGCCGCCCTGGAGAAAGAGGCCGTGCAGGTCGAGCAGACCAGCAGCCGGGTGCTGTACGGCGCCCTGGCCGGCGCCCTGGCACTGGCCGCCGTCTTGAGCGTGGCCGTGACGCGGTCACTGGTGCGCCCGCTGAGCACCGTGGTCACCGGACTGGGCCGGCTGGCCCGCGGTGACCTGACCGTGCGCCTGGGCCTGCAGCGCCGTGACGAGCTCGGCCGGCTCGGCGACGCCCTGGACGCCACCGCCGTCTCGCTGCGCACCACGGTGGCGGCCCTGGTCGACCACAGCGACACCCTGGCGGCCTCCTCGGTCCGCCTGTCTCAGGTCTCAGAGCAGATCGCGGTCTCGGCTGAGGAGGTCGGCGCCCAGTCCGCAGTGGTGGCCGCCGCGGCCGAAGACGTCTCCCGCAACGTCGAGGTCGTCGCGGCCGGCGGAGAGGAGATGGGATCGGCGATCCGCGAGATCTCTCACAGCACCTCCGCAGCCGCCGGTGTCGCCATCGAGGCGGTGACCGTGGCCGAGACCACCAACGCGATCATGGCTCAGCTGGAGACCTCCTCGGCCGAGATCGGCGACGTCGTCAAGACGATCACGGCCATCGCCGGGCAGACCAACCTGCTGGCACTGAACGCCACCATCGAGGCCGCGCGGGCCGGAGAGGCCGGCAAGGGCTTCGCCGTGGTCGCCGGAGAGGTCAAGGATCTGGCGCAGGAGACGGCCAAGGCCACCGAGGACATCGCCCGGCGGGTGAAGGCGATCCAGGCCGACACCAGCAGCGCGATGGAGGCGATCAGCAGGATCAGCGAGATCACCGGCCGGATCAACGACCACCAGGCCGCGATCGCCGCGGCGGTGGAGGAGCAGACCGCCACCACCGGGGAGATGAACCGCAACGTCGCCGACGCGGCGAGCTCCAGCACCGAGATCGCGGCCAACATCGCCGGGGTCGCCCAGGCCGCGGCGGTGACCACCGAAGGGGTGGAGCAGTCGCGCCGGGCCGCGGCGGAGCTGGCCGACATGAGCACGTCACTGCGCGAGCTGGTGAACCGCTTCACCGTCTGAACGGAGGGCTCTGCCCACGGACCGGCGGAGCCGGACCGGGCCGGCGTGCACGTGCAGGCATCGGACCGCCAGCCGGGTCACCCGGTCCAGCAGCGGCGCCTCGCCCGCTTCCAGCAAGCCCTGTCAGGCTCACCCGGTCTGCTCCTCGGGGAAGGAGGGAGCGGCGACTCCCGGCCTCGCGGAACGCACCACGCCGCAGGGCCGGGAGCGGGGCCGGCCCGTCCGGACCGGCCGCTCCGGCGGGCCGCCCCTCCGGAGCGGGCCGGGTCAGCCCGGCGTGGCGGTCCGGGGCTGGCGGACGATGGCGGCCGGAGCCGCCTCCTTGGCGGCCCCCTTCGCCCGCATCTCCTCGACGAGCGCCGCCATCCCCGTCACCGTGGGGACCTGGAACAGCGTCCGCATGGGGAGCTTCACCCCCGCCTTCTTGCGCAGCAGCGCGATGAGCTGGACCGCGACGAGCGAGTTGCCGCCGAGCTCGAAGAAGTCGTCCTCCACGCCGACCCGTCCCGCGCCGAGCACCTCGCCCCAGAGCCCCGCCAGCATGCTCTCGGTCTCGTTGCGGGGCGCGACGTAGCCGTCCGCGTTCCCCCCGCCGCCGTCCGCCGCCAGGTCCAGCTCCTCGGCCACGGTCTCCTGGGTGAGCTCGCGCACGCCCGCCACGAACTCCGCCAGCGCGGTCGCGTTGACGACCGTCTGGGGTCCCAGGTCCGCGGCGAGCAGCCGCCGGAAGGCGTCCGCGCCGCCCGCGGGCGAGATGCCGCGCTGTGTCCCCTCCAGGTCCACGCCCGCCCCGGCCGCCGCGGACTCCTCGGCCACGACGGGCTGCTCCGCCGTCTGCCGGGCGCCCTCCCCGACGGTGGCGGCGACCGCGCCGGTGTCGACCCGGCGGAGCACGAAGTCGGAGACGTCGGCCAGGACGCGGCCGTCGTCCCCGTAGAGCGTCAGGTCGACGGAGACGATCTCCCCTCCCCCGGTGTCCCGGTGCCTGGCGTGGCTCCAGACCCGCTCCTGCAGCGGTGCGTGCACGGTGATCCTGCCGTAGCCCAGCGGCAGGTAGCTGTGCTCGCCCGCGGCGCTGACGAACGCGGTCGCCTCGTCGAGCAGGGCCGGGTGGAGCCCGAAGCGGCCGAGTTCCGCGGCGACCTCGGGCGCCGCCTCCAGCAGGGCGAGCTCCTCCTCCTGCCCCAGGTGCACCGCGCGCAGGCTCCGCCAGCGGGGTCCGAAGGCGACCAGGCCGGACGCGGAGGCGAACATGTCCGCCGCCTCGCCGCGGGAGCCGTACGAGCACCGGTCCCGCAGCTCGGCCAGGTCCGCGGCCTGCGCGTCCGCGGGCACCCACGCCGCGCCGCCTCTGGCGTGCTGCCTGGTCGTCCCGCCGACGACGCTCACCACCTCGAAGTCCACGCCGTCCCCCCCGGGCGAGAACAGCACCCGCAGCTCGGCCGAGGCGCCCTCGGCGACCGCCAGCGGCGCCACGAAGGCGACGTCGCGCAGCTCGACGGCGTGGCCGGGTCCCGGAGCGGGCACGGTCGCCTCGAAGGCGTGGCGGACCGTCTCCAGGTAGCCGGTGCCGGGCAGCACCGGCTCTCCGGCGACGCGGTGCTCGGCCAGCAGCCAGTGGGTGTCCGGGGAGACCGTCCCGGAGGCCCAGGGCAGCCGGTCCGCGGAGTCGTGCCGGTGGGTGAGCACGGGGTGGTCCAGCGGGCTGACCCGGTCGCCGCGCTGCAGCGCCCGGAAGGCCACCGGCGCGGCGACCTCGGCGGCCATGCCGACCTCCAGCCAGGCGCCCCAGTTGACCGAGACCACCCGTCCGGGCCAGGTCTGCGCGTAGGCGTCGAGGAAGTTGTTGGCGGCGCAGTAGTCGACCTGGCCGAACCCTCCGGCCACCGCGGTCACCGAGGAGCACAGCAGCACGAAGTCCGGCTCCAGGTCGCCGAACGCCTCGCGGAGCGCGATGGTGCCGGCCAGTTTGGGGGCCATCACCCGTTCGGCCTCCGCGCGTTCCTTGACCTCGGCCATGCCGCCGCCGGGCAGGCCGGCGGCGTGCACGATCCCGTCGATCCGGCCGAACCGCGCGAGCGCCTCGTCGCGGGCGCGCCGCACGCTCGCCGGATCGGTCACGTCGGCGGCCAGCGCGAGCACCTCGGCGCCCGCCTCCTCCATCCGGCGGACCGCCGCGACGGCCCGGGCGGTCCGGTCCGTCCCGCCGGCGAGCGTCTCCCACTCCTGCCGCGGGGGCAGTCCCGAGCGGCCGAGCAGGACCAGCCGGGCCCGCACCCGCCGGGCCAGGTCCTCGGCCAGGGTGAGGCCGATCCCGCCGAGGCCGCCGGTGACGAGGTAGACGCCGCCCTCGCGCAGCCCTTCCGGCGCGCCGTCGCGGGGGGCCGGGGCGGCCACCGGGACGGGCTCGTACCCCCGCACCCAGCGCCGCCCGGACCGCAGCACCACCGGGGAGGGCGGCGTCCCCTCCGCGGGGGCGTCGAGCCGCGGGTCCCGGGCGAGCTCGGCCAGCACGGGACCGAAGCCGTACGGCACCGCCCCGGTTCCGGCGGGCTCCCCCGCCGCCCCCGCTGCCATCTCCGTGGTCTCCGCTGCGGCCTCCAGGTCGATGTGGCGGACCGACAGCCAGGGCGCCTCCAGGGGGACGACCTTGGCGATCCCGGCCACCGTCGCGTGCTCGGGGCGGCGCAGGTCGGGACCGAGCACGCCCTGCGTGCCCGCGGTCAGCACGTCCAGGTGCACCGCGGACTCCCGCTCGGCCGCCGCCAGCGCCTGGACGAGGGTGAGCAGGCTGAAGAAGCCGAGGTCCTGGGCGGCCAGCGTGCCGGCCGCGTCGCGGGCGGGCGGGCCGTCGAGCGCCCAGGCGTGGACGATCCGCTCCGGCACCCCGACCTCGGCGATCAGGGCCTCGTAGTCCTCCCGGGCACCGGGCCGGACCGTGATCCCGCCGTCGGCCGTGCGGCCGTACCGCTCTCCGGCGGCGACGGTCAGCACCTGCGTCCCGGCCGCGCGCAGCGCCGCCGTGAGCGGGGCGGCGGACGGGCCGGCGAAGACCAGGCAGCGCTCCGGCGCGGGCGCGCCGGATACGGGGACGGGCTCCTGCCGCCAGGCGGGCAGGCTGAACCACTCCTCGACGGGGAGCGCGCCGGTGCGTGGCGGGACCGGGTAGATCAGCTGCGGGTCGGGCAGGATCGGCACCCAGTGGTGGGAGCGTTCGAAGGGGTAGCCCGGCAGCGGGACGCGGCGCCCGGGTGCGCCCGCGGCGTCCGGGTCGATCGCGACGCCCGAGGCCCACAGGGCCCCGGCCGCGGCGTGGAGCACCTCCGCGTCCGGCTTGGGGTCCGCGGGGCCGGGCAGGCTCGCCAGCGGCGCCGGGGCGCCGGAGGGCAGCTGGGTCCTGGCCAGGCCGGCCAGCTGGCGGCCGGGGCCGCACTCGACGAGCCGCCACTCCCCCTCCGCCAGGAGGGTCGCCACGCAGTCGCCGAACCTGACCGCCTCCCGCAGGTGGCGGGTCCAGTAGGCGGGGTCGGTCGCGTCCTCGGCGGTGATCCACGTCCCGGTGACGTTCGACAGGAAGGGCAGGGCGGGGGCGTTGCGCAGGGTCGAGGCGACCACCTCGTGGAACTCCGCGAGGACGGGGTCCATCATGGCCGAGTGGAAGGCGTGCGAGGTGCGCAGCACCGTGCCTCCGACCCCCTGCCCGGCCAGTCGCGCGCCGTACTCCTCGACCAGGCCGGTGGGCCCGGCCACGACGCAGGTGCCCGGCCCGTTGACGGTCGCGATCGACAGCCCGTCGGGCAGGCTCTGGCGGACCTCCGCCTCGTCCAGGCGGAGCGCGAGCATCGAGCCCGGCGGCATGCTCTGCATGAGCCTGCCCCGGGCGGCGACCACGTGCAGCGCGCCGGGCAGGTCGAAGACCCCGGCCACGGTCGCCGCGACGTACTCGCCGATGCTGTGGCCGATCATCGCGGCCGGTTCGACGCCCCAGGAGCGCCAGAGGCGGGCCAGCGCGTACTCGACGGTGAACAGCGCGGGCTGGGTGAGCGCGGTCTGCCGGAGCCGCTCGTCGGCGGCCTCCCGCCCGCCGTCGCCGGGGAAGAGCAGGTCCCGCAGGTCGAGGCCGAGCTCGGCGCGGAGGATCTCGGCGCACTCGTCGACGGCCTGGCGGAAGACCTCCTCGGTCCGGTAGAGGCCGGACCCCATCCCGGCGTACTGCGCGCCCTGGCCGGGCAGCAGCCACGCCACCCGCGGCGCCGTGCCCGCCGCGCCCCTGACCAGGCGGCGGGGGTCGGTGAGCGCGCGGGCCGCGTCCTCGGTGTCGGTGGCGACGACGACCGCCCGGTGCTTCATCTCCTTGCGCCCGGTGCGCAGCGTGAAGGCCACGTCCGCCAGGTCGAGGTCGGCCGCGCCGGTCAGCCGGTCGGCGAGCCTGCCCGCCATGGCGTCCAGCGCGGCCGGGGTGCGGGCCGACAGCCGCAGGAGGTGGACCGGGCGGTCCTCGCGGGGGGCGGGCGGGACCGCCGGCGCCTGCTCGAGTACGGCGTGCGCGTTGGTGCCGCCGATGCCGAAGGAGCTGACCCCGGCCCTGCGCGGCAGGTCACCGGTCTCCCACTTGGTCAGGGCGGACACGACGTGGAAGGGGTTCTCGCCGAAGCCGATGCGGGGGTTGGGGCTGGTGTAGTTGAGGCTCGGCGGGATCATGCCGTGCTCGATCGACAGGACCGTCTTGATGAACCCGGCGATGCCCGCGGCGGGGCCGAGGTGCCCGATGTTGGTCTTGACCGAGCCGATCCCGCACCAGCCGGTCTCGGCGGTGTCCCTGCCGAACACGCTCGACAGCGCGGCCACCTCGATCGGGTCGCCCAGGGAGGTGCCGGTGCCGTGCGCCTCCACGTAGGTGACGGTGCGCGGGTCGACGCCGGCCAGGTCGAGGGCCTGGGAGACCGCGACGGCCTGCCCCTCGACGCTCGGCGCCGAGAAGCCGACCTTGGTGGCGCCGTCGTTGTTGATGGCGTTGCCGATCACGATCGCCCGGACGTGGTCGCCGTCGGCGAGGGCGTCCGACAGCCGCTTGAGCACGGCGATGCCCCCGCCGCCGCCCCAGATGGTGCCCGCGGCGGAGGCGTCGAACGCCCTGCAGTGCCCGTCGGGGGCGTAGATGCCGTCCTGGTGGTACTGGTAGCCCCACTCGGGCGGCATCTCGATCGACACGCCGCCGCTGAGCGCCATGTCGCACTCGCCGGACCGCAGCGCCTCGCAGGCCGTGTGGATGGCGACCAGCGAGGACGAGCAGGCGGTGTGCAGGGTGAGGCTGGGGCCGCGCAGGTCGAGCTTGTAGGACACCAGCGTCGACAGGTAGTCCGGGTGGTTGCCGGTGTAGATGGCGAGGTTGCCGACGGAGGCGTGCGTCCTGCGGTCCCTGCGGATGAACATCCACTGGTACTCGTCGGAGCCGATCGCCCCGTAGACGCCGACCTCTCCCGGGTAGCGCGCGGGGTCGTAGCCGGCGTCCTCCAGGGCGCTGTGCGACAGCTCCAGGAACATCCGCTGCTGCGGGTCGCGCAGCTGCGCCTCACGGGGGGACATGCCGAAGAAGGCGGCGTCCAGGGCGCCGTAGTCGTCGGCGATGGACGCCGCGCGCACGAAGTTCGGGTCGTCGAGCAGATAGTCGGGCACGCCGAGCGCGGCCTGCTCCTCCCGGGTGTAGAACCTGACCGACTCCACTCCGTCGACGAGGTTGCGCCAGAACGACGGGACGTCCGGAGCCCCCGGCATCCGGCACGCGAGCCCGACCACCGCGATCGGCTCGACCGCGTATTCCTCGGTCATTCCTCATTCTCCTGTCTTCCGGCCGGGTGGGGCCGGCGGGATGGTGCCCTGCGGGACGGGGTCCGGACCTGCCTGGCGGCGATCCGCCGGGAGGCGCGTTCCGGACCCGGGGTGCGCCCGGCGCCGTCGAGGTGGGCGGCGAGGGAGCGGACCGTGGGGAAGCGGAAGAGGTCCACGATGGGGACGGCGCGGCCGAGCAGCGCGGCGAGCCTGGCCTGGACCTCGGCGGTGGCGAGCGAGTGCCCGCCGATCTCGAAGAAGTTCTCTCCGGCGGAGATCCTCGGCAGGCCGAGGACCTCCCGCCACACCCCGGCGACGAGCCGCTCCGTCGCGCCGGACGGCTCGTCGGCGCGCGTGCCGGCCGGGCGGGGCGCGGGTTCGGGCAGCGCGGCCCGGTCGACCTTCCCGTTCGGGGTGAGGGGCAGCGCGGGCAGCAGGACCACCTCGGCGGGGACGGCGTGGGCGGGCAGCCGGTCGCCCAGGTGCCGCCGGAGGACGGCCGGGCGGACCCCCGCCCCCGCGGGGACGGCGTAGGCGCGCAGCACCGGCCCGCCCGGCCGGTCGGCGACCGCCGCCGCCGCGGCCCGGACGTCCGGGTGCTCCATGAGCACGCCCTCGATCTCGCCGAGCTCGACCCGGTGGCCGCGGATCTTCACCTGGCCGTCGGCCCGCCCGGCGAGCACGACCCGTCCGGCGGGGTCGTAGCGGCCCAGGTCGCCCGTCCGGTACCGGCCCGTCTCGCCGTCCCCCTCCAGGGTGAAGCGCTCCTCGGTGAGCCGCTCGTCGAGGTAGCCCTCGGCCAGCCGCCGGCTGCGGACCACCACCTCGCCCAGCTCCCCCACCGCGGCCGGCAGCCCGTTCCCGGCGAGTACGAGCAGTTCCGCGCCGGCGACCCCGTGCCCGACCGGGACGGCGTCGCCGCGGTCGTCCCGGCCGCCGTGACCCGCCCGGCCACCGGGGTCCGCCTGCTCCGCCCGGCCGCCGTGATCCGCCTGCTCCGCCCGGCCGCGGCGGTCCCCGCCGGTGATCTCGTAGACCGCCTGGACCTGGGGCGTCTCGGTGGTGCCGTAGGCGTTCAGCAGGCGCGCGCCGGGCGCGACCTCCCGGAACCGGGCGGCCTGTGCCCAGGTGAGCCGGTCTCCGCCGAGCAGGACCAGCCGCAGGTCCGGCAGCGGCACCCCGGCGGCGGCCACGAGCACGGCCAGCTGCGGGGTGAGGTGGGCGACGGTGACGGCGCGGTCCCGCAGCCAGGCGGCCAGGCGGGCGGGGTCGCGGATGTCGTCCTGGTCGGGCACGTGCAGCGTGCCGCCCAGGACGAGCGGGGTGAAGGCGTCGCGGAGCAGGGGGTCGTGCGCGAGCCCGGCGAGCAGGGCGAACCGGTCCCGCCCGGTCAGGCCGTACGTTCCGGGGTACCAGTCGAGGAATCGCGCGAGCGGCCCTTCCGCCGCCCGCACGGGTTTGGGGTCGCCCGTGCTGCCGGAGGTGAAGGAGAGGTAGCCGCGTTCTCCGGCCGGTGCGACCGGCCCGGGGTACGGTCCCGTCTCCTGGTCGCGACCCCCTCCTGAGAGGGTCTCCGCACCGGCCTCTCCGGGGAGCGCCTCCGTGCGGCCCTCTTCCGGGGGAAGCGGCCGCACCGGTGGAAGGCCGGCCAGTTCGGGCGGCGGGACCGCGCCGGGGCAGCACAGCAGCGCACGCGCGTCCACGGCGGCCGTCTGGGCGGCCAGCCGGGCGGGCGGGAGGGCGGGGTCGAGCACGGCCCAGCGGGCTCCGGCGGCCAGCACCCCGAGCAGCAGGGCGGGCAGCTCGACCCGGCGGGCGGCCAGGACCGCGACGGCCTGTCCGGGACCGGCCGCGGCGGCGGTCGCGGCGGCGGTCCGTGTCACCAGGGCGGCCAGCTCGCCGTAGGTCAGCTCGCCCCCGGCTCCGGTGACCGCGATCCTGCCGGGGTGCTCGGCTGCCCTGGCCAGGACGCGTTCCACCAGGCCGTCGGCGGCCGGGCCGGGCGGGGCCCCGGCGGACACGGCGGACGCGGCCCCGGCGGACGCGGCGGGCCGGGCTCCCGCGGACACGGCGGTCGCGGTCCCGGGCAGCGGGGCGCCGGGAGGGCGCATCGACGCGAGCCGCACGGGCGGTTCCGGAGCGGCGACCAGTTCGCCGAGCAGGTGGACGTATCCGGCCAGCAGCGCCTCGATCCGCCCGGCGTGGAACAGCCGGGGGTTGTACACGGCCTGGAAGACGTAGCGGCCGCCCCGCTCGCCGACGTAGAGGGTCAGGTCGAACAGGGAGCCGGGCAGCCCGGGCGGGAGCGGGCGGGCGCTCACCCCCGGCAGGTCCAGGCGGGGCTCGGTGAAGTCGTACATGTTGAACAGGACCTGGATCAGCGGGTTGCGCGACAGGTCGCGTCCTGCGCCCAGTCTCTCCACGAGGCGTTCCAGCCGGACGTCGAGGTGGGCGAAGGCGCGGGACAGCTCCCGCTGGCACGCGGTGACGTGGCCGGCGAACCCCGCCTCGTCCGTCACGGCCAGCCGTACCGGGACGACCTGTACGAGGCAGCCGACCAGCGGCTCGAACGCCGGGTCGCGGCGGTCGGCGACCGGTGTCCCGACGATCATCTCGGACTGCCCGGTGAGCCTCCTCATGACCTGGGTGAACGCGGAGAGCATCACGGCGTACGGCGTCGCGCCCAGCCGGGCGGCGAGCGCGCGGACCCCGGCGCAGGTCTCCGCGTCCGCCTCGGCCCGGGCGGCGGCTCCCTCGAAGGTCTGCACGGCGGGGCGCGGCAGGTCGCGCGGCAGGTCCAGTACGGCGGGCGCCCCGCCGAGCTGCTCCACCCGCCGCTCCAGGGCCGCGGTGTCCTCGCGCGCGGCGAGCCAGGCCGCGTACCCGGCGAAGGAGGCGGGGAGCGGGGCCGGGGGGTCGCCCCGGTAGGCGCGTGCGATGTCGTCGTAGAGGACGTCCTGCGACCAGCCGTCGAACACGATGTGGTGCGCCGTGACGGCCAGTACGTGGTCGCCGGGCGCCAGCCGGAGCAGCCGCGCCCGCCACAGCGGTCCCGCCGCGAGGTCGAAGGGCGTGCGGGCCTCCTCCTCCAGCCATGCCCGGACCCGCTCCGGGAGGTCGCCGTCCGCCCGTGCCCGTTCCGGGAGGTTGCCGTCCGCCCGCGCCCCGGCCGGGGCCTCCGGCGCGGCGCCGTCCGCCTCCGGTGCCCGGCCGGTCCCGTCCGGGGAGGGCCCCGGGGAGGGCTCTGGGAAGGGCTCCGCCGTTCCGGAGTCGACCGGGAGCGCGACCTCCCCCGCCGGGTCGACGACCACGCGCGGCACGCCCCCGGACTCCTCGATCCTCCAGCGGAGCACCTCGTGCCTGGCGGAGACCGCCGACAGCGCCGCGCGCAGGGCTCCGGTGTCGAGCGGGCCGGTCAGCCGCTGCGCCATGGCGATGTTGTGCACCGGCGTGCCCGGGGCCAGGCGCTCCACGAACCACATCCGCCGCTGCGCGGCGGTGAGCACGGGGGCGGCGGCCGCGACGGGCGCGTCCTCGATCGGCGGGGCCTGCCCGGCCCGCAGGGCGAGGCCCTCCACCGTGCGGCCGGCCAGGACGTCCTCGACGGCGATCTCCCTGCGCAGCTCGGCCCGGAGCCCGGCCACCAGGTGCATGGCGAGCAGGGAGTGGCCGCCCGAGGTGAAGAAGTCGTCGTCGAGGCCCGGTTCGGGCACCTCGAACGTCCTCGACCAGACGGCGGCGACGGCCCGCTCCACCGCGTCCCGGGGAACCCGCCTCCCCCCGGAGGGGACCTCCCGCTGCGCCGCCGGGCCCGTCCCGGCGGGCGGGCCGTCCTCGTGCCCGCGGAAGTCCTCGCCCCGGACCTGCCCGCGGGGGTCCTCACCGCGGGAGCGCGGGCGGGGTTCCCCACCATGGGCCTGTCCCCGGAGGTCCTCACCATGGGAGCGCAGGCGGGCGAGATCCACCTTGCCCGCCACGGTCAGCGGCAGCGACGGCAGGCGGACGACCCGGGTGGGGACCATGTAGACCGGGAGCCTGGCCAGGCAGTGGTCGCGGACCCCGTCCGGGCCGGGGGCGGACTCGGGGGCCAGGTAGGCGGTGAGCTCGGCCAGCCCGCCGGGCCCGGAGTCCAGGTCGACCACCGCGTGGCCGACGTCCGGGTGGGCGCGGAGCACCGACTCGATCTCCCCGATCTCCACCCGCTGCCCCTGCACCTTGACCTGGCGGTCCAGCCGGCCGAGGAAGCCGATCCGGCCGTCGGCCTCCAGCACCACCCGGTCGCCCGTGCGGTAGAGGCGGGAGCCGGGCGGGCCGTAGGGGTCGGCGACGAAGCGCTCGGCCGTCAGAGCGGGCCGGCCGAGGTAGCCCCGGGCGAGCTGGGGGCCTGCGATGCACAGCTCGCCCGGCGTGCCCGGCGGGCAGGGCGCGAGCCGGTCGTCGAGGATCCGGGCGGTGCACCCGGGCAGCGCGTGGCCGATCGGCAGCGGCCGGTCCCAGCTGCCGGTCAGCTCGCCGCCGACCACGCAGACCGTGGTCTCGGTGGGGCCGTACCAGTTGTGGAAGCGCCGGACTCCCGGGCGCGACCAGCGGGCCACCTGCTCGGGACCGGCCGGCTCCCCGGCGGTGAGCAGGTCGCGCAGCAGGGGCAGCCGGTCCGGGTCGAGCAGCGGGAGCAGCGCGGGCGGGAGGGTCCCCCAGGTGACCTCGTGGTGTTCCAGGAAGCGCTGCAGCCGTGCCGGATCGGTCCGGTCGCCGTCGGGGACGAACATCACCGAACCGCCCCTGGCCAGGGGGGCGAACACGTCGAGGACGGACACGTCGAAGCCGAGCGCGGCGAAGCCGATGCTGCGGCAGCCGGAGTCGAGGCCGAACAGCTCGCCGGCCATGGTGACGAAGGAGACGGCCGCGGCGTGGCCGACCACGACGCCCTTGGGCCGCCCGGTGGATCCGGAGGTGTACAGGACGTAGGCCGCCTGATCGGGACGGGCCGGGCTCGGCGGGACGGGCGTCCCGGCCGGACGGGCCGCGGGCCCCCACCGGGAGCCGCCGTCCCCGGGCCGTCCGGGCGGCTCCTCCGCGGCCGTTTCGGCGCGCGGTCCCGTCAGCCGCACCGGGGCCCCGGCGAGCAGCTCGCGCCCGGTGTCGTCGGCGACGACCGTGCCGATGCCGGCGTCCTCGATGATCGTGCGCAGTCTGGCGGGCGGGTGCGAGGGGTCCAGCGGCACGTAGGCCCCGCCCGCCATCATGATTCCCAGTACCGAGACCAGCAGGTCGGGCGTGCGGCGGCCGCAGACGCCGACCCGGGTCTCCGGCCGGACGCCCGCCGCGCGCAGCCGGTCGGCCAGCGCGCCCGCGGCGCCGACCAGCTCACCGTAGGTCAGCGTCCGGTCCCACTGCCGGACCGCCGTCGCGCCCGGCGTGCGGGCGGCCTGCCCCACGACGAGATCGTGCAGGGACCGCACCGAGGTCATCAGCTCACCGTTCCGTCATCGATCGGTCCACACGTCGGCGCTCAGCCGGGTCCGGCCGCGGGGCTCCGCGACCGCCGCCAGCGCCTCGCCCAGCGGCGTGTGCAGGGGCAGGAAGGTCACCTGCCAGCCGGCGTCCGCGGGCCACGGCCCCGGGGCGGCCAGGTCGGGGAATCCCGCCGCGGCCTGGGCGTGCGCGCCCGCGCGGGACAGCGCCCGCCTGGCCGTCCTGGCGCGGAGCTCCAGCCAGGGCCGGTCCTCCTCGGCCGCGTCCGCCAGCTGCTCCCGCTCCCCCGGCCCGAGCCCGTCACCGGGTCCGTCGCCGGACCCGCCACCGCGACCGGCGCCGGGGGAAGCACCGTGGACGGGGCCGTGGGCAGCGCCGGGAAACGCATCGCGGGCGGCATCACGGGCGGCGCCGTACGCCGCCGGCAGCCCCACGGCCGCGCCGACGGCACCGCCGCGGACCGTCACCTCGACCGCCAGGCCGCCCGCCCGGTCCACCGCGCGGGAGGGTCCGCCCGCGCCCGCGCCGGGAGTTCCCGGCGGCTCCCCGGCGGGGAACACGCGGACGTGGATCTCGTCGTCCTGCACGGGCGGCGGGTCCGTGCCCCTGCCGGGGCCGGGGCCCGCGAGATCCGCGGTGATCAGCCGGGCGAGCTCCGCGGAGCCGTCCCTGACGAAGAGGTGGCCGCCGCGCAGGGTCCGCAGGGCGAATCCGGCACGGGTGTGGCGTGCCCAGCCGAGCATGTCGCCCGGCGGCACCTCCGCGTCGCCGAGACCCGCGAACGCCACCACGGGGACGTCCAGTGGCGGCTCGGGCGCGTAGCGGTACCGCTTGATCCAGGTGAAGTCCGCCCGCAGCACCGGCAGGAGCAGCTCCCGCAGCTCGGGCACGTCCCTGAGCTCCTCGGGGGCGCCGGCGCGCCGTACGAGCTGGTCGATGAACGCCTCGTCGGGAAGATCCGCCGTCGCGGCCAGCGGCACCCTCCGGTCCGGGGGGTGGGCGGCCCCCGCGTAGAGCCTCAGCGGCGGGGGCAGTCCCCGGCGGCGCAGCTCGCGTGCCACCTCGAAGGCGATCCGGGCGCCCATGCTGTGCCCGTAGAGGGCGTACGGCCGTGCCGTGTGCGGGGCGATCTCGTCGGTGAGCCGCGGCACGGAGAACTCGGGCGGCTCCGCGATCCGGTTCTCCCGGCCGGGAAGCTGGACGGCGACGACCTCGACCGCGCCGCAGGCGCCTCTCAGGCCGTGATACGCGCCTGCCGCCCCTCCCGCGTAGGGGAGGCAGAGCAGGGCCGGGGCGGGTCCGGCCGGGGGATCCGGCTGGGGGGTCGGAGGGGGGGTGGGTCGCGTAATCGAGAGGGGCTCGATCGCCATGTGCCAGGTGCTCCTCCGCGGGGCCGCATCGCCCCTGACGGTTCAGAAGGATTTAATGCGCACGACAAATCACCTTATATCCACACGCACAACCCGGCGTCAACCTTCCTTAATGTAGTCCGATAACCGGGGTTTCGGACATGCCTATTCACAGAAGAGTCATTTATGACCCGCTTTTCATCTCGACTCGGGACGGGCGGATATGCATGAATGTCCTTCATCCGATGTAACGCGCCGCCCACCCGAAAGTGAGCCAGGTGTGACATCCACGCCCGACCTTTCCCCGAGCGGTCTCCGGCTCTCCGACACCAAGCGGGCCCTCCTCGAACAGCGGCTGCGCCGCCGCACCCCCGTCCGGGCCGCCGCCATCCCCCCGCGCCCTCCGGACCGGCCGGTCCCGCTCTCGTTCGGGCAGGAGCGGCTCTGGTTCATGGAGCAGTTCGCCCCGGGGAGCGCCGCCTACACGATTCCGATCTCCCTGCGGCTGCGCGGCCCCCTCGACCCCGACCGGCTGGAACTCGCCCTGCGCGCCGTCGTGGCACGGCACGAGAGCCTGCGGATGCGCTTCCCCGCCGACGAGGACGGCCGCCCGTACGTCGTCGTCGGGGAGACGGCCGACATCGAGCTGCGCCGCGCCACCGCCGACGAGGCGTCCGCCGCGGACCTCTTCAGCGCCGAGGCGGCCCGGCCCTTCGACCTGGCCGAGGGCCCCCTGATCCGCTCGATCCTGGTCCGGCTGGCGGAGGACGACCACGCGCTGCTGGTCACGGTCCACCACATCGCGGCCGACGGCTGGTCCACCGAGATCCTCACCGAGGAGCTGCGCGCCCTGTACGGCGGCGCCGACCTGCCCGACCCCGAGGTCCGGTACGGCGACTACGCGCTGTGGCAGCGCGAGCGCCCGGTCGCCGAGGCCGACCTCGACCACTGGCGGGAGCGGCTCGCCGGGGTCCCGCCGCTGGAGCTGCCCGCCGACGGCCGGCGCGCCGCGGAGCAGACCTTCGCCGGGGCCTCGCACGCCTTCCGCCTGGACCGCGAGCTGGTGGACGCGGTGGCCCGGCTCGCCGGAGAGGGCGGCGCGACCCTCTACATGGCGCTGCTGGCGGCCTACCAGGTGCTGCTCGGGCGCCACTCCGGGCAGGAGGACTTCGCGGTCGGCTCCCCGGTGGGCGGCCGGCCGCGGCGTGAGCTCGAAGGCGTGATCGGGCTGTTCGTCAACATGCTGGCGATGCGCGCCGAGCTGGGCGGCGACCCGACCTTCCGGGAACTGCTCGCCCGGGTCAGGCGGAGCGCCACCGAGGCCTACGCCCACCAGGAGCTGCCCTTCGAGCGGCTCGTCGGGGAGCTCGGAGTCGTCCGGGACGTCTCCAGGCCGCCGGTCTTCCAGGTCGTCCTCACCCTGCAGAGCTACCGGGACGACCGCCGGGACGGCTGGCCGGGCCTGACGGCCGAGCCGTTCGGCATGGAGGCCCGGGCCGCCCGCTTCGACCTCGAGCTCTTCCTGGAGGAGGAGCCGGACGGGCTCCACGGGGTCTTCGTCTACAACCGCGACCTGTTCGGCGCCGAGACGGTCGCGAGCCTGGCCTCGCACCTGGAGACGCTGCTGCGCGCGGCGGTGGCGGAGCCGGACACCCGCATCTCGGAGCTGGAGATCATCACCCCCGGTGAGAGGGCCCGGATCCTCTCCCACGCCGCCGGGCCGCGCGAGCCCTACGACCTCGAGGCCACCCTCGGCGCCCTGTTCCGGGCGCAGGCGGCGCGGACCCCGGAGGCCGTGGCCGTGGAGTTCGAGGACGTGCGGCTGACCTACGCCGAGCTCGACGCGCGGAGCGGCCGGCTGGCCCGCCGGCTGCGCGGGCTGGGGGTCGGTCCCGGCGCGCGGGTCGCGATCTGCGCCGAGCGCTCACCCGAGCTGGTCGCCGGCCTGCTGGGCGTGCTGAAGGCGGGCGGGGCCTACGTCCCGCTGGACCCGGACTACCCCGCCGACCGGCTCGCCTTCATGCTCGCCGACGCCGGGGTGACGGCCCTGCTCCTGCAGCGGGCCGTCGCCGACCGCCTGCCGCCGACCGGCGCCGTCACCGTGCCGCTGGAGGACGCCTGGGACGAGACGGCGGACGGGCCGGAGGATGAGCCGCCGCCCTCCGCGAGCCCCTCCGACGTCGCCTACATGATCTACACCTCGGGGTCGACGGGCCGTCCCAAGGGCGTGCCCAACACCCACGCGGCGATCGTCAACCGGCTCGACTGGATGCAGCGGGCCCACCGCCTGTCCGGTGGGGACGCCGGGGACGCCGGGGACGTCGTCCTGCAGAAGACCCCGGCCGGTTTCGACGTGTCGGTGTGGGAGTTCTTCTGGCCCCTCGTCACCGGCGCCAGGCTCCTGCTCGCCCGTCCCGGCGGGCACCGGGACGCCGCCTACCTGCGCGACCTGATCGCCGAGCGGGGCGTCACGACGATGCACTTCGTGCCGTCGATGCTGGCTGCGTTCCTGTCCGAGGAGGGGATCGAGCGCTGCACCTCGCTGCGGCGGGTCGTGTGCAGCGGCGAGGAACTGGCCCCGCACGTGGCCGAGCGGTTCTTCGCCCGGCTGCCGGGCGTGGAGCTGTACAACCTGTACGGTCCGACCGAGGCGGCCGTGGACGTCACCCGGTGGCGGTGCGTGCCGGGGGACGCCACGGTGCCCATCGGGCACCCGGTGCAGAACACCGAGCTGTACGTCCTCGACCGGCGCCTGCGGCCCGTGCCCTTCGGGGTCCCCGGCGAGCTGCACATCGGCGGCGTCCAGCTCGCCACCGGCTACCACGCCCGCCCCGGCCTGACCGCCGAACGGTTCGTGCCCGATCCGTTCGGGCCGCCGGGCGCACGCCTGTACCGGACGGGGGACCTCGTACGGCTCCGCCGCGACGGGGCGATCGTCTTCCTCGGCCGGATCGACACCCAGGTCAAGATCCGGGGCCAGCGCATCGAGCTGGGCGAGATCGAGTCGGTCCTGCGTGAGCAGCCGGGCGTCGCCGAGGCGGTGGCGGTCGTCCGGGAGGACGGCGCGCCCGGCGACCGGCGACTGGCCGCCTACGTCGTGCCCGAGGCGCGGCCCGAGGCGGCGCTCGACCCGGCCGGTCTGCGCGCGGCGCTCAAGGCCGTCCTGCCCGACGCCATGGTGCCCTCCGCGATCGTGGTGCTGGACGCGCTGCCGCTGAGTCCCAACGGCAAGCTGGACCGGGCGGCGCTGCCGACCCCGCAGCGGCACGGCGAGGCGGGCGGCCGGGGGGCCGGGCCCCGCACCCCCGCCGAGCAGGCCATCGCCGGGCTCTGGCGGGAACTGCTCGGCGTGGAGACCGTCGGCGTGGACGACGACTTCTTCGAACTGGGCGGCCACTCCCTGGTGGCCGTCCAGGCGGTCGCGCGCCTGCGCAAGGTGCTGCCCGGCCTGGAGGGGGGACGCGCGGTCGGGGTCATGGACCTGTTCAAGCACCCGACGGT
Source organism: Planomonospora sp. ID91781 (assembly GCF_015711595.1). Lineage (NCBI taxonomy): Bacteria > Bacillati > Actinomycetota > Actinomycetes > Streptosporangiales > Streptosporangiaceae > Planomonospora > Planomonospora sp. ID91781. The sequence continues at coordinate 214,118 of NZ_JABTEY010000002.1, read as the reverse complement.
GCGAGCCCTGGCCGAGCTCGTGGAACGGACGGACGTCCCGCGGGGACCCCGGTCCCTGCTGTACGAGCTGACCCGGCCGGGTCCCCGGCGGAGCATCACCTACGTCTGCATCCCGTACGGCGGCGGACAGGCGATGGTCTTCCAGCCGCTGGCCGACGCGCTGCCCGAGGAGTGCGCGCTGTACGCCATGGCCTTCCCCGGGCACGACCCCGGCCTGCCCGACGAGGAGACCAAGCCCCTGGACGAGATCGCCGACCGGTGCGTCACGGAGATCCTGGAGGGCATCGAGGGCCCGCTGGCGATCTACGGCCACTGCGGCATCGGCGGCGCGCTCGCGGTGGAGGTGGCCCGGCGGCTGGAGGCGCGCGGCCGGGACCTGGAGGCGGTCTACATCGGCGCGATCTTCCCCTTCGCCCGGCCCACCGGCCGCATCGCGGGCCCGCTGGGCCGGCTGACCCGCCTCGACCGGCTGCGCGGCGACCGGGCCTACGAGAACCGGATGAAGTCGATGGGCAACGACGTCTCCGGCCTCGACGAGGAGCAGATCAGGTTCATGGTCCGCAACCAGCGGCGGGACACCCTGATCGCGGAGGAGAGCTTCACCCGGTTGCTGGCCGGGGAGATCGCCCCGCTCCGCGCGCCGGTCGTCTCCGTGGTCGGCGAGCAGGACCCCGCGACGGACTACTACCGCGAGCGCTACCGCGAGTGGCACTTCCTCAGCCCGGTGACGGCTCTGGTCGTCCTCGACGAGGCCGGGCACTACTTCCTGAAGTACCGGGCCGAGGACCTGGCGGAGATCCTGACCAACACCCACATCGCGATGGGGTACGGCGCCGCGCACACCCTCGACCGGACGTCCCGCGGCCCGGCCGCGGGCTGGTGGATCGAGGAGACCTCCACCTTGCCGCGAAAGGCCCCGCCGCAGACCCCGGGGACCGCGCCCTCCGGCTCCGCCCCACCGGAGGCCGGTGCGGACGGCTCACCGCCGGAGCCCGGCGCGGACGGCTCACCGCCGGAGCGCCGCCCGGACGGCCGTACGGTGCCGGACGCCCGAACGTGGAAGCGCCGGGCGGGCGGGCGGCCCGCGCCCGCCCCCAGCATGCGGCGGTTCATGGCCGTGGCCCTGGCCCAGCTGGTCTCGATGACGGGCACCGCGATCACCGACTTCGCGATCCCCGTCTGGATCTACCTGACGACCGGGTCGCTGGTGGACTTCGCACTGTTCACCGCGCTCTCGATCATGCCGGGAGTGGTGGCCGCGCCGCTGGTCGGGGCGCTGGTGGACCGGGCGGGCAAACGCCGGATGATGGTCACGGGCGGCTGCCTGGCCGGCGGGACCCAGCTCGTCCTGGGCGCGCTGCTGTGGACCGGGAACCTGGAGATCTGGCACTTCTACCCACTGACGGCCTGCCTGTCGGTCGCCCTGATCTTCCAGCGGCTGGCCTTCACCACCGCCCTCCCCCAGCTGGTGCCCAAGCAGTACCTGGGCCACGCGGCCGGCATCGTGCAGATGGTGATGGGCACCTCCCAGTTCGTCGCGCCGCTGGTGGCCGTGGCGCTGCTGTCCTCCATCGGCCTGAGCGGCATCCTCGTCGTCGACGTGGCCAGCTTCGCGGTGCTGCTGGGGGTGCTGGCGCTCGTCCGCTTCCCCGCCACCATGGCCCACGTGCGCCGGGAGACGCTGACGGCGGAGATCGCCAACGGTTTCCGGATGTCGTTCGGCAACCGCCACCTGCGGGCGGCCCTGCTCTACTTCGCGGTCCTGAACGTGATGCTGGCGGCGCTGCTGCTGTCGATCTCGCCGCTGGTGCTGTCCTTCGCCCCGCTCGCCACCGCCGGGCAGATCTCCTTCGCGGGCGGCGTCGGCGCCGCCCTGGGCGGTCTGGTGATCGCGCTGTGGGGCGGTCCGCGCCGGCGCCGGATGCGCGGGGTGCTCCTGGCCACGCTGCTGCTGAGCCTCTTCGCGATCGTGACCGGCCTGCACGCCTCCCCCCTGGTCGTGGGCGTCGGCGCCTTCGGCCTGTGGGGCAGCCTCTCGATCGTCAACGGCGTCTTCATGACGATCGTGCACGTGAAGGTGCCGCAGCGGTTCCACGGCCGCGTCATGGCGGTCAACCAGATGATCTCGTGGTCGACGCTGCCGCTCGGCATGGCCGTGGTCGCGCCGCTCGGCGAGCGCCTGCTGGAGCCGCTGCTGGCCCCCGGCGGCGCCCTCGCCCCGACCGTGGGCGCAGTGATCGGCGTGGGCGAGGGGCGGGGGATCGCCTTCATGTACATCGTGCTCGGCCTCGGCATCGCCGTGCACGTGCTCGTCTCGATGCGGATCCCCGTGCTGGCCCGGTTCGACGACGAGGTGCCCGAGGCCGTGCCCGACGACCTGGTGGGGGCCCAGGCCCTGCGCGAGCGGGCGGGCAACCGGGTCAGCCTGGCCTGGAGCGCGCCCGCGTTCGCCAAGGCGCTCACCATGCCGCTGTCGCCGGAGAAGGCGTCCGCCCTGCTGGGCACCGAGGTGGAGCGGGTCGTGCTGCGCACCGGCGGGGAGATCAGCGCGGTCTACGAGGTCCGCTGCGCCGACCGGAGCCTGCCGCACCCGGACCTGGTCGTGAAGCTCTACCCCGACCTGTTCACCGCCAGGCTCCGCAAGGAGCTGCTCGTCTACGACCTGCTGCGCGGCAGCGGCGTCCCGGCGCCCGCCGTCGTGAAACAGGACGAGTCCAGGCGCGAACTCCCCCACGCCTACCTGGTCATGACGAAGATCGAGGGAAGGCCGCTGTCGGAGGTGTCCGGAGCCCTGCCCGAGCCGGTGATCGCGGCCCTGTACCGGGAGATGGGGGCCGCGCTGCGCGCCCTGCACGGGGTGGAGCTGCAGGAGTTCGGGCCGGTCGACGGGGTCCGCGAGCCGACCAACGAGGCCTACCTGGGCGGGCAGCTCGACCTGCGGACGGCCCAGTTCGCCGAGTTCGGCGGCGACCCGGCGCTGCACGCCGAGATCGCCGGGTACGTCGCGGCCCGGCGGCACCTGCTCGCGCGCTGCCGCACGCCCGTCCTGTGCCACCACGACTTCCACGAGCGGAACGTGATGGTCGCCGAACGCGACGGGTCGTGGCACCTGACCGGCGTCATCGACATGGAGAACGCCCTCGGCGGCGACCCGCTCATGGATCTGGCGAAGACCGACTACTTCGCGGTCCGGGGGGATCCCGTGCGCCGCCGGGAACTGCTGGCCGGGTACGGCGCGCTGCCCGCCGACTGGGCCGGGCGCGTCGCCCTCTACCGCCTCTACCACGCGCTGGACCAGTGGTGCTGGCTGGCCACCATCGGCGAGACCGACGCCCTGGCCCCCATCACCGGTGAGATCCGCGACTGCCTGAAGGACCCGTCGAAGGAGGCCCGTTGACCGGTGACGTCTTTCCCGCCTCGTTCGCCCAGGAGCGGATCTGGTTCCTGAGCGAACTGCAGCCGGGGCTGGCGGTGTACAACATCGCCACGTGCTCCGTCCTGCCCTGGATGCGGCCGGTGGACCCCGGGCTGCTGGAACGCGCGCTCGGCCTGCTGGTACGCCGGCACGAGCCGCTGCGCACCTCGTTCGCCCTCCGGGACGGCCAGGTCGTGCAGATCGTCTCCGCCGACGTCCCGGTGGTCCTGTCCAGGAGCGACGTGTCGGGCGCGGACGATCCCGGGGCGGAGTTCGAGCGGATCGCCGCCGAGGAGTCGTCGGCGCCGTTCCCCCTCGACCGCGCCCCCCTCTGGCGGGCCCGGCTGGTCCGCCTGGGACCGGACGGGACGGGCCAGGACGAGTGGCGGCTGCTCTTCGTCGCCCACCACACGGTCTACGACGCCTGGTCCGCGCAGCTCTTCGCGGAGGAGCTGGCCGAGCTCTGCGCGGCGCTGCGCGAGGAGCGCCCGCCGCGCCTGCCGGAGCTGGCGATCCAGTACGCCGACTACGCCGTCTGGCAGCGCGACCGGCTGGCCGGCGGCGCGCTCGACGCCGACCTGGACTACTGGCGGGAGAAGCTGGCCGGGAGCGTCCCGCTGGAGCTGCCGCCCGACCGGCCCCGCCCGGAGGAGTTCGGTTACGCCGGGGCCGCGGTCGGGTTCTCCGTCCCGGACGGCACGTCCGAGCGGGTGGCCGAGCTGGCCAGGCGGACCTCCACCACGCCGTTCATGGTGCTGCTCACCGCGTTCGCCGCGCTGCTGGCCCGCTGGACGGGCCGGACGGACGTCGTCGTGGGCTCCCCGGTGGCCGGTCGCGAGACGCCGGAGCTGAACCCGCTGATCGGCATGTTCGTCAACACGCTGCCGCTCCGGATCGACCTGGGCGGCGACCCGGCGTTCGGCGAGGCGCTGGAACGGGTCCGCGCCACGGTCATGGAGGCCCTCGACCACCAGGACGTGCCGTTCGCCAAGCTGGTGGAGGCCCTCCGGCCGCCCCGCGATCCCGGCCGGACCCCGCTCTACCAGATCGGCTTCAACCAGCTCCCGATCGACGCTCACGGCCGCCAGCTCTCCACCGGGACGGCCAAGACCGACCTCACCCTGGAGGTGCAGAGCCCGCAGGGCCGGCTGGGCGGCTGGATCGAGTACAGCACCGAGCTGTTCGAGGAGGGCACCGTCCGCCGCCTGCTCTCGGCCTTCCTGGTCCTGCTGGAGGCGGCCGTCGGCGACCCGGGGCGGCCGGTCTCCCGGCTCCCCCTCCTGGACGGCGGGGAGCGCGAGAAGCTGCTGACCGCCTGGCACGGCCCCGCCTCGCCGTACCCCGGCCGCTGCCTGCACGAGCTGGTGGCGGAGCAGGCGGCGCGGACGCCGGACGCCCCGGCGATCGTGTCGGGCGGCCCGGGGGGCTCGGGCGGCACGGTGACGCTGACCTACGCCGAGCTGGAGGAACGGGCCGACGACCTGGCCAGACGGCTGCGCCGGCGCGGGATCCGCGCGCAGGCCCCGGTGGCGGTCTGCCTGCCGCGCGACGCCGAGCTGGTCGTGGCGCTGCTGGCGGTGCTGAAGGCCGGAGGCTGCTACGTGCCGCTGGACCCGGACTACCCGGCCGACCGGCTCCGGTTCATGCTGGCCGATTCGGGCGCCGGACTGCTGCTGACCCGTTCGGCCCTGGTGGAGCGCCTGCCCGCCGACCACCCACCGGCGATCCTGCTGGACGCGCTCCTGTCCGGGTCCCTCCCGCCGCTGCCCCCGGAGAAGCCCTCCCCCGACGCGCTCGCCTACGTCATCTACACCTCCGGGTCGACGGGCACCCCCAAGGGGGTGATGGTCCCGCACCGGGGCGTGGTGAACCTGGTCACCGGCCTGGGTTTCACCCCGGCGGAGCGGATGCTGCTGCTGACCTCCCTGTCGTTCGACATCGCCGCGCTGGAGATCTTCGGGCCGCTGCTGGCGGGCGGCACCGTGGTGATCGCCCCGCCGTACGGGACCAGCGGCCTCGGCCCGCTGATCGCGGAGGCCGGCGTGACCACGGTGCAGGCGCCGCCCTCGGTCCTGGAGGAGGTCCTCCGGCACCTGCCCGCCGGGCTGCCCCGGGTGTTCAGCGGCGGCGAGCCGCTCTCCGCCCGCCTGGCCGGCCGGATCCACGAGGTCGCCGGTGAGCTGTGGAACCTCTACGGGCCGACGGAGACGACGATCTGGTCGACGGTCCACCGCACGTCCCGGGGCGCCGGGACCGTGCCCATCGGCCTGCCCGTGGCCAACACCGTCGCCCACGTGCTCGACGGGGCGATGGAGCCGGTCCCGCCGGGGGTGGCGGGCGAGCTGTACCTGGGCGGCGACGGCCTGGCCCGCGGCTACCACGGCCGCCCCGGCCTCACCGCCGAGCGCTTCGTCGCCGACCCCTTCGGGCACGGCACCCGCCTGTACCGGACCGGTGACCTCGTACGGCGGGCGCCCGACGGCACGATCGAGTTCCTGGGACGCGTCGACGACCAGGTCAAGGTGCGGGGCGTGCGGATCGAGCTGGGCGAGGTGGAGGCGGCGCTGTCGGCCCATCCCGGGGTGCGCAGGGCGGTCGCGGCGGTGCGGGACGACGCCCCCGGAGGCCGGGCGCTGGTCGCCTACGTGGACACGGAGGTCCCGGCCGGGGAGCTGCGGGCGTTCCTGCAGAACCACCTGCCCGCGACGATGCTGCCCAGCCTGTACGTGCGGGTCGGCGGCTTCCCCCGGCTGCCCAACGGGAAGCTGGACCGGGCCGCCCTGCCCGCACCGCATGCGGACGGCGGCCCGTCCCCGGCGGCGGGGCCGTCCACGGCGGCCGAGGAGCTGGTGCACGATGTCTGGTGCGAGGTCCTGGGCCGGGCGAACCTGGGCATCGACGACGACTTCTTCGACGTCGGCGGCCACTCGCTGCTCGGCACCCGGGTCGTCGCCCGGATCTGCTCCGAGGTCGGCATCGACCTGCCGCTGAACGTCGTGTTCACCACCCGCACGATCCGCCGCCTCGCAGCCGTCGTCGAGGAGCGCCTGGCCGCCGAGATCGACCGGTTGTCCGAGGAGGAGGCCGAGTCGCTGATCGACCGACGCGCCTGAGCCGCGGGGCTGATCGACGGGCACGGCCGGGCCGCGGGACCGCGGCTCGGCCGCGGATCCCGGCCGGCGACCCGCGCGCGCCGGGTGTGCCGCACGCCGATCGCTAGCGGGGCGCCCCGTCCCGCCCGCTTCTCTGCGCGAGGCGCCGGAGCTGCCCTTCGTGCACGTCGCTCACCCACTCCCAGCCGGGCTCGGCCGATGGGCCGATCCGCGGGTCGGCGGGGACCCGGCCGTCGCGCAACGCGAGTACGTACGCCCGGTCCTGGTCGATCCGTGCCTGCACCTGGCCGGATCCGCCGACGGACCCGTGGCCCGGGACGACGGCGTCGACGCCGCCCGCCACGCCCTCGAGCAGCCGCAGCGCGGCGAGGTAGTCCTCGATCGGGTCCGCGGTGCCGTCCCAGTCGAGCATCGGGACCAGGACGTCGGAGAGCATGTCACCGGCGACGAGGACCCCGCGTTCCTCGACCAGCAGCGCCGCGTGGCCCGGGGCGTGCGCTCGGTGTTCGATGATCCGGATCGTGGGGCCGTCCCAGGGGATCCGCGTGGTTTCGGCGGGCAGGCCGGTGATGAGGCCGAGCAGGTCCAGCGGTACCTGCCCGGCGATCTCCGTCTCGAGCAGGTGGTCGGCGACGCGGGCCTTCGCGCCCGCGTCCGACAGCCGTTCCCGGACGGTGGCCGCGCAGCGCGCCGTGCCGTACCGGGGCGCCGCGCCGAGCCGGTCGTGCCAGAGCAGGTGATCCCAGTCCGGGTGCGTGGAGAACCCCGCCACAACGGGCTGACCCGACTCGGACAGGTCGTTCGCGAGGCAGTCGATCTCGGAGCCGGTCACTCCGGGGTCGATGAGCAGCACACCGGTCCGGCCCTGCACCACAACGGCGTTGCTCTGCACGAACCGGCTCTCGTGGACCAGCACGCCCTCGGCGACCGGCCTCAGCACGGGCCCGCCTCCTTCGCGTCCAGGACGGCGTAGCGGTGCATCGTGACGCCCTGCCCGAACGATCGCTGCTCCAGCAGGTCGAGGGAGACCTGCATCGAGTAGACGAAGCGGCCCATCGGCCCTCTTTCCCGTATAGTGATTGCATTCTGCAATCACTATTGTCGGGCACGGAACACCTGTCAAGGAGGAACAGTGGAACCACGGTCCGGGTGTCCGATCAACACCGCCGTCGAGGTGCTCGGAGACCGCTGGTCGTTGCTCGTGCTGCGCGACGTCATCTTCGGCGACCGCCGCCACTTCCGGGCACTGCTCACCGGGTCGATCGAGGGCATCGCCTCGAACATCCTCGCCGACCGCCTCAAGCGGCTCATCGACGCGGGCATCCTCACCCGCGGCACCGCCGCGCGGGGGCAGCGCGCTCGCTTCAGCCTCACCGAAGCCGGCATCCGGACTCTTCCGGTCATCCACGCCCTCGGCAACTGGGGCCTCGACTGGCGCCCGGGCTGCGACGAGCTCCGCATCCGGCAGCAGCTCATGCGCGACGAGGGTCCGGCGTTCATCGAGGAGCTCATGGACGAGCTCCGTGTCCGTCACCTCGGCGCCCCGCCGAAACCGCACGACGGCCCGGGCGCGTTCGAGCGCCTCGACGCCGTCTACGCCGCGGCCACCGGGCGGGAACACGCCGATCAACGGTGACGGGCCGGTCCCGGCCCTGACCGTCGCGGTCGAACGGCCGCCGGGCCTCCTGGACCGTCCTCGGTCCGGCCCTCCGATCGGCGAGCGCGGCCGGTTGCAGCGCCCGCGGTGCGGGATACGGCAGGACCGGCGAATGCGCCGGCGGACGAGCCTCTCGAGTGAGGGCGACAAGATCTCCGCACCCCACCGGGCGACCATCCCGTTCCATGACCGCTTGCGGCCTAGCCTGAGGAAACGGATCCCGGGAAGGCCGGCTCACGCACCGCTCCGCCGCACATGTCCCTCGGTGGATCCGGAGCGATCAGGAGACCCCGCCAGAAGGGATGTTCACCATGACGGCAGACGACGGCTTCACCTACGACCGCCTCTCGGTCGATGACGCGATCGCGCTCTTCGTCGACCACCAGTCCGGTCTGATCTCACTGGTGCAGGACTATCCACCCGGCGAGTTCAAGAACAACGTGCTCGCGTTCGCGGACATCGCGAAGTTCTTCGGCCTGCCCACGGTGCTGACCACCAGCTTCGAGGACGGCCCGAACGGCCCCATGGTTCCGGAAATACGCCAGACCCTTCCCGACGCCACGTACATCCCGCGCCCCGGTCAGATCAATGCCTGGGACAACGAGGACTTCGTCCGTGCGATCGAACGGACCGGACGGCGGCAGCTGATCATCGCCGGCGTGGTCACCGACGTCTGCGTGGCCTTTCCCGCACTCTCCGCTGTACAGGACGGATACCAGGTCTTCGTGGTCACCGATGCCTCCGGAACCTTCAACGAGGCCGTTCGCAACGCCGCCCTGGCCCGTATGGCAAGCGCCGGCGTCCAACTGATGAACTGGTTCAGCGTCGCGTGCGAGCTGCAACGCGACTGGCGCAACGACATCGAGGGCCTGGGCGGCCTGCTGTCCACCCATATCCCGGGTTACCGCAACCTCATGACGAGCTACTCCGCCGCGAAAGGCGTGAAGGGCTAGGGGCCGCTGCCGGCGGTCCGTCGGATCCGGTGCTCCGGCCGCGTAGGTCCACCGGATCGGATGTGCCGTGACATCCGGTCCGGCGGCGTGAGCCGACCTCGAAGGCCGGCCCGCCTGCACTGAACGCGTCACGCCTTCGCACTCGGGATGCGGCTAGATCGGGAAGCGGCCGCGGCACCACCGCCAGTGGCGGCCGGCCTTCAGATGGTCGATGACCGCGCGCTGGAGCACGGTGCGACGCGGCAGTCGGTCGAGCGGCGTGGTCAGGGTGCGGAACACGAACCGCAGCACCTCGACGTCGGCGTCCAGCCCTTCCGGCTCCTCGTAGGGCTCCAGCTCGAACCTCCGCTGGAACCGGACGATGTTGGAGTCCTCGGGCAGGTACTCCAGCAGCTGCGGGTCGAGCAGCCACGAACCGCAGGAGAACGCCGTGTAGCGCTCGTCGGGAAAGTGGCGTGGGAAGAACGCGCGGGCCTCGTCGAGCGACGCCGCGACCGCCTCCGGCGTCATCGGCCCCGACTCCGGGATGTGCAGGCCGATGGCGGTGTCGCCGCGCTGGTACTGCAGCCGGCCCAGCTCGTAGACGGCGCCGCGCGCGTGCAGCGTCAGCCAGCTCTGCATGACCGGCCAGCCCTCGCCGCGCATCCTCCGGTCGATCGCCAGGTTGCGGCCCATATCCGCCAGGGCCGTCCATGACACGGCGTCGGCGATGCCGTGGTCGCGGTGGTACCCCCTGACGACGTCGACCAGGGCCAGGTACGCGTACACGTAGAGATGCCGCCAGGCGGGCCCCCGTTCGCGCGGTAGCTCCGGGCCGGGAGGCAGCCAGCCGTGGCCCCCGAGATCCGCGCGGACCAGGGCGATCGAACGGTCGAGCAGCCAGCGCAGCTCCGGGGTCCACAGCGGAGAGCCGGGGTCGGGCCAGCCCGCCATGATCTCGGCGGCGTCGTCCGGCCGCACCGCGAGCCGGTCGAGGATCGCGGGCGCGTCGGCTTTGGCCGGCAGCGGAGCCGACGGGCGGCCGCCGGCGAGCCGGTGCACCCGGTCGACGTCCTCGACGGGCACCCCGAGCCGGGCGGCGGTCTCGTCCAGGTCCACGCGGACGATCTTACCGGCCGGCGGGGTCGCCGCTCCAGTCACCGGTTTCCCGATGGCGGAAACCCCTTGGGTTCCGATGGACGGTCGCGGCCTGTTCTGACGCGGTGTCCCGTTCCAGTGGATCCGCTCCGGCAGTGCCCACGCCGGCGACGCCCGCGATCCCCCTCCGGCTCGGCCTCCCCGGAGAGGCGTCACCGGCCGTCGCCCATGATCCTCTCCGTCTCGGCGAGCAGCCGCCCGATGTAGTCACGGGCCGTGCCCGCCTTGGTCAGCGGTGCGGCCTGGCCCGCCCACAGGTTCACCAGATCGGTCAGGCCGCGGCGGCCCGCCTCCCGGCGCAGGCCCAGCATCAGCGTGTTCTGCACCGGGTAGGGCGGCACCTCCGCCTCGAAGGCCGTCATCTCCCGGACGAACCGGTTGGGGATCGCTCTGGCCAGGCGCCCCGAGAACAATCTGGTGAGCACGGTGACCCGGGCCTCGGGGGTGTGCAGGGCGGCCTTGTGCAACGTGCTCGCCCCCGACTCCCGGGTGGCCAGGAAACCGGTGCCGATCTGCACACCGTGCGCGCCGAGGGTGATCGCCGCGGCGACGCCGCGCCCGTCGGCGATCCCGCCCGCGGCGATGACCGGGACCGAGACGGCGTCGGCGATCTGCGGGACGAGGGAGAACGTGCCGACCAGTGATTCGCCCACGGGCCGCAGAAAGGCGCCCCGGTGCCCTCCCGCGTCGCTGCCGGAGGCGACGATGGCGTCCAGTCCCGCCTGTTCCAGGGCGATCGCCTCGTCCACGGTCGTCGCGGTGCCGATCGTCGGAATGCCCTTGCGCCGGGCTTCGGCCAGGACCCGTGCGGGCGGGACGCCCATGACGAAGCTGAGCACCGGGGGACCGGCCGCGAGCAGCGCGTCCGCCTGATCGTCGAAGTCCGGCCCGGCCGGGTGGCCGGCCTCGGGCGCCGGCAGGCCGAGTTCTTCGAAGTAGGGCCGGAGCCGGTCGACGTCGGCCGGTGTCGCCCGCAGCTCCGCCTCGCCGGGGTGGGGGACCCAGAGATTGACCGCGAAGGCTCGGGTGGTGGCCGCCTTGAGCGCGGTCACCAGGCCGGTGAGCTCGTCGGGAGTGAGGATGTGCCCGCCGTAGGACCCCAGGCCGCCCGTCTCGGACACCGCCGCCGTCAGCGCGACGGACGACAGGCCGCCGCCGAAGGGGCCCTGCACGATCGGGTGGTCCAGCCCGAGCAGCCGCTCCATCCTGCCGCTGGACCATGCGGGAGTGCGCGTGCTCATCAGACGGCCGTCCCGTCCAGGGCGCGGCGACCGGAGGCGAGCCGGAGCGCGGTCTGGGCGACCCGGCGGCCCAGATGCTCGGCCGTGCGCAGGTCGGCGAGGGAAGGGGCGGTCTCAGGACCCGCGTCGGAAGGCGACTGCGCCATCGCGCCCAGGAAGCCGCCGAGCCGGTTGAGGTCGTCGTCGCGGCCGTCGGCGCTGTACAGCCAGCCCGGCGGCAGACCCAGGGTCACCCAGGTCATGCCGTGCTGGGCGGCGAGGAGCGCCATGGAGGTGAGCGTGTTGAGCTTGTCGCCGTTCACCCCGGCCGAGTTGGTGAAACCAGCGGCGATCTTGTCGCGCCAGCCCATGTCCACCCAGATCTTGGCGCTGGCCTCGGCGAAGGCCTGGAAGGCGGCCGACTGGCTGCCCATGTAGGTCGGAGAGCCGAAGATGATGGCCTCGGCCCCGCTCAGCCCTTCCCACAGTCCGTCGGTCAGGGAGGTGACGTCGTGCAGTTCCGCCCGCACGCCGGACACGGAGCGCGCGCCGTCTGCGGCGGCCCGCGCCTGGCGCGCGGTGTGGCCGTAGCCGCTGTGGTAGGCGACGGCGACAGTGATCAAGTCAGGCATGATGCCCTTTCTGGTTCGCAGGTGCAGAAGGAGCTTATAGACGACCGGTCAACTATGTCCAATTGTAGTTGACCGACCGTATACTCCCGGTTATGGGACGATCGAGTACCGCCCGCGAACGGCTTCTCGACGCCGCCTGCGAGCTCATGCTGAGCAGGGGGTACGGCAGCATCGGGGTCGCGGAGATCTGCGCGCGCGCCGACGTGCGCAAGGGCAGCTTCTACCACTTCTTCGAGTCCAAGCAGGCGCTGACCATCGCGGTCGTCGATGCCCACTGGCAGGCGCAACGATCGGCCTGGACCGCCGTCCTGCGCGAGCCGGTGCCCGCGCTCGACCGGCTGGAGCGGCTCTTCCGCGGGCAGGTGGAGGGACAGCGCCGGACCAAGCTGACCGCAGGGGCGGTGCACGGCTGCCTGCTGGCCAACCTGGCGCTGGAGCTGAGCCAGCAGGACAGCCCGGTCCAGGAACGCCTGGAGGAGATCTTCGCCGAGCAGGTCGATCTGGTCCAGGCCTCCCTCGACGACGCGGCGCGCGAGGGGGCCATCCCGCCGCCGCGGCCGAGCACGGCCCGCTCCCTGGTGGCCCAGCTGGAAGGGCTGGTCCTGTTCGCCAAGCTGAGCAACGATCCGGAGATCCTGAACGACCTCTGGGAGCAGGCCAGGCTCCTGCTGGGCGTGGCCGACGACCTCTCCCCCACCGCATAGACCGGCCGCGCCGGCTCCCGCCCCCTCGCGCTCACGGTGCTCCAGGACGACGTTCCTCACTTGACCTTGACACGGTGGCAAGGGCTTCACTGTCACCTGTCGCCGAGAAGGCGGTCCCGACGCCGTGCCGGAACAGGACGGGGCGGCGGCCGGCCCTGCTCTGCGCACCCCCGCCGGCGGGCCGGACGGATCCGGCCACGCGGGGTCCGTCCCAGATCTCGACGCGCCCGACGCGCGACCGGAGGTGCAGCCGCCATGACCGTGATCTACAAGTCCGAGGCCGGCGAACGCGAGCTTCGCGACCGCTACCGGCAGGTGCTGGACACCTGGCCGGTTCCCGCCGAGCACGTGCGGGTGCCGACCCGCGAGGGCGAGACCTTCGTCCTCGCCTCCGGTCCGCAGGACGCGCCGCCCCTGGTGCTGCTGCACGGCTCGGGCGCGAACACGTCGATGTGGCGGGCGGACGTCGCCACCTGGTCCCGGCGCTTCCGCACGTACGCCGTCGACCTCGTCGGCGAGCCGGGCCTGAGCGCGCCCTCACGCCCCGCCCTGGACTCCGACGCCGTGGCCCTCTGGCTGGACGACGTACTGGAAGGGCTCGGGATCACCGGCGCCGCGTTCGTCGGCGCGTCCCTCGGCGGCTGGACGGCCCTCGACTACGCCATCCGCCGCCCGGAACGGGTCACCCGCCTGGCCTTGATGTGCCCCGGCGGCGTGGGACGGCAGAAGGTCGGCTGGATCCTCAAGGCCCTGCTGGCCCGCCCGTTCCGACGCGGCGGACTGCGCGAGTCGGCGATCGCCGTCGCAGGCCTGGACCCGGAGAGGGACCGGCAGGCGCTCGACGCCGTCGTCCTGACGTTCACGCACTTCAATCCGCGCCGGGAGAGGCTCCCGGTCTTCCCCGACGACGCGTTGCGCGGCCTCACCATGCCCGTACTCGTCATCGTCGGCGGCCGTGACGCCATGTTCGACTCCCACCGGACCGCGCGGCGCGTCCGTGAGTGCGTCCCGCACTCGACCGTGAACCTGCTCCCCGAGGTCGGTCACGCCGTCTTCGGCCAGGCCGAGCCGATCGCCGAATTCCTCACGGCCCGGGGATGAGCCGCTCCCCGCCGGCGGCCCGGGGGGACGCAGAAATAAGGTGGGGCCCGATGACGCGGACCGCCGGGGTTACGAAGGGTCGTGGTGAGCTCTGCCCACCAGGCACACCAGGCCGGCCGAGCGGGAGGTCCGTCCGGTCAGCACGGTGGCCGCAAGGCCGCACGCCTCCATCGCCGGTGTCACCGCAGCGACGATCTCCTTCACCCTTCCCGGGTGCGGCGGCTCCCAGCACAGGTGGAGGCTCCCGCCGGGAGCGAGCCAGCGGCGCAGGGCGCCCAGCTCCCGGACGGGGTCCCGGGTCCAGAACAGGTTGACGTTGATCGAGAAGATCCGGTCGAAGGAACCGGCCGGGAACGCGCTCTCCTCCAGCGCGGCCACCAGGAAGTTCGCCCTGCCGGCCGCCACGTCCCTGCTGTTGCGCTGCGCGGCCGCCGCGATGGCGGCGGCGGACCGGTCGATCGCGGCGAGCGATCCCTCCGTGAGGCGGCCGAGGACGAGTGCGGCCGCGAGGCCGCGGCCGCATCCGATCTCCAGGACCCGATCGGACGGCATGAGATCCAGTGTCCCCACGGCCCAGGAGATCCGCTCGGGTATCGGCTGTCCGGTCATGGACACATGATCGCTGAAAACCGTGGCTCAAGGACCGGCCCCGTCACGCTCGACCGCCCGCCGTAGCTGCACCTGCGCCGGCCGGTCGCACCGCTTGAGCGGCTTGGCCACGCCCCGGACGGTATGGCCCGTACGACACCGCAGCTCAGCCGGCCCCTGCGGGTTCGACCGGAGCATCCCGTCAGCGGGCGAGCCGTATCGCCAGCTGGGTCTGCCAGCGGGTCTTCATCCGTTCCGTCCGCGGATCCGTGCGGTAAAGCTCGTAGCGGCAGCCGAATCGGTCTCCGGCCGGGTCCTCCACGCAATCCATCGCCAGGTCGTTGCCACGGATCCATTCCAGGAGCGTCCGGTTGGCCCGTCGCCCGTGTCCGACATAGGTCATGGTGGCGTAATCTCCGGCAGGCAAGACCCCGGGCTGGACTCGTCCATCCGGTGCCACGGCCGCACCGGTGACGATCCCGACCTCGACGTGCATGTCCCCGGCCATATCGACGACGTGCAGCCTGAAGAACGTATCCCCCTGATCGAATCGGGCATGAAGATCCTTCATGAGCTGATCCCGGACCAGGAACATGCCCTTGAACGGAGCGGTCGTCCGAATGCCCGCATAGTGCCGTTCGGGCAGAGCGACGACTTCCGGGGCTTCGATGATCTCCATCACTGCATTTTGCCTTACGTGGCGGAGCCGAGGTGAGCGCGGCAGGCGCCGGCGTACTTGTCGAGGCCCCGGAACATGGCGGCCCGCTGCGGGTTCGATCCTCTCCGACCGGTGGGCGAGCACCGTCCGGTCCGGCCGCCGACCCACCCGGCGATCGGACCGGGACCGCGAGCTCCGCGGGCGGCGGCCGGGGAGCCGACGGCGCGGGCCTCGCCACGGTCAGCCGCTGTACGGGGCCGTGACGTCCAGGACCCAGACGACGCCGAAGCGGTCCTTGAGCATCCCGTAGAGCGGTGCCCACTGCGCGGGCTCCAGCGGCTGCACGACGGTCGAGCCGACGGCCAACTTGTCCCAGAGCGCGGTGATCTCTTCGGTGTCGTCGCCGCGCACGGAGACGAAGACGGCGTTCTCGCCCGGGTTCCACGGCGTCCGGGAGGGCACGTCGTAGGCCATGACGCGGAAGCCGTTGCCCGCGACCACCTGGCCCCACATCACCCAGTCCGCCTCGTCCGGATCCTGCACGCCGCCCGCGTCCTTGTAGGTGACGGCGACGACGTCTCCGCCGAAGACGGATTGGTAGAAGTCGAGCGCTGCGCGGGCGTCGCCGCGGAAGTTCAGGTGCGTCGTGGTCGTGATGGACATGAGGGCTCCAGTCTTCGATCGGTCGGACGAGCGCCGGACGGGCTCGTGCCGGAAGCGGGCGGGCACGCGGTGCCGCAGTGGCCGCCCGCGCCGGTGACCTCACACTTCCACCGGTACAGGACAGGATGTGTCCTGTACTTGAGGCAGGATGAGTTTCATGCCGAAGACGTCCGCGCGGCTGCTCGCGCTTCTCTCACTGCTGCAGACCCGCCGTGACTGGTCGGGTGAGGACCTGGCCGCGCGGCTGGACGTCAGTACGCGCACGGTCCGCCGTGACGTGGACCGTCTCCGGGACCTCGGTTACCCGATCACGGCTTTCAAGGGGCCCGACGGCGGATACCGGCTGGACGCCGGTTCGCAGCTGCCCCCGCTGCTGTTCGACGACGATCAGGCCGTCGCCCTCGCCGTGGCCCTCCAGACGGCCGCCGCGACCGGCGCCGGCATCCAGGACGCCGCGGAACGCGCCCTCAACACCGTCCGGCAGGTCATGCCCGCCCGGCTGCACCACCGGATCGACATGCTCCGGGTCACTGCGGTCACCCCGTCCGACGCGCGCCCGGCGCAGGCCGACAGCCGGGTGCTCATGGCGATCAGCACCGCCATCCACGCCCGCGAGGAACTGCGCTTCCACTACGCCCCCGCCTTCCGCTCCGCCCAGGACCAGGACCAGGACCAGGACCAGGACCAGGGTGCTGCGGACCGGCGCCGGGTGCAGCCCCACCATTTGATCACCTGGCGAGGCCGCTGGTACCTCCTCGCCTGGGACGCCGACCGTGCCGACTGGCGGACCTTCCGCGTGGACCGCATCTCACCCGGCAGTCCCACCGGTCCCCGCTTCACCCCGCGGGAGGTGCCCGGAGGTGACGTGGCGTCCTTCGTCACCGGCAGGTTCCGGGGCTCCGGCGGGCCCGCCGACTGGCCCTGCCGCGGTGAGGTGATCCTCGACCTGCCCGCCGCCGACGTGTCCCCCTACATCCACGACGGAGCCGTCGAGGAAGTCGGCCTGAACCGCTGCCGGCTCGTCCTGGGCTCGTGGTCGTGGAACGGCCTGGCCGCCGCCGTCGGCAGGTTCGACGCCGACATCGAGGTCGTCGGCCCGGCCGAGCTCAAGGCCGCCTTCGCCCACCTGGCCCGCCGCTATGCCGCCGCCGCTCCGGCACCGGTGGACGACGGCTCGACCATCGGACACTGACGGCGGCACGCCCTTCGGGCCTCCTTCGGCGCGGGCGGGGCCGCCGAACGATCCTGGCCGGAGACGCGCAGCGCTCTCGTGGCACTCTGATGGCATGACATCGACGGACCCGCCCCTCCTGACCTTCGGACACGGGACGGCGGACCGGTCGCGGATCCTGGAGGTGCTCCACGACGCGGGGGCCGTCCTGCTCGTCGACGTCAGACGCTTTCCCGGCAGCCGTCGCCACCCGCATGTCGCCCGGGACGCCCTGGCTCGGTGGCTGCCGGCCGACGGCATCGCGTACCGGTGGGAGCCGCGGCTCGGTGGGCGGCGCCGCATGGCCTCGGCGGAGGCCTCGCCCGACTCCTGGTGGCGGGTCGAGGCCTTCCGCGCCTACGCGGCCCACTGCCGCTCCCAGGAGTTCGGTGAGGCGATGACGGCCCTGCTGGATGAGGTGAGAGCCGCCAGGCCGGGGGCGACGGTGGTGATGTGCAGTGAGACGGTGTGGTGGCGCTGCCATCGGCGTCTGATCAGCGATGTGGCCGTGCTGGTCCACGGCCTGCCCGTCGAGCACCTCGGCCACGACGGACGGCGGACCCCGCACCCGCCGTCGGCCGGAGCACGCCTCACCGCCGCCGGTCTCGTGTACGACCGGCGGTGACCGCCGGAGCGAGGTCTCGGGACATGCCCGACCGGTCGTTCTCGTGCGCGCTGCCGCATGCCCCGCCGGGCGCGGACCGGCGGGGCATGCGGCACACCGCCGAGGATCGGTCGGCCCGGCGCGAGCGGGTCGGCGAACTTCGGCGGCCGCCGCCGGGAACGACGGTTCAGCGGGGCCGGTGGCCCTTCCCGCCCCGGCCGGTCTGCGCGCCCCGGCGGCCCGACCCGCCCGGGGCGGGGCTCCTCTGCTGCTTCCGCGCCTTCCCCGGGGCAGGGGCGGGGGTACGGCCCCGCGAGCTGTTCACCGTACGCCCGCGGACGATGCCGATGAAGTCCTCCACCAGCTCGGTCGTCGCCTCCGCGGGCCAGGCCAGCGCGATCTGCGACTGCGGCGTCTCCGCGACCGGCCGGGCGGTCAGGTCCTTGCGGTGGTACAGGCGCGCCAGGGACTGCGGGACCAGCAGCAGCCCGGCCCCGGCCGCCACCAGCTCGACCGCCTCCGCGGTCGTGTCCGGTCGCGTGAAGGCGGGCAGCCCCGGCGGGGCCGCCCATCCAAGGGTGTCGTCCATCGGGTGGAGCACCTCGTCGTCGGCGAGATCGGCGACGGTCACCTCGTCGGCGGCGGCCACCAGGTGGTCCTTCGGCACCACGACCACGGTGGTCTCGACGTAGAGAGGAATCACGCTGAGCCCTTCGCGGTCCACGGGCAACCGCACGAAACCGGCGTCGGCGCCGCCGTCGTGCAGGAGCCGCACCGCCTCGGCGGCGGCGACGGGGACCAGGGTGAGCGGCACGTCGGGCACCCGCTCGGCCCAGACTCCGGCCCATTTGGCGGGCGTCACCCCGGGCACGTAAGCCAGCCGGAACTCTCTGTCAGTCACCTCCTCAGCGTACCGATGTCAGGGAAAGCGGCTTCGCCGCATACCCTTGGCACCATGACCAAGCTCAAGACCACCCAGACGATGAAGCCCGCGACCGCGGCCAAGAAGCTGGGTGTGCTCCTGGAGGCCGCTCCCGCCGAGTTCCAGGAGGGAGTCGTCTCCAGGGACGAGCTGAACGCACTGCAGGCCGCTCCGCCGGCCTGGCTGACCGAGCTGCGGCGCAACGGGCCGCATCCCAGGCAGGTCGTCGCCGTGAAGCTGGGCGTCTCCAACTCGGGCCTGGCGAGGGGCGGCATCACCGGGCCGCTCACCACCGCCGAGATCGACGCCATCAAGGCGGAGGACCCCGAGTGGCTGAAGCACGAGCGGTCGGTCCAGGCCGAGGTGCGCAAGGAGGCGCAGCGCCTCAAGCAGCGCTAGGAGCCGTCCGGAGTCCGGATCTCCACGCGGCCGCCTGACCCGTCTTCTCCGGATGGCCGCTCGGATACCGCGTCGGCGCAGGTGGGAGCGGTCGGCACGGGCTGCGTGAAACCGCCGCATCACCACGTTCTCAGCTGTAGCGGGCCAGTTCCCACGGGTCGTGCGCGGAGAACACCTCGACCTCGCCCCCGTGGTCGCGCACCAGCTCGCGCAGCCGGGCCTGGGTGCCGAGCCGCAGGTCGCGGTGCACCTCCGAACCGGTCTGGACGATGTCCATCAGCGGGTGCGGCTCCTTCAGCGCCTCGAGCTCACGGTGGTAGTAATAGGCGTCGCCGCAGTGCAGGAGCCACCGGTCACCGCCGTGCACGGCGACCCCGGTATGACCGGCGGTGTGCCCGCCGAGCGGGATCAGCTTGATCTCCGGCGGCAACCCCTCC
This sequence comes from Planomonospora sp. ID91781, assembly GCF_015711595.1. Taxonomy (NCBI): domain Bacteria; kingdom Bacillati; phylum Actinomycetota; class Actinomycetes; order Streptosporangiales; family Streptosporangiaceae; genus Planomonospora; species Planomonospora sp. ID91781. The sequence continues at coordinate 194,705 of NZ_JABTEY010000002.1, read as the reverse complement.
GGCTGCACCGCGGTGAAGCCGAACCACTCCTCCCCCGGTACGGGAGAGTAGGCGACCCAGTCGGGACCATGAGCCCAGTGGGCGGGACGGTAGCGGAAGCTGGGCGCCTGGGCCAGTGCCGCCTCGAGTTCGGCGGCGAGCACATGGACCCGTGCGCCAGGAAAGTCGGGAAGGCCGCCGCAGTGGTCCACGTCCAGATGGGTCACGATGATGTGGCGCACGTCGGACGGCGTGTGGCCGAGCCGGGTGATCTGGCGGACGGCCGTCTCCTCCTCGTCCAGGGCCGGTTGTGCCATCTCGACCCATTCGGCACCGAGCATGCCGCGCGGGTCCCGGACATCGCCGAGGCCGAGGCCGGTCTCGACCAGCACCAGGCCGGCGGCGTCGGTTTCGACCAGCAGACAGTGGTTCACCGCGGGTGCGGGCTGCGGACCGTCGTAGGTGGCCTCGATCGTCCGGACGGACCCGCAGTTCAGGTGATGGATCTTCATGCCGTCTAGACTGCGACTTGAATCGCGGTTCAAGTCAAGGGGGCGTCGATGAACGAGGGTTCGCTGGATATCGCCGAGGTGGCGCGGCGGTCCGGGTTGGCGCCTTCGGCACTGCGGTTCTACGAGAAGAAAGAACTGATCACCTCCGCGGGACGCAACGGGCTCCGCCGCACCTACCGGCCGGACGTGCTGGAACGCCTGGAACTGATCACGTGCGCGCGTGGCGCCGGATTCTCGATCGCGGAGATCAGCCGGTTCCTGGTGGCCCGGCCCGGCGACCCGGACCTGCGTGTCCGCATGGCCGCCAGGGCCCGCACCCTCGATGAGCAGATCGGCCGGCTCTCCCGGCTGCGCGACAGTCTCCGGCACGCCGCCGTCTGCGATCACGAGCCGATCGTCGAATGCCCCGACTTCAAACAGGCCATCGGCAACGAGCCCGCCGGGCGTGAGGACGGCCATCGCGGTCCGGTTCACACCGCCGGAGCGGATGTCATGGCACGTCCAACGGGAGCGGATCCAACCCGGCGAACCTAGGCGGTCAGAGCCAGTCGGCCGATGGGACCGGCGGTCCGGTCCGCCGGTGTCATGGTGGGCCGTCGGCGGTCGGGAGGGTGAAGGTGAAGCGGGCGCCGCCGCCGGAGTTGTCGGTGGCGGTGATGGTGCCGCCGTGGCGTTCGACGATCCGCTGGCAGATGGCCAGGCCGAGCCCGGTGCCGGTGTAGCCGGTGGCGGCCCGGTGGAACCCGGCGAAGATCGCCTGATGCTCACCCGGAGGGATGCCGATACCGCGGTCGGCGATCTCGACGCACACCCGGCCGTCGCCGGTCCGCGTCCCGGTGATGTCGACGTGGGCGGCGTGTCCGGGCGGGGTGTATTTGATCGCGTTCCCGATCAGATTGGTCAGCAGCTGGCGGATCATGGACAGGTCGGCCTCGACGGTCGGCAGCGGGCCGATGTACACCTGCGGTTCGGATGCGGATGCGGTGGAGCGGACTCTAAGGTCGGGCCGTGCGGTGTCGATAGGTGTTCCGTCAAGGTCGGGACTCGTGCAATGGATGGGGCGGATGGCGCCGAAAAACTGGAGCGCCGGACCGGACATGCACGATGATCCGGCCACGCTCATCCTGCGCGTGCTCGACGAGCGCGCGGTCTTCCCGCTGTACCAGCCGATCGTCGACCTCACCACGAGGAACATCGTCGGTGTCGAGGCGCTGGCACGCGGTCCGGCCGGCTCTCCGCTGGAGTTCCCGGACGCTCTGTTCGCGGCGGCCGCCCGGACCGGGGTGCTGCCGCTGCTGGACCAGTTGTGCGCCACCCGGGCCATGGAGATCGCCCGGGACGCCGAACAGGAAGTTCCGCCGCTGCTGTTCTTCAACGCCGAACCGGCTGCGCTGAACCATCCGTTCACCCCTGAGCTGCTGGCCGTGGCGCTGTCCGAGCGACCGTACCGGGCCGTGCTGGAGTTCACCGAACGGGCCCTGGCCGACCACCCGGCGGCGTTGCTGGACATCGCCGCCGCCGTGCAGCGGACCGACGGGGCGCTCGCCCTGGACGACGTAGGTGCCGACCCGCTGTCGCTGGCCTTCCTGCCGCTCATCGAGCCGGAAGTGATCAAGCTGGACATGCACCTGCTGCGCGACCCGTACGCCACGGGCACCATCGCGACCGCCGCGATCGTCAGCGCCCACGCCGAGCGTACCGGGGCGGTGGTGCTCGCCGAAGGCATCGAGACCGAGGACGACGCAGCGACCGCGCGGGCGCTCGGCGCCCGTTGGGGGCAGGGCTGGTTGTTCGGCCGGCCCGGCGGGCTCGGCGCGCTCGCCGGCCGGCCGATCGACCATCACGCCCGACTTCGATCGCCCCGGCCGAACCTGCACCTGCCCGACGGGACCCCGTTCAGCACGGCCGCGGTGCGCAACCACAGCCGGGTCGGAGATCAGAAGATGATCGACGGCCTCATCGACCACCTGCTGTCGCTGGCGGCGAGCGCCGGCCCGCACGCGGTGGTGCTCGGCGCGTATCCGGAACCGGCCGTCGGCCGGGCCTGGCTGCCTCGCCTGGCGTCGCTGGGCGACGAGGTGGCCTTGGTCGGTGTCGCCGGTCCCGGGCCGATCGCCGCCGCTCCGCATCCGGTGCGGGTGGCGGTGACCCCGGCCGATGCCGAGACGGTCCTGGCCGTGGTCGGCCCGCACACCGCAGCCGCGCTCTGTGTGCGGCCGGGCGCCGGTGACGGGGTGGATTTCGTGCTGACCCACGAGCCTGACCTGGTGCACGCGATCTCCCGCATGCTGATGCGGCGCCTGGACAGTGCGGCCGAGCGGCTGGACCCGCTCGCCGCCGGCCGGTAGGCCGGTCCCTCGCCCGTGCGCCGGCGGCCGGCGGGTGCGGGGACCGGCGCGGCCGTTCCGGACCGTGCGGGAAGGCCGCCGGTCAGCGGGGTACGGCGCGCACCCACTCGCGGTCGTCGTCGAGGAACCCGGAGAGCGTCAGACCGGCCCGGCCGAGCTCACGGCCGAGACGGTCGTCGTCGAGGCGGCGGCTGACGAAGGTGTGGGTCCAGCGCCGTTCGCCGATGACGTACTCCATGGTGGCCTTCAGCAGGCCGGGGCCGGGGCGGCTGACGTCCTTCATCCGGACGGTGCCGCCGTCGCCGGTCCGGCGTTCGGACGGCCGGACGGTGTCGTACCACTCGGGGGGCTTGCGCTGCAGGATCACGCAGCCGTCATCGGCGACGTGGCGGCGGCAGGTGTCCAGGAACGCCGCGCGCAGGTCGTCGTCGGCGGTCTCGACGACGAACGACATCAGCAGTACCAGATCGAAGGTCCGGGGCAGGGCCAGGGACTGGATGGGAGAGCAGACGGTCTCGGCTCCGGTGATGTGGGCGAGCATCTCGGGAGACTCGTCGACGGCGACGACCTCGTGCCCGAGTTCCAGCAGGGGACGGGTGATGCGCCCGGCCCCTGCGCCGAGTTCGAGGATGGCCGCCCCGGGCGGGACGGCGGCGTGGATGAGTCCGGGCTCGCCGCCTGCGGTGAGGGTGGCGTAGTAGTCGACCGCGCAACCGTCGGGGGTGATCGGTCCTGGTCCCGTGCCGTGGTAGATCTCCATGCCCTCCAGTCTGGGCGCCGCGGGCGGCCGGAGCGCGGACGGAACGAGGACGGAAAACGGACGGGTGTCCGGAAGGCGCGCGGCGGCCCGTGTGGTCCGGTGGCCGGGACGGACCGTGCTCCGCTGACACCGGGACGCCGGCGGGGCGGTCCGCCTCCGTACCGGCGTTGTCCGGATCGTCCTCCGGGGGCCACCATGTGCAGATGAAGGTCCATCACCTCAACTGCGGGACGATGACCCTGCCGGCCGCGCCGCGCATGGTGGCCCACTGCCTGCTCCTCGAGACCGAACGCGACCTGGTGCTGGTCGACACCGGCTTCGCCCTCGGCGAGGACCGCCTGGAGGCGGCCTTCCTGCGCACGGCCCGGCCCTCCCTCGACCCCGCCGAGTCCGCCGTGCGGCAGCTCCAGGACCTGGGACTGGATCCCGAGGACGTGCGCCACATCGTGCTCACGCACCTGGATCCCGACCACGCCGGCGGGCTGCGGGACTTCCCGCACGCCCGCGTCCACGTGCACGCCGCCGAACTGGCGGCGGCCACCCGTCCCGGCGGCGGCGTGGCCCAGCGGCACCGCTACCTGCCCGCCCAGTGGGCGCACGGCCCCGACTGGGCCCCCTACGACGACGCCGGGGAGGAGCTGTACGGCCTGCGGGCCCGTCCGCTGGACGGCGTGGAGGGCGTGGCGCTGGTCCCGCTGGCCGGGCACAGCCGGGGACACTCCGGCGTGGCCGTGGACACCGGAGACGGCTGGCTGCTGCACGCCGGTGACGCCTACTGGTTCCACGGAGAGCTCTCCGCACCGTCGCACTGCCCGCTGACGCTGCGCCTCGCCCAGCGGCTCGTCGCCGTCGACCACACCCAACGGCTGGCCAACGTGGCCCGGCTGCGGGAACTGCCCGAGCAGATCCAGGTCTTCAGTGCCCACGACGCCGCCGAACTGACCCGATACACCGGGTGAACGGGCGGGCTCGCCGCCGCCAGCGGCGGGGTCGACGCAGGGGCGGGGTCGGCGGACGCCGGCCGGGCGTTAGGGGGTGGTCGGCCGGCAGGTGTCGGCCAGGAGCCGGGCCAGCCGGGCGGCGAAGGCTCCGTCGTTCTGCAGGCGCTCGTTGAAGGTGTCCGTCTGCGCCTCCGACAGACCCGGGTGGTCCGGGATCGTCCGGTAGGCCTCGGCCATCTGCGCGGGGTCGGCGTAGACGGTCGACTGCACCCGGCACAGGTGACCGGCGTGGGAGGTCAGGAAGAGATCCTCCGGTGTCCGGGCCGCGGCCGGCCGCGGGGCGGTGACCGGAGCCGCGGCCGGCTGCGGGGCGGTGACCGGGGCCGCGGCCGGAGCCGCGGTGGCCTGCCGTCCGGCCACGCCGGTGGCGTCGGACAGGAGCATCACGAGGGCGGCCGCGGCGAGCGCGGACAGGACCGCGACGACCGCCACGACGGCGCGGCGCTTGCCCGCTGAACTGTTCGCGGGCGGCTGCGGCCGCTCCTGCGGGGAGGTCGCGGAGGCCGGGGCGGTGCCGGTGCGGTGCTTCACGTCGGGTTCCTCCTGCAAAGGGCTCGGACGGTGGTGGACGAGCGGACGGGCCGGGGCGGTGCGGCCGGGTCCTCACGGGCCGGCCGCACCGCCGGGGTCACTCGACGGTGAGAGCGAGCTCGCCGGTGTGGCCGCCGCCGGTGTAGGCGGCGTGCACCGGGAGCCTGTAGGTGCCCGCGGCCAGACCGGAGGCGTCGAAGCGGACGGCGGCGTAGTCCTCGCGGGCCACCGCCGGTGCGACGTCGTCGTACAGACCGGCGGAGGTCTTCTCTCCGGGGTAGGCGATCTCCAGCCCCGCGGGCGGGGCCACGGTGACGCGGAAGTCCCGCAGGCCGGGCCTGCGTGCCTCGAAGGCGATCCTGACCCAGGAAGGGGTGTCCCTGGCCACGGTGACGGCGGTGGTCTTCTGCACCACCGCGGCACCGGTCGCCGGGGCGATCGGCAAGGTGGCGGTCACCGTCTGGTTGCCCTTGGGACCCTTGCAGTCGAACTTCTCCGCCACGGACGGGTCGTCCTTCTTGGCCTGGCCCGGCGGCAGCCGGGTGTAGGAGACGTCGAACGTCACCTTCGCCGCGCCGGACGCGCCCGCCGAGACGCTCACGTTCAGCGCGGTGAAGTCCATCGCGTCGGCGGCCAGCTTGTCCGCCTCGTACAGCGAGGTGTAGGAGCCGGTGTTCGCGGGGTAGCCGATGGTCAGCCCGGGCGCGGTGGCGGTGACCTTCACGTCGCACACGTCGGTGGTGGCCTTCCACACGGCGCTGATCCAGCCCTGCTGGCCGGGCAGCATGGAGGCGAGCGTCGGTACGACCAGCTGCAGGCCGTCGTCCTCGGCCGCGGCCTGCGCGCCCAGGGCGGGCACGGCGACGAGCGCGGTGGTCAGGGCGGTGGTCCCGGCGAGCGCGGCCGCCAGGCGGGAGACAGAACGCATGAGGGTGTTCCTTCCGTGGAATCCGGCCTCCTGGTTCCTCGGCCGAGAGGTCCGGCGGGTCGATGCGGGCACCCTCGAAGCCCCGGCCCAGGCCGACCGGTGCGAGCGCACCCGCGGAGCGGCTCGTACGGTGAGCACGGACGACGGCCGCGTCACGGCTGACGCGGCCGCCCTCGTCGTCCAGTGAGCCGGACCGCTGGAGCAAGAGGGGTGCGCCGGCGGTGCGGAACGGTTGCGTTCGCGCCCTGCGGCCGCAGGAGTATGGATCGCGTCAACGATCCGCCCGGCGGCGTAGGGAAACCGTCAAGATGCGAGGAAGCCTCCGGATACCGCTGTTTCATAGATCTCGGTACAGCTTGTTGGCTTTAGCGCGTTTTCAGAATCCGAGGAACGGTGATCGGCATGCCACGGGGGCGGCTGCGGGTCTACCTGGGCGCGGCCCCGGGAGTCGGCAAGACCTTCGCGATGCTGGACGAGGGGCGCCGCGGGCTGGAGCGGGGCCGGGACGTGGTCGTGGGCCTCGTGGAGACCCATGGCCGTGACCGTACCGCCGCGCTGCTGGAGGGCATGGAGGTCCTTCCCCGCCGGAATGTGCTGCACCGGGGGGCCGCCCTCGCCGAGATGGACACCGAGGCGATCATCGCCCGTCGGCCGGAGCTCGTCCTCGTCGACGAGCTCGCCCACACCAACGCTCCCGGGGCGAAGAACGCCAAACGCTGGCAGGACGTCGAGGAGATCCTGGACGCCGGCATCGACGTCGTGTCCACGGTCAACGTCCATCATCTGGAGTCGGTCAATGACGTGGTGCGGCAGATCACCGGGGTGCCGCAGGACGAGACCGTGCCCGACGAGGTCGTCCGGCGGGCCGAGCAGGTGGAACTGGTCGACATGACCCCCGAGGCGCTGCGCCGCCGGCTGGCGCACGGCAATCTCTACCCGCCGGAGAGGATCGACGCCACGCTCTCGAACTACTTCCGCGAGGGCAACCTGACCGCGCTGCGAGAGCTGGCGCTGCTGTGGGTGGCCGGGAAGGTCGACGAGCAGCTGGAGCGCTACCGCGCCGAGCACGGCATCGCCGCCACCTGGGGGGCGCGGGAGCGGGTCGTGGTCGCGCTGACCGGCGGTCCGGAGGGCGACACGCTCATCCGGAGGGCCGCCCGCATCGCGGGCCGTACCAAGGGCGCCGGTCTGCTGGCCGTACACGTCACCCGCGCGGGCGGCCCGGCCGGTGCGGGTCCAGCCCACCTGGCCCGCCAGCGCACCCTGGTCGAGGACCTGGGCGGCTCCTACCACCAGGTGGTGGGCGAGGACGTCCCCCGCGCGCTACTGGACTTCGCCCGCGGGGTCAACGCCACCCAGCTGGTGCTCGGCGCCTCCCGCCGGGGCCGGTCGGCCCGGCTGCTCTCACCGGGCGTCGGCGCGGAGACCACGGCGCTGTCCGGCTCCATCGACGTGCACATGGTCCCGCACGAGGAGACCGGCGTGGGCCGGCGACACCCGCCGCGCTCCCGGGCGGCGCTCACCCGCACCCGGCGGATCGCCGGGTGGTGCATGGCCGTCCTGGGCGTTCCCGCCCTGGCCGCGGCGATGGTCCCGCTGGACGGGCTGACCCTGTCCAGCCGGATCCTGCTGTTCCTGCTGATGGTCGTCGGAGTGGCCCTGGTGGGCGGCAGGTGGCCGGCGATCACCGCGGCCATGGGCGGATTCGCTCTGCTCAACTGGTTCTTCACCCCGCCGCTGCGCACCCTGGTCGTGGCCCGGACGGAGAACCTGCTCGCGCTCCTCAGCTTCGTGCTGGTCGCGGTGACCGTCAGCACCGTCGTCGACCTGGCGGCCCGCCGCAGCCGGGAGGCCGCCAGGGCCGGCGCGGAGGCCGAGGTGCTGTCCACGCTGGCCGGGCACGTGCTGCGCGGCCAGGCCGCGCTGACCTCCCTGCTGGCCCGCCTCCGGGAGACGTTCGCGCTGACCTCGGTGACCCTGCTGGAGCGCACCGGCGACCCCGGACTCGACGATCGCGGCGACCCCGAGACGTGGCGCATCCTCGCGGTCTCCGGCGGTCCGCCCTGCACCGGCCCGGAGGCCGCCGACGCCGATGTGATCATCGACGACTCCCTGGTGCTGGCGGTGCGCGGGCGGTTGCTGGAGGCCGCCGACCGCCGGCTGCTGGAGGCGTTCGCCGCCGAGGCCGCCGTCGCGCTGCGCCAGGAGCGCCTGCAGCGGGAGGCCGAGCAGGCCCGGCCGCTGGCCGAGGCCGACAAGATGCGCACCGCCCTGCTGGCCGCCGTCAGCCACGACCTGCGCACCCCGCTCGCCTCCGCCAAGGCGGCCGTCGACAGTCTGCGCAGCACCGAGGTCGATTGGTCGGCGCAGGACCGCGCCGAACTACTGGCCACCGCCGCCGAGTCACTGGCCATGCTGGACCGGCTGGTGGCCAACCTGCTCGACATGAGCCGCCTGCAGGCCGGAGTGCTCGGCCTGGCGCTGAACCCGGTGGCGCTGGAGGAGATCGTGCCGCGCTCCATCGACGCCCTGGGTCCGCTCCGTGACCGGGTCGAGGGTGACATCCCGCTGGAGCTGCCCGAGATCGTCGCCGATCCGGCCCTGCTGGAACGCGTCCTGGTCAACGTGATGGCCAACGCGGCCCGCTACAGCCCACCCGGGCACAAGGTCCTGGTCACCGCCAGCCGGTACGGCGAGCGCGTGGAGATCCGCGTGATCGACCACGGTCCCGGCATCCCCCGCGAACTTCGCGACCAGGTCTTCCTCCCCTTCCAACGGCTGGGCGACCGCGGCGGCCACACCGGTGTCGGCCTGGGACTGGCGCTCGCGCGCGGTCTGACCGAGGCCATGGGCGGCACACTCACCCCCGACGAGACGCCCGGAGGCGGAGTGACGATGATCGTTTCCATGCCGGTCTCCTCTCCCCGCGGAGACGTGCCGAGGGAGGAGGACAGATGACCCGCGTCCTGGTCGTCGACGACGAGCCGCAGCTGCTGCGGGCGCTCCGGATCAACCTGGTGGCCCGCCGCTACGAGGTCGCCCTGGCCGACGACGGCGCCTCCGCGCTGCGCCAGGCCGCACAGTTCCACCCCGACCTGGTCGTACTGGATCTCGGCCTGCCCGACATCGACGGCGTGGAGGTGGTCCACGGCCTGCGCGGCTGGACGACGGTGCCGATCGTGGTGCTGTCGGGCCGGGCGGGCAGCCAGGACAAGATCGACGCCCTGGACGCCGGCGCCGACGACTACGTCACCAAGCCGTTCGACATCGAGGAGCTCCTGGCCCGCATCCGGGCCGTCACCCGCCGCGCCTCACCGCACGAGGCGCAGCCGGCGCGGATCCGCGTCGGCTGCCGCACGGTCGACCTGGCGGCGAAGACGGTCTCCGGTGACGTGCGGCTGACCCCCACCGAGTGGCGGATGCTGGAACTACTGCTGCGCAACCCGGGCAAGCTGATCAGCCAGCGCCAGATGCTCACCGAGGTGTGGGGCGCCGACTACGTCAAGGAGACCCACTACCTGCGCCAGTACATGGCCCAGCTGCGCAGGAAGCTGGAGTCCGACCCCGCCCGCCCGGCCCATCTGATCACCGAGCCCGGCATGGGCTACCGGTTCACCCCCTGAGGATCGAAATGAGCACGCCGACCCCGCCGCGGACCGGCTCCGCGCGCGAAGAACGCGGAGAACGCGGAGAACGCGGAGAGTCCGCGCTGCACCGGTGGTTGCTGCACGGACTGCCGCGGAGCGACGCCAAGACCACCGGCCCGCACCATGAGCACACACCCGGTCACCGGCACACCTGGTGGCAGGTGATGTGCCTGACCGGGGTGGACTACTTCTCCACCCTGGGCTACCAGCCCGGCATCGCCGCCCTGGCCGCCGGAGCGCTCAGTCCGGTGGCCACCCTGCTGCTGGTCGCGCTCACCCTGCTGGGGGCGCTGCCCACCTACCGGGCCGTGGCCGAGCAGAGCCCCAACGGGCTGGGATCGCTGTCGATGCTGGAGAAGCTGCTGCCCGGCTGGCGCGGCAAGCTGCTGGTGCTGTTCCTGCTGGGCTTCGTGGCCACCGCGTTCATCGTGACGATCACCCTGTCGGCCGCCGACGCCACCGCGCACGTGCTGCACAACCCGTTCGTGCCCGGGTTCCTCGCCGGCCGGCAGGTGCCGGTCACCCTGGTGCTGATCACCGCCCTGGGCGGGGTGTTCCTGCTCGGGTTCAGCGAGGCGATCTCCATCGCCGTGGTCCTGGTCGCCGTCTACCTGGCGCTGAACGTCATCGTCGTGGGCGTCGCGGTCGAGCACGTCGTCGTCGGCCCTCACCTGGTCGGTGACTGGTACGGGGTGCTGACGGCCGAGCACTCCAGTCCGATCGCCATGATCGCCGTCGCACTGTACGTCATGCCGAAGCTCGCCCTCGGCCTGTCGGGCTTCGAGACCGGCGTGGCGGTCATGCCCCTGGTCAAAGGCGACCTGGACCGGCGGATCACGGGCGCGAAGAAGCTGCTGACCACCGCGGCGCTCATCATGAGCGTCTTCCTGATCGCCTCCAGCTTCGCCACCACCGTCCTCATCCCGGCCGAGGAGTTCGCCGAGGGCGGCCGCGCCAACGGCCGGGCCCTGGCCTACCTGGCGCACGAGTTCCTGGGCGACTGGTTCGGCACCGCCTACGACCTGTCCACGATCGCGATCCTGTGGTTCGCCGGCGCCTCGGCCCTGGCGGGACTGCTCAACATCGTGCCGCGCTATCTGCCCCGCTACGGCATGGCCCCCGACTGGTCGCGCGCCACCCGGCCGATGGTGCTGGTCTTCACCGTCATCTCGTTCGCCATCACGCTGTTCTTCGACGCCGACGTCGAATCCCAGGGCGGCGCGTACGCCACCGGAGTGCTCGCGCTGATCCTGTCGGCGGCGGTCGCGGTCACCCTGTCGGCGTGGAAGAGCAGGCGGGCCGGGGCGACCGCCGGGTTCGGGTTCATCACGGCCGTCTTCGGCTACGCCACCGTCGCCAACGTCATCGAACGTCCCGACGGCCTGGTGATCGCCGGGTTCTTCGTGGTGTTCATCGTGGTCACCTCCCTGGTCTCCCGGGCCACCCGCTCCACCGAACTGCGCGTCACCCGCATCACCCTGGACGACACCGCCCGGCGCTACATCAACGAGACCGGGGAGATCCATCTGATCGCCAACGAGCCCAACGCGCGCGACTGCGCCGAGTACGTCGGCAAGAAGCGGGAGGCGTGGGAGCTGCACCGGCTGCGCACCAGCGAGGGCGCGCTGTTTTTGGAGGTGACCGTCCCGGACGCCTCGGAATTCGAAAGCGAACTGCGGGTGGTCGGCGAGGAGCGCCACGGCTTCCGCATCCTGCGCATGGAGAGCACCACGATCGCCAACGCGATCGCCGCGCTGCTGCTGTACCTGCGCGACCAGACGGGCAAGACGCCGCACGTCTACTTCCACTGGGCCGCCGAAGGCAACCCTATCGGCGCGCTCCTGCGCTACCTGGTCTTCGGCGGCGGAGACATCCCGCCGTTGACCCGCGAGGTGCTGCGCCAGGCCGAGCCGGACCCCGCCCGCCGCCCGCTGGTCCACGTCGGCTGAACGTTCGGCTCGGCGACGGGCGGCGGTGGCGGTTCCGCTCCGGCCGCACGCGTCAGGGGTGGTCGATCCGGGCGCGGGCGGGCTGTGCGCGGGTCAGGTCGGCGTGTCCGGCGCCGGCCTGGCTCCGGCCGTCCGCCGACGACGGCTGCGGCGGACGGCCGCCGCGGTGGGCGGTGAAGTACGTGACCGCGTTCTCTGCGGCGGTGCCGGCCGGCGCGGTCGTCTGCCGGTCGAGTGCGCCGCCGGTGGGGAACAGCGTGCTCAGCCCGGTCAGTTCCAGCAGGCGGCCCAGCGGGCCGTGCACCCGGATCAGGCGCAGGCTCCCGCCCTGCTCGTTCGTCTGCCGCCACGCGGTGATCAGCGTCCGCAGGCCGCAGGAGTCGCAGAATCTCAGGCCGGCGGTGTCCACGACGAGATGCACGCGGCCGCAGGCGAGGGCCCGCTCGATCACCTGGCGCAGACGTCCGGCGGAAAGGGTGTCGAGTTCACCGTTCAGGGTGACCACCGAGAATGCGCGGTGGTCGCTCACGGTGATCGAGAGGAAGGTCATGCGGGGGTTTCCCGATCCACGGCGGATGGAGACTTCGCGCGCAGGTAGAACACCCGCAGGCGGTGACCGCTGCTTTCACCGTACGCCGTCCGGAGCCTTTTCCCTAACCATGCGGCCGGGAGTGCGCCCGCCACCGGACGCTGTCCTGCGCTGATGGGGATTTTCTTTTTTCTCCGGCCGCGGAACGGCATCGCGCTCGGGCGGTCCCGTCCGCGGCGGCCTTCCTCCCCCGCCCCATCAGCCCCTGCCCCCGCGAGCGGCGCCGCCGGAGCGACCGTGTCAGCACGGCGACGGCCCGGTGTCAGCACGGCCGGTGATGGTGGGTGCCACGAGGTGTCCAGGGACTGCGGCGTTCGTGGCCGCGTTCGCGGTCTCGACTCCCTCGAACTATTAAGTGTTGCTAGGTAGCAGTAGTAAGTGTTACTTTGTACCGGTAGTCAGTGTAACCAAGTAGCTGGAGGGAGGGCGCCGCCATGGGCAAGCAGATGACGGAGATGCTCAAGGGGACGCTGGAGGGCATCGTCCTGGCGATCCTGTCCGGCCGGCCCGCGTACGGCTACGAGATCACGGCGCGGCTGCGGGATCAGGGCTTCTCCGACATCGCCGAGGGCACCATCTACGCGCTGCTGGTCAGGGTCGAGCAGCGCGGCCTGGTCGACGTGGAGAAGGTCCCGTCCGAGAAGGGGCCGCCGCGCAAGGTGTACTCCCTCAACGCCCAGGGTCGGGAGTACCTCGACGAGTTCTGGAGGACCTGGAGCTTCCTCGCAGAACGGCTCGAACAGCTCCGCGAAGGAGGCAAGCAGACATGACCGCAGGGTCGAACGAGCAGAAGAACCGCTACCTGCAGTACCTGGAGACGGTCACCGGGCCGCTGGAGGACAAGCGGCGCTACCGGCGCCACAAGGCGCGCGTCAGGGCGCTCCCCGCGGACTACCGCACGGCGGTCGACGCGCTGGAGCGGTACATGCAGTTCTTCGGCCCGGGGAAGGCCGACAGCCTGCTGGCGATGCTGGACGACCTCGCCGACCTCTTCGAGCAGAGCGCGGCGGACGGGACCCCGATCCGCGAAGTCGTCGGCGAGGACCCGGTGGAGTTCGCCGAGGCGTTCCTCCGCAACTACCCCGAGGGCCAGTGGATCCACCGGGAGCGGGAACGGCTGGCCGACGCCATCGACCGCGCCGCCGATCACGCCACGGGCGACGAGCCGCGACGGAACAGAGAACGGACGGACGGATGACAGTCGATCAGATCCAGGAACCGGCGATCCGCGTGCAGGGTCTGGAGAAGTCGTACAAGGAGCTGCGGGTGCTGCGCGGCGTGGACTTCGACGTGGCGCGGGGCGGCGTCTTCGCCCTGCTCGGCTCGAACGGGGCGGGCAAGACCACGGTCGTGAAGATCCTGTCCACGCTGCTCAGGGCCGACGCGGGCACGGCCCGTGTGAACGGCTTCGACGTCGCTGAGCAGGCCGCCGACGTGCGCGAGTCCATCAGCCTCACCGGACAGTTCGCCGCCGTCGACGAGATCCTCACCGGGCGGGAGAACCTCGTGCTAGTCGCCCGGCTGCGGCACCTCGAGCACCCGGGAAAGATCGCCGACGACCTGCTGGCGCGCTTCTCGTTGACCGAGGCGGGCACGCGGAGGGTGTCGACGTATTCGGGCGGCATGCGCCGCCGCCTCGACATCGCGATGAGCCTGATCGGCGACCCGCCGGTCATCTTCCTCGACGAGCCGACCACCGGGCTCGACCCCCAGGCGCGCATCGAGGTCTGGCAGGCCGTCCGGGAACTCGCCGACCGCGGCACGACGGTGCTGCTCACCACGCAGTACCTGGACGAGGCCGAACACCTCGCCGACCGGATCGCGATCCTGCACCAGGGCCGGATCATCGTCAACGGCACTCTGGCCGAGCTCAAGCGGCTGCTGCCGCCCGCCAAGGTCGAATACGTCGAGAAGCAGCCGACCCTCGAGGACGTCTTCCTCGCCCTCGTCGGTGACGACGGCAAGAACGGCCATGACCGCAACGTCGGCACGAACGCGTAAGGGACTTCGATGAGCAAGCACTTCCTCGGCGACACGGCCGTCCTGCTGGGACGGACCCTGCGCCACATCGCGCGCAGTCCGGACACCATCATCACGACGGCGGTCATGCCGATCGCCATGATGCTGATGTTCGTCTACGTCTTCGGCGGCGCGATCGACACCGGGTCGGACTCGTATGTGAACTACCTGCTGCCCGGCATCCTCCTCATCACGGTCGCCTCGGGCATCGCCTACACCGCCTACCGGCTGTTCATGGACATGAAAGGCGGCATCTTCGAGCGCTTCCAGTCCATGCCGACCGCACGCTCGTCGGTGCTGTGGGCGCACGTGCTGACCTCGCTGGTCGCCAATGCGGTCTCGCTGGTGGTCGTCGTGCTCGTCGCCCTGCTCATGGGCTTCCGCTCGGCGGCGGGAGCGCCGGCATGGCTCGCGGCCGCCGGCATCCTGATCCTGTTCACCCTGGCACTGACCTGGATCGCCGTCATCCCCGGCCTGACCGCCACGACCGTGGAGGGCGCGAGCGCGTTCTCCTACCCGCTCCTGTTCCTGCCGTTCCTCAGCTCGGCCTTCGTGCCCACCGACACCATGCCCGGCCCGGTGCGCGCCTTCGCCGAACACCAGCCGGTGACCTCCGTCGTCAACGCCCTGCGCGACCTGTTCACCCGGCAGCCGGTCGGCGCCGACATCTGGATCGCCCTGGCCTGGTGCGTCGGCATCCTCGTCATCGCGTACGCCTTCGCCATGAACACCTACCGCCGCAAGATCTCCTAGCCCTTTCACCCACGCCCGTCCCGATCCGGATCGAACGCGGCTTCCACCTTCACCGAAGACGCACTCCCCCGAAACGAGGAGAGATCATGAGCGAATCCCTGCACACCGTCCCGGCGATGCCGGCGGAGCGCCGGCCCGGTTGCCCCTTCGACCCGCCCGAGGAGCTGATCCGGGCCCGCGAGCACGGCCCGATCAGCCGCCTCCCCTTCCCCAGCGGGCACCAGGGCTGGCTGGTCACCGGCTATGACCTGGTCCGGTCGGTCCTGGCCGATGCGCGGTTCAGCTCCCGCAAGGAGCTCATGCGCCACCACCCGCTCATCGACTACGGCGACATCGAGGTTCCCCCGGCGCCGCCCGGCGAGTTCCTGCTCATGGACGAACCCCAGCACAGCCGGTACCGCAAACCGCTGGTGGGCAAGTTCACCGCCCGGCGGATGCGGCTGCTCACCGAACGCATCGAGCAGATCACCGCCGAGCACCTGGACGCCATGGCGCAGGCCGGACCGCCGGCCGACCTGGTGACCGCGTTCGCCAAGCCCATCCCCGTCATCGTGATCTGCGAACTGCTGGGCGTGCCGTACGCGGACCGGGGCCGCTTCCAGGAGAACATCGACGGATTCATGAACGGGGAGACCAGCGACGAGGAGCTGATCGCGGCCTACACCGCGGTCCAGGCCTACCTCTCGGAGCTGGTGGCCGCCAAGCGCGCCGACCCCACCGACGACGTGCTCAGCGACCTGCTCGACAGCGATCTGACCGACGAGGAACTGCGGGGCATCGCCCTGATCCTGCTGGCGGCCGGGTTCGACACCACCGCCAACACGCTGGCCCTGGGCGCCTTCGCCCTCCTGCGCAACCCGGACCAGCTCGCCGCGCTGCGCGCCGAGCCCGCGCTCGCCGACCGGGCCGTCGAAGAGCTGCTGCGCTATCTGAGCGTCGCCAAGCAGTTCCACCGGGTCGCTCTGGAGGACGTCGAGCTGGGCGGCCACACCATCACGGCCGGCACGACGCTCATCCTGTCCCTCAACACCGCCAACCGCGACCCCGAGCGCTTCCCCGACCCCCACGCGCTCGACCTGCGCCGGAACGACGGCAGCCACCTGGCCTTCGGCCACGGTATCCACCAGTGCCTCGGGCAGCAGCTGGCCCGCGTCGAGATGCGGGTCGCGCTCCCCGCGCTGATCCGCCGCTTCCCCTCGCTGCGCCTGGCCGTACCGGCCGAACAGGTCGCCCTGCGCCCGGAGGCCGCGGACATCCACGGGGTCAAGAGCCTCCCGGTCGCCTGGGACGCATGACCGCGAGCCGGTGACGGGCACCCCGTTCCGCGAGCCGGCCCCCAGCGTGACGGCGGCCGGCCCACGGCGATCACCGTCCGGCCCTGCGGAGCGACGGTTACCAGCCAGTGGGCCGAAAGAGCCGCTTTCGCACGTTTATGCAGGCCACAGGCCTAGCGAGCACGACACGTCTATGTAACGCGCTCTTGCGGCCCGACCGTAAATAATTACCTTTGGCAATCAGACGATCATTTACGGTGAATCACCGCAGGTGCCGACCGCGTAGACGGCCACCCGGCGGGACGCCGTAGCCATCCAGAAGGGGGCCTTCCCCATGCCCGCCGGTTCACCGCTCCGCCTCCCCTTCCTGCGCTCCGGACCCGCCCGCCGCGCCGCTGCGGCCGACGCGCCCGCCGAGTCCCTCGCCCTGGCGACCACGACCCTGGCCTACGTCGTCAACGGCGGTGACGGCACGGTCTCGGTGATCGACACGACCACCAACACCGTGACCGCCACCATCACCGTCGGAAACGACCCGTACCGGGTGGCGGTCACCCCCGACGGCACCACCGCCTACGTCCCCAACGCCGACGGCGGCACGGTCTCGGTGATCGACACGACCACCAACACCGTGACCGCCACCATCACCGTCGGAAACAGCCCGTACGGCGTGGCGGTCACCCCCGACGGCACCACCGCCTACGTCCCCAACAGCGACGGCGGCACGGTCTCGGTGATCGACACGACCACCAACACCGTGACCGCCACCATCACCGTCGGAAACGACCCGCTCGGGGTGGCGGTCAGCCCGGACGGCGCAACCGCCTACGTCGTCAACCAGTCCGACGACACGGTTTCGGTGATCGACACGGCCACCGGCACCGTGACCGCCACCATCGACGTCGACGACCGCCCGATCAGCGTGGCCTTCGGTCCGGACGGCGCCACCGCCTACGTCGCCAACCCCGGTGACGGTACGGTCTCGGTCATCGACACGGCCACCGGCACCGTGACCGCCACCATCACCGTCGGAAACAGCCCGTACGCTGTGGCGGTCACCCCGGACGGCGCCACCGCCTACGTCCCCGGCAACAGCGGCGGCACGGTCTCGGTCATCGACACGGCCACCGGCACCGTGGTCGACACCATCACCGTCAGCGCCGACCCGTACGACGCGGCGGTCAGCCCGGACGGCGCCACCGTCTACGTCACCCATGAGGACGGCGGCACGGTCTCGGTCATCGACACGGCCACCGGCACCGTGGTCGACACCGTCACCGCCGGTGACGACCCGCGCGGGGTGGCGGTTGCCGCCGTCCCCGTCTCCTCGGCGGTGACCCTCACCGCCAGCCCCGATCCGGCCCAGGTCCACCGGCCCGTCACCCTCACCGCCCAGGTCACCTGCACCACCGGCACCCCGGCCGGCACCGTCCGCTTCTACGACGGCGCCGCCCTGCTCGGCACCCGCCCGCTCAACGCGGCCGGCACCGCCGTCCTCACCACCAGCGGCCTGGACGCCGGCGACCACCAGATCACCGCCGTCTACTCCGGCGACGGCATCTGCCCGCCCGCGGTCTCCCCTCCCCTGCTCCTGACCGTCAACAAGGGCGTCTCCAGCGTCCAGGTCCTCGCCGTGCCCAACCCGGCCCTCGTCTTCCTGCCCGTCACCCTCACCGCCCGCGTCACCTGCGACTCCGACATCCCCACCGGCACCGTCCGCTTCATGGACGGCGCCGTCACCCTGGGCACGGTCCCGGTGCTCGCCGGCGCAGCCGTGCTGATCACCGCCTTCCGCAGCCGCGGCCCCCACCAGATCACCGCCATCTACTCCGGTGACGCCGACTGCGAACCCTCGGCCTCGCCGCCGCGCACCGTCACCGTCATCGGCCTGCTGTGACCGCACGGCCGGGCGCGACCTGCCGGGGCACCGGCGGGGTCAGCTCTCCGCGGCCCGGCGGAGGGCCTCATCGGTGCCGGGACAGATGACGAACGCCTTGTCCAGACCCGTGATGGCCAGCAGCCGGGCCATCACGGCGGGCACCGCGCTGAGCAGCAACCGGATGCCGGCGGCCTGGCCGTGTTTCATCGTCGCGATCAGCTCCCCCAGTCCGGACGAGTCGCAGAAGGTGATCCCGCTCAGGTCCAGGATCACCGCGCGGGTGGCGGGCGGGCCCCAGACGGCGCCCGACTCCAGCGCATCGCGCAGGATCGGCACGGTGTGCAGGTCGAGCTCTCCGCCCAGACGGACCACGACGATCTGCTCACGCCGGACGAGGGAAACGGTCAGGTTCGGGCGGTGGCCGGAGCCGGTCGGGGATGTCATCGTAGAAGTTCCTGCCTGCAGGGTTCGTGTCACGTGTCCATCACCCCTACCAACGATCACCGCCGTATAACGCCCGGGCAGCCTCGGCGTGGAATGAAGCGTACGATTTCGCGTCCGCGGCGTCTCCGGCGCCCTCCGGCAGGAAGCGGCCGACACCCTCCGGCGCCGGATGGCCGGCTCAGCCGGCCGGGGCGTCCGCCGGTCGGGGCGACGGCACCAACGGGCCGGCGGTGTCCTCCCTCGCCGCCGGGAAGGCCGCGGTCGGCTGGTCCACGGAGGGCTCACCGGGAGCCGGGCAGAGGCAGTAGCCGCGTGCGACGATGAGCCGGCCCCGGGCCGGGGTGTAGACGCCGCCGTCGGCTCCGCCCTCGGCCACCAGGACGCGGGTGCAGGTGCGGCACACGAGCTGAGCGGGAATCTCCATGACGCCTCCGGATGTCCGGCTGCCACGCGTCCGTCGCGTGGGCCGCCCGCACCGGCCGGTGGACCGTCCCGGGGACTCGGCCGTCCTGTGCGGTGGATGTGGCCTGGCTGCCGCAAGGCCACCGGGGACGCGGGTGCCTCGGTCGCCGTGCGCCGACGACCGAGGCACCCGCGTCCCCGGATGCGAACACGGGTCCTCCCCCTGTGGCGTCCCCGCCCGCACGGATGTGTCTATCAGCATTCGGTCCGTTACGGTGGGTGAATGTGTGAATGAGGTGGGTGCGTGTAGCCCGGATCGTCACCGGCCCTACGAGGAACCGCACCGCCGCGGGGCGGGCGGGTCGAACCAGGTCTCGGGTGAGGCCGGGTCGATCCGGGCCAGGATGTGACGCATCGTCGGCGCCATGGGCATCGCGTCGTACTCTCCCGGGGCGGCGAAGCGGAAGCGGGCGACCTCCTCTCCGTCGGGCACCGGCTCACCGGCGACGATCCGGCAGGCGAACACCGTCGCCACGTACGCGACCCGGTCGCCGTTGCGGTACTCGACGACGAACTCCGGGCCGCCGAACACCCCCAGTACGGCCGTCGGCTCGACCTCGACGCCGAGTTCCTCCCGCATCTCCCGGACGAGGGCGTCCGCCGGTCCCTCACCGGGGTCGACCGCCCCGCCGGGCAGCATCCACCGGCCGGTGTCGATGTCCTCCACCAGCAGGAAACGGCCCTCGTCGTCGCTGATGACCGCCGTCACCGCCGGCATCAGCAGCAGGTCGTGCCCCACGTACCGCCGCAGCCACTCCAGGTAGGCGGAAATCCCCATGAGGCCCCCTCTTCCGGCGCCCACCGGACGGGGCCGCCACAGCGATCATGCCTCAGCCCGGGTCCCGGTAGTAGTCGGCGAGGGCGGCGAACGCGGCCTTGGGCTCCCACGGCAGGCCGGGGTAGGCGGCTCCGAGGCGGTCCTCGTAGACCTTGACGATGCCGTAACTGGCCAGGTCCAGGTCCTCTCGGGGGTCGCCGCCGGGACGGTGCGGGTGGTCGTGCAGCGCGAAGGTGAACACGAAGGCGCCGTCGACCCCTCCGGCGTCGAAGATCTCCAGCAGCTCGCGCAGGTAGGCGGCCTGCCCGGCCTCGTCGCGGGCGTACTCGCCGTTCAGCCGGACAGGAGCGCGGGTGACCGCGTCGTATTCGACGATCTCCAGACCGCGGGCGCCCCTCTCTCCGGCGCCCCGGTAGCAGGCCGCACCGAACTCGGTGATCGCGACCGGTTTTCCCTGCGCGACGAGCCCGCGGACGCCCTCGGCGAAGTGGCCGGCGATCTCGGCCGACCGGTAGAGGTCCACGGACACGATGTCGAACGGGGCCCAGTCGACGCGCTCGAGCGGTACGGAGGCATAGGTCACCCGGCCGCCGAAGCGCTCGCGGACGAGTGCCACGGCCCTGCCGAGGAAGTCGTTGACCCGTGCGCCGACCTCGCCGATCCGCTCACGTAACCGGTGCGGCCGGCTCAGCAGCTCGATCCGCTCGTCGATGCCGTCACCGGGCAGGAACCCCTTGTTCATCAGGCTGAGCTCGGCACCGGTGACGAACACGATCTCGGCGCCCCGCCGCCTGAGCCGCTCCGCCCGGGCGGCGCAGTCGGCGAACAGCGGCAGCATCTCGTCGGCGGTCAGTTCCAGCGGATAGGGCGAGAACCAGACCTCCAGGCCGAGGTCGGCGGCGTGCGCCGCCGCGAGCTCCATCCGTTCCGGATCACCGCCCATGATGCGGACCGCGGTGCAGTGCAGGTCGTCACGGATGATGCGCAGCTCGCGCTCGACCGCCTCCGGGTCGAAGCGCGGATGGCCGATCGCTCCCTTGTAGACGAAGCCGGTGTCGTAACTGATGCCTTTGGCTCGCATGTGCCGTCTTCTCCCAGTCAGATGATTAAGGTACAAAACGTACCCTAGTTGCCGGATGCGAGCATGCCAACCAGAATGGGAAGGTACGGTCGGTACCGGTTCCAGGAAGGGGCCATGGCGGGCGATCCGATGAGGCGCTCAGGCGCCGGGCAGACACGGCGACGCGGCGCCGCCCTCGAGGAGGCGATCCTGCGGGCCGCGACCGACGAGCTCGCCGAGTCCGGATACGCCGGGCTGACCATGGACAAGGTCGCCGCCCGGGCCGGCACCAACAAGAACGCCATCTACCGCCGCTGGCCGAACCGCCTCACGCTGGGCATCGCCGCCTACCGGCGGCTGGCCACGACGACCCCGCCCCCCGACACCGGCGATCTGCGCGGCGACGTCCTGGAACTGCTCCGCCAGGCGAACCGCTACTGGAGCTCGTCCTCCGGCGCGATCCTGCGCGAGCTGCTCGCCGCGGCCGGCGGCGCTTCGGAACTCCTCGCGCAGTTGCAGGGGCAGTCCGGCGACGCCGCGGCCGCCCCCTGGCTGACCGTCCTGGGCCGCGCGGTCGCGCGTGGCGAAGCCTCCCCCGAAGCGCTCCATCCGCGGGTGGCGACCGTGGCCATCGTCCTGCTGCGCAACGAGTTCGTCATGCGCGGGGCGCCCAC
Organism: Planomonospora sp. ID91781; assembly: GCF_015711595.1. Lineage (NCBI taxonomy): Bacteria > Bacillati > Actinomycetota > Actinomycetes > Streptosporangiales > Streptosporangiaceae > Planomonospora > Planomonospora sp. ID91781. Next base: position 173,118 of record NZ_JABTEY010000002.1, on the reverse strand, counting down.
CGCGCCCGACGACGTCCTCGTCGAGATCGTCGACGAGGTTTACCTCCCCCTGGTACGGCGACGCGGTCCGGTCCCGGCCTGAGCGCCCGAGCCTCCCGGGAGACCCGCGTCCGAGGTCCGCAACCGCCGCACGTAGCATGCGAAGACCGCCCCCACCCCGAGGAACGCCTGTGACACACCCCGGCAACGCTCCCGCCCGGCCCCTGGCCGCCGACCGGCCGGACCTGCCCGCCGACATCCGGCTGATCGTCACCGACATGGACGGCACGCTCCTGGACGACGACGGGCGGATCCCCGCGGACCTGTGGCCCCTGCTGGAGCGGCTGCGCAGCCGCGGCGTGCTGTTCTGCCCCGCCAGCGGCCGGCAGTACGCCTCGCTGGCCGTGCAGTTCAAGGACGCCTTCGACGGGACGGTCTTCATCGCCGAGAACGGCGCCTTCGTGGTCCGCGACGGCCAGGAGATCAGCTCCGACCTGCTGGAGCCGCCGTTCGTCCGCGACGTCGTGGCGGCCGCGCGCGACCTGGCGGCGGACGGCGTGGACATCGGCGCCGTCGTCTGCGGCAAGCGCACCGCCTACGTGGAACGCACCGACCCGGCCTTCCTGTCCGAGGCCGTCAAGTACTACGCCCTCCTGACCCCGGTGGACGACCTGGCCTCCGTCGACGACGACATCATCAAGATCGCCCTGTTCGACTTCGGTACGGCCGAGCACAGCACGGCGCCGGCGTTGAAGCCGTTCGACGAGACCCACCAGGTGGTGGTCTCCGGCGAGCACTGGGTGGACGTCATGCACACCGGCACCGGCAAGGGCGCGGCCGTGCGACGGCTCCAGCAGGAGCTGGGCGTCACGCCCGCGCAGACCATGGTCTTCGGCGACTACCTCAACGACCTGGAGATGCTCGACGCCGCCGAGTGGTCCTTCGCCATGGCCAACGCCCACCCGCAGGTCATCGGACGGGCCCGCTACCTGGCCGGCTCCAACAACGAGCACGGCGTCCTGCACGCCATCGCCCGGGTCACCGGCCTGACCCCGTAGCGGTCGGCGCCCCGCCGACCGCCCCCTACCGACCGCCCCGCCGACCGCCTCCTGCCGACGCCCCCGGCTCGGGCGCCTTCGCCGGCATGCGCACCCGCGTCACCCGGCCCTCCGTGCACGGGCTCGAGCTCGTCCCCATCCGGCGTCCCGCGCCCGTCCACCCGTGGCCGCTCGCCCGGCGCGCCGTCAGCGACCATCCCGCCCCCGGCGATTTCCGCGACCGCCTGCGCCACGTGCCCGCGTCGGTCCCGTCACCCGGCACCCGGACCCCTCGCGGTTCCGGAAGCGGGTGAACGGGACGGGGACGGCCCCAGACCTGCCGGCTGGACGGCCCCAGACCTGCCGGCGCCTCCCGGCGCGCCCGGCCTGCCCGCATGGGACTGCCACCCCGAGCAGGGTCGCCGCCGCCCGTCCGGTGCGCGGATCCGCCGACCGCCGCCGGCGAGCGCACCCCCTTTCCCGCAGCGCCCCAGGCGAGTCTCCCTCCGGATGCTTCCTTGACGGGTTCCTTATATGGCAATATCTAATGTACTAGGAGACTAGATAAATGGAGATACCGGTGATCGAGTTCCATCTGGATGCGAAGTCCGGGGTCTCGCCGTACCTGCAGCTGGTCCAGCAGGTACGGCACGCGCTCCGGCTCGGCCTGCTGCGCGAGGGAGACCGGCTGCCGACCGTCAAGGAGACGGTCGCGCAGCTGGCGATCAACCCCAACACCGTCCTGAAGGCCTACCGGGAACTCGAGCACGAGGGCCTGGTCGCCGCCCGGCCGGGGGTGGGGACGTTCGTGACGAAGACGCTCACCGACACCTCACTGGCCGCGCACGGGCCGCTCCGGCTGGAGCTGCAGCGCTGGCTGGCCAAGGCCCGCCGGGCCGGCCTCGACGACGAGAGCATCGAGGCCCTCTTCACGACCACCTTTCGGACCACCGCTCAGGAGGACATAGCGTGACTTCCGTCTTAGAGGCCCGGGCACTGGGCAAGAGGTACGGCAGGCGCTGGGCGCTGCGCGAGTGCACCGTCGACGTCCCGGCGGGCCATGTCGTCGGGCTGGTGGGCCCCAACGGGGCCGGCAAGACCACGCTGCTGAAGCTGGCCGGCGGTCAGCTCGAGCCGACGGCCGGCGACATCACGGTGCTCGGCGGCCGGCCCGGGGCCACGCCCGCGCAACTGGCCAGGGTCGGGTTCGTCGCCCAGGACACCCCCGTCTACGCGGGGCTGACCGTCGCCGACCACCTCCGACTGGGGGAACGGCTCAACCCCCGCTGGGACGCCGCCGTGGCACGGGAGCGCGTCGCGCGGCTCGGCCTCGGTCCCGGCCAGCGGGCGGGCAGGCTGTCGGGCGGCCAGCGCGCCCAGCTCGCCCTCACCCTGGGCCTGGCCAAGCGGCCCGAGCTGCTGATCCTGGACGAGCCGGTCGCCGCGCTCGACCCGCTGGCCCGCCGCGAGTTCCTGCAAGGGCTGATGGAGGCCGTCGCCGAGCACGAGTTCAGCGTGCTGCTCTCCTCCCACCTGGTCTCCGACCTGGAGCGGATCTGCGACTACCTGATCGTGCTGGTCGACTCCCGCGTCCGGGTCGCCGGGGAGACCGAGAAGCTGCTGGCCACCCACCACCGGCTCACCGGCCCGCGCCGCGACCCCGGCCGGCTCCCCGCCGACCAGCACGTCGTCTCCGCCAGCCACACCGACCGGCAGAGCACGTACGTGGTCCGCACCGACGCCCCCATCCACGACCCCGCCTGGACGGTCAGCCGGCTCAGCCTGGAGGACCTCGTCCTGGCCCACATGGACGGGCGTCCCGCCGAGAGCCGGCGCGCCACCCTGGAGGTACAGCGATGATCTGGCTGACCTGGCGCCAGTTCCGCGGTTCGGCCGCGATGACGGCCGCCCTGCTCGTCGTCCTCACCGCCGCCCTGACGCTGACCGGCCCGGACCTGGCCTCCCGCTACGCCACCGGGATCGCCTCCTGTACGCAGGACGACTCCTGCGCCCGCTTCTACGACCGCTTCTTCGACGAGTACCAGCTGCCGTTCCTGGCCGTCAGCCTCGTCGTGCTGCTCCTGCCCGCCCTCGTCGGGCTCTTCTGGGGCGCACCGCTGATCGCCCGGGAGCTGGAGGCGGGCACGCATCTGCTGGTGTGGAACCAGAGCGTCACCCGCGGCCGCTGGCTGGCGGTCAAGCTCGGGCTCATCGGCCTGACCGCCGCGGCCGCCACCTGCCTGTGCGGCCTCGTGGTGACCTGGTGGTCCGGCCCCCTGGACAAGTCGGCCTTCCCGGAACTGGCCGTGATGGCGCCCCTGGTCTTCGGCGCCCGCGGCATCGCCCCGATGGGGTATGCGGCCTTCGCCTTCGTCCTCGGCGTGACCGTGGGCATGCTGGTGCGCCGCACGCTGCCCGCCATGGCCCTCACCCTGGCCGCCTTCGCCGCGATCCAGCTCGCCATGCCGCTGCTGGTCCGGCCCCACCTGATGCCCCCGGTCACCTCGACCTTCGAGATCAGCGAGGCGAACGTGTCCGGCATCGGCATCCAGGGGGACACGGGATCCGCGCACGTCGTGCTGGGACCGGCCGTTCCCGGGCACGCCGGGGCCTGGGCCCTGTCCAGCGACCTCCTCGATCCGTCCGGGCGCGTCATCGCCGGCCGCGGCGAGGAGGGCCCCGTCAAGGTCTCCACCACGTCGGGCCCCTGCGCGCCGGCGGCGGGACCGCCGAACATGGGGGCATGCCTGGCCGAGGCCAGCCGCCTCGGCTACCGGCAGCGGGTGACCTACCACCCCCTCGACCGCTTCTGGCCCTTCCAGTGGATCGAGACCGGGATCTACGCCCTGCTCACCGCCGGCCTCACGGGGTTCTGCTTCTGGTGGATCCGCAGGCGGCTGTCATGACCGGGCCGATCGAGGCCGTCAACGGACACGGCACCCCGGCCGGGCTACCGGTGGAGGGCGCATGACCGCCGTCAGGACCGCCGTCAGGAGCGGGGCCGCCGGACTCGCCCTCCTGCTGGCGGCGGCCTGCACCACGCCGACGCCGCCGCGCGGCCAGGCGGGCGCGGCGGCCGGTGCGGTCTGCGCGCCGCCCCGGGCGATCCCCGGGGCGGAGACGCCCACCACGATCGACGTCGTCGAGCAGGCGTACTTCTGCATCCTCGGCAACCACCACCGCGGCGCCGCACTGGACGCCCGCGCGCTGCTGACCGCCGGGTTCGCCGCCCTGACCCGGGAGCTCAACCGCAACGGGCGCGACGTGCCCGAGGCGACCATGCCGGCGCTGACCGGTGACCGGAAGGCCGACTGGGCCGCCTTCGAGGCCGCCTACCGCACGACCACCGACCAGGTCCCCGCCCTGCGCGACGAACTGGCCGTCGTCACCCTCGAGGCCGTCGTGGCCGCCCTCGACGACGACCACGCCCGCTGGGCGCACGACATCGAGCGGCAGCGGCACCCCGACCACTACGACGGCGACGGCTACGGCCTGGGCCTCCAGACGAACGTCACCGGCTCGGAGGCGAGCGGCGCCCCCGGCCCCACCATCCCCCCGCTGTTCGTCACCGCCGTGCAGGGCGGCGCCGCGCAGGCCGCCGGACTGCGCCCGGGCGACGTCATCGAGTCCATCGACGGCTCGGCGCCCTTCATCGACGGCAGGGCCGGCCCCGCGATCGCGGCCCTCTACCCGCAGTACCCGCAGGCCCGCCCGGTCCGGCTGCGGCTGCTGCGGCAGACCACCGGCCGCCGCTGGTCCGTCACGCTCGCACCCGGCCTCTTCCCGCAGGATCCGGCCACCCTGCGGGCGGTGCGGGCCAAGCTGCTGGACGGCGACGTCGCCTACGTACGGATAGCCGGATTCGCCCCCGATTCCGCCGACCGGGCCCTGCGGGCCGTCTCCCGGCTGCGCACCGGCCGGACGCTGTCCGGCGTCGTGCTGGACCTGCGCGGCAACGGCGGCGGCAGCCCCTCGGAGGCGACCCGGCTGGTGAGCGCGTTCGCCCGCGGCAAGGTCACCGGTTACCAGTGCACCGCCGACGACAGGTGCGAGAGCATGCGGACCGACGACACCGTCGAGCCGCTCGGCCTGCCGCTGGTGGTGCTCGTCGACCGCGGCTGCGCCTCGGCCTGCGAGCACTTCGGCTCCGCGGTCAAGGACCTGCGCGCCGGCCGGCTGGTCGGCACCAGGACCGCCGGCATGATCTCCGGTCCGGCCCGGTCGTACCTGCTGGCGAACAACACCCTGCTGGCCTTCCCGTCCAAGCGCCACCTGGGATCCCGCCGCCAGGTGATCGACCGGATCGGCGTGCCGCCCGACCACCACGTGCCCCTGACCGCCGAGGACGCGGCCGCTGGGCGCGACCCCGCCCTGACCAAGGCCCTGGCCTTGCTGCACAAGTGACCGCACAAGTGAACGGACTTCTCCATGAGACAGCTCCTGGCGGTCGCCGCGGGACTGGTCGTCCTCGCCGCGTCCGCCTGCTCCGCACCCGCACCGCCCCGGTCCGCCGTCCCGTCGGCCGCACCGACCGGCCCCGCCGCCCTTCCCGCCCCCACCGGTACCCACCCGGTCGGCACCACCGCCCTGTACCTGAAGGACACCTCCCGCCCCGATCCCTGGAACCTCGACGCCGGCGCCAGAGAGCTCAAGGTCACCCTGTGGTATCCGACCGGGCGGCGGGACGGGCGGCGCGCGCCGTACATGACGGCGAAGGAGTCGGAGCTCTTCCTGAAACGCTCGAGGATCACCGGCGTGCCGTACGACACGCTGAGCAGGACCCGGACGAACGCCCTCGAAGACGCCGGCCCCGCGGGGCGGGGGCTCCCGCTGGTGGTGCTCTCCCCCGGCTTCACCAAGCCGGTGAGCACGCTCACGTCCCTGGCCGAGGACCTGGCCAGCCGCGGGTACGTCGTGGCCGGGATAGACCACCCCTACGAGAGCTATGCCACGACCCTCCCCGGCGGGCGGGTCGCAGAATGCCTCGCCTGTGACAGTGACACCGACCCGGGCTTCGGCACGGGTGTGGTCCAGGGCCGGGCGGCCGACGTCTCCTTCGTGCTCGACCGGTTGCCATCGGAGTGGGACGGCGCCGAGGTGATCGACCGCTCCCGGATCGCGATGGCAGGTCAGTCGATCGGCGGTGCCGCCGCCCTGGCGACCATGGTGGCGGACTCCCGCGTACGCGCCGGGATCGACATGGACGGCACCACCTACGCCCGGATCCCCAGGAGCGGCTTCTCCCGGCCGTTCATGTTCATGGGTGCGCCGCAGCACGTCCCCGGGGGCCGCGACACCTCCTGGGACCGCGACTGGGAACTGCTGGCCGGGTGGAAGCGCTGGCTCGTGCTGTCGCGTGCCGAACACCATTCCTTCACCGACCTGCCGCTGCTGGCGGGCGCCCTCGGCATCAGGCCCACCCCGGGCGCCCTGCCCGCGGCGCGCTCCGCCGAGCTCACCCGCACGTACGTGGCGGCCTTCCTCGACCGGCACCTGAAGTCGCGGCGGCGGCCCCTGCTGGAGGGGCCCTCGTCGCGCCATCCCGAGGTCGCGTTCTGCCCCGCGTCGTGCGGCCGGTCCTGAGCCCCGGCTCCCTGAAGGTCCGGCTGCCCCGGCGCAGCCTGACGCGTATGCGCCTGTCAGTCCAGTCGGACGGCCTGGTCGAGGAAGACGACGCCGTCGATCGTGTCGAGCCGGGCCGGGTCCAGCGGGAAATAGGCGAAGTCCCGGGAGACGCGAGGGACGGGCTCCGTGACGGCCTCGGCCAGGCGGCGGGCGTCGACGAGACAGCGGTCCCACGGGAGCGCGGACAGCAGGCCCTCGACGGTGTCCGGGGGCGGGGCGTCGTCGCCGGCCGTGCCGAAGGCCGAGGCCAGGAAGGCGTACCGGCCGCCCAGGTGCGCTTCGGCGATCGCCCCCGCGCTCCACCACTCCAGCACCTGGTCGCCGAACGGCATGAGGCTCTTGTTCCGCTGCAGGTGGACGTTGTGGGCGAAGACCAGGGCCGGGCCGCGCCCGGCGACGGCACGCAGGTTGGCGGCCATCATCGCGTCCCGCAGGGCCGACAGCCGGGTCCACCGTGCCGGGGACGCGTCGGCCATCCAGTGGTGGTAGCGGAGCAGGCCGACGGCGGTGCGCCCGTACAGCTCCGCCCGCTCCCGGTCCTGCGCGCTCAGCCCCGGCGCCTGCGTGTCGAGCAGCGCCACCAGGTCGTCGGCGATCAGCCGCAGCCGCCGGGCCTCGTCGGACCGGCCGATCGACCGGGAGGGGTCCCTGACCGCGGCCTCGCTCGCCCACCGGTCGTCCGGGCCCAGCAGCGTGTCCAGGGTCTCCCGGCTGCAGGGCAGCGGGCCGTCGAGGAGGTCGCAGAGGGCGGTGAGCGCCTGGCGCGGGCTCGCCGCCCAGTACTCCAGGGGACCGTCGATCCCGAAGAACCGGAGCTTCTCGTCGTGCTCCTCGTTGTACGCCCGCATCCAGCGCACGAGCTCGCGGTTGGCCGGGGACGCGCCGAAGCCGTGGCTGAAGCCGCGTTCCATGACGTCGTCGAGCGCGCCCGCGCCCGTCGTGATGTGGTCGTCGACCACGAGCCCCATGAGGCAGTCGCTCTCGATGGCGAACGACCGGTATCCCTCCTGCTCGACCAGATGCCGGAAGATCTCGTTGCGCGACTCGCCCAGTTCTCCCACGAAGTGCCTGGCCTCGCCCAGGCCGAGCAGCAGGGGCTCGGCGGGAAGCGACCGGAGGAACGCCGAGACGCCCGGGCCGTCGAGCGGCCGGGCCGTGTCCTTGATGTCCATGCCTTCAACGGTATCGTTGAACATTCGGTGTAGACTTTTCGGAGGAAATCCCCTCTCCGACCGTGATGGACCCTCAATCGGTGATGCATCCATGAGACCGGTGGACCTGGCGCGGGAGCACGGCCTGTCCACCCAGGCGATCAGGAACTACGAGGACGCCGGCATCCTGCCCGCCGCCGGACGCACCCCCCACGGCTACCGCACCTACACGCCGCTGCACGCGCAGGCCCTGCGCGCGTTCCTGTCCCTCGCGCCCGGGCACGGCCACCGCACGGCCACGTCGATCATGCAGGCGGTCAACCGGGGCGCCGCGGAGGACGCGCTGCGGCTCATCGACGAGAGCCACGGCCGGCTCCTCGACGACCGCCGCACCCTCCAGGCCGTCGAGGCCGCACTCCGCGATCTGGCGCCCGTGCCGCAGGAACGCGGTGACACGTTCATCGGCCCCCTGGCCAGGAGACTCGGCGTCCGTCCCGCCACCCTGCGCAAATGGGAGAGCGCCGGGCTGGTCCGGCCGCGCCGTGATCCGCGGACGGGCTACCGGGTCTACGGCGCGGCCGACGTGCGGGACGTCCGGCTGGCCCACCAGCTCAGGCGGGGCGGCTACCTGCTGGAGCAGATCGCCCCGCTGATCGCCCAGGTCCGCTCCGCCGGAGGCGTCGCGCCGCTGGAGTCGGCCCTGCGCGACTGGCAGGCCCGCCTGTCCGCCCGGGGCCGGGCCATGCTCAAGGGCGCCGCCGACCTGGAGGCTTACCTCCGCGTCCGCGGACCGGGAACGTCCGCGTAGCCCGGGTGCCGTCGCCGCGGCGTACGGCGGGGGCCGGGCCGAGCGGGTCCGGCCGCTCGGCCGTGTCGGCGCACGGCCGCCGGACGCGCTCCGGCCCGGCGCCGGAGGCCTCAGGAGGCGTCGCGGTACAGGTCCCGCCTCTCGGGCAGCGGATCGAGGCCGGCCGACCGGTAGGTGGCGACGGCGCTGGCGTTGGAACTCGGGCAGCAGACGAGCACACTGGACGAACCCGACTGCTGGAGCGCGCGCGCCGCGGCGACCGTGACCGCCCTGCCGTAACCGCGACCGCGGTGTGCCGGGTGCACCCCCATCGGCTCGATCAGCCCCGGCCTGCCCTCACCCGCCGACCACACCGCCACGGCCGCCACCGCCTCCCCCTGCTCGTCACGGACGATCAGGCAGCGCGCGCCGGCGTACGGCGCACCCGCCGCCATCGCGTGCCAGCGCTCGCCGGTGAACGTCGACCCCTCGAACGACGCCCGCACGACCGCGGCCCACTCGTGCGCCCGCTCCGGCCCGATCACCTCGACGCGGACGCCGGGATCCGGCACAGGCGCGCCGAGGTCACGCCGGAGCGGCGTCCACGGCTCGCCGCTCTTCCAGCCGTGCTCGGACAGCAGGTCCTGGACCACCGCGCCCGTCGGCGCCTCGACGTATGCCTCGCCCCCGGGCAGCACGCCGCACTCAGGCGCCGACACGTCCTCGGCCACCCGCCGCGCCAGCTCCTCGTCCCGCAGCACCTCCGGTGCGAACGCCAGCCGCAGCAACTCCGCACCGTCCAGCAGCCCGACCGCCAGGACCTCCCCGGCCCGGCTCCAGGTCCGTACGGCTTCCGCCGTCCGCTCCGCGCCGAACCGCCAGAACCACCCCACATCCCCCGGATGCAGTTGCAGGGGCTCCCCGTCGCACTGCCACTCCCCCATCACCCGCACCACGTCGCCGAGCCCGTCGACCTCCGGCCTGCCCATCTCGATCGCCATCCCCCGATCACACACCACCCCTCCGCCCCTCCGCACCGGGATTTCCCGCGGGTGATCAGCGGCCGGCGCACCGGACCGGAGGCCGTGCGCCGGCGTGGAGACGTCCACCGGCCTGGTCCGCTGTCGGCCGGCGACGTCACCGCATCCGCGCTCCTGCCCGAGCCGTCGGACGGCCCCCGCCGCCGCCGGCTGCGGCAGAGCCGCCGATCTCCGGCCGGAGGGTCAGCCGGAGAACCTCTCCGCGCGCTCCCGGGCCCACCGCGCGGCCTCGGCCGCCTGGTCGCCGGTGAACGGCGCGCCGGGCATCCGGCTCAGCCGCTCCACCTGCTCGGCGAAGCGCAGGTGCTCGCGGTGGGCGTGTTCCCGGCAGGGAAGGCAGGTGACGCTCTCCGGACGGGGCGAGGTCATCGCATAGGGCACCTGGAGCCCGCAGCCGGTGGTGACCGTGCTCGGCGCGTCGGGCACGAGCCCCAGCGACGACACGATCACGTTGCGGAAGGCGGCACCGGCCTGCACCGCTCTCTGCTCGACGTGGATGTGCGGATCGGTCTCGCTCATCTGCGGCGCCTCCGTCCGGGTCGTCCCGGAATCAGGCTAACCGGTGTCCCCGATGAAGACCGGCCGGACCGGTGCTCGTCGCGGTCCCCGGTTCCGCTGGTTCCGCCGGTTCCGCCGGGCATAGACTCACCACCGAAGAAGAGATCTTGAACAGGAGGAGGGGGTTTGGACAGGCCGAGGCCGCGGCCCGGTGCCCGGGCCGTACGGGAAGACCGACCGTTCCTCCTGGTCACGGCGGTGCCGTACACGCTGCTGGCCGCCCTCGCCGCTTTCAAGGTGATCGCGCGGTACCCGGCGGGCGACCGGCTCCTCGTCGACCTGGGCCTGTGCGGGCTGGCCGCGGCGTGGATGCTCGGCATGTTCACCCTGCGTCCCGCCTGGTGGGAGCGCCCGCGGATCATGGGGGTGTTCTTCACCGGACTGCTGGTGATCACAGCGGTCCTGGTGGTGCGGGATCCCGCGTTCGGGCTGTTCACCCCCGCGCCCTACATCTACGCCTTCACCGTCCTGCGCTGGCCGTGGCGGCTGCCGGGCGTGGCCGCCACGGCGGTCGTGGCCGGCACCGCGCAGGCCTCCGACGTGCCCAAGACGACCGCTTCCGGCCTGACGCTGTACCTGTCCATCGTCGTCGCCAACATCGTCCTCATGGGCGGCACGGCCTGGGTGCTGCGGCGCGCCGAACGGGAGAAGGAGCAGCGCGAGCAGGTCCTCGCCGAACTGAGCGAGACGAACCGGCGGCTGGAGGCGACGCTCACCGAGAACGCCGGGCTGCACGCCCAGTTGCTCGCCCAGGCACGGGAGGCGGGGGTCCTCGACGAGCGCCAGCGGATGGCGCGCGAGATCCACGACACCCTGGCCCAGGGGCTCACCGGGATCATCGCGCAGCTGCAGGCGGCCGAGCAGATGCACGAGGTCCCGGCGCCGTGGGTCCGGCCCTTCGAGGCGGTCAAGACCCTGGCCAGGGAGAGCCTGTCCGAGGCCCGGCGCTCGGTCGACGCACTGCGACCCGAACCGCTGGACGGCGGGCGCCTGAGCGACGCGCTCGCCCACGTCGCCGACCGGTGGTCGAAGCTGCACGGGCTCGCCGTCCAGGTCACGACCACCGGCACGGCGCGGGCGATGACGCCGGAGGCCGAGTTCGCGCTGCTGCGCACGGCGCAGGAGGCGCTGGCCAACGTGGCCAAGCACGCGGGCGCCACCAGGGTCGGGGTGACGCTCTCCTACCTGGAGGACGAGGTGGCGTTGGACGTCCGCGACGACGGCAGGGGCTTCGAGCCCGCAGATCTCGGTGCGGCCGCGGCCGCGGGCGGCGGCCCGGGATCGCCGTCCCGCGGCGGCGGGTTCGGCCTGACCATCATGCGGCAGCGCGTCGAAGGGCTGTCCGGGACCTTGCGGATCGAGTCCGAGCCGGGCGCCGGCACCGGGATCTCGGCCTGTGTCCCCCTTCTTCCGGCAGGGAGCCGCGCATGACCGATCAGGTGACCGAGCCCCCGGTCCGGCTGCTGATCGCCGACGACCATCCCATCGTCAGGGACGGGCTGAGCAGCATGTTCGCCTCCGCACCCGGGTTCCAGGTGCTCGGCGAGGTCGCGGACGGCGCCGCGGCCGTACGGCTCGCCCAGGAGCTCCGGCCCGACGTGATCCTGATGGATCTGCGCATGCCCGGCATGGACGGGCTGACCGCCATCACCGAGCTGGCCAGGCTCGGCGTCACCGCGCGCGTACTGGTCCTGACGACCTACGACACCGACACCCACGTCCTGCCGGCGATCGAGGCGGGCGCGACCGGCTACCTGCTCAAGGACTCCCCCCGGGAGGAGCTGCTGCGAGGTGCGCGCGCCGCCGCCAGGGGTGAGAGCGTCCTGTCCCCCTCGGTGGCCGCCCGGCTGATGAACCGGGTCAGGACACCCGCCCCGCAACTGCTCAGCCGACGGGAAATCGAGATCATCGAACTCGTGGCGGCCGGGAACACCAACCGCGAGACGGCCAACCGGCTGTTCATCACCGAGGCCACGGTCAAGAGCCACCTGCTGAACATCTACGCCAAGCTCGGCGTGAAGGACCGCGCCGCCGCCGTCACCGAGGCCTTCAACCGGAGGCTGCTCATCCCGCGGACGCCCGACCGGTCCTGACCCCGGAGATCCGCGTCACGTCTCCAGCGCCGCCGTCTCTCCTGCGGGGTGCGGCCCGGTCGGCGCGAGGGTGCGCAGCCGGTCGGCTGCGCACCTGGCCGGAGCGGACCGGAGCCGCGCGGAGCGCCGGTTTCCCGGCCGCTCGCACCGGGCCTCTGAGCCGGGAGCCGCGGGGTGTGACCGCCGGCGGCGGTCACAGGGTGCGCAGGAAGCCTTCGAGGATCTCGTTGAAGAGTGCCGGGCGCTCCATGTTGGGATAGTGGGCGGCCCCGTCGACGGAGACCGCGCGGCCGTCGGCGACGGTGCGGACGAGACGTTCCGCCATGCCGATGTGGTCGGGCGAGTCGGCGGTGCCGTTGACGGCCAGCACGGGGACGCCGATCCCGGCGGCGCGTTCCCAGGTCTCCCGTACGGGGACGAGCAGGTCGGGCTCACCGGCGGCGTGCTTGGACATGGTGCCCCGGGTCATCCGGCGCAGGCGGCCGACGACCCCGGGATCGAGGTCGTCGAGGGTACGGTGCGGACCTGCGGCGAAGAGCGTGAACGCCTCGACGGAGGCGTCCAGGTCACCGGCGGCCATCGCCGCGTGCCACCTGGCCCGGACCCGGGTGGTCCAGGGATCGGTGAAGTACGGCTCGCTGGTGCCGGCGCCGCTGACGACTACGGCGCCGACCAGTTCGGGGTGCTCCAGCGCGGTGTCGACCGCGGTGGACGCCCCCATGGAGACTCCGACCAGGACCGCGGGACCGGCCTCCAGGTGGCGCAGCAGGGCGGCGAGGTCGTCGGTGAGCCGGTACGGCTCGGTGGCGTTGGCGGACCGGCCGTGGCCGCGGGCGTCGGGCGCGATGACGCGGTGGCGCCGGGCGAGGGTCGGAATCTGGTCGTCCCACATGCCGTGGTCGAGGAAGCCTCCGTGCAGCAGGACGAGAGGGCGGCCGGTACCGGTGTCGAGCCAGAACAGATCCTTCATGACACCTAAGGTGTCATCTTTGGCGAAAGATGACAACTTCGGTGTCATCATGGTGGGGTGAGCGAAGCAGACCGCGGCCCGGCCTCCACAGAGCCGGCAGACCGGCTCATCGAGGTGTTCGACCTGGTGGGACCGCTGTACCGGCGCGCCCATCGCAAGGTCGAGCAGGACGCGCCCATCGAGGGGCTGTCGGTCGGGGTGCGGGCCGTGCTCAACCTGCTCCGCGAGCACGGCCCGATGACCGTCCCCCAGATGGGCCGGGCCCAGGCGCTGAGCCGCCAGTTCGTGCAGCGCACGATCAACGACGCGGCCGCGCGACACCTGGTCGAGTCCGTGCCCAATCCGGCGCACAGGAGGTCCTCGCTCATCCGCCTGACCGGAGAGGGCCGGGCCGCCATCACCGCGGTGATCGAGCGCGAGCGGGCGGTGCTGCGCCGGATCGGCGGCGACCTGACCGACGCCGAGATCGCCGCGTGCGTCCGCGTGCTGTCGCGTCTCCTCCGGCACCTCGACGACGTCGAGGTGGACTGACGGGCCTCCCTCGGGAAGACCCCGATGGCCGGGTTCGGTGCGCCGGGTCGCGGCCGGCCCGCCCCGCCCGCCCGAGCGCGGTCGTCCGCTCACTCCCGGTCCGATCGGGAGGTGGCTGCGGCGGCTCTGCGGGTACGGGCCACGGGAAAGGGGGTTTCTGCGGTGGCGGGCACGCAGCGGGACGCGGCGCTGGTGGCGCTGTTCGACGAGATCACGACTCTGGCGCAGGCCAGCGACGACTTCGAGGCGGCCGCCCACGCGACGCTGGGTTCGGTCTGCGAGCTGATCGGCTGGCCGCTGGGGCATCTGTGGGTACCGGCCGACCTGGGTGACGACTTCGTCTCGGCCGACATCTGGGCCGGCTCGATCGAGGACTTCCCGGCGCTGCGCGAGGTGACGCTGCGCACCCTCTTCTCTCCGGGGACCGGCACCATCGGCCAGGTGGTGACCACCGGCAAACCGGTCTGGTCGCGTGACGTCACCGCCGATCCGCTGTTCTTCCGTGCCCAGCAGGAGCGCGACCTCAGGGTGCGGGCCGCGTTCGCGTTCCCGGTTGTGGCCGCCGACGGGGTGGCGGCGGTGCTGGAGTTCTTCTCCGAGCAGGGGGCCGAGCGGGACGAGCCGCTGCTGCGGATGCTGACCGCCCTCGGCCACCAGCTGGGCCGGGTGATCGACCGCCAGCGGGTCCACCAGCTGGTCGAAGGCAACCGGCACCGCCTGCGGCAGCTCATCGAGACCTCCATGGAGGCGTTCATCTCCATGGACGCCTCCGGGCGGATCACCGAGTGGAACGCCGTGGCCGAGCGCATGTTCGACCGGCCCCGCCAGGAGGCGCTGGGCCGGTTGCTGCACGAGACGATCGTGCCGCCCCGCTACCGCAAGGCGGAGGAGGCCGGCCGGGCCCGGTTCCTGTCCACCGGGCGGTCGAACGTGCTGGGGCGGCGTCTGGAGCTGGCCGGATGGCGGCCCGACGGCAGCGAGTTCCCCATCGAGATCGTCGTGTGGGCCACCCGCGAGGACGGCGAGTGGGCCTTCCACTCGTTCGTGCACGACATCACCGACCGGCGCCGTGCCGAGCGCGCCCTGCGGGAGGCCTACGAGGCCGAGCAGGCCACGGTGGCGCGCCTGAAGGAGCTGGACGCTGCCAAGGACGCCTTCATCGCCACCGTCTCCCACGAGCTGCGCACCCCGCTGACCTCTCTGATCGGCTATCTGGAGGTCATGGCCGACGCCGACGCCGGAGTGGTGGAGGCCTCGCCGCCGGGCCGCAGGATGCTGGACGCCATGATCCGCAACGCCGCCCGGCTGCAGGATCTGGTCGAGGATCTGCTGGCGATCAACAGCATCAACCCCGACCGCCTGGAGGTCGACGCGGCTCCGGTGCCGGTCGGCGAGATCGTCGAGGAGGCGGTGCGCGTCACCGCCGCCGCGGCCCGCGACAGCGGCCACGGCTTCCAGGTACGGCTGGACGCCGGGGCCGGGCACGTCCCCGGCGACCGGGACCTGCTGGTGCGAGCGGTCGGCGCGCTGCTGTCGAACGCGGTCAAATACTCGGCCACCGGCACGCCGATCACCGTACACGCCTCCGCCGCCGGGCATCAGGTGGCGATCGCGGTCACCGATACCGGGGCCGGCATCGACGCCGACGAGCTGCCGCACGTGTTCGAGCGCTTCTACCGCACCCGGTACGCCCACGAGCACGCCATCCAGGGTGTCGGGCTGGGGCTGACCATCGCCGGGGCGATCGCCGAGGCGCACGGCGGCACCATCACCGCCGTCAGCACCCCCGGCGAGGGCTCGACCTTCACGCTCAACCTGCCCGTCTCGGCGCCCGGTCGGCCAGGAGGACGCGGTGGCCGGCGGACGGTCGGCGGCCGTACCGGCCGATCGGCCTGATCGGCGAGGTCACGGCCGGGCCGGAGTGCCGTACCTGCACCTGATCCCGCAGGGAACGGTCATACGTACATATGTACATTCTGTGTGTACACTAGTACGTATGACATCTGATAGGGACGACCGCTCGATGCGCGAGCGCATGCTCGCCGGTGACCCGTACATCGCCGACGACCCGGAGCTGGCCGAGCACAGTCTGCGGGCCATGGACCTGATGGACGCGTTCAACACGACCTCGGCCCGCGATCCGCAGGAGCGGCGCCGCCTGCTCACCGAGCTGCTCGGCGCGATCGGTGAGGGCACGGAGATCCGGCCGCCGCTGCGGGTCGACTACGGCGGCCACATCCGCATCGGTGCCCGGTCGTTCGCCAACTTCGGTCTCGTCGCCCTGGACGTCGCGCCGATCACCATCGGTGACGACGTGCAGATCGGCACGAACGTCCAGCTGCTCACCCCGACGCACCCGGTCGATCCGGAACCCCGCCGGGCCAAGTGGGAGGCCGCCGCACCGATCACCATCGGCGACAACGTGTGGCTGGGCAGCGGGTCGATCGTCCTGGCCGGGGTCACGATCGGGGAGAACACCGTCGTCGGCGCCGGCGCCGTGGTCACCCGCGACCTGCCGGCGAACGTCGTGGCGGTGGGCAACCCCGCCCGCGTGATCCGCACGATCGAGCCCGGCACGGCATGAGCGACCCCGCCGCCCCCCCGCGGCCGCCCGCTCCCCGGCGGCGCCGGCGGCACGATCCCGGACGGCGGGACCGGCTGATCGACGCCGCCCTGACGGTCATCGCCGAGCGCGGCGTCGCCGCGACGACGCACCGGGAGATCGCCCGCGCCGCCGACGTGCCGTTGGGGTCGATGACCTACCACTTCACCTCCCTGGAGGAGGTCCTCATCGAGGCGTTCACCCGGCACGCCGAGTCGGCGGCCCGCGTCTTCGACGAGCGGCTGGGCGCCGCCCGGGACCGCGACGCGGCGGTCGAAGCCGTCGTCGCGCTGGTCTCGGACGACCTGCTCGGCTCGGAGCACGACCTCGTCCTGGCCGTGGAGCTGTACGTGGCGGCGGCGCGCAACCCCGCCCTGAGAGCCGTCACCCAGGCCTGGATGGCGCGCAGCCGCCAGGCACTGGAACTCCACTTCGACGCCACCACGGCCCGGGAGCTCGACGCGCTCATCGAAGGGCTCGTGCTGCACAGCGCCCTGTCGACCGACCCGATGACGCCCGAGCAGATCCGCCACGCCATCCACCGGTACCTGCGCTGACAATCCCGCCCCTGCTCCGCCTGCACCTCCGTGACCGGAAGACCGGTGTCCTCCGCCGGCGGAGCAGGCGACACGTCGTCAGCCGATCAGCGTCACGATGACCGCGCCCAGGTCCGGGCCGCCGATCACGCCCTTCGCCGGGATCAGCGCCCGGGTGAAGTACCCGTACAGGCACTTGTCGGAGCCGTCGCAGTGCTGCGCGCCGGTCAGTTTCGACGGCTCGGAGGCACCGGGCAGCGCGTAGC
Organism: Planomonospora sp. ID91781; assembly: GCF_015711595.1. Lineage (NCBI taxonomy): Bacteria > Bacillati > Actinomycetota > Actinomycetes > Streptosporangiales > Streptosporangiaceae > Planomonospora > Planomonospora sp. ID91781. The sequence continues at coordinate 155,943 of NZ_JABTEY010000002.1, read as the reverse complement.
CGGTCACCACGAACGGAGCGAAGCCCTCGATCGTGTACGTGGTGTGCTGGCCGGTTCCGGCGACGCCGCGGAAGATCGGCAGGTAGGTGACCGCCCCGTCGGCGCGCAGCCGGGGCAGGAGCGACCTGCAGGCCTGGGACGCCGACACGCCCGGATCCCCGCCGTAGGTGCCGTCGGCCTCCACCAGGACCGAGCAGTCGTCGTCGGCGTCGTCCAGCCAGCCGAACCCGCCCGGGGTGTCACCACCGGAGCCGCGGGTGGTGCAGCGCCCCGGCGAGGTGGTGTGCAGGCGCAGCACCGTCTCGGCCGCGGCGGGCGCGGCCTGCGGCGGGGCGGGGGCGAACGCGGTGCCGCCCGCGGTGGCGTCGTTCCACTCGCACAGTGAGACGGTCACACCCAGGCCCCGGATCCGCAGCGGCGGCCCCCAGGCGGCGCGCGCGCACGCCCGCACCCGGGTCCCGGCGTAGTCGCCGCGCCCCAGCAGCGTCCGGGCGAAGACCGGCGGCAGCAGCGTCCGGCCGTCCGGCATTCGCGACAGCGTGCGCACCTCGGCGTAGGTCGCGGTGACCGGCGCGTCGCCGAGGCAGGCCGTCAGGTTGGCGGCCGGCGGCGGGCAACCGGGCAATTCTCCCCGCCCGGTCCGCCCGCACACCGTCTCGACCGCCGAGACGCCGTCCTTGGCGTTGGCGTCGGCGTACCGCTGCGCGACGGCGTGCGGTGACGGCCCGCACCGGCCGCCGTCGCGCGCGCACTGCTCGGCGACCGCCATGGCGGCCGCGTCCGCGCCGCTCAGCAGTTCCTCCCGCTCCAGGTACAGCCGGCCCACGTCGATGGTGAGCGCGGCCATCGCCAGCAGCACCCCGCCGGCGAGCAGCACGCACAGCAGGACGGCGACGCCGCCCCCGTCATCCCCGCGACGCGGGCGGACCGGCGGATTCGGGCGCGCCCGCACGACTCCGGACGCCCGTCCGGGCCGCCGAGCCGAACGCCTCGTTCCCATTCCCGCCTCCGATGCCTTTACGTGACAGATCGATCACGCTAAGCCGCAGTGAGGTGCGGAACGGTTGCGGGACGGTTGCCCGCCGGGTGCGGCCGCAGACGGTGCCCGGCGGCTTTCCAAGAAAACCCCGTTCCGGATGGAACGCTCGCTCTCGCCGGAATGACCGTCCCGTTCGCCACGGGGCGGCGCCGGGAAGCGATCCGTTCAGCCGGTCGCCGGCCGGCCTGCGAGGTAGACGGCGAGCGGCCGGCCCAGCGCGGCGATGTCCCGGGTCGGGTCGCCGTCGACCACCAGGAGATCCGCGTCGTGGCCGGTCCGTATGCGGCCCTTGCGGTCGCCCACGCCGCAGGCGCCGGCGGCGGCCGAGGTCGCCGCGGCCAGCGCGGACGTCTCCGGCAGGCCGGACCTGACGTACTCGCCGAGGGTGGCGGGCAGCAGCCCGTGCGGCTTGGCGGGACCGATGCCCCCGTCCGAACCGGCCACCAGGCGCACTCCACCCCGGTGCAGGCGGGCGACGGCCTCCTGCAGGACGGCCTCGGTGATGCCTGCGCGCTCGGCCATCGCCACGACCTGCGGCGGCACCACCACGCCCGGGTCCGACCCCAGGGTCGCGCAGACGGCGACCTGCGACCCGGCGAGCGCGGCGAGCAGCGCGTCGTCGAGCCGGACGCCGTCGGGGGTGAGGCAGGTGCAGTGCTCGATGCCGTCGACACCCGCGTCCAGCGCCTGCCGTACCGCCGCGAGCGCGTGGGCGTGCGCGGTGATCGGCAGCCCGAGCGCGTGCGCCTCGGCGACCGCCGCCCGCAGCTCGTCGTCGGTGAACTGCGGGCTCATCGTGTCGGTGCCCGGTGTCAGCACGCCGCCGCTCGCCATGATCTTCACGATGTCGGCGCCGCGCTCGGCCCGTAGCCGTACGGCTTCGCGCAGCCCGTCCGCGCCTCGCGCCTCGCCCCCCATCGACCCGCAGTGCCCGCCCACGCTGGTGATCGGCGCACCGGCCGCCACCACGGCCGGCAGACCCGGCCCGCCCCTCGACCGCCAGGCCGGTACGGCGTCGCGGTGGTCGCCCAGATCACGCACGGTGGTGACGCCTGCGGCCAGGTGGGCTCGCAGGGACGCCTCGATGGTGGCGTCCGTCTGCTCTTCCGTGCGCCCGGCGAGCCGGTCGAGCGCGCCCGGGCCTCCGTCGGCGCACAGGTGCACGTGCGCGTCGATCAGACCGGGCAGCAGGGTGCCGTCCGGCAGGTCCCGCACCGGCCACCCGCCGGGTACGGCCGGACCCGCCTCCACACCGGCGATGCGACCGTCCTTCACCAGCACCACGGAGACCCCGTCGAGCAGCCGCTCCCCGTCGAAGACCCTCGCCACCCGAATCGCCAGAGAAGTCACCGGATCACAGTAGGACAGGAGCGGTGACGCCGTCTCCCGGAGCGGCGGCGGCTCTGCGGCCGGGCACCGTTCCGGGAGCGGCGGAGCCCCTGCCGGCCCCGATCGGCAGCCGCGAGCGTCGGTCAGATGGCCGTCCGGCCGCCGTCGACGGTGATGGTGGCACCGTGCACGAAGGCCGCGCCCGGTCCGGCGAGGTAGACCGCGGCGCTTGCGATCTCCTCCGGCACGGCCGGGCGCCCGGCGGGGAATCCGCTGGTGAACTCGTCGAGCCCGGCGCCCATGGGCGCGGTGCCGGGGGTGCGGGTCGGGCCGGGGGCGATCGCGTTGACGTTGACGCCGGACGGCCCGAACTCCGCCGCCCACGACTTGGTCAGCAGTTCGAGCGCGGCCTTGGAGGCACCGTACAGCCCCATGTTGTCGGTGCCGAGGTGGGCGGCGATCGAGCTGATGTTGATGATCCGGCCGCGGCCCTGCGCCGCCATGAGCGGGGCGAGCGCGGCGGTCAGGAAGTAGGGGGCCCGCACGTTGAGGTTCATGGTGGCCTCGAACGTCGCCTCGTCGGTCTGCGCGGTGCCGCGCACCGGGTAGACGCCCGCGTTGTTGACGAGCACGTCGACCGGGCCGTGCGCCTTCACCGCCTCGACGAGCGCGGCGACCCCGCCGGACGCACCGAGGTCCGCGATGACCGGCGAGGCGGTGCCGCCGGACGCGGCGATGCCGGCGACGACCTCGGCGGCGCGTGCCGCGTCGCGCCCGGCGACGAGCACGTGTGCGCCTTCGCGGCCGAACGCCTCGGCGATGGCGCGGCCGATGCCGGAGGTCGCTCCGGTGACGAGCGCGCGGGAACCGGTGAGTTGCATGAGGGGCCTCATTCCGAGCAGTAACTGGACTGTACGGTCCACTCTAATCACAATTGGACTGAACGGTCCAATCAGTTGGTAGGATCGGAACGTGCCGGAGGAACCCAGGACCGAGCGCGGACGGCGCACCAGGGAGCGCATCGTGGCCGCCGCCGCGGGCCTCGTCGAGCGCCAGGGAGTCGAGGCCACCAGCCTCGACCAGGTCCTGGCCGAGGCCAGGGCCAGCAAGAGCCAGCTGTACCACTACTTCGCCGACAAGCAGGCGCTGGTCCGCGCGATCATCGCCTGGCAGACCACGACGATCATGGACGGCATCGCGGAGCACCTGGCCGCGATCGACTCCTGGACGGGCCTGGACGCCTGGTTCGACGCGCTGGTCGCCCACCAGCAGGCCCTGGACTGCCGCATCGGATGCCCGATCGGATCACTCGCCGCCGAACTCGCCGACACGGACGAGCCCGCCCGCCAGGACCTCGCCCGCTCGTTCGACGCCTGGGCCGCACAGCTGCGCACGGTGCTCGACCGGCTGCGCGACCGCGGCCTGATCCGGGCGGACGCCGACACGGCGACGCTGGCCCAGTCCACCCTCGCCGCGATCCAGGGTGGCCTCCTGCTCGCCAAGACGACCCGCGACCCGCAACGGCTGCGCGCCGCCCTCACCGCCGCAGGCGGCTATCTGCGCTCCCTCGCGCCGCCGCCCTGACGTCCCGGCACTCCGGGACCACGGACCGCGACGGCCGACTCACCCGCGCTCCTCCGCAGGAATCCCGAGGTCCGTCCGCCCCGGCGGAGAAGCGGGCCCCGCCCCGGGCGGGACGCATCGGCGGCCGGTCCCGACCCCCGCGGACGGAGGCACCCGCGGACACTCCCAACAATTGAACGGATCGTTCAAAACAAGTAGTTGACAACCGCTCGTGTTCTGATCATCCTGGTCGCATGTCGTCGATTCCCGAGCAGCCCGCAGATCCCTTCACACCCCCGCCCGCGGGGCAGGCGCGAGCGCACCGCGAGTACGCGTCGCTCCTGCGCATCACCGAACGGCACGCGGCCACCGACGCGCAGCGCCGGCGGCAGGTCCATCCCTCGGTCCTCGGACCGCACGAGGCCGTCAGGATCGTGTCGTTCCTGCTCAGCGGGGCGGCGCTGCCGGACGACGGCGAGCCGGAGGTGGATCGGGCCGACATCGTCGCCGCCCTGACCCTCGTCCCCCAGGCCCGTGCGGAGGCGGACGATCTGGAGGCCGGGCTCATCCGGATGGCGCGGGGCCGCGGCATGACGTGGCAGGAGATCGCCTTCGGCCTCGGACTCGGCACCCCGCAGGCCGCCAGGCAGCGCTACGAACGGCTGGCCGGACGGACGACCGCCTCCGGATCACCGGACGACCGCTCCTGAGGAGCGCCGGACCGGTTACCGGCGGCCGTCCTGACCGGCGACGAGCCCGCCCTCGTAGGCGGCGATGACGAGCTGGGCCCGGTCCCGGGCCTGCAGCTTGGCCAGGAGGCGGCCGATGTGGGTCTTGACCGTGCCGACGGTGAGGTGCAGGTGCTCGGCGATCTCGGAGTTGGACATGCCCCTGCCGACGAGGGCGAGCACCTCGCGCTCGCGCTGGGTGACGTCGCCGAGGTCCCGTACGGCCGGGGCGGGGCGGGAGCCCTGCAGGAACTCGGTGATGAGCCGGCGGGTCACGGTGGGCGCGAGCAGCGCCTCACCGGAGGCGACGATGCGGATGGCGGCCAGCAGCTCGGTCGCGGCGGCGCTCTTGAGCAGGAAGCCGCTCGCCCCGGCCTGCAGCGACGCGTACACGTATTCGTCCAGATCGAACGTGGTCAGGATCAGTACGCGCGCGCCGGCGCTGACGGGGTCGGCGCAGATGCGCCGGGTCGCCTCGATGCCGTCCATGTCCGGCATGCGCACGTCCATGAGGACGACGTCGGGCCGGTGCCGGCGGGCCAGGAACACGGCTTCGGCGCCGGTGCCGGCCTCGCCCACGACGGCCAGCCCCGGGGTGGCGTCGATGAGGAGTTTGAAACTGTCGCGGATCAGCACCTGGTCCTCGGCGAGCAGGACCCGGACGGGCCGGAGCGGGTCGTGCGGGGCGACGTCGGTGCTCATGTCCTCGATGCTCATGCCGTCCGTGCTCATGTCCTCGATGCTCATGCCTGGGTGCCGTCCGGGTCGTAGGGCAGCCGGGCCGCCACGCGGAAACCTCCTTCGGGCCGGGGCCCCGCCTCGAACGCGCCTCCGTACATCTTGGCGCGCTCGCGCATGCCGATCAGGCCGTGGCCGCCGTGGTCCGCCCGCGGCGGACGGCCGTGGCGGGGGCCGTCGTCGACGACCTCGATCACGGCCTCCCGCCCGTCGACGTCGACGGTGACCGCGCAGCGGGTGGGCCCCACGTGGGTGACGACGTTGGTCAGGGCCTGCTGCACGATCCGGTACACCGACACCGCGACCGCGGCGGGCAGCGCGGCCTCCCCTCGGACGGTCAGCTCCACCTCGACCCCGGCCGAGCGGGCGTGGGCGGCCAGCTCGGGCAGGTCCCCCATGCCGGGGACGGGCATGGGGGCCTGGTGGGGATCTCCGTCGGCGCGCAGCAGGTCGAGCACCCGGTGGATCTCGGCCAGTGTGCTGCGGCTGGTCTGCTCGATGACGGCCAGCGCGGCGCGGGCCTCCTGCGGGCGGGCCTCGGCGACGTGGTTGGCGACGGTGGCCTTGACGGTGATCAGGCTCATGCTGTGGCCGATGATGTCGTGCAGTTCCCGGGCGATGCGCCTGCGCTCGTCGGTCACCGCGGTGTCGGCGAGGTGGCGGACGAGGCGGGCGGTCGTGTTCCGCTTCCAGCGGACGACCGTTCCGACGGCCCACGCGACGGTCAGCAGCACACCGGTCGTACCGATCTCGATCGGCCAGGCCGGCCGTATCTCACTGGGGGTCGCCGCGGGTTCGAGGCCGGGGAACACCTGCGCGTAGAAGACCAGGATCGCGGTCACCGCGGCGGACAGGCAGGCCGCCAGAGCCACCGCCGACCATGCGATCGGAGCGGTGGCGGCCACCAGGTACAGCACGAGCACGGTCGGCGCGAAAGTCAGCCAGATCGCACCCACCGCGACGGCGCCGGCCATGGTCGCCACCGCGGCCGTGGCGCACGCGAGGGCGAGCGCGGCCCGAGGCCGGCGCCGCCGGACGGCGATCGGGAAGCTCACGACCGCCGCCGCCGGCCAGGCCGACCAGGCGGGCCACGGCGACGACGGCCCCGGCGGGTCGACGAAGGCGTACCTGATGATCAGCGCCAAGGCGACCGCCACCACCGCGTCGGTGACGACCTTCCCATCGAGCCGCCGCCCAGTCCATTGCATGGACAGGACGGTATCGCCTTACCGATCATGCGGCATCCGCCCACGGTAGGACAGCCGGGTCCGTCCGGGGTCATACCGCCGGGCGGAGGTTCCGACCCCGGTCGGATGTGCCGGACCGGATCACCGGCCCGGCGCGCTAGTGTCCGTCGCGTCCGTCGCGTCCGCCTGGGCGCCCGGACAGCCAGGTCCGCAGGTCGGCGACCTGCGCCTGCTGGGCGACGATGCCCGTGGCCGACGCCACCCGCAGCTCGGGGTGGACGGCGCGGGCCTCCGGCTCCAGGAACTCCATGATGCCCCAGAGGTGGTGCGGGATCATCATCCGTGCGAACTCGACGTCGAACCGCCTGCCCGCGGGGACCTCCCGCAGTTCCGCGACCATCATCGCCAGTTCCTCGTCCAGGTCCTCGATCTCCCGGCGGGCCTCTCGGGGGAGCCGCTGCACGGCCTGCCGCGGGGTGAGCCCGTACCAGTCGCGCAGCCAGCGGGTGAACTGCCCGATCTGGAAGCCCTGGAAGGCGATGATGTTCTCGGAGTGGGTGCGGAGCTGCGGGTCGACGCCGCGCTGGAGATGCAGCCGGGACATCTCGACCCCGGCGCGGTGGTGCGGGATCATCTGCGCGAAGAACGCGATCTCCAGCAGATCGCCCTCCAGCTTGGCCAGGGTCTCCCCGAAGTCGTAGGCCCTCGGCGGGGTGGGATACGGCTGGAGGTCGGAGTCGTGGTCGTGGTGGCCCCGGGGCGCGGCGACGCGGGACGCGGTCGGCACGGCGGCACGCGGCCTGTCCGGCGCGGCGACGCGGGACGCGGCCGGCGCGGCGGCGACGTTCGGAGCGTTCCACGTGACCGCGACGGAGCTGCCGGGCGAGGTGCTCCAGGCGATCGTGACGGGAACGACGATCGCCCCGGCGGCGACGGCCGTGGCGACGGCGATGTTTCGGCGGAGAGCGGTCAGGCGCATGCTGCGGGCACCTCTTCTGGGTCGGTGAACGGGTCGGCTGAACGGGCCGTCCGGACGGGCGGCCGGATCGCCGGGTCCCCCGGATCACGTGCACGGCGACCGGCCAGTCGCCGCCGTTGACCGGGCACCGCCGTCGGCCGGCGTCCCCGCAGGCGTCCCTCCCGTCCGCCCGCTGGGCGGGCGGGTGCCGCACCGTCACGCGTGATCGTCGTGTAACCGCGCCGCGCGCTCAAGCGCGACACGGGGCCGCGCGGGCGGGTGGCGGAACCCTGACGTGATCACGACCGAGGGCGGGCGGGACGGACCAGGAGGACGTAAAACGCAGGGCCGCGGATGACCCCGGCGGCTGCGCGCCCGGATAACCGGTTGCCCCCCGCGCGAGCCGCCTGTTCTACTCGCCATCGGCGGTTCCGCCCGCCGGCTACCGAGGAGGCTCGATGAGGCGCACGTCCATGTCCATCCGGAACACTCCGACCCTGTGCGCAAAGGACATGACGTTTGGTCACCTCATCGACCGCATCGACCTCGGGGAGGGCCTCCGCTAGGCGCCTCCTCCGTTCCCTTCTCCCGGGGCCCGGCCCGGCCGCGCTCCTGGCCCTGGCCGTCACGGCCGCCGCGACCCTGCCGCTCGCGGCGCCGCAGCTCACCCGCCGGTTCGTCGACGACGCGGCCGCCGGCGCCGGCCGGCTCACCCTCATCGCGCTGGGTTACCTCGGCCTGGCCGTCGCCGGGCAGGCCGCCCGGCTGGTCACCGCCTGGCTGGCCGGCAAGGTGGCCTGGGACGGGACCGACCGGCTGCGCGAACGGCTGGCCGAGCGGCGCTCGGACGCGGTGGGCAGCGGCATCCTGGCCGGTACGGGCGCGGCGTTCGCGGCGGGCACCGCGCTCATGCTCGCCCTGTCGGGCACGCTCAGCACCGGCACCGCGGTGCTGCTGCTGCAGTACACGCTCATGGTCCGCACGCCGTTCGAGCGGCTGATCGACCAACTGCGCCGTTACCAGACGGCCGTCGCCGGCCTGGCGCGCATCGGCGGCCTGCTGGCCGAACGGCCCGCGCTGCGGGTGCCCGCCGCCCCCCGGCCCCTGCCCGCCGCCGGACCGCTCGGCCTGGAACTGGACGCCGTCGGTTTCGCCTACGACGGCGAACCCGTGCTCAGGGACGTCACCCTGCGCCTCGCGCCGGGTGAGACGCTCGGCCTGGTGGGCCGCACCGGCGGCGGCAAGACCACCGTCGCCCGCCTGGTGGCGCACCTGTACGACCCGGTGGCGGGCGCCGTCCGGGTCGGCGGGGTGGACCTGCGCGAGGCCGATCCGGCCTCGGTCCGCGGCAGGGTCTGCATGGTCACCCAGGACGTCCACCTGTTCACCGCGAGCGTCCGCGACAACCTCGCCCTGTTCCGGTCGCACCCCGGCGACGACCGCCTGCGGGCGGCGCTGGCCGAGGCGGGGCTCCCCGGCTGGGACCTGGACGCCCCGCTCGGCGCGGTCTCGGCGGGGCAGGCACAGCTGCTGGCCTTCGCACGGGCCCTCCTCGCCGACCCCGGGCTGGTGATCCTGGACGAGCCCTCCAGCCGCCTCGACCCGGCCGCCGAACGCGGCCTGCAGCGCGCCATGACGCGGCTGCTGACCGGCGGGACCGGGGTGGTCATCGCGCACCGGCTCGCGTCGCTGTCCCACGTCGACAAGATCGCCGTCGTGTCCGACGGCGAGATCACCGAGTACGGCGCGCGCCGGGACCTGCTGGCCGACCCCGGCAGCCGGTTCTCCCGCATGCTCGCGGAGGCGCGCCGATGAGCCCCGTCACGGCGACGGCCCTCGCGCTGATCCGCTTCGATCTGCGCCGGCACGACCGGCTGCGCCGCGAGGCGGCGGTCAGGGACCGGCTCGCGACCGACCTGCTGGGCACCGCGACCGGCGCGAACGTCGAGGTCGGCATCGGCCTGCTCCTGCTGCTGGCCGCCCCGGCCATGCGCCGCGGCGACTTCACCGTGGGCGACCTGGCGCTGTTCACCGCCTATGCGGGCTGGCTCACCGCGCTGCCGCGGACCATCGGCTCGATCCTGGCGCGCATGCCCCAGGCGGCCGTCTCCGTCCGGCGGCTCACCGAGCTCATGGGCCCGGGAGAGGACCTGTCGCGCGACGGCGGCGTCCGGCTCGACCGGGACCACCCGGCCGTGCTCCCCCCGGCTCGCCACGACCCGCTGCGGGTGCTGCGGGCCCGGGGCCTGACCACCGCCCGCGGCCTGCACGGGGTGGACCTGGAGATCGAACGGGGATCGTTCACGGTGGTCACCGGCGCGGTCGGCGCGGGCAAGACGACGCTGGTGCGCGCCCTGCTGGGGCTGGAACCGCTGACGGCCGGGACGATCCGCTGGAACGGCGCGCCGGTCGCCGATCCGGGCGCCTTCATGATGCCCGGCCGCGTCGCCTACGCCGGGCAGGTTCCGCGGCTGTTCTCGGCCTCGCTGCGGGAGAACCTGCTGCTCGGACGGTCCGCCGAAGGACTGGAGCGGGCGGTGCGGCTGGCGGCGTTCGACCTCGACCTGGCGCGGATGCCGGGCGGGCTGGACGCGGTCGTCGGTTCCCGGGGCGTACGCCTGTCGGGCGGCCAGGCGCAGCGGGCGACCGCCGCGCGGGCGCTGGTCCGCTCGCCGGACCTGCTCGTGGTCGACGACCTGTCCTCGGCGCTGGACGTGGAGACCGAGCGGCTGCTGTGGGAGCGGATCAGCGGCGTCACCACGCTGCTGGTCGTCTCCCACCGGCCCGCCGTGCTGGAGCGGGCCGACCGGGTCGTCGTCCTGGACCGGGGCCGGGTGGCGGGTCGCGGGCCGTTGGCCGAGCTGCTGGAGACCTGCCCGGAGATGCGACGGCTGTGGTCGCTCGGCCCGCTGGACGAACCGGGATCGTCGGCGGTGCCGTGACCGGTGACGGCCCCGGGACGGGCCCGCCGCCTCCGGGGCACCGGTCAGGCGGTGTCCGCGGGCTCGCCGCGCCCGTCCACAGGCCCGCCCGGCCGGTTTCCCGCGGGGAGGACCGCGACGGGAAGCAGGTGCGGGCGCTTGGCCGTACGGCCGTCGCCGGAGGACCGGCCCCGCAGGCGCCTGCCGAGCCAGGGGCCGAGGAAGGCGGCGGCCCAGCGCAGTTCGACGGCCGCGGCCCGCCAGCCGGAGGAGACGGCCGCCGGGGAGGGCAGCGGGTGGGTCCAGTCGTCGCCGCTGCCGGGCAGCCCGAGCGCGTGGGCGACGGCCGCCGCGATCCGCTCGTGTCCGAGCGGGCTGGCGTGCAGCCGGTCCCGGCTCCACAGCCGCGGATCTGTGACGACCGCGTGGTGGGAGGTCTCGGCGACGACGACCCCGTGGCGCAGCGCCGCGGCGCGGATGCGCCGGTTGAGCGCGGCGGCGCGCGGGGCGGCCGGACGGGCGAGCGGGGTGATCCGCGTGATGTCGGGGAAGGTGAGGGTCGCCACGAGCGCGCCCTGGGCGGTGAGCTCGGCGAACATCGCCTCCAGGTGACCGGCCACCTCGTCGGCGTCGAACCTGGGCCGGAGCAGGTCGTTGACCCCGGCGACGACGGTGGCCAGGTCGGGGCGGAGGGCGAGGGCGGGGCCGAGCTGCTCGGCGTGGACCTGGGAGGCCAGGCGTCCGCGCACGGCGAGGTTGGCGTACCGGAGACCGGGGCTGGTCTCCGCGAGCCGGTCGGCCAGCCGGTCGGCCCAGCCGCGCAGGCCGCCGGTCTCGTCGCCGTCGCCGAGCCCCTCGGTCTGGCTGTCGCCCAGGGCGACGTAGCGCAGGTACTCACTCCCGGGCATGGGCCGCCCGCCTCTCTTCCAGGATCGCCGCGCTCCGGCGGCACCAGTCGCGGTTGCCCTGCTCGAAGGCGAGACCGCGCAGACACGTCAGGTAGGGGCCGATCCGCTCGCCGTGCCGCAGGAACTCCTCCTCGCTCCGGCCGCCGCGCAGCTTGCGCAGCAGGCCGCCGAGCAGCCGGATCTTGGCGTCGGCGAAGGCGGCCCGCTCCGTGAGCCGCGCGATCACCTCGCCGGCGTCGACGTGGTCGGCGGCCTGGACCTTGACGAGCAGGTCGTCGCGGATGAAGGAGGGTTTGCCGTCGGCCGCCGCGAACCGCTCCAGCTCGGCCAGACCGGCGTCGGTGACGGTGAACACCCGCTTGTTGGGCCGGGTGTCCTGCACGATCTCGCGGCCGCTGACGAGGCCGTCCCGCTCCAGCCTGGCGAGCTCGGCGTAGAGCTGCTGGGGAAGGGCGTGCCAGAAGTTGGCCACCCCCAGGTCGAACGCCTTGGCCAGCTGGTAGCCGCTGAGCTCCCCGTCCAGCAGGGCCACCAGCACGGCGTGCCGCAGGGCCATCGGTGCCGCCTCTCATTCCGACCAGACAGGCCAGTGCATCATAGTCAATTATAAGACTAATCACATTCTTGACCGTTCGCGAATCTCTTCGACGGCGACCTCGAACCGGCACCCCAGGTAACCATCTGATTACAAGAAGTCCTCTTGGTGGGCAACGTTCCGGCGACGAGGCAAAAGTGAAGACCTCCCAGTCCCGTCGGGTCTCGAGGTGCTCATGTCAGTTTCTCCAGGTGAGGAAACCGCCGCTGCCGCCCCGGCCGCCCTGCGGCCGCGGACGGGAACAGGACGAGGGGCCCACCGGCGTCCGGCCCGGGTGAGCGCCGGCACCGCGGCCGTCACCGCGCTGGCCGGGGCCGCCGTCGTCTACACGGGCGTGCTCGCCCCCACCGGCGCCGAACCGCCGCCACCCGCGGTCTCCGCTCCCGCCGCCACCCCCACGCCCGTCCCCCCGACCGCGGCGGCGCCGTCCGCCCCGGCGGCCGCCGCCTCGACGCCCCCGGCCCCCGAACCGGCGCCCCGCGAACACCGCCCCATGGTCCTGGCGAGCGCCCCGGCTCCCGCCCCCCAGGCCTTCCGCGTGCCCGGAGCCGTACCCCCGCCGAAGAGCACCGGCAGGTCCCGGCCCTCACCGCGCCCGTCACGGGCGGCCACGGCACCCTCGCGCCCGGCCGGGCCGTCCACCGACGCGCCGCGGCCCGCTCCCCGATCGGTGCCGGGTCCCGACACCGGGCACGACCGCGAGCACGACCGGGGGCGGGAGCACGACCGGGGGCGGGAGTCCGGCCAGGGGCGGGAGTCCGGCCGGGAACGCACACCGGAACGCGAACGCGACGCGCCCGCGCGCCCGGCGACCCCGCCGTCTCCCCCGTCGCCCCCTCCGGCCGCACGGCCGGAGGCTCCGGCTCCGGCTCCGGACGATCCGAGGCCCGAGCCGATGCCCGAGCGGACCTGCCGGCTCGGCGTCCAGGCGGATGCGGCACTGCTCACGATCGGCGTGTGCCTGTGACGGAGCGGACGCGCGGTTCCGCCTCCGCCCCGCTCCGCCGCGCCCCACGGCCCGTCCCGCCGGGAACCCCTCCCGGCGGGACGGGCCCGCCTCCTCAGAGGCCGTTCTCGACCAGGAATTTCTCGATCAGCTCCTGCCACTCCGCGGGCCGCTCGGCCATCACCACGTGCCCGGCGTCCACCTCGGCGTAGCGCGCCCCGGGGATGCGGTCCGCCAGATAGCGGGAGTTGGCCGGGTCGACCAGGATGTCACGCGTCGTGGCGATGACCAGTGTCGGCACCGCGATCCCGGCCAAGTCCTCCCGGGTGTCGGCGGACCGGCCCAGCGCCGCCTGCTCCACCACCCCGAGCGGAGGCCCCGCGGGGCCCGGGTCCAGCAGCTCGGCGAACTGCTCGGCGGGCAGCCCGTTGAGGAACTCGACGCTGAAGCCGTTCACCGTGCGCATCCGGGCGAAGCCCTCGGCGTCGCCGCGGGTCAGCAGGTGCTCCCAGAGACCCAGGGAGAGGTCGATCTGGTGGTCCGCCCTGGCGAAGCCCGCCGTCAGCACGAGTCCCCGCACCCGTTCCGGGTGACGGGCCGCGGCCCGCACCGCGACGGTGGTCCCCAGGGAGAAACCGATCAGGGTGAAGGACTCCACCCCGGCGTCGACCGCGGAGGCCACCACCGCGTCGGTCAGCTCGTCCAGAGTGAGGCCCGCAGCCGCCCGGGGAGTGGCTCCCGAGCCCGGGTAGTCGGGCCCGACGACGGTGTGGCCCTCGGCCAGGACAGGTATCAACGCCCCGTAATTGTCCGCGACGCTGCCGCTCGCGCCGTGGGCGAGCAGGATGCCGGGGCCGGAGCCGACAACGGTGGTGGAGAGTTCGGGAATCCGTTTCATGTCCACGAGGTTGGGGCTTCACATCGGTGTGAAGGTCAAGTCCCTGTGGAGGGAAAGTGATGCTGATCGGTGAACTGTCCCGGCGGACCGGTGTGAGCACCCGTCTGCTGCGCTACTACGAGGAGCAGGGCCTCCTCCACCCCGAACGGGACGGCAACGGCTACCGCCGCTACCGCCGCGAGTCCGTCGAGCGGGTCGCCCGCATCCGCGAGCTGCTCGACGCGGGCCTCCCCACCGAGACGATCCGCGACTTCCTGCCCTGCGCGGAGAACGGGCCGGAGCCTTCCGGCTGCGCCCGCTACACCGACATGCTGGACTCCCACCGCTTCCGCCTCGCCCGGGACATCGCCGAGCTCCAGCGCCGCCACGCGGCCTTGACCGCCTACGCCGACACCCTGCGCTCGGGGTGAGGGACCCGGCAGGCCGGTCCCCGCACACCGCCGGGGCGATCGCCCGCCGGTCGGGCGACGCCGTGCGGAACACGGCCCGGCCGGCCCGGCGCCACCGGTCAGACGGCGCTGGCCGACCCGGCGCCGCCGGTCAGACACCGCCGGTCAGACGGCGCCGAGCGGGCGCAGCCATCGGACGGGGACCCGGACCGGCACCGCCAGCGGCATCGCCACCGCCCGGCCGGCGTCGTCGCACAGCTCGCCGCGCACCCGGTAGGAGACACCCGGCTGCAGGCCGAACGCGCCGACCTGCTCCGGCGTGAGTTCGAGGTCGACGCCGTCGGACTCCACCACGCGCACCCCCTCGGCCAGGTGCGGGCCGCAGGCGGTGACCGTCATCGTGAAGGTGCCGCCGCGCAGCGGGCCGTACTCCCGGTGGAGCGCGGCGCCCAGGTCGCCGTGCGGGTCGTCGGCGGGTGACAGCTCGTCGGGCACGCGCACCAGGTATGCGGACCCGGCCACGATGCCCCCGGCGGGCCCGCCCGCACCGCCGTCCTCCTCCCCCGCGTCGTCCTTCCCGGTGAGGACCGGCCCCGCCGCGGCGGGCGGCCGGAGGACGGCGTCCGCCGCGGCGCGGCCGGGCGGCCAGACGTGCCGGGCCCGTACGGCGGGCTCACCGGCGGCCGGGGCCCAGGCGGTGGCCTCCAGCCGGTCCAGCCGCCTGCGCACGGCGGCCAGCTCCCGGCCGTGACGCGCGATCCCCCATGACTCGAAGGCCCGGCGGCCGCCCCCGCGGAACCGGAGGGAGCTCCGGCGCAGCATGGGCAGCGTGAGCACCACCCAGTAGGCCGCGGTGACGCCGGTCGCCGCCCAGCGGGTCTGCGGCGCGCTGCCGGCGGCCACCATGGTCAGGCCCGCGATCCCGTACAGCGTCCAGCCCACCCGGGCGCCCCACGACCGCCACAGCACCGCCGGCAGCCACATCGCGCAACCGGCCACCGCCCAGGCCCACTCGATCTGCTCCACGGTGACGGCCAGCCCGCCCGCGTGCTCGGTCAGGTAGGAATGGACGGGCCGGGTGAAGACCTGCGTCCAGGCGGCGTCGCGCAGGAGCCGCAGGCCGTCCGCGAGCAGCGGCGGGAGCACCGCCACCAGCCAGACCAGGACCGGCACCGCCAGGAGGACGGCCGCCCCCGCGGCGGCGACGCGCCGGCCGCGGTGCGCGCCGTCGCCGGAACGGCCGCGCGCCCCGCGCCGCAGCCGTTCGCAACGGTCGATGACATGGCCGAGCGGGCGCAGCACGGCGGCCTCCTTTCCGGGATCGCGGTCCTCCGTCCCCGCCCGGACGGCGTTCCCGGATGGCTTCTCGTGCGCTCCGGGACGGCCTCCGTCCGTGCGGACGGTGGTGCCGCCGGTACGGCCGCGCGCGACGACGCGGGACCTATCGCGACACCAGACCATTGAAGTCGTTTTAGTTAATATACGTCCCCTTTGAGAACTATCTACCCATTTGATAGCCGTCGCCGAGGCGGCCAGGCGGAGAGCGGCGGGGATCTCCTCATCGCCCGGGCGGCCGTCCGGGCCTGACGCCAGGCACCGCGGAACCCCAGGAGCACGGAGCGGAAAGGACGGCGGGGCGGAAGCCTTCGATCTTCCTCGCCACTTTCAAGCTATAGCGGAGAGGGGGGCTTGCGGCAAGGCCCCGGTGCCGGTCCAGAATTCGAGGCCGCAGGCCGGACCGGTGCACGCCGCACGGAGGCGGACGCGCGTGCGGGCTCCGCGCCTGACCGTGCGGCGGCCGGCCGCGACCGGGGCCCTCACGTCGGCCGTGACCGGGGCCTTTACTCGGAAGGGGAGTTCTCCATGCGTGTTCTGCTGTCGGCGATAGGGTCGCGCGGCGACGTCCAGCCGGTGGTGGCGCTGGCGGTGCGGTTGAGGGCCCTCGGCCAGGAGGCCCGCGTGTGCGCGCCGCCCGACTTCGGCGAGTGGGTCGAGGGCCTGGGCATCCCGTTCACGCCGCTGGGCCCCGAGCTGCGCCCGACCGGGAAGGCCGACCCGGCGGCGCCCCCGCCCTCGCCCGAGCAGCGGCGCCGGATGGTGGAGGGCACGATCGCCGTCCAGTTCGAGACGCTGCCGGCGGCCGCCGAGGACTGCGACGTCATCGTGGCGGGCGGCTACCTGCTGCCGGCCGCCCGTTCGGTGGCCGAGCGGATGGGGATCGGCTACGTCTTCGCCGGTTACTGCCCGATCGCCCTGCCCTCCCCGCACCACGCGCCGCCCCCGCTGCCGATGCAGGGGGACGCGCCGGCGGACAGCGCGGCCGACAACCGCACTCTCTGGGAGCGGGACGCCCGGCGCTGGAACGACCTCTTCGGCGCGGCGCTCAACGCGGTACGGGCGTCGGCCGGCCTGGCTCCGGTCGATGACGTGCGGAGCCACATGCTCACCGACCGGCCCTGGCTGGCCGCCGACCCGGCCCTGGCGCCCTGGCCCGGCGCCGGGGATCCGGGCGTCGTCCAGACCGGCGCCTGGATCCTGCCGGACGAACGCCCGCTCCCCGCGGAGCTGGAGGCGTTCCTCGATGCCGGGGAACCACCGGTCTACTTCGGTTTCGGCAGCATCCGCGCTCCGCGGGACCTCGGCCGGAACATGGTCCGGGCGGCCCGCGCGGCCGGCCGCCGCGCGGTCGTGCTCCGCGGATGGGCCGGCCTGGAGCCGCCGGACGACGGGCCCGACTGCCTGTCCATCGGCGAGGTCAACCAGCAGGCGCTCTTCCGGCGGGTCGCCGCCGCCGTGCACCACGGCGGCGCGGGCACCACCACCGCGGCCGCACGGGCCGGAGTGCCGCAGGTCGTCGTCCCCCAGCAGTTCGACCAGCACTACTGGGCGCAGCGGATCGGCGACCTCGGCGCAGGGACCGCGCACGCGCCCGGCGCGCCGACCGCCGGTTCGCTGGCCGAGGCCCTCGACCGCGTCCTCCGGCCGGAGGTGGCCGCCCGCGCCCGATCCGTCGCCGCCGCGGTGCGCACCGACGGCGCGGAGACCGCCGCACGGCTGCTGGCGGACGCCGGCGCCCGAAGCCCTTCCTGAAACCGCCGCCGGGGTCCCGCCCGATGCCCGTCCCGAAACCGCCGCCGGGACCCCGTCCGAAGCCCGGGCGCGGGTCCGGGCGCGGGTCCGGGCGCGGGTCCGGGCGCCCCGGGAGGATCCTCCCGGGCGGTCTGCGCGCGGGTCTGGCGGAGGCCGCCGCGACGGGGCACCATGGCGGGATGGCCGAATCTTCACGAGTCGCGGCGGCGCTCCTGCTCACCACCGCGCTGCTCGCCGGCTGCGCGAGCGGAACGGCCGCGCAGCCGGCGGAGAGACGCTCCACGCAGGACCCGCACGCGTCCGCGAGCGGCCGGGCGGCCCCGTCCGCCGACCACGCCGCCACGCTGGCGAGCCTGCGCAAGGTCGACGACCACCCCCTGTGGACCATGCGCTACCGGGGCGGCTACGACCGCTTCGCGGAGATCGCGCCCGCACTGACGCCGACCGGCTTCGGCTGCTCGCTGTTCTCCGCGCACGGAGATCCCGCCGCCCCGGTGTTCGGCCGCAACTTCGACTACGACCACCAGCCCGCGCTGCTGCTGTTCACCACGCCGCCGGACGGCCACGCGTCGGTGTCGATGGTGGACGTCTCCTATCTCGGCCTGAAGTCCGAGGCCGACTTCACCACCGCCGCCGGCCGCAGGGCGCTGCTGCAGGCCCCGCTGCTGCCGTTCGACGGCATGAACTCCAAGGGCCTGGTCGTGGGCATGGCCACCGTCCCCGCGTGGCAGCCGGGCTCCGACCCCGCACGGCGCACGGTGGGCAGCGTCCGCATCATGCGGCTGGTGCTGGACGGGGCCGCGACGGTGGACGAGGCCCTCGCGGTGTTCGGGCGCCACAACATCGACCCCTCCGACAGCCCGCCGCTGCACTACATGGTCGCCGACGCCGCGGGCCGGTCGGCGATCGTCGAGTTCGTCGACGGTGAGATGGTGGTGCACAGAGGGCGGGGACCGTGGCAGGCCATGGTGAACTTCGCCGTCACGGGGTCCACCGAGCAGAGCCGGCAGGCCGACCACCGCTACCGCACGGCCACCGCGGCACTGGAGGCCGCCGGAGGCGGGCTGTCGGCGGCCCGCGCCATGGACCTGCTCGCCCGCCTCCGGCAGGGCCACACCCAGTGGTCGATCGTCTACGGCGGGAAGAGCGGCGAGGTACGGCTGGCCACCGGCCGCAGGTACGGCACCGTGCACGAGTTCCGGCTGCCGATGGGCTGAGGACGGCACCGCCCGCCGCGCGATCCGCGGGGTGACGTGGAAGACCCGGCCCAGGCCGGCACCGCCCGCGCGACCGCGGGCCGATCGGGCAGACTGGCCCGATGGCATACGGCGAAGACGCGGCGACCGTTCACGCGTGGGCCGCTCTCGGCGGCCGGGACGAGCTGGCCGAGGCGGTCTCCTACGAGGGGGCGGGCGGAGTGCTGCCGGCCCGCCTCCCGGTCCGCGAACTGGCGCGGGCGAGCGTGGGCGTGTGCTCGCTGGCCGCCGCGGAGCTGCTGGCGCGGCGCAACGCCGTACCGGTCCCCGCGGTGCGGGTGCGGGAGGCGGCGGTGGCCACGGCCTTCACCAGCGAGCGGCACCTGCGGATCGACGGGCGGGCTCCGACGCCCTTCGCCCCGCTCTCCGGCTTCTGGCGCGCGTCCGACGGCTGGGTGCGCACCCACGCCAACTACCCGCACCACCGCTCCCGGCTGCTGGACGCCGTGGACGTCGGCGAGACCGGGGACGACCGGGCGCTGGCCGAGGTCTTCGCCGCGCGGATCGCGACGCGGCCGGCCCGGTGGATCCAGGAGACCGTCTACGCGGCCGGCGGCCTGGCCGTGGCCGTGGCCGACCCCTCCCCGGCCGCGCTCCCGCTCGTCGAGACCCGGCTCGCCGCCGGGAGCGGGCCCCGGGTTCTCCCGCCCGCGTCGCTGCCGGCCTGCGGGACACGGGTGCTGGACCTGACCAGGGTCATCGCCGGTCCCGTCGCGACGCGTACGCTCGCCCTGCTGGGAGCCGACGTGCTGCGCCTCGACCCGCCCGGCATCCCCGAGGACGCCGACTCCCACGCCGACACCGGGATGGGCAAACGCTCGGCGCTGCTGGACCTGTCCGCCCCCGAGGGGCGGCGCGTCCTGGAAGACCTCCTCGGCTCGGCCGACGTCGTGGTCACCGGCTACCGGCCCGGCAGCCTCGACCGGTACGGCCTGGCCCCCGACGCGCTGCTCTCGCGCCGCCCCGGACTGGTCGTCGCCCAGCTCTGCGCCTGGGGGTGGTCGGGACCCTGGGCCGGACGGCGCGGCTTCGACAGCCTCGTCCAGGCGGCGAGCGGCATCGCCGCCGTCGAGTCCGCGGCCGACGGCCGTCCCGGCGTGCTGCCCGCGCAGGCCCTGGACCACGCGACCGGCTATCTGCTCGCGGCCGCGGTCCTGCGGGCGCTGAGCGACCGGCAGCTCACCGGCGGCGGGCGGCTGCTGCGGCTCTCCCTGGCGGGCACCGCCTCCTGGCTCCTGCACGGCATCCGCCCGGTGCCCGCCGAGGGCGGGGCCTACGACCCGCGGCCCTGGCTGGCCGAGACCGCCTCGCCGTACGGAGCGCTCCGCCACGCCCTCCCCCCGGTCGCCTACGACGGCGCGCCCGGAACATGGAGCCGCCCGCCGACCCGGTGGGGAGGCGACCGTCCCGTCTGGGCCGGCTGACCGGCCGGGCCCTACCGGTCCGCGAAGCCGTCCAGAGCGGCCAGGACCTCCTTGCGCATCGTGCCGCTGCCGGTGTGGCCGGAGTCCTCCACGACGACGAGCCGCGCGTCGGGCCAGGCCCGGGCCAGCTGCCAGGCGGTGTCCAGCGGCGAGCCCAGGTCGAAGCGGCCGTGGATGAGCACGCCGGGGATGCCCGCCAGCCGGTGCGCCTCGCGCAGCAGCACCCCCTCCTCCAGCCAGGCGGCGTTGGAGAAGTAGTGGCTGCAGATGCGGACCATGGCCAGCAGGTCGGCGGGCGGCTGGTCGCTGTAGGCGTTCGGCTTGCCGTTGACCTCCAGGGAGATGACCGTGTCCTCCCACGCCGTCCAGTCGTGGGCGGCCTTGGTCCGCACCGCGGGGTCGGGGTCGGAGACCAGCCGCGCGTAGGCGGCCAGCAGGCCCGGCAGGTCGTCCGGACCGCCGCCGCGGACGGCCTCGGGGACCCCGTCGCGGAAGCGCTCCCACTGCTCGGGGAAGAACCGCCCGACACCGCGGTAGAGCCAGTCGATCTCGGAGCGGCGGGTCATGGTGACGCCGCAGACGACCATCTCCGACACCCGCTCGGGATGGGCTTCGGCGTAGGCGAGCATCAGCGTGGAACCCCACGACCCGCCGTACAGCAGCCACCGGTCGACGCCCAGGTGCTCGCGCAGCCGCTCCATGTCGGCGATCAGGTGACCGGTGGTGTTGGTCGTCAGGTCGGTGGCCGGGTCGGCGGCGTGCGGCAGGCTCCGGCCGCAGTTGCGCTGGTCGAACTGGATGATGCGGTAGCGCTCGGGGTCGAAACCGCGGCGCTGGTTCGGCGTGCAGCCCGAGCCGGGTCCGCCGTGGACGACGAGTGCGGGTTTGCCCGCGGGGTTCCCGCAGACCTCCCAGTGGACGAGGTGGCCGTCGCCGGTGTCGAGGTGGCCGTGGTCGTGGGGCTCGATCGGTGGGTACACCGCCCCAAGATACAACAGCACTGTTACATCTATGAACCCCGGCCGATCACCGGACCCTGCGGCGCCGGGCGCACCCGGACCGGGTCTCACGTCGCCTGCGGCGGCGGTGCGGTCACTCACCCGGGCACGCCCGGCCGGGTGGCCGGTCGGGTCGGCGTCGACGGCCTCGCCCCGCATTGTCGGTGACGGTCAGTAACATCGGCCTCCTGACGACGAGGAGGCCGCCATGACCCATCTTCTGAGCGTTCCCGTGCTGGTCACCACGGACCTGCCGCCGCAGACGGACCTGGCCGCCTTCGGGCGCGTGCTGGCCGGCGCGGTCGCCGCCCTGCCCTCACACGACGGCGCGCCCTACCCCGGTCACCTGCACGGCCGGGTGTTCTGGCTGGACCGGCCGGCACCCCCGGCCGAGTCCGGGGCTCCGGGCCCCGTCCCCGCCGACCTGCGTTTCGCCGCGCTGCTCGGGTTCCTGTCGGCCGCCCCCGGGACCTCGCGCCTGTCCGCCAGGGAGGTTCTCGCCGACGCCCGCGCGGCGATCATCGCGGCCGTCACCGCCGCCTACGGCGACCTGGGCAGCGCGCCCGCGGTGCTGGCCATCCGCTCCCAGGACGTGCGCGAGCGCACCCCGGAGACGGCCCTCACCGTGGTGACCCCCGACGCCGACTCGTCCCTGATCCGGGCCGCCCGTACGCAGCCGGTGGGCTGAGCCGCCCGCCCCGCGGGCGGCGGGACGAACGACAGCGAGCCGGACGACGGCGAAGCGGGCGGCGGGGCCGGGAGCGGACCGGCGGGTGCGCACCGGGCGCGACCGGGTCAGTCGTCGTCCGGCTCGCCGCTCTCCTGCTCGGCGCCCTCCTGGCCGTCGTCCTCGGTGTCGGCCGCCACCGGAACGATCTTGCCGGTGGCGGCGTCGACGGCTATCGTCCGCTCGGCGCCCTTGCCGTCGGCGACCTCGACCTCCCAGGTCGCGGCGGCGCCCTCGGTCTCCAGCTCCGAGGAGACGATCCAGCCCCCGCTCACCTGGGACAGCGCGGTCTTCTGGGCCTGCTCCGCCAGGACGGCGGGCTTGACCGCGGGAGCCGCGTCGTCGTCGCCCTGCGGAGCGGGAGAGGCCGTGGCGGCCGGCGCCGGGGAGGCCGGAGCGGCCTCGTGCTGCTCGGCGAAGGCGACGCCGCCGCCGACCGCGAGGACGGCGAGGGCGAGTCCGGAAAAGACGATCACTGGCTTGCGCATGGGGGTTTCTCCGTATCCGTGAGAAGAGTCCGTGGTGAGAGTCCGCCAGGGGCGGTCCGGGTGAGGAGCCGGTCAGGCCGCGGTCGCCCGGCGGGTCCCGCCGCGGCCGTGGCCACTCTCCGAGAGTGCCTCTGCGGGCGATAGCGGGATGCTGCGGAGTTCCTAAGGAATCGTTAAGCCGTCCCCGGCCCGAGTTCGAGGGTGACCTCCGCTCCCCCCGAAGGCGAGGAGCCGGCCCGCAGCCGCCCGCCCGAGTCCTCCGCCGTCCGGCGCGCGATGTCCAGCCCCAGGCCGGTGGAGGAGCCCCCGCTCACCCCGCGGCCGAGCGGGGCCGGATGGGGGAAACCCGGCCCCCGGTCGGCGATCACCAGCCGGGCCCCGCCCTCCGGCCGGGCCGTCAGCGTGACGGTGAACGGCGTGCCGTCGGGGGTGTGGGCGAACACGTTCTCCAGCAGCAGATCGACGCAGGCCGCCAGCTCCGGGCCGCTGACCCCCACGGCGATCGGCCCGTCGGCGAGGTCGAGGCCGAGCGGCCGCTCCTGGTCCTCCGCCAGCGCCGACCAGAAGGCGACCCGCTCGGCGACCACCCGGGCCGCGTCGCAGCCGCGCACCCCGTCCCGGTCGAACCGGCGGGCCTCCCGGATGACCTGGTCGACCATGCGCTCGACGCCCGCCACCGCCTGCCCCACCCGGGCCGCCTCCTCCGCGTCCCGCATCGTGTCGACCTCCAGCCGCAGCGCCGCGACCGGCGTGCGCAGCCGGTGGGACAGGTCGGCCACCGCCTCGCGCTCGTGGGCGAGCAGCTCCCGGATGCGGGCGGCCAGGTGGTTGAGGGCGGCGCCGACCTCACGGACCTCCGGCGGGCCCGCCGGGTCCACCCGCGCGGCCAGGTCACCGCGGGCCAGCCGCCGGGAGACCTCCGCGACCTGCCCGACCGGCCCGGTCAACGAGCGCGCGAGCCGGTCGGCGACGGCGATGCCGACGGCCAGCAGCGCCAGCCCGATCAGGCCGAGCACCAGCCACGCCCACCCGACGCCCTGCCGCAGCCGGTCGGCGCCGACGAACGCGCGCACCACCGTGGGACCGCTCGCCCCGCCCTGCACCGCCACCAGGATCTCCCTGCCCTGCGGGGTGTCCACGGTGATGCTGCGCCCGCGCGCGGCCAGCTCCACCCCGGGCCCGCGGGGCGCGGCGGCGCCGAGGAACCCGTGTCCGGGCAGGAAGACCGTGATCGGCACGCCACCGGAGCCCTGCGCCTGCCGTACGGTGGCCTCCAGCGTGTCGCGGTCGCCGAGGGCCGCCGCGGTGGCCACCGACTGCGCCCAGGTGGTCGCGGCGGCCGTGGCCCGCTCGGCCGCCAGCGTCCGCACCAGCACGGCCAGCGGGACCAGGAAGGCGATCAGGACCAGCGAGGTGGTCGCCACCGCGAGCAGGGCCAGGCGTCGTCTCATCGCGGGGCCCTCACGCCCCCGGGTCGACGAGCTTGACGCCGACCCCGTGCACGGTCTGCAGGTAGCGGGGGCGGTGGGCGCTCTCACCGAGCTTGCGGCGCAGCCACGACAGGTGGACGTCGACGGTCTTGTCGCCGCCGCCGTAGGCCATCCGCCACACCTCGGCCAGCAGTTCCCGTTTGGAGACGACCTGCCCGGGCCGGGCCGCCAGGTAGTGCAGCAGGTCGAACTCCTTGGGCGTCAGCTCCAGTCGCACCCCGTCGAGGAACGCCTCCCTGCCCGCCTCCTCGATGAGCAGGCCGCCCACCCGCACCGGCGCCGGCTCGGCTCCCTCGGTGCGGCCGCGGCGCAGCACCGCCCGGATCCGAGCGTCCAACTGGGCCGCGCTGAACGGCTTGACGACGTAGTCGTCGGCGCCGGCGTCCAGCGCCCGGACGATCTCCGGCTCGGCGTCGCGCGCGGTCGCCACGATGACCGGGACGGCGCTGACGGCCCGGAGCATGCGCAGGACCTCGCAGCCGTCGAGGTCGGGAAGGCCCAGGTCGAGCACGACCAGATCGGGCCGCTCCTCCAGCGCCCGGGTCAGCCCCGGCATGCCCGCGCCCGCCGAGGTCACGGCATGGCCGTGACCGGTCAGCGCGCGGGTCAGCGCCGAGCGGACCCGGGCGTCGTCCTCGACGAGCAGCAGGTGGGCCACGGCAACACGCCTGCCTCTCCTGGAAAGCGATGATTCCGACGAGGATGGGAAGTTCCCCGTGGAACGCGGAAGACACCGGAGGGCGCCGACAGATGCGGGCGGGCAGGCGGGACACGGCACCGGGCGGGACCAGCGGAGCGGTGCGCCGCCGCACGGGGCACGGCGGCGCACCGCTGAGCCGGCGCGCGTTGCTGGCCGTCGGCGGCTGGCTCGCGGCGGCCGCC
This sequence comes from Planomonospora sp. ID91781, assembly GCF_015711595.1. NCBI lineage: Bacteria > Bacillati > Actinomycetota > Actinomycetes > Streptosporangiales > Streptosporangiaceae > Planomonospora > Planomonospora sp. ID91781. Next base: position 131,389 of record NZ_JABTEY010000002.1, on the reverse strand, counting down.
GCCACCACCGTCGCCGGGCTGTGGGCGCTGTCCCTGGCCGGCGACGACCTCACCGGCCAGGCCGTCCGCTCGATGACCCTGGAGGAGGTCGAGCGGGCCCTGGCCACCGCCTCCGCGGCCCCAGCCGTCCCGCCCGCCGCCGCGACCGGGCCGTCCGCGGCCACCGGCGGCTTCTCCTACGCCGAGGGGTCGGTGACCGCCGCGTGCGACGCGGGCCGGGCCCTGCTGCTGTCGTGGACGCCCGCCCCCGGCCACGGCGTCGACGAGGTCGAGCGCGGCCCGGCCCCGGCCGTGTCGGTGGTCTTCGAGTCCGACGACCGCACCACCACGGTGACCGTGACGTGTCCGTCCGGGGCGCCCGCCGCCGAGGTCCGCTCCGCCGCCGAACATGACGACTGACTCCGCCGGAGCGGACCGGGGCAGGACCGGGCCGGGCCGGGCGGCCCCACCTCAGGTCCTCGGGCCGCGCTTCACCCGCTTCACCCGGCTCAGGTCCTCGGGCCGCGCCTCGGTTCTTCGGGCCGCGCTTCACCCGTCTCAGGCGCTCGGGAGGTACGGGCTCACGGAGCGGGGGTCGCCGTCGGGGTTCCGCCGGGGGCCGGCGGCGGGTCGGTGGGCGTGGCGGTCGCCGTGGAGGTCTCCGTGGGCGTCGCCTCCGGAGGGACCGTCGGGGTCGCGGTCGGCATCGCCGTGGGGGTCGCGCTGGCGGTGGGAACCGGCGTCTGCGGCGGCGTGGGGCAGGGGGCGGGGGTCCGCCACTTGACCGCGCCGGGCGGCCACTGCCGCTGGTACCACCAGCCGCGCCGGTGCTTCTTCGCCGGCCGGGACAGGTCGTAGACGTAGGCGGCCGTGGCCGACTCCCCCTCGCGCGTCGCGGTCAGGACCACCCAGTCGTCCTGGCGGACCGGGCGGTCGCCGCGCCTGCCCGCGACGACGCGGGTGTCGTCGGTGAGCGCGTACACCTGCTCGAAGCCGTCCGCGCTGCGCACCGCGAGCGAATCATCGGCCACGGCGGTCACCTGCCCCGTCTGGGCGAAGACCGTCGTGAACACGCACGGGTCCTCCGTGCCCACCAGGAACTCGCCGTGCACCGCGCCGGCGAACTCCAGCGGGTGCACGGTGGGCAGCGCGGGCACGGGCGCCGGCGCGGGCGGCAGGGGGGTCCCGGGGGCGGTCGGGCTCCCGGTTGGGCTCGCTGTCGAGCTCCCTGTCGGGGCCGGAGTGCCGGTCGGCGCCTCGGTGGCCGTCCCCGTCGGCGCCGGGCTCTGCGGCGGCGGGGGCGCGGGCGTGGCCGCCGAGGCCGCGGCCGCGCCGAGACCGCCCGAGGCCAGCAGCGCCGCGGCGGTGGTGAGGATCAGCGGCCGCGGAAGGCCACGGCGGGCTCCGCTCGCGCCGACCCGCTTCCGCCCGTTCCGTCTGTCGTGATCGGTCGGTGTCACCAGGTTCTCCCGTCTGCGGTATCCGGTTGAACACCCGCCGGCCGGGACGGCGTGGGACCACCGCCCGTTCGCTCCGCCGCGGATGACGATCGCGGCGGATCCGCCGTAACGGTGATCTTTCGGCGGGCACCCCGAGGCACTTCCCCCTCCCGCACGGCCCATGCGACCGCTCCGGCGACCGGCCCCGCCCGCCCGCCGCCTTCCACCAGCTCACCCTCGAGATCCATCCGATAGAAAAAACACCGAAAAATCCGGCAGAGGCGGCCAGGCGCCGCCGGAACGTCCCGCTCCGCTCCCGCTGCGTTCCCCGCCGCGGTCACACCCACGGCCACCGCATCAGCGTCAACTCCTGCCCCAGCCGGTTTCTCCAACCTTGACGCGCCGTGCGCCGTACGCCCCGCCCCGCCCGGGTATCCCTCCCTCCGCCCGACCGCCGCCCCGCGGCACGGCGTGCCGGGACACCACCGGCGACCAGGAGAGACACCCGACATGACGCCTTCTGCGACGACCACCCGGCGGCACGCCCCCGGACGGCCGCGATGACGAGCACCCTCGCCCGCACGCCCTCCTCCCCCACCCCGCCGCCGCGCCCCCCGCGTATCCCGCGGCACCCGCTGACCCGCCCCGCCGCCCTGCTCGGGCTGGTCGCCGCGCTGTACGGCACGGCCCAGCTGGCGATCGTCTCGCCCCGCATGGGCATCGGCTGGGACGAGGCGATCTACGCCAGCCAGTTCGCCGCGCACGCGCCCCCGGCCGAGTTCAGCGCGCCCCGCGCCCAGGGCGTGCCCCTGCTGGTCGCCCCGGTGACCGCGCTGACCGACTCGGTGACCGCGCTGCGCCTCTACCTCACCGCGCTGTCCTCCCTCGCCCTGTACGGCGCCTTCCTGATCTGGACGCGCGTGCGCCCCGGCTACACCGCCCCGCTGGCCGCGCTGCTGTTCGCCGGCTGCTGGCTGTCGCTGTTCTACGGCAACGAGGCCATGCCCAACCTGTACGTGGCGCTGACCGCCGTCGCCGCGACCGGCCTGCTCTGCCTGCCCCACCGCTCCCGCGCCGCACTCGCGGGCCTGGCCGCCGCGATGGCAGCCATGGCGCTGCTGCGCCCCTCGGACGCGCTCGTCGTCGCCGCGCCCCTGGCCGCCGCGGCGCTCCTGACCCGCCCGCGCCGCCCGGCCGCCCTGGCGGCCGTCGCCGCCGGACTGGCCGTGGGCTGGGGCGAGTGGCTGCTGGAGGCCGAGCTGCGGTACGGCGGTGCGGCCGCCCGGATGCACGCCGCCGGGCGGGCCAACCTGACGGGCCTGACCGTCTCCGTCACCGAGCACGCCGGCGCGCTGGACGGCCCGTCCCTGTGCCGCTGGGGCACCGACTGCGGCGACGTCTCCCCCCTGGCCCTGACCTGGTGGCTGGCGATCCCCTTGATGGCCGCGGTCGGCCTGTGGACCGCCTGGCGCGACCGGCGCCGCCCCGGCCCCCTGCTGCTGGCGGCGGCCGTCGCCGCGGCGAGCGCCCTGCCGTACCTGTTCTACGTGGGCTATGCCGCCCCCCGCTTCCTCATGCCCGCCTACGCGCTGCTGGCGCTGCCCGTCGCGGCCGGCGCCCTCGCGCTGGTACGGCGCAGCCGCCCCCCGCTGCGCCCCCTCGCCGCCGCGTTCACCGCCGCCGGGCTGCTGGCCCACCTCGCGCTCCAGGGCGCCTACGCGCACCGCATGTCGGCCATCGCCTACGAGGGCCGCGAACGGGTACGGCTGGCCACCGCGGAACTGCGCCGCATGGGCGTGCGGGCCCCGTGCACGGTCTACGGCCAGTCCGGCGTCCAGATCGGCTACCTGCTGGGCTGCCGCTCGCGGGGACTCGTCCGCGACTTCCCCCGCACCCCGCCCGCCCCCGTCCGGCGGGCCCTCGACGCGGGCGACCGGCTGCTGCTGGTCTACCGCGGCACCGCTCCGCCCCGCTACGCCGCCGGCTGGCGCGCGGTGAGGCTGCCCGGCGGCTGGCGGGCGCGCTTCTCCCCCGCCTGGGACGACTGACGTCACCCGTCCAGCAGGCCGAGCACCGCCCGCTGCAGGCGGGCCGCCCGCCCGGCCGGGGTCCTGGCCTTCAGCAGCGGCAGGACCACCCGGTAGCGGCCGGTCCTGCCGAGCGCCTCGAACCGCGCGGCGGCCTCCGGGCGGGCCGCCAGCGCCTCGGCCAGATCGGGCGGGACGACCGCCTCCCGCTGGGCGGCGTAGGCCGCCGCCCAGCGGCCGTCCGCCCGGGCCGCGGCGACCTCCGCCAGGCCGGGCGGGCGCATCCGCCCGGCCGCGGTCAGCGCCTCCACCCGCTCGACGTTCACCCGGGACCAGGCGCTGCCACCGCGCCGCGGCGAGTACCGCTGCAGGAAGCGCCGCTCGTCGCAGGACCTGCGGTGGCTGTCGATCCAGCCGTAGCACAGCGCGACCTCCAGCGCCTCCCCGATCGTGATCAGCTCCTCGCCCGACCCCTTCCTGGCGATCTCCAGCCAGGCCTCGTCCTCCGTCGCGTGGTGGCCGGCCAGCCACGACTCCCACTGCGCGGCGTCCGCGAAACGCATCATCAGCCCAGAACCTCCAGGTAGTGCCGGTTGTACATGACGCCGAGCACGTTGCCGAACGGGTCGACCACCGAGGCGGTGACGAATCCGGGACCGTACTCGGTGAGCGGCATGTACGGCGCGGCCCCCATGTCCAGCAGCCGGTCCAGGGCCGCCTGCACGTCGTCGACGTGCCAGTGCAGCACCACGCCCCCGGGACCGGCGCCGTCCGCGCCCGGCGGGGCGTAGCGCCGGTCGATGAGCCCGACCTCGGTCTGCCGGTCGCCGATCCTGAACTCGTAGTAGGCGGCCGGCCGCCCGCCGCCGGGCCTCTCGAAGTACGGCTCGACGCCCAGCAGCTCGGTGTACCACTTCCTGGCCGCCTCCAGGTCGTCGGCCCAGAGGTTGACGGTGGCCGGTCCTCGCAGCATCTGAGTGCCCCTCTCGTTGCTCTCTTCCCCGGACACTAGAAGCCCTTGCGGAACGTACGTTTCCTCAACTCCTGGCAGACTGAGAAGATGTTGGAAACCTCGGTCCGGCTCCTGCGGCTGCTGGCCCTGCTGCAGTCGCGCCCCGACTGGCCCGGCCCCGAGCTCGCCGACCGGCTCGGCGTCACCACCAGGACCGTGCGCAACGACATCGAGCGGCTGCGCATCCTCGGCTACCGCATCCACTCGGCCACCGGCACCGCGGGCGGCTACCGGCTCGGCGCCGGCGCGGCCCTGCCCCCGCTCATCCTCGACGACGAGGAGGCCGTGGCCGTGGCCGTCAGCCTGCACGCCGCGGCCGCCGGCACGGTGACCGGCCTGGAGGAGACCTCGCTGCGCGCCCTGACCAAACTCCAGCAGATGCTCCCCTCCCGGCTGCGGCACCGCATCGACGCCGTGGGCGCGGCCACCGTCTCGGTGGCCGGCCGCGGCCCCACCGTCGACGCCGCGACGCTCACCGCCGTCGCCGCCGCCATCCGCGACCACGAGCGGCTGCGCTTCGACTACCGCGACCACGGCGGCGCCACCGGCCCGCGCACCGCCGAGCCCCACCGCCTCGTCTACACCGGCCGCCGCTGGTACCTGCTCGCCTGGGACACCGGCCGCGCCGACTGGCGCACCTTCCGCGCCGACCGCATGACCCTGCGCACCCCCAACGGTCCCCGCTTCACCCCCCGCACTCCCCCCGACGACGCCGCCACCCACGTCATCCGCGGCGTCGCCTCCACCGCCTGGAAGCACCCGGCCCGCGTCCGCCTGCACGCCCCCCTGGACCGGATCTCCGAGGTCCTCCCGCCCACCGCCGGCCTCCTGCACGACGACGGCGTGCTGGAGACCGGCGGCGAGTCCCTGCACAACGTGGCCGCCTTCCTCGGCACCCTCGGCGTGCCCTTCACCGTCCTGGATCCGCCGGAACTCCGCGACCTCCTGCGCACCCTCGCCGACCGCTACCGGGAGGCGGCCGGCTGAGCGCCCCGCCGCCCGGCCCGCCGACCGGCCCGCCGACCGAGCCGCCGGCGGTGCCCGCCCCGCCCCTCGGCGCGTACGGCGGGCACCGCCGGAGCCTCACCCTTCGAGACCCGCCAGCGGATAGGTGACCTCGGCCAGCAACCGCTGCCCGGCGGTGTTGGGGTGGAAGTAGTCCCAGCGGCTCATGTGCGACAGCTCGAACGGGTAGCCGAACACCGCCCCGCCGTCGTACCGGCAGCCGGCCTGCTCGGCGCAGACCCTCGCCAGCACCGCGTTGAAGTCGGCCACCCGCTGGCGCACCCGCTCCCGCCGCTCCACGTCCGCCTGGTCCGTCGAGCGCGGCCGCGCCAGCATCGACTGGCAGATGTTCAGCGCCGCCCACGCCGCCCGGGCCGAGGAACTGCCCTTGCCGACCTCCCACAGCCGCCTGATGTCGGGGATGCTCGCCACGAGCACCGTCGCCTCCGGCAGGCCGTCCGCGAGCGTCCGCATCGCCGTACGGAACCTCGCCTCGAAGTCGGCCACCGACGTCATCCCCGCCTCCGACGAGGTGCAGGCGTCGTTGGCCCCGATCAGGACCGTCACGTACCCGGCCCCCGCGGCGACGGCCCGCTCGGCCTGCCCCTGCAGATCGGCGACCTTGGCCCCCGAGCGGCCGACGTTGTGGGCGACGGGGTCGGCACCGGCCTCCTGCAGCCGCCGGTAGTGGCTGTGCACCGACGAGCTCGAGCCGGTGGACCAGGACCTGGACGGGCAGTCGACGTAGAAGCCGCAGGCGTTGAACCCCCGCGTGATGGAGTCGCCCATCGAGGCCATCGAGGTGACGGCCTGCGACGCCTGCGCGGTCTCCGCGGCGACCGCCCCCGGGGCGAGCGCGGCGGCCAGTGCGGTGAGAAGGACGAGTGCCCGGCGCGGAATCTTCAATCTGGCCTCCTGGGGTCCTCCCCCGATCAGCTGGATGCTCAGAATGTCCGCCCGCACCACCGGATTTACAAGCTCACATTACAAGTTACTGACCTGTTAGTAATATTCGTTCCCGGCTCCGGGCCGGACCGCGGGCGACGGCGGAACCCCTCACCCGGCCGCCGGGGAGCGGTCCAGCGCCAGGTGCACCGCCAGCCCGCCCAGCACGGTCCCCATCAGCCGGCGCTGCACCCGCGCCCACAGCGGCCGGCCGCCGAGGAACGCCGCCAGCGAGCCCGCCGTCAGCACGAACACCCCGTTGCCGGTCACCGCCACCGCGATCTGCGTGAGCCCCAGGACCAGGCTCTGTCCCGCCACGTCGCCCAGCGCCGGATCCACGAACTGCGGCAGCAGCGAGACGTACATGACCGCGATCTTCGGATTCAGCAGGCTGGTGACCAGTCCCATGGCGAACAGCCGCGCCGGCCGGTCCGGCGGAAGCTCCCGCGACGCGAAGACCGACCCCCCGCCCGGCCGCACCGCGCACCAGGCCAGCCAGAGGAGGTACGCCGCCCCGGCCAGCTTGATCGCCGTGTAGGCGGCCGGCACCACGGCGAACACCGCGGTGATCCCCGCCACCACCGCCACCAGGTAGAACACGAAGCCCGCCGCCACCCCCAGCAGCGAGACGAGCCCCGCCCGCCGCCCCTGCGCCACCGACCGCGACACCAGATAGACCATGTTGGGGCCCGGGGTCAGCACCATCCCCAGAGCCACCGCCGCCATGCCCGCCACACCGCCCGCAGAGACCATGGGCCCATCATCGACCGGCGGCACGACCCGGAGAACGGCCAATCCGCGGCAATGGCCTTGAATCCGAGGACCGTTCCGGAGACCCGCGGCCGGGCCGGTCTCCGGCGATCAGACGAACCGCACCCCCCGCACCTGCGCCGACGGAGCGAACAGCTCCAGCATCCGCATGCCCTCCGCCTCCAGCTCCGCCCGCTCCGCCGCCGTCACCGGAACGAACGGCTCCACCTCCAGCACCGCCTCGCCCCGGCCGGACGCCACCCGCCACAGCCCCCGCACGAATCCGTCCACCAGCACCGTCGCCTTGATGATCCCGTTCACCGTGAACACCCGCCCCCGGTGCTCGTCCGCCATGATCCGCGTCCGCGTCCGCGCCGAGAAGGACAGCAGCATGTTGTCGAACTCCGCCAGGTAGCGCACCGGGGCGGGCACCTCCGGATCCGGCAGCACCGCCTCCGGCAGGTCCACCACCTCGGTCCCGTCCTCGGTCGTGAAGACCCGCAGGCCCATCCCCCGCACGACCTCCCCCAGCCTCGTCATCCCCGACCACTGCTGCACGTCCATCACCGACGCCGGACCGTAGGCCGCCAGGTAGCGCCGCACCATCTCCGCCGGCCCCGCCGCCCCGTCCAGCGGGCGGCCCAGCCACGCCTCAGCGCTCGTGTGCGCCGGCTGCCCGCCCACCCCCCACACGCCCCGCGGCGGCACCTGCACCAGCGGCACCGTCTCCCGCACCGCCGCCACCAGGTCGGCGGGATCACGATCAGGCCACCGCCCGGCCAGCGCCGCCCCCAGCTCCCGGAAGGTCAGCGGACGCTCCTCCACCAGCTCCCGCCCCACCCGCCCGACCTCCGACGGCTCCAGCCCGGCCAGGCCCTTGCGCCCGCGCAGCCCCCGCTCCATCATCGGCGCCAGCAGGGGGCGCAGCGCCAGGCAGTCCTCCGCCGTCACCAGGTGGATGGTGGACCGCATCAGCGACAGCCGCACCACCCTCCGGTCGTACAGCAACCCGGACAGGTCGTCGGGCTCGAACCCCTCCAACCGGCTCCGCAGCCCGACGTACGGCGGGGCCGGGGCCTGCGCCTGCATGCCGTACAGGTGCCGGACCGCGTCCAGCGCGGGCAGGTCCGCCCGGGAGAGCAGCAGCTGCCGCTCCAGCGTCGCGCGGTTGAGCGCCCGCCTGCTCAACGTCTCCGGCATGGGGTTCCTCTCGATCGGCTGCCGGAGATCATATCGGATCGGAACGATCTATTCCAATACGGTCTAGACCCGGTCCAGCGGGCGGTGCGGCGGCGGCGGCAGCTCCACCCCGACCGCGTCACCGGAGCGCACCACGCCGCCGGCCACCACCACGCCCATGATCCCCGCCTTGCGCACCACCCGGCCCTGCGCGTCCCGGCCCACCACCTGCCGGAGCAGGCCCGGCCGGAACCCGTCGATCTGCGCGCAGGGATTGCGCAGGCCGGTCACCTCCACCACCGCCTCGTCCCCCAGCCGCAGCAGCGCGCCCACGGGCAGGGCGAGCAGGTCGACCCCGCGCGTCGTGACGTTCTCCCCCAGCTGCCCCGCCGCCACCGTGAACCCCGCCGCCGCCAGCTCGTCGTGGAGCTCGGCGTGGATCAGGTGCACCTGGCGCAGGTTCGGCTGCGCCGGGTCCTGCGCCACCCGTGAACGGTGCTTCACCGTCACGCCGCAGTGCGCGTCCCCCTCGACCCCGAGACCCGCCAGCAGGCGGATCCCCGCCTCGTTCGGCTTGCTGAAGAGGTGCTCGCCGCTGCGGCTCACCGCCACGACCGTTCCGTTGCCCATGGGGCCGATCCTGCCCTGCCCCCTCGCCGCTGTGAAGTCCTCCAAGATCGTTCTGTGACGTCCATGTACCTTTACGCTGTAGATCAATAGATGGCGATAGGATCTCCCCCGATGAGCCTGCCAGCCGTACCCCCCGCAGAGACCGGGCCCGCGGTCGAGCCCGCGCGCGACCCCTACCGGGTCTACCTCGACTCCCTCGCCAGCCCCGAGTCCCGCCGCACGATGCGCGGCTGCCTGGACCGCCTGGCCGTCCTCATCTCCGGCGACGAGGCCGCCTCCGGGGCCGGCCAGCCCTGGCACCTGCTGCGCTACGAGCACACCGTGCGCCTGCGCGCCCTGATGACCGAGCGCGGCTGGTCCCCCTCCTACGTCAACAAGCACCTCGTCGCACTGCGCAGGGTGCTGCGGGAGGCCTGGCGGCTCGGGCGGATGAGCGCGGAGGAGTACCAGCGCGCCGCGGACCTGCCGACCGTCGAGCACACCCGGCTGCCCGCCGGCCAGCACGTCCCCGCCGAAGTCGTCGGCGCGGCCCTGGCCGCCTGCGAGGCCGACGACTCCCCCGCCGGCGTCCGCGACGCCGCCCTGCTCGCCGCGCTGTACTCCACCGGCTGCCGCCGCGCCGAGATCGCCGGGCTGACGCTCGGCGACTACGACCCGGCCTCCCGCTCGCTGCGGGTGCGCGGCAAGCGCGACAAGGAGCGTCTGGTCTACCTCACCTCCCAGGCCGTCGGCCGGCTGGAGCGCTGGCTGGCCGTGCGGGGCCGCGCCTCCGGAGCACTGTTCTGCCCCATCGGCAGAGCGGGTTTCCTGCGCTTCCGCGACGGCGGGCCCGCGGCCATGACGGGCCAGGCCGTCGCCGACATCCTGGCCCGGCGGCTGGCCCAGGCCGGAGCCGCACCGCGCACCCCCCACGACTTCCGCCGCACCTTCATCGGCGAGCTGCTCGACGCGGGCGTGGACCTCGCCACCACCCAGGCGCTGGTCGGCCACTCCTCCCCCGCCACCACCGCCCGCTACGATCGCCGCCCCGAGCGGCGCCGCCGCGAGGCCGTCGACCGGATCACCCTCCCGGCCGCCGAGCCCCTGTAGCCGCGGCCGTCCGCGTCCGGCACCCGCCCGTTGCGGCGCGAGACGGCTCCTGCGCATACCGTTACAAAAGACAAGGGGAATATATAGGCCATATATGGGTGAAACCGGGGAGGGCGGAAGCCATGGGGACGGTCGGAGATCTGGGTGACGCGCAGGCGCTGCAGGCGATCCTGGAACGGGCCCGCGACGCCTTCATCTCGTTCGACGCCGCCGGGACCGTACGCGCGTGGAACGCCGCGGCCGAGCGGCTGTTCGGCTGGCCGGCGGCCGAGGCCCTGGGCCGGAGCGTGACCGCCCTGATCGCTCCGCCCTCGCTGCGCCACCGGTACGACGAGGGACTGGCCCACCTGCACGAGCACGGCGCCTCCGACCTGCCCGACCACCGCCTGGAGCTGACCGTCGCCGACCGGGCGGGCCGGGAGTTCCCCATCGAGATGGCCCTGCAGGTCGACGACCGGCCCGGCGGGCCACTGCTGCACGCGTTCGTGCACGACATCAGCGACCGCCGCGAGGCCCGGCGCCGGCTGGAGGAGGAGCGGACGTTCCTGCGGGCGCTGCTGGACAGCCTCCAGGTCGGCGTGATGGCCTGCGACGGGGACGGCCGGCTCACCCTGTTCAACCGAGCGGCCCGCGAGCTGCACCGCGTGCCGGGCGATCCGCCGGGCGGGAGCGACGGTGACTGGCCGCAGGACCGGAACCTGTTCGCCCCGGACGGGCGCACCCCGCTCCGGCCCGAGCAGGCGCCGCTGGCCCGGGCCCGGGCCGGCGAGAACGTCGACGGCCAGCACCTGGTGATCCGCCCGCCGGAGGCCGAACCGCGCCGCTGCGTGGTCAACGGCCGCCCCATCACCACCCCCGACGGACGCCGCCTGGGCGCGGTCTCCGCCCTGCACGACATCACCGACCAGCACCGCGCCCAGGTGCTGCGCGACGCCCAGCACGCCGTGGCGCAGGCGCTGGCCGAGGCGGTCTGCAGCGAGCAGGCGGCCGCGCGCGTGCTCACCGCGGTCACCCGGGCGCTGGACTGGTCCTACGGGGAGTACTGGCAGATCGATCCCGACCGCAGCGCCCTGGTCCGCGCCGGTGCGTGGCACAGGCCCGGGCTGGCATTCACCGGTGACCCCACGGAGGCGGTCCGGCGCGGGCAGGGCCTGCCCGGGCGGGTGTGGGCCACCGGCCGGACGGTCTGGATGAGCGATCTGAGGACCGAGCCCCGCCCCTTCCCGCGCAGGCGGGAGGCGCTGGAGGCGGGTCTGCGCTCGGCCATCGCCCTGCCGGTCCGCAGCGGCGACCAGGTGCTGGGGGTGCTGGTCTTCTGCAGCGAAGCCGTCCAGGAGCCCGACGACGACCTGGTCGCCCTGCTCGACGGCGTCTGCGCGCACGTCGGCCGCTTCATGGAGCGCCGCCGCGCCGAGGAGCTGGCCCTGGCCCTGGCCGCCAGCCGCCGCCACTTCGACCAGGTCGTCTCCCAGCTCGACGACAACGTCTGGACCATCGAGATCACCCCCGACGGCCGGGCCCGCTCGGTCTACCAGAGCCAGAACGCCGCCGGCGTGTTCGGCGGCCGGGTCCCGGAGGGCGCCGACATCTCCGGCCTCCTGCGCCGCCACGTCCACCCCGAGGACCTGCCCGCCTACACCGCCTTCGACGAGAAGGTCAACACCGGGATCCCGGCGCAGGTCGAGTGCCGCGTCATCGGCCTGGACGGCGCCGTCCGGTGGATCTGGATCCGCAGCACGCCGCGCCGCGAGGACGGCCGGCTGTTCGCCGACGGCATCTCCACCGACGTGACCGAGCGCCACCGCCTGGCCGAGGAGCGCGACCGGATGAAGGACGAGCTGGTCGCCCTGGTCAGCCACGAGCTGCGCAACCCGGTCGGCGCGATCCGCGGCTACGTCGAGATGCTCGTCGACACTCCGGGGCTGACCGGCACCCAGCGCATGTTCGCCGACGTCATCGACCGGACCAGCGCCCATCTGCTGGACCTGGTCGACGACCTGCTGGACCTGGCCCGCCTGGACGCCGGGCACATCGCCATCGACCCGCGCCCGGTCTCCCTGGCCCGGCTGGTGCGCCAGGCCGTCGACGACCACCGGGCCGCCGCCGCGGCCAGGCACCTGACCGTCGCCACCGACCTGGCCCCGCACCCGCCCGTGCACGCCGACCCGGTACGGCTCCGCCAGGTCCTCGACAACCTGCTCTCCAACGCCGTCAAGTACACCCCCGACGGCGGCGCCGTCACCGTCGGCCTCGGCGGCGACGACGCGGACCGGGCCGCCGTCGTCACCGTGGCCGACACCGGCATCGGCGTCCCGGCGGAGGAGTACCCGCAGCTGTTCGGCCGGTTCTTCCGTGCCTCCACCGCGCAGGAGGCCGGGATCAAGGGCACCGGCCTGGGCCTCGCCGTCACCCGGGCGATCGTCGAGGCGCACGGCGGGACCGCCGCCGCGGCGCCCCGGAAGGGCGGCGGCACCGTCTTCACCGTCCGCCTGCCCGCCGCGTCCTCCCCGCCCGGAGCGCACGGGCGACCACATCCGGCGCACCGGTAACCGGGAAGTGGAATAACCACCCCCCTGCGTCCGTTAGAGTCATCGTGCCGATGTGGTTTGTGTCCCCCGGGCCGCAAATTACCGCCTTCACGGAATACCGTTCGGCTGGAGCCGTGTTGTGCCTCTCGCCGAGGAGGCGACCGCCACATCGGCACTAAACGTTCCGCCCCGCGGGCGCTCCGGCGCCCGCGGGGCGCTTTTCTTCGCCCTGGCGCCCCTCTGTGTCCCCGGCGTCCCCTCTGTGCCTTTCGGGCCCCCGGCTTTGGACCAGGGCTACAAACATCAAAGCTTGGCTTGTGAGGATGTCCACACCCGCCGGTCACCAGGCCACCGCCTACTGTGGTGTTCTTCCGTACCGTGAGGAGAGTCCGTGCTCTACCGCCTGGCCAAGACCGTCAGCTCTCCCTTCCTGCACCTGCTCTGGCCGACCACGGCCACCGGAGTGGAGCACGTGCCCGCCGCCGGGCCGGCCATCCTGGCCTCCAACCACCTCTCGGTCCTCGACTCGACCTTCCTGCCCCTGGTGGTCCCCCGCCAGGTGCGTTTCGTCGCCAAGCAGGAGTACTTCACCGGCAACCCCGTCACCGCCGCGTGGATGCGGGCCACCGGCCAGATCGCCATCGACCGGCAGAGCCCCACCGCCGCGCAGGACATGCTCGACGCCGCGGCCCGGGTGCTCAAGGACGGCGGCCTGTTCGGCATCTACCCCGAGGGCACCCGCTCCCCCGACGGCCGCCTCTACCGCGGCAAGGTCGGCGTCGCCTGGCTGGCTCTGGCCACCGGGGCGCCGGTGCTCCCGGTGGCCATGTCCGGCACCGACAGGGTGCTGCCGATCGGCGCGTCGGTCCCGCGGCTGGGCCGGGTCGGGGTGCGGATCGGCGAGCCGATGACGTTCACCGGCTCGGAGAGCAGCGCCCGCGACCGCCGCAGGGTGACCGACGAGATCATGGCCGAGATCCAGCGCCTCTCCGGGCAGGAGTACGTGACCGCCTACGCCCCCCGCCGCACCCAGGACAGCTGATCATATTTCGGCACATGTCGGATTGGTCAGGCTAGGGTGGTGCGCTGAGCTTCGGCGAACGGGGGTGGCCAGATGCCGCGCGGCAGGACGATAGCGATCACGACGGTGACCACCGTGCTGGTGGCGGGTGCCGCCGGCGGCGGAGCCTGGTGGTACCTCCACACGCGCGGCACCCCGCAGGAGACCGCGCAGCGCTTCACCCAGGCCTGGCAGCGAGGCGACCAGGCCGCCATGCGGGCCGAGCTGGGCACCGCCGATCCCGCCTTCGCCCGCGCCTACGACGACATGCGCAAGGGCTGGGCGGTGGAGGGCACCGCGATCCGGCTCGACTCGGTCCGCGAGACCGGCGACGACACCGCCCAGGCCGCCTACACCGCCACCCTCCGGCTGAAGAACGTCGGCGAGTGGAGCTACTCCGGGACCATCGACCTGGCGGTCGTCGACCGGCACTGGAAGGTCGACTGGTCCCCCAGGGCGGTCCACCCCGACCTCACCGCCGGATCCTCCTTCGCGCTGAAGACCGACTGGCCCGAACGGGCGGCCATCACCGCCGCAGGCGGCGAGCGCATCGACGGCGGCGACGTGGGCGGCTCGGTCCAGCAGCTCGTCGGCTTCCTCGACAAGGCCACCGACAAGGACGTCAAGAAGCTCGGCTCCTCCTACAGGACCGGCCAGGCCGTCGGACGGGGCGGCCTGCAGGAGAGGTTCCAGCAGCGCCTGGCCGGGACCCCGAGCACCCAGATCCAGCTCGTCGGCACCGGCGGCGCGGCCGGGACCGCCAAGACCGTCGGCACCATCGAGGGCGAGAAGGGCGAGCCCCTGGAGACCAGCCTGGACCTGCGGGTCCAGAACGCCGCGGCCGGAGCCGTACGCGACCTCGACAAGACCGCCTCGATGGTCGCGGTCGAGCCCTCGACCGGGGAGATCCTCGCCGTCGTCAACAACAAGGGCGGCTTCAACCGCGCCCTGAACGGCGCCTACCCGCCCGGCTCCACCTTCAAGGCGGTCACCGCCGTCGGGCTCCTCGAAGCCGGTGTGGGCCCCGGCGACAAGGTCACCTGCCCCAAGGACGTCAACATCGGCGGGCTGCCGATCCGCAACTCCCACCACGCCGCGTACGGCTCGGTGACCTTCTCCGACTCCTTCGCCCACTCCTGCAACACCACCTTCGCCCCGCTGGCCAAGGAGCGGCTGGGCGCCGACGAGATGGTGCGGACCGCCGAGCTGTTCGGCTTCAACGAGCAGCTCGACATCGGGACCGCCGAAGTACACGGCGGCAAGATCCCCCGAGCCGAGAGCGACGCCGAACTGGCCGCCGAGTCCTTCGGCCAGGGCCGCATCACCGCCAGCCCGCTGATGATGGCCTCGGTCGCCGCCGCGCTCGCCGACGGCACCTGGCGTCCGCCGACCCTCGTGCCGTCTGCCGCGCAGAAGCTCGAGCCCCGGGCCCTGCCCGAAGGCGTCGTCGGCCCGATGCACCGGATGATGTCCGCCGTGGTCACCAAGGGCACCGCCGAGGGCGCGGGCCTTCCCGCGGGCACCCGCGGCAAGACCGGCACCGCGGAGTACGGCCCGCAGGACGACCTGAAGACCCACGCCTGGTTCATCGGCTTCAGGGGCGACCTGGCCTTCGCCGTGATCGTCGAGGAGGGCGCGGGCGGCGGCACGGACGCGGCCCCCGTGGCCGCGGCGTTCCTGCGCGCCCTGGACTGACCCGCCCCCGCTCCGGCCGCCCCGCGCGTCCGCTCAGAGCGGGAGCGCGGCGGCGTCGTGACGCAGGACCATGATCAGCAGCGTCGCGATCAGGGTCGCGATCAGCAACCAGCTGACCATGATGACGACCGTCGAACGGCGCGGGCGCCTGCGCAACCGCCCCGCCCCGCCTCCGGGATCCCCCCGGCGGCGGCCGCCCTCCCTGCGCTGGACGCGCTCGTTGAACGACTCCAGCCGCGCGGCCAGCCGCGGGTCCTCGTCGACGAGGTGACGCTCGATCTGCAGCAGCATTCGCTCCTCGTCTTTCGACCAGGCCATGCCGCACCTCCCCGGAATGCAAGGCGTGTGCCGACGTTCTGCCCAATCATGAAGATCGTTATCCGTTCCGAGGGCTGCGATTTACCTCTTCTTTGCCTGCCCGCCGCACGGGAACGGGAGACGATTTCCGGAGCCGCTCCCGCCCCGCACCGGAGCCCGCAGAGGACATCGGGGACGGACCCGGAGACGTCACCCGCCCCTCCCCTCCCGATGGATGGCCAACCCCCGAAAAGGGTACGAACAGGCTTGATGCACGCGATCAGCTGCATCGCCGTACAAAAAACCAGGGGGAGAGAATGGTCGAGAAAAAGAAGCCCGCCAAGGCCTCGGGCAAGCAGAAGAAGGCCGCGATCAAGGCCACACGCGAGGCGAAGCAGGCCAAGCGGCAGGCCAAACGCCCCGAGGGCGCCGAATAACGCCGCACCGTCAGGGGACGATTCCGGGACGCCCCGGCGTCACACCGCGTGACGTCCCGGACCGCCCGGAACGTCCCCTCCGGCGACGGACATGGGATCCGGCCGGACGGGCCCGGAGACGTCCGGGCCGCACCGGGAGACGTCCTCGAGCCACCTGACCACGGAGTGAGCCACCATGTCCGCCTACCTGCGATTCCCGACGGTCTTCGGCGACGTCGTCGTGTTCTCCGCCGAGGACGACCTCTGGATGGTGCCGGCCGCCGGCGGCCGCGCCTTCCGCCTCACCGCGGGGGTCGCCGAAGCCGGCTATCCCCGCTTCTCCCCCGACGGCGACCGGATCGCCTTCGCCGGCCGGGAGGAGGGCCCGGAGGAGGTCTACGTGATGCCCGCCGACGGCGGCTCCGCCCGGCGCGTCACCTACCACGGCACCCGCTCCACCGTCACCGGCTGGGATCCCGACGGGGCGATCCTGTACGCCAGTGACGCCGGCCAGCCCTTCCACGGCCAGAAATGGCTGCACCGCGTCCTGCCGCACCGCGGCCCCGAACGGCTGCCGTACGGCCCGGCCAACTCCATCTCCTACGGCCCGCACATCGTGATCGGCCGCAACACCGCCGACCCCGCCCGGTGGAAGCGCTACCGCGGCGGCACCGTCGGCGACCTCTGGATCGGCGACGGCGTCTTCCGGCGGCTCATCGCCCTGCCCGGCAACCTCGCCTCCCCCTGCTGGGCCTCGGGACGCGTCTACTTCATCTCCGACCACGAGGGCGTGGGCAACGTCTACTCCTGCACCGCCGACGGCACCGGCCTGCGCCGGCACACCGACCACACCGACTACTACGCCCGCAACCTGTCCGGCGACGGCCGCCGGCTCGTCTACCACGCCGGCGGCGAGCTCTACCTGCTGGACGACGGGGAGTCCCACCGCGTCGAGGTCAGCCTGCGCAGCTCCCGCACCCAGCGCAACCGCCGCTTCGTCGCCGCCGAGAACTTCCTCGACAGCGCCACCCTCAGCCCCGACGGCAGCGGCCTGGCGATCACCACCCGCGGCAAGGCGTTCTCCTTCGCCGCCTGGGAAGGCCCCGTCCGCCAGCACGGCGCCCCCTACGGCGTCCGCTACCGGCTGCTGACCTGGCTCAACGACGGACTGCGGCTGATCACCGCCGCCAGCGACGACCGCGACCGGGAGACCCTGACCGTCCTCACGGCCGACGGCGGATCCGGTCCCCAGCGGCTCGACCACCTCGACACCGGCCGGATCACCGCGCTGCAGGTCTCCCCCAAGGCCGACACCGTCGCCGTCACCAACCACCGCAACGAACTGCTCCTCGTCGACCTGGCCGCCGATCCCGCCGAGGCCACCGTGATCGACTCCAGCCGGTTCGGCGCCGTCGAGGACCCCGCCTGGTCACCCGACGGCCGCTGGCTCGCCTACGCCTTCCGCGACACCGCCCAGACCATGGCGATCAGGCTGTGCCGGGCCGCCACCGGCGAGACCTTCCCGGCCACCCGGCCCGTGCTCTGGGACTCCTCCCCCGCCTTCGACCCCGCCGGCCGCTACCTCTACTTCGTCGGCCAGCGCGTCTTCAACCCCGTCTACGACGAGCTCGGCTTCGACCTGGGCTTCCCCCTCGGCTCCCGCCTCTACGCCCTGGCCCTGCGCGCCGGCACCGGCTCCCCCTTCGTCCCCGAACCCCGGCCCCTGTCCGGCGCCGACGAGGAGGACGACGAGGAGGAGGTCGAGTTCGCCGTCGACACCGACGGCCTGGAGGACCGCATCGTCGCCTTCCCCGTCCCCGAGTGCCGCTACGAGGCCGTCGCCGCGGTCAAGGGCAAGGCCGTCTACCTCACCTACCCCGTCGAGGGCGCCCTCGGCGACGAGCACGCCGCCTTCTCCGACGGCACGCTGTGCGCCTACGACTTCGCCAAGCAGAAGCACGAGACGCTGGTCACGGACGTGTCGGAGTTCCAGCTCGGCCGCGACGGCGCCACCCTGCTCTACCGCTCCGGCTCACGGCTGCGCGTCGTCAAGGCCGGCGAGACCCCCGAGGACGACGAGAGCCCGGGCCGCGAGAGCGGCTGGATCGACCTGTCGCGCGTCAAGGTCTCCGTCTGCCCCGAAGCCGAATGGCGGCAGATGTTCCGCGAGGCCTGGCGCCTGCAGCGCGAGCACTTCTGGGCCGAGGACATGGCCGGCATCGACTGGGCGGGCGTCTACCGCCGCTACCTGCCGCTGGTGGACCGGGTCACCACCCGCGGGGAGTTCTCCGACCTGCTGTGGGAGCTGCTCGGCGAGCTCGGCACCTCCCACGCCTACGAGAGCGGCGGCGCCTACCGCGCCCGCCCGCACTACCGCCAGGGCAAGCTCGGCGCCGACCTGTCCTTCACCGACGGCCTGCACCGCATCACCCGCATCGTCGACGGCGACCGCTGGGACCCCGGGGCCACCTCCCCGCTCAACCGCCTCGGCGTCGACGTACGGCCCGGCGACGCGATCATCGCCGTCAACGGCCAGAGCGTCAACGCCGCCACCGGCCCCGCCGAGCACCTGGTCAACCAGGCCGAAGAGGAGGTCCAGCTCACCGTCGCCCGCGGCGAGGAGACACGGACCGTCACCGTGCGGGCCGTCGCCGACGAGCAGCCGGGCCGCTACCGCGACTGGGTCCGCGACAACCGCGCCCGCTGCCACGAGCGCACCGGCGGCCGGATCGGCTACCTGCACATCCCCGACATGGGCCCGGACGGCTACGCCGAGTTCCACCGCGGCTTCCTGGCCGAGTACGACCGGGAGGGCCTGATCGTCGACGTCCGCTTCAACGGCGGCGGCCACGTCTCCTCCCTGCTGCTGGAGAAGCTGTCCCGGCGCCGCCTGGGCTACAACCACCCCCGCTGGGGCGTGCCCGAGCCCTATCCCGAGGAGTCGCCCCGCGGCCCCATGGTCGCGATCACCAACGAGTGGGCGGGCTCCGACGGCGACATCTTCAGCCACACCTTCAAACTGCTGGGCCTGGGCCCGCTGATCGGCAAGCGCACCTGGGGCGGGGTGATCGGCATCTGGCCCCGCCACCAGCTGGCCGACGGGACCGTCACCACCCAGCCGGAGTTCTCCTTCGCCTTCGACGACGTGGGCTGGCGGGTGGAGAACTACGGCACCGACCCCGACCTGGAGGTGGACATCACCCCGCAGGACTACGCCGCGGGGATCGACACCCAGCTGGACACCGCGATCCGGGTGGCGCTGGAGCGGCTGGCCGCCCACCCGCCGCACACGCCCAACCCCGCCGACCGGCCCCGGCTCTCCATCCCCCCGCTCCCCCCGCGCTGACTCCTCCGGGCGCCGCACGCGGGCGGGGGCGCCGCCGGCCGCGGCCACCGTACGAGGGTCAGAGCGGGGTGCCGCCGACCAGGCACCCCACGGAGGCCGGGGCGGAGGTGCCGCCGGCCGGGCCACCGTACGGAGGTCAGGGCGCGGCCCACTCCGCCAGCCGTGCGGCCAGCGCCCGCACCTCCCCGCGCAGCGCCTCCGGTTCGAGCACCGTGAACGGCCAGCCGAGCCCGGCCAGCATCTGCGCCATCCCGTCCAGCCGCTCGGCCCGCGCCGTCAGCAGCACCCCCTCGGGCGTCTCCTCCAGCGTCGCGGCCGCCGCCGGCACCCGGCGGCGCACCTCCTCCAGCGTCGTGGCCAGCAGCACCCGCACCTCGTGCCGGTACGGCACCGCCGACAGCGACCCCGTCACGTGCCCGGCCGCGTCGAAGCCCTCCGGGACCTCGAAGCCCCGCCCGGTGCGCTCGGCGTCCGCCACCCGGTCCACCCGGAAGGTGCGGAGCTCGCCGCTGCGGTGGTCGAACCCCGCGACGTACCAGCGCCCGGAGTGGAAGACGATGCCGTACGGGTCCAGCTCCCGCTCCGACGGCTCCCCCCGCCACGACCGGTAGGCCAGCCGTACCGTGCGCCCGTGCCGGACGGCGTCGGCCAGCACCAGCAGCGGCCCGGCCCTCGGGACCGGCGTGGCCGCCGGGGCACGGGTGTGGTCCAGGGTCTGCGCGACCGCGTCGACGCGCTCGCGCAGCGCCCGCGGCAGCACCCGCTGGATCTTGGCCAGCGCGCTCTCGGTCGCCGCCTCCCCCACCGCCAGGCCGGTCCGCCGCCCGGCCACCAGCCCCAGCACCACCGCCGTCGCCTCGTCGTCGGTGAGCATCAGCGGCGGCAGCTTGTAGCCCGGCAGCAGCCGGTAGCCGCCGTAGCGCCCCCGCTCGGCCTCCACCGGCACGCCGAGCTCGCCCAGCCGGACCGCGTAACGGCGCACCGTGCGCTCGTCGACCTGCAGCCGGGCGGCCAGCTCCGGCCCGGTCAGACCGGGAGCGGCCTGCAGGAGTTCGAGCAGTGCCAGCACCCGCGCGGCCGTCATGGGAAACACCTCGTAAATCAGGACCGGAACTGCCCGGATTCCATCCTAGGGTGGAAGCACACGACGACGGAAGGACGAAGAACCCATGAGCCAGCCGACCACCGGCACCCCCGCCCCCATCACCGCCGAGACGCCGGCCCGGCGGACCTACGTCCTGGTCCCCGGCTTCTGGCTCGGCGGCTGGGCCTGGGAGAAGGTCGCCGCCCGGCTCCGCGCCGAGGGCCACGGCGTCCACCCCGTCACCCTCACCGGCCTCGGCGACCGGGTCCACCTGGCCACCGCGGAGACCGACCTGGAGACCCACGTCCAGGACATCGTCAACACGATCGTCTACGCCGACCTGCACGACGTGGTCCTCGTCGCGCACAGCGGCGGCGGCGGGCCCGTCACCGGGGCGGCCGACCGGATCCCCGAGCGCATCGCCCGCGTGGTCTACCTCGACAGCGGCCCCATGGCCGACGGCACGGCCTGGACGGACATGAACGAGCCCGCGGAGCGGGCCTTCGTCGAGCGGCGGGTCGCCGAGCAGGGCGGCACCGCCTACCCGCTGCCGTCCTGGGAGGAGCTGGAGAAGACCGGGGCCAGCCTGGAGGGCCTGGGCGAGGCCGAGCGCGCCTGGTTCGCGTCCCGCGCGACGCCGCAGCCGTACGGCGCCATGACCGCCCCGCTGGCGCTCACCGGCGCGGCGGCCCGCCTGCCCAAGACGCTCGTCGCGTGCTCGTTCCCGATGGAGCAGGTCCACGCGATGATCTCCTCCGGCCACCCGTTCTTCACGGCGCTGGCCGGGCCTGAGTGGAGCTTCGCCGAGCTCCCCACCGGCCACTGGCCGATGTTCTCCGAGCCCGGGCGGACCGCCTCGCTCCTCGCAGCCCTGGAGGGGTGAACCCGGCCGTGCCCGCCGCGGCCGGGTCCCGCCCGGAGCGGACGGAGCGGAGGGGGCCCGGTCAGCGTCGCCCGGCCGGCTCGTCGGCGGGCTCGTCGAGCCAGCCGCGGGCCGCGGCGAAGGTCGTCTTGGCGATCAGCCGCTGCCCCGCGGCGTTGGGGTGGAAGAAGTCCCATCCGCTGACGTGGTCCAGCGTGAAGGGATGGCGGAACACCGCCCCGCCGTCGAACCGGCACGCCCGGCCGTACTCCGCGCAGACGTCCGCCAGCGCCCTGTTGTAGGCCGCGACCCGCGCCCGCACCCGATCGCGGCGCGCCCGGTCGGCCGGGGCGGTGGAGGCCGGGCGCGCCAGCATCGTGGGGCAGATGCGGCCCACCGTCCAGAAACCGCGGGCCGCCGCGTTGCCCCTGCCCACCCGCCACAACCGCTTCAGATCGGGGATGCTGGCCAGGAACACCCGCGCCCCCGGCCGCCGCTCCTTCAGCAGCCGCAGCGCGGCGGCCACCCTGGCCCGGTAGACCGGGACCGGCGTCATCCTCCGCTCCTCCGGCACGCAGGCGTCCTGGGCCCCGATCAGGACCGTCACGTAGTCGGCCCGCCGCGCGACCGCCCGCGTCATCTGCCCGGACAGGTCGGCGCTGGTCGCACCTGGGACGGCGAGGTTGACGTTGTGCCCCTCGACTGCCTCGTCCCGGGCGAGCAGCCGCAGGTAGTGGCTGAGCACCTCGGCGTGGTCCCCCGCCGCCCACGAGCGCGAGGTGCAGGAGACGTACCAGCCGCAGACGTTGAACCCGGCGCTGATGGAGTCGCCCAGCGCCGCCATGACCACCGGCCGCCACGGCACGGCCGTCCGGCGCACCTCAGCCCCGGCGGCCCCTGCCGGGCCCGCCCAGCCGACCAGCAGGACCGCCGTCGCCGTCAGTGTCGCCGTCAGTTTCGCCGTCGGTGTCGCTGTGGACACGGTCACACTCCTGCGCGCCATGGCACCTCCGGGTGAGAGCTCACATCTGCTCCCGGATGTATCACCGCAGGCCAGGACGGCGCTCCCGGTTGACCGACTCCCTTGGTTCCCTTGACAGACCCCTGAGGCCGTGCCTACCCCGGGGGGCCGCCGTCGAACACGTTCAGTTTCCGCATAGAGTGTCAGGGGTGAGAGCCGCGCTCGGATCGACCCGTCCTCTCGTGGTGAGAACCGCCCTCGTCGCCGACCCCGGCGACCTGCTCACTCGACTTCCCGCCGCCGCCCCGCATGCCTGGATCCGGCACGGCGAGGGCCTCGTCGCCTGGGGGGAGGCCGCGCGGGTGAGCGTGCCGCCCGGCCCCGGGCGCTTCGACTGGGCCCGCGACTGGCTCTCGTCCGTCTTCGCCGGGGCCCACGTCGACGACGAGGCGCACGCCCCCGGCTCCGGCCCCGTCGCCTTCGGCTCCTTCACCTTCGACCCCGCCTCCCCGGGGTCCGTCCTCGTCGTCCCGCGGACGGTCCTCGCCCGCCGTGACGGCCGGGCCTGGCTCACCACCATCGGCGAGGGGCGCCTCGACGAGATCACCGCCCCCCGCGACCCCGGCCGGATCAGCTACGGGGACGGCAGCCTCACCGCTCCCGAATGGGAGCACGCCGTCGCGCAGGCCGCCCGCCGGATCCGGTCCGGCCGCCTGGAGAAGGCCGTGCTCGCCCGCGACCTGACCGCCGTCGCCGAACACCCCATCGACGTGCGGGTGCTCCTGTCCCGCCTGGCCGGGCGCTTCCCCGAGTGCTACACCTTCTCCTGCGCCGGGCTGGTCGGCGCCACCCCCGAGCTCCTGGTCCGTCGCACCGGCGAGACCGTCGAGTCCCTAGTCCTGGCCGGCACCACCCCCCGCGGCACCGGCCCGGACGACGACGCGGCACGCGGGGCCGCCCTGTTCGCCTCCGCCAAGGACCGCCGCGAGCACGCCTGCGCGATCGACTCCGTCCGCCGGACCCTCGCCCCGCTCTGCGCCGAGCTGAAGATCCCGGAGGAGCCCGAGCTGCTCGTGCTCCCCAACGTCCAGCACCTCGCCAGCCCGGTGACCGGCCACCTGTCCGCCGGGCTCTCGGTCCTGGACGTGGTCGCCGCCCTGCACCCGACGGCGGCCGTCGGCGGCACCCCCACCCGGACCGCCCTGCAGGTCATCCGCGAGCTCGAGGGCATGGACCGGGCCGGATACGCCGGCCCGGTCGGCTGGATCGACTCCCGCGGCGACGGTGAGTGGGGCATCGCCCTGCGCTGCGCCCAGATCGAGGGCGCCCACGCCCGGCTCTTCGCCGGCTGCGGCATCATGGGCGACTCCGATCCGGCCGCCGAGCTCGCCGAGGCCCAGGCCAAGTTCCGGGTCATGCAGTACGCCCTGGAGGGCTGAACGGAGGCTCGGCGGCCCTCATACGGCGGCGCGGAAAGCCCGATGGGGCGGCGATCCCGATGACGCGGCCGGCGACTCCGATGACACGGCGGCCGGGCACCCCCGTGGCGCGAGCGCACTCGGCGATCCCCGCAGCATGGCGCCGCCCGCGGCCCCGGATGCCGGGACCGCCCGGAACCGACCGGCCGCGAGGACCGGTCCGGTCAGCACCGGGGCCCCGCCCGGAGCGGTCCCGGCCGACGCCCTGACCGCCCCGACCGCCCCGCCGTCATCCGGCGTGGTGCTTGCCCTTGCCGCGGTCCTTCATCCGGACCGTGATGAAGATGACGATGGCCAGCAGGACGACGCCCAGCACCGCCTTGGAGACGATCCCCATGTACTGCTCGACCAGGTGGTAGTTCTCCCCGAGTGCGTACCCCGCCATCACGAACGCCGTGTTCCAGATGAGACTGCCCATCAGGGTGAGCAGGGTGAAGATCGAGAGCGGCATGCGCTCGACGCCGGCCGGGATCGAGATGAGGCTGCGGAAGATGGGGATCATCCGCCCGAAGAAGACCGTCTTCTTGCCGTGCCTGGCGAACCAGGCCTCGGTCTTCTCGATGTCGGAGACGCTGACCAGCGGCAGCTTGGAGGCGATCGCGATCACCCGCTCGCGGCCGAGCAGCGCGCCCACCGCGTACAGCGCCAGCGCACCGATCACCGATCCCAGGGTGGTCCAGAGCACGGCGTCGAACAGGCCCATGTTCCCCTGGCTGGCGGTGAAGCCTGCCAGCGGCAGGATCACCTCGCTCGGCAGCGGCGGGAACAGGTTCTCGAGCGCGATCGCGATCCCGGCCCCGGGCGCTCCCAGGGTCTCCATAAGGTTGATCGCCCACCCGGCGACTCCGTCGACAGTCGTTGAACTCATGGGGACAAGGCTAGGGAACCCTGGATATGCCATGCATGAGGTAGAGCGCCGTTGTGGAGTGACGGCCTCCCCAGCCGGAGGGTGTGGAAAACCCCAAGATCCGGCCATCCGGCGGCGGCGGCCCCGCGGTTCGCCGGAGGCGGCCACCGCCCATTGACGTCTTCGCACGTCAGGACGTTGCAGTGACCGCGCGAAGGAGGGAGGACGACCGGAGCCGGAACCACTCGGCGAGAGGAGGGACGGCCCGGCGGAGCCGGAGGCGGCCGCGTCACACCCGGAAGCGATGTGACCCATCTCACAGTTCCTCTGACCTCATGGAGGGGGAAGACCCGTCAGACTTTCCGGAGATACACCGTTTCACCTGGTTCGATGACGGCCTGGCCCGCCGTCAGCGTGGCGACCCAGTCGGGGAAGATCCCCAGCTCCGACTCCCGCACCGCCACCTCGAGACCGACCCGCGCGCCGTAGACCGCCCCGCGCACCTCGTACGGCGAGATCCGCAGGTCGTTCTCCAGCCGCCCGGCGCGGAGGTGGTCCACGGTCACGGTCATGATCCTGGCCGGCACCATCTCCACCGGCACGACCAGGTCCAGCGTCCTGCCGACCGCCCCGCCGTACGCGCGGACCAGCCCGCCCGCGCCCAGTTTGACCCCGCCGAAGTAGCGGGTGACCACCGTGGCCACGTCGCCGAGGCCCCGGCGCAGCAGGGTCTCCAGCATCGGCGTGCCCGCCGTCCCGCCGGGCTCGCCGTCGTCGTCGGCCTTCTGCAGCCGCCGGTCGCCGATCACGTAGGCCGAGCAGTTGTGCGTGGCGTCGGGGTGGAGCCCCCTGCGCCCGGCGACGAAGTCGCGCGCCTCCTCCTCCGAGGCGGCCGGGACGATCGCGCAGATGAACCGCGACCGCTTGATCTCGATCTCGTGCTCGACGGGTTCGCCCAGGGTCAGGTACGGCTCGGCCACCGCATCAGAGTATCCAGGCCGCTGGTTTTACAATGTAGATTCTTTGCTGGTCGGACTTCCGCTCCGCGCCGGAGGCGGGCACGCCGGTTCGCCCCCGCCGATCCGGCGCGGCCGCCGGTAGGCGACGATCCGCACCGTGACGGCGGCCATGATCGCCGCCTCTGCGATGTAGATTCACTGCGGGAGGCTCCGATGACCGAGCAGTTCGAAGCGATGCCCAGCGACTGGACCCGGGCGCTGGCGATCGTCGCCCATCCCGACGATCTGGAGTACGGCTCCGCGGCGGCGATCTCCCGCTGGACCAGCGAGGGACGCGAGGTCTTCTATCTGCTGGTCACCAGGGGCGAGGCCGGCATCGACACGGTGCCCCCCGGCCAGGCCGCCGCCCTGCGGGAGAGCGAGCAGCGGACCGGGGCCGCCGTGGTCGGCGTCACCTCGGTCGACTTCCTCGACCACCGCGACGGAGTGATCGAGTACGGCCCCGCCCTGCGGCGGGAGCTGACCCGGGAGATCCGGCGCCGCCGGCCGGAGCTGCTGATCACTCTCAACCACCACGACACCTGGGACGGCCGCACCTCCTGGAACACCCCCGACCACCGCGCCGTGGGCCGGGCGGTCCTGGACGCCGCCGCCGACGCGGGAAACCGGTGGATCTTCCCCGAGCTGGCCGCCGAGGGCTTCACCCCCTGGAACGGCGTGCGCTGGGTCGCCGTGAACGGCTCCCCCCACCCGACCCACGCCGTCGACGTGAGCGATCACCTGGAACGCGCCGTCCGCTCCCTGCTGGCGCACCGCACCTACATCGAGGCGCTCACCGACCGGAAGCCGGAGGAATACTGCCGCGCACTCGTCTCCCAGGCCACCTCGGAGGCCTCGGCCCGCTTCGGCGGCCGGCCGGCCGTCTGCTTCGAGCTGTTCCCCCGCTGATCCCGGATCAGGCGGGATTCACCGGGCCGGGCCCGCTTCCCGCCGCACGGCCGGCGCCGGAGGGCTGACCGTACCCGGCCTCAGCGGCGCCGCCGCGGCCGCCCGGACGAAGGCGACGACCTCCGGCGGGCCTGCCGTGCGGCAGCGGGAGCGGCCTTGGCGGGCAGGGTCAGGCGGACCCGGGTGCCGTGGCCGGGACCGCTCTCGATGTGCACGTTCCCGCCGTGCATGTCGGCGATTCTCCGCACCAGGGCCAAGCCCACGCCGGTGCCGCCGATCGCCCGCTGCTCGGCGGTACCGCCGCGGTAGAAGTCGTCGGAGACATGGTCGAGGTCCTGGGGGTCGATGCCGGTGCCGGTGTCGGCGACCTCGATCGCCGGGGCCGGGCCGGCGGTGACGGTGACGTCGATGCGGCCGCCGGGCGGGGTGAACTTGACCGCGTTGTCCAGCAGGTGGGCCAGCGCGTGCCGGATGCGCCCGGCATCGGCCCAGGCGATCACCGGTGCCGGGGCGTGCACGGTCACGGCCAGGTGCTCGGTGCGCCCCTGGGCGGTGATCGCCTGCACGGCGTTCTGCGCCAAGGCCACCAGATCGGTCTCGGCCGGAGTGAAGGCGGCGTTTCCGGCGTTCAGGCTGGCCATCAGCAGCAGCTCGTCCAGCAGCTGACCCAGCCGGGTGCTGTTGCGGTCGATGACCTCCAGGAAGCGCGCCTGGGTCGCGGCGTCCAGGTCGCCCTCGCGGATCAGCTGCAGGTAGCTGTGTATCGAGGTCAGCGGGGTGCGCAGTTCGTGGTTGACGGTGCGCAGGAACTGGTTCTTCACCTCGTCCACCTGGCGCAGGCGGCGAACCTGCTGCTGCTGCTGGACGAGCAGGCGCTCGCGCTCCTCGGTGATCTGGCGGCGGTCGGTGACGTCGGTGGAGATGCCGTCGACCAGCAGCCGCTCCCCCTCCCGGCGGGGCGCGCCCCGGCTCCAGATCCAGCGGGTGACGCCGTCCAGGCCGATGAGCCGGTACTCCAGCTCGGCCCGCCGCCCGGCGATGAGCTCGGCGCAGAAGGCGCCGAAGGCGTCCCGGTCTCCGGGATGGACGAAACGCAGCATGACGGCGATGAAGTCGTCGTCGGGCGACAGGCGCAGCCGCCCGCCGAACACGGTGGTGTGCTCGGTGTTGACGTAGACCGGGCGGGCGGTGCCGTCGGGCCGGATCTCGACGGTCCAGACCTTGTCGGTGAGCTGGTCGATGATCCGGTCGAACCGGCGGCGGCTCTCGGCCAGCTCCAGCGCGAGCTCCTCGGCGCGGCGGCGCTCCATGTACCGGCCCACATGGGCGCACACCCCGTCCAGCAGGTCGGCCAGATCGTCGTCGGGTTGCCGGGGGTGGTCGCCGGCGAAGGTCAGCACGCCCAGGACCTGCGCGCCGCTGCGCACCGGCAGGGCCACGGCCGAACGCAGACCGGCCCGCAGACCGGCCCGCACCCGGGGGGTACCGGCCGGCTCGGCCGCCGTGTCCGCGATCCAGACCGGCTCACCGCGCTCCCAGGCCAGCCCCGGCAGTTCCTCCCCCCTGACGAACACCTCCGGATGGTCTGCGGTGAAGGCGGACAGGTCCCGTCCGGGCCTGCTCCAGCTACCGATCCTGGTGATGGCCCTCTGGTCCCCGTCGACCTGCCAGTACTCGCCGTAGGCCCACCCCAGCGCGTCGGTGACCGCGGCGGCCACGCCGGCGGCGGCCTCCTGGCTGGAGGCGGCGTCGGCCAGCACCCGGGTGACGGCCTGCTGGGCCTCGCGCAGCAGGCCGATGCGGTACGAGTCGGTGATGTCGTGGCCGGCGACCAGCGCGCCCAGGCGGTGCCCCTCCGGCGTGTCGATGGGCCGGCCGTTGACCAGGAAGCGGCGCGGCCCGGCATCGGTCTCGGCCACCACCTGCCGCCCGTGGAAGCACTCACCGGCCCACGCCCGGGCCAGCGGCATCTCCTCGACCGCCAGCGGAGTCCGCCCGTCGGGGGCGTACAACGGATAGGAGCGCAGCCAGGAGTGCACGTCGGAGGGCGGGGTGTCGGTGTGCAGGCTCTCGCGCAGCGGCCTGTTGATCACCAGTCTGCCGTTCTCGTCGCAGGCCATCACCGACACCTCCAGGCTGTCGAGCAGGGCGCGCAGGAAGGTGCGCTCCTGCTGCCTGCCCGCGGCCCCCTGCGCGGCGTCGGCGCGGGCCAGCCGCAACGCGATCTCGGGCTCGATCAGGGCGGCCAGGTCCTCCAGGATCCGCACCTGCTCGCGGCTCCAGGTGCGGGCCGTGGCGTCGATGACGCACAGCACACCGATCACCTGCGCGGCCGGCGTGTTCAGCGGCACCCCGGCATAGGCCGCCAGCCGCCCGCCGGTGCTCTCCACGAGATCGTGCCAGCGCCCGTCACCGCGGGCGTCGTCGATCACCAGAGGCGCGTCGTCGGCCACGACGTGCCGGCACAGCGACCGCGCCAGGGGGTTCTCCCGCACCGCCTGCGGATCGGCCATCCCCGCCGTGCTGACGACGACCTGCCGGTCCTCGGTGATCAGCGACACCATCGCGACCGGCACGTCCAGCAGCCGGGTCGTCATCCGGGTCACCCGGTCCAGCACCGGTACCTCCGGCGCGTCGAGCAGACCGGTGGCGTGCAGTGCCTGCAGCCGTTCCGGGTCGCCGATGCGATCTTGATCACTCGCCCCCATGGCACACCACCCCTCACACCTTTCCTACCCATATGAGGGATTTCATCGGGCAGGTCGCGGGGAAGCCGTGCCGGACCCCGGGTGGTCCGACGCGCAGGAGGACGCGGAGAACGCCCCGTCACGGGGCCGCGGCGGGGCGATCCCGATGGGTGAAGATGCTGAGCAGGCTGTCGATGCGCACATCCGCCTCCGCCGGATGCCGGAAGCGCCGGGTGGCGTCGATGCTGTAGTGGTTGCGCCGCCCCACCCGGGTGCGGGTGAGGTAGCCGGCCTCCTCCAGGTCGGCGACGATCGCCTGCGCGGCCCGTTCGGTGATCCCGATCCCGGCGGCCACATCGCGCAGGCGGATCTGCGGATCCTGCGCGATCATCAGCAGGACCCGGGCGTGGTTGGTGAGGAACGTCCATCGGGCGGAAGGCCGGTCGGTGTCAGAGCTGCCCATGATCTCACCCTGGAAGTTCGCTGCCCGCAGGTTCGCCTCGCGAACCGGATCGCGTGCGGTCTCTTTCTGCTCACGATCTCATACGAAGGATATTTCATGTAACCCAGTTCGGGGTTATCCTTCGGGAGTGGTCGATCAACCCTACCACACGGACAAGTGAGGGATCGCAGGAGCGTCATGACGAACCGCTCTGTTGCCGAGGTGGATGCCAGGCCGGCCGGCGCCGGTTCCACTGCCGGGGCTCCGTCGAGGACGGCGCCGGTGGACGGCGACCTGACGCTCCATGGCGGACGGCGGCCGGAGAGCGGCGCGCCCGCGCCGGTGGAGCAGCCGCTCTACGGCGATCAGCGTCTCCGGATCGCCCGTTACGCCGGGCGGTCCGGTCATGTGCTGAGGCTCAGCGGGCAGATCGACGCCGGCAACAGCGCCGTGCTGGCGCGTGTCCTGAACGGCCACGGCGCGTGCGATGCGGGCACCGTCATCGACGTCGGCCAGGTGAGCTTCATCGACGTCTCCGGGCTGCGCGCCCTGTTGACCTGCGCGTGTCCGGCATCGCACCGGGTGCGCCTGGGCGATGTGCCGCCTCATGTGCAGCGGCTGCTGACCCTGCTGGGCTGGGACGGACTGTGCGACCGCATGACGTGGCCCGAAGACCTGCTCGCCGAGTGGGCGGCATAGCCGCCCGCGGCATCAGGTCTCCGGCGGGTCCACGGGGAGGCACACCGTGAAGACCGTGCCGCCCCCGCCGCGGGGGGAGGCGGTGATGGTGCCGCCGTGCGCGGTCACGATCGCCTTGGTCACGGCCAGGCCCAGGCCGGTTCCCTTGATCCCGGCGTCTTTGGCGGTGGAGGCGCGGAAGAACCGGTGGAACAGCTGCCCGTACTGCTCGGGAGGGATGCCGATACCGGTGTCGGCCACCGTGATCATGACCGATCCGCTCGCACAGGCGCTGCCGGCCGCGGGCTGGGCGGTGACGGTCACCCTCCCGCCCGGAGGGGTGTACTTGATCGCGTTCGACAGCAGGTTGTCGATCATCTGGCGCAACCGCACCGGGTCGGCGTGCACGCGCAGAGCCTGGGCGAGTTCGGCGCCGACGGTCAGCCGCTTGGCCTCGGCGGCGGGCCGGTGGTCGTCGACGGCCTCGCGCAGCAGGCCGGTCAGCGCCAGGGGCCGGGGGTCGATGCCGATGTGCCCGGCCTCCAGACGGGCCAGTTCGAGCAGGTCGTCGACCAGACGTTGCAGGTGGGCGCTCTTGCGGTCGATGACCTCGGTGAAGGCACGCTGCCCATCGGTCAGGTCCGCGTCGTCCAGCAGCAGCTCGGCGTAGCCGCGGACGGCGCCGATGGGGTTGCGCAGCTCGTGGGTGACCAGCGCCATCAGCTCGTCCTTCATCCGGTCCAGTTCCCGCAGACGGCGCACCTGCTCCTGCTCGGCGGCCAGCAGGCGCTCGCGCTCCTCGGCGATCCGGCGGCGTTCGGTGACGTCGGTGGAGATGCCGTCGACCAGCAGGCGGCCGCCTTCGCGGCGTGGCATGCCCCGCATCCAGATCCAGCGGGTGACGCCGTCCAGCCCGACCAGGCGGTATTCGATCTCCGCTCTGCGACCGGAGGAGACCGCGGACCGGAAGTCGGCCATGGCCGGGAGATCGCCGGGGTGGATCCGGCGCATGACGACCTCGGCTGGATCGACGCCCTCGGGCGGCGGCCCCCCGAGCAGTTTGGCGAGGTTGGGGCTGGTGTTCAGGCAGCGGGCCGCCCCGTCCGGGCCGGTCTCCACCGTCCACACGTCGTCGTCGAGCTGGGCGATGATCTGCTCGAACCAACGGCGGCTCCCGGCCAGCTCCAGCGCGAGCTCCTCGGCGCGGCGGCGCTCCATGTACCGGCCCACATGGGCGCAGATCCCGTCCAACAGGGTGACCAGGTCCTCGTCGGGCTCCTGGACCGTGTCGGCGAAGAAGGCCAGCACGCCCCCTGCCTGGCCGCCGCTGTGGACGGGCAGGCCGATGGCGGCGTGCAGACCGGCCCGCAGCGCCTCGTGCTTGCGGACGAAGTCGCGGTCGTCGGCGGACAGGTCGGCCACCCACATCGCGCGGCCGCTGTCCCACACCAGCCCGGCCAGTCCTCTCCCCCGCTCGAAGGTGAGCGGCTCGGCGCCGGTGAAGACCGATGCCTCCCGTCCGGGCCGCACCCAGGAGGCGATACGCGTGACACCGCTCCGGTCGGGCCGCACCTGCCAGTACTCACCGCAGGTCCAGCCCAGCGCGCCGGTGACCGCGGCCAGCACCCCGGCGGCGGCCTCCCGGCTGGAGGCGGCCTCGGCCAGTACCTGCACCACCTCCTGCTGAACGCGGCGCAGCACACCGAGGCGTTTCTGGTCGGTGATGTCGTGCAGCAGGGCGTCGTACAGCAGCCCGTCGCCGCCGCCGGCGGCGGTGCGCACGAGCATCTCGGCGGGGAACTCCCGTCCGGACCGGTCGACCGCGGTCAGCTCCAGGCGCCGCCCCGCCGGTCCGTCCTCTTCCCGCACCCGGCGCAGGACCTGCTCCCAACCGGCGCGCAACCGTCGCGGGCAGACCAGTTCCTCGACCGGGCTGCCGAGCGCCTCGGCGGGCGACCAGCCGAACAGGCGCTCGGCCGCGGCGTTCCACGCCATCACCTCCCCGGCGGCGTCGAAGGACAGCGCCGCCTCCGGCACATGGTCGAGCGCGGCCTGCGCGTGCGCCAGCCGCACGGCGATCTCCGCCTCCACCATCGCGGCCAGGTCCTCCAGCGTGCCCAGCTGCTCCGCGTTCCACTGCCGGGGCCGGTCGTCGATCACGCAGACCGCGCCGAGCACCCGGTCGCCCTCGGTGTGCAGCGGCATCCCCGCATAGGACAGCAGGTGCCCGCCGCCCACCGCCTCCACCTCGCACCAGCGCTCGTCGGTACGGGCGTCCGGCACGACCAGCGGCGCGCCGGTGGCCACGATGTGCTGGCACAACGACTGCGACAGGGGATTGTGCTGGGCCCTCCACGGATCGGCGGGCCCGGCCGCGCTGATGACGACCTGGCGGTCGGCGGTGATCAGCGACACCATGGCCACCGACGTCTCCAGCCACCGGGCCGCCAGCCGGGTCACCCGGTCCAGCAGCGGAACGTTCGTCGCCTCCAGCAGGCCGGTCGTGTGCAGGACCTGCAGGCGGGTCCGATCACGGAAACGGTCGACCGTACCCATCACCTTCACCTCCAAAGGAGTCTTGTACCCCTCTGTAGGTGTTTTGTCCGCTTATGAGTGGCGACCTCACCGGGCCGACGCCGGTTCCGTCAGCGTCTGCCGCCGATGAGCCCGTTCCCCGGGGCACGGTCGGCGTCGTCGCCGCGATGCCCCGGCTCACCCCGCCATGGCCGCGCGGACCGCCGCGCTCGCCGCCTCCCGCATGGTGACGTGCAGCGCCGCGTTGGCCCCGCGCTCCGTGCGCACCTCCACGATCCGCACCCCCTGCCCGCGCAGCGCCTTGTCCAGCTGCCCGGGCTCGCTCACCGCGGTGTACGGCGTGCCGGTGGCCGCGGCCGTGTAGGCCAGGTCCACGCCGTGCCGGGTGCCGAAGACCCGCTCGAACGGATCGCGGAACGCGGCCTGGGGCAGCAGCGAGAAGATCCCGCCCCCGTCGTTGTTCACCACGACCAGGCACAGGTCGGGACGGGGCTCCAGCGGGCCGAGGACCAGCCCGTTCTGGTCGTGCAGGAACGTCAGGTCGCCCATCAGCGCGAACGCCGGGCCGTTGTGGGCCAGTGCCGCGCCCATCGCGGTCGACACCACCCCGTCGATCCCGGCGACGCCCCGGTTGGACAGGATCCGCAGCCCCCGCCTGGGCCGCATCGCCTGGTCCAGGTCGCGGATCGGCATGGAGGAGCCGACCGTCAGCAGCGACCCGTTGGGCAGCAGGTCCGCCAGGTCCCGCGCCAGGCGCGGCTCGCTGAGGCCCGAGTCGTCCAGCACCTCGTCGATCGCCGCCCGGGCCGCCGCGTCGGCGCGGCGCCAGGAGTGCAGCCAGGCGTCGTCGCCGGCCGCGATCGGGATCTCCACCGCCTGCGCCACCTGGGTGGCCGAGCGGGTCGGGTCGGGCCAGCGGGTCAGGTCGGGGGCGACCACGACGTGCTCGCCGGCCTGACCCAGCCACCGGAGCAGGGACTTCGACAGGCTGGGTCGGCCGAGGGTGACCACCACCTCCGGGCGGTGCGCCTCGGCGAACTCCGGGGTGCTCAGCAGGTGGTGGTAGGCCGACATCGTGTGGTCGCCGTAGCGGGCGCCGCCGTTGGGCTCCGACAGCACCGGCCAGCCCGCCATGCCGGCCGCCGCGACGTACCGGCGCGTGCCCACGGCGCCGTCGCCGACCACCAGCACGCCCCTGCGGGTCTGCGGCAGGTGCAGCGCGACGCCCGGGGGCGCCACCCGCGCGCGGACCCAGGGCCCGTCCGCGCCGCCGTCCAGGGGCTCGCACCAGGAGGCGTCGCCGTCGGGGACCAGAGGCTCCCGGAAGGCCAGGTTGAGGTGGACCGGGCCGGGATCGGCGGGGCCGAGCGAACGCTGGTAGGCGCGGCACACCAGGGAACGCCAGTAGGCGACCTGGCCGGGCCGTTCCTCGGGGACGCCGACCTCGGCGAACCAGCGGACCGCCGTGCCGTACAGCTTGAGCTGGTCGGCCGTCTGGCTCGCGCCCGTGTCGCGCAGTTCGGGCGGGCGGTCGGCGGTGAGCACCAGCAGCGGCACCCCCGACTCGTGCGCCTCCATGACCGCCGGGTGGAAGTTGGCCGCCGCCGTGCCCGAGGTGCAGACCAGGGCCACCGGGCGCTCGCCGCGCCGGGCCAGGCCCAGGGCCAGGAAGGAGGCCGACCGCTCGTCGATGCGCACGTGCAGCCGGACCCGGCTGTCGGCGTGCGCGGCCAGGGCGAGCGGGGCGGAGCGCGAACCGGGCGCGATCACCACGTCCGTGAGGCCGCAGCGCACCAGCTCGTCGACCAGGACGGTCGCGAGCGCGGTCGCGGGGTTCACCGTGCCTCCTTCAGGCGCCGCACCCAGGCGGGCGACTCGATCTCGTAGCGGGACAGGGCTCCCGGGTCCGCCTCGGAGCGCCGTACCGGGAGCGTCCCGTCGACCGGGACGAGCGGCTCGGCCACCACGTCCCCCTCCAGCAGGGACAGGGTGCCCAGACCGCAGGCGTAGGGCAGGTCGGGCAGGGCCGCGGCGAGCGCCACCCCGGCGGCCAGGCCGACGGAGGTCTCCACCGCGCTGGAGACCACGGCGGGCAGCCCGCACGCCTCCACCACCCGCAGCGCGGCCGCCACCCCGCCGAGCGGCTGCACCTTCACCACCGCGATGTCGGCCGCCTCCGCCGCCCGCACCTTCAGCGGGTCCTCCGCGCGCCGGATCGACTCGTCGGCCGCGATCGGCACCTCGACCCGCCTGCGGACCCGGGCCAGCTCGTCCAGGGTCGCGCAGGGCTGCTCGGCGTACTCCAGGCCGAAGCGGCGGTCCAGCCCGGTGATCCGGGCCACCGCCTCGTCGACGTCCCAGGCGCCGTTGGCGTCCACCCGGATCCGGCCCGCCGCGCCGAGCGCGTCGCGCACGGCCTCGACTCTGGCCAGGTCGTCGGCGAAGGTCTGGCCCCGCTCGGCGACCTTCACCTTGACCGTGCCGCAGCGGGCCCGCCGTACCATCGCGCGGGCCTGCTCGGGTCCGACGGCGGGCACGATGGCGTTGACCGGGATCCGGTCGCGCAGCGGCGCGGGCCAGCCGGTGAAGGCCGCCTCCTCGGCGCAGGCACGCCAGCGGGCGCACTCGGCCGGGCCGTACTCGGGGAAGGGCGAGAACTCCCCCCACCCGGCCGGACCCCTCAGCAGCAGGCCCTCACGGGCGGTCTGCCCGCGGAAGCGGGTCCGCATCGGGATCCGGAACGCCCGGAGCTCCGCCGTCTCCGGTGCCCCGGATCCTCTGGCGCCCATTACGGCCGACGCGGAAACGCGCCGGAGCCGGGCGCCCGCTCCTCCCCGGACGCGTCGCGGCCCTCGCGGGCCCGCCCGCCCGTGCCGGCCGGGCCCCGCCGCGAGGAGGTCCGCGCACCGGACCGGGAGGCGCCGCGGCGTTCCGGCCGGTCGGCCGCGATCCTCACGGTCTCCTCAGCGGCCTCGCGGACGACGTCCTCGTAGTCATCCGACCGCTTCCAGCCGACCGTCACGATCGTCTCGCCCCTTCCCCCGCGCCGGCCCCTCGGTCGTCGTCCGGCTCGTCGGCACTAACCTTACCGAAGGCCCGCACAGGGCCTCTGCCTGCGGGCCGGGGACGAATGCGGTCCCCGTCAGGGGGTGACCCGCCGTCAGGTGGGACACCCGAGCATGGTAAGGGTCGGTGGAATCCCACCGTTCACCCTCCTGGATCAGGATCTCCAGCTGATGCGTTCGATTCCGAAGCGGGCAGGCGGCCGGGAGCTGCACGCCGTGACCCTGCCGCCGGGGCCCGCGCTGTTCCACGCGGTCGCCGCGGCGCTCGACGACAGCGGTCCCGCGGGCCCGGCGATCCTGCCCCTGCCGCCGAACCTGCCCGGCCCCGCGCTGCGGGCGACGCTGGAGGCCCTGCGCCCGGCCCGGCTGGACGGCGTACGGCGGCCCGGGGGCGAGCCCGTCCCCCCGGAGGTGGCCGTGGTGATCGCCACCAGCGGCACCACCGGGGTCCCCAAAGGCGTGCAGCTGTCCGCCGCCGCGCTGCGCGCATCGGCCTCGGCCTCCCTGGAGCGGCTGGGCGCCCGGCCCGGTGAGCGGTGGCTCTGCTGCCTGCCGCCCTCGCACGTCTCCGGCCTGCAGGTGCTGGTCAGGTCCCTGCTGGGCGGGACCGAGCCGGTCGTCCACGACGGCTTCTCCGCCGAGGCGGTGCTCGCCTCCGGGGCCGCCCACGTCTCGCTGGTCCCGACCCAGTTGCGCCGCCTCCTGGCCGTCTCGGCGGACCTGTCGGCGTTCCGGACGATCCTGCTCGGCGGGGCGGCGGCTCCCCCGGGACTGCTGGACGAGGCCCGCGCGGCCGGCGCCCGGATCGTCACCACCTACGGCATGAGCGAGACCTGCGGCGGCTGCGTCTACGACGGCCGCCCCCTCGACGGTGTGGACCTGCGGATCGGCGGCGGTTCCCCGGACGGCCGGATCCGCATCGCCGGGCCCGTCCTCTTCTCCGGTTACCGGCTCCGGCCCGACCTGACCTCCGCGGCCCGCGACGGCGACTGGTTCGTCACCTCCGACCTCGGCACGCTGGAGGACGGCCGGCTGCGGGTGCTGGGCCGGGCCGACGACGTGATCAACACCGGCGGGGAGAAGGTCGTCGCGGCGGCCGTGGCGGCCGCCGTGGCCGAGCACCCGGCGGTCGCCGACGCCGCCGTGGTCGGCCGCCCGGACCCCGAGTGGGGCGAGCGGGTGGTCGCCGTCGTGGTCTCCCCCGCTCCCCCGTCGCTGGCCGGGCTGCGCGTCTTCGTCAAGGAGCGGCTGCCCGCCCACGCGGCCCCGGCCGAGCTGGTCGTCGTGCCCGAGATACCGCTCCTGTCCAACGGCAAACCG
The DNA here is from genome assembly GCF_015711595.1 of Planomonospora sp. ID91781. Classification (NCBI taxonomy): domain Bacteria; kingdom Bacillati; phylum Actinomycetota; class Actinomycetes; order Streptosporangiales; family Streptosporangiaceae; genus Planomonospora; species Planomonospora sp. ID91781. The sequence continues at coordinate 94,126 of NZ_JABTEY010000002.1, read as the reverse complement.
GACCTGGCCGCGCTCCGTCGTGCGCTGCGAGGGGAACCGTGAGGGTGCTCCCGACGTCGAAGAGATGACGCGAGCAGGAAGGACGAGCCCGATGAAGCCAACCCGCAAGACGTGGGTCTCCGCCGGAGTCGTCGCCGTGGTCCTCACCGGCGGCGTGTCCGTCGCGGCGGCCGCCTCCGCGGGCGGGGCCGGACGGGCGGGCGGACCCGCGCCCGCGATCGAGCCGAACGAGCCGGTCCCCGCAGGATCGGCTCCGCCGACCGCCCCGGTCCCGCCCGCCTCGCCGGAGCCGACCGGCCCGGTGGAGGACTTCGTGGTCTCCAAGGAGATCGGCCCCGAACCCGAGAAGGTCGCGCGCTACTGGACCGAGCACCGGATGGAGGAGGCCCGGCCGATGCCGATGCCGGTGGTCGAGGGCCGCGTCGATGGCCCCGTCGACGGCTCTGTCGAGGGTCCGGCCGGCCCGACCGGGTAGGCGGTTCTGGACGGCGCGACAGGACTCCGATGGGATGGGCCGGTTGAAACCGGCCCATCCCATCATATTTTCCCCGTCAAGTCGGGAACAGAAAGGTCGTCCGCGGGGTTATTGGTACTGGTGCGCTGAGCGGTCCCCCGGCCGCCCCACCCGCAACGTGTCACACCCACAACCTGCAAACAGACGACTCCGTAACGGAGGAGGTGTCCTCATGCCCCAAACCGCCGCCGCGACCTCGACCGAGGCCCCGACGACCCTCGAGCAGCTCCTTGACCGAGGGCGAGTTCAGGGTCACCTTTCTCTCGCGGAGCTGCGCCACGCCTTCGCCGACGCGGGCATCAGCCCGGCCGAGGGCCGCACGATCCTGCGCGAGCTCACCGAGGCGGGCGTGAGCCTGGCCGCCGAGGACGAGCCCACGCTCGCCGCGGCCACCAAGAAGGCCGCGGCCAAGACCGCCGCCCGCAAGACGGCGGCCCGCAAGGTCTCTCCGCGCACGGCCGGGGCCGCCGGCGGCAGGACCGCCGAGAAGGCCGGGAAGAAGGCCGCGGCCGCCCCGCAGGACGCCCCGTCCGGCAAGACCGCGCCGGGGCCGGACGACGAGCCGGAGAACCTCGAGGCGAAGCTGGCGGAGGAGGGCTGGACCGCCCCTGACGAGGCGGAGCTCGAGGCCGAGGTGGAGCAGGCGGCGGCGGACCTGGACGACCAGTCGTCGGTCATGGGCGACTCGGTGCACACCTACCTCAAGTCGATCGGCCGCCGCACGCTGCTCACCGCCGCGCAGGAGGTCGAGCTCGCCAAGCGGATCGAGGCCGGCCTGTACGCCGAGGCCAAGCTGGAGTCCGAGCCCGGCCTGCCCGCCGACGTCCGCGACGACCTGGAGTGGGTCGCCGAGGACGGCCGCCGCGCCAAGGACCACATGCTGGAGGCCAACCTCCGGCTCGTCGTCTCCGTCGCCAAGAAGTACACCGACCGCGGCATGGCCCTGCTCGACGTGGTCCAGGAGGGCAACCTCGGCCTGATCCGCGCGGTGGAGAAGTTCGACTACACCAAGGGTTACAAGTTCTCCACCTACGCGATGTGGTGGATCAGGCAGGCCATCCAGCGCGGCTTCGCCGACTCCGCCCGCACCATCCGCCTGCCCGTGCACGTGCTGGAGATGCTGTCCAAGCTCTCCCGCGTCGAGCGCGACATGCACCAGCGGCTGGGCCGCGAGCCCACGCCCGAGGAGCTGGCGGTCGAGCTGGACAGGACCCCCGACCAGATCGAGGAGCTGCTGCGCACCAGCCGCCAGCCGCTCAGCCTCAACGCCACCATCGGCGAGGACGGCGAGACCACCATCGGCGACCTCATCGAGGACGTCGACTCCCCGGAGGCCTCCGAGGTGGTGGACCGCCAACTGCTGGGCGAGCAGCTGCGCGGCGTGCTCGGCAACCTCTCCCCCAGGGAGGCCCGGATCATGGCCCTGCGCTTCGGCCTCGTCGACGGCAAGCCCCACACCCTCGACGAGATCGGCAAGCACCTCGGCCTGACCCGGGAGCGCATCCGCCAGCTGGAGAAGGAATCCCTGTCCAAGCTGCGCCACCCGAGCAACACCCGCCCGCTGCTCGACTGGGCCAGCTGAGCCCCGCGGACGCGCCGAGCCCCGGTACGGTCCCGCCGTACCGGGGCTCGGCGCGTCCGGCGCCCGGGTCTCAGGGCGTGGTGCCCGCGCGGTTCGCGGTGCCGACGGGGAGCACGTCGCGCGGCATGTCGACGAGGCGGTTGCGCTCACGCAGAGTGCGCAGGCGCTCGACCTCGGTGGTCCACTCGGCTCCTCTGGGGGTCGCCCGGCCCTTGCGGCGGCGGAGCCGGTCGTCGTAGGACCTGACGCCGAAGGCCACCCGCTGGTTGGCCTCGGCGGCGCGCAGCGCCTCGGTCAATGCCTTGTCCAGGACCAGGGCGGCGGCCCGCCGCTCGGCGGAGGAGGTCGTGGTGGCCTGCACCTCGCGCAGCGCGGCCTCGGCCAGGCGGGCCTTCCGCAGAAGCTCGGGGAAGCTCTTCCCGACCTCCTGGTCAGCGTGGTAGCGAACCTCCGCCTCCCGGCTCACTCGCGGTCGGAAAAACGCCATCTTCTGCCCTCTCTCGGCTGACTGCCCGGCTGGTGACAGCGGTTAGCCTACGCCGTCCGCCGCGGGCCCACGCACTCAGGGGACGGCGGCGCACCATGCGGCACCGCGCGGCACCGGCGAGCGGCTCAGTGCCGCCCCGGTGCCGCCCCGGTGCCGCCTCAGTGCCGACCCGGTGCCGACCCGGTGCCGGCCCGGCGGACACGCCGCCGACGGAACCGGCGATTTCCTTTACACAGTAAGGCAGCTGGTGGCAGGATGGCTCCATGCCGGCCAAGCGACCACCGATCCCCCTGTCCAGGGAGCGCATCATCGAGGCGGCCCTGCACATCGCCGACAGCCAGGGGCTGCGGCGGCTGACCATGCGGCGGCTGGGCGACGCGCTCCAGGTGGAGGCGATGGCCATCTACCACCACCTGCCCCGCGGCAAGGACGCGCTGATGGACGCCCTCGCCGAGCACGTCACCACTGTCCACGTGGAGCCCGGCGGCGACTGGCGGGAGACCGCGCGCGAGTGGTGCCGGGCGAGCCGCGCCGCACTGCGGGAGCACCCCGGAGTGCTCGCCCTGGCCCTGACCAAGCCACCCAAGGGGCAGGCCGCGATGGCCGTGCGGGAGCAGACCGAACAGCTGGCCGAGGCGGGGCTGCCGGACGCGGCCCAGGCCGTGCGGGCGCTGCGCGCCTACGTCTTCGGCGCGGTGGCGGTGGAGGTCCAGCAGTCGGGCTGGGCCGAGCCCGCCGGTCCGGAGGATGACGCCGAGCCGTGGCTGCCGCCCTCCAGAGGCGGCGGCAGCGCGGCGGCCGACGCGGATTTCGAGCGGGGGCTCGACGCCCTGCTGGCCGGCCTCACCCGGAGCTGACCCCTCCCGGACCGGCGCGGACGGCCCGGGACGCGGAGGCGGCTCCGGTCGGCTCTCCGGTTCACAACCGATCGTTTACACAATCTCCGGCGTGTCGCACTTGGCCGGTTATCGGGTGATGCGGCACGCTGTGTCATAGGTCACATACCGGTGTCATAGGTCACGCCCCCACTGGGACCGAAGGGCCACTTCCAATGGCCCTCAAACGGTCCTAACTGACTATGTCGCGCGGGTGTGACCCGTCACACACTTGAGCTGTTCAGTGTGCACGCCTCACCCCGTTCGAGGCGTGCACCGTCATATGTCAACCGCAAACGCTCGTCCCTCGTCATACGTGGGAACGGGGTCCCATCGGTGACGGTGCCCGCCGATCGCCGACGTCGACCCCGGCGAGCCGACACGAGAGATCTGGAGGCACGCCGATGTGCCCGCACGAGCCGTCCTGCCCTTCCGCCGATGGGCCGGGCCGCGAGGCCGCCCGCACCGTGGTCGCCCACCCCGAGCAGGGGTGGAGCCTTCTCTGCAACGGCGTGGTGCTGTTCGAGGACACCGGTGAGCTGCTGCCCGATGGTGCCGTCATCGAGCCGCACCGCCCCCTGGCCGGCGTCTCCTGAGCATCCGCGTCACCGGGGGCGGGCCGCGCCCTGTCTGATCAGCGCCGGGCCCGCGCCCTGGCGTCGAGCCACCCGGCCACGGCCCCGCCCACCAGGGCGGGGTCCTTCTTCAGGTCGTGTCCCTCCCCCGGCAGCACGACCAGGCGTGCGACGTCCTCCGCCGCCGGCACGCCGAAGGGGTCCCGGTCCCCGCTGACCGCCAGCACGTCCACGCCCGCGGCGCGCAGTTCCTGCGCGCGGGAGCGCTCCGGCCTGCTCGGCGGGTGCAGCGGGAAGGCCAGTGCGACGACCGCCTCGGCCCCCACCGCGCCCGCCGTACGGCACGCCACCCTGGCCCCGTTGCTCCGCCCGCCCTGCACCAGCGGCAGGCCGGGGTGACTCCGGCGGACCTCCGCCACCGCGGCCGCCCACGCCTCGTCCTGCTTGACCGCCGAGCCCGGCGCGTGCGCACCGCGCAACCGGAACGGCTGCGTCACCCGGGCGACCAGGCCGCCGATCCCCAGCACGGCGTCCCGTACGGCCAGCAGGTCCGGCGCCTCCACTCCCCCGGCCGAGCCGTGCGTGAGGACCAGCAGGAACCTGGGGTCCGGAACCGGGTCGATCTCGGCCCGCGCCGGGCCGTGCGGCGTCACGATCTCCATGGGGGAACGCTACCGGTGCCGTCCGCGGATCTCGTCCTGATGACCGATGCCATGCCCCCGCGCAGGGTGCAGACTGGGAACGTGCAGGAAAACCACGACATCCGCCAGGACATGCGCGCCACCCTCGACGCCCGGCGCGAACTGGGCCCCGAGTACGAAACGGCGCTCGTCGAGTCGTTCGTCGAACGGCTCGACGCGACCATCGCCGCCCGCGTGCGGGCCGAGGTGCATGCCACCGGCTCCGCACCCTACGGACCGCCCCCCAAGAAGCAGCGCAGGAGCGGTGATTCGTCGGCCACGATCGCGCTGGGCTCACTGGGCATCGGCATCCCGCTGACCGGCATCGCCGCGGGCGAGGCCGGGGTCGCCGGCCTGCTGCTCGCCTGGGGCGGCATCATCGCGGTCAACCTCGCCCACGCGCTGGGCGGCTGGCGCCGCCGCGACTACCGCGACTACTGATCCGGCCGCCGTCCCCCGCCGGGGCCGTGCCCCCCCGGAGGGGGTGCTCCCACGGGTGGATCGGCCGCCGGGCCGGACGGCCCGGCCCCCGAGCGGTGCCCGGTCCGCCCGCTCCCAGCAGGGACCGTGACACGGCTCCTGCTCCGTCCCGCATGAGGGTGGGCCCGCGGCGGCGGAACCGCCACTCGCTACGGCAGGTCGCGGTCGCGGCGCAGCCGGACCTGGGCGGCCAGCCGCTCGTCGGCATGGCCGAGGCCGTAGTCCCACACCCGCTCGGCGTCCTCGTCGCGCCCCCGCAGCGGGAGCGTCCGGGCCAGGAGCTCGATGGCCAGCGCGCTCGTCTCGACGTCGCCGCCCTCCTCCACCGCCCCCTCGAACTCCGCGCACGCCAGTTCCAGGTGCGCCACGCCGAGCAGCACCCGCAGCCGCGGCGGATCGGCCACGTCCGGCACCGCCAGCGCCTCCAGGAGCACGTCGGCCGCTTCCCCGGGTTCCCCCTCCTCCAGGAGGAACTCCGCCAGCCGCTGGGCCGCCCGGGAGGCGATCTCCGGGTCCCCGGTGGCCAGGGCGGCCCGCAGCGCCTCCTCCGCCTCCCGCTCGTCCGCGGCCAGCCGGGCCAGGGCCATGTGCGCCAGCGGTGCGTAGCCGGGGTTCCCGAGCCCCAGGGCGGCCTGCCAGGCCGCCCTGGCCTGATCGGTCAGGTCCTCGCTCTCGAAGCTCTCGGCGAGCAGGCAGGCCGCCTGCGCGGCGAACTCCGGATGCCCCGTCGCCAGCGCGGTGCGCGCGGCGGCACGGGCCCCCGGCACGTCCCCCCGCTCCTGGAGCACCACGGCCAGCCCCACCGCTGCCTGGGCCCGGTCGGGCCCGTCGGCGTCGGCGGCCAGCTCGGCGAAGATCGCGGCGGCGCCGTCCAGGTCGCCGTCCTCGGCCAGCCTGCGCGCGACCTCCAGGGGGTGTGTGTCGACGTCCGGCATTCAAGATCCTCCCCGGGTAAGGAACGGCCCCGAGCCTAACGACTCGGGGCCGTCCGCGTCTTCGCATACGCGGTGATCCGTGCGGTCCCGCGGGCGGGCCGTACGGCGGGCGGGTCAGTCCTCGTACGCCTCCAGCGGCGGGCAGGAGCAGACGAGGTTGCGGTCGCCGTAGGCCTGGTCGATGCGGCGCACCGGCGACCAGTACTTGCCCTCGCGCAGCGACGGCACCGGGTAGGCGGCCTCGGTGCGCGTGTAGGCGTGGGACCACTCGTCGGCGGCGACGCAGTCGGCGGTGTGCGGCGCGTTGCGCAGCGGGTTGTCGGTCCGGTCGTAGGCCCCCGAGGCGACCTTCCCGATCTCCTCCCGGATCGCGATCATCGCGTCGCAGAACCGGTCGAGCTCGGCCAGGTCCTCGCTCTCGGTCGGCTCGATCATCAGCGTCCCGGCCACCGGGAAGGACATGGTCGGCGCGTGGAAGCCGTAGTCGACCAGGCGCTTGGCCACGTCGTCGACGGTGACGCCGGTCTCCTTGGTGATCTGGCGCAGGTCGACGATGCACTCGTGGGCGACCAGCCCGCCCCGGCCGGTGTACAGGACCGGGTAGTGCGGAGCCAGTCGGCGGGCCAGGTAGTTGGCCGACAGGATGGCCTGCTCGGTCGCGGCCTTGAGGCCCTCGCCGCCCATCATCCGGATGTAGGCCCAGGAGATCGGCAGGATGCCGGCCGAGCCGTACGGCGCGGCGGAGACCGGGCCGACCGCCGAGCCCTCGCGCAGCGGGTGGCCGGGCAGGTAGTCGGCGAGGTGGGCGCGGACCGCGACCGGGCCGACACCGGGGCCGCCGCCGCCGTGCGGGATGCAGAAGGTCTTGTGCAGGTTCAGGTGGGACACGTCGGCTCCGAACTCGCCGGGCTTGGCCAGGCCGACCAGGGCGTTGAGGTTGGCGCCGTCGACGTAGACCTGGCCGCCGGCCTCGTGGACCAGCTCGCAGACCCGGGTGATGCCCTCCTCGTACACGCCGTGCGTGGACGGGTAGGTGACCATGATCGCGGCGAGCCGGTCGCGGTGCGCCTCGATCTTGGCCTCCAGGTCGCCGAGGTCGACGTTGCCGTCGTCGTCGCAGGCCACCACGACCACCTTCATGCCCGCCATGACGGCGCTGGCGGCGTTGGTGCCGTGCGCCGAGGACGGGATGAGGCAGACCTCGCGACCGGCCTCGCCCCGAGCCCGGTGGTAGGCGCGGATGGCCAGCAGGCCGGCGAACTCGCCCTGGGAGCCGGCGTTGGGCTGGATCGACACGGCGTCGTAGCCGGTGACCTCGGCCAGCCAGCGCTCCAGCTCCCTGATGAGCTCCAGATAGCCCTCGACCTGGTCCTCGGGGGCGTACGGGTGCAGGCCGGCGAACTCCGGCCAGGTGATCGGCTCCATCTCGGTGGTCGCGTTGAGCTTCATGGTGCAGGAGCCCAGCGGGATCATCGACCGGTCGAGCGCGACGTCCTTGTCCTGGAGCCGGCGCAGGTAGCGCAGGAGCGCGGTCTCGGAGCGGTGGGCGTGGAAGACCGGGTGGGTGAGGTAGTCGCTCGTGCGCAGCAGCTCGGCGGGGAGCGCGTCGTGCGCGGCGGCGTCCAGGTCGGCCAGGACCGCGCCGCTGACCTCGAAGGCGGCCAGGACCTGCTCCAGGTGGAGCAGCTCGGTCTTCTCGTCGCAGCTGACGCCCACGTGGTCGGCGTCGACCAGGCGGAGGTTGACCCCGTTGTCGCGGGCGGTCGCGACGACCCGCTCCGCGCGGCCGGGCACCCGGGCGAGCACGGTGTCGAAGAAGACGTCGTGCACGACCTCCACGCCGCCCTGGCGCAGGCCCTCGGCGAGCACCACGGCGAGCCGGTGCACGCGCCGGGCGATCCGGCGCAGGCCGTCGGGGCCGTGGTGGACGGCGTACATGCCGGCGATCACGGCGAGCAGCACCTGCGCGGTGCAGATGTTGCTGGTGGCCTTCTCCCGGCGGATGTGCTGCTCGCGGGTCTGCAGCGCGAGCCGGTAGGCGGGGCGCCCGTCGGCGTCCTGGGAGACGCCGACCAGCCGGCCGGGCATCTGCCTCTGGAGACCCTCGCGGACCGCCATGTAGGCCGCGTGCGGGCCGCCGAAGCCGAGCGGGACGCCGAACCGCTGGGAGGAGCCGATCGCGATGTCGGCGCCGAGCTCGCCGGGCGGGGTGAGCACCGTGAGCGCCAGCAGGTCGGCGGCGGCCACGACCTGGGCGCCGCGGGCGCGGGCGGCCTCGGCGACCGCGCGGAAGTCGCGGATCCGGCCGCTCGCGCCGGGGTACTGCACCAGGACGCCGAAGCACTCGGGGAGCTCCCCGGACAGGTCGCTCTCGACCAGCTCGATGCCGAGCGGCTCGGCGCGGGTGCGCAGCACGGCCTTGGTCTGCGGCAGCGCGTCGGCGTCGACCACGAACACGTCCGACTTCGCCCGGCCGGCGCGGCGGGCCAGGGTCATCGCCTCGGCCGCGGCGGTGGCCTCGTCCAGCAGGGAGGCGCCGGCGATGTCGAGCCCGGTGAGGTCGGAGACGACCGTCTGGAAGTTGAGCAGGGCCTCCAGCCGGCCCTGGGAGATCTCCGGCTGGTAGGGGGTGTACGCGGTGTACCAGCCGGGGTTCTCCAGCAGGTTGCGGCGGATGACCGCGGGGGTGACCGTGTCGTGGTAGCCGAGGCCGATCATCGAGGTGAGCACGGTGTTGCGGGCGGCCAGCGCGCGCAGCTCCCCGATCGCCTCGGTCTCGCTCGCCGCCGAGGGCAGCTCCAGCCGGTCCGCGGAGCGGATCACCTCGGGCACGGCCACCGCGGTCAGGTCGGCGACGGAGGCGAATCCGACCGCCTCCAGCATGCGGGTCTGGTCGGCGTCGTCGGGCCCGATGTGGCGGGTGGCGAACGGCGGGGGGGCGAGCTCGCTGAGGGGTGACAGGTCGGTCATGGAAAGCCTCCCGAGGCGGTGGAGACCGGCGCTGGGCGCGGGCGTACGGGCCGGATCTCCCCCTCTGTCATCTCGACCTGAGAGCTTCACCTGCCCCTGACGGGGAGGCTTTCACCGTCGGTGAGACGCGCCTGGCGGACGCACCTGCTTTCCAGAGTTGCCTCGTCCGTGCGGTACAGGGTGCCTGAGAGATTCCGGGGAGGTTGCTCCTTCGGCGCCCCGACCATGGTCGGGGTCTCTCCCGCACAGGGTCGTCAGCGAGAACAACTTTACCCCGTGCGCCGAGCCTGCCGACGGCGGGCCAGCTCATCGCCGGGGTGATCGCCTAAAGGGCCTTCGTCGCTCTCCGCACGCTCGCCGGGAAGCTCCGCCAGGGAGCCCTCCACCTCCTGCCAGACCCGGCCCAGCGCGATGCCGAACACACCTTGGCCGCCCTGCAGCAGGTCGATGACCTCGTCGGGCGAGGTGCACTCGTAGACGCTGGCCCCGTCGCTCATCAGGGTGATCTGGGCCAGGTCGCCGGCCCCGCGGGAGCGCAGGTGGTGCACGGCGATCCGGATCTGCTGCAGGGAGACGCCCGTGTCGAGCAGGCGTTTGACGACCTTGAGCACCAGGATGTCGCGGAAGCCGTACAGCCGCTGGGTGCCGGAGCCGTGGGCGGCCCTGACGGTGGGCTCCACCAGGCCGGTGCGCGCCCAGTAGTCCAGCTGCCGGTAGGTGATCCCGGCAGCGGTGCAGGCCGTGGGGCCTCGATAGCCGACGTCGGCGGGCGGGCTCACCGGTCGCCCGTCGAACAGCAGGCCTTCTTCTCCGGCGCGCTGGCGCGCCGACCGGCGCCGCCCCGGATCATCCTGGCCGGCCGCCTTTCCTTCGCCGCTGCTGACCGCCACTGCGGACCTCCGGCTTTCTCTCATCCCATGGCCTGATCTGGGGGTTTGTACACGGCCACAGGTTCACTCGCACCGTAAGACTGGGATCTGCCTCAGTCAACGACCCCACTCGGCGCGTCGTGAAGCGTAAATGCACCGAAATTCCTACCCCGCACGGCCGAAGTCCTCCGGCGAGATCTGGTCAAGGAACTCCCTGAACTTCTCCACCTCGTCCTCCTGCCCCTCCTGGTCCTCAGGAATGATCACTCCGGCCTCCCTGACGACGTCCTCGCTGGCGAAGATGCGGGCACCGGTGCGCAGGGCCAGGGCGATGGAGTCCGACGGCCGGGCGCTCACCTCGGCCCCGTTGGAGAACACCAGGTCCGCGAAGAAGATCCCCTCCCGGAGCGCGACGATGTTCACCGTGGTCAGCCGGACCCCGAGCGCGTCGATGACGTCACGGAACAGGTCGTGCGTGAGCGGCCGGGGCGGCGGCTCCTCGGCCTGCGCCATGGCGATCGCGGTCGCCTCGGTCATCCCGATCCAGATCGGCAGGTAGCGCTCCCCGTGTGCCTCCTTCAGCAGGACGATCGGCTGGTTGGAGGGCATCTCGACCCGGACGCCCACGACCTCCATCTGCAACACGGGCTGCTCCGTTTTCGCTGGGTTCAACCGTTTCATTCAACGTAACACCCGCGGGGGCGCGGGCGCCCGGTCAGGCCCTCACCGGCCCAGGACCCCACGAACACCGGAACGCAGCAGCGAGGCGTGCAATTCCAGCAGCAGGCCGGAGATCTCCCTGGCGGTCTCGTCGGCCCGGTCGATCGCACCGGGCGCGCGACGGCGCAGCAGCGGCGCGACGGCCTGCTCCACGAGCCCGGCCTCCCGCTCGGCGGCGGCCCTGACCGCCCTCAGGTGGCGGGCCCGGAGACCGAAGGCGGACAGCGCGCCGACGCTGCGGGCCACGGCCAGCGCCTCGGCGTCGTAGTGCCGGGCCACGGCCGCCAGCAGTCCGTAGTCCTCGAGCTCGGCCAGGGTCTCCTCGTCGATCTCGGCGGCGGCCAGGAGCTCCTCGCGGCTGAGCCGGACCTCCGGCTGCGCCTCCGAGGGCACGGCGCGCGGCCGGGCGACGGGCCGCTCCTCGCGGTCGGCCTCCTCCAGCCGGTCCTTGATCACGCGCAGCGGCAGGTAGCGGTCACGCTGCTCGCTGAGGATGTAGCGGAGCCGCTCGACGTCGGCGTAGGTGAACTTGCGGTAGCCGGAGGGACTGCGCTCCGGTTCGATCAACCCCTCGCCCTCCAAGAAACGGATCTTGGAGATGCTGACGTCGGGGAACTCGCCCTGCAGCAGGGCGAGCACCTCCCCGATGCTCATGTGCGCACGAGCGGCCTGCGGGCTCATCATCCTCCAGCGGCGCCGCGGGTGAGGAACACCAGGCGGAACTTGCCGATCTGCACCTCGTCACCGCCGTAGAGCGGGACCTCCTCGATCCGCTCGCGGTTGACGTAGGTGCCGTTGAGACTGCCCACGTCGCGGACGGTGAACACGCCGCCGCCGCGCCGGTAGAACTCCACGTGGCGCCGCGAGACGGTGATGTCGTCCAGGAAGATGTCGCTCTCCGGGTGGCGGCCCACGGTGGTGAGGTCACTGTCCAGCAGGAAGCGACTGCCGGCGTTGGGACCGCGCTGGACGACGAGCAGGGCCGTGCCCGGGGGCAACTGCTCGACGGCCTGCCGCTCGGCGAGGAGCGCCTCCCCTGTCTCCGCCTCGTAGGCCTCGATCCCGGAGAGGGAGATCGTCGACGTGCTGTCTCCGGGTGTCTCGGCTCTGGTCAGCGGCGACCCGCAGCGAGAACAGAAACGCGCGTCCTCGGGGTTGGCATGACCGCACTGCGTGCAGTAGACGCTCGGCATCGATCGGCTCGGCCTCCTACCGCGAAGGCGCGGCAACGGTGCTCGGGGATGCGCGCCTCGCTTCTTCGCTTCTCAAGTGTTTGCTCAAACTGCGAATGCCGCAACTTACGCCGCTGAGGCGCAAAGGTCAAGGCGAGCACTGGACCGGGGGTTCGGTCGGGGACAAAGTTACAGGCGGGGAAGGCCCAAGGTCCATATCTTCGCCAAGCCGGGCGCGTCGCGCCGCCCGCCAGGTTCTCCCACGTCCCTCAGACCTCTCCCGTCCCGGACTCCCTCCGCCCCGCAGGCCCTCGATCCCCGCCCGCCCGGCGGGGTCACCCGGCTCACGGGCCGGCCGCCCGTTCCACGATCCGGGCCCAGTGCTCCAGCAGGACCTGCGCGGAGTCGGCGTCGGGCCCCTCGGCCCACAGGTGGGTGACCGCCTCGGAGGGGTCGGGCAGGACCAGCGTCCAGCTCCCGTCCTCGCCGACGACCCGCACGCCGTCGGTGGTGTCGATGCGCTGGCGCTCGGCCGCCTCGATGACCGAGCGCATCACCGCCCCCTTGGCCGCCCAGGGGGTCGGCACCGTACGGCGCAGCAGCCTGGCGACGGGGATCCTGGCGTCGATCTGGCTGAGCGAGAGCCGGGTCCTGGCGACCAGGCCGAGCAGGCGCAGGAAGACCGCCAGCCCGTCCACCGCCGGGCCGAACTCCGGCACGATGAACCCGCCGCGCCCGTCCCCGGCGAACACCATGTCCGGCGCGCGGGAGGCCGCGGTGAGCGCGTCGAGCGCGGTGGAGGTCCATTCGACCTGCACGCCGTGGAAGCGGCAGACCTGCTCGGCCACCCGCGTGGTGGTCACCGGCAGCGCCACCCGGCCGCCGCGCCGCTCGGCCGCGACCAGGTCCAGCACGACCAGCAGGGCGCGCTCCTCACTGATCAGCTGGCCCGTCTCGTTGACCAGCGAGACCCGCTCGCCCACCGGGTCGAACCGCACCCCGAACGCCGCCCGGGAGGAGCCGACCAGCTCCGCCAGGCGCTGCAGGTCGCGGCGGCGCTCGGCGAAGGTCTCGGTGGGCGAGGCCTCGTCCAGCCGGTTGTTGACGGTCAGCACGTCGACCCCGGCCCTGCCCAGCAGGCTCGGCAGCACCAGGGAGGAGGTGCCCCCGGCGCAGTCGACCACGACCTTCATGTCGGCGTCGCGCACGCCGGTCATGTCCACCCGGCGCAGCAGCTCGTGGGTGTAGTCCTCGACCGCCCGCGGGGGGAAGCCGAGCTCGGCGATCTCGCCGGGGAAGGCCCGGCGGAACTCCTGGCGGGAGAAGACCCGTTCCAGTTTCCGCTGCGCGGACCGGGACAGGTCGGCGCCGCTGTCGTCCATGAAGACGATGTCCACGCTCTGCGGGTCGCCCGCGGTGGTGCGCAGCGCGATCCCGCCGACGGCATTCTCCTTGGCCGTGTGGAAGCGGGAGACGGGCAGCGGGGTGGCCTCCAGGTCCAGCACGTTGATGGCGCTGGCGTTCAGGGCGCTGATCACCGCCCGCTTCAGGGCCCGCGCCGCGCGCGAGGAGTCGCGGGAGGTGACGACCGAGGCGCCCTTGCGCAGCGTCGTGGCGTAGGCGCTGGCCAGCCGTACGCACAGCTCGGGGGTGATCTCGACGTTGACGAGCCCGGAGACCCCCCGGGGACCGAACAGGCTGCGCTGGCCGCGGGACTCCCAGATCACGCTGGTGTTCACCACCGCCCCGGCCTCGACGGTCTTGAACGGGTAGACCTTGACGCCGGAGGAGACGTAGGCCTCGGCCTCGATGACGCACTCGTCCCCGATGACGGCGCTCTCCTCGATCCGGGCCCCCGTCATCAGGTCGCTGTTCTTGCCGATGACGCAGCCGCGCAGGTGGACCCCCGGGCCGACGTAGACGTTGTCGTGGACCACCGCCCGGTGCAGGAAGGCGCCCTCGCGGACCACCGCGTTGCTCCCCAGCACGGTGTACTCGCGCAGCTCGGCGCCGGCTTCGACCTTGGCGTAGTCGCCGATGTACAGCGGGCCCTTGAGCACGGCGTCCGGGTCCACCACGGCGCCCTCGGCCACCCAGACTCCGGGCGAGAGCTCGAAGGCGTCGAGGTCCACCGCCACCCGGCCGGAGAGCACGTCGGCCTGGACCGCCAGGTAGCTCTCGTGGGTGCCGACGTCCTCCCAGTAGCCCTCCGCCACGTAGCCGAAGATCGGGGCCCCGCGCGCCAGCAGGCGGGGGAAGACGTCCGCCGACCAGTCGACCGGCTCCCCCGCGGCGACCTCGTCGAGGATCTCGGGCTCCATCACGTAGATGCCGGTGTTGACCGTGTCGGAGAAGACCTGGCCCCAGGTGGGCTTCTCCAGGAAGCGCTCGACCCGGCCCCGCTCGTCGGCGATGACGATGCCGAACTCCAGCGGGTTGGGCACGCGCTTGAGCCCGATGGTGACCAACGCGCCCTGCTCCCGGTGGAACCGGACCATGTCGGTCAGGTCGATGTCGGTGAGCGCGTCACCGGAGATGACCAGGAACCGGTCGTCGCGGAGCTCGTCCGCGGCGTTCTTGACGCTGCCGGCCGTGCCGAGCGGCGTCTCCTCCGTGGCGTAGTACAGGTCCATGCCGAGCTCGTCGCCGTCACCGAAGTAGGTGCGGACGAGGGCGGCCAGGAACTGCACGGTCACCACGGTCTCGGTGAACCCGTGCCTCTTCAGCAGCCGCAGCACGTGTTCCATGATCGGCCGGTTGACCACGGGCAGCAGCGGTTTGGGCTGGTTGGCGGTCATCGGCCGGAGCCGTGTCCCCTCCCCGCCCGCCATCACGACGGCCTTCACGAATCACCTCATTAAGGCGTTCCAGCTCCTTTGAGAAGTTGCCGCACCTGTACCCAATACAGCACCCCCGACCACCAGTACAGCCCCACGCCCCAGATGGCCAGCGCCCAGCCGAGGATCCGGGCGGGGCCGGCGTACCACGCGTCGTGGTGGGCGAGGAAGAGGAGGGGGAAGGAGTAGAGCAGGTTGGCGGTGGCGGCCTTGCCCAGGAAGTGCACCGGGAGCGCCGGGCCGTACCCCAGGCGGCGCAGGATCGGCGGGATGCCCAGCAGCATGACGTCCCGCAGCGGGATGACGAGCGCCAGCCACCACGGGATGATGCCGCGCAGCGCCAGGCCGAGCAGTGTCGCCAGGATGTAGAGCCGGTCGGCCAGCGGGTCCAGCAGCCTGCCGAGCCTGCTGGTCTGGTTCCACGCTCGGGCGATCTTGCCGTCGAGCCAGTCGGAGAACCCGGCGAGCATCAGCAGCGCGACGGCCCAGCCGTCGGCCTCGGGGCCGAGCACGAGCCAGAGGAAGACGGGCACGCCCAGCAGCCTGGCCAGGCTCAGCGCGTTGGGGACCGTCCAGATCCGGTCCTCGGTCCCCGAAACTTCCGCATTCACCCGTTCGTCCCCTCCCCGTACCTGAGGGTGACACTACTGTGTTGATGGCGACGCTGACGCGTCGCGGCTCGGGGGCCGGTAACCGGCCTCGGCCCGGAGGAGTGACATATCCCTCACCGCCGTGCGGGCTGGCGATCGGCGTGAAGATCGCGTTATGGTTTCGCCGACCAACGCGGGAGCCCGGAGAACCGGGCTGAGAGGACGGCTGGAACGGCCGCCGACCGCCAGAACCTGCTCCGGGTAATGCCGGCGAAGGGAGTTTGCGCGATGTCCGACGCGCGCCCGACCAGTTCCAAGATCTACTGCGGTGACCTCCGCGTCCCCATGCGCGAGGTCCGGCTGACCAACGGCGAGTCCGTCACGCTGTACGACACCTCGGGCCCCTACGCCGACCCCGCGGTGACCGTCGACATCACCCGCGGCCTGCCCCGCCTGCGCGAGGAGTGGATCACCGGCCGGGGCGACGTGGTCCGGTACGGCGGCCGCCCGGTCGAGCCGGGCGACGACGGCTACCGGGACCCCGAGTCCCGGTCGCGCGACCTGCGCTCGCTGGACGCCGTCTTCACCGGCGGCGGCCATCGGCCGCTGCGGGCGGCGGGGGCGCCGGTGACCCAGCTCGCCTACGCCCGGCGCGGCGTGATCACCGAGGAGATGCGGTTCGTCGCCGTCCGCGAGGGGGTGAGCCCGGAGTTCGTCCGCGACGAGGTGGCCGCCGGACGGGCGATCATCCCGGCCAACGTCAACCACCCGGAGAGCGAGCCGATGATCATCGGCCGCAACTTCCTCGTGAAGATCAACGCCAACATCGGCAACTCGGCCGTGGCCTCCACCATCGCCGAGGAGGTCGACAAGATGACCTGGGCGACCCGGTGGGGCGCCGACACCGTGATGGACCTGTCCACCGGCCGCAACATCCACACCACCCGCGAGTGGATCATCCGCAACTCCCCGGTGCCGATCGGGACCGTCCCCCTCTACCAGGCGCTGGAGAAGGTCGGCGGCCGCCCCGAGGAGCTGTCCTGGGAGGTCTACCGCGACACCCTGATCGAGCAGTGCGAGCAGGGCGTGGACTACTTCACCGTGCACGCCGGGGTACGGCTGGCCCACGTGCCGCTGACCGTCGGACGCAAGACCGGCATCGTCTCCCGGGGCGGCTCGATCATGGCGGCCTGGTGCCTGGCCCACCACCGCGAGAGCTTCCTGTACGAGCGCTTCGCCGACATCTGCGAGATCCTGGCCGCCTACGACGTGGCGTTCTCTCTCGGCGACGGCCTGCGCCCGGGGTCGATCGCCGACGCCAACGACGAGGCCCAGTTCGCCGAGCTGCGCACGCTCGGCGAGCTCACGAGGATCGCCCACGCACACGACGTCCAGGTGATGGTCGAAGGCCCGGGCCACGTGCCCATGCACAAGATCAAGGAGAACGTCGACCTGCAGCGCGAGCTCTGCGACGACGCGCCGTTCTACACCCTCGGCCCGCTGACCACGGACGTCGCCCCCGGCTACGACCACATCACCTCCGCCATCGGCGCGGCGATGATCGGCTGGTACGGCACCGCCATGCTCTGCTACGTCACGCCCAAGGAGCACCTGGGGCTGCCGGACAGGGACGACGTGAAGACCGGCGTGATCACCTACAAGATCGCGGCGCACGCGGCCGACCTCGCCAAGGGCCACCCGGGGGCCCAGGCCCGGGACGACGCCCTGTCCGACGCGCGGTTCGAGTTCCGCTGGGAGGACCAGTTCGACCTGTCCCTGGATCCCGACACGGCCCGGTCCTTCCACGACGAGACCCTGCCCGCCGCCCCGGCCAAGACCGCGCACTTCTGCTCCATGTGCGGGCCGAAGTTCTGCTCGATGCGGATCAGCCACGACATCGCGGCCGCGTACGGCGGCGGCGCGGGCCTGTCCGGCGACGACGTCGAGGCCGGCCTGCGGGCCAAGGCCGAGGAGTTCGCGGCGAACGGCAACCGCGTCTACCTGCCTCTGGCCGACTGACCGGCGGGTCCCGCGGCCCCGCGGTCCGGAACCCGCCGGACCGCGGGGCCGCGTGCGCCGGGCTCCGCGGCGGACGGCGGTCCGGGTGACCTCCGTCGCATCCCGCGGCTCTCCTCAGTTCCCTTCCTCCCGCACCGATGGAACGGCGACGCCCCCACCCGGGACCGTCGTACAGCCCTCCCCCGGTTCAGCGCTGGAAAGGACCTGCCGTGAACCCCCTCTTGACCGAATTGAACCCCCCGCGGTGACCGTACGCCGCAACGCGCTGCGCGGTCGCTTCGCCGACCTGCGCATCAGCACCAAAATGCTCGTCGCCGTGGCGCTGGTGGCCGTCATGGCAGGCGTGATCGGCGTGACGGCGCTCAGCCGCATGTCGACGATGAACGAAGACATGCGGTCGATGGGGAGGGCCAACACCAACCAGGCCGCCCTCGGCGAGGTCCGCGCCCGGATGGCCGACATGTACAACACCTCGGTGGGCGCCGTCCTCGAGCGGGCCCCCGAGAAGCGGGCCGAGCGCACCCGGCAGGTGCACGACTACACCGACCAGGTGACCGCCGCGTTCGAGGCCTACAGGGCGGACGTCGCGGATTACCAGCCCCTGCAGCAGGACCTGGCCGCCTTCGAGGAGGTGTGGCAGGAGTTCGAGGTCCTGCGCGACGCCGTGATGTTCGGCGCGCCCCTGCCCGCAGGATCGGGCACGGACCTCGCCCAGGCCGCCACCCGGCTCGGCGAGACCTCCATGGAGCTCAACGTCCTGATGGACAAGCTGGTGGACAACGAGCGGAAGGCGAGCGAGATGATGGTCGCCGCCGGCAACGCCGGCTACGAGGACGCCCGTGTCTCGGTCATCGTGCTGCTCACGGTCGGCCTGGCGCTCTCCGTGGTCGTCGCCCTGCTGATCGCCCGCACGATGGTCGGCACGCTGCGGAAGCTGTCGCAGACCCTCTCCGCCATGGCCCGGGGCGATCTGACCCGGACCGTCGAGGTGACCTCCCGCGACGAGGTCGGCGAGATGGCGGTGGCGGTCAACCAGGCCAACACGGCCATCCGCGAGGCCATCGAGGCGCTGGCCACCAGCGCCGACACGCTGGCCGCCAGCTCGACCGAGTTGTCGGGCGTCAGCGACCGCATCGCCGCCAGCGCGGACGAGGCCTCCACCCAGGCCGGCAACGTCGCAGCCGCCGCCGGCCAGGTCTCGCACAACGTGCAGACCGTCTCGGCCGGCAGCGAGGAGATGGGCGCGTCCATCCGGGAGATCGCGCACAACGCCGGCGAGGGCGCCAAGGTCGCCTCGAAGGCGGTGGAGGTCGCCGCCTCCACCAACGAGACCGTCGCCAAGCTCGGCGCCTCGTCGGCGGAGATCGGCAGCGTGATCAAGACCATCACCTCGATCGCCGAGCAGACCAACCTGCTGGCCCTGAACGCCACCATCGAGGCGGCGCGGGCCGGGGACGCCGGCAAGGGCTTCGCGGTCGTGGCGGGCGAGGTCAAGGACCTGGCGCAGGAGACGGCCAAGGCGACCGAGGACATCTCCAAGCGGGTCGAGGCGATCCAGGCCGACACCGAGAGCGCGGTGGCGGCCATCGCGGAGATCTCGACGATCATCGGCAGGATCAACGACTACCAGCTGACGATCGCCGGTGCGGTGGAGGAGCAGACCGCCACCACCGGGGAGATGAACCGCAGTGTGGCCGAGGCCGCGCAGGGCAGCGCGGACATCGCGGCCAACATCTCGGTGCTGGCCGGGGCGGCGCGCGTGACGGCCGAGGGCGTGGGCGAGAGCCAGCGGGCCGCGGCCGAGCTGGCCGGGCTGTCGGCCCGGCTGCACACGCTGGTCTCCGGTTTCCGTTACTGAGATCCGGGCCCGGCCGCCCTCGGACGGGCGGCCGGGTCCGGTCGCGGTCCGGTCGCGGTCCGGTCGCGGTCCGGCCGCAGGGTCAGGAGCGGCGCGCGGCGGCGCGGGGCGACCAGGCCCAGACGAGCACGGCCACGGTCAGCCCGAACAGCGCGAGCCCGCTGGGCACGTGGGTGCCGAGCGCCTCCCAGCTGAAGTGCTGGCCCATCCCGACCAGGAACAGGCCGAGGCTGGCCAGCGCGGGCCAGCCCGCGCCGCGGCCCGGCCGCCAGACCAGCACGGCCGCCACGATCTGCAGGAGGGCGATCAGGTGCACCGCCATGCCCGCCATCACGTGGGTCTCGGCCAGGTCCGCCCCGCCGTTCACGGCCTGGCCGGCGAACGAGGCCGCGACGATCAGCCCGGCCGCCTGCGCGGTGACCAGGACGCGCAGGCCGTACAGCAGGCCGGTGGAGACCGGGCGGGTCTGGGCGGCGCGGCCCTGGGTGATGACCTCCTGCATGAGAGGTGTCCTTCCTCGCGGTGGTTGCCTGGCAGCACATCGTGGCCGCGAGGGGGCGCTCCCGTCGTCAGCCCGGGGGCGGACCCGCCGGTCCGCCGCGGGGAGGATTCCGTACCGGGCGGAAGTCCGCGCCGACCAGGCCGATCCGGTGGGCGACCACCGCCGCCTGGATGCGGTTGCGCAGGCCCAGCTTGTCCATGGCGGTGGAGACGTGGGTCTTGACGGTGGTCACGCCCACGTGGAGGGCGTCGGCGATCTCCCCGTTGGACAGTCCCGCCCCGACCAGGGAGAGCACCTCCAGCTCCCGGTCGGTGAGCCCGGCCGGGACGCGCGGGCCGGCCTGCTCCTCGGCCGCCAGGGCGCGCTCCACCACGCGGCGCAGCACGGAGGGGGCCAGCAGCGGCTCCCCCGCGGCGGCCCGGCGCACGGCGTCGACCATCCGCTCCGGCTCGTCGTCCTTCACCAGGAAGCCGATCGCCCCGGCCCGCAGCGCCGCGTAGACGTTCTCGTCCTCGGCGAACGTGGTCAGGATGACGATCCGCGCGGCGGGCCAGGCCGCCAGGATCCGCCGGGTGGCCTCCAGCCCGTCCACCCGGGGCATGCGCAGATCCATCAGCAGCACGTCGGGGCGGAGCCGCTCGGCGTGCTCGACGGCCTGCGCGCCGTCCACGGCCTCGCCGCAGACCTCCATCTCCCCCGCCGCCTCCAGGAGCATCCGCACGCCCGCGCGCACCAGCGCCTGGTCGTCGGCGACGACGACCCGGATCACGGGGCCTCCTCCCCCTGCCGCCGGGACTGGGCCGCACCGCGCCCGCTCACACCGTCTCCTCCTCCTCGCGACGCCACGGCAGCAGTCTGTACTGCGGCGTCATCCCGCACGAATATCCGGCCGGATGGCCGGGGCGCTCCACCGGGAGCGTCGCCGCCAGCCGCCAGCCGCCGTCCGGGCGGGGACCGGCGGACAGGTCCCCGCCCAGGGCGCGGGCCCGCTCGCGCATGCCCGCGATGCCCTGCCCCGAGGAGGGCAGCGCGTCGCGGGGCCCCGGCGGCGGGCCGCTGAGCACGTTCACCTCCAGCGCGCCGCCGGCGTCCCGCAGCTCGACGGTCGCACGGGTGCCGGGCCCGGCGTGCTTGAGGACGTTGGTCAGGCCCTCCTGGACGATCCTGGCGGCCGAGGCGCGCGTCACCAGGGGGACGGACTCGGCCCCCGGGTCGAGGCGGAGCTCGACCTCCAGCCCGGCGGCGTTCATCCGCTCCACCGCGTCGCGGACCACCTCCTCGGGGTCGGCGACGGGCAGGTGGGCCAGTTCGGGGTCGCGCAGCACGTTGAGCAGGCCCCGCAGGTCCTCCAGCACCTGGTGGCCGGTGGCGCGGATGTCGGCCAGCGCCTCGGCCACCGGCCCCGACGGCGCGGCGTACTGCGCGGCGCCGGCCCGCAGCACCATGGCGCCGACGTGGTGGGCGACGATGTCGTGGACGTCGCGGGCGATGCGCTCGCGCTCGGCCAGCAGGTCGGCCCGGGCGCGCTCGGCGGCCAGCTGCCTGGCCTCCTCGGCCATGGCCAGCTGCAGGCCCGCGGCGGCCCGCCGGACGCCGAGGTAGCGGCCGATGATGACCGGCGCGGCCACCATGGCCATCAGGGCGGCGATGCGCAGCGGGGTCACCTCGGCCAGTTCGTCGCCGACGACGTTCAACGCGGTCACCCCGGCGGCGAGCAGGTAGGCGACGGCGGTCCAGGACCACGAGGCGTACATCGCGAAGGCGCCCAGCGTCACCAGGAACAGGCCCTGCAGCGAGTTCGCGGCGAACTGCGCGTTCTGGTCGGCCAGCAGCACCAGTACGGCCTGCAGCGCGAAGGCCGTGCCGGGGAGCAGGCGGACCAGCCCGGCGGTGAGCCCGCAGCCGATCACGAACCAGCCCACCCCCCAGACGGGCCACGGCCCGGCGTCCCAGCCGGTCCAGGTGTCCAGGACCATGAAGGCCACCCCGCCGCCGGCCAGCAGCAGGTCCAGGCCGGGCCGGCGCTCCACCTCGGCCACCGCCTCGATGGGGCTGCGCAGGTAGCGGCCGACCACGACCGGGACCGCGCTCATCCCGAGCGGGAAGTACCAGGTGGCGGCGGTGAGGGCGGTCGCCGGGTCGGCGAGGTTGACCGCGGTGGCGGCGCCGGCCAGGACCGCGCCGGGCACGATCCGGCGCCAGGCGTCGCGGTGGGCGAGGATCCCCACGGCCACCGGGAGCAGGATCTGCGCGGTGTCGGTGGCGAACGCGGGGAACCGGTCGCCGACGACCAGGAAGGCCGCGTAGTAGGCGCAGACCACCAGCGGACCGCGCCGGACGAACCCCATCGGGGCCCCGGCCAGCAGGGCGAGCGCCGCCGCGGCCGGCCACGGCGCGGGCTCGCCGGTCTTGCCGGAGACGACGAGGCCGAGGGCGATCCCGGCGAGCGCCAGAAGGACGTCCGGCACCGGACCGCGGGATCTCATAGCGAAAAGGTATCCGCCCGCGCAGGCGGTCCGCTCATCCTCCCGAAGGGCGGCGCCTCCTCCTACTGGCCGGAAGATCGGCCGAATGACCGGTAATCAACGGCCAAAGAACCCTTAACCTTCACATCATGACCAATGACACCGCGGTCTTCCTGGGGCAGTGGATGCGGGCCCCGGGGACCACCGGAGCCGTGGCACCGAGTTCCCGCCGGCTCGCCGAGGCCGTGACCGCACCGATCCCCCACCGGGGCGATCCGGTGATCGTCGAGCTCGGCCCCGGCACCGGCGCGTTCACCGCGGAGATCCAGCGGCGGCTGGGCGGCCGGGGGCACCACCTGGCGGTCGAGATCAACCCGAAGCTGGCGGAGTTCCTCGCGGCCCGCCACCCCAAGGTCGACGTCGTGGTCGCGGACGCGGCGGAACTGCCGGACCTGCTGGAGCGGCGGGGCTTCCTCCAGGCCGACGCGGTCGTGAGCGGGCTGCCCTGGGCCGCGTTCTCCGAGGGGACGCAGGCGAGCCTGCTGGACGCCGTCGCCGCCGTCATGGGGCCGAACGCGGCCTTCACCACCTTCGCCTACAGCTTCGCCAAGCACCTGCCGCCCGCGCGGCGCTTCCGGCGGCGCCTGCACCGCACCTTCGAGGAGGTCGTCACGGGCCGGACGGTGTGGGCGAACGTCCCGCCGGCCTTCGTGTACCACGCGCGGCGCCCGCGCGCGTGACCCTCGCCTTCTGACCGAACTTCGTTCTACCATTGCGTGCGCAACCGGTTCGCTGCGCACGCGACCAGGACGGAGCCGATCAGGGTGGACTTCACTCTTCCGGAGAGCGCGCTGGCCGTACAGCGCGGCGTCGCCGACATCTGCTCACGCTACGACCTCGGCTACTGGCAGCGCTGCGAGTCCGACAAGCGCTGGCCGGAGGAGGTCTGGGCGGAGCTGGCCAAGGGCGGCTGGCTGGGGCTGGCCGTCCCCGAGGAGTACGGCGGAGGCGGCCAGGGCCTGCTGGAGCTGGCCGTGGCCACCGAGACCCTCTCCGCCTCCGGCGCGGCCGGAGGCTCGGCGTTCACCTACGTCCTGACCCCCGGCTTCGGCGCGATGACCCTGGCCCGGCACGGCAGCGCGCGCCAGCGCGAGGAGCTGCTGCCCCGGCTGGCCACCGGCGAGATCGAGACCTGCTTCGCCCTCACCGAACCCGACGCCGGCTCCAACGCGCTCGGCATCTCGACCTCCGCCCGCCGCGACGGCGACGAGTTCGTGGTCAACGGCCAGAAGATCTGGATCACCGGCGTGCAGCGCGCCGCCTGGATGCTCCTGGTCACCCGGACCGTGCCCGCCGCCGAGGCCCGCCCACGCAGTCACGGCCTGACCGTCCTGCTGGTGAACGTGCCCGAGGCCGTCGCCGCGGGCCGGCTCTCCTACCGGCCGATCCCCAAGATGGGCGCCAACACCACGCCGTCCAACACGGTCTTCATCGACGACCTGCGCGTGCCGGCGGCGAACGTCGTCGGCGAGGCGGACCAGGGCGCGCGGGTGCTGTGGGACATCCTCAACCCCGAGCGCATCCTGCTGGCCGCATCCGCGCTCGGCGGCGCCGAGGTCGCGCTGCGGGCGGCCGTGCAGTACGCGAAGGAGCGCGAGGTCTTCGGCCGCCCGATCGGCGCCAACCAGGCCGTCGCCTTCCCCCTCGCCCAGGTCAAGGCCAAGATCGAGCTGGCCAGGCTGATGCTGTACAAGGCCGCCTGGCTCTTCGACGAGCGGCGGCCGTGCGGCACCGAGGCCAACATCGCCAAGCTGACCGCCTCCCAGGCGGCCTGGGAGGCGGCCGACCACGCCTTCCAGACCCACGGGGGCATGGCCTACTCGCTGGAGTACCCCGTCGCCCGGCTGCTGGCCGACGCCCGCATCGGCAGGGTCGCCCCGGTCACCGAGGAACTGCTCCTCAACCACCTGGCCACCCAGGTCCTCGGCCTGCCGCGGAGCTTCTGACCCGCACCCGCCCGGCGGCCGCCGCGCCCGCCGCCAGCACCAGCGGCACCAGCAGGTACGGCCCGCAGGCGGCCAGCAGCGCCAGGGTGAGGACCGTGGCCACCGCCGCGGTCCGCCGCCCGGCCCCGGACAGCAGGCGGGTCGCGGCGGCGACGCCGACCGCGGTGACCGCGGCCAGGCAGGCCGAGGTCGCCCGCATCAGCGGGTCGAGTCCGAGCCCGGAGCCCGCCACCGCCGCGGTCACCGCGCCGGAGAGCACGGCCAGCAGGAGCAGGCTGCGGTGCGGCACCCGGCCCGGGTCCGCGTCATGCCCCACCCGCGCCGAGTCCGCGCCGTGCCCCACCCGCGCCGGGCCCGCGCCGCCGGCCAGCCAGGCGGGCAGTGCGCCGTCGCGGGCCAGCGCGGCGCCGAGCCGGGCGCCCCCGGCCACGTAGGTGTTGATCGCGCCGAAGCTCAGCAGCAGGGCCGCTCCGGCGGTGACCGGCCCGGCCAGGCTCCCGGCGCCGTGCTCCAGCAGCAGGGCGAGCGGGACCGGTGAGACGGCCGCCCGCCCGCCGAGCACGCCGATCACGCTCACCGCCAGCCCGGTGTAGAGCACGCCCACGACCGCCAGGGTGAGCACCGTGGCCCGCGGCAGGTGGCGGCGGGGATCGGCGAACTCGGCCGACAGGTGGCTGGCCGCCTCCCAGCCGACGAAGGCGAAGAACAGCACTCCGGCGGCCCGGGCGACCCCCTCCGGTCCGTGCGGGGCGAACGGCGTGAAGTTGCCGGGCCGTACGGCGGGCAGGGCCGCCGCCACCGCCGCGACCAGGAGCGCGACGAGCAGGACCGCCAGCAGGAGCTGCAGCCCGCCGGAGAACCGCAGGCCCGCGTGGT
The DNA here is from genome assembly GCF_015711595.1 of Planomonospora sp. ID91781. NCBI lineage: Bacteria > Bacillati > Actinomycetota > Actinomycetes > Streptosporangiales > Streptosporangiaceae > Planomonospora > Planomonospora sp. ID91781. Next base: position 69,114 of record NZ_JABTEY010000002.1, on the reverse strand, counting down.
TGGCGGCGAACGCCGCCGCCAGCAGCCCGCAGGTCACCGCCAGGGTCCCGCCGGCGCCCAGCCCCAGGGCCGAGGAGACGTACTCGGCTCCGATCAGGGCTCCGGCCGGCACTCCGACCGGGACCGCGAAGTAGAACCACCAGCCGGTCACCGCCGCGGTCCGGGCGCCGAAGGCCCGCGCGGCGAACGCCGCCACCCCGCCGCCGTCGGGGAACCGGCCGCCCAGCGCGGCGAAGGTCAGCGCCACCGGCGCGCTGAGCGCCAGCAGCGCGGCCCAGGCCACGATCGAGGCCGGTCCGGCGGCGGCCGCGGCCAGGTGCGGCAGGGCGAGCACGCCGGGCCCGAGCACCGCCCCGAGGAGCAGCGCCGTGCCCTGTCCCGGTCCCAGCCGGCCGCCCGGCCCCGCACCGCCCGTCCCCCGTGCCCCCGCCACCCGCGTCGCACTCGTTTCCGGCACCGCACACCGGCCTTCCCATCGATCGGTCATATGCCAAGGAAGGTAGCCAGACGAACGAAGAAAACGGCCTTTCATCGAACGTTCGACCGGAATCACGGCATAATCACCGTCATGGACGAACTTGATACGGAAATCATCCGCCTTCTCCAGACGGATGCGCGGCGGTCCAACCGGGAGCTCGCCCGGCTGCTCGGCATCGCCCCCTCGACCTGCCTGGAGCGCGTGCGCGCGCTCACCCGGCGGGGGGTGATCCGCGGCTACCACGCCGAAATCGACCACGCCGCCCTCAACCGGAGCGTCCAGGCCATGGTCTCGGTGCAGGTCCGCCCGCTCAGCCGGGCCGTCATCGACAGCTTCAAGGAGTCAGTCAGCGCCCTGCCCCAGGTGCTGAGCGTCTTCGTGCTGGCGGGCGGCGACGACTTCCTGCTCCACGTCGCCGTGCAGGACCTGGACCACCTGCACGGTTTCCTGCTCGACCGGCTCAGCCAGCGCCGCGAGATCGCCGGGTTCCGCACCTCGGTGATCTTCCAGCAGGTGCGGAACCCGGTGCTGAGCCGCCTGCCCGACCCGGCGTGACCCGGAGCCGGAGACCGGGCCACGGACAGGCCACGGACGGGCCACGGACGGGCGCCGGAGCGGCGTCCGGCGTCCGGGGCGGCGTCCGGGGCTACGGATGTCCGGCGGTCAGCGGGCGCGGCACGGGCGTCCGCCGCCCGGAGTCCGGTCCGTCACGCGAAGGCCTCCTTCAGCCGCGCGGCCGCGTACTCGCGCGCCTCGGCCGCCTGGTCGAAGAAGCCGGGCAGGCCGAAGAAGCCGTGGATCGCCCCGGCGTAGCACCGGTACTCGACCGGGACCCCCGCCGCCGCGAGCCCGGCGGCGTACGCCTCGCCCTCGTCGCAGAGCGGGTCGCACTCGGCGGTGAGCACCGTGGCGGGGGCCAGGCCCGCCTTGTCGGCCAGACGAAGCGGGGCCAGCCGCGGGTCGGCCGGGTCGCCGCCGTACTGCGCGGCGAACCAGGCCATCTCGTCGGCGCCGAGCCCGTAGCCGGTGGCGTAGGTCCGGTAGCTGGGCGTGTCCATGGCGACGTCGGCGACCGGGTAGACCAGCACCTGGTGGGCCAGGCGCAGCCCGGCGTCCCTGGCCTGCCAGGCGGCCACGGCGGCGAGGTTGCCGCCCGCACTGTCGCCCAGCACCGCGATCCGCTCCGGGTCGGCACCGTAGGCGGCCGGACGGGCGAAGACGTCCCGGACCGCGGCCAGCGCGTCGTCGGCCGCGGCGGGGAAGGGATGCTCCGGGGCGAGCCGGTAGTCCACCGAGACCACCACCGCGCCGGTGCGCACGGCCAGGTCCCGGGCGAGCGCGTCGTTGCGGGCCACGCTGCCGAACACCCAGCCGCCGCCGTGGAAGTAGACGATCACCGGAAGCGGGTGGTCGCCGTCGTCCGCCCGGTAGACGCGCACGGGCACGCCCGCCGCGCTCCCGTCGCGCACCACCGGGAGCGGGACGACCGGTCCCCGCTGTTCGGCGAACCCGTCCAGGGCCCGCATCTGGGCGATCGTCTCAGGGGTGAGCTCGGCGAGGGGCGTGCCGAGATCGGTGGGGAAGAGCTTCAGGTAGGCCTCGGCCTGGGGGTGCAACGCCATGGCCGCACCCTACTCGCCCGGATCCGGCCTCCGGCGCTCAGTGGGCGGCGGCCTCGATCAGGGCCTCGATCAGGCGGTTGTCGTCGCCCCGCTCCGGATGCCACTGCACGCCGACCGCGAAGCGGTGTCCCTGCAGCTCGACGCCCTCCACGATCTGGTCGTCCGCCCAGGCCACCGCGAGCAGACCCGTCCCGAGCCGCTTGACGGCCTGCCGGTGCGGCGCGGTCACCTCCGCCCGGTCGCCGAGCGCCTTGCCCAGCGCGCTGGACACGCTGATCTGGACGGTGTGCGGCCGGCCCGGCTCGCCGTGCCGGTCATGCCCGACCACCTCGGGGAGCCAGGGGATCAGGGTGCCGCCCTGGGCGACGTTCAGCACGTGCATGCCCCTCGCGACGGCGAGCAGCGGCAGCCCGGCCTGCACCGCGGAGCGGGCCATGGCCAGCTCGAAGCGGTCGCGGTGCGGCTGGGGCCCGTCCAGGCGCCCGTCCGCGGCCGCGCCGTACAGGCCGGGGTCGAGCTCGGTGCCGCCGGCCAGGATCAGCCCGGACAGGCCCGCCGTGTAGCCGTCGATCCCGCCCAGGCCCAGGGGCGGGAGCAGCACCGGGGCGCCGCCGGCCTTCTCCACCGCCCGGACGTAGGACGCGGGTGACAGGACGGCCTCGCGGACCCAGGTGCCCCAACGGGCGGCCTCGAGGTAGGCGGTGATACCGATCAGGGGTCGGGACATGCGTCCTCCAGGGCCATGCGCGGGGTCACGCCGCCCGGCGCGGGCGGCGCCCATCCCATCTCCAGCAGCACCCCCATCATGGCGCACAGTATTTGCGCTATGTCACACATCCCGGGTATCGGTGTCGTCTCGCCGGGAAGCCGCCTCCGTCGCCGACGGCGGGGGGTTGAGGGCACGGAGGGCGTTTCGGCGGACCCGACAATGGTTTTCACCCCAATTGAATCACCCCCTTTCCGGCGAATGTGATTCTTATTCGCTTATTCCACTAAAAGCGGGCACGCCTATCACCGATAATGACCAGCCGACTACGGCAAGTTAGTTTCCGCATCATATTGGCGGGAAACGGTTGTGACGTCCAGAGGGTGATGGAAGACTTAAATTCGAGCGACCAGGGGCGCCGGGGCCGCGGGCCGCTCGTCACCCGGAACCGCCAGGGAGGTGGATCTGCACGACCGGACACCGGTCCGGTCAATGAGGTTGGGTTCCGTCACATGTCATTGAATCCGCGTCTCGTCAAGGAAAGCTTCTCCGTCGTCGAGCCCGTCGCGGACAAGGCCGCGGCGTACTTCTACGGCCGCCTGTTCGCCGAGAACCCGCACCTGCGGGGCATGTTCCCGCCGGCCATGGACGTCCAGCGCGACCGGTTGTTCGGCGCTCTGACCAGGATCGTCTGGAGCATCGACAGCCCGGACGGCCTGGCGTCGTTCCTCGGCCAGCTCGGCCGCGACCACCGCAAGTACGGCGTGCTCGCCGAGCACTACACCGCGATCGGCAACGCCCTGCTGGCCACGGTCAGGCGCTTCGCCGCCGAGATCTGGAACGCGGAGATCGAGGCGGCCTGGGTCGCCGCCTACACCGCCGCCGCCAACACGATGATCGAGGCCGCCGAGGCCGACGCCGGGGTCTCCCCCGCCTGGTGGCTGGCCGAGGTGGTGGACCACGAGCGCCGCACGCCGGACATCGCGGTGATCACCCTCCAGCCCGGCCAGCGCATGCCGTACCTGCCGGGGCAGTACGTCAACGTGCAGACCGCGCGCTGGCCCCGGGTGTGGCGGACGTACTCCATCGCGAACGCCCCGCGCGAGGACAACACCCTCCGGCTGCACGTCCGGGCGGTCTCCGGCGGCTGGGTGTCCACCGCGCTGGTCGAGCACACCCGGATCGGCGACACCCTGATGCTCGGCCCGCCGGTCGGCACGATGACGCCCGCCGACTCCGGCCGCGACCTGCTGTGCGTGGCGGGCGGCACCGGCCTGGCGCCGATCAAGGCCATCGTGGAGCACGTGATCGCCTCGGGCCGGCGGCCCAACATCCACCTGCTGCACGGCGTGCGCCACTCGCGCGAGCTCTACGACCTGCCGGACCTGATCCGGATGGAGTCGGGCTTCCCCTGGCTGCGCGTGCTCCCCGTGGTCTCCGACGAGCCCGGCTACGACGGGATGCGCGGCCGGGTGCCCGACGTGGTGGAGCGGTTCCGCTCGTGGGCCGAGCACGAGGTCTACGTCTGCGGGCCCTCCGCCATGGTCGACGAGACGGTCCGGCGACTGCAGTACGGCGGGGTGCCCCTGGCGCACATCCACAGGGACATCGCCCTGGGCGAGCCCTGAACACGCCCCGCGCTTTTCGGATCCCCCTCCAAAACGACTTTCCGTTCGAATGCGGAATGTCGATCCGATAAAGCGTGCGATACGGCTCGCACCGTGCAAGCATGGGGCCGACGAGATAAGGAGACGACATGCACGACGCACTCCTGGCCATCGGCACCCGCAAGGGGCTGTTCCTGGCCCGCTCCACCGGCGGCGGCCCGTTCGAGGTCGACCCGGTCCGCTTCTCCACCATCGGGGTCTCCGCGGTCGCGATCGACACCCGGAGCCCGTCGCCCCGCCTCCTCGCCGGCATCGAATACGGCCACTTCGGCCCGTCCGTGATGTGGTCGGACGACCTCGGCGGCACCTGGCAGGAGGCCGAGCAGGCCCCGATCGCCTTCCCCGAGGAGACCGGCGCGGCGCTGGAGCGCGTCTGGCAGCTCCAGCCCTCCCCCAGCGAGCCCGACGTCGTCTGGGCCGGGGTCGAGCCGGGGGCGCTGTTCCGCTCCGAGGACCGCGGGATCACGTTCTCCCTGGTCGAGGGCCTGTGGAACCACCCGCACCGGGCCCAGTGGCATCCCGGCGGCGGCGGGCTCTGCATGCACACCGTGCTGCCCCACCCCAGCGACCCGAAGACCATCGCGATCGCCGTCTCGACCGGCGGCTTCTACCGCAGCACCGACGGCGGCGCCTCCTGGGAGGCGGCCAACCAGGGGATCCGCGCGCCGTTCCTCCCCGAGGGGTCTCAGTACCCCGAGTTCGGCCAGTGCGTGCACAAGGTCACCGGCCACCCGGCCCGGCCCGAGCGGCTCTTCCTCCAGCACCACTTCGGCGTCTACCGCAGCGACGACTTCGGCGGGTCCTGGACCTCGATCGGCGACTCGCTCCCGTCCGACTTCGGCTTCCCGATCGTCGTGCACCCCGAGCGGCCCGACACGGTCTACGTCTTCCCGCTCAAGGCCGACATGGACCGCACCCCCGTCGACCACCGCTGCCGGGTCTTCCGCAGCGACGACGCGGGCGGCTCCTGGCAGGCCCTGAGCACCGGCCTGCCCGAGGACCCGGTCCACTCGACCGTGCTGCGCGACGCGATGTGCGCCTCGCCCGCGGGCGTCTTCTTCGGCACCCGCGACGGCGAGGTGTACGGCTCCCGCGACGACGGGGAGAGCTGGTTCACCGTCGCCCGGCACCTGCCGGACGTGCTGACGGTGCGCGCCGCGGTGCTCTAGCGTGCTGAGCCGGCGACTCACCGACAGCGTGAGGCGCGCCGGGTGGGTGAGGCGCCGGCTCTCCGCTCACCAGGTCACCAGGTCACCAGGTCACCAGGTCACCAGGTCACCAGGTCACCAGGTCACCAGGTCACCCACAGCGTGTGCGCGCCGTACACGAGGCTGAAGACGCGGAAGTCCACCTGCTCGTCCGGATCGGCCAGGGCGAGACCGGGGAAGCGCCGCAGCAGTGCCGGGAAGGCGATGCGCATCTCCATCCGTGCCAGCGGCGCCCCGAGGCAGTGGTGCACGCCATGACCGAAGGCGACGTGGCCGGAGGCTCCCCGGGTGATGTCGAGTGTCTCGGGATCGTCGATGAAGGCGGGGTCGCGGTTGGCGGCGGGGAACGAACAGAGCACGAGCGGTCCCGTGGGGATGGCATGCCCGGCGATCTCCACGTCCGTCGTGGTCGTGCGCGGCGGCAGCGACTGCACGACGGACAACCAGCGCAGCAGCTCCTCGACCGTGGGCTCGGCCTGCGCCGGATCCTCGACGCCTACCGGAGGATGGTCGGCGCCCGGCTCAACGTTCAGGAAGCCCGCCACCGGCCCGCACGCCGCATCGCCTTCGGTAACCACGGACAGCTCCGGCAGCGAACCGGGTGAACGAATCGACCTCGTACACCTGGCGACATGGGCCTTACCGACATCCCGCGACAGGCCAGAAACGGACAGTTAACCACTTTCCATTCAATCCGGATACTTACCCTAAGTAGCGTTTTGTTACTCAGAGTATCGGACATCGTCATGGATGCCACCTGCGACTCATAGTGGCCCATCCAGCACGAAAGGCGACAACGACATGTTCGATCAGCGACCTATCACGACCCGCACCCACCGGACCGCCGCCGTCCTGGCCGCTGCCGCCGCCACCGCCCTGCTTCCCTTCACCGCCCCGGCCTTGGCCGACCAGAGCGCCGATGCCCTGCCCGCGGGCGTGGTCAAGCTCAGCGACGGCGAGACCTGCCCGACCGCCACGCTGTGCCTGTACCGCGACTACGGCCGAAGCGGCCCCGCCTACGGCATCGGCGCCGGCTACACCGTCGATCTCAGCGAACTGCCCATGGGCGTGCGCACCGCCGCCGACAACATCTCCTCCTGGGTCAACCAGACCCAGCACACCGCTGTGCTGGTCGACCGCGACAACAGCCGGACCCGCCCCCTGGCCTCGAGCCAGTCCATGGAAGAGCCGATGGGCAGCAACGACAGCGTCGACGAGATCAGCTGGCAGCTGTCCTGACTCTCCGGCCCGCAGCCGGCCCCGGGACCCGCCGGCGGCCATTCGCTCGAGACGGCTTGTGCGGCGTCCCGCACAAGCCGTCCTCGCCGAAACAGCCGACACGTCCCTTGTTGCGCCCCGCCGCAGGCCCGCCGCCGCACGACCGCGCGCCATCCGCGCAGGCGCCCGCCACCACCCCGGCCCGCGCCTTCCACACGGCAGGCACCGACCCGATCCGTTCGCGTAAGGAGATCCTCATGCCACGCACCACCGTCAAACTCGCCGTCCTGGCAGCGGCCGCCGCGCTGCTGTCGCTGACCCAGCCCGCTGGCGCGACCCCGACCGGTGCCACCGCCCACCGCGGCGCGGCCGCCTCGGAGGCCTACTTCGAGTTCGACTACCCCCCGAGCCCCGACAAGGTCGTCTTCAAGCTCACCGACACCGCCAAGATCCAGGAGGCCCGCAACATCGTCAACGGCACCCAGAAGGACAGGACCCACATCATAGGCAGGATCGTCAAGCGGCCCGAGTCCTACAACCCCGGCTGGAGCTTCCACCTCGACCCGGCGTCGATCAGCTTCTTCCAGGTCGCCATCGAGGTATGCGACGCCGCCCCCCGCTACGTCGAGGACCATCTGGACGAGGCCGGCGGCGCCTTCCTGCCGGGAGCCCACTGGTGCCCGTGGAACTCGCGCCTGCTGCGCGAGGTCCCCGCGCCGCAGACCTCGTAGGCGGACCCGGTACCGCCGACGACATCCCGCAGCGACCGAGCCGCCACAAGGCCCCCGCCCGTCCGGCACCGCCCGCACCGCAACGGCCGGTGACGATGACCCGAGCCCCGACGGCTCGCCGACGCCGTCGGCCGTTCGATCGCCGCTCAGCTCCCGTCTCCGAAGATTCATCGGGTGGGCGGTGCCGGTCGTCACCCCTGGCCACCATGCCGCCGCCGACGGTTCGGCGCCGATGACCACGGGGGCCTGCCGCGGCGGGCGGCGTTGGCGGTCAGGTTGATGAGGATCTGCTCCAGCCGGTGCCACGGGCTGCTGGAGCTGGCCGGCTGGCGGGTGCACGCCGTGGCGGGCGGCGCCCAGGCCGTGGCGACGGCCCAGGAAGTGCGCCCGGACCTGACGGTGGACCGGCGGCTGCCCAGCCTGCCCCGGGCCGGGCGGACCGTAGGACCATCACGCTTGCGGTGCCGCTGCGCGCGCTATCCGGCCCTGCGCTCCCGATGCTCCGGCGGGGATCGATGCGCTCACGCGCCGCCGTTGATCGCGCCGGTCTTGAGGGAGCCTTCGCTGATCTGCCACTTGTCCAGCAGCTTGTCGTAGGTGCCGTCGTCGAACAGCTCGTACAGGGCCAGCTGGACGGCCTGGCGCAGGCCGCTGCGGTCCTTGGCGATCGCGATGCCGTAGGGAGCCGCCTCGATCTGCCGGCCGGAGATGGCCAGCGAGGGGTTCTCCCGTACGGACACCGCCGCCGGGGGGAAGTCGTCGAGGTAGGCGTCCGCCTTGCCGGCCAGCACCATTTCCTTGGAGCCGGTCAGCGTGGGCACAGCGATGATCGTCATCTTCTCGCCCGCGGGGCAGCGCTTGTTCTGCGCCTCGGCCAGGTCGACGTAGAGGGTGCCCGCCGGGAGGGCGACCCGCCGGCCGCACAGGGCCTCGATGCCGTCACCACCCTGCCCGCCGCGGGTGACGACGACGGAACCGACGTTGAGGTAGTCGACGAAGTCGACGCTCTTTTGCCGTTCGGCCTTGTCCGTGATGGAGGCCATGGCCGCGTCGAGGTCGCCCGCCTCCACCTTGCCGAGCAGTTCGGGCCAGGGCGTCTGCCGTACCTCTGCCTTCAGGCCGAGCCTGCTGGCGATCGCGGCGGCCAGCTCGACGTCGAAGCCGGTCTGCTTGCCGTCCTTGACGAACTCCATGGGCGCGAACGACAGGTCCGAGCCGACCACCAGGACACCTGCCCGCCGGATGTCGTCGGGTAGCGAGGCACGGGCGGCGGTCCGCGCGCCGGCGGCGACGGAGCCGCCCGCAGTGTCGGGTGCGGCCGCGCACCCGGTCAGCAGGAGGCCTGCGGCGACGGCCGCGGCCCAGATGGTGATCCGCATAGACGTTCCCGGGTGCTCGTAGGGCTGTGGGTCCTTTCCCCGGCAATCGACGGAAACCGGCCTCACCTGAGTACTCAGCTCCGACCTCTTGCGGTCGAAGCACAAGGAAAGCGACTGGAGAGGCAGTGATGAGACTCACTATCCGGCATCAGATCCTGGCCCTGGCGGTGGCCGGCTTCCTCCTTGTGGGAGTGGCCGGCCTGATCGGCTACCGGGGCATCTCCCAGCTGGAGGAGGCCCAGGTGCAGGCACGCGCCGCGACGGCGGCGCTGGAGGCCGCCGGAGCGGCCGACACCGCCCGGGTGGCCTTCCGCGCCGATGTGCTGAACGCGATGACCACGCGCGACAGCGCCGAGCGGCAGCAAGCCCTCGACCTGCTCGGCGACCATGTGCGCGCTCTGCGCACCGGCTTCGCACGCGTCATCGAGAACCAGCCGGAACTGACCGATGAGGTGCAGCGCCTGCAGACCACCGCCCAGGAGATGATCGCCACCGGGCAGCGGGTGGTCACCCTGGCCAGCCGGGTGGTCAGTGACCCCGGGCAGAGCGGTGCCGCTGAGGCCCGTCCCGGCTTCGAGAGCCACTACAAGACGTTCGACGAGGCCCTGCCTCTGCTGAAGCAGCGCATCGCCGCGCGGGCCGAGGAGAGCACCGCCCGGGCGAAGGACGTCGCCTCCGGCGCCAAAGCGTTCACCGTGCTCACCGCCGCAGTGGCCGCGCTGCTGCTGGGCGGCGCCGCCGTGCTCCTGGCCGGGCGGGTCTCACGCCGCATCGGCTCCTACGTGTCAGTCATGAAGGCCCTGGCCGCCAAGGACCTGACCGTCTCCATCGACACCTCCCACCACGACGAGCTGGGCGGCATGGCCCGCGCGCTGGCCCAGACCGTGGACGTGCTGCGCGACGCCCTCACCGTGATCGGCCGCCACAGCGCGACCCTGACCGAGGCCTCCCGTGAGCTGAACGGTGTCTCCACGCGGATGGACACCGCCGCTGCCGGCACCGCGGCCCGCTCCGACCAGGTCGCCGCGACCGCGGCGCAGGTCTCGGCCAACGTGCAGACCGTCGCCGCGGCCAGCGAGGAGATGAGCACCACCATCGCCGAGATCGCCGGCAGCGTCAGCCAGGCCGCCCGGGTGGCCGACACCGGCGTGCGGACGGTACGGGACGCCGGTGAGACCGTCGCGAAGCTGGGCGCCTCCAGCGCGGAGATCGGCTCGGTCATCAAGACCATCACGAGCATCGCCGAGCAGACCAACCTGCTCGCCCTGAACGCGACCATCGAGGCCGCCCGCGCCGGCGAGCAGGGCAAGGGCTTCGCGGTCGTGGCCGGCGAGGTCAAGGACCTGGCGCAGGAGACGGCCAAGGCCACCGAGGACATCGCCCGCCGGATCGAGGCCATCCAGGCCGACACCGATGCCGCGATCGCGGCCATCGGGGGGATCAGCGCGGTCATCACGACCGTCAGCGAGCACTCCACCACCATCGCCGCCGCGGTGGAGGAGCAGAGCGCCACCTCCGGGGAGATGAGCCGCAACATCTCCCAGGCCGCGGTCGGCGCCGACGACATCGCCGCCGGCATCACCGGGGTCGCCGAGGCGGCGGTGATCACCACCGCCGGGGTGGCAGAGGCCCGCCGGACCGCCGGTCAGCTCGATGAGGTCGCCGCCGAACTGCACGGCATCGTCGAGCAGTTCATCGTCTGAACGCCTGGGGACGCCGCTACCGCCTGGGCTCACTCCTGGTGCTATCCGCGAGGACGCCGAACCCGCGCTGAGCGCCCGGCGCGCCGGCTGCTCGCCGTCCTGGTCACCAGGGGGTTCACACCGCTTCCCCGGCGCTGGGCGTGGAGCGGACCATCGGCTGATCGAAGTGGTGATTTCCGCTGCTGGCCCACTCCTCCAACTCATGATCGCCAATCTGCCGATCATGCGCAGCGCGGAACCTAGGGGGCGACGCGGCCGTTGGCGACGAAGGCCGCGTGGGTGAGCGGCATCAGCTCCGCCCAGGCGGCCTCCATCTTCTCGGCCACCATCTCGATCTCACGCTGTGGGAACGACGGCACCCTGGCCTGCTCGCTCTTGGTGCGCAGCGACAGGAAGTGCATCAGCGAGCGGGCGTTGCACGTGGCGTACATCGAGGAGAACAGCCCGACGGGCAGCACCGTCCTGGCCACCTCGCGGGCGACCCCCGCCTCCAGCATCTCCTGGTAGGCGGCGTACGACTGCCGGTAGGCCGACTCCATCGCCTCGGTGACGACCTTGTGCTGCTCCGCGGTCCCCTCCACGAAGACGTACTTGCCCGGCCGCCCTTCCTGCACCAGCTTTCGCTCCCTACCCGGAATATAGAAATTGGGCTGAAGCTGGCGATATCTCCCACTTTCCTCGTTGTACGACCATCCCACCCTGTGGCGGTGAAATTCACGGAAGACGAAGATCGGCGCGCTGACGAGGAAGGTCATCGAGTTGTGCTCGAACGGGCTGCCGTGCCGGTCCCGCATCAGGTAGTTGATCAACCCTTTGGACCGCTCCGGGTCCTTGCCGATCTCCTCCAGGGACTGCTCCCCAGCGGTGGACACTCGGGCCGCCCAGAGCACGTCGGTGTCCGAAGCACTGTGCTTGACCAGCTCCACGGTCACGTCGTCGAGGAAACGCGGCTGACTGTCGTCCACGCGAGAGAACCTTCCAGGCTACGGGATCAAATCCTGACAACCTTAGCGTTCCGGCGGCGGGGCACCGCGTTCGCCCCGAGGAGCACACCCGTCGAAGGGGACCCGGGCGACCTACAGCCGGTAGACCCGGCGGGCGTTACCCGAACCGATCATGTAGGCCACCCGGGCCGCGTCGGAGGCGCTCCACTCGTCGGCCGCCAGCCGGAGCGCCAGGGCCCTGGCCAGAGCCCTGCGGTGCTGCAGCGCCCCGAGGTAGCAGGTCTCGGCCACGCCGTGGGCGTGGGAACCGAACAGCTGCTTGTGGAAGGGCGCCAGCTCCAGCAGCTCTTCGATGACGGCGTCCGCCCCGGCGCGGGCCGGAGCGCCTCCGACGTCCACGTAGACGTGCGGGAAGGCGGCCGCCAGGTGGGCGGCCTGGCGGTGGAAGGGACGGCAGCCGAGCAGGATGACCGGCACGCCCATGGGCTGGAGCGCCCGGACGAATCCGGCCATCAGCGCCGGGTCGGCCCGGTGCGGGGCCGCCTCCGGCCCGCCGTGCCCGGTGTGGAACTGCAGCGGCAGGCCGCCCGCCCGGGCCACCTCCACCGCGGTCCAGAGCAGGTGGCGCAGGAGCACCGGGTCGGCCAGCGGCTCCTTGGGGTCGGACAGCCTCCGGTTGGCCGCCGCGATGACGGCGCCCCGGCTCGGCCTGGCCGGATCGAAGTCGAGGCCGTACCGGTGGGCGATGGCCGAGGCGAGCCCGGCGGCCCGCGCGGCCCGGTCCGCGAGCTCGCCCTCCAGGGCCGAGATGTAGGAGACGCCGGCGCCCGAGGTCTCGGCCACCTCGTGCTCGATCTGCTCGATCCGGACGATCTCGTCGGCGGCGGCCTCGCCGTGCCTGCCCGTCTCGGTCACCGAGAGCAGCTCCGGTGACTCCGGGGAGGTCTCGACCAGGAAGGCGGCGACCCCCGCGCCGCGCAGCATCCGCCGGTTCACCTCCTCCGCGCCGAGTTCGGCGCGGCGGGCCAGGTAGACGGCGGGCGGGGTGTGCGGTTCCAGGTCCAGCAGCGGGGCGCACCAGCGCCGGATGGCGGCGCCGGCGGGCGTGTCGAAGTGGGTCGTGCCGGGCGGAGCGGGGGCGTCCGCTTCGGTGATCAGCAGCTCGAACCGGGCCCGCACCAGGTCGTCGCGGCGCACGCCGCGGCAGTGGTGGTCGACGAGCGGCGCCAGCAGTGCCTCCCGGACGGCGTCGGGCAGTGCGACGGGCAGCCCGTCGGGCAGCGCGTCCTGCGGTCGCATCGTCGGCTCCTCTCACATGCCCGCGGGCGGACCGGTCCGACCGGTCCGCCCGCAGCCCTATGTCAGGAGTAACTGTACGACCACCGAGCGTGTCCGCGTCGCCGTTTCAGGCCACCGGCCGGGACAGCTTCAGGACGTTGGCGATGATGCGCGCGCCCGCGCCGCCCTCGGCCGTGAGGATCGACTCGGGGTGGAACTGCACCGCGAAGCGGCGCCGTGCCACGTCCTCGATCGCCATGACCGCGCCGTCGGGGGTGAGCGCGGTGACGGTGAAGCCGTCGACCCCCGGCTGCTTGGCGTGCAGCGAGTGGTAGCGGGCGGCGACGAACTCCTCGGGGAGGCCGTCCAGCAGGGCGCTCCCGCCCATCCGCTTGACCTGCCCGCGCTTGCCGTGCTCGGGGTAGGACAGCAGCTCCAGCGTGCCGCCGGCCTGCTCGACCATGCCCTGCAGGCCGAGGCAGACGCCGAAGACGGGCAGGTCGCGGGCGTAGAGCGCGTCGACCAGGGCCGGCAGGCCGAAGTCCGACGGCCAGCCGGGGCCGGGCGAGAGCACCACGAGCGAGGGGTCGATCTCGTCGATCATCTCGGCCGGGAAGCCGTGCCGGAGGGTGACGACCTCGGCGCCCTGCTGCCGGAAGTAGTCGGCCAGGGTGTTGACGAAGGAGTCCTCGTGGTCGACCAGGAGCACCTTCATGCCCTCGCCGGGCCGCTCCGGCGCCTGCGTCGCGGCCGGTGCGGAGGCCGCCGCCCCGGCCTCGGCGGTCCGGGCCGCGACCGCGGCGAGGGCGCCGAGCAGGGCGCTGGCCTTGAGCTCGGTCTCCCGCTCCTCGGCGTCGGGGTCGGAGTCGAACAGCAGCGTGGCCCCGGCCCGCACGGTGGCGACCCCCTCCCTGATCTGCGCGGTGCGCAGGGTCAGGCCGGTGTTCATGGAGCCGTCGAAGCCGATGTAGCCGACCGCTCCGCCGTACCAGCGGCGGGTGGTGGCCTCGTGGTCCTCGATGAACTGCATCGCCCAGGTCTTGGGGGCGCCGGTGACGGTGACGGCCCACATGTGGGTGAGGAAGGCGTCGAGGGCGTCGAACCCGGGGCGCAGGCGGCCCTCGATGTGGTCCACGGTGTGGATCAGGCGGGAGTACATCTCGATCTGCCGGCGGCCGATGACCTGGACGCTGCCGGGCACGCAGATGCGGGACTTGTCGTTGCGGTCCACGTCGGTGCACATGGTCAGCTCCGACTCCTCCTTGACGCTCGACAGGAGGGTGCGGATCGCCTCGGCGTCCTCGACCGGGTTGCCGCCGCGGGCGATGGTGCCGGAGATCGGGCAGGTCTCCACCCGGTCGCCGCTGACCCGGACGTACATCTCCGGGGAGGCGCCGACCAGGTGCTCGCCCTCGCCGAGGTTGAACAGGAACTCGTAGGGCGCGGGGTTGGCCTTGCGCAGTCCCCGGTAGAAGGCGGCCGGGTCGGTGCAGGGGGCGTGGAAGACCTGCCCGGGGACGACCTCGAACAGGTCGCCGCGGACGAACTTCTCCTTGGCCGCGGCGACGACCTTGGCGTAGGCGCCCTTGGCGGGGTCGGCCGGGAGCTCGGCGGGGGCGGGCGGCAGCGGGACGCTCTCGCCGTCGCGGGGCAGGCCGTGCGTGGAGACGCCGTCCACGGTGAACTCGTAGCGGTATTCCTTGCTGGTCTCCCGCTTGCGGTCGATCACCATGATCCGGTCGGGCAGGTGCAGCACCAGGTCGCGCTGGTCGGCGGCGCGGGTGAGCACCTGCCGGATCGGCTCGAACTGGAAGGCCAGGTCGTAGCCGAAGGCGCCGTACAGGCCCAGGTGCTCGTTCTCGCCCTTGAACGCGGCGATGACCTCGCGGATCGCGGTGAAGACCGTGGGCCGACGGCTGCGCATCTCCTCGGGGAGGATCTCCGCCGACTCCGGGACGTGCACCTCGACCCGGTCGGCGGCCGGCTCGGAGACCGGCTCTCCGGCGGCCAGCAGGCAGGAGGCGACCGCGGGCAGCACGACGCGGCCCCGGGCGTTCAGCGCCCGGGCGGTGACGGTGCGGCCCCGGGCCACGATCTCCAGGCAGGGATCGACGTAGGCCAGGTGCCACCGGCTGTAGCGGCCGGGGTACTCCATCCCGGAGGAGAGGACGCCGCCGCGCCGCTCGCCCAGCGTGCTGACGACGTCGTCGAGCACGGTCTCCGGGACGTCGGCCGTCGCGACCTCGACCCTGATGCCTCCGGCGGTGGTATATCCGCTCGTCTCCACTGCAGTCTCGCCCCTCGTTGGTGTTTTTCCGATGCCAGGGGGGCGGACGCAGAAAAGGCCGCCTCCCCGGGCGGCCGTCCCTCTGCTCGCGTGTGCGAAACCTGCGCCGCCTAGAAGCGGCGCCACCACTGAAGGGTTCCGGGGTTTCGCATGCCCGCAAGAGTACCGGCGTCAGCCGTGGTCAGGCAACATCATCGACACGGGAGCGAGCTCGGGTCGCTTGGCGCCCAGACCGTCGCCGGAGGAGCGGCCCTGCAGGCGGCGGTTGACCCACGGGGCCAGGAACATGCGGGCCCAGCGCAGGTCCTCCTTGCGCGCCTCGGCCCACACCGACGGGCCCAGCGGCGGGTACGGCTCGCGCCAGTCCTCCTCGGCGGGCAGGCCGAGGGCCTCGGCGGCGCGCAGCGCGATCCTGCGGTGGCCGTCGGCCGACAGGTGGAGGCGGTCCTCGCTCCAGGCGCGGCGGTCGCGGAGCACGCCCATGGCCCACAGGTCCACGAGGGTGCAGCCGTGCCGGGTGGCGATGTCGTGGATGTGCAGGTTGTAGACGGCGATCTTGTGGTGGACCAGGCGCATCACCGGGACCTGGCGCAGGTCGAAGCCGGTGAAGAGCAGCACCCGGGCCCCGGTGGCGCGCAGTCTGCCCACGGCGGCGTCGAGCTGGGCGGCGATCGCGTCGGGGTCGCCGCCGGGGCGCAGGATGTCGTTGCCTCCGGCGCAGAGCGAGACCAGGTCCGGCGCCAGGGCCTCGGCCTGGGGCACCTGCTCGTCGGCGATGCGGCCGATCAGGCGGCCCCGGACGGCCAGGTTGGCGTAGCGGAACCCCGGCTCGCGGGCCGCCAGCAGTTCGGCCAGCCGGTCGGCCCAGCCCCGGTAGCGGTCGCCGCCGAGGTGGTCGTTCAAGCCCTCGGTGAAGCTGTCCCCAAGAGCGACATACGAGGTTATTGATGACATGTCGCAGTAGTTTGCCGCGCCCTCCGCTCCCTACGCGACCGTAGGCGCCCGGCCCGCCGCCACCGGCGTCGACCGGCCCGGGCAGCGGCGCCCACCGTGCCCAGCGCGCCCGTACGGCGCCGGACGGGTCGCGCCCACCGTGTCCGGGCGGCGTCAGCCGGACGGATCGCCCCGCCCCGTCCGGGCGGCGTCAGCCGGGCGGCCCGCCCAGCCGTACGCCCAGGTCGTCCGCGGCGTCCCGCGGGTCACGGCCCCGGTAGCCCACGTGGCGGTCGGGCCGGATGACGTAGACCGATCCCGGCTCCGCGGCGTAGCGGCGGTGCAGCAGGCCGTCCGGGTCGGACAGGTCGCCCGTGCCGTCCGGGGCGACCACTCGTGCGACCAGGCGCGGGCCGTACCGGCCCTCCAGTTCCCGCGCCGCGCGCAGCAGCGGCTCGGCCGGGGAGCCCGCGGTGAAGAGCAGGGCGGTGTGGTGCGTGCCGCGCAGCACCTCGTGGAGCCGGTGCACGCCCTCGCCCAGGACCGGGGCGTCCCAGGCCCGGCCGCCCGGGCCGGGCCCTCCGTGCCACCGTCCGGCCTGGCCGCAGATCGGGCTGCCCGGGTAACCGACCCTCAGCTGGGAGATGGCGCCCACGAGCGCGCGCCGGGCCGACGGGCGCTCCAGCACCGCGGGGGCCAGGTGCCGGAGCAGGTGCCGCCGCACGAACCTGGCGGTGGCGGAGGCCGCGACCGCCAGTCCGAAGGCCCGGTCGGTGGTGCGCAGCAGCGCGGCTCCCACCGGGTGGCGCTCGGCGTGGTAGGTGTCGAGCAGGCCGTCCGGCGCTCCGGCCGCGGCCAGGGCGAGTTTCCAGGCGAGGTTGTAGGCGTCCTGGACGCCGGTGTTCATGCCCTGGCCTCCCGCCGGGCTGTGGATGTGGGCCGCGTCCCCGGCCAGGAACGCCTGCCCGGACCGGTAGCGGCGCACCCCGCGGCGGTGCAGGCGGTAGCGGGAGACCCAGTTCGCCTCGATGATCCTGGCGGGGACCGGGAGCCGCTCGTCCAGGAGCCGCTGGAAGTCCGCCAGAGCGGGGTCCCCGTGGCCGGGCGGGACGTCGCCGAAGACGCGGAAGCGGCGCTCGCCCGGCATGGACCAGGCGGCGAGGATGCCGCTGTCCTCGAAGAGCGGGCCGCCGCCGGGGAAGAGGTAGAGCTCGCCGTCCGGAAGTTCCCAGTCCAGCCGGGCGTCGGCCATGATGAACTCCCGGCCGTAGGTCACGCCCTCGAAGGCGATCCCCGCCTGCTCCCGGACCGTGCTGTGCGCGCCGTCGCAGCCGGCGATCCAGCGGGCGGCGGCCCGCTCCACCCGCCGGTCCGCGTGGCGCAGCAGGGCGACCACCCCGCCGCCGTCCCCGTCCCCGGTCTGCCGGTAGGACTCCAGGGCGACGCCGCGCTCGACCTGCACGCCCAGGCCGGCCAGGTGCCGGGTGAGCAGCGACTCGGTCCGGTCCTGGGGCAGCATCAGCGGCCGCGGATAGGCGGTGTCCAGCTCGGGCGAGCCCGACAGGTCCGCGTCGAAGCGGAGCCGCACCGGCCGGGGGCCGGGGAACACCGCGGTGAAGGCGTCGACCTCCCGGCCCTCGGCCAGCGCCTCCGCCGCGACCCCCATGTCGTCGAAGACCTCCAGCGTGCGCGGCTGGACGACGAGCGCCCGCGAGGTCGGCGGGGGTTCGGGGGCGCGCTCGACCACGCGCGGCGCCAGGCCGTGGCGGGCCAGCTCGGCCGCCAGGGTGAGGCCGGTGGGGCCCGCGCCGATCACCAGGACGTCGGTCATGGGACCAGCATGATTCATCAAGCGATGAAATAAAAGCACCCGGCATGTCTTGCCGGTTCGCGCACTCAGGCGCGAGCTTTGTTCTATTACCAGCGGGTAAGAAACCGGATGAGGAGGACATATGGTTACGACGTGGCCGAGTTGGCCGGGCCGGTCCGCCAGGCCTCAGACCGCGCACCGGGTGGCGGTCCAGCGTGACCTCCCGGTCCCGATGCCGGACGGGGTGGTCCTGCTCGCCGACCGCTACGTCCCCCGGGGAGCCGTCCGGCCGCCCACCATCCTGATCCGCTCGCCGTACGGCAGGCGCGGGATGTTCGGGCTCATGTACGGCCGGGCCTTCGCCCGGCGGGGCTTCCAGGTGGTCATGCAGAGCTGCCGGGGGAGCTTCGGCTCCGGCGGCCTGCCGAACCCGCTCGACGAGCACGACGACGGACTGGCCACCCTCGCCTGGTTGCGCGGGCAGCCCTGGTACGGCGGGAGCCTGGCGATGCACGGCCCCTCCTACCTCGGTTACGCCCAGTGGGCGATCGCCGCGGAGGCCGGGCCCGACCTGAAGGCCATGGCCACCTCGGTGACCGCCTCGCAGTTCCGCGACGCCGCCTACGTGGGCGGGGCGTTCGCGCTGGAGTCGTCGCTGATCTGGACCACGCTGACCGCCTCGATCGACAGCCCCTTCGGCGCGCTGACGGCTCCGCGCAGGACCCGGCGGGCCGCGCTGTCGGGGCGCCCGCTGGCGGAGCTGGACGTGCTGTCGGCGGGCCGGGCCGTGCCCTTCTTCCAGGATCTGCTGACCCACCACGCCGACCCGGCCGCCTACTGGGGCAGGCGCGACTTCTCCGCCTCGGTGGGCGAGGTGGAGGCCGCGGTCACCATGGTCGGCGGCTGGTACGACGTCTTCCTGCCCTGGCAGGTGAAGGACTACCTGGCGATGCGGGCCGCCGGGCGACGGCCGCAGCTGACCATCGGCCCGTGGTACCACGCGGACGTGCGGCAGACCCGGGCGGCCAACGCCGACGCGCTGTCCTGGTTCCGGGCCCACCTCATGGGAGACCTGTCGGGCCTGCGGGAGCAGCCGGTCCGGCTCTTCGTCACCGGCGCGGACGAGTGGCGCGACCACCCCGACTGGCCGGTGCCGGGCATGCGCCCGCAGCGCTGGCACCTGCGGCCCGGCGGCGGGCTGGACCCGGGCGGCCCGGAGGACTCCGGGCCGGACCGCTACCGCTACGACCCGGCGCACCCCACCCCGGCGCTGGGCGGCCCGGTGCTGCTGGGCAACTCCGAACCGCGCGACAACCGGCGCCTGGAGGCCCGGCGCGACGTGCTCGTCTACACCGGCCCCGAGCTGCGCGAGGACACCGAGATGATCGGCCCCGTCTCCGCCGAGCTGTACCTGCGCTCCAGCACCGGGCACACCGACGTCGTGGTCCGGGTCTGCGACGTGCACCCCGGCGGCGCGTCCTACAACGTGTGCGAGGGGGTGCGGCGGCTCACCCCGGGCGACCCGGTGCCCGACGCCGACGGCGTCCGCCGGGTCGAGGTGGACCTGTGGCCGATCGGCCACCGCTTCCGCCGCGGCCACCGCATCCGCGTGCACGTGGCGAGCGGCGCCTACCCCCGCGTCGCCCGCAACCTCGGCACCGGCGACCCCCTGGGCACCGGCAGCGCCATGGTCATCGCCGACCAGGAGGTCTTCCACGACCCGTCCCGCCCCTCGGCGGTCGTCCTGCCCCTCGTCCCCCGCTGAACCGCGTCCCTCCCGCCGGCCGCGATAATGCCGAAGATCGGTGAACGGAAACGGTGAGGTGGAAGTGGGACATGGGCCCGGCACGTCCTCCCCCGCGGCGAGGACGTGCATGAGTGACAGGATCTACCAGGGGATGACACCCGAGGAGCGACTGGCCGACCGCCGGGAGCGACTGATCGACGCGGGTTTCGCCCTGTACGGCACGCTGGGTTTCACCAACACCACGATCGAGAAACTGTGCACGATCGCACGGATCTCCAACCGCGCGTTCTATGAGTGCTTCGCCACTCGCGAGGAACTGCTGGAGGTCATCTACCACCGGTGCGTGGAACAGAGCGTGCAGGTGGCCTCCCAGGCCGCTGCGCAGGCACCGAGGACTCTGGAAGGAGTCCTCGAGGCCGGGATCGAGGCCTACATCCGCTTCATCACCGACGATCCACGCCGGGCCCAGATCATGTACGTCGAACGGGCCCGGGCGAGTGCGGCCTACCTGGCGGGGACGGTGCAGATGAACGCGGCGGCGTTCTTCCAGGTCACCGGGGCGGACCTCGACCTGCCGGACACGGTCGACCCCGGTATGGCCGCGCGCGGTCTCAACGGCGCGATGGAATCCATCCTGCTGGAGTGGGTGACAGCCGAGGATCCCTTCCCGATCGAGCAGGTGATCGCGTCGGTCAAGCACGTCTTCCTCCGAGCGTTGACCGCGTGACGGCGCAGAGGCGACGGCCCGTGCGGCGGCGGCCCTACGGCGTAGCCGGTGCGGTTCCACCATGAGCCGGGGACCGCGGGTGGGACCGGGAATGAGAGGCCCCGGCCCGTCCCACAGGTGGATCAGCGGGAGCGCCGGTACTCCTCGGCCGCCGCCAGGAACACGTCATTGGCCTTCCGCTCGCCGATCGTCACCCGTACACCGTCACCGGGGAAGATCCGGACGTTGACATCGTGTGCCGCGCAGACTTCGGCGAAACCGGCGGACTCCTCTCCCAACCCCAGCCAGAGGAAGTTCGTCTCACTCGGCGGGACCGGCCAGCCGGCGCCGAGCAGCGCGCTCCGGACGCGATCCCGCTCTCTCACGGTTCGTTCGACCCGGGCGGTCAGTTCGTCCTGTGCGCGCAGCGACGCGGACGCCGCCACCTGCGCCAGCTGGTTGACGCAGTACGGCAGGCGGAGCATACGCACTCCGGCGGCGATCGCCGGGTCGGCCACCAGGTATCCGACCCGGAGCCCGGCGAGTCCGAAGGCCTTGCTGAAGGTCCGGACCACCACCACGTCGGGGCGCCCCCGCTGGAGGCGGAGTCCGTCGGGAGAGTCGGTGTCCCTGACGTACTCCCGGTACGCCTCGTCCAGCACCACCAGGCAACCGTCGGGCACGGCGTCGAGGAAGTCCTCGAGCTCGGCGCGCTTCACCGTCGTGCCCGTGGGGCTGTTGGGGTTGCAGACGACGATCAGGCGGGTCCGGGGCGTGATCGCGGCGGCCATCCCCGGCAGATCGTGCCGCTCGCCGCGGAGCGGTACGGCCACCGCCTTCAGCCCCGCGAGCTCCGCCAACATCGGATACGCCTCGAACGAGCGCCACGCGTAGAGCGCCTCCGCGCCCGGCTCGCCGACCATCTCGAACAGCAACTGGAGCACGCCGACCGACCCGCAGCCCACCACCACCTGGTCGCTTCCGACCCGCAGCCATGCGGCGATGTCGTTCGCGAGTCCACCGGCCGCCGCGTCGGGGTAGCGATTGACCCGTCCGACCGCCGCCGCCATCGCCTCGGCCACCGACGGCAGCGGCGCGAACGGCGACTCGTTGTTCGCGAGCGGGTGGGAGGTGTCCGTCGGAGTGCTGGTCAGGGATTCCGGCCGGCGCTCGCTCAGGTCTGCGAGAGTCGCCCGCAGGTGCGGTCGTAGCACGCTCATTGTCGCTCCTCGGTGGACGAAGGTGCACACGATGGGCCCGCCCTCCGGGACGGGCGCCGAAACGGCGGAGCGGTCTCAACGCCCGGAGTCGCCGATCAGGGTGAGGGCGCTCTCGATGAACGCGGTGGTGTCCGCGATCGCGCGCTCCTTCTCCACGTCGTGGAAGATCCCGTGCGGCACACCCGGGTAGATGCGCTCGGTGAGATAGGCCCCGCGTATCCTCTCGATTCCCGCTCTGCTCTCCTCGAGCCGGGCCAGCATGTCGGCGTCGCCGTGCAGCCACAGGACGGGCAGGAAGAGCAGGCTTCCTCCCCTGTCGATCCGCTCCAGCGACGCGGCGATCGCCTCCAGCGTCCTCCGCACGAAGGCGCCGTGCCAGATCAGCGGATCTTCGTTGTAACGCCGTGCCTCCTGGGGATCCCTCGACATCACCGCTCCCACGTCCAGCGGCATCTCGGGGATCTCTTCGAAGGCCAGCAGCGATGTCGCCGTGCTCCAGGCGCCGAGTACCGGAGCGACCAGGACGAGTGCCGAGAGGTCGTCGGCGTGACGCTGCGCGTAGCGGGTCGCGACCGTCCCGCCGACGGAATGGCCGATCATGACCACCGGGCGGCCGGGATGGTCGGCGCGTGCCTGTCCCACCGCCGCGCGGAGGTCGGCGACGACCTCCTCGTAATCCTCCACGAGTGCGGGCCTGCCGCCCGACAGACCGCTGCCCATGTGATCCGGCGCGTAGACGGCGGCGCCGTGCTTGACCAGAGCGTTCGCCACATGGCCGTACCGCCCGGCGTGGTCGGCGTATCCGTGGACGAAGACGGCGACGTACGCCGGGGACGGATGCGGCCACACATGCAGGTGGATCGGCTGGCGGACGCCGTCGAACCGTCGGCCTGTCTCCTGGGCCATGTTCCTCACTCCGATTTCGTGTGCTCCTCGTGCGGATCCCGGGCAGCCCCGCGTCAGGTGACGTCTTCGCCGCGGCCTCACTCCCCGAGTTCCACCCGGTAGTCCCGCATCCAGTCGTTGATCCTGATCAGCGATTCGAATCCGACGCGCAGAAAGCGCAATCCCTCCGGTGACGCCTGCCGCACCGCGGCGAACGCCTGCTGCGCGCTCTTCGTGTCCATGAGTGCGCGCACGGGGGCTCCGCGGTCCTCCATGATCTCGCTCAGCCGGCCTTTGAGCATCTGGTCGTAGTCCGGGTCGGTGATCATCGGGTAGGGCGCCTTCCTCCTGGCCAGGATGAACTCCGGGAGATCAGAGGCCATGGCCGCGCGCAGGAGGCTCTTCTCCCGTCCGTCGAAGGCCTTCATCGGCCACGGGACGTTGAAGAGGTACTCCACCAGGGAGTGGTCGCAGAACGGTACCCGTACCTCCAGTCCGACGGCCATGCTCATGCGGTCCTTGCGTTCCAGGAGCATGGGCAGGAAACGGGTGAGGAAGAGATGGCCGACCCTGCGCATGCGCCGTTCCGGCTCCGGTTCCCCGGGGAGGGAGGGGACGGCGGCCACCGCTTCCGCGTAACAGGCCGCACGGTACTCGTCCAGTGCGAGGCGTTCGGGCAGGGACGGGTCGAGGAACGAGGGTCCCTGCGGCACGCTGACATCGCCCGTGTACATCCAGGGAAACGTCTGCGCGCGGGTGGTCGCCTCGTCGTGGAACCACGGGTACCCGCCGAAGAGCTCGTCGGCGCCCTCACCGGACAGCGCGACGGTGGAGCGCTGCCGGACCGCTTTGAACAGCAGGTACAGGGACGTGTCCATGTCGGCCAGGCCCTGCGGCAGATCACGGGCGCGGAGCACCGCGGCCCTCGTCGCGGGATCGGACAGCAGCCGCGCGTCCAGGGTGATGGTCTCGTGGGCGGCACCGATCTGGGAGGCCAGTTTCGTCGCGTAGTCGGCGTCGTCGATCGGTCCGGGCCCGGCGGCCGGGGCGGGTCCGGTGAAGCCGACCGAGAAGCAGTTGAGGGCCGGCTCCCCCCGCGCCCGCATCGCGTCCGCGGCGAACACCGCCACGGAGCTGGAGTCCAGGCCGCCCGAGAGCAGTGAGCACAGCGGAACGTCCGCGACGGTCTGGGAGGCGACCGCGGTCCGCAGCAGTCCGCGGACCCGGTCGATGGTGGTGTGCAGGTCCTCGGTGTGCGGGCGGGCTTCCAGCTCCCAGTAGGCGGTCTCGCCGGTCCGCTCGCGTGAGACCCGGACGATGTGCCCGGGGCGGACCTGGAACATGCCCTTGAAGATCGCGTGTCCTGGTGTGCCCGCCCACGTCATGAGCTCCCGCAGGCCGGAGGCGTCGAGGCGGGCCCGTGCCTCGGGATGGGCCAGGATGGCCTTCGGCTCGGATCCGAAGAGCACGCCGTCCGCGGTGGGGTAGTAGTAGAGCGGCTTGATCCCCAGCCGGTCGCGGACCAGTAACAGTTCCTCGCGGCGGGCGTCCCAGAGGGCGAAGGCGAACATGCCGCTCAGCCGCCGGGCGAAGCCGGCCCCCCATTCCAGATAGGCGCGGAGCACCACCTCGGTGTCGCTGCGGGTCCGGAACCGGTGCCCTGCGGAGTGCAGTTCCCGTCGGAGCCGGTCGAAGTCGTACACTTCTCCGCTGTAGGAGACGGCCGCCGCGACGTGTCCGTCCTCGTCCGCGACCATCGGTTGCGCGCCGCCGGCCGGGTCGATGACGGCCAGTCTCCGGTGCCCCAGAGCGACGTGCCGGCCGTACCAGGTGCCCGCGGCGTCCGGACCGCGGCACGCCATGGTCTCCGTCATCGCCTCCACGGCCGAGCGCTGGGTTCGAGGGTCGCGTTCGAACGCGACCCAGCCTGTGATCCCGCACATGTCTTCCCCAAAATCTCGTCTACGCCGGAAGAGCACCGAGCTGCCGGTGCAGGCCGAGCAGGTCCATCTGGTCCCAGTGCCGGGCGAACAGGCCGTCTTCGACGAGGAAGATGTCGATGAGGCCGACGGAGAACCGCTCGCCGGAAGGCGGGATGCCGAGGATCGTGCCGACCTGCCGGCCGCTGAAGGTCATGCGTGCGACGACCTTGTCCCCCTCGACGACGAGGTCGTCGAGGGTCAGCCGCAGATCCTCCACCGACGCCGCCCAGCGCCGGACCGCCGCCCGCATGCCCTCGATGCCGCGCTCGACCGCCGGGTTCGGGTGCCGGTAGTCCGGATGCAGGCAGTGGTCCAGGTGCTTCGGTTCTCCTTCGTTGTACGCGGCCAGGAAATGCTCCATGAGGCGCAGCGCGCTTTCTCTGTTCAATGGGGTCCCCTTGTGCCCGAGGTCGAGGTGGAGCCGGTTCCGTTCGCAGGCGGTGGAACCGGTCGTCATCCGTCGCGGGGAGCCGGCTCGGCGAGCCTGCTCATCCGGGGAGGGTTCGCCGGGGCGGCCTCGATCCCGAACGCCGTCGCGGCGATGAGGTCACACGCGTCGGAGTTGCCGTACGGGTGCATGGTCCCGGCCCGCACGTCTCTGTGCGCACGCTCGTACGGGGAGCCGGGACGCAGCGCCGGCGTGCCCATCACCCTGATCACGCGGTCGACCACCTCCACGGCGTTGTTGGTTCCGACGATCTTCGTCAGCACGACGCGGGACATGCCTTGCTGGATGCTCATCGAACTCCACAGGGCGTTCCCCATCACCTCGCGCGCCGTCCGCTCGATGAGGGCGCGGGACGTCTCGACCAACGCCTCGCACTCGCTGACCGCCACCTGCACGTAAGGGCGGTTCTCCCAGCCGCGGCTCAGGACGTCCTGCACGCACTGCTCCAGGGCCCCCACGGCGACTCCGAGGTAGACCGCGGCGAAGGTGGGCATGGCCCAGCCCCACACGGTCTGCAGGAGCGAGCCGTCCAGCGAGCCCACGGGGAAGCTCAGCAGGACGTCGTCCTCGGCCACCATGACGTCGCGGAGTTCGATGTTCTCGCTGCGGGTCGCCCGCAGTGCGGAGGAGTTCCAGGTGCCCTCCAGCACGCGGACGCCGGGAGCGTCGGCGGGGACGCGGAAGACGAGGACGTGCGGGCCGCCGGGGTGTTCCCGGTACACGGCCATCGACGTCATGTGGGTCATGACCGCCGAGCCCGTCCCGAAGGTCTTGTCCCCCGTGACCAGGTAGCCTCCCTCGGTCTTGCGCGCTTTGGCACCGGTACTGCGCACCAGGGCGTGCCCCGGCTCGGCGGTGGCCCCCATCAGGATCACCTTGCCGTCGGCGATGTCGCCGAGTGTCCGCCGGGCTCGTTCGTCGCCGGTGGTGCGCCAGTTCCTGGCGAGCTGGCCGGCCATCGACAGGTGCATGTTCACGGTCAGCGCCGTGGAGGCGCATCCCGAGGCCAGCGCCTCCTGTGTCGCGGCCATGTCGGTGAGGTCGCCGCCGAGTCCGCCGAGTTCTTCGGGAACCGTCAGCCTCAGGTACCCCGCGTCCCGCAGTTCGTCGATGTTGCGGTGGGGGAACTCGGCGTTCCCGTCGTACTCCGCGGCCCGCTCGCGGAAGACCGCGGCCAGTTCGGCCGCCATGGCCACATGCCGTTCCCGGGTCGGCGAGGTGTTGAGTGGTCGCATACCGGCTCTCCGTCCGTGGGGTGTCAGGATGCTGTCGGGGTGTCGAGGAGATCAGCGGATACGAGCCAGGTGCGTGCGGCCCCCGGCGTCCCGCGCGGCGGTGTCCTAGGGATCATGCGTCCCGCCGACTCCGGCAGATCGCACGGTTCGAATACGGCGGCACGCCAGCCCCAGCCGGCCAGCCAGGACTCGGGGTCGTTCACCCCGGACCGCCAGGGGCGCCCTTCGTCGCGCATCTTCTGCAGCCAGTCCTGCATCCACGGGGCGTGGTAGAGGTCGGTGTTCACCTGCTCCAGACCCAAGGCGCTGCCTGGTGCGGACAGCTCGGTGACCTGGCCGACGACGGTGTCGGCCTGCTGCTCGCCGAGGTAGTAGAGGACGCCTTCGACCAGCCATGCCGTGGGAAGCGCGGAGGAGAATCCCGCGCGCAGGAGTTCCCTGGGCCAATCGGCGGTGAGGTCTGCGGCGACGGGGACGCGGCGGCACCGTTCGGCGGCCGGACGGTGCCGGGCGAGGAACTCCGTCTTCTGCTCGACGGCCTCGGGCAGGTCCAGTTCGTAGAGGACGGTGTCCGGACGCCACGGCAGCCGGAACGCGCGTCCGTCCATGCCCGCGGCCAGGATGACGACCTGCCGGATGGTGCCGGAGGCCGCGGTGCGGACCAGGTAGTCGTCGAAGAACTTGGTCCGCAGCGCGAGGACGTCGAAGCGGGCGGCCGGTCTGGTCCGGAGTTCCTCGTACAGTTCCGGTTCGGTGCGCCGGATGAACTCGACCGCGACCGGGTCCTCGAACATCCGGTCGGGTCTGAGCGACTCGCAGGCTCTCGCGCATGCGATCCAGTGTCCGGTTTCGGTCAGGCTCGACATCGCGCTCTTTCTCGTGTCCGGTTTCGGTCAGGCTCGACATCGCGCTCTTTCTCGTGTCCGGTTCCGCCGGCGGAGGCGGGGCCGGGGCCTGCCCGGCCGGTCACCGTTCCGGAGACGTTCACGCCCTGTGCCCGGCCGCCTCCAGGGCCTTGGTCAGCCCGCGCCGGAGGGACTCGTGCAGAATCCGGGTCTGGTTGTGGCGGAGCTGGTTCCAGTAGGCGTCACCGGCCTGGTTCCTCGTACGGAGCACGACACCGATGAACGCCGTTTCGCCGGCGACGATGAAGGACATCCGATGGTCCAGGAGCTTGTCCGTGTCACCGAGGAACACCTCGTGGCCGTCCGCCTCGAACACCTCGTAGGGGCCGAGCCTGCCTCCCTGCTCGGGCAGCGGCTGCTCCCGCCCGCTGCGCATCGTGTTGGGCTTGACCCCCAAGGGGCGGAGCAGCACCCCCTGCATTCGGATCCACAGGTCGACCAGCCAGAAGGCCCGTTCCGGGGTCATGCTCGGCTGCTCCATGGCCGATCGGGCGAGCTCGCGGGCGCCGACTCCCCCGCCCGGCGGTATCACGGCTTTCGCCGCCTCCGCGTGCGTGTACTCTCCGGCGTCGCGGAAACGTGCGAGAGCAGAGTCCCCCGGAATGGGACATGTTCTTATTTCCATGTGGAACCCCGTTTAAATCCAATGCGCGGCCGGCGGCCACGTGCCTGATTCGGGATGCAGTCGACACTGTAGGTCAACCTCTGCCAGATCTGTAGTCAATGTCCAGCTGCTGGGACAATCCCGCAGGATCTCCGATCGGCGCAAGACATGGCCGTGTGATCCATGTCACACTCGATTCGCTATTGAAGATCTCCGGCGCGTGTGCGTATGGTCGAAAAGTCCGGGTGATAGGCGCTCAGTTGATTCAAGGAACAACGGGTACCAGCCGGCTCACGGAGCAGCGGGAGTACGAATCCCATTAATCCCTGGACCGATCAGAATTCATTTTCTGGACCCAAGTCCGCTGTCGTTCGTCACCGGACGCGGACCCGCATTCGCGCGGTCAGAACAGGTGTGGGCGCGACAGGCGCGGCCACAGTCACCGAAAGGGTGAGGTAAGGGTATGAGCACTGCCACCAGCCAGAGCATCGGAGTCGAGAGCCTGACCGGCCTGGACGTCGACATGCTGGAGATCAGCGACTACATCGACGAGACCCTGCTCGACACGGCCGACCTGACCGTGACGATGGTCTCCTCGGCTTCCTGCACCACCTGCATCTGCACCTGCAGCTGCAGCTCCTGAGGTAGCAGCAGGCGCGGGGGCGAGCCTCGCCGTCCGGACCTGCCCGCGCTAATCGGGCAGGTCCGGTGTCCGGCCCGGTCGGCCCCGCGCCTGCGCGGTGCGTGATCCGATTTCTCCCGGCCGGCCGACACCGGCCATCGGACACTTCCCGCAAGCACAGTATGCCTGACCTGAAGGCATGTGCACCGGCGGCCCCGCTGCGGCATTCCGGCATCCGGTCTGCGCGTCGAAAGCCGATGGGACCGCCGGTGACGGCCCGCAGAGCGATCGGGCCGACGCGACGACCGCCAGCATCGCCTGATAAGCGATAAATCGCCATGCCATTTTTTATGCGCACTCCGGCCATCCGCATCCGGCTATTCGGTCTTCCCTTACGAAGGAAGGATTGGTATCGACGCGTGCGAACCATAATTCTGGTCCACGGTCTCATGGGCACCGAGGATGTTCACTATGCGGGATGCCGGCGATGGTGGAGCCGCCCGGTCGTGGAAGTGCGGCTTCCCGGGCACGGGGACGAACCGGGAGTTCCCGAGCATCCGGCCGCTTCAGCGATTTCCCGCGTCAGAAAGTCTATTACCGATCAGCCGGCACCCCCCGTCGTCGTGGGGCTCTCCTATCTGGGCGCCGCCGTGGCGTTTCATGCCGCGCGAAACGAACCGGGCGCGGTGGCCGGAGTCGTCATGGCGGGATACTCCTTCCTGGTCTCCCCCGACATGCTGACCCGCTGGCTGCAGGGCTTCACCGGCATGGCGGCCCGCCAGCGGCGGGCCCGCGACCATTTCGCCGACCTGCACGGCCGGCAGTGGGAGGACCTGCTCACCGCCACCTTCGACGAACTCGCCGACGGCTGCCTGAGCCTGCCCGGCCTCGACGATCTCCGGCGATTCGACGCCCCCCTCCAGCTGGTCAACGGCGCGCTGCTGCAGAACGAGCGCAGGGCGATCGAGCCGGCGGCGGCTTCGGGCGCCGACGTGACCGTGATCGCCGGAGCCGGACACGTCGTACCGGTGGACGCACCGCGGATGTTCACCGCAGCCGTCGAGGACTTCTCCGACCGCATCGACACCGAGTGCACCGTCTTTCACGAGCGGCGGCGCGCCGCGGCCCGGAGATCGTCCACCGACGCGTCCGTCGAGGAGGACGCCCGTGTCTGATCCAGGGA
Organism: Planomonospora sp. ID91781; assembly: GCF_015711595.1. Lineage (NCBI taxonomy): Bacteria > Bacillati > Actinomycetota > Actinomycetes > Streptosporangiales > Streptosporangiaceae > Planomonospora > Planomonospora sp. ID91781. The sequence goes on along the minus strand of NZ_JABTEY010000002.1, from coordinate 39,613 downwards.
TCGGCATCGCCGGATACGGCATCGCGCGCGTCTGCTCGCAACCGGTCAGCGTGGTGACCCGGCTCTCCGCCCCCAAGCTGGCCCGCCTCTGCGATGAGCTCACCGACCTGCGACGCGACTGGCGGGACCGGGCCCCGCAGGTGGCCGACGGGCTCACCGCCGTGGTCCCGCTGCTGGGCGACCGTTTCCAGCGCCGGGAAGTCCTCGCGCTGAGACGGCGGCTGCACCGCGCGGCGGACGTGTCCGCGGCCGAGATCGACGCGGTTCTCCACCGCCCCGGTATGCCGGCCGTGCCCGGCGCTGCGGAACTGGGTGCGCTGGCCGCCCTCCGCGACGACCTGGCCCGCCGGCTGGAGGACGAGTACGGAGCCGCCCTCGACGCGGAGCAACGGGTGCTCGCCTCCCTGGTGCGCGACGGCTCCCTGAGGGCGGGAGCCCAGCTGAGCGCCGACGGCCTGCTGCACAACATGGATCGCTACGCCGACGCCGTGGCCGGCGGGAACGCGCGCGACAAGCGTGCCCGGGCGACCGAGTCGACCCTGGTCAACCTGGTGGCACGGAGCGCGCTCAAACCGTCTCCCTTCGGGAGGCTGGTTCACACCCACCCGATCGTCTTCGAGGACCGGAGCGCGTCCGGACAGGCTCCCCCCCTGCCCGGCAGCACGGTCGCGCACCGCTCGGTCTGCCGTCTCCCCCGCCAGCTCGTGAACTGGGTCGAGCGCTGCCTCGCGGACCATCCCGGCCTCCGCTCCGCCGCCGTCCTGCGCCGGGCTCCCGTCGCGGGCTCCTCGGACAAGGGCGTCGTCTTCCTGGTCCGGGGCCGTGACGGCACCCACGAACCCGCCGCCAGGGAGCGGCTGGTCCGCATTCCGCCCGCTCCCGCCGTCGCGGAACTCCTCACGCTGCAGGCGGACGTCCCCGTCCCCGAGCGGGAGCTGCTGGCGAGGTTCGCCGCGCTTCCCGGGGAGAGCACCCGATCGGCCCGGTCCCGGCTGGACGCACTCATCGAGCGGGGTGTCCTCGCCCGCGACCTGGGCGTAGGCGAGCAGGCCGCCCATCCGATCGCGCGGCTGACCGAACTGCTCCCTCCGGACTGCGAACCCCGGCTCAGGGAGTGCGCGACCGGGCTGGCCGCCGCCGAGTCCGCGTTCGAGAAAGCCGGCATAGACCGACGGCAGGAACTCATCGCCCGGATCCAGCGGCATGTCACCGACCTCGCCGACCTGTGCGGCGTCCCCACGCCACCGATCGAAGCGGCCAGAACGCTCATCTACGAGGACACCGTGGTGGCCGCCCCCCGGCCGCAGGACGGTGACCGATGGCGGCGGCACCTGCCGGCGCTGTCGCACTGGCACCGGCTGCTTCCGATCTTCGACGACGGCGCCCACGTACGGACGATCATCGCCGACCTGGTCCGGGAGGCGTTCGGCCCCGGCCCCCACCGCCTCCTCTCCCTGTTCACGGCGCTCTCCTCCGCCAAACTGCAGGAGCTGATCGCGCAGCGGCTCACCGACCTCTCCGCCCCGGTGCCGGCGCGGCTCCGGGACCTGCAGAACTCGGTGTTCGACCTGGCCGACGCCGGCGACGGCGTCGAATCGGTCGTCGACCCGCGGCGCGCGGCGGAGATCGCCGAGGATCTCCCGCCCTGGATCCCCCGATGGCCCAGGGTGAGCTGGCACGTCCAGCACCACACGTCGGCCGGTGAGGACCTGCTGGTCGTCAACGGGGGCGCGATCGGCTTCGGACGCGCCATCTCGAGGTTCCTGCCCGCCTATGCCGCGGTCGGCGACCAGGGGTTCACCGAGCTGGTCAAGCGGGAGATCGGCGGCGGCGACCTCGAATCGGCGCCCCTCACCGACCTCTCAGCCGTCCTCGGCATCAACGCCAACGTCCATCCCCCGCTCCTGGGCGCCCACCTGCGCTATCCCTGCTCCACCCCCGAGGAGTGGGGCGGCGGCCGCGGGATCTCCCTGGAGGACTGCTGGGCCGAGGTCGACGCGGGCTCGGGGCGGCTCCTGCTCCGCAACGGCAGGGACGGCCACCCGATGCGGTTCGTACCGCTGAACTTCCTGCTCAACGAGCTCGCCCCCCGGTTCTACCAGTTCCTCGGCTTCTTCAGTCTCGGCGGCATGGCCAACCTCGCGTGGTGGGACAGGGTCGACCAGCGCCGCGGCCCCTCGGACGGGGTGCGCCGGTATCCGCGCGTCCGGTCGGGGAACCTGATCCTGGCCCGCCGCACCTGGAAGGTGCCCGCGCAGCTGCTTCCGGACCTCACCGACCGGAGCGGCGCCTCCTCCTTCCGGGAGGTACGGCGGTGGCGGGACTCCCTGGGGCTGCCGGAGCGCGTCTTCTACCGGGGATTCACCCTGCCCGATCCGCTGGTCCCCATGTCGGAGGAGGAGCAGCACACCTGGACCAGGACGCTCGCCAGGTTCCCGACCTCCGCCGAGCGCAAGCCCACCTTCGTCGACTTCACCAGCGTCACCAGCGTCCGCGCCTGGCAGCGCACGCTGCGCCGCGGCCAGGGCCACATGACGTTCCAGGAATGCCTGCCGACGGTCGACGACGCCCCGCGGGAGCACGACGACCGTTTCACCCAGGAGTTCGTGATCGAGACGACCGAGGAGGACCGGTGAGCACGACGATCGGCACGGTCTGGTTGTCCTGCCATGTCTTCTACCACGGCGACACGGATCCGCTGCTGACGGATCTCCTCCTGCCCATGGTCGACGGGCTGCGCCAGGACGGACGCGTGCGACGCCACTTCTACCTGCGCCACTGGGAACGCGGCCCGCACGTCCGGCTCCGGCTGGAGGTGCGGCCGGAGCACCGCGACGAGGTCCGCAGCGAGGTCGAGCGCAGGATCCGCGATCATCTGCGGCGTGCTCCGGGCCCCGCCGACACCGACCCGGTGCGGCTGCGGGAGGCGCTTCACCACCTCAGCGAACTGGAGCACGGAACCGCCTCCGACGAGGAACTGCGCACACCCGAGCCGCCGAACACGGTCCGCTGGATCCGATACGAGCCCGAACTGGCCAAGTACGGAGGAGCGGAGGGCATGGAGATCGCCGAGGACGTCTTCCACGCCAGTTCGCTGCTGGCGGGGCAGGTGCTCCGGCTGGTCCGCAACGACCGGGCGCGCCTGGGGGTGTCCCTCCAGATGCTGCTGCTGGCCTCGCGGGCGCTGGGCCTCGGCGAAGAGGACCGGCTCGTCTTCCTGCGCTCCTACCACGAGCGCTGGGCCGGCTACGTGGCCGACGAACGGCTTCTGACCGCCTGGGACGAGCAGTACCGGCTCCAGCGCAGCACCTACACGTCGCTGATCGAGGACCTGGACGCGGGAAGACCCCTCGGCAAGGGGATCGGCGAGCGGTGGGAGCACGTGCTCGCCACGGCGATCGAACGCCTGCGCCCGCTTGTGGAGGCGGGGCGCACGTGGCCGGCCGAGGTCGACCGATCGGCGCCGCCCCTGGTCGCCCTGGCGACACTGACCAGCCAGTACCTGCACACGACCAGCAACCGGATGAACGTCCGCCCGCAGGGCGAGTGCTTCGTCGCCTACCTGGCCCATCGGGCGGCGCGGGAGCAGACGCAGTCCATCCCGGCGCAGCCCGGTGCCGCCCGCTCATGACAGGAAGCCCCATGTCGACTGATGACCGGAAAGACCTCACCGTCAACGTTCCGTGGTCGGTGCAGGAAGACCTCCTCCTTGACGTGATCGCACCCGCGCTCGACGAGTCCGTGGAACTCGGCGAGACGGCGTCGTGGTTCTACCTCCGCGAGAACCACGGGAACCGACCCTTTCTCCGGCTGCGCTTCGCGACCGGGAGCCCGTCGGTGGAACGCCGTCTCAAAGCGCGCATCCTGGAGCACCTGGGATCCGTCCAGCACGAGAACCTGTTCGAACACCAGCCGTACAACAAGGAACACGACTGGCTCGGCGGCGGTGCGGGACTGGGGCTGGCCGAATCCTTCTGGACCGAGACCACGCCGCTCGCCCTGCACACCCTGCGCGCCACCCGCGGCGACCGGACGCTCCGCCTCGCCGCCTCCTTCGACCTGCTCGTCTGCACCGGTGTGCTGCTCGCCCCCCGGCTGCCTCCGCCCATCGCGAAGTTCGGCCACAAGGCCGGCTACCTCTCCTACCTGGCGACGTTCGAGGGCTACATGCTGCTGATCCGGGATCCGGAGGGCACCCGGGCCAAGCACGCCCAGCGGTACGAGAAGAACCGGGACGTGCTCCGGCCCCGGCTCCGCGAGCTGATCGAGGCCATGCGGGACCCCGACGGCGACCTGGCCGATCTGCCGGAGACGGCCCGCGAGTGGGTGGTACGGCTGCGCGGGTACCTCCCGGCCATCCAGCAGGGATTCGACGAGGGCAGGTTTCATCTCTACGCCACCCCGCGGAAGGCGGAGAACGCCAAACTCGTCCCGTCTCCCGACGGCCTGTACCGCCGGCCGCAGGTCGAGTGGCTCGCGGACCTTCCCGAACCACCCGTCGCCGGTATCCACCGAGCCATCGCCGACAACAAGTTCTACCAGGGCATGATCCGCGAGGACCGGCGGTTCCTCGCCTCCCGGCTGGCTCAGGCGTACACGAACTGGCACCTGTTCCGGTTGGGCTTCCTGCTCGCCGACCGCTACACGCTCTTCTACCTGATCTCCCGCGCGTTCGAGGAGGAGTTCGGCCTCGACGCGGCGGAGATGATCCGATCGGTCCGCCCGGAGACCGGGGTCGCCGGATGACGGCCCTCGACACCGGCGCCCCGCCGTCCGGCGGCACGCCGCGGGCCGAACCGTTCGACGCCGCGCAGGTGGACGCCTTCGTGCACAGGCTCCGCGGCGGTTACGCGCAGGTCCACCCGGAGCACTGGCAGATCGACTGGAGGAGCATCCCCAGTCCCTTCCGCTGGTACGCCGACCTGCCCCGGATCGATCTCCCCCCGCTGTCGCGCGCCGCCGCGGCCGGCGGCACGGCCGCGGCGCGGGCGGTCGCGGCCGCGAGTCCGGCGGCGCGGCTCGGCGCGCTGCTCCAGGCCGCCTACGGGGTGACCGGCGTGCGGTGGTATCCCGAGGGGATCGCCAAGAGCAGTCCCGAAGAACCGACGCCGGTCCACCGCAACCCCCACTACCAGCTCCGCCGGGCCGTACCCTCCGGAGGGGTCACCTACCCGGCCGAGTGCTACCTGGCCACGGAGGGCATCGGGGGCATCGGGGGCACGGACGGCCTGGACGCCGGGCTGTACCACTACGACGCGGTACGCCACGCGCTGGCGGTGCTGTCCGCGGGGTCGCCTCCCGCAGGGCTCGCTCCCCCTCGGGGAGCCGTCCGCGTCGTCCTCACGCAGCCGCTCTGGAAGAACTACTTCAAGTACGGGGACTTCTCCTACCGGCTCGGTGCGATGGACACCGGAGCGGTCGTCGGCCAGTTCGCGCTCTGCGCCCGCTCCATGGGCCTGGCCTGCAGGGTGACCTTCAGCACCGACGAGCGGCTGCTGCTGGGCCTTTTAGGGCTGGACTCCGAGGAGGAGGCCGCCCCGGCCGTGCTCGACGTCACCGTGGGGGGCACCGGCCGCGGGCCGCGGCGGGCTTCCGCGGACGCCGCCGGAGCGCTCGCGGCCGGCCGGCCGCGCTGGCTGGGCGCCTCCACAGCCCCCGGCCCGGACACCGGCACCCGCCGCATGCACGCCGCCTGCCTGGCGGCCGGCCGGCCCGGACGGCCGATCGATCTCCCCCCCGTCGCGCTGGAGACATCGGAGGGGGACCCGGGGGTCGAGCTGCCCGCCGTACCCGCGCAGCCGCTCTCCGCGGCCGACTCCTGGACGCGGTCGGCGCTGGGAGAGCAGTTCCGCGGCACGCCGATCGCCCTCGGCGTCCTGTCCGGGTGGCTGACCGAGGCCCTCGCCCCGATGGACTGCGACGTCCCGGGAAACGAGAACCGCCTGTCCCATCCCCGCTGCGTGCTGCTCGTCCGGTCCGTGCCGGGAGTACCCACGGGAGCCTATCTGCCGGATCGGGACGGCAGGCGGCTCTCCCGTCTCGCCGAGGGGGACTTCGGCCCCCTGGTCCAGCGGAGCATGTTCGCGAACTACATGAACGTCGGGCAGGCCCCGCTGGTCGCCGTCATGGTCGGCGCGGCCGAACCGCACCGCGGCGCCGGAGGCCCGGTCGCCTACCGAGTGCAGCACCTGCTGGCGGGAGTCCTCGCCCAGCGGCTCTCGGTGTGCGCGGCCCGCGACGGCATGTCCGCCCACCCGGTGCTGGGCTTCGTCAGCGGTCTGCTCGACGACGCGATCGGGCTGGCCCCGCGACGCCTGACGTCCCTGCTGCTGGTCGCCGTGGGCGGTTACCGGCGGGGCCTGTACCTGGAGAACAGCCTGAACCCGTCCGCCAGGGCGGCGCGTACCGGAGGTGGGAGATGACGGGCACCCCGCTGCGCCTGCGTACCGACGCCTATTACGTCCCGGTGCCGGAGGGGGTGTGGATCCGCACCACGGACGGCTCGTTCACCCTGATCGGGAAGACGGTCGCGACCTGGGTGGAGAAGCTCGCCCCCCTGCTGGACCGCGGCGTCGTGCCCGAAGAGCTCCTCCGGGCCCTCCGCCCGGACCAGGCGGATTTCGTGGGCACGCTGCTGCGGACGCTGGAGCAGCGCAGGGTGCTGCTCCGGAGTCCCGCCGAGGACGTACCGGAGGACTCGCCGCTCGTCGGCGCCTTCCCCCAGCAGGTCGAGTTCCTGCGGCACTTCACCGTCGATCCCGCGGCGGGCCTCGAACGCGTCCGGGCGCACCCGCTGGCGGTGGTCGGCCCCGCCGACCGGGCCGGGCCGCTCGCCGCGGCGCTGGTGGAGACCGGTTTCGGTGACATCGCGATGCCGGACGCGGCCGCGGACACGGACACGGACCTGAGGGAACTCGCGGACGACCTGGCACGCCGGGCGGTTCCGGTGCACCTGTCCGGCGCGGAGGCCGGCCTCCGCGGCCGGACCCTCGTCGGGCTGTTCCCCGCGGGGGCCGAGGACGACGCCTGGCGCTTCCTGGCCCGCGCCGAGTCGACGGACGGCGCTGCCTGGGCAGGACTCGTCCGGGGTCAGGCGCTGCTGCTGAAAGGCCAGGTGCCGCGCTCGGGGCACGCGTGCGTGCGCTGCGCCTGGCGGCGGCTCGCACACCAGGCCGTGGACCTGCCTCCGGCGGACCGCCTCGGACACGTCCCGGTGTCGGTGGCCGCCGCCGTGATCGCGCAGGAGCTGTTCCGGCATGTCGCCGCGCGCGACGACGCGGTTCTGGGCGAGGGCGTGGTGGTCGATCTGACCCGGCTCAGCATCTGGCGTACGGAGATCGACCCGGACCCCGGCTGCCCCGGTCACGGAGTCCACGCCGGCTCGGCACATCCCGGGATCCCGCCGCGGCCTCCCCGCAGGACGGCGTTCCCCGACTCCGTCTTCGGCGCGCGGTGCTTCGGCCCGTTGCTGTCCTGCGCGCCGGAGCGGCTGCCGCAGTCCCCGCTCACGGCGCTGCGGGTGCGGTGCAACCCCCCCGGGCGCACCGAGCCGGTCGGTTCGGGCAGCGGCCCGGTCGTCGTGGCGGAGACGATGTCCGACGCCCGGGCCGAGGCCGCGCTCATCGCGGTCGAGTCTGCGCTCCCCGCGGCGGAGGGCACCGTCGTGGGAGCGGGCCGTGAGAGCGGTGAGGCGCTCGCCCGGGCCCTGCTCCGCTGGGCCGACACGGGACTGGCTGGCACGGGACTGGGCGACACGGCGCCGGGCGACACGGGACTGGGCGACACGGCACCGGAGGGCGTGCCCGCGACAGACCGGACCGCCCTCTCGGATCGGGCGCGCGGGCTCGCCGGACTGGCCGGGACCGACCACGCGCTGCGGAGCGAACGCCATCCGAGCGGCCTGTGGCGGGCCTGGACCGATCGCGACGTGATGCGCACCGGTTTCGATCCCGCGCAGGCGCAGGAGCGCGCCCTGATGGCCGCGCTGGCGCTGGAGCAGTTCGGGCCGGATGACGGCGCGCATGCCGTACCGGCGTGGACGGGAGCGGTCCCCGAGGAGGGGACCGTCCGGGACGTCGCCGCCGCGCTCGGCCTGAGGTGGTCCGTCGCCGCGTTGCCGCCCTTGGTCTCCGGTCGGCTGACAGGGGTCGTCCTGGCTCCCGGAGCAGGCAGGTGAGGGGGACGGCGGCGCAGGGGCGCCACGCTTCGGGCACCGCTTCAGGCACCGCTTCCGACATCCTGGTGGCGCGGTTGCGGCGGCTGGTGGGGGACGTCCTCGACGTCCGCGCCGCCGACGGTCTGGACGGAGCCGGGGACGGCCTGGACGGAGCCGGGGACGGCCGCCCGCTCGTCGTGGTCGACATGGACTGGGATGCCGACCTCTCTCGCCTCCCGCGGGCGGAGGGCCCGGTGCTGCCGGTGTACGGGCTGCGGGGCCGGGTGGTGATCGGCCCGGCGATGCTCCCCGGCCGGCCGGGATGCCCGCACTGCCTGGCGCTGCGGGTGCGGGCGGTGGACGGGCAGCCCCGGGGCGTCCAGGTGGGCCCGGCGGACCTGCGGCGCCTGTCCGCTCGGCGGGGCGGCTGGGGCGGCTGGCTGCCGCCCGGGGCGGAGCGTCTCACCGCCGCGATCGTGCGCGGTGAGGCGGAACGCCTCGCCGGCGGCGGGCGGGCGCGAAGCGCCGAGGCCGCCTTCGCCGTCGGATCCGGCGGGCTGAGCGGCGACTGGCATCCGGTGATCGCCCATGCGATGTGCGCCTCACCGCACTGCGCCGGCAACCGGCGGCCGCCTCCCCCGCCCGTCCCCGACCTGACCGGCCCGCTGCCCGCGACGGAGACGGGGTCGTCACGGCGGTTCCCCGCCTCCCGGTACGCCGGACGACTGGAGGAGGAGTACCTCGACTCCTGGTCGGGGATCGTCCGGTCCCCCAGCGTCGGGGACGGCACCGCCCTCCCCTCGGTACAGGTGCGGGTGCCGACGGCCTGGGGATTCGAGGAGATCGCGATCGGGCGCGCCGAGGACTACGCGACGGCGCGGCCCGCGGCGGTGCTGGAAGGGCTGGAGCGCTACGCCGGATGGCACTGCGGAGGCCGCGCCCCCGCGGTCTTCGCGGCGTTCGCGGACCTCGACGAGGCGGTCGACCCGCGGCTCCTCCTCCTGCACCCCGACGAGGCCTACCGCACCCCCGGGTTCCCCTACACCCCGTTCACCCCGGAGACCCCCACGGGATGGGCCGAGGCGTACTCCGCCCGCACCGGCCGCCGCACGCTGGTGCCGTTCCACGTCGCCTACTACGGCGCGGCCGAACGCCCCGAGACCGGCCCGCGGTTCGTCTACGAGAACTCCAACGGCTGCGCCCTGGGGTCCGGCACGGAGGAGGCCCTGATGGCGGCGCTGCTGGAGGTCGCCGAACGGGACGCCTTCCTGTGCGCCTGGTATTCGCAGACCCCGCTGCCCGAAATCGATCTCGACGCGCTGCCGGACGCGGCCGGGCGGGCCGTGCACGCCGTACGCCACCGCACCGGACGCGATCTCAGGGCGTTCTGGGCGGTCGGCGTGTTCGACGTGCCGGTGGTCCTCCTCGTGTCGACGTCGGATGATCCGGAACGGCCCGCGACGCTCGTCACGGCCGGTTCGGCGTTGACGAGGGAGCGGGCCCTCATCGGGGCCGCACACGAGATGGCCGCGTGCGCACCCGCGATCACGGCCGGCTACCGGCCGCGCCGCGCGGAACTGGAGCGGGCGCTGGAGGACCCGGACCTCGTGCGGCGGATGGAGGACCACGCTCTCGCCGGCGCCCTGCCCGGAGCCCGCCGGCGGTTCTCCTTCCTCCTCGACGAGGTCTTCCCGGAACCCCCGCCCGTCGCAGCCCTCCACGAACCGGTCGGTGACATCGCGGCCGACCTGGCGGCGATGCTCGCGGCGGCGGAGCGCCAGGGGCACGAGGTCCTCGTCGTCGACCACACCACCGGTGAGCTGGAGCGCCTGGGACTGCGCTGTGTCAAGGCGATCGTGCCCGGGACGGTGCCGATGACGTTCGGGCACCGCCACCGGCGGCCGCCGCCGGTGGAGACGCTCAACGCCTTCCGGGCCAGGAACGGCATGAGCCGGTACGGACTTTCCAGCGAGGAGGTACGGCATGAGCCACACCCGTTCCCCTGACGCGGGCGCATCCGCCGCAGGGACGGCCCTCCCGGACGGCTTGAGCGGGCTGCCCAACGGTCTGGGCTGGCTGGTCGCCGACCGGCACCTGGCGGTCCGGCTGCTCACCGGCGACCGGCTCGGCGTCCTGGAACCGGGTCCGGTGATGGCGGACCTCGCCGCGAGGCTGCCCGGTGAGGCGCGTCCGCTCGCGCGGGAGCTCACGTCCTTCGCCGAACGGATCATGCTGCAGGCCGGACCCGCCCGGCACGCGGAGCTGCGCAAGGCGTTCGGCGGGTTCTTCGACGCGGACGCGGTCAAGGCCGTCACCCCCTTCATGGGGAGCGCGGCCGAACAGGTCGTGCGCCCGTTCGCCGGCGCCGGAGGCGGTGAGTTCATGACCGCGGTGGCGTTCCCGTACGCGGTACGGGTGGGCGCCCGGCTCGTCGGCGTCACCGACGACGACTACCGGCGCCTGCACAAGCTCAGTCAGCAGGTCGCGCTCGTCGCGTACGCCGCCCGGCTCAAGGATCCGGAGGAGGCGGTCCGCGCGGGCCACGCCGCACTGGCCCGCGTCCGCGAGACCCTCGCCGCCGCGCGGCCGGCCGCCCCGCCCGGATCCGTGCTCGGTGAGTGGAACGCCGGGGCGATCGGGAACCTCTGCGACGCCGACATCGAGGCGAACGCCGTGATGCTCGTGCAGGCATCGCTGGAGACGGTCGCCGGGATGCTGGGGAACGCGGCGGTGCGCATCCTCGGCGCACCGGGAGCACTCGCCGACCCCGGACGTCTGGACGCGCTGCTCGACGACGCGCTGCGCGAGGAACCGCCGCTCAAAACCCTGGAACGCGTCGTCCGCGAACCGTTCACCGTCGACGGGCACGAGTTCCGCCGGGGGCAGGTGGTCTCGGTCAGAGTCGCGGACGCCAACCGGCTGGACGACGATCCGGTGGCCGGGCGGGCGCTGTTCTCCTTCGGCTGGGGCGCGTACCGCTGCCTCGGCGCCCGGCTCGCCCGCATACAGGCGCTGGAGCTCTTCGGAGCGCTGCACCGCGCGGCGCCGGACGCCGCCCTGGCCGGCGAGGAGGTGGAACGGGTCCGGCACATCCGGTTCGCCATGCCGCGCCGGCTCCGCGTGGTGTGCCCCCCGCCGAGGACGGACCGGGACGGGCTGACCCGGGCGCTGTGCGAGGCCCTCGACGAACACGACGCCGACCGGCCGCTGACCTCGCTGGAACGCGAGGTGGCGCTCGTCGTGCTGGCCGAGCGCGGCATGGCCGGACCCGAGGACCCGCGGGAACTGACGACCATCGGGGAGTGGGTGACATGGGCGACTTCGGCGCATGGCTGAAGGCCGCCGAGCCGACGCTGCGCACGTCCGCTGCGGCCGTGGTGACCGAACACGGACGATTCACCTGGTCCTCGCTGGTGGACCGGGCCCGCACGCTCGCGGCCGGGCTTCCCCCGGCCCCGTACGGATGGGTGATCCCTCCGGGCGGCGGTGAGCGCACCGTCGTCGGGCTCCTCGCGCTCGGCCTCATGGACCGCTCTCCGCGCTGGGTGCTCGGCGATCCCGCGACCTGGTCCGCATCGGGGCCGGGGACCACGGGCGGAGCGGAACCGGTGCCGGCCGGACCCCAGGCCGCCCCGCCCCCGCACGTCGACGGACCCACCTACGCGACCGCCACGTCGGGTACCACGGGCCGGCCGAAGCTGCTGTTCGGCAGGCCGCACTCGATGGCCGAGGCGGTGGAGCTCTACGTCGGGGGCATGCCCGAGTACGCCTCGGCCGAGGTGTTCGCGACCTGCTCCGCGATCGACTTCGCCGCCGCCTTCTACATGGTGGTCGCGCCGGCCATGTGGCTCGGCCGCGATCTCGTCCTGTTCCGGCCGAGCCGATGGCAGACGGCCGTCCCCGAACTCGCCGGCCGGCCGGGGATCTGCCTGGTGCCACCGGCGATCGCCGTTCTGGGCGCGCGCACGGCGGCTGCGCGGCGGACGTTCCGCGGGACCTGCTTCGTGCCGGCCGGAGGGGGGCTCACCCCCGGCCGGGCCGAGCGCATCACCGAGGGGTTCCCCGCGAGCACGTTCCTGACCATGCTCGGCTCCACCGAGACGGGACTGCTCACCGTCAGCCGCGAGGTGCGCGACGACGGCCACGTCGGACGGCCGCTGCCGGGTAAGCCGGTGTGGCTGGAGGACGCCGGCCCCGACGGGGTCGGCACGCTGTGGACGCGGGGACCCGACACCCGGTTCGCCGTGACCGGAGGCCGCCTGACGGCCCGGCGGGACGGTTCGGTCAGCACCGGCGACCTCGCCCGCCGCTCCGGCGACGGCGGCTACGTACTCGAAGGCCGCGCGGACGACCTGGTCAAGGTCGACGGCGTGAGCGTGTACCCGCGGGAGATCACGGCCGCCGTCCGCGCCCTGGAAGGCGTCGTGGACGCGTCGGTCTCGGTCGACCGCTCCGGACCGCTCGACCGGATCACCGTCGTCGCGGTCGGCGACGTCACCGAGGCGCAGGTCCGTGACGCCTGCCTGCGGCTTCCCACGCCCGTGACCCCGTACCGGGTGGTCCGCCGCCACGCCGAGGAGTCCGCGTACGACGAACGCGGCAAGGTGCTGCGTTGAAAGGAGCGTGACGGCATGGCGACCCGACCCACCCCCGCGGAGGTGACCGAGGCCGTACTGAGGTGCCCGGCGCTCCTCTACCGGAGGCTGCACCGCCAAGGCGCCCTGCTGTGGAGCCGGCCCGATCGGATGTGGATGGTCACGGGCCACGAGCTCGCCCGCCTGGTCCTGCGCGACCCGCGGTTCCGCCTGCCCGGCCCGCCGGACGGGTCCGCGTGGGCCGAGGGCGGCAGCCACGGCGGTTTCCTCCAGAGCATGCTGCTGGCGTCCGAGGGCGAGCGGCACGCACGTCTGCGCCGCTTCTTCAGCGGGCTCTTCACCCCCCGCGCCGTCCGCGCCCGCACCACCCGGATCGAGGCGGCCACGGCGTCGCTGTTCGACGGCATCGCGCCCCGCCCGCGGATCGACGGCGTCACCGAGATCACCGCGCGGCTGCCGGTCAGCGTGATCGGGGATCTCGTCGGCATTCCGGAGAGCGACCGCGACGAGGTCAGCGAGCTGTGCCGCCTGATCAGCAAGGGGGGTGGCGTGGCGTCCGGGCAGCCGTCCGGCCGGGAGGTCGGAGCGGCGCTGGCGCACGTCGACGAGCTCACCGGCCTCGTCCACCGGTGGCTGGCCGTACCGCACCGGCTCATGCCGGACTCCGTGCTGGCGGCGGCCGCGGCGGCGCGGGACACACCGGAGGCGCTGTCCGAGGTCGAGATCGTCGCCAACGTCTTCAGCCTGTACATCGCGGGCCACGACACGTCCCGCAACATGCTCAGCGGCCTGCTGCTGCGTCTGGCGACGCACCCGGAGCTGCTCGACGGCCTCGCGGCGGGCGCGGTCGACGTCTCGGCGGAGGTCGACCGGTTACTGCTCGCCGAGTCGCCGCTCACGTTCACCGTCCGGGTGGCGCAGGAGGACTGCGAGCTGGAGGGGCACCGCATCCGCGCCGGCGACCGGATCAGGGTGATGCTCGGTGCCGCCAATCACGAGCTGCTCGCGAGCGGCGCGCCGGCCGACAACGCCGGCGTCAGCTTCGGCGAGGGCCGCCACGTGTGCCTCGGGGCGCACCTGGCGCGTACGGAGGGACGCGTGCTGCTGCGGACCGCCGGGCGGCGGTGGTCCGGACTGCGTCCGGCCGCCCCGCCCGTGTGGGCTCCGCACTTCCTCCACCGGGGGCTGGACGAGCTGATGCTGGAGATCGAATGGCGCCGGTAGGCGAGGATCCGGTCTCCCCGGACCGCGGCCGTGTCGTCCTCGGCCCGGTCGTGGTCCGCAGGCGGTGCCTGCTGCCGGGTTCGGTCCTGGCGGGCCTGGGCGGCGACCGGGTGTGGCGGGCCGCCGGGGCCGTCGCCGACGCCGAGCTCGCCTGCTCCCGGCGCGGCGGTGACCTCGCCGACCGCATCAGCGCCCTGGTGCCCGCCGCGGCGAAGGAGGAACGCCGCGGCCTGCTGCGAGCCCGGCGGGACGCGTTCAACTCCCGGCCGGTCGGGACCGGCCTTCCCGCCGACCCGGAGACCGCCGGCCTGGCCGCCGCGTACACCGATGCCCTGGCGTTCCGGGACGCGGCCGGGCGGGAGCTCGCCTCGGCGCTGGCGGAGCTCGCCCGGACCACCGGCACGGTCCTGGAGACGGCACTGGGCGACCCCGATCTCGCCTGGTCCGTCGAGTTGTCCGTGCCCGGCCTGTCGACGGCCGGGCCGATCGACCCCGGCCCTGCCGCGGGGAGGAGGGCCCGCAGGCGTGCCCTGACCCTGCTGCGGCTGGTGCAGCGGGCCGCCAGCAAGCCCACTCCGTTCGCCCGGTCGGCCACGACCACCCTGCTGTTCCGCGGTGCCGGGGAGGGCTTCCCGCTCCGTGGCGCCGGGGAGAGCCCCCCGCGCAGCCATGTGCGGGTGCGCCGCGAGGTGCTCGACTGGACGCGGCGGTGGATCGCGGACGGAGGCTACCGGTACCTGCGTCCGGACCGCATGTGGCTCACCGTCAACCCGAGCGCGACGGTCGCGGACGGCGACGGTGACGGCGGCCTGCGGGTGACCTGGCTGGTGACCGGCGAGAACGGCACGGAGCGCTTCGCGTCCGCGCGATGCGGCCCGGATCTGGTCTCCTTCCTGCGCGGAGTGCGCGACCCGGTCCGCCTGGACGCCCTCCTCGCCGGCGGCGCGCTGCCCGGCGTGCTCACCGACCTCATCGGGCGCGGGATGCTGGAGGTCGGGCCGCGCCTGCCGTCGCACGGCCGCCGGACGCTGCGCGCGGCGGCCGACGCCGCCGTCCCCGCCCGGACCGCGGGCAGGGACGACGCTCCCTCGCCCGGGGCCGCAGGAAGGGACGACGGTCCCTCGCCCCGGGCCGTCCACGACGCGTTGTGCGGGCTGCGCGACGCGGAGCACGCCGCCGCACACGGCGGTGACACCGGGACCGTACGGCGTGCGGCGGCGGGAATCGGCGCGCTCGCCCGCGCCCTCGGCCTCGACGCCGGGGGGATCGAGCGTGCCCCGGTCAGCGAGGACGTCGTCGGGACCGGACCCGACGACGGAATCCTCCGGGCCGACCCCGGGCTGCTCGCCGATCTGGGCCGGGTGCAGCGGATCGTGCCGCTGCTCGGTGCCGAACTGCCCTTCCAGCTGGCCACCGCGACCGCCTTCCGGCGTCGTTTCGGGCCGGATCCGGTGCCGCTCCTCGCCGCCTACCGCTGGTTCGCCGAGTCCGGCCGGACGGAGTCCGACGCCCTGCTCGCCGATTGCTCCACCGGAGAACTGGCGGTGGTGCTCGACCTGCGCACCCGGCTCTTCGCCGGGCTGCGCGCCGCGGCGCAGCAGCCGGGCGCGGAAGAGGTGCCGTGCGACCCCGCCCTGCTCGACGCCCTGGCGGCCGACCTCCCGGACGCCGTCCTGGATCTGCCGTGCGCGGCCTGGCCGCTCCAGCGGGCCGGAGAACGGGTCGTGGTCAACGGCGTCAGCAGCGGTTACGGGCGCTTCGCCGCACGCTTCGGCGCGGCCCTGGACGACCGCGGCATGGATGAGCTGCGGCACTGGGCGGCGACCGCGGCCGCGCCGCACGACGACGGCGTGATGGTCGACATCTCGGCGCTGCTGGGTGCCACGGTCAACGAACACCCCCTCGTGCTGCCCGCCGCACTGAGTTATCCCGGCCGTGCGCTGGAGTGCGCCCCCGCGACCCGGATCGACCTGTCGGAATGCGTCGTGCAGGCGGCGGGGGGACGGTTGCTGCTGTTCAGCGACCGGTTCGCCGGACGTCCGCTGTTCCCGGTCCCGCACAATTCGACCCTGCCCACCGTGGCCCCCGGACTGTACCGGTGGCTCAGCCGTTTCGGCCCGGTGTCCGGCACCACGCTCGACCTGTGGGACCAGGTGGACGCCATGGTGACCGCGGAGGCGCCGCAGGCCTCGGAGTCCGTCCGTCACTACCCGCGGCTGGTGCTCGGGCGCCTGGTGCTGGGCCGGCGCACCTGGAAGGTCCCCGGCGCCGCGCTCCCCGCAGCAGAGCCGGGACCGGCGGAGGCGGCGGCGTGGCACCGCTGGTGCGCCCGCACCGGTGTCCCCCGCCGGTCGTTCCTGCGCACCGTGACGATTCCCGACCCGTGGAGCGTCGTGCGGGGCCTGGCCGACAAACGCGCGGTCCTCGAGGCGCGCTCCCCGTCCGGTGCCGCGGTGCGCAAGCCCATCTACGTCGATCTGTCGCAGCCCCTGTGCTGGCCGGCCCTGGCGGTCGCCCCGGAGACCACCCTGACGTTCACCGAACCGCTGCCGGACCCCGCAGCGACCGGCGAAGGCCGGGCGGCCGAGTACGTGCTGGAGACCTCCCGGCCTCCGCGCGTCCTGGCGGGCCGCGCCGCCGCGTCCGAAGCGCGCCGTACCCCGGACGCCTGACGAACCATAAGGAGATCCATGCGACACAAAGGTGTTGTCGTGCTCGTCAACCCCAACCAGATCCATCCTCCCATCGCCCCGTACGCCCTGGACGTGCTGACCACGGCACTCGAGGCCGCGGGTTTCGAAGCGCACGTACTGGATCTGACGTTCCATGCGGACGACTGGCGGCAGGTGCTGCGCACGTACTTCCGGGGCGCCGGGCGTCCGCTGCTCGTCGGCGTCACGTGCCGCAACACCGACACCGTGTACGCCTTCGAACAACGTCCCTTCGTCGACCGGTACAAGGAGGTCATCGACGAGATCCGCAGGCTGACCGACTCCCCCGTCGTCACCGGCGGAGTCGGTTTCTCCACGATGCCCTTCGCACTCGTCGACTACTTCGGCGTCGACTTCGGCGTGAAGGGGCCCGGGGAGCACATCCTCTGCGAACTGGCGGAGGCGCTGCACGACGGACGGCCCGCCGACGGCGTTCCCGGCCTGCTCGTCAACCACGGGCGGGGAAAGGTCGTGCGGGTGCCACCGCCCGTACTGAGCGAACTCCGGACCGCCGTCACCGCCTCCCTGCCCTTTCCCACCGGCCGCGAGGAGGGCCGGGCCTGGCAGGTGGAGACGGAACTGCCCTACACGCGGCGGTCGGGCGTGCCGTACAAGGTCGACAACCTGACCTACTACCGGCTGGGGGGTCTGGGCAGCATCCTGACCAAGAACGGCTGCGTCTACCGGTGCACGCAGTGCGTCGAGCCGGACGCCAAGGGCACCCGGCTCACCCGGCGGAGCGTCGCATCCGTGGTCGACGAGATCGAGTCCCTGACCGGCCAAGGGATCTACGACCTGCACACCACCGACAGCGAGTTCAACCTGTCGATCGCGCACAGCAAGCAGCTGCTGCGGGAGATCATCAGGCGCAAGGACGGCGATGCCTCCGGTTCGCTGCACCGCCTGCGGCTCTGGGTCTACTGCCAGCCGTCGCCCTTCGACGAGGAACTCGCGGAACTCCTGGCGCACGCGGGCTGCGCGGGCGTGAACATCGGTACGGACCACGTCCGCTCCGACATGCTCGACGGCTGGAAGGTGACGAAGAAGGGGACCAGGTACTACGGCTTCGAGGACACGGCGCGGCTGGTCGAGCTGAGCCACCGGTACGGGATGCTCACCATGGTCGAGGCCCTGCTGGGGATGCCCGGCGAGACCCGGGAGACCATGCGGGAGTGCGTCGACCGGCTGATGGACCTGGACGCCACGGTGACGGGCTTCAGCCTCGGGCTCCGTCTCTTCCCCTATACGGATCTGGCGGTCTCCCTGGCCCGGCGGTGCGACGGGGTGCGCACGCTCCCCGGGCTCCAGTCCAACAACGCCACCGGGCCGATCATCCTGAAACCGATGGAGAAGTGCAGCGGCCCGATCGAGTACGAGAGGCAGTTCATGTTCGACGAGTCGGGGGGTTTCCGCTTGGTCTGCTACTTCTCTCCCGATCTCCCCGAGTCGCCGGAGACGGTGAACAGCCCGAACGGCATCTGGCACGAGTCCGTCGACTTCCTGTGGAGCCATATCCCGGAGTCGGAGTACTACCGCGTCATGCTGCCGACGCTCAACGGAAGCAGCGAGAACGACAACAACTACGCCGACAACCCGTTCCTGACCAGCTTGAAGAGGAAGGGCTACACCGGCGCGTTCTGGGCGCACTGGCGCGACCGGGAGAACATCATGAACGGTACCGGCGCTCTCGAGGCGCTGGCCGCCGAGGCGGCCCGGTGAACGGCTCCGCTCCGGGCCGCCGGGGCGACGGGAAGGACCGTGCGGCGATGAGCGCCACCGGCGGAACGGCCCGGACCCTGAAGGGGCAGGTCGCACTGATCACCGGTGCGGGCCGCGGCATCGGCCGCCGACTCGCCGTCGGGCTCGCCGGAGAGGGTGTGTCCGTCGGACTGGTCGGACGGGACCGGGGAAGGCTGGAGGAGACCGCGCGCGGTTGCGCGGAGCGGGGGGCCGCCGTCACCGTCGCCGTCGCGGACGTCCGCTCCGCGGAGTCGATCCGCGACGCGGTCGAGCACGTGCGCGGCGCGCTCGGGCCGCTGAACCTGCTGGTGAACAACGCCGGCCTCGTCGACCGCGGAGAGGTCCCCTTCTGGGAGGCCGATCCGGGGCACTGGTGGGATGTGTTCGAGACGAACTTCCGCGGCACCGTCAACGCCTGCCAGGCGGCGGTGCCGGACATGGTCCGGCGCGGGCAGGGCCGGATCGTCAACATCAACTCCATATTCGCCGTACGGGGAGACATCCGCTACTCCGCCTACAGCGCGTCCAAAGCAGCTCTGCTGGCCCTGTCCGAGACCCTGAACGGAGCGTTCGCGCAGCGGGGCGTCCACCTGTTCGACATCAGTCCGGGAGCGGTCCGTACGGACATGACACTCGGTATGGCCATCTGCAGGAACCGGGAGGAGTGGACGGACCCGGCGCTCATCGTGACCGCGGTGATCCGCGTGGCGCGCGGGGAGCTGGACCCGCTTGCAGGGCAGTTCCTGCACGTGGGCGTCGATGATCTCGACGAACTGCTCGCCGCGGCCCGCGGGGGCTCGCCGCCCCGAGCCTCGTTCAGCAGGGCCTGGAGGTCACCTCGGTCACTGCCGGGGAGATGACCGCGGTTCACCGGGCCTGCCCGGACCGGCTCGCGGCAGGCCGCGGCCTGCCGACGGTGAGCGCCTGAACGCCACGGCGGCTCAGCTGCCGGACGGGGAGGGGACGCCGGTCACGATCGCGTGGACGGTGGCGGCGACCAGGGCCCGGTCGGGCGGCGTCCGGTCGAAGGTGCGGTGCATGGGCCAGCCCTCGACGAGCACGTCCAGGGCCTGACCGACGTGAGGCGGGAAGTGCAGGGCGAGACTCCTGCGGCTGCGGTGCAGCCAGGCCCGGGTCGTGGTGGCCACCGCGGGGTTGTGGTTGGCGTAGGCGTACATCTCGAAGATGAGCGTCATGTCGCGCGCCGTGGCGTAGGCCGGTCCGCAGATGAGGTCGACGACGGCGGCCTCGGCCTCCTGCGCGGACGCCGCCTTCTGCAGGGTCGCACGGTACAGCTCGCTCATGGTGTCGGCCAGCCGGGCGAAGGCCTGGGCCAGGAGGTCGTCCAGGCCGTCGAAGTAGTACGTCAGGGACCCGAGCGGGACCCGCGCCCGCTCGGCGATCTTGCGGTGCGTGGTCCTGTGGACGCCCCACTCGGCGATCACGTCGAGCGCGGCGTCCAGGATGCGGTCCTTGCGTCCCGGGTCGTTGGGTACCTCCCGCCGCGTGCCTGTCACGCCCCCATGTTGCCATGGCCGACGACCCCACCCTAGTGTGTACATCAGTACAGTCTTTTCGACCCTTTTGCCCCTTGTTCGTCCGCCGTGGGAGCCCTTCTCGTGCCCGTCCACCTGTCCGCGCGCCGCAACGCCCTGTTCGCGCTGTTCTTCCTCCCCGGTCTGACGATCGCCTCATGGGTCACCCGCACTCCCGACGTGCGGGACCTGGTGGGGGCGTCCACCGCGCAGATGGGGCTCATCCTGTTCGGGCTCTCCGTAGGCTCCATGATCGGCATCCTCTGCTCGGGACCGCTCGTCTCGCGCTGGGGCACCCGGCCCGTGATCACGGCCGGCACCGTCGCGGTGGCGGCCGGCGCGGCCGTCATCGGCATCGGCGCCGCCGCGGGAGCCGGCGCGGCCGTCGCACTCGGCCTGGGCCTCTTCGGCTTCGGCATGGGCGGCGGCGAGGTCGCGCTGAACGTCGAGGGCGCGGAGGTCGAGCGCCTGCTGGGCCGCTCGACGATGCCCGCCATGCACGGCTTCTTCAGCCTCGGCACGGTCCTCGGGGCGGCCTGCGGCATGGCCCTGACGGCCCTGGCGTTCCCCGTCGTCGCGCACCTGGTGATCGTCACCGTCGTGGTCGCCGCCGGCCTGGCGCTCGCCGTCCGGCACATCCCCGCCGGCGACGGGCGGCAGGCACACGGCGACGGCCGGCCCGCCCCGCGCGCCGAGCGGCCCGCGGTGTGGAAGGACTCGAGGCTGCTGCTGATCGGGGCGATCATCCTCGCGCTCGCCATGGCCGAGGGGACGGCCAACGACTGGCTCCCGCTCGTCATGGTCGACGGTCACGGGCTCGACGCCGCGCTCGGGTCGGCCGTGTACGCCCTCTTCGCCGCGGCGATGACCCTCGGCCGCTTCGCCGGCGGCCGGTTCGTCGACCGCTTCGGACGCGCCCCCGTCCTGGCCGCCAGTGCGATCACCGGCGCCGCCGGTCTCGCCCTCGTCATCTTCGTCGACCACCAGGCCGTCGCCGCGGCCGCCGCCGTCCTGTGGGGACTCGGTGCCTCCCTGGGCTTCCCCCTCGCCCTCTCCGCCGCCGGCGACTCCGGCGAGAACCCGGCCGCGCGCGTCTCGCTCGCCGCGACCCTCGGCTACGTCGCGTTCCTCGTGGGACCGCCCGCCCTCGGGTTCCTCGGCGAACACCACGGTCTGCGCTCCGCCCTCGTCCTCGTCCTCGTCATCGTCATCGCGGCGACCTTCGCCACCCCGGCGGCCCGCACCCCCGATCCGGCAGGCGGCAGGACACCGGAACGCGTCTAGGATCGGCCCGAACCCCCGCATGACCGCGGTGAACCCCGGCGATCAAGGCGTGGCCGACTCGTCACCCTCGCTTCCCCATGCATTTCACCCCGGCCGGGTCCTCGTGGATCGACCAGGTCGAGCCGAACACCGCCGACGGCTTTCGGACGCAGGGCGCTAGGGTCGGCGGGTGCGTGCGGCCAGGCTGATGTCATTGGTGCTGCTCCTCCAGTCGCGCGGCGGGATGACCGCGGCCGAGCTGGCCCGGGAGCTGGAGGTGTCCGAGCGGACCGTGCACCGGGACGTGCTCGCGCTGTCCGAGGCGGGCATCCCGGTCTACGCCGACCGGGGGCGCGGCGGAGGCTACCGGCTGCTGGACGGCTACCGGACCCGCCTCACCGGCCTGGACCGGGCCGAGGCGGAGGCCCTGTTCCTGTCCGGCGTCCCGGAGGCGCTGCGGGAGATGGGGCTGGGCGAGGTCGCGGCCACCGCCAGACTCAAGGCGTCCGCGGCGCTCTCCCCCGGCCTGCGCGACGCCCCCGCGACGGCCGCGCAGCGCTTCCACCTCGACGCCCCCGGCTGGTTCGCCAGCGAGCGTCCGCCCCCGGCGCCCCTGGCCCCGCTGGCCAGGGCGGTCTGGGGCGACCACCCGGTCACCGGGCTCTACCGGGGCGCCGAGCGGACGCTGGAACCGTACGGCCTCGTGCTCAAGGCCGGCGTCTGGTATCTGGCGACCCGCTCGGCGATCTACCGGGTGGACCGCTTCTCCGCCGTGGCCGTCCACGCCGACCGGCGCTTCGACCGGGACCGCGACTTCGACCTGGCCGCCTTCTGGGCCGCGCGGGCCGCGGAATTCACCCGCTCCCTGCTCACCGCCCGCGTCACGGTGCGGCTCAGCCCCGACGGCATGCGCCTGCTCCGGCACGTCGCCGATCCGGCGGCCCTCGACGAGGCGCTGGCCTCGGCCGGGGAGCCCGACGAGCAGGGCTGGACCACGCTCGTCCTGCCCGTCGAGTCCCCCGAGGTCGCCTACGGCCAGTGCCTCCGCTTCGGCCCGGAGGCCGAGGTCCTCGACCCGCCCGCCCTCCGGGCCCTCCTCGCCGAGGCCGCCGCCCGCCTGTCCCGCCTGTACGGCTGAGCCGGCAGCCGGTCCGGCAGGTCGAACGCCGCCCGCTCGTCCAGCCCCGTGCCGAAGTGCATCGCCCCCGGAACGAGGCCGGCTCTCAGCGGTAGCCGGTGGCGTCGGCGGGCCTGCCCGCGTCCTGCACCTCGACCAGGTAGCGCCAGGCGTCCGGCCGGGTGCCGTCGACGTCGGTGAAGCCGTACACCTGGGCGAGCCCCCCGCTGGAGAGCGACCGGCCCGACCAGCGCTCCCGTTCCGGGTCGGCGGCCAGCGCCACCACCGCGCGGCCGGTGAAGGCGGGCGACTCCGAGATCACGAAGTGCGGCTCCTTCTCGAGCGCGTCACGCCAGTTCTCCTCCTTCACCCCGTAGATCTCCAGCATCATCTCCGAGCGCAGCCAGCCGGGGGTCAGGGAGACCGCGGTGCAGCCGTACGGGCGCAGCTCGTGGGCCTGGGAGAACCCCAGCCGGTTCACCGCGACCTTGGCCAGGTCGTAGAAGCAGGAGACCCGGTAGTGGCCGGCGTTGTACTCCCAGGTGCCGTCGGTCACCTCCACGAGCAGGCCGCCCCGGTTCCTGGTCAGCAGCGGCAGCGCGAAGTGGCTGGTGATCAGGTGGGTGTCGACCGCCAGCCGGAGCAGGCGCAGGCCGTCGTCCAGGGAGTGCTCCCACAGCGGCGTGTCCCAGGCGGCCAGCCTGTCGCCGCCCCAGATGTCGTTGACCAGCACGTCGAGCCGGCCGTGCTCGCGGTCGATCCGCTCCACCAGCGCCCGCACCCGCTCCGGTTCCAGGTGGTCCACCTGGACGGCGATGCCCTCGCCGCCCGCCCGGGTCACGAGCTCGGCCGTCTCCTCGATGGTCTCCGGACGGTCCATCTCCGAGCGTTGCTCCTGCGTCGTGCGCCCGGTGCAGTAGACGGTCGCCCCCGCGGCGCCCAGCTCCGCCGCTATCGCCCGGCCCGTACCGCGCGTCGCCCCGGCGACCAGGGCGACCTTCCCCGTCAGTGTCTTCTCCATGAGACCGATGCTGACCGGATAAGAGGACACCCACTGTCATGTTTCTCCGCCGATCTCCATGCACAGGCCGGGCAGGACCTCCCCGCCTTTACGAGCCGCCTGCAAGCTTGTCAAGGCGGGGACGCGGGTCATTCTGCGGCCGGTGGGATCCGTTCGCCGAGCGACGGGGCCGGCGGAGCGGGACGGCCCTGACCTCGACCGCGGCGCCGCGCAGGCGGCCGGCCGACCGTTCGGCGCGCTGACGGGTGCGTTCGACGCGCGGTGACCGCAATGAAACGATCACATGGTTACTCTGCCGGTCAGCCCGAAGGGCCGGTCCGTGGCCGACCGGCTTCTCTCCGATATGAGGGGATCGCGTTGTCCGCACCCAATGGGAACCGGAGCGATCGCAGCCCGTGGAACCGACTGCTGCTCGTCCCGATCGTCCTGCCCCTGCTGCCCTTCCTGTTCAACTCGGACGAGCCCCGGCTGCTCGGCTTCCCGATGTTCTACTGGCTCCAGCTCGCCTTCATCGCGGTCGGCGTCACCTGCACCACGATCGTCTACCAGATGACCAAGCGGGGGCGGTGACGTCGTGCAGGAGCACCTGACCGAGATCATCGTATTCACCGTCCTGTTCCTGGTCGTCAGCGGCATGGGATTCGTCGCCTCCCGCTGGCGCCGGCCCAAGGACCTGGCCAGCCTCGACGAGTGGGGCCTGGGCGGCCGGAGCTTCGGCTCCTGGATCACCTGGTTCCTGGTCGGCGGCGACCTCTACACCGCCTACACCTTCGTCGCCGTGCCCGCCCTGCTGTGGGGCGCGGGCGCGATGGGCTTCTTCGCCGTGCCGTACACCGTCGTCATCTACCCCATGGTGTTCCTGGTGCTGATCCGGCTCTGGTCGGTCTCGCACATCCACGGCTTCGTGACCCCGGCCGACTTCGTCCGGGCCCGTTTCGGCTCCCCCACCCTCGCCCTGCTGATCGCGATCACCGGCATCGTCGCGACCATGCCGTACATCGCCCTGCAGCTCGTCGGCATCGAGGCCGTGCTGAAGTCGATGGGCGTGACCGGGCACCTGCCGATCATCATCGCGTTCGCGATCCTGGCCGCCTACACCTACCAGTCGGGGCTGCGCGCCCCCGCGCTGATCGCCTTCGTCAAGGACACGCTGATCTACATCGTGATCCTGGCCGCGGTCATCGTCATCCCGGCCAAGCTGGGCGGCTGGGACGTGATCTTCAACAAGGCCCAGGAGAAGTTCGCCGCCTCCCCCGCACCGGGCGACGGCATCCTGCTCAACGCCAACAACCAGTTGCAGTACGTCACGCTCGCCTTCGGCTCGGCGCTCGCGCTCTTCCTCTACCCGCACAGCATCACCGGCGTGCTGGCCTCGAAGAACCGCGACGTGATCAAGCGGAACATGTCGGCGCTGCCCGCCTACAGCCTGCTGCTCGGCCTGATCTCGCTGCTCGGCTTCATGGCGATCGCGGCCGGGACCACGCCGATCGGCAAGGACAACAACACGATCGTGCCGCGGTTGTTCGACCAGATGTTCCCCGACTGGTTCACCGGGGTGGCCTACGCCGCGGTCGGCATCGGCGCCCTGGTCCCCGCCGCCATCATGTCGATCGCCGCGGCGAACCTGTTCACCCGCAACATCTACAAGGAGTACGTCAAGCCGGACGCGAGCGACGCCGACGAGGCCCGTGTCTCCAAGATCACCTCACTGCTGGTCAAGGTCGGCGCGGTGGCCTGCATCCTCTTCCTGGACACCGGCTTCTCCATCGACCTGCAGCTCATCGGCGGCGTCATCATCCTGCAGACGCTCCCGGCCGTGGCGCTGGGCCTCTACACCCGCTGGTTCCACCGCGCCGGTCTGATCACCGGCTGGGTCGCGGGCATGGGCGCGGGCATGCTCCTGCTCTACAACATCGGCAACCCGGCCACCGGCAAGCTGCACTTCGCCGGATCGGCGTTCCCGCTGGACAAGCTCGGCCTGGACACGAAGATGACCGTCTACGCGGGCGTCCTGGCACTGGCCGTCAACCTGGCCGTCGCGGCCCTCGGCACGGTCGTCGCGCGCGCCGCCGGGCTCGCCGACGGCGGAGACGCCACCCGCCCCGACCACTACCTCGCCGACGAGGGCGACCCCCGCATCAAGGACCTCGACCTCACCGCCCACTGAATCCGGTACGGCCCCGTGCCCGGTCACGGGGCCGGTCACGGGGTCGTACGCCCGGGCGACCCCGGTTTCGCGCTCCTCCGGTTCCGGGATGGTGACACGGCCCCGTCACCGACGGCGCGAGCCGGCCGGATGACGTGCAGCCCGCCGGGGTGCCGGACCCCAGGACGCGGGTGGCGCCCGGGCGGCCGGGCCGGGCGCGGGCTTCAGTCCCGGCGGCCTGCCCTCGCCCTCCGGCGTGTCCACATGATCCCGGTCAGCATCACCGCCCCGACCGCTACGGCGATCACCATGAGCCCGGTGCGGCCGGAGGCGGGAGCGGGCCTGTCGTCCACGGGTCCGGTGCGGACGGGGGCGGCGGGCTCGGTGTCCGCTCGGGTGGGCTCCCCCAGAGCGGTGATCAGCTGGGAGGTGAGCGGCCCCCTGCCCTGGGTCCGGTCGGAGAGCCGCAACGGCTCGTCTCCGGCCGGAAGGAGCCTGTTGCCCGAGCACAGTGTCGTGACCAGCCGCGAGTCCCGGACGTCCGCGAACACCAGATAGCGGCGGCCTTCCACGAACTCGTATCCGCAGGCCGACCCATGGGCTCTGGTGAACACCGCGGATTCGGCATCGGGTTCGCCCTTGTAGACGTGGTCGGTGTGGAGCACGGCGGTGACGCTGCCGCCGCCCAGCGTCGATTCGCCCACGCGGACGTCCGTGGCGGTGGCGGAGAAGACGACCTCAGCCGCCTCCACGAGCTGCCGCGGTGTGCGCTCCGCGCACGAGCAGGCCGACGAGGCACCGGCCGTACCACCGGTACCCGCCGTCAGGGCCGCGATCAGGGTGAGCATGGTCGTCACGCGTGACATCATGCCTCCCGGGACGTACCGCAGAGGTGATCGGTTCAGGTCACCGAGGCCGGCAGCGAGATCGCCATCGCCATGACCGACAGCGCGGGATCGGGCTCGGACCGTGTCAGCCGGGACTCGGTGCCGGGACGTCCTCATCCGCCGTCATCCGGGCGACGAGCAGGTGCCAGACGACGAGCTGCAGCAGGGCGAGGGCCAGCGCGAAGGGCATCAGGGTCCACACTCCGACGCCCTGCGCGACGGCGCCCGCCAGCCAGGGCAGCGCGGAACCGCCGATGACCGACACGCCGTTCATGACGCCGATGGCCGTGGGCACCAACCGGGGCGTGGTGAGCCTCGGCACCACCACCATCGCCGTCGGGAAGAGCGGCCCGAGGAAGAACCCGAGCAGGGCGAAACCGGCGGCGGCCACCGCCGTCACCGGCGCCAGCCAGATCAGCGCGGCACTGGCCGTGACCCCGAACAGGCACACGAACGCCATCCCGGTCGCCGTCAGCCCCAGTCTGGCGGCGACCGGGCTGATCAGGAACCGGCCCAGGGTCAGCCCGAGCCAGTAACCGCTGACGGTGTACCCGGCCACCAGGCCCGGCTGCCCGTACTCCTCGACCATGAAACTGAAGCCCCAGTTGCCCACGCCGATCTCCAGCCCGACGTAGACGGCGAGGAACACGGAGGCGAGCAGCACACCGGGCGTCCTGAGGGCGGCGGCCAGCAGGCCCTTCTCCGCCTTCTCCGGGGTGTGGGCGGGGCTGGCGGGGTCGGGCGCACCGGAGGACTGTGGCGACGCCGGATCCGTACGGCGCCCGGCTCTCCTCCCGGTGGTGCCGCCTCCGGGATAGGCAACCAGGAAGCCCGCCGTCAGCGGTAGGCACACCACGGCCAGCACCAGCCAGACGGCCGTCCAGGGCAGGAAACCCAGCATCCAGGCGGCCAGCAGCGGGCCGAGCAGCGCACCGACGCCGAAGAACGCGTGCAGGTGGTTGAGCAGGGTCGTGGCCGACGGCAGCCGGGTGAGGTAGGCGTTGAGCACGGACTCCAGCACACCCGTGCCGTAACCGGCCACCACCTGCACCGCCACGAGCGCGGCGAACGGCGGGCGGATCGCCGTGTACAGCCCGGCCAGCACGAACGCGCCGCCGCCGACGACGAGCGCGGCACGGGTGCCGAGCCGGTCGACCAGCGATCCGGCGGTGGCTCCGGCGAGCATGAACCCCGCCGAGAAGGTGAAGAAGGTGAGCCCGACGGTGGCCTTGTCCACGCCGTAGTCGCCGATCTGCGCGGGCAGCAGCACGCCCCCGACCCCGGCGCTCATCCCGACCAGCACGAAGGCCGCGTACGCCAAGGCGACCGAGACCCGCCACCGATCATGCAAGACGGACAACGTGACTCCAGAGAACAGGAACAGGAATCGGTGAATGGGATCGGGCGGGTGCGGCATGTTCTGGTCGCGGCCCGTGTCTGTACCGGATCATCCGGTCCACCCGGTTCACAAGCCTGGGTGATCACCCGCATGTTTGTAAAGGGGGTACCGGGAAGCTCACGGCCGCTGCCGGACACGCCCGCCCCCGGAACGACAGGAAGGTCTCCCTCGGACGGCGGCCCGCCCGATGAGCGGCGAAGCGGCCCGCGTCCGGGGCGAGTTGCCCGGCTGGCAGCCGTACCGCGGTGACCGGAGGCCCTCGCGCTGAACACCGGATAACGATCACCGACCGCCCTCGAAGGAGGACCCGCCCCGTTCCGCAACCAGCCCCGGAAACCTGGGAGCACCCCCGCGAAAACAAGAAAGGGCCGCCCCGAAGGGCGGCCCTCACTCAACAAATGTCCGGCGGCGACCTACTCTCCCACACCCTCCCGAGTGCAGTACCATCGGCGCTGAAGAGCTTAACTTCCGGGTTCGGAATGTAACCGGGTGTTTCCCCTTCGCCATAACCGCCGTAACCCCATGAAACAATCAAACAGGAAACCCGTTTGCCGTCTCAGAATTGCCTAGTGGACGCGAGCAAGAAAAGTATGCTTTGAGGTCAAGTCCTCGGCCTATTAGTACCGGTCAGCTCCACACATTACTGCGCTTCCACCTCCGGCCTATCAACCCGGTCGTCTACCGGGAGCCTTACCCCTCACGGGTGGGAGACCTCATCTCAAGGCGAGCTTCCCGCTTAGATGCTTTCAGCGGTTATCCCTTCCGAACGTAGCCAACCAGCCGTGCTCCTGGCGGAACAACTGGCACACCAGAGGTTCGTCCGTCCCGGTCCTCTCGTACTAGGGACAGCCCCTTTCAAGTCTCCTGCGCGCGCAGCGGATAGGGACCGAACTGTCTCGCGACGTTCTAAACCCAGCTCGCGTACCGCTTTAATGGGCGAACAGCCCAACCCTTGGGACCTACTCCAGCCCCAGGATGCGACGAGCCGACATCGAGGTGCCAAACCATCCCGTCGATATGGACTCTTGGGGAAGATCAGCCTGTTATCCCCGGGGTACCTTTTAGCCGTTGAGCGACGGCGCTTCCACATGCCACCGCCGGATCACTAGTCCCAGCTTTCGCTCCTGCTCGACCCGTCGGTCTCACAGTCAAGCTCCCTTGTGCACTTACACTCGACACCTGATTGCCAACCAGGCTGAGGGAACCTTTGGGCGCCTCCGTTACCCTTTAGGAGGCAACCGCCCCAGTTAAACTACCCACCAGACACTGTCCCTGATCCGGATCACGGACCGAAGTTAGACGTTCAAAACGACCAGAGTGGTATTTCACCAATGACTCCACCCGAACTAGCGTCCGAGCCTCATAGTCTCCCACCTATCCTACACAAGACGCTCCAAACGCCAATGTCAAGCTGTAGTGAAGGTCCCGGGGTCTTTCCGTCCTGCTGCGCGTAACGAGCATCTTTACTCGTAGTGCAATTTCGCCGGGTCTGCGGTTGAGACAGCGGGGAAGTCGTTACGCCATTCGTGCAGGTCGGAACTTACCCGACAAGGAATTTCGCTACCTTAGGATGGTTATAGTTACCACCGCCGTTTACTGGCGCTTAAGTTCTCAGCGTCGCAGGCTTGCGCCCGCTAACCGGTCCCCTTAACGTTCCAGCACCGGGCAGGCGTCAGTCCGTATACATCGTCTTACGACTTCGCACGGACCTGTGTTTTTAGTAAACAGTCGCTTCCCCCTGGCCACTGCGGCCCCCACCAGCTCGGGGAGCAAGTCCCGTCACCAGCGAAGGCCCCCCTTCTCCCGAAGTTACGGGGGCAATTTGCCGAGTTCCTTAACCACAGTTCACCCGATCGCCTTGGTATTCTCTACCTGACCACCTGAGTCGGTTTCGGGTACGGGCCGCACTGATGCTCGCTAGAGGCTTTTCTCGGCAGCATAGGATCACCCACTTCGCCACAATCGGCTCGGCATCACATCTCAGGATACATGAGAGGCGGATTTGCCTACCTCTCTCCCTACCTGCTTACCCCAGGACTACCATCGCCTGGGATGGGCTACCTTCCTGCGTCACCCCATCGCTTACCTACTACCAGATCAGGCCAGGCGTTCACTCTGACACCATCCCCGAAGGGACGATCGAGTTAAGGACCCTTAGTATCACTGGATTCGATATGGGCGCATCACCACGGGTACGGGAATATCAACCCGTTGTCCATCGACTACGCCTGTCGGCCTCGCCTTAGGTCCCGACTTACCCTGGGCGGATTAGCCTGGCCCAGGAACCCTTGGTCATCCGGCGCAGAAGTTTCTCACTTCTGATTCGCTACTCATGCCTGCATTCTCACTCGCACGGCCTCCACAACTCGATCACTCGGCTGCTTCGCCGGCCGCACGACGCTCCCCTACCCATCCACACACCCAGACAGCTCACGCTGCCAGGCTCAATGTGTGAATGCCACGACTTCGGCGGTGCACTTGAGCCCCGCTACATTGTCGGCGCGGAATCACTTGACCAGTGAGCTATTACGCACTCTTTCAAGGGTGGCTGCTTCTAAGCCAACCTCCTGGTTGTCACTGCGACTCCACATCCTTTCCCACTTAGCACACGCTTAGGGGCCTTAGTCGGTGGTCTGGGCTGTTTCCCTCTCGACTACGGAGCTTATCCCCCGCAGTCTCACTGCCACGCTCTCACTTACCGGCATTCGGAGTTTGGCTGACGTCAGTAACCTTGTCGG
The DNA here is from genome assembly GCF_015711595.1 of Planomonospora sp. ID91781. Lineage (NCBI taxonomy): Bacteria > Bacillati > Actinomycetota > Actinomycetes > Streptosporangiales > Streptosporangiaceae > Planomonospora > Planomonospora sp. ID91781. Next base: position 9,082 of record NZ_JABTEY010000002.1, on the reverse strand, counting down.
GCCCATCGGCCATCCAGTGCTCTACCTCCGGCAAGAAACACGCGACGCTGCACCTAAATGCATTTCGGGGAGAACCAGCTATCACGGAGTTTGATTGGCCTTTCACCCCTAAACACAGGTCATCCCCCAGGTTTTCAACCCTGGTGGGTTCGGTCCTCCACGCAGTCTTACCCACGCTTCAACCTGCCCATGCCTAGATCACTCCGCTTCGGGTCTACAGCATGCGACTCAAACGCCCTATTCAGACTCGGTTTCCCTACGGCTCCCCCACACGGGTTAACCTCGCCACACACCATAACTCGCAGGCTCATTCTTCAAAAGGCACGCAGTCACATCACGCACAGCAAGCTGTGCACGCTCCTACGGCTTGTAGGCACACGGTTTCAGGTACTATTTCACGACCCCTCACCGGGGTGCTTTTCACCTTTCCCTCACGGTACTAGTGCACTATCGGTCATCAGGGAGTATTTAGGCTTACCAGGTGGTCCTGGCAGATTCACACAGGATTTCTCGGGCCCCGTGCTACTTGGGATCCCCTCCAGCAGTCCAACAGGTTTCGCCTACCCGGCTCTCACGGTCTACGGCGTCCCTTCCCAGAGACTTCGACTACCCACTGGATTTCTCACTGCTTACGGTCTCGGCAGAAACCGTCAGAAGGTCCCACGACCCCGCACACGCAACGCCTGCCGGCTATCACACGCATACGGTTTAGCCTCATCCGCTTTCGCTCACCACTACTCACGGAATCACATGTTGTTTTCTCTTCCTACGGGTACTGAGATGTTTCACTTCCCCGCGTTACCACCAACCGCCCTATACATTCAGGCGGAGGCAACACCCCATGACGGGTGCTAGGTTTCCCCATTCGGACATCCCCGGATCAACGTCTGGTTGGCGACTCCCCGAGGCTTAACGCAGCCTCCCACGTCCTTCATCGGCTCCTGATGCCAAGGCATCCACCGTGTGCCCTAAAAAACTTGGCCACAAAGATGCTCGCGTCCACTATGCAAATCTCAAACAACAAACAGCCACCGACCCCACCCGCCACCAGACCCCGCCCTCACAGGCAAGCGGTATGACAGAAGATCGGCCCCGTCCGAGGATCATCACGAACCCCCGCCCCGACGACTCGGGGCGAGCCGGAACGCGACCTGCCCGCCATCCGGCGGGAGCCGCGCTCCGCAAGGTCCGTTTCCTCAGGACCCAACAGTGTGCTGCAGACCAGCCCCGACCCCCTGACGACCCCGTTCCCACTCCCATCCCCTCGAAAGAGGCGGGCGGTACTGGCGGCCCGGCGACCCGGACTGCTGACTAGCCAGTGCTCCACTAATGAGCGCGCCGAGCGCGGGACACTCGCCCGCGGACCCGGCATGGACCCGCCGGCCACCAGGTGGCCTGCGGACCGGTGCTCCTTAGAAAGGAGGTGATCCAGCCGCACCTTCCGGTACGGCTACCTTGTTACGACTTCGTCCCAATCGCCAGCCCCACCTTCGACCGCTCCCCCCCACAAGTGGGTTGGGCCACGGGCTTCGGGTGTTGCCGACTTTCGTGACGTGACGGGCGGTGTGTACAAGGCCCGGGAACGTATTCACCGCAGCGTTGCTGATCTGCGATTACTAGCGACTCCGACTTCATGGGGTCGAGTTGCAGACCCCAATCCGAACTGAGACCGGCTTTTAGGGATTCGCTCCACCTCACGGTATCGCAACCCTCTGTACCGGCCATTGTAGCATGTTTGCAGCCCAAGACATAAGGGGCATGATGACTTGACGTCATCCCCACCTTCCTCCGAGTTGACCCCGGCAGTCTCCCATGAGTCCCCACCACCCCCGAAGGAGCGTGCTGGCAACATGGAACAAGGGTTGCGCTCGTTGCGGGACTTAACCCAACATCTCACGACACGAGCTGACGACAGCCATGCACCACCTGTCACCCGGTCCGAAGAGGGCCCTATCTCTAGAGCTTTCCGGGCGATGTCAAGCCTTGGTAAGGTTCTTCGCGTTGCGTCGAATTAAGCAACATGCTCCGCCGCTTGTGCGGGCCCCCGTCAATTCCTTTGAGTTTTAGCCGTGCGGCCGTACTCCCCAGGCGGGGCGCTTAATGCGTTAGCTACGGCGCGGAAACCGTGGAAGGCCCCCACACCTAGCGCCCAACGTTTACAGCGTGGACTACCAGGGTATCTAATCCTGTTCGCTCCCCACGCTTTCGCTCCTCAGCGTCAGGTAAGGCCCAGCAAGCCGCCTTCGCCACCGGTGTTCCTCCTGATATCTGCGCATTTCACCGCTACACCAGGAATTCCGCTTGCCCCTACCTACCTCTAGCCAGCCCGTATCGAATGCAGACCTGGAGTTAAGCCCCAAGCTTTCACATCCGACGCGACAAGCCACCTACGAGCTCTTTACGCCCAATAATTCCGGACAACGCTTGCGCCCTACGTATTACCGCGGCTGCTGGCACGTAGTTAGCCGGCGCTTCTTCTGCAGGTACACGTCAACTTCGTCCCTGCTGAAAGAGGTTTACAACCCGAAGGCCGTCATCCCCCACGCGGCGTCGCTGCGTCAGGCTTTCGCCCATTGCGCAATATTCCCCACTGCTGCCTCCCGTAGGAGTCTGGGCCGTGTCTCAGTCCCAGTGTGGCCGGTCGCCCTCTCAGGCCGGCTACCCGTCGTCGCCTTGGTGAGCCACTACCTCACCAACAAGCTGATAGGCCGCGAGTCCATCCCCGACCGAAAAAACTTTCCACCCGCAGGCCATGCGGCCGCGGGTCGTATCCGGTATTAGACCCAGTTTCCCGGGCTTATCCCAGAGTCAGGGGCAGGTTACTCACGTGTTACTCACCCGTTCGCCGCTCGAGTACCCCGAAGGGCCTTTCCGCTCGACTTGCATGTGTTAAGCACGCCGCCAGCGTTCGTCCTGAGCCAGGATCAAACTCTCCAAACAATGTCTGAACAGTTCCCATCCCGGCTGAAAGCATCCATGATGGATGATCCAACCAAAGGAATCCGTCCTCCCGACCCTCAGGGGTTCGGGTGGGACGGGGTTGTGCATCATGCACTGGCTTTTAGCACACTGTTGAGTTCTCAAGAAACGGACGCGTTCTCCGTCCGAGCGGACCGTGAGGCCACTCTCGCGGGGCGTTTCGTTCGTTCCGTTGTGTCTTTATTCTTTCAGATCCGCTTTTCCGTGTCAATTTGACCCGGTCTGGCCGATCTTTCTGGAATTCGGACCGCCTCGTTTCCGAGGCAACCCCTCGAACTTACCCGAACATCCGATTCGCGTCGAATCGAGTGGAGATGATCAAGGGGTCCCGGGTCCCCGGCGTCACCGCCGGCTCCTCAGGCCCGGTGAACTTTATGCACCCTCGCCCACCTCGTCAAATCGACCCGGCCGCCTCCGAAAACCCTTTGCCCGGTCCCTGTGACGGGGCGCACGCTTGGACGGTGACGATTCTGGAGGCCAAGGCCCTGGCGAAGAGATTCGGTGCGGTGACCGCCGTCCACGAGGTGAGCCTCGACGTCGGCGCCGGCGAGATCATCGGGCTCCTCGGCCCCAACGGTGCCGGCAAGTCCACCACCCTGCACATGCTCCTGGGGCTCATCACTCCCGACTCCGGGAGCATCCGCATGTTCGGCCTGGACCTGGAGCGCCACCGCGTCGAGGTCCTCAGCCGGATCAACTTCGCCGCCAGCTACGTGGACCTGCCCGGGGTGCTGCAGGTCCGCGAGGTGCTGGACGTCTTCGCCCGCCTGTACGGCGTGCGCGACCCCGGCGCCCGCGTCGGGGAGCTCATCGAACTGCTCGACCTCGGCTCCCTGCGCAGGCGCAAGGTGATGGAGCTCTCCTCCGGCCAGCGCACCCGCGTCCAGCTGGCCAAGGCGCTCGTCAACGAGCCCAGCCTGCTCATCCTCGACGAGCCGACCGCCAACCTCGACCCTGATGCCGGCGACCGGATCCGGAGCCTCCTGGTCCGCGTCGCCCGGGAGCACGGCCGGGCCATGCTGATCACCTCTCACAACATGCAGGAGGTGGAGCGGATGTGCGATCGCATCCACTTCATGTCCGCCGGACGGATCGTCGCGAGCGGCAGCGCCGCCGAACTCGCCGACGTCTACAGCGCGGACAGCCTGGAGGAGGTCTTCCTCAAGGTGGCCCGCTCACGACCCGAGGTGACCCGCCCATGACACCCGTGACCGTGACCCATCCCCCGCTCAGCGTCCCGGCGCGCATGACGCGCATCGGAGGCGTGGTCCGCCGGGACTTCGCCGCGTTGCGGCGCAGCCCGATCCGGATGTTCGAGATCGTGTTCTGGCCGACGATCGAGTTGCTCGTCTGGGGCTTCGTGACGGTGTTCCTGCAGTCGCAGCAGGTCCCGTTCGTGGTGGCCTTCCTGATCGGCGCCGTCCTCCTCTGGCAGGTGCTGCAGAAGGCCAGCAACGAGATCTCGATCGCGTTCCTGGAGGACATCTGGAGCAGGAACCTGCTGAACGTCCAGGTGAGCCCGCTCTCCACCGTCGAGTACGTGATCGGCCTGATCCTGTTCTCCCTCGGCAAGGTGGTCTTCGCCGTGGCCGTCATGTCGGGTCTGGCGCTGGCCTTCTACGGCTTCGGCGTCACCTCCTTCGGCGCCGGGCTGGTGCCGTTCATGGCGCTGCTGCTGGTGATGGGCTGGTCCCTGGGCCTGGTGGGCATCTCGGCCGTCCTCCGCTTCGGGGAGAACGCCCAGGTCATCGCCTGGTCGCTGGTCTTCGTCGTGCAGCCGCTGGCCGGGATCTTCTACCCGGTCGAGGTGCTGCCCGCGCCGCTCCAGGCCGTCGCCTCGTTCCTTCCGGCGACGCACGTGTTCACCGGCATGCGGACCGTCCTGGGCGGCGGCGCCGTACCGTGGGACTCCCTGGCCTGGGCGGCGGTGCTGGCCGCCGTCTACCTGGCGGCGACGCTGGGACTGTTCGCGTGGACGCTGCGCTACGCCCGCTCCCACGGCAAGCTGTCCCGTTTCGGAGAGTGACCGCGGGAGGAACGGCCCCGGGAGGAGCGGCCGCGGGACGGGTCAGCGGGGACGGGCCGCCGATGCCGGGGTGACGGACATCGCCGCCACGATCACGCTGACCAGTCCCTCGACGACCTCGGTCCGGTCCACCTCGGGATGCTCCAGCCACCAGTCGCCGGTGGCCTGGACCATGCCGACGAAGGCGTGCCCGAGCACCTGGGCGCGGACCGGGTCGAGGTCGTCCGACTCCGCGGCGATCACCCTGCCGAGCTCCTCCCCCAGCCCGCGCACGACCGCGGTCATCTGGGAGTGGGTCCGGCTGTCCTCCGCGCCGGCCCGGTGGAAGAGGAACCGGTAGAGGTTCAGGTTGGCCGAGATCATGTCGAGGTAGGCGGTGACCGCGGAGCGGGCGCGGCCGCGCAGGTCGGCCCCGGCCCTGTCGAACTCGGGCCGCAGGAGGCCGACCACGCTCCGGACGTGCCGGCCGGCCAGCGCCTGGTAGAGCCCGCTCTTGTCGCCGAAGTGCCGGTAGAGGATGGGTTTGGTGACCCCGGCCTCCGCGGCGATCGCGGCCATGGACGCCTCCGGGCCCTCCCGCCGGATCACCCGGTCGGCGGCGTCCAGGAGCGCCCGCCGCCGCTCCGGATCCCGTCCGCTCACGAGTGTCCCCTCTCGGAAGAGATCAGGATAAGCGGGGAGGCCGATCCCGGGTCCGCCGGTTCCCGCCCCGTCGGAGGATCCCGCCCGAGGACCCCGTCATGGAGGTCCTGCCTCCCGTAAAGGTCTCATGGCGGTTTCCAAAGGATATTTCCCAGCATCCCGGGCAGGGCCAGCCTCGCAGGACGCGCCTTCGGGCGGGCGGACCGGTCGGGCAGGGGACTCTTCAGGTGACGGGCGATTCGATGGGGAAAGCGGCGAGGAAGGCGGCGGGGAGGATCCGCGGGCTGGCGGCGCGGGTGGCGCTGTGGCTGCTGCAGGCGCTCAACGCCAGGCGGGCGCGCAGGGCGCCGGCGCCGGACGCCGGGACGGTCCGGATCCTGCTGCAGCACGCCTACGGCATGGGCGGGACGATCCGTACCGTGTTCAACCTCGCCGGCTACCTCGCGAGGGAGCGCGACGTGGAGATCGTCAGCGTGGTCCGGACGGCCAGGGAGCCGTTCTTCCCCGTTCCACCCGGCGTGCGGGTGTCGTTCCTGGACGACCGGACCGGGCCGGCCGGGCCGCTCGCCCGGCTGCTGTCACGCTTCCCCAGTCTCCTGGTGCCCGAGCAGGAGCGGGTCCACCACGCGTTGAACCTCTGGACCGACCTGTGCCTGGTGCGCCGCCTGCGCTCGTTCCGCTCCGGCGTGGTGATCTCCACCCGCCCCGCGTTCAACCTCGTCACCGCGCTGTTCGCGCCGCCCGAGGTCGTCACCGTCGGCCAGGAGCACGTCACGTACGGCGTGCACGCCCCGGAGGTCCTGCGCCTGGCCAGGCGGAGGTACGGCAGGCTCGACGCCTTCGTCACCCTCACCCGGGCCGACCGGGACCAGTACGCCAGGCTGCTGCGGGCCGCCCCGCCGCGGCGGCTGGTCCGCATCCCCAACGCCCTTCCCGACCTCGCGGGCGACGTCTCGGGGCTGGAGGAGAAGGTCGTGGCGGCCGCCGGCCGGCTGGTGCACGCCAAGGGCTTCGACCGCCTGGTCGCGGCCTGGAAGCACGTCGCAGCGGAGCATCCGGACTGGGTGCTGCGCATCTACGGCGCGGGCACGCGGAAGGCGGAGGACCGGCTGCGCGCGAGGATCGAGGAGGCGGGCCTGTCCGGCAGGGTGTTCCTGATGGGGCGCGCGGCGGAGCTCGGCGTGGAACTGTCGAAGGCGTCGGTCTACGTCGTCAGCTCGCGCTACGAAGGGTTCGGCATGACGATCCTGGAGGCGATGAGCAAGGGCGTGCCGGTGGTGAGCTTCGACTGCCCGCACGGGCCGGGGGAGATCATCACGGACGGGCACGACGGGCTGCTCGTGGGTTCCAAGAAGCCGTCCGCACTGGCCGAGGCCGTCTGCCGGCTCATCGAGGACCGGGAGCTGCGCCGCAGGCTCGGCGGGAGCGCCCTGGTGACGGCCGCCGGGTACGACCTCGACACGGTCGGCGCGATGTGGGACGAGCTGCTGGACGACCTGACGGAACGCAATTCAACCGGGATGAAAGCGAACTTCCGGTAATCTTGCCGCTCTCTCCAGGAGGTGGCAGGTGGCCGAAGCAGGTGCCGTGGCGGTCCCGGGCTACGAGGTGTCCGGCGTGCTCGGTCAGGGCGGTTTCGGGATCGTCTACCGGGCCCGGCAGCTGGCCGTGGACCGGGAGGTCGCGCTCAAGGTCGACAACCGGGTCCTGGTCTCCGAGCGCGACCGGCGCCGCTTCATGCGCGAGGTCACCTCGGCCGGGGCGCTGTCCGGCCACCCGCACGTCGCCCACGTCTACGACGCCGGGGTGCTGCCCGACGGCCGGCCGTACATGGTGCTGGAGCTGTGCCCGGGCGGGTCGCTGCTGGACCGGCTGCGCGCCGAGGGGCGGCTGGCTCCCGCCGAGGTCGCCGACATCGGCGTCCGGATCGCCGACGCGCTCTCGGCCGCGCACGCCGTCGGCGTGCTGCACCGCGACATCAAGCCCGCCAACATCCTGATCAACCGCTACGGCAACGTGGTGCTGTCGGATTTCGGGCTGGCCACCATGCCGTCGGCGGGCGGTGAGATGTCGGTGACCCGCGAGTCGCTCACGCCCGCCTACGCGCCGCCCGAGGCGTTCGAGCTGACCGAGCCCACCGCGGCCGGGGACGTCTACTCCCTGGCCGCCACGCTGTACGCGCTGCTGTCGGGCCGCCCGCCGCGCTTCCCGGAGAGCGGCGTGGCCAACCTCGCGGTCATCATGGCCCTGCACCGGCAGCCGATCCCCGAGATCCCGGGGGTGCCGCCGGAGCTGACCGAGGTGCTCCGGCAGGCGATGGCCTCGGATCCGGCCCGGCGCACCCCCTCGGTCGCGGCCCTGCGCGACGCCCTCACCGACCTGCACCTGGCGCGGCACGCCACCGGGTCCCGCCCCTTCTCCCCCGCGACCCCGTCGGCGGCCCCGTCCGGGTTCGCGGCGGGGTTCCCGACGGGGGCGCCGTCCGCCACCGGGCCCTCGCCGTACGGCATGCCGCCTGGACGGCCGCCGTCCGGCCCGTCCGGAACGGGGGGCGGTCCCGGCGGTGAAGCGGTGCGCGCGCATCTGACCTCGCCCGGTCTGCGGGGGTCCGCGCACACCCAGACCCCCGCGGTTTCCACGGCGTCCGGCGGGTCGAACGGCAGGGTGTTCGCCGCCGTGGCGGTGGCCTTCGTCATCCTGCTGCTGGCCGGGGTCGGGCTGATGTACATGGAGGGCGGCATGGGGGGCGGCCTGTCGGCCGGGTTCTCCTCCACGGGGGCGAGCACCGATGGGTCCGCAGCGGGCGGGGGTCCGGCCTCCACCGGGAGCGAGGGTTCCGCCGGGGAGGGGGCTCCGGCGAAGTCCGCCGCGATCGAGGGGGTCGACACCGTCACCGCCGGCTGCCCCGCCGCCGGGGTCTCCGGGGCGGGGGCCGCGTGCGTGGCGGAGGCCGAGTGCTGGAGCGGTCTGCTCGTCATGGCCGGCGACGCGAGCGCGGGACGGGTCGGCTGCGAGGAGGCGCACTACTGGGAGACCTACGCGGTCGCCACCCTGCCGTCGGACGTCTCCACCCACGTCCAGCAGGTGGTGGAGAAGAACCCGACCGTGAAGAAGGTGTGCGCGTCGCGGATCATGCTCGCCTCCCGGTACGGCGACGCCCGCAAGATCGCCGCCGGGAAGTGGCGCTCGACGGTGCTGCCGCCCTCGAAGCAGCAGTTCGCCGACGGCGATCGCACCTACCGCTGCCTCGGGGGGATCCTCGGGCCGGAGGAGACGGGCACGCTCTTCCGTCCGTCCTGACCGCCCGCGGCGGGCCCTGACCCCCGGCGGCGGGCCCGCCGCCGGGGGTCAGGGCCCGCCGCCCGCTCCAGCACCGCGGTCGTCTCGGCGTACCGTGCGGCCACCGTGGGCGTCGCGGGTGCGCCGTCCCCGCCG
>NZ_JABTEY010000001.1:2585000-4264123 GCF_015711595.1 Planomonospora sp. ID91781 | reverse complement strand
CCACCGGGAGCGAGGGTTCCGCCGGGGAGGGGGCTCCGGCGAAGTCCGCCGCGATCGAGGGGGTCGACACCGTCACCGCCGGCTGCCCCGCCGCCGGGGGTCAGGGCCCGCCGCCCGCTCCAGCACCGCGGTCGTCTCGGCGTACCGTGCGGCCACCGTGGGCGTCGCGGGTGCGCCGTCCCCGCCGCCGGGCGGACCGGTCGGCACGGCCTGTACGGCCACCAGCGCGAGGGCGGCCGCCAGCCCAACCAGCCCGGTCAGCACGATACTTCCCCGGTTCATCCCACTTCCCCGGTTCATCCCGGCCGGCACGATCCTTCTCCGGTCGCCGGAGCGCGGGAATCCCGGACGGCCGGGCCGGAGTCGGCGACGGCCGGAGGCCGTACCCGCGGGAGCGGTCCGCGCGGCCGCCATGAGGCGCTCCCGGGCGGGCCCGAGGCGGTCGGCGTCCGGCCTCCGGCGCCTGCGCCCGCATCTCGCGCAGCGCGCTCAGCTCATCCATGACGCTCTTCCTCGGTAGCGGCAGCACCTCCCGGTCCCCGGCCGAAAGCCCGGCCAGCGCCCCGGCCAGGTCCTTTGCACGGCCGAGGCGCTCACCCGGGCGTCCACCCGGTCGGCGTAGCTCTCGGCCGCCTCGTCGGCTCCGGTCCCGGCCAGCGCTCGGTAGGACCGGATCTCCACCCGGCGGTGCCTGCCGATGAGGTTCCCGGCGATGCCGTACAGCCAGGGGCGGGCGTCCGGCCGGGTCAGGTCGTAGCGGTCACGCCGCCGGAACGCCGCCAGGAACGTGTCGGCGACCACGTCGTCGGCCGGGGAGTCGCCCAACCGCCGGACGGCGTAGCGGTGGATCTCCGGCGCGTACCGGTCGAACAGGAGCGCGAACGCGTCCGGTTCCTCCAGGGATATCCGGATCACCTCGGCGTCGCCGACGTCACCGGCGTCCTCGGCCGCCCCGGCGCGGTCTGTATGCGCGATCAATCCGGCTCCGATCGTCCGGCCCCGGATCTCCGGGGTCCGTCATGGTGTTCACCTTCCTCTCACCCGATACGCCGCGGAGGGTTCACGGCCGGTTCCGCGCCGCCGTGCCGTGCCGCCGTGAGCCTGCGGGGCCTGCCGGTCCGCGGGCGGCGTTCACCGTTGGCAGGATGGCGGGGTGCGTGTACGACCCGTCTCCATGCCATCCCTGGTCGAGGAACTCGCCGACCGGATCGCCGACTCGCCCCGGAGCTCCTGGGTGCGGGTGGCGGTCGACGGCGCGCCCGCCGCGCGGCCCGGGGACCTCGCGGACGCGCTGGCCGGGCCGCTCCGGCTGCGCGGCCGCGAGGCCATGCGGGTGTCCGCGTGGGACTTCCTGCGTCCGGCCTCACTCCGCTTCGAGCACGGCAGGACCGACCCGGACGCCTTCTACGAGGACTGGCTGGACGCGGGCGGCCTGACCCGCGAGGTGCTGGCACCGCTGGACCCGGGCGGCTCGGGCAGGGTCCTGCCCTCGCTGTGGAACACCGCCACCGACCGGGCGACGCGCGCGCCGTACGTCACCCTGCCGCCGGGAGCGGTGCTGCTGCTGGACGGGGCGCTGCTGCTGGGCCGGTGGCTCCCGTTCGAGCTGACCGTGCACCTGCGGCTCTCCGCCGGCGCGCTGGCCCGCCGCACCGACCCGGAGCTGCGCTGGACCCTGCCCGCCTACGAGCGCTACGAGCTGGAGGCCGAACCGGCCGAGACGGCCGACGTCGTCGTCCGGGTGGACGATCCGAGGCACCCCGCGGTCGTGATCGGGTAGCCCCGCGGTGCCGGGCCGCGCCGGGCCGGACGACCGCCGGAACGCCGCCCGCCGCGATCCCTGTCCCGCGTCCGGCCCGCGGGTCACCTCCCGTCCGTGTTCCCGCCCCGGTCGCCGTCGCGCTCGGGGCGCGGGTACACCGTTCCGGCGTGCGCCCGCTCCTCCGGATGCCGCCGGACCCGCCTGAGGCTCAGGACGACGGTGACGAGCAGCACGGTGAGGATCACGCCGAGCGACGCGAGGGTGGGGATCTCCGGGATCTCCGCCGACACCTCCCGGTGCAGGAAGACCAGGACGAGTTTGACGCCGATGAACGCGAGGATCGCGGAGAGCCCGATCGACAGGTAGACCAGCCGCTCCAGCAGCCCTTCGAGGAGGAAGTAGAGGGCGCGCAGGCCGAGCAGGGCGAAGGCGTTGGCGGAGAAGACCAGGAGCGGGTGCTGGGTGATCCCGAAGATCGCCGGGATCGAGTCGAGTGCGAAGAGCAGGTCGGTGCTGCCGATGGCGACGAAGACGAGGAACAGCGGTGTGATCACACGTCTGCCGTCCTCCCGGGCGACGAGCCGGCCGTCGTGGAAGTCGCCGGTGACGGGGAGGACGCGGCGGACCCAGCGCAGCAGCGGGTTGTCACCGGGATCGGGGTCGTCGTTCCGGTGCCGGAAGAGCTGCACGGCGGTCCAGAGCAGGAGCAGGCCGAACAGCAGGAAGGTCGGCGAGAAGAACGAGATCGCCGCCGCGCCCGCGGTGATCAGGACCACCCGCATGACCAGGGCGGCCGCGATGCCGAACAGCAGCGCCTTCTGCTGGTGGCGGGCGGGCACCGCGAACCGGCCCATGATGACCACGAAGACGAAGAGGTTGTCCACCGAGAGGCTCTTCTCGACGATCAGCCCCGCGAAGTACTCCGTCGCGATGTGCGGACCCGCCAGCGCCCAGAGCCCGAGCCCGAAGACGACGCCCGCCCCCAGGTAGAACACCGACCAGAGGGCGGCCTCCTTCATTCCCACGGCGTGCGGCCGGCGGGCGGCCACCACGAAGTCGAGGACGAGCAGCACGACCACGATCCCCACGACGACGGCCCAGGCCCCCAGCGAGTCGATGGTCATCTCGTCCTGCTTCCGTCCGCTGCACGAACACCACCTCCCTCGTCTTCCCCGCCGCCGCCCGCCGTACCCCGAGCGGCACCGGCGGAGGCGGCACGAGGTGCGGTGGGACGGGCCGCGCGCCGCGACGGCCGGCGCGTACGGGGACGCACGGCCGGGCATACGGCCGGGCGTACGGCTTGATGCCCGGCCGGGCGGCGGGGCGCACGGCTCGGCGTACGGCGGGGCGGCGTCAGCGGAACCGGCGGAAGAACTCCCGCACGTCCCCGACCAGGAGCTCGGGCTGCTCCAGCGCGGCGAAATGGCCGCCGCGGTCGAACTCGGTCCAGTGCACGATGTTCTCGCTCCGTTCGGCCAGCCGGCGGACGGGCGGGGCGATCTCGCGGGGGAAGACCGCGACCCCCGTCGGGGTCGCGGAGACCTCCGGCCGGCTCCGCTCGCGCGCGAACTCGTGGTACAGCCGCGCCGAGGAGCCCGCGGTGTTGGTCAGCCAGTACACCGTCACGTTGGTGAGCAGCCGGTCGCGGTCGACCGCGTCCTCGGGGACCCGCTCCGAGTCCGTCCACTCCTTGAACTTCTCCGTGATCCAGGCCAGCTGCCCGGCCGGGGAGTCGGCCAGGCCGTAGGCGAGCGTCTGCGGCCGGGTGGACTGGATCTTCATATAGCCGGACATGTCGTCCAGGAAGCGGCCGAGGCCGTCCAGCCGGGCCCTCTCGTCCTCGGTCAGGTCGTCCGGCTCCCCCGGCGCACCGGTCGGGACGGTCAGCAGGAAGTTCAGGTGCACGCCGGCGACGTGCCCGGCGTCGGCCAGGCCGAGCTCGCGGGAGACCATCGACCCCCAGTCGCCGCCCTGCGCCCCGTAGCGGTCGTAGCCCAGCCGCTCCATCAGCACGGCCCACGCCCGGGCGATGCGGCGTACGCCCCAGCCCCTCTCGGTGGTCGGGCCGGAGAACCCGTAGCCGGGCATGGACGGGATGACGAGGTGGAAGGCGTCGGCGGGGTCGCCGCCGTGCGCGCGGGGGTCGGACAGCGGGCCGATGACGTCCAGGAACTCCACCACGGAGCCGGGCCAGCCGTGGGTGAGGACCAGCGGCAGCGCGTCGTGCTCGGGTGAGCGGATGTGCAGGAAGTGCACGTTCTGGCCGTCGATCACGGTGGTGAACTGCGGGAAGGAGTTGATGTGCGCCTCGTGCGCCCGCCAGTCGTAGGCGGTGGCCCAGTGGTCGGCGAGCTCCCTGAGGTAGTCCGGCGGCACCCCCAGGTCCCAGCCCGCGCCCGGCAGCCCGCCGGGGAACCGGGTACGGCGCAGCCGGTCGCGCAGGTCGTCGAGGTCGGCCTGGGGGACGTCGATGCGGAAGGGCCGGATGGCGGCGTCATCGCTCATGTCCACCACACTGCCATCCGGCGCGGCGGGGGGGCTCGCCCGCCGGACGGCCGGGCCCACCGCGGTCAGGCCCGGCCCGCGCGGCGGGGGGCTCGCCCGCCGGACGGCCGGGCCCACCGCGGTCAGGCCCGGCCCGCGCGGGTGCGGAGCCGCTCCAGCGCCGCGGTCAGGCCCACCCGGTGCGGGTGCGGAGCCACTCCAGCGCCGTACGGCCCTGCGCCCGCTGGAAGGCGCGGAGGGTGGGCAGGCCCGGCGGGTCGGGCTGCCTGGCCTGGCGGACGAAGTAGCCGGCGAGTGCGGCCAGGACCGCGGTCACCGCCTCTGGATCGGCCGCCCGCCCGACCGGGTGGGCCGTGAAGACCTCCTCCGCAGGCGGACCGCCCTGCATCCGCACACTCGGCAGCAGCTGCAGCAGGTCGAACCAGGGCGCGCCGGTGAAGGCCCACGGCCAGTCGACCACCACCACCTCCCCGGGGGTGAGCAGCAGGTTGTCGGCCCTGATGTCGCCGTGGACCAGGCTCTCCCCCCGGATCGCCTCCGGCCAGCCCTCCTCCAGGCCGGCCAGGGCGTCCAGGTGGCGCGCGGCCCACGGGTCCAGGCCGGCCAGATCGTCCTCGCCGGCGTCGCGGGCCTCGGCCAGCAGCCGCCAGCCCCGGAGCTGCCCGTCGAGCCTCTCCTGCGCCGGCGGGGCGGGGATCGGGGACGGGGTCAGCACGGCGGCCAGCCGGTCCAGCGCGTCGAGCACCCGCGCCAGCTCGTCGGCCCGCCACGGGGCGGCGGGCGGGCGGCCGTCCACGTCCTCGAAGAGCAGCGCCACCCAGCCGCCGGAGTCGAAGGAGGCCAGCAGCCTCGGCGCGGGCACGTCTTCGGGGAGCGCGGCGGAGATCCGGGCCTCGGCCCGGTAGATGTCGGCGGAGAGCGGGTTCGGCTCGGGGCCGACGGCCTTGACGAACGCGCGCCGCCCGTCCGCCAGGGTCAGCCTGGCGGCGGCGCCCGGGGAGAACCCGCCGGTCTGCGTCACGGCCCGGGCCACCGGTGCGCCCAGGCGGTCCTCGACCGCCCGGCGGATCTCCTCGGGCACGTCCTGCCAGGGCAGGCGCACGCCGGTCGCGGGAACGTCCACGGCCCCATCCTGCCGGGAGGCGTGCCGCGCGGTCGAACCCTTTTCCGGCCCTTTCCGGTACGGCCGAGCCGCCCGCCGAGCGCCACCGCCGCGGTCGCGTCCCTGGTCACGTCCCCGTCGGCGGCGGTGCCCGGCGGAGACCCCTTCCGGCAACCGGAGCGTCACCGTGGGAGCGCTCCCAACTTTTGGTCCCGACGTATTGAACAAAGGATCGGGCCCTACTACGGTGGTCGCAAATGAAAGCGAACCCGACGGACGGGGCGCCCTCCCATCTCCCGGAGGGAAGTCCCCGGACAAGAAAAGAATACTTACAGTAAAGTCGCGCGACCGACGCATTCCCCCGCGGACCCCGTCCTCGCCGACGCTCCGCGCCAACGGGACGCATTCCGTCACGCTCCCGGGGCGTGCGACCGGTGATACACCGGGAAATGCCCGCCGGTCACCACGCGGAAATCCCGCGGACCACACGGTGCTGAGCTCTTGAAATTCGCGACCGATGATGCCCCGCCATTCTCGGCCGCCAGAGCGGCTGGATCCATGACCACGATTTCCCTGATCGTTCCGTGCTACAACGCGGCCCGGACGCTGCGCCTGTGCCTGGAGTCGGCGCTGTCCCAGACCCGGCCGCCCGACGAGATCGTCGTGGTCGACGACGCGAGCACCGACGGTTCCGCGGCGATCGCGGAGGGACTCGGCTGCCGTGTCATCCGGCTGCCGGAGAACCGCGGGGTCTCGGCCGCCCGCAACGCAGGCGTCGAGCACACCACCGGCGACGTCGTCTTCTTCCTCGACTCCGACGTGGCGCTGCGGCCCGACGCGGTCGCCAACGCCGTGGAGATCCTCCAGCGCGATCCCGGTTACGGCTGCGTGCACGGCATCTACGACACCGAGCCGCTCATCGACGACGGGCCGATCGAGCGGTACCGCATCCTGCACGCCGTCCACTGGCGCCGCCGCCAGCTGGGCGAGGTCGGCAGCGCCGTGTTCGCCCTGGCCGCCGTCCGCCGCGAGGCCCTGCTCGCTGCGGGGAGGTTCGACGAGGGGCTGCGGGACTCCGAGGACGTCGAGTACAGCAGCCGGCTCGCCCTCCGGTGCCGCATCGTGCTCACCGACGCGGTCGCCGGCCGTCACGACGACGGGAGCAGGCTGCTGCCGATCCTCACCGAGCAGTGGCGCCGGGCCCTGCCCGTGATCCCGCTGATGGCGAGGGCCGCGGCCCGGGGCACCGCCGGCGACGCCAAGCTGGCACGGGCGAACCGGCCGGCCGGGATCCTCGCCTGCGGGCTGGCGATGGCGTCGCTGCCGCTGGCCGCGCTGCACCCCGCCCTGCTCGCGGCGCCCGCCGCGGCGGTCACGGGGTTCGTCCTCGCCGACCCCGAGTTGCTGAGGTTCGTCCACCGGCAGCGCGGAACGGCCTTCACCGCCTATTTCATGGCCGTCCACCTCGCCGTCCACGTGGTGCTCGTCGCCGGCCTGGCCGCCGGCTCCCCACGGGCGATCCCCTCACTCCACGCCATGGTCAGAAAAGGGAGGCCGATTCCCGGCCGATGACCGCGGGATCGGAAATCATCCACCGGACAGCACGTTCACATGAAGAATATGGAGAAGCGCGGCATGCTCTGCGCCGAAACTCACCGAAGCGAAACGACGGCCGCGGACGCACCGCGTCCGAATACGGCTGACGGGTGCCCCGGAAGCGCCCCGGCCCGCGAGCTCCGTACGCGGGCGGCCGATACGCGCGCGGTGTCCGGAACGACGATGGAACGGTCAGTGAAAAGAATGGCACCGAAATCACGTGTCCCGATGCCGGATCCCCCGGGGACGGGCACGGCCGTCCCCGGCCCGGCCGGTGACCGGTGGCCGGCCGGGACGTCCCCCGCGATGACGCGGCGGCTGCAGAGAAGGGTCCGGACCTCATGACCACGCAGCACGGCAGGCCTCCCGCGTCACCGCCCGGCGAAGGGGTTCCGGCCGCGGAACCCGGCCGCGCCGGCGACGTCGTCCTGGCCGCCCGGCGCGGCTGGGCCCTCCACGTGTGGTGGATCGCCCTGGCCGCCGGGACCGTCGGCGCCGCGGTCTCCTGGCTGGCCCCCCACGGCAGGGAGATCCAAGCCGCGTGGGAGCTGGTGGTCAAGCTGCTCGCGTTCGCCTGCCTGTGCTGCGCGATCGCGTTCTTCCCATGGGTGTCGCGGCGCCTGCACTGGCTGCTGTACATCCCGTTCGTCTTCTTCACCGCGTACGTGATCCCCCGGGTCAGCTGGTTCTACTACGGCGACGCCGGACGCCTCCAGGGCGACGGCTTCTACACCCACCTGTACCTGCTGCTCTACCCCGGGATCGTGCTCACCGTCGCGGCCGCCTACCGGATCGGCGGCGGCACCCCGGGCCGCTGCCTGCAGGTCGCCGTCAGCGGCATCCTCATCGTGTTCTCCGGCCTGCTCGACGTCATGTGGCAGGTGGTCAACCCGGTCGAGATCCCCGAGCTCATCGACGCTCCGCACATCAACCTGTTCACCGGCGGGCCGATCTCGTTCGGCGCGGCGATCGTGTTCACCCTGGCGCACGTCCCGGTCGTCGTCGCGGTCAACCTGCTCCCCCTGGACCGCTGGATCGGCCGCCTGCTCGGGGCCGGGGAAGCCGCGGCACGGTGACCGGGACCACCACGAGGAGGCGAGGCGTGCCGTACACCCACGACGTCCCCCGCGCCGGCGGCGCGGCCACGGACCCGAGCGCCGGCCCTGCCACCGGTGCGGCCACCGGCGCGCCCGTCGGAATCTCGGTGGCGGCGCCCGCCTACAACGAGGCGGACAACATCGCGGCGGCGGTGACGGAATGGCGGGACTACCTCGAAAGCCACCCGGCGGTCGGCGCCTGGGAGATCGTCGTCTGCGACGACGGGAGCACCGACGCGACCCGCGCCATCCTGACGGACCTGCAACGGCGGTGCCCGGAGCTCGTCGTCGTCGGCTTCGACCGCAACCGCGGCGCGGGCGCCGCGATCGCCGCCGCGATCGCGGCCACCCGGCTGGACTGGGTCGTGCTGCTCGACTCCGACGGCCAGTTCCCCATCGCCAACCTCGACCGGTTCCTCACCCGCCTGCAGGCCGGTGACGGGACCGCCTTCTCCGGGGCCCGGATCCACAAGGCCGACGCCCTGGCCTACCGGTGGGGATCGGCGGCCAGCGGCGCGGTCAGCAACCTGCTGCACCGCACCCGCTACCGCGACTTCAACTCGATCTTCAAGGTGGTGCGCGGCCCGCTGCTGCGCGCGCTGCCGCTGGAGTCCGGCGGGATGAACTGCTCGACCGAGATCACCGCCCGCGTCGCCGAGGTCGGCCACGCCTGGGTGGAGATCCCGATCGAGCACCGCGAGCGCGGCGGGGGCAGCCGCGGGTGGCGGTTCTGGCGCGGGGCCCGCGACCGCGCCCTGTTCGTGGGCTACCTCGGCTACCGGCGGTGGCTGCTGCGCCGGGGCGTGCTGCGCGCCCCGGACGCGCCCTCGGCGGAGGAGGTCCGATGAGCCCGCCGTACCCCTCCCCTTCCCCCGGCCCCGGTCTCGGCTCCGGCCGCACGTCCGTGGCCCTGTTCAGCGGCGGGCGCGGCGGGGCCAGCATCGCGCGCCGGCTGCTGCGGATCCCCGGGGTCGAGCTCTCCCTGCTGATCAACGGCTACGACAACGGGCACTCCACCGGGGCGCTCCGGCGCTACCTGCCCGGGATGCTGGGACCGTCGGACTTCCGCAAGAACCTGCTGCTGCACCTCGACGGCGGCGACCCGCGCCAGGCCGCGCTGAGGAGCGTGCTGGAGCACCGGTTGCCCGCCGGGAGCACCCGCGACGACCTCGCCGGCCTCGTGGACCGGCTGATCCGCGGGAGGACGTTCGGGACGCTGCCGCCGGAGGTGCGAACCCCGATCGTGCGGGACCTGACCGTCTTCCTGCGCCACCTCGACGGGCGTCCGCACGGGCTCAGCCTCTCCGACTGCGCGCTCGGCAACCTCGTGTTCGCCGGCGCCTATCTCCGGCTGGGCGGTGATTTCAACGCCGCGGTCGGTTCGTGCGCGCGGACGTTCGGCTCACCGGCCCGGCTGGTGAACGTGACCGGAGGCGAGAACGCCTTCCTGGTCGCGCTCAAGGAGGACGGCCGGCTCCTGGCGGACGAGGCCGACATCGTCGCCCCCCAGGACGCCGCCGCCATCACCGACCTGTTCCTGCTCCGCGAACCCGTCGTCCCGGAGTCCCGGACCGCGCTGCAGGCGCAGCCCGCCGAGCGGCTGCGGCGGACGCTGGACCGCGCCCGCGCCGGGATCTCGCTGAACCCGGAGGCCCGGGACGCGCTCCGGCACGCCGACCTCATCGTCTACGGCCCGGGCACACCGCACTCGTCGCTGCTGCCCAGCTACCTGACCCCGGGCCTGGCGGACGCGATCGCGGCGAACCGGGCCGCGGCCAAGGTCTTCGTCGTCAACATCCGCGACGACCACGACGTCCGGGGGCTCGGCGCGTCCGACCTGGTGGACCGCACCCTGGCCTATCTCGGAGACCCGTTCAACGAACGGCGCACCGTCACCCACGTCCTCTGCCACCGGACCGCCGCACCGGCGGGCGTCACCGGCGGCGGGCGGGCGGGGGTGCGCTGGATCACCGGAGACCTGGAGGATCCCGGGCGGCCCGGCGCGCACTGCGGCCGGCGCACCGTCTCCGCCCTGACGGGCATCGCCGCCGAGGCGTCCCTGGTGGGTGCCGGATGAACCCGGCGCCGGGCCCGGTCACCGCCGCTGCGGCCGCCGCGGCCAGGGCGATCGCCGGGCGGCGGGCCTGGTTCTGCGACCTCGACGGCACACTCGTGGACTCCGGCCCGGTCCACGAGGCGGCGTTCCGCGACGCGATCACCGAGATCGCCCCCGAGCTGCTCGGCTCCTTCCGGTACGACGCGCACGCCGGGACGGGCACCCGCGAGGTGGTGGCCGGCCTGGGCGCCGCCGGCGACGTCGCCCGGCGGCTGGTCCGGCGCAAGCAGGAGCTGTACCGCGGCTACGTCGACGCGGGGATGGTGGCCCCCTTCCCCGGCGCCCGCCGGCTGCTCGACCTGCTGGCCGACCGCGGCCGCACGCCGTACCTGGTCACCGGTGGCAGCCGGGGATCGGTCGAGCGGGTCCTGGCGGCCTGCTCGCTGGGCGGGTGCTTCCGCGGGGTGCTCACCGCCGACGACGTCCCGTGGAACAAGCCCGACCCCCGGTTCTACCTGCGGGCCTGCCGTGACTGGGCCGTCCCCCCGGACGGCGCCGTCGCCGTGGAGGACTCCGTCCACGGGGTGGCCTCCGCCGTCGGCGCCGGGCTCGTGACGCTGCAGGTCCACGCGGCCGGGCCCGCCGCCGGGGCGGTCGCGGTGCGGGACCTGGACGAGATCGCGTCCCTCCTGGAGGCGGAGGACGGCGGCGGGTTCGAGACGGAACCCGAGACCGGGCCCAGGACCGGGCCCAGGACCGAGCCCAGGACCGAGCCCAGGACCGGGCTCGAGACGGAGTCCGAGACGGAGGACGGCGACAGTGAGTGACCGGCGCGTCTGCGCGGTGATCCCTGCGGCCGGGCGGGGCAGCCGCCTCGGGCTCGACATCCCGAAGATCATGATCGAGGTGGCCGGCGGCGTCACCGTGTGGCACCTGCTGCATCGGCGGCTGCGGCCGTGGACGGAGCACGTCCACGTCGTGGTATCCCCCGCCGGCGAGGGCCCGTTCCGGGACCTGGCGGCCGACGAGATCGCCCGCGGCACCGTCTCGGTCGGCGTCCAGGACGAGCCGAGGGGCATGGGCGACGCCGTCTTCGGCGCCGCCCCGCACTGGGAGCCGTACGACGCGGCCCTGGTCGTCTGGGGAGACCAGGCGAACCTGTCCCCGGAGACCGTGCGCCGGGTCGTGCACGCCCACCGGCGGGACCACCCGGAGGGACGGCCGGGGCTCACCCTCCCCCTGGTGCCGATGCCCGACCCGTACGTCGAGTACGAGCTGGCCGGGTCGGCCCTGGTGCGGGTGCGGCAGTCCCGGGAGGGCGACGAGTGCCGCCCCGGCGGGCTCAGCGACGTCGGCGTGTTCTGCCTCAGCACGGACGGGCTGGCCGCGGCGTGGGAGGACTACCTGGCCGGCGCCGTCCCCGGGGCGGCCACCGGCGAGGTCAACTTCCTGCCGTTCCTGCCCCACCTGTCGCGGTCCTGCGGCCGGCGGGTGACGGTGGTGCCGGTCACCGACCCCGACGAGGCACGCGGCGTCAACACCGAGGACGACCTCGCGTTCGCGCGGCGGGCGTTCCTGCGGAGCCCGGAGTGACGGCACGGCCGGACCGGGTCCACGTCGTCTGCTCCGAGCTCCCGCCCGACGTCGTCGGCGGGCTCGGGCGGTACGCCGAACGGCTGACGGCCGCGCTGGAGCGCTCCGGCGTCCCGGTGGAGGTGTTCGGGACCGCCGGGCCGCGCTCCCGGTCCCCGCGCACGGAACGGGCCGGCGACGTCACGCTGCACCGGGTCCGCACGGTCGGCGCCGGCCGCGCCGGGGACCCGCGGACACCGCTGCCCGTACGGCACCTGGCCCGGATCGCCGGGCTGATCGTGTTCAACGTGCGCGTCGCGGCCCGCATCCTGCGCGCGGGCGCCGGCCGGCCCGGATCGGTCGTCGTCGTGCACGACTGGATGGGCTGCCTCGCCGGGATCCTGTGCCGGGTGCTCGGCCGCGCACCGGTGGTGTTCCACGTCCACAGCCGCGAGTTCGACCGCGGCCCGTCCCGGCGCCGGTCCCCGGTGGCCGCCGGCATCGCCGCGCTCGAGACGCTCCAGGCCCGCACGGCGCGGCTGATCGTGGTGCCGAGCGAAGGCATGCGCGACGACCTCGCGGCCCGCGGCTGGCCGCGCGACCGGCTCCGGGTCGTGCCGCACGGCTTCGAGGACCCCGCCCTGGTACGGCTGGCCGGGCTGCCCGGCGCGGACCGCGACCGGCTCCGCGCGGAGGTCCGGCGCCGCCACCTGCCCGGCGGGCGGGGGCGGCTCGTCGTCTTCGCCGGGCGGCTGTCGCCGCACAAGGGCGTCCGCACGCTGATCCGGGCGGCGGCCGCGGTGGCGCGGGAGCACGATGACGTGCGGATCGTGCTGCTGGGCGCACAGGCCCCGCGCACCGGGGACAACGCGGAGGTGGCGCGGCTGATCGAGCGGGAGGGCGTCGGCCGGCACGTGGTCCCCGGCTACCGGTTCCTGGCCTCCTCCGAGGTGTTCGCGCACTTCCTGGCCGCCGACGTGTGCGTCTTCCCGTCCGTCTACGAGCCGTTCGGGCTGGTCGCCGTCGAGGCGATGGCGCTGGCCCGGCCGGTGGTCGTCGGACCCGGTTACTCCCCGGAGGTGGTCGGGGACGGGGCGCTCCGGTACGGGCGCGACTCGCCGGAGGAGCTGGCCGCCGCCCTGCTGCGCTGCCTCGGCGACCCGGAGGCCGCCGCCCGGCTCGCCGTACGCGGCGCCGCGCACGTGCGCGAGCGGTTCACCTGGGCGCGCACGGCGGAGCTCACCCTGGCGGCGTACGGCGAGGCCGCCCGGTGACGGCGATGACACCCGCGGCGCCCGGAGGATCCGACGCATCCGTGACCGCCGCGGAAACCGCGAGGCCCATGAGGCCCGCGACGGCGGACCGCGAGGCCGCCCGATGACGCCCCGCGGGACGGCCGGAGGCCTGCGCGCCCGGGCCGCGCGGCTGCTGCACGGCCGCGGCTGGGCGGTCGGGCCGACGGTGACGGGCGCCGCCGCCAGCGGGGTGACCGCGGCGACCGGGCTCGTCATCGCCCGGGAGATCGGCGCCGCGGCGTTCGGCCACTTCACCGTGGTCCTGACGATCGCCACGATCCTCACCGTCGGCATGCTGATGAGCCTGCACTACGTCATGTACCAGGAGCTGCCCCGGGCCGAGCCCCCGGACCGTTCCGCCCTGGTGACGACGGCGCTGCTGTCCGCGCTGGGGCTGACCGCGGCCCTGACCGGCGCCGGGCTGCTGGCCGCCGCGCCGCTGACCGCCCTGCTCGGCGTCGACGTCCGCACGCTGTGCTTCTCCCTGGCGCTGGCGGCGGCGATGACGGTCAACCAGCTGACCGAGAGCTTCCTGCGCGGCCTGAAGCGGTACGTCCTCACCGCCGTCCTGAAGTTCGCCGTCGCCGTCGCCTACCTGGGCGGCTCGTCCTACTGCCTGCTCGTCCTGGACATCCGGGACGCCGAGTTCTACCTGGTCGCGCTCATCGCCACGAACGCCGTCTTCGCCGTCGCGGCCGTGGCGGGCTGCGAGGTCGTCCCCCGCTCCTGGTCGCCGGCGCTGGCGCGCTCGCTGTACCGGCACGGCGGCTACGTGACCGTCCTCGCCGTGTTCACCGCCCTGGTGTTCGGGGTGGATGTGATCTTCCTCAACCACTGGGCGGGCCCGGCCGACGTCGGCGTGTACTCGGTGTACAACGGCTTCCCCAAGCGCCTGTTCGGCGTGCTGTTCACCGACGGGATCGGCCTGGTGCTGCTGCCCACGCTGGCCACCATGGACAAGCCCGCCCTGCTGCGGCGCATCGGCAGGATCACCCCGGCGGTCGCCGCGGCCACGGTGCTCCTGTCGTTCGCGGGCAGCACCGTGTTCTTCCTCCTGCTCGGCGAGCAGTACCCGTACGAACTCGACCTGATGGCGCTGTCGGCCGCGGGGATGGGCGCCCACATGCTGTTCAACCTCTACTCCACCGTCCTGCTGATGGACGGGGTGCGCGGCGCCAAGGTGCTCATCGGCTGCATGGTCGCCGGGACGCCGGTCGCGCTCGCCTGCCAGGCGGCGCTCACCGCCTGGCAGGGCCTGGCCGGGGCACTGGTGGCGTTCGCGCTGAGCAATCTCATCCTCGTCGCCCTCGTGGCCGCCGCCGCGACCCGGACGTACCGGCGGGCGGCCCCGGCGGGCGCGGCCCGTTCCCAGGAGACCGCACCGTCCCAGGAGACCGCACCGTGAAGATCGTCCATGTCATCAACCAGTTCCCGCCCAACATCACCGCGGGGCTCGGCCGCTACGCCGAGGAGATCGTCCCGCATCTGGCCGGCCACCGGCCGCTGGCGGTCTTCACCCTCAACGACACCGGTGACCGGCCGGTGCACGAGCGGCGCGGCGCCGTCACCGTGTACCGGCCCCCGGGCCGGATCCTCGGCGCGCTCGGCCGCAGGCGGCGCCTCAACCGCACCCGCCGGACCGAGTTCGCCCTGCTCGCGGCGAGCGTCGTGGCCGGCAACTGGCGGTACTTCCTGCGGCTGCTGCGGGCGGGCCGGAGCGGGCGGCCCGACCTGGTCGCCGTGCACGACTCGACGAACTTCCTCGCCGGGCTGCTCTGCCACTACGTGCTGCGGCTGCCGGTCGTCCTGCACGTGCACACCACCGAGTACGGCGTGGCCCCGCAGCGCAGCATCACCGACCCGCTCGGCGTGTTCGCCGCCGTCGAGCGGTGGCTGGGCCGGATCGCCCGCCGCGTCGTCGTCGCCACCCCGGAGGTGCGCGACCAGCTCACCGCCGCCGGCTGGGACCCGGCGGCGATGGACGTCGTGTGCCTGGGCGGCACGTTCGAGCGGGTGCTCGCCGACCCCGGCCTCGACCGGGACGGGCTCCGCACGGGCGCCGCCGCCCTGCGCGCCCGGCTCGGCATCCCGGCCGGGGACCCGGTCCTGCTGTTCGTCGGCCGCCTGGAACGGCAGAAGGGCGTCTACCAGTTGCTGGAGGCGATGCCGCGGATCGCGGCCGCCGTCCCCGGGCTGCGGCTGGTCCTCGTCGGGGAGGGCGACCGGGACGGCATCGAGCGCATCGCCGCCGAGGCCGGGCTGGGCGGGTGTGTCCTCACCTCGGACGGGTTCGTCGACGGCCGGGCCCTGCTGGAGTACTACACGATGGCCGACGCCTGCGTCTTCCCCTCCCTGTTCGAGCCGTTCGGCCTGGTGGCGACCGAGGCCATGGCCCTGGCCAGGCCGACGATCCTCGGCGACGGGTTCTCCCGGATCTTCCTCGGCGACCCGGAGCGGCCCGCGACGCGGTTCGTGCGCGCCGCCGATCCCGGCGACATCGCCCGCTGCGTGATCGACGTCATGACGGACCCGGAGCTGCGCCGCGCGCTCGCCGAGAACGGCGAGCGGTTCGTGCGGGAGCGGCTGAGCTGGGCCCGGGCCGCCGAGGAGACGCTCGCGGTGTACCGGTCGGCGCTGAAGGGGGCCGCCCCCCGCAGCCGGTAGCCGTCCCGCCCGTCCAGCAGGGCCACCACCGCGTGGCGGCCGGAGACCGGACCCGCCCCGGAGTCAGTGACCGTCCAGCAGGGCCACCACCGCGTGGTGGTCGGAGGCCGTCCCGGTCTCCACCACGTCGGCCCATTCCAGGCGGGCGGCCAGCGGCTGCGACAGCATGATGTAGTCGCTGCGCGTGTCGACCAGCACGCCGGCGCCGCCGCGGGGCGCGGTGGCCCAGCGCGACGAGCGCGGCCGGGCCCGCAGGGCGTCCACCCAGCCGGCCTTCTCCAGCCGGTCCATCACCTCGAACCGGGGCGGCCGGCCGTACTTGTCGATCCCGGCCTCGGCCAGGCGGTCGGCCAGGTCGTCCGGGTAGGGGTCGTGGCGGGAGAGCCCGTTGAGGTCGCCGACCAGCAGGCAGTCGCGCACGGCCAGCAGTTCGGGCGGGAGGAGGCGGAGCAGTTCGTCCGCCTCGGCCAGCCGTGCGTCCTCGTCGCTGGCGACGAGGTGGGTGCCCAGGACGAGCAGCGGGTCGCCCCCTCCGGGGGAGGCCAGCTCCACCTCGACGGCGCAGTGCGCCATGAACGGCGGCGCGTGCACCGCCCGGCGCAGGATCGGCGCGCGGGACGCCAGGCAGACGTTGTACCGCCGGCCGCTCGGCCGCCGGTTCGCCGTCCCGACGACCAGGTGCTCGTCCCCTCCGGGGATGCCGATCGCCCCGGCCAGCTCGCGGAGCCGCCCGCCGTCCTCCCAGCCGACGCACTCCTGCAGCACCAGCAGGTCGGGCCGCTCGGCCGCCACGATCGAGCGGATCTCGTCGAACCGCTCCTCGCCCCCGACGAGCACGTTGAAAGACAGAACCTTCATGCCTCAGACGTTCCCACAAGCCCGCCCCGTACCGGACATCGGCGGGTCGGGCGTGCCCTCGCCCTACCGGCAGATCCGCGCCGTGTACACCGACGGCTCCGTCACCGTCCACCGGGCCTACGCCCCCCGCTGTCGGACATTTCTCATACCGTTCACCCCTCCGCCGGTGCCCGGTGGAGCCGTACGGCATAAACCGGATCATGCAGGAGCACGGGCACAGGCCTTCGGGTCCGGGTGACCGACTTCGTCCTCCCCTCTGCTCGCGCGTCGGCACCCGCAGGTTCAGTGAAGACGATGAATTCCCGCGCCGACTTTGCTTTTCCGGTTACGCGGTCGCGTGCGACGACGAGTGGCCGCGCGGTGATTTCCGATGAACGGATCGCCGCGCGGCCGGATCGTCATTCAGCTGTCATTTCCCCGTCATCGCCAGGAGTCGTTCCTGCTGGCGGTTCCGGTGGGAGGAGTGGTGAACGTCCGGTCGGGGCCGGATTCCCAGATGACGGAACCGTCGGAGTTCTTCTTGACGTACTTGAACGCCACGGCGGTGTCGGGCGGCAGGAGAAGGGCCCCGCGCCACACGGGATAGTCGCCGGAGGACAGCCGCAGGGCCCTGGCCGGGTCCCAGCCGCCGAGTTCCGGCAGGTCGCCGACCACGAAGACGCTCTGGCCGAAGGCGGTGGCCGCCTCCACGTTGAAGGAGGCGGCGACCTGTCCGGACGCGCCCTGGGCCCACACGTCGCTGCGGGTCACCGTGCCCGCCGCGGGGGTGGTGAAGGTGCGGTTCGGGCTGGACTCCCAGGAGACGGCCCCTGTGGAGTCCTTCTTGATGTACTTGTACTGCACGGCGGTGCCACCGGGCAGGGTGACGGCGGCCCGCCAGCGGGGATAGTCCGCCGGCGACAGCGCCACCGCCTCTGCGGGGTTCCAGGCGCCGAGCTGCGGGACGCTTCCCACCACGAAGATGTTCTGTCCCACGTGGGTGGCGGCCTCGGCGGTGAAGGTGACCGTGCTCGCGCTGGCGGCCCCCGCGGGCAGGGCCATGCAGGCCAGCGCGACGACGAGGGCGGTCAGCAACACGAACGCTCGCCGGGCGTGACCGGTCCGGGGGGCCGGGCGTGCGTGTTCGGTCGAATGCGGGAACACCATTTCTCCTTGTTCTTGACGGATAAGAACAGCCGGGGACGCCGATGCTGCGGCGGCGGCGTCCCCGGGGCGCGCGGAGCTCCTTGCGATCATGAGTCTCGCCTGCCGCCTTCCATCTTGCAAGGACTTGCGGAAATTTTCTGAATAATTACCGGTCACCACTAGTCCCTACTCGATGACGAGATGCAGTGAGAGGTTGCCGGAAGTGCCGTTTCGCACTGGGACCGGGGTGGCAGAATTGGGCGTGAGATGGATCACAGGGCATTCCCGGGAAGTCTTCTGCGGATCTCTTACTTTGAGTACGGCGACTCCGGCGAGGATCACTTGATGAAACTTGCAGGAAATTGCGTCCCATATCGGCAAGAAGGGATCATCGCGATGCGCCACCCGCCGCTGCGCTCCTTCGTGCACTCACCGTGACCACACCCGTCGCGCTCGCCGGAGGTCAGGACCGCACGTGCAGCCCGAACCCGGAGCGGCCCGCGGGTTCCAGACCTTCCTTCAGGTGCAGCGACGGGATCTCGTAGTCACCGGAGTTCTGCCTCCGGAACGCGATCGGCTCGGTCGACTCCAGGGTCAGCAACCGCTGTTCCCAGGCCTTGGCGATGTCCGGGAAGTCCTCCTCGGTGATCCGGTCCGCGCCGTACAGCACGAACGGCGGCAGCACCTCGATCCCCGGGTAGTACAGGACCCCGTGGTGGATCGGGAACAGCAGGTCGTCGATCGGGCCGTTGATCCCGCGCTCGGCGTAGTGCGACTCCGGGCCTCCCGCCGTCACCGAAAGCAGCGCCCGCCTGCCCGCGAGGGTCCCCTCACCGAAGCGCTCCCCGTACTTGACGTCGCTGTGTTCGCCGACGCCGTATGCGAAGTGGTACGTGAAGACCCGGTCGACCCAGCCCTTGAGGATCGCCGGCATCGTGTACCACCACAGCGGGAACTGAAAGATGACCGTGTCCGCCCACAGCAGCTTCTCCTGCTCGGCGGCGACGTCCGGAGTGAGGGTCCCGGTGTCGAAGGCCCGCCCCGAGTCCGCGGCGACCCTCAGCGGACTCGAAGCGGACGGGCCGAAGTCCCCGGCGTCCACGACCGCCTTCCAGCGCATCGCGTACAGGTCGCTGACCCGCACCGCGTGCCCCGCCTTCTCCAGCGTGGCCACCGCCAGGTCCTTCAGCGAGCCGTTGAGCGACCTCGGCTCCGGGTGGGCGTAGACGATCAGCGTCTTCATGCGAACTCCTTCGGATCGGGTGCCTCCGATCCTTCGCACCCGGGCGGTCGCCGTTCAGGGGCGCTTCTTCCGTCGGACCCGGCTTCCTGGTAACGGCAGGGCCACCTTCAGCGCCGGCGTCCGCGGGATACTCGGCCGATGGACGATCTCGCGGGCTTCCTGCGCACCCGCCGCTCCCGGGTCGACCCGGCCGGAGCGGGCATCCCGGCCGGCGGCCGCCGCCGGGTCCAAGGGCTGCGCCGCGAAGAGGTGGCGCACCTGTCCGGGGTGAGCGTCGACTACTACGTGCGCCTCGAGCAGGGCCGCGCCACGCAGCCCTCGGAGCAGGTACTCGACGCACTCGCTCGGGTCCTCGGGCTCGACGACACCGAACGCGGGCACCTGTACCGGCTGGCCCGGCAGCGGCGCCGGAAGGCGAAGCCGCCCACCGGGCGGCTGCGCCCGGAGCTGACGCGGGTCCTGGACCTGATCACCGACGCGCCCGCGCTCATCGTCGACCACCGCCTCGACGCCGCCGCCGGCAACCGCCTCGCCGAACTGCTGTACGGCCGCCCCGTGAAAGGCCTGAACACGGCCCGGCACATCTTCCTGGAGGAGACCGGGCGCGGCCTGTACGCCGACTGGGACCGGTGCACCCTCGACGTGGTCGGGCACCTGCGCCTGGCGGCCGGCAAGTACCCCGAGGATCCGCGCCTGGCCTCGCTGATAGGGGAACTGGCGATGGGCAGCGAGCGCTTCCGGCGCCTGTGGGCCCGCGCGGACGTGCGCGCGCGGACGCACGGGCGCAAGGCCTACCGGCACCCCCTGGTCGGGGAACTGGAACTGCACCAGGAGAACTTCGCGCTGCCGGATGAATCAGGCATGGAGCTGCTGGTGCTCTCGGCTGCCCCCGGCAGCCCTTCCGCGGACGCCCTGCGGCTGCTGGCCGGCCTGGGCGCCGACGCGGGCGGCGCCGTGGGCCGAGGTGACGCTGCCGAGGATCCCTTGGAAGCGAGCCGGAGCCGTCCCATCTGACGGGTCCGTACGGCGCCTGCCCGGGCGCGGCCCGTCTGCGGCCGTTCCCCGGCCGGCGGAGCCGGACCGGCCCGGTGCCCGGCCCCGCCGCGCTGATCCGCTCAGCCGGCCGGGTGGATCCGGAGCAGGCGCTCGCGGTCGCGGGGGTCGGCGGTGCCGCGGGCGAACCAGTCGGTGAGCCGCCGCAGGACGTCGTCGTCCGTGCCCGCGTCCAGCAGCAGTTCGGGGCCGACGAGGGCGGCGACCTCCTCGAAGGCGTCCCCGTGATCGGTCAGCGTCCAGCCGCGCCAGTGGTGCGCCGGCCACGCCGGATCGAGGAGGCAGTCCAGCGACCACCAGTCCAGGCGGCGGCCGGGGACGTCCAGGAGGGCCCCGTTCCAGGGGACCGACTCCAGCGCCGCGAACCCGGTGGCATCCTCCTGGGCGGAGGCGAGCACTGCGGGCCCGGCCAGCAGCGGCTCGGCCATCCCGCTGGCCCAGCAGCCGCTGAAGGACAGGCGGCCGCCCTCGTCGCGGACGGCGATGAGGGTGGGGGCGACCCGGGCCAGGTCGTCATCCTCGCTGGGCGCCAGGGCCCACTGGCCCGCCAGCGGAGACGGCGGTTCGTCCAGGTAGAGCACGGTGTCGTACGGCAGGCCGAGGTACTCCATGACCTGATACAGGCCGCGCGGCGCCCACGTCACCGTCCAGCCCGGCCACAGGGCGGCCATCATCTTGAGCCAGGCGCGGACCTCTCTCAGGCCGGTGCGGGGGTACCCGGCGATCTCACGCTCGGTGTGCACGAGAAGCCGCCGCTCGCCCAGGTTGAGCAGCGCCACTGCCCGCCACCACACGGAGTTCATCCAGAAGGCCGCGTGTCCGCCCTGCTGCCGGCGGATGAAGTCGAGGGTGCGTTCGGGGCCCCAGAGCAGGTCGCGGTGGAAGGTGGCGGCGCCGCCGCGCTGCGACCAGACCCGGTGCCCTCCGCGGTCGACGACGACGTAGTGGGCGTTCCCCGCGCTCATGACCGCCAGATTAGACGGATTCCACACAGATTAGACGGATTCCACGGCCACGCGTGATCGCCGGACCGGACGGACCTCGGCCGCTCATGACCGCCGGGCCGGCCGGGCCTCGGCCGCTCATAACCGCCGGACCAGGCGGGCTTCAGGGCCCCCGGACCGGACGGGTCCCACAGCGAGGCGGGTCAGGCGGCCAGGTCCAGGGACGGTTCGAGGGAGATGACCTGGCCCGCCGTACGGCGCAGCCTGCGGCTGAGGGCGCCGGGGCGGGAGACCACGACGACCTGGACGCCGCGGTCACGGAGCCAGTCGGCGAGGTCGGTGAAGGCGCCGTCGCCGGAGCCGATGACCACGCGTTCGAACCGGATGTGCAGGTGGTCGAGGCGGATCACCTCGCGCAGCGCCTCGTCGGCGCCGTCGCGGCCGGAACGGACCAGGAGCTGGATCCCGGCCAGCGCGAGGCCGACGGGGAGCATGGCGCCGTGGTTGACGGCGGCGACGTACTGGTCCATGCCGCCCGCGGGGACGCGGCGGCGGTAGAGGCGCATCATGGTGACGACCTCGCCGAGGGCGGGGCGCGGGGCTCCTACCAGGTTCTCCACGTCCAGCAGGTGGACGGTCCGACCCTGCGACAAGTTGCGCATGAAATGCCCCTTTCGCCCACATATCACCACATGTCTTGCACTTTAATGCTGGAAATCGCTGGAATTCAAGGGAGGCGGGTGGAACTCCTGTTACGATCCGGGCCGTGAGTGAACCACTGGACGCGCTGGAGCAGCGGATCGCCGAGCTCCGCGCCGAGGTGCGGCGGGCGGTCAAGGCCCGCGACACCTCGCTGGCCCGGCTCCTGCGGGCGGACCTGCGCCGGGCCGAGCGGGCCTGGGACGAGGCGGTTGTCACCGAGGAGGCCGGGAAGCCGGCGGAGGAGGCGGGCCCCGCCCTCCGCGAGCCCGGCGCGGCGCTGATGCCGATCCGGGAGCAGGTGCACCAGGCGCTGCTCCTGCTGGGGGTGCCGACCGCCGCCAAACTGGTCGTCGCGGTCAACGAGGCGTTCTTCGCCGGCGGGCTGCGCAGCCCGCAGCTGTCCAGCCTCCGCCGGGACGAGGAGCGCTCTTTCCGCAGCGATCCCTACGCCCGGCCGTACTACCTGTGCGCGGCGCTGACCGACCGCCTCTCCCCCGCCCGGGGGCTGCTGGCCGACAGCACCTGGCCGCTGGAGGCGCGGGTGGTGGGGCCGCTGAGCCCGCGGGTCGACTTCCTCACCGCCGCCGTCCGCATCGCCGAGCACCTGACCCGGCTCGCCGAGCCCCCGCCGGGCGCGGTGCGGCTGCTCTCACGGATGGCGCAGAACATCCCGGGGGCCGTGGAGGGCGGGTTCGGCCCGGCCGACCCGGCGACCGTGGTCGGGGCGGCCCGGGCCGAACTGGAGGTGCACCTGCCCGCCGACACCGCCCAGCGGGCCGAGGTGGCGGCGCGGGCGGGCGATCAGCTGACCGAGGTGGAGCGCCTGTTCGGCGCGGCCGCACTGAGCACATTGAGGGGAGCCTGCTGATGGGCGGGCATCACGAGGTCCTCCGGGGACACGACCGGCACGGCGGGCGCAGCAGGGGAGCCGTCCTCCACGACCGCTCCGGGGGCGTGCGGTGAGCCGGCTGGACGACCTGCGCGGGCCGGTGCCGGCCCGCGCGCACGACGCCCGGGCCATCGCGGCACTGGCCGCCAACCCCGGTTGCGCCCGGCGGTCGCTGCTGGACGCCGCCGGGGTCGACAAGGACGCCGCGGCCCGGCACGTCGGCTTCCCCGCGCCCTTCGGCCAGTCGCAGTTCGCGATCACCCGCGGGAACGTCTTCGAGTCGCTGGTGAAGGAGAACGGCTGCGCCGAGCTGCTGCGGCTGCTGCGCGAGCTGATGGGGCTGCCGATCGCGCAGGTCGGCTACCGGGACGTGGAGAACGTCGGCGCGCACCTGCGTGCCTCGCACACCCGGGCCCTGATCGACCGGGCCGCCCGGGAGAGCGAGGACTCGGCGGTCTTCTACGACCACCCGCTGCTGAGCCTGCGGATCGCCGGGCAGACCTCCTACCTGGAGCCGGACGTGGTGGCGTTCCAGCTCGGCGGGCGCTTCCACGTGGTGGAGATCAAGTCGTTCTCCGTGATCGACGGCCAGGCCGAGCCGGAGAAGGTGGCGGCGGCGGCGCGGCAGGCGGCGGTCTACGTGCTGGCGCTGCGCGCGCTCATGGAGGAGCTGGGGCACGACCCGGAGCGGGTCTCCCACGACGTGGTGCTCGTCTGCCCGGAGAACTTCGCCAACCGCCCGGTGGCCTCGCTGGTGGACGTGCGCAGGCAGCTGGCGGTGCTCCGGCGGCAGCTGGCCCGGATGACCCGGGTGGACCGGCTGCTGGAGGACCTGCCGGAAGGGCTGACCTTCTCCCTGGAGCCGGACGCCGACGGCGTGCCGACCCGTTCGGCGGGCGAGCTGGCCGAGGCGCTGCGCCGGGTGCCGGCCCGGTACGCGCCGGACTGCCTGGCGGCGTGCGACATGTGCATGTTCTGCCGGGACGAGGCACGCGGCTGCGGTTCCACCGACCTGCTCGGCCGCCAGGTCCGCGACCAGCTCGGCGGCGTGTCCGGGATGGACGAGGCGCTGGGCCTGGCCGAGGGCACGCGTGAGCCGGAGGAGGGCCAGGAGGAGATCGCCCGCCTGCTCCGCCTGGCGGACCGCCTGCGCCGGGAGTGCGTGGCATGAGCGAGCGGACCGGAAGACACAGCCGCCTCGCGCTCATGAGACCGACGGAGGAGGCCGCATGAGCGCGCTCACCGCGCTGGCGCGGCTGCGGGCGATGCGGGAGGGCGTGGCGCAGCGGATCACCACGGTCCGGCACTGCCACGTCTCGGACCGCCCCATGGTGTTCGTCCCGCTGAAGATGGCCGGTGAGGCCGCCGCCCCGCTCGGCGCGATGGTCGGCACCGACCCGGACCACCCCCGGCTGCTGGTGGTGCCGCAGCCGCGCAACCGGGACCTGCGGTTCGCGTTCGCCGCCGAGCTGGCCGAGGTGCTGCTGCCGTACGTCGAGGGTTTCCAGAAGCGGACGGAGACGGTCGAGCGCAAGGGCGGCGAGCCGTACGAGCGGTGCCTGGAGGCGCCGCAACTGCTGGTGCCGAACCGGCCGGCGGCGGAGTTCACCGGGCTGCTGGGCCGGTCCACCCGGTTCCGGCGGGCCGACGGCCCGTATCCGGTGCACCCGTCGGTGCCGCTGCTGGGGCGCTGGCTGACCTACTTCGCCGACCGGTCACGGCAGCCGGGGTCGTCGCTGCTGCTGGCGGCCACCGAGGCGCTGGGCACGCACTGGGCGACCGGGCAGAGCGCGCTGGAGGACGCGAACCTGGCGGCGCTGCTGGGCTGGATCGACCCGCCCGCCGGGACGACCGGGCGGCGGGCCGCCGAGGAGGCCGAGGATCCGCTGCTGTGGCCTCCGGCGGGACCGGCCACCGATCCGGGGTTCGACAACGAGGTGCTCGCCCCCGCCGTGCAGGCGTACGAGGAGGCGCCGACGGACCGGGCGGTGGAGCGCGTGGCCGAGGCGCTGCGCACCCAGCTGGAGCCGACGTGGCGGCTGATGTGGCGCTCGGTGGAGCTGCTGCGCGCGCTGCCGGAGGGCTCGCGGGTCGCCGGGCGCTGGGAGTCCGACCGGGGCTCGTTCACCCGGTTCGTCGAGCGGATCGCCGAGGGCGGCCCGCCGCAGGCGCGCCGGGACGGGGCGGTGAGCGCGGCGGCGCGGCTGGCGGGGCTGGAGCGGGCCCGAGCCTCCTACGACGTGCAGCGGGCCTACGACGATCCGCTGGTCATGGCGGAGTACCGGCTGACCGGTGAGGCGTTCGCCGGGGTGGTGACGGCGGTGGAGCCGGAGCACTTCGAGGGCGAGGGCCGCTCGCGCAAGCTCCGGCCGCTGGTCACCGTCCGCACCGACGATCCGGTACGGCTGGCGCCGGGCGCGGCGGTGGGCAGCCCGGAGCGGCGCGGCCACGGCGCCGAGGTGGTCGAGGTGGTCGCGGTCTCCGGCGCGGGCGGGGTGCCCGGCGGTGGGACGGGCGGGGCCGGCGGCGGGGCGGTCGAGGTCGTGCTCAAGGTGACCAAGGGGATGGGTCGCGGCAAGACGCCCGCTCCCGGAGCGGTGCCCGAGCCGGGCCAGCGGGTCTGCTACACCTCGCTGACCGACGACTTCCAGACCTCGGCGGCGCTCCCGGACCCGGAGGAGACGCCGTGGACCCACGGCGGCCCGCCCGAGGAGTACGTGCCCGGTGACGACGACGCGCAGGAGGAGTGGGAGTGACGCTCAAGGTCGTGCGGGCCCCTGGCCCGGATCCGGTCCCGGCCGGGCCCCGGGTGCCGATGCCGGCGCCGGGCCTGACCCCGCGGCAGGAGGCGGCGGAGGTGGTCGCGGGCGTGCTGGCGGACCTGCCGCGCCACCGCGGCGTGGTCGTGGACTCCCCGCCGGGGGCGGGCAAGTCGACGCTGGTGGTGCGGGCCGCCGGGCACATCGCGGAGACCGGCGAGCCGCTGATGATCGTCGCTCAGACCAACGAGCAGGTCGACGACCTGGTGGAGCGGCTGGCGACCGAGCATCCGGATCTGATGATCGGCCGGCTGTCGGCGAGCGGGTACGTCACGCCGCAGCGGATCCTGGCGCACCCCGGCGTCTCGGTGGCGGGCAAGCTGCCGGACCTGGGCGATCCGGCGGTGGTGGTCGCCACGGCCGACAAGTGGGCCTGGGTCGGGGACCGGACCTGGCCGTGGGCGATCGTCGACGAGGCGTACCAGATGCGCTCGGACAAGCTGCTGCGCATCGCCTCGCTGTTCGAACGGTCGCTGTTCGTGGGCGACCCGGGGCAGCTGGACCCGTTCTCGATCGTGGACGGCGACCGGTGGGCGGGCCTGTCGTGGGATCCGGTGCAGAGCGCGGTCTCGGTGCTGCTCCGGCACAACCCGGACCTGCCGGTGCACCGGCTGCCGGTGTCGTGGCGGCTGCCGGCGTCGGCGGCGCCGGTGGTGTCGGAGGCGTTCTACCCGTTCACCGGGTTCCGGGCGGGCACGGAGCACGCCGACCGGTCGCTGGAGCTGACGGTGGACGGCATGCGGACCTCCTACGACCGGGCGCTGGAGGAGGCGGCGGGTTCGGGCTGGGCGCTGTACGAGCTGCCGAGCCGGCACACGGTCCGCACGGACGCCGAGGCGGTGCAGGCGGTGGCGCTGCTGGCCGTACGGCTGCTGCAGCGGGCGCCGGTCGCGCACTCGGAGCGCGGCAGCCACCCGGTGACGGCCGACCGGATCGCCATCGGGGCGGCGCACCGCGACCAGGTGGCGGCGATCCGGGCGGCGGGGGTGCCGGAGGAGATCACGGTGGACACCGCCAACCGGCTGCAGGGGCGGGAGTACGACGTGACGATCGTGCTGCACCCGCTGTCGGGGCGGCGGGACGCCACGGCGTTCCACCTGGAGTCGGGGCGGTTGTGCGTGCTCACCTCCCGGCACCGGCACGCGTGCATCGTGGTGGCGCGGGCGGGCATCCCGGAGCTGCTGGACGCCCACCCGTCGGCGGAGCCGGTGCAGCTGGGCGTGCCGGTGAAGTTCCCCGACGGGTGGGAGGCCAACCAGGCGGTGCTGGCCCACCTCGCCAAGCACCGGGTGGCCTCCGACTGAGCGGCGGCCCGGCGGGCTCGCGGGCGCGGCGGTCGGCCAGTGGATGTGATCGGCCGGCCGGTGGTCATGGCCGGCCGGTCAGTGGGTGTGGTCGACCGCGGGGACGTCGGGGTGCGCGCGGAGCCAGGCGATGCGCTCGCGGCTCTCGTCGTCGAGCGGGGTGTAGACGACCATCCGCGCCTCGGGCGGCGACGACAGGGCCAGGCTGGTCGAGACGGTGCGGATCAGCCCGGCGGTGCAGTGCTGGAAGATCTTCATCCGGCTGCCGGGCCTGGCCACGTCGTGGGTGGCCCACATGCGGGCGAAGTCGGGGCTGGCGGCCGACAGCCGCCGGACGAATTCGGTCCAGGCGGGTTCGCCGAGGTGCCGGCCGAATCCGGCGCGCAGAGTGGCCACCATCTGCGGCAGCTCCTCCTCCCGGTTGACCACCGGGTTGCAGCAGTCGCGGGTGGTGAACAGCTGCCAGAGCGCGTTGCGGGTGGCGGGCGGCTGCGTCGTCGTGCCGGGGAAGAGCCGCTCGTAGGTGGCGTTCCAGGCCATCAGGTCGTAGCGGGCGTTGTAGACGGCGGCGGGGAGCGGCCCCAGCTGGTCGAGGATGGTCCGGGTCTCGGGCTCCAGGCCCCGGTCGCCTTCCGTCTCGGCCACCGCGGGCACGTCGGCGAGCCGGTAGAGGTGCTCGTGCTCGGCCTGGTCCAGGCGGAGGGTGCGGGAGATCGCGTCGAGGACCTGCGTGCTGGCGTTGATCGGCCGGCCCTGCTCCAGCCAGGTGTACCAGGTGACTCCGACCCCGGCGAGCTGGGCGACCTCCTCCCGGCGCAATCCGGGGGTACGGCGGCGCGAACCGGGGGGCAGACCGACGTCCTGGGGGGTGACGCGGCCGCGGCGGGTGCGCAGGAAGGCGGCGAGCTCGGCGCGCCGGTCCCCCGGCGGGATCCGCTCCGGCGCTCCGGGCCGGACGTCCGCGCGGGGCTTCCCCGGTCTCCCGGCGCGGGCGCCGGTCCACGCATCGGTCCGGGCGTCGGGTTGAGCATCGGGCCGGGCGCCGGTCCACGCATCGGTCCGGGCGTCGGGCTGGGTCACGGTCACCCCTCCATGCTGGTCGCTGAACGGCCGGTCTGCCAGGTGCCGGTGGTACCAGGATCGGCAGGCTCTCACCACCATGATCCTCCCGCCGCCAGGCTCGTGCCATGACCGCGATCTCCACTCCGAGCAGGGCTCCGGCCCTGCGTACGCCATGGCTGCTGACGATCCTGCTGACCGGGCAGTTCATGGCCGTCCTCGACGTCTCCATCGTCAACGTCGCCTCCCCGGTGCTCCGTTCCGATCTCGGCACGTCCGGCTCGGGGCTCCAAATGATCATTTCCGGCTACACCGTCGCCTACGCCATGCTCCTGGTCACCGGCGCCCGCCTCGGCGGCCGGTACGGCGGGCGGCCGCTGTTCCTGTCGGGGCTGGCGCTGTTCACCGCCGCCTCGCTCGCCTGCGGCCTGGCCGTCTCGGCCGGGCAGCTGATCGCCTTCCGGCTGCTGCAGGGGGCGGGGGCGGCCCTGATGGTGCCGCAGGTGCTGAGCATGATCCAGACCGGTTTCGAGGGGGCGGCCCGCGCCCGCGCGCTCAGCCTCTACGCCGCGGTGATCTCCGGGGCCGCGATCGCCGGTCAGGTGCTGGGCGGGATGCTGGTCTCCGCCGACCTGCTGGGCGGCGGGTGGCGGCCGGTGTTCCTGGTGAACGTGCCGATCGGCCTGGTCCTGCTCGCCGCCGGCGTCCGGCTGCTGCCCTCCGCGGGCGGCGCACCCGCCGCCCGCCGCCCCCTCGACCTGGCGGGCCTGGTGACGCTCTCCCTGACGGTCGGTCTCCTGGTCGTCCCGCTGGTGCTGGGCCACGAGCAGCACTGGCCGCTGTGGGGCTGGGCGGCGCTGGCGGCGAGCGCGGTCATGGCGGGGGTCTTCGCCCTGGTGGAACGGCGAGCCGCGGCCCCGCTGGTGCCGGGCCGGGTGTTCGGCGCGCCGGGGGTGCTCGCGTCGGCGCTGGCGGTCTTCGGGGCGATGGCGACCTACGGCGGTTTCCTGTTCGCCGTCGCCCTGCACCTGCAGGGCCGGCTGGGCGACAGCCCTATCGCTGCCGGGCTGACGTTCCTGCCGGGGATGGTCACCTTCGCCGCGGCCAGCCTCAACTGGCGTCGGGTGCCCCAGCACCTGCACCGGCGGATGATCGTGGCGTCGTTCGCCGTGGCCGCACTCGGCTACCTGGGCCTGGCGGCGGCGCTGGGCGGCGGCGGGCACGGGCAACCGCTGCTGGCGGCGGCGATGGCGGTGACCGGGCTGGGGCTGGGCGGGACGTTCAGCCCGGTGCTCGCGGTGGCCCTCGCCCGCGTCGCGCCCTCCGACGCCGCCGACGCCAGCGGGCTGTTCGTGATGGTCACGCAGCTGGGTCAGGTCCTGGGGGTGGCGACGTTCGGCACGCTGTACCTGAGCCGCGGCTCGGCCGCGGAGACGGGGGCGGCTCTGGCCGTCGCGGCCCTGGCCGCCGGGGCGTGCGCGCTGCCGCTGCTCCGGGCACGGCCCGGCCGCTGAGAGGCGGTCACCCGGCGCTTCCCGGCCCGGTCTCCGGGCCGGCCCCGTGCGGCGGGGTCTCCGCATCCGCGGGCGGTGCCTCGGCCAGCCAGGCGTCGACCCCGGTCAGCAGCTCCGCTTCGAGCTCCCGGGGGGCGAACGACGCCCGGATCGAAGCGCGGGCCAGCTCGGCCAGGACGTCGTCACCGTATCCGAAGACCTCGCGCAGCCGCGCGTACTCGTCGGCCAGCGCCGTCTCCCCGTCGGTGTTGACCGTGACCGCCAGCCCGGCCGCCAGCAGCCGGGGCAGGGGGTGCTCGGCCAGCGAGGGAACGAGCCCGAGCAGGACGTTGGAGGTGGGGCAGACCTCCAGCGGGATGCCGCTCCCGCGCACCCGCGCCACCAGCGCGTCGTCGTCGAGCACCCGGATGCCGTGCCCGAGCCGCTCGGCGTGCCCGAGGTCCAGCGCCTCGCGGACGCTGGCCGCGCCGGCCGCCTCCCCCGCGTGGTGCACCAGGTGCAGCCCGGCCTCCCGGGCCGCGCCGAGTACTTCGGCGAACGGTGCCAGTGGATGGCTCTCGTCGCCCGCCAGCCCCACGCCGATCACCTCGTCGTAGCGGACGGCCAGCTCGCAGGTCCGCCGCAGCCGCTCCACCGGGCGCCGCCGGGAGTGGTCGAGCAGCACCCGGCTGCGGATCCCGAACCTGGCGGCGCCTTCGGCCAGCCCGTCGAGCACGGCCTCCAGCGGCATCTCGAGCCGTCCGACCCGTTCCCCGTGCGAGGCGGCGGTGAAGGTCACCTCGACGTAACGGGTGCCCTGAGCGGCCTCGTCCTCGCAGAACTCCAGGGCGATCCGGCGGAAGTGCTCGGGGGTGCGCAGCAGTTCGCACACCTTCGCCCGCCGGTCGGCGAACTCGCGGAAGCTCGCGAACGGGCCCTCGGGCTCCGGCGGGCCGCCCAGCTCGCGCACCGTCCGGGGGCGTACGGTGCTCTCCAGGTGGACGTGCAGGTGGGCCTTGGGGAGCAGGCGGAGATCCCTCACGCCGGATCATGCTAGCGCCGCCCGGTGATCTCCGATCGGCGCGGGCTCAGACCGTGCGGCGCCACACGTCGATGGCCAGCACCTGGCGCATGCCCACCGAGAGGTAGAGGTCCAGCGCGGGGGTGCTGTTGTTGGCGTCGACGTGCAGGTAGGTGCCGACCCGGCCGCGCCGCGCGTCGGCGGCGAACGCCGTGCGGAGCATGAACCGGCCCAGGCCCCGGCCGCGGTGGGCGGGCAGGACGGCGAGCTGGCGGACGTAGCCGCAGTTCTCGTCACCGGCGAACATGTCGGTGCCCAGCAGCATCGCGGCCGGTTCACCGTCGATCCGGGCCACCAGCAGCTGGGACCAGTCGGTGCTGGCCGAGGCGTCCAGGTCGGCGGACCACTCGCCGAACCCCTTGGGGGTGAACCCGAAGTGGTCGGCGAAACCCGCCTGCTGGACCGCGTGGCCCTGGCGGCGCACCTCCTCGGTCAGACCGTCGTGCAGGGTCAGCCCGGCGGGCGGCGCGGGTTCGGCGACCTGGCCGGCGTGGTCGGCGAGGAGCCGGATGAAGCTGGTCGCGGGGGCGAATCCCCGGGCGGCGGCGACGGCGCGCTTGCCGCTGTCCTCCCGGTACAGGCCGATGTCCAGCACGGCGCGGTCGTGGCCGAGCCCGGCGGTGATCCGCCGCGCCCGCTCGGTCACGGCGTCCCAGAGCCCGCCGGTGAGGGCCTGGGCGTCGGGGTGGACCACCACGTCGACGTCGACGTTGTCGCTGGCGCCCTTCCGGCAGGCCCAGGCCCAGGCGACGAGGCGGCCGCCGGCGTCGTGGACGAGCCAGCCGTCCCGCTCCCGGTCGAAGGCGGGGTCGTTCAACTGGTCGGCGACGTCGTCCAGGGTCATGTCGGCCTTGCCGATCACCTGCGTGTCGCACAGGGAGATCAGCCCGTGGACGGTGGCGGCGTCGGCCGCCTCGGGCCGCCGGGCCGTGTACCCGGCGGGAGGCGCGTATGCGGTGGGGGTCGCGGCGGCGTCCGGTGTGGTGGTGTTCATGTCTGCGAGCGTGCCCGGCCCGACTTGGGATCGGCTGGGTCGTGGCTTGGCCCGGAATGTTGAGCGCCCAGCCGGTGGGCTCCGGCTCACTCTCGATGATCGATGACTCGGCGTGAGTTCGGAGAGCGCTTGGTGTGTCCCTGGTCTTGTGGAGGCGGGTTCTTGGATTCTTCTGCCACCCGTTGAGAGGAGAGTGGCATGGGACGATCGCAATCGGCATCTGCGCGTGACGACTGAGGACGACTCGTGAACATCTGGCTCACCACCGCTCTTTCCGCCGTCGGCGGGCTGGTGGTGCTGTGGCTGGCGGCTCTGGCCGTTTTGGCGATCGTCCGGCCGCGCGCCGGCCTGCTCACCGAGGCGATCCGGTTGCTGCCCGACCTGCTGCGGCTCATCTCCCGGCTGGCTCGCGACCGCGCCCTGCCGCGCGGGGTCCGCATCCGGCTGTGGCTGCTGCTGGGGTACCTGGCCCTGCCGATCGACCTGGTGCCCGATTTCATTCCGGTTCTCGGCTACGCCGACGACGCCATCGTGGTCGCCGTGGTCTTGCGCTCGGTTGTCCGAGTCGCCGGGCCCCAGGCGCTGGAGCGCCATTGGCCCGGGACCGGCGACGGGCTCGCCGCCGTACGCCGCCTGGCCGGCAGAAGCCACTGACATCGATTCCGCGCGGACCGCTGACGATTCCTGGCTCTGGCCCACTTTCGAGATGCTGTTGGTGATCTCGGTGTTCAGGCGGGTGGGTGCGGAGGCAAGCGCTTGCATAACCGCTGGAAGGCGGTGAGAGACCGACTTGCTCTCGATGGGCCGGCCAGATCATATTGAGTGAGCCGGATGATGTTGGTTCCGGCGGCGGTCAAGACGTGCTGAACGTGGGTCTTGGCCAGGCCGAGGTAGCGGCAGTGGCGCAACCCGTGAGCGCGGACGGTCTCCGAGACGGTGGCCTCGCATCCGGCGCGGATGGCGTATCGCGCCCGCCACTGCCCGGTCTGCTGCTCGGCCCGAGCCCTGGTCTGGATCTCTTGCTGGGGCCGGGGCAGCAGCGTGACGTGGCGGCCTTTGCCGTCGATGTTGCCGGTGCAGGCCAGGCGGTCGGCGCAGGCCCGGCACGCCTGGCGGGGAAACAGCACCGAAAAGCGCGGACGGCCGTCATCGAACGTCGGCTTCCAGGGCGGGCTGGTCACGCCGCGCGGGCAGGTGAGGGTGTGAGCGCGCCAGTCGATGTGGAAGTCCTGCTTGGCGAAGCCCGGACGGGCCCGAGGATCCGAGCGGACCGGTCCGAGCAGGCTGATGCCCCACCGCACTGCGGCATGGTGGATGACGTCGGGGGTGATGTAGCCGGTGTCGACCACGTGCTCGGCCGGGGTCAGGCCTTGAGCGCTCAGCGCCGCGTGGATGGCGTCCAGGGCGTCGATGTCCTGTTCGGGTGCGGGCCGGGTCGCCACGTGCACGATGACGTTCGGGCCGCCCGCGTCGCAGATCTCGCTTTGGTGATCGCGGTAGCCGATCCATTCGGCCTTCCCGGCTTTCTGGCAGTACCGGGCCTCGGCGTCATGCGGGGTGACGATCTCCATTCCCGACCACGGTACCCGGGCCGAGGCAGGGTCCGGTCGCCCGCCGGTGGCCGGGGCGGTGGTTGATCTGCGCGTCTTGGTGCGGCGGCTCTGCCGGTCCCGGGTGGATTTGGGCCCGCGCCAGGCCAGCGCGCCGTCGGTGTCGGTCCAGTACTGCTGAACCCATACCCGCCGCAGGATCTGGACCTTCGGCAGGCGGCGTAATCGCGGTGGAGCGGCGGCGGCGTACACCGCATTCAAGATCGCTATTCCGTCCTGGCCGATCTGCAGGGTGTAGGCGGCCAGTTCATCCTTGCTGCGGGGCAGCCGTTCATAGCGGATCGGACGGGCATACCGCTGCGCCCACTGCGGTGTGATCAGATCGGCCAGCCAGGCGTCGTCGGTGGCAGCCAGCTCCTCCAGGGCGGCTCGCAGCGTCTCGCCCACCAGCTCCACCCGGTTCAGCCGGCGCACCGCAGCCAGTACATGGGTGGAATCGGTGCGCACCCGTCCTCTCCGGTTGACCAGACCGGCCGCCGCCAGCCGGTCGACCATCACCGCCAGCAGCCGATCGGCCCGGTCCCCGTCGGCCATCCGGTCACGGAACTCGCTGAGCACCGAGTGGTCGAAGCCGGTATCGGTCAGCTCCAGTCCCAGGCAGTATTTCCAGTCGATCCGGCAGCGCACGGCCACCGCGGCCTGGCGATCGGTCAGGTTCTCGGCGTACTGCAGCACCGACACCAGCGCCAGCATCGCCGGCGGCAGCCCTCGGCGCCCATCGGCGGGGTACCAATCGGCGAAGTCGTCATCGGTGAACAGTCCTTCCAGCCGGTCCCGGATCCACATCGCCGGCGTGCCCTTGGGGTTGCTCGCCCATGCCACGCGCACCGTCTGCGCCGGGATCATCCGTCCCGGGTCTCGTCCCATCGACATCGCCGTCTCACTTCTCGCCCGCCCGCTCGTCCTCTTCAGCGAAACACGACATCAAGGTCATGTCGCCAGCGAAGTAAAGATCACCAACAGCATCTCAAAAGCGGGCCAGAACCGGTTGTTGTCAGTGGATACGCCCGGTTCTTGTCAGTGAGTGTGCGCGCAACAGGGGCCGGACTGTTGTACGTCCGGTTGCCGTCGGCGGGGTCCACCTTCGGTGGAGGTTGAGTGTCGAAGCCGACGGCCGGGAGCCTGCGGAGCAGGTCGCGTGGCGACCCTCGTTCAGCAGGCTGACAGCACCAGGGACGAACCGGTGTCCGCCGAGGTCGCCGTCCGTCAAGGGGTGAGCGCGTACCGCTGGGCGGGATTACACAGAGCACCGCAGATGCCCTGAACCGCATCGCCGAAGACCGGGCTCCAGCCGAGCGAGCGCAGCCGACCGGCGTCGAGCACGGCGTCCATGGCGAGATAGGCGGCCAGCCCGCCGCGGGAAGCCAGAGCCTCGGCCAGCGTCCAGGAACCGACCGGCACACCCGCGGCGTCCCCGATCGCCGCGGTGAGGTCGGCCATCGGGACGGGGTCCGCCTCGGCGGCGTGGAACACACCCGTCGCCCCGCCTTCGAGGATGCGGGCATAGGCGAGCGCGAGGTCGCCGACGTGCACCGTTGACCAGCGGTTCTCCCCGGCATCGACGTAGCGGGCCACCCCGTCGCGGCGAGCCTGAGCGATCAGTCCGGCGACCGGGCCCGCTCCATCGCCGTAGACCATCGGAGGCCGCACCACGGAGCCTCGGACGTGCCCGGCGTCGAGGATGCGTGCCTCGGCGTCGGCGAGCCAGGCCAGCGGTCCGGTCGGCTCAGCGGTGTCGTCCTCGGCTACCGGAACCCGCGACGATCGCGCCCGCGGCGCGCCCGTCGTGGTGACGAAGGCGCCGCCCTCCATCGCGGTGAGCATCGCGGTCACCGCCGCCGCATCGACAGCGGGACGGTCCTCTCCGGTCGTCGCGGCGGTGTGCACCACCCCGTCACCTGCGGCTGCCTCCCGTGCGAGCACCGCCAGGTCCGCCAGACCGCCCCGCACGGGGACGCCGCCGGCGGTGCGTACCTTCGCCTCGGCGGCGGCACTGCGCGCCAGACCGCGTACGCGGTGCCCGCGGGCG
Source organism: Planomonospora sp. ID91781 (assembly GCF_015711595.1). Classification (NCBI taxonomy): domain Bacteria; kingdom Bacillati; phylum Actinomycetota; class Actinomycetes; order Streptosporangiales; family Streptosporangiaceae; genus Planomonospora; species Planomonospora sp. ID91781. Next base: position 4,229,271 of record NZ_JABTEY010000001.1, on the reverse strand, counting down.
ACGAGGGTACGGGTCAGCGCGGAACCGATGAATCCGCTCGCACCGGTCACGAAGATGTCCACTGTGTCCTCCTTGATGACGGAAGGCCCACGCTACGAACTGCAGCACCACGGGGACATGTGGCAGACTCCCGATGCCATGCGTGATCGTCCGGCCCCCGACGTGCTCGACGCCCTGCTCCGCCACGTCCGGATCACCGCGAGCCGTTACGGGCGCGTCGAACTCGGCGCTCCTTGGGGTATGCGGGTCGCCGCCCGCCGGACCGTCTTTCTGCACCACCTGCTGGAAGGGGAGCTCTGGCTGGAGGTGACCGGATGCGAGGTGCACGCGGTGGCAGGCGATCTGCTGATCCTGCCGCACGGCGCGCCCCACACACTGCGGCACCGGCCCGGCGCACCGGTCCAGGACGAGGCTCCCGCAGCGGCGGCCGGCGGCCTGTCCTCGCGGCTGCGGTACGGCGGTCCCGGCCTGCGAACCGTGGTGCTGTGCGCGGAACTCAGCGTGGGCGGCGCCGCGCGCGGCCCTCTCCTGCGAGCGCTCCCGCCGGTCGTGCACCTTCCCCGCGGTGAGCGCGAGGCGGTACCCGGCCTGACACCGCTGCTCGATCTTCTCCGCGACGAGATCCGGGCCTCGCTTCCGGGCGCGCCCCTCATCGCCTCCCGCCTGGCCGAGATCCTCCTGTTGAAGGGCATCCGCGCCGAGCTGGACAAGCCCGCTTCTCCTGGCTCCTGGCGCGCCGCCCTGACCGATGAACGCATAGCCCGCTCTCTGGACGCCCTCTACGCCTCCCCCGAACGCCCGTGGACCGTCACCTCCCTCGCCCGCGTGGCAGGCATGAGCCGCACCACCTTCGCCGCCCGCTTCCGCGCCCTCGTGGGAGACCCGCCGATGACCCACCTCACGTCCTGGCGTATGGAGCTCGCCAAGGCCCTCCTGCGCGACTCTCCTCACCACACCCTCGCCGAGATCGCCGCCGCCGTCGGCTACGCCGACGAGTTCTCCTTCGCCGCCGCCTTCCGCCGCGAGGTCGGCCACCCTCCCGGCACCCACCGCCCTACGGCCTTTCCGGGGACGGTGGCCAGAGCGCTGTCACCAGACGCCGGGTAGAGTCGCTCGCCCTGGCCAGAACCATCAGGTCAGGACTGGTGGCGATCAAGTCGAACACCGCAGGGACCGGCAGGCGATTGTTGACAACAACCAGGCGCACGTCACTGACAACAACCGGTTCTGGCCCGCTTTTGATGACTCGGTAGCGGACGGTGACACAAGGCGGTCGGCTGGAGGTAAGCCGACAGGACATCGGAGGCGGCCTGGTGGCGTTCCGCACGTCGGTTGCCTCACTCATGGTCACCCCATCATCGAAAGGATGCTGTTGGTGATCTTTACTTCGCTGGCGACATGACCTTGATGTCGTGTTTCGCTGAAGAGGACGAGCGGGCGGGCGAGAAGTGAGACGGCGATGTCGATGGGACGAGACCCGGGACGGATGATCCCGGCGCAGACGGTGCGCGTGGCATGGGCGAGCAACCCCAAGGGCACGCCGGCGATGTGGATCCGGGACCGGCTGGAAGGACTGTTCACCGATGACGACTTCGCCGATTGGTACCCCGCCGATGGGCGCCGAGGGCTGCCGCCGGCGATGCTGGCGCTGGTGTCGGTGCTGCAGTACGCCGAGAACCTGACCGATCGCCAGGCCGCGGTGGCCGTGCGCTGCCGGATCGACTGGAAATACTGCCTGGGACTGGAGCTGACCGATACCGGCTTCGACCACTCGGTGCTCAGCGAGTTCCGTGACCGGATGGCCGACGGGGACCGGGCCGATCGGCTGCTGGCGGTGATGGTCGACCGGCTGGCGGCGGCCGGTCTGGTCAACCGGAGAGGACGGGTGCGCACCGATTCCACCCATGTACTGGCTGCGGTGCGCCGGCTGAACCGGGTGGAGCTGGTGGGCGAGACGCTGCGAGCCGCCCTGGAGGAGCTGGCTGCCACCGACGACGCCTGGCTGGCCGATCTGATCACACCGCAGTGGGCGCAGCGGTATGCCCGTCCGATCCGCTATGAACGGCTGCCCCGCAGCAAGGATGAACTGGCCGCCTACACCCTGCAGATCGGCCAGGACGGAATAGCGATCTTGAATGCGGTGTACGCCGCCGCCGCTCCACCGCGATTACGCCGCCTGCCGAAGGTCCAGATCCTGCGGCGGGTATGGGTTCAGCAGTACTGGACCGACACCGACGGCGCGCTGGCCTGGCGCGGGCCCAAATCCACCCGGGACCGGCAGAGCCGCCGCACCAAGACGCGCAGATCAACCACCGCCCCGGCCACCGGCGGGCGACCGGACCCTGCCTCGGCCCGGGTACCGTGGTCGGGAATGGAGATCGTCACCCCGCATGACGCCGAGGCCCGGTACTGCCAGAAAGCCGGGAAGGCCGAATGGATCGGCTACCGCGATCACCAAAGCGAGATCTGCGACGCGGGCGGCCCGAACGTCATCGTGCACGTGGCGACCCGGCCCGCACCCGAACAGGACATCGACGCCCTGGACGCCATCCACGCGGCGCTGAGCGCTCAAGGCCTGACCCCGGCCGAGCACGTGGTCGACACCGGCTACATCACCCCCGACGTCATCCACCATGCCGCAGTGCGGTGGGGCATCAGCCTGCTCGGACCGGTCCGCTCGGATCCTCGGGCCCGTCCGGGCTTCGCCAAGCAGGACTTCCACATCGACTGGCGCGCTCACACCCTCACCTGCCCGCGCGGCGTGACCAGCCCGCCCTGGAAGCCGACGTTCGATGACGGCCGTCCGCGCTTTTCGGTGCTGTTTCCCCGCCAGGCGTGCCGGGCCTGCGCCGACCGCCTGGCCTGCACCGGCAACATCGACGGCAAAGGCCGCCACGTCACGCTGCTGCCCCGGCCCCAGCAAGAGATCCAGACCAGGGCTCGGGCCGAGCAGCAGACCGGGCAGTGGCGGGCGCGATACGCCATCCGCGCCGGATGCGAGGCCACCGTCTCGGAGACCGTCCGCGCTCACGGGTTGCGCCACTGCCGCTACCTCGGCCTGGCCAAGACCCACGTTCAGCACGTCTTGACCGCCGCCGGAACCAACATCATCCGGCTCACTCAATATGATCTGGCCGGCCCATCGAGAGCAAGTCGGTCTCTCACCGCCTTCCAGCGGTTATGCAAGCGCTTGCCTCCGCACCCACCCGCCTGAACACCGAGATCACCAACAGCATCTCGAAAGTGGGCCAGAGCCCGATTCCTCCGCGCGCAACAGTCCCCGAGCCGCTGCTGGACGCTGCGCGGCTGACGGGGTCGTCCTGGCGGTGGAAGATGAACGAGGAACTCCCAGCACCCTGCTATCTGAAGGGCGGCGCCGGGTCCTCCCGGCTCGCCGTCCAGTAGGCGGGCTGGCCACCCCGGCGGGAGAACCGTCCGCGCGCGAATCGCGTGGGTGGTCCTTCGTCTCCGCCGTCGATCGTGCGCCTACCGCTCCCGGACGGCGTAGGTCAGGTGCGTCACCCTCGGGGAGGACTCCGCGCGGAGCGGCTCCAGGGCCACGTGGCCCGCGTCCACACCCTCGAACAGGCGGATTCCTGAGCCGAACAGCACGGGCGACAGCGCGATCGAGAACTCGTCGACCAGGCCGGCGTTCACGTACTCCAGGATCGTCGCGCCGCCGCCCGCGATGCGGACGTCCCGGTCGCCGGCGGCCTGGCGGGCCTGCTCCAGCGCGGACTCGATGCCGTCGTTGACGAAGTGGAAGACGGTCCCGCCCGGCCGCTCCCAGGGGTCGCGCTTCTCGTGCGTCACGACGAAGACCGGCGTGTGGAACGGTGCCTCCTGCGGCCACGCCTGCTCGCCGGCGTCGAACATGCGCTTGCCCATCACACTCGCACCGGTGCGCTCGAACGTCTCTCGCAGGATGTCGTTGTCGCGCCCCTCCTCGCCGCCCTCGCCGAGTTTCAGGTTCTCCCGGAAGAACCGCTGCGGGAAGACCCACCGCTGCAGTTCCATCCATTGCCGCCCCATCAAGTCCTCGACGGACTCGGGCGCGATGAACCCGTCCAGCGACATCGACACGCTGAAGAACACCTTCCCGGCCATCAGCCCTCCGTTCCCTTCCGAACGGTCCCGGTGACGTAGGCGGCCAGGTTGCTCAGGGTCTGCCGGCCGCCCTCGATCGCGTGGTACTTCTCGACCGCCTCGTCGCGCAGTTCCTTGGTGGGGAAGATCGTGCGCATCTCGATCCGGGTCGCCGTACCGTCGGGCTCGAACGTCAGGACCGACTCGAAGGCGTTCGGGTCATCGCGGGACTCACCGTGGAGCAGCGCGATCCGCTCCGGCGGGGCGATCTCGGTCCAGGAGATCCACTCGGTGTAGTCCGTCCCGTCCGGTCCGTGCATCACGAAGTCCCACTCCCCGCCGACGCGGAACTCGAACGACTGCGTGGTGGTGGTGAACCCCTCCGGTCCCCACCATCGAGACAGGTGCCGGACCTCGGTGAACGCCTCGAACACCAGCTCTCGTGGGGCGTCGATGACCCGGGAGATGACGATCTCGCGGTCGGCCGTCGCGGACCGCGCCGGCGCTCGCCGTCCCATCGCGCTCATCGGCTACTCCTCCTGCCTTGCCTGCTTCAGGTCCTGCACGTATGCGTCCAACCGGTCGAAGCTCTCGTCCCAGAACCGCTCGAACCCACCGGTCCACTCGTGGACCGGCCGCAGCCCGCGGGCGTCAAGGCTGTACAGGCGCTGCTTGCCTGCCCTGCGGTCCCGTACCAGCCCGACCTCCCGGAGCACCCGCAGGTGTTTGGACACCCCCGGCTGGGTCATCCCCAGCTCCCCGGCCAACTCGGTCACCGGCCGCTCACCCGCCCGCAGCAGCACCAGGATCTCCCGGCGCTGCGGCTCGGCGATCGCGTTGAAGACGTCCGACGTCGTCGCTGCTCGGGCCATGCCCGCCATCATATTCCTATATGGGAATGCGTCAAGCCGGAGGAATCAGGCGAGTCCTGCCAGGTGACGATCGTGACCCTTCGCCGACCTGACGGTGGGATGGTCGGCGGCCGCCCTGGATACCGGGTGGAGAACCGGGCCGCGGCCCCGCGAACCACGGGACACCGGCATGCCCGCCCAGATCGGCGTGCGGTGTCTTCTCCTCGGAGCCGAAGACGCCGAACAGGTCCACGGCGGCCTGCCGGTCGTCGCATTCGTCGAAGCACGCCAGGAGCCCCGCTGTCCCCCGCCCGAGGAACAGAGCAGATGGGCGGGGGCGACGGGGGGCACATCATCTGGGGCATACGCCGGGACCATCTCGCTGCCCGCGACTTCTCCAAGACCCTCTTCGACCTCCAGGGCCACTGACGTCCCACCCGGGCTCGACGTCAGTCTGAGTAGCCGATCATCGGAAGCGAGCCAGGACCCGGTTTCTCCGCGCGCAACACGGACACCTCCGGCGTACGTCCGGGACGCGACCGGGGCGGGAGATCTCCTCGCCGGCGACGCGCGGACGGCTCGGCTCCTGCGCCGGGTGGCCTCGTTTCAGAGGTGGCCCAGGCCGCCCGGGCAGGCTCGCCAAGGTCCACCTCGGCGAGTTCGGCGTCCAGGTGGCGGGCCAGGGCGGCGACGCGGCGGGCGACTTCGCCCAGCGGCCATCCGGTCTCGGTTACCGCCTGCGGTTACGGCAAACTGAGGACATGACCGAGGTGCGACCCGCTCCGAACGCCGACGCGGCTCGATGGCTGCTCCGGGCCGATGTCGAGTGGTGGGATCTCGTCCGCTACGGCCCACCGGGCTTCGACGTGTACGTGCGTATCGCCTTCGTCCATGGGGCGGAGGGTGTCCACCCGCAGGGAGAAGATCGCGCCGTTCACGTGGCACTCGCGACTCTCGCGGCATGCACGACCACGCCTTCCAGCGGATACGCGGCGATCTGGGAGGGGTGGGGCGGAGACCCGCCGAATCCCGAAGCGCCACGGGTGGACATTCCGAATCGAGAGATGCTGCTCTTCACCGGCCCTGTCGAAGTACTGAGCGACGCGCCTGCCCTCGCCTGGTACGGCTCTGCGCTGGGCGGTCCAGATCCGCACCTCGTGTGGCCCGAAGATCAAGCCTGGTGCCTGGCCTGCGAGGTCGACGAGGAGATCGAGTTCACCGTCGGATGTTCCGTCGAGGCGTCCCAGGCTCTGACCAAAGCCCTGCCCGGTGCCGTTCGACGGGTGCACTACGGAGATCCGGCACCGATGTACCTCGACCAGGCCTAGCACCGGCGGCACCCGCACGTCGGCACGAGAGTGCGTCGATCGCGTCAGGGACGTCCGACGGACGTCACGGGGTGTCACAGACATCGTCGCCGTCTACGACGTGGAACCGGGCTCCGGCCCGCTCTCGATGACGCGGTAGCGGAGGTAGAGGCCTGGGGAGCCGTGCTCCTTGGCGTCCCGCGCCACCCACTCGATCACTGCCGTCGCGATACCCCGCCGCCGGACTTCCGCGTTCACGAACAAGTCCGCCAAGCGGAGCAGGCTCACCGGAGTGCGCGACACGGAGCGCGGGCACCGGCGGAACGTCGCGGACCCCCCGGAGAGACACCCGAGATAATTAGTTCTGCTAAATATCTTTAGGGTAACAGAGCGATCTTTGCCCTATCTCCGCCGGACGCCTTTTGCCACCCTTGCCCGCGTACGACCCCGTACACCCTTTTTCCGCATACCAGAGGAGAGCAAAGGGTGGCTGGCAGCCTCGCGCTGCTCGAACCGGTCCACAAGGCCTTCGAGCAGCAGGTACGACGCACTCCGCAGCACACCGCGGTCATCACCGGGACGACTCGAACGACCTATGCCGAACTGAACGCCCTGGCCAACCGGATCGCCCACGAGCTCGCCTCCCGGGGAGTGGGGCGGGGCTCGACCGTCGGCGTGTGCCTGGACCGCGACGAGACGCTGATCGCGGCGCTCCTCGGGGTCTGGAAGACCGGCGCCGCCTACGTCCCGCTGGACGCGGCCTTCCCGGCCGACCGCCTGGGATTCGTCATCGAGGACGCCGGGGTGTCGCACACGGTGGCCTCCGCTGAGCAGGCCGGGCGGCTGCCGGAGCGCGGCCTCGTCCTGGTGGAGACGGTCGGCCACCGCCCGTGCGACGATCCGGAGCTGCCGAGCGACCCGGGCGATCCGGCCTACGTCATGTACACCTCCGGATCGACCGGCCGCCCCAAGGGCGTCGTGATCGAGCACCGCAGTGTGATGACCCTGCTGCGCTGGGACTCCGGGCACTTCGGCGCCGAGGAGCTCGCCGGCTTCCTCGCCTCGACCTCGGTCTGCTTCGATCCGTCCGTCCCCCAGCTCTACCTGCCCCTCCTGGTGGGCGGCACGGTGATCATGGCCGACAACCCCCTGGCGCTGCACACCCTGCCCGCCAGGGACGAGGTCACGATGATCAGCGCGGCGGCCTCGGCGCTGACCTCGCTGCTGCGGGAGCCGCTGCCGCCGAACGTGCGCACGGTGCTGTCCAGCGGCGAGCCGGTGAGCCGGGCGCTGGCCGACCGCGTCTTCGCCAACCCCGGCGTGCGGCGCATGGTGAACCTGTACGGGCCGACCGAGTGCACCGTGCACTGCTGCGCCCACGAGATCTCCCGGGACGAGGAGGGGGAGCCGCCGATAGGCACGCCGTACGCCTGGTCGGAGCTGTCGGTGCGCGACGCCGACGGAGGGGAGCTCGGTGACGGCGAGCTCGGCGAGCTGTGGGTGGCCGGCCCGCTGGTCGGCCGGGGCTACCTGAACCGGCCCGAGCTGACCGCCGAGCGGTTCGTGACCGACGCCGCCGGCGTGCGCCACTACCGCACCGGCGACCTGGTCCGCAGGGAGGGCGGGGTCCACTTCTACCAGGGGCGGATCGACGACCAGGTGAAGGTCGCGGGCTTCCGCGTCGAGCTCGGCGAGGTGCAGGGCAGGCTGGTGCGCCACCCGCTGGTCGGCCACGCCGTCGTGCTCGCCCCCACCGACGAGGAGGGCACCCGGCGGCTGGTCGCCTACGTCGAGCCGGCCGGTCCCGGCCTCGACGACGGGGAGCTGAGGTCCTGGCTGCGCGGCTGGCTGCCCGACTACATGATCCCCGCCAGGATCGTGTTCCTCGACGCCATCCCCGTGGGCCCCACGGGGAAGGCCGACCGCTCCCGGCTGCCCGCGGTGACGTTCCCCTCCCCCGCCCGGGACTCCTCCCCCCAGGATCCCCCGGCCCAGGACGGCGCGCCGGTCCGGGATCCCTCCGCACACGGCTCCCCCGCCCCCGGCGGGACCGGGCCGGCCCCCGGCGGGACCGAACGACGCCGGGACGAGACCGGGCGGGCCCCCGGCGGGACCGGGCCGGCCCGGGACGAGACCGAGCGGCGGCTGGCCGCCGTCACCGCCGAGGTGCTCGGCGTCGAGCGGGTCGGCGTCCACGACCACTTCCTCGACCTGGGCGGGCACTCCCTGGCCGCCGCCAGGATCTGCGCCAGGATCCAGCAGGAGTTCGGGGTCCGGGTCCCGCTGACGGCGTTCCTGGCCCGGCCCACGGTCGCCGAGCTGGCGCCGTACGTCGCCGGGGCCGCCCCGGCCGGGACGGTCCCGCTGGTCCGCCACGCCGGGCGGACCCGCTATCCGCTGACCGGCGTCCAGCGCGGCATGTCCCTGCTGCGCGAGGTCAGCCACAACCCCGGTGCCACCGCCATCGCCTTCCGGCTCGGGCTGCGCGGCCTCACCTCCGCGGAACCGCTGCGGGCCGCGCTGGACGGGATCGTGCGCCGCCACGAGGCGCTGCGCTCCGTCATCGTGGACGGCGAGGCCGCCGAGGTCCGGCCGGCGTCGCCGGTCCCGCTGGCCGAGCACCGCCCGGCCTCGGAGGAGGAGGCCGGCGAGCTGCGGCGGGCCGCGGTCGCCCGCGGCTTCGACGTCTCGCGGGAGTCGCCGCTGCTGCGGGCCACCCTGCTGTGGTCGGGGCCGGACAGCGCGGAGCTGGTGCTGCTGACCGACCACACCGCGTTCGACGGCTGGTCGCTGGGGGTGGTCATGCGGGAGCTCCTCGACGGGCTCACCCTGCCCGGCGACCTGCCGGAGCCGCCGCTCCAGCTCGGCGACGCCGCGCTGCGCGAGCAGGAGACCGCCCCGGACGCCGAGGCGCTGCGCGCCTTCTGGGCCGAGGAGCTCGCCGGGGCGGTCCCGCCGTACGAGCTGCTGCCCCGCGCCGACGACCGTCCCAGCCGGCTGCGCGGCGAGCGCCTGGTGCGCCGGATCGATCCGGCGACGGCCGCGCGGGCCGGCGAGCTCGCGGCCGAGTGCGGCACCACCCCGTTCGCCGTCCACCTGACCGTGCTCGGCATGCTGGTCGCCGGGCTGACCGACCGGCGCGACGTCCTCCTCGGCGCCGCCGTGGCCGACCGCGCCGCCCCCGGCCTGGAGTCCGTGGTCGGCCTGCTGGTCGACGTGGTGCCGGTACGGCTGCGCCTGGAGGACGGGCTGCCGCTGCGCGAGGCGGTACGGCGGGCGGGGGCCGCGACCGCCCGCGCGATGGACCACCGGGCGCTGCCCGCGCGGGAGCGGGCCGACGCAGGCGACGTCGGGCGCCCGCCCGGCGCGGTCCTGACGCCTGTCACGCTCTCCGTCCAGCCGCCCGAGGTGCCCGTCTCCCTGGAGCGCGGGGGCGTCGGCGTGGACCTGCTCGGCGAGCTGGACGCGGGCGGCGCGCAGGCACCGCTGATCGTCTACGTCAACACCACGGCGGACGGGCCCGAGCTCCAGGTCGAGTACGACCTGGAGCACCTGGACCGGGCCGGGGCCGAGGTCCTCACCGACCGACTCGTCCGCCTGCTGGCGGACGCGCTGGCCCGTCCCGACCGGCCGCTGTCGGAGTTCGAGGTGGTCGGCGCGGAGGAGCGGGCCGCGCTGCTGGCCGCGGGGACCGGCGTGCCGCTGCCCGCCGGCGCGCCGCGGACCGTGGTGGAGGCGGTGCTGGAGCAGGCCGCCCGGCGCCCGGACGCGCCGGCGGTCGCCGACGCCGGCGGCGTCCTCGGTTACGGCGAGCTGACCGGTCTGGCGCGGCGGGTGGCCGCGGCGCTCGGCCCGGCGGCCGCGGGCGCCTGCGTGGGCGTGTGCCTGCCCCGCGACCGGTACCTCCCCGCGGCGCTGCTGGGCGTGCTGCTCGCCGGAGCCGCCTACGTCCCGCTCGATCCCGGCCACCCGACCCCGCGCCTGCGCCACCAGGTCGACGACGCCGGCATCAAGATCATCGTCGCGGCGGGCGAGGCGCTGGCGGCCGCCCGGGAGCTGGGCGGCACCGTCGCCGACCTGTCCTGGCTCCCGTCGGCGCAGGCCGTACCGGACCAGGCCGCACCCGCTCCGGCCGCACCGGAGCAGGCCACGCCCGGCGGAGGCATGCCGGAGCAGGCCACGCCCGGCGGAGGCATGCCGGAGCAGGCCGTACCGGAGCAGACCGCGCCCGGCGGGGCCGTACCGGAGCGGGCCGGCTCCGGCGGCCTGCCGCGGGTGGATCCCGGCGACCTCGCCTACGTCCTGTACACCTCCGGCTCCACCGGCAGTCCCAAGGGCGTCGAGGTCACCCACGCCAACCTCGCCGCGTTCGCCGCCTCGATGACGGTCGCCCCGGGGATCGGGCCCGGCGACGTGATGCTCGGCCTGACGCCGTTCTCGTTCGACGTGTTCGGCTTCGACCTGTGGGTGAGCCTCTGCCACGGCCTGCGGCTGGAGCTGCTGGGCCGCGACGACGCGCTCGACGCGCGGGCCGTGGCGCGGCGGATCGAGGAGAGCGGGGTCACGCTGATGACCGCGACCCCGACGACGCTGCGCATGCTGGTCGCCTCCGGCTGGCGCGGCGGGAAGGTGCGGGTGGTCAGCATCGGCGAGGTGCTCGACCCCTCCCTCGCGGGCGACCTGCTGGAGCGGGTCTCCGAGCTGTGGAACGCCTACGGCCCCACCGAGACCACGATCTACTCCACCATGGCCCGGGTCACGGCCCCGGTCGGCGACCAGGTGCCGATCGGCACGCCGCTGGCCGGGGAACGGGCCTACGTGCTGGACCGGGCGGGCCGCGTGCTGCCCGCCGGGACGCCCGGCGAGCTGTGGATCGGCGGTGCCGGCGTGGCCCGCGGCTACCGGGGGCGGCCGGAGACGACCGCCGCGACCTTCACCGACGACCCGCTGGACCCGCCGGGCGGGCGCCGCTACCGCACCGGCGACCTGGCCCGCTGGCGGCCCGACGGCACGCTCGACTTCCTGGGCCGCCGGGACCGGCAGGTGAAGGTCCGCGGGCACCGGATCGAGCCGGGCGAGGTCGAGGCGGCGCTCCGGGAGCACGTGGCCGACGCGGTCGTGACCGTGCACGGCGGCGACCACCTGGTCGGGTACCTCGCCGCACCGCCCGGGACCGACACCGGCGAACTGGAGCGTTCCCTGAGCGCCCGGCTCCCCGATCACCTGGTCCCCCGCCGCTGGGTGGTCCTGGACGCCCTGCCCGTCACGGCCTCCGGCAAGGTGGACCGCGCCGCGCTGCCCGAGCCCGGCGGCGCGGCCCCGAAGGCGCCGCCGGGCACCGAGGCCGAGTTGCTGGTGGCCGAGATGTGGGCCGCCGTGCTGGACCGCTCCGGCATCGGAGCGCACGACGACTTCTTCGCCCTCGGCGGTCACTCCGCGACCGCCGCCCTGGTGGCGGCCCGGCTGGGCGACGCGCTGGACCTGCGGGTGCCGGTGCGCCTGCTGTTCGAGCACCGCACGCTGTCCGACTACGCCGCCCGCCTGGAGGCCCTGCTCCTGGCCGACCTGGAGGAGACCCCGTGACCGAGCCGCCCGCCGAGACCACCGATCCGGTCACCGAGCGGGCGAAGGAGGCCTCATGACCGTCAGCGACGAGCGCCGGAGCGCTCTGGCGGCCCGGCTGGCGGCCGCGCGCCGGGCCGCCGCCCGGACCGTCCCGGCGATCCCCGCCAGGGAGGCGGCGGACGGCCCGGCTCCCCTGTCCCCCGCCCAGGCGCGGCTGTGGTTCCTCTCCCAGCTCGACGACCTGGCCGCCTACAACGTGCCCGCCGCGCTGCGGCTGCGCGGCCCGCTGGACACCGCCGCGCTGCTGGGCGCCGTGCGCGACCTCGCCGACCGGCACGAGGTCCTGCGCAGCCTGGTCACCGGCGAGGGCGCGACCCCGGTCGGCCCCGACCGGGTGCCGGTCGCGGTCGAGGACCTCGACGGCCCCGAGCTGCTGGAGGCGCGGCTGCAGGAGGAGCTCGCCCGCCCGTTCGCGCTGGACGCCGAGCCGCCCGCCCGCGTCCTGCTGCTGCGCCTGCCCGGCGGCGACGAGCACGTGCTGGCGCTGACCGTGCACCACATCGCCTTCGACGCCTGGTCGCGGAACCTGGCGCTGGCCGAGCTGGCCGCCCTGTACGCGGCCCGGCTCGGGGCGGCGGAGCCGCCCGAGCCGCCCCGGCTGCAGTACGCCGACTACGCGGCGTGGCTGGCCGGGCGGCCGGAGGGCGACCTCGCCTGGTGGACCGAGCGGCTGGCCGGGCTGGAGCCGGTCCTGGACCTGCCCGTGGACCGGCCCCGGCCGTCGGTCGCCGACTGGTCGGGCGCCGCCGTCCCGGTACGGCTTACGCCCGCGCTGACCGCCCGGGTCCGCGAGGCCGCCGCCGGGACCGGCTGCACGCCGTTCATGGTGCTGCTCGCCGTCTGGCAGGAGCTGCTGGGCCGGATCTCCGGCACCGACGACGTGCCGGTCGGCGTGCCCGAGGCGGGGCGGCTCCACCCGGACACCGCGCGCATGCTCGGCTGCTTCGTCAACACGCTCGTGCTGCGCGGCGACCGGTCCGGCGAGCCGACCGGGCGCGAGCTGCTGGCCCGGACCAGGGACGCCGTGCTGGACGCGCTCACCCACCGCGACGTGCCCTTCGAGCGGATCGTGGAACACCTGCACCCCGAGCGGAGCCTGGCCGTCACGCCGGTCTTCCAGGTGCTGCTCAACGTCCTGGACGACCGCCCCGCGGCGCTGGACTTCCCCGGCCTGACCGCCGAGCCCGTGCAGGCCGCGCCGCGCACCGCCAAGTACGACCTCAACCTCGCCTTCGTCAACGGGGGCGAGGCCTACGACGGCGAGCTGACCTACCGCACCGACCTGTTCGACGAGGCGACCGCGCGCCGCCTGACCGGCTGGTACCTGAACCTGCTGGAGGGCGTGCTCGCCGACCTGGACGCGCCGGCGGCGGCCGTACCGCTGGAGCCGGTGACCGGGCCCGTCGCCGCGGGACCGCGGATCGGCATGGACCTGTCGCGGCCGCTGCACGAGGTGATCGGCGACCGCATCCGGAGCGCGCCGGAGGCGGTGGCCGCGGTGGACGCCGCCGGGTCGCTCACCTACGGCGAGGCGGACCGGCTGGCGGACCGGCTGGCCCGCCACCTGGCCGCGGCCGGCGTGCGGCCGGACGAGCCGGTCGGCGTGCTGGTGGGCCGCCACGCCGGGCTGGTGCCCGCGCTGCTCGGCGTGCTGCGGGCGGGCGGCGCGTACATGCCGATGGAGCCCGCCTACCCCGACGACCGCCTCGCCTACATGGTGGAGACGGCCGGCGCGCGCGTCGTGCTGGCCGACCGCGAGCACGCCGGCCGGGTCCCCGGCACGCTGGTCCTGCCCGACCTGCTGGCCACGGAGCCGGGCGGGCCGGGCGGGCCGGGCGGGCCGGTGGACGCCGGCGTCACCCCCGGCCACCTGGTGCACGTGATCTTCACGTCCGGGTCCACCGGGCGGCCCAAGGGCGTCGGGATCGAGCACCGCTCGGCGCTGCACTACCTGCACGGCGTGGCCGAGCTGGTGCCCGACGTCCACGCCTCCTACGGCGTGGTCTCCACGATCGCCTCCGACCTGGTGATGACCTGCCTGTACGGCGCGCTCACCCGGGGCGCGGCGGTGCACTTCGTCGACCAGGAGACCGCCACCGACCCGGAGGCGTACGCCGCCCGCCTCGAGGCGCATCCCGTCGACGTGGTCAAGATGGTGCCCAGCCACCTGGAGCTGCTGGCCGCCCACGGCGACCTGGCCCGGGTGCTCCCGCGGCGGTTGCTGATCCTCGCCGGTGAGGCGACGTCGTGGGAACTGGCCGGACGCGTCCGCGCGGCCCGCCCCGACCTGGAGGTGCAGATCCACTGCGGGCCGACGGAGACGACGGTCTCGGTGCTCGGCGGCCGGGTGCCGGACGGGCCGCCGGGGCCGGGCTCGGTCCCGCTGGGCCGTCCGCTGCCCGGCGTCGAGTGCCACGTCGTGGACTCCGCGGGCCGTCCGCTGCCCGCCGGGGTCCCGGGCGACCTGTGGGTGGCGGGTCCCGGCCTGGCCCGCGGCTACCTGAACCGGCCCGACCTGACCGCCGAGCGGTTCGTGCCCGACCCGGTGACCGGGACCGGCCGCTGCTACCGCACCGGCGACCGGGTCCGGCTGAACTCCGCCGGGCTGGTGGAGTTCCTCGGCCGGGTCGACGACCAGGTCAAGATCAGAGGTTTCCGGGTGGAGCTGGGCGAGGTCAAGGCCGCGCTGCAGGAGCAGCCCGGGGTCCGCGAGGCCGCGGTGCTGCCGGTCGGCGAGGGCCGCTCCCGGCGGCTGGCCGCATGGGTGGCGCCGGCCTGCGTGGACCCGGCCGCGCTCCGGGCGGGGCTGCGCGAGCGGCTGCCCGACTACATGGTCCCGCCCTCGATCACCGTCCTCGACGAGCTGCCGCTCACCCCGCTGGGCAAGGTCGACCGGGCCCGCCTGCCGCTCCCCGAGGCGGCGCCCGCCGCGGCACGGGTCGCGCCGCGCACCCCGGCCGAGCTGCGGATCGCGGCCGTGTGGGCGGACATGCTGGGCGTGGTGGAGATCGGCGTCGACGACGACTTCTTCGCCCTGGGCGGCGACTCCTTCCGCGCGGTGCGGGCGGTCCGGGAGATCGACCCGGCGCTGCGGGTGATCGACCTGTTCACCCGGCCCACGGTCCGCGAGCTGGCCGCCCACCTCGAACACGGTTCCGAGGGCGCCGGCTCCGGGCTGCTGCACCGCCTGGCCGGTCCGCGGACGGCGAGCCGTACCCTCGTCTGCCTGCCCTACGGCGGCGGCTCGGCCGCCGCCTACCGGCCGCTCGCCGCCGAGCTGGCCCGCACCTCCCCCGCCACCGCGGTGCTCGCCGTGGAACTGCCCGGACACGACCCGGCCCGGCCCGGCGAGGCGATGCTCCCGCTGCCGGAGCTGG
Organism: Planomonospora sp. ID91781; assembly: GCF_015711595.1. Lineage (NCBI taxonomy): Bacteria > Bacillati > Actinomycetota > Actinomycetes > Streptosporangiales > Streptosporangiaceae > Planomonospora > Planomonospora sp. ID91781. Next base: position 4,214,025 of record NZ_JABTEY010000001.1, on the reverse strand, counting down.
CCGAGCGGATCGCGGCCGAGCTGGCCGGGGTCTCCGGCCCGATCGCGCTGTACGGCCACTGCGTCGGCTCGGCCGCCGCGACCGAGGTGGCGCTCCGGCTGGAGGCGGCGGGCAAGGCCGTCGCCGGCGTCTTCGTCGGCGGCAGCTTCCCCGACGCCCGGCTGCCCGGACGGCTGTCGGCCTGGTGGAACCGGAGGTTCCCCGCCCACCGGTGGGCCTCCGACCGGACGCAGCGCGACTTCCTGCGCATGCTGGGCGCCCTGGACGAGGACTTCGGCGACACCGAGGTCATGCTGCGCGGCCTGCGGCACGACGTCGGGCAGGCGCAGGCGTGGTTCAGCCGCCGTCTCGACCCCGCCTCCGGCGAGGAGCGCAGGCTCGCCGCGCCGCTGCTGTGCGTGGTCGGCGACCGGGACCGCGCGACCGAGCTCTACCGGGAGCGCCACCGCGAGTGGGGGGCGTTCGCCGACCGGGTGGAGCTGGCCGTGATCCCCCGGGCCGGCCACTACTTCCTCAAGCACCAGGCCGAGGCCCTGGCCCGGTTGATCGACGGGCACCTGGACCGCTGGGCCGGCGGGGACCTGCCCGAGCCGGTCGGGGAGGTCGAGGTCGCGGGCCGCGGCGCCCGCCGGGACCTGCGCCGCTTCTACACCGTCGCGGCAGGGCAGACCGTGTCGCTGCTCGGCGCGGCGCTGACCTCCTTCGCGCTGGGCGTGTGGGCCTACCAGGAGAGCGGCCGGGTGCTGGACTACGCCCTGGTCACCATGCTCGCCCTGCTGCCGTCGCTGCTGGCGGCGCCGCTGGGCGGCGCGGTCGCCGACCGGGTGGACCGGCGGCTGGTCATGCTGGTCTGCGACGGCGTCTCCGCCGCGGCCACCGCGGCCCTGGTGGTCCTGCTCTGGCTGGGGCGGCTGGAGGTCTGGCAGGTCGGCGTCATCGCCGGGCTGCTCTCGCTGGTGTCGGCCTTCCACCGGCCCGCCTACCTGGCGGCGGTGGCGCAGCTGGTGCCCAAGCCGTACCTCATGCAGGCCAACGCGCTGGCCAACCTCGGCACCGGCCTGGGCATGCTCGTCGGCCCGCTGGGCGGCGCCGCGCTCATCACGGTGGTCGGGCTGCACGGCGTGGTGGCGGTGAACATCGCCACCTTCCTCGCCGGGCTCGGCACGCTGCTGCTGGTCCGCTTCCCCGACCGGCTCTTCCACCGCATGGAGGAGTCCTTCGGCCAGGCCATCGCCGGCGGCTGGCGCTTCCTCGTACGGCGCCGCCCGCTGATGATCATGATCGGGTTCTTCGTCGTGGAGAACTACCTGGGCATGCTCGCCCTGTCCGTGACCGTGCCGGCGGTGCTGTCGTTCAGCGACGTCACGGGGGTGGGCCTGGTGACCGCGATGCAGGGCCTGGGGGCGGTGCTGGGCTCCCTGGTCATGGTGTTCTGGGGCGGCACCGAGCGGCGCGCGGTCGGCATGGTCGGCTTCGTGATCGGGTTCGGGGCCGGGGTGCTGCTGGTCGGGCTGCGGCCCTCGCTGGTGCTGGCGGCCTTCGGCGGGCTGGTGTCGTGGGCGTTCCTGACCGTGCTGAACGCGCACTGGCTCGCGCTCATCCAGCTCAAGGTCGGCCTGGAGCTGCAGGGCCGGGTGCTGGCCACCAACCAGATGCTGGCGGTGTCGATGACGCCGCTGGCGTTCCTCACCTCACCGGTGCTGGCCGACGAGGTCTTCGGTCCGCTGCTGGCCCCCGGCGGGGCGCTGGCGGACACGGTCGTCGGCGACGTCGTCGGGGTGGGGCCGGGGCGCGGGGTCGGGCTGCTGCTGGCCGTCTGCGGCGCGCTGCTGATGCTCTGGGGCGCGCTGGGGCTGTGGTACCGGCCGCTGCGGCGCATGGAGGACGCGCTGCCCGACGCGGTCGCGGGCGCCGAGATCGCCGAGGACCTGGACGCGGTCCAGGCCGAGGCCGACGCGGTCCTGGCGGAGGGCGCCGGCCGGGGCCGGTGACCCCGGCCGGCGACGGTCGGGCCAGGGCCGAAACCGGGGCGGTGGCCCCGTCCCGGCGGCGGTCAGTCCAGCGCCGGGACCGGGGCGGCCGGCTCGGCGGCCTCTCCGCTTCTCCCGCTCTCCCCGGGGCCGCCGCGCAGCGGGATCTCCTTGATGAAGGCGGCCAGCAGCGGAACCACGACGGCGAACAGGATCGCCCACCAGAACACGCCGGAGATGGAGGCGGCCAGCGACTCCAGGAAGCCGGTGCGCACGGCCGCAGGCAGCTGCCCCAGAGCTTCCGGGGTGACCTGGCCGCCCGCGGTGGCGAGTCTCTCCCCCTCCGGGCCGAACCGGGTCGTCAGCTCGTCACCGAGCCGGTCGTTGAAGACGGCGCCGAACAGGGAGACGCCGAACGAGCCGCCGATGGAGCGGAAGAAGGTGGCGGTGCTGCTGGCGACGCCCAGGTCCCTGGCCTCCACGCTGTTCTGCGCGATCAGCATGGTGGTCTGCATCAGGAAGCCCATGCCGAGGCCCAGGACGGCGATGAACACCCCGGTCTGCCAGGTGGGGGTCTGCACGCCCATCAGGGACAGCAGCCACATGCCGAGGGCCATGCCGGCGCCGCCGACGACCGGGTAGGCCTTGTACTTCCCGGTCTTCGTGATGGCCCGGCCGACGAAGAGGGACACGACCATGGCCGCGCCCATCATGGGGAGCAGCAGCAGGCCGGAGTTGGTGGCCGAGGCGCCCTGGACGGTCTGCTGGAACAGCGGCAGGAAGTTGATCGCGCCGAACATGGCGAAGCCGAGCAGGAAGCCGATCAGTGAGATCAGCGTGAAGTTGCGGTTGCGGAACAGGCCGAGCGGCATGATGGGCTCGGCGGCGCGGCGCTCGACGGGGACGAACAGCGCGAGGGTCACCACGGCGAGCCCGACCAGGCCGAGGATCTGCGGCGAGCCCCAGGCGTACTCGTTCCCGCCCCAGGTGGTGATGAGGACCAGGGCGGTGATGCCGGTGGAGAGCAGGGCCGCGCCGAGCCAGTCGATGCGGTGCTCGGTGCGGTGCCTGGGCAGCTTCAGCTTGACGGCGAGCAGCGCCAGGGCGGCGAACCCGACGGGCAGGTTCACGTAGAAGGCCCAGCGCCAGTCGAGGTGGTCGGTGATGAACCCGCCGACGAGCGGCCCGGCGATCATCGCCAGGGACATCACGCCGGCCATCATGCCCTGGTACTGGCCGCGCTCGCGGGGCGGGACCAGATCGCCGATGATCGCCATCGCGTTGACCATCAGGCCGCCCGCGCCCAGCCCCTGGAGCGCGCGGAAGGCGATGAGCTGGGCCATGCCACCGTCGGGGCCGCCCAGGAGGCCGGAGCCGGCCATGCCGCAGAGCGCCGAGCCGATCATGAAGATGACGATGGAGCCGAGGAAGATGTTCTTCCGGCCGTACAGGTCGCCGATCTTGCCCCAGATGGGGGTCGAGACGGTGGTGCCGAGCACGTAGGCCGTCACCACCCAGGAGAGGTGGTTCAGGCCGCCGAGCTCGCCGACGATGCGGGGCATCGCGGTGCCGACGATCATGTTGTCCAGCATCGCCAGGACCATCGCCAGCATCAGGCCCGGAAGGACCACCATGACCTCGCGCCGCCGTGCGGGTGCCGCTCCGGTCTGTTTCACTCGTCCGCCCCCAGGGAGAGAATCCGTCTTACCTGCCGACCGGCAAGTGCCCGATATGCTAGGAATGTAGGTGGCTTACTTGCCGGCCGTCAAGTTGGTTTCCCGGCCGCCGGCACAGTGACGACACGACGACGAAGGACACCATGCGGGAACAGGCCGACACGCGCACGCGCATCCAGGAGATCGCGCTGCGGCTCTTCGTCGAGCAGGGCTACGAGGCGACCTCGCTCCGGGAGATCGCCGAGATCCTCGGCGTGACCAAGGCCGCCCTCTACTACCACTTCAAGACCAAGGACGACATCGTCGCCAGCCTGGCCGAGGAGCGGTTGCGCATCGTCGAGGAGCTGATCGCCTGGGCCGAGGCGCGGCCGCGCACCGACGAGACCCGGCGCGAGCTGCTCCACCGCTACGCCGACGGCCTCTACCACGAGCACCACCACCAGATCATGCGGTTCTTCGAGCGCAACCAGACCGCGATGAAGAACCACCCGGTGATGGAGAAGACCCGCGAGCGCATGCTCCACCTGATCGGCTTCCTGGTCGAGCCCGGCGATTCGGCGGTCGTCCGGCTGCGGAGCTCCATGGCGCTGTTCGCCCTGCACGCCTCCGGGTTCCTGCTCTCCGGCGACGACCTGTCCGACGACGAGCGCAGGGCCGCAGCCCTGGAGGTCGCGCTCGACCTCGTCCGGCGGTGACGGCGGTGACGGCCGCGGCGGTGACGATGACGGTCACAGCGGTGGCGGTGACCGCCGCGGCGGTGACGCCGGTGGCGACGACGGTCGCGGCGGCGCTCCGGGGGCGCCCCTGGTCCGCCGGACGCGGGGCGGTGCGCCGGTGAGCGTGCTGATCGACCCGCCGGCCTGGCCGGGCCCCCGCGGCCTGCTCTGGTCGCACCTGGTCAGCGACTCCTCGGTCGAGGAGCTGCACGCCTTCGCCGCCCGGCTGGGCGTGCCTCCCCGGGCCTTCGACCGGGACCACTACGACGTCCCGGAGACCGTCTACGAGCGGGCCCTCGCGCTGGGCGCCGAGGCGGTCTCCTCCCGCGAGCTGGTCGCCCGGCTCACCGCCGCGGGACTGCGCAGACGCAAGTTCCGCCGTCCGGCCGGAGAGCCCGCATAGGTCCCCTCCGACCGGGCATGACGTGCCGCTGGAGAGCGCGTACGCGCACGCCGGACAGAAGGGGAGATCATGCTCAACGGCAAGACGATCGCGTTCCTGGTGGCCCCCGAGGGCATCGAGCAGATAGAGCTCACCGAGCCGTGGCAGGCCGTACGGCAGGCGGGCGGCACCCCGAGGCTGATCTCCACCCGGGCGGGGGAGGTCCAGGCCTTCAACCATCTGGACCGGGCCGACCGCTTCCCGGTGGACGCCGTGGTGGACGAGGTCTCGGCGGACGACTTCGACGGGCTGGTCCTGCCCGGCGGCGTCGCCAACCCCGACCTCCTGCGGACGGTGCCCGGGGCCGTGCGGTTCACCAAGGCGTTCTTCGAGGCGGGCAAGCCCGTGGCGGCGATCTGCCACGCGCCCTGGACGCTCGTCGAGGCCGACGTGGTCGGCGGCCGGACGGTCACCTCCTGGCCCAGCCTCCAGACCGACCTGCGCAACGCCGGCGCGACGTGGGCCGACCGGGAGGTCGTGGTCTGCGACGCCGGCCCCAACACCCTCATCACCAGCCGCAAGCCGGACGACCTCAAGGCCTTCTGCGAGGCCGCCCTGGACGCCTTCTCGGGCTGAGCGCCATCGGCCGCGCCGCGGACCCCCTCCCGGACCGGGACGGGGCCCGCGGCGCGATCGGTTCCGCCCCGCCGGGCGGTTAGACCCGCCCTTGCGGGGCAGGGGTCGGCAAGGCCACCGGGGAAGGGGGAGACCGTGGAAGCCACCATCGCGTTGCGCCTGCCGCGCGACGCCGCGAGCGTTCCGGTCATCAGGCAGATGCTGGACTCGTCGCTGGGCGCGCTGGGCGTGCAGGCGCACATCCGCGACGACATCCAGCTCATGCTCTCCGAGGCGTGCTCCAACGTGATCAAGCACGCCACCGAGAGCGATGACTACATGGTGCGCACCGAGCTCTCCAGGGACCGGTGCGTGATCAAGGTCGTGGACGCCGGGGGCGGCTTCGAGTTCTCCGGGACCCGCCAGCAGGCCGCACCGACCGCGGAGTCCGGCCGGGGGCTGCAGATCATGCGGGCCCTCGCCGATGACATCCACTTCGTCAAGCGGCAGGAGAAGGGCTCGATCGTCTGCCTGGAGAAGGTGCTGCACTTCGTCGACGACGCCCCCGGCGCGTCACTGCTGCTCGACGATGAGCACCAGCTCCGATAGGGCCGCCCGGAGGTGGTCGGTGATCGTCCACACGTCGGGGACCATCTCCCGGCAGGCGACCACGCCGACGTCGAGCGAGCCGTCGTAGGAGAAGACGGTGACGTTGAGGCCGCCGCTCATGTCGGTGATCACCGACACGGGGTGGTAGGCCAGCAGCCGGGCGCCGCTGACGTACAGGGGGAGCTGCGGGCCCGGGACGTTGGAGATCACCACGTTGATCGGTCCCGCGGTCCCGGCGAACAGGTCGAAGGCCGCCCGGGCGGCCAGCCCGGTCAGGGCCGAGGGCATCATGTCGCTGACCTGCTGAAGCCAGTGGGCGGGCGCCAGCGACGAGCGGTCCTTGATCACCGTCATGGCGTCCCGTACGGCCAGCAGCCGCTCCACCGGGTCGGCGACCTGCGTGGCCAGCTGGGTGATCATGAGGGTGACCTGGTTGCCCGCGCTCTGGTTGCCCATCGTGCGCAGTGAGAACGGCACGCCCGCGACGAGCGGCCGGTCGGGCAGCGCGTCGTGCTTGATCAGCCACTGCCGCAGCGCCCCGGCGCAGACGGTCATCACCACGTCGTTCACCGTGACGCCGAAGGCGTTCTTGACCCGCTTGACGTCCGCCAGCGACAGGGTGGTGAAGGCGAACCTGCGGTGGCCGCTGATCCGCCCGCTGAACGGGGTGCGGGGCGGGGTCATCCTGGGCAGCGCGGGCGCCGGGTCCCGGCCGGTCAGCCGGCCCGCCAGATCACGCGTGACGCGTGAGACCAGCCCCGCGCCGGGCAGCTGCGAGACGACGGGGATCTCGTCCAGGTGCGGGACCGCGTCGACGAGGAACCGGACGGTGTTCGCCGGGTTGGCGACGGCCTTGGCCACGCCCTTGGCGAGCATCTCCCCCGTGCTGATCCGCTCCTGGTCCCGGGGCGCGGGGACCGAGGACGTCGCGGTGGGCTCGGGCGAGGTGTCCAGCAACGCGGCGAGCACGTCGGCGCCGGTGATGCCGTCGACCGCGGCGTGGTGGACCTTGGTGTAGAGGGCCATCCGGTCACCGGCCAGGCCGTGGATGAGGTACATCTCCCAGAGCGGGCGGCGCCGGTCCAGGGGGCGGGCGTGCAGCCGGGCCACCTGCTCGCCCAGCTGCTCGTCGCTGCCCGGCGGGGCCAGGCCGAGCTCGCGCACGTGGTAGTCCAGGTCGATCCTGGGCTCGTCCACCCAGTACGGGTGGTCCAGGCCGAACGGGACGAAGGCCAGTCTCCGGCGCAGCGGCGCCGCCAGGTGGAGCCGGCCGGCCAGCAGCGAGAGCAGGTCCCCCCGGGTCAGCACGCCGTCCAGGATCGCCAGCCCGGCGATGTTCGCGACGTTCGTCGGGGTCTCGAAGTTCAGGAACTGCGTGTCGACCGCGCTGAGTTGCCGCATCGCCTACCTCCGGAGGGTTCCGTTCCCATCCTGCTCCCTTCCGGTGGTCAGGGCCAGCACCGCGAGCACCACCAGGACGACGACGGACAGGACGAGCATCGCCAGGCCGGCGATGCCGAGCACGATCACAATGGTCATGATCTCGCTGATCATCTGCCACACCGCAAGACTGTGCCCTGATTCATCCGCTGTCATACCGGTTTTTGACTCCGGCGTGAACCGTGCGGCTCCCCCGCACTCCCCGGAAACCGCTTCTGCACGGCCGGGGCCGCCCGCCCGCACCGGCCGCCGGTCCTCTACGGTGCACCGCCCGCCGCGGCAGGATCCGCCACCGGGCAGGCCTCCTGCACCGGCGCGCCCGCCTCCTCGACCCGTGGAAGAGGCGCAGGCGGGCACCGGACGCCGGGCGGGTGTTCCGCCGGGACCGTCCGGAGACGGATGATGCCGTCATGGACCGGCGGGAGCAGGGCGGGGCCCCGGTACGGCCCCCGCCGCCGACCGCCCGCGAGAGGAGAAGCCAGTGGAAGACGGCGCGGACGAGCGCAGCCGGATCGCCCCCTGGGCCCCGCCCCGCGCGCGGCGGCGGCTGGCCGGGCTGGAGTCCGCCCTGGGAGGGCTGGACGCCGACGGGGTCGCGAAGGCCGCCGGGGAGGCGCTGGCCGGGCACCTGCGCCGGTTCGGCGAGGACGGGATCGTCCTGTACGCGGGCACGAACACGATGAGCGCGCGGGCCCGTGCGGCTTGTGAGCCCGCCCTGGCGAGCCGGCCGTCGATGGGCTGGCCGGGTGAGAAGTTCCAGACCGGGCTGGAGGAACTGGACGTGCTGGAGGTGCTCGCCCCGCTCCAGGTCGCCGCGGTGATGGGCGGCGGGTTCGCCGAGGTCCGGCTGCAGAGCGCCACCCTGGCCAACCTCGCCTGCTACACCGCCCTGGCCCGGCCGGGCGACACGGTCGCGGTGCTGCCGGAGGCCGCGGGCGGCCACGCCAGCCACCACGCGCAGGGCGCGGCCGGGGTCCGGGGGCTGCGGGTGGTGGACCTGCCCTACGACGCCGGCGGATTCGACGTCGACCACGCGGCGCTGCCGGGCTTCCTGCGCGCGCACCGGCCCGCGCTGGTGGTGGTCGGGGCGAGCCTGATGCTGTTCCCGCACGACGTCTCCCGGATCCGCGCGGCCTGCGACGAGGTGGGCGCGCTGCTGGTCTACGACGCCTCGCACGTGGCCGGGCTGATCGCCGGGAAACGGTTCCAGCGGCCGCTGGACGAGGGCGCGCACGTGGTGACGATGTCCACCTACAAGTCCTTCGGCGGCCCGCCCGGCTCGGCCGTGGTCACCCGGGACGAGGAGATCGCCCGCCGGGTCTCGGAGGCCGCCTACCCGGGACTGACCGCCAACTACGACGCCTCCCGGCTCGCCCCGCTGGCCGTCACCGCCGCCGAGCTCGCCGAGGACGGCCCCGCCTACGCCGACCGGTGCCTCGCCAACGCCACCGCCCTGGCCGCGGCGCTGGCGGGCGAGGGCTTCGCCGTCGTGGCGGCCGAGCGGGGCTGGACCGCCTCCCACCACGTGGCGGTGGACGCCGCCGCGTTCGGCGGCGGGGACGAGGCGGCCCGGCGGCTGGCGGCCGGAGGCGTCTTCCTCAGCGGCATCGGCCTGCCCGGCCAGGCCCCCGGCGAGCCCATGCGCGGCCTGCGGATCGGTACCCAGGAGGTGACCCGCCGCGGCCTCGGTCCCGACGCCATGCGCGAGATCGCGGTCCTGGCGCGCCGGCTGCTGATCGACGCCGAGGACCCGGCCAGGGTCCTGCCCGACGCCGTCGCCCTGCGCCGCCCCTGACGTCCCGGGCCCCGGCGGCCGCCCCGTGTCCCGTCCCGCCCGCCGGGGCCCGGGGCGGTCAGTCCGTACGGTCCTCCCGTCGGCCGGCCCCGCCGCCTCCCGGGCGGTCGCTCCGTACGGTCTCCCCAAGCATGTCCTGGAGCGCCCCGTGGAGCCGTGCCGCGGCCTCCCGGTCGAACCCGGGGCGGCCGAGGTCCACCGGCCCGCCCCGGAAGAACCCGCTGAGCGGCGCGGCGGGCGGGCGGTCCAGCACCTCGGCGACCTGCCGGGCGGTCTCGTCCGCCGACCGGGCGAACAGCCGGGCCATGGCCCGGACCAGGCCGCGCGTCGGCTGCCGGAGCGGTTCCGCCATCCCGGTCGCCACGAAACCCGGGTTGTACAGGACGTAGCGGGTCCTTCCTCCGGCGTGCCGCTCGGCGAACGAGACGCCCAGGAGATCGTTGGCCCGCGCCCCCTGCATCGTCGCCCGCAGGGACCGGTAGCTCCCCCGGGCCTGCTGCAGGTCGTCCCAGTCGATCCTGCCGGCCCTGGTCCCGACGCCGCACAGGCTGAGGACCACCGGGGAGTCCGCGCGCTCCAGCGAGCCGCGCAGGCCCTCGGCGAGCAGGTGCCGGCTGAGCACGTAGAGGGCGAAGGTCCGCTCGAACCCCTCGGCGGTCTCGACCCGGTCGGGGTGGTGGCGGTAGGCCCCCAGCACGAGGGCGTCGACGACCGGGTACGCCTGCGCGAGCTCGGCCGCGACGGCGCGCGAGACCGCCGCCGAGGCGAGGTCCGCCCGGCGGAAGACCGCGCGGTCCCCGGCCCCGAGCCGCCGGGCCTCCTCCAGGAACCGCTCCCCCTTGACCGGTCCGCTGCCCAGCGCGACGACGCGGTCCCCGCCGCGCAGGCGGCGCAGCGCCAGCGCCCGGCCGATGCCGTCGGTGCCGCCGGTGATGACGATCGTCCTCATGGCTCTCCTTGAGTTGAGACGACCCTCAACTTAATCGAAGATGAGGGAACCCTCAACTTCGCTAGCATGGGGGCATGGCGAAACCGCTCCGCAAGGACGCCCAGCGCAACCGCGACCTGCTCGTCGCCGCGGCCCGGCGGCTCTTCGCCGAGAAGGGCCTCGACGTCCCGCTGGAAGAGGTCGCGCGCAGCGCCGGGGTGAGCATCGGCACGCTCTACAACCGCTTCCCGGACCGGGCCGAGCTGGTCGGCGCCGTGTTCGCCGATCGGGTGGAGGCCACCAGGCTGCTCGCCGAGGAGGCGCTGGCCCGCCCCCGCGCCTGGGACGGGCTCGTCCACTTCCTGGAGGGCGTCTGCGAGCTGCAGGCGGCCGACCGCGGCTACAACGACCTGGCCGCGGGCCGCGGGCCCCGCTCCCCCGCGACCGAGCGGGCCCTGGCCGACGGCTACGCCCTCATGCGGCGGATCGTCGAGCGGGCCCGGGAGAGCGGCGACCTCCGCCCCGACCTGGTCCTGGAGGACATGGTCTTCGTGGTCTGGGGGCACGCCCGCACCGTCGAGGCCACCGCCGGCATCGCCCCCGAGCTCTGGCGACGACACCTGGCGCTGCTCCTCGACGCCTTCCGGGCCCCCGCCGCGCACCCCCTGCCCGTGCCCCCGCTCACCCCGGAGCAGGCCCGGGCCGCGCTCTCCTCGCGGTGCACGCCGCGATAAGGGTGAGCGGCTTCCAGCCATTGACTTTACGTTGTAGATTTATTTTTTGGAGAGGGCCCGCCGACGGGCACCGCGCTCCGCGGCCCCGGCCACGTTGCGCGGCATCCGGCCGAAGATCAGGCTGTGGAAGGGCGAGACCGCCCACCAGTAGAGGTGGCCCGCCAGACCGTGGGGGTGGAAGAGCGCGCGCTGGCCGTACACCGTCCGGCCGCCGGACCGGTGCACGCTCAGCTCCAGCCAGGCGAGGCCGGGAAGGCGCATCTCCGCGCGCAGCCGGAGCAGCCGTCCCGGCTCGACCTCCTCCACCCTCCAGAAGTCGACCGCGTCGCCGACGCGGAGCCGCCGGGGGTCGCGGCGCCCCCGGCGCAGCCCTACCCCGCCCGCCAGGCGGTCCATGAGCCCGCGCAGCCGCCACGCGGCGGGCAGGGAGTACCAGCCGTTCTCGCCGCCGATGGACTCGATCACCTCCCACAGCGCCTGCGGCGGGGCGTCGACGCGGCGGGCCCGCCGGTCGGTGTAGAGGGTGCCGCCCGCCCAGTCGGGGTCGGTGGGCAGCGGATCGCTCGGCGCGCCGGGCGTCGAGGCGGACGACCAGCGGGTGGCGACCTCCGCCTCCCGGATCCGCCGCAGCGCCAGGGCGACCGCCTCCCTGAAGGGGACCAGGCCCTGGAGCGGGTCGGGCAGGTAGGCGGCGATGTCGTGCTCCCGGCAGACGGCCTCGTTGCGCAGCGACTCCACCAGCGGGCGGGCGAGGGCCGCGGGCACCGGGGTGACCAGCCCGACCCAGTGGCTCGACAGGGCGGGGCTGAGCAGCGGAACCGGGATGATCACCCGCCGGGGCAGCCCCGCGACCTCGGCGTACCCGCGCATCATGCCGGCGTAGCTCAGCACGTCCGGGCCGCCGACGTCGAAGGAGCGGTTCACCTCCTCCGCCACGCCCGCCCAGCCCACCAGGTAGCGCAGGACGTCGCGGATGGCGACGGGCTGGGTCCTGGTCCGGACCCAGCGGGGCGTCGTCATCACCGGGAGGCGCTCGGTGAGGTGGCGCAGCATCTCGAACGAGGCCGATCCCGAACCGATGATCACAGCCGCCCTCAGCACCACGGCGGGCACTCCCGATCGGAGGAAGATCTCCCCCACCTCGGTGCGGGAGCTCATGTGCGGCGAGAGGTCCTCGTCCGGCGCGAGGCCTCCGAGGTAGACGATGCGCCGGACACCCGCCCGCTCCGCGCAGGCCGCGAACGTCTCGGCGGCCCGGCGGTCCGCGGCGGCGAAGTCCCTCCCCGCGCCCATCGTGTGGATGAGGTAGTAGGCGACGTCGACGCCGTCGAGCGCCGCCCGGGTCGCCTCGGCGTCCGCCGCGTCGGCCCGGGCGGTCTCCACCCGCTCCGCCCACGGCTGGTCCCGCAGGCGGCCGGGCTCGCGCGCCATGCACCGCACGTCATGGCCCGCCGCCAGCAGTTCGGGCACGAGCCGCCCGCCGATGTATCCCGTGGCTCCCGTGACGAGGCATCTCACGTGGACATTCTTCGTCAGGCGGACAACGGAGGTTGCCTGCCTGGCCGTTTCATGACGTTTCAGTGGTTTCCGTGCGTCGCGAGCACCGATCCCGCCCTCGGGCCGATACGGCCCGGCCACGGCGGTGCGACGGTCACTCCCCGGTGAGCCCGTCCACCGACTCCCGGAGGAGGTCGGCGTGACCGTTGTGCCGTGCGTACTCCTCGATCATGTGGACCAGGATCCAGCGCAGGCTGGGCGCCCGGCCGTCGGGCCAGGTGCGCCGGGCCCGCTGCTCCAGGCCTCCGGCTGCCAGCGCGTCCTCGGTCAGGGAGCGGGACCGGGCCACCGCGTCCCGCCAGAGCGCGTGGAGCTCCTCCGGCGGGTCCCCGGCGGCCGAGCGCCAGTCCCAGTCGGGGTCGGCCTCCCAGTCCACCGTGTCCCACGGGGGCCGCCGTTCCTGCCCGTGCAGCCAGCGGGAGAACCAGTCGTCCTCGACGTAGGCCAGATGCTTGAGCAGGCCGCCCAGGGTCATCGGCGACGCGCCGACGGTCGCCCTCAGGCCGGAGGCGTCCAGTCCCGCGCACTTCCACTCCAGGGTCGCGCGCTGGAAGTCCAGGAAGCCCAGGAGGGTGCCGGCCTCGTCGGCCTCCAGAGGAGGCTCGGGACGGCCCTGATCGTCCAGCTGGGTCATGCGCGGGAGTCTAGACATCGGCCGCCCGCCGGACCAGGGGAGAGACGCCGATCCGGATCCCGGGTGAACCGTCCGTCTCCGCCGGACCGGAAGGACGTTACAGCTCCTCGCGGATGCGGGTGAGGATCGCCGCGGTCTCCGACGCGGGCTCGGCCGCGATGCACAGGCGCTCCATCACCTCCAGGTAGCGCTCGACCTCGTCGCGCTTCTCCAGGTAGACGGCGCTGGTCAGCTGCTCCATGTAGACGATGTCGGGCAGGTCGGGCTGGGCGAAGCGCAGGATGCTGAACGGCCCGCCCGCCGCGGCGTGGCCGCCGATGCTGAACGGCGCGATCTGGACCGTCACGTTGGGCAGCTCGATCGCGTCGAGGATGTGGTCGATCTGGCCGCGCATGACCTCGGGCCCGCCGAGCGGGCGGCGCAGCACCGCCTCGTCGAGCACCGCCCACAGGTGGGGCGGCTCGGAGGCGCGCAGGAGCCGCTGGCGCGCCGTGCGCAGCCCCACCCTCCTGCGGAGCTCGGCCTCGGAGGCGTCCGCGTGGCCCAGCCTGATCACGGCCCGCGCGTAGTCCTCGCTCTGCAGCAGGCCCGGGACGAACTGGACCTCGTAGTTGCGGATGACGGAGGCGGACTCCTCCAGGCCGACGTAGGTCTCGAACCAGCTCGGCAGGACGTCGCCGTAGTTGTGCCACCAGCCGGGCTGGTTGGCCTGCTCGACGAGGCCCAGCAGCGCCCCGCGCTCGCCCTCGTCCAGCACGCCGTACAGCGTGAGCAGGTCGGCCACGTCCCGGATCCGGAAGCCGACCCGGCCGAGCTCCATCCGGCTGATCTTCGAGTGGGAGGCGCGGATCGTCCGGCCCGCCTGCTCCAGGGTGATGTGCCGCGCCTCGCGGAGCCTGCGCAGCTGGGCGCCGAGCACGATCCGCAGCACCGTCGAGCTCCCCCGCGGCCCGGCCATGAGGATGGGATCGGTGGGCTCGTCGTGGGCGTGGGATCTGGTCATCGGCGGTCCTTCGTGCACGGAGTGCGAGTCTGCGCCCACCCCTCGTGGTCGTCGCGGCCTTCACGGTACTCCGGCGGGCCGCCCCGGACCAGATGGAACTTTATTCTTCAACCGCCTCAGTCGATGAGGTCGTCGAACTCGCCGTCCTTCACGCCCCGGACGAAGGCGTCGACCTCCGCGCGCGTGTAGATCAGCGCCGGCCCCTCGGGGTCGCGCGAGTTCCGTACGGCCACCGCGCCGCCGGGCAGCCCGGCCACCTCCACGCAGTTCCCGCTGGGGTTGCTGAAGCGGCTCTTGCGCCACCGCGCCTCGCCCAGGAGAGCCGCCGCCATGCCGTTACGCAGCTGATCCATCCTCGCCTCTCACCGAATCAGGCAGGGGAACACTGGAAGCAGCATAGACCCGTGTGCAGATGCACGTGCATCTGTACTTGCGTTTGCACATCACCCCCAGGCAAGATGACTGGGCTAGACCCCTCGTTACGCGATCGCCGCCTCTCCCCCAAGGTCGCCGATGACTGGTTATCCACGGCACGACGTCGCTTCCGTCCGGGCAGAGATCTGCGGATGGGAGCGCTGGCTGTCGATGCTCGACCACCTGCTCCCGCCCAGCGGCCTGCCGCCCTGGTCGGACGGGGACGGCCAGCTCGACCAGTTGCAGATGGCGGTCCGGAGCCTGCGCGACGAGCCGTGCGCCACCCGGACGGCCCGGGACTTCACCTCGGCCTCCCTGCGGTCCTGGGGACTGGCCGCACTCGTCGACGACGTCACCCTCGCGGTCTCGGAGCTGGTGGCCAACGCCCTGCGCCACGGGGTCGTGAACGCGTCCTACGCCCCCTCCCGCAGGCACGCCAGGATCGTGCTGTGCAGCACGGAGCGCTCGGTGCTGTGCGCGGTCACCGACCCCTGCGACCAGGGGCCCCGGCTGCGGGACTTCGACGACGAGGCGGAGAGCGGCCGCGGGCTGCAGATCGTGCGGGGGGTCAGCCACAC
This sequence comes from Planomonospora sp. ID91781, assembly GCF_015711595.1. Classification (NCBI taxonomy): domain Bacteria; kingdom Bacillati; phylum Actinomycetota; class Actinomycetes; order Streptosporangiales; family Streptosporangiaceae; genus Planomonospora; species Planomonospora sp. ID91781. The sequence goes on along the minus strand of NZ_JABTEY010000001.1, from coordinate 4,198,974 downwards.
CTGGGGGTGGTCCCCGCTGGAGACCGGGGGCAAGGCCGTGTGGGCGGCGTTCCTGCCCTCCGCCGCGCACGCCCGGCACCTGGAGTCCTGCCGCTGACCCGTCCCGCAGGACCCCGCCGGTTTGCGGACCCCGGCCCCGCAGGGCCCCGCCCCGTCCCGCCCCGCCGGCCGCTCCCCGCCTCCTCGTCCGCCGGCGCGCGGAGGGTGCCGGCGGACGGGGAACCACCCGGGGCGGAGGAATCAGGCGGTCTTGACGGTGATCTCCCCGCCCAGGTGGAAGCCGCCGCTCAGCTCGAGGTCGTCCCCGCTCCAGAACCGGCCCGGGTCGTACCAGTTCGGGCGGCGCCCGCCGGGCAGCAGGCCCATCGCCTCGTAGGTGACGGCCACGACCTCGGCGCAGTAGGCGCTCTCCAGAGCGCTCTGCTCCCCGCCTCGCTTGAGGATCCTCGGCAGCCGGCCGCGGGCCCACCGCCCGGCGAGCCGGGCCGTGGAGGGGAACGGCGTGCCGTCCAGGCGGGCGATCGTGCGCAGGACGGCCTCCTCCATCTCGGCGGTCGTCTCCGGCTCGAGCTGGCGCAGCCAGCCGCGCTGGCCGTACCGGGTGGCCCAGACCTGCACCGCCTCGCGCAGGTCGTGCAGCTGGACCCCGCGCTGGTGGGTGCCCGACCACATGTCGGGCAGCGACCTGCCGAGCTCGGCGTGCCACATCAGCGGCGGCATGTCGTCGATGACGACGGACATCCCGACGTGGTTGACCGGGCTGTTGGTCACGGTCTGGATGGCCCGGTCCGGCACCGAGCGCCCGCGGAACAGCCACACGTCGCCGGTTCGTGTCAGGTCCAGTGCCTCGTCGAGGCTGATGCTCGTAGCGGACATTCCCATACTCTAAGTACATGCGCTGGTGGAAGATACTCGGCCTGGCAGGGATCGCGGGCGTCGCGGCGACCGGAGCGGTGGTCGCGCGGGCAGAACGGCGCCGCCGCGCCTACACTCCCGACGAGATCCGCATGCGGCTCCGCTCCCGCCTGGAGGAGGCCTCGACGGACACCCCCGCCGGGCAGGGGACCGACGAGGAGTAGGAACGCCCCGCCCGGCCGGTCCGCCGGCCGGGCGGGACCGCGGACCTGATCCGCACACCGCCCACCGGGACCGGGAGCGGGGACCTGATCCACACACCGCCCACCGGGACCGGGGGGCGGAGACCGGGGTCTCAGCCCGTCCCCGACGGCTCCGCGGGCGGCGCCTCCGCGGCGTAGATCCGCCAGGCCGCGGGCAGAACCGTCCAGCGGCGGCCGGTGACCGGGCCGGTCAGCTCGCCGTCGGCGTTCACCGGGACGGGATCGCCCGACACGGCCACCTCCCCGCCCCGGTCCGTGACCACGTCGCGCAGGTCGAGGTGGGTCCCGCGGCGCAGCCGCAGGGCGTAGGCCAGCCTGGCCAGCGGGCCCGTCGTCGCGGCGACCACCACGTCCACCCTCCCGTCGTCCGGCCGGGCGCGCGGGGTGAGGGGCGTGCCGCCGCCGATCGTGACGCCGTTGCCGACGGCGACCATCAGGACCCGGCGCCCGTGCGCGAGCGGCCGCCCGTCCACCGTCACCCGCAGCCGCCACCCCCGGCTCCGCACCCCCGCGAGCAGCCCGCCGAGGGGGTAGGCCAGCTTCCCGAGCACCGGCTTGAGCGGTGCCGCCCGCTCCGAGGCCTCCGCGCCCGCGCCGAGGTGGACGGCGTTGACGACGATCCCCCCGTCGTCGTCCACCAGCAGGTCCATCGGACGGCGGTGCCCGGCGAGCACCACGCGGGCCGCGGCCCCGGGATCGGACGGGAGCCCGAGCGCGCGGGCGAAGTCGTTGCCGGTGCCCAGCGGGACGAGGCCCACGGTCCGGGCGCCGAGCTCGCCCCGGCGGTGCAGGGCGGCGACCGCCGCGTGCAGCGAGCCGTCCCCGCCGAGTACGACCACGTCCCGGCCGGGGTGGGCGCCGAGCACCCCGTCCAGACCGTCGCCGGCCTCGGCCTCCACCACGTCCGCCCCCCGGCGCAGCGTGCCGAGGGCCGCCTCCAGCGCGGCCTCGCCCGCACCGCCCGCCCTCCTGTTGCAGATCGCCAGCAGCTCGGCCATTACCGTCCCTCCGCCCTCGGCCCGGCACCGGCTCCTCCGGTCACCCCGGCCGGACCCTGCCCCCGGGAGCGGCGGTCACGCTCCCCGGGCCTCCCGGGTACGGCTGCGGAGATCCGCACGGTGGTCACGGCGCGCCCGTCGAAACCCCCAAATGACGGGTATGTAGCGTTGTCGATGACGATATTGAGGAGACTTCGATGACGCATGAGCGCGCCGGGCAGCCCGCCCGGCCGTCCGACCTGGTGGACGTGGCCCGGCTGGTGACCTCCTACTACGCGCTGCGCCCCGATCCCGGAGAGGTGGGCCAGCGGGTGGCGTTCGGCACCTCGGGGCACCGCGGCTCGGCGCTGGACGCCGCGTTCAACGAGGACCACATCCTGGCCACCAGCCAGGCCATCGTGGAGTACCGGGCGGCGCAGGGCGTGGACGGCCCGCTCTTCCTCGGGGCCGACACGCACGCCCTGTCCGAACCCGCCCGGGTCTCGGCGCTGGAGGTGTTCGCGGCCAACGGGGTGACGGTCATGATCGACGACCGCGACGGCTACACCCCGACGCCCGCGGTCTCGCACGCGATCCTCTCCCACAACCGCGGGCGGACGACCGGCCTGGCCGACGGCGTGGTCGTGACCCCTTCGCACAATCCCCCGGGTGACGGCGGTTTCAAGTACAACCCGACGCACGGCGGACCGGCCGACACCGACGCCACCTCCTGGATCCAGGACCGGGCGAACACGCTGATCGCCGACGGACTGAAGGAGGTCCGGCGGATCCCGCTCGCCCGGGCGCTGGCCGCCGACACCACCGTCCGGTACGACTTCCTCGGTTCGTACGTCGGCGACCTGCCCTCGGTGGTGGACCTGGACGCGGTCCGCGCGGCGGGGGTGCGCATCGGCGCCGACCCGCTGGGCGGGGCGAGCGTGGCCTACTGGGGCGAGATCGCCGAGCGGCACCGGCTGGACCTGACCGTGGTCAACCCGCTGACCGATCCCACCTGGCGCTTCATGACGCTCGACTGGGACGGGAAGATCCGCATGGACTGCTCCTCCCCGCACGCCATGGCCTCGCTGATCGCGAACCGCGACGCCTTCGACGTCTCCACCGGCAACGACGCCGACTCCGACCGGCACGGGATCGTGACCCCCGACGGCGGTCTGATGGACCCCAACCACTACCTCGCCGTGGCCATCTCCTACCTGTACTCCCACCGGCCGGACTGGCCGGCCGGCGCCGGGGTCGGCAAGACCCTGGTGAGCAGCGGCATGATCGACCGGGTCGCCGCCGGTCTGGGCAGGCGGCTGGTCGAGGTGCCCGTCGGGTTCAAGTGGTTCGTGCCGGGCCTGCTCGACGGCTCACTCGGCTTCGGCGGGGAGGAGAGCGCGGGCGCGTCCTTCCTGCGCCGCGACGGATCGGTGTGGACCACCGACAAGGACGGCCTGATCCTGGCCCTGCTGGCCGCGGAGATCATCGCGACCACCGGCCGCTCCCCCAGCGAGCACTACGCCGGCCTGGTGGCGCGGTTCGGCGACCCCGCCTACGCCCGCGTCGACGCCCCGGCGACCCGGGAGGAGAAGGCCGTGCTGTCCAGGCTCTCCGCCGATCAGGTCACCGCCGGCACCCTGGCGGGCGAGCCGATCACCCAGGTGCTCACCTCCGCGCCCGGCAACGGCGCCGCCCTCGGCGGCGTCAAGGTCTGCACCGACAGCGCCTGGTTCGCCGCCCGGCCCTCCGGCACGGAGGACGTCTACAAGATCTACGCCGAGTCCTTCAAGGGCCCGGACCACCTGGCCGAGGTCCAGCGGGAGGCCAGGGCCCTGGTCTCGGCCTCCCTGGGCTGAGAGGCCTCCGCCTCCCGGACCGAGGACCGAGAGCCCCGGCTCCCGGCCCGGGACCGGGCGTGCGGTCACACGGGGATCTTCTCCGCGGCCTTCTCCGGGATCACCACCGGCACGGGCGCCTGGGTCCTGCCCTGGAGCGCCACCGGAGCCGTGCCCGAGACCCTGTCCAGGGAGACCCTGTCCGGGACCCTGCCGGACAGGGTCTCCAGCACCTTCCCGGGCGCGCCCTCCAGCGCCGCCTTCCCGGCCGCGGCCTCCCGCGAAAGCACCCCCGCCCGCGAGCACAGCGCCTCCACCACGGCGCTGACCCGGTCGCGCGCCACCGGGTCGGCGAGGCGGCCGGCGGCGTCGAACTGCCGCAGGGCCGGAGAGGCGGACAGGTCGGCCCCGTACACGACGGCACCGGCGACACCGAGCGGGCGCCGCAGCGCGGTCTGCGCCCACATCGCCTCGTGCGGGCGGACGCAGGCCGTGACCACGGCGACGGGCTTGCCCAGCAGGACGGCGCCCGCGCCGGGCCGCGACGCCCACTCCAGCGCGTGGAGCAGCTGGACCGGCAGGACGCTGTGCTCGGGGGCGGTGATCAGCAGCCCGTCCGCACCGGACAGGAGATCGCAGAACTCCCCGGCGGACCCCGGAAGCGGGCCGTCCGTGAAGGGCGGGATCTTCCCGAGCCCCTCCCACACCGTGAAGTCCGCGGAGACGGGCAGCTCCCCCGCCACCGCCTCCAGCAGCCTGCCGACGTGTGCCGCCGGCCGCAGGCTTCCCGCGATCCCCACGATCTTCATCCCCGAACCCCTTCCCCTGAGCGACGTCACGGCGCTTGTGCCCGAGGAAGGAGGCAACGAACATGATCAGCGTACCGATAGTGCATGAAGTTGCCATTTCGTAGTAAAGGTACATATGCGGCATATGTCACCTGCGGTGACCCATGTGCCGCAGGCCCGCAGTCAGTCCCGGCGCCCGCCCTCCGCGGCCCTTCCCGCCCCGGCCCCGGCGCCGATGTCTCCCGTCTCCGCCTCCACCCCCTGCCGTCCGTCTTCCCGCCCCGCACGGGCCCGGGCGGCCAGGTCCGGCGCCGCGTCGGCGATCCGCTGCCTCATCGGCCGCCGGCTCAGGGCCTCCAGCACTTCGTCGACGAGCCGGCTCAGCGGGAACGACAGCTCCGCCTCGAGCTCGGCGGCCGCCGCGGCGGTGGCCGCCCATTCCGCCTCCAGCATCGGGAGCAGCGCCTCGGCCTTCGCGGTGGGGTGCACGATCCGGCGGCGCGCGTCCGCTCCCGGCATCAGGACGACGAACCCCTCCCCCGCCATATGGGCCACCGTCTGACTCGCCGCGGAGTGGGTCACCCCGATCGCGTCCGCCAGTTCGCGGATGGAGGAGGGACCGAACGCGGCCAGCGCCCGCAGGACGGGGGTGAACCGGGGGCGGAACCCCGCCTCCCCCAGCTCGGCGTAGACGGCCGCGACGTCCGCGTCCAGCAGTTCGAGCAGGTGGCGCAGGCGGGTCCCGAGCAGGCCCGGCCCGGAGTCGAGGAAAGGCATCCCATCAACATAACAGCGCTGTTGCATCCATCCCTCGCCGGGTCGTCCCGTCTCGGCGCGGCCCGCGCCGGAGCGCGAACCGCCTCCCGGACCGGGAGCCACCTCACCGGCCCGCCCTCCCGGACCGGGAGTCACCTCACCCAGCCACCCTCCCGGACCGGGCGCCATGCCACCCGGGCGCCCTCCCCGCGTCGGGCGTCATGCCACCTCGGCGTCGGCTCACCACCCCGGCTGCGGCATATCACCGGTGGCCGGGGTAGGGGCCGACCATGAAGACGACATCGTCCAGCATCCCGTCCTCCGCGCGGACGGACCCGGGGCACCGTACGGAGGGCGACGCCCCGAGCCGGGCGCGGCGCCGTACGGAGGAGATCGTCCGGGCCCGCGCGGGCGTCCGCGGCCGCACCCTGGCCAGGACGCTGCTCGCCGTGAGCGCGGCGGCCGCCGTCGGCAGCCTGGCGACCAAGCCCGCCTCCCTGTGGTACCGGCGGCTGCGCAAGCCGTCCTGGCAGCCGCCGTCACAAGCGTTCGGCCTGGTGTGGACACCGCTGTACGGCCTGATCGCCGTCGGGGCGGCCCGTGTCCTCGACCGCCGGGAGGGGACCGACCGCACCGCGTTCGCCGCCCGCCTGGCGGCCAACCTCGTCCTCAACGCCGGCTGGAGCCTGGCCTTCTTCCGAGGCCGCTCGCCCAAGCTCGCCCTGGCCGAGATCACCGCGCTCAACGCCTCGAACGCGGACCTGATCAGGCAGGCGTGGGCGACCGACCGGGCCGCCGGGGCGGTGCTGCTCCCCTACGGCGCGTGGACGCTGTTCGCCACCGCCCTCAACACCGCGATCGTCCGCCTCAACCCGGCGGAGGACTGAACCGGGGCCGATCCGAGGACCGCACCGGAGACCGAGCCGGGGACCGGGCTGAGGACCGCACCGGAGACCTGGCCGCGGACTGAAAGTTACATCGCCGCACCGGCGGAGCCGCAGGTCGGCGCGGTGCCGGGGAGCGGCCCGCTTCCCCTGGCCCGGTGCGGATGTCTAGCATCGCGCCGGGCCACGACGGGAGCGGGCGATGCGCAGAGGCGAGACGGTGCTGGCGGTACTGGCGGCGATGGCCGCCGCCCTGGGGTTCGTGCTGGCGGGTACGGCGGGCGCCGCGCTGTCGGCGCGGGCCGCGCCGACCAGGATCATGGCCCTCGGGGACTCGATCACCGGCTCCCCCGGCTGCTGGCGGGCCCTGCTCTGGCAGCGCCTCCAGGAGGCCGGGCTGGCCGCGTCGGTGGACTTCGTCGGGACGCTGCCGCCGCAGGGCTGCGGCTTCCCCTACGACGGCGAGAACGAGGGGCACGGCGGCTTCCTGGCGACCAACGTGGCCGACCAGGACCAGCTCCCGGCCTGGCTCTCGGCGACGCGGCCCGACATCGTGATGATGCACTTCGGAACCAACGACGCGTGGAGCAACCGCTCCACCGCGACCATCCTGGCCGCCTACGGCAGGCTGGTCGACCAGATGCGCGAGAGCAACCCCGACATGAAGATCCTGGTCGCCCAGATCATCCCGATGAACCCGGGCTCGTGCGGCGAGTGCGGCCGGCGGGTCGCGGCGCTCAACGCGGCGATCCCCGGCTGGGCGGCGGGCAAGACGACCGCGCGCTCGCCCGTCGTGGTGGTCGACCAGTGGACGGGTTTCGACACCGCCACCGACACGGGCGACGGGGTGCACCCCAACGCGGCCGGCGACCGGAAGATCGCCGACCGGTGGTTCCCCGCCCTGACCGCGCTGCTCGGGGCCGGACCGACCGCCACCCCGACCGCCACCCCCACCTCGACCCCCACCTCGACCCCCACCTCGACCCCCACCTCGACCCCCACCTCGACCCCCACCGTCACCCCCACGGGCAGGCCGACCTCGACCCCCACCACCGGAAGCGGCTGCACGGCCGCCTACCGGGTCGTGAACCAGTGGTCCGGCGGCTTCCAGGGCGAGGTGACCGTGCGGAACGCGGGAGCCTCCGCGATCAGCGGCTGGTCCGTGGACTGGACCTCCGGAGGCGAGCGGGTCAGCCAGGCCTGGAACGCCGCGGTCACCCAGACCGGCTCCGCCGTGACCGCGAAGCACGCCTCCTGGAACGGCTCCCTGGCGGCCGGGGCGAGCACGTCCTTCGGCTTCCTCGCCTCCGGGACCCCCACCGTCGCCCCCATCATGTCCTGCACGGCCGGATAGCCGCTCCGGCGAGCGCCCCGGAGGGAGCGGCCCCTCCGGGGCACGGGGCCGTCCTGCGGCCCCGGCCCGCCTGCGGTCCCGGCGGCCCTCCTGCGGCGCGGACCGGTCCTGCGGACCGCGGAGAATGGACGCCATGAGCTATCGCGTCTGCGTGGTGTGCCTGGGGAACATCTGCCGCTCCCCCATGGCCGAGGTCGTGCTGAGGAAGGCCGTCGCCGACCGCGGCCTGGACGGTCTCGTCACCGTCGACAGCGCGGGCACCGGCGGCTGGCACCAGGGCCGCCCGATGGACGAGCGCGCCGCCGCGGCGCTGGCCGGTCGCGGCTACGACGGTTCCGCGCACCGCGCCAGGCAGTTCCTGCGGGAGTGGTACGGCCAGGCGGACCTGGTGCTCGCCATGGACCGGGAGAACCTCCGCGCCCTGCGCCGGCTGGCCCCACCGGGCGCCGACGTGCGGCTCTTCCGCTCCTTCGACCCGGCCGCCCCGGAGGGCGCCGAGGTGCCCGACCCCTACTACGGCGACCACGAGGGTTTCACCGAGGTGCTGGAGATGATCGAGGCCGCCGCCGAGGGGCTGGCCGGGGAACTGGCGGAGAGGTTGCGGGCCCCGCATCCGCGGGAGTCCGCCCCGCGCCCGTAAGGGGCCGCGGCTGACCGCGGGCGGGCGGGCCGGACGAGTGCCGCCGGGCGGACCCGGCGCACCCGCGTTGCGATGGTCCCGCGCGGCTGGGGAAGATACGGGGGCGGTGGAACCGGCACGGCGACACGGGATCTCCGGCGCGCGTTCCCGACAGGAGGCAGTGGTGGCGGACGAGTTCGACGTGATCGTGATCGGTGCCGGGCCGGCCGGTGAGAACGTCGCGGACAGGGCCGTGCGGGGCGGGCTGAGCGCCGCGATCGTGGAGGAGAACCTGGCCGGCGGCGAGTGCTCCTACTGGGCGTGCATCCCCAGCAAGGCCCTGCTCCGCCCGGTCGAGCTGGCCGCCGAGGCCCGCCGGGTGCCGGGCCTGGACATCGGTCCGATCGACGCCGCCGCCGTGCTGGCGCGCCGGGACGAGGCCGTCTCCCGCTACGACGACGCCGGTCAGGTCGAGTGGATCGAGGGCGTGCCGGCGGAGTTCGTCCGGGGGCGGGGGCGGCTGGACGGCCCGCGGCGGGTCCGGGTGGACCTGCCCGACGGCGCCTCGCGGTCGCTGACCGCCCGGCACGCGGTCGTACTGGCCACCGGGAGCCGCGCCGCGGTCCCGCCGGTGCCGGGCCTGGCCGAGGCCGCACCGTGGACCAGCCACGAGGTCACCGCCGCCGAGGCGGTCCCGGAGCGGCTGGCCGTGATCGGCGGCGGCGTGGTCGCCTGCGAGATGGCGCAGGCCATGCACGGGCTCGGCACGCTGGAGACCACGGTGCTGGTGCGCGGGGAGCGGCTGCTGGAACGGCTGGAGCCGTTCGCCTCCGACCTGGTGGCCGAGTCGTTCGCCGCCTCCGGCATCACCGTGCGGACCCGCACGGAGGTGACCCGGGTGGAGCGGCCCGCGCCGGGCGGGCCGGTGACCGTGCACCTGTCGTCGGGCCCGCCGGTCGAGGCCGACGAGCTGCTGGTGGCCACCGGCCGCCGGCCCGCCGTCGCCGGCCTGGGCCTGGAGAGCGTGGGGCTGGCCGGCGACCGGCCCGTGGCCGTCGACGACAGCATGCGCGCCACCGGCGTCGACGGCGGCTGGCTGTACGCCGTGGGCGACGTCAACGGCCGCGACCTGCTCACCCACATGGGCAAGTACCAGGCCCGCGTCTGCGGCGACGTCATCGCCGCCCGGGCCAAGGGCGAGCCCGACGACCTGCCCGCGCTGCGGGACCTCGCGGGCGGCTACGGCGCGCCGCAGGTGGTCTTCACCGACCCGCAGGTCTGCGCGGTCGGCCGGACCGAGGCCCGCGCCCGAGAGGAGGGCTTCCCGGTCCGCGCGGTCGAGTACGACCTGGGCGCGGTGAGCGGCGCCTACCTGCTCGGGGACGGTTACCGGGGCCGGGCCAAGGCCGTGGTGGACACCGAGCGGCGGGTGCTGCTGGGCGTCACCTTCGCCGGTCCCGGCGCGGCCGAGCTGCTGCACGCCGCCACGATCGCGGTCACCGCCGAGGTGCCGCTGGAGCGGCTCTGGCACGCGGTGCCGTCGTTCCCGACGGTCAGCGAGATCTGGCTGCGCCTGCTGGAGGCCTACGGCCTGTGACCTCCCGGCCGGTACGGCACGCCGTGCCCTCCCCGAGGAGCGCCGGAGTGAGGGGAGCCGGCCGACGGCGTCGCAGAAGGCCGCGACCAGCGCTATGCTGCTGCCCGCGGACGACCCAGGGTGATCATCGGGCACGGGTTCCCTCTGGTAGTCGGCTGCCCAAAAAGCCACCATTTTCCCTCCGGCAACGAGGGTCGCTGCAGCTCTCCCCTCCGTTCTTCACGATGGGCTGTTCCCGACGACGCTGGCAGGAGCAGAGGGGACGAACGGATCGTGGGAGCGGAGCCTGGGGTGCCCCCGGCGGCTCCGGACGCCCCGCGATCCGATGATCCCCGTCCTCGGGAGGAGACTCCGCCGTCCTCCCGCGGGCCCCACGGGGCGGAGACCCGGTCGCGCTGGGACCTCATCCGCATCTGCGCGGGTTCGATGTCCTCGGCCGTGGGGTTCCGGACCCTCGGGGTCACCTACCCGCTGCTGGCCCTGTCGCTGACGAAGTCGCCGGTGCACGTCGGCTGGGCCGGTTTCGCCCTGACCCTTCCGACCCTGCTCTTCTACGTCCCGGCGGGTCTCCTCGTCGACCGGATGACCGCACGCGCCGTCATGGCGGCCACCGAGGCGGCTCGCCTGCTGGCGGTGGCGAGCGTGTTCCTGGCCGTGCTCTTCGGGGGCGTCACCCTCCCCCACCTGCTGGCGGCGGCCTTCGTGGAGGGCACCTTCTGGGTCGTCTACTCGCTGGCGGAGACCGCCCTGATCCGGTCCGCGGTCCCCCGGGCGAGTCTCGTCGGCATGCTGGCCACGAGTGAGACGAGCTCCCACGTCGCGGTGATGGCGGCCAGGCCCGTGGGAGGGTTCCTGTTCGGGCTCGGCCACTGCGTGCCGTTCGTGATGAACACGCTCCTCTTCCTCGCCTCGCTCACCGCCGTTCTCACCCTGCCGGGCGGCGGGGAGCGCCACGTGCTGCGGACTGCGGCCCCCGGCGGCGGGAAGACGTCGTTCCTCCAGGAGATGACGGCCGGCGTCGGGGAGCTCAGGAGCCATCGCTTCCTGCGCAACGCCATGGCGCTGACCACGGTCACGAACCTGATGATCAATATGTTGATCATCGTCTTCGTCGCCGGTTCGGTGACCCACTCCCCCCTGGAGGTCGGCCTGGTCCTCGCGGCCAGCGGCCTGGGCGGTGTGCTCGGGTCGGCTCTGGCGCCTCCGCTGCGGCGCCTGCTCCGGCATCCGCTGCTGGAACCGCGCCTGGCGCCGCTCGGGCCTCCCCGGGAGATCCTGCTCTTCGCCCACATGTGGATATGGGCGTTCGCCCTCCTCATCCCGGTCGTGGGCGAGTCCCCCGTCTTCTTCGGCGCCGCGCTGTTCCTGATGGGGTGCGCCGGAGCGCTCAGCAACATGTCCGTCAGGGCCTTCGAGATCGATCGGGTCGCCGAGGGCAAGCTCGCCCGGGTGGTCAGCGTGCACCGGCTCACCACCCACGGGGCCGTGTGCCTGGCGGCGCCGCTCGGCGGGTTCCTCGTCTCCGCGGTGGGGGTGCCGGCGGCGACGAGGAGCCTGTTCCTCGTCATGTCCGGCATCACCCTGTCCGTGGCCGTGGCGGTCCCGCTCCGCAGGGTCCTCCGGAGCGGAACTCCCGCTGGTCCGCCCGTCTCCGGCCGGATCCGCCGGCGGCCGGAGGACCTCGGCCCGCCCGTCCCGGAACCGGTCTGCCGCCGGTCAGACCTGTTCCGCCAGGCGGTCCGCCTCTGCGGTCAGGTGCGGAGGAAGCCGCGGAGCCACCGCGGCCTTCGCACGCCGAGCCAGACCGGCCGCTGAGGGGGCGTCACCGGCCAGTTCCCTGACCTTGGCCGCGTACAGCAGGACGGGGCCGTGGTCGCCCGCTTCGGCCAGCACGGCCGTGATCTCCCGGTCCGCCTCGGCGGCCCGCCCTTCGGAGGCGAGCGCGAGGGCGTACGCCGCCCGGGTGGACGGCCACTGCAGCGGCCGGACCCGTTCGAGGTCGTGCAGGGCCTCCGCCGTCCGGCCGAGGTCGGCCAGGATCTCGCCCCGCGCCCGCAGCGCCTCCGCGGCGTCCCCCTCCCGGGCGAGGGCGTCGTTCAGGACGTCCCTCGCCGCGTCGGGGTGCCCGCCGTACCACAGGGCCCAGGCGAGTTCGGTCTGGATGGCGGTGTCGCCGGGGACGCGGCGGATCGCGGAGTACAGCTCCTGCACCGCGACCGCGGGCCGCCCCTGCGCCAGCCGGAGCCGCCCGATCCCGGCGAGCAGCCGGCCCACCGCGGTGGTCGCGCCCAGCGTCTCGAACAGGACCGCGGCCGTGCGGTAGTGCGCGACCGCCTTCTCGAAGTCCTCGCGCCGGTGCGCGACGTTGCCGAGGAAGGATTCGATCTCCGCGCGGAGCCACGTGTCGTCCCCGCACCTGCTCAGCGCCTCCTCCGCCTGTTTCGCGGCCAGTCCGAACTCGCCGTCGCGGAAGGCGAGCTCGGCGGCGCGCAGGTACTCGTCCGGGGTGGCCCGGCTCTCGACCGGCTCGGCGGCGCGGCCGTGCTGGAGGATGGGCTGGATGAGCCGCTCGTGCGAGAGCTCGCACCAGCGCGCGCCCGCCCGGAGGTCCTCCCGCAGGATGTGGCGCTCCACCAGCGCCCTGACCACGCGGTTCGGCTCCCCTGCCGTGAGGGTCTCGCCCTGGTAGACGATCTCACGCTTGCCCTGCTCCGTGATGAAGTTGCGGCGCAGCCAGGTCCGCAGGCGATCGGTGTCCCCGTCGAGGTGGTCGCGGGACACCTCGGTGATCATCCTTTCGAAGAAGCCGGTGAGCGACCGGTCGGCGTCGGCGAAGCGGCGCACGTGCTCGGCGGTGATGATCCGTACGTCGGCGGGAAGGGAGCGCCACATGGTGGAGCAGACGACCTGGAGCTGGACCGGCTCGACCACCTTCGCGTCGGCCACGACCTCCTCCCCGAGCGCCTTTCCCACCCGGATCCTGCGCAGGTCCTCCACCAGCCCCTCGGCCGCTCCCGGCGCGAAGGACCGGCCGGTGCCCTCCAGGGGGCCCTCCGTCGCCCGCACCGCCGCCGCCGTGTCGAGCGCGGCGAGCGGGAAGCGGCCCCTGGACGGCCCGGCCAGTCTGGGCTCGTGGGGGAGGATCGCGGCCAGGTAGTCCTCGCGGATCGACACGAGCAGGCGCAGGTGCGGATCCGCCTCCAGCGCCTCCACGAGCTGGTCGATGAACCATTCCCGGTACGGCTGGCGGTGGGCGAGGTCGCCGAACAGCTCCTCCGCCTGGTCGATCGCCGCCAGGGTCAGCACGGGATCTCCGTACGGATCCTGGCGCGGTGGTCTGCGCCGCAGGAACCCGCGGAGCGTCAGGCCGGCCAGCCTGGTGGGCGTCTCCTCCGGAGACCAGGACGACAGCAGGGCGAAGACGTGCGGGTTGTGCTGCGAGAGCGCGGCCGAGGGGAAGGGGGAGCCGTGCGACACGCGGCCGATCGGCAGGATGTCGACCGTGGTCGGATCCATCAGCGGGAGCACGCCTGCCTGGATGAGCGAGGTCTTGCCCACCCCCGAAGGGCCGTAGAGGATGGTCAGCCTGTTGGCCTGCCAGAGGTCCGCGATCTCGTGCGACTCCCTGGCCCGCCCGAAGAAGCGGGCGCTGTCCTCCCGCCGGAACGCCCGCAGCCCGACGTACGGTTCGGCCGCCGGCGCCGGGCGGGCATCGTTCGGGTTCACGGCATCGACCCCATCCGCCGCCGCAGCTCCATGCAGAACTCCTCGGCGGTCCCCCAGAAGATGGAGATCCGCCAGTCCTCGTAGTATCTGGCCAGTTGCCGCTGCACGTCCTTCACGTCCGCCTTGCTGGTGTCGAGCGAGGGGGCGAGCTGCACGCTGATGTGCCTGCGCCGGTTGATGCCGGGGACCGCCCTCAGCAGCCCGCGGAACAGGACGCGGAACGTCCAGTCCTGCAGGCTGTAGCCGATGAACAGCAGGGGCCGCCGGGTCAGCGCCGCGAGGATCGAGGTGGGCAGCATCCGCTGGCTGCCCGCGACGCCCTCGGCCGCGAGGCTGGTGAGGAACTCGAGGTAGTCGTCCTCGGCCAGCACGATCGACGTCGGATCCTGCAGGTTTCCGTGCAGGTGGTAGATGAGCGGCGTGTCCGGCTGGGGGTTCCATCCGGCCTCGTTGCTGAACAGCTTCTCGGCGTAGGCGATGTCCTTGTTCCACGGGCAGACGGCCACGTTCGGGCGTTTCCCCACCGCTTTCAGGGAGCGGAAGATGAAGTCGTCGTAGTTGGTCGTCAGATACACCGGGAGGGGAAATTCCGCCAGCAGCCCGTGGGGTTCCAGCGGATGGAGGAAATCCGGGGGATCCGCCGCGTCCAGCTCGTCGCAGACCAGTCTCTTGACATGCACGGCGTCGCCGTATTTGATCGCCCCGAACTGCGCCACCCGGGGGAGGTCGTGGTCGTCTCCGTAGGGATATCCCCAGCGGCGCGCCATTTCCCGGCTGAGCGCCGTTCCCGTCGGCAGGGTCCCCACGCACGCCCCCGACCCCAGGAACGGCGTGCAGTCCCCGCTTCTCAGCTGGTAGATCAGGCGCTCCCATTCGGCGTCACCCATGTCGTACACGCACGGCACCACCTCGTCGACCGCCGGCCCGGCGGATCACGGGCCGATGCCGTACGACTCTATTGGCCCGGTCAACGCCCGGCAGGGATCACGCCGCTCCGGACTGGGCCTTGATGGAGGCCGAGAATCCTGCCAGCGGAGGCCGGTCGTCCAGGAGGAGTGACCGCAGCATCCTGTTCAGGCCGTCATTTCCGATTTCTCGGACGTCCTCCAGGGAAATCCCGTCGAGATCGATGAGAACCGCCGCGGCTTCGGAGCCCGCCTCGCCCTCGCGCATAAGCACTCCTCCACTTTCCCAGTCCATCCCGGAGTTACGGTCGGCCCGGAAACAGTGCGGCCGCCCTGCCCTCCGATCGCCCGGGACCTTGATACCGGTGTTCAAATCATTCTGGGATACCCCACCCCGTGAATCAACCTTTAGGATGACCACAGGATTGTTTCGGCTCACAGGGTGGAGGCCTCAGGTGGCGGAGCTTTCTCACACGGTGAACGCGGTGCCCGAGCGGTCGCCAGAGGTCTGGGAGAAGGTGCCGCCGCGCAACAGGAACTTCACCGGCCGCGAGGAGCTCCTCACCCGGCTCCGCCGGGGCATCAGCACCGTGACCGCCGTCGTCCCCCAGCCCCAGGCGCTCCAGGGCCTGGGCGGCGTCGGCAAGACTCATCTGGCCATCGAGTACGCCTGGCGCTACCGGTCCCACTACGACCTGGTCTGGTGGATCCCCGCCGACCAGCGCGTCCTGGTGCCGTCGGCGCTGGCCATGATGGCGCCCCACCTCGGCCTGCCGAGCGCCGCGACCACCGGTGTCGAAGAGGCGGCCGAAGCGGTGCGCCGGGCGCTGCAGAGCGGCGAGCCGTACCGCCGCTGGCTGCTGATCTTCGACAACGCCGAGGACCCCGCCAGGATCGAGGAGTTCATCCCGCTCGGGCCCGGGCACGTGCTGATCACTTCGCGCAACCCCGACTGGGAGGACCGTTTCGAGACGCTCCAGGTCGACGTGTTCGAGCGCGAGGAGAGCGTGGAGTTCCTCCGCAGGCGGCTGCGGAGGGAGATCTCGGACCAGGACGCCTCCCGGCTCGCGGAGAAGCTCGGCGACCTGCCGCTCGCGCTGGAGCAGGCCGGAGCGCTCCAGTACGAGACCGGCATGTCGGTCGACGAGTACATCGAGCAGCTCGAGGAGCAGGCCGGCCGGCTGCTCGGCGCGAACAAGGCGTCGGGCTACCCCCTGTCGATGACGGCCGCCTGGCAGGTCTCGGTCTCCATGCTGCAGGACCGGCTCCCCGAGGCGGTCAGGATCCTGCGGTGCTGCGCGTTCTTCGGCCCCGAGCCCATCCCCCGTGACATCTTCCGCCGGGGCGGGAGGACCATCGGCCGCGGCGCCGGGGAGAAGGCCGATCCGCTGCTGAGCGCGATCCTGTCCGACCCCATCCTGCTGACCAAGGCCCTGAGCGAGCTGCGGCGTTTCGCCCTCGCCAGGATCGAGCCCGAGACGCGCACCATCCAGGTCCACCGCCTCGTTCAGGCGCTCCTGCGCGACGGCCTGTCCGGTGAGGAGCAGCGGACGGCGCGGCGGGAGGTCCACCTGCTGCTGGCCGGCGGCGCACCGGCCGATCCGGACGACAGCACGAGATGGCGCCTGTTCGAGGAGCTGGTGGGCCACGTCGCCCCTTCGGAGCTCGCCGAGAGCACCGAGCCGGTCGTGCGCAGATTCGCTCTGAACATCGTCCGCTACCTGTACCAGGCGGGCAACTACCAGTCGGCCCTCACCTTCTCGGAGGACTTCATCGGCAGGTGGTCCGAGAACAGCGGGCCCCGGCACCCGGACGTGCTGGTCGCGCGCAAGCACCTGGGCAACGTGCTGCGCGGGCTCGGCCGGTACGCCGAGGACTACGAGCTCGGCAGGGAGACCCTGGAGCTCATGCGCGAGGTCCTCGGGCCGCAGCATCCGGAGACCCTGTCGATGACCAACACCTTCGGCGCCGCCCTGCGCGCCCGGGGGGAGTTCATGAGGGCTCGCGAGCTCGACGAGGAGTCCCGGCAGGCCCACGAGCAGGCCCTGGGGCCGGCTCACCCGTCCACTCTGCGCGTGATGAACAACCTCGCCCTCGACTACGGCCTCACCAGCGACTACATGCTCGCCCGGAGGCTGCAGCAGGAGACCTACCTGGAGCAGAGCGACGCGACCCAGGGGATCAGCAAGTCCTCCCTCCTGCTGTCGTGGAACGGCCTGGCCCGCGTCGTGCGGCTCTGCGGAGACTACGCCGAGGCGTGCGACCTGGGCGACGAGGCCCACGCCTACGGGGTTCAGGAACTGGGCCCCGACCATCCCGTCACCCTGCTCACCGCCAAGGACCTGTCCATCGCCCGGCGCCGGGCCGGCGACCTCGCCGAGGCGCTCGACATGGCACGCGACGCGCACGCGCGGTTCCAGCGGCTCTTCGGCGACGAGCACCCCGACACCATGGCCGCGGCGGTCAACCTCTCCAACGTTCTGCGCACGACCGGTGAGCTCGACGAGGCGTTCGCCGTCGCGCATGAGACCGTGCTCCGCTATCCCCGGGTCTACGGCGAGGACCACCCGTACACCCAGGCCTGCCGGAGCAACCTCGCTATCCTGTACCGACTGCGCGGAGACGCCGAGACCGCCAGGGCGGTCAACGAGGCGGCCCTGGAGAGGCTGACCGCCACGGTCGGCCGGACGCACAACTACTCACTGGCCTGCGCCGTCAACCTCGCGACGGACCTCGCGCTCCTGGGTGAGACCGCCGGGGCGCGGGAACTCGGCGAGGACACCCTCGAACGGCTCCACGCGCTCTTCGGCGAAGAGCACTACCTCTCACTGCTGTGCGCCGCCAACCTCTCGCTCGACCTGCGGGCCGCCGGCGCGGAGAAGGAGGCGGAGCGGCTCCGGACCGAGACCCTGGAGCGCTATGGGCGCAGCCCGCTGTCATCGGTCCAGCCCGACATCCTGGCGGCGGTCGCCGGCCTGCGCATCGACACCGACTTCGACCCGCCGCCGATCTGACCGGGCACCGCGGTCAGGTGTTCCGCCTGGTCCACTCCTCACGGTGCCGGTCGGCCTCCCGGCGCGCCTGCGCCGCCGCCGCGGGGTCCACCGGTTGGGCGAGGAGCCGCTCCAGCGTCCCCCTCATCACGGCGACGAACTCCTGCCCCTGCTCGGTCAGGCACCCGCTGGCCTGGAGCGTGCCGGTGACGAGGTGGGCGCCCTCCCGCCAGCGCGCGAACTCCACCTGGGCCCGGAACCCCGCGTCCCCGCTCTCGAACGCGCGCTGGCGGTGCCAGAACCCCGCCACGCCGAGGTAGGCGTAGGCACCCTGCAGCAGCCCGTAGACCGGCCGCGGGTCGGGCCGCCAGGGCGCGTAGTGGCGCTGCCCGTCGTCCGGCAGTGTGAGATCGACCATGTCGGTCAGGGCGGTCAGCTTGGCGTGCTGGACCTCGTGGGCGAAGGTCTCCGCGAACCCGAGGCCGTGGCGGGGCTCCGAGAGCGCCATGGTCCCGAACGTCTCCCGGGACGTGGCGCTGTTCTGGCCGGAGGCGGGCGCCTGGATCGGGGTGAGGACGGAGGTCGCCGCGGCCACCTCCTCGGCGACGATTCCGTGGTGCGCCGTCAGGATGCGCCAGGCGTCCCGCAGGCACGACTGCCACCAGCGGCGGCGCTCCGCAGTCAGCCTCGGCTCGACGACGTCGGCCACCGCCCACCGGTACGGATCCAGGTCGTCGACGATCAGGCTGAGTCCCGGCCGCACCGCCAGCCGGTGCAGCGCCTGCCAGCCCGGTCCGTCCCGGTGGGGATCGACCCGGACCGTGAACCGGCCGAAGCGGAGCTCGGCTCCGTCGCCGTCCCCGGTGCCGCCGCCGGTACCGGTGCCGTCCGGCCGCACGACGACGTCGGCCACCGCCCCGAGCCCGGCGGGCAGGGTGAGCAGGCCCAGGGAAGGCAGCATGACGTCCCTGCCGGCGACGGGGAGCCGGAGCTCGCACGCGGTCTGCGATCCGATCGCGGCCGACAGCGCCAGCGCGCCCAGCCTCCCTGGATCCTCCTCACCGGTCCGCCGGCTCAGCGACCGGTAGGTCCGCCACGCCCACGCCCCCGCCGCCGGGTGGCGCAGCACCCGTCCGACCCGGTCCGCCGCGCGGTTCTCCATGTCCGACAGGAGCCCGTAGGCCTCGGCCGCCAGCTCGGCGTGGGGGTGCCGGGCCGCCGCCGCCTCCTCGACGACCCCGCGCAGCAGCAGCAGGTTCTTCAGGCGCTGCGCCGCCGCCAGTTCGCGCACGGCTGCGGCCCCGCCCCCTCCTGCCGCCAGTTCCGCCAGGACCGTCCCGGAGAGCGGCTGGGTGAAGAGTCTCATCTGCTTCCCTTCAGCAGGGCGACGTCCCGGGCGAGTGTTGCGTGGATGTGGGTGATGAGCCGGTAGAGGTCGGGGCAGTAGACCGAGGGTGCGAGGAATCCGGTGCCGGTGTTGTAGCGGTGGGCGTAGAGCCCGCCGCCGCAGACCCGGACGAGGTCGCATTCGAGGCAGGTCCGCGCCAGCGCGAGCTCGCCGATCTGCCGGGCCGCTATGGCCGGGTGGGCGAGCACCTCGTCGAAGGAGTTCCGCAGGACGTGCATGCGGGTCGCGGTGGCGCCGTGGTAGCTGGACTTGAGGATGTCCGACTGCTCGATGCTGCCGTCCGTCTCGACGACGGCCATCCGCACCGGGGACAGCCCGATCGTCTCGGTCCGCGAGGGCCGTCCGGTCAGCAACCGCATGATCTCGGTGAACAGCCGGACCTCGGTCTCCTCGGCGGGGGCGCCGTACCAGCGGTCGAAGATCGGGATCAGCCAGTCGGCGTACGGCGTGGCGGCGGACTCCGGATCGCGGAAGGGCGGCGGCGCCGACCAGTTGCCGTGCGGGAGCAGGAAATCGACGGCGGGCGGGTCGAAGGCGAGCAGCGCCTCGTAGGTGGCCACGGGGTCGTTCCGGACGTCGATCGTGCAGAGCAGGCCGCTGAAGAGGTGGTGGAAGCGGCCGAAGGCGAGCCCGCGGAGGGCGCGGGAGACCGCCTCGTGGCTCCCCCGCCCCCCGGCGAAGCGCCGGTGGCGGTCGTGGGCCTCCTCGTCACCGTCCAGGCTCACCCCCACCCGGACCTCCAGGGCGTCGAACAGCCGCAGGAAGGCCTCGTCGAGCCGTACCCCGTTGGTCTGCACCGCCAGGTGGGCCCGTGTCCCGACGTCGGCGGCCGCCGCCCTGATCGCGTGCACGGCGTGGGAGATGAACTCCGGTCCGGCCAGGAGCGGCTCCCCGCCGTGCAGGATCACCTCCACCTCTGCGAGGTCGTGGTCCAGCGCGTGCTCGGCGATCCGCAGCGCCGCGCGGTCGGCGATCGCCTCCGACATGCGGCGCGGCTGGGCCTTCCACGACTGGTCCGCCATCTCGTACATGTAGCAGTACGCGCAGGCCAGGTCGCAGCGGCTGTGGATCTTCAGGATGAACTGCTGGAAGGCCGACGGCCGCCATCCCGAGGCCAGCAATCCGTCCACGTCGAGCATTGCCGGAAACATGTTTTCGGGTGGCAGATTTTCGGTTTTGGGTTCTTTTGGCAACCGCGGCACACCTCTCTTGCGCCATTTACCATTTCGCCTGACTTCTGGTCGATAGTCAAGATTCAATCCGCAGGCGCCGGAATCGTTACGGAGCGCGCACCCGCCGCCGACCGATTTCTCCTGCGATATAGATGTCGTTCCCCTATCCTGCGCTACGTAATGTGGTCTCAACTCGGAGGCTGATCAGCGGTGCACGAGTGGCCGTCGACCCTCGATGTCGGGGAACTGATGGCCGGAGGCTGGCGGCCGACTCCGTTCCGGCAGTTCATCCTGAAGATCCACAGCCGCTGCGATCTGGCCTGCGCGTACTGCTACATGTACGAGATGGCCGACACCAGCTGGCGCGGCCGCCCGAAGCGGATGACGCCGGAGACCTTCGCCGCCACGGCCGCGCGGATCGCAGAGCACACCCGCACCCACGGTCTCACTGAGATCGAGGTCGTCCTGCACGGCGGCGAGCCCCTGCTCGCCGGGCGGGAGGCCATCCGCGACCTCGTCACCCGCATCCGCTCCGCGGTCGGCGGCGGCACGCGGGTCCGCGTCGCGCTGCAGACCAACGCCACCCTGCTCGACCACGGCTACCTCGACCTCTTCGCCGAGCTGGACCTGCGCGTCGGGGTCAGTCTCGACGGCGACGGGGCGATGCACGACCGCAGCCGCCGGCGCGCGAACGGGCAGGGCAGCCACGCCGCGGTCGTGAAAGCCCTCGGCCTGCTCACCTCGCCCGCCTACCGGCACCTATTCAGCGGCCTGCTGTGCACCGTCGACCTCAGGAACGATCCGCTGGGCGCCTACGAGGCGCTGCTCGCGTTCGGCCCGCCCGCCGTCGACTTCCTGCTCCCGCACGGCAACTGGTCGGCTCCTCCTCCGGGCCGGGACCCGGGGGCGGGCGCCACGCCGTACGCCGACTGGCTGATCCCGGTCTTCGACCGCTGGTACCGCTCGCCCCGGCAACCCACCCGGGTCCGACTGTTCGACGAGATCGTCCATCTCCTGCTCGGCGGCGCGTCGGCGAGCGAGGCGGTGGGCCTGTCCCCCGCGGCCATGGTGGTGGTGGAGACCGACGGCGGCATCGAACAGTCCGACTTCCTGAAGTCGGCCTACCAGGGGGCACCCGAGACCGGGCTGCACGTGGCGCGGGACTCCTTCGACGACGTCCTGCTCCTGCCCGCCGTCGCGGCCCGCCAGATCGGCGAGCTGGCCCTGTCCGCGGCCTGCCGCCGCTGCCCCGTCGGCCGGGTCTGCGGCGGCGGGCTGTACGCCCACCGTTACCGGGAGGGGAACGGGTTCGCCAACCCGTCGGTCTACTGCCCCGACCTCCTCCGCCTCATCGAGCACGTCAAGCACACCGTCGAGGCCGACCTGTCGGCACGGATCCGAGCACACCGTCGAAGCCGACCCGTCGGCACGGACCAAGGAACGCCCATGGAACTGCGTGAACACCGCATCCCGGCCGAGGTGCTCTCGGCACTGGCCGGCGGCGGCGGTGGCGCCGCCGTGGTCGCCCGGCTCGCCGCCGCCCAGCGCAGCAAGCACGTGCTCCTCGTGCACGAGGTGATGCGGAGCGCACGGGTGACCGGGCATCCCCGGGCCACCGTCGCCCGCCGCGCCTACGACCTGCTCGCCGCCGTCCAGCAGCGCCATCCGGAAGCCGTCGAGACGGTCCTGCGCCATCCGTCGGTGGGCGCCTGGGCCCGGCACACGGTGATGGCGCTCAGGAGGGGGGACGAGGAGGCGAGGCCGGAGCAGCTGGCGGCCCTGGCGGCCGCCGCGGCGATCCGGTCCGGCACGGTCTGCGAGATCGACGTGCCCGCGGTGGAGGGTGTGGTCACCCTGCCTTCGCTGGGCCAGGCCGTACTGTCCCCGACTCTCTCGGAGGCGACGGTCCAGTGCTTCGCCGACGGCGCGGACGTCATGGCGGACGGCCTCGTCGTGGGGTCCCTCGGGACCCCCGACGACGCACCCGGTTGGAGGGGGTTGCGCACGCTGTCCGTGAACACCGACGGCTCGCCGTTCCACGTCACCGTCGACGACCTCGATCCCTATCGCATGCCGGGCACCGCCAACATGGGAGGCCGGCTCAGCTCCGCCGAGGTCGAACGCTGGCAGGCGACGCTGACCGGCGCCTGGCGCCTGCTCGTCCGGCACCACCGGAGTGTCGCCGACGAGGTGAGGGCCGCGATCTCCGTGCTCACCCCGCTGAACGCGCCGCCGCAGGGCCAGTCGAGCGCCTCCTCCCGGGAGACTTTCGGCTCCGTGGCGCTGTCCGCCCAGCCGGACGCCACCACGTTCGCGGTCACGCTGACCCATGAGATGCAGCATGCCAAGCTCTCGGCCCTGCTCGACATCGTGCCTCTGACCGGCCCCGACGACGGTTCCCGCCACTACGCGCCCTGGCGGCCCGACCCCCGTCCCGTCCCCGGGCTGCTCCAGGGGGCGTACGCCTATATGGGCGTGACCGACTTCTGGCGGCGCCAGCTCCGCGTCGACAGCGGTGCGGCCGCCCTGGAGGCGGGGGCCGAGTTCTTCCGGTGGCGCGCGGCCGCGCGACTGGTCTGCGGGACGATCCTCGGCAGCGGCCGGCTGACGCCTTCCGGCGAACTGTTCGTCACCACGATGGCGCGGCGGCTCGACGACTGGTCGCAGGTGGCGGTGCCGGCCGCCGCCCGGGCTCTCGGCCGTGAGCGCGCGGACCGGCACCGGGCCCTCTGGGTCGAACGCAACGGCTGATCAGAGGGCGGGCGGGTCGAAGTCGGAGTCCAGCCGCTCGCCCGCCACCGCCACCTGCACGTCGGGGTGTTCGTCGCCCAGCACGCTCCGGTAGCGTTCGAAGGTGTCGGCGGCCAGTACGTCGGCCTCGTCCGCCGCGCCCTCGGCACGCAGGTCCACGATCAGGTTGGCCGCTCCGGCGAGGGTGAGCGGATGATCCGCCCCCAGAAGTCCCCGCAGCCTGGTCAGGGTGTCCTCGCCGAGTGCCCGTGCCGTACCGTTGTCGCCTCCGGCCGCGAGGTCGCTGGCGAGGTTGATGGCGCAGGTCAGCGAGAAGTGGTGGTCGCGGCCGAGCCTTCGGTCGAATCCCTCCAGAGATTTCCGGTCGAGTTCCCGTGCCGCCTCGATCTGGCCGTTGACGCGCAGGAGCAGGGCGAGGTTCATGTCGCAGCCGTATCTGAAGGGGTGCTCGGAACCGAAGGCCCGCGGGTAGCGGTCCGCCGTGTCCTGCAGGAGTTCCAGCGCCTCCGCGACGTCTCCCCTGGTCCGCAGGGCGTTGGCCAGGCACAGCGCCGCCGCCAGCGCGTCGGGGTGGTCGCGGCCGAAGATCCGTTCTTCTGTCTCGAACGTCCACTGGGCGAGCTCGAACGCCTCCTCGATGAATCCCGCCCGGCGTTTGGCTATGGAGAGATCCTTGGCGGTGCGCAGCGTCCACGGGTGGTCGGAGCCGAGTTCCTCGACTCCGAACTCGTAGGCGTCCTCCCCCAGATCGCAGGCCTCGACGTAGTTGCCGCTGAGCCGCACGATGCGGGCCAGGCCGTTCCACACGGCCAGCACCCACTGCTTGCCTCTGACGCCGCTGCTCCTGATCTGCTTGAAGACGTCCGTCTGCAGCCGCCGCGCCCGCCCGTAGTCACCGACCAGCATGTAGTCCACGGCGAGGTTGTTGCCGGCCAGCAGCGTCCGGCCGTGATCGGCGCCGAACACGGCCTGGTGCAGCGTCAGCGACTCCTCGTCGTGCCTCAGCGCGTCCGAGAAGTCCCCCCGGGTCCGGAAGTCGGCGCCGTGGCTGTTGGTGAGCTGCAGGGTCTCCTCGTGATCCGGGCCCAGGACCGTCCGCATGCGTGCGAGAGTGACGCTGTTGAGCTCGAACGACGCTTGGTACTCACCGAGTTCGCGCAGCGCCTCACCGAGATGCCGCCGGGCGGAGAGCACGACGGGATCGTCCTCCCCCTGCCCGGCCCGCCACTCCTCGATGAACTCCTCCACGAGGTTCCGCGCCGACCGGTAGTCGCCCGAGGCGTAGAGGTAGCGCACGATGTCGAGGGCGAAGCGGCGGATCAGCGGTTCGCGGCACACCTTCACCTGGGCGGGTCTCACATGGCCGAGCAGTTCGCCGTAACTCGACCAGGTGGCGGTGTCGTCCGGGACGCCCGGGGTGGCCGCGGCGAGGAGAAGGTGCACCTCGTGTCTGAAGGCGAGGTGTTCCTGCTCCTCCAACTCGTCCCGCAGGAGCGCTTGGACCAGGCGGTGCACCTGGATGGTCCGGCTCTTGGAGTCGATGCGCGCGAGCGCGTACCGTCCCAGTTCCCTGATGGCCTTGCTCAGCAGGATCGGGTCGGCGAGCAGGCCGCCGAGGCGGGACTGGGCCGCGAGTCCCGCGGGCAGGGTGCCGAACACGTCACGGGGGATGGGCTCCGGACCGAAGAACGCGCAGCACCGCAGCAGCTCCACCGCTTCGGGCAGCTTCACCTCCAGCTGCGACACCGACAGCGACCACGCCGCGGTCATGGAGAGCGGGTAGTCCGACGGCTTGTTCGCGTCGAGCAGCCGGACGGTCTGCTCTTCCAGCAGCCTGAGGTATTCGTCCACCGACATGCCCGTCTCGGCGTGCAGGGCGCCCGCCTGCTCCAGCGCCAGCGGGAGGTCGCCGAGCTGCTGCGCCAGGCGATCCGCGTCCTGGGGACTGATTCCTCTCGACACCCTCTTCCGGAGGAACTCGACGCTCTCGGCCCGTGCGAAGACGTCCACCGGAACGGTGTCGACCACGGCCTGCCAGGCGTGGTTGCGGGAGGTGATCAGCACGTGTCCCGGTCCGCGCGGGATCACGTCGTTGACGTCCTCCGGCAGTTCGGCGTTGTCGAAGACGAGCAGCCACTTCGAATAGGGATCGCCCCGCCGCAACGCGTCCAGCACCGCCGCAGCGGTGTCCTCGATGCTCGCCGTGGCATGGGAGGACAGGCCCAGATGCGGGGCCAGCGCCGCCAGGGACGACCGCACCAGCATCGGCTGGTCCGCCGGGATCCACCAGACCACGTCGTATTCGTGCCGGTACCGGTAGGCGTATTCGATCGCGACGTGCGTCTTGCCGACGCCTCCGAAGCCGTGGAGCGCGTGCGGGAGCACGGCGGTCACGTCGGAGGTGACGCCGGTGTGCAGCTTCTCCAGGAGGTCGTCCCGGCCGGTGAAGTTCTTGTTGCGCTGTGGCACCCTGCCCCAGACGTGGGGCTGGCGTCCCGGGGGCCGGGAGACTTCCGAGGATTGCGACACCGACACGCGACCGCCTCCGCTTGTGGCTTGCGATCAGCTTAAACCGCGGCCCTCGGGAGCGCACGGGTAAAGGGGGGACACTCCTCTTCCCAGGAGGGAGATGGGGCACAAACCATCAACAATCAGACAAATTGTAAATAAGTAATATATTTCTACAATCGTAGCATCCAGCAACTTAGACGCCTTTATCAACGGAAACAAAATAGGATTCGGGTATCTTCTTGGCGGAAACTGGACCAAGGTGTTCTCCTCGGTGCCGAAGATGCGGGCGGGACATGCGAAGATACGGAGACAGCCGCTACGCGCGAGGACGGGCAGGGCGCGTCCTTGTCATGAACGCAAGGGACTTCGCATGCACGAGGAAGCAGGCCCCGCCGAGACCAAGTCCGGCAGCGGCCTGATCGACGTCACCGGGCTCACCCTCGCCGACCTCGGCGAGATCGGCGAGACCCGTCTGGGCCTCGCCGTGGCGCGATTCCTGGACGAGGAGCACACCGGACCCGTGGCCGGATTCACATCCTCCATGTAAAGATCTTGACTTGGGCGTCACCTCTATGGGACACAAAGTGTCACAGGGAATGGTTTCCCAACATTCAGGGTGGCGCGGTGGACGATGCGGACTGGGAACGACTGATCAACCAGCTCCGCAGGGGTGACTGCACGCCTTTCCTGGGTGCGGGCGCCTGCCGGGGCCTCCCGAAGGGAGCGGAGCTGAGCCGCCGGTACGCCGCACGTTACGGTTATCCCTTCGCCGACGCGCACAACCTCGCCCGGGTGATGCAGTACGCCGAAGCGGTGGTGCGCGATCCGGTGGACCTCAAGGACGACGTCTGCCGGCTTCTCCGCTCCCACCGGAGACCCTCGCCGGGCGACCCCGCGGACCCGCACGCGTTGCTGGCGGCCTTTCCCCTGAAGGTGTTCCTCACCACGAACTACGACGACTTCCTCCACGAGGCGCTGCGCACGGCCGGCAAGGAACCCCACAGCGCGGTCTCGCGCTGGTGGGAGACCGGCTCCGCCGACGTGCCCGTCCTTCCCGAACCGACCGTCGACAGACCTCTCGTCTACCATCTGCACGGGACCTGGTCGGACCCCGCCTCGCTGGTGCTGACCGAGGCCGACTACCTCTCCTATCTCGTCAACATCGTGGAGGCGACGGCGGCCGACTGGCGGCATCCGCTGCCCCCTCCGGTCCTCAGCGCGATGGCCGGCCGGCCGCTGCTCTTCATCGGCTACAGCCTGCAGGACTGGACGTTCCGGGTGCTCTTCCACGGCCTGGCCCGGAGCACCCCGCGCAGCAACAAGCGCCGGCACGTGAGCGTGCAGCTGATGCCCGAGGTCAACGACTCGGCGGGCGACGCGGTGGACAAGGCCAAGCGCTACCTCGTCCACTACCTCAACGGCTGGAACATCTCGATCTTCCTCGGCACCGCGGCGGAGTTCTGCGAGGAGCTCCGCCGGAGAATGGGGTGAGCGCCATGGAGGCCGCGGCACGCGGAGACGGCGGGGCGGCCGGGCCGTACGTGGGCCTGCGTCCCTATCGCAAGAGCGAGCACGACCTGTTCTTCGGCCGTGAGCGGGAGGCCCGCGAGATCGCCACCATCTGGCAGGCGACCGGGCTCACCGTGCTGTACGGCACGTCCGGCGTCGGCAAGACCTCCCTGCTCCACGCGGGGGTGCTGCCCCGCATCGAGGCCGAGCGCGCCGACGTGCTGCCGGTCGCGCGCGTCTCGCCGCGCAGGATCGCCGCGCCGCCCGCGCGGGCCGGGGCGGGCCTGCACGTCCTGGCGCTGCTGTCGGCCTGGGCGCCGGACGAGCCGCTGTCGGCGCTCGCCGGGCTGACGGTCGCGGAGTTCCTGGCGCGGCGCCCGGAGCGGCGCGACCGGTACGGCGACCCGGTGCCGGTGCTGGTCGCCGTCGACCAGGCCGAGGAGCTGTTCAGCGGCCCCGCCCACCAGGAGGCCGACCGGACCGAGCTCCTGGCCCAGCTGGCGCAGGCGGTGGAGGAGCACGACGGCCTCCATCTGCTGCTGTCGTTGCGCGAGGAGCACCTGGCCGCCGTACTGCCCCACGAGCGGCCGCTCGGCCGCGGTTCGCGGGCCCGGTTCCACCTGCGGCCGCTCGCCCGCGCCACCGCGCTCGACGCGGTGACCGGGCCCCTGGAGGGCACCGGCCGCCGCTTCGCCCCCGGCGCCGCGGAGCTGCTCGTCGACGACCTCCGCACCGTCGAGGTCTCCGACGCCGAGGGCCGGGCGACCACGCTGGCGCTGGAGTCGGTCGAACCGGTCCAGCTCCAGGTCGTCTGCTCCGCGCTGTGGGATTCGCTGCCCCCGGACCTCAGCGAGATCACCGTGGAGCACGTGCGCCTGCACGCCGACGTCGACCGGTTCCTGACCGGTTTCTGCCGGCGCGCGCTCGCCCGGGTCGCGGCCGAGCACGGCATCCCGGCCACGGAGATCCAGTTCTGGCTGCGCAACGCCTTCATCACCGAGCACGGCACGCGCAACACGGTCTACGAGGGGCTCCACGAGACGGCGGGCATGCCGAACGCCGTGGCCAGGGCCCTGGAGGACCACCACCTCCTCAAGGGGGAGCACCGGCTCGGCATCCGCTGGTACGAGCTGCAGCACGACCGGCTGATCGCCACCGTGCGCCGGTCGGAGCGGCCCGCCACCTATCTGGCGGACGCGCGGGCCGCGCTGGCCGGACGGCGCTGGGAAACGGCGCAGCGCCTGGCGGAGGAGGCGCTGCGCGCCTCGGAGTTCGGCGAGGCGTGGGTGCGCGCCGAGGCCCAGGAGATCCTGGGGACGGCCGAGGCGGCGCGCGGGGAGACGGAGAGCGCCCGGCGCCGCTTCGAGGAAGCGGCGGAGACCTTCGCCAGCCTCCAGCAGTTCGACGGGGTGGCCCGGGTGCTGACCGGGAGCGGGCGGCTCCGGCTGGCGGAGGGCGATCACGCCGGGGCCGTGGAGCTGTTCAAGGGGGCCCTCACCTGGGCGCCCAACGACCTGCCCGCCCGGCTGGCCCTGGGGCAGGCGCTGTGGCACGCGGGGCAGCCGCGCGCCGCGCTCGCCTGCCTCAACGGGGCCGTGGCGCTGGCGGCGCGGCCCCCGGCCGACGCGCTGGCCCTGCGCGGGGCGATCCACGCCGACCTCGGCAGGCCGGCCGAGGCCCTGCGCGACCTGGACCGGGTCCGCCGGGACCAGCAGCCGGACACGGTGGCCGCCCGCGCGCTGGCCCTGGCCCTGCAGGGGCGTTTCGACGCCGCCGAGCAGGAGATGCTGGACGCGGTCGCCACCGAGTCCGGCAGCGGACCGGCGCTGCTGCGGGCGGCGCGCGTGCACGCCCTGCTCGGCCGGCGGTCGAGCTCGGCCGCGCTGGCCGCCCGCGCGCTGGCCGCCCGCGTCCCCGGTCTCCCGCCCCATCTGCGGCGGCAGGCCGAGGAGGTGCTGCGGGCGTCGGCCTGACCCCGGTCCTTCCCGCGGCCGGGCACCGGCCCGTCACACGGTCCACGGCCTCCCGCGCTCTCCCTGCGGGGCGGGCGCGGACGTCACGGGATCCGCACGATCCCTGAGCGGCCCGCTGCGATCCGGATGCGGGGGTAGGTGGGGGGCATGACATCTTCCTCGCCTGATCAGACCGGTCCCGTCCCCTCGCTGTTCCGCCGGGTGGCGGCGCTGCGCGGCGGCCGCGCGGTGCACACCCGCGGGCGGTTCTTCCACGCCGCCTTCCGCGTCCTCGGCCGCACCGACCCCTACCTCGGCATCCCCGTGCTCGACGAGCCCGGCGAGCGGGAGGTCCTGGTACGGCTCTCCAAGGGGGCCTCCCTGCCCGGTGCCCTGCCCGACGTGCTCGGCCTGGCCGTCCGGCTCCCCTGCGACCAGGCGCCCGGCGGCGACCTCGACCTGCTGCTGGCCACGATGGGCTGGCCCCGGTGGTTGCCCTTCCCGAGCGCGGGGTTCGGCTCCGGGGTCTTCTCCACGCTGATCCCCTACCGGCACGCGGCCGGGCGGATCCGGTTCCTGGCCGTGGCGGCCGACCGGGGCCGCGCCCGCTCCGCCGACCCCGACGAGATCGCGGAGTCGGTCGTGGCGGCCCCGCTGGACTTCGTCCTCGGCGTCGAGGGCTACCGGCGGCCGTTCGCGCGGCTGAGCCTGCACACCGTGCTCCCGGACGGGGAGTTCGCCGCGTTCGACCCGATGCTGAACCGCCATCCGGCGCTGAGTTTCCCCAGGCCGTTCCTGCGGGTGCGCGAGGCGGCCTACGCCGGTTCGCGGCGGGGGCGCGCCCGGACCGGGGAACGGGCGGGGGAACGGGCGGGGAAGGCGGGGGCGGGCCCCCGCCCGGACCGTTCCGGCCTTACCATTGCCTGACCTCCTGCCGGTCGAGACAAGCGATGGTGGACATGGTTGAGATCGCCGACGGTCCCGTGAAGAACGGGACCGCGACCGCTTCGGGCGTGGACGAGCTGGACCTGCGCCGGCTCCTCGCCGGGCTCACGGCCGTGCGCGACGGCGACTTCGGCACCCGCCTGCCCGGTGAGGGCGACGGCCTGCTGCAGGAGATCGCCACGGTCTTCAACGGCATGGTGGACCAGCTGTCCCTGTTCACCTCCGAGGTGACGCGCGTCGCCCGCGAGGTCGGCACCGAGGGGCAGCTGGGCGGCCAGGCCGACGTGCCCGGCGTCTCGGGCACCTGGAAGGACCTCACCGACTCGGTCAACGCCATGGCGGGCAACCTCACCGGCCAGGTGCGCTCCATCGCCCAGGTCACCACCGCGGTGGCCAAGGGCGACCTCTCGCAGAAGATCACCGTGGACGCCCGCGGCGAGATCCTGGAGCTGAAGAACACCATCAACACGATGGTCGACCAGCTGTCCTCCTTCGCCGACGAGGTCACCCGGGTGGCCCGCGAGGTCGGCACCGAGGGCCGGCTGGGCGGCCAGGCCGACGTCAAGGGCGTCTCCGGCACCTGGAAGGCGCTCACCGAGTCGGTGAACGTGATGGCCGACAACCTCACGGCCCAGGTCCGCAGCATCGCCGAGGTGACCACGGCGGTGGCCAAGGGCGACCTGTCGCAGAAAATCCGGGTGGACGCGCGCGGCGAGATCCTGGAGCTGAAGGAGACCATCAACACGATGGTCGACCAGCTGTCGGCCTTCGCCGACGAGGTCACCCGGGTGGCCCGCGAGGTCGGCACCGAGGGCAACCTCGGCGGCCAGGCGACCGTCCGCGGGGTCTCCGGCACCTGGAAGGACCTCACCGACAACGTCAACGTCATGGCCTCCAACCTGACCAGCCAGGTGCGCTCCATCGCCCAGGTGGCCACGGCGGTCGCCCGCGGCGACCTCTCGCAGAAGATCACCGTCGAGGCCAAGGGCGAGGTCGCCGCGCTGGCGCAGACCATCAACACGATGGTCGACACGCTGTCGGCCTTCGCCGACGAGGTCACCCGGGTGGCCCGCGAGGTCGGCACCGAGGGGCAGCTGGGCGGCCAGGCCCGCGTGCCCAACGTGGCCGGCACCTGGAAGGACCTCACCGACAACGTCAACTCCATGGCCGACAACCTGACCAGCCAGGTCCGCTCCATCGCCCAGGTCACCACCGCGGTCGCCCAGGGCGACCTGAACAAGAAGATCGACGTGGACGCCCGGGGCGAGATCCTGGCGCTGAAGACGACGATCAACACGATGGTCGACCAGCTCTCGTCCTTCGCCGCGGAGGTCACCCGGGTGGCCCGGGAGGTCGGCAGCGAGGGCCGGCTGGGCGGCCAGGCCGAGGTCGAGGGCGTCTCGGGCACCTGGAAGCGGCTGACGGAGAACGTCAACGAGCTGGCGGGCAACCTGACCCGCCAGGTCCGTGCGATCGCCGAGGTGACCAGCGCGGTGACCTCGGGCGACCTGACCCGCTCGATCACCGTCGACGCCGAGGGCGAGCTCGCCGACCTCAAGGACAACATCAACTCGATGGTCAAGTCCCTGCGCGAGACCACCCTGGCCAACCAGGAGCAGGACTGGCTCAAGTCCAACCTGGCGCGCATCTCCGGGCTGATGCAGGGCCACCGGGACCTGGCCGTCGTGGCCGAGCTGGTGATGAACGAACTGGCCCCGCTGGTCTCCGCCCAGTACGGCACGTTCCTGCTGGCCGAGGAGGGCCCGGCGGGACCCGAGCTGCAGGTGGTCGGGACCTACGGCCACCGGGAGACCGCCCGCCGCCACGGCTTCGGCGACTCGCTGGTCGGGCAGGCCGCGCTCGCCCGGCGTCCCATCCTCGCCGAGGACGTCTCCGCCGGGTACATCACCGTCTCCTCCAGCCTCGGCGGGACCGCGCCGGTCAACCTGATCGTGCTGCCGATCGTCTTCGAGGACCAGGTGCTCGGCGTGATCGAGCTGGCCAGTCTCAACCGCTTCACCCAGGTGCACCGGACCTTCCTGGGGATGCTGGTGGAGACCATCGGCGTCAACGTCAACACCATCGTCGCCAATGCCCGCACCGACGCCCTGCTGACCGAGTCGCAGCGGCTGGCCACCGAGCTGCAGGTCCGCCAGGAGGAGCTGCAGCGCTCCAACGCCGAGCTGGAGGACAAGGCGGAGCTGCTGGCCCGGCAGAACCACGACATCGAGACGAAGAACCGGGAGATCGAGCAGGCGCGCCAGGAGCTGGAGGACCGGGCCCAGCAGCTCGCCCTGGCCTCCAAGTACAAGAGCGAGTTCCTGGCCAACATGAGCCACGAGCTGCGCACCCCGCTCAACTCGCTGCTCATCCTGGCCCAGCTGCTGGCCCAGAACCCGACCCGCAACCTCACCGCCAAGCAGGTCGAGTACGCCAACGTCATCCATTCGGCCGGCACCGACCTGCTCCAGCTGATCAACGACATCCTCGACCTGTCCAAGATCGAGGCGGGGAAGATGAACCTCAGCCTGGAGCCGCTGCCGCTGCGGCAGCTCCTGGACTACGTCGAGGCGACCTTCCGCCCGCTGACCACGGAGAAGGGCCTCAGGTTCGACGTCACCGTCGACTCCGACGTGCCCGCGGAGCTGCTCGTGGACGAGCAGCGCCTGCGGCAGGTGCTGCGGAACCTGCTGTCCAACGCGGTGAAGTTCACCGAGGAGGGATCGGTCGGGCTGCGCATCGAGTGCGCCCCCGGGGTGGAGCTGCCGGGTGCGGAAGGCCAGGAGGTCCTCGTCTTCCACGTGGTGGACACCGGCATCGGCATCGCCGAGGAGAACCTCTCGCAGATCTTCGACGCGTTCCAGCAGGCCGACGGGACCACCAGCCGCAGGTACGGCGGGACCGGGCTGGGCCTGTCCATCAGCCGGGAGATCGCCGCGCTGTTCAACGGCGAGATCCGCGCGGTCAGCTCCGTCGGGAAGGGCAGTACCTTCAGCCTCTACCTGCCGCTTCCGGAGAACGGGACCGCCGCGGCGGTCCGCCCCGGCTCCGGGGCCGCGGCGGCGCCGCCGAGCGTACCGGCGGAACCGGCCCGGTTCGCCGGGGAGCTCGAGCGGCCGGGAGGCGGGGACGTGCGCCGCCTGCTCGTCGTGGAGTCCCGGGTCAACGGACTCCTGTCCCAGCTGGCCGAGAGCGTGGTGGCGGACCTGCCCGAGACGCACGGGCAGGTCCGCGTGTCCACCACGGACGACCCGGCCACCGCCCTGGCGGCGCTGGCCCGGGAGGACCACCACTGCATCGTGCTCGACCTGGGCATGCGGCAGGACGCCGCGGCGGAGTTCCTGCGCGGGCTCGACCGGAGCCCGGCGCTGCGCGGGGTGCCGGTGCTCGCCCACCACAGCCGCACGCTCTCGCGCCCGCAGGAGGACCTGCTCCAGGGGCGTTCGGCCACCCAGCCGCTGGAGCGCCTGCCCAGCCTCGACGAGCTGCGCGAGCGCATCACCCTGCACCTGTCGGCGCAGCAGCCCGGCGACGTGCTCCCCCTGGTCCAGTCCAGCCCGGACGTCCGCCCCCAGGAGCCCGGCGAGCCGGACACGGCCCTGTCGACCCGCAAGGTCCTGGTCGTCGACGACGACGTCCGCAACGTGTTCGCGCTGACCAACATCCTCGAGCTGCACGGCATGCAGGTGCTCTACGCCGAGAACGGGCGCAAGGGCATCGAGGTGCTGTCCCGCAACGAGGACGTCGACCTGGTGCTGATGGACATCATGATGCCGGAGATGGACGGCTACGCGGCCACCGCGGCCATCCGGAAGATGCCGCGCTTCGCGGACCTGCCGATCATCGCGGTGACCGCCAAGGCTATGCAGGGCGACCGGGAGAAGGCGCTGGCGGCGGGGGCGACCGACTACGTGACCAAGCCGGTCGACGCCGAGGACCTGCTCACGCGCATGCAGCGCTGGGTCGGCGTGTGAGCCCGTCGGCTGAGCCGACCGGCGGGTGAACGGGACCGGCGCGCTGACCCGCCGGCCGGTGCATCCGCCGGCCGGTGCATCCGCCGGCCGGTGAGGCGCCGGCGCGGGCGGGGCGGGAGCTCCGCCCGCGCCGTTTCCCCCGTGTCCGCACACCGTTCATCCGGATGGTGGACACTGCCCCGGTCAGGTGACCTTCCAGTGAGGAGCGCGGATGGACGGACCGGTCGGCGAGCCCGGTCAGGACGGCGGCGGGCGGCGGGGCCGTACGCTCGCCGAGGTCGCCTCCGTCTTCCTGAAGCTGGGCGTGATCGGGTTCGGCGGGCCGGCCGCGCACATCGCGATGATGCGCGAGGAGCTGGTACGGCGACGCGGCTGGGTCTCCGACGAGCGCTTCGTCGACCTGATGGGCGCGACCAACCTCATCCCGGGTCCGAACTCCACCGAGCTGGCCATCCATCTCGGCCACGAACGGGCACGCGGCAAGGGGCTGGTCGTGGCCGGGGTCTGCTTCATCCTTCCGGCGTTCGCCATCGTGCTCGCCCTGGCCTGGGCGTACGTCCGCCACGGGCAGGCCCCTGCGGTCGAAGGACTGCTCTACGGGATCAAGCCCGTGGTCGTGTCGATCGTGGTGTGGGCCCTGGCCGGCCTGCTGCGGACCGCGGTCAAGGGCCCGCTGACGGCGGCCGTCGCCGCGGCCGCGTTCGCGGCCTACCTGCTCGGGGCCGACGAGCTCCTGGTTCTGGCGGCCGGCGGGCTGCTCGTCATGGCCGTGCGCACCCGGCCGCTCCGCCCGCCCGGAGGCGGTCGCGGCGGGATCGGCGGGATCGCCCTGCTGCCCGCGGGGCCGTACTTCTCCGACCCGACCGGCGGCCAGCTCGCGCAGCTCTTCCTGACCTTCCTGAAGATCGGCTCGGTGTTGTACGGCAGCGGCTACGTGCTGCTGGCCTTCCTGGAGGGCGACTTCGCGGAGCGGCTCGGATGGATCACCCGGACGCAGCTGCTCGACGCCGTCTCCATCGGGCAGGTCACCCCCGGGCCGGTCTTCACCACCGCGACCTTCCTCGGGTACGTGATAGCCGGGCTGCCCGGTGCGGTCCTGGCGACCGTGGCGATCTTCGCACCCTCGTTCGCCTTCGTCGCCCTGCTGACCAGGATCGTCGACCGCATCCGCGACCGTGTCTGGTCCTCGGCGTTCCTGGACGGGGTCAACGCGACGGCGCTGGCCTTGATGGCGGGGGTCACGGTCGAGCTGGCGGGCGAGGCGTTCGTCGACCCGCTCACCGTCGGCCTGGCCGTGGCGGCCCTGTTCCTGCAGTGGCGCACCAGGCTCAACACCGCCTGGTTCATCGCCGCCGCCGCCGCGGTCGGTCTGGTCCACGCGCTCGTCACCGGCTGACTCCGCGGCCCGGCCGCCGGCCGCGGCGGGACCGCAGGCGGCGGTCCCGGGCGGAGCGGGAACCCGCGCGGCGGGCTCACGCTCCCGCCGCAGACATCATCCGCGTGGCGGGGCTCACGGCTCCCGCCACAGACGTCCCTCGGCGGCGAGCGGGTCGCGGGCGAGGTGCCCGGGGTCGTCGAAGATCCGGACCGGTCCGCCGGGCCCGCCGTACGGCGGCCAGCCGGGATCACCGGTGGCCGCGAACCCCGTCCAGGCCGCGTGCATCGCGCGGGCCAGGTCCGGCGGCGGCTCGGGCCCGCACAGGCGGTCCACCCCCTCCGCTTCCAGGTCGTCGAAGACGAACGGCAGGTCCACGCAGTGGCCGGCCCCCACGGTGCCGTCGCGCGCGGGCGAACGCCAGCGGAACTCGTAGGCGTGGACGGACCGGCTGGCGGCCGCGCAGGCCCGGGCCAGGCGCAGGGCCGGCACCCGGAAGAGCCGGTCGGTCAGGATCTGCCCGAGCACCTCGAGGCCGGCGGGCAGCCGCTCCTCGTAGAACCGCCGGGCGTCGGGACCGGCGCCGAGCGCGCGCAGGGCGTCGCCGTACTCCCGCTCGCCGAGGGGGCCGGGCCGCGAGCGCACCAGCGCGTTGAACTCCTCCCGGGTGGTGCCGACGAGCAGCGCGGCCGGGTGGGCCGAGCCGTCGCGGATCATGTCGTACGGGCTGCGCGCCACGATCTCGCCGTCGTTGACCGGGTTGAACCCCTTGGGGCCCGGCCCGAAGACCGCGCCGAGGGGCCCGGGATCCGGCTCACCCGAGCCGAGCGAGCCGTACGCCGCGGCGAGCTCGGCCGGGGTGAACGCCGAGAACGCCTCGCGGGTGGGCGGCACGCCGAGGCGGCGGGCGAGCGCGCGGGCCGCCTCCCGGGCGGGCTCGACCGGCTCCCAGGTCACCGATCCGCCGCTCATGTCGATCACGCGGCGGAGGAGCCCGGCGGCGGCGGGCGCCGCGAGCAGGGTCACGCTCGCCTGGCCGCCGGCGGACTGCCCGCCGACGGTCACGTTGCCGGGATCCCCGCCGAAGGCCGCGATGTTCTCGTGGACCCAGGTGAGCGCCCGGATCCAGTCGAGCACGCCGAGGTTGGCCGGGGCGTCGTCCAGGGGCAGGAACCCCTCCACCCCCAGGCGGTAGTTGATCGCGACGAACACCACGCCGTCGCGGGCGAAGGAGGCGCCGCGGTACCACGGACCGGCGTTGCCGCCCGCGTTGAAGGCCCCGCCGTGGATCCACACCAGCACCGGCAGCCCGGCGGCCCCGGGGTCGGGTGTGCGGACGTTGAGGTTGAGGAAGTCGTCCCCCGCGACGAGAGGTTCGGGCACGTCGCCCGCCTCGCCCCGCGGCTGGGGCGCGGTCGGCCCGCAGGTCCGGCCGCACCGCACCCCGTCCCAGGGCGTCGGGGGGACCGGGGGCGCGAAGCGCAGTGCCCCGACCGGGGGCGCGGCGTAGGGCACGCCGAGGAACTCGGCCACCCCGCCGGTCCAGCGCCCGCGCACCCGCCCGCTCGTGGTCACCGCCTGGGGGTCCATGCCCGCTGTCTACCCGCCCGGCGGGCGGCGGATCAGTCGGGGGCGGTGACGGATTCCTCTCCCGCGGGCGACTTCCCGCCCGCAGGGGGCTTCCCGCTCGTGAGGCTTCCGTCCGGCACACGGACCACGTCCGCGGCGGGGGACGCCTTCGCGGCCGGGAGCCCCTCCGCGGAGGTCGCGGAAGGCACAGAGGACACAGAGGACACAGTAGGCGCAGAAGGCACAGGAGGGACGAACGGTGCGAGGCCCTTCCGCGGGACCGGCCGGCGTCCCGGTACCGCGAGCGGGACGCCCGTTCCGGCCCGGCGGGCGGCCGCCTTGCGCTCGATCAGGTCCAGGATCGGGTCCCGCAGGTCCACGTGGCCGAAACCGCCGAAGGCGGGGAAGGAGTTGGTCTCCAGGATGACCGGGCCGCCGCGGCCGCGCAGCAGGTCGGCGCTCATCAGGTCGAGCCCCGCCGCGCGGGCCGTACGCTCCACGACGGCCACCTCCTCGTCCGTGAGGGTCACCGGGCGGCACACGTCCCCCGGTCCGTTGGAGCGGAAGTCGCCCGGCCGGCCCGTCTGCTCGACCGCGGCGACGAACCTCCCGCCGACGACGACCACCCGGTGGTTGCGCCCGGCCGCCTCGGCGACGAACCGCTGGACGAGCAGCGGCCTCCCCCGGCCCCGGATCGACTCCGCCTTGGCGATCAGCTCGTCCTCCCCTCTGGCGAGAGCGACCTCCGAGCCCCGCGCCCCGTCCGGCTGCTTGAGCACGACGGGGTAGCCGTAGGCCCGGGCGAAGATCCTGAGCTCGCGGTCGCCCGGGCAGAAGGCGGTGTCGGGCGTCGGCACGCCGTACGCGGCCAGGCGCACGTGCGTGGCGAACTTGTCGGCCGAGCGCAGCACGGCGGCGGTGGAGTTCAGGTGCGCGATCCCGTCCTCCACCGCGCCGAGGACGGTGAGGCCCGGCAGGGCGTCGGTGGACATCTGGTGGATGATCCCGTCCACCGCCAGCGGGAGCCCACCGGCGCAGAGCCGCGGGCCCCGGTCGTCGAGGGCCACGCTCAGTTCGTGCCAGGAGACGACGAGCGGCAGGTGCCCCCGCTGCCGCGCCCCCTCCTCCAGATATTTGATGTCGTCGTTCGCGGGACCTTCGCCGATTATGATCAGCAAGCGGAGTCCCGAGCCGTTCACTCCGTTCTTCATACTCTGCGTAGTGCCCTGATTACATAAAGTCACTCATTGTCGGGCATGGACCCTTTCCTCCTGCGGAAAACCTGTTGACGAGGTGCTTAGCCTTAACGGGCCCTTCACCGTCCGTGGTGACCGGCGTCAACCGAGACCCGTGAGGAGCGTGCTGCCTGACGATGTCCCCCGAACCCCCGGATACCGCCGCCCCCGAACCGGAAACCGCGACCCGGCGGCCACGGCCCCGCACCCGGCCCCTCGCCGGGATGCGCTCGCTGTGGCGGATGAAGTCCTACCTCCGCCCCTACTCCACCCGCCTGGCCGTCATCTGGGCGGCCTCCTTCCTCGGAACCGGGATCGGGATCGTCATCCCGCTCGTCGGCAGGGAGGTCGTCGACGGCCCCGTCGCCCGCGGCGACGACTCGGGCCTGCTCCCCCTGGCACTGCTCGCCCTCGCGCTGGGCGCGGTCGAGGCGCTGCTCATCCTGGTGCGCCGCTGGCTGCTGGCCGACGCCGTCATCGGCCTGGAGACCCGGATCCGCGACGACCTCTACCGGCACCTGCAGCGGCTGCCGATGGCCTTCCACGGAGCCTGGCAGTCCGGCCAGCTGCTCTCGCGCGCGACGACCGACCTGTCGACGATCCGGCGGTTCCTCGGCTTCGGCATGCTCTTCCTCGTGCTGATCACCGTGCAGATCCTCACGGTGACCGTCCTGCTGCTGCAGATGTACTGGCCGCTCGGCCTGCTGGTCGCCGCGTCGGCGGTGCCGGTCGTGGTCACCTCGCTGCGCTTCGAGCGCCGTTACATCGACGTCTCGCGCCGGGTGCAGGACCAGCAGGGCGACCTGGCCACCGTCGTCGAGGAGTCGGCGGCCGGCATCCGCACGATCAAGGCCTTCGGCCGCGGCCGCCATGTCTACGGCGCCTTCGACGCCGGGGCC
The DNA here is from genome assembly GCF_015711595.1 of Planomonospora sp. ID91781. Taxonomy (NCBI): domain Bacteria; kingdom Bacillati; phylum Actinomycetota; class Actinomycetes; order Streptosporangiales; family Streptosporangiaceae; genus Planomonospora; species Planomonospora sp. ID91781. The sequence continues at coordinate 4,160,122 of NZ_JABTEY010000001.1, read as the reverse complement.
GGCGAGGTCTACCGGACCGCGATGGAGAAGGTGCGGCTCTCCGCCAGGTTCTTCACCTTCCTGGAGGTGATCCCGAACGTCACCCTCGCCGCCGTGCTGCTGCTCGGCGCACTGGCGGTGGGCTCGGGCGCGCTGTCGCTGGGCACGCTGGTGGCCTTCACCACGCTCATGCTCCAGCTGGTGTGGCCCATCTCGGCCCTCGGCTTCATCCTGGCGATGGCGCAGGAGGCGATGACCGCGGCGGACCGGGTGATGGAGGTGCTGGACGTCGAGCCCGCCATCGTCGGGGGCGCCCGGACGGTCGCGCGGCCGAGCGGGCACCTGCGCTTCGAGGGCGTGGAGTTCCGCTTCCCGGGCGCCGCGGAGCCGGTGCTGCGCGACGTCTGGCTGGAGGTGCGGCCGGGCGAGACGGTCGCGGTCGTGGGCGCGACGGGTTCGGGCAAGACCACGCTGACCGCTCTGGTCCCCCGGCTGCACGACGTCACCGCGGGCAGGGTCACGATCGACGGTCACGACGTGCGCGACCTGTCGTTGCCCGCGCTGCGCTCGATGGTCGCCACCGCCTTCGAGGAGCCGACCCTGTTCTCCATGAGCGTCCGGGAGAACCTCACGCTCGGGCGGCCGGACGCCACCGAGGAGGAGGTCGAGGCGGCCCTGCGGGTCGCCCAGGCGGAGTTCGTCCACCGGCTGCCGTGGGGGCTGGAGACCAGGATCGGCGAGCAGGGCATGTCCCTGTCCGGCGGCCAGCGCCAGCGTCTCGCCCTGGCCCGCGCGGTCCTGTCCCGGCCGCGGGTCCTCGTGCTGGACGACACCCTCTCGGCGCTCGACGTCGAGACCGAGGCCCTGGTGGAGGAGGCCCTCCGGCACGTGCTGCGGGACACCACCGGGATCGTGGTCGCGCACCGCGCCTCCACCGTGCTGCTCGCCGACCGGGTCGCCCTGCTGTCCGGCGGCACGATCGCGCACGTCGGCCGCCACCAGGAGCTGATGGCGGGCGTGCCGGAGTACCGCGCGCTGCTCTCCGCCGACCTGGAGGAGGAGCGGGGCGGGCGCGCAGGTCTCGATGACGACTTCGACGATGACGTGGACGCGGAGGGGGCGCTGCGGTGAGCGACCGGAAGACGACGGACACGGCGGACACGGCGGATACGACGGATACGGCGGATACGACGGATACGGCGGATACGACGGATACGGCGGACACGGCGGACACCACCGGTGTGACCGGTGCGACCGGTGCGACCGGCACGGTGCGGGACTGGCGCGGTGTCGCCGCCGAGGACCGGGACGAGATCCCGGAGCAGGTGTCGCTCCTGCTCCGGGACCGCTCCCGGCGGCTGCTCGGCGACCTGCTCCGGCCGTACCGCAGGCGGATCGCGGTACTCGTCGCGCTCATCGTGGCCGGCAACGCGGCCTCGCTCGCCATCCCCTACCTGGTCAAGGTGGGCATCGACGACGGCATCCCGCCCATGGTCGCGGGCGAGGGGCCGGCCGTGCTGGGGACGGTCGTCGCGGCGCTGCTGACCGCGGCGGTCGTGCAGGCGGTGACCCGGCAGGCGTTCCTCGGGATGTCCGGCCGGATCGGCCAGCGCATCGTCCTGGAGCTGCGGCGGCGGGTCTTCCGCCACTTCCAGCGGCTGTCCCTGTCGTTCCACGACGACTACACCTCCGGGCGGGTGGTGTCCCGGCTGACCTCCGACATCGACGCCATCTCCGAGATGCTGCAGTCGGGCTTCGACGGCCTCGTCACGGCCGTGCTGACCCTCGTCGGCACCGCGGTCGTGCTGCTCTTCCTCGACGTGCGCCTCGGGCTGGTCGCCCTCCTCCCGCTGCCGGTCCTGCTGCTGTTCACCCGCTGGTTCCGGCGGCAGTCGAGCCTGGCCTACCGCCGGACCCGGGAGACCGTGGCACTGGTGATCGTCCACTTCGTGGAATCGATGACCGGGATCCGGGCGGTCCAGGCGTTCCGCGGGGAGCCCCGCAACCAGGAGATCTTCTCCCGGCTCAACGCCGACTACCGGGACGCCAACGTGCGGAGCATGCGCCTGATCGCGATCTTCATGCCCGGCGTCAAGCTCATCGGGAACGTCACGACCGCCGCCGTGCTCTTCTACGGCGGCCTGCTGGCCTCCGGCGGCTCGGTGACGGTGGGCGTGCTCGCCGCGTTCCTGCTCTACCTGCGCCAGTTCTACGAGCCGATGCAGGAGATCAGCCAGTTCTACAACACCTTCCAGTCGGCCGGGGCGGCGCTGGAGAAGCTCTCAGGCGTGCTGGAGGAGCGGCCCGCGGTGGCCGAGCCGCGCGACCCGGTCCCGCTGGAGCGCCCGGCGGGCGCCATCCGGTTCGAGGGGGTGGAGTTCTCCTACCGGGACGGCGCTCCGGTGCTGCCCCGGACGGACCTGGAGATCCCGGCGGGGCAGATCGTGGCGCTGGTCGGCGCGACCGGGGCCGGCAAGACCACGCTGGCCAAGCTGGTCGCCAGGTTCTACGACCCCGCCGCCGGCCGCGTGCTGCTGGACGGGGTCGATCTGCGCGACCTCGGCGAGGACGCGCTGCGCGCCGCGGTGGTCGTGGTGACGCAGGAGAACTTCCTGTTCAGCGGCACGGTCGCGGACAACGTCAGGTTCGGCCGGCCGGACGCCACCATGGACGAGGTCGTCGAGGCCGCCCGTTCCGTCGGCGCCCACGACTTCGTCTCGGCGCTCCCCCAGGGCTACGACACGCCCGTCGGCAAGCAGGGCGGGCGGCTGTCGGCGGGGCAGCGGCAGCTGGTGGCGTTCGCCCGCGCCTTCCTCGCCGACCCCGCCGTGCTGATCCTCGACGAGGCGACCTCCAGTCTGGACGTCCCCGGCGAGCGGCTGGTGCAGCGGGCCATGCGGACGATCCTGTCGGGCCGGACCGCCCTGGTCATCGCGCACCGGCTGTCGACCGTCGAGACCGCCGACCGGGTGCTCGTGATGGACGGCGGGGTGATCGTGGAGGACGGCCCGCCGGAGGTGCTCATCGCGCGGGCCGGCCGCTTCGCCGGCCTGCACCGGGCCTGGCTGGACAGCATCTCGGACCTGCCGCGCCCCTCCGGCTGAGGGCCCGGTCCCGGAGGGGCCGGGCATGCCGCCCCCTCCGGGACCGGTGCGGTACACCGCGCCGTTCAGCCGTTCAGCCGTTCAGCCGTTCAGCCGCGCAGTCGCGCGTTGAGCCGTGCGGCCTGCCGGGTGAGGTGCTCGCATTCGGGGAGGCTGGGCGCCGCTCGGGCGGCTTCGGCGTACAGCCGCGCCGCCGTCACCGGGTCGCCGTCGCGCTCGTGCAGGTACGCCGCGACGGCGGCGTGGCGGGGCAGCCCGGGATCGAGCCCGGCCAGGGCGGCCAGACCGGCCCGCGGGCCGTCGGCCTCGCCGACCGCGACGGCCCGGTTGAGGCGGGCCACCGGGCTGCCGGTGAGACGCACCAGTTCGTCGTACCACTCGACGATCTGCACCCAGTCGGTCTCCTCGGCCGTCCGGGCGTCGGCGTGGAGCGCGGCGATGGCCGCCTGGGCCTGGAACTCCCCCAGTCGGTCGCGGGCCAGGGCCGCCTGGAGCACGCCGACGCCCTCGGCGATCAGGCCGGTGTCCCACCGGCCGCGGTCCTGCTCGGCGAGGGGCACGAGCCTGCCGCCGGGGCCGGTCCGTGCCGGCCGCCGCGCGTGGTGCAGCAGCATGAGCGCGAGCAGCCCCGCCGCCTCCGGGTGGTCGATCGCGGCCGCGAGCCGCCGGGTGAGCCGGATCGCCTCGGCGGCGAGATCGACGTCGCCGGAGTAGCCCTCGTTGAAGACGAGGTAGAGCACGCGCAGCACCGTGGCGACGTCACCGGGCCGGTCGAACCGGACGCCCGCGACGGTCCGCTTGGCCCTGCTGATCCGCTGGGCCATGGTCGACTCCGGCACGAGGTAGGCCTGCGCGATCTGGCGCGTGGTCAGGCCGCCGACCGCGCGCAGGGTGAGCGCGACGGCCGAGGCCGGTGTCAGCGACGGGTGCGCGCACAGGAAGTACAGCCGGAGCGTGTCGTCCCCCTCCTGGACCGGGCCGGGCGCGGGCTCGTGCTCGACGCGTGCCTCGCGGTGCCGCCGGGAGGCGTCGCTGCGGGCGGCGTCCAGGAACCTGCGCCAGGCCACGGTGACCAGCCAGCCCTTGGGGTCGCACGGCGGGTCCTCCGGCCACACGCGCACCGCCTCGACCAGGGCGTCCTGCACGGCGTCCTCGGCCGCCGCGAAGTCTGCTCCGCGACGGACGAGGACGCCGATCACGGCGGGGGTGAGGGTCCGCAGCAGAACCTCGTCCACCGTGCGTCACTCCGTGATGGTCGGGGGCGCGGCCAGGAAGGGGCGCACCTCGAGCCACTCGTGGATCGGCTTCCCGCCCGCCCCCGGAGCCGCGGACAGCTCGCCGGCCAGTTCGAGCGCCCGCTCGTAGGTCTCGACGTCGATCACCATCCAGCCGGCGATCAGGTCCTTGGTCTCGGCGAACGGGCCGTCGGTGACCGGCGGCCGTCCCTCGCCGTCGTAGCGGACGAACGTGCCTTCCGGGGAGAGCGCCTGACCGTCGACGAACTCGCCGGTGGCCTCGAGCCGGTCGGCGAAGTCGTGCATGTACCGCATGTGGGCCGAGATCTCCTCCGGCGTCCACTGGTCCATCGGCACGTCGTTGACCGGAGCCGGGGCGCCGCGGTAGTGCTTCAGCAGAAGGTACTTGGCCATCGTGTTCTCCTCGGTGCTCGTGCGGCCCATTGTGGCCGTGTTCACTGCGGGGACGGAGCCGCACTCGGATTCTCGACATCCCGCCGCGATGTTTTTCCGGCGGACTTCGATGACACCCCCCGCTCCGCGGGGCCGCGGAGGCGGCAGCACTTCCCAACACGGCGAGGTTGCGGCGGACCCCGCTCCGCGGGGCCGCGGAGGCGGCGCCGGATGGGGCCTGCGCCGCATGACGCGTGGCGCGGGCCCGGGACCGGACGAGGCGGACGGTCGCTCCGGCCGTGCCGTACGGCTCATCCCCGCCGCAGGGCGGGCAGCAGTTCCTTCTCCGACCACTCGATGAACGCGCGCTGGTGCTCGGCGCCGATCTGGACCAGCGCGACGTGGGTGAACCCGGCGTCGGTGTAGGCGCGGACGGCCTCGACGACCGCCTCCACGTCGGCGCCGCACGGGATCTTCTCCGCGACGTCCTCCGGGCGCACGGTCTCGGCGGCGGCGGCGAAGTTGACCGGGGCCGGCAGCTCGGCCATGACCTTCCAGCCGGGCAGGGCCCAGCGCCAGAGCCGGTGCGCGCGCTCCACCGCCGCGTCGCGGTCCGGGTCGTAGCTGATCGCCAGCTGGCCGTAGACCGGCCTGCCCTGGCCGCGCGAGTCGTTGAACCAGCGCACCAGGTCCGTGTCCGGGTCCACCGCGACGAGCGCGTCGCCGTACCGGGCGGCGATGTCGCCGGACTGCGTGCCGGAGGCGGCGATCGCCAGCGGCACCGGCTGCTCGGGCAGGTCGAACAGCTTGGCCGAGTCGACGTCGAAGTACTCGCCCCGGTAGGTGAAGTAGCCGCCCTCGAAGAGCCCCTTGATGATCTCGATGGCCTCCCGGAACATCTCGTGCCGGGTGTTGACGGGCGGCCAGCCCTGGCCGATCACGTGCTCGTTGAGGTTCTCCCCCGCGCCCAGCCCGAGCGTGAACCGGCCGCCGGACAGCACTCCCACGGTGGCCGCCTTCTGCGCCACCACCGCCGGGTGGTAGCGCATGATCGGGCAGGTCACGTAGGTCATCAGCGGCAGGCTCTCCGTGGCGTACGCCGCCGCGCCGAGCACCGACCAGGCGTACGGCGAGTGCCCCATCTCCTCCAGCCACGGGAAGTAGTGGTCGGAGACGACCGCGTAGTCGAAGCCGGCCCGCTCGGCCGCGACCACGTCGTCCACCAGCTGCCGGGCGGGCGTCTGCTCGCACATCATCGTGTATCCGATTCGCGTCATGCCCGGGCTCCTACCCGCCCCTCCCCCGATCTCTCCCCGGGGCGGGGCGGGCAGGACCCGTCCGACGCGGCTTCCGGCCCCGAGCCGGGCGGCGGGCCGGAAGCCCTGTCAGAAGCCCTGGGCCAGGCGGTAGTAGGCCTGGTTCCAGCGCAGCTCCTTGGCGAACTGCCGGGAGGTGGTGTCGGCGTCGATGACGAGCAGCTCGACGCCGAGCATGTCGGCGAAGTCGGTGAGCTCCTCGGCGCCGATCGCGGCCGACAGCACGGTGTGGTGCGGGGCTCCGGCGGTGAGCCAGGCCTCGGCGGAGGTGCGCAGGTCCGGCCGGGGCCGCCACACCGCGCGGGCCACCGGCAGGTTCGGCAGCGGCGCGGCGGGCTCGACGACGTCGATCTCGTTGGCGACCAGCCGGAACCGCTCGCCCATGTCGGCCAGGCCGACCACCACCGCGGGGCCGGGCTCGGCGTCGAAGACGAGCCGGACCGGGTCCTCCCGGCCGCCGATGCTCAGCGGGTGGATCTCGCACGACGGCGTGCCGGAGGCGATCGTCGGGCAGACCTCCAGCATGTGCGCGCCGAGGATGAGCTCCTGGCCCGGGTTCAGGTGGTAGGTGTAGTCCTCCATGAACGAGGTGCCGCCGGGCAGGCCCGCCGACATCGTCTTGAGCGTGCGCAGCAGCACCGAGGTCTTCCAGTCGCCCTCGCCGCCGAAGCCGTACCCGTCGGCCATCAGCCGCTGCACGGCCAGGCCCGGCAGCTGCCGCAGGCCGCCGAGGTCCTCGAAGTTCGTGGTGAACGCGCCGAACCGGCCCGCCTCCAGGAAGCCGCGCAGGCCCAGCTCGATGCGGGCGGCGTAGCGCAGCGAGTCGTGGCGCTCGCCGCCGGAGCGCAGCTCGGGCGCGACCTTGTAGACGTCCTCGTACTCGCCGACGAGCAGGTCGACCTCGGCGTCGGACGCGGCGTCGACGGCCGCGACCAGGTCGTTGACCCCGTAGGTGTTGACCGAGACGCCGAAGCGCCGCTGCGCCTCCACCTTGTCGCCCTCGGTGACGGCCACGTCCCGCATGTTGTCGCCGAAGCGGGCCAGCCGGAGCGAGCCGACCTCGGCGCGCCCGGCGGCGGCCCGGGCCCAGGCGCCGATCCGGGCCGCGACCGACGGGTCGCCGACGTGCCCGGCGACGGTCTTGCGGGGCACGCCGAGCCGCGACTGGATGTAACCGAACTCGCGGTCGCCGTGCGCCGCCTGGTTCAGGTTCATGAAGTCCATGTCGATGGAGTCCCAGGGCAGCGCCATGTTCGCCTGGGTGTGCAGGTGCAGCAGCGGGGTGCGCAGCGCGTCCAGCCCGGCGATCCACATCTTGGCCGGGGAGAACGTGTGCATCCAGGCGATGACGCCGATGCAGGCGTCGTCGGCGTTCGCCTCCAGGCAGACCCGGCGGATGGCGTCGGCGTCGGTGAGCACCGGCTTCCACTCCACCCGGAACGGCACGGCCTCGGCGTCGTTCAGCGCCTGGGCGATCTGCCGGGACTGCTCGGCCACCTGGCGCAGCGTGTCCTCGCCGTACAGGCCCTGGCTCCCGGTGAGGAACCAGATCTCGCGGCCGTTGAGGGACTTCATCTGTTCGGACTCCTTGTACATGCGGTTCAGCGCTGGCCGTAGACGTTCTGGTAGCGGTCGTGGAGGCGGTCGATGTCGGCCTGGGCGATCGGCAGCGGCTCGCCGAGCTGGCGGGCGACGTGCACGGTCCGGGCGACGTCCTCGCACATGACGGCGGCCTTCACCGCGGCCCGGGCGTCCTTGCCGATGGTGAACACCCCGTGGTTCTGCATGAGCACCGCCGGGGAGCGGTGGCCCTCCAGCGTGGCGACGATGCCCTTGCCGATGTCGTCGTTGCCGATCAGCGCGAACGGTCCCACGGGGATCTCCCCGCCGAACTCGTCGGCCATCGCGGTGAGCACGCACGGGATCGCCTCGCCGCGGGCCGCCCAGGCCGAGGCGTAGGTCGAGTGCGTGTGCACGACGCCGCCGACGTGCGGCATGGCGCGGTAGACGTAGGCGTGCGCGGCCGTGTCGCTGGACGGGGCGAGGTCGCCGTCGACCAGGTTGCCGTCCAGGTCGCACACCACGATCGACTCGGGCGTCAGGTCGTCGTAGGAGATGCCGCTGGGCTTGATGACGAACAGGTCCTCGCCGGGCACCCGGCCGGAGACGTTCCCGGCGGTCCAGGCGACGAGGCCGTAGCGGACCAGCTCGTCGTGGAGGCGGCAGACGGTCTCCCGCAGAGCGGTGACGGCGCTGCCGGTGATGGCGGTGGTCATCGGCTCTCCCTGGCCGGCCGCCGAGGCCGGCGCGAATCGGTGGAACGGTGGTCGGAAGCGCCCGCGGGCGCGGGCACGGACACGGGCACGGACACGGACACGGCGGTACGGCTCACGCGCCCGCCTCGCTGGCCTCGTTGCGCAGGGCCCGCAGCCGGTGCAGGACGTCGTTGCGGCCGGCACCGGCGGCGCCGGCGGAGTCCTCGCCCCGGCCGAAGTGGTCGTGCAGGCGGCGGTACTCGGCGTACAGCCGGTCGTAGGCGTCGGCGCGCTCCGGGTCGGGCAGGTAGGCGGCCTCGGTGCGCTTGCCCATCGCGGCGGCGGCGGCGGTGATGTCGGGGTAGGTCCCGGCGGCGACGGCCGCGTGGATCGCCGAGCCGAGGGCGCAGCCCTGCTCGGAGCCGATCACCGACAGCGGGCGGCGCAGCACGTCGGCGTAGACCTGCATGAGGAAGCGGTTCTTCAGCAGCCCGCCGGCGACCACGAACTCCCGCACCGGCACGCCGGAGGACTCGAACGCCTCCACGATCGTGCGGGCGCCGAAGGCGGTGGCCTCGATGAGCGCCCGGTAGGTGTCCTCGGGCCGGGTGGCGAGCGTCTGGCCGACGACCACCGCCGACAGGTCGTGGTCGACGAGCACCGACCGGTTGCCGTTGTGCCAGTCCAGCACCACCAGGCCGTGCTGCCCGACCGCCTGCTCGGCGGCGAGGGCGGCCAGGTGCTCGTGCACCGAGACGCCCTTGCGCTCGGCCTCGCGCTCGTAGGAGCCGGGCACGCAGGTGTCGACGAACCAGCCGAAGATGTCGCCGACGGCGGACTGGCCCGCCTCGTAGCCCCACAGCCCCGGCACGATCCCGTCGCGGACCACACCGCACATGCCGGGGACCTCGGCGAGGCTGTCGGAGGGCATGATGTGGCAGGTCGAGGTGCCCATGATCGCGACCATCTGGCCGGGCCGTACGGCGTCGGCGGCGGCGGCGGTGACGTGCGCGTCGACGTTGCCGACGGCGACCGCGATGCCCTCGGGGAGTCCGGTCCACCCGGCGGCCGTCGCGGACAGCGTGCCCGCGAGGCCGCCGAGCGGCACCGGTTCCGGGCCGAGCTTGCCGGTGAGACCGGCGAGGGCGGGATTCAGCTCGGCCAGGAAGTCGTCGGACGGGTAGGCCCCGTCCTGGCGGATCGCCTTGTAGCCGGCCGTGCAGACGTTGCGGGTCTGCACGCCGGTCAGCTGCCAGACGATCCAGTCCGCGGCCTCGATCCAGTGGTCGGCGGCGGCGTAGACCTCGGGGTCCTCCTCCAGCACCTGCAGCGCCTTGGCGAACTGCCACTCCGAGGAGATCTTCCCGCCGTAGCGGGGCAGCCAGGTCTCGCCCCGCTTGGCCGCGGCGGCGTTGATCCGGTCGGCGTGCGGCTGGGCGGCGTGGTGCTTCCAGAGCTTCGGCCAGGCGTGCGGCCGGGCCGCCAGGCCCTCGGTCTCGCACAGGGGGGTGCCGTCGGCGGCGGCCGGCAGCACCGTGCAGGCGGTGAAGTCGGTGCCGATGCCGACGACCTGCGCCGGGGAGATCCCCGCGGCGATGATCGCCTCCGGCACGGCGGTGCGCAGGACCTCGCGCCAGTCCTCGGGCGACTGCAGCGCCCAGTCCGGCCCCAGCCGCACGTCCGTGCCGGGCAGCCGGTCGTCGATCACCCGGTGGGGGTACTCGTGCACGGCGCTGCCCAGCTCGGCGCCGTCGGCGACCCGGACCACCACGGCGCGGCCGGACAGCGTGCCGAAGTCGACGCCGACCACGTATCGGTCGCTGTTAGCGTTCACACTCTCTCCTGGTTCGGAAGGATTCACGAGGTACGGCTCCGCGGGGGGACGGGTCACGCCCGGCGCGCGGAGATGAGGCGCTGGAGCAGGATGAAGGCGAAGAGCAGCAGCCCGATGAAGATCTTGGTCCACCAGGAGCTGAGGGTGCCCTCGAAGCTGATGATCGTCTGGATCAGGCCGAGCACGAGCACCCCGAGGACGGTGCCCGCGAGGTAGCCGGACCCGCCGGTCAGCAGGGTGCCGCCGATGACGACCGCGGCGATCGCGTCCAGTTCCATGCCGAGCGCGTTGAGACCGTACCCGGAGAGAGTGTAGAGCGAGAACAGCACGCCGCCGAGCGCGGAGCAGAAGCCGCTGATCGTGTAGACCGCGATCTTCGTCCTGGCCACGGGCAGGCCCATGAGCAGCGCCGACTGCTCGCTGCCGCCGATCGCGTAGACGTTGCGGCCCAGGCGGGTGTAGTGCAGCACGTACGCCGCCGCGCCCGCCACCGCCACCGCGATCAGGACGCTCACCGAGACGGACATCTCACCCGGCAGCGCGATCCGCGCCTGGGCGACGGCCGTGTAGGCCGGATCGGTGATCGAGATCGAGTCGGTGCCGATCACGTAGCACAGGCCGCGGGCCAGGAACATGCCGGCCAGCGTGACGATGAACGGCTGGATGTCGAAGTAGTGGATGATGCAGCCCATCGCCAGGCCGAGCGCCGAGCCGATGAGCAGCACCAGCGGGACCACCAGCAGCGGCGGCCAGCCGCCGTCCGTCATGAGGCTCGCCGAGACCATCGTGGACAGCGCGACGACCGCGCCGACCGACAGGTCGATGCCGCCGGTGAGGATCACGAAGGTCATGCCGACCGCGACCACGAGCAGGAAGGCGTTGTCGATGAAGACGTTGAGCACGACCTGCCCGCTGGCGAACCCCGTGTAGCGCACGCCTCCGGCGACGAACATCGCCGCCAGCAGGCCGGCCGTCGCCAGGACGGGGATGTAGGCGCTCCGGAGGCGGCCGGGCAGCCGCAGCCGGGCGGAGGTCAGGATGCCCGAGCTCATGCCGGCACCTCCACCTTCTCGTCGTCGGTGGCCTGGGGCGCGGCCGGTCGGCGGCGCCCGCGGCGCTGGAAGACCTTCTCGCGGAAGGCGGGGGACTGCACCAGGCACACGACGGTCACCACGAGCGCCTTGAACAGCAGGGTGGTCTCCGGCGGGATGCCGATCGAGTAGATCGTGGTGGTCAGCGTCTGGATGACCAGCGCGCCGAGCACGGTGCCGCCGAGCGAGAACCGGCCGCCCATCAGGGAGGTGCCGCCGATCACGACGGCGAGGATGGCGTCGAGCTCGATCCACAGGCCCGCGTTGTTGCCGTCGGCGCTGGAGACGTTGGAGCTGATCATCAGTCCGGCGATGCCCGCGCACAGGGCGCAGAAGGCGTAGACCGCCACGGTCAGCCCGCGCGAGCGGATGCCCGCCAGCCGGCTCGCCGTGGCGTTGCCGCCGATGGACTCCACCAGAAGCCCCAGGGCCAGGCGGCGGGTGAGGAACGCGGTGAGCGCCAGCACGGCCAGCACGATGAGGATGCTGAACGGGAGCGTCAGCCAGTAGCCGCCGCCGATGAGCTTGTAGGAAGCGCTGTTGACGGTGACGATCTGGCCGTCGGTGATCAGCTGGGCGAGGCCGCGCCCGGCGACCATGATGATCAGCGTCGCGATGATCGGCTGGATGCCGATGCCGGCGACCAGGAACCCGTTCCAGGCGCCCAGCACCAGGGCGAGGCCCAGGGCCAGCCCGACGGCGGTCAGCACGCCGCCCACGTCGTTCTGGTCGGGCAGGCCGCTGATGTGCAGGCAGGCCAGGGCGCCGGAGATGGCCACGACCGAGCCGACCGACAGGTCGATGCCGCCGGTGGCGATGACGAGCGTCATGCCGATCGCCACCAGGATCAGCGGCGCGCCGAAGCGGAAGATGTCGATGAGGCTGCCGTAGAGGTGGCCGTCCTTCATCTCGATGGACAGGAAGCCCGGCGTGAACGCCACGTTGGCGGCCAGCAGCAGGAGCAGGACGGCGGCCGGCCAGAAGAGGCGGTGCCTGACGAGCGCGGTCATGCGCGGCCTCCGCTCGCGATGGTCTCCATGATCACTCCGGTGGTGAGGCCGTCGTCGTTGGGCAGCTCGGCCACCAGCCTGCGGTCCCGCAGGACGGCGACCTTGTGGCTGAGGCGGAGCACCTCCTCCAGCTCCGCGGAGACGAACAGCACGGCCATGCCGCCGTCGGACAGCTCGGCGACCAGGCGCTGGATCTCCGCCTTCGCGCCGACGTCGATGCCGCGGGTGGGTTCGTCCAGGATGAGCAGGCGGGGCTCGAGGATGAGCCAGCGGGCCAGCAGCACCTTCTGCTGGTTGCCGCCGCTGAGGTTGCGGACCAGCTGCTCGGGGTCGGCCGGGCGGATGTTCAGCGCGGCGACGTACTTGTCGACCAGCTCGTCCTGGGTGCGCCGGGGGATCGGCCTGCTCCAGCCGCGCATCGCCTGCAGCGCCAGCACGATGTTCTCCCGGACGGTGAGGTCGGGGATGAGGCCCTCGGCCCGCCGGTTCTCCGAGCAGAACGCGACCCCGCGGTTCATCGCCAGGCGCGGCGTGCGCAGGGTGACGGGCTCGCCGTCGATCCGGAGCGCGCCGGTGCTCGCGTGGTCCGCGCCGAACAGCAGGCGGGCGATCTCGGTGCGGCCCGAGCCGAGCAGTCCGGCCAGGCCGACCACCTCGCCCTTGTGCACGGTGAGCGTGAACGGCTCGATCGCGCCGCTGCGGCCCAGCGCCTCGGTCTGCACCAGCGGCTCGCTCGTCCGCGCCGGCGGCCTGTCCTCCAGCTTCTCCAGGTCGGCCAGCTCCCGGCCGATCATCTTGCCGACCAGCTCGACCTGGCCGAGCTCGCTGGTGAGGTACTCCCCCACCAGGCTGCCGTTGCGCAGGATCGTCATCCGGTCGGAGATCTCGTAGATCTGGTCGAGGAAGTGGGAGACGAACAGGATGGCGATGCCCTCGGCCTTGAGGCGGCGCATCACCCGGAAGAGCTGCTCGACCTCGCCGCTGTCGAGGCTGGAGGTCGGTTCGTCGAGGATGAGCACCCGGGCGGAGATGTCGACCGCGCGGGCGATGGCCACCATCTGCTGGACGGCCAGGGAGTAGGAGGACAGCGGCGCCGAGACGTCGATGTGCAGGTCGAGCCCGGCGAGCAGCTCGGCGGCGCGCCGCCGCATCCGCTTCCACTGGATCCGGCCCAGGCGGCGCGGCTCGCGGCCGATGAAGATGTTCTCCGCGACCGAGAGGTTCGCGCAGAGGTTGACCTCCTGGTAGACCGTGCTGATCCCGGCCTGCTGCGCCTGGAGGGGGCCGGCGAAGACGACGTCCTGACCGTTCAGGGTGATCCGGCCGCCGTCGATGTCGTAGACGCCGGTGAGCACCTTGATGAGGGTCGACTTGCCTGCGCCGTTCTCCCCCATCAGCGCGTGCACCTCTCCGGGGAGGAGCCGGAAGTCGACGCCGGACAGCGCCTTCACGCCGGGGAACTCCTTGCAGATCCCGCTCATCTGCAGGATCGGGGCGGGGGGTGCCATTGCGGCGTCCCTTTCCTTCGGGGAGACGGGCCGCTCGCGGAGTGCGAGTCCGCAAGCGGCCCGGTCCGGTCAGTACGGGCGGGTGGGCAGGGCGGCCTTCGCCTGCTCGGGGGTGAACGTCGTCTCCTCGGTCAGCACGCGCGCGGGCACCTGCTCACCGGCGACGACCTTCTTGGCGAGGTCCATCAGCTGCGGGCCGAGGATGGGGCTGCACTCGACGATGAAGTTGATCTTCCCGTCGGCGAGCGCCTGCATGCCGTCCTTGACCGCGTCGACCGTGATGATCTTGATGTCCTTGCCGGGGACCTTGCCGGCGCCCTCGATCGCCTCGATGGCGCCCAGGCCCATGTCGTCGTTGTGCGCGTAGAGCACGTCGATGTCCGGGTTGGACTTCAGGAAGGCCTCCATGACCTCCTTGCCCTTGGCCCGGGTGAAGTCGCCGGTCTGCGAGGCGATCACCTTGAACTTGGACTCGGCGCCGATGACCTCGGCGAACCCGGCCTTGCGGTCGTTGGCGGGCGCGGAGCCGGTGGTGCCCTGCAGCTCGACGATGTTCACCGTGTCGGTGGAGTCCCTGTACTCCTCCACCAGCCACTTGCCGGCCTTGCGGCCCTCCTCGACGAAGTCGGAGCCGAGGAAGGTCTTGTAAAGGCTGGTGTCGGCCGAGTCCACCGCGCGGTCGGTGAGGATCACCGGGATCTTGGCGGTCTGCGCCTCCTTGAGCACGTTGTCCCAGCCGGACTCCACGACCGGCGAGAAGGCGATGACGTCCACCTTCTGCTGGATGTAGGAGCGGATCGCCTTGATCTGGTTCTCCTGCTTCTGCTGGGCGTCGGAGAACTTCAGCTCGATCCCGGCGGCCTTGGCCGACTCCTGGATGGACTTGGTGTTGGCCGTGCGCCAGCCGCTCTCCGCGCCCACCTGGGCGAAGCCCATGGTGATCTTGCCGTCGTCCGCTCCACCGGCGGAGGCGGTGGTGTCGCCGCCGCCGCTTCCGCATCCCGCTGCGGCCATGATGGTGACACCGGCCAGCAGCAGCGCTGACATCCTCTTGAACACGATCATCGTTCCTCTCTTCTCACGATTTCGTGAGCGTGTTTCCGTTAGCGCTAACATCACGTCGCGACGTCACCCCCGATCCCTTCGCGACGGGCTTTCTCAGGCCGGCGAGGTGCTGGCCCTGATCACGAGCTCCGGCGGGACCACGAACGCTTCGCGGACCCACTGCTCGCGTGTCTCTATCCGCCGGAGCAGCACCTCGATGCTGCGCCGGCCCACCGCGGCGAAGTCCTGCCTGACCGTGGTGAGCGGCGGCGAGAAGAACTCCGACTCGGGGATGTCGTCGAAGCCGGCCACGCTGATCCGGCCGGGTACGCGCACCCCCTCCTCGGCGAACGCCCTCAGCACGCCGAGCGCCATCTGGTCGTTGGCCACGAACACCGCCGTGACGCCCTCCATCCCGGCCAGGCGCCGCCCGGCCTCGTATCCCGAACGCGGGCTCCAGTCGCCGGGGAGCACCTCGGGCGCCTCCCGGCCGGCGTCGGACAGCGCCGCCCGCCAGCCCTGGATCCGCCCTTCGGCCTCCAGCCAGTCCGACGGGCCGCTCACGTGCCAGACCGTCTCGTGGCCGAGCCCGAGCAGGTGCTCGGTGACCAGCCGGGCGCCCTCGACCTGGTCGACGCTGACCGTGGAGACGTCCCCGGCCTCGCCGCCCTCGACGGCGACCACAGGGATGCCCGCGGGCAGGTCGGCCAGCGCACGGGCCGCCGACCGCTGCGGGGCGACCACGACGATGCCGTCGACGGCCTGCTCCGCCAGGTAGTCGAGCGCGTCGCGCACCCCTGCCCGGTCGATGGACTTGAGGCTGACGATGCTGACGAAGTAACCCGCCGCCCTGGCCGCCTGCTCGATGCCGTAGACGGTGCTCGCCGGGCCGTACAGGGTCGTGTCGAAGCTGACGACGCCGAGCGTGCGCGAGTGCCGGGTGACGAGGGCGCGGGCCACGAGGTTGCGCCGGTAGCCCAGCCGGTCGATCGCGTCCATGACCCGGGTGCGGGTCTCGGCGCGGACGTTGGGGTGGTCGTTGAGCACCCGCGAGACCGTCTGGTGCGAGACACCCGCCAGCCGGGCCACGTCCGCCATCACGGGCAGACGCTCCTTGCTCGGTGCCACGGGCGGCTCCCCTCGTCGGTTTCGGGCGGCCTCGGGCGGACCGCACCGGATGGCCTGGGACAGACTGTGAACGCTAACAACACGCCGCGTCAAGCATCTTCAGGATTACGGTCGTATCACATCCCGCCTGCGCGAAACCCGTTGTTAACCCGGTCTTGACGCGGGGCACCCGGGGAGCCTTAGATGTTGGGAGTTCGTGTTGTTAGCGTTCACATCACGCGTCCGTCCACCCTGCGCCGGACGCGGTGCCCCGCCCGCTCCCGCGCGACCCGCGTGGAGCGGACGACGCGGGAGCCTCGGCGTGCCGGCGGATCCGGCCGGGAACCCCCGGAAACCGGTCCGGAACCTGCGCGGAGGGCTCCGGACCGGCCCGCGGGCCCGGCGACGGGCGGATCAGCCGCCGTAGGCGGGGTGGCCGAACCCGACGATGGTGTCCATGGTGCGGGTGCGGGTCACGACCTTGTCGCTGATGTTCCCCTCCACGGTGGAGACCGAGCCGTCGGGGTTGACCCCGGTCACCAGGCCGATGTGGTCGATCGCCGAGATGCTGCGCGAGCCCGCCCAGTCGAAGAAGACGAGGTCGCCGGCCTGCGGCTTGCGGTCGAACCGGCCCTGCTTCTTGAACCACTCGGCGTGCCAGGGGGTGTAGGCGAAGACCCCCATCTGCTTCTCCAGGCCGTGCTGGACGGCCACCCACGAAAGGAACATGTCGCACCAGGCCGCCCCGGCGAAGCCCTTCTGGTCGGTGTAGTCGTCGTACCAGGCTCCGTAGAAGGTCGTGCCGTCCTTCCGCTCGCCCTCCCCGACCTTGCCGAGCGCCGTCGTGACGACCTGCCGCACCCTGGCGGCGGCCGTGCCGCCCGCGGCCTGCGTCCGGGCGTCCTGGGGGGCGGCCTCGGGCAACGGGAGCCCTCCGGCCTGCGCCCGGGCGCCTCCGGGCTGGAGCGGCTCGGGCAGCCGCAGGTCTCCGGACTGGAGCTCGGGCAGCCGCAGGCCTCCGCCCTCCAGCTGCGCCTGGACCTCGTCCAGTGCGGCCTGCCCGGGCAGCCGCAGCTCTCCGGCCTGCGCCCCGGTCCCGGTGGAGTCCGGCGTCCGGAGCGCGGTCTCCGCGGGCGGCTCCTGGGGGGTCCGTCTCTGGAGCGTCTCGATCCTGGACTCGATCTCGGCGATCCGGGACTGCATCTCCGCGAAGGGGGCCCCGCCCTGCTGGTCGTCGGCGACCGGGAGGGCGGCGGCGACGGCCGCCTCGGCGGGCAGCGCGGCGAACCCGGTGAGGGCGGTGAAGGCCAGGCCCGCGGAGAGGGTTCCGCGGTAGAAGACGCGTGACAGAGCGGACAAGGACGCGTTCCCTTTCTGCTGCCCGCCGGAGGAGGACCCGCGCCGCGGCGGGCGGGGTCCGGTGGAAGGCTCCCGGCCGGGGGCGGCGCCCCGGCCGGGACTCGGCTCCGGCCTGCGGGCGAACGGCGACCGGTGCACAACCTGTTGTCGCCTCACTGTTCGGCCGTTGCGAACGGTTACTGAGACAAATGCACCGGTGACGTTCAGTAATGCCCGAAGAGCGCATGCGAGGGGGTCAGGGATATATCGTCACTGAATGTGAAGATCCAGCTCTCCCACCCCTGGCCGGAGACCGCCGCCGAGGCCGAGGCCGTACAGGACGCCCTGCGCGCCTCGCTCGACCTGGCCGGTCCCGGCCCCCGCCGTCCGGCGACGGTCGCCGGAGTGGACGTCGCCTACGCCGGCGACCGGCTGGCCGCCGCGGTCGTCGTCCTCGACGCGGTGACCCACCGGGTCGTCGAGCAGATCGCGGTGACCGGCCGGACCGCCTTCGAGTACGTCCCCGGACTGCTCGCCTTCCGCGAGCTGCCCTCCCTCACCGAGGCGCTGGAACGGCTCACCGTCGTCCCCGACCTGGTCGTCTGCGACGGGTACGGCCTGGCGCACCCGCGCCGCTTCGGCCTGGCCTGCCATCTGGGCGTGCTGACCGGCCTACCCGCCGTGGGCGTGGGCAAGACCGCGTTCGTCGGCTCCCACCGGGAGCCGGGCCGGGAGCGGGGGGCGTGGAGCGACCTGGTGCTGGACGGCGACGTCGTGGGGCGCGTGCTCCGCACCCAGGACGGCGTCAAACCGGTCTTCGTCTCCACCGGGCACCGGATCGACCTGGAGACGGCCTGCCGGCACGTGCTGGCGCTCAGCCCCCGCTACCGGCTCCCGGAGACGACCCGGGCCGCCGACCGGCTCTCCCGGGCCGCCCTGCGGGAGACCGCCGGCGCCTAGCCGGCGGGCAGGGTGACGGTGAAGCGGCTGCCGGGGTCGGCCGGGGCGTAGGAGGCGTCGCCGCCGTGCGCGCGGGCCAGCTCGCGGGTGATCCACAGGCCCAGGCCCACCGAACCGGCGCCGGTGTCGGCGCTGCTGAAGCGGGAGAACAGCAGGTTGCGCTTGTCCTCGGGCACGCCGACGCCGTGGTCGCGCACGTGCACGGCGAGCATGCCCCGCCCGTCGGGCGCCGCGCTGACCACGATCGGCGGGGCGCCGTGGCGGGCGGCGTTGGCGGTGAGGTTGACCAGCATCTGCTCCAGCCGCTGCGGGTCGGCCCGCACCGTGAGACCGTCGGGGACCTCGACCCGCACCGGGGCGCCGAGGTAGCCGACCGCCTCCTCCACGGCGGCGCGCAGGGGCACGGTGGTCAGGTCCAGGCGGAGGCCGCCGCGGCTGTCGAGGCGGTCGGCGTCCAGCAGGCCGGCCGCCAGCCGCCGGATCCGGCCGGTCTGCCGCAGCGCCACGGAGACGATCGAGTGCCGCTGCTCCGCGGGCAGCTCCCCCTCCTCGTCCAGGGTCTCCAGTGCGAACTGGACGGAGGTCAGCGGGGAGCGCACGTCGTGGGCCAGGGTGGCGCTCAGCGCGGCCCGCCAGCGCTCCATGCGGCGGATGGTCTCCCGGTCGCGGCGCTGGTGCTCCATCTGGCGGGCGATCAGCACGCCCACCCCCACCAGCGCGGGCACGAACGTCACCGCGCCGGTGAGGGTCATCGGCCCCCGCTCGACGGCGAACAGCGGCACCAGGTAGGACGCGGCCACGAACGGGGACAGCGCCAGTACGGCCCGCACGGAGAAGTGCATGCCCGCCCAGACGGCCAGCAGCAGGTAGAACGGGGCCGTGCCCGCCGTGCTCCCGCCGAACGCCCAGGTGGAGACGGCCAGGATCGCCAGGGCGGGCAGGCTCAGCACCAGGGGGGCACGGGGGTCGGACCGGTGCCACGGAAGCCGCCAGGCCAGGAGGGCCAGGGCGGCCTGCACCGCGGCGAGCGCCACGAGCGCGGTCCGCTGCCCCGGGACCGACGGGATCCCGGCCAGCGACAGCCCCAGGCCCAGGGCGAACATCAGCGCCATCTGCCGGGCGGCCGTCCGCGGCCCCTCTCCGAACAGCCCCCGGTCCGGCTCGCGCCCCTCGGTCACCGGCGCCCCCGGCACGGACCCGTCAGCACGTCAGCGGACCCGCCCGCGCGTCAAAGGTGGGTCCCCGCCACGCGGGCCAGCAGGTCCTGCACGCGCGTCGCGAGGTCCTTGGGACTGAAAGGCTTGGTCATGTAGTCGTCGACGCCCGCCTCGAACGCCTGCGTCACATCGTCCTGCTCCGATTTGGCCGACAGCATCAGCACCGCCACGTTCTGCCCCCCGGGCATCTCGCGCAGCCTGCGGCACACCTCGGGGCCGGACAGCCCCGGCATCATCCAGTCCAGGATCACAACGTCGGGCAGCTTCTCGGCCAGGGCCTCCATGGCCGCCAGACCGTCACCGGCCATCTTCACTTCGTGTCCGGCCTTCTTCAGCGCGAAACTGATCACGAACTGGATGTCCGCGTCGTCCTCCACCGTCAGAACCCTGGCCATGCACTCACCCCCCGACGAAGCACATCCCCGGTAGGGACATTGCCCTGACCACTGACATTCATACCGCTCTCAGGCGCTTTGCACGAATTTGAAGCGCCTGCCCGCCCCTCCGGAAGCGCCTCCCCGGATCCGGATCCGGTGCGCCACACTGGAACGGACACCGGGCCCGAAGGGAGCGGCGAGCCGTGAGCCCCTGCGAGCTGGTGATCCTCATCGGCCTGCAGGGCGCGGGGAAGACCAGCTTCTACCACCGTACGCTCTCGGCGACCCACGTCCACGTGAGCAAGGACCACTTCCCCAACGCCCGCCGCCGCCAGGAGCGGCAGCTCCGGCTGGTCCGCGAGGCGCTGGAGGAGGGGCGCGACGTCGCCGTGGACAACACCAACCCCTCCCCCGAGGAGTGGCGGCCGCTCATCGAGGCGGCCCGGGAGTGCTCGGCGCGGGTCGTGGGCTGCTGGTTCCCGCCCGACCTGCCCGGCTGCCTGGAGCGCAACGCCGTACGGCGGGGGCGGGCCCGGGTCCCGGAGGTCGGCCTCTACGCCACGCTCAAGCGGCTGCGCCGTCCCCGCCTGGCGGACGGGTTCGACGAGCTGCGCACCGTCCGCTTCGACGGCCGCGGCGGGTTCGTGGTGGAGCCGCTGGAGGAGCGGCCGCCCTGAGCCGGACCGGACCGTGCCCCGGGGCGTGCCGTGCGCCGTGCCACGGACCGTGCCAGGCGCCGTGCCGCTCCGGCGGGGAGGCCGGGAGACGGGACGGGACAGGCGCGCGATCCGCGGTTACCCTGAGATGGAGGTCAGGATAGTCCGCTTCGTCGGCTGTGCGGAGATGAAGGTCATGACCATGCCTCGCGCGGGATCGGGCGTGCTGCGCCGCAAGCCCATCGAGCACCTGGACGAGCCGGAGGGCGGCAGCGGCGAGCAGCTCACCCGCGTGCTCGGGCTGTGGCAGCTCACCGCGATCGGGGTGGGCGGCATCATCGGCGCGGGCATCTTCACCCTGGCCGGTACGGTGGCCAACGGCACGGCCGGTCCCGCGGTCGTCGTGTCGTTCCTGATCGCCGGGATCGCCAGCGCGGCGGCGGCGCTCTCCTACGCGGAGTTCGCCGGGCTCATCCCGAAGGCCGGGTCGGCCTACACCTACGGCTACGCGGTCCTCGGCGAGCTGGCGGGCTGGTTCATCGGCTGGGACCTGCTCCTGGAGTACACCGCGATCGTCGCCGTCGTCGCCATCGGCATCTCCGGCTACTTCTCGTTCCTCCTGACCGACCTGGGCGTGACCCTGCCCGCCTGGATGCTCGGGGCGCCGGGGACGGGCGAGGGGCACCGGGTGGACCTGTTCGCCGCGGCGCTCTGCCTGCTGATCGCCTGGCTGCTGACCCTCGGCATGAGGAACGCGGCCCGCTTCGAGACGGCCGTCGTCGCGCTGAAGGTCGCCGTGGTGCTGCTGGTCGTCGTCGTCGGCGTCTTCCACGTCGACTCCGCCAACTACACGCCGTTCTTCCCCTACGGCGTCGGCGGCGCCCTCACCGGGGCGGCCACCGTCTTCTTCGCGGTCTTCGGCTACGACGCGATGAGCACGGCGGCGGAGGAGTCCCGGGACGCGCAGCGCCACATGCCGAAGGCGATCGTGTACTCCCTCGTCATCTCGATGGTGCTCTACGTGCTGGCCTGCCTGGTGCTGACGGGCATGCAGCACCACTCGGAGATCGATCCGGAGAGCGGCTTCTCCTCGGCGTTCCAGTCGGTGGGCCTGCGCGGCCTGGCGGACGTGATCGCGGTCGGGGCGATCGTCGGCATCCTCACCGTGATGTTCACGTTCATGCTGGGCGTGACCCGCGTCTGGTTCGCGATGAGCCGGGACGGCCTGCTGCCGAAGTGGTTCGCCAGGACTCACCCGACCCGGCGCGTGCCGACGCGCGTGACCTGGATCGCGGGCGCCGTCTCCGCGCTCATCGCCGGGTTCCTGCCCATCGGGGAGGCGGCGGAGCTGACCAACATCGGCATCCTGCTCGCCTTCGCCGTCGTCTGCACGGCGGTGATCGTGCTCCGCTACCGGCGGCCCGACATGCCGCGGACCTTCCGCTGCCCGGGCATGCCGGTCGTGCCCGCGGTGGGCGTCGTCTTCTCCCTCTGGCTGATCACCTTCCTGCACTGGGAGACCTGGGCGCGCTTCGCGGTGTGGTTCGCCCTCGGGCTGGTCGTGTACTTCGGGTACTCCTACCGGCACTCCGCGCTGGCCCGGGCGGAGACCGCGGACCCCGGGGGCCCGGGGTCCGGAGGATCGGAGTCCGGAGGCTCCGCCTGACCGCCGTGTGACCGCCGGAGACCACCGTGACACCGCGGAGCGCGACCCCGCGGCCCGTCAGCCGGTCGCCGGCACGCGCCGCACCCGGATGCCGTGCGGGTCGGCCCGCTCCGTGCCGGCCGCGTCCGGGTTGGAGACCCGGATCAGGCCGCGCACCTGGCCCGACTTCCCGTCGGCGGTCACCCTGATGACCAGCATCCCGGGGTCGCTCCCGTGCGAGGAGTGCGGGTCGCCGGAGAGCGGGTGCGGCCCCCGGGTCGAGGCGAAGATCCATTTCTGGTCGGGCGAGCTCGCGAAGAGGTCGACCGTCGGGTCGGCGCTGAACGGGGAGACCAGGTCGACCGTGCCCTCGTGGACACCGGTCACGCCGTCGAAGACCTCGGCGACGTTGCCGTCGCGGTCGCCGACCCAGATGTGGCGCTCCCGGGTGGAGACCGCCGTGCCGTGCGCGTCGCGGTCGGCCGCCTCGTCGTCGTAGAGCCGCTCGACGGCGGGCGTGTTCGGCGGGTTCGCCGGGGAGTAGCCGCGCATCGGCAGCCGGAAGACGCTGAACTGGTCGAGGTTGGCGGGCGTGCCGCCGCCCCCGTCGCCGAAGACGAAGCCCCCGGCCTCGATGAACCCGCAGCCGTTGGCGGGGATGTGGGCGGTGTCGTACTCCCCCGTGATCGACATCGGCGTCGTCCGCCAGTCGGCCACCAGCATCCCGCCGCCGCGGAGGCTGACGAAGACCGGGCCGTTGTCGGAGGCGATGAACGGGCAGATCGGCGCGTTGTCGGGGCGCAGCCCCGGCGCCTGGCACGGCGCCCCGTTCGGGGTGGTGCAGCCCGCCAGGTCGAGCGTGGCGGCCGGTTCCTGCACGAAGCGGCCGGCGGCGTAGTCGGTGCTGATCCGCTCCAGCTTCTTGCCGTTCTGGTTGGCGATGATCAGGTATCTGTCGTCCTCGGTGGGCCAGAGGGCGTGGGCCTGCCGGGCCCCTCCCGCCCCGGCCTCGGTGCGCAGGCAGGCGAGCGGCCGCCGGGTCGCGGCGTCGAAGACGACCACGTGCCCGCTGGCGACGAAGGAGAGCGCCGCGTGGGTCTCGGCCTTGTTGAACACGATCATGTGGGGACGCACCGGGAGCGCGCCCGTGCTCGCCTCGCACAGGGACGAGGTCTCGCCGCCCAGGTCGACCACGTGCGCGGGCCGCGTCCCGGACAGGTCGCGGGTGACGTCGTCCCCCGCGTACACGTGGATGTTCCCGCCGTGCGACCGCCCGGCGCTGTCGGACTGGTCGACCAGCCACACCTCGTACGGCTCCGGCTCCGGCGCCGCCGCCGCGGCCCCCGTCGTCCCCGCTCCGCCCAGCGCGAGCACCGCCAGCATCGCGGCGGCCGCGGCCCGCCACTTCCCCATGCGCCCTCCTGAGATCGGGTAGGCCGCAGTCTTTCCGGAGTGACGCTTCATATCAAGGAATTTCATGATTGATGGCCGGATGCGGCCCCCGCGCCGGGCGGGGGCCGTTCGGGAGTCTCCGCGTACGGGCGCCGTTCAGCGGGCGCGGCGCACCACGGCGAAGTAGCCGGGCACCTTGACCGACGCCGTGTCGGACTCCGGGTCCACCGCGTCCAGCTCGACGGCGCCGGAGGCGACGTGCTCCCAGCCGCCGGCCGCGCCGAAGAACCGGTCGAGCTCGGCGTCGCCGAACCTGCTGGAGTGCAGCACGCCCGCCCGCTCCAGCGGGCGCACCAGGGTCGCGGCCCGGCCCCGGTCGCCGCCCACCACGCCCAGGTAGCCGAAGGAGGACTCCTCGTAGGCGGGTTCGAGCAGGATGAGCACCCCCCGGTCCCCGGTCAGCTCGGCCACCGTCTCGGCGAAGGCCGCGCGGGCGGCGTCGTCGAGCACGTGCAGCACCGCGCGGACGAACACGTTGGCGTCGCCGATCTCCTCGGCCAGCTCCGCGCCCTCCTCGGGCCGGGTCGCGTCCAGGGTGCGGAAGGCCGTGCGCGGCAGGCCGGCCGACTCGGCGACGGCGTGGGCGATGGCGCTCGCCGAGACGTCGGTGCCGATCGCCGCCGGGAAGTGCCCGGCGAAGGCCCTGGTGAACCGCCCGTTGCCGCAGCCGATGTCGACGACCGGCAGCGCCCGGTCCATCCGCTGCACGGCCACGCCGACCCAGGCGGCGAGCTCGGAGTCGCTGTCGGGGTCCCACAGCACGTCGCCGCCGGACCCGGTCCTGCCGACCCCCGCCCAGAACTGCTCCCAGGCCTCGCCGGTGTCCCGCGTCTCCCGCCGGTCGGCGGCCGAGGCGGCCAGCGCCGCCACGTCGAACGGGCCGAGGCCGAAGGAGCCGGTCCGCCAGGCGGCCGGGTCGTCGACGAGCCTGCCGAGGATCTCGGTGTAGGCGTCGAACATCTCCTCCACCAGCCCGTCGGGGAAGAGCCCGGGCAGGAAGTCCCAGTTGAACAGCAGCTCTCCAGCGACCTCGAACACCTGGAAGTCGATGGAGACCTGCGGCGTCTGCGAGATGGAGTACGTCGCCTCGCCCAGCGAGGCGGCGAAGGCGCGCGGCGGATGCCCGGCCAGGCTGGTCAGCACGATCGGCATGGCGGGGGCCATCGTGCCGCGCCGGCGGGCCAGCGCGCGCAGCACCTGGACCCCGCTGAAGTAGCGGTGCTCCAGGTCCGCCCAGAGCTGGGCCTGCAGCGCCTGGGCCCGCTCGGCGAACGTCCCGTCGAACTTCTCCACCGCCAGCAGCATGGTGGTCGTGGTGTCGCCCAGCAGCCCGTTGACGTCGGGATGGAGCGGCAGCCGGTTGAAGATCGGGAAGTTGATCGTGAACCGCTCCATGCCGCTCCACGCCCGCAGGGTCTCGGCGAAGATCGCGCAGAGCAGGACCGAGGGGGTCACCCCGAACTCGGTGGCCTGCGCCTTCACCCGGTCCCAGGTCGCCGCGTCCAGGCGGTGGTCGCGGCGGTCGAAGCGGATGGGCAGCGCCTCCTGCTCCGGCGGCCGGGCGGGCAGCTCCGGGGCCGGCGGCAGGGAGTCGATCCGGTCCAGCCAGTAGATCTCCGAGCGCCGGTACACGTCGCTGGCGGCGAGCCGGTCGCGGCCGCCGATGACGTAGTCGCGGAAGGTCAGCCGGAGCGGGGGCAGGTCCTCGTCCGGGCGCTCGTAGAGCTGGACCAGGTCGGGGATGAGCACCTGGAAGTAGCTCCACGCGTCGGAGATGAGGAAGTCCAGGCTCAGGTGGATGCGGACCTTCCACGGGCCGGGCAGGATCGACAGCCGCACGTCGAACAGCGGCCAGTGGCCGTCGTCGAGCACCTGGTGGGAGAGCCGCTCGCGCAGCCGGAGCAGCGTGGCCTCGGCCTCGGCGGGCTCGGTGCCGCGCAGGTCCAGCACCTCGATGGCGTAGTCCGGCGGCTCCGCCAGCACCTGCTGCAGCGCGTCGGGCCGGATCACCGTGCGCAGCGCGTCGTGGCGCAGGACCAGCTTGCGCCAGGCCGCGGTGAAGCGCTCGACGTCCAGGTGGTCGCTCTCCCACTCGAAGTAGCCGTGGCAGCCCACGTTGCCCAGGTCGACCGCGTCGCCCCGGCCGACCCAGAGCGCCTGCTGGCACTCGGTGAGCGGGAACGGCTGGAAGCGGTTCTCCGGGTCGGGCTCGATCGCGGACATGCCGGCGAAGTCGGAGCGGCCCGTGGTCCGGCTGGTGGTGACGAGCTCGGCGAGCCCGGCGACGGTCGGGCTGCGGTACAGGTCGGGCAGGCTCAGCTCCACCGCGAATGCCGTACGGACCTCGTCGATGAGCCGGAAGGCGAGCAGCGAGTGGCCGCCCAGCTCGAAGAAGTTGTCGTGCACGCCGACCCGCTCGACGCGGAACAGCGCGGCCCAGATGCGCTCCAGCGCGGTCTCCGCGTCGTCGCGCGGCGCGACGGCCTCCGCGCCGGTGTCCAGCGCGGCGGGCTCGGGCAGCGCCTGCAGGTCGAGCTTGCCGTTGGCCAGCCGGGGCAGGGCGTCGAGGGCGACCACCGCGGCCGGGACCATGTACTGCGGGAGCCGCCGGGAGACGTGGGTGCGCACGGTCCTCGCCTCCGCGGCGGCCGGGGCGACGTAGGCGACCAGCCGGGTGCCGCCCCACTCCTCCTCGCGCGCGACCACGACGGCCTCCGCCACCCCGGGCGCGGCGGCGACGGCGGTCTCCACCTCGCCCAGCTCCACCCGGAAGCCCCGGACCTTCACCTGGGCGTCGGAGCGCCCGAGCAGCTCGACCGCCCCGTCCGGCCGGTAGCGGGCCAGGTCGCCGGTGTCGTACAGCACCGCCGACGGCTCCTCGGCCAGCGGGTTGAGCCGGAACCGCGCCGCGGTCAGCTCGTCGCGGCGGTGGTAGCCGCCCGCGACGCCGGCGCCCGCGACGTGCAGGCGGCCGACCACCCCCACCGGGACCGGGGTGCCGAACCCGTCCAGGATGTAGACCCGCGTGTTGGCGATCGGGCGGCCGACCGGCACCTGCCGCGCGGCGCGCACCTCCTCGGGGGTGGCCTGGGCGGTGAGGTCGGACCCGGCGCCGAGGTCGAGGCAGGACAGCACGTTGGTGGTCTCGGTCGAGCCGTACGTCATCACGACCTGGAAGGGCGTGTCGGCGGGCGGCCAGCTGTGCACCCGCTCGGCGGTGGTGACCATGACGCGCAGCGCGGCCTGCGCGGGCCACTCCAGCGGCCACACGCGCTCGGCCAGCGCCGCGACGAGCATCGTGTGGGTGACGCGCTCGGCGACCAGCCAGTCCCTGACCTGCTCGGGGGTGCGCTCCTCGGCCTCCCCCACGCAGACGGTGACGCCCAGCGCGAGGTAGGGCATCCACTCCATGAGCTGTACGGCGAAGCCGGGCGTGGACAGCCAGGAGGCCCGGTCCCCGGGGCGCACCCCGTAGGCGCGCCCGGTCCAGTGGACGAGGTTGACCAGGGCCCCGTGCCGCTCCAGCACCGCCTTGGGCCGCCCGGTCGAGCCGGAGGTGTAGATCAGGTGGCTGACGGCGTCGCCGGTGAGCTCCACGGCCGGGGCCTCGGCCGGCTCGGCGTCGAACTCGGGGGCGTCGACGCGCACCGCCCGCACGCCGCCGGGCACCCGCTCCAGCAGCGCCTCGGGGGCCAGCACGGCGAGCGGCCGGGCGTCCTCGGCCATCTGGGCGATGCGGGCGTCGGGGTTGATCGGGTCGAGCGGCACCACGGCCGCGCCGGACTTGAGGATGCCCAGGACGGCGACGACGAAGTCGGCCCCGCGGGGGCACAGCAGGCCCACCCGCTCGCCGGTGTCCGCGCCGACGCGCCGCAGGAAGTTCGCGATCCGGTTCGCCTGCGCGTCCAGCTCGCCGAAGGTGATCACTCGTGTCCCGTGCACGACCGCCGGGACGTCCGGCGTGGCGGCGGCGCGCGCGGCGACCAGCGCGAAGTAGTCGCCGTCCGGCCAGGCCGCGTCGGTGTCGTTCCACTCCACCAGCAGCCGCCGGCGCTCCGCCGCGTCCAGCAGCGGCAGTTCGGCGACGGGGACGTCGGCGGCCCGGCGCGCGGCGGAGGCGAGGGTGGCCAGGTGGCGCGCCATGCGCTCGGCCGTCTCCGGGAGCCACAGGTCGCCGGCGGCCAGCAGGACCGCGCCGTCCCCGGTGACGAGGAGGGTGAGGTCGGCCCGGACGCCGCCGCCGTGCTCGGCGGTGGTCAGCGCCACGGTGACGCCCCGGGTCTCGGCCCGCCGCTCCCCGGTCCCGTCCGCGGCACCCTCCGCGGCCCCGTCTGCGGCCCGACCTCCGGCGGTGGAGGCGTCCCCGCCGACCGGCCGGGTGGTGACGCGCGCGGCCAGCACGCGCACGCTGTCGGCGGCGGTGACGCCGTAGCGGTGGGCCAGCCCGTCGGGACCGGTGAGGGTGATCTCCGTCGCGCCGCTGTAGCGGTGCAGGAAGGCCAGGAACACGGCGGTCCACCACGTCGCGGTCCGGCCCTCCACGGGCACCGGCACGCTCACGTACCCGGCGTCGCCCGTGCCGTCACCGGTCCTGCTCCGGTCCACCGGGAGGTCGAGATGCTCGGGGACGGTCGCCCGTCCGTCATGATCGATGATCTTGATGGCCACGCTGGTGCCTCCTTGGGCGACGCGGACAAGCCGCGGGGGGGAAAGACGCGAGGAAAGACGAGGGGGAGAACGCAGGGGAAGGTGACGCGGGGATCCGGGGCGG
This sequence comes from Planomonospora sp. ID91781, assembly GCF_015711595.1. Lineage (NCBI taxonomy): Bacteria > Bacillati > Actinomycetota > Actinomycetes > Streptosporangiales > Streptosporangiaceae > Planomonospora > Planomonospora sp. ID91781. The sequence continues at coordinate 4,131,830 of NZ_JABTEY010000001.1, read as the reverse complement.
TCCGGGCGGGCGCCGGGGCCCCGGGAACGGTCCGGGCGGTGCCGCGCCCCTCGGGGCGGTGCCGGAGCCGTGGCGGTCCGGATGGTCTGGGCGGTCTGGGCGTGCCGGGCGTGCCGGACGTGCCGGGCGTGCCGGACGGTCTGGGCGTGCCGGGCGGCGGGGTCAGGCGGGTGCCGGGACCCGGGCCGGCGCGAGCCGTACCGGCAGGCGCCGCAGGCCCCAGGTGAAGTTCGAGGCGTTGTACACCGGGTCGCCGGTCAGCTCGATCCGCTCGACCCGCCGGGTCAGTTCGGCCACGAAGGCGCTCAGCTCCAGCCGGGCGAGCCGGGCGCCCAGGCACAGGTGGGGGCCGTGGCCGAAGGCGATGTGCCGGTTGGGGGTGCGGTCGGCGAGGAACCGGCCGGGCCGGTCGAACACCTCCTCGTCGCGGTTGGCGGAGACGTTCCACAGCGTCACCCGGTCCCCTGGCTCGACGCGGACGCCGCCGACCTGGGCCGGGCGCATCACGGTGCGCAGCGCGTGCACGCCGGGGGTCGTCCAGCGGAGGATCTCCTCGGCCGCCGCGGACGCCCCGGCCGGGCCGGCCGCCCGCAGCAGCTCCCACTGGCCGGGATCGCGCGCCAGGGCGAGCACCCCTCCGGCCGCGGAGTAGCGCGTCGTCTCGTTCGCCCCGGCCAGCACGCCGTTGCAGTTGAAGATGATCTCCTCGTCGGTGAGCGGGCGCTCCCCGCCGGGGACGTCGGCGGCCCGGCGCTCGGTGGCGATGGCGCTGACGAAGTCGTCACCGGGCCGGGCCCTGCGCTCGTGCAGCAGGTCGGCGAAGTAGAGGAATATCTCGCCGTGCGCACCGCTGCGCTCGGCCTCGTCCTCCGACTCGAAGGCGTCGGTGGTGATGCCGCCGATCCACTCCCGGTCCTCGCGGGGGATGCCCATGAGCGCGCAGACCACGTGGTTGGGGATCTTCTTGGCGACGTCGATGAAGTCGACCTCCCCGGTCTCGGCCGCCTCCCCGACCACCTCGGCGACGACCCCCCGGACGAGCTCCTCCATCCGGGGCATGGCCGACGGCCCGAAGGACCGCTGCAGGACCCGCTTGAGCCGGGTGTGGTCCGGGGCGTCGGAGACGATCAGCATGCGCTGGGCGACCGCCTCGACCGCGCCGGGGTCGCTGTCGAGGCGCATGCCGTACCGCGAACTGAACGTCTCGGCGTCGGCGTAGACGGCGGCGATGTCCCGGTAGCGGCTGACCACCCAGAACCCGGGGCCGTCCGGCTCCGGGTGCCGGTGGACCGGCGCGTTCCGCCTCAGCCAGGCGAAGACGGGCCAGAAGGCGTCCCGGGCGAACAGGCCGGGGTCGAGGAGGTCCAGCCCCTCGGGCGGGCCGGGAATCTCAGGCATGCCGCTCCCCCGCCCTCCGGCGCAGGTGGAGCGGGCGCGTGTCGGTCCAGTGCTCGTCGACGTACCGGGCGCACTCCTCCTCGCTCCCGCTGAACCCCGCGGCGCGCCAGCCGCGGGGCGGACCGGCGTCCTGCGGGTGCAGCGCGTGCTGCCCGGCGTCGTTGACCAGCACCGCGTAGCGGCTGATCCCGTCGTTCATCGACGGCTCCTCTCAAGGTTTCCGGCGGGCTGCCGGAGCCGCTCGCGCAGCAGCGGCAGGACCGCGCCGGGACGCTCCAGGCAGAAGTGGTGGCCGCCGGGGAAGAGCCGGCGGCGGAACCCGGCGGCGGCGTGGTCGCGCCAGCCCGCGAGCTGGCCGGGGGTCACGGTCTCGTCGGCCTCGCCGCCCCAGGCCTCGACCGGGCACAGCGCACCCCCCGCGCCGTCGTCGTGGACGTACGTCAGGGACAGCCGGGCGTCGTGCCGCAGGACCTCCAGCGCCAGCTCGCGGCTGTCCTCGTCGAGGTCGTCCTCGCCGAGCCCGCGGCCCGCCAGCAGCCGCTCGAGCTCCTCCTCCCCCTCCACCAGGCCCCGGCCCGCACCGGTCCACATGCCGGGGGGACGGCAGGCGGCGACGACCAGCGCGTCCGGCCACCGGCCGTGGCGGCCGCCGAGGGCGCGGGCGATCTCGTAACCGAGCAGCCCGCCGAAGCTGTTGCCGAAGACGACGAACGGCAGCCCCGAGGCGAGCGGTCCGGCGGGGTCGCCGGCGAGCTCGGCGACGACCGCGCCGACGACCTCCTCGACGCTGCGGGCCGGCGGGTCGGTGAAGCGGTTCTCCCGGCCGGGCAGCTGCACGCCGACCACGGACACCTCCGGCCCGAGCGCGTCCTGCCAGGGGCGGAACTGGCCGCAGCCGGCTCCGGCCTGCGGCAGGCAGAGCAGCGTCGGGCGGACGGGCCGGGCGGGGCCGGCGGGCCACGACACCAGCCAGGGGCGGTTCACGGCGTCCCCACGAGGGAGTCCTCGGCGAGCCGGTCCAGCGCGGCGGCCAGGCCTTCGGCGGTGGGGGCGGCCAGCAGGTGCGCCATCGTCAGGCGCAGCCCGGTACGGCGGCGCAGCGCCGAGACCGCCCGGGCGGCCAGCAGCGAGTGCCCGCCGAGCTCGAAGAAGTCGGCTCCGGCGTCCTCGACGGGGCGGGTGAGCAGCTCGCCCAGCACCTCGCAGACCAGGAGCTCGCGCTCGCCCTCCGGAGGCCGGCCGGCCACCGGCCCGCGCGGGGAGAGCCGGGCAAGCGCCGTACGGTCGACCTTGCCCGTGGGGAGGGTCGGCAGCACCGCCACGACGGAGACCGCGGCGGGCACCATCGCCTCCGGCAGGCCCGCCGCGCAGCGGGCCCGCACCTCGGCCGCGAGCCGGGCCTCCCCGTCCGGTTCCGGAGGGGAGGCCGGGGCCGAGCGCGGCTCCGGGGCCGGGGCCGGAGTCGCGTCCAAGGCCAGGGCCGGGGCCGCGTCCAGGGTCGCGGGTGAGTCCGGAGCCCCGGTCGGGGAGTCCTCCGGGGTGCCGGGGGCGACCGAGGGCACCACGGCGAGGCCGACCGCGTCACCGGTCTCCGTGACGAAGGCCGCCGCGGCGCGGACGCCGGGGGCGCGCAGCGCCACACGCTCGATCTCGCCGAGTTCCACCCGCAGGCCCCGCACCTTGACCTGGTCGTCCAGCCGGCCGTGGTACTCCAGCTGACCGTCGGGCCGCTCGACCACCACGTCGCCGGTCCGGTACATCCGGTCCCCGGCTCCGCCGAAGGGGTCGGGGACGAACCGCGAGGCGGTCAGGCCCGGCCGGTTGCGGTAGCCGCGGGCGACGGCCGCGCCGGCCAGGTACAGCTCCCCGGGGACGCCGGGCGGCACCGGGCGGCGCCGGTCGTCCAGCACGTGGGCGCGGTAGCCGGGGAGCGGCCGCCCGATCGTCCGGACGTCGTCGCCGCGGTGGCTGTCGGCCCAGGTGGCGGCGATCGTCGTCTCGGTGGGGCCGTAGACGTTGAGGATCCTGCGGCCGTCGCCGAACCTGCGCACCAGCTCCGGCGGGCAGGGCTCGCCGGCCACGACCAGGACCCGGGCGCTGGGGATGTCCCCGGTGCAGGAGGCGAGCAGCGACGGCGTGAGGCAGACGGTGCGCGGGCGCACCGCCTCCAGCGCCGCGTCGAGCCCCTCCTCCAGGTCGACGAGGGCGACGCCCTGCCCGTGGCACAGGTAGAGCAGGGTGCACCACAGCCAGCCGTCGAACGCCGGGGAGACGGCGTTGACCCCGAGCCCGCCGGCGGGCAGCCCCAGGCAGGCGAGGGCGTCGAGCAGGGTGTCGAGGCCCCGGTAGGTGACCTCCACGCCCTTGGGCCAGCCGGTGGTCCCGGAGGTGTAGATGACGTAGGCGCAGTCGTCCGGGTCCGGGAGCGCGGCCCACGCGCTCACCCGCTGCCCGGCCGCCTCCTCCGGGAGGAGGGTGCGCGTCTTCGGGGGCGCGGCGCCGGGCGGGAGCCGGTCGCCGAGCAGGATCTTCACCCCGGCGTCGCGGAGCGCGAAGTTGATCCGGTCGGCGGGATGGCCGTCGTCGACCGGGACGGCGGTGGCGCCCGCCCGCCAGACCGCGAGCAGGCCGGCCACCAGCCAGCGTGATCTGCCGGTGCACAGCCCGACCGGCGTCTGCGGACCGGCGCCGGCGTCGACGAGCGCGGCGGCGAGGGCGTCCACGTGGCGGGCGAGCTCCGCGAAGCCGAACTCGCCGTCCGGTGCGCGGACCGCCGTGGCCGCGGGTGCCCGCCGGGCCCACCGCGTCACCGCGTCGAGGACGCGGTGCGCGGGTGCGTACCCGCCCGGGGTGTCTGGAGCCGAACTGTGGGTCATCGGAGCTCCTGCTTCGTGACGTGGGTCGCGCCTGGTCCACCCGGACGGGAGCCGACCTCGATATCCGACATATGGAGAAAATAGATAAAGCCGGTTAAATGGCGGTTATCTATCCGCGTGGCGGTAAAGCACCGGCTCGGCGGAAATCTCGGGAGACGTTCCACCGCGGGGCGATCCGCTCTTTCCGGCGTCGAAATATCCGGCGTCGAGCGCAGTCAGCGCGAGAGAGGGCAGGGCGGCCTCCTCCGGCCGTCCCGCCCCGGGCACGGAGCCGAGGAACAGGACCTGGTCGAGCATGAGGCCGAGTTGCCGCCGCGTGCGCTCGCTCGCCGGCGAGGCGTCGCCGTCCGGCAGGGACCCTCCGGTCACGCCGACGCCGAGCGGTGTCGGCCAGCCGCGCAGGGCGTGCACGATGGCCCGCATGGTGGCGAGGGTCGCGGCCGCGCCCTGCTCCCCCCCGGCCAGGGCGACGCAGCCCACCGCCCTGGCGTCGAAGAAGGGGCGTACGTCCGCGGCCAGTTCGTTGACGTAGTCGAGGGCGTTCTTGAGCAGGCCGGACACGCTGCCGTGGTAGGCGGGCGTCACCAGCACGACGCCGTCGGCGCGTGCCAGGTCGTCCAGGAACCGGGTCACCCGGGGGCCGTGGCGGCCGGGCTCCCCGTAGAACGGGAAGTCCAGCTCGGCGCCCCCGAAGAGGGTGGCGGTCGCCCCCCGGGAGAGGCATTCCCGCGCGCACCAGCGGGCCAGGCGCTCGGTGCGCGAGCCGGCGCCCAGCGCGCCGCTCAGCACGGTGACATGAGGAGTGACGGACATTTCCGCTCCTGTCTGTTCGGTTGGCGGGACGGGTCGCGCTCGATCGGACGGCAGGAGCCCCGGGCTGCGGATGCGTGCTCTCCGGACGCCTGCGGCCTATCCGTCGAGGCGTTCCGGCACTCCCTCCTCCAGCAGCCGCACGCGGTGTCCCGTGGCGAACATGCGGCTGCCGTCCGCGGCGAAGGGGTCGGGGAGGAAGCGGTCGACCGTCGCCGCCGGATCGTCCAGGTAGCCGCGGGCGACCACCGGGCCTCCGACGTAGAGGGAGCCGGTGCCGCCCACGGCGAGCGGCCGGAGGTCGTCGTCCAGGGCGTACAGGCGGCAGCCGGCGAACGGCGGGCCGATCAGCGTCCGCGCCGGGCCCGGCCCGGCGGGGAGCGCCCTGCGCCCGGCGCACACGACACCGGTCTCCAGGGATCCGTAGAAGCGCGAGGAGCACGTCGGGGCGGGCGGGCGGACGCGGACGTCCCCGGAGACGCCGGTGTCCCCGGTGCCGCTCGTGGCACCGGGGACACCGGCGTCTCCGGCGGCGTCCGTGGCATCGGCGGCGTCCGGCGGCAGGACCGCCTCGGCCCCGCCGTGCAGGACGCGCAGCAGGTCCGCGTTGACGAACTCGGAGGACAGGCGCCCCGACACCGCGACGCGGTCGCCCGGGCGGACCGGGAGCACCTCGCCCAGCAGGGCGTCCAGCTGGCGGTGCTCCAGGACGACGCCCCGCGATCCGCGCTCCGCCGGGTGGTAGAGCACGCAGGCCGCGTCGGACGGGAGCACACGCGGGCCACGCACCGGGGCGGCGGACCGCCCGGTCGCGGCGGGTCCGGCCATCGTGGCGGCGGCCACCGTGGTGACGGCGGCGCCGACGACCTCGTCACCGGCGGTGGTCGCGGCACCGGCGTCGGCGTCGAGGGCGGAGACCCCGGTGCCGGTATCGGTCCCGGTGTCGTCCGGCCAGGTCAGGACGTGCGCGTCGACGTGCACCAGGCTGTCGGCGCGGTCCGTGACGACCGCCCGGACACCGCCGTCGGCGATCACCAGGTCCCGCCAGCCGGCGTCGTCGAGGCTGTCGATCGGGAGGTAGGCGGCTCCGGTGAGGGCGATGCCGAGCAGCGCCGTGAGCGCCGCGGCCCCGAGCGGGAGGTACAGCGCGACCCGGTCCTCGGCGCCGATGCCGAGGGCGATCAGCCGCCCGGCGAGCCGGCGCGCGCCCTCCAGCAGCTCGCCGTAGGTGAGACGGGCGCCGCCGCTCAGCGCGACGGCGCCCGGGCGGGCGGCCGCGGCGGCGGCGACCCGGCCGGTCCAGCCGGCCGCCCCGCCCCCGTCCTCGTCCGGTTTCCCGGCCGGCCGCATGTCCCGCCACAGCTCGGCCACCTGGACCAGGCACTCCTCGCGCGTGCTGACGAACCCGATCGGCGACCAGCCGCCGGGCACGGCGTCGTCCAGGGGCCATATGCCGTACTGCGCCCGGTGGTTCACCAGAACCTGGAAGTACCGATGCGGTGGTCCCGTGGCCATTGGTCCTCCAGTGTCGTCCCGTCAAAGCCGCCGTCGTGGTCGCCGTCAAACCGGTATCGCCGTTCACCCTCCCGGCAACCGGTTGCCGCGCGGTTACGTCGCACTCCGGGGCCCGCGGCGCCCCCATCCGCCGACGGGGGAAGGAGGCGGGGAATTCAGCGCTGCAATTTCTCACGAATCCTAATAAAGCGTCATAACCGGCACTTAACTGGGGGTGCCTAATCTGCCGTCCGCGGATCGAATTCACCGCCCTTCCGGGAGCCTTTTCCCGGCGGCTCTGACGACTGGAGGCCCGCATGGTCCGGTTGGCCGAATTCCACCGGCGCGCGACGGAGAACCTCGCCGCCGAGGACCCCGAGATCTTCCGCCTGCTGGAGCGCGAGATGCGCCGCCAGGCGGACACGCTGGCCATGGTGGCCGCGTGCAGCACCGCGCCGCCGTCGGTGCTGGCCTGCGCCGGCAGCGCGCTGGGGAACGTGACCGCCGAGGGCTACCCGGGCGCCCGCTTCCACGCGGGCTGCGAGGTGGCCGACGACGTCGAGCGGCTGGCCGTCGCCCGGGCCCGCGAGCTCTTCGGAGCCGACTACGCCAACGTGCAGCCCCACTCGGGCAGCTCGGCCAACCTCGCGGTGCTGTTCTCCCTGCTGGAGCCCGGCGACACCGTGCTCGGCATGGACCTGGACGCCGGCGGGCACCTCACCCACGGCTCCCCCGCCTCGGTCACCGGCAGGTACTTCCGGACCGTGGGCTACGGCGTGGGCCCCGACGGCTTCATCGACTACCACGAGGTCGCCGAGCTGGCCCGGCGCGTCCGGCCCAAGCTGATCGTCTGCGGCGCGAGCTCCTACCCCCGCACCATCGACTTCGCCCGCTTCCGGGAGATCGCCGACGGGTGCGGCGCCTGGCTGCTGGCGGACATCTCCCACATCGCCGGGCTGGTCGCGGCCGGCGAGCACCCCGACCCGGTCCCGTACGCCCACGTGACCACCACCAGCACCTACAAGCAGCTCTACGGCCCGCGCGGCGGGCTCATCCTGTCCGGGCCCGACGCCGCCCGGCCGGGTCCCGGCGGGAGGGGGACGCTGGCGGGCGCACTGCAGCGGGCGGTCTTCCCCCGCGCCCAGGGCACCCCGGACCTGGCCGGGGTGGCGGCCAAGGCCCGGGCGTTCGCCGCCGCCTCCACCGGCGCCTTCCGCGCGCTCGCCCTGCGCCTGCGGCTGGACGCCCGGCAGCTCGCGGTGGAGCTGGTGGACCGCGGGCAGGGCCTGGTCACCGGCGGGACCGACAACCACCTCGTCCTCATCGACGTGGGCGCCAAGGGCTACACCGGCGTCGTCGTCGAGAGGGCGCTGGAGGAGTGCGGGATCATCGTCAACAAGAACCGCATCGTCGGCGACACCAGGCCCGCCCACGTCACCTCCGGGATCCGCCTGGGCACCAACACGCTCGCGCTGCGCGGCATGGGGCCCGCCGACATGGCCGCCTGCGCCGACCTCTTCTGCCGGGCCGTCGAGGCGGTGGAGCAGCTCGGCGACACCGACTACCGGCTCCCCGCCCCCGCCCGCGACGGCGTCCGCGCCGCCGTGGCCCGCCTGTGCCGGGACTTCCCGCTGCCCGGCTACCCCGCCTGACCCGGCTCCGTCCGGCGCCCTCCGGCTCCGGCGGTTCGGCTCGGCTCCATCCGGCCCGGCCCCGCTCCGTCCGGCTCCGTCCGGCTCGGAGGGGCCGGCCGGGGAGGACCCGCCCGCCGACCGGCGGCCGGCCGCCGCCGCGAGCACCCCGAAGACGCCCCGAAGACTCCCCCGAAAACGCATGGAGGTTCCCGGTGAGCGACACCCTCGCCGAACGTATCGCCGGTCTGCCCGCCTCGCGCCGGGCCCTGTTCGAAGCGCTGGCGGGCGCGGGCGCCGGGCCCGCCAGGCAGGACGACCCGGAGCCCCGGACCGGCGGCGAGCCGGCGGTGATGTCGTTCGCCCAGCGGCGGCTCTGGTTCGTCGACCAGCTGCAGCCGGGCTCACCGGCCTACAACGTGCCGGTGGCCACCCGCATCCGCGGTCCGCTGGACGTCGGGGCGCTGCACGGCGCCCTGCAGGACGTGGTGGACCGGCACGAGGTCCTGCGCACCGTCTACCCCGGGCGGGGCGAGGAGGCGGTGCCCGAGCTCCTGCCGGACCACCGGCTGGCCCTGCCGCTCGTCGACCTGCCGGACGAGGCCGCGATCGGCCCGTTCCACGCCGCCGACGCGGCCGCCCCGTTCGACCTCGCCCGCGAGGCGCCCATCCGCGCGGCTCTGGGACGGCTGGGCCCCGAGGACCACGTCCTGCTGCTGAACGTCCACCACATCGTCACCGACGGCTGGTCCATGCGGCTGCTCTCCACCGAGCTGGAGCGCTGCTACGCGGCCCGCGCGGCGGGCCGCGACCCCGGCCTGGCCCCGCTCCCCCTCCAGTACGCCGACTTCGCCGCCTGGCAGCGCGGGCGGATCGGCGGCGAGCGGCTGGAGAAGCTCAGGGACTACTGGACCGGCGAGCTGGCGGGCGCCGCCCCGGTGGACCTGCCCACCGACCGGCCGCGGCCGCCGCTGTTCGGGCACGAGGGGGGCTCCCGCTACGTCGAACTGCCCGCCCCGCTGGTCGCGGCGCTGCGCGAGCACGGCAGGGCGGAGGGCGCGACGCTCTTCATGACGCTGCTGGCCGGCTTCGCCGCCACCCTGGCCCGCCACACCGGCCAGGACGACGTGGTGGTCGGCACGTCGGTCTCCGGCCGCGACCACCCGGCCGTCGCCGACCTGATCGGCTTCTTCGTCAACACGCTGCCGCTGCGGGTCAGGACGGGCGGCGACCCCACGTTCAACGAGCTGGTCCGCTCCGTCCGGACCACCACCCTGCAGGCCTACGCCCACCAGGAGATGCCGTTCGACCTCATCGTCGACGCGCTGAAGATCCCGCGCGACCCGAGCCGGCCGCCGCTCACGTCCGTGATGTTCCTGCTCGACGAGACACCGGACACCGCGCCGGAGCTGGCGGGCCTGCGGACCGAGCCGGTCGACTTCGAGTCGGGCGTGACCAAGTACGACCTGATGGTCAGCGTGCACGACAGCGGCACCGCCGTCCGGGCGCTGGTGGAGTACCCCACCGCCCTGTTCGACCCGGAGACGGTCGACCGGCTGCTCCAGCGCTTCCTGACCCTCCTGCGGGCCGCGGTCGAGCAGCCGGAGGTGCCGCTGGGGGACCTGCCGCTGCTGTCGGAGGCCGAGCGGCGGGCCGTACTGCACGACTGGAACGCCACCGGGTCGCCGTTCCCGGACCGGACCTGCCTGCACCGGCTGTTCGAGGAGCACGCCGACCGCCGCCCCGGCGCGCCCGCGCTGGTCTGCGGCGGCCTGGACGGCTGGACGGTCACCTACCGCGAGCTGGAGGAACGCGCCAACCGGCTGGCCCACCACCTGATCGGGCTGGGCGTGCGGCCGGGCAGCGCGGTGGCGCTGTGCCTGCGCCGCGGGCCCGCCCTGGTGACGGCGATCCTCGCCGTGCTCAAGGCCGGCGGCGCGTACGTGCCGCTGGACCCGGACTACCCGCCGGACCGGCTCGCCTTCATGGTCGGCGACGCCGCGGCCCCGGTCCTGGTCGCCACCGCGGAGACGGCGGCCCGGATCCCGGCCGGGGAAGGAGCCGCTGGAGCCACCGGAGCCACCGGAGACCCCGGGAGCGCTGAGGGCCCCGGGAGCGCTGAGGGCCCCGGGGGCACTGAGGGCCCCGGGAGCGCCGTGCGGGTGCTGCTGGACGCCGACGCCGCGGAGATCGCCGCCCGCCCCGCCCACCGCCCCGTCACCCGGGTCACCGCCCGCGACCTGGCGTACGTCATCTACACCTCGGGCTCCACCGGGACCCCCAAGGGGATCGCGCTGGAGCACCGCGGGGTCGTCAACAACCTGCTCGACCTCAACCGGTCGTACGGCGTGCGCCCCGGGGACGCGGTCCTGGCGCTGTCGTCCCCCAGCTTCGACATGAGCGTCTACGAGGTCCTCGGCATGCTGGGCGCGGGCGGGACCCTGGTCCTGCCCGATCCGGCCGCCGCGCGCGACCCCGCCCACTGGGCCGACCTGATGGTCCGGCACGGGGTGACGGTGTGGAACTCCGCGCCCGCCCTGCTGGACCTGCTCCTGGACCAGCTGGAGCACGCCGGCGGCCCGGCCCTGCCGGGCCTGCGGGTCGCCTTCCTCGGCGGGGACTGGATCCCGGTCGCCCAGCCGGACCGGATCCGCGCCTTCGCCCCCGGCCTGGCGTTCGCGGCCCTGGGCGGGGCCACCGAGGCGTCGATCCACTCGATCGAGTTCCCCGTGCACCGCGTCGACCCCTCCTGGGCGCGCATCCCCTACGGCAGGCCGATGGCCAACCAGCGGGCCTACATCCTCGACGAGCGGCTGCGCCCGGTGCCGGTCGGCGTCCCGGGCGAACTCCACCTGGGCGGGGCGGGCCTGGCCAGGGGCTACCTCAACCGGCCGGAGCTGACCGCGGAGCGGTTCGTGACCGCCGAGCTGGAGCCGGGGCTCACCGAGCGCCTCTACCGCACGGGCGACGTCGCGCGCCACCGCCCCGACGGCGTCATCGAGCTGCTGGGCCGCACCGACTTCAGGATCAAACTCAACGGGCTGCGCATCGAGCCGGGCGAGGTGGAGGCCGCGCTGCGCGGGCAGCCGGGCGTGCGCGACGCCGTCGTGGTGGCGCGCGGCGGCGGGATCGGCGAGGGCCCGGCGCGGCTCGTCGGCTACCTGGTCCCGGAAGCAGGCGCGGCGGAAGGCACGGAGGAGGGGCGAGGGGAGGGCACGGAGGAGGTCGCGGAGGTGGACCCGGCGGCCGTGCGGGCCGCGCTGGCCCGCGTGCTGCCGCCGCACGCCGTACCGTCCGCCCTGGTGGTGCTCGACCGCCTGCCGCTGAGCCCGAACGGCAAGGTGGACCGCGCCGCGCTGCCCGCGCCCGCCCCCGGGTCCACCGCTTCCGCCGGATCCATCGCGTCCGCCGGGTCCGGCACCGCGCCCACCGCGCCCACCGCGCCCACCGCGCCCACCGCGCACAACGGGTCCGGCGCGACCGCGACGGCGGACGGCGGGCCCCTCGCCGCCGCGGTCGCCGCCGCCTGGGGCGAGGTCCTGGGCGTCGGCGGCGTCGGCCCCGACGACGACTTCTTCGCCCTCGGCGGCGACTCCTTCGCCGCGGTGCGCGCCGTGCGGGCGGTCCGCGAGGACCTGCGGGTGGTGGAGCTGTTCACCCATCCGACGCCGCGCCGGCTGGCCGCCCGCCTGGCCGAGCTCAGCGGGCCCGGCGGGGAGCGGGCCGCGCCCGGCGCTCCGCACCGGCTGCTGTACCGGCTCACCCCCGAGACCGGGCGCGAGCCGGAGCTGACCCTGGTGTGCTTCCCCCACGGCGGCGGCGACGCCATCGCCTACCGGCCGCTCGCCGCCGAGCTCCCGCCGGAGATCGCCCTGGTGGCGGTGTCCCCGCCCGGGCACGACCCGGTGCGCCCCGGCCCGATGGTCCCCGTCGCCGAGCTCGCCGAGCTCGCCGCCACCGAGATCGCCCGCACCGTGCGCGGCCCGTTCGCGGTCTACGGCCACTGCGCCGGCGTCGTCGCGGCGCTGGAGACCACCCGCGTCCTGGAGGGGTACGGCCTGCGCCCCCGCGCGCTGTACCTCGCCGCCGCCCTGCCGGAGGACGACCCCGAGTACTCGCTGGAGATGGAGCGGATCTCCAGCGACGACGACCTCGTCGCGCACCTGCGCTCCATGGACGGCTTCGACGGGGTGCTCGACGAACGCGACCTGACCACGGTGATCCGCATGGTCCGGCACGACATGACGGAGGCCGCCCGCTTCTTCGGCCGCACGTCCGCCGGCTTCACGCCCCGCCTGTCCACCCCGCTCACCTGCATCATCGGCGACGCCGACGAGGCGACCGAGGGGTACGGGGAGGGCCACCTGGCCTGGGGGCTGTACGCCTCCGAGGTGGGGCTGGCCGTCGTCCCCGGCGGCCGCCACTACTTCGCCAAACACCTGCCCCGGCAGCTCGCCGAGCTGCTGACCGAGTTCCACCGGCCGACCCGGTGACCACCGCTGACGGAGGATTGACATGAGCGACCTCGCCGAACGGCTCGGCCGGCTGCCCCAGGGGCAGCGGTCACGGCTCCTGCGGCAGATGCGCGGCCAGATGTCGGCGGGCGGCGGCGGCCGTACCGCGCTGACCCGCCTCGACCACGGCTCCCGCGCCAGGACCTCGTTCCAGCAGGAGCAGATGTGGTTCGTCGACCGGCTGGGCGGCGGCCGCACCCGCAACAACATCGCGCTGTCGGTGCGGCTGCGCGGCCCGCTCGACCCGGCGGCGCTCCGCGAGTCGGTGGACGCGGTGGTCCGCCGCCACCAGGTCCTGCACAGCAGGCTGATCGAGGTGGACGGGCTGCCCTGGCAGGAGCCGGTCCCCGGTTACGTGGTCGGCGTCCGGCAGACCGACCTGTCCGGCGGGGACGACCCCGAGCGGGAGCTGGCCGAGCTCACCGCCGCCGACGCGGCGGCCCCGTTCGACCTGGCCGCCGGACCGCCGATCAGGGCCCGGCTGGTCCGCCTCTCCGACGACGAGCACGTCCTGCTGTGGGTGGTCCACCACGTCGTCTGGGACCCGGGGTCGACCCGGGTGTTCGCCGAGGAGCTGACCTCCGGCTACGAGGCGGCGGTGGCCGGGCGCGAGCACGACCTGCCGGGCCTGCCGGTGGAGTACGCCGACTTCGCGGCCTGGCAGCGGGAGAGGCTCGACGCCGAGCGGTCCGCGGCCCTGGCCGAGTCCTGGCGCCGCATCCTGGCGGGCTCCCGGGCGACGGAGGTCATGTCGGACTTCCCCCGGACGCCGGAGACCCGCGGCGAGGGCAAGGGGCTCTCCCTGTCCCTGGACGCCGAGACGCTCGGCAGGCTGTCGGCCACCGCGGAGGCGGCGGGCACGACGGTGTTCACCACCCTGCTGGCCGCGTTCAACGCGCTGCTGCGCCACTGGACCCGGTCCGAGGACGTCGTGGTCGGCACGGCCAGCGCCTCGCGCCCCCACCCCGACCTGGAGCGGCTCATCGGCTGCTTCGTCAGCATGATCACGTTGCGCACGGAGGTGACCGACGACCTGACCTTCCTGGAGCTGGTCGGCCGCACCTCCTCGACGGTGATGGACGCGTTCGCGCACAGCGAGCTCCCGTTCGAGCAGGTGGTGGAGGCCGTACGGCCGCCGCGCGACCCGCTGCGCCACCCGCTGTTCCAGATCGAGTTCACCTCCCTGGGCCGCTGGGGCGCGCACCGCGCCGAGGCCGGCGGCGTGGAGTTCTGCATCGAGCAGAAGCACGACGGCGCCGCGAAGTTCGACATGAGCTTCCTGGCCGGTGAGTCCGACGGCCTGGAGCTGTCGCTGGAGTACAACACCTCCCTGTACCGGTACGGCACCGCGGCCGGGCTGCTGGAGGCGTTCCAGCGGGTGCTGCGGCAGGTCGCGGAGGATCCGCAGGTCCGGGTGGGCGACCTCAGCCTCGTCGAGGAGCCCGGCGCCTCCCGGCACGCGCGCGAGCTCTCCCGCGGCGGGCCCGTCGACGAGGCGGCCTGGACCGCGACGCTGGACCGGTTGTTCCGTGAGCGGGCCCGGGCCCGGCCCCGGGCGGTCGCGGTCCGCTCCGGGGACGCGGTGGTCGACTACGGGACGCTGGACCGCTGGTCGGACGCCGTCGCGGACGGGCTGCGCGCCCGCGGCGCCCGCCGGGACGAGCCGGTGGCGGTCCTCCTCGGCCGGGGCCCCGCGGCCGTCGCCGGGGTGCTCGGGGTGCTCAAGGCCGGCGCCGCCTACCTGCCGGTCGACCCGGCCGCCCCGGCGGAGCGGGTGGCCACGATCCTCGCCGACGCCTCGGTGCGCCTCGCCCTCGTGCCGGGCGGCTCCGGCGGTCCCGGCGGCGGGGACGGTACGGGCGGCGCGGGCCCGGACTCCGCGGGAGTGCTGCCGGGGCACGTGGCGGCCGTACCGGTCCCGGGGCCGCCCGCGGGCGGAACGCCCTCCGCGTCCCCGGTGTCCCCGGTGTCCCCGGTCTGCGAGCCGGGGGATCTGGCCTACGTGCTCTACACCTCGGGCAGCAGCGGCGTCCCCAAGGGGGTCATGGTCGAGCACCGCTCGGTCGCGCACTTCTCCCGGGCCATCGCGGCGGACTACGAGATCACCGAGTCCGACCGGGTCCTGCACTTCGCCCCCCTGACGTTCGACGTGTCGGTGTTCGAGATCTTCACCACCCTGCTGGCCGGCGCCGAGCTGGTCGTCGCCGGGGACGAGGAGCGGCGCGACCCCGAACTGCTGACGGCGCTCATGCGCCGCACCGGGGTGACGGTGGCGGAGCTGCCGCCCGCGCTGATGCCCCTGCTGGACCAGCGGCGCCTGCCCGACCTGCGCCTGGTGTCGGTCGGCGGCGAGGCCTTCCCCGGCGGGCTGGTGGCCGAGTGGACCGCCGGGGAGCGCCGCTTCGTCAACGGGTACGGGCCGACCGAGGCCACCGTCGCGGTGACGCTCATGAACTGCGTCGGCTCCTACGACCGCAACCCGCCGATCGGCCGCCCGATGGCCGGTCACCAGGCGTTCGTGCTGGACGAGCGGCTGCGGCCGGTGCCGCCCGGCGTCCCCGGCGAGCTGTGCGTGGCCGGGCCGGGCGTCGCGCGCGGCTACCTGGGGCGGCCGGAGCTGACCGCGGAGCGGTTCGTCGACAACCCCTACGCCGACGGGGAGGCGACCGCGCGGCTGTACCGGACGGGCGACCTGGCCCGCTGGCTGCCCGGCGGCAACCTCGACTTCCTGGGCCGCACCGACCGGCAGCTGAAACTGCGCGGGTTCCGGATCGAGCCGGGCGAGGTCGAGGCGGTGCTCACCCGCCAGCCCGGCGTGGAGCAGGCGGTGGTCACCGTGGTCGCCGGAGCCGACGGCGAGCGCGTGCTCGTCGGCTACGCCGTCGGGACCGCGGACGCCGAGGCGGTACGGCGGGGCGCCGCCGCGCTGCTGCCCGGCTACATGGTCCCGGTCGTCGTGACGCTCGACGAGCTGCCGCTCACCCCGCACGGGAAGGTGGACCTCACCGCGCTGCCGGTCCCCGCCGACCAGGCCGGACCGGAGGGGACGGCGCCGCGCGACGCGGTCGAGGAGAAGATCGCGCGCGGCATCGTCGCGCCGCTGCTGGGGCGCGAGCAGGTGGACGTGGAGGGAGACTTCTTCGCCCTGGGCGGCAGCTCGCTGCAGGCC
Organism: Planomonospora sp. ID91781; assembly: GCF_015711595.1. Taxonomy (NCBI): domain Bacteria; kingdom Bacillati; phylum Actinomycetota; class Actinomycetes; order Streptosporangiales; family Streptosporangiaceae; genus Planomonospora; species Planomonospora sp. ID91781. The sequence goes on along the minus strand of NZ_JABTEY010000001.1, from coordinate 4,115,938 downwards.
ACCACGGTGGTCTCCCGGGTGCGCGGCCACTTCGGCGTCGACATCGCGCTGGCGGACTTCTTCTCCCGGCCGACCGTGGCGGGCCTGGCCGCGCTGGTCCGCGACGCCCAGCGCGACGCCGCCGCCCAGCAGGACCGGCTGCTGTCGGTCTTCGACCGGATCGAGCAGATGAGCGACGAGGAGGCGGCGGAGATGCTCCGCTCGCTGCGCGCGGGCGGGGGCGCGTCGTGACGGCCGCCCCGGCGGAGCGCCAGGGGAGCCCGGACCTCCGGGATCTCCCGGGCCTCCAGGACACGCCGGACGTCCTGGACGCGCTCCCGGCGCACAAGCGGGAGCTCGCCAGGCTCCTGCTCCAGGCGCAGGCGCCCGTGCCGTCCCGCCCCGCGCCCCGCGCCGGGGGCGGGCCGGTGCCGGCCACCCCGGCGCAGGCGCGGCTGTTCCTGCAGGAGGCCGCCGATCCCGGCGCGGGCACGGGTTCGCACGCCGTACGGCTGCGCGGCCCGCTCGACCCCGGGACCCTGGCCGCCGCGCTCACCTCCGTGCTGGGCCGGCACGAGGCGCTGCGCACCCGGCTGGACGGCGGCCACGGCGGCCCCGGCGGGCCGGTGCAGCACGTCACCGCCGAGCCGTACCTGCGGCTGCAGGTGCTGGACCTGGCCGACGCCCCGCCGGGGCGGCGCGCGGCCGAGGTGGCGCGGCAGGTGGCGGGGAGCGCGCGGCGCCACCTGGACCTCGCCTCGGGCGAGAGCACCCGGTTCCGGCTGCTGCGGCTCGGCGAGGACGACCACGTGCTCGTCCTCGCCGCGCACCTGGCGTTCTTCGACGGGTGGTCGTCGGCGGTGTTCCTCAAGGACCTGTCCGACGCCTACCGGGGGCGCGCCTGCGCCCCGCCCGCGCTCCAGTTCCCCGACTTCGCCGCCTGGCAGCGCCGCTGGCTCGAGGGCCCCGGCGGGGCCGCGGAACTCGGCCACTGGCGGGACGCCCTGGCCGGGCTGCCCCCGGCCCGGGCGGCGCGCGGGTTCGCTCGCGGCCACCTGCCCGTCGGGCTGGACCCGGCGGCGACCTCCGCCGGGTTCGCGCTGGGCGCCGCCGAGGGCGCGACGCCGTTCATGACGCTGCTCGCCGCGCTGGCCGTGGTGCTCGCCCGCCGGCAGGAGCGCGAGGAGCCGGGCCGCCGCAGCCGCGACGTGGTCGTCGGGACCCCCGCGGCCGGCCGGGTCCTGTCCGGGATGGAGGACGCCGTGGGGCAGTTCACCACGGTCGTGCCCATCCGGGTGGACTGCTCGGGGCGGCCGTCGTTCCGGTCGCTGCTGGGCCGGGCCCGCCGGGCCGTGACGGACGCGCTGGCCCGCCAGCGGCTGCCGGTGGACGCGCTGTTCGGCGAGGGCCGGGGCCGCGCCGGAGGCGGCGTCGGGGCCGGGGACGGGGCCGCGCCGCCGTACTCGGTGCTGTTCGCGCTGCACAACTACCCCGCGGTCCCGCTCGACCTGCCCGGGATCTCGGTGGAGCAGGTGCCGGGCCCTCCGGCGCGGCACCTGGAGCTCTACAGCCCGGTCCCGGCGACGGCGCTGGCCTGCGTGGGACTCGTCGAGCGGGACGGGCGGGTGTCCGGAACCGCCGAGTACAACCGCTTTGCGGCCACCGCCGCCGAGGTCGGCGACCTCGTGGACGGCGTCGGGCGGGTCCTGTCCGCCGCCGTCCACGAGCCGGGGTCGGCCGTACTCACCTGAGCCGTACTCACCTGAGGGAGGGAAGCCATGCTCACGTCCGAGCTCCTGTGGGAGCACAGCGAGGCGCCCGTGCGGGCGCTGCGCGACGAGATCCGCGAGATCCTCGCCTCCGCGCCGATCGCGGAGGCGAGGCGGCGGCGCGATCCGCGGCCCGTCCACCGGGCGCTCGGCCGGGCGGGACTGCTCGCGCCGCAGTGGCCGGTGGAGTACGGCGGCCGGGGCGTGAGCCACGTGACCGCCGCGGTGCTGGTCGAGGAACTGGCCATGCACGACGTGCCGGACCTGCTGCACACGCTGACCGTGTCGATCGTCGGCACGACGCTGCTCAACTGCGCCGGCCCGGAGATGCGGGCCCGGCACCTGCCGGGCTTCGCGGCGGGCACGTCCTTCGGCTGCGTGCTGTTCAGCGAGCCGCACGCGGGCTCGGACCTGTCGGTGCTGTCCACCCGGGCGGTCCGGCACGGCGACGGCTACCGGCTGCACGGCACCAAGACGCACTCCATCTTCGCCAGGCTCGCCGACCACGCCCTCTGCCTGGCCCGTGACGACGACGACGCGCTGACCCTGTTCCTGGTCCCCCTCGCCGGCGAGGGGGTCCGGATCGAGCCGATCCCGGCCCTGATGGACGACGACTTCCACGAGGTGACGCTGGACGGCGTCGAGGTGGGGCCCGGCGACGTCGTGGGCGAGCCCGGCCAGGGCTGGGCCATCGTCGTCCGGACGCTGGCCTACGAGCGGACCGGTCTGGACTACTACGTCAAGGCGCTGCGCTGGCATCGCGCCGCCACCGCCGCCACCGGGCGGCTGCGGGGCGGGATCGGCCAGCACGACGCGATCGGGCTGGCCCGGCTCAACGCCCGCCTCGTCGCGGCGGGCACGCTGGTCCGGCGGGTGCTGACCCGGCTGGACCGGGGCGAGCTCAACGAGGACGAGGCGGCGGCCGCCAAGTGGTACACCACCGAGCTGGCCGCCGAGATCGCCTGGTGGGCGGCCGAGCGCGGCGCCGACCAGGCGATGATCGCCGGGGAGGACGGCGTCGCCGACCCGCTCGACGTGGCGGCGCGCGAGGCTCCGGGGATGCGGATCTCCGGCGGGACCTCGGAGATGATGCTGGAGACGCTGGCCCGCCTGCGCCTCGACTCGGGTGCGGAGGTGCGGCCGTGACCGCGCCCTCGGACGGGACCGGCCGCGGACGTCCGCGGCCGGGGGAAGATCTGCGCGGGGAGGCGCGATGACCGCGATGGAGCCGATGACCGGCGAGTGGTGGACCGAGTGGGAGGAGGAGGACCCGCTCTTCCGCCAGCTCCGCCTGACCGTGCGGCAGGCGCTGCTGGACGGCGGCGGGAGCCCGCAGCAGGCGTGGGAGGCCCTGACCGACGTCGGCGCCTGGGAGTTCGGGGTGCCGCTGGAGCGCGGCGGCCTGGAACTGGGGCACGCCGTGGTGAGCATGCTGTGCGAGGAGGTCGGCGGCTCGATGCAGCCGCTGCCCCTGCTCGGCACGCTCGTCACCCTGGACCTGCTCGCCGCCGTGCCCGACCGCGCCGGTCTGCTCGACCGGATCAGGGCGGGCGGGCTCCCGGTGCCGATCCCCGGCCGCCTGCCGGGGCTGGAGGGCTGCCTGTCCACCGGCCTGGCCTGGCGGCCGGACCCGGGCGGGGACGGCGGCCTGCTCTCCGGCACGGCGGGCCCCTTCTCGGTGGGGGTCGAGCCGGGCGCGCTGCTGCTGCTCGCCGAGACCTCCGACGGCCCCCAGGTGAGCCTGGTCACCCTGCCCGGCACGGGTGTGGAACTGCGCGAGCTGGCCGACCGGGGCGGCGGCCCGGCCGCGGCGGCGGCCCTCACCGGCGTCCGGGTGCCCGCGGAGGCGGTGCTGCTGCGCGGCCGCGAGGCGGAGCGGGCGCTGGCCCGCGTGGGCCTGCGCGGCGCCGTCTACCAGGCGGCGCTCCTGATGGGGCTCGCCGCGGCCACGCTCACGGCGGTGGTGGAACGCGTCCGCGGCCGCCGGCAGTTCGGCCAGCCGCTGTCCAGGCACCAGGCGCCGCGGCTGCGGGTCGCGGGGCTGCTGGCCCGGCTCGACGCCGTGCGCTGGGCCGTCGCCGACGCCGCCAGGTCCCTGGACCGGGGGGTGCTCGGGTCCGCGGACGCGGCCGGCCTGCTCGCCCTGACCGCCGAGACGGCCCTGGACGTCACGCGCGACGCCGTGCACCTGCACGGCGCGTCCGGGCTGGCCCGCGACTCGGTGGTGGCCTCGTGCTACCGGAGGGTCGCCTGGGAGGCGCTGCGCGGCGGCCGGCCGACGATGCTCTGGGAGACCGCCGCGGGCGGCTGACCTCACGCGGACGGACCGGCCCGTCACGCGTCCGGCGGGCCGGAGTGGCCGAGGCCGAGGGCGGCGGCTGACCTCACGCGGATGAACCGGCCCCGTCACGCGTCCGGCGGGCCGGAGTAGTCGAGGCCGAGGGCGGCGGCCAGGTCGCGCAGGCATTCTTCGAAGACGGGCTCCATGTCGGTGTAGGCGAAGTCCAGCTGGTGCAGGACCTCCATGCACAGCAGGCCGTACAGCCGGATCCAGCACGACAGGAAGACGTGGGCGGCCTCGGGCGGCAGCCGTCCCCCGATGGCGGCGGAGTAGGCGGTCAGCTGCTCGCGCAGGGACGCGGGCAGGCCGGCCGGGTCGGGGACGGGGAACGGCCGCGTCCGCCACAGCTCGACGGTCAGATCCAGCAGGACCTGCTCGAACCGCAGGGCGGCCCGGTGGCGCGCCGAGTCCGGCCGCCGGTCGGGCGGGGTGATCGGGCTGGCGAAGATCCAGCCGAACTCGGCGGGGTGGGCGGTGGCCCAGACGCGCATGGCGCGGCAGACGGCCAGCATGCGGTCGCCGGTCGGCGCGCCGGGGCGGGCGTCGCGGGCCTGTTCCATCGCGGCGGCCAGTTCGCGGAAGAAGCCGGCGGTCACCGCGCCGACCAGCTCGTCGTGCCCGGCGTAGTAGTGGTAGAGGGCCGGGCCGCTCATGCCGACCCGCCGGGCGACCGCGTTGACGGTCACCGCGGCCGATCCCTGCTCGACCAGCAGCCTGCGCGCGGCCGCGTGGATCTCCTCCAGGGTGGCCTGGCGCAGCCTCTCCCGTCTGCCGGTGCTCGCGGACATCGTCACTCCTCTTGTCGATCCCTCGGCCGCCGTTGACATCTTAGGGCATCTATGTTTCCTTAATGGCTCTAAATAATCTAGAGGCATTAAGGAGAGAGCGTGGAGTCTCATCCGTGGTGGACCGTTCTCGCGGTGACGGTGACGGTGACGGTGCTGGTCGCGGCCGTGTGGTGGGGGCTGTCCAGGGCGGCCCACGTCCGGCTGCGCAAGGACACCTGACATGGCCCGCACGATGCGCGACCGCCTGTTCGGCAAGTACGCCATGGAGGCGACCGTCACCGTCGCCGAGCAGGTCACCCCCGCCATGCGCCGGATCCGGCTGGAGACCGACCGGCCCGTCGCCTTCCCCTACACCCCGGGCCAGCACATCAGGATCCAGCTGAAGGACCCGTTGTCGGTGTCGGGCATCCTGCGCCCGGCCGAGACGCTGCGCACCTACACGATCTGGGAGCTCGCTCCCGACCGGAAGGCGATCGAGTTGCGCGTCCACCTGTACGCCGGCGACGGCATCGGCCTGACGTGGGCGCGGACGGTCCGGCCCGGCGACCGGACGACCTTCTGGTGGCCGCAGGGCGACTTCTTCACCCGCGAGGCGGCCTACCACGTGTTCATCGGGGAGGAGACCGCCGGCGCCGCCTTCGGGCCGATGATCCGGGCCCTGGACGCCTCGGCCGAGGTGTACGGCGTCCTGGAGGGCGAGTCCCCCGAGCACGACCTGCCCCTGCCCGGGGCGCGGCCGTTGCGCCGCGTCCACCGCCGCGGCGCCCCCGCCGTCTCCTCCCGGGTGCTGCTCGAAGCCGTGGCCGAGCTCGACCTGCCGGGCAACGCGGGGGCCGCCTACGTGGCCGGCGAGGCCAGGACCTGCCAGATGGTGCGCGACTTCCTGGTGCGCGAGCGCAACTGGCCGCGGGCCTCGGTCAGGACCAAGCCGTTCTGGGCCCCGGGCAAGCGTGGCCTGCACTGACAGTGAGGATGCAAGTGAACGCCTCCCGGTGGAGTCCGGCCGGACCCGCCGGCCCCGTCCGGGAGGCGCTCATCCGCACCCACCGGACGCGCTCCCCACACACCCGCTCACCCCGCTCGCACCTGGACTCCCAGGCAGAAAGGCCTCCCATGCGCCTCCCCCGTCTCCTGATCACCTTCGTCGCGGCGACCACGACGGTCAGCGCCGTGCTCGCCGACCTCGTCATCCCCGACCTGGCGGCGCAGCACGCCTTCAACCCGGGCTGGCCGCCCCACGCCAAGTTCCACGACGCCCAGTACATGGTGATGACCGTGCTCCTCGGCCTCATCGGCCTGACCCTTGCGCTGCGGCGAGGCCGGGACGCGCTGCTGCACGCCGCCGCCGTCCTGTCCGTCCCGTGGGTCGGCATGATCGGCGCGCTGCTGTTCCCCGGCACCGCCGCATACGACCCGGAGTTCGCCGACCGGACCGTCTTCGTCCTCGGCCTGCACGGGCAGGTGTTCATGGCGGTCGTCCTCCTGCTCGTCCTGCTCGGCGCGGCGGCGGCGGCCCGGCGGACGCCCGCCGGGCCCGCCGCCTCTCCGTGAACCGGCGCCCCCCGGAGGAACCCCGGTGACGGAGGCCCGCCGGGGCCGTCAGCGGGCGCCGATCTCCACCTGCGCCTGGCCCGAGCCGATCTGCACCGCCTTGACCTCGCAGAACGCCTCCACGCCCCAGTCGCCCAGCTCGCGCCCGTTGCCCGACCGCTTGTACCCGCCGAACGGCGCGAGCAGGTTGAACGGCGCCCCGTTCACGTCGACCCTCCCGGTGCGGATCCGGCGGGCGACCGCCAGCGCGCGCTCCGTCGAGGCCGACCACACGGCGCCGTGCAGGCCGTAGTCGCTGTCGTTGGCGATCCGCACCGCGTCGTCCTCACCGACGTACGGGATCAGCACCGTGACCGGGCCGAAGATCTCCTCCCTGGCGATCCTCATCCCGTTGTGCACGTCGGCGAAGACCGTGGGCCGGACGTAGAAGCCGCGGTCCAGGCCTTCGGGGGCCGCCGCGCCGCCGGCGACGAGCCGGGCCCCCTCCCGCTCCCCGAGCCGGATGTGGTCGCGCACCCGGGCCCGTGCGGCCCCCGAGATCAGCGGCCCCAGGTCGGTGCGCGGGTCGAAGGGGTCGCCCGTGCGCAGGGAGGCGGCGGTCGCGGCAGCGATCTCGACCGCCTCGCCGTACCGGGCCTCCGGGACGAGCAGGCGGCTCCAGGCCAGGCAGGCCTGGCCCGAGTTGAAGCAGGCCTGCCGGATGCCCGCGCCGACGGCCGTCTCGAGGTCGGCGTCGTCCAGGACGATGTTCGCGCTCTTGCCGCCGAGCTCCAGGTGCACCCGCTTGACCGTGCCGGCCGCGAGCGTGGAGACGCTCCGGCCGGCGCGCTGGGAGCCGGTCAGGGAGACCATGGCGACGCCGGGGTGCTCGGCCAGGGCCGACCCGACGACCGGGCCGGCGCCGCTGACCAGGTTGACCACGCCCGGCGGCAGGTCGCACTCGGCGAGCAGGTCGGCCAGGCGGAAGGTGTTGAGCGGGGCGAGCTCGCTCGGCTTGAGCACGACGGTGCAGCCCACCGCGAGCGCGGGCACCAGCTTCTGCATGACGAGCAGGAGCGGGACGTTCCAGGGGGTGATGCAGGCGACGACGCCGACGGGCTCGCGCAGGACCACCGAACCCCCCACCCGCTGCTCGAAGGGGTGGGAGGGCAGCGTCTCCAGGTAGGAGCGGAGCACCCCGAGGGCGAACTCCACCTGCACGCCGCGGGCCAGGTGGCGGGGCATGCCCACCTCCCGGGCGATCGTGTCCGCCAGGAACCCGGCGTCGGCCTCCAGGAGCTCCAGCAGCCTGCGCAGGGGGCGGAGCCGGGCCTCCAGCGGCAGGGCGGCCCAGCCGGGGAAGGCCGCGGCCGCCGCCTCCACGGCCCGCCGCGCCTCGTCCGCGGTGCCCGCGGGCACGCTGCCGACGACCTCCTCCCGCGCCGGGTCGAGGACGGTGAACCTCTCGCAGGTGTCCGGCGGGGTCCAGCGGCCGCCGATCCACAGGGCGCCCCGGTGGACGGGCGGCGCGGGGCGGGCCGTCGCGCCGTCACCGGCCGGGCCCGCCGACGGGTCCGCGGGCGGACCGCCCACGGGTGGGGTCACGGACGGGCTCGCGGCCCGGTTCGCGGACGGGGTCGCCGCCCGGTTCGCGGGCAGGGTCGCGGACGGGCTCGCGGGCAGGGTCTCGGTCATGCCGTGCTCCTTCTCTTGCGGACCCTCCGGGCTCTCGCGGCTCCCTTGCGTCCTCGGGGCCGGGGTCCGGCCGGGTTCGGCGGGACCCTAGGCGCGGCCGGGTCGGTGCCCGGTTACGCCGGCGGCGCCCGGTTACGCCGGCGGCCGGGGTCCCTGCGGAGGCGTAACCCCGGACCGACCCGCCCGGCCTACGGTCCACCGTGAACGACGACGTTCCGCGCCGGTGACGCCCGGCACGGTCCCAGGAAACGGAGGACGCGCAGTGGATCATCGCATCAAGAACGTGGTCATCCTCGGTGGCGGCACGGCGGGCTGGATGGCCGCCAGCTACCTCGGCAAGGTGCTGCAGGGCGGCGTGCGGATCACGGTCCTGGAGGCGCCCGCCATCCCCAGGATCGGTGTGGGCGAGGCGACCGTGCCGAACCTGCAGCGTGCGTTCTTCGACGTGCTGGGCATCCCCGAGGAGGAGTGGATGCCCGAGTGCAACGCGAGCTTCAAGATGGCGGTCAAGTTCGTCAACTGGCGCACGCCCGGCGCGGGCGAGAGCACCCCCCGGACGCTGGAGGACGGCCGGCCGGACCAGTTCTACCACCCGTTCGGGATCCTGCGCTCCCACGACGGGCTGCCCCTCTCGCACTACTGGTACAACGAGGTCCACGAGGGCCGCACCGGCGAGCCGTTCGACTACGCGTGCTTCCGCGAGCCGCCCCTCATGGACGCCAGGCTCTCGCCGCGCTGGCTGGACGGCCGCCGCTCGACCGCCTACGCCTGGCACTTCGACGCGCACCTGGTCGCCGACTTCCTGCGGCGCTTCGCCACCGGGAAGCAGGGGGTCGTGCACGTCCAGGACGAGATGACCGAGCCCGTCGTGGACGGGCGGGGCTTCGTCACGGCCCTGCGGACGAAGGGCGGCCTCACGCTCGAGGGCGACCTGTTCGTCGACTGCTCCGGCTTCCGCGGCCTGCTCATCAACAAGGCCATGGCCGAGCCGTTCATCGACATGGGCGACCACCTGATCAACGACAGCGCGGTCGCCACCTCCGTCCCGCACGACGACGAGGCGGAGGGGATCGAGCCGTACACCTCCTCCATCGCGATGCCCTCGGGCTGGGCGTGGAAGATCCCGATGCTGGGCCGGTTCGGCAGCGGCTACGTCTACAGCAGCCAGTTCGCCTCCAGGGACGAGGCGACCGCCGACTTCGCCCGCCTGTGGAACCTCGACCCCGACGCCACCTCCTTCAACCACATCCGCTTCCGGGTCGGCCGCAACCGCCGCGCCTGGGTGAACAACGTGGTCAGCATCGGCCTGGCCTCGTGCTTCCTGGAACCGCTGGAGTCGACCGGCATCTACTTCACCTACGCCGCGATCTTCCAGCTCGCCAAGCACTTCCCCGACCGGCGGTTCGACCCCGCCCTGGTCGACGGGTTCAACCGCGAGATCGAGGAGATGTTCGACGACACCCGGGACTTCCTCCAGGCCCACTTCTACTACTCGCCGCGCGTCGACACGCCGTTCTGGAAGGCGAACAAGGAACTGCACCTGACGGACAACATCAAGGGGAAGATGGCCGCCTACAAGGCCGGCCTGCCCATCAACCAGCCGGTAACGGACGAGGGCACCTATTACGGTAACTTCGAGGCCGAGTTTCGGAATTTCTGGACAAACGGTAGCTATTACTGCATTTTCGCCGGACTAGGCTGCCTGCCCGACAACCCCCTCCCCTCGCTCACCTACAAGGAGCGCTCGATCGAGCAGGCACGGGCGCTGTTCGCCGACGTCAAGCAGGAGCAGCGGGAACTGCTGGCCACGCTGCCGAGCAACCGCGAGTTCCTCCGGCTGCTGCACGGCAGGTGACGGCGCCTCCCCGCGCCCGGGCCCGTGCCGCGGGGCTCTCCGCGAGCCTCCGCGGCGCGGTCGCCCTCTGCACCGGCCCCGGACTCTTCCCGGGCATCCGCGCCCTCCGGGTGCCTCCGCGGCGCGGTCACTCCGGCGGCCGGCCGTTCCGCCCCGAGTCGATGACCGGGTTGATGAGCCGGGCCGCCATCGCCTTGCGGACCGAGTCCACCCGCGAGACGGCGCCGAGCTTGGCGTAGATGTTGGACAGGTGGCGCTTCACCGTGGCCTCGGTGATGCCGAGCCTGGTGGCGATCTGGGAGTTGGAGTAGGCGTCGGCGGTCAGCCGCAGCACCTCCATCTCCCGCGCCGACAGCGGCCGGCCGCCCCCCTCGGTCTGCTCCCCGTGGCCCAGCGTCTCGCGCGACACCGACAGCAGCACGTTGCGCGGGCTCTGGTGGACGGCGTGCAGGGCCGCGATCAGCTGGTCGCGGGCGATGTTCTTGACGAGGTAGGCGGCCGCCCCGCAGTCGAGGAGCTCCTGCACGATCCTGGAGTTCTGGTGCATCGTCAGGACGATGACCGTCGCCTCGGGGCAGACCTGCCGGAGCCGGCTGACGACCGCCCGGGCCCCGGGCCCCGGCATCTCGACGTCCACGATGACGATGTCCGGCCGCAGGACCGGCACCAGCGCGAGGACCCTGTCCCCGTCGGCCGCCTGCCCCACGACCTGGAAGGCCGGGTCGGTCTGGATCAGCTCCGCCAGGCCGTCCCGGAACAGGGTGTGGTCGTCCGCCAGCACCACCCTGATCCGCCGCTCATCCGGATCGGTCAACGTCTCCCGCCCTCTCCTCACCGGTGACGGCGTCCTTCGCCTCCGGTCTGCTCCACGGCCCCAGGGCCGGGTCCTCCCCCAGCGGCACCAGCACCTCGACGGTCGTCCCCTCCCCCACCCGGCTCGACAGGTTGACGGTGCCGCCGAGCAACGCGGCCCGCTCCCGCATCGACGTCAGTCCCCCGCCGCTGCGCGCCGCCCGCGTCGCCGTCACGTCGAACCCGCATCCGCGGTCGCTGACCGCCGCGCGCAGCACGCCGTCCCGCCCCTCGACCTCCACGTGGATCTCCGCGGTGCCCGAGTGCAGCAGCGCGTTGCGCACCGCCTCCCTGAGCAGGATGTAGATCTCCTCCCGCACCTCCCAGGGGAGGCTCGGCTCGCCGCCGGTCGTGGTCAGCGTGGTGCGGGTGGAGCGCGGGACCGTGATGCGCAGGTACTTGCCGAGCGCGGCCTCCAGGCTGTCGTCGCCGACCCGCTCCCACAGGTCCGCCGAGAGCCGCCGGGTGCCCTGCAGCCCCTCGTTGATCGCCTGCCGGGCCATCGCCAGGTTGGCGGCCGCGCGCTCGGGGTCGTCACCCTGGTAGACCTCGTAGAGGTCGAGCTGCTGCAGCGCCACCCCCATCCCGTGGGCGATCCGGTCATGGAGGTCACGCGCGATCCGGTGGCGCTCGTCCTGGTGGGCCGAGAGCAGCTTGGCGAGCAGGAAGTTGACGTAGGGCACCGATCCGACGGCGAGCCGTACCATGATGGCCCGCTGCAGGTCCAGGCCGATGGTCACCGTCCGCTCCTGCACGTCCAGGTCGTCCCGCGCGGCGAGCCTGCGGGCGAGGACCGGGAAGGCGGCCTCGAACATGAGGGCGGCCGCGAGGAGCGACTGCGTCGGATGCACGCCCTGCTGCGCGCGGGTGGCGCCGATCTCCATGCTGAGGGGGAGCGACAGGGCGTCCTCCTCCGGAGGGGCGCCGCTGCGGCGGGCCAGCACGTCGTCGACGACCAGGCCCGCCTGCCGGACGAGCTGCTCGACCACCGTCTCGTCGCTCAGCACGACGCTTCCCGCGGAGCTCAGCAGCGACCGGTAGGAGGCCACGACCTCGGCGTGAACGGCTTCCCTGTCATAACCGGGCTCCTCCCCATCGGAACTCTCGTCGTCGCGCAGCGCCATCCCACACCTCGACACTAGGGAGCAGTTCCGCCCGTTTACCGGGATCATTACATTAATCACAAAACATGCTTAAAACGCAGATAGTACGAAGTTCCGTGAAGTCCGGCAAGCGAGCACTCCGGATGTTCGAAGGTGTTTCGAAATCGGTACTTGTCGGCAAGAGAGATAAAACCGTACATGATCGTAATCATCTGGTCGACTTCGGCGGACCCCCACTAGGGTGGGGCCTCATGCCGATCATCACCCCGGAGCGCGCCCGGCTGATGCGCGCCCGGGCACAGGGGCTGGCCGGCGGCGTCAGGGACGGCGACGTGGCGCAGGTCGTCGGCCGCGCCTTCGCGATCCAGGCTCAGGACGCCGAGGCCGCCGCCCTCGGCCTGCGGGCCCGCGGCGCGCGGATCACCCGGAGGGACGTCTCCGCCGCGTACGGCTCCGCCCTCGTCCGCGGCTGGTTCATGCGCGGCACGCTGCACGCGGTGGCGGCGCACGACGCCAGGTGGCTGCTGGGACTGCTCGGGCCGGTCTTCCTGGCGGCGAGCCGCCGCCGGTACGCCGAGCTCGGCCTGGACGAGCGGCTCCAGGAGCACGCCGAGGACCTGATCGCCGAGGCCGTGGGCGCGGACGGGCCGCTCACCCGCGCCGAGCTCACGGCCCGGCTGGCGGCTCTCGGGGTGCCCCCGACCGGCCAGGCCGCCTTCCACCTCATCCGCCGCACGGCGCTGCGCGGGCGGATCTGCCACGGCCCGGAGCGCGCGGGCGAGGCGACGTTCGCCCTCCTCGACGACCTGGTCCCGCCCGGCGGTCCCCCGCCGCCGGCCCGCGAGGCCGCGGCCGAACTGGCCCGCCGGTACCTCGCCGCGTACGCCCCCGCCTCGGCCGGGGACTTCATCGCCTGGTCGGGCCTGCCGGCGGGCCTGGCCCGGCAGGGGTGGCACGCCCTCGAGGACGTCGCCGAGGCCGGGATCGGGGGCGAGGTGCACGTCCTGCCCCGGACCCGGCTGGCGGAGGCGGAGGAGCCGGAGCGGGAGGGACCCCCCGACGTACGGCTGCTGCCCGCCTACGACGGCTACCTCGTGGGCTACCGGACGAGGGACCTCTCGGTGCCGGCCGCCCACGCCGGGCGCGTGTGGCCCGGGGGCGGCCAGATCCGCCCGGTGGTCCTGGCGGACGGGCTGGCGGTCGCCACCTGGACGCGCCGGGAGCGGGCCGTCGGCGTCACGCCGTTCGGACCCCTGCCGCCGGAGATCGAGGCCGGGATCGCCGAGGAGTCGGCGGACGTCGCGCGCTTCCTGGCCTCCGGGACGGGCTGAGCCGGAACCCGCCGTGCACGCCGCACCGGAGGACGGAGCCGGAACCCGCCGCGCCGGAGGGCTGAACCGGGACCCGGGCTGGACGGATCGGGGCAGACCGCAGCCGGAGGGGCCCTGTCCGGACACCGAGCGGGGCCAACGCCGAACGGGGCGGGCCCGCTCGTGCGGGCCCGCCCCTGCGCTTTCCGCGCCCTTCCGCGTCCTCCTGCGCCTCCGTGTCCGCCGGCGTCCCTCAGTGCCGGTCAGTGCCGGTCAGTGCCGGTCGGCGCCGCTCTGTCCCTCTGCGTCCCTCAGCGTCCCTCAGCGTCCGTCATCCGGTGACGGACGCCACCGGACGCTCGGGGTCGTCCTCCGGGGTCCCGTCCTCCGGCTCCCCTTCCTCGTGCACGTCCTGCTCCTCCCCGCCGGGCTGCTCCCGGATGGCCGCCACCGGTCCCAGGAGCAGCGTGAGGCCGCCGAGGGCGATGATCACGCCGGCCAGCACGAGGCCCGGGGTCAGGCCCACGGTCTCGCCGATCACGCCGCCGGCCGCGTAACCGACGGAGAGCGCGCCGTAGACCGCCGCGAGCGCGGTGCCGCCGACCCTGCCCATCTGGTCGTTGGGGGTGACCCCCTGCACCAGGCTGAGCACGTGGATGTCGAAGATCGGGCTGACGAACCCGAGGACCGCCTGGACGACCAGCAGGCCCGCGAAGCCGCCGACCGCGCCGGCGGACGGGACCAGGATGTAGCCGGCGCCGAGCACGACCGCGACGAGGACGAGCGTCCGGCCGAGGGTGAGGGCCTTGGCGACCTGCTCGGACAGGACCGCCCCGACGATGACGAAGACGGCCATGACGGCCCAGGCGATGCCGACCTGGCCGGGGCTGAGGCCCAGCACGTTGTAGGCGTACACCAGGATCAGCGCGTCACCGATGGCCGCGCCGAAGTTCACCACGACGTTGGAGACGAACAGGCTCCGCAGGACCGGCGTGCCGAACAGCGTGCGCATGCCCTCCTTCATGTCGGCCGCCGCGGAGTTCCTGCGCCCCTCCACCCGCTCGCGGACCTCGCGGTGCCGGATGAACAGCAGCGCCACCAGCGAGATGAGGAAGGTGAACGCGTCCACCGTGACGGCCCTGGCCGCGCCCAGGACCTGCATGAGCGCGCCGCCCGCGCCCGCGCCGAGGGCCTCGGCGAGGCTCCGGCTGATCTGCAGCTTGGTGTTGCCCTCGACCAGGTTCTCGGTGCCGATGAGCTGCGGCAGCCAGGACTGGTAGGAGACCTCGAAGAACGTCGTGAGCACGCCGACGACCGCGGCCACGACGTAGAGGTGCGGCAGCGTGACCGCGTCGAGCGCGAACGCCACCGGGATGCTCGCGAGCGCCAGGAAGCGCCCGAGGTCCGCGGCGATCATGATCGACCGCCGCGAGACCCGGTCGGCGACCAGCCCGGCCAGCGGGGCCAGCAGGAAGAAGGGCAGGAACCTCAGGGTCCCCAGCACGCCGACCTCCACCGGACCGCCGCCGAGCGTGACGATCGCGATGGTGGGCAGCGCCAGCAGTGAGATCTTGTCGCCGAAATTGCTGACCGTCTGTCCGGCCCACAGCCGGTTGAAATCGGCGTGTCGGCCCAGTGATGCCTTCGCCATGCCATCGTCCTCTTTTCCGGTCGGGTCGGGAATTCTTTTCTCGGTCCCGGCGACCGTAACCACGACCGGTTATTGACCGGTTACGACGCAGACTTCCAGTCATATTCTCTGTCAGGAGATCTGCCTGGGCATAACCGGCCCTTCTTATGTTCCCGGCGCCGACGTAATTCGAATGGAGGAATCCATGACCGCTCTGCACCAGGAGCCGGACCGACCGGCGCTCCTCGCCCCTCCCGACCTTCCGGTCGCGGCGGGCCCGAGCGCCCTCGCCCCGGCCGAACGGCACGAGTACCGGATCTCCCCCCGCCGCTGGCGGGCGCTGACCGAGGCCGCCCGCGCCCACGGCGCCCGCCCGGAGGCCCTGATCGTGGCCGCGTTCGCCGAGGTGCTGCGGGGGTGGGCCAAGAGCCCGGACTTCACCCTGGCCTACCGCTCGCCCGAGGGGACCACCGTCCCGGTGGCCGCCCCGCGCACCGGGGACCGGTTCGGGGTCAGGGCCGCCAAGCTCGACCAGGCGATCGCCCGTGCGCTGGCCGGCACCGCGACCGGTGCCCAGACCGGTGCCCAGACCGACACCGCGACCGGCACCGGTGCGGGGACGGCCGGCCTGCCGGTGGTCGTCGGCACGCTGGAGGCCGGTCCTCCCGCCCGTCCGCAGGCCGGCCGGGAGTCCGCACCGGCCACCGCCGACGAGTCCGGGAGCGCGGAGCGGCCCCTGCTCGACCTGGGCTTCCGCCAGGAGGACGGCGGGCTGTACCTGCGCTGGGAGGCCGGGGGCGGCGTGTTCCCGCCCGGCCTGTGCGCGTCGATGTCCGGCGTCCTGACGGCGCTGCTGGAGCGGCTGGCCGACGGCGGGCCCGACTGGACGCGGACCCGCCCCGACGTGCTTCCCGGCGCCGACCGCAGGCTCGTCGACGAGGTGAACTCCACCGCCGGGCCCGTGCCCGACGCGCT
The DNA here is from genome assembly GCF_015711595.1 of Planomonospora sp. ID91781. Taxonomy (NCBI): domain Bacteria; kingdom Bacillati; phylum Actinomycetota; class Actinomycetes; order Streptosporangiales; family Streptosporangiaceae; genus Planomonospora; species Planomonospora sp. ID91781. The sequence goes on along the minus strand of NZ_JABTEY010000001.1, from coordinate 4,100,111 downwards.
GCTGCACGAGATCGTCTTCGCCAGGGCCGCCGAGCGCCCGGACGCCGAGGCCGTCGTCGACGGCCGCCGCCGGCTCACCTACGGCGAGCTGTCCTGTTACGCCCGCCGCATCGGCCGCCGCCTGCGGCGCGGCCGGGTGCGGGCCAACGAGCTGGTCGCCGTCGTCATGGAGAAGGGCTGGGAGCAGTACGCCGCCGTGTACGGCGTGCTCGCCTCCGGCGCCGCCTACCTCCCCGTCGACGCCGCCGCCCCCGCCGAGCGGCTGGCCCGGCTGATCGAGCGCGGGCGCGTACGGCACGTGCTCACCCAGTCGCACCTGGCCGAACGGCTGGCCTGGCCCGAGGGCGTGACCGTGCACCGGGTCGACCAGGAGTTCGAGACCGGGGACGACGGCCCGCTCCCCTCCGTCCAGAGCCCCGGCGACCTGGCCTACGTCATCTTCACCTCCGGGTCGACGGGCGAGCCCAAGGGCGTGATGGTGGACCACCGCGGCGTGGCGAACCTCGTCGCCGACGTCAACGCCCGGTTCGGAGTCGGCCCGGACGACCGCCTGTTCGGCATCTCGGGGCTGCACTTCGACGCGTCGGTCTACGACGTGTTCGGCGTGCCCGCCGCCGGTGGCACCGTCGTGCTGCCGGACCCCTTCGAGCGTGCCCAGCCCGACCGGTGGACCGACCGGGTGAAGGAGGAGCGCGTCACGCTCTGGAACTCCGTACCGGCGATCATGGAGATGCTCGTCGGTCAGGCCGAGATCCGCGACGACCGTCCCCTGTCCACCCTGCGGCTGGCCGTGCTGTCCGGCGACTGGATCCCGCTCACCCTCCCCGGCCGCCTGCGCGCCCAGGCCGGGGACCTGCTGTTCGTCGGTTCCGGCGGGCCGACGGAGACGATCTGCTGGTCGGTGTTCTCGCCCGTCGGCGAGGTGGACCCGGCCTGGACGAGCATCCCGTACGGCAAGCCGATCACCAACCAGCGCTACCTCGTCGTGGACGACGAGCTGCGGCGCCGCCCGGTGTGGGCCGTCGGGCAGATGGCGGTGGTGAGCGACGTCGGGCTGGCGCACGGGTACTTCGACGACCCGGAGCGGACCGCGGCCCAGTTCACGGCGCTCCCGGAGAGCGGGGAGCGCGCCTACCTGACCGGGGACGTCGGGCGCCACCTCCCCGACGGCAACATCGAGATCCTGGGCCGCGAGGATCACCAGGTGAAGATCCAGGGCTACCGGATCGAGCTCGGCGAGATCGAGGCGGTCCTGCGGGACCAGCCCTCGGTCGAGGCCGCGGTCGTCGTGGCGCCGCGCAGCGGATGGGGGGTGCGGCGCCTGCACGCCTTCGTCACCGGGAGCCAGGAGGCCGGGCGGGACCGGCCCGACCCGCGCGCGCTGCGCGCCCGGCTCCGGGAGCTGCTGCCCTCGTACATGGTGCCGGCCAAGGTCGAGGTCGTCGACGCGCTGCCGCTGACCCGCAACGGCAAGACCGACCGGCTGGCCCTCACCGAGCGGGCCGGCGGCGCGACCGCCGCCCAGGCTCCCGGACACCCCGCCCAGGCCCCGGGACACCCCGCCCAGGCCGCCGGGCACCCCCCGTCGGCCGGGCGGGAGGACCCGGCGGCGCAGGCCGTGCCGCCGGCGGGCCCGGACGGGCCCGGCAGCGCGCTGGAGCTCGTCATCGGCGCGCTGATGGGCGACGTGCTGGGTTCCGAGCCGGTCGAGCGCACCGGCAACTTCCTGCGGCTCGGCGGCGACTCGCTCAGCGGCACCCGCCTGGCGTACGCGCTGCGGGAGCTGCTCGGCGTCGAGGTGCCGCTCCGCCAGGTGTTCGACAACCCCGTCCCCGCCGACCTCGCCGCCGCCATCGCCGCCGTCCCGGTGCACGGGGCCGCGGCGGTGGCGGCGGCCGAGCTCATCGCGGAGCTGAGCGAGCGGGAGGAGGAGCCGGCCCTGCCCTAGCGGATCCCGCGAGCGCCCGGAGACCCTGGGGTCTCCGGGCGCTCGCGCGAGCGGGGGGACGACGGGATCGGGAGCCGGGACCGGAGCCGGAGCCGGAGAAACGATCGGGGCGGGGAAACGATCGAGGCGGGTCCGGAACCATCCGGACCCGCCTCGATCGTTCGGCGCCGACCCCGGTCAGCGGATCACGACCTCCGCCAGGACGGTCAGGTGCGCCGAGTACTGGGTCAGCATGAAGAGCCGGTACGGCCGGCGCTGGGCCCTGCGGTCACCGGTGCTCCACCGGCCGAGCGAGACGGCGGCCAGGGCGGCGCTCCCGGCGAGGACCAGCGCGGCGGCGGGCACCAGGACCGGCGCGACGGCCAGGGCCGCGGCGAGGAAGGAGCCGCCCACCGCCACGGCCGCGGCCGCGATGGCGAGCTTGGCCCGGCGCTCGCCCCACAGCAGCGGCAGGGTGTGGCGCCCCGCGGCCCGGTCCCCGGCGACGTCGGACAGGTCCTTGGCGAGCCCCCCGATGCCCATCCAGGCCGACATCGCCACCGCGAACACCAGCACGGTGCCGGTGACGGGGACGCCCGCCGCGCTGATGCCCGCCAGGTAGGTGACCAGACCCGCGCCCACCACGGCGACCTGCACCCCGGCGACGGTGTTCTTCAGCGGGGCCGGGCCGGTCGAGTAGGCCCAGCTGAGCACCAGGAGCAGGAGCGCGAGGAGGAAGAACCGCTCCGACAGCGCCGCGGCCAGCGACAGGCCGAGGGCGCCGAGCAGGAGGGCCAGCCGCCCTCCGGTGAGTGCGGACAGGTCGCCGCGGGCGATCGGCCGGGTGGAGCCGTTCGACTGGTCCTCGACGACGTCGGCCGCGCCGTTGAGCAGGTACGCGGACCAGGTCAGCAGGAGCCAGGCCGCCGCCCCCGCCGCCATCACCCCCCAGGAGACGTCCGCCGGCGCCCCGGCTCCGATGAGCGCGCCGGCGAACAGCCGGAGCTGGAAGATCACCTGGACCGCGGGCCGCGCCTCGGTCCAGGACAGCCGCACCGCCCGGCCGCTGATTACGGCCGCCGGCCGGACCGCTGCTTCGATCTTGTACACGGGATGCGTCATCGCGCTGCCTTCTGGCTAGGGGGGTGCGACGCACTCATCGTTCACGGGCGGTCGCCCGCCGTACATAGCGCGAGGTGTGCACCCCCCTACGACTAAAGTCGTAGTCCCCCTTGCACCTTGTGGGCAGCGCCCTTGAACAGGGCCTCCGCGGTTCCATAGCGTTCCGGTCAGACCCGATGACCGGGTTCGGAGCGCCGCACCGGCCCTCCGGGTCCTATGGAAAGGGCGGCCCCCATGCTCACGGATTCCACGCCGGCGGTGACGGTCCACTGCCTGGGCAACTTCCGTCTGGAGATCAACGGACTGCCGGTGGCCCACTGGCGTGCGGGCAAGGCCCGGGCGCTCTTCCAGTACCTCCTGGTCAACCGCGGCCGGCTGGTCCACCGGGACAGGCTCCACGAGGTGCTCTGGCCCGACAGCGACGACCGGAGCTCCAGCTCCCTGAAGGTGGCGGTCCACGCCGTCCGCCGCGTGCTGGGGGCCCACGAGGGGGACGACGGGTTCCGGCTGGTCCACCAGGACCACGGATACATGCTGCAGGCGCAGAGCGCGTGGGTGGACCTGGAGGAGTTCGAGCGGGCCTTCCAGCGGGGCCGCGACCTCTGGGCCGCCAAGGAGCACCAGCGGGCGCTGGAGTGCTTCCAGACCGCCGCCGACCTCTACACCGGCGACTTCCTGACCGGCGAGGCCAGCGACTGGATCAACGAGCAGCGGCAGTGGGCGCAGGGCGTCGCGCTGCGCGCGCTGGCGGTGCTGCGCGCCGACTCCCTGGAGCGGGAGGACTGGCCGGCCGCCATGCACTGGTGCCGCCGCATCATCTCCCTCGACCCCTACCACGAGGACACCTACCAGACGCTGATGATGATGCACGGCGAGCTGGGCGAGCTGGGCCGGGTCAGGGACTGGTACGAGCTGTGCCGCCGCCGGCTCCGCAACGACCTCGACACCGAGCCCACCGAGCGCACCGAGCGGATCCTCGCCTCGCTGACCCGCCGCGGGAGCCGGCCGCTCGCGCCCGCGCTGGCCTGACCCCCGCCCTTCCCCACCTTTTTCAGGAACCCTCCCACCGCGCTTCCCGAGCCCTTTTGCACCCCTCTCAGTCAAGTCCCTGTAAAACTCGAAAGCCCGTGGGGAGAACCGGCGCGGCCCATGCGCCCGGCCTCCCCCAGAAACGGATCCACGGTATGCCCGTCGAAATTCATCCGGCCGACGCCGGGCGCTGGGACGACCTCCGCGCCGTCCTGTGCCCCACCGAGAACAGGCAGACCTGCTGGTGTCTGGCCTGGCGTCTGACCACGGCCGAGTACAACCGGAGGACCGCCGACGAGCGCGGGGAGGTCATGCGCTCCCTGGTCGACGCCGATCCTCCGCCCGGCCTCCTGGCCTACGTGGACGGAGAGGTCGCGGGCTGGTGCAACGTGGGTCCCCGCGCGGACATGGACCGGCTGACCGGCTCGCGCACCATCCCCGCGGTCGACGACGTCCCGGTGTGGTCGGTGGTGTGCTTCGTCGTGCGGGCCTCCCACCGCCGCCGCGGCGTCGCCGAGGCCCTGCTGCTGGGTGCCGTGGAGCACGCCCGCGGGTACGGCGCGCCGGCCATCGAGGGCTACCCCGTCGATCCCGAGGGCGGACGCGTCAACCCCTCCCTCGCCTACGTGGGGACGATGGGCATGTTCGAGCGGGCCGGGTTCCGCCGGCTGCTCAAGACCGAAGCCAAGAGCGACCGCCGGCACCGCTGGGTCGTCCGCCTCGACCTCTCCTGACCGCTCCCCGCTCCTCCCGGCCTCCTGCTCCCCGGAGCCGCCCCGGCTCCCCGGCGGCCGGCCGCACCCCCGGCCGGCCCGCCGTACCCCCGCTCGGTCCACCCCGCCCGCCGTACCCGGTCGCGTCCGGTCACGTGCGGCGGCCGCATCCGGTCACGATCCATGATGCCCCGTCACGAAAGGCAGGGACCGCCATGAGTCCCACCGTCAGCAGCGTCCTGCTCCCCGCCGCCCTCGCCGTGATCATGTTCGGTCTCGGCCTGAGCCTGACCGCGGACGACTTCCGCCGCGTCGCGGTCCACCCCCGGGCCGTCCTCGTCGCCCTCGTCTGCCAGGCCCTCCTGCTGCCCGCGGTCTGCTTCGGGCTCGTCCTGGCCTTCGGCCTGCCGCCCTCCCTCGCGGTCGGCATGATGCTGCTGGCCGCCTCGCCCGGGGGCCCGACCGCCAACCTCTACAGCCACCTCTTCGGCGGGGACGTGGCGCTCAACGTCACGCTGACCGCGATCAACTCCCTGACCGCCGTCTTCACCCTCCCCCTCGTCGCCAACCTCTCCCTGGCGTACTTCTACGCCGACGCGGGCACGCTGGGCCTGCAGTTCGACAAGACCGTCCAGGTCTTCGCGGTCGTCCTGGTCCCCGCCGCCCTCGGCATGCTGATCCGGGCCGCGAGGACCGCGTTCGCCGACCGGATGGCCCGCCCGGTCAAGGTGCTCTCGGTCGTCACGCTGGCGGCGGTGATCGCGGTCGCGGTCGTCTCCGCCGCGGACGGGCTCGCCGCCGACATCCGGGCCGTCGGCCTGGTCTGCCTGCTGTTCAGCGTCGTGAGCCTGACCGCCGGCTACTGGCTGCCGCGCCTGGCGGGGGTGGCCCCCCGGCAGGCCGTCGCCTCGTGCATGGAGATCGGCATCCACAACAGCACCCTGGCCATCGCCGTCGCCGTGAGCCCCGCCCTGCTGGGCGACCCCCGGATGGCGATCCCCGCCGTGGTGTACGGCGTGCTGGTGTTCCTGGTCGCGGCCGTCGCCGGGTTCGCCGTACGGCGCGGCACCCGCCCCGCGCTCGCCCTCGTCCCCGCGTCCGGCGCCGCCGGCCGCGTGCCGCTGTGAACGCGCCGGGCCCGGACCTGGCGGCCCTGCGCGAGGCGGTCACGGAGTTCGCCCGCTTCGCCGGCCCCGAACGGTCCTGGCAGCGCCTGCTCCGGGAGACCGCTCCGGCGCTCGACCTCTCGGTCCCCGGCCACCCGCGCGCGCTGCTGGCCTGGCTGAACTCCTGGGGCTGCCGGCTGCGCAACCCGCGCCCCGGCGAGCCGGACGTCTTCGGTGAGTCGGTGACCGCCTGGTGGTCGCGCTGGGCCGCCCACCTGCCCGGACCGGACGACTCGCTGGCCCGGCTCACGGACGCCGGGATCGACCGGCTCGGCCTGTGCTACGCCGACCTCGCCGCGGCCCCCGCCACCGCGGGGGCCCGCCCCCGCTCGCTCGGCTCCACCGCCGCCTCCAAGGCCCTGCACGCCCTGCGGCCCAGGGCCGTGATGCCCTGGGACGCGGCGATCGCCGAGCGCCTGCACGGCGCCCGCACCCCGGCGGCCTACGCCGCCCACCTGCGGCTGGGCCGGGAGTGGGCGCTGGGCGTGCTGGCGGAGTCGGGACTCGGCGAGGAGGCCCTGGCCGCGGAGCTCGGCCGGCCCGGCCGGCCGCTGACGAAGATGCTCGACGACTACTGCTACCTGACTTTCAGCGTGTTGTGACGCGCCGACGCCCGCCGATGCGCAATGCTTCAGCAAAGAATCGGCCCGCGACGACCTCCGGTGCGGATGGGACGGGTGTTCCCGGGTAAGGGACCCGTCCCGGCCGATGCATCACGGAGCGCACCACGGAAGAGGGTCACGATGGCGAAAGAGCACACCGAAGGAGCCGCCGCGGCGCGGGCGCTGGCCGCGCGGCTGCCCGGCTGGACGGTCTGGTACGGCGAGCACACCCGCCGCTTCTGGGCCCTCTCCCGCACCAAGGGGCGCAGCGGTGCCTCGCACGCCGAGGCGGCCACGGCCGAGGAGCTGGAGCGGATGGTCCGGCGCATCGAGGACGGCGTCCCCGCGCAGGCGTCCTCCGAGCGGGAGGCGCCCACCCGGGAGGCTCCCCGTGCGACCCCCGCCCCGGCCGCGGCGGAGCCGGAGCCCCGCCGCGAGCCGGCGCGGCCGGCCGGCGCGGTCACCGCAGCGTCCTGACCAGGCTGCGCGCCGCCGTCCTGCTGGCGGCCAGCACCGTCTTGCCCGCCCCGCCGCTCCCGCCGGTGAAGGTGTAGATCCCCTGCGCCAGCGGGCGGAGCGAGAGCGCGCCCGTCGCGTGATAGCACTCGACCGCGGCCACCGCGGTGACCTCGGCGTCTCCGCCGGTCCTCCCGCCGGGCGGCCCGTGGCCGATCCTGGCCCGGGCGGTGTCCAGGATCCGGGTGGTCAGCGCGGGGTCGGCCACCGCCGCGCCCGGCGGCACGTCCCAGCGGTCGGTGGGCAGGCCGAGCAGCATCCGCCCGTCGGCGTACGGCCTGCCGTACAGGCCGGTGGTCTCGTCGACGAACGCGCCCGGACCTCCCGGGCCCGACGGGGTGAGCACGTACTGGATGGTCTTGGTCCGCAGCCCGCCGTCCGGCAGGCCCGTGCGGGCCAGCAGCGTCCGCGTCCACGCGCCCGCGGCCACGACGACCACGTCGAACCGTGCCGGGGGCCCGCCGACGGGGTGGACCTCGCCCTCGCGGGTGACGGTCTCGATCCGGCCGTCGACGACGAACACCCCCGATCGGGCGAGTTCCACCAGGAGCTTGTCGCGCAGCGCGTTCGGCGAGACGTAGCCCGCCCGCCGCTCCACCACGGCGACGCTCCCCTCCGGCAGGTCGCGGAAGGCGCCCCGGGCGGTGAGCCGCCCGGCGTCGAGGAGTTCGACGGAGCCCGGGATGCGGCTCCGTACGGCGTCCACCAGTTCGGCGGTGTCGCGGCCCAGAGCCGGCATCAGGTACACCGACCCGGTCTCCCGGTAGGAGGCCCAGGCCTGCAGCACCGGGTCCGACTGGAGCTCGGCGAGGCTCGCGGCGGCCTCCATGCACAGGTCGGGGTCGGGTTCGAAGGCCCGGGTCAGCCCGCCGGAGGCCGCGCTCGCGTCGGCCCTGCGGTACGGCTCCCCGGTGTAGAGGTGAACGGCGGTCCCCCGGATGGACTCGCACAGGCGCCACGCCAGGGTGACTCCGGCGATCCCTCCTCCGACGACGGCGATCCTCGGCATCACCGCACCCCCGCTCAGCCGGCCGAGGCGGCCGCGGGCTGCGGCTCCTCGGCTCCGGTCGCAGGGGTGCGCATGCCGAGCAGTCCGGCGACGGTCGCGACGGCGGCGACCAGGGCCGCCCAGAGCCACACCGAGCGGCCGACCTGGAACCACACCAGTGTGCCGAGGACCGGGCCGAGCGCGGTGCCGAGGCCGAAGACGCTCTGCATGGCGCCGATGTAGCGGCCGCGCAGCCGTTCGGGGCCCGCCATGGCGGGGTAGGCGAAGACCGTCGGCCCGCCGATGATCTCCGAGAGGGTCCAGACCAGGGTGCCGACCATGAACCAGACCGGGAGCGGGGAGATGGCGTAGATCGCGTAGCCGACCGAGACCAGGCCCAGCCCGAGCAGCGCGGTGAGCCGGATCGGCCACCGCTGCACGACCTTCGTCATCGCCAGCTCGCAGGTGATCACGATGAACCCGTTGAGCGAGACGGCGGCGCCGTACCACCACAGGCTCACGCCGGCCGCCGCGACGTCCAGCGGGAGCGTGGCCGTGTACTGGCAGTACACGATGGAGGTGAGCAGGACCGCGACCAGGTAGAGGCTGTAGCGCCGGTCGGCGAGGACCGCGCGGTAGCCCGACCGGCCCGCGGGCTCCGGCTCGGCGGCCTTCTGCTCGGCCGCGGGCCGGGAGACGCGCCGGGGCAGCGCGAGCGAGGCGATGACGGCGAAGGTGAGCGCGGCGGCGGCCTCGCCCCAGAAGAGCGCGTTGTAGGAGACCGACAGCAGCGCCGCGCCGATCAGCGGGGCCGCGGTCATGCCGAGGTTGAGCCCGAGCCGGTACACCGCGGTGATCATCACGAGGCGGTGCTTGGGCGTCAGCTCGGTCAGCAGCACCTGGGCCGCCGGCCGGTAGAACTGGCCGACCGTGCTGACCAGGAAGATCGCGCCCAGCAGGAGCGGGTAGGTGGGCAGGTAGAGGATGGAGACGATCAGCGCGGCCGATCCCGTCATGCTGACCAGCGTGGCCGCGCGCGGCCCGATCCGGTCGGAGAGCGACCCGCCGATGAGCGAGCCCGCGACCGCGCCCGCGCCGTAGACGCCGAGCGCGAGGCCCGCCTGGGTCGGGGAGAACCCGCGGTTGGTCAGGAACAGCACGAGGTAGATCTGGATGAACGCGGCCAGCTTGTTGACGAACACGCCGAGCAGCAGCGCCTTGGCCGCGCGGGACGTCTCCCGGAGGGTGACGATGACTCCGTCGTCGTCCTTTTCCGGCGGGGCCGGCGGGGCGGCCCCGGGCTGTGCGGGCCTCTCGGCTCCGGTGGGGTCTGCGGGCCTCTCGGGCCCGGTGGTCTCTTCGTTCCCGACGACGGCGGTCATGCTGCTGCCTTCACTTCCAGGTTGGCCTCGGCCGCGTCCAGGGCGGCGCGGCACTCGGCGAGGTCGGCGGAGACCGCGGTCGCGTAGGCGACGCGGCCCCACAGGGTGCCCTTGGGCGGGGGTGAGACGGTCGCTCCGGGCTCGACGACCGGGATCGCCCGGTCGACGGCCCCGGGCAGGCCCGCCTCGTCGAAGGCGATCGACCCGATCGTCGTGTCGTCCTCCGCGACGTAGAAGAAGCGGACCCCGGCGGCCAGCTCGCGCCGGGGCGTCACATCGGGCGCGCGCCCGCAGGCCACCGCCGCCGCGGCCAGGCCGGGGTCGATCCCGGTGGTGAGGAGCCCGAGGTAGGGGATCATGTCCCCGCCGAGGCGGCCGTTGACCTCGATGACGCGCAGGCCCCGGGAGGAGAGCTTGATCTCCGTGTGGGTGAACCCGTCGGTGAAGCCGAGGGCGGTGTGGGTGTCCTGCAGGACGCGGCGGAACTCCGGGTCGTGCAGGAGCTCGTCGCGGGCGTCGACGTAGTGGCCCACCTCCTCGCAGTACGGCTCGTAGCCGAGGACCTTGCGGGCCAGGAAGAGCGGCGTCACCACGCCGTCCCGGACGACGGCGTCCACGCTCACCTCGGGGCCGTCGGCGTACTCCTCGACCAGGACGGGCACGTCGAACGTGGCGCCGTCGGGGACGGTGAGGTCGCGGACGAACGCGAACCGCTCGGCGAGCTCCTCCGGGTCCTCGACCCGGATCACGCCCAGGCTGCCGCCGAGGCCGCGCGGTTTGAGGATGGCCGGGTAGCCGGTCTCGCCGGCGGCCTTCAGCGCCTCCTCCAGCGTGCCGACGGCCAGGGAGCGCGGTTGCGGCACGCCGCGGGCGTCGAGCGCGACCCGGGTGAGGTGCTTGTCGCGGCAGCGGCGCACCATCGCGGTGTCGCCGCCGGGCAGGCCCAGGGCCTCCGCGACGTGGGCGGCGGCCAGGATCCTGGCCTCGTCCCAGCACAGCACGCCCTGGACGGGCTCGCGCGCGGCCAGGTCGAGCGCGGCGGGGACCATCCCGGGGCCGTCCACGGTGCTGTCCACCAGGGTCCAGCCGGTGACGTACTCGCGCTCCCAGCCGGGCTCGGCGGTGGCGAACAGGTGGATCCGGTACCCGGTCGCGATCGAGCGCAGCAGGTACTCGCGGTAGTGCCGCATGCCCGTCGCGATCAGCAGGACCAGCGGGCGGTCGTCTGCGGTCATGTCACGCCTCCTTGGCGGTCGTCACGAACTGCTTGTCGGGGGTCTGCCCGGGGGTCTCCAGGGCGTCGAAGAACTCCTCACGGACCACCTCGTCCTCGGTGGGGGCGATGCGGGAGGCCGCGAAGCGGAGCAGGGGCGGCGCCATCATCGAGGTCACGACCGCGACGAGGACGATCACGGTGTAGGACGCGGTGGTGAGCACGCCGAGCCGGAGGCCGACCATGGCGACGATCACCTCGATGACGCCCCGGGAGTTGAGGCCGGCGCCCAGGGCGAGCGCCTCCCAGCGGGTGCGCCGCGCGATGCGCGCCCCGAGGTAGGCCCCGGCGAACTTGCCGGCGATGGCGACGGCCAGGACCAGCAGGCCCGCGCCGAGCACGACGGGGTTCGCCAGCTCGGTCAGGTCCATCCGCAGGCCCGCCGTGGCGAAGAAGATCGGCGCCAGCACCGCGGCGACGAACGTCTGCAGCGGGGCGAGCCGGGCGACCTTCAGGTCCGGGGACGAGCCGATGAGCGCCCCGCAGACGAAGGCGCCGAGGATAGCCTCGAAGCCCAGCGCGTGGGTCACCGCCGCGAAGAGCAGGAACAGCACGGTCACTGCGGCGATCAGGGTGCGGTCCCCTTGGCCGCGGTCGGCCAGCCGCAGCACCGCCGCCACCACCCTGCGGCCGATCAGCAGGGAGGCCAGGACGAACACCGCGAGCAGCGCGATCGCGGTCAGTGCCGCCTGGCCGGTGCGGGCTCCGGCGGTGGCGAGCGCGGAGACCACGGAGAGCAGGAACCAGCCCGCCACGTCGTCGATCACGGAGGTGCTCAGGATGAGCTGGCCGATGTCCCGGTGGAGCAGGCGCATCTCGGTGAGGATCTTGGCGATGACGGGGATCGCGCTGACGCACAGCGCGACGCCGAGGAAGAGGGCGAACACCATGGGGTCGGTGCCGCCGGCGATCATCTCCGGCGGGGCCAGGAACCCGATCCCGACGCCGAGGGCGAGGGGCACCAGGAGTCCCGTGCCGCTGATCCAGGCCGCCGACCTGCCCTGGCGCCGCAGGAAGCCGGTGTCGAGGTGCATGCCGGTCATGCCGACCAGGAGCAGGACGCCGAGCTGGCCGACGGCGTCGATCAGGTGGAAGCGGGCCGGGTCCTGCGGCAGCAGCCAGGCGAACAGGTCCGGGGCGGCGTTGGCCAGCAGCGACGGCCCGATGAGGATGCCCGCGCACAGCTCGCCGAGGAGCGCCGGCAGTCCGAACCGGGCGGAGAGCCGCCCGAGCAGGGTCGCCAGGCCGAGGAGCAGGCCGAGCTGGAGGAGGAAGGTCATCAGGTGGTGGGCGGGGATGACGGCGACGGGCGCCCCGGCGAGCGGCACGGCGAGGGGCGCGTCGAGGGACGTGCTCAGGGTCGCGGTGAGGGTCGCGGCGGAGGTCACGGCGTCACTCCCCGCTCTCGACGTAGTACCAGTTCTCCGGCGCGATCATGCCGAAGGGGTTGATCGGCTCGAAGCCCCGCAGGTCGTTCGCGACCTCGAACAGCCGCAGCGAGAAGTTCGGGATGAAGATGACCGGGACCTGCTCGGCGATGTAGTCCTGGTAGTCGTAGAGCGCGCCCAGGTCGTCGGTGGTGACCGACTTCGCGATGAGCTCGTCGGCCTTCGGGTCGGTGTAGTGGCCGAAGTTCCCGCCGGCGTCGGTCTTGAACAGGATCTCGCCGCTCGGGAAGTGGTAGACCCAGCCGCCGCCCCAGGTGCTCAGCTCCCACAGGCAGGGGCTGTCCGGCCCGGGGACGCACGGGGCGTCCTCGGCGACCAGGACCGAGCCGTAGACCTCCTGCAGCCGCAGCTCGATGCCGGCGCGCGCCGCGTCGTCGCGGAACTGCTCCATCAGCCGGGTGAGCGCCGGGCGCCCCTCGGCGTACCGGAGCGAGAAGCTGAGCTTCGTGCCGGCCGGGATGCCCGCGCCGGCCTGGCCGGGGCCCTCGCCGGGGCCGGTGCACACCGCGGGGAAGACGCTCGTGTCCCAGCCGTTGGCGGCCAGCAGCGCGCGGGCCCGCTCGGGGTCGAAGGGCAGGACCGGCGCGCCCCGCAGGGCGGGCGAGACCAGATCGCTCGCGGGGTGGCAGGGCACGGGGCCGTCCTGCCGGTAGGCGTAGCCGTGGTAGATCTCGCGGGCCGCCCGGTCCTGGTCCAGCGCGTGCTGCATCGCCTGCCGGATGTAGGTCTGGGCGAGCATCTTCCCGGCCACGGTCGGGTTGTTGTAGTTGAGGGGGATGTAGCGGATGCAGAACGCGGCCTGCGGGACCAGCGTGTAGTTCTCGGCGAGCGGGTTCGGCCCGCCCCTGGTGGGGTCGTCGGTGGGCTCGGTGCTGAAGCTGAGCGGCAGGTAGCCGACCTGGACGCCGTCCGGTCCGTCCGGGCCGGCCAGGAGCCGCTCGTACTCCTCGCCGTCCGACATGAACGGGATCTGGCGGAACTCGTCGAGGTGGGGCTTGTTCGGGCCGGAGTAGTGCTCGTTGGGCACGAAGGTGACGACACCGTCCATGGTGTAGCTCTTCAGCCGCCACGGGCCGCTGACCACGCTCCAGACGGGGCTGTCGGCCCAGTGCACGCGGTCGGAGTTGTCCTCCTCCAGCACGCCGCCGTTCTCGGCCATCAGGAAGTCGTAGACGGCCTCGACGTCGGCGAGGTCCTCCGACGCGTTGGCCGGCCCGTCGGCGGTGCGGTCCCAGGCCCGGGGCATCGGGGTGATGGTGCTGAGCTGGTTCATCAGCACCCAGCGCTTGGAGTAGGCCTTGTCGAAGGTGAAGTAGACCCTGTCCTCGGCGAGCTTGCCGTAGGAGACCAGGTTGTCGGGGAAGTACCCGGGGACGTACTCGCCGTAGCGCTCGCCCTTGACGGCCATCATGTTGACCCAGAACAGCACGTTGTCCGCGCAGACGGTCTCGCCGTTGGACCACTTCCAGGGCTTGATCGTGACGGTGACCGTCCGCCCGTCCTCGCTCCACTCCGGCGGCTCGCCGATGCTGAGGTCGTAGTCGACCTCGGGTGTGCCGTGGGTGCCGAAGAAGTACAGCGGCCGGTACATCAGGATCTGGAATTCCAGCAGGTTGCGGGTGCCGAAGCGCTCCGGCGGGGTGAACGGGAAGATGATCGACGGCGGGAAGCCGGGTGCGCAGGCCCAGGTGACGGTCCCGCCCCTGACGGGGGTCTCGCCGCGCGGGCGCGCGGGGGCCGCGGTGTCGGTGGTCGCCGTGTCGATGGTCGCGGTCATGTCCGGTCCTCGTCCTCGTTCTCGTTCTCGTTCTCGGTGGCGGTGGTGGCGGTGGCGGTGGCGGTGGGGAGCTCCTCCAGCAGGGAGACGCCGGTGGCGGCGTGCTCGCCGTACCGCTCCCACTCCTCGTGCAGCCGGACGCGCCCGTCGGCGAGCGTCTCCGGGGTGCTGTGGCAGCGGCCCGAGACGATCTCCCCGGTGTCCAGGACCATGCAGTAGGCGAAGTCGAGGGTGCCGTCGGGGGCGCAGACCCCGGTGAGGGCGCCGCGCCGGGCGTGGCCGCCGGCGAACTCGCCCCACAGCAGGTCCCCGTCCTGCCGGTAGGTCGCGGTCGGCGACTCCACCCCGGCGGGCACGTCCCCGGAGGTGAAGCGCCGTCCCTCGTAGCCGTTCTCCGCGGTGCTCTCCGGGATGCTCATCGGGGGCCCCCGCGCAGCTCCAGCGTGCAGCACTTGGCGCTGCCGCCGGACTTGAGCAGCTCCGACAGCTCCACGCCGATCGGCTCGAAGCCGCGCTCGCGCAGCTCGTCCATGAGGTGGGCGGCGGCGGGCGGCATCAGGACGTGGCGGCCGTCGGAGACGGCGTTCAGGCCGAAGGCCTCGGCGTCGGCCTCGGTGGCGATGATCGCGTCGGGGTAGAGCACGCGCAGCACGCCCTGGCTCTCCCGGGAGAACGCCTCCGGGTAGTACATGATCAGTTCGTCGTCGAGTACGGCCAGCGCCGTGTCGAGGTGGTAGAAGCGCGGGTCCACCAGCCGGAGCCCGGCGACGGGGAGGCCGAAGAACCTCTCGGCCTCGCGGTGCGAGCGGACGTCGGTGCGGAAGCCGGTCCCGGCGAGCAGGTAGCGGCCGGCCGCCAGGTAGTCGCCCTCCCCCTCGTTGACGTGCACGGCCTCGCGGGTCTCGTAGCCGCGGGCGCGGAACCACTCCAGGTAGGCCGGGCCCTCCGCGGCCCGCTCGGCGTGCCGGAAGCGCGCCGAGAGCACCTTCCCGCCGATGACCGTGGCGCCGTTGGCGGCGAAGACCATGTCGGGGTAGCCGGGCAGCGGCTCGATGAGCTCCACCCGGTGGCCGAGGGCCTGGAAGGCGCGGAGCAGCCCCTCCCACTGGAGCCGGGCCAGGGCGCCGTCCACCGGCTTGCCCGGGTCCATCCAGGGGTTGATGGAGTAGACGACGTCGAAGTGGGTGGGCGGGCACATCAGGTAGCGGCGGGTCCGGGCGGTCCGCCCGCCGGGGGTCGCGGCGCGGGCCGCGGGGGCCTGCGCGGGGACGGCCGACCGCTCGGGGGTGGAGGTCTGGGCGGAGGTCTGGGCGGAGGTCTGGGCGGGGGCGACGGTCAGCTGTGTCATCACCGGTCTCCGATCGGGGAGAGTTCGACGCGGATCCGGTCCGCGAGGTCGTTCATGGTCTGCCGGGCGTCCTCCAGCGAGTCGCCGGTGGTGCCCAGGAAGCCGAGGATGCTGTTGCCCTCCGGCGGGCGGCGGACGACGTCCCCGGGCCGAGCGGTGATCTTGAGGAAGAAGACCCGGTCGGACTCGCTCACCTCTGCGGGCACGTCGATCCGCTCGATCCGGCCCGCGTCGCAGAGCAGGCACATGGCGGTGACGTGGACGCCGGTCGGCTCGTAGTGGCGGACCCGGGGCCGCACGCCGCGCGCCACGTCCATGACGGCGCGGATCGGGCAGTGGTCGGCGGTGATCCGGGCGATGAGGTCCAGCCCTCCGCCGCCGGGGCGGATCGCGATCTCCAGCAGGTACGGCTCGCCGCGGTGGAAGCGCACCTCGGCGTGCATCACGCTGCGGTCCAGCCCCTGGGCGCGGGCGCCCGCCGCGACGACCCGGTGCACGGCGGCCACCTGCTCCGGGCCGAGCGAGGTCGGCGCGTGGTGCACGTCGTCGTCGAAGGTCCCGCCCTCGGCGGTGATCCGGTCCACGATCGAGCCCAGGTAGACCTCGCCGTCCCAGGCGACGGCCTCGATCAGGAACTCCTCCCCGTCGAGGAAGGCCTCCACCATCAGGCCGTGCGGGCCGAGGTCGAGGCCCTCGGCCTCCATCTCGTACCACGACATGCCCGCGATGCCCTCGACCGCCCGGGGAAAGGTCTCCCTCAGCTCCTCCTCGTCGTCGATGCGGAACACGAAGTTGCTGGCCGCGCCGAGCGTCGGCTTGAGGATCACGGGGTAGCCGAAGTCCTCGGCGGCCCGCCGCGCCTCCTCCACGTCGGCCACCAGGCGGAAGCCGGGGTGCGGGGCGCCGTGCCTGCGGTGCGCCTCGCGCATCAGCAGCTTGTTCCGGCTGGTCCTGGCCGCCTCCGCGCCGACGCCCGGCAGGCCGAGCGCCTCGGCGACCGCGGCGACCGCGGTCACGGCCGACTCGGAGAAGGTGATGACCCCGTCGAAGCGCTCCTGCTCGTGCCAGGACTTCGCCTCGGTGATGAGGTCGTCGATCCGCTGGGAGCCGGCGACGCGGTAGCGGTCCTGCGGCCAGAAGTCCGGCGTGCCGATCCCGTTCAGCACGTACAGCTCGGCGCCGAGGTCGGCGACCTGGCGGTAGCGGGACTGGTAGTAGGAGGCGTTCTGGCGCGCCTCCAGGGCGAGCAGTCTCATCGGGCGCTCCCGGGCAGTCGTGGCAGCAGGAAGGAGGTGACCGTCTCGGCGCCGGTCTCCAGGGTGAGCTTCACCCCGCGCGTCTCGGCCTCGGCCGCGACGTCGATCAGGATGGGGGCCGCGCAGGCCAGCAGGGTGCGCACCTCCAGCAGCAGGTCGCCGGTCTCGGCGCGCTCGGCCTCCAGCAGCCGGCCGAGCTGGGTGACGATCCCGTCCGCCGCCCGGGTCAGGCTGAAGGACGGCAGGTCGTAGCAGAGGCGGAACCGCTCCACCATGACGGCCGCCCGGCGGCGGCCCTCGCCGGTGACGGGGAGCTCCTCGCCGGGGTCGGTGACGAGGGCGTCGATCCGGTCGGCCAGCGCGTTCCACGGCGCGCGCAGGCGCCGCTCGGCCACCTTGTCGAGTCCCTCTCTGGTGAAGTTGGCGCGCTGGTCCTCGGGGCAGGTCAGGGCGAGGTAGAACCGGACCAGGTCGCGCGGGACCTCCGCGACGAGGTCGGCGCCGCGGATGAGGTGGCCCCGGCTGGTGGAGAACTTCTCGTTCTCCAGCTCGTAGAACTCGTTGCAGACGTTGGCGTCCGGGGTGATGTAGCGGTCGCCGTGGGCGAGCAGCATCACCAGGTCGAGCATCCCCCAGAAGTAGACGTTGTCGAAGCCGTGGAAGTAGACGAGGCGGTTGCCGCTCCCGGCCCGCCAGAGCGCGTCGACCGGGCCCTCCGGCTCGCCGGCCGCCCTCCAGGTGGCGTAGACGGAGGCGGGCATGGCCTCGATCCACGGGTAGAGGATCTGGCCGGGGGTCTCGGCGAACGGGGCGTCGATCCCCCAGCCCGGCGACGGCACCGTGATCGGGATGTCGGGGAGCGGACCGGCCAGGATCTCCCGGACGAGCTGCGCGCCGTGCCGCCGCCAGACGTCCCGGCGGGCCTCGTAGTAGGCGGTGAGCTCCTCCCGGTAGTTCTCCATGGGCAGGACCAGGACGGTCGCCTCCCGCGAGGTCACCGGGTCCGCGGGGTCGAGGACCGAGTGGGGGCCGATCAGGTCGTCGAAGTGGTTGGGGCGGCCGCAGCCCTCGCAGGACCCGCCGCAGCTCTCGGCCAGGCAGGACGGGCACTCGCCCTTGACCAGGCCGTCGAACAGGTAGGTCCCGGCGTTCTCGGCGTACGGCATGCGCACGGTCCGGGTCTCGAAGCGCCCCTGCCGGTGCAGGGCGGTCACGAAGTCGAGCACCGTCCGGCGGTAGACGTCGTCGACGGGCGGCAGCTGCGCCAGGGAGATGCCCATGGCCTCCACCGACCGGCCGATCTGCCCGGTGGAGGTCCGGCAGAGCTCTCCGGGGGTCGTGCCGCGTGCCCGCGCGGTCGAGACCATGTAGGACTGGCTGTCGTCGGTGCAGGTCGCGTAGGTCACCGGCCGGCCGTCGGCGCGCAGGTAGCGGGCGTACACGTCGCCGGCGAGGTACGGCCCCGCCATGTGCCCGACGTGCAGGTCCCCGTTGGGCGTGGGGGTGGCGGCGATGACGATCGTCCGGGTCATCTCTCCTCCTGGGCGTCGCGCTCGTGGTTCTGCTCGTGGCGGGCGGTGAAGGCGCCGGTCATGCCGGCGTCCCACCAGATGCCGTACATCTCGAAGTCGGCGGCGCCGTCGTTGACGACCCGGTGGTCGGTGCCGGGCGGGAAGTAGGCGACGTCCCCGGCGGCGAAGGCGGCTCGCTCGCCCTCGCTCTCCAGGACCGCCTCGCCGGACACGGCGATGAAGATCTCGTACTCGTGGTGGGCGTGCCGGGTGGAGGCCGTGCCGGGCCGGACCACGCACCAGGCGCCCTCGAAGGGGGCGTTCAGCGTGGTCCAGGGCAGCAGCCGTTTGGCGAGCAGGCCGTTGTCGGGTCTGAGCTGGTCGGGGTCGAAGGTACTGAGGTCCATGGAGGGCTCCTCGGATCGGACGGGGGCCGCGGCGGGGTCGCCGCACGGGCCGGAAGGCGCGGTGGAAGCGCGGTGGAAGCGCGGTGGAAGCGCGGTGGCGGGGGCCGGAGGCGGTGGCGGGGTTGGGGGCCGGGCGACCGCGGGGCGGAGGATGCGGTCAGGAGGCGACGGGCAGGGCGAACGGCGCGAGCAGCTCGGTGGCGGCCAGGCGGTCCTGGATGTCCCCGACGATCTCCTCGGCACGGGTGGCGAGCACGCTGAGCAGCGAGTCGGCGATGCCGTGCGTGTCCTCGTTGACGCCCTGCAGGTAGCAGGCGGCGCCGGAGCCCGGAGGCAGGCCGAGCCGGTAGACCCGGTCGACGGTGATCTCCCCCAGGCCCGCCCGGGCCGCCAGGTCGCGGACCAGCCAGGGCATCCGGCGGTCGAAGCCGGTGCCCAGCAGCAGGATGTCGCAGGGCAGCTCGGTGCGGTCGCCGCTCTTGCGGTCGGTCAGGGTCAGGACGATCTCGTCCCCGTCGAGCCCGGCGGCGGTGATCTCCGCCATCGTGATCATCTTGAGCCGTTCCGCGCCGTTGAGCCGCTCGAGGTAGATCTGCCGGTACAGGGTGTCCAGCAGGCCGGGCGAGAGGCCCGCGTAGTTGCTGCGGTGCATCTCGGACAGGAGCTGGCGGCGCGCCTCCGGCTTCGCGCCGTAGAACTCGTCGATGAACGAGGAGTAGAAGAGCTCGTTGGTGAACCTGCTGCTCTCGTAGCCGTTGAGGCCGATGGAACGCATGATCATGGTGCACTGGGCCTCGGGCATGCCCTGGTGGGTGGCCCAGAGCATCTCGGCCGCGCTCTGCGCTCCGCCGATCACCGCGACCCGGTGCGGCGCGCCGTGGTCGAACCGGCTGATCCCCCGGGTGTACTCGGTGCTGTGGATGATCCGCTCCCGCGGCAGCGCGCCGAACACCTCGGGGATGTGCGGGTCGCGGCCGGCGCCGACCACGAGGGTGCGGGCGGTGACGGTGGAGCCGTCACCGAGCTCGGCGCGCCACTCCTCCACCTCGCCGCCGGGCAGCAGGACCGGCTCGATCCTGACGCACCGCCGGCCGTACTCGATCCGCACCCGGGACAACGACTGCGCCACCCACAGGAGATATTCCGATATCTCACTCCGGTAGGGGGTGAAGCTGCCCAGGTTGACGAATTCATTGAGCCTTCCGGCCGAGTGCAGATAATTGACGAAGGAGAATCTGCTCCGCGGGTTCCGCAGCGTCACGAGGTCTTTCAGAAAGGACACCTGACTCTGCGCCCAGGGCAGCAGCATGCCGCGCTGCCAGGACACGTCCTGGTGCTGTTCGAGGAGCAGGGTCCTGCTCGCCAGCTCGGGCGAGAGCTCCTCCAGCGCCACCGCGAGGGCGAGGTTGGAGGGGCCTGCTCCGATCGCCAGTACTTCGACTTCCTGATGGTTCACTGTGGTCGCCTCCCAGACGACTCGCCGGGCTGCCGCCCGGACCAGGTGCTTCGCCGACCGGTCACTGCCAGCCGGCGCCGAGCGCGGGGGCCGGCCCGGCGCCGGGCGCGGAGCCCGCCGGACCGTCCGCCGCGAGGTGGACCGGGACCGCCGGCGACACCGCGGGCACCGCGGACGCCGGGGGAACCGGGGACGGGACCGCGAAGGCGAACGCGGCCGCGAGGGACAGGGCGCCGAGCGCGGCGGCGGGGCGGCCGATTTCCTTCATCGTCTTCTCTTCCTTTCCGCCGGTTGTGCCGGCTGAATTCACCGATGCGGCCGCTGGCATTTCCACCGGAGATCAACCGCGCTTTCTCCGGCCCTTCGGATTCTTGCCTCGAATCAGTTCCGGGATAAGCCCCGGCGCCTGTCAGCGCCCTGCAATGGCAGGACGCTGCCAGGCCCGCCGCCGAGCAGCAGGGCCTCGGCCAGGCAGGGGACCAGGCCCGCGGCGCAGCCGTCCAGGGACCAGCCGGCGAGCCGGGGGGACGTCGCGAGGCAGCGCCGGCACAACCGCTCCGCGGCGGTCTCGGCGGCTTCGAGGGTGGGCTGCAGGACGAAGAGGCCGAGATCGGCGCCGGCGGCGCTCACCGCGCCGTAGACGTGCTCGATCCGGTCGGCGGGATCGGCCAGGGCGAGGACGAGGTCGCGGAGCTCGCGGACCGGCATCCGCGGCGGGGGCGGCGGGCGGGAGCCGTCCTCCTCGGGGGCCCGCAGGCGGGCGTTGATGAGGTACATGGCTCGACGGTCTCCACCGGCCGCCGGATCCGCCAGGGATCCGGCCTGGCAGGCACCTGCCGTGCAGGAGGCTGCCAGGGGAGACTTCTCCGCCGAGGACCTTCCGGGCGGGTGGTTAACACGGGGTTATCCGGTGGCCGCATAACCCCGGCATGACCCCTTCGCCCTAGTTTCACACTGCGACCGCTGGAAGGTCGGTCCCCGACCGGTCGCGCCGTGCTCGCGTCCGCCACCGGGAGGGGTCGTGCTCTCACTGCTTGGCCTCGGGTCCGCCGAGGAGACCGTCTACCGCGCCATCCTGGAGAACCCCTCCCACGGGGTGTCCGAACTGAGCGAGAAACTGGGCTGGCCGGTCCCCCGGATCCGCGACGCGCTCGACGAGCTGGCCCGGCTGTCGCTGCTCCGGCCCTCCTGGGAGGAGCCGGGCGTGCTGCGCCTGGTACGTCCCGAGGTCGGCCTGTCCGCGCTGCTCGCCCGGGAGGAGGCGGCGCTGCTCAGCCGCCAGCAGGAGATCGAGCGGGGCCGGACGGCCGTCGCCCAGATGATCGCGGCCTACGCGGACCTGAACCCCGCCCAGCCCAGCGACGGCGCAGAGATGCTGCTCGGCATCGACACCGTCCGCACGCGCATCGAGGAACTGGCCCTGCGCTGCCGGCACGAGCTGCGCGGGTTCGAGCCCCAGGGCGCCCAGACCCTGGCGAACATCGACGCCAGCAGGCCGCTCGACCGGGCGCTGCTGGAGAACGGCGTGCGGATCCGCATCGTCTACCTCGACAGCGTCCGCAACGACCAGCACACCGCCGCCTACGCGACCTGGCTGGCCGAGCTCGGCGGGCGGGTGCGCACGATCCCCTCCCTGCCGACCCGGATGATCGTCTTCGACCGGGAGGCGGCGCTGCTTCCGATCGATCCGGACGACAGCAGCGTCGGCGCGGTCCTGCTCCGCGGCGCGGGCGTCATCACCGCGCTGACCGCGCTGTTCGAGGGGGTCTGGGAGCGGGCCGACGCGTTCGGCGACGAGCCCCACCGCGACGAGCGGGGACTGAGCAGCCAGGAACGCGAGGTCCTGCGCCTGCTGTCGATGGGCCTCACCGACGAGGCCGTCGCCCGCAAGCTCGACGTCTCCGTGCGGACCCTGCGCCGCGTCACCGCCGAGCTGATGGAGCGCCTGGACGCCCGGAGCCGGTTCCAGGCCGGCTGCCTGGCCGCCGGACGCGGCTGGGTCTCCGCACGGCGCTGAACCTCCGCACGGGGCGAGGTCTCCGCACGGCGCCGAACCGCCCGACTGGGCCGGGCCTCCTCGCCGTGCTGAACCGCCGCACGGGACCGGGCCTCCGCACGGCGCCGAGCCCCCCGGGCCGCTCAATGATCATCGAAGCGGGCGGATGTTAGACTGACCTCGGAGTTCTCGACGAATTCTCTCATCCGCCGGCCGGCCCGGCAGGCGGCGCGGAGACAAGGAGTGAACCCGGGATGATCAATGATCGCGTTCCCCGTTCCCTCCCCCCCTCCAGCCTTCCCCGGCTGGCCCTCAGCGCGGTTTTCGTCGCGGGGACGGCCCTCGTCGGCGTCCCGGCCCTGATGTCCGGCGTCCCGCCGGGCTCCCGGACCGGTCCGCCCGCCCAGGCCGTGCCGTACTGGCCCGCGGGGCGGGCGCCGCAGGCGGCGGTGGCGCGGATGCTGAGCGTGGCCGAGCAGCAGGTCGGGATCCGGGAGGACGCCGACGGGGGCGGCACCAAGTTCCACTCCTGGTACATGGAGACCCCCCGGGCCTGGGAGACCGCGGCCCGCGACGGCCACAGCATCCGGGCCTACGCCAACGCCCCCTGGTGCGCGATGTTCGTCTCCTGGGTCGGCGAGCAGACGGGGCTCCGGTCCACGGTCGGCTCGGACGTCTACGTCGTCACCTGGGCCAGGCGGTTCCAGCTCGACGGGCGCTGGGGCAACACCGCCGTCCCCGGCGCCGTCGTCTACTTCGACATCGACGGGGACGGCGGCGAGGGCGTCTACCGGATCGACCACATGGGCCTGGTGAAGCAGGACAACGGCGACGGCACGATCACCACGATCGAGGGCAACACCGACAACGGCCGGGTCGAGCGGCGCATCCGGTCCAAGGGCGAGGTCGTCGGTTACGGCTATCCGGACTACCCCGCGATCTGGGGGCCCCGCTCCGGCGCCCCCGCACGGGCCGCCGGAGCGGGCTGGTGAACCGTCCGCCGGTGCGGGCCGGCGGGTCCGGTCGGCGGGACGGCCCGGCGGCGACCGCCGGTCGCCGCCGGGCCGCGGGCCGCCGCTCCGGCCTTCGGGCCGGGGAGCGGAGCGCGTCAGGCGCAGCGCGCCGGGACCGGGACGGCGCCGAGCGGCGCCGCGGAGCGGTAGCGGCCGGCGTGGAAGACCAGCGGCTCGCCCTCCGCGCGGTGGAAGCGCTCGACCTCCCCGATGAGGATGAGGTGGTCGCCGGCCTCGTGGACGGTCGCCGTACGGCAGGCGAAGTACGCCAGGGTCCCGGCGAGCAGCGGCGCGCCGCCGGGACCGGGCAGCGTCTCCACCCCGGCGAACTTGTCGGGCAGCGGGGTGGCGAACCGCCGGGACAGGTGGTCCTGGTCCTCGGCCAGGACGTTGACCGTGAACCGCCCGGCCCGCAGGAAGACGGGCACGCTGGGCGAGTTCCGGGTCAGGCACCACAGCACCAGGGGCGGGTCGAGCGAGACCGAGGTGAAGGAGTTGACGGTGACCCCGGCCCGGTCCCCGCCCGGGGCGGCGGCGGTGACCACCGCCACCCCGGTCGCGTACTGCCCGAGGGCCTCGCGCAGGGATCGCACGGCCGCTCACTCCCCTCGGGCGCCGGTGCGCGCCAGGTAGCCGCCAGCCGAGACGGGGTCCATGAACCACTCGGAGAAGTCCGCCGGGTCGTCGAAGCCGTTGACGAAGCGCGAGGCCACCTCCGGCACCCGGCCCGCGGCCTGCAGGATCTCCAGGACGTGCGGCGGCGGGGGCGCGAGGAGCGCGTTCGTCCAGGCGGTGACGTGCCGGGCGACCCGCCAGTAGCGCTCGAAGGTCTCCTCCATCCAGGCCGCGTCGAACGGCCGCCCGCCGCGCTCCAGGATGTCCGCCAGGTAGGAGGCGGCGCACTTGGCGGCGTTGTTGGACCCCTGCCCGGTGATCGGGTCGTTGAGCACGACGACGTCGGCGACCCCCAGGACCGGCGCGCCCGAGGGCAGCGTCGCGACCGGGCGGCGCACCGTCGGGGCGAAGCGGCCGGTCAGCACGCCGCCGGAGTCGGTGAGCTCGACGCCGGCGCAGCGCTCGGCCTCCCACGGCAGGAAGGTCTCCAGGATCCGCCGGCTCCTGGCCAGGTGCTCGGCGGGGGTGCGCACGTCGCCCCAGCAGTCCATCGGCCCGCCGGGCACCCCCTCGAAGACCATGATCTCGCAGGGACCGGCGGCGGTGAGGGCCGGGAAGACGAAGTACTCGCCGACGCCCGGGATCAGGTTGAAGCAGACCGCGGAGTGCTCCGGCCTCGGCGTCAGCCCGGTGACGTAGGTCACGGCCAGGGCCCGCTGCGGGGCGTCGTACGGCGAGCGGGCGGCGTCCCGCTCGAACAGCGAGGCGATCGGCCCCTTGCCCGCGGCGACCATGACGAGGTCGTACTCGGCGGCGTACTCCTCCAGGTCGCCGACCCCGGCGTCGTGGATGACGAGCTTGCCGCCGAGCCGCTCGACCTCGGCCATCCAGGCGGGCATCTTCAGCCGCTGGTCGACCGAGCGGGCCGGCGTGCCGAGCCGGGCCGCCCAGTCGATCGCCCGGCCGCCGCCGGGGCCGGCCACGGTGACCTGCATCCCTTCGATCGGCGGGCACTCACCCGCCCACAGGTCCAGCCCGAGGTCGCGCTCGTGGCCGAGGGCCGTGCCGAACATGGCCTGGCCGGACAGGACCCGGCCGTCCCGGATCTCCTCCGGGGTCCGGTTCGAGACGACGGTGACGTCGTAGCCGTTGCGGAGCAGGCCGAGGGCGAGGTGGAGACCCGCCTGCCCGGCGCCGACGATGAGGATCCTGCGCATGGTGAGGTGTCCCTTCTCCAGGGTTTTCCGGTGGATGGTCGATCGGCGCCTGAGAAGAACGGTACGGCGGGCGCCGCGGTCCGGGCCATCCGCTCAGCGCGGGTTCCGTCCGCCTGGCGCGGGATTTCCGCGCGCGGAGGGGTCCGTCATCGGTCGTCCGCACGTCGTCCGCGAACCGGGGCGCAGAAGCGGCCCTCCGGACGGGTCCGGACCCGCCCGGCTAGGCGCTCCCGGCCCGGAGGAGGCGTTCACCCAGCTCACGCAGGTACCGGTGGAACTCCGGCGGATGGACGACGTCGAAGTCCGCCCCGGTGGCGGCCAGGATCAGCACCGGCCAGTCGAAGTCGTCCACCTGCAGCCGCAGCAGGCACGAGCCGTCGTCGCCCGGCTCCACCCGGCCTCCAGCGGCGGCTGTGATCGCTTCGACGACGGCGGCCGCGGCGTGCACGCGCACGGTGACGTCCCACCGCGCGGGACGGGAGCCGATCCGGTCCTGGACGAAGACCGCGGCGTCGGCGGCCGGTGGTTCACGCCGGCGGAACCGGGCCCCGGTGGCGGCGGCACCGGTGAGACGGTCCAGCCGGAAGACGCGCCAGTCGGCTCGATCGAGGTCCCAGGCGACCAGGTACCAGCGCCGCCGGAGCATGACGAGCCGGTACGGCTCGACCCGTCGGCCGGCCGGCTCACCCGACGAGGGTGTGTAGGTGAAGGTGAGCCGTTCGTCGTCGCGGCACGCCTGGGCGATCACGGTCAGCGTGGTCGCGTCGGTCCGGGGGCCGTCCAGCGGTGAGACGACGGTGGAGGCGCGCAGCGCGTCGACCCGGCGGCGCAGGCGGGGCGGCATCACCTGGATCACCTTGGCCAGAGCCTGCAGCGAGGTCTCCTCGATGCCCTCGACGGTACCGTCGGCGGCGGTGCGCAGGCCCACCGCGATCGCCACGGCCTCGTCGTCGTCGAGCAGCAGTGGCGGCATCGCCGTACCCGAGCGGAGCCGGTAGCCGCCGGCCAGGCCGCGACCCGAGTGGACGGGATAACCCAGTTCGCGCAGCCGGTCGATGTCACGGCGCAGGGTGCGCTCGCCCACCCCGAGCCGGTCGGCCAGCTCTCCGCCCGGCCAGTGGCGATGGGTCTGCAGCAGGGACAGCAGGCGCAGCGTGCGTGCACTCGTGTTCGCCATGACTTCAGGATCCCGTTCATTCCGGTCAGGAAGTGACCGGAATGAACTCTAGCGTTGCCCTCGTGGTCGGAACGGCGAAAGGAACGCACTTGAAGATCCTGGTGACCGGGGCGACGGGCTTCGTCGGCCGCAACGTGGTGGACCGGTTGGTCCGGGCGGGCACCGAGGTGCGGGCGCTGACCAGGAACCCGGCGGCCGCCGGACTACCGCCGCAGGTGGAGGTGGTGCGGGGCGACCTGGCCGAGCCCGGGAGCGTCGCGCCCGCGTTCGACGGGATCGACCGGATGTACTTGTTCCCGGTGGACGAGACCGCACGGGAGGTCGTGGCGGTGGCCGAGCGGGCCGGAGTACGGCGGGTGGTGGACCTGTCGGCGGCGTCGGTGACCGCGGGCCTGCACACCAACCCGGTGGAGGAGGCGGTCGAGGAGTCGGGGATGGAGTGGACACACGTGCGGCCGTGCGGGTTCATGGTGAACACGCTGCAGATCTGGGCGCCCTCCGTCCGAGCTGAGCGGGTGGTGCGCTATCCGTTCGCCGACGAGCCGACGATGCTCGTCCACGAGGCCGACATCGCCGCCGTCGCGGTGGCCGCGCTGCTCCAGGACGGCCACCACGGCCGGGCCTACACGGTCACCGGTCCCGGCCTGGTGAGCGTCCGCGAGCAGGTCGCGGCCATCGGCGCGGCGCTCGGCGAGGAGGTCCGCTACGAGGAGGTCACCCGGGAGCGGGCGCGGGAACTGATGAGGGCGCAGGGCGGTTTCGCCGCCGAGTCGGCCGACCTCATGCTCGGGTTCGCCGAGTACGGCGGCGACGCGCCCGAGGGCGGCGGCTACGCCGAGCAGGACTGGTCCACGCTGATGCGGGTCTGGCCGGACGTCGAGCAGGTCACCGGCCGGCCCCCGCGTACGTACGCCGAATGGGCCCGCGACCACGCGGCCGACTTCCGCTGACCCTCCCGGTCCCGTGCACCTCGCCCGGGCACCCGGGCCCCAGGTCGCGAGGTCTCCTTCGGAGACCTCCGCATCGCCGGCCGGGACTCCCTCAGCGGCCGCGCAGCGTCTGCGACGGCGCCTGGCCGTACCTGGCCCGGTAGGCCGCGGCGAAGCGCCCCTGGTGCAGGAAGCCCCAGCGCGCGGCCACCCCGGTCACGGTGCGGTGGGCGGGGTCGCCGGCCGCCAGCTCCTCGTGGACCCGGCTCAGCCGCACGTCCCTGAGGTAGGTCATGGGGGTCAGGCCGAGATGGCGGCGGAACCCCTCCTGGAGCGAGCGGCCGCTGACCGCCACGGCGCGCGCGACGTCGCCGGTGGTCAGCGGCTCGTGGGCGTGGCCCTCGATGAACTCCATCGCCCGGCGCACCACCTTGGGCACGGCCGCGGGGCGGGGCGCGTTCAGCAGGTCCCGGTGGTTCGACGGCTGCATGGTGAGCAGCGAGGTGAGCAGGGCGCCCTCCAGGTGGGCGACGGCGAGCGGCTGCGCGGCGAGACCGTCGTCGCACTCCGCCGCCGCGACGAGCAGGTCGGCCATCGACCGCCAGCCCCGCGCCCAGCCCGCCGTCATGTCCACGCCCAGGTCGAAGACCAGGGGCCGGTCGGGCCGCCGGCCGAGCATGCGCTCCAGCGCCTCCTCGACGGCCGGCCGGTCGAACTTGAGGATCAGCTGCGGGCAGCCCGCCGCCCAGCGCATGTCCAGGTACTCCGTCGGCGAGGGCAGGGAGGCCAGTGCGGGCGTCGAGACGATCTCCTGCCCGCCGCACCGGATCAGGCTGCGCCCGGCGAGCGGGATCTGCACCAGGAAGAAGGACTCCAGCTCTCCCGGCTCGATGCGCACGTCCGCGCCGTAGTCGAGGTAGTTCACCCGCACCGAGCCCGGCTGCGCGGAGTTGAGCCGGGCGGCCAGCGGCGCGGCCCGGCCGGCCGGCTCCAGCCGGTGCGGGCAGAACACCCTGGCCACCTGCTCGCGGGCCTCGTCGAGGTCCGCGGTGCCGAAGACCGCCCTGTCCGCGAGCGGGACCCGCTCCTGCACCTCGCCCATCGACGCTCCCGCCCCGGGTCACCATCGCCTGCACGGCTGCGCACGACCGGGTGCGCCGCCGTACCGATGGTGGCGGACGGGGGTCCGGCCGACCATGTACAAATACGCAGACTCCCGTACCGCCCGGCGCGGGGCGGGAACACCCGGCCGGCCGCGGGCCGGCGGCGCGTCCGCCGGGCGGGACCCTCCGCTCAGGTCAGCGCGGCCGCCTTGCGCAGCAGCACCGACCGTTCGCGGACGTTGCGGCAGAGCCGGGCGGCGAGCTCCAGCTCCGTCCGCGCCTCGGCGGTCCGGCCCAGGCGGGCCAGCAGTTCGCCGCGCACGCCCGGCAGCAGGTGCGACCCCGACAGGCGGTCGGAGGCGACCAGCTCGTCCACGATGGCCAGCGCCCGCCCCGGTCCGTCCGCCATCGCGACGGCGACGGCCCGGTTGAGCTCGACGACGGGTGAGGGGGCAACCCGGCCCAGCGCCTCGTACAGGAGCACGACGCGCTCCCAGTCGGTCTCCGCCACCGAGGGCGCCGACGCGTGGCAGGCGGCGATCGCGGCCTGCAGCCCGTACGGTCCCAGACCGCGCCCGGCGGCCGAGGCCCGGCCGAGCGCGGCCAGGCCCCGGCGGATCGCCGACCGGTCCCACAGGCGCCGGTCCTGGTCCTCCAGGAGCACCGCCTCGCCGTCGGGCCCGACGCGGGCCGGAAAGCGCGCGGCGGTGAGCTCGAACAGGGCGAGCAGCCCGTGCACCTCCGGCTCGCCGGGCAGCAGCGCGGACAGCGTCCGGGCCAGCCGGATCGCCTCGTAGGCGAGGTCGGAGCGGAGCAGCCGGTCGCCGCTCGTCGCCGTCGACCCCTCCGTGAAGATCACGTACAGCACGCTCAGCACCCCGCCGAGCCGCTCGCGCCGTTCCCCGGCCGGCGGCGGTTCGAACGGCACCTTCGCCGCGGCGATCGTCTTCTTCGCGCGCGTGATCCGCGCCTGGACGGTCGGCACGGGCACGAGGAACCCCCGGGCGATCTCCTCGCTGGACAGGCCGCCGACCACGCGCAGCGTCAGGGCCACACGGGCCTCGGGCGCGAGCACCGGGTGGCAGGCCGTGAACATCAGCGCCAGGACGTCGTCGTCGATCCGGTCGGGGTCCCACGGCAGGTCGTCCCGCCGGTCCGGCGGGACCGCCGCGCCGGAGCTCGCCTCCCCCTCGGTGAGTCGGCCGGCGAGCGCGGCGTACCGCTCGTCCAGCGCCGACCTGCGGCGGAAGGCGTCGATGGCGCGCCGCCGCGCGGTCGCCAGCAGCCAGCCCACCGGGCTCTCCGGTGCGCCCTCGCGCGACCAGGTGACGAGCGCCTCCGCCACCGCCTCCTGCGCGACGTCCTCGGCGAGCTCGAAGTCCCCGGTGTAGCGGGTCAGCGCGCCGACGATCCGGGCGGACTCGATCCGCCAGACGGCCTCGACGGCCCGCCGCGCCGACTCGGTGCGCGGCGGGCCGCCGGCCTCGGGGCTCACAGCTGGCCGGTCCGCTCGCGCCACGCCCGCTCCCTGGCGATCCACTCGTTGTCCTGCGGGAACTCGTCGATGCCCGGCACGCGGCGGATCTCGCACTTCGTGCCGGGGAACGCCGGGATCCGCCTGGCCCACTCGACCGCCTCCTCCTTCGAGGCCACGTCGATGATGTAGAAGCCGCCGAACAGCTCCTTCGTCTCGCCGTACGGGCCGTCGGTGACCACCGGCGTCTCGCCGCCGAAGTCGACGACCACGCCCTGGGCCGGGTCCTCCAGGCCCTCGGCGGCCACCAGCACGCCGGCTCGGATCAGCTCGTCGTTGAAGCGGCCCATCGTCTCGATGATCTCCTCGAAGGGCGTCTCCATCATCTTCGCGAGGGACTCGTCGGTGCCGCGCAGGATCAGCATGTACTTCGCCATCTTCGACCTCCTTGACTCCGGGGCCGCCTCTCGACCCCGTCACCCCTAGGTCGAACGGGGCGGCCGCGGATCGACACGCCGGACGGGAACAGTCCGATTATCTTCCACCCGTTCCCGCGGTCCCCGGCGCGACCGGCCCAAGGTGCCCTCAAGGCGGGCCGGCGGTTCCCGGTTCCGCGCAGAACACGGTGCCCGAGGTGGTCACCGTGACGGCGCCGCCGGCCGCCGGGACGAAGGCGGACTCCCCCGCCGTCAGCCGGAGGGGGCCGGCGTCGGCCGCGCCCTCGGTGCACAGCAGGATGCGGGGCGTCCCGCCCGCCAGCCGGTGCTCCCCCGCCCCGGTCAGCCTCCGCAGCCGGAACTCCGGGGACGGCGCGGCGTACAGGCCGTCCCGCTCCGGCACCGGCAGGGGGACGGCCGCCGGGTCGGTGACGCGCAGCAGTTCGGGGACGTCGAGCGGCTTGGCGGTGAGCCCGGCCCGCATGACGTTGTCGGAACCGCCCATGATCTCCACCCCGAACCCCCTGAGGTAGCAGTGGAGCACCCCCGCGCCCAGGAAGAGCGCCTGCCCGGGGGCGAGTTCGTGCCGCCGCAGCAGCAGCGGGGCCAGGCAGGCGGGGTCGCCCGGGTGCTGCCGGGCCAGCCGGACCACCAGCGCGTAGTCGGGGTGGTGCACCGAGGAGGCCGCCCAGACGATCCGCTCGGTGGCCCCGTCGCCTTCCAGGAGGACGCGCAGGGCGTCGAGCACGGCGCCCCGCCGCAGCAGCTCCGCCGTCTCCGCCAGCGCCGGCACGGCCAGCCGGTCGACGAGCATCGCGGCCTGCTCCGGAGGGCGGAACCCGGCCAGCGCGGTGAACGGCGTGAGCGCGCACACCAGCTCCGGCTTGGCCCAGGGATCGCCGTACACGCCCCGGGCGTGGCCGTCGGCCGCCTGCCCGGCGGAGGGGTGCACCTGCAGCGAGAGCGGCCGGGCGACCGCGATGAGCTTCATCAGGTACGGCAGGCGCGCGCCGAACCGGGTGAGCGTCTCCTCGCCCAGCTGCCCGAGGGGGTCGGCGGCGATGGCCTCGGCCAGCGACCGCCCGTCCCCGCTCAGCAGCGACGGGCCGGCGGGGTGGGCGCCGAGCCACATCTCCGCCTCCGGGCCGGGGGCGGGCACGGGCCGGCCGGTGAGGGCCGCGATGTCGGTGCGCGACCCCCAGGGGTAGTCCTTGACGGGGTTGGTCATCAGGTGCATGCGGTGCTCCTCGGTTCGCGGGCCGTGGCACCGGTGGGCACCGGTTCGCTGGCCGGGACACCCCCGGACACCGGTTCGCTGGCCGGGACACCCCCGGACACCGGCGAGGCCCCGAGGCGGGAGGGGGAAAGGACCAGGGCGGCGGCGCCGAGCAGGCCGGCGTCGCGGCCCAGGGAGGTCGCCTCCACCCGCAGGCGGTGCAGGAAGCCGAGCCCGGCGTTGCGGGCGACGGCCTGCCGGAGGGGGTCCAGCAGGACCGGGCCGGCGGCGGCCACGCCTCCCCCGATGACGACGCGGTCCAGGTCGAACAGGGCCGAGGCGGTCAGGATCGCGGTGGCCAGCGCGCCGGCGGCTCGCCGGAACGCCGACTCGGCGACGGAGACCCCGGCGCGGGCGTCGGCCGCGAGAGCCCGGGCGTCGTCACCGGTCCAGCCGTTCGCGCGGGCCCGGCGCACCATGCTCGGCCCGCTGGCGACGGTCTCCACGCAGCCGGCGGCCCCGCACGGGCACGGTTCGCCGTCCGGGTCGACGACGATGTGGCCGATGTGCCCGGCGTTGCCGGTCGGGCCGAGGTGGGGGACGCCGTCGAAGACGAAGCCGCCGCCCACCCCGGTGGAGACGACCACGCCGAGCACGGCCCGGGCCGGTTCCCCCTCCGGCAGTCCCCGCCACCACTCGCCCAGCGCCATGCACTGGCCGTCGCCCGCCAGCCGTACGGGACGGCCGGGGACCAGCCGGCCGAGGGTGTCCAGCAGCGGGAAACCCCGCCAGGCCGGGATGTTGACCGGGCTCACGGTGCCGGCCACCGGATCGAGCGGGCCCGCCGAGCCGACGCCCACGCCCTCCAGCCGGGCGGCGGGCACCCGGTCGGTGACGCGGCCGACCACCTCCAGCAGCGCCTCCTCCGGACGGGCCCGGTCCTTCAGCGGGACCTCGGCGCGCGTCACCACCGTGCCGTCCGCGTCCACCGCGGCGGCGGCGAACTTGGTGCCGCCGATGTCCACGGCCAGGACGGTCACGACCCGGCCCCGGACGCGGGACCCGCGGCGGGCAGGCGCTTGCTCACTGTGTCCTCCGGGTGCATGGGGAAGCCGATTAACCGGATAAGCAGGAAGAATCTACGATTCCTATGACAACGTTGTCAATCGGCCGCCGCCGAGGCCGCCCGTACCTGGGTGAGGTACGGGCGGCCTCGGCGCGGCGACGTCCCGGGTGGCGAACCCCGGAACCGCCGGGGACTCGGGGACTCGGGGGGAGAACGCTTCCACGCGGCCGGTCCGGTCCGCCTGCATGCCGCGCGGTCCTCCCCTGGGACCGCGCGGGGCCACGGGGACCGCGCGAAGGCGCCCCGGGGCCGTCAGCCGACCGAGCAGGCGGTGCCGTTCAGGGTGAAGGCGTCCGGGACCGGGTTGCTTCCGTCGTGGGTGCCCTGGAAGCCGAAGGAGGCCGTTCCCAGGGACGCGTTCCAGGCCGCGTTCTTCGCGGTCACCTGGCGGCCGGACTGGGTGAGGGAGACGTTCCAGGAGCCGGTGATCCTCTGGTTCGCACCGAAGGCCCACTGGAGGGTCCAGCCGCTGACGGGGGTCGCGGACCTGTTGACGATCGTCACCTCGGCCGTGAACCCGTTGCCCCAGCTGTTCACCCGGTACGTCACCGCACACCCTTCGGTGGGGGTGGGTGTCGGCGTGGGGGTGGGGGTGGGTGTCGGCGTGGACGTCGAGTAGGTGAGGCCGAAGCCGTACTCGAACAGCGCCGGCTTGCCGTCCCCGGCGTTGATCGGCTGCTGCCCGGCCTCACGCATCCAGGTCATCGGTAGCCTCCCGGTGGGAGCGTGGTCGCCGAACAGCACGTCGGCCACCCCGCCGCCCTCGGTGCCCGGCAGCCACGCCGCCAGCAGCGCGTTCCAGTCGCCGAGCTGCGCGGCGACGTCCATCGGCCGCCCGGAGACCAGCACCACCGCCACCGGCACCCCCGCCGCCCGGATCCGCTGGAGCGCCGCCAGGTCCGCCGTGTCCAGACCGAGCGAGCCGGGCCGGTCGCCCTGGCCCTCGGCGTACGGCGTCTCCCCGACCACCGCGATCGCGGCCCGGTAGGAGGAGTCGACGCCCGACCCGTCGCGGCTGTAGGTGACGGTCGCGCCGGACCCCACGGCGTTCCTGATGCCCTGCAGGATCGTCGTCCCCGGCGTGGTGTTCCCCGAGGAGCCCTGCCAGCTGATCGTCCAGCCGCCGCTCTGGTTGCCGATGTCGTCGGCGTTCCGCCCCGCGACGAAGATCTTCCCCCCGCTCTTCGCCAGCGGCAGGAGCCCGTCGTTCTTGAGCAGCACCTGGGACTTCCGTACGGCTTCGCGGGCCAGCGCGCGGTGCTCGGCGCTGCCGACCCCGCCGGTCAGGGACCGGTCCGACAGCGGCCGCTCGAACAGCCCGAGCTCGAACTTCTTGGTCAGGATGCGCCGGTTGGCGTCGTCGATCCTGGACATCGGCACCCGGCCGGCCTGCACCTCGGCCTTGAGCAGCGAGACGAACCGGCGGTAGTCGTTGGGGACCATCACCATGTCGATGCCCGCGTTCACCGCCGACCGGACCTCCTCGGCGGTGAAGCCCTCCTGTCCGTCCAGCTGGTCGATGCCCGCCCAGTCGGACACCACGAAGCCGGTGAAGCCCAGCTCGCCCTTGAGGACGTCGGTGATCAACTGGCGGTGGCCGTGCAGCTTGACCCCGTTCCAGCTGCTGTAGGAGACCATCACCGACCCCACGCCTCGCTCGACCGCGGCCCTGAACGGAGGCAGGTGGACCGCCCGCAGCTCGGCCTCGCTCAGCCGGGTGTCGCCCTGGTCGTCGCCCCCGGTGGTGCCGCCGTCGCCGATGTAGTGCTTGGCGGTGGCCAGCACCGACGTCCGGCCGTCCAGCGAGGGCCCCTGGAAGCCGTCGACGATCGTCGTCATCGCGCTCACCAGGTCGGGGTCCTCCCCGAACGACTCGTAGGTACGGCCCCACCGGTCGTTGCGCGCCACGCACACGCACGGTGCGAACGTCCAGTCCACCCCGGTGCCCGCGACCTCCTCGGCGGTGGCGCGGCCGATCCGCTCGACCAGGCCGGGATCGCGCGTGGCGCCCAGCCCGATGTTGTGCGGGAAGATCGTCGCCCCGGCGACGTTGTTGTGCCCGTGCACCGCGTCCACACCGTAGATCATCGGAATGCCGAGCGGGGTCGAGAGCGCCTGCCGCTGGAAGGCGTCGTACATGTCCGCCCAGCCGGTCGCGTTGTTCGGCGAGGGCGCCGAGCCGCCCCCCGACAGCACCGAGCCGATCCGGTACGTCGCCAGGTCCGACACCGGGCTGAGCGCTCCCCGCTCGGCCTGGGTCATCTGCCCGACCTTGTCGTCCAGCGACATCCTGGGCAGCAGGTCCGCCACCCGCTCCGGCACGCTCAACGACGGGTCCTGGTACGGCGCGGCGAACGCCCGCGCCTCCGGGCGGCTGCCGGCGGCCTGGTCCGCGACCGTCAGGGCCACGGCGAGCAGCAGGGCGGACAGCAGCGACAGCGGAACGCTCAGGCGCCGTGCAGACGTCATCTCGGTCCTCCTCGACATCGAGGAGACCGTAGGAAGGGCCGATCCCGCGAGGCAATCCCCCGCCCTGCGCCGTGCCCGCGACCTGCGCCTCCCGAAGAAACTTTCACGCGACCGCGCCACCCGGGGAACCGGCGGGGGAACGCGTGAGCGCCCGCCTCCGGGTTTTCCGGGGAGGCGGGCGCTGGGTCGGGGCCGGTCGGGTGCGGCGGGCGGTCGGTTCGGAGTGGGCGGTCGGCTCGGGATGGGCGGTCGGTGCGGGGCGGGTGGTCACTTCAGGATCGGCAGGCGCTCGACCAGGGGGGTGGCGGCCCAGCGGGCGCCCAGGCCCAGGGTGTCGCCGGCGCGGGTGAGGGCCAGGGTGACCAGGACGACGGCGTAGACGATGTGGTCGTCCACCGCGGGGTTGGTCTCCAGGGGCAGGGCCGCGGCCCACATCAGCAGCATCATGGTCGCGCCGGCGCCGGCGGCGACGCGCAGGCCGATGCCCAGGAGCAGGGCGGTGCCGACGCCCGCCAGGCCGAGCATGAACAGCCAGTCCACCCAGGCCTGTCCGGCCAGGGCGCCGAACAGGCCGCCGAGGGCGTTGTCGCCGGTGCCCTTGAGGAAGCCGGTGGTGGGGCTGCCGCCGTTGATCCAGGCCTTGGCGGCGGGGGTGGCGAAGCCCAGGCCGAGCAGCTTGTCGGCGAAGGCCCACAGGAAGACCCAGCCCAGCGCGATGCGGGCGGCGGCCAGGCCGTGGGCGGCGGCCGGGGTCAGGGTGCGGGCGGCGGCCGGGGCGGCCGCGACGCGGGTGGCGGTGGGGGCGGTGCGGCGGCCGGTGCGCTGGGTGCGGCCTTCGATGATCGCCATGGTGGGCTCCTCGGGGGGTTTTCGTCTCTCGGTTACGTCACCCAGTACATCGGCTCGCGCCCCTTGTCCCGCAGAGCCGTACGGCTCGCCCGGGCCGACCCGAAGTCCCGGCGTGGAAGGACTTTCGGCCCTGCCGGCCCCGCCCCGCGCACCCGCCCGCGCAGGAGGGCCGTGGTCACGACGGAGTGCGGCTTCCGGCCCCGCCCCGCGCACACACCCGCCGGGGAGAGCCGGGAAGCGGGGCGGCGACCAGGCAGGACCGGACCGGAAAGCGGAGCCCACGCGGGACCGGGCCGGAAGGCAGGAGGTGACTAAGCGGACAATCTTGACATACTCCCTGTATGTCGCCCTCCGCGTTCTTCCTCCTCGTCCTGCTCGCGCTGCTGACCGTCACGAACCTGCCCCGCCGCGGCCGGGCCGCGTCGCACAGGGACGCGGACCACGGGGGCGTGGTCGTCTACTGGCGGCCCGGCTGCCCGTACTGCATGAGACTGCGGACGCGGCTGCGCTTCACGCGGTTGCGCTACAGCGAGGTCAACATCTGGAAGGATCCCGAGGCGGCCGCGTTCGTCCGCTCGGTCGCCGACGGGAACGAGACAGTGCCGACCGTGACCGTGGCGGGAAGGGCGATGGTGAACCCGTCCAAGAGCCAGGTCCTCGAAGCGGCCGGAAGGCGCCTTCCCGCATCCGGCGGCCGGGAGCGGGACGGCGATCCGAGGTCGTGACGCTCACCGCCCGCCGGTGACTCCTCCGCCCTCGGCGACGGACCCGCCCCGGGCGCGCACCACCGCGACGGGGCAGCGGGCGTGGTGCAGCACTCCGTGGCTGACCGAGCCCAGTACGGCCGAGCCGAGCGCGCCCAGGCCCCGCGATCCGACGACGACGAGGTCGGCGTCCTCCGAGGCGTCGCAGACGGTCAGGACCGGGTGTCCGCAGACCACCGTCCGCTCCACCTCGACCTGCGGGTACTTCTCCTCCCAGGGCAGCAGCGTCTCCTCGGCGACCTGCCGCTCGGCGGCGAAGAGGTCTTCGACGAGCGGCGTGTAGGCGGTGGCGCCCGGCCCGAGGACGGGCATGTGCCAGCTGTGCACCGCGTGCAGGCGGGCGCCCCGCCGCACGGCCTCGGCGAAGGCGTAGGCCAGGGCGGCCGCCGAGTGCTCGGACCCGTCGAACCCCACCACGATCCGGCCCCGGACCCCCTCCGGCACGTTCCTGGCCACCACGACGGGCGCCGCCACGTGGCCGGCCACCGCGAGCGAGACCGAACCCAACACCAGCCCGGTGAAGCCGCCGAGGCCCCGGCTGCCGACCACGACCTGCTCGGCGTCCTCGGCCTCGCGGCGCAGGACCTCGACCACCCGGCCGGATTCCAGCACCGCGCTCACCTCGATCCCCGGCGCGACCCCGCGGGCCACGTCCCGCGCCACGTCGGCGACCTCCCGGCAGTGCTCGCCGACCGAGTCGCGGAAGCCCGGGGGTGTGTCCAGCGGGATGTCGAGGGTCCAGGGTTCGCAGACGTGGACGATCCGCAGGGCGCATCCGCGCCGCGCGGCGTCCTCCGCGGCCCAGGCGACCGCGGCCGTGGAAGCGGGTGAGCCGTCCGTGCCGACCACCACGTGCGCCGTCGTCCCCGCGTGCGTCGTCCTGTCCGCATGTGCTGCCATGTCGTCCTCCTCGGGGGGTCCGCTCCCATTCGACCCCCGTCGCGGCGCATGCCGCAGCGGGCGATGGACCCCGTGGGCGAGGACCTTGGTCCTCTGGCTTCAGAACCTCCCCCGCGGTGGGATGAAGATGCGGGGGATGTGGGGAAGGTGCCAGATGGACCGGTCGTACGGCCCGCCCGCCGTCACACGGGACGGCTCCGCGAGGGGGACTGAAGAATGCACGTCAAGGTCAAGGACGTGATGACCACCGATGTGACGTCCGTCAACGGCTGCACGCCGTTCAAGGACGTGGCCGAGGTGCTGATCAACCACGAGGTGAGCGCGGTCCCGGTCGTCGACGGCGAGGGCCACGTCCTCGGCGTCGTCTCCGAGGCCGACCTGCTCCGCAAGGAGGAGTTCAAGGAGCAGTACTACCAAGAGGGATACCAGCCGCCGCTGCGCGTCCGGCTCCGGCACCGGCTCGGCGGCCGGGAGGACACCCGGCGCAAGGCCGTCGGGGACACCGCGGCCGAGCTGATGACCGCCCCGGCGGTCACGATCCGCTCGCAGGCCTCGATCGTCTCCGCGATGCGGCTCATGGACGAGCGCGGAGTCAAGCGCCTGCCGGTCGTGGACGCCGAAGGACGGCTGGAGGGCATCGTCAGCCGCCAGGACCTGCTCAGGGTCTTCGTCCGGAGCGACGCCGAGATCGCCGAGGAGGTGAACCGCGACATCCTGCGGCGCCCCCTGTGGTCCGGCCCGAACGACGCGACCGCCACGGTCGACCGCGGGATCGTCACCCTGGCCGGGCGCATGCGGCTCCGCAGCGACGCGCACCTGGTGGCACGGCTGGTCCAGCGGGTGCACGGGGTGGTCGACGTGGTCGACCGGCTGGAGTGGGACGCCGACGACACGCCCCGGTGGAAGACCCGCTGACCGCGTCCGCGGCGGGCGTCCCCCGCCCGCGACGCCCACGGGTTCCCGGAAGTCGTGACGCCCACCGGTTCCCGGGAGAGACCTGCGCGTTCCCGGGAGAGACCTGCGCGGCGGTCCCGGCGGGCCGTCACCGGTTGCCGCGAGGTCACGGGCCCGGCGTGGCACGGCGGTCCCGGTAGGCGCGCTGTCGGCACGCGTGCGAGCAGTAGGTGCGGGGGCGGCCCGAGGCGGGCCGCGCCACGGCCGTGCCGCACACCGCACACGCCATTGTTTCGTCACAAGTTTTGTCACTCCGGGTTCGGATGAGCACCTCGACACCGTCGAGCACCCGCTGCAGGCCGAACTCGAACGGATCCTCGGGGCGGTCGTAGCCGCCCCCCTCCCACACGGCCGTCAGCACGGGATGAGCGCCGAGTCTCTCGAACAGGGAGTCGCGCGCCCCCCACCAGGCCTCCTCGCTCACCCCGGTGCGCCGCTCGACCCTGGCCTCCTCCGCCAGCCGGACGGCCTCCCCGCCCACGAACCGGCCGACGAGGCCCACCACGGCGACCATCTCGGACGGGGCCAGGCCGGTGCCGGCCACCGTGCTCAGCGCGTACTCGTAGTCGGCGACGGTGTTCGGCCCCGGCACGCGGCGGGTGCCGGGCACCTCGGCGAGCCAGGGGTGCCGGCGGTGCAGCTCCCAGCCGCCGCGCGCCCAGGCCTCCAGCCGGGCCCGCCAGCCGCCCGGCCCGGCGTCTCCGCCCTCCGCCCCTCCCGCGCGGGGACCCTCCCGGTCCGCACCCGCATCCGCATCCGCATCCGCATCCGCATCCGCATCCGCATCCGGGCGGATCTTCTCACCCGCCACCGCGTCGCACATGAGGTCGACGAGCTGCTCCTTCCCCCGGACGTGGCGGTAGAGGGACATGGTGGTGAAACCGAGCCGCTCGGCGACCCTGCGCATCGAGAGCCCTTCGAGGCCCTCGGCGTCGGCGGTCTCCACGGCGGCGCGGACGATGCCGTCGACGCTCAGCCCCTGCCGGGGGTCCTCGTGCCCCCGGCCCTTCCAGAGCAGCTCGACGGTGCGGTCCGGGTCCTCCCTGTCGGCCATCCCTCTCCTCCCATCACTTGACGCCGCAACCCATTCAGTGTTTATTCTGTATACCTTGTGTACGCCATAAACGTAATGAGGTGCGCGCCGATGAACCATGTCCACGTCTCCCCCACCGGCGACGACTCCGGCCCCGGCACACCGGAGCGGCCCTTCGTCACCCTTGAGCGGGCGCGCGACCACGTCCGCGCGCTCAGCGGAGACGTCACCGTCCATCTGCGGGCGGGCGTCCACACGCTGACCGCGCCCCTCCTGCTCACCGGGGAGGACTCCGGCCGTGACGGCCGCCGGATCGTCTACCAGGCCCACGGGTACGGCACCCCCGGCCAGGAGGAGGCGGTGGTGAGCGGCGGCCGTGAGATCCGGGGCTGGCGCGAGCGGGACGGGCTCTGGCTGGCCGACGTCGGCGACCTCGACACCCGCCAGCTCTACGTCGACGGCCGCAGGGCCGGGCGGGCCGCGCTGGAGGGCATTCCCGGGAGCGTGACGGTGACCGAGACCGGTTACGTCACCGACAGCACCGACCCGCAGCGCTGGGGCAATCCCGCCGACGTCGAGTTCGTCTACCGGGGCGTCTATCCCTGGACGGAGGCACGCTGCGGGGTCGCCGCCGTCTCCGGTGACGAGCACTCCACCACGATCACCATGGACCGGCCCGCCTTCGCCTGGGCCGCCGAGCTGTACAACTCCGTCGTCCCCTGGGCGGGCGAGTCGCACGGTCCCGGACTGCCCACCCGCGTGGAGAACGGCGTGGGCTTCCTGACCGAGCCGGGCACCTTCGCCCTCGACCGGTCGGTCCCCGGCCGGCACGTGCTGCTCTACCGCCCCCTCCCCGGAGAGGACCCGGCCCGGACCCGGGTCGTCGCACCCGTGCTGGAGACGCTGCTGCACGCCAGGGGCGTGCACGACGTCGCCTTCCGGGGCATCGTCTTCGCCGACGCCACCTGGCTGCGGCCGGAGCGCCCCGAGGGCTTCCTGCACTACCACGGGACCGGCTACTACGAGGGCGGCGGCGTGGAGAAGGCCGTGTTCGCCGAGGGGGAGGCATGGGTGACGTTCCCCCGCGAGTCCGCCGCGATGCCGGGCAACGTGGTCTTCGAGGACACCGGGCGTGTGCTCGTCGAAGGCTGCCGGTTCACCCGGCTGGGCGCCGTCGGCCTGGAGTTCTCCGGAGGCAGCGCGGACAACAGGGTGCTCGGCAGCGTGTTCACCGACATCTCCGGCTCCGCGCTCGCGATCCGGCCGCCCTCCCCCGCCGAGGGCCGGGGCAACCGGGTGGAGGACAACCGGATCCACCACGTGGGGGTGGAGTACGCCGGTTCGCCCGGAATCGCGCTGTCCGCCGCCCAGGACTCCGTGATCGCGCACAACCACGTCAGCGACGTGCCGCACTGCGGGATCGTGCTCGGCGGCGGCGAGGGCGCCCGCGGCGCGCGCGTCCTGCACAACCTGGTGCACGACACGATGCAGGTGCTGGCCGACGGCGGTGGCGTCTACCTCTCCGGACCGCAGGGCGACTCCGCGGAGACCGCCGCCGTGGTCCGGGGCAACGTCGTCCGCGACACGCTCACGCCGTACAACTTCGCCCTCTACACCGACTACGGCGCCTCCTGGGTCACCGTCGAGGGCAACGCGGTCCACCGCGCGGACAACACGGCCGTCCTGCAGGTCTGGCCGCCGCTGGAGAACGTCGTCTACCGCGGCAACTTCTGGGACGCCGATCCTGTCGGCCACGACGCCCCGCCCGCCGGTGTCGTCTACGAGGGCAACACCACCGTCCCCGGCGGGGAGGAGTTCCGGGAGGCCACGGCAGAGATCCTGCTGCGCGCGGGACTGCGCTCCCTGGGCGGGTAGCCGCACGGAGCAACGACCGCGCCCCCACCGGCCGCACGGCGAGGCGATCGCCCGGTGAGACGGTCGCAGTGCCGGCGGCCGTGCGTCGAACGGGGAAAAAGGGGTAGTTCGCGCCTGTGCGCGTCCACGACTGGTTCCTCACCGCCGCCGAGCGCGGCAACCCGGCCACCGTGATCGACTCCCGGCACGGCGACGGCACCGCCTGGTCCACCGGCAACGCGGTCCGGCCCCTCGTGCACGGCTCCGCCTACTTCGCCGACCTGCTCGCCCGGGTCCGGGAGCTGCGCGAGGGCGACCTGCTGTTCTTCACCGACTGGCGCGGAGACCCCGACGAGCGGCTGGACGGCCCCGGCACCGAGGTCGCCGAGGTGTTCGCGGACGCCGCCCGGCGCGGCGTCGTCGTCAAGGGCCTGCTCTGGCGCTCCCACTGGGACCGGCTCCGCTTCAGCTCCGAGGAGAACCGCAACCTCGGGGAGGTGATCGAGGCTGCGGGCGGGGAGTACCTCCGCGACATGCGCGTCCCGCCCGGCGGCTCGCACCACCAGAAGCTCGTGGTGCTGCGGCACCGCGACGACCCCCGGCGCGACATCGCCTACGTCGGCGGGATCGACCTGTGCAGGACCCGCCGCGACGACGCCTCGCACGGCGGCGACCCGCAGGCCGCCCCGATGGCGAAGGTGTACGGCCCCCGGCCGCCCTGGCACGACGTGCAGGTCGCGCTCCAGGGCCCGGTCGTGGGCGACGTGGAGGCGGTCTTCCGGGAGCGGTGGACCGACCCCAAGCCGCTGACCCGCAACCCCGTGCACCGCCTCGCCGACCTGCTCCGCCACGACGACACGCACGCCGACCCGCTGCCGCCGCAGTCCCCGGACCCGCCCGCGTGCGGGCCGCACGCCGTGCAGCTGCTGCGCACCTACCCGCAGCGCCGGTCCCGCTACGCCTTCGCGCCGGAGGGGGAGCACAGCGTCGCCCGCGGGTATCTCAAGGCGCTGCGCCGCGCCCGGTCCCTGATCTACATCGAGGACCAGTACCTCTGGTCGCCGCAGGTCGCGGCCTCCTTCGCCGAGGCGCTCCGGGCGCATCCGGAGCTGCTGATGATCGGCGTCCTGCCGCTCCACCCCGACCAGGACGGCCTGATCGCCGGGACCCCGCAGGTCCTCGGGCGGCAGCAGGCCCTGTCCGTGCTCAAGGAGGCCGGCGGGGACCGGGTGGCGGTCTACGGGATCGAGAACCACCAGGGCACACCGGTCTACGTGCACGCCAAGGTCTGCATCGTCGACGACACGTGGATGACCGTCGGCTCCGACAACTTCAACCGCCGTTCCTGGACGTACGACTCCGAGCTCACCTGCGCGATCCTGGACGGGACGCGGGACCCGCGGGAACCCCGCGACCCCGGCGGGCACGGCGACGGAGCGCGCCGCCAGCCCCGGGAGCTGCGGCTCGCGCTCGCACGCGAGCACCTGGACCGCGACGACGGGGACGACGACGGCCTGCTGGATCCGCGCGCGTTCTTCGATGCCTACGCCGCCGCGGCGGCCGCCCTCGAACGCTGGCACGCCGGAGGCCGCCGCGGGCCGCGCCCGGCGGGACGGCTGCGCCTGCACGAGCCCGGCCCCCTGCCGCCCTGGACCGCCGCCCTGGCCACGCCGCTCTACCGCATGCTGTGCGACCCCGACGGCCGCCCACGCGCCATGCGCCGCGCCGACGCCTACTGACGCCTGCCGAGGACCTCCTGTTGCGCGCCCGGTCGACGGGGCTCCTTGCGACGCCGGGACGACCGGACCGCCCGGGCCCGAGGCGCCGCCCGGCCGCGCACGGGTCGTCGGCTAGATGTGTCGGGCGTAGCCGTCGAGGCGGTCGGCCAGTTCCTGCGGCCGGGAGAGCATCACCATGTGGCTGCCACCGATTTCGTCGGGGACGACGTCCAGCCGCTCGCGTGCGATCCGGCGCATGAACTCCGGGTCGAAGAACCGGTCGTCGCGGCAGATCAGCACTCTGGTCGCCACATCGGGCCAAGCCGTCAACGGCCAGGGCTCGACCAGCGAGCGTTCGGCGTGGCCCTGACCCCGGCGCATCGCTTCGGCGGCCAAGGCAGGAGGCAAGTCATGGCAGAAGGCGGCCACCGGGTCGTCTTCGCCGCCGTCGCCGCCGGGCGCTTCGAAGCCGGTCGCGGTCCACCAGTCACCTGGCGGCTCGCCCGGTGCGGGGATCATGCCCGCCAGCAGGACCAGCAGGTCGGCGCGGACCCTCTCGCACACCAGCGGACCGACGAACCCGCCCCAGGAGTGGGCGACCACGACCAGATCGGTGCGCTCGCCGACGGCCTCCACCACCGTGTCGGTGAGCTCGGCCAATCCCGCCGTCTCCCGTTCGAGGGGCAGGTCGACGGCGACGACATCGTGGCCCCGGGCGCGTAGCTCAGGGTCGAGCAGGTGCCACTGCCAGGCGACGCCACCGCCGCCGTGGATCAGAACGAACGTCGCCATGAGCGGGTGTCCTTCCTCTGGAGGTGAGAGTGATCATCGCTGTTGCCACCGACAGTTCCCGAACCTGCCGGCGGCCGTTGCGGCAGCCGGGCCGTCTCCCACCCCCGATGCCGCCGGCATCGGTCGCCGACATCCGGGCGCGCCGCCGCAGTGCGACCGGTGGTCGGCCGCCAAGCCCGGTTGACACCACGTAGGACGGGTGTCCTAACA
This sequence comes from Planomonospora sp. ID91781, assembly GCF_015711595.1. Classification (NCBI taxonomy): domain Bacteria; kingdom Bacillati; phylum Actinomycetota; class Actinomycetes; order Streptosporangiales; family Streptosporangiaceae; genus Planomonospora; species Planomonospora sp. ID91781. The sequence goes on along the minus strand of NZ_JABTEY010000001.1, from coordinate 4,056,344 downwards.
TCCCTTCTAGGACAAACGTCCTAGGGCGGTTTCACGAAGTGGCCGGCAACGCGGGAGGTGCAAGACCGTGAGGGCGGAAACGACCCGGACCCAGATCGTCGAGGCAGCCGATCAGCTCTTCTACCGGCAGGGCTACGAGCACACGTCCTTCGCGGCGATCGCCGAGGCCGTGCACATCTCCCGGGGCAACTTCTACTACCACTTCAAGTCCAAGGACGACATCCTGCGCGCGGTGATCGCCGCGCGGCTGGACGCCAGACGGCGGATGCTGCAGCGGTGGGAGACCGAGGAGGCCGACCCCGCCGCCCGGATCCGCCGGTTCGTCGAGATCGTGGTGACCAACCGCACCGACATCCAGAGCTACGGCTGCCCGGTGGGCACCATGACCACGGAGCTGGCAAAACTCGGCCACCCCGCGCTGGACGAAGCGAGCGGCCTGTTCACACTTTTCCGCACCTGGCTGCGCGAGCAGTTCACCCAGCTGGGGCATGAGGCGCAGGCCGATGAGCTGGCGATGCACGTGCTGGCCTTCAGCCAGGGCGTCGCCACGCTGGCGCACGCCTTCAAAGACGAGGGCTTCATCGACCGCGAGGTCCAGCGGATGCACGACTGGCTGGGCCGGTACTCCCCGGCCCCCGAGCGCGCCGGCGGCGCCGTACCCGACGACACCACGTCGGCGAACGCCTGACGCGACCTGAGAGCTCAACGACCTGAGTCCAACGATCGGAGAGAGACATGTTCATGGTGTTGCTGCGGTTCTCCGCCAACAAGAGCGCGGCCGAACGGCACATGCCCGGCCACCAGGAGTGGATCGAGCGCGGCGTCGACGACGGAGTGTTCCTGCTGGTCGGCGGCATCCGGCCGGGACTGGGCGGCGCGATCGTGGCGCACGGCATCTCGCGGGAGGACCTGGAGGCCCGCGTGGCGGCCGACCCGTTCGTCGAACAGGACATCGTCAGCGCGGAGATCGTCGAGATCGCCCCATGGCTGGCCGACGACCGGCTGAAGTTCCTGCTCGCAGAGCCTGCCCTGCCCTGACAGGGCGAGGGCACCGCATGCGTCCCGGGGCGGGCCCAGGGGTGCATGCGCCGGCGCCTGCCTGCCATGACAGAGGACCGTGATGAGATGCCCGTACCGACGCCGGTCCGCAGCTGCCGCGCTGCTCCTGGAGCGGCACCGCCCCGGAGTTCCCGGCCTGCCACGACACCGAATGGGACCTGCGGGAGCGGGAAGGATCGCCGGCCGCCTTCGTCTGGCGCTATGAGCCCGAACCGGCGGACCTGCCCGCACCCCAGACCGTGCCCACCTCCCCCGCATCGATCGCCTTGTCGAAAGAGTTGAAACGCCAGGGCTGGAGGTTCGTCGGCCCCACGACGATATTCGCGTTCATGCAGGCCACGGGTCTGATCAACGACCACGTCGAGGGGCGCGTGATCCGCCCTGAAGCCGGGCGGCGACGTGCGGAATCAATGTCGGTGGCTTTGAGGTGCGATGCCGCGGTGATGGTGGACACCATGATCTTTGCAGGATGTCGTATCGGTCCGGTCGCCGATCGTCTTACTGGTAAGGCCGGTGAGCAGGCCGTCCGGCAGGGTGACGGATGAGGAGACCACCATCCGACCACCGCGCTGGAGCGGCGGCCGTCACCGAGCCGGAACAGATCGACGATCCCTGGAATGGAGCAGGTCATGAATCCGACGATGAACACCATCGACATCGTGGTGTCCGACATGCAGGCCGCCATCGCCTTCTACGCCCTGCTCGGGCTGGATTTCAAGCTCGATCCGAACACCTCCGAGCACGCCTCGTGCGACCTGCCGGGCGGGCTGCATCTGATGCTCGACAGCGAGGTCTTCCGCACCCCGTTCCTGCCCGGCTGGAGCGCGCCGAGTGGCGGGCCGCGCGCCCTGCTGTGCTTCGAGTGCGACTCCCCGGCCGCCGTGGACGCCAAGTACGCCGAGCTGACCAGGGCCGGCCACCGCGGGCTCGCCGAGCCGTTCGACGCGTTCTGGGGGATGCGGTACGCCACCGTGACCGATCCGGACGGCACCGGCATCGACCTGTACGCCGCCCTGCCCGCCACCTGATCCCAGCCCTTCGGCCCGAGGAGACCACGGATGAAGTACGTGCTGATGTTCGTCGAGACCGAGCAGTTCGCCCGGGACCTGGAGACGATGGACGAGGCCGGGCGGGAGGCGGTGTACGAGGCGGTGGGCCGCTGGTTCGCCGAGCACGCCGGCAAGATCACCCATCACACGCATCTGCACCCGGTGCACACCGCCACCACCGTCCGGCTGGACGGCGGCGCGGAGCCGATCGTCACCGACGGGCCGTTCGTCGAGGGCAAGGAGGTGGTCAGCGGGTTCGCCGAGGTCGAGGTGGCCGACCTGGACGAGGCGCTGGCCCTGGCGAGATCCTGGCCGGCGTGCCCGGTGGTGGAGATCCGCCCCGCCTCGTGACCGGCATCGCGGCCGGGGCGGCGAGCGGGAGGCCGGAACGTGGGTGAGCAGGAGGCGCACGAGGCGCTGGCCCGCGTGGTGCGCGAGCACGCGGGCCGGCTGGCCGCGTCCCTGATGTCGCTGCTGGGTGACTTCTCCGCGGCCGAGGACCTGGTGCAGGACGCGATCGAGACGGCGCTCGAGCGCTGGCCGGTCGAAGGCGTGCCGGAGCGGCCGGACGCCTGGCTGTTCACCGTGGCCCGGCGGCGCGGCCTGGACGTGCTGCGCCGCGAGTCGACCTACCGGGCCAAACTCGCCCAACTCCAGTGGCCCCTTCGGACCGAGCCGGACGACCGGCTGCGGCTGGTCTTCACCTGCTGCCACCCGGCACTGCCCCGGCCCGCTCAGATCGCGCTGACGTTGCGCGTGGTGTGCGGGTTGAGCACCGCGCAGATCGCCGCGGCGTTCCTGGTGCCCGAGACCACGGTGGCCCAGCGCATCACCCGCGCCAAGCGGAAGATCTCCGAGGCCGGGATCCCGTACCGCGTCCCGGTCGGCGAAGAGCTGCCGGCGCGGCTGGAGCAGGTGCTGACAGTCGTCTACCTGCTGTTCAACGAGGGCTATCTGTCCAGCACCGCCGAGCGCGCCCAGGCGCACGATCTGGTCGCCGACGCCGAGTGGCTGGCCGCGCTGCTGGCGAACCTGCTGCCCAAGGAACCGGAGACGGCCGGGCTGCTGGCGCTGATCCGGCTGCACCGGGCGCGCGGCGCAGCCCGCTTCGATACGGCGGGCCGCATGGTGCTCCTGGCCGACCAGGACCGCACCCGCTGGGACCGCAAGGCGATCGAGGACGCAACCGCGCTGCTCACCCGTACCGCCCGCACGTACCGGAGGCCCGGTCCCTACCAGTTGCAGGCCGCGATCGTGGCCTGCCACGCCGAGGCCGGGCGGTTCGAGGACACCGACTGGCGGCAGATCGTAGTGCTGTACGACCTGCTGCTGGCGCTGGCGCCGTCCCCGGTGACCCGGCTGCACCGGGCCGTCGCGCTGCGCTACGCCACCGGTCCGCAGGCGGCGCTGGCCGAACTGGAACAGCTCACCGGGGCGCTGGAGCGCTATCCGCTCTTCCACGCCACCCGCGCCGGACTGCTGCGCGATCTGGACCGCCACGCCGAGGCCAGGGCGTCTGATGCGCGGGCGCTGGAGCTGACCGCCAACCCCGCCCAGCAGGCCCTGCTGGAAGAACGGCTCCGCTGGAGTTGACCCGGCCCAGCGCCGCGGCGGACGCCGCCTCAGCGGTCGCCGCGATGCCAGGGCCGGTCGGCCGCGATGGAGCGGGCCTCGGCGGCCACCGCCAGGGCATAGGCCGCGCGCGGCGCATACGCGCCGACAGGACCGAGGTAGGTATGGCCGGTCAGATGGCACCAGGCCGGGATCACCGTGACCTCGCCGGCCTGGATGCGGGCCTGCAGTTCCTCACGGGTGAGCTGCTCGCCCTCGTCCGGCGCCGCGCCCGGCCGCCGGACGGCTCCCGTCCCACTGCACCTTAAAACTGCCTTATATCCGGCTTATGGCGCCCAGGGAACGTCGGCCGCCGGGAGAGCATGGATTCGCCCCTGCGGACAACAGGAGACCTTCCTCCCCGCAAAGAGGCCAGGCATCCCCCGACCTGGAGTGATCCTTGCGAAGAACCACCATCGGCTCTCTGGTCACGACGGCAGCGCTGCTGTTCCCGCTGGGCGCCGGAGTCCCGGGCCCGGCGAGCGCCGCCACGGCCGCCGCCACCCAGTCGCTGCGCCTGCAGTACATGACCACCTCCACCGAGGCCCTCACCGATCAGGTCGAGCCGCTTTTCAAGATCGTCAATGGCGGCACGGCCCCCGTCGCGCTCAGCCAGGTGAAGATCCGCTATTACTTCAAGGGCGAGACCGGCCACCGCTTCGCCTGCTCGTGGGCGAGGATCCGCTGCTCCACCGTGACCGGCCGGTTCGTCCCACTGGCCAAGCCGGTGCGCGGCGCCGACCGCTACCTGGAGGTCGGCTTCACCTCCGGAAGGCTGGCGCCCGGCACCGACACCGGTGACCTGGAGCTGCGGTTCCACCGGCCGGACTGGCGGACGTTCGACCAGTCCGACGACCACTCCTTCGGAGCGGGCCGTACGAGCTACGCCGACTGGGACAGGGCGACCGTCCACATCGGCGGCCGGCTCGTCTGGGGCGCGCAGCCGAGCGGCACGGGCCCGGCGCCCACCCCCACGCCTCCTCCCGCCACTTCCACGCCGAAGCCCCCGGCCACTTCCACGCCGAAGCCCCCGGCCACCCCCGCGCCGGGAGGTTCCAGCGGGCAGGGAACGCTGTTCGACGACTTCGCCTACACCGGCCCGTCCGATGCGAGGCTCGCGCAGCACGGCTGGCGGGTACGCTCCGGCGGCGGCGGTCCCGGCGTGTCCGGGGCCGGCTGGTCGCCCTCGGCGATCACCTTCCCCTCGGTGAACGGCGACCGCGTCCTGCAGCTCAGCGCCTCCACCGACGGCACCGGCGCGGGCACCGTACAGTCCGAGCTGTCGACGACCCGGCGCAAGTTCTTCGAGGGCACCTACGCCGCCCGGGTGAAGTTCAGCGACGCCCCGGTCTCCGGCCCCGACGGCGAGCACGTGGTGCAGACGTTCTTCACCATCACGCCGCTGGAGAGGAGCATGGATCCCGACTACGGCGAGCTGGACTTCGAGTATCTCCCCAACGGCGGCTGGGGCGAGTCCGGGCCCACCATGTTCACCACGAGCTGGGAGACCTACCAGGCCGAGCCCTGGAAGGCCGTCAACACCCACACCGCGGAGCGGGCCAGCTTCGCCGGCTGGCACGACCTGGTCCTCCAGGTCTCCGGCGGACGGGCCAGGTACTACGTCGACGGGCGCCTGGTCGCCGACCACGGCGGCGAGCACTATCCCGAGACACCGATGTCGATCATGTTCAACCAGTGGTTCATCGAGCTGCGGAGCGGCTCCGCCCCGCGTGACTACCACCAGCAGGTCGACTGGGTCTACCACAGCAGGAACGAGGTCGTCCCGCCCGCCGACGTGCGACGCAGGGTCGAGTCGTTCCGCTCGGCTTCCACCGCCTTCGTCGACACCGTCTCCGGTTGACGCACTCCCCGGAGCCGGAACCACCGCGCGGCGCGGGGCCGGACGTGCCGAGGAGCGCGCCGCGGACCGGCCTCATCCTCCGGGATCGGATCCGCCCGCCGGGCCGGGGACTCCGGGTCGGACGGCTCCGGGACCGACGAAACGGCGGTGGAGCCCGGCGGCCTCCTCCCGGCCCAGGAACGGCGCGGCCGCGAGCCACGCGGCGGCCCCGGCGCCGTCTCCCGCGACGGCGATCGGCGGATCCCCCCACCGCCGCCGGAGCAGGTCCACCACGGCCCGCCGCACCGGCCCCCCGCTCGTCAGCACGCCGCCGGCCAGCACGATCGGCACGTCCGGGCCCGGGTCGTGCACCCGGGCCGCGGTCCCGGCCAGGCGGGCCGCGGCGCCGGCCACGATCTCCGCCGCCGCCGGATCCCCGAGGCGGGCCGCCCGGACGACCAGGGGTGCCAGCTCGGCCAGGGCGAGCGGGTGCCGGGCCTGTGCCGCGGTGGCGAGCAGGTCGGCCAGCTCCCCACCGGAGCCGGGACCACCGGAACCGGCGGCCCCGGCCCTCTCGGCCCCGGCCCTCTCGACCACGACGCTCCCCTGGTCCCCTCCGGTCCTTTCGGCGTCCCGGGATCCCCCTTCGACCTCGGCCTCCGCCGCGACCCCGGGCAGCAGGTGCCCGACGACGAGCCGGACCAGCGGGCCCAGGTCGCGCCACGGCCGTCCGGATGCGGCCTGCCGGACGGCGGTGCGGGCCGCGGCCCGGCCGAGCCAGAACGCCGAGCCCTCGTCGCCCAGCAGCCAGCCGTGCCCGTCCGCCACCGCCACCGCCTCGCAGCCGGTGATCCTCGCCGCGACGGCCCCGGTGCCGGAGATCAGGACGGTGCCGGACGGCGCGGCCGTGCCCGCCGCGAAGGCGACCACCGCGTCGCCCACCACCCGGGGCGGGACCACCGGTCCGCAGTCGGACACGGTCTGCTCGAAGACCGCCCGCACGGCCGGGTCCAGGAGCGCCCCCGCACCGGCGAGGCCGACGGTCACTCCTCTGACCTCGGCCGGGTCCACCGAGGCCAGAGCCTCGCGCACGGCCAGCCCGAGGTTGGCGAACGCCCGCGCGGCGCCGAGCGCCGCCGGATTGCCGCCGCCCGCCCGGCCACGGCCCACCACGTCCCCCCGCATCGTGACGGCCACGGCACGGGACGACGTCCCGCCGACATCCACGCCCAACACCAGATCCATGTGAAAATTATTACCCGAAAGGCTTGACCATGCCAGGTTCCGAGCATAATTTTCACCGCAAGGACGAAGGGGTGACGGTGGAGCTGCTGCATCTGATCAGGACCGAGCAGGACGAGATGCCCGAGGCGCTGCGGAAGGTGGCCGAGGTGATCCTCGCCGCCCCGGCCGCCGCCGCCAGGTCGACCATCGTCGACCTGGCCGAGCGGAGCGCCACCTCGACCGCCACCATCACCCGCTTCTGCCGGGCGCTCGGCTTCGGCGGCTACGCCGAGCTGCGCGTCGCCCTCGCCACGGAGACCGGCCGGGTCGCGCAGCAGCGCTGGGAGACCGACATCGGGCAGGAGATCCTGCCCGGCGACGGGCTCGAGCGGGTGCTGGGCGTGGTCTCCGGCAACGACATCCGGCTGATCCAGGAGACCGCCGCGCAGCTCGACCTGGCCTCCGTGGAGAAGATCGCGAGCGTGATCGCCCAGGCCGGCCGGGTGCTGCTGTTCGGGGTCTCCAGCAGCGCGGCGGTGGCCAGCGAGATGGAATACCGCCTGCAGCGCATCCGCGTCCCCACCTGGAGCAGGTCCGACGCGCACAGCGCGCTCACCGACGCGGCGCTGCTCGGCCAGGGCGACGTGGCGATCGGCATCTCGCACAGCGGCAGGACCCGCGAGGTCATCGAGGTGCTCGCCGAGGCCGGCAGCCACGGCGCCGTCACCGTGGCGGTCACCTCCCATCCGAGGTCGCCGCTGGCGGAGGTGGCCGAGCTGGTCGTCACCACGGCCAGCAGGGGGACGACGTTCCGCTCCGACGGCTTCGCCGCCATCCACTCCCAGCTGCTCGTCCTCGACGTGGTCTACGTCTCGGTCGCGCAGCGCACCTACGAGCGCACCCGGGACGCGTTCGACCTGACCGCCCGCGCGGTGACCGGGCACCGGCTCCCGGAAGGAGAGAAATGAGCGCAGAGACCGGCACGGCCGCAGGGACGATAGCCCCTCCGGATCCGGACGCCTACGTCCGGCACGTCGCCCGGCTCGTCCGGGAGATCCCCGTCGAGCAGGCGGGTCCCATCGCGGCGGCGGCCGGCCTGGTCGCCAGGGCGCTGAACCGGGGCGGCGTCGTCCAGGCGTTCGGCTCGGGGCACTCCGAGGCGGTCGCCATGGAGATCGCCGGCCGCGCGGGCGGACTGGTGCCGACCAACCGGCTCGCGCTGCGGGACATCGTCCTGTACGGCGGGGCCGACCGCACGGAGCTCGAACGCTACGACCTGGAACGCGACCCGGCGGTCGCGCACCGGATCCTCGACGCCGCGCCGGTCGAGGCGGACGACCTGTTCGTGATCATCTCCAGCTCGGGCGTCAACGGCGTCGTCGTCGAGCTGGCCTCCCTGGTGAAGGAGCGCGGCCACGACCTGGTCGCCCTCACCTCGCTCGCGCACAGCTCCGCCGTACCCGCCAGGCACCCCTCCGGCCGCAGGCTCTGCGACCTCGCCGACGTGGTGCTCGACAACCGCGCCCCGTACGGTGACGCGGTCCTGCCCCTGCCCGGCGGGGGCGCCGTCGCCGCCGTGTCCACGATCACCTCGGTGCTGCTCGCCCAGCTCGTCGTCACCCGGGCGGTGGCGGAGCTGCTCGCCGCGGGCCAGGCTCCGCCGGTCTACCTGTCGGCGAACGTCCCGGAGGGAGACGCGCACAACCTCGCCCTGGAGGCCCGCTACGCCGGCCGCATCCGCAGGGGCGGCTGACCCGGCCCCGAGTCCCGGCTCGGGGCCCCCACACCTCACCGGGTCCCGGGGACGGACCCCCGCGGCGTGGCACACCCGGTCTCCGGGGACCGGGCGGGGACACCCGCCGCACCCGTACATCCGACCCTCACACCGCACCGCACGCATCCGCACTGCACGCATCCGCGACGGAGGCCGTCTTCGTCATGCCGGGAAACACCTCGGGGGCCGTTCACAAGGAGATCCAGCCATGCGCCGAACCCCCTGGAAAACCGTCCTCGCCCTAGCGCTCCCCCTCCTCCTGGCCGCGGTCGCGCTCGCCCCGCCGGCCACCGCCGCCCAGTCGCTGCGCCTGCAGTACAGGACCAGCTCCACCGCGGCCGTCACCGCCCAGGCCGAGCCGTGGTTCAAGCTGGTCAACGACGGCGCCGCTCCCGTCCCGCTCGCCCAGGTCAAGATCCGCTACTACTTCCGGGGCGAGACCGCCTACCGCTTCGCCTGCTCGTGGGCCGTGGTCGGCTGCTCCACCGTGACCGGCCGGTTCGTCCCGCTGGCGGACCCGGTGCCGGCCGCCGACCGCTACCTGGAGGTCGGCTTCACCTCCGGGACGCTGGCGCCCGGGGCGGACACCGGTGACCTGCAGCTCCGCTTCCACCGCACCGACTGGCAGAACTTCACGCAGTCCGACGACCACTCCTTCGGCGCAAGCCGTACGGTCTACGGCGACTGGGACAGGGTGACCGTCCACCTGGACGGGCGGCTCGTCTGGGGCACGCCTGCGGGCGGGGGCGCCGAGCCCACGCCGACGCCGACGGTGACCCCGACCGGTGAGCCGGGCGGCCAGGGCGTGCTGTTCGACGACTTCTCCTACACCGGACCGTCCGACCCCCGGCTGGCCCAGCGCGGCTGGACCGTGCGCTCCAGCGCGGGCGGCCCCGGCATACCCGGCGCCACCTGGTCCCCCGCCGCCGTGACCTTCCCGTCGGCGGACGGCGGCCAGGTCCTGCAGCTCGACTCCTCCACCGACGGCACCGGCGCGGGCACCGTCCACACCGAGCTGTCCACGGCCGCCCGCAAGTTCCACGAGGGCACCTACGCCGCCCGGGTGAAATTCAGCGACGCGCCGGTCTCCGGCCCCGACGGCGAGCACGTGGTGCAGACGTTCTTCACCATCACCCCGCTGCGGCAGGACATGGACCCCGACTACGGCGAGCTGGACTTCGAGTACCTCCCCAACGGCGGCTGGGGCGAGCCCGGCAACATCCTCTACGCCACCAGCTGGGAGACCTACCAGGCAGACCCGTGGCAGGCGGTCAACGTGCACACCGAGGAGCGGGCGAGCTTCGCCGGCTGGCACGACCTGGTCGTGCAGGTCTCCGGCGGCCGGATCCGCTACTACGTCGACGGGCGCCTGTTCGCCGACCACGGCGGCGAGCACTACCCCGAGACCCCCATGTGGATCATGTTCAACCAGTGGTTCATCGACCTGCAGGGCGGCTCCGCCCGGCGCACCTACCGCCAGCAGGTCGACTGGGTCTACCACAGCAGGAACGAGGTCGTCCCGCCCGCCGACGTGCCGAGCAGGGTCGGCGCCCTCCGCGCCGCCTCCACCGCGTTCACCGACACCGTCCCGAACCCCTGAGGACCCGGTACGGCTCCGGTCCGTACCCCCGCCGTTACCGTGCCCGCCCGGCCCGCCGGCCGTACCCCCTGGAACCGGCCCGCGGGCCGTACCCCCCGAAAAGAGCAGAGACACGATGAAGCACCGACTCCTGGCCACCGCGGCCGCGCTGGCCCTGGCCGCCACCGCCGCCGCCTGCGGCTCCGGTTCCGGCGGCGGGTCCGCCGCCCCCGCGGACTCCGAGCCCGTCAGGCTCACCGTCTGGATCATGGACGGGAGCGTCACGGACGAGCTCGTCAAGCGTTTCGAGACCGGCTACGAGAGCGCCCACCCCGGCGTGGACCTCGACGTCCAGATCCAGGCCTGGGACGGCATCGGTGAGCGGATCACCGCCGCCCTGGCCAGCACGGACGCCCCCGACGTGATCGAGGTCGGCAACACCCAGGTGGCCCAGTACGCCGCCAGCGGCGGGGTCAGGGACCTCAGCGGCAAGGTCGCCGACCTCGGCGGCGCCGACTGGATCCCCGGCCTGGCCCAGCCGGGCAACATCGACGGCCGGCAGTACGGCGTGCCCTGGTACGCCGCCAACCGGGTCGTCGTCTACAACAAGGACCTGTTCGCCAAGGCCGGGATCGAGGCGCCGCCCAGGACCCGCGACGAGTGGCTGGAGATCACCGCCAGACTCGACCGGGGCGGCGACCAGGGCATCTACCTCACCGGGCAGACGTGGTACGCGCTCGCCGGGTTCGTCTGGGACGAGGGCGGCGACCTCGCCGTCAAGGAGGGCGGCAGGTGGAAGGGCGCCCTCGACACCCCGCAGGCCCTGGCCGGCATGGACTTCTACCGGCGGCTCCAGGCCCTCGGCAAGGGGCCCAAGGACGCCGACGAGGCCAATCCCCCGCAGCACGAGGTGTTCGCGCAGGGCGGGGTCGCCCAGATGATCAGCGTGCCGGGCGGCGCGGCCCGGGTGCTGGAGGTCGCACCGGAGATGAAGGGGAAGATGGGCTTCTTCCCGATCCCCGGCAAGACGGCCGACAAGCCCGGAGCGGTGTTCACCGGTGGCTCCGACCTGATCATCCCCGAGGCCTCGCGGCACCCGGACGCCGCCTACGCGGTGGTCAAGGCCCTGGCCGGGGAGGACTTCCAGACCGAGCTGGCCAAGACGATGAACTTCGTGCCGAACAGGGCCTCGCTGGCGCACGTGCTCGACGCCGACGAGGGCACCGCCGCCATGGCCCGGGGCGCCGCGAACGGCAGGGCCACGCCCAACACGCCGAACTGGGCGGCGGTCGAGGCCACCTCGGTGATCAAGCAGTACATGACCGCCGTGCTCACCGGGAAGGACCCGGCGGCCGAGGCGCGCAAGGCCTCCGAGGCCATCACCACGACCCTCAACAGCGGATCCTGAGGACCCGCGTGCGGACCAGGAACCTCTGGCCCTACCTGCTCATCGCCCCCACCGTGGCCGGGGGTGTGTTCCTGCTGCTCTACCCGCTGCTGCGCGCCGCGCTGATCTCCGTACAGCACTTCCGGATGGGCGAACTCGTCCGGGGCGGCGCGCGGCTGACCGGCCTGGACAACTACCGCGAACTGCTGGCCGCCGAGGAGTTCTGGGCGGTCACGCTGCGCACCTTCGGCTGGACCGCGGTCAACGTGGTGCTCATCGTGGGCCTGTCGACCGCCGTCGCGCTCATGCTGGCGCGGCTCGGCCGCCGCATGCGCGTCGCCCTGATGAGCGTGCTCGCCCTGGTCTGGGCCACCCCGGTCATCGCGGCCACGACGATCTTCCAGTGGCTGTTCCAGTCGGAGCTGGGGATCGTCAACCGGCTGCTGGTGGCCCTGGGCTTCGACTCGTTCCAGGGCCACTCGTGGTTCGCCGACGGCGGGGCGATGTTCGGCGTGCTGGTGGCGCTGGTGGTCTGGCAGTCGGTGCCGTTCGCCGCGCTCACCCTCTACGCGGGTCTGACCACGATCCCCGCCGAGCTGTACGAGTCGGCCCGGATCGACGGCGGCACCGGCCCGCAGATCTTCGCCCGGGTGACCTTCCCGATCCTGCGGCCGATGTTCGCGCTCGTCACCTCGCTGGAGGTGATCTGGGTCTTCAAGTGCTTCCCGCAGATCTGGGTGCTCGGCCAGGGCGGGCCCGACGGCGCGACCACCACGCTGCCGGTCTACGCCTTCAAGGTCGCCCGGGTCCTGCACCGCTACGACCTGGGCTCGGCCGTCGCCATGCTCACCGTCGCCGTCCTCGCCGTCGCGCTGGCCGGCAACCTGCGGCGGATGCTCCGCCAGGAAGGAGCCGGCTCGTGAGGACGCTCCCGGCAGGAAGGAGCCGGCCCGCGGGAACGCGTCCGGCCGAGGGGAGGGCGGGCGGCGGGGCGTCCGCCGGGATTCCGGTTCCCACCGGGGCGGCGCGGCGGAGGCGGCCGGTACGGCCCGGCAGGATCGCCCTCAACGCCTGCGCCGCGGCCGTGCTCGCAGTCATGGCCTTCCCGGTCTACTGGATGTTCGCCACCGCCTTCCGGCCGACGGCGGAGATCCAGGCCGGGACGCCGGGTCTGTGGCCGGCGCATCCGACCCTGGAGCACTTCGCCGCCGCCGTGGCCGCCGACGGGTTCTGGACGTTCTGGCGCAACAGCCTGGCCGTCACCGCCGCCGCCGTGCTGCTGGCCCTGACGGTGGCCCTGCTCTCGGCCGTGGCCGTGGCCCGGATGCGCTGGCGCGGCAGAGGGCCCTTCGTCGTCATGGTCTTCGCCGCGCAGATGGCGCCGTGGGAGGCGCTGCTCGTGCCGATGTTCGTCATCGCCCGGGACACCGGGCTGCTCGACTCCCTGGCGATGCTCACCGGCGTCTACTTCATGATCACGCTGCCGTTCACGATCGTGACCCTGCGCGGCTTCCTGGCCGCCGTCCCCGCGGAGCTGGAGGAGGCCGCGCTGGTCGACGGCTGCACCCGCCCGGCCGCCTTCCGCAGGGTGGTCTTCCCGCTGCTCGCACCGGGGCTGATGGCCACCTCGCTGTTCGGGTTCGTCACGGCGTGGAACGAGTTCGCGTTCGTCAACGTGCTGATCATCAAGGACCGGGACAAGCGCACCCTCCCCGTCTGGCTCTCGTCCTTCCGCGACGTGTTCGGCACCGACTGGGGCGCCACCATGGCCGCCGCCACCCTGTTCGCGCTGCCGGTCCTGGTGGTCTTCCTGTTCCTGCAGCGCCGGGTGGGCGCGGGCCTGACCGCCGGCGCGGTGAAGGGCTGATCCGTCTCCGTTACTCGGCCGCTCCCTGAAGGGAGCGGCTTCTCACTGATCCGCTCCCGCAGCCTCATGAGCGTGCACGGGTTTCCACTCGCCCCGGGCCTGACCGGCGGGATCCACTCGCGACGGCTCGCTGAGCTCGGGTACCGGAACCGGCCCCGCCGCCCGCAGGCGGGGCCGGTTCGCATCCGTGCTCACGCCTGGGCGTCACCGGAGCCGCTTGGCCACCAGTTCGTACCGCACCGCGCAGACGTTGCGCCCGTCGTAGGAACCGAGGAGGGTGATCTCCCGGGGTCTCCCCGCCGTGTACCTGTCGACCTGTGCCTGGTCCCAGGTGGTGAAGTCCTCCACCTTGCACTCCCCGGTGCCCGTGTGCCTGCGCTCGTCGTCGTACCTGTCCGTCGTCTGGAGGTGGGCGGCGAACCTGATCCGCGCACCGAAGGCGCCGCGGACCGTCACCGTGTTGTTGTCCTTCAAGTAGTCCGTCAGGCAGCGCTTGTAGGTGTCGGTCGTGCACAGCGGGCGTTGGGCCAGGTCGTAGTCGTCTCCGGTGCCCAGGAAGGCCGGGTGGTCGGGGAACTCGTCGCTGGACCAGCTCTCTTCCCGGTCCCAGGAGCGGGCCCGGCGGTCCCAGGTGCCGAGGTTGCGGACCCGGGGGGTGACCGGGGAGCCTCCCTCCACGCTCATCGAGGCGTTGACCCGCTCCCAGCCGCCGCACTCGTAGCTGTAGCTCAGACTGGGAGAGAACCTGCCGCCGCCGCGCTGCGGCGGCCCGGTCGGGTCGCAGCTCTTGCGGTCGCTGAGGGAGATCGTCTTCCAGGTCACCTGGAGCTCGAAGTCCGCGGCGGCGGCGGCGTCGGCCGGGGCGGTCGGCGCGAGAACGGCCGCCGTCACCGCGGCGGCCGCCAGGGCCGCACGGAAGAAAGCCTTTCCACAAGAAGCCGAATCCATTTGTTTCCTTCCGATCGGTGTGATGAATTTCCGGTGCATCCGGGCGCGGAGAAGACGCCAAGACGTCATCCGGCAGCCGCTCAACCATCGGAAATGCTCTGCACGTGAAACATAAACAACCCGGGAATAAATTCGTCATGGCAAAGGAATGCATTCCGCATGCGGCCCGCATGGTTCTCGCATGGCCCGGCTCGGCGCAGCGGCACGGCGCAGCGGCACGGCGCAGCGGCACGGCGCAGCGGCACGACGCCTGCCGAACACGACGCAGACGAACGACCGTGACGATCGCCCTCAGCGGCACCGAGCTGCCGGGCATGTCGCGCAGCGGGCGCAAGGGGGCACTACCGCATCCGCCCGCAGCCGGCCTGGTCGCCGCGGGAGAGGACGATCACGGCACCCGGCGGCCACCGATCATGGCGCGCCCCGGACCGGGCGACGAGGTCGTCGCCCACCGCAGACCGTGGAAGCGACGCCGACGGAGCCGGCGCGAAGGGCGTCGGGGTCGTCGTCCCGTACCGGACACGCTCAGAACCCGGCCTCGGCCAGGTCCGCCCAGGCCATGATCTCCTGCCCGTCACGGGCGAGTTCGGCGCCTGCGGCGGCGAGCAGCCGCCGCATGGGCGTGTTGCCGGCCGTGGTGCTCGCGAAGAGCCGCCGGGCGCCGCCGGCGCGGGCGAGTTCGAAGAGCCGCCTGAGCACGGCGCCGCCGACGCCGGCGCCGCGGTGCGAGCGTCCGATCCAGATGCCCGCCTCCACCGCGTGCCCGGCGTCCTCGATCGGGCACAGCCGGGCGGCGCCCACCGCCTCCTCGCCCACGCGGATCACGTAGGTGGTCTCCACCGGCTCGCCCGACAGCGATCTCGCCCGGTGGAAGTCCAGGAACGCCTGCCGCCGCCCGGCCGTCCACCCGGCCGGCCCGTCGACCGGGGGCATCACCTCAAGCGGATCGGCATCCGCGACGGCGGCGTCGAGAAGCTCCCGCAGCGACGTCTCGTCGAGCGGCTGCAGCGTGACGTCCGGTCGCATTCGCCCACCCCCGCTTCGCGTTCGGCCCGTCGGGCGCGCGGCCCGGTACGGCCCGCCCGGTCGATGGTACAGATCGCCGGGAACGCGCTACCGCCCGCCGGCCGGCGGGCGGACGCCGGGCACCGTTCCCCTGGTGATGTCGGCCAGGGTGATCTCGGTGAGCAGCCGCTCCTCATGGTCGCGCAGCACGCTCCACACGTCGGCCAGCGGCCCGGCGACCCCCGGGTATCCACCGTGGTCGCCGCCCTCCGGGACGCCCTCCACGATCGTAACGACGTCGGCCAGGGTGATCTCCTCGGCCGGCCGGGTCAGCCAGTAGCCGCCGTCGGAGCCGCGCCTGCTGTGCAGCAACCCGCCCCTCCTGAGCTGGAGCAGGATGTTGTCCAGGAACCTGCGCGGGATGCTCTGGGCCTCGGCGATCCGCTCGGCGGGCACGGGGCCGGGCGGCGCGGCGGCCAGCTCGGCCACCGCGCGCAGGGCGTACTGGGTTCGGGCTGAGGTCCGCATGACGGCTCAGTCGGCGGCCTGGCGCAGGCCCCACCGGCGGCGCAGGGCGTTGTCGGCGGCCCCGAACAGCAGGTCCACCACGATGCCGATCACCAGGATCACGATCATCGTCGCGAGCAGACCCGGCGAGTCGGCCAGTTCCCGGGCGAAGTGCAGCTGCTCGCCGAGGGACGGCTGGTTGGCGATGATGACCAGCAGCTCGCCGGCCATCAGGGAGCGCCAGGCGAAGGCCCAGCCCTGCTTCAGCCCGGCCAGGAACGACGGCAGGGAGGCGGGCAGGATCACGTGCCGGTAGAGCCGGAGCCGCCGCAGACCGAGCATGTGCCCGGCGCGCAGCAGGATCGGCGGGGTGTAGTCGACCCCGGCGATGAGCCCGTTGGCGATGGACGGCGCGGCGCCGAGCACGACGACGAACATGATGGCGCTCTCGGTCAGCCCGAACAGCAGGATCGCCAGCGGGAACCAGGCGATCGACGGCATGGTCTGCAGGCCGGTGATCAGCGAGCCCACGGCCCTGCGCAGCGGGCGGATGCGCGAGACGAGCGCACCGACCACGAGGCCGACCGCGATCGCCAGCGCGAACCCGGCGACCGCGCGCCGCATGGTGACGGTCACGGCCGTGTAGAACTCCGCCTCACCGAGGCGCTCGGCGAGCACGCCGAGGGTCGTGACGGGGCCGGCGAAGACGTACTCGGGCCACCAGCCGGCCAGCACGACCAGCTGCCAGGCCACCAGGACGAGCGCGACGGCGGACGCGATGGGCCAGATCCCGGACCAGATCCGGGAGGCGAGCCCCCTGCGCTGCCGGGTGGTCAGCTCCAGCGCGTCGAGACCGGCGAGCTGCCGGGCGTGGACGTCTCCGCTCCGGGTGCCGGCGTCAACGGACATCTCGGGCCACCTTCCAGGGTGCTCCGCCGGCGGCGGGAGGGGTCGGGACGGCGAGGGCGGCGAGGGCGAGGTCAGCGGCCATGGCGCATGACCTCCTCGCGCAGCCGGTCGGTGATCCGGCCCGCCTGCTCGGCCACCTCGGCGGAGTCGGTGCGGCGGGGCCGCTCCAGCGTCACCGGGAAGTCCTCGACGACGCGGCCGGGACGGCTGCTCAGCAGGACCACCCGGTCGCCGAGCCGTACGGCCTCGCGGACGTTGTGCGTGACGAACAGGACCGACAAATTCCGCTCGCGCCAGATGCGCTCCAGCTCGTCGTGGAGCAGGTCGCGGGTCATCGCGTCCAGCGCGCCGAACGGCTCGTCCATCAGCAGCACGTCGGCGTCCTGGGCGAGCGCGCGGGCCAGCGCGACCCGCTGGCGCATGCCGCCGGAGAGCTCGTGCGGGCGCTTGGCGCCGAACCCGCCGAGGTGCACGGTCTCCAGGAACTCCGCGGCGCGCGCCCGGCGCTCCGCCCGGGTCACGCCCTTGGCCCGGAGCGCCATCTCGATGTTGGCCGAGACGGTCAGCCAGGGGAAGAGCGCCGGCTCCTGGAACATCATCGCCACCCGGCCCCCGTCGGCCTCGATCCGCCCGGCGGTGGGCCGGTCGAGCCCGGCGACGAGGGACAGCAGGGTGCTCTTGCCGCAGCCGGAGGCGCCGAGCAGGCAGACGAACTCCCCGGCGCCGACGTCCAGGGAGACCTCGTCGAGGGCCAGCAGGCCGGTCCGGCCCTGGCCGTACATCTTGGAGACGGCCTCCAGCCGGACGGCGGGCCCGCGGCCCTCCGCCCGGTCGGCGGCCTGCTCCGTGAGCGGAGCGGTCACGTGTTCCTCCTCTTGCCTCGGCGGACCCCGCCAGGGAGCCTCACTTGTCGGAGATCTGCGGCCGGCCCTTGGCGGCGAGGACCTCGTTCAGGATCTTCAGGTCGTAGATGCCGGTGAGGTCCACCGGCTCGAGCAGCCCGACCTTGACGGCGTGGTCGGCGCTGCCCACCAGGGACGAGGCGATCGGGTCGTTGGTGAAGGTGATGTTCTTGAAGGCGCCGTCGAGCACCTCGGGCTTGAGCGGCTTGCCGGCCAGCTTCTCCAGCGCGGCGTTGGCCGTCTCGGCGGCCCCGGCCGGGTCGGAGGCGATGAGCTCGTTGGCCTCCACGTGGGCCTCGATGAGCTTCCGCACCGCCTCCGGGTGCTCCTTCGCGAACTCCTGGCGGACGATCAGGTGGGTGATCACGAACTCCTTGCCCGGCCACAGGTCCCGCTCGTCGACCAGCACCTTGCCGCCGCTCTCGGTGATGAGGCGGCTGGCGAAAGGCTCGGGCACCCAGGCGCCGTCGATGTCGCCGGTGGCGAAGGTCTGGATGGTCTGGGAGTTCTCCTGCGGCACGATCGAGACCTCGCCGCCGCCCTTGGTGTCGGTCTTGACGCCCTTGGAGTCGAGCCAGTAGCGCAGCGCCACGTCCTGGGTGTTGCCGAGCTGCGGGGTGGCGATCTTCTTGCCCTTGAGGTCCTCGACGCTCTCGATGCCCGGCTTGACGACGAGGAAGACACCGCCCGAGGCCGCCCCCGCGACGATCTTGATCGCCTGGCCCTTGGACTTGGCCCAGGCGTTGATGGCCGGGTTGGGGCCGACGTACGTGGCGTCGACCGCGCCGGAGAAGACCGCCTCGATCGCGGCGGGGCCGGCGTTGAAGGTACTGGTCTTGAGCGCCGTGCCGGAGCCGAGGTGCTTGGCGTACAGGCCCTTCTCCACCCCGACCAGCGCGGTGGCGTGCGTGATGTTCGGGAAGTAGCCGAGCCTGACCTCGGCCGGCCCGCCTCCGCCACCGGCGGCCGCGGCGGTCGTCCCGGCGGGCTCGGCGTTCCCGCAGGCCGCCGCCAAGGTGGTGAGCGCCAGTGCGGCCAGTGCGGCCACCGCTCCGCGGGCCCTGCGAGCGTTCATGAGTTCTCCCTATTTCCCACTTATTTAGTAGACTTAGTGTGTTTATAGGCCCCCGGGACCTCCGCGTCAAGCCGGATGCCGGATTCGTCCGCGAACGGCCGTGTCCCCGGGTCGCGCGGTCTGCACGGCCCGGGGACACGGGGTACGGGGGTATGGGTGCGGTCGCCGGTTCGCCGGGCGCGGCCCGGGAACCCGAACGGATCTACGAGGTGAGACGGGCCGCCTCCGCGACGGCGGCCCGCAGCCGCCGGGTGCAGGGGTGGCGGGGCAGAGAGAAGACGTCGTCCACGTCCCCCTCCTCCACCGCCCGCTTTTGGCCATGACTCCCGAGCTCATCGCCCGGTAGGGGGCCAGCTGCATGGTGATGCCGCCAGGGATGGCGAGGTCGGCGGCGATGCGGTGGGCGGCGGGCGATGCGGCCGAGCAGCTCGTCGTGCTGGGCCGCGCTCAGACCCGGGCGCTGGGCCGGGGCCGCCGAACCGGCGGTGGCCGAGCACACGCCGGTCTCCGGCGGCTTCAGCCACACGTCCCGGGCGGCCTCCCAGTTCCCGGCCAGAGCGGCGACGACGGAGCGGACCCGCTCATAGCCGGTGGCCATCAGAAGGTCGGAGCGCGGCCGTAGCTCTTCATCCCGGTGATGTAGTAACCGGGTTCCGGATGGGTGAACTGGTCAGCGCGCACCGGCGGCTCCTCCAGCACATAACGCATGTCGCGTCAGGGCACCGGTAATCCCTGCGGGCGGGACCGGGACGGAAGTCCCACCGGCCGCAGGACCTTGGAGAC
The DNA here is from genome assembly GCF_015711595.1 of Planomonospora sp. ID91781. NCBI lineage: Bacteria > Bacillati > Actinomycetota > Actinomycetes > Streptosporangiales > Streptosporangiaceae > Planomonospora > Planomonospora sp. ID91781. The sequence continues at coordinate 4,036,825 of NZ_JABTEY010000001.1, read as the reverse complement.
GTGGACACGAGCCGTACGGCTCTGCGGAAAGGGCGGGGCCAGACGATGTACTGGGTGACGTAACAGAGAGAAGAAAGCGGAACAGGAGCCAGTCATGGCCGTCATCCACGGACGCAAGCCGGTCAACGGCCACGTCACCACCCCCATCACCACTACGCCCGCCGCGCAGGAGCGTACCCCCGTCGTCTACGCCTGGGCCGCCGCCCGCATCGCTCTGGGCTGGGTGTTCCTGTGGGCTTTCGTCGACAAGATGTTCGGCCTCGGCTTCGCCACCCCCGCCGCCAAGGCGTGGGTCAACGGAGGCAGCCCGACCACCGGCTTCCTCAAGGGCAGCGGCGAGAACGCCCTCGGCGGCTTCTTCAGCGGCCTGGCCGGGCAGGCCTGGGTGGACTGGCTGTTCATGCTCGGCCTGCTCGGCGTCGGCGCCGCCCTCATCCTCGGCGCGGGCCTGCGGATCGCGGCCGGCGCGGGCGCGACGATGATGCTGCTGATGTGGGCGGCCCAGCTGCCGCTGGAGACCAACCCGTTCATGGACGACCACATCGTCTACGCCATCGTCCTGATCGGCCTGGCCGCCGCCCACGCCGGCGACACCCTGGGCATCGGCACCTGGTGGGGCAAGACCGCCCTGGTCAAGCGATTCCCCATCCTGAAGTGACCGCCTGCACCACGCCCGTCCCCTGAAAGACCAGGGGACGGGCGTTCGCTTTTTCGGAAAGGGCCGCCGTGCGGCGGGAGCCTCGGGCGAGACCGGGAGACCGATCGGAAGACACATCGGAGATGTCATGGTCCCGATGGCGTCCGGGGTGGGGATCAAATCCTCTAGGTGATCAAGAAAGATGCGGGAAGAGTCGGAGCCATGGAGAAGCCGAGTTCGACGCCCTGTTCACCCCCGACAAACCCGTCATCTTCGACTTCCACGGCTACCCCTGGCTCATCCACCGCCTCACCTACCGCCGCGCCGGCCACCACAACATCCACGTGCGCGGCTACAAGGAGGAAGGCACCACCACCCCCTTCGACATGGCCATGCTCAACGACATCGACCGCTACCACCTGGTCATGGACGTCATCGACCGCGTCCCCGGCCTGGGCACCCGCGCCGCCCACCTGCGCCAGCAGATGTCCGACGCCCGCCTGCGCGCCCGCGCCCACACCCGCGAGCACGGCGAAGACCTCCCCGAGACCCGCGACTGGACCTGGACGCGGTGAACGACAACAGCCTCTCCGACTACGCCCTGCGGATGGTCGGTCGCGGGAGCCGACTTCTCCTCGACCGGGGCGAGACGAGTCCGGGGACACGGGGCATCGTGCCCCCTGTCCGGCTCGTGCGGAGACCTGCGGCTGGAGCGGCTGGGACGCATCGTAACGATCTGCTTGGTCTCATCATCGTTTACGTGCTTATGGCCGCCTCGTCCCGTTCGGCAGCTTCCCCGGCAGCATGGCCGGGTCGCGGCATTTCGTGCCGTCAGGGACGTATGCCCACGCCTCCGTGGAGTGTTTCTCAGGTCAACGGCTATTCGGAGGCGTGGAGGCCGCCCATCTTTGACGGTGGTAGACGGGCTGCAGGTCCAAGGTCATTTTGTGCGGAACGCCGGCCCGCCTCCAGACCGGCGTTCCGCCTAATCCTGAATCCTGGGTCGCCGCCGAGAACCAGACCGCCAGCAAGGTCTTCGACAGTGCTTGCAGGAACTCAGCGCCCGCGTCGCACCGGCTTTGGCGATGTAGGCCTCTGCGAGGTAGATCGCATCGTCACCCGTATGGAGGTGGCGATCACCTACCACTTCGGACCTCGCCGCCTCATGCGACGTCGGTGGACGCTGGTCTGCCCTGTGGAGTCGCGTTTCTGAATTGTCATGCCACGATGGTCGTGTTCTCGAACTCTATCGGAGTCAACATGCCGAGGCTGCTGTGCCGCCGGCAGACCGGCGGCGCCCCCGGTGCCATCGCCCACGTGGTCGACCAGCTCGGCGTGTACCGCAAGGCCCTGCGCGGCTGGGTGCACCAGGCCGAGATCGACGACGGGTAGCGGCTCGGCACCTCCACCAGCGATGCCCAGAAGATCGCCGAGCTGGAGCGCGAGGTCCGCGAGCTGCGCCGCGCAGGCGAGATCCTCAAGACCGAGGCCTGTTTACGGTGCCGGGCGTCCGTCCCGGATCAGAAATAGGCCTCGACCCGGCGGCCGGAGATCTGCTCCACCGGGAGCACGATGTAGTGGTCCCGGTGCTCCGGCCGCTGTCCGTCCCGGGGCGTCCAGGGCGCCAGGGGCAGGTGGGCCAGCCGGCTGAACTCCTCGCGGCCCTCCGGAACGGCGCGTGCGTGCCCGATGACGGTCACCGACCATCCGGTCCGGCCGGCCTCGTCGAACGCGTCGGCCTCCAGGGCTACGACCGCATCGCGCACCGCGGCCGCCAGCTTGGACCCGGCCCTGGTGCGGATCACCAGCCGTTCTCCGTCCAGCGCGTAGTTGACCGGCTGGATGGCCGGCAGCGCGCGGTCGGTGAAGACGATGCGCCCGAGCGGCGCCGAGGCGAGCAGTTGCATGGACTCGGCCCGTGAGAGCACCCGCAGGTCCGTGGAATCGACTTTCATGTCTCCAGCATCGGCCTGGCCGCTCTTCCTCACCAGGGACGAAGGTCTCCCCGCTCGCCGCGTTCGGCCTTGAGCCGGGTGACCAGCGCCGCGGCCTGGGTGCGGCGCTGCATGTCGAGCTTGCCCAGCAGGTTGGAGACGTAGTTCTTGACCGTCTTCTCCGCCAGGAACATCCGCTCGCCGATCTGCCGGTTGGTCAGCCCCTCGCCGATCAGGTCCAGGATCTGCCGCTCCTGCGGTGACAGGGCCGCCAGCGGGTCCTTGCGGCTCTCCTGCTCGCGCAGGCGCGCCAGCATGGACGCGGTCGTCCGCGGGTCCAGCAGCGACTGGCCCGAGGCCACCGTGCGCACCGCGCCGACCAGGTCGGAGCCGTGGATCTGCTTGAGGACGTATCCCGAGGCGCCCGCCATCACCGCGTCGAACAGCGCGTCGTCGTCGGCGAAGGAGGTGAGCATCAGGCAGGCCAGGCCGGGCATGCGGGAGCGGACCTCGCGGCACACGTCGATGCCGCTGCCGTCGGGCAGGCGCACGTCCAGCACCGCCACGTCCGGCTGGAGCGCGGTGATGCGGGTGACGGCCGACTCGGCGGTCCCGGCCTCCCCGACCACCTGGATGTCGTCCTCGGAGTCGAGCAGGGCCGCGACGCCGCGCCGTACCACCTCGTGGTCGTCCACCAGGACCACGCGAATCACGTCCATGACGTCGGCTCTCCTCACCTCGGCCGCCGGTGACCGGGCCTTCCAGGCACCCCTGTCCGGCGGGAGACCATCAAAACACGGATCGGGGCGGTGCGGGCACCCGGGTGCCCGCACGCCCGCGGGCGTGCGGGGGGCAGGGGCCGCGGGATCACGGGCGGTGCCGGATCCGGCGGCCGAGGTCGCCGGAGGCCGTGGTGTGTTCGCTCATGGATTTCTCCCAGGAGGACGGAAAGCCGGGTCGGGTTCGGACTTTTCAGGGACGGGGGCTCTAACCCGCCGAGTGCTTGACCCGGACGACGCCGGGGACGGTGCGGGCCAGCAGGTCGGCGATCCGGTCGGCGTGCTCGCCGCAGTGGCCGTGCAGCTCCGCCACACCGTCGTGGACGGAGACCTCCCAGGAGGGTCCGCAAGGGTAGTGCTCGTGCAGCGCGGCGAGCACGTCGGCGCGCAGATCGTCGTCAGAGCGGGCCAATACGGCAAGCAGGTCGCGGCGGCTGACGATGCCGACAAGGCGGCCGTGCTCGAGCACCGGCACGCTCTTGACCCTTCTATCGACCATGAGGTCGACCAGTTCCACCGCGTCGGTGGCCGGGGTCACCGTCACCGGATCGGCGGTCATGACCTCCTCGACCAGGAACGGCACAGGCTCGCCGTACCCCGGCAGGGCGCGGGCGCTGGCCCGGGGGTCGCGCTGGAACTCCCCACGCAGCAGGTCCATCTCACTGACGATGCCCACCAGGCGCCCGTCGGTGTCCAGGACGGGCGCGGCAGTGACATCGGCCGCGTGCAGCACCCGGACGGCCTGTCGTACCGGATCGGTACGGCGGACCGTGACGACCTGATCGGTCATGACCTCGCGGACCAGCATGGCCACCTCTCCCTCCGGCGTTCGCTCTGCCTGCCATCCCATCATCCACCGGGGCCCCGCGCAGAGGCCGGAAGCCTCCCGCGGCAGGGTCTTTCGGCCTCTGCGCGCCGGGCGGACAGGCTGGCCGAAGACGACAGGAAGCTCGAGGCGCCGTGGACACGGCGGGGTACGTGACGGCGCACCCGACGGAGCGCGCGGCCCGGCGTCGTGCGAGAAGCCCATGACCGGGAACGGTCTCGGCCGGACGGCGGTTCGCCGGAACCCGGTGGACTCCTGAACCGCCTGACCGACTCGTTCGGGTGAGGGCTGGCCCGCTCCCCGCTGTTCGACGCGGTGGTCCTGGTGACCGTGCGGGGTCGCAGGAGCGACGGCAAGATCATAGTTGCCCGCCGACCGCGCCACAGAGCAGGAGGTCTTCTCTTCGACGATCACTGAACCACCCGCAGAGCCGTCCACCGTAGGCGCTCTCGAACAGGCCTGCTCATCACCGGCGGTGACCCGTTCGAACGACCGGCGGTGCTTCACGCGGCCAGTGGGCGGTGATTCTTCGCACGGTTTCCCGCTCCACGGAGCATCGGGGTTCCGGGCCGCCCGCGTCGTATTCGCGCAGCACGGAACGCCGGGGCCGCGCGGCGGGTCGCGGGTCGCCTCAAGGTCTCGGGCATCACCGCGTCGGCCCGCCGCCCGCTCTGCCGCGAACCCCGCGGAGACCATGCCCCATGAAGGTCAAGGACCCGCCAGATCACAGCGGGATGCTCCAGCGAAGCCGGGTTCCTCCCGCCTGACCTGCAGTGATCTCGAATGAGCCGCCCAGCAGTTCGGCTCGTTCGGCGAGATTGCGCAGGCCGCTGCGCCTGCCGTCCGGCGGCAGGCCGACACCGTTGTCCCGCACGACCAGCGTCAACCGTTCATCGGCCGCTTCGACCGATACATCGGCTTTGGCGGCCTTGGCATGGCGCACGATGTTGGACAGCGCCTCGCGCAGCACCGCGAGCAGGTGCTCGGCGATCTCCGCGGGCACCTGGTTGTCGAGGCTGCCCTCCATCCGCAGGCCCGGCATGAAGCCCAGATGCCCGCGTGCACCCTCCACCAGGTCGACGATCTGCGCACGCAGGCCGGGCGCGGCGTCATGGCCGGACGTCTGCAGGGCGAAGATGGTGGAGCGGACCTGCCGGATCGTCTCATCCAGCTCGTTGATCGCGTGCTGGAGCCGGCTGGACGCCTCGGGCCGCTCCACCAGCCGCACGGTGCTCATCAGCGTCATCGCCACCGCGAACAACCGCTGGATGACCACGTCGTGCAGGTCCTTGGCGATGCGGTCGCGGTCTTCCAGCAGTCCCAGTCGCTCGGCGTCCTTACGGGCCTCGGCCAGCTCCAGCGCGATCGCGGCCTGTCCGGCGAACGCCGCCAGCATGCGCAGGTCGGCCTGGGTGAACGGAGCACGACCGGGCTTCTTGGCCAGTACCAGCACCCCGCTCACCGTCTGGGCGGCCCCCAGCGGCACCAGCAGCCCGGGACCGAACCCGGACGCGCGCAGCGGGGACCGCGGATAGGGCAGGTCCTGCAGGTTCCCGTAGATCGACGGCTCACCTCGGGAGAAGACCGCCCCCGCCGCCGACTCCTCGATGGGAAAGGCCGTCTCCTGGAGCGGATCCGCTCCAGGGCCTTCGGAGATCTCTACGCGCAACGTCTGGCCGCCCTCATCGGGCAGCAGGACCTGGGCCAGGTCGGCGTCGGTCATCTGCCGGGCCTGGCGGGCGATGAGGGTGAGCACCTCGTCAGGTCCGGCTCCCGACAGCAGGCTGGTGGTGACCTCCGCCGAGGCTTGCAGCCAGGTCTCGCGGCGCCGTGTCTCCTCGTACAGGCGGGCGTTCTCGATCGCGACGCCGGCGGCGGTGGCCAGCGCCACCACGATCGCCTCGTCCTCTTCGTCGAACTCCTCACCGCCGCGTTTCTCGGTGAGGTAGAGGTTGCCGAAGATCTCCTCGCGTACCCGCACCGGCACGCCCAGGAACGAGCCCATCGGCGGGTGCCCAGGGGGGAAGCCGTAGGACTCCGGATGGTCGGAGATGCGCGACAGCCGCAACGTCTGCGGCTCCTTGATCAGCAGCCCGAGCAGGCCCAGCCCGTGCGGCCAGTGCTCGATCGCCGCGATCTCCTCCTCGCTCAGGCCGACGGGAACGAACTGCATCAGCGTGCGGTCCTCGCCCACCACGCCCAACGCGCCGTAAGAGGCGTCCACCAAGGTGGTGGCGGTCTCCACGATCCGCCGCAGCACCGTCTCCAGGTCGAGATCGCTGCCGACGGAGACGACCGCTTCCAGCAGCGCGTGCACCCGGTCGCGGGTGGCCAGCACCGCGCTCAGGCGGGTCTGCAGCTCCGACAGCAACTCGTCCAGCCGCATGCCCGGGGCCAGGGAGCGCGACTCCTTATCCGTCATATCGGAAGTTTCGCACTAGAAACACTCTGGTGCCCACCTCCCCCACCAGGGGGCGGACACCGGATCCGGGCCGCACTGCGTCGGAGCCGCTCATCTCCATGCCGGACACCGAACGGCGGTCTCCAGCGGTTCGCCCGGTCTTCGGCGCGGGCGGCCACCGCGGCAGGAACCAGAGCTCCTAGTAGAGAGGCGGCGCGACGACGACGCCGACGGTGTGCGAGCAGGTGTCAGCTCGGAGGTGACGCCGACGACGCCCTCCACTCGGCCGATCCCCTCCAGCAGCCGGGTGATCTGGGACTTGTGCTCGACGACGCCCCCGACCGTCACCACCCCGTCCCGCACTCCGATCGACGCCGTCGAGGGATCGAGCCCGGCCGCACCGCGTACGACCGTCTCGATCTCCGCGCGCAGTTCCTCCGCCGGACGGGTGAAGACCCGCAGCAGATCCCGCTGGTGCACCGTGCCGACGATCCGGCCGGTGATCGGATCGATCACCGGCAGTTGCTTGATCCGCCGCTCGTGCATCAGCCGGGCCGCCTCGCGGACCGGCGTGCCCGGGGTCACCGTGATCGCCGGGCTGGTCATCAGCTCGGCGGCGGTGACGCCCGCGGCCTTGCGCTGCTCCTGCCGGCGCCCCTCCCCCTTGAAGATCGTGGCGCCGTGCCGTACCTCATCGACCTCCTTGAGCAGGAGGTCGTCTTCCGACACCACGCCCACCGGACGCCGGTCGGCATCGAGCACCGCTACCGCGCCGACCGCGAAGCGCTTCATCGCCGCGAGAATCTCCGTGAAGGGAGCATCCAGTCGCACCGCGATCGCCACCCGGCCCATCACATCCTTCACCTCGATCGACATGGCGCTCTCCTCTCAACTTCACGCGGCCGAAAACGGCCACGACCTGGCGCCGATCCTCCGGGAGCAGGCTGCGGGGGCGATGCCCGGATGCGGGACGCCCCAGCGAAGCTCGTCCATACCCTCATCGTCCGGCGTAGGCGCTATCCCCGGGCAGGGCGGAACGTCCTGCGGACGGAGGACCTCCTGCCCCTCCGACCGGGCCGTCCGGCCATCGGGGGCGTGGTCCGCATCCCCGCTGTCTTCAGCCGTTCACACCTGTAAAACGACATGGGCCACGCCCTCGACCCTCCCGTGTGACGCCCGGGGGCAAGCCAGGCGGCCCGGCGTAGCTCCTCGACCAGGATCGCGATGGGCTCATCGCGGCAGACGTCCACGTGCAGGACGCCGTCCACCTCGGCCAGTCCACCCGCCGCAGAGGCGGCTGCAGGGAGATCTCCGAGCACAAAGACCTTGTCTCAGGACCGCTTCCACGGTTCAGGTGCCGGCAGATCGGCAAGCGGTCACACCCGGTCGAGAAGACCGGCAGGAACTGCGTCTCCTGCTGCGGGCCGAGCCCGGCGCGCAGCGCCGTACCCGGACTGTGGCATCGGTCTCACCGTTGAAAGCCTGCAAGGAACGGCAGACGCCGGGACAGGCCGGGCAAGACCGGTGACCCCGCTCCGCGGACCCGCTCGTCAAAGGGTGAACGGGCCCGGGGAACCTGCGGTCTCAGGCGCGTGGCGAGCGGACCACGGCCACGGTGCCGCGAGCGTGGTGCAGAACGCCCCGGCTGACCGAGCCCAGCGCCAGCGACCCCAGGGCTCCCCGGCCGTGGGAGCCCACGACGACCAGGTCCGCTCCTTTCGACGCCGCGGTCAGCACCTCGACCGGATGTCCGGACCGGACGTCCTCGATCACCTTCACCTGCGGATACGTCTGCCGCCACGAGGCGAGCTTGTCTGCCACGACCTGGTACTGAGCCCTGCGGATCTCATCCATGTCATGGACGACCTCCGGGGCGTAGGCGTGCACCGGTGCCTGCCAGACGTAAAGGGCCCGCAGCGTGGCACCGCGCAACGCGGCCTGCTCGAAAGCGTAGGCCAGCGCGGGGTCGCACTGCGGGGAGTCGTCGATGCCGACGGCGACCTCTCCGTGAGCGGTCCGGGGACCGGCATGGACGACGACCACCGGCCCGCGGGCGTGCCCGGCCACATGCGTGCTCACCGAGCCGAGCACGGCTCCGGCGAACCCGCCCAACCCCCTGCTGCCGATCACGACCTCGGTGGCGCCGGCGGCCTGGTCGCGCAGGACCACGGCAGGCGCGCCCTCGATCATTTGGGTGGTGACCTCGATCCCGGGTCGGCGCTCTCGGGCGAGGGCCTCGGATTCGGCCAGGACCCGCTCCGCGTTGCGGGTCAGGGCGTCCCCCCACTCCCGGACGGAGAACCTGGGGATGTCGTACGGCGAGCGGTCCAGGGCGAAGACGATGCGCAGCGGAGCGCGCACGCGCGCCGCGTCGTCGGCGGCCCATTCCACGGCGGCGGAACCGGCGGCCGAACCATCGGTGCCCACGATCACGGGATCGGACATGGTCGTTCTCCTTCGCTTCCTTGCCTTCCTGCCATCTCAGCGTCCCCGGGAGGAGGTGACCAGGGCCGGTCGGCCCATGACCACGGGTCCATCGGCCGTGGTCTCCGGCCCGGCAGGCACGGACACTGAGGGCATGGACGATCCGTCCGTACGTGACGACGGGATCGAACCGGACGCGGTCACCCGCGTCCCGGCGCATCCCGGATCTGAGTAAAGGAGCGACGATGGCCCGCCAGATCGCCATGGCCTACCAGCCCCCGTCCACGGTAGGCCTCGAGGCCCGCATCCACGACCTGGAGATCCGCCTTGCCCACCTCACGGACCTGGTCGAGACGCTGATGCATGAGCCCGATCCCCGCTCCTGACCAGAGGGGCCTACCTGCGCCCGGACCCGGCCGGACGCCGGAACCCGAAACGGAGGAGGTCTTACGGCCGTCATCGCCTCCTGCGGTCTCAGACCGCCAGAGGATGAACCGGACGACCCACCTGACGCGCCCACGATGCACGGCCTCCCCCGGCAAGAGTCGGACGCGCTCGTTGCGGGCCACTGACCTGGCACGCCCGAGGTCTCACGGTCGCTCGTCGATCATCTCGGCGAGCGGCCGCCGTACGGTCCCGGCCGCCTCCAGGGTCATGCCCAACCGCATGATCATCTGTGGGTGCTCCCCGGGGCACAGCTCCTGGCGGATGAACTCGCGCAGGTGGTGCAGCTCCAGCGCCTGGGTGTGAAAGGCCGCGCGAACCCCTTCCTGCGCAAGCGTCTGTCGGCGCCGTGCCGGGCCGATCCGGGAACCCAGGGGTTCTCGACCCGGGTGTCGAACGCCGCGGCGGCCACGGCCGGTACATGATCGTCCAGAGCGGCGAGCCATTCGCGCAGCCCCCGCCCCTTGGACACCAGGCCGGCGGGGGCCTGCTGGGCGGCCGACTGCCGGGTGGCGGGCCGGCTCATGCCGAAGGCGTGGGTGGGTGCGCCGACGACGAGCAGGTCCACATCGCCGGGGACGGCCCCTGCGGGAGGGACCAAGAGCCCGGCGCGCGAGCGGGCAGGCGATCACCGGATGAGCCCCGGGCGCAGGGGTGTGCTGCGCTCCGGGACTCCGCAGAGGACCGTACGGCCGGTGCGGCACCGTTACGCGCGGGCCTGCGGCGGGCGGGGACGGGCGATGCGCAGCAGGTCGCACAGGAACGGGGTGGCCAGGCCCGCGGCCAGCGCCATGGCCCAGCCGAGCGGCGGCAGCGTCGTCAGGGCCAGCAGCGCGCCGAGCGCGGGCACCAGCGTCACCAGCACCTGCAGCGCTCCGGTGGCGGCGACCGCGGTCAGCACCGCGCGCCCCCGCCACCAGCCGTGCTCGAACGTCCAGCGGCGGGCTCGGGTGACGTAGGCCAGGGTGAGCCGGGCGAAGACCAGGGCCAGCACGGCCTGGGTGCGCACCTGCTCGTCACTCCAGCCCAGGTGGCGCGCGGCCTCGACGGTGGCGAAGACGAGTGCGCCGATGAGCAGGGCCCGCGCCGCGATGCGGGTGACGGCGGGCCGCGACAGCAGCCCGTCGCGGCGGGGACGCAGCGCGAGCGGGTCGTCGGCGGGCCGGTCGAGACCCAGGGCGATCGCGGGGATGCCGTCCAGGACCAGGTTGATCCAGAGCAGGTGGACCGGGAGCAGCGGGACGACCAGGTCGGGCCAGAGCAGCAGGCCGGTCAGCACCAGGAAGATCTCGGCGAGGTTCCCGGTGAGCAGGTAGCCGATCATCGAGGCGACGTTGTGGTGCAGCCGGCGGCCTTCGCGGATGCCGGTGACGATGGTGCCCAGCTCGCCGTTGGTGACGACGACGGCGGCGGCCTCGCGGGCCACGTCGGTGCCTTCGTCGCCGGCCATGGCCACGCCGACGTCGGCGTGGCGCAGCGCGGGCGCGTCGTTGACGCCGTCGCCGGTCATGGTGACGGTCTCGCCGTGCTCGCGCAACGCGCGTACCAGGTCGAGTTTGGTCGCCGGATCGACGCGGGCCAGCACCCCGGCCTCGCGCAGCAGCGCGGCGCGGTCCGCGCCGTCCAGGGACGCGCCGGTGACGACCGGGTCGGGTTCGATACCGACGTCGGCGGCGACGGCGCGGGCGGTGTCGGCGTGGTCACCGGTGACCATGACGACGCGGATGCCCGCGGCGCGGCAGTCGGAGACCGCCTGGCGGGCCGAGGGGCGGATCTCGTCGCTGAGGGCGACCAGCCCGGCCGGGGTCAGCCCGGTGGCGTCGAGGTCGTCCGTGCCTGCGTCGGCGGCACCGGAACCGGTGGTGGCAGAGCCCGGAGGGTCAGCGGCCAGGCTCACCGCCCCGGTGGCCAGGGCGAGCACCCGCAGGCCGCGGCGGGCCAGCTCGGGTACGGCTGCCGCCAGCCGGTCCACCTCCGGGCCGGGCGTGCAGCGGGCGAGGACCACCTCGGGGGCGCCCTTGACGGTCAGCAGCGGGCCGCCGCCGGTAGCGGTGATCACGGTCATGGACCGGGTCTCGGCGTCGAAGGGGCGCTCGGCCAGCCGCCTCTCGCCGGGCGGCAGCCGTACCCCGTGGGCGGTGGCGGCGGCCGCCAGGGCCACGTCCACGGCGTCGCCGAGGCCGTCGCGGGCGTCGTTGCAGCGCAGCGCCGCCCGCCACAGCTCGGCGGCGGGCACGGCCCGGTCGGCGGCTGCGGGAACGACCACCTGGTCGGCGACGGCCAGGCGCCCGGTGGTCAGGGTGCCGGTCTTGTCGGTGGCGATGACGGTGGTCGCCCCCAGCGCCTCGATCGCCGAGAGCTTGCGGACGATGACGCCGAGCCTGGCCATGCGCTGCGAGCCCAGGGCCATGGCGGTGGTCACCGCCGCGGCCAGGCTCTCGGGGACCGCGGCGATGGCCAGGGCCACCCCGGCCAGGATGATGTCCAGTAGCGCGGCCTGTCCCTGGCCGACACGGGTCAGGCCGATCAGCACCATCACGGTGCCCGCGGCCAGGGCCAGGACGCCGATGCGCCGGGAGGCCTGGGCGAGTTCCCGTTCCAGGGGTCCCTTGCCGCCGCCTTCCAGCGCGGTGGCGATGCGGCCCATCTGCGTGTCGGCGCCGGTGCGCTGCACCAGCGCGGTCCCCGAGCCGCGCACGATCAGGGTGCCGGAGAACAGCTCCCCTTTCCGGTCGCCGAGCGGGGTGCCGTCCTCGGCGGGCTCGGCGGGGTGTTTGTTCGCCGACAGGGACTCTCCGGTGAGCATGGCCTCGTCGGCGGCCAGGGCGCCGGCGGTCAGGACGCGGGCGTCGGCGGGGACGCGGTCCCCGGCGGCGACCTCGATGACATCTCCGGGCACGACCTCGGCGGCGGGGATGCGCTGCAGCACGCCGTCACGGCGTACCTTGGCCATCGGCGCGGCGAGCGTGCCCAGCGCGCGGACCGCCTGGTCGGCCTTGGTCTCCTGGCTGACCCCGATGACGACGTTGACGAGCAGGATGGCGACGATGGCCGCGCCCTCGGGGACCTCGCGCAGCACCCCGAGAGTGACCAGACCCGCGATGAGCAGCAGGACCGACAGCGGATCGGCGAGCTGGCGGACCGCGCGGGCGGTCAGGGTGGGCGGCTGGGGCTGCGGCAGCGCGTTGGGCCCGTGCTCGGTCAGCAGCCGCGCGGCGGCCTCCCGCGAGAGCCCAGGCGAAACATGCACATCGACGTCTTCCATGTGCCCAGTAGATCAACGGAGGAGACAGCGGGACCCGGATCGAAGGACACCTCCCGGCGGGACTTTCGTCCCCGGGCCCGCAGCGGGGAAAGCCCTATCCGCTAACAGACCGATCGCGGCCTCTCACCCCGCACGGCCGTGGCCGACGACCGCACCGCACCAGGACCTTCGCCCCTGCCTCACCCGGCTGCCGGGGTGGAGGCTCGGAGACGAGATCGAAGCAGAACGAAGGAGATCCCCGACCATGAACATGCGCGCCGCCGTCGTCACCGCGTTCGATCAGCCCCTGGAGATCCGGGAGATCCCCGTCCCCGAGCCGGAGGCCCACCAGGTCCTGGTCCGCATCGAGGCCAGCGGCCTGTGCCACACCGACATCCACGCCGCCCACGGCGACTGGCCCGTCAAGCCGGCGCTGCCCCTCACCCCCGGCCACGAGGGCGTCGGCGTCATCGAGAAGGTCGGCTCGGCCGTCACCGGCCGCGCCGTCGGCGAGCGCGTGGCCATTCCGTGGCTGGGGTACGCCTGCGGCACCTGCGAGTACTGCGTCGGCGGCCGCGAGACCCTGTGCGAGTCCCAGCAGAACACCGGCTACGCCCTCAACGGCGGCCACGCCGAGTACGCCGTCGCCCACGCCGACTACGTCGTCGGAGTCCCCGACGGCGTCTCCCCCGCCGAGGCCGCCCCGCTGACCTGCGCGGGCGTGACCACCTACAAGGCCGTCAAGGTCTCCGGGCTGCGCCCGGCCGAGCGCGCCGCGATCTTCGGCATCGGCGGACTGGGCCATCTGGCTCAGCAGTACGCGCAGATCTTCGGCGCCGAGACCGTCGCCGTCGACATCACCGCCGACAAGCTCCGCCTGGCCGAGGAACTGGGCGCCGCCCACACCGTCAACGCCGCCACCGGCGACCCGGTCGCCGAGATCCAGGCCCTCGGCGGGGCCGACGTGGCGATCGTGCTGGCCGCCAGCCCGCGCGTGCTGGAGCAGGCCCACGCCTGCCTGCGGCGCGGCGGCCGGCTGGTGCTGGTCTCCCTGCCCAAGGACAACGCGATGAGCCTGCCGATCTTCGAGACCGTGCTGGGCGGCATCAGCGTGATCGGCTCCATCGTCGGCACCCGCGGCGACCTGGCCGAGGTCTTCCGGCTGCACGCCTCGGGGCGGACCAGGGTGATCTACGAGACCCGCAAGCTCGACGAGATCAACGAGGCGTTCGGCGAGGTCCTCGACAGCACCGTCCCGGCCCGCCTGGTCTTCGAGATGTGACCGCGCCCCCTGTCGAGTACGGCCGGCAGCCGCCGGCCGTACCGCTGCGCCATGATCCCGAAGAGCCCTCGAAGCCGACACCGGCGGCCCTGCGGACGGTTCTCCGGGTCTTTCACCGCTGGAGAGGGGCGCCACCGCGGACATGGCGTCGAAGACGAACCCGAGGAGACCATGATGGACAGAGCACCGAAGTCCTCCATCCGGACCGGGCTGCTGATCGCCGGCATCGCTGCGGCGGCCTACCCGCTGCTGCTGCGCAGATGGTGCCTGACCTGGGGTGCCACCGCCGAGGAGGCGGAAAGCGCTCTGCCCGGAGACGAACTGCTGCCGGATCCCGGCCTGGTCGCCACCCGCGCCGTCGCCATCGACGCGCCACCCGGCGCGGTCTGGCCGTGGCTGGTGCAGATGGGCAGCGGTCGCGGCGGCGCCTACACCTACGACTGGATCGAGAACCTCTTCAGCCTGGACATGCACAGCGCCGACGAGATCCTGCCGCAGTTCCAAGACCTCAAGACCGGTGATCTCCTTCCTTTGGGAACGACCGGCCCGCGAATGCGCGCGGAGATCATGGAGCCGGAACAGTCGCTGGTGTTCCGATCGGAGGACGGCAACTGGGTGTGGGCCTTCATACTCCGCTCCGACGGTGAGACGACCAGGCTCATCAGCCGCAACCGGATCGCGGCTCCGGACGCCGGTCCGCTCGGGCGGCTGGCCAACCTGCTGATCATGGAGCCGGGCAGCCTCATCATGGAACGCAAGATGCTGCTGGGGATAAAAGAGCGGGCTGAACGCCTGGCTCGCACCGGATGACCCTGCCGATCTGCTGCCGGTCACGGCGCGCGAGAAGCGTCCGCGACCCCGCGACCGGTCGCCGTAGGGACCAAGGACCCTCTGGAGCGGCGCGATGTCCCGGCGCTGGAGGACTTCCGGCTCTGCCCGCGCGACCGCGAGCGCAGTGGAATGAGAAGACCCCCGCCCCTCAAGGAGGACACGATGCGCGTCAAGGTCAGCGAGGTCATGACCCACAAGGTGGCGTCCGTCAACGGAGCCACGCCGTTCAAGGACGTCGCCGAGGTGCTCATCGCCCACGGCATCAGCGCGGTCCCCGTCGTCGACGCCGGCGACCATGTCATCGGCGTCGTCTCCGAAGCGGATCTTCTGCACAAGGAGGAGTTCAAGGAGCAGTTCTACCGGGAGCGCTACCGGCAGCCGCTGCGCGCCCGGTTGCGTCACCGGCTCGCCCGGGAGAGGGGCCGGGGCAGGGACAAGGCACGCGGGGAGACCGCGGCCGAGCTGATGACCTCCCCCGCCGTGACCATCCGCCCCCAGTCCGCAATCGTGTACGCGATGCGACTGATGGACGAGCACGGCGTCAAGCGCCTGCCGGTCGTCGACGAGCACGGGACGCTGGAGGGCGTCGTCAGCCGCCAGGATCTGCTCAAGGTCTTCCTCCGATCGGATGCGGCCATCACCAAGGAGATCGAGAAAGACGTTCTGGACCACTCCTTGTGGGTCGACACCTCCCGGGTGAAGGTCGCCGTGCACCGGGGCGTGGTGACGCTGACCGGACGCATGGACCGGCGCAGCGAGGCGGAAATCGCCGCGCGCATGGCACTGCGGGTCAACGGCGTGGTCGACGTCGTCGACGAGATCCACTGGAACGAGGACGACACCACGGCCTGGACGGGCCGGTAGCGCCCGGTCGTCTCCCGGTGCCGGACGGCACATGATCCGCGCGTGCGATCCGACGGCGAGGACCGAATCGTCCACCCACACTGGACGACCGCATCCCGGCGACACCCGTACCAGGTGCTGCCGCATCTCCGAGCCGGATTCGCGGCCTCCCCCTCCGCAGATGCCACCCGCATGGTCTCGTGCCGTCTCCTATTGGGGCAGCGCCTTGCGCCGCCGGGCCAGGGGACTTTCGGTCCTTTCCCGCTCACGATCCCCCTGAAGGCCGGAGGCAGGTCTGTCTGTCCGAGAGAAGCGCGTCCTCGCCGCGATCGCCGGACATCTGCGGACAGAAGAGCCGGACCTGGCCCACACCCTCGGTTCCTTCGCAACCGGCGCGATCACCGCGGTGACCCTGCCCTCCCGGCGGCACATGCTCGCCGTCGCCCTGATGGCGGCACTCATGGCCGTCATGGCCGTAGCGCTCCCGTCCTTCGGAGGCGCCGGCGGCGACTCCATTGCTGCCACGCATGCGCAGCACGGCGGTTGACCTCCCGCCGCTCCGCTGACCGAGGGTTTCGCCACGTTCGGTAGTGGAAAGTCTCCGGCGCGCCCACAATGCGGGGCATCCGGTCCGGGCCTGAAATGGGCCGGCTTACTGGGCTGTCATAGCGGTGGCCCAGGTTGAGCATCACCCCGTAGTCTCGCGGATTCCGAAGACCGGGAACCTCCGGTTCGGAAAGCGTCGCCGATCCCCGGTTCTGATCGCCCTGAGCGGCCACGGGCAACGCCGAGTGGTTGAACGGTGTCGACCGAGTCCACCGGCAAGGACCGCAGCCGACACTCGTCAGTGGCGTCGGGGCACCGCCTCACGTGAACGTGCGAGATGAGCACGCAATCTTCATGCTCGGCCTCCGTAGAGGAGGCCAGGGACGAGTGAGCGGAGAAAGAGGGACGGAAGTCCCATCGGTCAGGGCCGTTTTCCTGCGACACGGGGTCAAAGGAAAAGGTCGAATAATGACAGATTCCCGGCTGTTGGGCAGACGCACCACGGGCCACACGAAGCCCGGGACGGTCACCGGCCACCGCGCCGTCCATGCCGAGAGGGCCACCGCCGACCGGGCAGGTGGTCGCATCACTGTCAATCGGGAAACACCATGAAAAAGACAGAAGGCGGACCACTCCCCGGAGTGGCCGCCGCTGATCACACCACAGCGGCGGGAGGAACGGCCCCGCGCGCCGAAAAGGGCGCCCGCCTGGGGCTGCCCCAGGCCACGGCGCTGGTCGTCGGGAACATCGTCGGCACCGGGATCTTCCTGCTCCCGGCCTCACTGGCGGCGTTCGGAACCGTGAGCATCCTGGCGTTCGGCATCGTCACCCTCGGTGCGCTCGCCCTGGCCGTCGTCTTCGGCCGGCTCGGCCGGCGCATCCCGGCCTCCGGCGGGCCGTACGCCTACGCCCGCGAGGGCTTCGGGGAGTTCCCCGGCTTCCTCAACGCCTGGTCCTTCTGGATCACCGCCTGGGCGGGCAACGCCGGCATCGCCTTCGCCTGGGTCGGCTACGTCGTCTACTTCGCCGACGCCGCGTTCGGGCTCGACTGGAGCAGCGTCCCCGCCCAGGTGGTCATCGGACTGACGGGCCTGTGGATCCCGGCGCTCATCAACCTCGCCGGCGTCACCAAGATGGGCGCCTTCCAGCTGGTCACCACCATCCTGAAGTTCGCCCCGCTGATCTTCGTCGCGATCGTCGGCCTGTTCTTCGTCCAGGCGGACAACTTCGGCCCCTTCAACGCCACGGACGGCTCGTGGATCGGCGCCCTCTCGGTGGCGGCCGCACTGGTGCTGTTCGCCTACTCCGGCGTGGAGAGCGCCAGCATCGCCGCGGAGAAGGTCGCCGACCCCGAGCGCAACATCGGCCGCGCCAGCGTCTACGGCACCCTGGCCTGCGCGGTGCTCTACATGCTCGGCACCGTCGCCGTCTTCGGCACCGTCCCCCACGACAAGCTGGTGGACTCCACCGCCCCCTTCGCCGACGCGATCAACGCGATGTTCGGCGGCAGCGCCTGGGGCGTGGTGATGGCCGCCTTCGCGATCATCTCCGGCATCGGCGCGCTCAACGGGTGGACCCTGCTGGTCGCCGAGATGCCGATGGCCGCCGCCCGCGACGGCCTGTTCCCGAAGATGTTCACCCGGATGCGCGGCGGCAACGTGCCGTGGGTCGGCATCGTCGTCGGCACGGCCCTGACCTCGGTCACGTTCGTCCTGGCCTTCGCGGCGGAGAACGCCTTCAACACGATCCTGCTGCTGGCCGCCTTCACCACCGTCGTGCCCTACCTGTTCTCCGCAGCCGCCCAGCTGTTCTGGCTCGTCACCGGCGAGCGGCAGGTCGGCAGGAAGAAGGGTCTGGGCTGGAACCTGACCTTGGCCGTCGTGGCCCTGCTGTTCAGCTTCTGGATGATCTTCGGCGCCGGCGGCGACGCGGTCTTCCAAGGCACGCTCATGCTGCTGGCGGGCATCCCCGTCTACATCTGGGTCAAGGCCTCGCGCGGCGAGTACGGCCCCAGGGAGACCACGAGAATGACAGGAGAACTGCGATGACCTTCCACGTCGGCTCCGAGGTCGGCCGGCTCCGCCAGGTCATCCTGCACAAGCCCGAGCTGTCGCTGAAGCGGCTGACCCCCTCCAACAAGGACGAGCTGCTCTTCGACGACGTGCTGTGGGTGCAGCGCGCGGTGGAGGAACACGAAGAGTGGCAGCAGACCCTGCGGGACCGCGGCATCACCGTGCACCTGCTGACCGATCTGCTGCGCACTACCGTCGACATCCCCGAAGCGCGCAAGCACATCCTCGACGGCAGTGTCGATGAGCGCTTCTTCGGGCCGATGGCCACCGACGCCGTCCGCAACACCTTGGACGGCCTGGACACCGTCATGCTGGCGCGATTCCTGACCGGCGGCATCACCAAACGGGAGATCATGGAACTGGGCTGCGAGCCCAAGAGCGTCGCCTTCCGCGTGCTGGAGATGGACGACTTCGTCCTGCCGCCGCTGCCCAACCACCTGTTCACCCGCGACACCTCCTGCTGGATCTACGACGGCGTCTCCATCAACGCCATGAAGAAGAAGGCCCGCCAGCGCGAGACGGTCAACTACGAGGCGATCTACCGCTATCACCCGATG
Source organism: Planomonospora sp. ID91781 (assembly GCF_015711595.1). Lineage (NCBI taxonomy): Bacteria > Bacillati > Actinomycetota > Actinomycetes > Streptosporangiales > Streptosporangiaceae > Planomonospora > Planomonospora sp. ID91781. The sequence continues at coordinate 4,018,005 of NZ_JABTEY010000001.1, read as the reverse complement.
TTCGCCGACGGCTACGACCGGCCCGAGGCCGAGGACGGCTACCACGTGTGGATGCCCGGCATGGCCGCCGCCCCGGCCACCATCGAGGGCGGGGACGTGCTGGTCATCGGGCGCGGCGCCGTCCTGGTCGGGATGAGCGAGCGCACCCAGCCCCAAGCCGTGGAGACGCTCGCCACCCGGCTGTTCTCCCAGGGCGCAGCCAAGAAGATCGTCGCGCTGAACATGCCGAAGGCGCGGGCGTTCATGCACCTGGACACGGTCATGACGCAGGTGAGCGTGGACACGTTCACCAAGTTCGCCGGTCTGGGCATGCTGCCCTCCTACACGATCGAGCCCGGGGACATCCCCAAGGAGCTCAAGATCACCGACCATGCTCCGGAGGAGATGCACAAGGCCATCGCGCGGGCCCTGGACCTGGACGACATCAAGGTGCTGACCGCCACCCAGGACGTCTACGCGTCCGAGCGCGAGCAGTGGGACGACGGCTGCAACGTGCTGGCCGTCGAGCCCGGAGTGGTGGTGGCCTACGAGCGCAACACCACCACCAACAACTGCCTGCGCGCCAACGGTGTGGAGGTCATCACCATCCGCGGCAGCGAGCTCGGCCGGGGCCGGGGCGGCCCGCGCTGCATGAGCTGCCCGATCGAGCGCGACGGTATCTGACCTGCGACAGGTCATCTCCCTGCCGGCACCCCGCCGTCCGCCCCGGCAGGACCCTCTCCCTCACTGATCCCGCGGGGATCATCATCACGGAGCACACGAAATGGCATTCAATCTTCGCAACCGCAGCTTCCTGAAGGAACTCGACTTCACCTCGGAGGAGTTCCGCTACCTGATCAAGCTAGCTGCGGACCTCAAGGCCGCCAAGTACGCCGGTACCGAGCGACAGCGGCTCAGCGGCAAGAACATCGCCCTGATCTTCGAGAAGACCTCCACCCGCACCCGCTGCGCCTTCGAGGTCGGCGCTCTGGACCAGGGCGCCCACGTCACCTACCTCGACCCGTCCGGCTCGCAGATGGGCCACAAGGAATCGGTCAAGGACACCGCCCGGGTGCTGGGGCGGATGTACGACGGCATCGAGTTCCGCGGCCGCAAGCAGGCCCACGTCGAGGAGCTGGCCGCCTATTCGGGCGTGCCGGTCTGGAACGGCCTGACCGACGAGTGGCACCCCACCCAGATGCTCGCCGACATGCTCACCATGGCCGAGCACAGCGACAGGCCCCTGCGTGAGATCTCCTACGCCTACCTGGGCGACGCCCGTAACAACATGGGCAACTCGCTGCTGGTCACCGGTGCGATGCTCGGCATGGACGTGCGGCTGGTGGCGCCCAGATCCCTCTGGCCCGACGAGGTCGCGGTCGTCAAGCCCGCCCGGGAGCTCGCCGAGCAGACCGGCGCGAAGATCACCATCACCGAGGACGTCGCCGAGGGCGTGCGGGGTGTCGACTTCCTCTACACCGACGTGTGGGTCTCCATGGGAGAGGCCAAGGAGGTATGGGAGGAGCGCATCGACCTGCTGATGCCGTACCAGGTGAACACCGCGCTGGTGGAGGCGACACGCAACCCGGCGGTGAAGTTCATGCACTGCCTGCCGGCCTTCCACAACAGGGAGACCGCCGTCGGCCAGGACCTGTTCGTCAAGACCGGCCACGAGGCGCTGGAGGTGACCGAGGAGGTCTTCGAATCTCCCCGTTCCATCGTCTTCGACCAGGCCGAGAACCGGCTGCACACCATCAAGGCCGTCATGGTCGCCACCCTGGGGGGCTGAACGATGCGCGTACTGGTCGCCCTCGGCGGCAACGCCCTGCTGCGGCGAGGGCAGAAGCCCGACGCCGACCTGCAGCAGGACAACGTCTGCGTCGCCGCCGCATCCCTGGCCGAACTCGCCCGCGAGCACGAACTCGTCATCACTCACGGCAACGGCCCACAGGTCGGGGTCCTGGCGTTGGAGAGCGCCACCGACCCCAACCTCACCCGCCCCTACCCGCTCGACACGCTCGGCGCGCAGACACAGGGCATGATCGGCTACTGGATGCTCCAGGCGCTGCAGAACGCCCTGCCGGGCCGCCAGGTCATCTCCATGGTCAACCAGACGCTCGTCTCCGCGGTGGACCCGGCCTTCACCGACCCCACCAAGTTCGTCGGCCAGGTCTACGACCAGGCCGAGGCCGAGCACCTGGCCCAGGAGAACGGCTGGACGGTCAAGCCCGACGGGCCGTACTGGCGCCGCGTCGTGCCCTCGCCCGCCCCGCAGCGGGTGGTGGAGACCCGGCTGATCCGGGGCCTGATCCGCGAGGGCGTCGTGGTGGTCTGCGCAGGCGGCGGCGGCGTCCCCGTCATCCGCAACGAGCGGGGCCGGCTGCAGGGCATCGAGGCGGTCATCGACAAGGACCTCACCGGCTCGATGCTCGCCGAGGCGCTGGAGTGCGATGCCTTCCTGATCCTGACCGACGTGCCGCGAGTCATGAAGGACTTCGGCACCCCCGAGCAGCAGGAGATCCGCCACACCACCCCACACGAACTGCGCGAGCTGGACTTCCCCGCCGGGTCGATGGGACCGAAGGTCGAGGCGGCCTGCCACTTCGTGGAGACCACCGGCGACATGGCCGCCATCGGCCGGCTGGACCAGGCCCCACAGATCCTGGAGGGCACGGCGGGCACCATCGTCACCCCCAACGCCACCTGGCCGCTGGCCAGCACGCTGTGACGCCGCGAGGGCTCCGGGGCGGCGGTCCACCGCCGCCCGGGGCCCGGGTGTCCGATCCGGGGCGGAGGTCGCGACGGTAGTCGCTCCGGCGATCGCCACGGCCGCGGGAGCCCTCGCCGTCGGCGACGCCGCCGCCCCGGTGAAACTGGAGGTCTACCTCGACTACATGTGCCCGTTCTGCGGGCGCTTCGAGCAGGCCAACAGCACCGAGCTGGATCGCCTGGTCGCCGGCGGCACGGTACGGCTGGAGCTGTACCCGTTGGCGTTCCTGGACCGGATGTCCAGCGGGTCGCAGTATTCGACCCGGACCGCCAACGCGATCGCCACCGTCGCCGACCGGGCACCCGGCGCGTTGCCGGCCTTCAACACCGCGCTGTTCGCCCACCAGCCCGCCGAGGGCAGCAGTGGCCTGTCCGATGACGAGATCGCCGCCCTGGCCCGGAATGCCGGTGTGCCGCAGGACGTCGCAGACGCTTTCACCGACCGGCTCTTCCAGCCGTGGGTCGAGACCTCGACGGCCGCGGTGTTCAAGACGGGGATCGAGGGCACACCCACCGTGAAGATCAACGGTGAGTTGTTCACCGGCGACCTGTACACCGCCGGGCCGCTGACGGCGGCCGTCACCGCCGCCAAGGGCAAGTGGACGAAGTACGGCGCCGCCCTGTTCGGATAACCGGGCCGGCTGATGTCCCCGAGCTCGGCGAAGACGCCCCACGATGTGACGGCGGGCACATGTTCTTGCGCGAGCCCAAGGACATGCCGCCCTCCCGCCGACGCACCGAGTGGCTCTATGACCCGCTCGCCCGCTACAGCCTCAAACGATGTGACGGCTGGAGCGGCGACAAGGTTCACTTTGGTGTGGCCACCACCGCCGCCGGCGCCACCGATGTGGAGATGACCGCCCCGATCCAGGTCGTCCTGGCTGCGGCCGATCTGCTGCTGGGGAGCATCTGGTCGATGCGGGCTGCGTCAGCGCGTCCCCGCTGGTCGCCGCAGCCGCCTGCGGAGTCGAGTCGACGGGCCCGGTCCGCGCCGGCATCTCATGGCAGATCACGAGCCCAGAGGGCCTCAATTTGGAGGACTTCACCATCGACTGGGAGTCATGCCGCATCCCTGCCCGCAGGGCCACCACAGCATCCGGTGAAAACCGCCGCACGCCTCGGCGGAGTTGAGGATCCTGGTCACGGCATTTCAGGAAGCCGTGCGGGATGAGGTGGCCGGAGGCGGCAGGTGGGTGGGCGCGGGCCGGGGCAGGCGGACGGAGCCGTCCACCCATGAAGAATATGACCTTGGTCCCGCCCGCGGAGGCCTTTGCGCCGCAGCCCTGGGCGGGGCCCGTCCCGCACTGTTGGGGTGAGACGGCAGCCACGAGCCAACGAGGTGACCCCCATGACCGACTCCCCAGTGAGAACCGCCCCGACCGCCGACGTGCGGATCGCAGTCGACGCTCTGGTGGGCAACGCGCTCAAGGCCCTGACCGAATACGACTCCTTCACGCAGGAGCAGGTCGACCACATCGTCAAGAAGGCGTCCGTGGCGGCACTGGACCGGCATGGCGCGCTCGCCGCCCTGGCCGTGGAGGAGACCGGCCGCGGCGTCTTCGAGGACAAGGCGGTGAAGAACATCTTCGCCTGCGAGCACGTCACGCACAGCATGGCTGATCTCAAGACGGTGGGGGTCGTCTCCCGCGACGAGATCAGCGGGATCGTGGAGATCGCCGACCCGGTCGGCGTCGTCTGCGGCGTCACCCCGGTCACCAACCCCACCTCCACCACGATCTTCAAGGCGTTGCTGGCGCTCAAGACCCGCAACCCGATCGTCTTCGCCTTCCACCCGTCGGCGCAGCGCTGCAGCGCCGAGGCCGCGCGGATCGTCCGCGACGCCGCAGTCGAGGCCGGCGCCCCCGAGCACTGCATCCAGTGGATCACCGAACCGTCCCTGGAGGCCACCTCCGCGCTCATGCACCACGAGGGGGTCTCGACCATCCTCGCCACCGGTGGGAACGGCATGGTCAGGGCCGCCTACTCGGCCGGCAAGCCCGCCCTGGGGGTCGGCGCCGGGAACGTCCCGGCCTACATCGAGCGCAGCGCCAAGCTGCGCCGCGCCGTACACGACGTGGTGCTGTCCAAGACGTTCGACCACGGCATGATCTGCGCCTCCGAGCAGGCGGTCATCCTCGACCACGAGATCTACGACGCGGCGCTCGCCGAGTTCCGCAGGCTGCACGCCCACGTCGCCACCCCCGAGGAGAAGGCGAAGCTGGAGGAGTTCGTCTTCGGCGCGGCCGCGGGCGGCGAGGGCTGCTCGGGTGCGAGGCTCAACCCCGACGTGGTCGGCCGCTCCCCGCAGTGGATCGCCGCGCAGGCCGGCTTCACCGTCCCCGGCGACACCTCGGTGATCCTCGTCCCGGTGGACGCGGTCGGCCCGGCCGAGCCGCTGACCCGGGAGAAGCTCTGCCCCGTGCTGGCCGTGCTGCGCGCCTCCTCGCGCGAGGAGGGCCTGACGCACGCCGAGCGGATGGTCGAGTTCCACGGGCTCGGGCACAGCGCGGTCGTCCACACCGAGGACGCCGCCCTCGCCGAGGAGTACGGCCGGCGCGTCAAGGCGGTCCGGGTGATCTGGAACGCCCCGGCCTCCCAGGGCGGCATCGGCGACATGTACAACGCGTTCCTGCCCTCGCTGACCCTCGGCTGCGGCAGCTACGGCCACAACTCGGTGTCGAACAACGTCACCGCCGTCAACCTGATCAACATCAAGCGCATCGGGCGGCGCAACAACAACCTGCAGTGGTTCAAGATCCCCGCGAAGATCTACTTCGAGCCGAACGCGATCCGCTACCTCACCGACATGCCGGACGTGCACCGGGTGACGGTCGTCACCGACGCCGTGATGACCCGGCTGGGCTACGTGGACCGGATCATCGACGTGCTGCAGCGCCGCGGCGAGCGGGTGGCCCTGCAGATCGTCGACGACGTGGAGCCGGAGCCCAGCGTCGCGACGGTGGACCGGGGCGCCGAGCTGATGCGCTCCTTCCGGCCGGACACCATCATCGCGCTGGGCGGCGGCTCGGTGATGGACGCGGCCAAGGTGATGTGGTTGCGCTACGAGCACCCGGAGGTGGTGTTCGCGGACATGAAGGAGAAGTTCTTCGACATCCGCAAGCGCGCCTTCCGCTTCCCGGCGCTCGGCGAGCGGGCCCGCCTGGTGTGCGTGCCCACCACCTCGGGCACCGGTGCGGAGGTGACGCCGTTCGCGGTGATCACCGATGGCGCCACCGGCAAGAAGTACCCGCTGGCCGACTACGCGCTCACCCCCAGCGTCGCCATCGTCGACCCGGTGCTCGCGGCCGACCTGCCGCGCGTGGTCACCGCCGACAGCGGCTTCGACGCGCTCACCCACGCCATCGAGTCCTACGTGTCGGTCTACGCCAACGACTTCACCGACGGCCTGGCCCTGCAGGCGGTCAAACTCGTCTTCCGCTACCTGGAGCGGGCGGTGCAGCACGGCGCCGCCGACCCGGAGGCCCGGGAGAAGATGCACAACGCCGGCACGATCGCCGGCATGTCCTTCGGCAACGCCTTCCTCGGCATCGTGCACGCCATGTCGCACACCCTGGGGGCCACCTTCCACGTGGCACACGGACGCACCAACGCGCTGCTGCTGCCGCACGTGATCCGCTACAACGGCACCGTGCCGTCGAAGCTGTCGGGCTGGCCGAAGTACGAGGACTACCGGGCCCCGGAGCGCTTCTGCGAGATCGCCCAGGCACTCGGCCTGCCCGCCGCGACCCCGGCGGAGGGGGTGGAGTCCCTCGCGGCGGCCGTGGAGCGGTTGCGCGACGCGGTCGGCATCGAGCCGTCGTTCCAGCGGATAGGCGTCGACGAGGAGGCGTTCCTGACCTCGCTGCCGCAGCAGGCGATGAACGCCTACCAGGACCAATGCGCTCCCGCCAACCCGCGCATGCCGATGCTGGACGACATGCAGACGCTGATGCGGGCCGCCTACTACGGCCGCCGCGACGGCGATGCAGAACGCGCCGCGTGACGGGCAGCTCCAAGCAACCGGTGTCCGCGTTCAGGGCGGAAATCCCGTCCTCACTTTCCCGGACCGGGGGCCACCGGCGTCCCGGTCTTGCCCTCGGTTGTCACCGACGCCACCGGCATCCCGCTCGCCGTCATCGTGACCGGCGGCAACCGCAACGACGTCACCCAAGTTGATGCCGCTGCTGCAGGCCATCCCCAAGGTGCGGGGCAAGCGCGGCCGCCTCCGGCAGCGGCCCGAGGTCGTACTCGCCGACCACGGCTACGACCACGGCAAGTACCGCCGCCTGGTCCGGCAGTTGCAGGTCCGGCCGCCGATCGCCCGCCGCGGCACCGAGCACGGCTCCGGCCTGGGCGAACAGCGCTGGGCGGAAGGCTGGGGCAGCGCTGGCTCGCCGCGGTCACGCAGGTCCTGCGTCCCGACGACACCGACTCCCAAGAGTGCATCGACTGAACTAAACGGATTCCAACAGTGACGTTGCGTAATCTGCTCTCATGTCGAAACCAGATGCCGCTCTCCAGACCCTCGTCGATGTCGTCACCCATACGCAGGCCGGTATCAGCATCACAGTGACGGTCAGCGGCGCGACCATCACCGGGGTGCTCGTCTCCGCTGAGGAGTTCGCCGCCAACGTCGCCCAGCAGATAAGCAGGGCACACGACTTCGCCTCTGAGGATGTCAAGGGATTCAACCTCCTCTTCGAGCATCTTGGCGAGGCTGCTCGCGGAGAATTCCTGCACCTGCGGGACGCGCAGCTGGCCACGGGCGTTGAGCCTCCCCAAGGAGAAGGCGGCTGGTGGCGTGTCCGGATCGCCGACGTCGGCGGATGGTCCTGTGGCCGCGTATCCACGCTGAGGTAGCCGGCCGGTTTGGCGGGTGGCTTCTACGGCATCTCCGCCAGCTCCGGGACCCTGAAGTGATGATCGGCAGGGCGAGTGCCCTCACTCCTGCCTCCTGAGGTCCTGGCGGGTCTCTCGGGCGACGCTGTCATCGTCCTGTACGGCCAGGTCTCCGTCCGTCTCGCCCGGCCCGGTCTTGCCCAATGCACCGCAGTACTGGCGGGCCACCCCCGGCGACTCGTCGCCGTCCTTGACGAAGGACACGTCATCGATCACCCAGGCCACCGGGCGGATCGCCGCCTCCATCCGCCAGGCAGGCTCGGCCAGGACCAGCCGGTGCGACCAGGGGGCGTCGGTGCAGAACTGCTGCAGTCCTTGGCGGTCCACACCGAGCCGGGCCGCCATCGGTTCCATCGATTTGCGACGTCTGTCGGTCAGCAGGCCGCGTACGTACCGCTCACCCCACCGCCGTTGATCAGTGCGGGCGAAGCCGGAGAACACCTCGGTGGCGAAGGTCTCCAGCCGCGCCCGCACGTCCTCGCGTTCTTGAGGGGTCATGCTCCCTCACCCCCGTAGCAGGCGACATACCGTCTCCTACCCGAGGTAACCAAGCCCTACTAGCGCCTATTACCCTAATTTCCTACTAGTTATGTTGACAATCTTCGGGCGGCGAACCTACGGTGTGAGCGTGACGACCACGGTTCTGCTGACCACCCGCGGCCACGTGGACCTCTGCCGCGTGGCCAGCGCCCTCTGTCCGCCCTTCCGTCTCCCCGCCCATCCCCTTTCGGAAGGAAGCAACCCATGTCATCCCTCACCGTCACCCCTGTCGCGGGCCGCATAGGCGCCGAGATCTCCGGCGTACGGCTCGGCGGCGACCTGCCCGCCGGCGTCGTGGCCGAGATCCGCCTGGCGCTGCTCACCCACAAGGCGGTCTTCTTCCGCGGCCAGGACCACCTCGACGAGCAGGGCCAGGTGGCCTTCGCGGGCCTGCTCGGCGAGCTGACCACCGCGCACCCGACCGTCCCCTCGCTCGGCGGCCGCTCCCACATCCTCGACCTCGACTACAGCGGCGGGCAGAAGGTCGACCGCTGGCACACCGACGTCACCTTCGTCGACCGGCCCCCGCTCGCCTCGGTGCTGCGCGCCGTACAGGTGCCGGAGGTGGGCGGCGACACGCTCTGGGCCAACACCGTCACGGCCTACGAGCACCTCCCCGCCGAGTTGCGCGAGCTGCTCGACCGGCTGCGCGCGGTGCACACCAACCAGTTCGACTACGCGAAGGTGGCCTTCGCCGACGATCCGGAGCGGGCCCGGGAGTACGCCGAGGTGTTCGCCTCCACCGTCTTCGAGACCGAGCACCCGGTGGTCCGCGTGCACCCGGAGACGGGCGAGCGCTCGATCCTGCTGGGCGACTTCGCCAAGCGCCTGGTGGGCCTGTCGTCCGAGGCCTCGGCCTCGCTGATCCGGCTCGTCCAGGAGCAGGTGACCCAGGTCGAGAACACCGTGCGCTGGCGGTGGGCGCCCGGCGACGTGGCGGTGTGGGACAACCGCGCCACCCAGCACCGGGTCGTGCACGACTTCGGCGACCGGCCCCGCCGCCTGCACCGGGTCACCGTCGCCGGGGACGTCCCGGTGGGCGTGGACGGCCGGCCGAGCACCGTGCTCACCGGTGACGCCGCCGCCTACTCCCCCGTCGCGGCCTGACGACCGCGGCGGAAGGCCCCGGTCGCCCTCGGGCGGCCGGGGCCTTCCGCGCATCGGACCGCTCTGCCCTACCGGGACACCCGGTCCACCCGCCGGCGGCGGCATACGGCCGCCCGGCGCGGTCGCCGACCGTCGGCCGCGCCGGGCGGAACCCGCGGCGGCCGCTCGGCCGCTTCCCCTCGTGGGGCGGCGCAGCGCGCCGGCCGCTCAGCCCCTGCCTCCTCCTTCGGCACGGCGCAGCGCGGCGGCCGGCACCGGGATCGCGGGGAACGGGTTGTCCGGCAGCAGCACGACCCGGCGCGGCCCTCCCGCCAGCCCGGCGGCGTCCAGGTGGAGCAGAGCGGCCCCGACTCCCGCGGCACCCACCATGTAGCCGGTGTCCGCGGTGACCTCTCCGGGCCGGAGCCTCCGGTATGCCTGGTACCACCGGTAGCCCCGGTCGTCGTGCCCGGTGGCGCGGGCGATCAGGTCCTCGGCGAGCGTGCGGGCGAACTCCAGGTACCGCTCGTCGCCGGTCACGGCCCACAGCCCGGTGAACAGCTCCACCAGACCGGCGGTGCCGCAGCACTGGCAGGCGGTGTTCCAGTAGCCGGCCGTCCGGCGGCGCGGGATCCCGCTGCGCATGACGCCCCGGGCGAGCCGCTCGGCCCAGTCCAGGTCGCCCCGGTCACCGGTCACCCGGTGGAGCTCGCAGAACATCCTCGCCACCCCCGCCGACCCCGAGCAGAAGCCCAGGTAGTGCAGGTTCCTGCCCTGCGGCACGTGGTGCGGGACGGCGGCGCACCCGCCGGTCACCACGCTGACCGTGCGGACGAAGTCCGCCCCCCTGCGGGCTGCCTCCAGGAACCGCCCGTCGCCCGTCACGCCGTACAGGCGGGCGAGCAGGAAGGCGGTGCCCGCGGTGCCGGAGAGGAAGCCGGGGGTGACCGCGTCGGTCGGCAGGCCGGGGCAGTCGCCGAACCGGTGGCCCGGCACCACCAGGCGGGCGATGCGCCGGCCGGCCTCCACGGCGACCTCCTCGTAGGCGGGGACCCCGAGGATCCCCGCGGCGTGCAGCAGGCCGAGCACGATCCCCCCGTCACCGCGCTGCGCCGGGTCCCTCGACCAGCCGAGACCGTCGTCCAGCCGCCGCACGCCGCGGACGATCCGGTCGGCCGCGGCCCTCGCCGCCTCCTCGAACTCCTCCTCGCCCGTCGCCCAGCCCGCCTCGGCCAGGGCGAACACCGTGCCGGTCAGGCCGTGGTAGAGGGACAGGTCCGTCTGGTCCCGCCAGGTGGCGGCCAGGTAGCGGGCCCCGGCGCGGGCGTCCTCCAGATATGCCTCGTGGCCGGTCGCGGCGGCGAGCTCCAGGAAGAACAGCACGATGCCCGCCGCTCCCGCGTAGAGCGAGGCGGGCTCTGCCGCCAGCGCAGACCGGCCGCGCGGGTCCGGGTTGGCCTTCCAGTGCCGCCCTCGCCCGTCGTCGACGGCCGCTGAGCGGATCCAGCGTCCGGCCATGACGGCGGCGGTCAGCGGGGTCTCGGCGCGCGCGCTCGATGAGCGGGTCTGGTCCAGACTCATGACTAGATTATCCCACACATTTGGTAGGAAAATAAGGTAATCGCGAGCGAGGAGAGAACAGCATGCCCCTGCCCGACTTCCTGGTCATCGGCGCCCCCAAAGCCGGGACCACGGCGCTGCACGCCGCGCTGAGTCGTCATCCGTCCCTCCACATGTCCCCGGTCAAGGAACCCAAGTTCTTCCTCACCGACGGCCCTCCGTCCGGCAGGGGCGGACCCGGCGACGCCCAGACCCACCGCGAACACGTCTGGCGGCGCGAGGACTACGAGGCCCTGTTCGCCGCCGCCCCGCCCGGCGCCCTCCGCGGCGAGTCCACACCTTTCTACCTCTACGACCGGGCGGCGCAACGGCGCATCCGCGCGGCGATCCCGCACGCCCGGCTCATCGTCGTCCTGCGCGACCCCGTCGAACGGGCGCACTCCAACTGGGCGCACCTGTGGTCGGCGGGGCTGGAGCCGGTCGGCGACGTGGTGCGCGCCTGCGCCCGGGAGGAGCGGCGGATCGCGGCCGGGTGGTCGCATTTCTGGCACTACCTGGCCCTGGGCCGGTACGGCGAGCAGCTGGAGCACCTGTACACCCTGTTCCGCCGCGACCAGGTGCTGGTCTTCCGCTACCGCGACCTGGTCGACCGGCCGGCCCGGACGCTCGACCAGATCTGCGTCTTCCTCGGCGTGGAGACCGGGGTCGTCACCGAGATCCCCCGGGAGAACGTGACCGCCCATCCGGAGCCCGGCCATCGGCACCGGCTGCTCTCGGCCGCCCTGCGCGCCGGCGCGGAGGCGGGCAGGTTCCTGCCCGGCGGGCTGGGAACGGCGCTGACCGAGCCGCTGGAGGGACTGCTCCAGCGGCGGGGGAACGCCCGCCGGCCGCTCACCTGGGAGCAGCGCCGGCTGCTCATCCCCCGTTTCGTCCGGGACATCGAGCTGCTCCAGCGTGTCACGGGCGAGGACTTCGGCGACTGGCTCGGCCCCAGGGAGCGATCGGGCGGGCTGGTCGGCACCCGGCCCGACGGCCAGCGGCAGGCCCGCAACGGCCGCCCCCGATCCGGCTGACCCCGATCACGGGCCGGGCCCGATCCGGCCGGCCCTGCTTCGGCGCGCCCCGATCACCGGCGGGCCCTGCCCGCCCCTGCGGGCCCACCGGCCGGGCCGGCCGCCCGGGACCGCCGGCCGGGCCCGTCAGCGGAGGCCGGCGCCGGGTCCGGTGCGCAGCCCGGCGCGCAGCTCGGTGCGCAGCTCGTGGGCGCCGTCGGCGCGGGTGCACTCGTAGTAGAGCCGCAGGCCGCCGTCCGGCAGGTCGACGGCGTCGAGGTAGCGCAGGCCCCCGCCGCGGTGCGGGGAGAACGCGGCGGGGGTCTGCCCGACCGGGGCCAGCGCCGCCGGGTCGGTGCCGACCGCCACACCGGTCCGCTCCTCGTAGTTCTCCGCGGCGCTCGCCCTGCCGTCGTAGAAGGCCAGGACGAGGTCGCCGGTGAAGCGCACCACCGTCACCCTGGTGCCGCGCGCGTCCCACGCGCCGGGAGTGCCGCTCAGCGCCGTCCCGTGCCAGGTCCACTCCAGGCCGTCGCCGCTGGTGGCGTAGGCGGTCACCATCCGGTCGGCCTCGTCGGGGTCCGCCAGGGGGTGGCAGGACGCCCACAGGTGCCACACCCCGCCCCGGCGGACGATCACCGGGTCCTTCACCCCGGTCTTGGGGTCGCCGGGCAGGACCACCCTGCGCTCGCGCGGGTCGAACCGGGCCGGGTCGTCCGCCTCCAGCACCTCGACCCGCCAGTGCTTGGTCCCGTGCGTGGCGCAGCTGAGGTACAGCCGCCAGCGGCCGTCCTCGGTGCGCACCAGCGCCGGCCGCTCCAGGGACTCGGTGTCCATCTCCTCGCGGGTGATCGTCAGCAGGGTCTCGAACCGCACCCCGTCTCGCGACCGGGCGACCACGACGGCGTGACCGCGCCCCTCCCCCGGCGGCCTGCGCAACCGGTAGGCCAGGTGGATCAGCCCGTCGTCCCCCGCCACCGCGCTGGGAGCGCCGGCCCAGTGGCCCTCCCCCGCCTCCTGCGGGGCCACGGCCGCCACGGAGCGCCCGGGCTCCGGGAGCAGCGCGGTGATCCTGGGATCCGTCTCCTCGATCTGCACGGTCCCGACGGTAGGCGGCGTTGCGCTGGCGCTCATGGGGATTCACCATTCCTGGTCGCGGCGTCGACGGTTCTTGACGCGTACGCCGGAGGCCGCCGCGCCATTACCCCAAAGCCTAGTCGGCTTAGTAGGGAATCTGATGGAGAAACGGCGCGGCGGCCCTGCGTGTCCGGCCGGGCGGCGCCCGGTCTCAGCCGGGCAGCGCCCGGCGGGCGTGGGCCCGGACGTCGGCGTCGGCGTCGGACAGGGCCGTACGCAGCGCCCGGGCGACCTCCGGCCGCTCCGCCCACGCGCCCAGCGCGAGCACGGCCGCCTTGCGCACGTCGAGGTTGCCGTCGGACAGCGCCGCGACCAGCGGACCGGCCCCGGCCTCGGGACCGGCCGCCCCCAGGCACCGGGCCGCGCCGACCCGCACCTGCCAGGCGGGATCCTCCAGCGCCCGTACGGCCTCGGACGCCAGCGGGGAGCCGGTCGCCCCGGAGGACTCCAGCGCCGCCGCCCTGACCAGCGGGTCGGGATCGCCGGCGAGTTCCGCCAGCGCCTCCGAGGGCTTGCCGATCACCCCCAGGCCCCGGGCCGCCTGGACGCGGACCTCCCGGGAGGCGTCGCCCGCCGCCGCGGCCACCAGGCCGGACTCGTCGAGCGAGACCAGCCCCCGGATCGCCTCGATGCGCACCCGGTGGTCGGCGTCCCGGGTGCCCTCGGCGAAGGTCTCCGGCGTCCCCAGTCGCAGCGCGCGCAGCACGTCCAGGACGGTGCCGCGGACCGCGGCGTCCGGGCTCCCCGCCCGTCCGGCCAGGGCCGCGCCGAGCTCCGGGGTGGCGGGCAGCACCTCGACCAGCTCCCGCAGGCCGCTCGCCGCGGCCCGCCGCACGGTGCCGTGGCCGTCGTCGAGCGCGGCGGCCAGCGCCCCGCCCGCACCCTCCGGCACGGTCTCGGTGAGCGCGGCGATCGCCGCCCTGCGCACCTTGGGGTCGGGGTCGGCGAGGTAGGGGGCGAGCAGGTCCAGGGACGGCTGCTCCTCGGCGAGCCGGTGCAGCTCCAGGATCCGCGGTGAGCGCCCGACCGCCGTCCGGCCGGTACGCGACTCCGCCGCGCGCCGTACCGCGGCGGTCGTGTGGGCGCCGACGAGCACCGGCTCGGCCGCGACCGGCTGGAACTCCTCCACCGGCACCAGGTACGGCTCGACCGGCCGCTTGACGAACTCCATCGCCCCGTCGGGCCGCCTGCGCAGATTCAGGTGGAACAGCCAGGAGGCGTCGTCGCGCGCGGGCAGGTCGGCCCGCTCGTGGTACAGGCCCCAGCGGCTCTCGGTCCGCACCAGCGAGGAGCGGGCGGCCATCTCGGCGCAGTCGCGGATGAAGTCGACCTCGGCGCAGCGCATCAGCTCGTGCGGGGTGCGCCCGCCCATCTGCGCGATCTCCTCACGCATGCGCTCGAAGGACTCCAGCGCGATCTCCAGCTTGGCCCCGGTCTTGGGCGGGGCGACGTAGTCGTTGACGAAGCGCCGCAACTTGTACTCGACCTGCGGCTGCGGCGGCCCGCCGGGGTTGCGCAGCGGGCGGTAGACGAGCTCGTGGGCGGCGGCGACCTGGTCCTCCGGCAGCGTGACCGGCACCTCGTGGTGGGCCGCGGCGTGCGCCCCGGCGAGGTCCCCGAAGACGAACGCGCCGATCATGTAGTTGTGCGGGACGCAGGCCAGGTCGCCGGCCGCGTACAGGCCGGGGACGGTCGTGGCGCCGTTCTCGTCCACCCACACGCCCGAGGCCGAGTGCCCGCCGCACAGGCCGATCTCGGAGATGTGCATCTCCACGTCGTGGGTGCGGTAGTCGTGGCCGCGCCCGGCGTGGAAGGTGCCGCGGGTGGGCCGCTCGGTGGAGTGCAGGATCTCCTCCACCGCGCCGACGGTCTCGTCGGGCAGGTGGGAGAGCTTGAGGTAGATCGGCCCGCGGGCGGAGGCGATCTCGGCTGCCACCTCGGACATCATCTGGCCCGACCAGTAGTCGGAGTCGACGAACCGCTCGCCCCGGTTGTTGACCTGGTAGCCGCCGAACGGGTTGGCCACGTAGGCGCAGGCCGGGCCGTTGTAGTCCTTGATCAGCGGGTTGATCTGGAAGCACTCGATGCCGCTGAGCTCGGCGCCGGCGTGGTAGGCCATGGCGTAGCCGTCACCGGCGTTGGCCGGGTTCTCGTAGGTGCCGTAGAGGTAGCCGCTGGCCGGCAGGCCGAGCCGCCCGCACGCGCCGGTGGCCAGGATCACCGCCCCGGCCCGCACGGTGACGAACCGCCCGCTGCGCGTGTCGAACCCGGCCGCGCCGACCGCCCGGCCGCCGTCGGTCAGCACGCGGACCGGCATGAACCGGTTCTCGATCCGGACCCGCTCCCGGATCTCGCGGCGGCGCAGCACCCGGTAGAGGACCTTCTTGACGTCCTTGCCCTCGGGCATCGGCAGCACGTAGCTGCCGGAGCGGTGCACGCGGCGGACCGCGTACTCCCCGTACTCGTCCTTCTCGAACTTCACCCCGTAGCGCTCCAGCCTGCGGACCATCTCGTGGCCGCGGGTGGCGGTCTGGTAGACCGTCCTCTGGTTGACGATCCCGTCGTTGGCCCGGGTGATCTCGGCGACGTAGTCCTCGGGGCTGGCCTTGCCGGGGATCACGGCGTTGTTGACGCCGTCCATGCCCATGGCCAGCGCGCCGCTGTGCCGTACGTGGGCCTTCTCCAGCAGCAGCACCCTCGCTCCGCGCTCGGCGGCGGTGATCGCGGCCATCGTGCCGGCGGTCCCGCCACCGATGACGAGCACCTCGCAGTCCAGTTCGAGGCGGTCCTCGACCGGGGGGATCTCCATCACGGCTCCTACAGCTCCTTCAGAATGCGTTCACGCAGGTCGGCCCGGCCGGTCCCGGCCTCCTCGCCGGCGCCGCGCGGCGTCTCCAGCACGGCGCGGACCCCGGTACGGCCCAGCACCGCGACGCGGTCGGCCAGCAGCAGGGCCTCGTCCACGTCGTGGGTGACGAACACGACCGTCGCCGAGGTGTCGCGCAGCACGTCCAGCAGCAGGCGCTGCATCCCTGCGCGGGTCTGCGCGTCCAGCGCGCCGAACGGCTCGTCCATCAGCACCGCGCGCGGAGCGCCGACCAGGGCGCGGGCCAGCTGCACCCGCTGGCGCATGCCGCCGGACAGCTCGCGGGGCAGGTGCCCGGCGAACCCGCCCAGCCCGACCCGCTCGATCCACTCCCCGGCGGCCCGGGCGCGCTCGCGGCGGGGCACGCCGCGGATGCGCAGCGGCAGCTCGACGTTGCGCCGGACCGAGCGCCACGGCAGCAGCCCGTCGTCCTGGAAGACCATCGCGCGGTCCGCCGAGGGCCCGGTGACCTGCGCTCCGTCGGCGAGGATCCGCCCCTCGCCCGGCGGGAGCAGCCCCGCCAGCGCGCGCAGCAGCGTGGACTTGCCCGACCCCGAGGCGCCGACGACGACCAGGACCTCGCCCGGGGCCACGTCCAGCTCGACGCCGCGCAGCACCGCCTCCCTGCCGTAGCCGAGGACCGCGCCCTCCACCCGGAAGGCCAGGCCGGTGCCGCCCTCGCGCCGGGCCCCGTCCGCGGGGGCGGCACCGGCGGTGCTCTCCGCTACCGGCGTCATGCCCTGCTCCCTTCCGCGCGGGGCAGCCAGCGGGTGGCCCGCCGCCCGACCAGTTCGATGGCGGCCGAGGTCAGCCAGCCGAGGACGCCGATGGTGACCATGCCGACGATCACGCCGGGGTAGTCGACGACCGTGTAGGCGTGCCAGGTCCGGTAGCCGACCCCGAACTCACCGGAGATCATCTCGGCGGAGATCACGCAGATCCACGCCACGCCCATGCCGACCGAGAGCCCGCCGAACACGCCCGGCAGGGTGCCGGGCAGCACGACGTTCCACAGCACGTGGCGGCGGCTCCCGCCGAGCGTCCTGACCGCGTCCTCCCACAGCGTCGGCAGCGCCCGCACGGCGTGCCGGGTGCTGACCATGACCGGGAAGAAGGCCGCGGTGAAGGTGATGAAGACGATGCCCTGCTCGTCGGTGGGGAAGAGCAGGATCGCGATCGGCACCAGGGCGATGGCGGGGATCGGCCGGACCGCCTCCAGCAGCGGCAGCAGCACGTCCCCGGCCCGCCGGGAGCGGGCGACCAGGACGCCCGCGGTGATCCCGGCCGCCGCGGCGAGGCCGAAGCCGGTGAGGATGCGGATGAGGCTCTGCAGCAGGTCGAGGTAGTAGACCGGGGTCGCGAGCTGCCCGGCGAACCGCTCGGCGATCTCGCCGAGCGTGGGCAGGCGGTCGAACCTGAGCCAGAGGCGGGCGTCGGCCGCGGTGAGCGCCTGCCAGAGCCCGGCCGCCGCCAGCAGGGAGACCGCCCGGGTGCCGGCCATCACGCGCCCTCCTCGCCGGCGGCCCGCACGGCCGCCTTCAGGGCCTCGCCGTAGGAGACGGTCTCGGCGTCCGGGTGGGCGCCGAGGTAGGCCCTGGCCCCGTCCTCGGTGGTGAAGGGCAGCAGGCGGGCGTTCCCCGGCGCGTCCGGGTCCTCGACCCAGACGGACCGGTCGGCGAACCAGCGGGTCCCGGTGGCGGTGTCGGGGACGTAGGCGGCGCGGATCGCGGTCTTCGCGTCCTCCGCCGCGGCGACCTGGCGGAGCAGGCAGGTGGGCGTCGCCGCGGGCCGGGTGGCCGTCTCGCCGGTGAGCCAGAGCTCGGAGGCGGTGGCGGGGTCGTCCACGGGGACCGCGCAGACCGGGTCGGTGCCGGTGATCCGGGCGGGGTTGGCGGTGGAGGCGAGGTCGGCGTCGTAGGCCGGGCCGTACGCCCTGCGCAGGTAGGAGTCGTTGACGAACCGGGAGACGTCCACCCGGGTGAAGCCGTCGCCGATGCGCTCGAGGTAGGGCACGTCGTGCTCGTGGGCGGCCCTGAGCCGGGGTTTGAGGGTGACGTCGAAGGTGGAGATGCCGCCGGGGCCGTTGTAGAGGTAGACCACCTCCGCCGGGAGCCCGGTCTCCTCCGCGACCGACTCGGCGGCCTGCAGCGGGTGCTCGTGCAGGTGGCGGGTGGCGTCGATCTGCGCCTTGAGGAACGCGTCCACGACCTCGGGGTGCTCCGCGGCGTACGCCTTGCGCAGCACGACGCCGTGGAAGGTCGGCACGTCCAGGGCCGCGCCGTCGTACAGCAGGCGGGCCTTGTCCTGGAAGACCAGCAGGCCGGGCCAGGCGACGAACTGCGCGTACCCCTGCACTGTGCCGGCCTCCAGCGCGGACGCGCCGACCGGGGGCTGCTGGTTGACGGTCTCGACGCCGTCCACCGGGTCGATCCCGGCCTTCTCCAGCGCCTGGACCAGGGTGCCGTGCCCGGCCGAGCCGACGCTGGCGGAGATCTTCGTCCCTTTGAGGTCGGCCAGGGTCCTCGCCTCGGAGTCCTTGGCGACGACGACCATGTTGAGCGCGCCGCGCAGGTTGTAGCCGGTGATGGAGACCAGTTCGGTGCGGGCCGACTCGATGCCCTGGGTCCGGGAGGCGTTGATCAGCAGCGGGTAGTCGCCCATCGAGCCGATGTCGATCTTCCCGGCGACCATCTTGGCGGTGATCGGCGCGCCGGTGTCGTGGTCCTGCCACTCGACGGCGTACTTCTCGCCGAGCCGCTTCTCCAGGTAGCCGAGCGAGCGCAGCAGCGTGCCCGCGGTGACCGTGTTGATCGTCTTGGACTGGTAGCCGACGACCACCCGGATCTTCCCGGCGGCGTCGCCACCGCCGTCGCGCGCGGCTCCGGCGACCGAGCAGCCCGCGACGGCCAGCAGCAGGGCGGCCGCGGCCGCCGCACGGAAGGGACTCATCTTCGCAGGATCCTTCATCGCAGCAGGTAGGGGATGTCGATGGTGACGGCGCCGGTGGGGCAGCGGGCCGCGCACGGGCCGCAGTACCAGCACTCGTCGACGTGCATGTAGGCCTTGCCCGTCTCGTCGCTGATCGCGAGCGAGTCGAGCGGGCAGGCCTCGACGCAGAGCGTGCAGCCGTCGATGCACAGGGCCTCGTCGATGGTCACCGGGACCTCGACGCGCTGGTTGATCAGGGGCATGCGCCCTCCTCGGGGTCGTCGGAGTCGCGGCGCAGGTGGCCGCGCATGGCCAGGCGGTCGCCGCGGAAGCGGACGAACTCCAGGTCGACCGGGCGCCCGTCCGCCAGGTGCGTGAGGCGCTCGACCATCAGCAGGGCGGCGCCGCGCGGGGCGTCGAGCACGGCGGCGGTGTGCGCGTCGGCGTTGACGGCCTCCAGGGTCAGCTCCGCGGTGCCGAGCGGCTGTCCGGCGATCCGCTCGAGCAGCACGAAGACGTCGTTGCCCTCGAGATCGGCGTCGAACAGCGGCTCACCGACGTCGCGGACGAGGTAGGTCAGGTCGAGCGAGAGCGGCAGGCCGTTCAGGCGGCGGAGCCGTTCGAGGTAGACGACCTGCTCCCCGGCGGCGAGCCCGAGCCGGCGGGCGACCGCGGCGGGCGGCTCGATGAGGCCCATGGTGCGGACCTCGTTGCCCACCCGGCCGTGCTCGTGGAGCGTCTCGGCCAGGCCGAGCAGCCGCTGCAGGCCGTGCGGGTACTTCTCCGCCGCGACCGTGGTGCCGATCCCGGGGCAGCGTTCGACGAGTCTCTCCTCGCGCAGCAGGTCCAGCGCCTGGCGCACGGTGTTGCGCGAGGTGCCGAACTCGCGGGCGAGCGCCGCCTCCAGCGGCAGCCGGCCCGTGCCGAGCCCGCCGTACAGGATCTCCCTGCGCAGCAGGTCGGCGACCTGCCGGGCGCGGTCGGCCCGTGGCCGCCGCGCGCCGGTCGCGGCGGGTGCGACCGCCGCCTTCTCCGTGCCCGTCTTCTCCATGCCCGCCTCCGGCGTCCGCCGACCTGATGACGGGCATTACCCTACTCAACCGATAGGGATAATCGTATAACGGCCGGATTACGCCACCCGGGAGACCGTCGGCGGGCCTCCGACCTGCCGCTGCTCCGCGCCGGCGCGGAGACCCGCCGGCGGATTCGCCCGCACGCGACGGCGGCGCAGCCCGCTCAGCCCCCTTCGCCGAACCGGTGCGTCCCCTTCGGAGGGAATTCGCCGTCTTCAGCGGCTTCGGGGACACTGGGCGGAACCACCCCACCCGAAGGAAGCGCATGGATGCACGTTCCGAGGCCGGCAGCCGCCTCACCGCCCTGGGCACGCAGTTGCTCGAGGTGCACCTCTGGCTCCGCGAGATGCTGGAGGACCTCCAGGACGGCATCGACGACTACTTCGACGGCAAGGGGCTTCCCCCGCGGGACCTGCGCGCCCACTGCCTGTCCTTCTGCACGGCGCTGACGCGCCACCACACCGGCGAGGACAGGGGTGCGTTCCCCGCGATCGCCGAGGAGTACCCCGAGCTGCGCAAGGTGCTCTCCGACCTGCGCACGGACCACAACCAGCTGGACTGGCTGATGGGGAACCTGCGGAGACTGATCGAGTCCCTCCCGGATGAACCCGACCCGGCCGCGGCCGCCAGGGTGCGCGAGGAGGTGACGGCGTTGTCGGCGGTCATGCAGACGCACTTCATCTACGAGGAGAAGAAACTGATCTCCGTGCTCAACTCGATGGACGTGCCCGAGTGGCGTGAGAACCGGCCCGCCTTCCTGCTGATCGACGACGAGGACGGACCCGCGGCTCCCTCCCGGTGAGGTCCCGCACCGGGAGGGACGGCGGCCGCCCGGCCGGGAGCGCGACCCGGCGTGAGGCTCAGGAGACGATGGCCCCGGCGGATCCGGGCAGGGCCGGGCCGACGGCCAGCCGGGCGCCCGGCGTGCGGCCGTGCCCCCAGCCGATCTGCCTGCGGTAGCCGCCGAGCAGCCCGCTCTCCGCGAGGGCGGTCTCGTCGGGCGGCTCCGGCAGCGGGTGCGCCCGCGGGGCCACGAACAGCGCGTCGGCCGGGCAGTACGCCTCGCACATGAAGCAGGTCTGGCAGTCGGCCTGCCGGACGATCACGGGCACGCCGTCCTCCCCCGTGTCGAAGACGCCGGTCGGGCAGACCTCGACGCACTTGTCGCAGGCGATGCAGCGCGCACGGGAGACCAGTTCGATCACGACGCCACCGCCGCCGCGCGCTCCGGCGCGAACTCCGGCTCGGGCGCCGTCCACACCTCGTCCAGCCCGCCCGAGACGATCCGGTGGTGCTGGCCGGGGTCGGCGTGCGGGAAGTCCTCGCGCTTGTGCATGCCGCGGCTCTCGGTCCTGGCCAGCGCGGAGGCGTACATCCAGCGCGCGTGCGCGGCCATCGCCGCCGCGGAGCGGGCGCGCGCGACGTCGGCCCCGTCGGCGTGCAGCGACCGGCGGGCCTGTTCCCAGACCTGGTCGAGCGCCGCCAGCGCGGGCGCCAGCCTCTCCCCGTGCCGCAGGTAGTTCTTGTCGTACGGCAGGACCTCCCGCTGGACGGCCTCGATCACCTCCCGGTACGGCTGCCGCCCGCCGGACAACGGCCGCAGCCCCGCTCCCCCGGTTCCGCGCAGCTCCCGGCCCGCCGGCCGGGCGCCCGCCGCGCGGGCGTGGCGGGCGGCCGCCACCCCCGCCCAGGTGCCCGACGACATGGCCCAGGCCGCGTTGTGGCTGCCGCCGCCGGTGAACCCGCCGCAGATGGGCTCCCTGGTCGCGGCGTCGCCCGCGGCGTACAGGCCGGGGACGGAGGTCGAGCAGTCGGGTCCGGCCAGGCGGATCCCGCCGGTGCCGCGGACGGTCCCCTCGGCGAGCAGCGTGATCGGGAACAGCTCGGTGAAGGGGTCGATGCCCTGACGGTCGAAGGGCAGGAAGAAGTTGGGCTGGGCCAGCCGCATCGCCTGCCGTACCCCCTCGTCGGCGCGGTCGATGCGGCAGAGCACGGGCTCCGACAGCAGCGCGCGGGCGATCACCGAGCGGCCGGCCGTGCTGCCCGCGCCCTCCAGGACGCCGCCGTCGGCGTGGTAGAAGGTGGCGAAGGAGTAGAAGGCCGTCTTGGTCACCGAGGTGAACTCGGGGGCGATGGCGTAGGCGTTGGAGAACTCCATCCCGGACATCTCGGCCCCGGCCTCGGCGGCGAACAGCGCGCCGTCGCCGGTGTCGACGTCGCAGCCGAGGGCCTTGCTCAGGAACGCGCAGCCGCCCGTCGCCAGCACCACCGCGCCCGCCCGCACCCGGTAGCCGTGGCCGTGCCGCCTGCGGTGCCCGGCGGCGCCGGCGACGGCGCCCTCGGCGTCGACGAGCAGCTCGGTGACCGGGCTGTGGTCAAGGACGCGCACCCCCGCGCGCCGGACGCGCAGGCGCATGCGGCGCATGTACTCCGGTCCCTGCAGGCCGCGCCGGATCTGCCGGCCGTCCTCGCCGACCGGGAAGGGGTAGCGGCTCACCTCCGCCAGCTCGTTCATGTTGGCGTAGGTCTGGTCCAGGACCCGGGCCATCCAGCCCCGGTCGGCCAGGTAGCCGCCCAGCCCCTCCCGGGAGGCCATGGCCTGCTCGCGGGCCGCCGGATCGGGCCGGACGTACCAGACGCCGGTGCCCGCCGCGGCGGTCGCGCCGCTGGTGCCCAGGTAGCCCTTGTCGGCCAGGATCACGTCGGCTCCGGCCTCGGCGGCCTTGACCGCGGCCCAGGCGCCGGCGGGACCGCCACCGGCGACCAGCACGTCGGCTGTGAGATCGAGTTCTGCCATGACCGCTCCTCACGGGTTCACCGGACCGTCCTCGCGGGGCGGGCCGTCCGGCCGGGGGACGCGAGCCCGGCCGGACGGCCTGCCGCCCAGCGACGGCGAACCGGCCGGACCGGTCCGGGCGCCGTCCCTGGATCGCATCCCCGACGCTACGTCCCGCCCGGCACTAAGTCAATTTTTCCTACTGGTTTTACATGGAAAATGTCCCGCATCACGTTTCCGGTCGTCAGCGCTTCCACCCGCGCATGTCGGCACGGCACGGAACCAGGCCGCTTTCGAGCGCCCTGGCTCCCCGGCCGACTCCGGCGGTTCCGGATGGCGCGCCCACTTGAGGAATGGAACCCATAGGGGGTATGTTGCGGACACGTGAACGGATACCCCCCAGGGGTAAACAGAGAAGGGATGCACCCATGTGCACCGCATGCTCCTGCAGCACCACCGACGCCACCGCCGCGCGGGCGGAGAACAGTGAGGGCACCGTCTACACGGTCACCGGCATGACCTGCGGCCACTGCGTCTCGTCGGTCTCCGCCGAGATCGGCGGGGTCCCCGGCGTGAGCGGCGTCGCGGTGGACCTGCCCACCGGCGCGGTCACCGTCAACGGCGCGGGCTTCTCCGACGAGCAGATCCGCCAAGCGGTGGAGCGGGCCGGCTACACCCTGGCCGACGCGACGCCGGTGACCGCGTCCTGACGACCGGGCCCGGCAAAGAGGCGGTGGGCGTGCACTGGCATGCACGCCCACCCGCGGGGCCGGTCCGACTCTGAATCACACCCAACCCCCTACGACGCATCCTGCCATCCGCGGCACGGAGGCGAGAAACCAGGAGTACGGCATGAACGCCGTCGATCCCCGCAGGTGGCAGGCACTCATCGTGCTCGCCGCCGCGCAGTTCATGGTCATCATGGACACCTCCATCATCGGCGTCGCCCTGCCCGACATGCAGCGCGACCTCGGCTTCTCCCTCGGTGGCCTGCAGTGGGTCTTCGCAGCGTGCGCGAGCCGTTGATGCCGCTCGCCATCTGGAGGACCCCGGGCCTGGCGGTGGCCAACCTGGCCATGGCGCTGCTGGGCGCGGCGTGGATCCCGATGTGGTACTTCCTCAACCTGCAGCAGGTCCTCGGCTACGGCGCCTTCGCCGGCGGCGCGGCGCTGCTGCCGACGACCGTCGCCATCATGATCTTCATGATCGGTATCACCGCCCGGCTGCTCGGCCGCCTCGGCGCCAAGCCGCTCGTCACGGGTGGCCTGCTGGTGCTGGCCGCCGGGGCGGCGGGCCTGTCGCCGGTGCGCCCCGACGGGGCGTTCGTCTCCGACGTGCTGCCCGCCTCCCTGGTGGCGGCGGTGGGCATGTCGCTGGCCTACATCCCGGCGATGATGTCGGCCCTGTCCGGGGCGCGCCCCGAGGACAGCGGGCTGGCCTCCGGCATCGTCAACACCACCTACCAGGTCGGTCCCGCGCTCGGCCTGGCGGTCATGACCGCGATCGCCACCTCGCGGGGCGCAGCCGAGGCGGGCGGCGTGTCCCGGCTCACCAACGGCTTCCAGGCCGCCTTCATCGGCGCCGGGAGCGTCGCGGCGGCCGGCGCCGTCCTGACCCTGCTGCTCATGCGCCGCCCCGAGCCGGTGACCACCGAGGCGGACCCGGAGCAGGAAGCGGTACGCGTCTGATCCGGCCCGGAGGCGGAGACGCCGCTCGGCCGGGCCGCAGGTGCCCGTCATCACGATCCCGCCAAGGGCTGTGATGGTGGGCACGCGGCGGTCCGGGCACCGGGCGACCAGGTGACCGGGAACCCGGGCCGCAGTACCGGAATACCTTAGGGGGGTAAGGTGCTCCGTAGGATGAGACGCGAACGACCGGAGGCGGGGACATGGCGGGATACAGCCACGACAGGCAGAACCACCTCAAGCGGCTGCGCCGGATCGAGGGCCAGGTGCGCGGCCTGCAGCGAATGGTCGACGAGGACCAGTACTGCATCGACATCCTCACCCAGGTGGCGGCCGCCAACCGGGCGCTGCAGTCCTTCGCCCTGACCCTGCTGGAGGAGCACATGGCGCACTGCGTGGCCGACACCACCGCCAGGGGCGGCGCCGAGGCCGAGGCCAAGGTCAAGGAGGCCTCCGACGCCATCGCCCGCTTGGTGCGCTCCTGACCGCTCGACCGGCGGAAGCCCCTGACGGAGAGCCGGGACCGCACGCCGCAGCCTCCGCACGCGATGAATTCATGTATTCCCTATTGACTTATAGGGAAATATTGGCCAGAGTCGGGAACGCGGGCGGCAGCGCGCCTCCGCCACCTCCTCCAGCCGCCCCGGCGGCAGGCGGGCGCGCTCCGCCCCGCACCCGCACAGTGGCGGTCCTCCGATCCGGGGGCCGAAGGGCTCCCCCGCCGTCGGGAGGAGCCCTTCCCGCGGGCGGGCACGCCGTACGGAGCGGGTGCCCACGGCCGCCGAGGCCATCGATCCGGAAAGAGAACATGAACCTGCACACCAGCGCCTCCCGGGCGCGGACCCCGTGACGGGGAGGGAGGCCCGCGGATCCGCCGCCGTGCTCAGGCCCGCGCCGCCGGCCGCACTCCCGCATGGACGCACCGCGATGTCCGTCCTGCTCGGCGCGCTGACCTCGATCGGTCCGCTCGCCATCGACCTCTATCTGCCGGCGCTCCCCCGGCTCGCCGCGGACCTGGGCGTGAGCGCCTCCGCCGCCCAGCTCTCGCTCACCGCGTTCATGGTGGGCCTCGGAGCCGGGCAGGTGGTCGTCGGGCCGCTCAGCGACGCGTTCGGCCGCAGGCGCCCGCTGCTCATCGGGTTCGCGGCCTTCTGCGCGGTGTCCGTGCTGTGCGCGACGGCCCCGTCCATCGAGTTCCTCGTCGCGCTCCGCCTGCTGCAGGGGCTGACCGCCGCCACCGGCGTCGCCCTGACCAAGGCGGTCGTCCGCGACCTGTACGGCGGGACCGAGGCGGCCAGGTTCTTCAGCATGCTGATGCTGGTGACCGGGCTGGTCCCGCTGCTGGCGCCGCTGCTCGGGGCGGAACTGCTCCGGGTCACGCCGTGGCCGGGCCTGTTCGGGGTTCTCGCGGGGGCCGGCGGGCTGCTCTGGCTCGCCGCGCTGCTCGCCCTGCCCGAGACGCACCCAAGGCACCTGCGGACCGGGAGCGCTCCCGGCGCGGTCCTGCGGCCGCTCGCCCGGGTGCTCGGGCACCGGGCGTTCCTCGCCCCCACGCTCACCGCGGCCTTCGCCAGCGGCGCGATGTTCTGCTACGTCTCCACCGGCTCCTTCGTCCTGCAGGAGGTGTACGCGCTCTCCCCGCAGGGCTTCAGCCTGCTGTTCGGCGTGAACTCGATCGGAATGATCGCCTGCGGCCAGCTGGCCGGCCGGCTGGCCGGGCGCGTCTCGATGCACCGGCTGCTCGCGGCTGGGCTGACCCTGTCCGGCGCCGCCGGGGCGCTGCTGCTCACCGCGGCCCTCGCCGGCCTCGGGCTGCCCGTCGTGACGGCCGCCCTGTTCCTGATGACCTCCGGGACGGGTCTGGTCTACCCCATGGCGCTGACCATCGCCATGTCCAGCCAGCCCAGCTCCCGCGCGGGGAGCGCCTCGTCCCTCTTCGGACTGGCGCAGTGGACCGCGGGCGGGATCACCGGCCCGGTCGCGGGCGCCTTCGGCACCGGCTCCCTGACGCCGCTCGCCGCCGTCGTCGCGGTCCTTGGCCTGGCGGGATGCCTGGCCGGAACCCTGCTCATGCGCGGAGGGAACCGCGCAGGCGGTTGAGGAGGAAGACCGGGGTGCGGGGAAGAGCCGGGCGCGGAGGCCGGCGGCGCGCCGGGCGGGTGCGTCCCGGACGGGTCTCTCCCGACCCGACCGGATACGGCCGGCCCCGGCGCCGCCTGCGGGACCGGGGCCGGGGAGCGCGGAGATCAGGAAGCGCCGAAGGGGACCAGGACCGGGGGCGGCGCGGCGACGGTGCGGTTCGGATGCGTCCACAGGCCGCGCCGTTCGAGCAGCGGCAGGACCCCCTCCCCGAACCAGTACGCCTCCTCCAGGTGCGGATAGCCCGACAGGACGAACTCGTCGATGCCGAGCCCGTGGTACTCGGCGATCCGGTCGGCGACCTCCTCATGGCCGCCGACCAGGGCCGTGCCCGCGCCACCGCGCACCAGGCCGACGCCCGCCCAGAGGTTGGGCGCCACCTCCAGCCCGTCGCGGGAGCCGCCGTGCAGCTCCCGCATGCGGCGCTGCCCCTCGGACTCGCTGCGCCGCAGGCCGGCCTGGACCCGCTCGACGGTCGCGGGGTCGGCGCCGTCCAGCAGCCGCGCCGCCTGCGCCCACGCCTCGGCGGCGGTGTCGCGGGTGATGACGTGCAGCCGGATGCCGAACCTGAGCGTCCGGCCTTCGGCCGCGGCCAGGCCCCGGATCCACTCGATCTTCTCCGCCACCGCGGCCGGGGGCTCGCCCCAAGTCAGGTAGACATCGCAGTGGCGGGCTGCGACCGGCCCGGCGGCCGGGGACGAGCCACCGAAGTACAGCGGCGGGACCGGGTCCGGCACCCGGGCGAGTCTGGCGTCCTCCACCGTCAGATGGGCGCCGGAATGGGAGACCGGGCCGCCCCGCCACAGTTCCCGCACGATGTGCAGGAATTCGTCCGTGCGCGCGTAGCGGGCGTCCTTGCCGAGGAAGTCTCCGTAGGCGCGCTGCTCGTGGGACTCGCCTCCGGTGACGACGTTGAGCAGCAGACGGCCCTCCGAGTGCCACTGGTAGGTGGCCGCCATCTGGGCGGCCAGCGTCGGGCTGACGAACCCGGGCCGGAAGGCGACGAGGAACTTCAGCCGCCGGGTGGCCTCCACCAGGAACGCCGTGGTCAGCCAGGCGTCCTCGCACCAGGCACCGGTCGGGGTGAGCGCGCCGGCGAAGCCGAGGTCCTCGGCCGCCCGGGCGATCTGGCCCAGATAGCTCCGCGTCGGCGGGCGGTCTCCTCCGGCGGCGCCGGCCTGCACACCGTGGCCGCCTCCGACGATGTGACGGCTGTCGCCGTTGGTGGGCAGGAACCAGTGGAATTCCATCAGATCACTCCGTGTCGCGGCGGGTGGGTGCCGTTGAGCGTGTACCGGCCGATGTGCTGGATCTTCCAGCGCACCGGGTCATGCAGCGTGTGGGTCCGAGCGTTGCGCCAGTGCCGGTGCAGGTTGAGGGCCTCGAGGCTGGAGCGGGTGCCGGAGACCTCGAACACCGCGTCGGCAAGCTCGATCGCGGTCCCGTCGGCGTGCGCCTTGGCCACGGCCACCGCGATCGACGCCGCGGCGGCGCTGTCCTCGGTGAGGTCGGCCCGGGCCGCGTCGACGGCCCGCCCCGCTTCGGCCAGCAGCGTCTCGGCAGCCCTGAGCCGGACGGTCAGCTCGCCGAAGCGCTGGATGAGCAGGGGATCCTCGGTCGCCGTGCCGTACCCGCTCTCGAACCACGGCCGGGACCGGGTGCGGACGAAGTCCGCCGCGTCACGCAGGGCGGCTCCGGCGATGCCGACGTCGATGGCCGCGTGCAGCAGCTGAGCGTATGCGCCGTGCAGCTGGGGACCGGTGAAGGTCAGGTGGTGGGGAACGACGTGCCCGGCGGGCACCCGCACGTCCGTCAGCCGGACGGTGCCGCTGGCCGTCAGGCGCTGGCCCATGCCGGCCCAGTCGTCGACGATCTCGACGCCGGGTGCGCCACCGGGCACGTAGGCCACGTACGGGAGCCCGTCGTCGGCGAGCGCGAGCACCGGGATCCAGTCGGCGAACAGCGCCCCGGTGCTGTAGTGCTTCTCACCGGTGAGCACGTAGTCTCCGGCGCCGTCGGCGCGCAGGCGCGTGCGGTAGTCCTGCACATGCCTGGTTCCCGCCTCCGACTGGGCGTTGCCGAACCGCTTCCCGGTCAGCACCTCGCCGAAGAAGAACTCCCGCTGGGCGGCGTCCCCCTGCTGCTTGAGCACGTTGACGTAGACGAAGTGGCTCTGCGGGATCTGCGCGAGGTTGGGGTCGCCCATGGCCAGGAGCCGGAACACCTCGGCGACGGTCGCGGCGCCGGCGCCGGCGCCGCCGTACCGCGCGGGCACGGTGATGCCGAGCAGCCCGCTGCCGGAGATCAGGTCGAGTTCGGCGCGGGGCGGCCGCCGCGCGGTGTCCCGGTCGGCGGCCTCCTCGGCGATGTGCTGGGACAGCTTCCCGGCGACGTCGAGGGCCTCGGCGTCGGAGCCGATCACGTGGGTCATGCCGGAACCCGTTCCGGTGCGCGGGCCGGGGAGGCGCAGGAGGGCACGGCGCGCAGCGGGGCCCCGGCGGCCGGGGTCTCCGCGGGCGTCACCTCCCGTGCCATGCCAGGGCCAGCAGCTCGTAGGAGCGCACCCGGTCGGCGTGCGCGTGGGTGACGGTGGTGACCAGCAGTTCGTCGGTTCCCGTGACGCGCCGGAGCACGTCCAGCCCGCCGGCCACCGTCTCCGGCGAGCCGACGAATCGCGTGTCGAGGCGGTCGGCGACCAGTGCCCGGTCCTCCTCACTCCAGGAGTGGGCATCGGCCTGCTCCGGGGTGGGGTACGGGATGGCGCCCTGCCCGCTGCGGATGCTGCGCACCCACAGTCCGTACGGCTTGGCCAGCTCCCGCGCGGCGGCGTCGTCCTCGGCCACGACCGCGTCCGCGGAGACGATCACGTACGGCTCCGCCAGCGTCTCCGAGGGCTTGAACGCCTCCCGGTAGGTCTCCACGGCCTCCAGCACACCGGACGGGCTGACGTGGTAGTTCGCAGCGAACGGCAGGCCCCGCTCCCCCGCGACCTGTGCGCTCTGGCCGCCGCTGCTGCCCAGGATCCACAGCTCGACGCCGGCGCCCTCTCCCGGTACGGCGTGCACGGGCAGCCCGTCGGGCGAGCGGTAGGTCCCGTTCAGGAAGGCGGCGATGTCGTCGACCTGGTCGGCGAAGTCGGGGGTCCCCGCCCCCGGCTGCTGTAGCAGCGAGGCCTGGAAGGCCAGCCGGGGGGAGGACACGAGCACGGAGTAGTCGAACGGGGGCGGGATGAGCAGGCCGTCGACGACCCGGGCCTCCCTCTCCCGCCCGGCCGCGGAACCGGTGCCGCCCGGGCCGGGGCCTGCCGGGCCGGGGCCTGCCGGGCCGCCCCGCCTGCGCTGCTCCGGAACCGCCTTCCCGGCCTCCTCCGCCCGGCGTTGTCCGGAGCGGCCCAGGCCGAGATCGATCCGGCCCGGGTGCAGCGCGTCGACGAGGCCGAACTGCTCCACCACGGCCAGCGGCGTCTGGTGGCCGAGCTGCACGGCTCCGGAGCCCACCCTGATCCGGTTCGTCGCGGCCGCCACCAGGGCGATGAGCACGGCCGGCGCCGAGCTCGCCACCCCGGCGGCGAAGTGGTGCTCGGCCAGCCAGTAGCGGTGGTACCCGTACTCCTCCGCCCGCCTGGCCAGGTCGAGGGTGTTGCGCAGGGCGTCCGGCACGGTGCCGCCGTCGGGGACGGGCGAGAGGTCGAGGATCGAGAGCGGAACGGTCATGGCGTCCTTCCGGGGAACGGCCGGCTGGGGATCTCCTTGCGCAGCACGAGGGCGATCTCGGCCTGGAACGGCTCCAGCGCCCCGCGGTGCTGGACCCCGGTCAGGCCATCGGCGGGATCGTGGCCGTAGTGCGCCCAGCGCTCCCGGTAGTGGTCGACCAGTTCGGCGTAGCCCCCGAAGGCCCGCACCGGGTCGAGCAGGCTGAGCGTGGTGGCGGCGGCGAACAGCCTGATCTCGGAGGTCCGCGCGGCGATGTGGCTGAGCACCACCGGTGGGGAGGAGGAGATGAAGGGCCGTTCGTGCCGCTCGCCGACGCCGAACCCGTCGAAGCCGAGCTCCTCGGCGAGGACCGCGTCCGCGACGACCTCGCGGAACCGCTCGGTGGTGGGCTTCGTCCTGCCGGCGACCGGATCGGGGCCGTGCGCGATGAGGGCGATGGCCAGGAACCTCACGCGGTCACCGCCCCGGCGTACCGGTTCTCCGAACGGGGCAGGCCGAGCAGCCCGCGCAGTGTGCCCGCCTCGTAGGCGCCGCGGAAGGCGCCGCGCCTGCGCAGCGCCGGGGTCAGGCCGCGGGTGACGGCCTTGAGATCGTACGGCAGGCTGCCGGGCCGCAGCCGGTAGCCGTCGATCCCGGCCGCCCGCCAGTCCAGCAGCAGGTCGGCCAATTCCTCCGGGGTGCCGGTGAACACGGCGGCGTCGGAGGTGAACTCGCTCCCGTCCAGTTCGTCGAGGCGCGCCTTGCGGGCCGCCGCGTCGCCGCCCAGGAAGACGACCAGATCGGCGAAGACCTTCAGCGGCTCCCCCACGCGGGGGGCGGCCCGGACCTGCCGGACGATCGCCGCGGCGTGGTCGCGATCGCGCGGGGTCACGTGGACCACGTCGGCCGAGCGGGCGGGCAACTCGTACGGCACGGCGGACGATCCGTGGTCGAGCACGGTGACGACCGGCTGCCCCTGGGGCGGCCGGGGAGTGATCGACGGTCCCCGCACCGAGAACCCGCGGCCGGTGAAGTCGGTGTAGTGCACCTTGCCGCGGTCGATGAAGCGGCCGGTGGCCGCGTCCCGGATCTCGGCGTCGTCCTCCCAGCTGTCCCAGAGGCGGCGGGCCGCCTCCACCGCGTCGGCCGCCTCCTCGAACAGCTCGGCGAGGAGCTCCCCGTCCGGGGCGGCCGGGTCGAGCTCGGGGACCTCGCGGCGCCCGAAGTTCGCGGCCTCCGCCCGCCGGGCGGAGACCCTCGGCCGCCAGCCCGCCCGGCCCCCGCTGACATGGTCCAGGGTGGCGATGCCGATCGCGACGTGGAACGGCTCGGTGTGGGTGGTGGTGGCGGTGGGGACGAGCCCGATGTTCCTGGTGAGCGGGGCGAGCCGGGCCGCCAGGAGCACCGCGTCGAACCGGCCGCGGACCTGGTCGGACCTGTCGTCCACGGCGTCGGGCAGGCTCGTCTGCAGCGCGAGGGAGTCCTCGATGCTGACGAAGTCCAGCAGCCCGCGCTCGGCCTCGGCGACGAGCCCGGCCCAGTAGCGGGCGGTGAAGAGCTTCTCGGGCCTGGCCGTCACCTGGCGCCAGGCCGCCGGGTGCCAGCCCGCCCCGTCGAGGGCGACGGCCAGGTGCAGGGGTCGGGTCATGACGCTTCTCCCAGTGAGGCCGGGGCCACCGGGACACCCGGGACGGCGGCGCGCGGCGCGGCGAGGCCGAGGTGATCGCGGAGGGTCCGGCCGGTGTACTCGGTGCGGAACACACCGCGCTCCTGCAGCAGCGGGACCACGGTGTCCACGAAGTCGTCCAGGCCGCCCGGGGTCAGGTGCGGCACGAGGACGAAGCCGTCGGCGGCGCCGGCCTGCACGAACTCGTCGATCTGCCGGGCCACCGAGGTCGGGGAGCCGACGAACGACTGGCGGCCGGTCATCTCGATGACGAGTTCGCGGACGGTCAGGTTCTTCTCCTCGGCCACCGCCCGCCACTTCGCGGCGACCGCGGCCCGGTCGGCGAGCCGTACCCTGCCCTCGGACACGTCCCGATCGGGTACGGGCTCGACGTCGGGCAGCGGCCCCTCCGGGTCGCAGCCGGACAGGTCCCGGCCCCAGATCTGCTCCAGGAAGGCGATCGCGGTCTGCGGCCCGACCTGGAGCCGGCGGATCTCGGCGGCCTTCTCGGCCGCCTCGGCGTCGGTGTCGCCGAGCGCGAACGTCGCGGCCGGCATGATCTTCAGGTCGCGGTGCGCACGGTCGTACCGCGCCAGGCGCCGCTTGACGTCGGCGTAGAAGGCCCGGCCGTCCTCCAGCGTGCCGTGGCGGCTGAAGATGACGTCGGCGGCCGAGGCGGCGAACTCCCGGCCCTCGTCCGAGTCCCCCGCCTGGATGATCACCGGGTGCCCCTGCGGGGAGCGCGGCACGGTGAAGTGCCCCTCGACGGTGAAGTGGCGGCCGGAGTGCCGGACCTCCCCGATCCTCTCCGGCCGGGCGAACACGCCGCCGTCCTGGTCGGCGGCGATCGCGTCGGACCGCCAGGAGTCCCACAACGCACGGGAGACCTCCACGAACTCCGCGGCCCGCGTGTAGCGGTCGGCCCGGTCGAGGAAGCCTCCGCGCCGGAAGTTCTCACCGGTGAAGGCGTCGGAGGTGGTCACCACGTTCCACGCGGCCCGGCCCTCGCTGAGGTGGTCGAGGGTCGCCAGGCGCCTGGCCAGCTCGTAGGGCTCGTTGAAGGTGGCGTTGACCGTGGCGGCCAGCCCCAGCCGCTCGGTGACGGCGGCCAGCGCCGACAGCACGGTCAGCGACTCGGGGCGGCCGACGACGTCCAGATCGTGGATGCGCCCCTTGTGCTCACGGAGCCGGAGGCCCTCGGCCAGGAAGAAGAAGTCGAACCGGCCGCGCTCGGCGGTCCGCGCCAGGTGGACGAAGGAGGAGAAGTCGATCTGGCTCTCCGACCGGGGGTCGGCCCAGACGGTGGTGTTGTTGACGCCCGGGAAGTGCGCCGCCAGGTGGACCTGCTTGCGGGGGCCGCCCGCTGGTGTCGGCATCGGGAACGCTCCTCGGCTCGGGGGCACGGGATCCTCGGGGAGCGGGAACGGTCCGGGACCGCGGAGCCGCTCGCCCTCTCCGCGGTCCCGGGCCCTCCCCCGACATCCATTTACCTATACTTACGGTAGGTAAATGGGGTTTTTATGTCAACACCTCCCCGGGAACACCCGCGGCGGGTCACCGGGACGGCGGGCGGCTCAGTGCCCGCCGGTCAGCCGGGCCGCGCGGGCGTGCAGGTAGCGCTGCTGGGCCAGGCCGGTCGCCCGCCGGGCCGCCTCCAGGTAGGCCTCGTACGCCGCCGCGCGGTCGCCGGCCTCCTCCAGCAGGTGCGCGCGGACCGCGTGCAGCCGGTGGTCCCCGGCGATCCGCTCGTCCGTCCCGAGCTTCTCGACCAGGTCCAGCCCCGCGTGCGGGCCGCGGGCCATCGCCACCGCCACGGCCTGGTTCAGCGCCACGACGGGACCGCCGGAGACCCGCATCAGCAGCTCGTACAGCGCCGCGATCTGCGGCCAGTCGGTCTCCGCGGCGCTCGGCGCCTCCGCGTGGACCGCGGCGATCGCCGCCTGGAGCTGGTAGGGGCCGACCGGTCCCCGGGGGAGGGCCGCGGTGATGAGGGCCACGCCCTCGGCGACGGCCCCGGCGTCCCACCTGGTCCGGTCCTGCTCGGCCATCGGGACCAGCCCGCCGTCCGGCCCGGTGCGCGCCGGCCGCCGCGCGTCGGTGAGCAGCATCAGCGCGAGCAGCCCCGCCACCTCGCCGTCTCCGGGCAGCAGCCGGTGGACCGTGCGGGTCAGCCGGATCGCCTCCGCCGAGAGCTCGACGCGGTACAGGTCCGGTCCCGACGTGCTGGTGTAGCCCTCGTTGAAGACCAGGTAGAGCACGTGGAGCACCGCGCCGAGCCGCTCGGCGCGCTCCCCGGGCAAGGGCATCCGGAAGGGTGCGCCGCTGTCCCTGATCCGCTGCTTGGCCCTGCTGATCCGCCGGGTCATGGTCGCCTCCGGCACCAGGAACGCGCGGGCGGCCTCCGCGGTGGACAGGCCGCCGACCGCCCGCAGGGTGAGCGCGATCTGCGACGCCGGGGAGAGCGCGGGGTGGCAGCACATGAACAGCAGGATCAGCGTGTCGTCGCCCTCCGAGGGCGGCCGGTCGGCGGCGGGCGCCGTCCGTCCGCCGGGAGGCGTCCACCGGGTGACGGCGTCCTCGCGGTTCCGCCGGGCCTGCTCGCTGCGGAGCAGGTCGGTCAGCCGGCGCGAGGCGACCGTGATCAGCCACCCCCGGGGGTTGCCGGGGACGCCCTCCCGGGGCCACTGCACGGCGGCCGCCAGGAGCGCCTCCTGCACCGCGTCCTCGGCGGTGTCGAAGTGCCCGTAGCGCCGTACCAGCGCGCCGAGGACCTGCGGCGCCAGCGGGCGCAGCAGGTCCTCGACCTCGGAATCGGGCACGGCGGGGATCAGAACTCCAGGTCGCCCTGGGAGCCGGCGAGCGGCCGCACGTCCGCCACCGCGCGCGCGACGACGTCGGCCGGGGCCGGGCACTCCGCCAGCCGGGCCGCGATCTCGGTCGCCCGGTCGAAGCTCTCGCACTCCACGATCCAGTAGCCCGCCAGGACCTCCTGGGTCTCGGCGTACGGCCCGTCCGTCACGACCGGCACGCCCTCCCGCAGCGGCCCGACCCTGCGGGTGTGGACCGGGGCGGTCAGGCCCCGCGTCTCGACGAGCTCGCCGGACTCCTCCAGGTCCTTGTTGAAGGACTCCATGAACGCGCCCACCGCCGCGAAGTCCTCCGCGGACCAGGCGCCCGGCTCACCGGGCCGGCCCGCCATGGCGTCGTAGTCCTGCTGCGAGGCGTAGGTCAGGATCATGTACTTCACGGTCTCTCCTCCGCTTCCGGCACCGGCTCTCCGGCGCCCTCAACGGAGACGTCGGAGCCGCCGCCCCGTCCCGGACACCGGCCCGCGGCCGGATCTCGAACCGGCTCGCCATTCTCCCCGACTCCGGCGACGCACAGGGCGAAGTCGCCCGGCGGGTCGGTCCACCAGTGCTCCACGGCGAACCCGGCGCCCTCCAGCTCGGCGCGCACGCCCGCGAGCCGGAACTTGGCGGAGATCTCGGTACGGATCTCCTCCCCCGCCGCGAAGTCCAGCTCCAGGTCCAGGTCGGGGATGCGCACCCGCTGGCCGGTCGCGGAGCGCAGGCGCATCTCCATCCACTCGGCCTCGGCGTCCCAGACGGCGACGTGCTCGAACGCCTCGGGCACGAAGTCCGCGCCCAGCTCCCGGTTGACGACGCGCAGCACGTTCCGGTTGAACTCGGCGGTGACCCCCTGCGCGTCGTCGTAGGCCGCGAGCAGCCGGACCGGGTCCTTGACCAGGTCGAACCCGAGCAGCAGGGAGTCGCCGGGCCCCAGTGCCGCGCGCAGTCCCCCGTAGAACGACCGGCGCTCCGCCGGGGACAGGTTGCCGACGGTCGAGCCCAGGAAGGCGACCAGTCTCCTGCCCCCGTCCGGCAGGACGTCCAGGTGCCGTTCGAAGTCGGCGACGATCGCCCGCACGGACAGGCCGGGGTACTCGGCGCCGATCCGCCGGGCGGAGGCGACCAGGAAGTCACCGCTGACGTCGACCGGCACGTACCGCCGGAGCGTGCCGGCCGAGCGCAGCGCGCCGAGCAGCAGCCGGGTCTTCTCCCCCGAGCCCGCACCCAGCTCGATGAGCGTGTCGGCCCCGGTCGCGGCGGCGACCTCGGCCGCCCGCCCGCGCAGGATCGCCTTCTCGGCGCGGGTGAGGTAGTACTCCTCCAGCCGGGTGATCTCCTCGAACAGCCCGCTGCCGCGCTCGTCGTAGAACCACTTGGGCGGCAGCGTCCGGGGAGCGGCGGCCAGCCCGTCGTACACGTCCCGGCGGAGCGACTTGGCCAGGTCGTCCG
Organism: Planomonospora sp. ID91781; assembly: GCF_015711595.1. Lineage (NCBI taxonomy): Bacteria > Bacillati > Actinomycetota > Actinomycetes > Streptosporangiales > Streptosporangiaceae > Planomonospora > Planomonospora sp. ID91781. The sequence goes on along the minus strand of NZ_JABTEY010000001.1, from coordinate 3,981,860 downwards.
GGGTCAGGTGGCGCTCGACAACGGGTTCGGACATGCGATCTCCTTGATCGGGCGGATGACGGCGCCGTGCGCGTCCGCGGTGACGAGGGAGCCGTCGGGGACCGGCCGCCAGCGGGCGTCGTCGTCGAAGGGTTCGGAGGCGATGACCACGGATTCGCCGTCGCACCGCAGGTACAGGCTGTCGCCGCAGGCGGTGGCGGCCAGCCGTACGCCGTCGGTGGCGAGCAGGTTGTAGCGGCCGGGCGCGAGCGCGGCGGCCCGGGCGGCGACCGACGCGAGCGCGCCGTCCAGCGGACTCCCCCGCCGCCAGAGCCGTACGGCCATGGCGAACAGCAGCGCGGAGTCGACGGGGGCGCGGGCGTCGGGGACGCCGCTCTCGCCGAGGCCGCGCAGCCGCTCCTCCACCGCGGCGAAGGCGTCGATCCTGCCGTTGTGGCTGAACAGCCGGTCGTCGCAGGTGAACGGCTGGGCGCAGGACTCGTCGACGGGGAAGCCCGGGGTGGCGCTGCGCACCGCCGCCAGCACGCAGGCCGACGAGACCACCTGCGCGACCTCGGCGAAGGAGGCGTCCGCCCACATCGGCGCGGCCCTGCGGTAGCGGACCGGGCGGGCGCGGCCGGGGTGGTACCAGCCCACCCCGTACCCGTCGGCGTTGACCAGCCCGTGTTTCTGGCGGCGCGGGGCGTAGGACTGGGTGAGCAGGGAGTGCTCCGGGACGTGCAGCAGTTCGTGCAGCGTGACGGGCGGCCCGAGGTAGGCCAGGTGGCGGCACATCTAGGCGGCGTCCCGGGCGCAGCGGAACCCGGCGAAGATCTGCCTGCGGATCGGGTAGTCCCAGTTGCGGAACGTGGCCCGGGCCACCGACGGGTGGGTCGCCCACGAGCCGCCGCGCAGCACCTTGTACCCCGTGCCGAAGAACACCTCGGAGTACTCCGCGTAGGGGAAGACCGCGAACCCGGGGTAGCCGGTGAAGTCGGTCGAGGTCCACTCCCACACGTCGCCGATCATCTGCCGGCAGCCGTACGGCGAGGCCCCCGCGGGGAACGCGCCCGCCGGGGCGGGGCCCAGCCTGCGCTGGCCCAGGTTGGCGTGGTCCGGTCCGGGATCGGCGTCGCCCCAGGGGAAGCGGCGGGAGGTCCCGGTCGCGGGGTCGAACCGGGCCGCCTTCTCCCACTCGGCCTCCGTGGGCAGCCGCTTGCCGGCCCAGCGGGCGTAGGCGTCCGCCTCGTACCAGCACACGTGCTGCACCGGCTCGTCCGGCGGGAGCGGCTCGGTCCGGCCGAAGCGGCGCCGCGTCCACTGCCCGCCCTCCCGCGCCCAGAAGGCCGGGGTCCGCTTCCCCGACCGGTTGCGCCACTCCCACCCGGCGGGCGTCCACCAGCGGGGGTGGTCGTACCCGCCGTCCGCCACGAACTCCAGGTAGGCGCGGTTGGCGACCGGGGCGGCGTCGATCCAGTAGGCGGGCAGGTGCACGGTGTGGGCGGGGCGCTCGTTGTCGTAGGACCAGGGGTCGCCTCCCCCGGCCCCTCCCCCGTCCGTGCCCATCGTGAAGGGGCCCTCCCCGACGAGGACCTCCGCCGGCCCGGGAGGGGCGCCGGGCACCGGAGCGGGCCGTTCGTCCAGCACCGGGCCGCCCCGGCGGAGCTGGTGGGTGGCGAGCATCGTCTCGTCGTGCTGGTGCTCGTGCTGGACGACCATCCCGTAGACGAAGCCGCCCGCCAGCAGCGGCCGGTCGGGGGTGAACCGGACCCGGCCGAGGGAGTCCAGCACCCGCGAGCGCACCTGGTCGAGGTAGCTCCGCGCCTCGCGCGGCGGCAGCAGGGGCAGCGCGACCCGGTCCGCCCGGGGGTGCTCGAAGGCGTCGTAGAGCCGGTCGATCTCCGGCCGGAGCGGCGCGTCCCCGGCCGCGGCCCGCACCAGCCACTGCTCCTCGTAGTTGCCGACGTGGGCCAGGTCCCACACCAGCGGGGACATCAGCGGCGAGTGCTGGGCCGTCAGCTCCCCGGTGTCCAGGACGTCCACGGTCAGCCCGAGGCTGCGCCGCCGTACGGCCTCCAGTTCGGCGGCGACGCGCTCCTTGATCCCGTCCTCGGTGCTCATGTCCGCGGTGGTCGTGTCCGCGCTGTTCACGCCTTCGGTGGTCACATCCTCGGTGGTCAAGTCGGCACCTCGCAGAGCAGGTCGTCGGCCGGGCACCGGCCGGGTTCGACGTAGCGTTCGATGTAGGCGTCCACCAGGGGCACCAGGTCGGCGGCCCCGATCCGGGGCAGGGCGTCGCGGGCCGCTGCGAAGCAGGTCCGCGCCGCCCGGGCGAGCCCCGGCCCGCCCGGTCCGGTGCGGGCCGCGTCCTCCCAGGCGTCCGGGGGCAGGGGTTCGACGGCCTCGGCGCACGCGTCCGCGGCCCGGGGGTCGTCGGTCAGGGCGGCCGCGACGGCGAGCGGCACCGGCCACCACGGTTCGGGCAGGGCGTCGATCATCCGCAGCTCGAACCAGCCGCGCGGCCGGACCGGCGGGAACAGCGTGCTCAGGTGGTAGTCGAGGTCGTCGGCCGTCGGCCGGCCGTACCGGCCTCCCCCGAGCCAGTCCCGGAAGGTGAGGCCCGGGTCGACGGCCCACGGGCCGTCCCGCCGCCGCACGGCCATGACCCGCGCGTCGAGCGCGTAGCGCGCCCAGGCCGCCGCCGGGTCGGGGCCGCCGTCCGGCACGGTACGGCTGCGCGACGGGTCGAGCGCCGCCCAGAGGGCCTGCCGGGTGGAGCGCCGGCCGGTGGGGCGCCCCCGCCACAGGGGCGAGTTGGCGAACGCCGCCACCAGCACCGGCCCCAGCCGGTGCAGCAGCCGCCAGCGGGCGCGCGCGTCGGCGGGGTCGCTGCCGATGTCGAGGCAGACCTGGATGGAGGCGGTGCAGCACATCATGGCGCGCCCGGCCGCGTTGCGGGCGTCGAAGTACGCCTCCATCGCGGTGTACCGGGGGAGGTCCAGCTGCCGCAGGGGGGATCTGTGCGGATCCAGCCCGTATCCGGTGCGGCGCAGTCCCGCGACGGCCAGGTGCGGGTCCAGGTGGCGCAGATCGGCCTCGAGGGCCCGGCGCGCGGCGGCCGGACCGGGCAGGGGCGGGGAGCTGAGCTCCAGCTGGCCGCCGGGTTCGTAGGTGACGGCGCTGCCCGAGGGCAGCGGGGAGGCCGCCTGGACGGCGGCGGTGAGGCGGGGCAGGGGGACGTGCTCGCCGGGTCTGGCCGGATCGGTGACCAGCCATTCCGACTCGATGCCGGTCAGCCCGGGCGGGCCGGTCTTGAAGCAGATCCCGTGGACATGGTCGTAGACGTCGTCTTCGGTGAGAAAGGACATGCCACCTCCCGTCCGGCACACGGTCTCCACCATCTCCCAGGGACCGGAGCAAGACAAGATCTCAGAAGAACATCGCGTCCGCCTCGCCGATCGACGCCGCCCCCGTCCCGATGATCCTTCGAGGCGCGCGTCGCGATCGAGGCGGTCGGGGCCGCCGGAAGCCGGGCGCCCCTGCGTTCCTCCGGCCCGACCGCGCACCGCGGCTCCCGCACACGCCCGTCAGCTGGTGAAACGTCCCTCACGGGTGTACCTGCACGCCCCGCTGAGGCAGTTGGGGCTGGACCCCCAGCCGTCGTCGTAGGTGACCTTGCGGTGGCGCTTGACCGTGCCCTTGACCTTTTCCGACTGAAGCCCCGGGCCGACCTTCACGTCCGCGTGCTTCCACCAACCGGTGCCGTTCCAGTAGTACAGCCGGTGCCGGGCCCACAGATGACTCGGTGAGCCCGCCGGCAGGCAGTTGAAGACGAAGCTCTCCGCACGACGCTCCTTGAAACCGCCGAAGTCGAGGGTGGTGTACGACTTGGGAGCCAGGCCTGCCTGGGCGTTGTCGTGCCAGAGGTGCCAGCCCCAGTGTTCGGCGGTGCACGACGCGGAGAGCACGGCGCCGGCCGGAGCGGTCAGGCCGCGTACGGTGACCGGCTCGCTGGTGATCCGCCGCCCCTGCAGCTCGGCGGGGAGGTCGGTGCCGTGGTCCTCGACGAGGCGCCGGGGCACCGGCACGTCGGACGGGGTGATCTCCAGGTAGGTCTGCAGGTAACTGTTGCTCCGCTCCCAGTCGATGAGCGGCGCGCCGCCGATGATCCCGAGCTGGGACATCCCCACTTCGTTGGAGGGCCGGCTGTCGGAGAAGCTCACGGTGAGACCGGTCGTGTACTCGATGTGCGCCAGGGGGATCTCCCTGTCGCTCTCCTCGGGTTCGGCCACGGCCGGGGAGGAGGTGAGCACCATCGTGGCGGCGATCGCTGCGATCAGTTTCATGTCACTCCTTGCGGTTGGAGTCGCCCGAGCAGAACGTTAGGCACCGGCTCTTGTCCGTGACCATGTAAAAGTCCTCACTGGGACCACTTCGCCGGGGTCGACCCGCTGACCGGCCCGGAGCGGTCGATCACCTACCGCGCCGACGAGCGGGGGGCCGCTCAGCGGAGGTCCAGGACGAGCAGGCCGTCCTCCTCCCGGACCTCGGAGCCCAGGGCCGCGCAGGCGGCGGTGAACCGGTCCCGGATCCACTCCCGGTCCCCGCCGCGGGCCGGGCCGGTGCGGCCGTACTCCAGTCTGAGCGGCACCGCGCGCAGCCGTACCGGTCCCCGCCCGTCCAGGGTGACCAGGAAGAGCAGGCCCAGGTCGTTGCGGAGGTCCGGGTCGGCGTAGTAGTCGTCGACGAAGTCACCGAGGTCGTACAGGACGGGCGGGGCGACGCCGTGGAACAGGTGCGCCGAGTGGCCCGCGACCAGGTCCGCCCCCGCGGCGACCAGCGTCCCGGCGGCGGAGCGCACGTACGGCAGGGGCTCCGTGGTCATGTTGGGTCCCCAGTGCGGGGTGACCAGCACGAGGTCGGCCTTCTCCCGCAGCGCGCCGATCCGGTCGGTCAGCCAGGACGGGACGCCGTACGGCAGGCCGGCGTAGGCGACCCCGGGGGTGTCCGGGCCCGCGGCGAAGTCGTCCGGGTGGTCGGTGACGCCGAGCACGCCGATCCGCAGACCGCCCGCCGCCAGGACCGCGCCCGCCCTGGCCTCCTCCTCCGTCGCCCCGGCCCCCACCGTCCGGATCCCGGCCCGGTCCAGGTGGCCGAGGGTGTCCAGCAGCGCGGTGCGCCCGTAGTCCAGCGCGTGGTTGTTGGCCAGCGTGACGCATCCGACCCCGAGCCCGGCGAGCAGCCCCGCGGCCCGCGGCGGGGCCCGGAAGTGGAACGGCTTGCCCGGCGCGTCCCAGGGCTCGCCCCGGGCGGAGACGCAGCACTCCAGGTTGAGCACGACGAGGTCGGCCGCGGCGAGGTGCGCGCGGATCTCGCCGGACAGGTGGTCCGCGGGCCCGGCCAGCAGCTCGCCGACGCCGCGCCCGAGCATGGTGTCCCCCGCCAGGGCGAGGGTGGCGGTCGCGGAGGTCACGGAGGCCGTCACGGAGGCCGTCTCAGAGGTCACGGAGGTCATCGTCCCTCCCGGTCGAGGGCTCCCTGCGCCCTTACCCGCTCTCACCGGAACGATTCCCCCGCGCCCGCCGGGAGGGCGGCCGGAGGGAATACGCTCTCGTTCTGTAGCGCTGAGGAAAGTTGAAAGTTCAACGATATGGAGGACGGTGAGCACGATGCAGTTCGGGATCTTCACCGTAGGCGACGTCACCACGGACCCGACCACGGGCAGGACGCCGAGCGAACATGAGCGGATCAAGGCGATGGTGGCCATCGCCCTCAAGGCGGAGGAGGTCGGCCTGGACGTCTTCGCCACCGGCGAGCACCACAACCCGCCCTTCGTGCCGTCGTCGCCGACGACCATGCTCGGCTACATCGCCGCCCGGACCGAACGGCTCATCCTCTCCACCGCCACGACCCTGATCACGACCAACGACCCGGTCAAGATCGCCGAAGACTACGCCATGCTGCAGCACCTGGCCGACGGGCGCGTCGACCTGATGATGGGCCGCGGCAACACCGGGCCGGTCTACCCCTGGTTCGGGCAGGACATCCGGCAGGGCATCCCGCTGGCCGTCGAGAACTACGCGCTGCTGCACAGGCTCTGGCGCGAGGACGTCGTGGACTGGCAGGGGCGCTTCCGCACCGCCCTGCAGGGCTTCACCTCGACCCCCCGGCCGCTCGACGGGGTCCCGCCGTTCGTCTGGCACGGCTCGATCCGCAGCCCGGAGATCGCCGAGCAGGCGGCCTACTACGGCGACGGGTTCTTCGCCAACAACATCTTCTGGCCGAAGGAGCACTTCATCCGGCTGATCGGCCTCTACCGGGAGCGCTTCGCCCACTACGGCCACGGCACCCCGGAGCAGGCGATCGTCGGGCTCGGCGGCCAGGTGTTCATGCGGAAGAACTCCCAGGACGCGGTACGCGAGTTCCGCCCCTACTTCGACAACGCCCCGGTGTACGGCCACGGCCCGTCGCTGGAGGAGTTCACGGCCGAGACCCCGCTCACCGTGGGCAGCCCGCAGCAGGTGATCGACCGGACGCTGACCTTCCGCGAGTCCTTCGGCGACTACCAGCGCCAGCTGTTCCTGATGGACCACGCCGGCCTGCCGCTGAAGACCGTGCTGGAGCAGCTCGACATCCTCGGCGAGGAGGTCGTGCCGGTGCTCCGCAGGGAGTTCGCCGCCCGCCGTCCCGCCGGTGTGCCGGACGGCCCCACCCACGCGGCCCTGGTCGCCCGCCGTACCGCCGGGACCGCCGGGGAGACCCCCGTCCCCACAGGTCCCGCCGCCTGATCCGCCGTACCGCCGGGGAGACCCCCGGCCCCGCCGCCTGATCCACCCTCCCGCACCCACCGCACTGGAGAACCCGATGGAAACCCTGAAGATCGTGGCCGTCTCGGCCGGTCTCGGCCGGCCCTCGTCGACGCGGCTGCTGGCCGACCGGCTCGCCGGGGCGGTCCGCGCACAGCTGGCCGGAGAGCGGGCGGTGGAGGTACGCGTGGTGGAGCTGCGCGACCTGGCCGTCGACATCGCCAACAACCTGGTGACCGGGTTCCCCGGCGCCGCGCTGCGCGAGGCGGTCGAGGCGGTGGCGGAGGCGGACGGCCTCATCGCCGTGACGCCGATCTTCACCGCCTCCTACAGCGGGCTCTTCAAGTCGTTCTTCGACGTGATCGAGAACACCGCGCTCACCGGCAAGCCCGTACTCATCGCGGCGACCGGCGGCACGGCGCGCCACTCGCTCGCCCTGGAGCACGCGCTCCGCCCGCTCTTCGCCTACCTGCGCGCGGTCGTCGTCCCCACCGCGGTCTACGCCGCGTCCGAGGACTGGGGTTCGGCCGGGGACGCGGGCGCCGACGGCCTCGCCGCCCGGATCGACCGCGCGGCGGAGGAACTGGCCGCCCTGGTGACGGGCCGGTCCGGATCTGGATCCAGCCCCGCCCCGCGGGCCTCCGACCCCTACGATGCCGTCGTCCCCTTCGAGCAGCAGCTCGCGGCGTTGCGCCCCTGACCGGGAGCCGCGCGGCAGGGCCCCTGCCCGCCGCCGATGCGGGACGACACCGCCGGCGCGGCGCTCCCGCCGACCGGCCCGCGGGCCCCGCGTCCCGGCCCCGCCAGGGCCGGGACGGCCGCTACGCCTGCTTCGCCCCGCCGCGGGCGGCGGCGACGAACTCCCGGATGAGCCCGGAGTCCTTCACGCCGGGCGCGACCTCCACCCCGCTCGACACGTCGACCCCCCACGGGCGGGCCTCGGTGATCGCGCGGGCCACGTTCGACGGGTCGAGGCCTCCGGCCAGCATCCAGCGGCCCTCCGGGCGCCCGCGCACCGCAGACCAGTCCCACGGCTCGCCCGAACCCGGCCGGGGCGCGTCGACGATCAGCAGATCCTCGTCGAAGGCGCCGCAGCGCAGGTCCGCGCCCGCCGCGCCCGCGCGCACCAGCGTGAGGCCGAGGTCCTTCAGCGCGGTGAAGTCCCCGTGCGGATGAGCGCCGTGCAACTGGACGGCGCGCACCCCGGACTCCAACGCGGCCGCCCGCACCTCCTCCGGCGCCTCTCCGGCGAACACCGCCACGGTCAGGACGTGCGCGGGCACCGCCGCGGCCAGCTCACGCGCATGCTCCGGGGTGATCCGCCGGGGACTGCGGGTGAGGACGAAACCGATCGCGTCCGCGCCCGCCTCGACCGCCGCGGCCACATGCCCGGGCTCTCGCAGCCCGCAGATCTTCACGTACACGCTGTGCACCCTAAGGCCTGTCCCGTGGATCCACACGCATAGGGCCGCCTCGGCGCCGGATCGCGGCCGTCGCCCGCCGACGGCACCCCATCCGTCCGTCGCCCGCCCACGACATCTCGTCGTCCATCGTTCGTCGGCAGCCCCTCGCCCGTCGGTCGGCGTGTGGGCGGCCACGGAGCCACGGTCCTTGACAGGCCGCGATCCGGCACGCTAAAAAACCATCTGGTTATAAAACCGAAAGGTAATCAACATGGCTGCCGACGTTCTCGACGCGACGTTCGCCGCGCTGGCCGACCCCACCCGGCGGGCGATCCTCGCCCGGCTGATGGAGGGCGAGGCCACGGTGACCGAGCTGGCCGCGCCGTTCACGATGAGCCAGCCGGGCATCTCCAAGCACCTGCGGGTGCTGGAGCGCGCCGGACTGGTCTCCCGGGGGCGCGACGCGCAGCGCAGGCCCTGCCGGCTGGAGGCCGCCCCGCTCAAGGAGGCCGTCGACTGGCTGGCGGGCTACCGCTCCTACTGGGAGGAGAGCTACCGGCGGCTGGACGCCCTGCTCGACGAGCTCGGCCACGAAGGGCCGGACGCCCCCGAGCGGGAGACCCCGTGACGCCGCGGCGGGAACAGGGCGAGGGCCTGACGGTGCGGGCGCTGCCCGGCACCGGCCTCGTGCTCACCAGGACCTTCGCCGCACCCCGCCGGCTCGTCTTCGACGCCTTCACCCGGCCCGAGCTGCTCCGGCGGTGGCACGGCGCGCGCGGCTGGCACCTCGTCGTCTGCGAGGTCGACCTGCGTCCGAGCGGCGCCTGGCGCTTCGTGTCGCGCGGGCCGGACGGCGCCGAGATGGGCCTCGGCGGGGTGTTCCACGAGGTCGACGCGCCCGGCCGACTGGTCCAGAGCGAGGTCCACGACGGCTGGGAGGAGGGCGAAGCCCTCGTCACGACCGTCTTCGACGAGCGGGACGGCCGGACCGCGATGACCACCACGGCACACTACCCCTCGCGGGAGATCCGCGACAGCGTGCTCCGCACCCCCATGGAACGCGGCGCGGGTGAGGCGTACGAACGCCTCGCGGGGGTGCTCACCGAGATGACCATGAAAGGCGAACCTCGATGACCGACATCCAGCCCACTCCGGCCCGGCCCGCGCAGACGGAGATCCCGGCCGACGTCGCCGACGTCCCGGCGGACCCGGCCGCGCCGCCGGTCCGCCCCGGCATGTTCCTCCTCGAGCTCGTCCCGGTGCCCGTCACCGACATCGACCGGGCCAAGGCCTTCTACGCCGACCGCCTCGGCTTCCAGGTGGACGTCGACGTGCGGCCCGCGGACGGGGTCCGCGTCGTCCAGCTGACCCCGCCGGGCTCGGCCTGCTCGATCACCCTGACCGAGGGCATCGACTCCCTCGACATGCCGGCCGGCACGTTGCGCGGCCTGCACCTGGTGGTGAGCGACATCGAGAAGGCCCGCATGGAGCTCATCGAGCGCGGCACCGACGTGGAACCGGTCGAGGATCTGGGCGGCGTCCACTACGCCCGTTTCGCCGACCCGGACGGCAACACCTGGACGCTCCAGCACATGCCCTGGCGCGTCTGACGGCTTCCGGCACGGGGATCGGCCCGGCACGGGGATCGGCGGACGGGGCGTCCCGGTCGTCCTGGCATCTGGCAGCATGCAGGATGTATGTTGCGATTCCCCCTCGGGGGCCAGAACGAGCAGGTTGACCACGGTCGAGGATCCGTTGACGGACGAACTGGCGGGCGCGTTCCTCCGGCAGCACCGCCGCTACACGAGCCACCAGGTGGCCGCGATGGCCGGCGTGCCGATGTACCGCGCGCGGCGGTTCTGGCGCGCCTTCGGCTTCGCCAACGTCCCGGACGACGCGGTGGAGTTCACCGACTCCGACGTCGAGGCGCTCCGGACGCTGGTCGGCCTGGTCCGCGACGGGACCTACGACGAGGAGCACGCGCTCCTGGTGACCCGGTCGCTGGGCAGGGCCACCGCCCGGCTGGCCGAGTCGCAGGCCGTACTCGGGGCCGAGGTCCTCGACCAGGCCGGCGTCCCGCTCGGCGAGCGCGCGTCCGCCTGGCGGACGCGGGCGGACCGGGTGGTGCCGGACCTGGAGCAGCTGCTGGTCTACGCCTGGCGGCGGCAGCTGGCCGCCGCGGCGGGCCGCGTCGTGGACCAGGAGACGAGCACCGTACGGCTGGCCGTGGGCTTCGCCGACCTGGTCGGGTTCACCCGGCTGAGCCGCCAGATCACCGAGACGGAGCTGGCCCGCCTCGTCGAGCGCTTCGAGAGCCGGTCGGCCGACGTGGTCACCTCCTCGGAGGGCCGGGTGGTGAAGACGCTCGGCGACTCGGTGCTGTTCGTCGCCGACACCTCCGCCGCGGCGGCCGAGATCGCCCTGCGGCTCGTGGAGGTCCACGCCCGGACCAGGGGCATGCCCGCCCTGCGGGTGGGGCTGGCCGTCGGTCAGGTGATCGGCCGCATGGGCGACGTGTTCGGCACCACGGTCAACCTGGCCAGCAGGCTCACCGCGCTCGCCCCCGCCGACGCCGTGCTCGCCGGGCCCGCGGTGGCCGAGGAACTGGAGGGCGACGCCTCCTTCGAGCTGCGGCCGGTGAACCCGCTCACCGTGCGCGGGATGGGCGAGCTGGTCCCGTACGTCATCGCCCGGGGCCGACCCGCCTCCACGCCGGCCGGATGATCCCTCTCCCTGACACGGAACGCACCCCGGCCGGACGATCCCCCTCCCGGACACGGAACGCACCCGGGCGGGAGGGAGCCGGACACCACCCCGACCTTCAGGCCGACTGAAGCTTCAGTTAGGCTTCAGGCATTCTGAAGGCAGGGGTCCGCGGACCGCGCTCTTCCGTGGTGCGCCCTCCTGCCGCCATCGCCTCCGCGCCGGCGGAGCCGGCCGTCCGGCGCCGCTTCCGCGGCGCCCGGCGGCCACACGGAAGGGACGACTCCGATGGAATCCTACGGCGACCTGCCGTTTCCTCGCACCGACCTCGCCCTGAACGCGATGCGCTTCGCCCGCGGCATCGAGGACCCCGCGATCTTCAACCACAGCATGCGCACCTACCTCTACGGCCGTTTCATCGGCGAGGAGCAGGGCCTGCGGCCCGGCCGCGACTATGACGACGAACTGCTGTTCCTGGGTTGCGTGCTCCACGACGTCGGCCTCAGCGACGAGGGCAACGGCGGCCGGCGCTTCGAACTCGACGGCGCCGACCTGGCGGCCGGCTTCCTCCGCGAGCAGGGGGTGGCGTCCGACAGGGTCGAGGTCGTCTGGGACGCGGTCGCCCTGCATCTGTGCTACGACATCGCCCTGCGCAAGCGGCCGGAGATCGCGCTGGTCACCGCCGGCGCAGGCTTCGATCTCGGCCCCGGCGGGCCGTACAGCCTCCCGGACGGCTACGCCGACCGCGTCCACGCGGTGCTGCCCCGCCTGCACGCCGCGGCCGTCCTGTACGACGCGATCGTCGGCCAGGCGGCCGGCAACCCGCACAAGGCTCCGCCGTACACCATGCCCGGCGAGCTCCTCCGGCAGCGGACCGGCGAGGAGTGGCCCACCTGGCACGGGCTGATGACCCAGGAGCCGAGCTGGCACGACTACGACGGCTACCGGCCGCAGCCGTGACCCCCGATGGATTCAGAGTGCCTGGAGGAAACGGGCGGCGACCGGGGCCGCCACGGCGGCGCCGCTCCCGCCGTTCCGGACGAGCACCGCGAAGGCCAGGTCGCCCCGGTAGCCGATGAACCAGGCGTGGGAGGGCATGCCGGTGACCTCCGCGGTGCCGGTCTTGCCCGCCGTACCGGGGGGCAGCCCCGCCCTGGCGGCCGTGCCCCGGGTGACCGCGGCGTCCATCATCGCCCGCAGGCCGGCCGCCACACCCTCGTCCAGCGGCACCGGGGCGGGAACGTCGGCGGGCGGCTGCTCGGTGGTGATCGCGGGCCTCCAGGTGCCGCTCGCGACCGCGGCGGCGACCTCGGCCATGCACAGCGGGCTGGCCAGCACCGAGTGCTGGCCGATGGCGTCGGCCCCGAGGTCGTCCGCGGTGACGGCGTCCCGGATGCGGCAGGTGCTCGCGCCCGGCTTCTCCCGGAAGCCGAACCGGTCGGCGGCCTCGGCGCGGAGCCCGCCGCCGCGGAGCCGCTCGTGGGCCTGCTGGGCGAAGGTGGTGTTGCAGGAGAGCGCGAAGGCCGTGGCCAGGGACACGGTGCCGTGGTCGGCGCCGCCGTCGTTGTCGAAGTGCCGGCCGTTGGGGAGGGTGTAGCCCCCCGGGCACGGGACCGGGGAGTCCGGGGTCAGGCCGGTGCGCAGCAGCGCGGCGGCGGTCACCGCCTTGAACGTCGAGCCCGGCGGGTAGAGACCCGCGAACGCCCCCTTGGCGCCCAGCGTGTCCGCCACCGCGCGCACCTGGCCGGTCGGCACGTCCACGGCCACGATCGCGGCGGGCTGCCCGACGCCGTCCAGGGCGCGGGCGGCGGCGGCCTGCACGGCCCGGGAGATCGTGGTCCGCGTGCCCGGCACCTCGGGGGCGCGGGCGGCCAGCAGCACCCGGCCCGAGGGCTCCTCCACCAGTTCCACGTCGACCGCCGTGCCCTCCAGCCCGGTGTAGTGGTCGCCCGCCCTGCTGTCGCGGGGGAACGGCAGGCCCTCGCGGGTGAGCGTGGCGGGCCGGGGCACCGGGGTCTCCCTGCGGCGCAGGGTCCCGCCGCCGGCGAGCGCGGGGTGCAGGGTCTCCGGCGACCAGAGCACCTTCCAGGAGCCATCCCGCCGCGCCAGGCGCAGGACCGACGAGAACTCCCACCGGCCCAGCCCCGCGACCTCCCGCGCCCCGGAGAAGGGGACCTCGGCGGTGTCCCCGCCGCCGGACGCGGCGCCGGGGGTCAGGGAGACCGACGTGACCCGCAGCTCGGCGCTGAACCTGCGGTGCCGCTCGGCGAAGTCGGGGGGCGGGTCGGCGACCAGGCCCGCCATGGCGGTCAGGTCACCGGCCCGCCAGGCGTCGAAGTACCTCGCCGCGACCGGCCCGGGTCCCTCCGGCGGCGCGGGTGCGGGTGTCGGGGGCGCGGACGCCGCAGGGGCGGGTGTCGGGGGCGCGGGTGCCGGAGACGTGGCAGGCGCGGGTGTGAACACGGCGGACGGGGCGGGCTCGGAGTCCGGGACCGGCGAGAGCTCCATGACCCGGGTGCGGGCCGGGCCCGGGCGGGACCGCTCGGCTGCGCCCACGCCGTCACCGGCGTCCCCGGCGTCCGCTCCGGCCACCAGCGAGTAGAGCCCGAACAGGACGATCGCGATCGCCACGGCGATCAACGCGAGGAACCGCCGGTCCCGCATCGCGTCCATGTTCCCCGTGCCCCGTTCCCCGTTGACATGCGCCGAGGAGAAGATCGTAGAACGGCAGGTGATCAGGGACCATGATTTTCCTTGATTGTTCCGCTTTTCATATGTGATAGGCGGTCATTTCAGGTCCGGTGAACTCACCCGGCGCGCCAGAGTCCTTCCTCGATGCGGGTGCATGAGCCGGCCGATGAACCCGTGTTCATAGACGTTCGATGACGGTGACGTTGGCCTGGCCGCCGCCCTCGCACATGGTCTGCAGGCCGTACCGGCCGCCGGTGCGCTCCAGCTCGTGCAGGAGCGTCGTCATCAGCCGGGCGCCGGTGGCCCCGAGCGGGTGGCCCAGCGCGATCGCGCCGCCGTTCGGGTTGACCCGCGCCGGGTCGGCGCCCGTCTCCTTCAGCCAGGCCAGCACGACCGGGGCGAACGCCTCGTTGATCTCCACCACGTCGACGTCGCCGATCGCCATGCCCGCCTTCCCCAGCGCGTACGCCGTGGCGGGGATCGGCGCCGAGAGCATCCGGATCGGGTCCTCCCCGCGCGCGGAGAGGTGGTGGACGCGGGCGCGGGGACGCAGGCCGTGGACGCGCACCGCCTCCTCGGAGGCGATCAGCAGGGCCGCGGCGCCGTCGGAGATCTGCGAGGCCAGCGCCGCGGTCAGCCGGCCGCCCTGCACCAGGGGCCGCAGCCCGGCCATCCTCTCGGGCGAGGTGTCGCGGCGCGGCCCCTCGTCGTGCTCGACGCCCTCCAGCGGCGCGGTCTCCCGGGTGAACCGCCCCGTGTCGATCGCCCGGACCGCCCGCCGGTGCGACTCGCAGGCGAAGGCCTCCATCTCCTCGCGGGAGACGCCCCAGTGCTCGGCGATCATCTCGGCGCCGCGGAACTGGGAGACCTCCTGCTCGCCGTACCGGGCCCGCCAGCCCTTCGAGCCGGTGAAGGGCGTGTCGAAGCCGAGCGCCTGCCCGGCGGTCATCGCGTGGCCGATGGGGATCTGCGACATGCTCTGCACGCCGCCGGCCACCACCAGGTCGGCGGTGCCGGAGAGCACGGCCTGCGCGGCGAAGTGCACCGCCTGCTGCGAGGAGCCGCACTGCCGGTCGACCGTGACGCCGGGCACCTCCTCCGGCAGGCCGGCCGCCAGCCAGCAGGTGCGGGCGACGTCCCCGGCCTGCGGGCCGACCGTGTCCACGCACCCGAAGACCACGTCCTCCACCGCGGCCGGGTCGACCCCGGAGCGCTCCATCAGCGCGGTCAGCACGTGCGCGCCCAGGTCGGCGGGGTGCACCCCGGACAGGCCGCCGCCGCGCCGCCCCACGGGGGTGCGGACCGCCTCGACGATGTAGGCCTCCGCCGTCCGGGAGGCCGCTCGGGGTGCCGTTCGGGGGGTCGTCCGGCTGGCCACGGTGAACTCCTCAGGTCTCCAGGATCCCTTCCAGGACCATCACGATGTACTGCCGGGCGATCTCGTCCGCGCTCAGCGGGCCGTCGCTCCGGTACCAGCTCGCGGCCACCCAGACGGTGTCGCGGATGAAGCGGTAGATCAGGCCGGTGTCGAGGTCGGCGCGGAACTCCCCGTCGAGGACGCCTCGGTCCAGCACCGAGAGCCACATCTCACGGAAGCGCCGCATGGAGTCGAGCAGGTAGGAGAAGCGCGGGCTCGCCGCCAGGTGCCTGGACTCGTTCTGGTAGATCATGACCGCCGGGCGGTACAGGTCGATCATCCGGAACGACTCGGCGACCAGCTGGTGGAAGGTCTCCCGCGCACCGAGCCCCGCGGCGGTGATGCGGTCGTAGGACGCCCACATGTCGGTCAGGAACGTCGAGAGGATCTCGTCGACCATCGACTCCTTGGAGTCGAAGTGGTAGTAGAGGCTGCCGCCGAGTATGCCCGCCGCGTCCGCCACCTCGCGGACCGTGGTGGCGGCGTAACCCCGTGACGCGAACACCTCCGCGGCCGTGGCGAGCAGCTCGGCCCGCCGCCCGGCGCGGGCGGTGGCGGTGCTCTCGGAGTCTCGGCGTCGTGGGCTCATGGGAGACGGACCTCTCAGGGGTGCTGGCTGGAGACGGAGACGACCTCTCCGGTCAGGTAGGAGGAGTAGTCGCTCGCGAGGAAGACGATAACGTTGGCGACCTCCCAGGGCTCCGCCGCGCGCCCGAGCGCCTCCTTGGCGGTGAGCTCGGCCAGCAGCTCCTCGGTGGTCACCCTGACCAGGTTCGCGTGCATGGCCAGCGAGGGCGCCACCGCGTTGACCCGCACGCCGTACGGCGCGGCCTCGACGGCCGCGCACCTGGTCAGCGCCATGACCCCGGCCTTGGCCGCCGCGTAGTGGGCCTGGCCCTCCTGCGCCCGCCAGCCGACCACCGAGGCGTTGTTAACGACCACGCCGCGGCCCCGCGGCTGCATCAGCGCCAGCGCGGCCCGGGTGCAGCGCATGGTCCCGGTCAGCGTCACGTCGAGCACCCGGCTCCACTGCTCGTCGGTCATCTCGACGAGCCTGGCCGTGCCGCCGAGCCCGGCGTTGTTGACCAGCACGTCCACCGGACCCAGGCGCTCCTCGGCGGTCGCGAACAGGGCGCGCACCTGCGCCTCGGAGGTCACGTCGCACGGCACGGCGGTCACCGCCCCGGTCCCGAACTCCTCCTCCAGCGTGGCCAGGGTCCCGGCCAGCCGCCGCTCGTGGGCGTCGCTCACCGCCACCCGGGCGCCCTCCTCCAGCAGGCGGCGGGCGCAGGCGCCGCCGATGCCGGTGCCCGCGGCGGCGGTCACCACCGCGACCCGGCCGCGCAGCAGGCCGTGCCCCGGGACGTACGGCGGCACCCCGGGAGACTCCGGGAACTCCGGGGAGGCCGGGCGTCCCGGCGGCGTCGGTGACGGCTTCACTGCCGCGGGCCCCTCTCCTCGTCGGGCTTCACGTGATTTACTCTACCAAACAGTTGTTAGAAAGAATGAGAGGGTACCCCCGATGACCGTGGTCCGCTACGAGCGGCGCGGACCCGTGGCGGTGGTCACCATGAACCGCCCGGAGTACCGCAACGCGCAGAACTCCGCGATGACCTACGCCCTCGACGAGGCCTTCTACCGGGCCGCCGCCGACGACGAGGTCAGGGTGGTCGTGCTGGCCGGGGAGGGCCCCCACTTCTCCGCCGGGCACGACATCGGCAGCCCCGGCCGCGACGCGCACGTCTCCTTCGGGCGCAGGGCCGGCCTGTGGTGGGACCACGTCGGCAAGGAGGGCGCCGAGAGCCGCTTCGCCCGCGAGTCCGAGGTCTACCTCGGCATGTGCCGCCGCTGGCGGGAGCTCCCCAAGCCGATGATCGCGATGGTGCAGGGCGCGTGCGTCGCGGGCGGGCTCATGCTCGCCTGGGTCTGCGATCTGATCGTCGCCTCCGACGACGCGTTCTTCGCCGATCCGGTGGTGCGCATGGGCATCCCCGGCGTGGAGTACTTCGCCCATCCCTGGGCGATGCCGCCGCGCGTCGCCAGGGAGCTCCTCTACACCGGCGACCGCATGACGGCCGGACGGGCCTACGAGGTGGGCATGGTCAACCGGGTCGTGCCCCGCGAGCGGCTGGCGCAGGAGGTCTTCGCGCTGGCCGGGCGGATCGCGGCCATGCCCCGCCTGGGCCTGGCGCTGGCCAAGAAGGCCGTCAACCAGGCCGAGGACCTGCAGGGCATGCACGCCGGGATGGACTCGGTCTTCGGCCTGCACCACCTCGCCCACGCGCACAACGCCGAGACCGCGGCCGACGCCCTGGCCGGCATGGATCCCCGGAGCATGAAGGCCGCCGCCGCCGGGTCCGCGTCCGCTCCCGACGGGCCGGAGGCGGCCGTCGATGGACCTTGACCTGTCGTCCGCCGAGCCGTTCCGCGCCGAGGTGCGCGACTGGCTCCGCGCCCACGTGCCCGCCGTACCCCTGCCCTCGCTGGAGACCGCGGAGGGCTTCGCCGCGCACCGCGCCTGGGAGCGCGAGCTGTACGACGCGCGCCTGTCGGTCGTCTCCTGGCCCGCCCGGTACGGCGGGCGGGACGCGAGCCCGCTGGAGTGGCTGGTCTTCGAGGAGGAGTACCACGCCGCCGGGGCGCCCGGCCGGGTCGGCCAGAACGGCGTCAGCCTGCTCGCCCCGACGCTCTTCGCGCACGGCACCCCCGAGCAGCTGGAGCGGATCCTGCCGCCGATGGCCTCCGGCGAGGTCGTCTGGGCCCAGGCCTGGTCCGAGCCGGAGGCGGGCAGCGACCTGGCCTCGTTGCGCGCCACCGCGACCCGGGTGGACGGCGGCTGGCGGCTGAACGGCCAGAAGACGTGGAGCTCGCGCGCGGCCTTCGCCGACCGGGGCTTCGGCCCGTTCCGCTCCGATCCGCGGGCCGAGCGGCACCGGGGCCTGACCTACCTGATGTTCTCCCTGGACGCCGAGGGCCTAACCCGCCGCCCGATCGGCCGCCTGGACGGCAGGCCCGCCTTCGCCGAGCTCTTCTTCGACGACGTGTTCGTGCCGGACGCCGACGTGGTCGGCGCACCGGGCGACGGCTGGCGGGTGGCGATGTCCACCACCGGCGACGAGCGCGGGCTCACCCTGCGCAGTCCCGGCCGGTTCACGGCCGCCGCCGACCGGCTGGTCGCGCTCTGGCGCGAGCGCGCCGACCCCGCCGACGGCGCGCTGCGCGACCGGGTGGCCGACGCCTGGATCCGGGCCCGCGCCTACCGGTTGAAGGGTTTCGAGACCGTCTCCCGCACCGACGGCGCCGGGGCCGGGGCCGAGTCGAGCGTCAACAAGGTCTTCTGGTCGGAGCTGGACCTGGCGCTGCACGAGACCGCGCTCGACCTGCTGGGCCCCGACGGCGAGCTGGAGGGCGAGTGGCTGGAGGGCTACGTCTTCTCCCTGGCCGGTCCGATCTACGCCGGGACCAACGAGATCCAGCGCAACGTCATCGCCGAGCGTGTGCTCGGCCTGCCCAGGGGGCCGCGGTGAAGTTCGTCCTCGACGCCGGACAGCGGTTGTTCGGCGAGACCCTGCACAAACTGCTGGCCGGGGCGGACACCCCGGCCGTGATCCGCGCCCGCGCCTGCGGGGACCCGGAACCCTGCCGGGCCCTGTGGCGCTCGCTCGCCGGGGCCGGGGTCCTGGCACCGGCGGTGCCCGAGGCGGCGGGCGGGGCGGGGCCGCTCCCGGTGGAACTGGTGACCGCCTTCCACGAGCTGGGGCGGCACGCCGCACCCGGGCCGCTGGCCGAGACCGCCGCCGCCGCCGAACTCCTGGCACGGCTCGGCCGCTCCCCCGGCGACGGACCCGGTGGAGGGCCTCCCGCCGGTCGCTCCCCCGGCGACGGACCCCCGACCGGCGGGCCCGGTGACGAGCTCGGTGGCGGGCCCGGTGGTGACGGGCTCGCGGCGGAGTGGCTGCCGCGCATCGCGGAGGGCGCGGCCGCCGTCTCGCTCGTCCTGCCGCCGGCCGTGCCGTACGCGCTGGACGCCGACCTCGCCGACGCGGTCTGGGTGGTGGACGGCGACCGGCTCTGCGAGGCCGTCCCGGGGGCGGCGCGGTCCTCACTGGACCCCGCCCGGAGGCTCTCCCCGGTCGCGGCGGGCACCGTGCTGGCCTCCGGTCCGGCGGTGCGCGCGGCGGCGGAGGCCGCCTGCGACCTGGGCACGCTGGCCTGCTCCGCCCAGCTGGTCGGGCTGGGCCGCCGCCTGCTGGAGGCCACCGTGGAGTACGCCGTGGCCCGGCACCAGTTCGGGCAGCCGATCGGCGCCTTCCAGGCGGTCAAGCACCGCCTGGCCGACACCCTGGTGGGTCTGGAGTACGCCCGCCCGCTGGTGTACGGCGCGGCGCTGGCCTACGGCTCGCCGGACTTCCCGCGCGACGTGTCGGCCGCGAAGGCGGCGGCCTCGGAGGCCGCCTACGCGGCGGCCCGGACCGCCCTGCAGGTGCACGGCGCGATCGGCTACACCGACGAGTACGACCTCGGTCTCTGGATCCGCCGGGCCCGCGCCCTGCACACCGCCTGGGGCTCCCCCGCCCTCCACCGCGCCCGTGTCGTCGCCGCGCTGACGCGCGGCTGATCCCCTTCCACCGTGCCCGTGTCGCCACCGCACTGACGGGCTCTCGGTCCCCGGTGCCGCCCATGCCGTCACCGCGCTGACGGAATGTGACCCATATCACTTTCGCGGAAAAACGCGCCAAAGAAAGTCCACCGCGAAAATCGGTCACTTCGGATTACCACATTCACATGGAAGCGCGACCTGGGCCGCGGCACCGTGGACGGGTATGGCCGCGCGCGACCGCCGCGCCCGGCGACCGGTCACGCCGACCGCCGAGGAAGCGCTTTCTGATTGAAATATCAATCAGCTGCCCGGATGAGGACACGAGCCGGTTTGCCCCGTAGATATTCCCGTCCTAACATCTCATCGCGAAAGGATCCCCTGCCTACCGGCGGCGGATTTCCAATCCTTCCCTCCGAAGGATGGGCGGCGATTAACCCCTTCGCCGCCCGCCGTACCGGAAACCGCAACCGCGGTACAAACAGATGGAGGCATCGATGAGCATCAGCCGGTTCACCGGCGGTCGTGCGGCGCGGCTCGCGCTGGTCGCCGCCGCGGCCCTGACGCCGCTGCTGTGGGCCCCGCCCGCCGGCGCCGTCCCCGCCGAGCCGAGCGCTCCGGGCGGGTCGTACATCCTGACCGTGCAGCCCGAGCTCGGATCATCCCCGGTCAGAGCGGTGACGCTGACCTGCGGCCCCGACGGCGGCACGCACGCCTACGCCGCGACGGCCTGCGACCAGCTCCGCCGCGCCGCCGGCCGGGTGGAGCGCATCCCCGAGGACCCCGGCATGTGCACGCGGGAGCACGCCCCCGTCCGCGTCACCGCCACCGGCACCTGGAACGGCCGGCACCGGCACTTCGCGCAGACCTATTCGAACCACTGCACGGCAGTGCGCGCCACCGGCGGATCCCTCTTCGCCTTCTGAGCCGCGGTAATCCGCCTTCCGGCCACCGCCGCCCGAGGAGAACGGCGGCGCCCGCCGGAGTTCACGACGTCCGCGCGCGGGCTCATGCCCGCGCGCGGACGGCGCACGCCTTCCGCTGCCATTCTCGACATAGATCGATAAATGTCGGCGGTAAAATAGACGCGATATTCGGAAGGAAGCCTTCATCATGAGGAAAATGCTCTTCGCGGCGGTGCTGGCAATGGCGACGGCCGGTTCCACGACGGCCTGGGCCGAGGCCCCGGCGCCGTCCGCGACCGGCTCCGCGCGGATCGCCTTCCAGAAGTCGGGCGGGTTCGCCGGGATCGACCAGACGATCACGATCACCCGGGACGGTGCGGCCCGGGTCCGCGGCGCCGCGAGGATCGCGGAGTTCCGGTTGACCGACGGTGAGTTCCGCTCCCTGCGCCGCGAGCTCGACGCGGTCTCGACGTGGCGCTCCTCCCCGGCGGGCTGCGACATCGCCGACCACTTCACCTACACGCTGAGCCACCGCGGTCGGCAGGCCACCCGCTGCCATGAGGTGCCCGCCGACTGGCGGCCCGCGGTCGTCCGTCTGGAGGGCCTGATCGACCGCGCCCTCGCGGACCGGGCGGTGGTGCCGCGCGGCTGAGGCGGCCGCGAAGCGCGCGGCCGGACCCGTCCGGGGCTCACCGGCCGCGCGGCCGGACCGTCACGACGCCGGACCGGTCACGGACTCGGGAACGGACCGGTCACGGACTCGGGAACGGACCGGTCACGGACTCGGGAACGGTGGGCGCAGTCCCGGCGGGTCCCGCAGGACGCCGGCGGCCCGGGTGACGACGGCGTCGATCAGCTCCTCGCAGGAGGGCAGGTCGTCGAGGAGGGCCACCACCTGGCCGGAGGCCATCACCCCGAGGTCGGGGCGGCCGTCGACCATGGCCGCCCTGAGCAGCATGGGCGTGTTGGCCGCCATCAGCACCTGGGACCAGGTCAGATCTCTGCCGTGCTTCATGGCCAGGCCGTCGCGGACCATCTCCGGCCAGGACATGCCGGAGAGCTTCCGGAAGCGGGCGGCGTTGCGCACCGCGCGGGCCAGGCCGGTCAGCCGGCCCGCGCCCTCCAGCCCGTCCACCAGCGGCGTGCGCAGCACCCGGTGCGGCACCCCGTCCACCTGGCGGGTGACCACGGTCTCCGACGCGGCCAGGTAGAGCCGTTTGACCGCGTCCGGGACCGGACTGTCGGAGGTGAGCAGGAACCGGGTGCCCATGGCCACGCCCGCCGCGCCGTACGCCAGGGCGGCGGCCAGGCCCCGGCCGTCGAAGAAGCCCCCGGCGGCGATCACCGGGATGCCGACGGCGTCGACGATCTGGGGCAGCAGCAGCGTGGTGGCGACCGGACCGGTGTGGCCGCCGCCCTCGCCGCCCTGGACGAGCACCGCGTCGGCGCCCCACGCGGCGACCTTCTCCGCGTGGCGGCGCGCCCCGATGGACGGGATCACCACGACGCCCGCGTCCTTCAGCCTGGCGATCAACTCCGGGCGGGGTGCCAGCGCGAAGGAGGCGACCCTCACCCCGTGCCTGATCAGCAGATCGACGCGGTCGCCCGCGTCGGAGGCGTCGGCGCGCAGGTTCACCCCGAAGGGCGCGTCGGTGCGCGAGCGGACCTCCTCGACGGCGGCGGCGAGCCGGTCGAGCGTCATGGTGGCCGAGGCTAGGATGCCGAGCCCGCCGGCGTTCGCCGTCGCCGAGACCAGCCTCGGTCCCGCCACCCAGCCCATGCCGGTCTGAACGACCGGGTGGCGGACGCCGGTCAGGCGGGTGAGCGGCGTGTCCAGCACCTGGTCGATCACGCCCGGACCTCCCGGTCCCGCAGTCCCCGGGGGTCGAGCACCTCGCGGATCAGCCGGAGCTCCTCTTCCACCGGCCACCGGGTCTGCGGCACCTCGCCGTCGATCACCAGGTCGAAGCCGGTGGCCGCGACGACCTGCCCGACCTCCACCCCGGGGTGGACCGAGACCAGCCGCATCGACCCGTCCGGCGTGCCGAAGTCGAACACGCCCAGGTCGGTCACGACCCGGCGCAGGTCGTGGAAGCGGGAGGCGCGCGCGCCCAGCTCCGCCGCGCGGTCGGAGCCGACCCCGCTGACCACGTCCGCCTTCGGCACGAACACCCGGGTGGAGTGGCGGGGGATCCAGTAACTGACCGGGTTGCAGAGCGTGTTGCCGGGGGCGCCGCGCACGCCGAGCAGCTGCGAGACCGGCCGGGTCCAGTCGCCGATCGCCGAGATGTTGGTGTTGCCGTACCGGTCGATCTGGGAGGCGCCCATCATCACGTGCCGCCGTCCGTTCTGCACCAGCCACAGGTGGTCGCGGAACGGCAGCCAGCCCTCCGCAGGACCCGCGGGCGCGCCGACCGGCACCGGCTCGGCGGTGAGCAGCGCGCCGCCGTCGGTGGTCAGCAGACCGGGTTCGAAGGTGAGCCGGGCCAGCCGGGCCCCCAGGACCGAGCAGGTGCCCATCGCCGCCGCCAGGATCTCGCCGTCGCCGCGCCAGGCCTCGGCGCAGGCCGTCACGCAGACCTCCGCGCGGCTCGCGCTCATCCGGCCCGCTCCTCGTGCCAGCGCCGCACCGCGTCGCGGTAGGCGGTCTCGTCCCCGGACAGGAACCGGCCGGCGAAGGCCGCCCACGCCTCCGGGTCCGCGGCCGAGGCCGCGTAGTGCCGCTGGAAGGCCTCGTCGCGGCCGTGGTCCCCGCACTCGGTGAAGTGGGCGCCGGCCGGGGCCTCGACCACGCCGGCCACGTGCATCCGGCTGACCAGCAGTGTCTGCGGCGGGCCGGCCAGCCCACCCGGGTCCACCAGCCGCTCGCAGCTCAGATAGGTGCGGGCGGCGGCCTTGGCGAACAGGTCGTCCAGGTACGGGTCGGGGCCGAGGTACCGGCCGTTGCCGCGGGTGTCGGCCCGCTCGAGGTGGATCAGCGCCGCGTCCAGCGTCAGCGCCGGCACCGCGACCAGTTCCTCTCCCTCCTCCTCCGCGCTCTCCTCTGTGCTCTCCCCCGCACCCCGTCCGGCGCCGCCGTACGGCCTCCCCGCGGCGTCGTACGGCGAGCGGACCGTGCGCAGCCCCGGGTTGACCCGCATGACGTCCGAGCCGAGCCCGGCGCGGATCGGCAGGAACGGCAGCCGGTGCGCCGCGGCGAGCAGGCCGAACATGAACATGCCCTCGTCGTACTCGGTGAGCCCGACCGCCCCGCTCTGCCGGGCGGCCCGGAAGTGCGGTTCCAGGGGGATCGAGTCGAGCGTCACGAAGGGGGCGACCACCCGGCGGACCTTGCCCGCCGCGCACAGCAGGCCCACGTCTGGCCCGCCGCACGACACGATCGTCAGATCCTTCAGGGCGGACCCGCAGACCGCGCGGACCAGGGCCATCGGCTTGCGCCGCGAGCCCCAGCCGCCGATGCCGACCGTCATGCCGCTCTCCAGCGAGGCGACGACCTCCTCGGCCGTCATCACCTTGCTCACCGGCCCGCTCACCGCGCCTCCCCCGCTGCGCGGACGGCCCCCGTCCCCCCGCCCGCCGCGCCGGACCCGCTCCCGGCGGCCCGTCATCCCCGCGCCCTCTCGGCGACGAAGGCGTCGCGGTGCCGGTCGCCGGCGCCCATCAGGTTGAGCTCGAAGGTGAAGCCCTGCTCGAAGCGGTAGCTGCGGTTGACGTCGACCGGGTCGATGCCGTTCAGCGACTCCTTGGCCCGGCGGATCACGTAGGGGTCCTTGGCGGCGATCTGCTCGGCGACCTCGAAGGCGGTCTCGCGGAGCCGGTCGGCGGGCGCGACCGCCAGCACCGAGCCGAACGCGTGCAGCTCGGCCGCCGTGACGTTCCGGCAGGTGTAGACCATCGCGCGCATCAGGTGCTGGGGGACGAGGCGGGCCAGGTGGGTGGCGGCTCCGAGCGCGCCCCGCTCCACCTCGGGCAGGCCGAAGTAGGCGTCCTCGGCGGCGACCACGATGTCGGCGTTGCCCGCCAGGCCGACGCCTCCGCCCAGGCAGAACCCGTGCACGGCCGCGACGACCGGCACCTCGCACCCGTAGACGGCCGCGAACGCCGCGTGGCAGCCGCGGTTGGCGCCCACCAGCGCCTCGAACCCGGAGGCGGCCTGCATCTCCTTGATGTCCACCCCGGCGTTGAACCCCCGGCCCTCCGCGCGGAGCACCACGACACGGCTCCCGGCGTCGCCCCCGGCCTCCCGCACGGCCTCCGCCAGCTCGAACCAGGCCTGCACCGGCAGGGCGTTGACCGGGGGGACGTCCACGACGATCTCGCGGACGCCGTCGCCGTGCTTCCTGGTGGAGATTCCCATAGGCTGCCTTTCCACCAAACATTTGTTAGAAATTAAGGTAGCAAAGGAACGGCGCGACCGCCTCCCCCGAGCGAGCGGGGGGCGGGCCGGCCCTTCCGCACCGCCGTCACCGCCGTCACCGCCGTCACCGCCGTCACCGCCGAGGAGAGCCGACGATGATCTGCAAGGACCGCGTCGCCGTCGTCACCGGGGCCGGGCGCGGTCTCGGCCGCGCGCACGCCCTGGAGCTCGCCCGGCAGGGCGCCAAGGTCGTGGTCAACGACCTCGGCGTGAGCGCCGCCGGGGAGGGCGGGTCGGAGAGCCCCGCCCGGCGGGTGGCCGAGGAGATCCGCTCGCTGGGCGGCGAGGCGGTGGCCGACTGCTCCGACGTCGCCGACGGCGGCGGGGCCCGGCGCCTGGTGGAGACCGCCCTGGAGGCGTACGGCCGGCTGGACGTGCTGGTCAACAACGCGGGCTTCCTCCGCGACCGCATGCTGGTGAACCTGTCGGAGGACGAGTGGGACGCGGTGGTGCGCGTCCACCTCAAGGGCCACTTCCTGCCGCTCAAGCACGCCGGGTTGCACTGGCGGGCCGAGTCCAAGGCGGGCCGGCCGGTGGACGCCAGGGTGGTCAACACCTCGTCCGGGGCGGGCCTGCTCGGCAGCGTGGGGCAGGGCAACTACGCCGCGGCCAAGGCGGGCATCGCGGCGCTCACCCTGGTGGCCGCCGCCGAGCTGGCCCGGTACGGCGTGACCGTCAACGCGATCGCCCCGGCCGCCCGGACCCGGATGACCGAGCGGGTCTTCGCCGCGACGATGGCGGCCCCGCGGGACGGCTCCTTCGACACGATGGCCCCGGAGAACGTCTCCCCCCTGGTGGCCTGGCTCGCCTCGGCCGGGTCGCGGGGGGTGACGGGGCGCGTCTTCGAGGTCGAGGGCGGCCGGATCTGCGTGATGGAGGGCTTCCGGCACGGCCCGGCCTCCGACAACGGCGCCCGCTGGGAGGCCGCCGGCCTCGGCCCGGTGATCACCGGCCTGCTGGCCGACGCCGCCGCCCCCGAACCCGTCTACGGGGCCTGAGCCGGGGCGCCGCCTGAGCCGAGGGCGCTATCCGCGGAGCCGCTGGTAGCCGGGGTGGACACCCGGCTGCAGTCCCTGGTCGGCGGCGATGCGCCCGAGCAGGTCGGCGAGGTGGCCCCGCTGCTCCGGATCGAGGGCGCGGGTGAGCTCGGCGCCGTGGGTCTCGGCCGCGCTCCGCACCCTGCGCAGCATCTCCTCCCCCTCGTCGGTGAGGTGCAGGGCGTGCAGCCGGCGGTCGGCCGGGTTGCGCCGGCGCTCGACCAGTCCCCGCCGCTGGAGCTCGTCGACGAGGGCGACCACCTTGCTGGGCAGGGCGCCGAGCGCCCCGGCGAGGACCTGCTGACTGCACCCGGGCCGAACGGACACCAGGCGCAGCACCCCGGCGTGCGCGGGGGTCAGCTCCAGGGATTCGATGCGCTCGGCGAACTTCGCCGCGGCGTGCTCGCCCAGCTGCGCCAGGAGGAACGCCACCGCGGCCGCGGTCTGCCCGTCGGTGCTGTCTGCCACGAGTCCTACTATACACAACACGAATCATTCGTGGTATGAATCGTTCGACAAATGAATTAATGACTGATCCGGAGGATCTCCATGACGACGGCACCGTCGCGCCGCGGCCAGGGCGGCCCGCCCCTGACACTTCTCGCGGCCCTGTCCACGGCGTTGTTCCTCGCGAGCCTCGTCGCCGGCGCACTGGTATCCGGCCGGGGCCATCCCTCGGTCTACGCCGAGGCCGCCGACCGGCTGGGATACCTCACCACGCAGCCGCAGGCGCTGCGGCTGGCGGGGCTGCTGCAGTTCTCCTCGGCGGTGCCGCTGGCGATCCTGGCCGCGTCCGTGCACGCGAGACTGCACCGGCTCGGAGTGCGGGCACCGGGCGCCGGCATCGCCCTGGCGGGCGGGATCATCTCCGCCGCCGCCCTGATGCTGTCGGCGCTGCTGCAGTGGACGATGTCACGCCACGGCGAGGCCGACGCGATCCTGCTGGTCCTGCACGACCTGACCTTCCTCACCGGCGGCCCGGGTCACGTCGTCCCGCTGGGGCTGCTGGTCGCCGGGGTGGCCGTGCCCGGACTGCTGCTGAAGCTGCTGCCCCGCCCGGTGGCCGCAGCCGGCTTGGTGATCGCGGTGGTCGCCGAGCTCACCACGCTGACCCTCCTCGTCCCCGAGGCGGCGTACCTGCTGCCGGTGCGCTTCGCCGCCCTGGCCTGGCTGGTCGTGGCCGCGGTCCGGCTGCCGGCCGACCGGCGCCGGATCTCGTCCGGTCCGGCCGCGGCTCCCGCGCCCGACACCGCTTCCGCCTCCGGGGAGAGCCGGTGACCACGACGCTCGAACGTCCCCGGGGCCGACGTGTGCTGTTCGCCGTCGTCCTCACCGCGTCGTCCGCGGTGGCCGCCGGCGTGCTCACCGCGTCCACCGCACGCACCCTCGCCCCGCACTGGTCCGCCGACCTCGACCGCCTGGCCCCGGTGGTGGTCGCCGCCGTCTACGCGGCGATCGCCGCGGCGCTGCTCGTCACGGTGGGACGCGACCGCCGCGCCCGCGGCCTCTATCTCGGCCTGGCCCCCGTACGGCCGTCCGGGTACGCCCTCGGAGCCGCGGTATGGGCGGCGGCGTACCTCGCCGGCGCGGTCGGATATCTCATCGCCGGGTGGTTCGGCGTCCCCGCCGGGCAGGTGTGGCAGGTGCTGTGGGCGATCGGAGCCGACGACGGCCGGCTCGCCGACGCCTCACCGGCCCTGGCCGCCGTCATCCTCGTCCGCGCGTGCCTCCTGGCTCCCGTCGCGGAGGAGCTGCTGTTCCGCGGAGTGCTGTACGGCTGGCTCCGCGCCCGCCTCCCGGCCTCCTGGACGATCACCGTCACCGCCCTCGGATTCGGGCTCATCCACCAGGTCCCCCTCTTCATCCCCCTGGCCGTCGCGGTGGGCCTGGCCGCCGGCTGGATCCGTGAACGCACCGGATCGACCTGGGTGCCCATCGCGGTCCACGTCCTGCAGAACGTCCTCGTCGTCCTGCTGTCGCTGGCACTGACCGGCTGGCACCCCGCCGTCTCCCTCGCCGCTCAGGGACCATGAGAACCCGGCCGGCACCGGCGGCCGGGCGGGGGACCTCGACCGGGCGTCCGCACCGCCCGGGAAGAACGGCGCCGCAGCACCGGCCCGCGTTCCGGGCGGCCACCCCCGTAGGGCCGCCCGCTTCACCACCGGGTCGTCCTGGCCAGCCGGTGTGTCTGCGACTTCCGTGGTAGCCGTGTACCGCGGAAGTCGCAGGCCGGCTTTCAATCCAGCGCCGGACGCGCCCCTCCGGTCCGACCCGGCACAATCGTCCGGCGGCGCCGATCACGAACGCCAGCACCGTTTCCTCCTGCGGTTCAGCTGCTCCGCAGGCCGCGCCTCCTGCGCCCGGGCCCTGGGGAGAGGCACCCGGGCGCAGGAAGCGCCCAGGGGCGGACGCCGGGTGCGAGACGCCCTCCGGGTCGGCGTCCGGCCGCCCTCGCGTCGTCGGCCGTCAGCGCAGGAACGCCAGAACCCGCTCTGCCACGACCGATGCGTTCTTCCCTTCCGGCCCGAAATGGTCGAGGCCGCCCAACGTCTCGAGGACGGCATCGGGAAGGGTGTCGCGCAGAGCGTCGAACTCCGCCCTGCTCGCGCGCGCGGTACGGCCTCCGCAGAGGAGCAGCACCGGAGCGGTGACGGCGGCGAATTCGGCGAGGCGACCGTACTGTGCCGCCAACTGCCCGTGTTCGGCCAGATTGGCATCGAGCAGGGGGAGCATCCGCTGCCAGCTCGGCCCCCGGAACGCGACACGCAGGGCCAGGCGCAGATACCAGTACGGCATCCTGCTCACGAAGGCCGGTGCGCCGCCCGAGCCCCGGATGAAGTGAACGAACGCGCCGTGCGGATCGCCCGCGGCCAGCCGTTCCCGGTAAGGGTCCATCCAGGCGGTGGGGACGGGGAGGCAGGGCACTCCGGGCTCATAGACCGCGATGCGGTCGAGCACCCGGGACGAGCGCGCGGTCTCGAGGACGACGAGTCCGCCGTAGCTGTGCCCGAACGCCGAGCGCGCTCCGGTCTCCGCCTGGACGGCGAGGAGATCGTCCACCTCCTTTCCCAGGGTGTACCGGGGACCCAGCGGGCCGCTGGCGCCCCGCCCGCGCCGCTCGACGAGGTGCACCGTGAAGGAGCGGGCCAGCGCGGAGGCCAGCGGCAGGTAGTCCTCCGCCGTCCGCAGGGCGCCGCCGACCACGATGAGGCCCGGGCCGTCGCCCATCGTCCGGTAGCCGATCGGCGTGCCGTCGGCCGACAGGACCGTGTACCGGCGTGCCGGCGGGGTCCGGGTGCTCCGGTTCACTTGGCCGCCTCCTTCTCCCACTGGGTGAACGTCTCCAGCAGTCGCGCGGTGTGACCTGCGTACTCGTCGTACGGCACGCCGCTGTGTTCGACGAGCAGGGCCAGCCGCTCTTCGAATCCCTGCCGGGCCGAGGCCACCAGCCGCTCTCCCTTGTCCGTGAGGCTCAGCCTCCGGCGACGGCCTCCGGCGGGGTCGGGCCGCACGTCGAGGAATCCGTCGGCGGCGAGGACGGCGGTCATGCGGCTCACCGACGGCTCGGTCACCCCCAGATAGTCCGCAAGCACCCGTTGCGTCGAGGCACCCAGCTCCCCCACCAGGGTCAGCGCCAGGAAGCGGCTGTAGGACACGCCGTACTCGGCGCGCAGGATCCGGTCGGCCGCCCGGTCCAGGCGGGCGGTGAGCACATGCAGGTCGAGGCTTAGATTGCGTTCCACATCACTAACTTAGCATTGCAAGTTAGCATTGCAAGTCGCGATTCCGGCCGGTTCACCCGAGAGGGGCAGTCCGCCCGCCGAGCACCGGCGGAGAGTCCGTTCCGGGTGGGATCCGGCGGTCGCCTCGCACGGGCGGCTCACCGGGCCGCCCGTCGTTCGTCCGGGTCGGCGGCCCGCGGCCCCGCCGCCGGACCGCCGAGGAGCGCGGCCTTGTGCACCTTCCCCGCCGCGTTGCGCGGCAGGCCGTCGACGACGAGCACCTCCCGGGGCACCTTGAAGTTCGCCAGCACCGCCCGGCAGTGCGCGACGAGCGCCTCGGGGGTGGCGGCGGCGCCGGGCCGGAGCACGACGTAGGCGCGGCCGACCTCGCCCAGCCGCGCGTCGGGGACGCCGACCACGGCGGCCTCGGAGACCGCCGCGTGGCGGGCGAGGACCTGCTCGACCTCGGCCGGGTAGACGTTGAACCCGCCGACCGTGAGCATGTCCTTCGACCGGCCGGTGATCGTCAGGTTGCCGCGCCCGTCGAGGCGGCCCCGGTCTCCGGTCACCAGCCAGCCGTCCCGGACCGCCTCCGCGGTCGCCTCGGGATCGTCGAGGTAGCCGAGCATCACGTTGTGCCCGCGGACGAGGATCTCGCCGTCCTCTCCCGCGGGGACCGGCCGGCCCGCACCGTCGGCCACCGCGACCTGCACTCCCTCGATGGGGCGGCCGGAGGTGCCGGCCACGGTCGCGTCGTCGTCGTCGAGCGAGCAGGAGGTCACCGTGCCGCACGACTCGGTGAGCCCGTACGCCGTGACGACCTGCGGGAAGAGCTCGGCCCGGAGGCGTGCGACCAGCGCGACCGGGACCGTGGCGGCGCCGGTCACGGCGAGCCGGAGCGACGACAGGTCGTACCGGGGGCGTTCCGGCGCGTCCAGCATCGTCGTGTAGATCGTCGGCGGACCGGGCAGGACGGTGATCCGCTCGGCCTCGATCAACCGCATCGTCTCGCCGGGCTCGAACACCGGCTGGAGCACCATCGTGGCTCCGCGCAGCAGGCAGGCGAGCACGCCCGCCTTGTAGCCGAAGCAGTGGAAGAACGGGTTGACGATGAGATAGCGGTCCCCCGGCGACAGGCCGGTCCGGCCGCACCAGGCCTCATAGGTCCGGACGTTCTGGCCGTGGGTGCACATGACCCCCTTGGGCCTGCCCGTCGTGCCGGAGGTGAAGAGCACGTCCGCGACGTCCCCGGCGGTCACCGACGCCGACCGGGCCCTCGCCGTCTCCTCGGGAACGGATGCGCCCCCGGCGAGGAACTCCTCCCAGCTCGTCGTCCCGGGTCGCGCCTCGCGGTCGAACGCGACCACGGCGGCGAGATCCGGCAGCCCCGGGACCGGCGGTCCGTCCCCGGTTCCGTTCCCGTCCCTGCTCCCGCCCGCACCCGTGCTTGTGTCCGCACCCGCACCCGCACCCGCACCCGCACCCGCACCGAGCATGGCCAGGTAGTCGTTGCCGAGGAAGCCGTCCTCGACGAAGAGCGTCCGCGCCCGGCTCCTCGCCAGCACCCACCGCGCCTCCTCGCCCTTGTAGCGGGTGTTGACCGGGACCAGCACCGCCCCGGCGCTCACCGCGCCCAGCGCGGCCACGATCCACTCCAGGCCGTTCGGCGCCCAGACGGCGATCCGGTCCCCCCGCCCGGCGCCGGACGCGGCGAAGGCCCGGACCGCTCCGCGGACCCTGTCCCGCAACTCCCGGTACGTCACCCGGACCGGACCGTCCACCACGGCCTCGGTCTCCGGGTGGTCGCGCGCGGCGCGGTCCAGGACGCCCGGGATCGTCAGTGCGTCGTTCTCGCTCATGAGCCTCCCCTGTTCCGTCTGAATCCGCCGGAGTCCGCCCGAGCCCGCCGAAGACCGCCGAAGTCCGCCCGAGTCCCCGGAGGCCGTTCACCGGGGTGTCCATGGTGCCGCCCGGCATCCGGCCGCACGGGCGGCCGTCCCGGTGACCGGTACACGCACCCGCTCCCCGATGCGGCGTCCCGGTGACCGGTACGCAGCGCCCGGCCCCCGCCGCGCCGCCGTACCCTCCCCGGGACCGAAGGGCCGCTCTAGGGAGGGACGCGACGGCATGGGGACGGACACCGCGACGGGCACGGCGACGGGCACGGCGATGGACTTCACCGGCCGGGCGGTGCTGGTCACCGGCGGGACCAGGGGCATCGGGTTCGCGATCGCGGAGGCGTTCCTCGCGGCCGGGGCCGAGGTGGTCGTCTGCGGGCGCACCGAACCGGCGGCCCTGCCCGGCGCGGGCGGGCGGACCGCCCGTTTCGTCGCCGCGGACGTCCGGGACGCCGCGGCGGCCGCGGAACTGGTGGAGCGTACGGCGGGCCTCCTGGGCCGGCTCGACGTCCTCGTCAACAACGCCGGGGGCTCACCGTCGGCGGACGCGGCGACGGTCTCGCCGCGCTTCGTCGCCAGGGTCGTGGACCTGAACCTGCTGGCGCCGTTCCACGTGGCGCAGCCGGCCAACCGGGTGATGCAGGGCCAGGAGGGCGGCGGCTCGATCGTCAACATCGGCAGCGTCGCCGCCCACGACCCGCAGCCGGGCATCGCCGCCTACTCCGCCGCCAAGGCGGGACTGCTGGCGCTCACCCGGGCGCTGGCCCTCGAGTGGTCGCCGAAGGTCCGGGTCAACCACATCACCACCGGTCTCGTCCGGACCGAGGCCGCGGCGCAGGTGTACGGCGAGGACGGCGGCGCGGCCATCGCGGGGGTGATCCCGATGGGGCGGATGGCGGCGCCCGCCGACGTCGCGGGCGCCTGCCTCTACCTGGCGAGCGCCCTGTCCTCCTACGTCACCGGTGCGGACATCGCGGTGCACGGCGGCGGCGAGGTCCCCGCCCGATACGTCGTGACCCGCGCCCGGACGACCTGAACGGCCTGAACGGCCTTCCGGGCGAATCTCAGGCGCGGCGCGCGAGGGTGACGATCTCGCGGCTGTCCCCGGTGACGGGACCGCGCCGCCAGTCGCCGTACTGCGCCTCGACCGCGAGACCGGCCTCGGTCAGGAGCCTCCCCAGCGCCGGCACGTCCAGGAAGCGCAGGGTCGAGCGGTCGACCCGCAGGACGGCGCCGTCCGGGCCGCTGGTCGTCATGGTGAACGTCACGACGTCGCCGCGGACCGACTCGACCCGGTGCGCTATCCGGAGCGTGCGGCCGGACGCGTCCACGACCTCGGAGGCGTTCGCCGGATTCCAGTCCTCCCACGCTCGTGCCCGAGGGTGACGCGTCTCGAAGGCGAACAGCCCTCCGTCTCGGAGCGCCGCCCGGATGGCGGTGAGGGAGGCGCGCAGCTCGTCGTCGCCCACGAGGCACTGGAACGCGTGGCTGACCATCGTCACCAGGTCGAACTCCCGGTCCCAGGCCGCTTCGGCGGCGACGCCCTCGACCCACTCGATGTCGGTGCGCCGCCGGGCCCGTGCGAGCGCCGCCCGGTCGGGGTCCATCCCGACGAGCCGTCCGGGATGACCGCGTTCACGCGCGTGGTGCAGCATGCCGCCCGTCCCGCACCCCACGTCCAGCACGGCGCCCGCGGTCATCACCAGGCCGTCGTAGAACGCGTCGGCGGGATACAGCCCGGCGTCCCACGGGTTCAGCAGGTCGTAGAGTTCGGCGGCGCCGGCGTCGGAGAGCACCGCAGCAGTCTCCGCGTACGGCGGGCGACCGGCAACCGGATTTCCGCCCGCCCGCCGCACCGTCGCCCGCGGCTTCGGCCGCTCCCGGCGGGTGGAGACGGTCTCCTCGACGACCCCGCGGCAGTGCGTCGCAAGCGTGCCCGGCGCGTTGCAGCCTGCCCTCGTGCGGGGCGTCCCGTCGTCCAGCGTGCTCGGCGGGCGCAGCCCGCCCCATATTGGCTTGACAGCATGTCCGGCCAACCTTCATGCTCAATTCAACCGTACACAGTGTCCTACGAAAGAGTTGCCCGACATGACTCACCGCACCACCCGATCGCACGACCACAACCTCGCGGGGCCCAGAACACAGACAAGGAGCATGATGAGAAACGCACTACGCACCCTCGCCCTCGGAGCACTCGTGGCGGCGCCGCTGCTGGCCATGTCGGCGCCGGCGCACGCCCTCACCAACGTGACGTCGAGCGGCGGCCAGCTCTCCGTCAACTCGGCGAATGTCAGCGACGACATCTCCATCAGCGTCGAGAGCGGCTTCCTCGTGGTGAGGAACAACAGAGACACGCTGATCACCGCGGGCGTCTGCCAGCAGGTCGGCACCAACACGGTGCGGTGCCCCAGCGGGGGTGTCACCAACATCGTCGCCAACCTGCAGGGCGGCAACGACATCCTGAGCAACAACACCGCCCTGCCCTCGAGGGTCTTCATGGGGCCCGGAGTGGACACCTTCTTCGGCGGCCCGGGCAAGGACTTCGTTTCAGGCAACGACAACGACGACGTACTGCACGGCAGGGGCGGCAACGACATCCTGGTCGGCAACGCCGGGTTCGACCAGGGCTTCGGCGGCGCGGACAACGACTTCTGCGACACCGAGACGCTGAACTCCTGCGAGGA
The DNA here is from genome assembly GCF_015711595.1 of Planomonospora sp. ID91781. Taxonomy (NCBI): domain Bacteria; kingdom Bacillati; phylum Actinomycetota; class Actinomycetes; order Streptosporangiales; family Streptosporangiaceae; genus Planomonospora; species Planomonospora sp. ID91781. The sequence continues at coordinate 3,947,601 of NZ_JABTEY010000001.1, read as the reverse complement.
CTCCTGACCGGAAGGGCCACTCCGATGATCAGGGTGACCCTTCTTCTTCGGATCAGGTCATCCTCGTGGTGGTCCGCCGGCCCCGGTCCGACTCGGCGTCAGGCGCCCCGGCTGCTTGCAGCCGGGGCGCCCGGCGTCCGGCACACGGCTCGCTCGGCCATGTCCACCAGGATGTCGGCCGCCTCGTCGACCGTGTGGCTGCGACCGGTCACCAGCAGGTCGAGGCTCTCGAAGCTCGTCAGCACCCACAGCGCGTCGACCGCCTCGTCGACGGTGAGCCCCTCGCGCAGCTCGCCCTCCCGCTCGAGGTGCTCGGCCAGGCTTTGCACGCCGGCCCGCCGGTCGGTCTCCATGTGACGTACGGCGCCGCCGGCGGACTCGGGGTCCAGCCGGTCCATGGCATGGAGCACGCGGTAGACCGCCAGCTCGCCGCCCTTCATCCGGCTGGCCGCCCGGATGCCCTCGCGCAGGTGTTCGCGCGCGTCGGTGGCGCCCACCGCCCTGCCGAGCTCGCCCAGACCGGTGCGCTCCCAGAGATCGACCACGAACGCGTCGAACAGGCCCGACCGCGAGCCGAAGTCGGCGTAGATCGTCGACCTCGACACCTTGGCCAGCTCAGCCACCCGCCCCAGGCTGGGCTGCTCGGTCGGCGCCTCGCGCAGGCACTGACCGACCGCGTCCAGGATCCGACGCCTCGTCTCCTCCGCGGCCTCAGCGCGGAGCACCTGCTGATACTTCCGGGATGCCATGCGCCCATCATGGCATGTTCATCCGACAAACAGTCTGCTCAATGACTGCTACCGCGTGCACATCCACGACGGCCGGGCCGGGCGGCACGACGGCCGGGGCCGGCGTCCATCCGGTCGGCATGCCGTCCGGCCGGGCCGCGCCCGCGCGGCACGCAAAAAAGAAGGGGCGCCCACCGTGCGGTGGGCGCCCCTCCTGTCGAGGACGCGTCTACGGCCTACCTGTAGGTGACGTCGCTCTTGGTGACCTTGCAGTTGGCGTCGTTCCAGCCCTCACCGATGTAGCTGGGCTCGCTGCCCTTGCTGACGCCCTTGTACTTGCCGCAGACGGTGGCGCTGCCGTCGACGACGAGGCGGGTGATGGTGGCGGTGTCGCCCCAGTTGCTGTTGATGCCGGCGACCATGTCGACGTCGGAGACCAGCACGTTGTCGATCCTCACGTGCCGCTGGTGCGAGCTGGAGCAGTTGCCGCACGCCCGGTACAGCTTGCCCGAGCCCTTGAGGTAGAACCCGGAGATGCTGACCGTGCCGTTGCCGTTGTGCTGGAACGTCTTGTCGGAGCCGGACCTGGCGCCGCCGCCGATGACGTAGGAGGTGCCGCCGCCGGTGCCCTTGAAGGTGGCCGCGTCCTCACCGATGTCGTTCCACCACACGTTCCTCAGCGTGCAGGTGCCCTCGCAGTGGACGCCGTCACCGGCGGGGGAGCCGATGATGACGTTCTGCAGGGTGCCACCGTTGGCGATCTTGAACATCGGGTCCTGCGACTCGCTCTGGCCGCCGTCACCGATGCAGCAGTAGGTCTTCATCCCACCGTCGAAGGTGCCGGACACCGACACGGTGCCGGAGATCTTCACCGAACCCGCCGAGGACGGCCACTGGCCGGTCGGCGTGCCGGTACCGGGGTTGCCCGTGGGGGTGACGGTCGGAGTGACGGTCGGGGTCGCGGTGGGGGTCGGGTTCGAGCCGCTGCCGGCGTAGGTCTCGAACTCGGCGATCCGCGGTGCGCCGGATGCGCTGGTGATGTCGAGGGTGAGCTTCTTCAGCGAGGTCGAGGCGAAGGAGACGGTGCCCGGGTTGCCGCTGCCGCTGGCCAGGACGGAGCCCTTGTCGGCGTTGAGCAGGCGCCATGAGCCGATGGAGCCGCCGCCGGAGGCCTGCTTGATGACGGCACTGCTCACCGTCGTGGCGCTGCCCCACTTGACCGAGACGTAGCCGGTCGAGCCGCTGGGCGACCAGTAGGTGCTCGTGTTGCCGTCCTTGACGTTGCCGTAGCTGGTGCCGTCGGCCTTGCTGGAGCCGTCGGCGCCGCCGCTCAGGCTCAGGTTGGTGTCGACTGCGGCAGCCGACGCGGGGAGCGTCGTGGTGGCCACGAGACCGCCGACCATGGTCGCGGCTGCCGCGATGGCAACGGTCAGGCGGGTCCGGTGCCGACGCCGTTTCATGTTGGTCATGGATGTTTCCACTGTTCCTCCATGCTGCCGCCAGGCATGTCGGCGGCGGGGGGTTGATGTGGGGGTGCGCTCTCCTGGGGAGGGGCTCGGAACACGCTTTTCCTCGAGGAGGAGCTTGGAAAACGCTTTCCTGGCGGGAACTTATTACCCTCTGACCGCTCGAGTCAATAGGGCGAAGCAACCAAGAAAGATCATTCAGGTATGCCGCCCAAAGCCCCCAAAGCCTGTCCCGTGAATCTCCTTCTCAGGAGTCCGGCCTGGTCACCGAGGTGGCAGGCATGGCACACCGGGGAGAAGCGGCAGGCAGACACACCCACCGGATCCTCGGCGCCCTCCTGTTCGTTCAGAGGTACGGATCAGCCGTCACCGAGGCCCCGGACGGCACCGGCTGCGGTGACCGGCCGGCCACCACCGAGATCGGGTCCCGCAGACGGTCTGCCGACCATGAGACGGCGCGTCGATCACCCGGCCGAGGTTGCGAGCCGGACCACTACTCGTACTCGATGTGGTTCAGAAAGAAGTCCCGGACGTCCTCGGCGAGCAGTTCCGGCACCTCCATCGCGGCGAAGTGGCCGCCGCAGTCGAACTCCGACCAGTGCCTGATGTCGTACAGCCGCTCGGCCAGCGGCCGCACCGACTGCGTGATGTCGTGCGCGAACACCGCCACGCCGACCGGCACCGGGCACGGCGCCGTCCCCCGCGGGGTCTCGCGGGACAGCCGCGCAGAGGAGGCCGCGGTGGCGGTCAGCCAGTACAGCGAGATGCCGGTGAGCATCCGCTCGTCGCTGATCGGCGAACGCGGGTCCGTCCACTGCGCGAAGCGCTCGGCGATCCAGGCCAGCTGGCCGACCGGAGAATCGGTCAGCGCGTAGCCGATGGTCTGCGGGGTGGTGGCCTGCAGGGCCTGGTACGGCGGGCGGTTCGCCATCAGCTGCCGGATCTTGTCCAGCCGGGCCTGGTCCGTTTCGGACAGTTCGATGCCGGCGTCCGGGACCGGCCGGGTCGGCAGGTAGTTGACGTGCACCCCGACGACCCGCTCGGGCGCCGCCGCGCCGAGCGCCATCGAGATGCCCGAGCCGAAATCACCGCCCTGCGCGCCGTAGCGCTCGTACCCGAGACGGCGCATCAGCTCGGCCCAGGCCCGCGCGACCCGGACGATGTCCCAGCCGCGCTCGCGGGTCGGCCCGGAGAAGCCGAAGCCCGGGATGGACGGGATCACCAGGTGGAAGTCGCGTGACAGCGGCTCGATCACGTCGAGGAACTCCAGGAACGAGCCGGGCCAGCCGTGGGTGAGGATCAGCGCGAGCGCGTCCGTTTTCGCGGACCGGACGTGGACGAAGTGGATGTTCTGGCCGTCGATCTCGGTGGTGAAGTGCGGAAGCCGGTTGAGTTCGGCCTCGTGCGCACGCCAGTCGTAGCCGGTGCGCCAGTGTTCGGCGAGTTCCTTGAGCCGTGCCAGCGGGAAGCCGTAGTCCCACCCGGCGTCGGCGACCTCGTCGGGCCAGCGGGTGCGGGAGAGCCGGTCGGCCAGGTCGTCGAGGTCGGCCTGGGGGACGTCGATGCGGAAGGGCTCGATCATGGTTTTGACTCCGGGGGATTCGTTCGGCGCCCGCATGTCCGGGCGCGTCGGCGTCGAGGTCAGGGTCGGCGTCGAGGGCGACGTCGGGGGCGACGAGGTCGGTGGCGGCGTCGCCCTACCGCTCCTCGCCGCACAGGCACGCGAAGGGGGCGGACGGGCCGGTGATCCCGACGCGGTCGGTGATCAGTGCGTGCGTGGACATGACCCTCCCTTTCCGTTGGCGCGTCCAACGTTGGCGGCACCAACTGTACATGCATTCGTTGGCTTGGCCAACGATGTAGGGTGGCTGTCGTGGAGGAGACACCCGCACGCCTGGCCGGCAGACCGAGCTGGCTGCTCACCCAGCTCGCGGTGCACGCCCACCGGCTGGCTTCGGACGGCTTCGGCGAGGTGGGCGCGCGCGGATACCACTACCGGATCCTGGCCGCGCTGGAGGAGTTCGGGGTGGCGAGTCAGGCCGAGCTCGGCCGCCGGTGCAACATGGACCGCAGCGACGTGGTGGCGGCGGTCAACGAACTGGCCGGGCGGGGTTTCGTCGAGCGGACGCCGGACCCGGACGACCGGAGACGCAACCTGGTGACCCTCACCCCGGCGGGCGAGGGTCAGCTGCGGCGCATGGACCGGGCGCTCGACAGGGCGCAGGAGGAGCTGCTCGAGCCGCTCCCGGCCGAGGAGAGGCGGACCTTGGCCGACCTGCTCACCCGGCTGCTCGCGCACCACCGGCGGGGGTGAGCACCGGCCGCCGGCGGCGCGCGGGCGGCCGCCCGGCCTCCGTGACGCGTCCGCGAGCGCCCGCGCTCACCTGTCCGGGCCCAGGATGAGGCCGCTGGTGGGCACGCCCGTGCCCGCGGTGACGATCACGTCGCCGGGCGCGGCGGGCTGGTTGACCGAGGTGCCGCGGACCAGGCGCACGGCCTCGGCGACGCCGTTCATGCCGTGCAGGTAGGCCTCGCCGAGCTGGCCGCCGTGGGTGTTGCAGGGCAGCCGCCCGCCGAGCTCCAGATGCCCGTCGGCGATGAAGTGCCTGGCCTCTCCCCGGGCGCAGAAGCCGAGCTCCTCCAGCTGCGGGAGCACCAGCGGGGTGAAGTGGTCGTACAGGACCGCCGCGCCGACGTCGTCCGGCCCCAGGCCGCTCTGCGCGTACAGCTCCCGGCCGACCAGTCCCAGCTCCGGGATGCCGGTGATCGACGGCCGGTAGTAGCTGGTCATCATGTGCTGGTCCGCGCCGGAGCCCTGCGCCGCCGCGCGGACGACCGCAGGCGGGTGCGGCAGGTCGCGGGCCCGCTCGGCCGAGACGACGACCAGGGCCTGACCGCCGTCGCTCTCCTGGCAGCAGTCCAGCAGGCGCAGCGGCTCGGCGATCCAGCGGGAGGCCTGGTGGTCGGCGAGGGTGATCGGCCGCCCGTGGAACCAGGCGGCCGGGTTGACCGCCGCGTGCTTCCTGTCCACCACGGCGACCCGGCCGAAGTCCTCGCTGGTGGCGCCGTACTCGTGCATGTAGCGGCGGGCGAACATCGCGACCCACTGGGCGGGCGTGGACAGGCCGAACGGGGTGATCCAGGAGTAGGCCGCGCCGTCGGCGCCGGTGTCCGCCGGCCGGTCCGCCTGGCCGAGGCCGTAGCGCACGCCGGAGCGCTCATTGAAGGCGCGGTAGCAGACGACGACGTCGGCGACGCCGGCGGCGACGGCCATCGCGGCCTGCTGGACGGTGCCGCAGGCGGCCCCGCCGCCGTAACCGACCCGGGAGAAGAACCGCAGCTCGCCGATGCCGGTGCTGCGGGCGACGTGGATCTCGGAGTTGGTGTCGGCGGTGAACGTCACCAGCCCGTCGACGTCGGACGGTTCCAGCCCGGCGTCGGCGACGGCGGCCAGCACCGCCTCGCAGGCCAGCCGGAGCTCGCTGCGCCCGGAGTCCTTGGAGAACTCGGTGGCGCCGATGCCGGCGATCGCGGCGGCGCCGGAGAGCGGTCCGGGACGGTCGCGCCGGGTCATGCGGCGCCCTCCTTCCCCGGCCGACGTCCCCCGCCGTACGGCCCGCCCTCCAGGCGACCGTCGCTCTCCGGGCGACCGTCGTTCCTCGGAGGACCGCCCTCCCTGTCGGCGGGACCGGTTCCGGAACGGCCACCGCGCGGGAGCCGTACGATGACGGTGCCCATCACGTGGGCGCCCAGGCCGTTGGCGCCGCGGACGGCCACCTCGACCCGGCCGTCCCCGTCGTCCTTGGCCGTGACGGCGCCGGTCAGCACCATGGTGTCGCCTGGGTGGTTGGGCGCGCCGAGCCGGATCCTGATGGCCGTGACGACGGCGGCGGGCCCCGCCCACGCGGTGACGAACCGTTCGACCAGGCCGTTGGTGGTCAGGATGTTCATGAAGACGTCCTTCGAGCCCCGGGCGACCGCCAGCTCGGGATCGTGGTGCACGTCCTGGTAGTCGCGGGTGGCGATCGCGGTCGCGACGATCATGGTCCTGGTCAGCGGGATCACCAGCTCCTCCAGCGTGTCGCCCACCGCGACCTCGTCGTACGTCCTGGAGCGCGGCGGGGTCACGACGCCGCCCTCCCGTCCGCCAGCGCGTCGCCGAGCCGGGCCAGTACGGCGCTCGCCCCGCCCAGGGTGCCGGCTATCTGCCGTCCCCACAGGAAGTGGCGATGCACCGGGTAGTCGACGTCGACGCCGATCCCGCCGTGCACGTGCTGGACCCGGTGGACCACGTTCAGCCCGGCCTCCGCGGCCCACCACTCCGCGACCGCGACCGGCACGGCCGCCGCCTCGGGCTCCTCCCCGATCGCGCAGACGGCCCGCCAGAGGCAGACCCGCATGGCGTCGAGCTCGATGTAGCAGTCGGCGAGCTGGTGCTGGACCGCCTGGAACGTGGCCAACGGGCGGCCGAACTGCTCCCGCGCGGCGAGGTGGCCGGCGGCCAGCCGCAGCGCGCCCTCGGCGACGCCCAGTTGGAGGGCGGCCAGGGCGACCGAGGCGAGCTCGACGGTGCGCTCGACGGCCCCCGCACCGGGGAGGCCGACCGCCTGCGCGGCCGCCCCGGTCAGCACCAGGTTGCCGGCGAGGTCCCGGCTCGTGGTCTCGACCCGCTCCCAGGCGACGCCATCGGCCCTGCCGGGCCCGCCGGTACGGCCGGCGCCGTCCGCCCGGTCGGCCCGGTCGGCTTCGGGGCCTTCGGCGGCGCGGTCGGCGCGGTCGGTTCGATCGGCGTGGCCGGTCCGGTCGGTTCCGGTGGCGACCAGGAACAGACCGGTCCCGGTCTCGGCGGTCGCGGAGACGAGCACGTGGGCGGCCCCGGAGGGCGAGGGCACGACCGCCTTCACACCCGTCAGCCGCCAGCCGCCGTCCGCGCTCCCGTCCGGCCGGGCCGTGCACTCCGGCGCGCGCGGCTCGTGCGGGCCGAACTCCTCCAGCGCCACGGTGAGCCGCACCGACCCGTCCACGACCCTCGGCAGCAGGTCGCGGTGCTGCTCCGCCGTACCGTGCGCGGCGACCGCGAGCGCACCGACGAGCGCCGGCCAGACCGGTACGGGGGCCACCCGGCGACCCTGCTCCTCCAGCAGGACGCAGAGCGCGGCCGGTCCCAGCCCGGCGCCGCCGTACTCCTCGGGCAGGGCGACGCCGAGCAGACCGGTCTTGGCCAGCTCGGTCCAGAGGTCCTCGTCGATCCGGTCCGGGGAGCCCTCGACGGCGCGGACCCGTTCGGTGGCGGCGCGGTCGGTGAAGACCTCCCGCGCCAGGTCGCGGACCGCCTCCAGTTCCTCGCCGAGGGTGAAGTCCATCAGCTCTCCTCCTGTCCGGCCGGCCGGAACACCGGGAGCGACAGATCGGGGTCGGGGTCGATCCAGTCGAGGACGACGGGCATGCCGATCTTGACGGCCTCGGGGGCGACACCGGTCAGGCCGGTGATGAGCCGGGTGCCCTCGGCGAGCTCGACGAGGGCGACGACCAGCGGGAACTCGAAGGCGGGGTGGCGCGGGTGGTGGTTGACCACGTAGCTGTACACGTGTCCGCGACCGGAGGCCTCGACGGTGTCCCAGTCGAAGCAGCCGCACCGCGGGCAGCAGGGGCCGGGCGGGTGCCGGAGGGCCTTGCACCCGGCGCAGCGCTGGATCACCAGCCGGTGCCCGCGAGCGGCCTCGAACCAGAACGCGTTGTCCCGGTTGAGCGCGGGCCGGGGCCGCAGCGCTCCGGGTCCTCCGTCCCGCCCGGCCTCGGACCGGGACTCCCCTCCGGCGGCACCGGAGGGCTCCTTCCCGCCCTGTCCGCTCCGTTCCTTCCCGCCCTGTCCGGCCTGCTCCCGGCGCCCTTCCCCGTCCGGGCCTCCGCCGGGCCTCCTGGCGGGGTCGAACCACAGGATGCGCCAGCGCTGGACGGCCACGACCTCGCCGCCGCCGTCGCGGTAGGTCTTCAGCGTGGTCACGAAACGCCCCGCACCGAGGGCGGTGGCCTTCTCCGGGGAGATCGACTCGACGACCTCCTCGACGCCGACGCGGTCCCCGGGGACGAGCTCCCGGTGGAACTCGAACTCCGAGTCGGTCGCCACCACCGAGGTGTATCCGCCCTCCTCCAGCAGGGTGAGCAGCTCACCGTAGGTGCCTGTCCGCTGCGACCTCCTGGCGGCGTACCCCGGCATCGTCCAGGCCTGAACCATGGAGGCGGGGGCGACGACACCGGGCCTGCCCGCGGCGCGGGCCGCCGCCTCGTCGAGGTGGACCGGGTTGCCGTCCTCCATCGCCTCGGCCCAGTGCCGGATCATCGGCAGATTGACCGGGTCCGGGCCGAGCCGGAGCGGGGACAGCTCCCGTCCGGTGAACGCCTGCAGCCGCTCCTCGTAACCGTCCGCGCGGTCCTCCGGCGACGCGTGGCCGTCCGCACGACCCCCCGGCGACGCGCGGCCGTCCGCGCGGTCCTCCGGCGTCTCGGAGCCCGGTCCCGCGGACGCCGCCGGACCACCGGTCCGCCCGCTCATGCGGCTCGTCCCCGCCGGGGCAGGCCCAGCCCCTGGGTCGCGACCATGTCCCTGAGGACCTCGTTGACGCCGCCGCCGAAGGTGTTGACGATGCCCTGCCTGGACAGCTGCTCGATCTGCCCGGCGAGCACCGCGCCGGGCGACTCCGGGCGGATCCGGCCGGCCGCGCCGAGGATCCCGGTCAGCGTCCGCTGCACGTCGATGTGGGTCTCGGTGCCGTAGACCTTGGCCGCGCCCGCGTCCGCGCCGGAGAGCACGCCCCGCTCGACCGCGCTGGCCATCTTCCAGTTCAGCAGGCGCATCGCCTCCAGCCGGGCGTGGGCGCGGGCGAGGTCGCGCCGTACCCAGGGCAGGTCGAGCGCGCCGTTCTCCCCGGCCCAGGCGAGGACGTCCTCCCAGAGCCGGATCATCCGCCCGCCGAGCGCCGCCAGACCGATCCGCTCGTGGTTGAGCTGGGTGGTGATCAGGCCCCAGCCGCCGTCGACCTCGCCGACGACCGCGCTCGCGGGCACCCGAACGCCGCTGTAGTAGGTGGCGGTCACGGTCATCCCGCCGACCGTCCGGATGGGGCTCCAGGAGAAGCCGGGAGCGCTGGTGGGAACGATCAGGATCGAGATGCCCCGGTGCTTCGGGGCGCCGGGATCGGTACGGCAGGCCAGCCAGATGTGGTCGGCGGTGTTCGCGCCGCTGGTGAAGACCTTGGCCCCGTCGACGACGAACTCGTCGCCGTCGCGGACCGCGCGGGTCGTCAGCGACGCCAGGTCGGTTCCGGCGCCGGGCTCGGTGTAGCCGATGGCGAAGACGACGTCGCCGGAGAGGATGCCGGGCAGGAGGCGGCGGCGCTGCTCCTCGGAGCCGTGGCGCATCAGCGTGGGGCCGACCGTGTTGACGGTGACGAACGGGAACGGGATCCCGGCCCGCTGGACCTCGTCGAAGAAGACGTACTGGTCCTCGGCCGACCGGCCCTGCCCGCCGTACTCGACCGGCCAGCCGAGGCCGAGCCAGCCGTCGGCGCCGAGCCGGCGGACCACCTCGCGGAAGCGGTCCCCGCCCACGCCCTCCTCGCCCGCGCGGCGGCGCTCGTCCTCCGGCAGCAGGTCCGCGAAGTAGCTCCGCAGCTCCGTGCGGAGCCGCCGTTGCGCGGCGGTCTCCCGCAGGTCCATGTCCGCTCTCCTTCCCGAGAAGTCGCCCGCCACCGTTTTCAGGGGGCGGTGGCCCGCCTGCCCGTGCCGCCCGCGGCGGGGCCGCGCGGGGCCGGTGGATCGTCGAGCACGCAGCGGGTGCCGCCGTAGATCGCCGCCATGCACTTGTTGCAGTGCACGCAGGAGGATTCGGTTCCCGCGTCGGCCCGGATCCGCTCGACCAGGTCCGGTTCGCGCAGCAGCGCCCGGGCCATGGCGACGAACTGGAACCCCTCCCGCATCGCCCGGTCCATGGTCCGCCGGTTCGTGATCCCGCCGACCAGGACGAGCGGCAGGTCCACCGCCGCGCGGATCCGCCGCGCGTCCTCGAGCAGGTAGGCGTCCCGGTAGGGGTGGTCGTGCAGGAGCAGTCCGCCGAACAGCCGGACGCCGAGCCGCAGCGGCGGGCGCATGGCCGCGGCGAACTCCTTCAGCGGCGCCTCGCCCCGGAACAGGTACATGGGGTTGAGCAGCGAGCTGCCGGCGGTGAGTTCGAGGGCGTCCAGGGAGCCGTCCCGCTCCAGCAGGCGGGCGACCTCGGCCGCCTCGTCGATCCGGAGGCCGCCGCGCACCCCGTCGTCCATGTTCAGCTTCGCCAGGACCGCGATCCGGCCGCCGGTCGCGTCGCGGACCGCGCGGGCGGTCTCCAGGCAGAGGCGGGCCCGGCCCGCCAGGTCGCCGCCGTAGGAGTCGGTGCGACGGTTGAGCCGCGGGCTCAGGAAGGAACTGGCCAGGTAGTTGTGCCCGAGGTGGATCTCGACGGCGTCGAATCCCGCCTCGGCGGCCATCGCCGCCGCACCGGCGTGGGCCCGCACGATCCGGGTGAGGTCGTCGCGGGTCGCCGCCCTGGTGAAGGTCGCGGTGGCGGCGTGGAAGCGCCTGCTCGGCGCGAGGGCGGGCGCGCGGTTGGATCGGGGGTCGGCGACCGGGCCGGCATGGCCGATCTGCGCGGAGACCGCCGCCCCCTCGGCGTGCACGGCCTCGGTCAGCCTGCGCAGGCCGGGCAGCGCCTCGGGGCGCCACACGATCTGCCGCCGGTCCGTCCGGCCTTCGGGGGCGACCGCGCAGTAGGCGACCGTGGTCATCCCGACGCCGCCGGCCGCGTGCCGGACGTGGAACGCGATGAGCTCGTCGGTGACCAGGCCCTTCCTGGTGAGCCCTTCGTAGGTGGCCGCCTTGATGACGCGGTTGCGCAGGGTCACCGGCCCGAGCCTCGCCGGGGCGAGCACGTCCGGGACGTCACCGCCGGGGGGTGCTGTGCCGGTCAAGGGATCCTCCGTCCGCGCACCCGGTCGGGCGGCGCCGTCGACGTTAACCGTCGGGACCGCCCGGCTCCCGGACCGGTCCCGCTGACCGGGAGCGCCGCCGGTGCGGGGCCCGCCGGTAGGGGCGTCCGCCGCGCCGGACGCGGCACCCTGGACTCGCCGCATCCGGGAGCCGGCACGGTCGTCGGCCGGAGACGGTCGTCAGCCGAAGTTGGCCTGCCCGCCGTCGAGTGGGACGGTGGCGCCGGTGAGGTAGCGCATGCCGGGGCCGACGAGCGCCACCACGGCCCGCCCGATGTCCTCCTCGCAGTCCCCGACGTAGCCGAGCGGGATCGTCCTGCGGAACTCCTCCGCCTCCGCGGGGTTGGCCTCCATCCACCACCGCAGTCCCGGGGAGAGCGCGTGCGGGGCGATGGAGTTGGCGCGGATGCCGTCGGCGCCCCACTCCGCCGCGGCCGTCCGGGTCAGCGACCGGATGGCCTGCTTGGCGGCGGCGTAGGCGCCGTAGGTGCTCGGGTCCCAGCGGACCATGGCCGAGCTGACCAGGTTGACGATGCTGCCGCCGCCCCGCCGCTTCAGGTGCGGGTGGCAGGCCCGCATGAAGGCGAAGGCCGCGAAGGGACCGCTGCGGAAGCCCCGTTGGAAGTCGTCGTCGCTCATCGCGAGCAGCGGGCCGAACGCACCCGAGTAGGCGTTGTTGACCAGGATGTCGATCCCGCCGAACCGCGCCGCCACCCGCGCCACGACGTCCGGGACGGCATCGGTGTCGCTCACGTCGCACGGGAACGGCTCCGCCTCCGCCCCGCGTTCGCGGATCAGCCCGCAGGTCTTCTCCAGCTTGGCCGGGGTCCGGCCGAGCACCGCGACGGACGCGCCCTCCGAGGCGAGGGCGAGCGCGATGCCCCGCCCCACCCCCTGCCCGGCTCCGGTCACGATCGCGGTCTTGCCGTCGAGGCTTCCCACCCGTTCTCCCGTCTCGCTGCAGCCGCCGCCGACCCGCAATGGTGGGACGGCGGCGCTCCCCCGGTGGCGGGAGGTCCCGCTCACCGGGAGCCTGCTCCCGGCACACGGCGGACGGCGCGGCGCGGCGGTCCCGGTGACCGGGACTCCTCGTCCCGCGCCGCCGCCGGCGGTCACAATGGGCGGCCGTGACCGCGTGCCGGGCCGTGCCCACGGCCCCGTACCGGTCGGTGCCCATGGCCGCGTGCCGGGCGGGGCCTTCCCGATCCGGCGGGAGGAGGGGGAGACGGTGACCGTACCTGCGGACCCGGGAGCCGCCGCGGCGGAGATCATGGCGCGGCTGACCGGCCCCGGCGGCGAGTTCGAGCTGGTCGAGGAGGAGGTGCTCGGCTCGCGGATGCGGGTGTTCGCCCACCGGCACGGGAACCTCGGCGAGGTGCTCGCCGCGTCGGCCCGGTTCGGCGACCGCGACTACGTGGTGACCGAGCACGAGCGGCTGAGCTTCGCCGCGCACGCCGTACGGGCCGCGTCGCTGGCGCGGGCGCTCCGCCAGGAGTACGGCGTGCGCGCGGGCGACCGCGTCGCGATCGTCGCGGCCAACTCCCCCGCCTGGATCGTCGCGTTCTGGGCCACGGTCGCGCTGGGCGCCGTCGCCGTGGGCTGCAACGCCTGGTGGACGCGGCGCGAGATCGCGTACGCGCTGGAGCACGCCGGGCCGAAGGTGGTCGTCGCGGACGCCGGGCGGGCGGCGGCGGTCGGGGACGGCCTGCGGGACGGCGGGAACGGCGCCCGGGGCGGTCCGGCCGTCCTGAGCGCCGAGGAGGACGTCCCCCGCCTGGCCGCCCTGTTCCCGGACGCGGTCCCGCCGGAGTGCGGCGCCGCCGAGGACGATCCGGCGGTCATCCTGTACACCAGCGGGACGTCCGGGCGGCCGAAGGGGGCGGTGCACTCGCACCGGAACCTCACCTCGGTCATCGAGTACCACCGGCTCAACGACGCCGTGGCCCGCGCGTTCGGCGACCCGGCCGATCCGGCCGACAGGCGCCATCTGCTGGCGCTGCCGCTGTTCCACATCGCCGGCCTGCACAACCTGGCCGTGCCGCGCCTGGCGACCGGCAGCGCCGTCGTCATGCACCTGGGCGCCTTCGACGTGGAGCGGGTGCTGCGGCTGATCGAGCGGGAGCGGGTCACCAACTGGGGCGCGGTGCCCACCATGGCGCACCGGCTGGTCGAGCACGGCGACCTGTCGGGGTACGACCTGTCGTCGCTGACCGCCTTCGCCCTGGCCTCCGCGCCGTCCTCGCCCGCGTTCAAGGAGCGGCTGAGGGCGGCCCTGCCGGTCGCGCGGCACGCCCTGGTCGACAGCTACGGGCTGACCGAGTCCTCGACCGCCGTCTCGGTGGCCACGCCCGCGGACCTCGCGGAGGCGCCCGGCACGCTGGGCCGTCCCGTCGCGACCGTGCAGCTGGAGATCCGCGGCCCGGACGGCGGAGCGCTGCCCGAGGGCGAGGAGGGCGAGGTCTGCGTGCGCAGCCCGTTCAACATGCTCGGCTACTGGCGGGACCCGGAGGCCACCCGGAACGCGCTCCGCGAGGACCGGTGGCTGCACACCGGTGACATCGGCACGGTCGAGGGGGGACGGCTCCGCCTCACCGGCAGGCGCTCCGATCTGATCATCCGCGGCGGGGAGAACGTCTACCCCGCCGAGGTGGAGGGCGTCCTGGCGGAGCATCCCGGCGTCCGCGAGTGCGCCGTCGTCGGCGTGCCCCATCCGGACCTGGGCCAGGAGGTCGCGGCGGTGGTCGTCACCGGTGGCGGGCGGCCGGTCGGCGAGGACGAGCTGCGGGCGTACGCCGCGGAGCGGCTGGCCTACTTCAAGGTCCCGGCCAGGTGGCGGATCACCGCCGCCCCTCTCCCCCGCAACGCGACCGGCAAGGTGGTCCGCCCCGAGGTCGAGCGCTCCGCCGCCGGAACGGCCGGAAGCACCGGAGACGCCGGAGACGCCGGAGACGCCGGGAGCCCGGGAAGTCCCGGAAGCGCCCGCGGCGGCCGGACTGCGGGAACCGTCAGATCCGCTCGATGACGGTGGCCGTGGCGTGGGCGCCGCCGGCGCACATGGTGACCAGGGCGGTCGACCGGTCCGATCGCTCCAGCTCGTGCAGGGCCTGGGTGACCAGCCGGGCGCCGGTGGCGCCGACCGCGTGCCCGAGGGCGATCGCGCCGCCGTTGACGTTGACCCGGTCCATGTCGGCCCTGTGGACCCGGGCCCAGGAGAGCACCACCGAGGCGAACGCCTCGTTGATCTCCACCAGGTCGATGTCGGACAGCGTCATCCCGGCCGCGCGGAGCACGTGCTCGGTGGCCTGCACCGGCCCGTCCAGGTGGTAGTAGGGGTCGGAGCCGACCATGCCCGAGGCCACGATGCGGGCCCGGGGCCGGAGTCCGAGGGCGCGGGCCCTGTCCATGCTCGTCAGGAGCACGGCCGCCGCGCCGTCGCTGATCTGCGAGGTGGTGCCGGCGGTGTGCACGCCACCCGGCACGACGGGCTTCAGCTTCGCCAGGGCCTCGGCGCTCGTCTCGCGCAGTCCCTGGTCGCGGGTGACGACGGCGGTCTCACCCGTCGGCCCCTCCGGGCCCACGACGGGCGCCTCGACCGGGACGATCTGGCCGTCGAACCGCCCCTCGGCCCACGCGGCGGCGGCGCGGCGCTGCGAGGCCAGGCCGAGGGCGTCGGTGTCGGCGCGGGTGATCCCCCGTCTCTCCGCGATGCGCTCGGCGGCGGTGAACTGGTCGGGCATGTCCACCGACCAGCCCTCCGGGCGGGGGCTGCCGGTCTCTGGGGTGATCGCCTGGCCGAGGAAGACGCGGCTCATGGACTCGACCCCGCAGCCGATCCCGGCGTCGATCGCGCCGGACGCGATCAGCCCGGCGACGAGGTGGACGGCCTGCTGGGAGGAGCCGCACGCGCAGTCGATCGTCGTGCAGGCCGTGCCGTACGGCAGGCCGGCGTGCAGCCAGGCCTGGCGGGTGACGTTGTTCGACTGCTCCCCCGCCTGGGTGACGCAGCCGCCGACGACCTGGCCGATCCCGGCCGGGTCCACTCCGGCGCGCTCCAGCAGGCCCTTCTGGACGAGGCCGAGCAGCTCGGCCGGGTGCAGCCCGGACAGCGCGCCCCTGCGGCGGCCGACCGGCGTGCGCGCGGCGTCGACGATGACGGCTTCGGCCATGGCTTCTCCTCGTTTCGGTCGGTCCCGCCGGAGGGACGCACGGGCGGGCGGGCGGCCGGGACCGGCCCGCGGACCGGCCGCCGGGCCCGGCTCCACGGCGCGAGGCTAGAACGGATTCCCCTTCCGTACGCCTCGCGTCCCACTGAGTGGTGCGGTGCCGCCGATCGGAAAGGAACGCGTACTAGTTTTCCCTCCACCGTGACCGCGCACGACGGGAGCCGAGGACATGAGCGTGGACGTCACCCTGGAGGGCAGGACCGCCGTCGTCACCGGCGCGGGCGCCGGGCTCGGCCGCAGCGAGGCGCTGGCGCTGGCCCGGCGCGGCGCGAACGTCGTCGTCAACGACGTCGGGCCGGGCGCCGGCGACGTCGCCGCCGAGATCGAGGCGCTCGGCCGCAGGGCCGTCGCGGTGACCGGCGACGTCGGCGAGTGGTCCACCGGCGGGCTTCTCGTGCGGACCGCCGTGGAGGTCTTCGGCAGCCTGGACATCGTGGTGAACAACGCGGGCGTGCTCCGCGACCGGATGCTGTTCAACCTCACCGAGTCCGACTGGGACGAGGTCGTCCGCGTCCACCTCAAGGGCCACGCCGCGGTGTCGCGCGCGGCGGCCGCGCACTGGCGCGCGGCGAGCAAGGCCGCCGGCGGGCCGGTCTACGGGCGCGTCGTCAACACCTCCTCCGAGGCGTTCCTCTTCGGCTCCCCGGGCCAGCCGAACTACGCCGCCGCCAAGGCCGGCATCACCGCGCTGACCCTCGCGACCGCCCAGGGCCTGGCCCGGTACGGCGTGCGCGCCAACGCGATCTGCCCCCGGGCCCGCACCGCCATGACGGCGGGCGTGTTCGGTGAGAGCGCGCCCGCCGGCGGGCCCGACCCCCTGGACCCGGACCGGGTGGGGACCTTCGTGAGCTACCTGGCCTCCCCCGCGGCGGACGGGATCAACGGCCAGGTGTTCGTCGTCTACGGCGACATGGTCGCCCTCCTGGCGCCGCCGACGGTGGAGCGGAGGTTCACCGCCGCCGGCGACGCGTTCTCGGTCGAGGAGCTCGACGGGCTGCTCACGCCCTACTTCGGCGGACGCGGACCGCAGGAGACCTTCGCCGCCCACGACGTGGCGCTGCTCGACGCTACGGGAGCGGGGAGCGCCCCCTCCTCCTGAGCGCGCCCCGTACCGGCACGAGCGCGAGGAGCCCGTACGGCACGGCGAACAGCGCGAAGACGACGCCGTGCCCGGCGAACGCGGAGGCGGCGGCGTAGAGCCCGTAGACGAGGACCGTCGCCAGTCCCGTGCCCAGGCTCGCCAGGGAGGTCACCGTCGCGCGGCTCGGTCCGGTGATCCCGTCCTGCAACCGCGCGTCGGCCGTCACGCTCGCCAGCTGGAAGACGCAGAAGGCCGCGGCGACCGCGGCGAGCCCTCCGGGGCGCCCGCTCAGCGCGCCGCCGGCCAGGGCGAGCGCGCCGAGTCCGAGCAGCGCCGCGAACCCCCGGGCGCCCAGCCGGTGCCCGGCCCCGGCGAGCAGGGCGCCGGCCGTCACGCCCGACCAGACCAGCAGCACCCAGAGCGGTACGGCGGGCCCGGGGACGCCGGTCTCCTGCGCGAGCAGGGCGACGTACTCCTCCAGCGCGCCCCAGACGGCCGCCGTCGCGGGGACGAGCAGCAGCGCCCGCCGTACGGAGCGGTCGCCCCGCACCTCGGCCAGGCCCGCGCGCAGGACCGCGGCATACCGGCGGAGGCCGTCCGGGCCGTCCTCATCCGGGCCGTCCTCCTCAGGGGAACGCCGCGCGCGGTGCTCGGGGAACGCCAGGCCCGCGACCGAGCACAGCAGGCAGGCGAGCACGCTCGCCGCGCCCAGCGCCCCATGGCCTCCGGCGGCGAACACCGGGCCCGCGGCCGCGGTGGCCGCGGCGACCCCGCACATGCCGGCCACCTCGGCGCGGCCGATGACCCGGGCGTACCGGCCGGCCTCGCCGAGGCGGTCGAGCTCCTCGTACACGAGCGCCTCGAAGGCTCCCGAGGCCATCGCCCCCCGGATTCCCCACAGCACGAAGCCGAGGGCGAACGCCCAGTAGGAGGGGGCGGCGACCCAGAGGGCGTAACCGGCGGCCGCCGGGAGCGGGGCCAGGACCAGCAGCAGCCGGCGCGAGACCGCGTCGGCCCACACGCCGGAAGGGACCTCCAGCACGATGCCGGTCACCGACCAGATGACGAACAGCGAGGAGATCTCGGCGACGGACAGCCCGGTGTCGGCGAACAGCAGGGCGTACACCGGGTACAGCAGGATGAGATCGTCGAGGAACGTGTAGACGTAGACCGCGGCTGCCAAGCGGCCCGCGCGCGTTCCGGGCGCACGGGAAGAAGAAATGATCATGAGGTCTTTCCCTGGGGGCGATTCGGACGTCCGGAAGCCGGTGCTCCCGGAGGTCCGCGGCAGCGCGCCCCGCGTCGACCTCTAGCGGTGGGTTAATGTCGCCATGTCACGCCCGTGATTCTAGGGCCTGCCCCGTGAATCCTCCAGCCGGAGCCACCGGCTCAGCCGGCCGCGACCCGGGGCGTCCGGAAGCGTTCCGCGTGCTCGGCCGCCCACTGCGCGAACGTGCGCGCCGGGCGGCCGGTCACCCGTTCGACGGTGTCGACGACGGTCCTGGAGTCGGCACCGGCGGCGGCGTACCAGCCGATGACGTATTCGGCGTCCGCCCGGGACACACCGGTGGCCGTCAGCCTGTCGACGGCCTGCTCGTGCGTGATCGACACGAAGGCGATGTCCCGGCCGATCGCCCGGGAAAGGGTCGCGATCCTTTCCCGAGGGGTCAGGGATTCGGGCCCGGTGAGGTTGTAGGCCCGCCCCGCGTGGCCGCCGTCGAGCAGCGCGACCGCCGCCACCGCCCCTATGTCGGCCTCGTGGACGAGCGCGCTGGGATGGTCGTACGGCTCGCGCACGACCCCCTCCGTCCGGATCGATTCGGTCCAGGTCAGCGTGTTGGACATGAACTCCTGCGGTTCCAGGCGCGTCCACTCCACACCCGAGTCGGCCACGGCCTGCTCGACCGGCCCCACGAAACCTCCCCACACCACGGTGATGCGCCGTACCCCCGCGTCCACCGCCCGCCGCACCAGCTCGGGCCCGGCCTCGGCGAGCCCCGCCGTCACCGTGACGTGCAACCGGCCGACGCCGTCGAGGGCGGCGCCCAGTTCCTCCGGCGCGGTGTGCGTGCCGGCAACCACCTCGACGCCGGCCGGGAACCGGCCCGCGGCCGCGGCCGGATCACGCGTCAGCGCCCGGACGCGCTCTCCCCGGCGGATCAGCTCCGCCACCACGTGCCGGCCGGTGTTCCCGGTGGCGCCCGTCACCAGTGTCGTCATGGTCGAACTCCTTCCGTCGCCGACGACCCTAGAAGCTCGACTTGACTTGAGGTCAACAGGCCCGCCCGGCGTCACCCGCGTCGGCCTCTTCGGCGAAGCGGCCCACCGGTGCGCGGTGGGCCACGGGCGGCGTACATGGCCGCCGGTCATGGCAGCGCGTCGAGGAAGGCGCGGACCTGCGGACGGTGGTCGCCCCGGCGCCAGGCGACGGCCAGCCGGGCCGGCGGCAGCCCGCTCACCGGCCGGTACACCACTCCCGGCCGCGAGTAGAGGGAGGCGTTTCCCTCCGCGATCAGTGCCACACCGAGGCCGCCGGTGACCCCCTCGAAGGTCTCGTCCGCGGTGCTCGCCGTCGCCGCGATGACCGGGTCGTCGTCTCTGGCGTCCCGCGCCAGCCAGAAGTCCCGCAGCGGACCCGCCTCTGCGGGCAGCGCGATGAACGCCTCGTCCCGCAGCTCGTCGAAGGGGATCTCCTCCCTGCCCGCCAGCGGGTGGGAGTCCGCCAGCGCGACGAACCTGCGCTCCACGGCCAGCACCCGGGTCTCCACGCCCGCCACCGCGGGCAGCCAGACGAAGGCCACGTCGGAGCCGCCGTCGGCCAGTCCCGCGCTCGGATCGGTCCAGTTGACCAGCCGCAGGGAGAGCTCCCAGCCCGGCATGGCCGCCCGGAACCCCCTCAGGGTCTCCTGCTGGATCCCCCGGCCCACGGCGGTCTGCATGCCGACGACCAGGGTGCCGCTGGGCGCGGCCGCCCGCGCGGCCTCGACCCCCGCGTTCCACCGCCCGAGCAGCTCGCGGGCGAAGGGCAGCAGGGCCCGGCCCTGCCGGGTGAGCGCCATCCCGCCGTGCACCCGGTCGAAGAGCGGGAAGCCGAGCTGCCGTTCCAGCGTCCTGAGCTGCTTGGACAGCGCGGGCTGCGACACGAACAGCCGGCCCGAGGCGCGGGTGACGTTGAGTTCCTCGGCCACGGCGACGAAGTAGCGCAGCTCGCGCAGGTGCACGTCCATTCCCTCTGGTTATCGCAGAAGATCTTGGACGGCAAGCCGCGGCGGGCCGCAGGATCGTCGGCATGAGGACACGCGAACTCGGGGGCCTGCGGGTCCCGGCGATCGGATTCGGCGCCATGGTGCTCTCCCCGGGCGTCTACGGCGACATCGACGACGACCGCGCGGACAAGGCGATCAGGGCGGCGCTCGACGCGGGCGCTACCCACGTGGACACCAGCGACGCCTACGGAGCGGACGGGCACAACGAGCGGCTCGTCGGCCGGGCCCTCAGGGGGCGGCGCGAGGAGGTGGTCGTCGCGACGAAGTTCGGCCTGGCCGTACCGGAGGGCGAGAGCGCCCGGGCCTTCCCCGTGGGCTACTCCTTCGGCGAGCTGAGGGTGAACGGCGAGGCGAGGCTGGTGCGCCGCTACGCGGAGCGGAGCCTGGCGAACCTGGGGATCGACGCGATCGACCTGTACTACGCACACTATCCGGACCCCGGCGTGCCGATCGAGGAGACGGCCGGGGCGATGGGCGAACTGGTCCGCGACGGCCTGGTCAGGCACCTCGGGCTCTCCAACGTGACCGCCGAGCAGCTCAGGAGGGCGCACGCGGTGCACCCGATCGCGGCGGTGCAGAGCGAGTGGTCGATGTGGCGGCCGATCGACGCCGGACTGCTCGCCGCCGCGCGTGAGCTGGGCGTCGGGATCGTCGCCTGGAGCCCGCTGGGCAACGGGTTCCTCACCGGTTCCGTGCGGGCCCTGGGCGAGGACGACTTCCGGCGCCACGCGCCGCGCTTCTCCGCCGAGAACCTCGCGGCCAACAACGACCGGTACGCCCCGGTCCGCGATCTGGCGGTCGACCTGGGCGTCACTCCGGCCCAGCTCGCGCTGGCCTGGCTGCTCCACCAGGACGAGCACGTCGTGGCGATCCCCGGCAGCCGCACCCCCGCCCACATCGAGGAGAACGTCGCGGCGGCCGGGTTCACCCTGCACGCCGACACCCTCTCCCGGATCGACGAGGCCCTGGCCGGCTTCGAGGTCACCGGGGGGACGCTGCTGTGACGGATCCCGGTCGCCGCGGCGCCCGGTCATCACGGCGCCGCGGTGACCGGGATCCGGACCCGGCCGCGGGAATCGGGCGCGCCGCGCCGACGACCCCGCCTCAGTCCTGCGGGGCGTTCGAACGCGGGGCCAGCAGGAGCCGGCAGGCGAGCCGGATGTCGCTCTCGGTGTCGGCGATGGAGGCCCGCCCGTTGAGGCTGAACTGCAGCACGCCGTACCAGCACTGCAGCAGGAGCCGGACCAGGGTGACGTCCTGGACGGTCGGGTCGTCGATGCCGAGGACCCGCAGGATGATGCCGCCGAAGGTGCCGTCGATCCGGGCGGCGTCGGCGACCGCGGCGGCGTTGGCCGCGTTCGCCGACTGGAGCATCGCGGTCGCCAGGGCCGGCTTGCGCAGCAGCTGCCGGCTGGCGCTCACCAGCACGTCGCCGACCGCGTCCTCGGGGCTCGTGCCGGGTGCGGGCTTGGGCAGGTTCTCGCCGAACCGGTCGATCTGCTCGGCCATGACGGCGGTGAACAGGTGGGTCTTGGAGGGGAAGTACCGGTACAGCGTGCCGATCGCCACGCCCGCGGCCTTCGCCACCTCGTGCATCTGCACGCGCTCCAGGCCGTTCTCCGCCCCGATGTGCGCGGCCGCGCGGAGGATGCGCAGGTGCCGGGCGCGCTGCTCGGGCGAACTGGGCTCGGCGGGCGGCCTGACTTCGGCGATCCTCGGCACGTTCTCCCCCGGTCGTCTGCGATGCCGGATAGACAATACACACGGCCCGGGGCGGGGCCGCCAAGCCCGGATACCGGTCAGCGGGACGCCTCCGGCCCGCTTCCGGCGCGCGCCGGACCGCTCAGACGAGGTCGTCCTCGACGGTCAGGCCGAAGGCGCTCCTGCCGTACATCGCCAGGGCCCGCTCGACGTCGTTGGCCACGTGCACGCTGCCCGCGTGGGCGTCGCGCCAGGCGCGCTCGATGGGGTTGCCGCGCCGGAGCGAGTTGCCGCCGGCCGTCTTGAACAGGATGTCCATCGCCTCCACCGCCCGCTCGGTCCCGCGGACCTGGTCCCTGCGGGCGCGCAGCCGCAGCTCCATCGGGATCGCGTCGCCCCGGACCGCGTGCCGGTACACCTCGCGCACGTTGCGGTCCGTCTGCAGGATCGCCGCGTCGATCTCCGAGGCGGCCCGCGCGACGGCCACCTGGGCGAACCTGTCCTCGGCGAACCTGCCACCGCCGAGGCTGAGCCGTACCCGGTCGCGCATCGCGGCGAGGTAGGCGTCGTAGCAGCCCGCCACCGCGCCGATCACCGGCGCGGTGATCGCGGAGGTGAACAGCGTCGCGAACGGCATGCGGTAGAGCGGGCCGGTGTTGGCCTTCTGGCCGGGGCCGCGCAGCTGGGCCTGCTCGTAGTTGCGCATCGCACGGTGCGCGGGAACGAAGGCCCGCTCCACGGTGATGTCGTTGCTCCCGGTGCCGCGCAGGCCGATCACGTCCCAGACGTCGTGGATCCCGTAGTCGGCGCGGGGCACCAGCACGCTCATGAAGTCGACCGGCCTGCCCTCCGTGCCCACCACCGTCGCGCCCAGCACGGCCCAGGACGCGTGGTCGCAACCGGAGGAGAAGCTCCACCGGCCGGACATCTCGTAGCCGCCCTCCACCGGGGTGAGCCGCCCCATCGGCGCGTACGACGAGGAGATCAGCGCGTCCGGGCTCCCGCCCCAGACCTCGTCCTGCGCGGCCTCGGCGAACATGCCGGCCTGCCACTGGTGCACGCCGAGCAGGGAGGCGACCCAGCCGGTGGAGCCGCACGCGCCGGAGATCTCCCGGATCACCGCGAAGAACTCCGCCGGGTCGCACTCGGCGCCGCCGTACCGCTTGGGCTGCAGCATCCGGAAGACCCCGGCGGCGGCGAGCTCGGCGACCGTCTCCTCCGGTATCCGCCGGTTCTCGTCGGCGGACCGGGCCCGCCCGGCGATGCCCGGCAGCAGCGCGCGCACCGGCTCCAGGACCTCGTCGCTCATGGTCTGCGCTCCCCGTGTCCGCTTGTGCCCGCCCGTGCCGTCAGGTGCAGACCACGATGGTGCGCCGGGCGGCGGCGGCCCCGGTGCGGCCGTCCCGGCCACCGGGACTCCCGGCCCGTACGGCGCCGCCCCGGCCTACCGTTTCGCGGAAGGCCGGGAATCCGGGAGGGTGCGCGTCCTGAGGGGATGGGTTCAGCGTGACTGCAGCCGAGACCGAGCGGGACGGGGTCCGCGCCATCGAGGCCGGCGCCGTACCCGCACGCTTCGCCCGGGGATGGCACTGCCTGGGCCTGTCCGAGCGGTTCAAGGACGGCCGGCCGCACACCGTCGACGCCTTCGGCGCCAAACTGGTGGTCTTCCGGAGCGGCGACGGCAGGCTCAACGTGCTCGACGCCTACTGCCGGCACATGGGCGGGGACCTGTCCCGCGGCACGGTCAAGGGCGACGAGATCGCCTGCCCGTTCCACGACTGGCGCTGGGGCGGCGACGGCCGCTGCAAGAAGATCCCCTACGCCCGCCGGGTCCCGCTGCGCGCCCGCACCTCGGCGTGGACCACGATGGACCAGGACGGCATGCTGTTCGTCTGGAACGACCCCGAGGGCAACCCGCCGCCGCCCGGCGTCACGATCCCCCGCATCGAGGGCGCGACGCGCGACGACTGGACCGACTGGGTCTGGCACGAGACCCTCGTCGCCGCGAACTGCCGCGAGGTCATGGACAACGTGGTCGACATGGCGCACTTCTTCTACGTGCACTACTCGTTCCCGACGTACTTCAAGAACGTCTTCGAGGGCCACGTCGCCACCCAGATCATGAAGGGCCTGAGCCGCCCGGACGCCCGGCCGCCCGCCAAGGAGGGCCGGCCGGGGATGCTCGGCAACACCTCCGTGGCGGCGTACCACGGGCCGTCCTTCATGATCGACGACCTGACCTACCACTACGAGGGCATGGACATCGACTGCGTCCTGATCAACTGCCACTACCCCGTCGACGCGGACTCCTTCGTGCTGCAGTCCGGCATCATCGTGCAGCGCAACGAGCGGCTGGGGAGCGCCGGGGCCGACGAGATGGCCGTACGGCTGGGCGCCTTCATCCTCAAGGGCTTCGAGCAGGACGTCGAGATCTGGAAGAACAAGGCCCGCGTCGACAACCCGCTGCTGTGCGAGGAGGACGGGCCCGTCTACCAGCTGCGCCGCTGGTACGAGCAGTTCTACGTGGACGCCGCCGACGTCGCGCCGGAGATGGTGGAGCGCTTCGAGTTCGAGCTGGACACCACCCGGCCGGTCGAGGCGTGGAGGAAGGAGGTCGAGGAGAACCTCGCCCGCAGGGCCGCCGCCGGAGGCGGGACCGCGTGACGGCCCGCCCGGACGAGCGGCTGCTGGACGGCCCGCCGATGAGCCCGGTGCGCTGCCGGACGTGCGGCGCCGCGGTGCGGGCGCGCAAGGCCGGCTGGCAGCAGACCAGCATCCAGTGGAGCGCCGAGGCCGTGGAGACCTGCCTGGAACGGCGGGCCTCCGTTCCAGGTGAAGGCCCGAACGGGGGCCTCTTCCCCGCCTGCGAGGCGCTGCGCGAGTCGATCGTCCGGGCGGCGCTGGACGGGGAGCTCCCCGTGCCGGACGACACCGGGGACGGACCCCGGCCGGCGCCGTGAGACCCGTTTCCGATCTCGCGCGGCAGGGCGGCGGGAGCGGTTGCGCCCGCCTCGACACCGCCGCTCCGGGACGTCCCGGTGAGCCCGCTCGGCTCGGGTGCGTCCTGAGCCGAGCGGTCCCGTCGTACGCCGGGAGGAGGGAGCTCAGCCTCGTGAGGCGTCAGGCGCTCCGAGCGGCGGCACCGACTCGGAGGTCGGCGCGGGCAG
Source organism: Planomonospora sp. ID91781 (assembly GCF_015711595.1). Classification (NCBI taxonomy): domain Bacteria; kingdom Bacillati; phylum Actinomycetota; class Actinomycetes; order Streptosporangiales; family Streptosporangiaceae; genus Planomonospora; species Planomonospora sp. ID91781. Next base: position 3,922,949 of record NZ_JABTEY010000001.1, on the reverse strand, counting down.
CGACGGCGCGGCCGGCTTCGTCTCTCCGCGCAGGTGCGTGGCCGGCACGTGCTGGTACCCCGACCAGACGCTGCCCCCGCGCCACTCCCCCGCGTCCGCGGCGTACACGTTGGACAGCGTGCCGTAGTAGCCCGCGCCGCAGGCCGGCCCGTTGCCCGCCGCGTTGCCGTAGTGGACGGTCGCGCTGGGCCCGTAGGGTCCGGCGAACTGGCCCGTCGACTGGCCGGTGGTGCCGTACTTCCAGCCGGAGGTCCGGCAGACCGCCCAGGAGGATCCGTTCCACCGGTACACGTCGACCTTCAGTGCGCCTGAACGGGTCACGCCGGTGGTGCAGCCCGGGTTCAGCGCGTGGGTGTATCCGTCTCCGACGTAACCGATGAGGCCGCCGGAGACCGCCCGGAAGAGCCGCGCCTCGCCTTTGACGCAGAGGCTGGAGCTCTGGTAAACGATCTTCTCGGCCGCGTGCGCCGGCTGGGTCCACGCCGTCGTGAACAGCAGCGCGAAACCCCCGTGCAGCACGGTCTTCAGAGCCAGGCGAGATCTCGCCATGATTCCCCCGTTCGTCGTCCGACTGTCTCTCAGGAAGCGGGCGCCGGGCAGGCGCCCGCGGGGCGGGACACGTCTTCCGCCCGTTCGTCGCCGCACGCGGACGGCCGTCTCCCCGGACGTGAGGTGAACGCCGCCCGCTGCGGAACGCGGCTCCGGAAAGGGAAGAATCCACAGGAGTGCGGGCGCCTCGGCGACCTCGCCGGATGCGCACCCGCCTCGCGGAACCGCAACAGCGTCATCCCCGGGCACCCGCCCGCGCAATCTGCGGAGAACGTCAAAGCGCACGGGACAGAATCTTCCGGGGAGCCGTTTCAACGGCGATGACGGCCCCCGGGCGGGGGCGTCGCCGCGGATCACCCGGCGGACCGGGCCGCCGCGCGACCGGCCCGGCGGCCGAAGAACGTGCCGTCGCCCAGCGACGTCCCGCTGACGTAACCGTCGCCGTGCAGGCCGGAGCTGGCCCGGCCCGCGGCGAACAGGCCCGGGATCGGCCGCCCCGACTGGTCCAGCACCGCCCCGTCCGGGGTGGTGTGCAGCCCGCCCAGGGTGAACCCGGCCACGCCCGTGTCCCTCCGGCCGCCCGCGCCGAACCCCAGCCGCGGGTCGACCGCGGCGAAGGGCGGCCGGAGCGGCCGCAGCCACCTGCGGTCCTTGTGGAAGTAGGGGTCCTCGCCCCGTTCCGCGTGCCGGTTGTAGACGCCGACCGCCGTCTCCAGCGCCCCGGCGGGCACGCCGAGCGACTCCTCCAGCTCCGCGAGCGTCTCGGCGGCGAACGCCGGGCGCACGCCCCACAGGTCCCGCCGGGGGACGTCCTCGTAGCCCTCCTCGTCGACGACCACCCAGTACGGTCCCGGCTGGTGCAGCACGGCGGCGGCGCTGAACACGCCCGGGTAGACGTCCTCGTTGACGAAGCGCTGCCCGAGCCCGTTGACCAGCAGGCCGCGCACGGCCAGCGCGGGCAGGGCGGTCAGCGCGATCTGCACGGCGGACATGCGGCGGGTGGCGGCGCCGAGCGCCGCCGCCATGCGGATGCCCCCGCCGTCGTCGAGGCCGTCGCTGACCTTGCCGTGTCCCAGCAGCACCGGGGCGTGCAGGGCGAGCATCTCCTCGGAGTCGACGAAGCCGCCGGTGGTCAGTACCACCGCCCGGTGCGCGCGGTAGGCCGTCCGCTCGCCGTACCGGCGGGCCAGCACGCCCGCCACCCGGCCGCCCTCGTCGACGACGAGGTTGGTGGCCAGGGTGTCGGCGTGGTCGGCGGCCCCGGCCTCCCGGGCGGCCGCGACCAGCTTCTCCATGAGGAGCCAGCCGCCGAACGACTCGGTCGCGGGCCGGTGCCCGCGCGGGGCGGGCCGGGCGACCGTGTTGTACGGCCAGGCGTTCTCGCCCAGCCACATCAGCCCGTCCGCCGTCGGCGGCACCCAGCTCGGCGCGTCGAACAGTCCCTCGTTGAAGGTGAGCCCGCGCTCGCACAGCCACCGGAAGTGCTCGACGCTCCCGTCGCAGTACAGCCGGATCTTCTCGGTGTCGGCGTGCGGGCCGAGCGCCGCGACCAGGTAGGCGAACATGTCGCCGGGGGTGTCGTCGAAGCCGCAGGCCTTCTGCAGCGCCGTACCGCCGCCGAGGTAGATCTCGCCGCCGGACAGCGCCGAGGAGCCGCCGGGCCCGCCGGCGCGCTCCAGCACGGTGACGCGGGCCCCCGCGGCGGCGGCCTCGTAGGCCGCGGCGGCGCCCGCGCAGCCGAAACCGACGACGAGCACGTCGCACTCGTGGTCCCAGGCGCCGACCGAGCCGGCACGGACCGGCTCCACCGGCGGCACGGCGCTCATGCGCGCGGGGTGAAGGCCGCCAGCGGTTCGGAGCCGGACCAGTCGTGGCCCCAGTAGCTGTCCGCGGTGATCTCCTCGGCGGTGTAGTGCGTCTCGTCGACGAGCAGGCCGCCGGTGCCGTACTCGATGTCCCAGCCGCCCGGCGCGCGCACGTAGAAGGAGATCATCTTGTCGTTGGTGTGCCGACCCAGCGTGGAGGAGACGGAGAATCCCAGCCGGTTGACGTTGTCCAGCGCCCGCCCCACGGCGTCGAGGCCGTCGACCTCGACCATGAGGTGCACCAGGCCCGGTTCCTCCCCGTGCGGGGCGGGGCAGACCGCGAGGCTGTGGTGGCGCCGGTTGACGCCCATGAAGCGCACCCGCGGCCCCTTCCCCCCGCCGACCCGCATGGCGCCGCGCGGCAGGAAGCCGAGCACCTCGGCGTAGAAGGAGACCGTCTCGTCCGCACGGGTGGAGGGGATGACCACGTGGCCCATGCCCTGCTCGCCGGTGACGAACCGCTGGCCCATCCCGGTGAGCACCGGGGCGTGGTCGAGGACGGGGCCGAAGAAGACCTCGACCGGGGTGCCCGCCGGGTCGTCGAACGCGATCACCTGCTCGGCGCCGCGCTCGGCGGACTCCCGCGCCGAGAGGACCTTGACCGCCGTGCCCGACGCCTCGACCGCGCGGCCGACCGCGGCCAGCGCGAACTGGTCGCGGACCTCCCAGCCGACGGCCAGCACCCGGTCGGTCTCGCCGGGCAGCACGACGAGCCGCGACCGGCGCTCGTCCATGCGCAGGTAGAGGCCGTCCGGGTCCGGCCCGCCGCCCTCGGCGAAGCCGAGACCGTCGATCACCAGTTCGCGCCAGCGCCCGAGGTCGCGTGTCCGGACCTTCAGGTAGCCGAGCCCGCGGATCTGCGTCATCTCATCACTCCGGGTTCGTCCGTCGGGGTACTAGATCATCGAGCGCAGCGGGCCCGGCGGGGGCTCGACGCCCAGGTCGGTCAGGGCGGCGGCGTGGAAGACCGCGCCGGGCACGTGGATGGCGTGGGCCAGGCCCATGTGCGCGTCGCGCCAGAAGCGCTGGACGGGGTTGTCCGCGCGCATCGCGTTGCCTCCGGAGCGGGCCATGATCTCGTCGACCGCGCGTACGGCGCGCCAGGCCGCCTGGACCTGGACCCGCCGGCCGGCCGCGCGCTCGGCGAAGGAGACCTCCCGGCCGGCGGCGACGGCGTCGTACATCCGCGACACGTTGTCGAGCAGCGCGCACCGGGAGGCCGCGATCTCCCCGGCCGCCTCGCTGATCGCGTAGAGCACGTACGGGTCGTCCCGGACCTTCGTGCCGGTGATCTGCACTCGGCCCCGCTGGTAGGCGAGGTGGTGGGCGAGGGCGCCCTCGGCGATGCCGACGACGGCGGCGGTGATGCCGAGCGGGAACGCGCAGGAGAACGGGACGTGGTAGGTCGGGCTGGTCAGCCCCGCCTCCCTGGGCGCGCTCCCGTCGACGACCTTGGAGAACGGGATGACCCGGTAGTCCGGGACGAACGCGCCGGAGACGACGACGTCCTTGCTCCCGGTGCCGCGCAGGCCGACCACGTCCCAGGAGTCCGGCACGATCTCGTAGTCCGCGCGCGGCAGGATCAGGTGGAGCGAGACGGGCGGCTGGACCGGCCTGCCCTCGGCGTCGCCGAGCAGGCCGCCCAGGAAGATCCAGTCGCAGTGGTCGGTGCCGGAGGAGAACTGCCAGCGGCCGTTGAGGACGTAGCCGCCGTCGACCGGCCGGGCGACGCCCATCGGCGCGTACGGCGAGGCGATCCAGGTGTCCCGGTCCTCCCCCCAGACCTCCTCCTGCACCCGGGGGTCGGCGAAGGCCATCTCCCACGGGTGCACCCCGACGATGCCCGCGACCCAGCCGGTCGAACCGTCGAGCGCGGCGACGCCCATCACCGTCTCGGCGAACTCCCTGGGATGGGACTCCGAGCCGCCGTACGCGGCCGGCTGGAGCATGCGGATCACGCCGGCGTCCCGCAGCGCCTTGGCCGCCTGGTCGTCCAGCCTGCCGAGGGCCTCGCCGGTGACGCCGAGCGCGGCGATCTCCTCGGCGCGCTCCGTGATGGCGGCGAGCACGTGGTTGGTCATTGCGGTCCTCACTTCTCCGCGAGGGCGACGGCGATCTCGATGAGCTGGTCCTCCTGGCCGCCGACGAGGTTGCGGCGTCCCGCCTCCAGGAGGATCTCGGTGCCGGAGACCCCGTACCTGGCGGCCTGCCGGTCGGCGTGCTTGAGGAAGCTGGAGTAGACGCCGGCGTAGCCCATGGTGAGCGAGAGCCGGTCGAGCAGGCACTCGCCGTCCATGACCGGGCGGACCACGTCCTCCGCGGCGTCGATGATCTTCGGGACGTCGATGCCGGTCCGGATGCCCAGCTTCTCGGCGACGGCGGCGAACGCCTCGACGGGGGTGTTGCCCGCCCCCGCGCCGAAGCGGCGCGTCGAGCCGTCGATCTGGACGGCTCCGGACCGGACGGCGATGACGGAGTTGGCGACGCCGAGCCCGAGGTTCTCGTGGCCGTGGAAGCCGACCTGGGCGTCGGAGCCGAGCTCGGCCACCAGGGCGGCGACCCGGTCGCCGGTCTGCTCCAGGATCAGCGCGCCGGCGGAGTCGACGACGTACACGCACTGGCAGCCGGCGTCGGCCATGATCCGCGCCTGCTTCGCGAGGACCTCCGGCGGGCGGCTGTGCGCCATCATCAGGAAGCCGACGGTCTCCAGGCCCAGGTCCCGGGCCAGGCCGAAGTGCTGGACGGAGATGTCGGCCTCGGTGCAGTGGGTGGCGATCCGGCAGACGGCGGCGCCGTTCCCGGCGGCCTCCCGGATGTCGTCCAGGACGCCGAGGCCGGGCAGCATCAGGAAGGCGATCCTCGCCCGCCGCGCCGTCTCGACGGCCGCCCTGATCAGCTCCTGCTCGGGGGTGCGGCTGAACCCGTAGTTGAACGACGAGCCGCCGAGGCCGTCGCCGTGGGAGACCTCGATGACCGGCACCCCGGCGGCGTCGAGGGCGCCGACGACGGCGCGGACGTCCGCGACGGTGAACCGGTGCTGCTTGGCGTGCGAGCCGTCGCGCAGCGACGAGTCGGTGACCCGGACGTCGAGGTCGGCGCGGTAGGGCATGGGCGGGTCTCCTTGACTCGGGCGGAGTCGCGCGGGCTCCGGGGGCGGCGGCGGGCCCTCGGGGTCGGGCGGATGCGGCGGGAACGGACGGGAGCGGCGGGCGGGAGCGGCGGGCGGGAGCGGCGGCTCAGGCGGTGGCCCGCCGGGCGAGGATCCGCCGCGCGAAGCCCTCGCCGACCCGGGTGGCGGCGGCGGTCATGATGTCGAGGTTGCCGGAGTACGGCGGGAGGTAGTCGCCCGCGCCTTCCACCTCCAGGAAGACCGCGACCCGGGCGAGCCCGTCGCCCACCCGCGCGAGCCCGTCGCCCACCGGCGCGAGCCCGTCGTCCACCGGCGCGGGATCGTCGAACTGGGGCGCGGCGCGCAGCCGGTAGCCGGGCACGTAGGACGCCACCTCGGCGGTGACCTCCTTGATCGAGGCGGCGATCGCCTCGCGGTCGGCGTCGGCCGGGATCGCGCAGAACACCGTGTCCCTCATGATCATCGGCGGCTCGGCGGGGTTGAGGATGATGATCGCCTTGCCGCGCGCGGCGCCGCCGATCCGCTCGATGCCGTGGCGGGTGGCGATCGTGAACTCGTCGATGTTCGCCCGCGTCCCCGGGCCGGCCGACGGGGAGGCGACGCTGGCGACGATCTCGGCGTAGGCCACCTCGGTCACCCGGGAGACGGCGTGCACGATCGGGATGGTGGCCTGTCCCCCGCAGGTGATCAGACTGACGTTGGGCGCGTCCAGGTGGCCGCCGAGGTTGACCGCGGGCACGACCGCGGGCCCGAGCGCGGCGGGGGTCAGGTCCACGGCCCGGATGCCGAGCGCCTCGTAGCGGGGGGCGTTCTCCCGGTGCACGCGGGCGGAGGTGGCCTCGAAGACGAGGTCGGGCCGCTCCCGCCCGGAGAGCAGCCGGTCGATGCCCTCGGCGGAGGCCTCCAGCCCTTCGTCCGCGGCCCGTTTCAGGCCCGGGCTCCCGGGGTCGATTCCGATCATCCAGCGGGGCTCGATCGACTCGGAGCGGAGCAGCTTGTACATCAGGTCGGTCCCGATGTTCCCCGATCCGACGATCGCGGCGGTCGCCTTGCTCAAGGTCTCGTCCCCTCACTCGAATCGGGCGGTCACGGAGCCGAGCCCGGCGAACTCGGCGCGGAAGACGTCGCCGGGGCGCACGTCCACCGCGCGGGTGCAGGAGCCGGGCAGGATCAGGTGCCCGGCTTCGAGCTTCACCCCGAAGGAGGCGACCTTCCCGGCCAGCCAGGCCACGGCGGTGGTGGGGTTCCCCAGGACGGCCGAGGTGTCGCCGCGCGCGACCTCGGTGCCCCCGCGGTACAGCACCGCCTCGATCCCGGCCGGGTCCAGCTCGCCGGGGCGGACCCGGGCGGCGCCCAGGACGACCCCCGCCGAGGAGGCGTTGTCGGCGACCGTGTCGGCCAGGCCGATCCGCCAGTCCCTGATGCGGCTGTCGATCAGCTCGATGCTCGGCACGATGTACTCGGTGGCGGCGAGCACGTCGGCCTCGGTGCAGCCCGCGCCGGGCAGGCTCGCGCCGAGCACGTAGCCGATCTCGACCTCGACGCGCGGGTGGCAGTACGCCCCCGCCGGAATGGGGACGTCCTCGGCGAGCACCATGTCGTCGAGCAGGTGGCCGTAGTCGGGTTCGCCGACGCCCATCATCCGCTGCATCACCTCGGACGACAGGCCCACCTTGTGCCCGCGCACCCGGGCCCCGCCGGCGAGCCTGCGGCGGATGTTGAGCAGCTGGATCTCGTAGGCGTCGACGACGTCGATGCCGGGGAAGGCGGCGGTCAGCGGCTCGATCGGCGCCCGGTCCCGCTGGGCCGCCCGCAGCAGGGCGGCCGCGGACGCGCGTTCCGCCGGATCCAGCATCGCACCCTCCTGGCGTCGGGGTCAGCACCGCGCCCGGACCGGCGGTGCCCCGGGGCGGCCGGGCCGCTCCCGTCCCGGTCCCTCCCGTTCCGGGGTCAACGCTCCCAGCGTCGCGCCGTCCGCGGCGGTCCCCTCCCGCTCAGTGGGAGGGCACCGGGACGCCCCCGGCCGGTCAGGCGTCGTAGGTGACCTTGAGGCGTTCGCTGACCGGGACCGCCTGGCAGGCGAGGATGAGGCCGTCGGCCAGGTCGCGGTCGTCGAGGACCTGGTTGCGCTCCATCGCGACCTCGCCCTCGACTAGCACGCAGGCGCACGCGCTGCAGGACCCCTCACGGCAGGAGTACGGCGCGTCCAGCCCCGCGGCGAGCAGCACGTCGAGCAGGCGCGCGCCGCGGGGCCAGGCCACCGTCCGCGTCCGGCCGTCCAGTTCGACCTCGACCTCGGCCTCCGCGGCCTCCGCCGGGCGGGCCGGTCCGGCGGGACCGGCGGATCCGGGAGCGGGCACGGCGGCGGGGGAGGAAGCCTCGGTGAGACCGGACACGAGGGCGTCGGACACGGGGACAGCGGGCGCAGGAACACCGGGCGCGGGGACAGCGGGCGCGGAGGCACCTGATGCGGGGGCGCCGGGCGCGGGCCGGGCGGTGAACGGGTCGGCGGCCAGTGAGGTGAAGCGTTCGGTGCGCACCCGCTCGGGCGGCACGCCGAGGCCGGTGAGGGCCTCGACCGCGAGGTCCATGAACGGCCCGGGACCGCAGACGAACGCCTCCCGCCCGGCGTACGGCCCGGCCACCGCCGCCAGCCCCGCCGCGGTGGGCAGGCCCTGCACCGACTCCAGCCAGTGCAGTACGGCCAGCCGGCCGGCGTGCTCCCGGGCCAGCGCGGCCAGTTCGTCCCGGAAGATCACCGAGTTCTCGTCCCGGTTGGCGTAGACGAGGACGGCCGACCCGGTCCCGGCGTGCAGGCAGGACTTGAGGATCGACATGACCGGTGTGATGCCGCTTCCGGCCGCCAGCAGCAGGAAGTCGCCGTCGAGCGTGCGGGGGGTGAAGGCGCCGGAGGGCCGCAGCACCTCCAGTACGTCGCCCTCGGTGACGTGGTCGCAGATCCAGTTCGACCCGTGACCGCCGGGGACCCGCTTGACGGTCACCTTGAGCTTCTCGTCGCAGGCCGGGGAACTGGACAGCGAGTAGCAGCGTGCCGTACCGCCCTCGGGGCCCCCCTCGCGGCCGCCGGGGATCCGGATCGTGAGGAACTGCCCGGGCCGGTAGCCGAACCGGCCGCGGTCGCCGTCGGCGGGTTCGAGCACCAGCGAGTGCGCGTCCGCGGTCTCGCGGACGACCTCGACGACACGCACCCTGAGCGGTCCGGGCTGCGCCATGGTCGTCCTCCTCGGGTCTCGGGATCCGGGCCCGCCGTCTCCGGGCTCACCACTTCCGGGCCACCGTCTCCGGGTTCACCGCCTCCGCCCTCCGGCCGGTCCGGGCCCGCCCGGGCCGTCAGGCCGGCCCGGACCGGCCGGGGTCGCCGCCGGCGCGGGCTCGCCGCGCGACGTGCCCGGCCGCGATGTACCCGAAGACGATCGAGGGTCCGATCGTGGCGCCGGGACCGGCGTACTCGTTGCCCATCACCGAGGCCGAGACGTTGCCGGTGGCGTACAGGCCCTCGATCACCGACCCGTCCGCGCGCAGCACCCGGCTGTGCTCGTCGCAGACCAGGCCGCCCTTGGTGCCGAGGTCTCCGGCCTCGATGCGGACCGCGTAGTACGGCGGGCGGTCGATCACGTCGAGGTTCGGGTTCTTCAGCGTGGGGTCGCCGTAGTAGCGGTCGTGGGCGCTCTCCCCCCGTCCGAAGTCGGCGTCCCGGCCGGCGCGGGCGAAGCCGTTGAAGCGCTCGACGGTCTCGGTCAGGGCATCCGGGGGCACGCCGATCCGCTTGGCCAGCTCGGCGACCGTGCCGGCCCGGTGCACCACGCCCGCGTCGTAGAACGCCTGCGGGATCGGCGCGCCGGGCAGGATCTGCGCGAACGGGTAGCGGGCGCGGGCCCTGGCGTCCATCACGAACCACGCCGGGACGTGGCCGCCCGCGAGCTGGTCGTGGACGAAGTTCACGTACGGCGCGGACTCGTTGGCGAACCTCCGCCCGTCCGCCGCGACGATGATCGACCGCGGGATGCAGCGTTCGGAGACCAGCGGGATGGCCGCGCCCGCGGGGTGCCGGACCGCCGGCATCCACCAGGCGTCGTCCATCAGGTCGAGCGCGGCGCCGGCCCGCTCCCCCGCCAGGATGCCGTCGCCGGTGTTCTCCCGGGCGCCCATGCTGAAGTCGGCCCGGCCGCCCTCCGGCAGGTACTTCGCGCGCAGTGCGGGGTTGTGGTCGAAGCCGCCGGTGGCCAGCAGCACGCCGTACCGGCCGCGCAGCCGCAGGGTGCGGCCCTCGCGCTCGACGACGACGCCGGTGACGGCGCCGTGCCCGTCGACGACGAGGTCGGTCATGGACGTCTTCAGCCAGAGCGGGACCCCGGCGTCCTTGAGCGCCATGCGCAGCCGCGCGACGAGCGCGCGCCCGCCGGTCGCCATGTGGCGGCGGCGGACCAGGTTCGAGGCGACCCGCCAGGCTGCCACGAGCGTGGCGCGCCGCCCGCGCCAGGTGCGCCGGGCCATCGCCAGGTCGTGGTAGTCCTTCGCGGTGATCCACAGACCCAGCGGGCCCTTCAGGCTGTTGGGACGCTGGTGCCTCTCGTCGGGCCCCAGCCTGCGGGTGTCGAACGGCAGCGCCTCGATGGACCGGCCCAGCGCGCGGCCGCCCTCCAGCTCGGGATGGTAGTCGGCGTACCCCTTGGTCCAGGAGAAGCGCATCCACCTGCTCCGGCAGAGCAGCTCCATCGCGGCCGGGCCGTGGTCGACGTAGGCGTCGAGCCGCGCGGCGGGCACCCGCCCGGCGGTGAGCAGGTCGAGGTAGCGGCGGACGGCCTCGCAGCTGTCGTGCTGCCCCCTGGCGCGCAGCACGGGGTTGCCGGGGATCCAGATGCCGCCGCCGGAGATGGCGGTGCTGCCGCCGTACCGCGAGCCCTTCTCGACGACCAGGGGCTCCAGGCCCTCGGCGGCGGCGGTGAGCGCGGCCGTCATCCCGCCGCCCCCGCTGCCGACGACGACGAGGTCGAACTCGGCGTCCCACCCCTGCCCGCCCACAGGGCCTCCTCCGCCGGCCGCACGGGCGGCGCCGCCGTGCCCGCCGTGCCCGCCGGTTCGCCCGCTCACGGGGCCTCCTCGCGGGTCAGGAAGGCCAGCACGGCGCTCTCCCAGGCCGCCCGCTGCTCGATCATCACCCAGTGCCCGCAGTCCGGGAAGACGTGCAGCTCGGCGCCGGGGATGGTCCGCATCGGCACCAGCGCCATGTCGAGGGGGCTGACCCGGTCGTCGCGGCCCCAGGTGATCAGCGTCGGGGCCTTGAGCCGGTGCAGCGTCGCCCAGTACGGCGGGGCGTCCGACCGCGCGGCGGCGGCGCGGGCGGCGAGCGCGGCGCGGCCGTACATCCGGCGGGAGGCGGCGAGCGTGTCCGGCTCGGTGGCCTGCGCCCAGCGCTCCTCGACCATCTCCTCGGTGACCAGGGCCGGGTCGTAGACCATGGAGTGCAGCCAGCGCACGAGCGCCTCGCGGGTGGGGTGCTCGACGAACTCCGTGAGCAGCCTGACGCCCTCGCCGGGTCCGGGGCTGAACAGGTTCACGCCCAGCCCGCCGATGGTGACCAGGCGGCGCACGCGGGCGGGGTCGGAGATCGCCACCTGCGCGCCCACGATCCCGCCCATGGAGTTGCCGATCACGTCGGCCCGCTCGATCCCGAGCCCGTCGAGGAGGCGGAGCGCCGCGCCGGGTGCGGCGGCCATGGGGTGGGCGCCGGTGGGGTCGCTGACGCCGAAGCCGGGGAACTCCAGCACCAGGCAGCGGAAGCGCCCGGCGAGGGCGGCCAGGTTGCCGCGGTAGTTCCGCCAGCCGGTGACGCCGGGACCGGACCCGTGCAGCAGCAGCAGGGGCGGGCCGTCACCGGCCTCGTGGTAGCGCAGCACGCCCTCGTCGGTCGTGAGTTCGCGCAACGTCGACTCACGGCTCAACCCCTGACCCGGCCCGTGGATCGGCCCCTGACCCGGCTCATGGTCCGGCCTGTGACCCTGCCCGTGACTCTGCCCGTGGATCGGTCCGTGACTCGGCTCCGTGCTCATCATCCGCCTCGGTCCATCCGCCTCGGTCGCCGGGAACGGCCGGCGGGAGCACCGGCCTCGCAGGAACGTAACCGGGGCCGCCGACCGGTCGCGGCGGTGGTCCCGCTGGCCGGGACCCCCCCGCGACCGGGAGCCCGGCACCGCGCCGGCCGGGGTCCCGGAGCCTTCCGCTCAACGGGACCGCCTCGCGCGGGTACGGCGACGCGCGGCCTACGTTCTCCCGGTACGGCCGCCCGCCGTACCGGGAGACATGAGGTGAGCCATGACAGCCGAGCCCGTGACGCGCACGGCAGGCGCCGGCGACCCGGCCGGCACGACCGCCACCGCCCCGCCCACCCCGCTGGAGATGCGGCGCGCGATGGGGGCGTTCGCCACCGGTGTCACCGTGGTCACCGGGGTCGACGGCGGCGAGGCGGTGGGCTTCGCCTGCCAGGCGTTCGCCTCGGTCTCGCTCGAACCGCCGCTCGTGCTGTTCTGCGCCGGCCACGGCGGCCGCACCTGGCCGAGGATCCGCGACTCCGGGCGGTTCTGCGTGAACGTGCTGGGCGAGGACCAGGTCGATCTGTGCGGCCGGTTCGGCTCCGGCACGGGCAGGAAGTACGACGGGCTCGACTGGGACCTGTCCCGGTGGGGCACCCCGGCCCTGCGCGGCGTGCTGCTGCGGGTGCACGCCGAGGTGTCCGACGTGCACGCCGCCGGCGACCACGACGTGGTGATCGGCCGGGTCCTGGAGGTCGAGGCGGGCACCGGTCAGCGCCCGCTGATCTTCTTCCGGGGGCGGTTCGGCGTCGATGCCCGGGAGCCGCAGGCGCGGGCCGCGGAGGCGGCGGGCGCGCCGGTCCTGTGGGGGTGGGGCGACCGCTGGGGCTGAGGACGAACCGGGCCCGGAACAGGCCGAGGACCTCGTCGGCGAGACGTTCCTGGTCGCCTTCTCCCGCCGCGGAACCCGCGACCTGGCCTGTCCGGACGCCCGGCCCCGGCTCTTCGGCATCCTCACCGAGCTCACATCCCGCCGGCACCGCACCGAGGCGGCCCGCTACCGGGTGCCGTTGCGAGCACCCGTGGACGGCCACGAGCACTCACCCGCCGGCCGGTGCCCGCCGGGCACCGGGTCAGGCGATGACTCCGCCGTAGAGCCAGACGCCCGATTCATCGTCGGGAAAGGGCTCGTACAGAACCTGCTGATCCTTGAAGAGGATCACGCACGCGGTGCCGGCCTTCTCGGTCCCGGCCGACAAGAACGTCAGTCCGTCCAGCGGTCCGCCCAGCAAGGTCACCGGTCTCCGTTCCTGCATGGCTTCTCCCTTCGGGTCTCACCCCGCCCTGCCCCGCGAGCCTCCCCGTCCGCCTGGGTTGATCTTCATTTTCGGTTCGTCACATCGAGGCATTACCAACGGTCACGTGCCCGGCGGGGGCCGGCCCGGCGCGCGGGTCCCGCCGGGCACGGGCTTCCCGGCTCCGCGCCGCCGACTCCGTAGGAGGCGGTTAGGGGTGGGAGGCCGGGCCTGCGGTGCCCTTCACTGGCGGCATGGTGGAAACACGTGTCTCCCCGCCGCAGGAGAGGGCCGGCCTCGTCGACGGGCTCCCGCAGGTGGCCTGGCGCCCGGTCGCGGCGGTCGCCCTCGTCTTCCTCACGGTGCTGCTGGCGTTCAGTCCCTGGTACGGCTACTACAAGGACGAGCTGTACTTCCGCATGCTCGGCGAACGTCCCGACTGGGGATACGTCGACCAGCCTCCCCTGACCCCGTTGCTGGCCAGGGCGGCCGTGCTCCTCCTCGGCGACACCGTCACGGCCGTGCGGGTGCCCGCCGCGCTGGGCGCCGCGCTGCTGGTCGTGCTCGTCGCCCTGATCGCGAGGGAACTGGGCGGAGACCGTACGGCGCAGCTCCTCGCGGCCGTCGCGGTCACCACCGCCTCCTACACCGTCGTGGGCGGGCACAGCCTCCTCACGACCAGCTTCGACGCCCCGCTGTGGGCGGCGGCGATCCTCTTCGTGCTCCGGGCGCTGTCGCGGACGGACGGGAGGTGGTGGCTCGCCGCCGGAGCGGTCATCGGGTTCGCGACCTACAACAAGCTGCTGATCGCGATCCTCGTCATCGGGCTGGCCGCCGGCGTGCTCGCCGCCGGTCCGCGGGGGGTGCTCCGCGACCCGCGGCTGTGGGCCGGAGCCCTGATCGCGCTGGCGGTCGCCATGCCGAACCTGCTGTACCAGATCACCAACGACTGGCCGCAGGCGACGATGGCGGCGGCGCTGAGCGAGGACCGGGGCGCCGAGATGCGCGCCGTGTTCGTGCCCATGCAGGTCCTGCTGCTCGGACCGGTGGGAGGGGTGTTCGCCGCGGCCGGGCTGGTCCGGCTCTGGCGCGACCGCCGGGTGCGTTCCCTGGCGGTCGCCTACCCCGCGTCGGCCGCCGTGGTGCTGCTGATGGGAGGGCGGTTCGACTACGCCGCCGGGCTGCTCGTCCTGCTCCTCGCCGCCGGGTGCGTGAGCGTGGCCGGGTGGACGGCCGAACGGGCCGGACGGCGGTGGCTGGCCGTCGGCGCGGTGGCGCTCAACGGCGTCTACTGCGCCGCGTTCAACCTGCCGCTGATCCCGGCGGCCTCGCTGGCCGGAACCCCCGTCCCGGCGTTCAACGAGGTCACCGCCGACCAGATCGGCTGGCCCGAGTTCGCCGCCCAGGTCGGCCGGGTGGTGGACGGGCTGCCCGCCGCCGACCGGGAGGGCGCCGTACTGCTCGCCGGCGGGATGGGAGAGGCCGGCATGCTCGACCGCGAGGCCGACCGCGGCGTGCTGCCGCCGGTCTACAGCGGCCACAACCACCTGTACCGGTACGGCCCGCCGCCGGACCGGGCCGGCGTCGTCGTCTCCGTCAAGGTGCCGCTGGACCTGCTGAACACCCAGTTCGGCACCTGCTCCGAGGCGGGACGGGTGGACAACGGACTCGGCGTCCCGAACGAACGGCAGGGCCTGCCGATCTACGTGTGCCGCGGTCTCAAGGAGCCCTGGGCCGCGGCGTGGCCGCGCTTCCGGCTCTACGGGTGAGGCCGTCCTGGCCCGAGGCCGCCCTGGAGCGGCCGGACAGCGAAGGGCCGCCGGGCCGGACGGCGCGGGGTGCCGGTACCGGGCGCCCCACCGGCTCCCCGTCGTCTCTCCGCCCGCGGCGGCGTCAGAACCAGTCGCCGTCCTGGCCGGTGGCCAGGAGCCGGTTCACGGTCTCCGCGGACCACGTCCGGTCCGGGACCACCGCCATCAGCCGGGCCCGCCGAGGAGCCTCCGCAGCCGGGAAGAGCGCCTCCGAGACCTGCCGCGCGGCGCAGGCCACCAGCGGGGCGACCTTCTCCAGCGGGGTCCGCGCGTCCCCCACCAGGGAGATCGCCGCCACCGGCCCCTCGGGGCCGCGGATCGCCGCCGCCGTGCAGGCGATGTCGGGGAAGCACTCCCCCCGTTCGAAGGCCAGCCCCCGGCGCTGCCGTACCCGGTTCAGCTCCTGGTGCAGGATGCCGATCTCGCCGATGGTGCGGCCGGTCAGCCGGCCGATGGCGCCGATCCGGACGTCGACCTCCTCGGGCTCGAGCCAGGCCAGCATCGCCTTGCCCAGCGCGGTCGAGTGGGCCGGGGCCCGGCCGCCGACCCGGGAGGGGACCGAGGCGGCGAACCGCCCGCCCACCTTGTCGAGGTAGAAGACCTCCGCCCCGTCGAGGACCGCCAGGTGCACCACGAGACCGGTTCTGAGCTGCAGGTCGTGCAGGAGCGGCGCGGCCGCCTCCCGGACCTCGCCGTGGCCGTCGCCGCCGCCGAGCCCGAGTGCGCGCGGCCCCAGGCCGTAGCCGGAGGAGGTGTGCTCGATCCAGCCGAGGCGGACCAGCTGGTCGAGGATCCGGTGCGCCGTCGAGCGCGGCAGGTGCGTACGGCGGGCCACGTCCTCCAGGGTCAGCCGGGTGGAGCGGCCGGTGAACGCGTCCATGATCAGGGTCATCCGCTCGACCATCGACGGCGGCAGGTCGCGCCGGGCGGGCGCCGTCGGCTCCGGCTCGGGGGTGAGAGCGGTCATCGAACCCTCCGGTCCAAAACTGAAATGAATTCTCATCTCGGAATGTAGCAACGGGACACCGGGCGTGGAAGATCCGGGACCGGCCGGATCTCCCCGGCGTACGCGCTCCGGTGCGCAGGACGCGGCGAGCGGGTCGCGGGCCGTGGTGCGCGGGCCGCAGTGAACGGGCCGCCGCCCGGCCGCCGCCGCGCGGGGGCCCGGTGGTCCTCACCGGCGGGGCTTGCCGGTCCGGGGCTTGTCGGTGAGCTGCTTCTCCGCGACCTGGAGCAGGTCGTCCGCGGTCATCCCGGCCGTCCGCTCCACCCGGCTCAGCGTGTCGGCCGCGTCGCAGACCTCCGCACTCGCGTGCACCGGGCCGCACGCGGCCAGGATCGCCCAGGCGGCCAGCGGCAGGACGAGGGTGTTGCCCAGGACGCGGAGGACGATGGCGAGAGTGGCGATGAAGGTCATGGCGGTGATCCCCTGTGTGCCCCTTGGAGAAGTGCGGGCCGTCCGGCCCTCTTCCTCCAGTAGGCCCGCCGGGAGTGGCGGCCGGAGTGCACGCGGGGTGCGGAACGGTTGCCGCCGCCGGGAAGTCCTCAGTTCCGCCGCCGTGCGGCCGATGACCGCCCTCTCCCGGACGGCCCGTACTTCTCCGAGGGGCGCACCGCGGGATCCCGTACGGCCGCCCCGCCGGTCGCCCGCCGCCTCGCCGCGGTGGTGGACCCCGTCAGCACCCGGTGCGGGTGTGCGGACCCTGCCAGCCGGGGACGTCGCGCCAGTCGCTGGACACGACGGTCGCCCCCAGGCAGCCCAGCGTCCGGGTCCTGGCCAGCGCCTGGTCCGCGGGCGGGTTCACCGGGTCCAGCGCGGGCGCGACCTCGTGGGCGGAGGTGACCGCGGTGAAGTAGTCGCCGTAGAACGCCCGCCGCTCGGCGGGCAGCCCGGCGAAGGACGCGGCGCTCCCGTCGAAGACGACGAACCAGGGCCGCAGGGACTCCTCGTACCCATGGCGCGGGTCGGCGGCGCCGTACCCTCCCCTGGGGACCGGGAAGACCTGGGCGTCGGCGGGGTGGTCCCGCAGGTGCCGGGCGTACTCCAGCTCGGTGGGCAGGCTGTCGTTCTCCGCGGTGCCCCGGATCACGTAGACCAGGATCCTGCCGCGGTGGTCGGCGGGCCAGGCCCCTGCGCGCGCGGCGTCGTCCGGGGTGGCGTGGCCGCCCATCAGGTCGGCCGGGGTGAGCATCGCGTCGCCGAAGCGCTCCCGCAGGACGGCGTCGAGCTCGTCGGGCCCCCGGCCCCGGTTGTCGTGGAACCCGTCTTTCATCTCCAGCTTGACGACCAGGAGCTCGTGCCCCGGGTTCGCCTCGTGCCAGGCTCTGATGTTGTCCAGGCAGTGCGTGAACTGCTGGTTGCGCGCCGAGTCGCGCAGTTGGCCGACCGTCGCGCCCCGCTCGCAGTTGTTGTCGCTCCAGAAGGGGTTGGAGTGACTGACGGTCCACTGGCCGAAGAAGGTCCACAGATCGATCTCGATCATCCGGTTCCCGGCGTCGAGCGCGTCGACCAGGTAGGGGTAGGCCGCCCTCTCGTAGGCGTTGTGCACTCCGCCGAAGGTCAGGTCCGTCAGGGCGGGCTCGGCCGCGCGGGCGGGACCGCCGCAGACGGCGGCGACCATCGATGCGGTCAGGGCGGCGGTGACGGCGATGCGGGAGGGGAAACGCACGGATGCCTCCGGGAGGGTCGGAAGGCGGTCCCCGCGGCGCCGTCGGACGTGTCAGGCCGATCTTGACCAGGATCCGCGCGCTCCGCAAGACCCGTTCCCGCGGCGCGACGGGGAGGCCGCGCCATGCCGGGCCCGGGCTTCCGGGCCCGGCATGGCTCAGGTCAGGACCTACGGACCGGTCAGCTCAGGTCCGAGCATTTCCTCGCGTCCGGGTCCGCGGCCGCCTTCGGCACCCAGCGGACGTTGGCGAACGACGCGGAGAAGGCGCCCTCGGTGTAGACGAGGAAGGGCGTGTTGACGTTCTCCAGGTCGAGGCCCCCCGCCGCGAAGCAGGAGACGGGGATCTTGACCGTCGACTTCGTCCCCGCGGGCAGCCCCGCGAAGAGGGAGGTCGCCACGACCTCCGCCAGGCACGGGTAGACGCAGTGGGTGCTGATGACGGTCCTGGCGGCCGGCGCCTGGTGCACGACCGTGTCGAAGACCAGCGCGGCGTCGGAGTTGAGGTAGCCGCGCAGGTCGGTGCCCCCCGCCGGGTTCTGCAGGTAGATCTGCGCGGGGCCGGTCCCGGTCCAGGTCGCCTTCAGGCCGTCCTGCTGCACGTTGACGTCGGACTGCACGACGTTGATCTCGGCGTGCGCCGCCTGGCCGTCGGGGCCGATCTCGGTGCCGCCCCAGTTCTCCGCCGAGCCGATGAAGCTCTTGTACGGCGCGACGTCGGTCCGGTTGAAGATCTCCAGGTCCTCGCTCGCCTCACCGCCGCCGCCCGTGGAGCCGCAGCCGAACTCCGGCGCGGTCTCGTCGAGGGTGCCGATGGAGCTCGCCTGGCCGGAGCGCAGGCCGTACCCGAGTGGGAAGAGCGGGTCGTAACCCTCGTCGCCGGCGTTGAGCGGCGCCTGGCAGGCGGCCTTCGGCCAGGAGTACGGCAGCTTGCCGGTGTAGCCCTGGTGGTGGCGGCCCCGGACCAGCAGGTCGGCGACGCCGCCGCCCTCGGTGCCCGGCAGCCACGCGACGACGAAGGCGTCGGAGCGGTTGAGCTCCTTGTTGACCCAGAGCGGGCGGCCGGTGACGTAGACGGTGACCACCGGGGCGCCCTTGCCCTTGACCTTGTCGAGCACGGCGAGGTCACCGGGGTAGATCTTGGCCGCCTCCAGCGAGCGCCGCGCGAGGTCGCCGACGCCCTCGGCGTACGGCGTCTCGCCGATCACCGCGACGACCGCGTCGAACGCCGCGGGGTCCACGCCGTCGGCCGTCTCGCTGAACGTGACGTTCGCCTCGCCCAGCGCCTCCTTCAGGCCGCCGAGGATCGTGGTGCCGTTCGGGAAGTCGGCGTTGGTGTTGCCGGTGCCCTGCCAGGTGAGGCTCCAGCCGCCGGTCTGGTTCTGCAGGCTGTCGGCGCTCTTGCCTACCACGAGGACCTTGGAGTTCCTGGCCAGCGGGAGCACCTTGCCGTTGTTCTTCAGCAGGACCTGCGACTTGCGCACGGCCTCCCGGGCCAGCCGCCGGTCCTCCAGCGCACCGGCCGAGCCGGCGTGGGCGCGCTTGGAGGGCTTGCGGCCGTCGAGCACGCCGGCGCGCAGCTTCACCCGCAGGATGCGGGTGACCGCGTCGTCGATGCGGGCCATCGGGATCTCGCCGCTCTCGACCTGGGCGATCGTGTTGGCGATGAACGCCTTCCAGTCGTTGGGGACCATGACGACGTCGATGCCCGCGTTGATCGCCTGGGGGCAGCTGGCGTTGGTGCACCCGGCGACCTGGCCGATGCCGTTCCAGTCGGAGACGACGACGCCGTCGAAGCCCATCTTCCCCTTGAGGATGTCGCTCAGCGCGCGCTTGCTGCCGTGCAGCTTGCCCTCGTTGATGCCGAGCTCCTCGTTCGTCCAGCTGTTGAACGAGACCATCACGGTCTGGGAGCCGGCCGCGAGCGCGCCGTAGTAGCCCTGGCCGTGCATGTTGATCATCTCGGCCTCGGACGAGGGGTTGACCCCCTGGTCGACGCCCTTGACGGTGCCGCCGTCGCCGATGAAGTGCTTGGCGGTGGCGATGACGCCGCTGGAGCCGATGCGGAGCGGGTGGCCGCCCTGCAGGCCCTTGACGGCCTCGTAGCCGTAGGCGCGGACGATCCGGGGGTCCTCGGAGAAGCCCTCGTAGGTGCGGCCCCACCGGTCGTCGCGGACGACGGCGAGCGTGGGGGCGAAGGCCCAGTCCTGGCCGGTGGCGCGGATCTGCCTGGCCGTCGCCGCTCCGATGTCGCGGATGAGGCACGGGTCCTGCGCGGCGCCCAGGCCGACGTTGTGGGGGAAGATCGTCGCACCGTAGACGTTGTTGTTGCCGTGCACGGCGTCGATGCCCCAGATGACGGGGATCTTCGTCCGGGTGGCCACCGAGGCGTCCCAGTAGGCGTCGGCGAGGTCGAGCCAGGCCTTCGGCGCGGCATGCTTGTCGCGGCCGGGCCAGGAGCCGCCGCCGTTGAGCACCGAGCCGATGGCGTACTGCCCGACCTCCTCCGGGGTGATCGCCGCGATCTCCGGCTGGGTCATCTGGCCGACCTTCTCGGCCAGGGTCATGCCGGAGACGATCTTCGCGATCCGCCTCTCGTCCAGGGGGTTCCGTTTGATGCGGCTGTCGATCCTGGGCCAGTCGGAGAGCGCGGGCAGGCTCTTCTCGATGCGAGCGCAGCCGCGGAAGTCGAGAGAGGGCTTTCCGATCACCGGCTGTCGACCGCCCGCGGACTCGGCGCCCGCGCTCGGCATCCCGGTGACTCCGGAGGCCAGGACCGCGAGACCCGCCAGTACGGCGAGCCTGCTCCTCCTGGCGCCCGGTCGGGCGGAAGGTGTGGTCATCGAGGGTCCGTTCTCGAGGTGCTGCGGAAGGGCGTGGCGGCTCCCCCGTGATCCGCACTGCGCAGATCCTGACGCCGTGATGCCGGTCCCGTCAATAGTTTCCTGAGAGCGCTCTCTGAAAATAGAGACGTGTTCCCCGTCGAGACGGGATGATCCCGGGAACCGTTCCCAGCACGCTCGATCGGCGCCCAGTTCGAGCTCAACCGCTTCCTGCGCGAGTGGCATGCCGCGCACCCCGGCGCCGGCCGCCGGGCCGCCCTCCAGGCCTGGCGCGAGCACCGATCGCTGCCCGTCGACGCCCGGCCCGGGGCCTGAGGGAACGCGGAGAACGGGCCTGAGGCGACGCCGGGGACCCGGGGGCGGGAGAACCGGCGCACCGGCCCGCCCGCGCCGGTCCGCCGTACGGGCCTACCCGCCGCGCCGCAGGAGCATGGGGAGCATGCTCCCCCTGGCGTGCCGTTCGAAGTCGGCCTTGTCGTTCACCCTCGGGAACGGCTCGTCGGGCACCGGCACTCCCAGGAACCCGCACAGCGGCTCCCAGCCCTCCCGGACCTCGAAACGGAGCAGCCGCTCGGGCGGGATCGCCGCCACGACCTCCTCGATGTGGGCGCGGAACGTCTTGAGGACGTGCTCACGGTCGTCCGTACGGCCGTCGAAGACCCGCCGCCCGACGGTCAGGTCGGTCATCCGGATGAACGCGGCGAAGTCCGTGCCCAGCAGGGACGAGATCCCGAGGAGGGCCCGGCCGGCGAGCGTGGTCCCGCGCTCGTGCTGCCGGAGGATGGTGGCCTCCATGCTCGCCAGCCAGCGCTCGGGATCGCGCACCGTCAGGACGACCTTGGCCTCGGGGTAGTGGGCGGCCAGTTCGCGCCAGTAGGCGGCGGACGGCCAGTCCACGCAGGATTCGTAGCCTCCCAGCAGGTCGTCCCAGTCCACCGGCCGCCCTTCGGCCAGGGCGAGCCACCGGCGCGCCTGCCCCGGCCGCTCGAACACCTCAGTCATGTGGTGGCACGGCCCGAAGCCCAGCCGCTCCAGGGCGGTCTTGAGTGAGAGCGTGCCCGTACGGCCGAATCCCGCACCGATCACCCGCATGAACCCCACCATTCCGATCGGATATCGCTCTACGGCTGTACGAGCAATCTCCCACCGGCGGCGGAACCCGGCAAGGGGCGGCCCGCTCCCGCCCGGCCCCGGCTATCCGACCGGGGGCCGGAAGGTCTCGCGCCTGATCCAGTCGAGGTAGTCGGCGGTGCCGGCCGCCAGGACGACCGCGACGATCTGCGGGACCTCGTAGGAGTGCAGCTCCCGGACCCGCCGGGCGAGCTCCTCGAAGCGCTCCGCCGTGGTCTTCATCAGCAGCAGCCACTCCTCGGCGCGCCGGACCTCCCCCGCCCACCGGTAGACGGACTCGATCGGGCCGAGCAGCTGCGCGTCGGCGGCGAGCCGCTCCCCCACCGCCGCGGTGCGGATCCGCTCCGCCTCCGCGCGGTCGGCGGCGGTGACCCGCACTTCGAGGCAGTCCGAGGCGTCGTGAGGCATACGAGGTGTCCGATCCGGGAGGTGGTCCGCCGGCCGGGTCCCACCCTATTTCAGTAGACCGAGATGTGCGGGTGGTCGTAGTGGTTGGCGGTGACGCCGCCGCGGTCCGACATGGTCCGCCAGGTGCCGGTGCGCACGTGCCAGATGCGCTGGCGGAAGATGACGTACATGATGCCGAGTCTCCGGGCGTTCTCGACCGCCCAGGCGGAGATCTCGTTGCCCCGCCGGGTCTCGGCCGCCGTCGGCATGGCGCCCCCGCTGCTGAGCATGAAGTCGCAGGCCCGCCCCAGCGGATGCTCCCCGCCCCCGGCGATGCCCCCGTCGACCCGGTAGCAGCCGATCCCGAACCGGGAGCCGAAACGCTGCGCGATCAGCTGCCGGACCAGCCGCATCCGGGGGGTGATGTGGTCCGGCCCGGACGGCAGCTGGGGCACCCAGGTGCCGTCGGCCCGGCGGATCCCGGGGGTCGGGTAGAGCAGGTCTATCTTGTCCTTGATCTGCTCGATCAGCTCCTCTGCCCGCTTCTTGTCGTCGTCGAGCTCCTCGAGCGCGTCGCGGAGCTCGGCGGCGCGCTCCCGCGCCGACTCGCGGGCCCGCAGGTGGGCGTCGCGCACCTCGGTGAAACTCCGCAGCCTGGCGTCCTGGTCGGCGACGACCTGCCGGGTGAGGGCCAGGCGGTCCAGCAGGGCGGTGGCGTCGGCCTCGCCCACCAGCGCCGCCACCGACGTCAGGCCACCGGTGCGGTACCGCTCGGCGGCCAGCAGGCGGATCTCCTGCGCGGCCAGGTCGAAGTTCCGCTGCGCGCGCTCCAGGTTGCCGCGGGCCACCTTCTCCACCCGCTCGACCTTCTGCAGCTGGACGCGTCCCTCGTAGTACTCGGCGATCAGGGTCTCCGACCGCTTCTGCAGCTGGGCCAGTTCCTTGCGGAGCTGCTTGGCGCCCGGCTTGGGCGCGGCGTGGCCCGCCGAGGTCGCGCCCAGGCACAGGGCCACCGCGACGAGCGAGGCGAGCAGGGCCCGGAGCGCATCGCGGTACCGCTCCCCGCGGAGTGCCGCCGCCACGCTTCCCCTCTCGCCGAAGATGTGAGGCGCCGGCTGCCGGGATGCCGAGTTGGGGCGCTCTTCGTCCGATGGACGATATTAGGGGATGATTCATCCACCCGGCCTGCCGGACCGAAAACCCGTTCTCCTGGCACGTTCCGATACGGTTCGGCCCGGCCGCACGTCCGGAAGCCGTACGCCCGATCGCGCCGGGCGCACGGCGACGACCGCCGGCTGCCCCGGCTCCCCGGACCGCGCGCCGGAGGACGGCGCCGCGGCGCGGGGGCGGGACCGGGGCGCGGGCCCGGGCGCGAGCCGGAGCCGGGCGTCAGGCCGCGGTCTTCGAGGGCGCCACCTGGAGCATGTCGTCGATCGCACGGGCGGGGGCGGGCTGGGAGAACAGGTAGCCCTGGGCCAGCGGGCAGCCCATCTGCTGCAGGACCGCGGCCTGCTCGCGGGATTCGACGCCCTCGACGACGGTGGACAGGCCCAGGCTGGCCGAGAGCTCCACGATCGCCTTGGTGAAGGCGCGGGCCTGGTGGGGGTCGGTGTCGGTGAGCGGGGCGGTGAACGAGCGGTCGATCTTGAGGATGTCCACCGGGAGGGTGCGCAGGTAGGCCAGCGAGGAGTAGCCGGTGCCGAAGTCGTCGAGGGCGATGCGCACCCCGTGGGTGCGCAGCTCGGCGAGGAGCTCGACGATGCGGCGCGTCTCGGCGGCGGTGGTGGCCAGCAGCATGCTCTCGGTGACCTCCAGGGTCAGCGCGTTCTCCGGCAGCGCGTAGCGGGCCAGGACGTCCAGCACCGTGTCCCGGAACGCGCGCTCGCGCAGCTGCCGCCCGGAGACGTTGACCGTCACGGCGATGCCGTACCGCTCGTGCCAGCGCTGCGCGTCGGCGCAGGCCTGGTTCAGGACCCAGCGGCCGATCTCGACGATCAGCCCGGTGTCCTCGGCGACGGGGATGAACACGTCCGGCGGGATGGGCCGGCCGCCGGCCGGGGTCCAGCGCAGCAGGGCCTCGACCGCGTAGATCGTGCCGGAGGTCAGGTCCACGACGGGCTGGTAGGCCAGGGTGAACTCCTCCCGGGCCAGCGCCTGGCGCAGCCCGACGGCGATCTCCGCGTGGTGCAGGCGCCGGGCGCGCAGCTCGCCGTCGAAAACGGTGATCTGGTTCTTGCCCGCGGCCTTGGCCGCGTACAGGGCCAGGTCGGCGTCGCGCAGGGCGTCGGACGCGGTGGCGATGGCGGTGCCGGTGAGAACGCCGATGCTGGTGGTCAGGTACAGCTCGCGGCCGTCGAGCAGGTAGGGGGCCCGCACGGTCTCCAGCATCCGCTGGGCCACGGCCATGGCCTCGCCGGTCTCGGCGCGCGGCAGCAGGATGGCGAACTCGTCGCCGCCGAGCCGGGCCAGGATGCGCTCGCCGGCGACCAGTTCGCGGAGCCGCTGGGCGACGACGGTGAGCACCTCGTCGCCCACCGGGTGGCCGTAGGTGTCGTTGACGTCCTTGAAGGCGTCCAGGTCCAGCAGGAGCAGCGCCGGATGGGGGGCGTCGGGGGCGGCGGCGTGCGAGGTGATGACGGTGTGCAGGGCCTCGCCCAGCAGGGTGCGGTTGCCCAGCCCGGTCAGCGGGTCGTGCGAGGCGCGGTGGGACAGGCTGCGCTGCAGGACGTCCTGCCGGTGCAGGGCGACGCGCAGGTCCGCCGCCTGCGCCACGCTCACGCACACGACGGTGCTCAGCCGCAGCACCAGCAGCACGGCCAGCAGCACGGTCAGCAGCGTGACCGAGCTGCCACCGTGGGCGCCCGCGCCCGCGGCCGGGCCGGCGCCCGTGACCATCGGGACCACGACGGAGACCAGCGGACTGACCAGCGTCAGCGCCAGTGCCAGCGCCAGGACCGCGGCCAGCCGCGCCCGGGTGAAGGGGGCGGGCTCCTGCGTCCGGTTCGCGGCGGCCATGCTGGGGTGCAGCATGGCCGCGCCGGTCAGGACCGCCCAGCCCAGCCAGCAGGCCGTGGAGACGGCGCCGTACACCTCGTTCGAGGTCTGGTTCAGCAGGTAGACGACGTCGGAGAAGAACATGGCGGCGTAGGACGCGCCCAGCAGGCTCAGCCCGGGCACGCGGCCGCTGTCCAGGGCCAGGCGGATCACGAGCCCGAGGATGAACAGGTCGACGACCGGCAGCGCCAGCGCGAAGACCAGGTCGGTGTCGATGTGCGCGGCCTGGTCGGCGACCGGGCCGATGAGCAGCGTCCAGAGCGGCATGGCCACGCCGACGGTGATGGTGCCGGCGTCCAGCAGCGCCGCCCAGCGCGGGCCGGAGGCCCGCAGGCTCAGCATGACCAGGGCGACCAGCGCCAGGCCGTAGGCGGCGAGCGTGCCGACCTGGTACACGCCCAGCAGGAGGGGGCTCCTCAGCCAGCCCCAGCCGACGCCCCAGCCGAGGGCGCTCACCAGGAGCGTGATCAGGAGACCGGCGCCTATCAGCCGCCACGGCCGCGAGCCGGTCAGCCCGTTCCGGCGCATCCCGGTCAGGACGGCCAGCGCGGAGGCTCCCGGCAGCAGCACCCAGGACAGCGTCTCCACGACCGGTGACGCACCCGCCGCGAACGGGACGGCCACGGCCGCCAGGCCTCCCAGCACGAGGAAGACCAGCCAGGCGCGCGGGTGGCCGGCAAGGCGGGAGCCCGTACGGGCTGCCGCGAAGAGGCTCTGCATCATGATCTCTCTGGTGGCCTGCCGGGTGCTCCCGCCCGCGCGCCCGGACGGCGCGGCGGGGAGGGAGGTCGGCAGCGGTTACGGGCCTGCGGGCGGCGCGGGCCTGCCGGTTCTCCTCCTGTGAGGTCGGATACGCCCCTATCGGTGTGCGGCCATCCGAGCTGACCGGAAGAAGGTGACGATCGGGTAAAGACAGGACCCTGCGGGCGTCCCGTCCACCCGGAGCCGTCTCCCCGGCGGCCCTCCCCCGGAACCGTCCCCGGGCCCAGCCCAGCGGACCCGGCCCAGCGGACCCGGCCCAGCGGACCCGGCCCAGCGGGCCCAGTCCCGCAGGCTCAGTCCCGCAGGCTCAGTCCCGCAGGCTCAGCGCGAGCCTGCGGGCGATCCCGGTGTTGCGGCGGTGCCCGAGCCGGTTGACCGCCGTCTCCAGGGCCTCGCGCTGGCCGACGAGGACCACCCACGACCGGGCCCGGGTGACCAGGGTGTAGAGCAGCCTGCGGCGCAGCATGACGCCGCCGGCCTCGGCGACGATCGGCGCGACCACGAAGGGGTATTCGCTGCCCTGGGAGCGGTGCACGCTGACGGCGTACGCGTGGGTCAGCTCGTCGAGCTCGCCGAAGCCGTACTGCACGCTCTCCCCCTCGTCCGTGCGGACCTCCAGGAGCCTGTCCTGCCGGACGATCCCGGTCACCGTTCCGGTGGTCCCGTTGAAGACCCCCTTGTCGTAGTTGTTGCGGACGGACATGACCCGGTCGCCGGTCCGGAAGACCGAGGCGCCCGACCAGTGCTCCTCCTTCCCCTCCCCGGCGGGGTTGAGCCGCTCCTGGATCATCCGGCCGATCTCGGCGGTCCCGGTCGCGCCCCTGCGCATCGGGCACAGGACCTGGACCTGGTCGGGGCCCACGTTCTGCTTGCGCGGGATCGCCACCGTCGCCAGGTGGACCACCCGCTCGGCGACCCGGCCGGGATCGTCGACCTCCTCGAACCAGAACCCCCTCCGGCCGGGGAGATCGGGCACCCGGCCGGCCCGGATGCGGTGGGCGACCTGGATGATCCCGCTCTCCTCCGCCTGGCGGAAGACGTGCGTCAGCCGGGTCCGCGGGACGGCCTCGACGCGCAGCAGGTCGGCCAGCACGTTGCCGGGCGCGATGCTCGGCAGCTGGTCGCCGTCGCCGACGATCAGCAGATGGCTGCCCGAGGGGACGGCCGCGGCCAGGCGGGTGGCCAGGTGCAGGTCCAGCATGGAGGCCTCGTCGACCACGACCAGGTCGGCCTGGGAGGGCGTCTCGGTGAACAGCGTGCCGGGCTCCGGATCCGGCCGGCGGGCCAGCATGCGGTGCACGGTCATGGCGGGCAGCCCGGTCAGCTCCGACAGCCGCTTGGCGGCCCTGCCCGTCGGGGCGGTCAGGGTCACCGTGCCGCCGGCCGCCCGCACCGCGGCGGCGACGGCCTTCACCGTGTGGCTCTTGCCGCATCCGGGGCCGCCGGTGAGGACGGACACGGTGCTGGTCAGGGCCATGGCCACGGCCGCCCGCTGGTCCTCGTGGAGCCCCGGGTCCTCCGGCCACGTGCGGACGGGCAGCGCCGAGGGAGCCCGGCAGAGCCTGGTCAGGTGGGCCGTCAGGCCCATCTCGCGGCCGTGCACGTGCTTGGCGTAGACCACGGTCTGGTCGGGGTCGTCGGGAGACGCCTCGACGACCACCCGGCGCTCGGCCCGCAGGGCGTCGACCGCCCGGCGGACCGGCTCCCGGTCCTGGTCGACCAGTTCGGCGGCCCTGCCGACCAGGACGTTCAGCGGCAGGTAGCAGTGCCCGTCGCGGGCGCCCGCGGTCTCCAGCGTGTCCAGGACCGCCGCGCCGATCCGCTCCGGGCTGTCCTCCGGGACGCCGGACCTCAGCGCGATCCGGTCGGCCGTGCCGAACGCGATCCCCCGGACCTGGCCGATGAGGCGGTACGGGTCGGAGGCGAGGACCTCGCCGGAGTCCGCGCCGTACACCTGGTAGATCTTCGCCGCGAGCATCGGGCTGACCCCGAACCCCTGCAGGACCGCCATCAGCGCGGCGATCTCCTTCTGCTCCTCCCATGCCCGGGCGATCTGCGCCTGCCGGGCGGGCCCGATGTTGACGACCTCCCTGAGCCGCTCCGGCTCGGCGTCGATGACCTCCAGCGTCGCCTCCCCGAAGTGGCTGACGATGGCGTGGGCCAGCCTCGGGCCGATGCCGCGGATCAGGCCCGAGCCGAGGTAGACCCGGATCGCCCGGACGGTGGCCGGGGCCACCCGCTCGCATCCGTCCACCGCGAAGTGCCTGCCGTGGCGCGGGTGCTCGCCCCAGGAACCGGCGAGCCGGAGCGCCTCGCCGGGCTGGATCCCGGTCAGGGCCCGGCCGGAGGCGATGAAGTCCGGCACGCCTTCGGCGCTCATCCGCGCGACGGTGTGGCCGTCCTCGCGGACGTACACCAGGTGCTCGACGGAAACGTCCACAGCAGGATCCAACCGGATACGACCGACAGAAACCTCCAGGCGGGGCCTGTACGGCGTCCGCCGCGCCCGGGGTGAGACCGATCAGCCGGAGGAGCCCCCCTCACGCGGCTGACGGGCGCGCGCGCCCGGAGCCGGTGGTTACCGTGATGCGTCGGCACCGGGCAGGAGGCGCTCATGATCAGACTGGACCGCTTGATCAACGTGCTGGGCGGATACGGCGTACGGCTGTGCGGCCGTCCGCAGGCGCGCTCGGTGCAGCTGCGCAGCGTGGCGATGCCCGATCCCACCGACGACCGGGTCGCGGGCGACGTGCTGCTGGCGGTGGGAGCCGCGTCGGTGGCCGAGGCGGTGCGCTGGGCGGTGTCGGCCCGGTCCGCGGCGGTCCTGGTGCGCGCCGAGGCCGACGCCGCGCACGAGGCCTTCTCCGCCGGTGAGAGCGAGGACGTGGCGGTGATGGTGGTCGATCCCGCGGTGTCGTGGAGCCAGCTCACCGGTGTCGTCTACGGGCTGGTGCTGGAGGGGCGGGAGACCGAGTCGGGCCGCGGGCCGACGGACCTGTTCGCGCTGGCCGACAACCTGGCGGATGTGATCGGCGGGGCGGTGACCATCGAGGACCGGCTGTCGCGGGTGCTGGCGTACTCGCGCTCCCAGCAGGCGGGCGACCCGGCCCGGCTGGAGACGATCCTGGTGCGGCAGGTGCCGGACCGGTTGCGCGAGACGCTCCGGGCCCGGGGGGTCTTCGACCACCTGGCCTCGACGGACGAGCCGGTGTTCGTGGCGCAGGACCCGCAGAACGGCCTGACCGGGCGCATGGCGGTGGCGGTGCGGGCGGGCCGCGAGCTGCTGGGGTCGGTCTGGGTCACCTGCGGCAGCCCGCTGACCGGGGCGCGGCTCGGCGCCCTGACCGACGGCGCGCGCACGGTGGCCCTGCACCTGCTGCGCTCACGGGCGAGCGCGGACCTGGAGCGGCAGGTGGAGTCGGATCTGACCGTCCGGCTGCTGGAGGGCGGTGCCGACGCCGCGACGGTGCTGAGCCAGCTGGGACTGGCCCCGGGGGCGATGCGGGTCATCGCGGTCCGCGCGCACGCCGACACCGAGCGGCACGCCGCACCCCTGCTGGCCTTCGAGCGGGCCACCACCGGTTTCGGCTGGTCCCGGCCGGGGCGCAGCACGCTGCTGGACAACACGCTCTACACGATCCTGCCCGGCGAGCCGGCGGCCGCGGCACGCGAGTGGGTGGCCGCACTGCAGGCCGCGCTTCCGGCGCGGGTGCGCGTCCTGGCCGGGATCGGCGCCCCGGCCCAGGCCGAGGAGCTTCCGGCCGGCCGGCAGGAGGCCGACGAGTGCCTGGCGCTGCACGAGGCGGGCGCGCCCCGGACCGCGCCGCCGGCCTACGACGAGTCCTGGGGCGACATCCTGCTCCAGCGGTTGCGCGCCGCGGCGCGCACGGGCCGGCCTCCCGCCCGGGGGCCGGTCAGCGCGCTGCGCGGGCACGACGCCGCGCACGCCACCCACTACGCGGCGACGCTGCGGGCGTGGCTGGAGGCCCAGGGCGATCTCGCCGCCGCGGCCGAGCGGCTCGGCGTCCACCCCAACACCGTCCGCAACCGGCTGCGCAGAATCGGCGAGATCACTCCGCTGAACCTGGACGACGCCCGCCAGCGTCTCGCCATGATCATCAGCTTGGCCGCCCTCGGAGACGACCAGGCGTGTTGACCCGTGGGGTCGTCGACGCGGCCGATGGGCGGCTGCCCGTCGCGCGCGGTACGGCCCCGGTGGTGGTCGCAGGGTCCGCGCTTCGGGGCGAGCCGCCTGCCGGGCAGACGGCCGCGGGCCGCGCCGGATGTCAGGCGCGGCGGGCGGCCCAGACGGTGCGCTCGGTGCGTACGGCGAGATCCGCGCGGCGCAGGAGGCTGTTCGGGCTGTCGGTGTCCAGGAGCTCGTCGAGTGCGGCGAGGTCCTCGGGGCTGAGAGCGGGTGCGGCGACTCCGCGGATGCGCTGCAGGCTGCCGTGGGCGTAGCGGCCGACCGCTTCGCTGCGCCCACCCTCGATGTCGACGGTGATGGTGCGCTCGGCCTCGACGGTGAAACCGGCGGCCGTCAGCATCGGGCCCCAGTCGGCGCCGCGGTGCGGAACGTGCTCGGCGTGGAAGGCGTCGGTCGCCGCATGGGCGCGTTCTTCGAGGCCGGGCCGGTTCTCCGGGGCGTGGGCGGGGAGGAAGCGGGGGAAACCCGCGAGCTCCACGACGGCGAACAGGCCGCCGGGGGCGAGCAGTTCGCGGACGCTCCGGAGGGCGCGGCCGGGGTCGGCCATGTGGTGCATCGAGGCCGAGGCCCACACCAGGTCCGGCGTGCCGAGGTCGGGCCAGCGGTCGGCGTCGAGGTCGGCCTGCACGGTCTGCACGCGCCCCTCGGCACCGCGGGCGCGCGCCTTCTCGCGCAGGAGCCGGAGGTGCCCGGCCGAGGTGTCGACGGCGGTGACGTGCGCGCCGGGGAAGCGTTCGAGGAGCGCGAAGGTTCCCGCGCCGGTACCGCAGCCCAGGTCCACGATCCGGCGCGGCTCGCTCTCCAGCGGCAGCCAGGCGATGATCGACGCCGTGTGCTCGGCGAGGACCTCGGCGTCCAGGTCGAGGATCTCCGCTTGGCCGTCGGCATCGTGCTCCCGGTGGTGATCGTGCTGGGCGCCGTGGTGCGGGGTGTGCGGGTGTGCTCGGTTCATGTCTTCAAGGTAGGACGGCCATGCGCCTGGAGCACAACCGCTTTCGGTTTTGGCAAGACAATGACCGGATGCGCTGCCGGATGCGCAAGCCATCGCCGTCACGCGTGGTCATCCATCGGCGCCCTGAGCGTCGCGGTCGCCGTTCTCGCGCTGGTGGCCGCGGCGGGCGTCGCGGTCGAAGATGCCCAGGATCTCGCAGGGGCCGCCCTCGGCGCCGATCGCGTGGGGCATCATCGTGGGAAACTCGGCGGCCTGGTTGGTCTCGATGCGGAAGCGGCGGTGGCCGAGCATGAGGACCGCGGTGCCGGACAGGACGACGAGCCATTCGCGTCCCGCGTGGGCGCGCATGCGCGCCGGATTGTCGGGCGGCGGTTCGGTCATGCGCTGGCGCACCACGCTCATGCCGGGATCGCCCTTGATGGACCACCGCATCAGGCCGTGGGCGCCGTCGATCATCGGACTGGTGACGACGTCGTCGGCGGCGGTCTCCACGAGCTGATCCAGTGTGGTGTCCAGTGCGCGGGCCAGGACGACCAGCTGGTCCAGCGCAAGGCGGCGCCGGCCGTTCTCGATGCGGCTCAGTGAGGACTGGCTGAGGTTGGCGCGGGTGGCCAGCTCTTCCAGGGACCAGCCCTGCGCCACCCGCAGGGCCCGGACGCGTTTGCGCACGAGGCCGTCCAGCTCCTCATCTTTTTGCGTCACAAGCAATATTCTATGCCTTTTATGCAATATGGAGATGGCTTCGGAGGCGAGGGTCCGGAACGTCTGCAGCCCTGCGCGAGCAACCGGACCGCGCCCTGCGCGCTCGAACACATGCATCACGCGCCGCGGAGTCTCGCATTTTGTGTCGACAACGCTTGCGGTCGATACGGCCGGGACGCTCCGTTGTGGCGAACCTCCAAGATCAGGCCTTCGATTGTCGACATCCCACAACCTCATCCGGAGCCGTGCGGGTCATGCTGATCCCGGCAACAGCATTCGTCCTGGTATGGAGGCGGGTCATGAGCGGCGTCGAGCACATCGGCGACGGGCCCCGATCGGTGATCGTGGTGGGCGCGGGCATCGTGGGGCTGTCCACCGCGTGGTTCCTGCAAGAACACGGTGTGCAGGTCGACGTGGTCGACCGCGGCGGCATAGCGGCCGGCGCGTCCTGGGGCAACGCCGGATGGATCGCCCCGGGGCTGACGATCCCGCTGAACGAGCCCTCGGTGCTCCGCTACGGCCTGCGGTCACTGGTGAACCCGGCCGCACCGCTGCACATCCCCGCGGGCGTCGATCCCGGACTGTGGGCGTTCCTGGCCCGCTTCGCCGCCAACTGCCGTTGGTCGTCGTGGACCCGGGCGGTGCGGGCCAACCTGCCCCTGAACGACGAGTGCATCGAGGCGTTCGAGGCGCTCACGGCCGGCGGCGTGGACGCGCCCCTCGTCCGGGCGCCCATCACCGCGGCGTTCCGGACCCCGCGGCAGGCCGAGGGGCTGCTGCGCGAGCTGCGCAGGCTGGGCGAGGCCGGGCAGCGGGTCGAGCACGGCACCCTGTCGGGCGCGCGACTGGCCGAGCACGTGCCGCTCGCGTCCGGAGCCCTGCAGGCGGGCGTGCGCATCGACGGGCAGCGGTACGTCGACCCGGGCCGCTTCGTCCACGCACTGGGCGAGGCCGTCATGGCCCGCGGCGCCACCGTCCACGCCTTCGAGGTGTCCGGGGTGCGCGGCGACGGCGGAAGGGTCACCGTGCGTTCCCCGCACGGCACGACCCTGTCCGCCGACGCGGTGGTGCTGGCCACCGGCGCGTGGCTGCCGCGGCTGGCCTCCCGGTGGGGGGTGCGCGTCCCGCTGCGGGCCGGGCGCGGCTACTCCTTCACCGTGCCGGTGGACCGCCCGGTGCCCGGACCGATCTACCTGCCGGACGTGCGGGTGGCGTGCACGCCGTACCAGGGCGCGCTGCGCGTGGCGGGCACCATGGAGTTCCGCGACCCGGACGCGCCGCTCGTCCCGGCCCGGCTGGAGGCGATCATCGCCTCCGTCCGCCCGCTGCTGGAAGGCGTGCGCTGGGCGGAGCGCACCGACGAGTGGGTCGGCCCGCGGCCGGTCACCTCCGACGGGCGTCCGCTGATCGGCGCGGTACGCGAGCCGGGGATCTACGTGGCCGGCGGACACGGCATGTGGGGCCTGGCCCACGGCCCGGTCACGGGGCGGCTGCTGGCCGAGCAAATCGTCACCGGCAAGCAGCCCGACGCCCTGCGCGAGTTCGATCCGCTGCGCTGAGAACCGGCGGTCCGCGACGGACCGCCTCCGGTCCCGGGACGGAGGCGATCCGTCAGAGCGCGCCCACGTACACCCACGCGCCCGCGTGCCGGGTGAAACGGCTGTGCTCCTCCATCTCCCCCGCCCGGCCGCGCTCGGTGTAGCGGGCGCGGAAGCGGACGGTGCCCTCGGTGTGGAAGGCGCTCCCACCCGTGACCTCCAGGATCTCCAGGCCCGTCCAGCGCAGCGCCCGGTCGAGGTCCACCGCGGGCGGGCGTGTCGACGGGTGCCAGGTGCGCAGGAGATAGCCCGCGTCACCGACGCTGAAGGCGCTGAACCGCGAGCGCATGAGCAGCTCCGCGGTGGGCGCGGCGGCCTCCCCCCGGTGCAGCCGCCCGCAGCAGTCCCGGTAGGGCGCGGGCAGCCCGCAGGGGCAGGGGGCGGCGGATCCGGAAGCGGCCCGGCGGGGCTGCGTGCTGCGTCGGGACATGCCTCCCATTGTGCCGTCCCCGGATCCGCCTTCCGCCCCCGGTCCGCAGCGGGCCGGGTTCACGGCGGCCGGGGTTCACGGCGATGCCTTGTCGGATGTATGACTAGATACGTATATTCAGTCATATATCCGAGAGGTGGCCCCATGACAGCCGAGTCCTCCGATCGCAGGCGGCGGACGCCGGAGCAGCGCCGGGCGCGGGCGGACCGGATCCTGGACGCGGCGGCGGAGCTGGTCGTCCGCTGGGGCTACGACAAGACGACCCTCGACGACGTCTCCCGGCACGCCCACGTCGCCAAGGGCACGATCTACCTGCACTGGAAGAGCCGGGAAGCCCTGTTCACCGCCCTGCTCCGCAGGGAGCGGGTGCTGATGCTGGAGGCCGTACGGCTGTGCACCGCCGGCCGGGCGGAACCGGTGGGCGACCTGGTCCGGCGGCTGGCGCTGGAGATGCTCCGGCGCCCGCTGCTCAAGGCTCTTCTGCTCGGCGACGGGGAGATGCTCGGCGCCCTGCTGCGGCACAAGCGCACCAGTCCGGAGGCCGCCGAGGCGATGTCCACCGCATTTGCCGCCTACCTCGGCGTCCTGAGGGAGCACGGGCTCGTCAGATCCGACCTGACCTCCGCCGAGCAGCAGAACGTGATGGCCACCGCCTTCTACGGGTTCTTCCACGCCCCCGCGCTGCCCGACCCGTTCCACCTGGACATCGAGCGGCGCGCCGACCTGCTCGCCGAGACGGTGCAGCGGACCCTGGGGTCCGGGCGCCCCGTCACCCCCGAGAGCGCCGCGCAGGTGGCCGAGGCCACCGCACGCTACCTGGACCGGGCGCTGGAGATCGCCCGGAGGAAACTGGAGGAGAGCCTTTGAACACGCTCCCGCTCGACGGCCCCGGGGCCGACCTGGCGACGGTGGGCGGCAAGGGCGAGTCCCTGGCCCGCCTGGCCCGGGCCGGGCTGCCGGTGCCGCCCGGATTCCACATCACCACCGCGGCCTACCGCGGCTTCGTGGCCCGCCACGGCCTGCGGGACGCGATCCTGGCGGGCGGGGCGGGCGAGATCGCCGAGCTCTTCGCCTCCCACGGGGTCCCGGACGACATCGCCGGTGACGTCCGGGACGCCTACCGGAGGCTGTGCGGGGACCGCGGGGACGTCCCGGTCGCGGTCCGGTCGTCGGCGACCGCCGAGGACCTGCCCGGCATGTCCTTCGCCGGCCAGCAGGAGAGCCACCTCAACATCCGCGGCGCCGAGGAGCTGCTGGACGCGGTCAGGCGCTGCTGGGCGTCGCTCTGGACCGATCGGGCCGTCGCCTACCGCGAGCGCCACGGCATCCCCCGCGACCAGGTGGCCCTCGCCGTCGTCGTCCAGGAGCTCGTGCCCGCCGACGCGGCGGGTGTGCTGTTCACCGAGGACCGCGGCCGCCTGACCGTCAACGCGGCCTGGGGCCTGGGCGAGGCGGTCGTCGGCGGCCTGGTCACGCCCGACACGTTCACCGTCGACCGCGACCGCCGTACGGTCGTCGCGGAGACGGTCGCGTCCAAGACCGTCATGACCGTGCGCACGCCCGGCGGCACCCGCGAGGAGCCGGTCCCGCCCGGCCTGCGCGACCGGCCCGCCCTGTCGGCGGCCCAGGCCCTGGAACTGGCCGGTCTCGGATTGCGCATCGAGGAGCTGTACGGCCATCCGGTGGACGTCGAGTGGGCGCTGCACGACGGGCGGCCGTACATCCTCCAGGCCAGGCCGATCACCGGGCGGCGCGAGGAGTGGAACGACTCCCTCAGGGGCGACTACCTGTGGACCAACGGCAACCTGGGCGAGGCGATCCCGAGCGTCATGACGCCGTGCACCTGGTCGGCCGTGCGGGCGTTCATGGCCGACGCGATGATCTTCTCCGAGCTCGGCGGCCATCCCCTGTGCGGGAACATCGGCGGCAAGTTCTACATGAACCTGAGCGTGACGGCCTCGCTCGCGGCGGCCCTGGGCATGGGCGGGCGCCTCCGGGCCGCCCAGGAGCCGGTCTTCGGCCGCATACCGGAAGGGCTCACTCCCCCGCCGCTGCCGATGCCGCGCCGGCGGATCCTCAGGGAGGCGCTGCCGATCGTCCGCGGCCGCCTCGCCCTGCGGGGGTACGCCCGCAGGCTCCCGGAGTTCCTCGCGACCGCGGCCGCGCGCGCCGAGTCCCTGCGCGCCGAGATCGCCGCCGCCGAGGACCTGCCCGCGCTCTGGCGGGACCGGGTGGAGCCGTACTTCCGCGAGTGCAGCCGCATGCTGGCCGCCGCGGGCCGCCAGGACGCCGGTGCGCTCATCTTCCTCCGGAACAGGCTGGTGCGGCTGGTCGGGGAGGAGGACGCCAACGCACTGACGTCCGGGATCCGGGTCGGCGGAGGGCGCCTGGAGAGTCTCGGGCCGCTGCTCGGCCTGGCCCGGCTCGGGCGCGGAGAGATCGACCGGGAGACCTTCGCCCGACGGTACGGTCACCGCTGCCCGGACGAGTTCGAGCTCTCGGCACCCCGGCCCGGAGAGGACCCGGAGTGGATCGGCAGGCTGCTCGCCGCCTCCGCGACCGACCCGGCGGAGCTCCTGGAACGCCAGGACGAGGTGGGCCGCGCCGCCTGGCGGAGGTTCCGGGAGCGCGCTCCGCGGCGGGCCGCGCGGCTGCGCCGGAAGGTCGACCGGTGGGGGGCGATCGTCCAGGCCCGGGAGGAGGCCCGTTCGGAGACGATCCGCTCCTTCTGGGTGCTGCGCGACTTCGTCCTGCGGGCCGGGGAGCTGACCGGGCACGGCGACGATCTCTTCTTCCTGACGATCGACGAGATCCTGGACGTGCTGCGCGGCGGCCGGCGGCCGCTCTCCTCGGTCGCGGAGCGGCGGGCGGCCTACGAGCACTACCGGTCACTGCCGCCCTACCCCGGAGTCATCCGCGGGCGGTTCGACCCGGAGCGGTGGGCCGCCGATCCGGACCGCCGGGGCGACGTCTTCGACTCCCACGCGCCGCCGGCTCCCGCGCCGGAGACCGTCACCGGCTTCCCCGGCGCGGCCGGGGTGGTCGAGGGGACCGCCCGGGTGATCACCTCGATGGAGGAGGGCCACCGGCTCGGGCGGGGCGAGATCCTGGTGACGACCGTGACCAACGTGGGCTGGACACCGCTGTTCCCCCGGGCGGCGGCGGTCGTCACCGACGTCGGCGCGCCGCTCTCGCACGCCTCGATAGTCGCGCGCGAGCTGGGCATCCCCGCCGTCGTCGGCACCGGGGACGCCACCATGCGGGTACGCGACGGCGACCGGATCCGCGTCGACGGAGGACGCGGCAGCGTCGAGGTGATCGCCCCGGCCGAGGCCCCCGGCCCGTACGGGGTCAGCGCTTGACGGCCCGCAGGACGACGAACTTCGGGTCGCTCGCGACGACCTCGCAGTTGCCGAAGAGCCGACGCAGCTTCGCGTGGTATCCCAGGTGCCGGTTGCCGACGACCCACAGCTCGCCCCCGCGGCGCAGGGCGGCGCGCGACCCGGTGAACATGCGCCACGCCGTGGCGTCGGTCGTCGCCCGGTGGCTGTGGAACGGCGGGTTGTTCAGGACCAGGTCGACCGTCCGGGCCGGCACGCCGGACAACCCGTCGCCCACCCGGAACTCCGCCCTGCGCCCCGGCCCGGCCTCCGCGCCGATGCGCCGCGCCCCGATCCTCGTCCCGGGCCCCGTCCCGGCCTCCGCACCGGCGCCCGGAGCGGTGTCCGCGCCGGCGCCCGGCGTGGTGTCCGCACCGGGGCCCGGAGCGGTGTCCGCACCGGGGCCCGGAGCGGTGTTCGCCAGGAACGTGGCCTCCGCCGAGGCCACCGCCTGGTAGGACTCGTCGACGAACAGCACCTCGGCCTCGGGGTTGTCCAGCGCCGCGGCCGTGCCGACCACCCCGTTGCCGCAGCCCAGGTCCACGACGCGCTCGGGGCCCCGGCGCCGGGGAAGGTGCCGGAGCAGGAACCGGGTGCCGATGTCGAGGCGGTCGGCGCAGAAGACGCCCGCGTGGTTGACGGCGGTCAGGCCCGAGGCCGGTCCGACCCCGCCGGGCAGCTCGTAACTCTTCGGCCAGGGGCTGGCGGTCCGGGGCAGGGCGGGGTCGGGCGCGCAGAGGATGAGCCGCGCCTTGCGCACCGCCAGCGACGTCCTGGTCGGGCCGAGGATCCGCTCGAACAGCCGCAGCGTCGAGGTGTGGATCTCGGTGACCATCCCCGTGCCGACCACGACGGTGCCGGCGTGCACGCGGGGCGCGAGCCGGTGCAGCTGGTCCTCCAGGAGCGCCAGGCTCCTGGGCACCCGGACCAGCAGCACGTCGATCCGGTCCGGCGGGGCGTCCCTGGTCGACAGCAGCCGTACCCGGTCCGGGCCGATCCCGTTGCGCTCCAGGTTGGCCCGGGTCGCCTCCTGGGCGAGGAACGAGTCGGTGATCTGCACGGGGCGGTGGCCGGCGAGCGCGGTGGTCAGCGCGCCCCACCGGTCGCCCGCCACGACCACGGTGCCCGACAGGTCCACCGGCCCTCCACCGGTCACGCCGCCGGCTCCCCCGGCGGCCTCACCGGCGGTGCCGTCGAGGTGCCGCAGGAGGTACTCGTCGGCGGCGTCCCAGGCGCGGAGCAGGTCGCGGGGGTCTTCGGGGAAGCGGGCGAGGGCGAGCTCGCCCCGCGGAGTCGTCAGGCGGTTCATCGCGCCCCAGGCTAGCCGTACCGGCGCGGCGGGGACGTCAGGGGAGGCGGCCGACGTGGGCCAGGGCCTGCTTCAGCAGGACGTCCTGCCCGCCGGACATCTCCTGCAGCACCGACGGCGACGAGGCCTCCTGCGGCGTGAACCAGGCGAAGTCGAGGGCGTCCTGCCGGGGGCTGCAGTCCCCGGCGACCGGGACGACGTAGGCCAGGGAGACCGCGTGCTGCCGGGGATCGTGGTACGGCGTGACGCCCGGCGTCGGGAAGTACTCGGCGATGGTGAACGGCTGCGGGGAGGCCGGGACGCGGGGCAGCGCCACCGGGCCGAGGTCCTTCTCCAGGTGGCGCAGGAGCGCGTCGCGGACGCGCTCGTGGTGGAGCACGCGTCCGGACACCAGGGCGCGGCTGACCGTCCCGTCCGATCCGATGCGCAGCAGCAGCCCGACGTGCGTGACCGTCCCCGTATCGTCGACCCGCACCGGTACGGCGTCGACGTAGAGGATCGGCATCCGCGCGCGTGCCGCCTCCAGCTCGTCGGGAGAGAGCCAACCGGACGCGGTTTCGGTCATTTCGGTCATTGGTCGATCGTACTTCGCGACGGGCCCCGCGGGCACGGCCAGTCCCGAAGTGCGGCTCGACCGGATGCGGACATCGGGCATCATGGACAGGTGGCTCGGGTGGCAGGCGAGGGTTCCGGCAGCGTGCTCGGCGGTGTGCCCGGTGCGCCGCCCGACCGGCCGGGCGCGGACCCCGGCCGCCGGTTCCGGATGCTGGCCGATCTCGTCTCGGACGGCGAGGTCGTGGTCCTGAGCGGGGCCGGGCTGTCGACCGAGTCCGGCATCCCGGACTACCGGGGGGAGACCGGCCGCGTGCGGCGGGCCGAACCGATGACCTACCAGGCGTTCACCGGCAGCGCGGCGGCCCGCAGGCGCTACTGGGCGCGCAGCCACCTGGGCTGGCGGCACATCGCCCGCGCCGCCCCCAACGCCGGTCACCGCGCGGTCGCCGAGCTGCAGCGCCGCGGGCTGGTCGCCGGGGTCATCACCCAGAACGTCGACGGCCTGCACCAGGCCGCCGGCGCCCGGGACGTGATCGAGCTGCACGGCGGCCTCGACCGCGTCCGCTGCCTGTCCTGCGGTGAGCGCACCCCTCGCGAGCTGCTCGACCGGCGCCTGCGCGCGGCCAATCCGGGCTGGGACGCCCGGGCCGAGGCGGTCAACCCCGACGGCGACGCCGTCCTCGCCGACGACCGGGTCGACTCCTTCCGGGTCGTGGACTGCCTCGGTTGCGGCGGCCTGCTCAAGCCCGATGTGATCTTCTTCGGGGAGAACGTGCCGCGCGCCCGGGTCCAGGAGTGCTACGCGCTGACCGAGCGGGCCGGCGTCCTGCTGGTCCTCGGGTCCTCGCTGACGGTGATGTCCGGCTACCGGTTCGTCCGCCGCGCCGCCGAGCACGCCGTACCCGTCGTGATCGTCAACCGGGGGCCGACCCGGGGCGACGCCGACGCGCTCCTGCGCTTCGACGCCCCGCTCGGTCCGGCCCTCACCGCGCTCCTGTCGGAGCTCGACCCCGCACCCTGACGCCCGGCCCGATCCGGTGACATCGGCGGGCCCGAACCGTGGCACCCGGCCCGATCCGGTGGCGTCCGCGGGCCCGTGCCGCGGCCCCGGGCCGGTGACGCCCGCACGCCGTGTCCGGCCCGGCGGCTCTCCGGGCGCCCGGCCGCGCCGGGATCCGTCCGACCGCCGATCGTAGAATGGCAGGGCAGGCCATGGACCGGGCGGATACCGGCTCCACCCCCCGCCGGGACCGTCCGCGAACGGCCGGCCGCCATGCGCGACGAACCGGGGAGGAGGCCGACCGACATGTTCACCGGCCGATCCACCGCCCGCGGGCTTCCGCCGGCCTCCCTGTCCGCGGCGGCGGGAGTCTGCGCCCTGGCCCTGCTCACCGCCTGCGGCGGCGGCGACGCCCCGGAGGCGACCCCCGGCGCCGGGACGAGTGCTCCCGCGCCCGCCTCGAGCGCTCAGCCGACGACCGACTTCAACGACGCCGACGTGGCATTCGTCCGGATGATGATCCCGCTAGACGAGCAGGCCGTGGAGATGGCCCGGCTCGCCGCGGCCCGTGCCTCCGACCCGGGGCTCGCAGAGCTCGCGGCGGAGGCCGCCCGCGTCCGGAGCTCGGAGATCGCCGCCATGACCGGCTGGCTGGCGGCCTGGGGCAAGGCCGCCGCCTCCGGGGAGGGTCTCGGGCAGGACGTACCCGGCCTGGCGACCGGGGCCGAGATGGCCGGACTGCGGCGGGCCGAGGGGGCGGAGTTCGACCGGAGGTTCGCCGAGCTGATGATCGGCCAGCACCGGGGCACGGCCGAGATGGCCGCCGCCGAACGGGCGGAGGGCCTCAATCCCGCGGCCCGCCGGCTCGCCGAGACCGTCGGAACCTCCCGGCAGGCCGAGAGCGAGCGGCTGGAGAAGATCCTCGGCGGCGGCTGAGCCGCGCCCCCGCGGCGCCCCTGCCCGAGACGCCGGCCACTCCCCCGGCGGGGCCCGGCCGGCGGGGCCCGGGCCACTCCGCCTCCGGGCGAGGTGCGGGCCGCGCCCCCTCCGCCGGACCCGATGCCTGCGCACGGGGCACGGATCAGAGCTTCTGGACGATCTCGCAGCCGGCCGGGGCGGGGTCGATCTCGTCCATGACGACCTCGTCGCCGCCGCCCGCGCCGCAGTCCAGCGCGGTCTCCCTGTCCAGATCCTTGGCGAGGAGCCGGTCGGGACCGCCCTCGCCGTACAGCTGGTCGCCGGGACCCGAGACGCCGTCGATCGTGTTCCTGCCCGAGTTGCCGACCAGGATGTCACCGCCGTGCGGGGTGCCCACGATGTTCTCCACGTCGCTGCGGATGTCGTCGGAGTCGATGTTGCGGCCGTCGCCGGCGTTGTCGTCCAGGCTGACCCGCACCGACAGGTCGCTGCCCCGGTAGGAGACGGTGTCCGTCCCGGTGCCGCCGATGAAGGTGATCGACCGGGGCCTCGCCGACTTCGTGCCGGCCAGGAAGCCGTCCTGGCCGTCCCCTCCGTCGACGGTGCCGTTGATCGGGGCGCCGACGCTGAGGCTGTCGTTCAGGTCCCCCATCGTCGCGGTGAACTCCGTGACGGCGGTCCCGCAGGCCACCGCCCTGGGGGTGAGCTGACGGCAGCCGGGCCCGCTCGCGAGCGGCGCGGTGTCGAAGACGGCGATCTCACCGTTGAAGAGGTTGATGCCGGCGCTGCTGCTCGCGCCCGGGGCCGCGACGTAGACGAGCTTCGTCCCCTGCAGCGAGACGGTCCCCCCGGCGGCGGCCTGGGCCTGGCCGGTGTTCGGCAGGCCCGCGATCGCGAGGGCCGACAGCCCCGTCAGCGCGGCGGCTCGCAGGGAGGTCTTCCTGAGTCCCATGGTCTCTTCCTTCTCTTGCTCTCTTGTTCGTGCCGTTGACGCCCTGCAGTACCGCGCCGGACCGGCGGGCGGTTCCGCACTGTGCAGAAGGACGCGGAAGCGAGAAGGACTCATGTCTCACCATGGGCGAAGCCGATGGAGGGATGGCGTCGACCATGGACGAGACCGGCCGGGCGCTCGCCCGGCGTTTCCGCGCGGGGGACGAGACCGCGCTGGCGGAGCTGTACACCGTGCACTCGGCACGGCTGCACGCCACCGCCCTGCGCCTGCTCGGCGACCCGGACCTGGCCGCCGAGGCGGTCCAGCGCGCGCTCGTCCGGGCCTGGCGGGCGGCTCCGGGGTTCGACGAGGAGCGGGAGCCGCTGCCCTGGCTGTACGCGATCGTCCGCCGTACCGCCCGCGACGTCCACCGGGACGCGCGCCGGGCCGCCGGCGGGCAGGTGGCCCTCGACGAGGCCGCGCACCTGGCCGCCGAGCCGCCCTG
Source organism: Planomonospora sp. ID91781 (assembly GCF_015711595.1). Taxonomy (NCBI): domain Bacteria; kingdom Bacillati; phylum Actinomycetota; class Actinomycetes; order Streptosporangiales; family Streptosporangiaceae; genus Planomonospora; species Planomonospora sp. ID91781. The sequence goes on along the minus strand of NZ_JABTEY010000001.1, from coordinate 3,880,919 downwards.
CCTGGAGCGGGAGTGGCTCGGCCTCCAGGTACGGCGGGCCCTCGCCCTGCTCCACCCGGACGAGCGCGGAGTCCTGCGCATGGCCTACTACGACGGCATGACACAGGCGGAGATCGCCCTGGAACTGGGCCTGCCGCTGGGCACGGTCAAGAGCCGCACCGCCCGCGCGCTGCGCCGGATCGCCGGTCTCCTGCACCACGTCGGCGGACCCCGGGCCGCCGCCCGGCCGCTCGGCACGGAATGAGGCGTCCCGCCCGGGCCCGGTGCCGTGTCCTCCGTCACCCTCAGGTTCCGCCGTAGACCGCCGATGCGGACACGGTGACCCTCAGTTCCGTGATGGACGACGCCCCGACCGCGCGGGTGGGCCGCGCGCCCCTGCTCGCGGCCGTGATCGTCCCGGTGATCACAGCATTGATCTTCCTGGGCGCCGACCGCATGCTCGGCCAGGTTCCGGCGTTCCTTCCGGCCTTCCTGGCACTGGTGTGGGGAAGCGACCTGCTCACCGCGTTCCTGCTGATCACCCAGTTCCTGGCGGGCGGCGACCGCCGGCTGCTGGCCCTGTCGTGCGCCTACCTGTGGTCGGCCGCCGTCATCGTGCCGCACGCACTGGTGTTCTCCGGCCTGTTCGCGCCCCAGGGACTGCTGGGCGCGACGCCGAGCAGCGCGCCGTGGCTGTGGACCGCCTGGCACACCGGCTTCCCCCTGCTGATCGGACTGGCGCTGGGGCCGTGGCCGCGACGGCTGGAGGCCGCCCCGGCCCCTGCCGGGCGCCGGTGGCCGCTGGTCGCGCTCGCGTCCGGATCCATGGCGGCCGGGGCCGCCGTGGTCGCCTGGCTGGTGACGGCCCAGGCCGAGCACGTTCCCGTGATCATGGTCAACGGGGACTACCGCGTGCTGACCGAGCGGTTCGGAGCGGCCATCATCGCGGCGAACGCGGTCGGCCTGCTGCTGGCGGTCAGCCGTTTCCGGAGCGCCGTACGCGGCCTGGAGGCCTGGGCGGTGATCGCGGTGATCGCCTCCTGCGGGGACGTGCTGCTGACCCTGTTCGCCGGAGCGCGCTTCACCTTCGGCTGGTACGGCGCCCGGCTGCTGGCCCTGATCGCCGCCCTGGTGGTGTTCACCGCGCTGATGCACCAGGTCACCGCCCTGTACCGGCGGGTGCGGCGGCACGCCGACGAGCTGGCCGCGCGCAACGCGCAGCTGCGGCAGGCCAACGCGCTGCGCGACCACCTCGTCGCGGTGGTCTCCCACGAGCTGCGCTCCCCGCTGACCGCGGTGCGCGGCTTCCTGGAGATCATCGAGGACCATCCCGGGCTGGGCCCCGAACGCACCGGCCAGATGATCGCGCGCTCGCAGACCCTGCTGACCCGGCTGACCATGCTCACCGAGGACCTGCTGACCGTGCCGAGCCTCGAGGCGGGCGGGCTGCGGGTCGAGCCGCAACCGGTCGACCTGCGCCAGGCCATGGCCGAGTGCGCCGCCCTGTTCCCGGAGGCGTCGATCACCGTCGACTGCCCGGCCGGACCGCCGGTGCTCGCCGACCCGCTCCGCCTGCAGCAGATCATCGGCAACTACGTGCGCAACGCGCTCAAGTACGGCGCGCCGCCGGTGCTCCTGCAGGCGCGCTTCGGCTCCGGAACGGTGGACATCCGTGTCCGCGACCACGGCACAGGCGTGCCGGAGAGGTTCGTCCCCCGGCTGTTCGAACGCTTCAGCCGGGCCGACGACCAGCGCACCCGCGGCATCGCCGGCACGGGCCTGGGGCTGTCGATCGTGGCCTCCCTCGCCGAGGCGCACGGCGGCCGGGCCTGGTACGACCCCGGCAGCGGCCCCGGTGCCTGCTTCGTGGTCACCCTGCCCCTGGCCGTCCAGGACCCCGCGCCGGCGGCGGCTTCACGCCATGAGCAGCCGGAGGCCGAGACCCGCTTCACGCCATGAGCAGCCGGAGGCCGAGATCCGCCGCGTCGAGGTCGGCGAGGTCGCCGTTGCGCTCGGCCCACCGGCCGGAGCCGAGGTCGTCGCCGAGGTTCCGCACCGCCCGCCGTTCGGCCTCCGGCCCGACCTTTGCCCACACCGACATCGCACGGCGCACGTGATCCTCCAGATACGCCGCCGGTCGGCGCCAGTACGCCTCGAACAGGCCGTCGGCGCAGTCCCACGGGACGGGCACCGGTTCGACGCGGGCGCCGATCGCGCCGGCCATCGCGGCGAGCGAGGGAAATCCCGCGAGGACGGTGGCGAACTCGGGCAGGTAGTCGCGGGTGAGCCAGAAGCGGTCCTGCCAGCCGGGCTCGTCGGTGTCGAACGTGAGCACCACCACGCGGCGGGCCACGCGCCGCATCTCACGCAGCCCCGCCATCGGGTCCCTCCAGTGGTGGACGGTGGAGACCGCCATCGCCGCGTCGAAGCACCGGTCCCCAAACGGCAGGCTCTCCGCTGCGGCGGCCACGCACGGCGCCGAGCCGGCGGGCCGCTGCCCCCGCATGACCGCCGACGGCTCCACCGCGGTCACGTCGCGATCGGCAGGCTCGTAGGAGCCGGTACCGGCCCCGACGTTCAGCACCGTCCGCGCGTCCCCGAGCGCGTCCCAGATCTGCGCGGCGATCCGCGGCTCGGTACGCCGTGTCGCGGTGTAGGCGCCGCCGATCGCGTCGTACAGCCGTGCGCCGGGCACCTCCGGTTGCTCCTCCGGTGTCACCTTCAGTCCCTTCGCCCGCGTCTCGAGTTCTCTCCTCGGCGTCGCCTCAGGGCCTTCCGCCCCCGAGCAGCGCCGCGACCAGCACGGCCGGATCGGCGCCCGCGGGCCAGTCGCTGACCTGCCCGTCACCCACCTCGATCACCCGCCAGGCGCCGTCGGCCCGCCGTACCAGATCGGTCGTGACGAACCGGACCCCCAGTTCCCGGACCGCCGCCCGCACCGCACCCAGGTCGCCGGGCCCGGCCGCCGCACCGTCCGGCTCGTCCGGATGGGGGCCGACGAACACCGGCTCCCCGTCGAGCCACCACACGCGCACCTGGGGGCCCTGGAACTCCTCGAACCGGCGCACGACCAGCCCGCCCGCCAGGTCGTCGCCCTGCAGCTCCAGGAACCTGGCCGCCACCCGCTCCAGCGCGGCCGGGTCGGGGGCGTAGCACGCCTCCAGCCACTCGTGCTTGCGCGACTTGACGTAGTCCTTCACCACGAATCCGCCCGGTCCGAGGCCCGCCGCCAACCGGGTCAGGAGCTCGCCCGGCGGCGGCGCCCCGCCCGGCTCCAGCGGCAGCACGACCGTCTCCGGCGTCAGCCCCCCGAAGCAGCCGATCCATCCGGGCAGCTCGTGGCCCGACCGGTAGGCGCGGGCGCCGGTGAGCAGCCGGCAGCCCCGCGCGAGCAGCGCCTCCTCCAGTTCGGCGTACCGCTCGGCCCGCAGCATCCAGCCCCGGTACCAGACCGGTCCGAACCCGACGGGCACCCGCGACACGGCCTCCCCGGCCCGGCCCGCCGCCACCGCGTCGTGGTCCACCAGCGCCAGCGGAGCGTCCGCCTCCCGCACGGCCCGTGCCTCCCGCTCGAAGTGCGGGTCGGCCCGCCGGGGCCGGAGCGGATCGGAGCAGAGCAGGAATCCCACGGTCATGACATGCAGGGTAAAGGCATTCCGTATAGGACGCATAGCAGACTAAATGTGTCAGATAGTACACATCATATAAAAAGCCATTAATATGACAAAGAGGGCTCAACGCGATAGAAACGACACCCGTCACCCCGCGGGCGGAGTCTCCGGACAGCGCCACCGGGGTCCGTCGCATCCTTCACGTCGAGATCCGCCCGAGCCCTCGATGCCGCGATCCACAGTCCGCGGCGGGTTCACCCGAGCCGGAGAGGCCGCACATGGACGCTCGTCGCATCTCTGCGGGCGCACCCCGCGCCTTCCGTTTTGTTAGCGCTCACAATGGCGTGGGCGCGCGTCCCGCCGCCGACCCGGAGAGCCTCCCGAGCCGCGGCGGTGATTCCCGACGTGACGGAGAGATCCCACGACCCACACCGAAAGGCTGGATAGTGACCTTGTCCACCGCTGCACGCCGAGCGTGCATCGCCGCATTCGCCCTGACGGCCCTCGCCGGCGGCACGCTCGCCGGAGTCCCCGCCTCGGCGGCGGCGGCCCCGGCCTCCGGGTCCTACGCCCTGGTCAACGCCGCCAGCGGCCTGTGCCTCGACGTCAAGGCCAAGAGCACCGCCGACGGCGCCCAGCTCGTCCAGTACGCCTGCAACGGCGGCGCCGACCAGACCTGGGCCCTGACCGACGTCACCGGCGGTCGGCGCCTGACCGCCGCCCACAGCGGCAAATGCGCCACCATCACCGGCGACAGCACCTCCGCCGGCAAAGCCGCCATTCAGCAGACCTGCAAGGCAAGCGCTTTCCACAACTGGCGGCTCGACCAGGTCGCCGGTAGCACCTACCGCGTCGTCAACCTCGGCAGCGCCAAGTGCCTCAACGTCAAGGACGCCTCCACCGCCGGCGGCGCCGCCGTCCAGCAGAACTCCTGCGACGGCTCCGCCGGCAAGCGCTGGACGCTGAAGCCCGTCGGCGGCGCCCCCGCGCCGGCCCCCACCGCGACCGCCAAGCCGACGGCCGTCCCCACCGCCAAGCCGACCGCGACGCCCACGACCGCCCCGGCCGCGACGCCGCTGCCCGGCTGGCCCACCGCCAAGGGGCAGCAGCCGGTCACCGCCACCATCCCCGTCAGCGGTCCCTACGACGGCGGCATGAAGCGCTTCTACGGCTCCGGCAAGCTCGGCGGTGACGGCCAGAACGAGGGCCAGGACCCGATCTTCAAACTCGCCGACGGCGCCGTCCTGCAGAACGTGATCATCGGTTCGCCCGGCGCCGACGGCATCCACTGCACCGGCACCTGCACGCTCAGGAACGTCTGGTGGGAGGACATCGGCGAGGACGCCGCCACCTTCAAGGGCACCAGCGCCTCCCAGACGATGACCATCGACGGCGGCGGCGCCAGGGCCGGCTCCGACAAGGTCTTCCAGCACAACGGTCCCGGCACCATGGTGCTGAAGAACCTGCGGGTGGAGAACTTCGGCAAGCTCTACCGCTCCTGCGGCAACTGCTCCAAGCAGTACGCCCGGCACGTGGTGGTCTCCAACGTGCAGGTGACCGCCCCGGCCAAGTCGCTCGTCGGGATCAACCCCAACTACGGCGACACCGCGAAGCTGTCGGCGATCACCATCGTCGGCGACTCCGACAGGAAGATCGCGGTCTGCGACCGGTACAAGGGCGTCACCAGCGGTGAGCCCGGCAGGACCGGCACCGGCCCCGACGGTGTGAGCTGCCTGTACTCCGCCTCCGACATCACCTACAAGTAGGCCCTTCCGCGGTGCCGCCGGGCGGCGGACCCGCCCGGCGGCACCGCCCCGCACGCCCCGGCCGACCGGTCGCTGACCTGCCCGGCGGCGCGCCGCCCCGCCGGTCAGTCCGCCCCGCGAGCGGCCCGCCCCGCCGCGGGATCCGTCGTGGCACGATCCGCTCGGGGGTAGAGCGCGGCGAGGGTGTGCGCGGTCTCGGCCATCCGGTGGCGGAGGTCGGCCGGCTCCAGGACCTCGACCTCGGCGCCGAGTTTGAGGAACTCGGTCCGCGCGTGCGTCAGCGACTCGATGGGCACGGTGGCGGTGATCCAGCCGAGGCCGTCGGGTTCGCCGGCCGTCTCGGCCACGGCGCCGACCACGGCCGAACTCATCAGGTCGGGGAGGCGTTCCCGCCCTTCCGGCGAGATCCGGACCACCGCATGGCCCTGGAACAGCCGGGACCGGAAGTCCGCCAGGTGCGCGCTCCAGTGGCCGGCCAGGTCGAAGTCCTCGGGGCGTTCGAACGTCTCGTCCGTCACCTCCAGCTCGAGCACCTGGTTGACCCGGTAGGTCCGCAGCGCGCCGTCGCACCGGGCCACGAGGTACCACCTCCCGGCCTTGAGGACCAGCCCGTACGGTTCCAGCACCCTGGTGACCTCGCACGGCTCGGCCCATCGCCGGTAGAGCACGCGGATGACCCGCCTGTCCCAGACGGCGCCCGCCACCTCGGGCAGATGCGGTACCCGGTCGCCGTCGTGGTACCAGCCGGGCGCGTCCAGGTGGAAGTGCTCCCGGATGCGCCGGGCCGCCTCCCGCAGGCCGGGCGGGAGCGCGGCCTCGATCTTGAGTTCGGCCGCGGCGGCCAGCGCGCCGAGGCCGAGTTCGGCGGCCGGTCCGGGCATCCCGGCCAGGAACACCGCCTGGGCCTCCTGCGTGGTCAGCCCGGTCAGGCGGGTCCGGAACCCGTCGAGGAGCCGGTAGCCGCCCTGGTGCCCGGCCTCGCCGTACAGGGGGATCCCCGCGCCGTGCAGCGACTCGACGTCGCGGTAGATCGTGCGGACGCTGACCTCCAGTTCGTCGGCGAGCTGCCGGGCGGTCAGCAGGCCGCGCGACTGGAGCAGCAGGAGGATGGAGAGAAGACGGGAGGCGCGCACACCACTGACATTACGTGTCAGGGGAGAGGCCGTACGGTCCGGCCATGGTGTTCATCGAGAAGAACATGCGGCCGCTGGACCCGATCTCCGTCGGCGGCCGCCCCTACAAGCGCTACCACGTCGACACGCCCGACAGGCCGATCGAGCCGGAGGTCGAGAAGGCGGCCTACGAATATCTGCCGGCGCTCGTCCCCGCCCCCGCCGACGACTCCCCGGCCGGCTGGACCGTCCTCCACCGGGGCGGGGACACCGGCGCCTACCTGCTCGTCTACACCTGGGCCTGGGACAACGTGGTGGAGGTGCACACCGCCGCGGCCGGCCAGCCCGCCGTCGGGTGCCCCGACGAGGACCCCTCGAACTTCGTGCCCGAGACGCGGCGCTGGGCCGGGTGCGTGTGGGAACTGCCCGCGCTGGAGTACGAGCGGGCCGCATGGGTCCGGCACATGTTCGCCGGAGACGCCCCGGACCTCGGCGGCTACCTCGCCGACACGCGCCCGGAAGGCCCGGTGGGGCGGTGAACGACTTCGACTTCTTCGGGGCGTTCGGGGAGCCGCGGTGGGCCGGGGCTCCGGCCGGTTCCGGCAGGGCACCCGCCGGACCTGATGCGGCCGGCACTGGATCGCGGGCGGTGCGACGATCTACGCTCACTCCCGCACAGAGCGCGGCCGGCGCGCGTTCCCGGGCGAGGGGCGGGATCGCGGTGGTCCGGACGCCGCGCGACAGCCGCGATCCCAGGAGCGCCCTCATGCCGCGCCGAATCCCCGAGCCCGTCGGTGACCGCGACGCCCTGCTCCGCTCCGGCCCGTTCCACCTCGCCCTGCTGGCCTGCATCCGGGAGAGCGGGCTCTCGCTCGACCGGATCCGGGCCCGTCTCGCCCAGCACGGGCCGACCGTCGCGCTGTCCACGTTGAGCGACTGGCAGCGGGGGCACCGGCGTCCCGGCGGCGAGCGGTCCCTGGAGGTGATCGCGGCCCTGGAGCACGTGCTCGGCGTCCCCGAACGGGCGCTGGCCGAACTGCTGCGGCCCGGCCCCGAACCGGACCGGCGGCCCGGGACGCCCGGTGAGCCGCCCGGTCCGCTCCCCGGCCCGCGCGAGCAGGACCTGACCGTCCTCAGCCGGCACCAGACGGTGACCATCGACGCCGCGGGGCGTCGCACCTCGGTGTGGACGCGCACCCTGATCAGGGCCCGCCGGCGCGGGGTGGACCGCTACGTGGACCGCTACGTGGACCGCTCCCCCGCCGCTCCGGACGCGGATCCCCGGACCTGCGAGATCCTCGCGCTGGAGAACTGCCGCCTGGGCGAGGTCCGGCGGCAGGGACCGGCACCGGCCGCGGAGCTCCTGTTCGACCAGGTGCTCCGCCGCGGGGAGAGCTGGGCCTTCGCGTGGGAGGCCCGCGATCGCCCGCCCGCCCCCTGCACCGGTCACGAGTACGGCGTGCACCGGCCGGTGGGGCAGCTCCTGGTCGAGGTGCGGTTCGATCCGCTGGCGCCGCCCGAGCAGTGCCACTCCTACACCCGCCGCCTCCCGGGCGGCGAGCCGTGCCACGCCGGAGCGCTGGTGCCGAACGCGCATGGCACCGTGCACCTGACGGCCGTCGACCTGTCCTCGGGGGCGGTGGGCATCTCCTGGCGGTGGCCGTCCCGCTGAAAATCCTTACCTGACCCGAAATTTCGCACCTTGACCGGTCATGGTCACGGGGATACGTTCACCTCGAATTAATAGGAAAGCTTCTTATTAATTCATTCCCCCCATGCAGGCAGGAGAGGTGAAGCCGTGCGCAACAGACTCACTTTGAAACTCTTAGCCATGATCGCGGCCATGGCGCTCCCCCTCGGCGCCGCCGTCACCATGGCCCCCGGCGCGTACGGCGCCGCCGCCGTGCCGATTCGGGTCAACTCGGGCGGCGCGGCCGTCACCGACGGCTCGGGCGTGCAATGGTCCGCCGACAAGGCCTACACCAGCGGCGACTGGGGCCACCAGACGAGCTACGGGACCAACACGACCGGCAGCCCGATCGCCGGCACCGCCGACGACTCCCTCTACCAGAGCTACAACACCTTCAACGGCTGGAGCGGCTACCGTTTCGACGTGCCCGACGGCACCTACCAGGTGACGTTGAAGATGGTCGAGGACTGGGCCAACGGCGCGGGACAGCGCAGGTTCGACGTCCGCGCCGAGGGCGCCGGCGTGCTGACCGCCTTCGACATCTTCGCCGCCTGCGGCCGGCTGACCGCCTGCGACAAGTCCTTCCCGGTGACGGTCACCGACGGCGCCCTCGACGTGCAGTTCAACATGAACGGCGGGGCCAACTACGCGACCGTCTCGGCGATCTCGGTGACCGCCGGATCCGGCGGCGACACCCCGCCGACCGCCCCCGGTGACCTGCGCTCCACCGCTGCCTCCGCGACCAGCGTCTCCCTGGCGTGGGAGGCTTCCACCGACGATGCCGGCGTCACCGGTTACGAGGTCTACCGCGGCGGCACCCTCGTGGCCACCGTCACCGGCACCGGCCACACCGACACCGGCCTGACCCCCAAGACCGAGTACGCCTACACGGTCAAGGCCCGCGACACCGCCGGCCAGCGCTCCGCCGCCAGCAACGAGATCAAGGTCACCACCGCGGACGACGGCGGTGACACCGAGAAGCCGAGCGTCCCGGGCAACCTGCGAGCCGGCACCGTCACCGCCGACACCGTCGCGCTGGCCTGGAACGCCTCCACCGACAACGTCAAGGTCACCGGTTACGAGGTCTACCGCGGCGGCACCCTCGTGGCCACCGTCACCGGCACCGGCCACACCGACACCGGCCTGACCCCCAAGACCGAGTACGCCTACACGGTCAAGGCCCGCGACGCCGCCGGCAACCGCTCCGACTCCAGCAACGAGATCAAGGTCACCACCGCGGAGCGCGGCACCGGCGGGAACAAGCTGCTGGGCTACTTCACGAACTGGGGCGCCTACGGCCGCAACTACCACGTGAAGAACATCGTGACCAGCGGCTCGGCATCCAAACTGACCCACATCAACTACGCCTTCGGCAACGTCCAGGGCGGCCGGTGCACCATCGGCGACGGCTTCGCCGACTACGAGAAGGCCTACACCGCCGACCAGAGCGTCGACGGCGTCGCCGACACCTGGGACCAGCCGCTGCGCGGCAACTTCAACCAGCTCCGCAAGCTCAAGAAGGCCCACCCGAACATCAAGATCCTGTACTCCTTCGGCGGCTGGACCTGGTCCGGCGGGTTCGGGCAGGCCGCGGCCAACCCGGCCGCGTTCGCCAAGTCCTGCCACGACCTGGTCGAGGACCCGCGCTGGGCCGACGTGTTCGACGGCATCGACATCGACTGGGAGTATCCCAACGCCTGCGGCCTGACCTGCGACACCAGCGGCCCGGCCGCGCTCAGGAACCTGATGGCGGCGCTGCGCGCCGAATTCGGCTCCGGCAGCCTGGTCACCGCCGCCATCACCGCCGACGGCACCTCCGGCGGCAAGATCGATGCGGCCGACTACGCCGGCGCCGCCCAGTACGTCGACTGGTACAACGTCATGACCTACGACTTCTTCGGCGCCTGGGCCGCTCAGGGCCCGACCGCGCCGCACTCCCCGCTGACCACCTACAACGGCATCCCGATCACCGGCTTCGACAGCGACACCGCCATACAGAAGCTGAAGAGCAAGGGCGTCCCGGCGAGCAAGCTCCTGCTGGGCATCGGCTTCTACGGCCGCGGCTGGACCGGCGTGACCCAGGCCGCCCCCGGCGGCACCGCGACCGGTCCCGCCCCCGGCACCTACGAGCAGGGCATCGAGGACTACAAGGTCCTCAAGACCAGGTGCCCGGCCACCGGCACGGTCGCCGGCACCGCTTACGCCCACTGCGGCAACCAGTGGTGGAGCTACGACACCCCGGCCACCATCGGGGGGAAGATGGGCTACTCCAAGAACCAGGGCCTGGGCGGCGCGTTCTTCTGGGAGCTGAGCGGTGACACCACCGGCGGCGAGCTGATCAACGCGATGAAGACCGGTCTCGGATAGGCAGGACATCGTCCGTCACGCCGGTCACCGTTCCCGCCGATGGGGACGGTGACCGGCCCGTTCTCCCCGAACGTGCCGGCTCCACGAACCCCGCCCGCGCCGTACCGGTCCGGCGCGGTCGCCGTCAGCGGCGCGGGACCCTCCCGCCCCCTACCGCCGGGCGCACAGGTGGGGTCGGGCCAGGGTGAGGGCGAGCGCGGTGAGGCCGATTCCCAGATACACCGGAGCCAGGTGCACGAAGTCCGTGTAGCCGATGATCATGTGCACGACGACCGCGGGCAGGAACCCGGCGGCCGCGGCCGCCGCCAGCGACCACCAGACCCACGACTCGCCGCGGCGCCAGCCCCACAGGCCGAGCAGGGTGACCGCCAGCGCGGCGGCCATGAGGGCGCCGCCGAAACCGGCGCGGTCGTGGGCGACGAACGGCACCAGCCGGGGGTTGACCGCGTGCAGGTGGCCGGCGTCGGTGCCCAGGAACGTCAGGTCGGCGGGGACGAACACCTCGGTGAGGCCCACGACGGAGACGACGGCTCCCCCGGCGAGCAGCCCGAGACCGACAACGATCATCAGGAGCTGCCCGATGAGGGCGCGCCGCCGCAGCCGTTCCGGGCCTTCCGGACGGACCCTCCACCGGGGCGGCATCGGCCTGCGCCAGGTGGCCAGCAGGAACATCGGGAACAGCACCACCGTGACCGCGGTGTGCAGAGGCTCCACGAAGCCGGTGCCCAGGAAGTAGAACAGGGTGGAGAAGCCGACCAGGCCGGAGACGAGATACGCCTTGCGGGCCCACACCCACCCCTGCCGCAGGCCGCCCCATGCCAGCCCGGCGTACAGCACGCCGATCGCGACCATGGTGCCGGCCATCGTGATCCGGTCGTGCTGCAGGAAGGGCGCCAGGTTCTGGTTGACGGCGTCGAGGTGGCGGCGGTCCATGCCGAGGTAGCCCTTGTCGTACCAGAGCAGCAGCGGCCCGATCGTGATCAGGGCGGCGCCGAGCCCGGCACCGATCATGCCGAGCCCGACGAGCAGGCCCCACCACCACTGCGGCCAGCGCCGCGGATCTGCGGTGATCTCCCGTAGCCCGCCCGGCGGCTCGGTCGGGGTCACCGCCTCGATGACCCGCTGGAACCAGCCGGGTCCCGCGGCCACCAGCACCGCGGGTGCGGCCAGCACCGTCACGTCCGGGTCTGCCAGCGCCGCCGCGGCAGGCGCGATGGCGGGATCGACCAGGTGGATCAGATCCGGCTCGTCCCCGGTGACCACCCGGTCGGCGTACGGGGCGAGCTGCGCCGCCACCTCGGGTGTGGACGCCCGGACGATCACCTGGCAGCGGCGGCCGGCGACGACCCGCCGTACCTGCGGCACGTCGGCCGGGGTGACCGGCCCGATCTCGATGACCCCGGCGCCCTGGACGGGCAGCGCCCGGATCGCGTCGCGGGCGACCTCGACCGGGACGGCCGCGCCGAGCCGCCGCGCCGTCTCCGCAGGCGGGCGGGGATGGTCGAACAGTCCCGCGACGAGCCTCGCCCCTCCGGGCAGGGAGGTCAGCGCGGCCAAGGCCCGCAACGCCGCCCGCTGCGACCGTCGCCGCCCCAGGACGGCCGCCGCCAGAGGGCGTAGAGAGTGATATGTCCAGTCCGGCACATTTTCAGCGTCGCATACCGGCACGCCGGACGGCGCCCTCGCCCCGGGTCGGCCTGCCACCCGGGCAAGCCGCCTGCAACCCTGACTCCAACGCTTGCAGTCCCGCCTTCAAGCCGGGTGAAAGCGGTCCGTCGCACGCTGTGCCCAGTAGCAGACGGAAAGGATTCACCATGAACACCGCTCGCGCCCTGGCCGGATTCTCCATCGCCGGCGCCATGGTCCTGGCTCCCGCCGCCGCCCACGCCACCGCCGGTCCCGCCACGGGCACGTCGGACGCGCGCGCCGCGCAGGCTGCCGCCCAGTGGGGCCCCCATCACGCCGCCGGCCGCAGAGCCAAGGCGGCCGGCTCGCTGACGGCCACCGCGAAGGACGATCCCGGCAAGCCCGCCGACCGCGTCACGGTCACCGGCAGCGTCACCGACCTCACCGTCGGCTCCTCGACCTGCGGCTGGGCCGTCTTCCGCGTCTCCACCGCGGACGCGACCGGCGGGGTGACCCTCAAGCAGCGCAGCTACCGCACCTGCACCCACGGCAAGCCGCTGAAGTTCGCGTTCTCCCACAAGAAGGTCTACCACGTCGAGCTCAAGGTGTGCGCCGGGGCCAAGGCGGCCAAGCCGTCCCTCACCTGCCTGTACGCCGGAACCTGGAAGCCGCTCTACACCTACTACGCATGATCCTTCCATCGGGCGGACAGACCGCGCGAAGCCGACCCGCCGGTTCGGGCAGCCCACCGGATCACCCCTATGGGACAGCGTTCCCGCAGGTCACGCTCGTTCACCGTTCATGATCGGGGGCATCCGCCGGAGGGTCGGCTTGCGTACAGCCGGCTTCCGTACACCCCTTCTCCGGATACGTTTCCGTCGCCCTGTTCGCGACCTGACGCCGAGGCTCCACCGGAGCCGGAGCGATTCACCAGTCGCGAGCGGCGATCAGTTCTTCCACGTCCGCCTCCGCGAACCCGTATGCGGCGGCCACGAAACAGAAGTCTTCGGCGATCACCTCTCGCGCGACGGTCTCGATCTCGCTGCCGACCGCCTCGAACTCCGCCTCCAGCGCGTTGAACTCTTGCGTGGCGACCTCCGTGAGCGCGTACAGGGCCGCCAGGTCCGGCGGCTGCTCGGCCTCGATCCGCTCACACAGCCCCAGCAGGACCGCTCTGCCCCGGTCCACGACGTGATCGGGGAAGTACGCGTCGTCGTACATCCCCTTGAGAAACGCGTGGCCGAGCACCTGCTGATTCACCGGCGGCACTGTGGTCTCCCCTTCGCTGCGTGGACCGATACGGCGACTCCCGAAGTCGAGATCTTGAGAGATACCAGGGTACGACAGACCGGGTCAGCGGCTGGGCGCGTCCACCCCGGGCACGGCGCTCACCGCCTGCGGCGGTGCGGTCGCCGGCCGCCTGCCCGGCATGCCCAGCGCGACGAGCATGCCGATGAACGCGAGGGCGGCGACGGTGCCCATCCCCGCCGAGAACCCGTCGCTGAACTCCTCGGCCGACGCGTAGCCTCCGGCACCCGCGAAGACGGCGACCGTGACGGAGGTGCCGAACACCCCGCCGAACATCCGCAGCGTCATGAACACGCCGGACGCCTGGCCGATCTCCTCGGGCCGCACCGCGCCGACCACCGCCTTCTGCGCCGCGGGCATGGCCATGGTCAGTCCGGCACCGCCGATCACCAGCGCGGGCAGGATTTCGAGGTAGCCCGTGCCGGTGCCGGCGACCACGGCGATCCAGCCCATGCCCAGCGTCTGCAGCAGCAGCCCTCCGGCCACGAACGCCCGCTCGCCGGCCTTGTCGGCCAGCCGGCCGGCGAGCGGCGCGCACACCATCAGCGTCCCGGTCCACGGCATCAGCCGCAGGCCGGCACCGAGCGGCCCTTCACCGTGCACGGTCTGGAAATACTGCGCGAGGAAGAACATCGTGCCGTACAGCGAGGCGAACACGCAGAAGTTCGCCGGGTTGGCCGTGGCGAACGCCCTCGACCTGAAGAACCGCATCGGCAGCATCGGAGTCTTCGCACGTCGTTCCCAGAGCACGAAGACGATCACCAGCGCGACACCGAGCAGCAGCGCGCCCAGTACCTCCGCGCTGCCCCAGCCCGCCGCGTTGCCGCGGACCAGCGCCCAGACGACGCCGAAAGCACCCAGGGTCACGAGCGCGGCCCCGACCAGGTCGAGCCGGCCGTTCGGGCCGAGGCTCTCGCCGATGCGCCGAGCCGCGAGCAGGGCCGCGACCACCCCGACCGGCAGGTTCAGCCAGAAGATCCACTGCCAGGCCAGGCCTTCGGAGACGACCCCGCCGACGAACGGGCCGCTGAACGTCGCCAGACCGGTGACGCCCAGGTACAGCCCCATCGCCCGGCCCCGCTGCCGCGGGGGGAACATCGCACTGATCAGGGTGAGCGACAGCGGCAGTACCAGCGCGGCACCGGCGCCCTGCAACGCCCGGGCCGCGACCAGGGCGGCGATGTTCGGGGACAGCGCACAGGCCGCCGACGCGGCGGTGAACGCCGCCAGTCCGGCGACGAACATCCTGCGGCGGCCGAACCGGTCACCCAGTGCCGCTCCGGTCGGCAGCAGCACCGCGAACGTCAGGTTGTACGCGTTGACGGTCCATTCGAGTGATTCGAGCGACGCCGTCAGATCCTGCCGGATCGTGCCGAGAGCCGTCGTCACGACCAGGCTGTCCAGGGCCATCATGAACGACGCCAGTGAGGCGATGCCCAGCACCCATGCCTGCTCGGACGTCATCCGTCCGCTGTCACCTCTCACCGCTTCTTCTTTCTGCTCGGGTCTTCTCCGGACACGCGGCCGGACGCCGTTCGCCGGAATCCTGCGGGTCCGCCGTCTGCTTCTGCGCATGGCTTTCCAGGCACGGCTTTCCGCGCACGGCTTTCTGGGCGTGCTCCGCGGGCGGGCCGCCGGATACGCGCGCCGGACCTCCGGTCTCCGCGCGACCGATCATGCGCGGAGCGATCGCGGGAGTCCGAAGACCTCCAGTAACGAGTTGTCGTGGAACCGCGTCAGCGCGGTGATCCGGTCGCGGGTGAGGGTCAGCACGAGCACTCCGTGCGCGTGCAGGATCGGCGTCCGCGGGTCGCGCAGGTAGCAGCCGAACGCCGGTTGGCCGTTCGCCCGCGTCGCGATCAGCGCGTATCGCAGGCCGTCGCGCAACGCGACCGTGGCCAGGAAGTTCCGGATGGCGTCCGGGCCCCGGTATTCCAGCGGCAGCGGCGGCATGGTCAGCCACGCGTCGTCCGTCAGCAGGGCCACGATGGCGTCGACGTCTCCGGCCTCGAACGCCCGGACGAAGCCGGCCACGATGCGGCGCTCCCGCGGTGAGTCCGGCAGCGGGGCGCTCTCCGGTCCAGGACCCGGTAGTTCGTCGTCCAGTCCGCGTCGTGCCCGTTTCAGTGCACCGGTCACCGCGTTCTCGGTCGTACGGAGAATGCCGGCCACCTCGGCGGCCCGGAATCCCAGCACGTCCCGTAGCACCAGTACGGCTCTCTGCTTCGGCGGCAACCGCTGCAGCGCCGCCAGGAACGCCAGTGACACCGACTCCCTGATCTCGTATCGCGCTTCCGGCCCGGGCATGCGATCGGCGATCCCGTCGAGCAGCACATCGGGGTACGGCTCCAGCCAGCTCGGTTCCGCCCGGTGGTGCGACGGCTCGGGCAACGGGATCTCCGGTCGGCGGGCCGCGTGTTCGTGCGGACGGCGGGTGCCGGTCCGCAGGGCGTTGAGACAGCGGTTGGTCGCGATCCGGTAGAGCCACGTCCTCACCGACGCGCGTTCCTCGTAGCCGCCGATCCCGCGCCACGCCGCCAGCAGCGTCTCCTGCAGCAGATCCTCGGCGTCCTGCACCGAGCCGAGGATGCGGTAGCAGTGCACCTGGAGCTCACGCCGGTACGGCTCGACGAGCTCGCGGAACGCCTCACCGTCTCCTCCCCGCGCCAGCGCCAGCAGATCCTCGGCCGGGCGCCGGTCATGGGCCGAGGCACCGGTCTTCCCGGCCGGCGGGGTTCCTGGCATGTCGACTCCTTCTCTTCTGCGGTTCCTTCTCGGATGGATAGGACACCACCGGGGCCGGAAAGTGGTCGGTGCGCGTCGATGGCGCTGCGACCGGCTCCCGGGAGACGCTCGCGGCGCTCCGGGGCGTCTCGGGCGGGGACCGCGTCCGGTGAACCGGCGGTGAGCGGGAATGAGGACGGCATGACCACCGCAGAAGTGCACCATCCGCTCTTCGCCCGCTGCTACGCCCGGCTCAGCCGGGTCGTGGAGGACAGAGGACTGGCCGCACACCGCCGGGCGCTGCTGGCGGGCCTGTCCGGACGGGTCATCGAGGTGGGGGCCGGGAACGGGCTGAACTTCGCCCACTATCCTCCGGCCGTCACCGGGGTGCTCGCGGTCGAGCCGGAACCGCGGCTGCGCCGCCTGGCCCGTGCCGCCGCCGCGGTGGCGCCGGTCCCGGTCGAGGTGACCGACGGCCTCGCCGAACACCTGCCCGCCGCCGACGGGGCCTTCGACGCGGCGGTGGCGGCGCTGGTGCTGTGCTCGCTGCCCGACCCGCACGCGGGACTGGCCGAGATGCGCCGGGTACTGGCCGGCGGCGGGCGACTGCGCTTCCTGGAACACGTGCGCGCCGGCTCGGCCGGGATGGCCCGGGTGCAGCGGCTGCTGGACGCCACCGTCTGGCCCCGCCTGGCCGGCGGCTGCCACACCGGGCGCGACGCCGCCGGGCTGATCGAGCAGGCCGGATTCACCATCACCGACCTGGAGCGCTTCGTGTTCCCCCGGGTGCGGACGCCGATGTCCTTCTTCGTCCGGGGAAGCGCCCGCCCCGCCACCCTCACCTGTTCGCCAGAGTCCTGAAGCGACCGGCCGGAATCCCCGCGGTGCCGTACACATCAAACCAAGCGCTTGCTACGCTCCGTCCATGACGTCCACGATCGTCTGGGGAACCGGGAACGTCGGCCGCGCGGCCATCCGCGCCGTCGAGGCCCATCCCGCGCTGGAGCTCACGGCCGTGATCGTCCACGACCCCGGCAAGGTCGGCCGGGACGCGGGCGAGCTCGGCGGACTCGGCCACGACCTCGGGGTCGTGGCGACCGACGACGCCGGCGCGGTGCTCGCGACCCGCCCCCGGGCCGTGGTGTACGCGGCGTCCGGCGACATCCGCCCCGACGGGGCGCTCGCCGACATCACCCGGGCGATCCGGGCCGGGGCCGTGGTCGTCACCCCCTCGGTGTACGCGCTCTACGACCAGCGCAACGCCCCGCCGGAGCTGCGGGAACCGGTGCTGTCCGCCATCGCGGACGGCGGCGGCTCGCTGTTCGTCTCCGGCGTCGACCCCGGCTGGGGCAACGACGTGCTGCCCCTGCTGATCAGCGGGCTCGGCACCGTCGTGGACGCGGTCCGCTGCCAGGAGATCTTCGACTACTCCACCTACGACCAGCCGGACTCGGTCCGCTACCTGGTCGGCATGGGCCAGCCGATGGACTACGAGCCGCCGATGATCGCGCCGACGGTCCCGGCCATGGTCTGGGGCGGGCAGGTACGGCTGATGGCCCGGGGACTCGGCGTCGAGCTCGACGAGATCCGTGAGACCGTGGAGCGGCGCCCGCTCGACGCCACGGTGCGCACCGCGTCGATGGGCGCGTTCGAGGCCGGCACCCAGGGCGCGGTCCGGTTCGAGGTGCAGGGCGTCGTCGGGGGC
This sequence comes from Planomonospora sp. ID91781, assembly GCF_015711595.1. Classification (NCBI taxonomy): domain Bacteria; kingdom Bacillati; phylum Actinomycetota; class Actinomycetes; order Streptosporangiales; family Streptosporangiaceae; genus Planomonospora; species Planomonospora sp. ID91781. The sequence continues at coordinate 3,863,031 of NZ_JABTEY010000001.1, read as the reverse complement.
GAGCCCCTCATCGTCGTCGAGCACGTCACCCGCATCCACCCGTCCTGCGCGCCGGACTGGCCGACACCGCCCGACGGGGCCGGGGCGCACCGGGTGATCATCGAGGGCCGCCCCCGCATCGAGGTCACGGTCGAGGCCGTCGACGAGGGCGGGAACCGGTCCGCGGGCGGGAACGCCACCGCGGTCGGCCGGCTGGTGGGCGCGGTCGACTGGCTCCTGGAGGCGGAACCCGGGCTCTACGACGCGCTCGACGTCCCGCTGCGCCCCGCGACCGGCAGGCTCGGAAGGAAACGGCCGTGAACATCGACGTCCCCGAGGGCAAGGACCCGATCGCGTACGTGTGGGGCGAGATGGTCCCCGGCATCGGAGCCGCCGCCTCGCACTTCTCGCTGTCGGTGTACGCTCACACGACCCTGGGGCTCCGCGAGTTCGAGGCCGCGCGGCTGCGGATCGCACAGATCAACGGGTGCGCCTTCTGCCTCGACTGGCGGACGGAGCGGGACGGGCACAAGGTCGAGGAGGGGTTCGCCGACGCGGTGGCCGCCTGGCGCACCACCGGCGCCTTCGACGACCGCACCCGGCTGGCCGCCGAGTACGCCGAACGGTACGCCCTGGACCACCACGGCCTCGACGACGCGTTCTGGACCCGGATGACCGCGCACTACAGCCAGACCGAGATCGTGGAACTGAGCATGAGCATCGGCGCCTGGCTGGCGTTCGGCAGGCTCAACCACGTGCTGGGCCTGGACACCGTGTGCGTGCTGCCCGGCGGCTCCGCGCCGTCTCCCCGGCGGTAGACGCCCCGGATCCCCCGAGCGGCGGACACCCCGGCTCCCCCGCCCCCGGCCCAGGCCCCGAACGACCGACACCCGAGCGACACACGCCCTGACCCGGCGCTCACGTATAGGCGAACGCGCCCGAGCCGCCTCCGCGCGCGGAGCGGCCCGCCGCGCGACATGCACGACCGGTCTCGTTTCGTCGAGGGTGAGGAACCGAACATGAGCAGCACCGCCCCGGACGGCCCCGTCTCCAGCGGCATCTCCCGCCGCGGCTTCATCGCCGGAACCGGCTCCGTCCTGGGAATCGCGGCCCTTCCGGGGCGCGCCACCGCGGCCCGGGCGGAGACCGCCCGCGCCGCCGCCCCGATCGCCTCCGGGGCCCACGTCCCGGCGCTGGTGATCGGCACCGGATACGGCGGCTCCGTCGCCGCCCTGCGTCTCGCCCAGGCGGGCGTCGACGTGCACATGATCGAGATGGGCATGGCCTGGGACACCCCCGGCTCCGACGGCAAGATCTTCTGCAACACGCGCGAACCGGACTACCGGTCCTACTGGCTGCGCACCCGGACCAAGGCCCCCCTCAACTACTTCCTCGGCCTCCCGATCGACCGGGACATCCCCCGCCACACCGGCATCCTGGACGCCGAGGAGTTCGGCGGCATCACGGTCTACCAGGGCCGCGGAGTCGGCGGGGGGTCGCTGGTCAACGGCGGCATGGCGGTCACCCCCAAGCGGGAGAACTTCGGCGCCGTCCTGCCGTCGGTGGACGCCGACGAGATGTACGACGTCTACTACCCGCGCGCCAACGCCGGGCTCGGGGTCGGCACCGTCGACCCGGCCTGGTTCGACTCCACCGCCTGCTACCAGTACTCCCGGGTCGGCCGCAAGCACGCCCAGCGCTCCGGCTTCCCGTTCGTCTTCGTGCCGGACGTGTACGACTGGGACTACATGGAGCAGGAGGCGGCCGGGACCGTTCCCAGGTCGGCGCTGGCGGGCGAGATCCTCTACGGCAACAACCACGGCAAGAAGTCGCTGCAGCAGACCTACCTGGCCCGGGCGAGGGCCACCGGCAGGGTGACCGTCTCACCGCTGCACCGGGTCACCTCGGTCGCTCCCGCGGCCGGCCGCTACACCGTCGTCATCGACCAGCTGAACACCACCGGGGACACCACGGCCGTCAAGACCGTGACCGCGGACAGGGTGTTCTTCGCCGCCGGCAGCGTCGGCACCAGCAAGCTGCTGGTCAGGCTGAAGGCCACCGGCGTGCTGCCCGGCCTGAACGGCGAGATCGGCAGGGGCTGGGGCGACAACGGCAACGTCATGTGCGGCCGCGCCAACCACCTGTGGGACCCGACCGGCGCCCTCCAGTCGGCCATCCCCTGCTCCGGTATCGACAACTGGGCCGCCGGCGGCGCGTTCGCCGAGGTCGCGCCGCTGCCCACCGGGATCGAGACCTTCGCCTCGTTCTACCTGTCCATCACCAGGAACCCGCACCGCGCCGAGTTCTCCTGGAACGCCGCGGCGGGCAGGGTCGACCTGAACTGGCAGGCCTCCTGGAAGCGGCCGTCCATCGACATGGCCAGGACCATCTTCGACAGGATCAACTCCAGGGAGGGGACCATCTACCGGACCGACCTCTTCGGCGTCTACAAGATCTGGGGCGACCACCTCACCTACCACCCGCTCGGCGGCGCGGTGCTGAACAGGGCCACCGACAACTACGGCAGGCTCACCGCCTACCCGGGCCTGTACGTCGTCGACGGCGCGCTGATCCCCGGCAACACCACCGTCAACCCGTTCGTCACCATCACGGCGCTCGCCGAACGGAACATCGAGAGGATCATCGCCACGGACCTGTGACGGCGGTCCGGCACGTACGGGACTACGGCGCGGTCAGGGTGGCCAGCGCGCGCTCCGGCTCCCAGTGGGCGCGGAGCGAGGTGATCAGCCCCGACTCGTCGACGGTGTAGACGATCACGCAGTCGACCGTCATGACCGCGCCGCCGTCCAGCGTCATGGTGATGGAGACGACGTTGGCGCAGCACGGCCCGTTGGCGAAGGAGTCCGCGACCCGGAAGCGGAACCCGCGCACCGAGCCGATGTTCCCGTCCCAGAACCGCCCGATCCCGTCGCGGCCGCGGTGCCCCTCCCCCCCGGGGTCCAGCATCGAGGGCCCGACGGGGTCCTCCACCAGGGCGTCCGGCGCGAACAGCCCGAGCCAGTCCTCCCTGCGCCCGGCGGCGACGGCCGCCATGGACGAGCGCGCGGCCCGGCGCGCGGGGTGGTCACCGTACGGCGCGTCCCAGATGACGGCGGCGGAATCACTCACACGAAAAACTGTAACCTGTTATCGGAAATCATCAAGGGACGCTCTTCGCGATGACCGACTCGGCGAAGCGCTCCAGGTGCTCGATCTTCCTGCTCAGCGGTTCGGTGTCCGGGCCCTTGACGTACGGGTTCCGGAAGCCGACGACCAGGTCGGTGACGCCCTTGTCGGCCAGCCGCCTGACCCCGTCCGCCGTGTACGCGTCGGCGGAGATCGCGTGGATCTCGAAGGGCCGGTCGGCGGTGCCGTACTCCGCGCGCAGGGCGGCCAGCCTGGCCAGCAGCGCGTCCAGCTCGGCGGCGTCGCCCCCGCCGTGCATCCAGCCGTCGCCGAGGCGGGCGGCCCGGCGCAGCGCCCCCTCGCTGTGCCCGCCGACCAGGATCGGGATCGGCTCGGCGGGGACCGGGGACATCTTCACCGGAGGCAGGTCGTAGAACTCGCCGTGGTACTCGAAGTAGCCGCCGCCCGTCAGGCCGCGGACGACCTCGATGGCCTCGTCCATCCGCCGGCCGCGCCGCGCCCACGGGACCCCCATCGCCGCGAAGTCCTCGGGCCACGGGCTGAGCCCGACGCCGAGACTCAGCCGGCCGCCGGTCAGGAAGGCGATCGAGCCCGCCTGCTTGGCCACCAGCACCGGCGGGCGGACCGGCAGCTTGAGCACGAACGGCGTGAACCGGATCGTCGAGGTCACCGCCCCCATGGCCGCGATCAGGACGAACGTCTCGACGAAGCTCTTGTCCTCCAGGAACGCCCGGTCGCCGTCCGCGGTGTACGGATAGCCCGCCTCGGACTCCTCCGGGTAGACCAGGGAGTCGGCCACGCTGACGCTCGCGTATCCCGCGGCCTCGGCGGCCCGGGCCAGCGGCAGGTGGTACGACGGGTCGGTCATGGCCTCGGCATAGGTGAACCGCATGAGCCCAGATAACAATAGAACACGTTATAGTTCAATGCCCGCTCCGGAAGGGGGCGCCCGTGCGGCCTTCCGGCGCTCCGGAAATAACCGCTCCGCCGCCGCTGTTGCAGACCGTGTCCCGAGGCGGCGGGGGTCCCCGGGACCGGATCGGCCCCTCCTCCCCGCCCGGTGAAAGGCGCCCCTTCATGACCGTCCCGCTCTCCATCCTCGACCTGGCCCACATCGGTGAGGGGGAGACCGCCGGGGACAGCTTCCGCGCCAGCGTGACGCTGGCGCAGCGCGCCGAGGCGTGGGGTTACCGGCGGATCTGGTACGCCGAGCACCACAACATGCCGTCCATCGCGTCCTCGGCGACCAGCGTGCTCATCGCGCACGTGGCCGCGCACACGCGGACGATCCGCCTCGGCGCCGGCGGCGTCATGCTGCCCAACCACTCCCCGCTGACCATCGCCGAGCAGTTCGGCACCCTCGAGACCCTGCACCCCGGTCGCATCGACCTCGGTCTCGGCCGGGCGCCGGGCAGCGACCAGCAGACCATGCGGGCCCTGCGCCGCACCCCGGCGGCGGCCGACGGGTTCCCGCAGGACGTCCTGGAGCTGCAGGGATATCTGACGGGCGAGTCCCGGATCCCCGGTGTCGACGCGACCCCGGGCAAGGGCACCGACGTGCCGCTCTACATCCTCGGCTCCTCGCTGTTCGGGGCCAAACTCGCCGCCGCGCTCGGGCTGCCGTACGCCTTCGCCTCCCACTTCGCCCCGGACGCCCTGGAGGAGGCCGTCGAGGTTTACCGGCGCGAGTTCACCCCGTCCGCGCAGCTGCGGGAGCCGTACGTCATCGCCGGGGTGAACGTCATCGCGGCGGACACCTCGGAGGAGGCGCAGGAGCAGTTCCTGGAGGCCAAGCGCAGGCGGGTGAACCTGTTCCTCGGGCGGGGCCGGGCGTTCACGCCGGAGGAGGCCGACCTGGTCCTCGCCTCCCCGGCCGGGCGGCAGATCCTGCAGATGGCCAGGTACTCGGCCGTCGGGACCCCGGTCGAGGTGACCGAGTACCTCGGACGGTTCGCCGAGCACGCCCGGGCCGACGAGCTGATCGTCGTCTCCGCGGCCCCCGGCAGGGAGGCCTGGCTGCGCTCCCTCGAACTGCTGGCCAAGGAGTACGGCCTGGCCCCCGCCTGACGCCGGGGCGCTCCGCGGGACGGCGTTCCGGCTCCCGCGCCACCGCCCGGAGAACACCGCCAGGAGAGCACCGCACGGCGGCGAATTCGTTCCGAACCATATGCGCGCAGCGGTTGTCGAACCCGTTGGAACGGTCCGGCTCCACCGGGGCGCCGATGCCGTTCCGGAGAGCTGGAGCGTGCGGGATGCGGTTCACCGGGGAGTCGACGAAGAGCACGGCGCGGCGGCGCCGGCCGGTGCGGGCGGGAACGCGGTGGGATTCCGCGAGACTCCTCGTCGCGGCCGTCCTGACGGCGGTGTGCGCCGCCGGCCAGGGAACCGGTTCCGCCGCGGCCGGGACGGCCGGCGCCGCCCCGACCGCGCCCCCCGTTCCCACCGCACGGCCGTCGTCCCCGGGCAGCGCCTCTCCCGTACCGGGGACTCCGCCCCCGCCCGCCGCCCCCGCGCAGGAACCCGCCGTCCCCACGCAGGAACCCGCCGTCCCCGCACAGGAACCCGCCGCGCCCGCCGTACCCGCACAGAAGCCCGCCGTCCAGACGTCCGCCGCCCAGGCGCCCGCCGACTGCCGACGGATCAAGTGCGTGGCGCTCACCTTCGACGACGGTCCGGGCCGGTACACCGGCACGCTGCTGCGCCACCTCGCGGCGTACCGCGCCCGCGCCACCTTCTACGTGGTCGGCCGGAACGTCGCGGAGAACCCCGGCGTGGTACGGCGGGCGGTCGAGGCCGGGCACGAGATCGGCAACCACACCTGGTCCCACCACGACCTCACCAGGCTGCCGGCCGCCGCGATCCGCGCCGACCTGGCCCGCACCGACCGGGCCGTCGAGAGGGCGGCGGGCGTCACGCCGGAGACCGTCCGGCCGCCGTACGGCGCCCACAACACCGCCGTCCGCAGGCAGACGAAGCGTCCCGTGGTCCTGTGGAGCGTGGACACCGAGGACTGGAGGCACCGAGACAGCTCCGCGGTGGCACGCAGGGCGATCAAGGGGACGGCTCCCGGGGCCGTCATCCTGTTCCACGACATCCACCCCACGACGGTGAAGGCGATCCCGAAGGTGCTGAAGAGCCTCTCCGCACGTGGCTACCGGTTCGTCACCGTCAGCGAGCTGTTCGGCGGGAAACCGCCGAGACTCGCCTACGGCGGCCGGCGGGACGCGCCCGGCTCCCGGCGCTGACCGTCACCGACCGTCACCGACCGGCACTGACCGGCGCTGACCAGCACCGGGGGCCGCGTCGCACCGGCCGGGCCCGGTCACCGGCCGCACCCGGCCCTCCCCTGACGGCGCGGCTCAGGACGGCGGCCGGCCCCTCACCGCCGCCGCCAGGCGCGCCACCTCCGGATGGTCGTCGCCGAGCGCAAGGCGTTTGATGCGCAGGGCCTCCCGGTACCGCCGCCCGGCCTCCCGGGCACGGCCCCGAAGTGCGTCCAGGTACGCCAGGTTCACCAGGCACACCGCCACCTCGTAGTGGTCGGCTCCCAGACTCCGGCGGAAGACGGCCTCGGCCCGGAGCAGCGTCTCCTCGGCCTCGTCGTGCCTGCCCTCGGCCGCGAGCACCGCGCCGAGCACCGCCAGGTCTCCGGCCACCTGCGGGTGGGCGGGGCCGAGCACTCCGCTCCGGAGCCCGATCGCGGCTCTGGCGTGCCCCTCGCCGCCGGGGACGCCCCGGGCGTGCGCCAGCCCCGCCAGGTTGTGCCGGGCGTCGGCCTCCATCAGGGGGTCCCCGCCGTGCCGTTCCAGCAGGAGCAGCGCCTCCCGGTACCGGGCGCCGGCCTCGTCGTGACGGCCGGTCTCCTTGCACAGCACCCCGAGAGCCAGCCGGACGGCCGCCCCCCGCGCGTGGTCGGCCCCGTCCACCAGGGCCAGCGCGCGGCGCAGGTGTCCTTCGGCCTCGCCGTACCGGGCCTGCCTGCGGCCGACGTCGCCCATCCGGACCAGTGCGTCGGCGAGCGGCCCGTCGCGCCCCGGACCTGGAGGCAGCCCGGGCAGCAGTTCCGCCGCTTCGCGGGCGCACCCGTACGCGTCCGCGTACCGGGTGAGCCCGTGCCAGAGCGTCGCCAGTTCCACCAGGAGCGGGGCCCGGCCGGCGGGGTCCGTCCGGCGGAGCACCCGGCCCGCCCGCCGGGCCCATCGCTCGCCCTCGGCGTACCAGCCGCGTTCGCAGCAGTAGCCCCCGCGGAGCAGGCACCGCCGGATCACCCGGATCCGGCGGCGCCGTACGAACCGCTCAGTCGGCGTCAAGGGGCGGTTCGCAGTGGTTGGCGATGCGGATGGCCTCCGCCGTACCGCTCATCAGCACGACGAAGAGCGGTACGGCCAGCGCGACCGCCAGCATCCCCATCCTTCTGATCATCCGCATGTCTGCTCCTTCCGTCGGGGAACTCCGCGGACATCGTGATCCGCCGGACTTGCGGCCCACTTGGAGACGGCTGCCGCGCCGCCGCGGGCATCGACAGCCGCGTGAGGCCCGGGTCGCGAATCGTCCCGGAGAAATCCGTCGCCGCGTCACGACGTCAGCGATTATCGGCGCTCACATCCACCGGCCCGCTCGCGCAGGAGGAGCAGGCTGGTGAGGACTCCCAGCAGCACGAGGGCGGCGTTCACCGCGATGGCCGCCTTCAGTCCACCGAGCACGGCCGACGCGGAGGTACCGGCGATCGCCGACGTGGCGATCGCGCTCATGATCGGAGTGCCCATGGTGATGCCGACCTGCTGGGTCATGGTGGCCAGACCGGTCGCCAGGCCCTGCTCGTGGTCGGGCAGGCCGGAGGTAGCGGTGATCATGAATCCGACGATGACCAGCATGTTGCCGACGCCGCCGGCGAAGGTGGCGGCCAGCAGCAGCCACATCCAGGAGCGGTCGTCCCCCAGGCCGAGCAGGGCGACGGTGAAGACCGCCTGCACCAGCCCTCCGGTGACGAGCGCCGAGCGGGCGCCGATCCTGCCGATGATCCGCGGCGCGATCGAGCCGCCGACGACGGTGCCAGCTCCGAGCACCCCGAAGGAGAGCCCCGCCGCCAGCGGCGAGAAGCCCAGCACGTTCTGCAGGTAGAGCGTCAGCAGGAAGACCAGCGACGTCTCGGTCAGGAACGCGATGAGTCCGGCGACGTTCCCCCAGGCGACCGTCCGCCTGCCCAGTACCGCGGGGGGCACCAGGGGCGCGTCCGACCGGAGTTCGACGAGGTGGAACACGACCAGCAGCAGTCCGCCCGCGGCCAGCGGGACGAGGGCCCCGGCCGTGCCCCAGCCGTGCTCCCCGGCCTGGGTGAGGCCGAAGATGACGGCGAGCAGACCGAGGGTGACGCTGACCGCGCCGGGCACGTCCAGCCGGGGCCTGCTCGCCGGCCTGGACTCCTTGATCACGATGGGGGCGGCGGCGAGCACGAGCACGGCCACCGGCACGTTGACGAAGAACGCCCACCGCCAGGAGAGCAGGTCGGTCAGCACCCCGCCCAGGACGGCCCCGGTGGTGAAACCGGCCGACATCAGCGCGCCGTTGAGGCCGAGCGCCCGCTCCCGCAGCGGGCCTTCCGGGAAGGACGTGGTCAGCAGGGAGAGCCCGGCCGGGGTGACCGCCGCGGTGGCCAGCCCCTGGAGGACGCGGGCGACGATCAGTACTTCCGGGCTCTGTGCCAGGCCTCCGATCAGCGAGGCGGCGCCCAGTACGGCGAGCCCGCCCAGGAAGATCCTGCGGCGGCCGAAGAGATCCGCCAGCCGGCCGAACAGCAGGGTGAACCCGGCGGCGCAGAGCGCGAAGGCGGTAGCGACCCACTGCAGGTGAGCCAGCGGGAATCCCAGTCCTTCACCGATGACCGGCAGGGCCACGTTGAGGATGGAGAAGTCCACCGCCAGCATGAACTGGGCGGCCAGCAGGAGGACCAGCACCAGCAGCAGCCGCGGAGTGAGTCTCCGGGGCGCACCCGGCGGTGCGTCCCCGGCGCCGGGGGCGCGCGCGGTCCCGGCGGCGTCGGCGGTGTCGGTGAGTTCGGCGGTGTCGGTGGTGTCGGCGATCGACATGATCGGTGAGGCCCTTCTCTCGGTTGCCGTGACGGGAGAAGACTCATCGGTCCCCCCGCGGCCGGCCAGGACCGGGCGCAGGCCGGTGTCCGCGAGGGTGGTCATTCCATGACCAGGCTTCCGCCGCCTCTCCGCGGTTCCCGGCGCGCATCATGGAACCCGTGGACATGAAGAGCGAACTGGGTGATTTCCTCAAGAACCGGCGGGCCCGGCTGAGCCCGGAGGAACTGGGACTCAAGGCGTACGGCACGCGCCGTCGCGTGTCAGGGCTGCGCCGCGAGGAACTCGCGATGCTCGCGGGGGTGAGCGTGACCCACTACACCCGCCTGGAGCAGGGGCGGGCGGCGGGCGCCTCCGACTCCGTGCTCGACGCGCTGGCCCGCGCCCTGCGGCTGACCGAGGACGAGACGGTCCATCTCAAACGCCTGGCCCGGCCGCCGGCGTCCGCGCGGCCCGCCTCACCCCGGCCCGAGCACGCCACCCGCTCGGCCCGGCGGCTGCTGGACGCGATGACCGAGGTGCCCGCCCTGGTGCTGGACCGCAGGAACGACATCCTGGCCTGGAACCGGCTCGGCCACGCGCTGCTCGCCGGTCACCTCGACCCCGCCGCTCCCGGCGGCCCGGCCGCGCGGCCCAACCTGACCCGGATGCTCTTCCTCGACGAGCACTTCCGCGAGCTCTACCCGGACTGGTCCGAGGAGGCCACGCTCGCCGTCGCCTCCCTGCGCCTGGCGGCGGGACGCCATCCGGACGACCGCGGGCTGGCCGAGCTCGTCGGCGGGCTCGTCATCCGGAGCGAGGAGTTCGCCGCGCGCTGGGCCCGGCACCCGGTGCGCACGTGCACCTCGGGGGTCAAGCACTTCCACCACCCGGTCGTCGGCCCGATGGAGCTGCATTTCGAGAACCTTCTCATCCCCGGAGACCTCGGGCAGCGGATCATCGCCTACAGCGCCGAACCGGGTTCGCCCTCCGAGTCCGCGTTGCGCCTTCTCAGCCTCTCCGCGCCCGGCTTCGAGCCGGTGCGGGAACCGGACGCGTCACCCGGCCGCGGCCGGAGCGAGGCCGGGGCCGCCGGCGCCCCGCCGACTAGACTGCCATCATGACCGTTGTCGACGAGCCGGCCGCATCCGGCCCCGCACCGTTGACCCTGGCCCAGCTGGCCGAGCTCGCGGGAGTGTCCACCGCGACGGTCTCGAAAGTGGTGAACGGCCGCTCCGCGGTGGCGCCGCAGACCCGCGCGCTGATCGAAGACCTCATCCGCGAGCACGGTTACCGCAGGCAACGGCGGCGCGTCAGTCCGGCCGCCGTCGTGGAGCTGGTCTTCCACGAGCTCGCGGGCGACTACCCGACGGAGATCATCAAGGGGGTCGGCCAGGTCGCGCACGAGCACCGCCTGGCCGTGGCGGTCTCCGAGCTGCAAGGCCGGCACACCCCGGGGAACGACTGGATCGAGGACGTGCTCAACCGCCGCCCGACCGGCGTCATCGCGGTCTTCTCCAGCCTGACCGAGGCTCAGCGCGACAGACTCACCACCCGGGAGATCCCCCTCGTCCTGCTGGACCCGCTCGGCGACCACGGCCAGCGGGTCCCTTCGGTCGGGGCGGGCAACTGGAACGGCGGGCTCTCGGCCACCCGCCACCTGCTGGAGCTCGGGCACCGGCGGATCGCGATCATCACGGGCCCCGCCCACGCGCTGTCCAGCCGCGCACGGCTCGACGGCTACCGCGCCGCGCTGGACACGGCCGGCGTGCCCGTCGACCAGGACCTCATCTGCCAGGGCGACTACCAGATCCAGGACGGCCTGACGCACACCGGCCGGCTGCTGCGCCTGCCCGATCCGCCCACCGCCGTCTTCACCTGCAACGACGGCCAGGCCATCGGCGTCTACCACGCGGCGCACGAGCTGGGCCTCCGCGTCCCCGACGACCTGAGCGTCATCGGTTTCGACGACATGCCGTCGATGCGATGGGCCATCCCGCCGCTGACCACGATCCGCCAGCCGCTCACCGAGATGGCGGCGGCGGCCACCGCCATGCTGGTGACGCTCGCCGAAGGCGATCCCCTGCAGCGGAACCGCCTCGAGTTCGCCACGGAGCTCGTCGTCCGCAGCAGCACCGCTCCCCCGAAGCGCTAGAGACCGAATCTGCGCCTGTACTCCAGGGGAGTGAGCCCGATCTCGCGGCGCATCAGCGCACGCAGATTGGCGGCGGTGCCCAGCCCGCTGCGCCGGGCGACCATCTCGAAGCGCGGCTCGCCCCGCTCGATCAGCCGGCAGGCCAGGGCGAGCCGTTCCCCGGTGAGCCACGCCAGCGGCGTGGTGCCCAGCTGCGCCCGGAAGCGGCGGTGCAGTGTCGCCGGGCTGACCGCGGCGTGCGCCGCGAGATCGGCCACCGTGAGCGGGGCGTCCAGCCGCTCCTGCGCCCAGGCCAGGACGGACCCCAGGGACTCGTCCGGCGGGTCGGGCACGGGGCGCTCCACGAACTGCCGCTGCCCGCCGTCGCGGTGCGCGGCGAAGACGAGCCGCCTGCTCACCGAACTGGCGATCTCCGCGCCGTGGTCACGGCGGACGATGTACAGGCCGAGATCGAGCGCGGCCGCGCTCCCCGCGGCCGTGAGGACGTCGCCGTCGTCCACGAACAACACGTCGGTCTCGAGCCGGACGGAAGGGAAGCGGGCCTGGAAGGAGTGCGCCCACTGCCAATGGGCGGTGGCCCGGCGTCCGTCGAGCACCCCGGCCTCGGCCAGGGTGAAGGCACCGCTGCAGAAGCCGACCAGGCGGGCGCCGCGCGCGTGTGCCCGCCGGACGGCGTCGAGTACAGCGGGGCGACGGGGCACCTCGACGTCGGGACGGTTGGGGACGATCAGCGTGTCCGCCGAGTCGGCCGCCTCCAGGCCGGCGACTCCGGTGAGCGTGAAGAACCCGTCCCTCATCAGGGTGCGCGGTTCAGGGGAGCAGAGGCGGAAGTCGTAGAGATCGCGCCCGATCTCGGGCCTGCGCAGGCCGAAGATCTCGGTCGCGCAGCCGAGTTCGAAGGGGTTGGAGTTCTCGTCCACGATCACGACGACCCGGTGCGCGCCCGCCGTGCGGGCGGCGTGCGAGGATCCTTGCGCCATGTGCTATTCCTAGCACTCACCCCGGTCGGGACCGATGGGCCAGGCTTCTCCCATGAGCAACGAACCCATCGCCCTCGGCACGGCACTGGCCTCCTTCGACGCCCTGTGGAGCCCCCGCATCGTCACGCGCGTCAACGACTACGACGTACGCATCGCCAAGGTCCAGGGCGAGCACATGTGGCACGTCCACGCCGACACCGATGAGTTCTTCCTGGTGCTCGACGGGGAACTGCACATCCGGCTGCGCGAGGCCGGCGGAGAGCGCACGGTCCGCCTCCCCCGGGGCGCGGTGTTCACCGTCCCCCGGGGCACGGAGCACAAGCCGCACGCTCCCGGCGGCGCCGCGATCCTCATGTTCGAGCCCACCGGGACATCGACGGTCGGCGACCGCCCCGCCGGAATCCCCGGCCACATCGACGCCACCACAGGACACGCACTCGGCTCGTGAGGACGGGCTGGTGCACCGCTTCGAGGTCCGGGAGGCCGTCGAGGAAGCCGAGGCCATGGGGCGGCAGGGACCGACATCGCGCCCAATTTATACATATTTAGTGGGGTATGCGGAGAATATGGCGTTTTACGGGTAGGGGAAGGAGGCAAGGAGCGGGGGTGAGCGTGCGGCAGAGCCGCTCGAACCGCTGAATCCCCGAACAGCGCACGACAGCCGCCGGGCATGCGCGAACGCTTACGCAGGTGCTCCCGGAAGCCCTGCCGTGCGGAGGGAGCCGAACATGGAGTATCCGCGTTACGGGCAGACGCAGGAGGCGGTGCGCGATCAGGTGACGCCGTCCCAGGCACGTCAGGACGCCCAGAGGGCGCAGGCACGGCCGATGGCGGACGGGCCCCAGCCCACCGGCTGGGTGGGCTGGGTGGTCTTCGCCGGGATCACGATGATGGTCCTGGGATGCTTCCAGGCCTTCATGGGCCTGGTCGGCGTCTTCAACACCGACTTCTACCTCGTCACCGCGGGCGATCTGGCGATCCCCGTCAACTACACGGCCTGGGGCTGGTTCCACCTGATCATGGGGGTGGTCGTCGCCCTCGCCGGCGCCGCCGTCATGGCGGGCAAGACGTGGGGACGCGCGGTCGGGATCTTCCTCGCCGGGCTCCAGGCGCTCGTCAACTTCGCCTGGTTCCCCGCCTACCCGTTCTGGTCGGCGATCGTCATCGCCGTCGACGTCCTGGTCATCTACGCACTGGCCGTCCACGGCAGGGAGATGAAGGCGTTCAGCAGAAACGGCCTCCTGTAGGACGTCGCGTTCGCCCGGCGAGCACGGGGAAGAGCCGACCGGCTCTCCCCCGTGCTCACCCGTCCCCTCGCGCCCGGCGGCTACCGGCGGGCACGCATGGTGACCTTGGCGGGAGAGGTCATCGGCTCTTCCTGCCTCCGCGGCCGATCAGCACACCGATCAGCAGGCCGATGGCCGTGCACGCCACCAGCGTGATCCACAAAGGGGCGGTGATCACCATCGTGAACAGCCGGATGGCCGTATCCTGCCGATTCTGCAGGATGAAGACGAGTGCCAGTACCGAAAGAACAAGCGCCAGCCACATGCGTGGCGGCATCGCACTCAACCAGCCCGCTGGTCTCTGCTCTGTCACGGATCCCCCCGATGGGTACAGCGGCTTTGGTCTCTGCCCTACCCCGAAATCGCAGCAGGTGCCCGTTCGGCGGATCCGGACACGGAGACCACCGGCGCCGGATGCCGTCCCGCCGGGCGGTTCGTCCCGCACCTCCGGCGCCCTGTCGGATGTCGGCATGGTCTACTGCGGGTCCCGCTCCGCGGGACGGCCGGTCCCGGCTCCGCGACCGCTGCTCCTCAACCGGGCGGCGGCGCCTCGTCACGGCGGCCCGGAGCCGTGCGCGGCCAGGGCGGGCAGGACGAGCCGTACCCGGGTGCCGTGTCCGAGGCGGCTGTCGATGGCGACCTCGCCGCCGTGCATGGAGGCGATCTTCTTGACCAGGGGGAGGCCCATGCCGGTGCCGCCGGCCCGCTGCTCGGCGTCGGCTCCGCGGTAGAAGTCGTCGAAGACGTGCTCGAGGTCGTGCGGACCGATGCCGACGCCGGTGTCGGCCACCTCGATCACCGGAGCCGGGTCGGCGGTGACGGTGACGGTGATGCGGCCGCCGGACGGGGTGAAGGTGACGGCGTTGTCCAGCAGCTGGTTCAGGGCGTGGCGCAGATGGCCCGCATCGGCCCAGACCGTCACCGCGGCCGGAGCGTGAACCGCCACGGTCGGCGGGTCGGCGTGACGCCGGGCTGCCCGACACTGGGCGGTGACGGTGCGCACGGCCTCACGGGCCAGGGCCGCCAAGTCGACGCGGGCCGGGTTGAAGGCGGCACTGCCGGCGTGCAGGCTGGTCACCAGCAGAAGCTCGTTCAGCAGGTGCTCCAGCCGTACGCTGTTGCGGTCGATCACCTCCAGGAACCGCTGCTGATCGCGGGCGTCCACCTCGCCTTCGCACATCAGCTGCATCGAAGAGCGGATCGAGGCCAGCGGCGTGCGCAGCTCGTGGTTGATCGTGCGCAGGAACTGGCTTTTCATCTCGTCGATCTGGTGCAGGCGCTCGACCTGCTGCTTCTGCTGGAGCAGGAGGCGTTCGCGGTGCTCGGTCAGCTCGTGGTGGTCGGTGACGTCGGTGGCGATGCCGTCGACGAACAACCGCGTCCCCTCCCTGCGAGGGAAACCGCGTGCCCAGATCCACCGCATGACGTCGTCCAGGCCCAGGATGCGGAACTCGATTTCGGCCCGCTCCCCGGTGCGCAGGACATCGAGGAAGGCGGCGTACGCGGCCTGGTCGTCGGGGTGGATCCGGCGGGCGATCAGCTCGGGCACGTCGGCGCCCTTCGGCGCCGGATGGCCGAGCAGGGGGGCGGCCGCCCGGCTCTGGTAGATCGAGAAGAACGAGCCGTCGGCGGTCACCTCGACGCTCCACACGTTGTCGCTGATGCGGGAGATGACCCGGTCGAAGCGGCGGTGGCTCTCGGCCAGGGCCAGCCGTGAGGCGATCTCCGGCTCGATGAGGGCGGCCAGGTCCTCCAGCGTCCGCACCTGCTCGCGGCTCCAGGCCCGGGTCCGGGTGTCGATCGCGCACAGCGCGCCGATCACCTGCCCGCCGGGCGCGTTCAGCGGCACTCCGGCGTAGGCCGCCGGCTGCCCTCCGGCGCTCTCCAGGAGCTCGCACGCGCGCTCCTCCCCGCGGGTGTCGCCGATCACCAGCGGCGCGTCGTCGGCCACGACGTACCGGCACAGCGACTGCGACAGGGGAACGCTCCTGACGGCCCCCGAATCGACCGCTCCCGCCGCGCTGATCACGACCTGCCGGTCCTCGGTGATCAGCGTCACCGCCGCGGCCGGCACCTCCAGCAGCCGGACCACCAGCCGTGTCACCCGATCCAGCGCCGGTGGGGGCGGAGCGTCCAGCAGACCGGTCGCGTACAGCGTCCGCAGCCGTTCCCGGTCACCGACGCGGTCTCCGCCGTTCACCTCCACGACACACCACCTTTCATCCTCTTCATACCCATATGAGGACTTTCGCCTGATCACATCATCGAGAGGCCGCTGCCAGGACGATGGCCGGCGACGTCCAGGGGACGACCCGTCCCGGGGCGGTCAGGCCGGATCGCTGAGGGGCGCAGGGTGCGATCAGCGGTCCGGCGTCGAACCCGGCATGCCGAGGCCGATGGCGGCCGGTCGTGGCGCGACCGTCTCGCAACAGCGTGACCTGCGCTGATGTCGAGGTGCTGCAATCGGCGTCGTGGGTCATCGTGGGGAGTATGAGCGATCAGCGCGACACCGCCGGCCTTCCCTCGGACAGCCGCCGCCATGACCATCACGGCCACGGACACGGCCACGGACACGGACATGGGCGCGGACGCGGCCACGGACATGGGCGCGGTGCGGCCGGGATCCGGGCGAAGGTCACGCACCTGCTGCGGCCGCACTCCCACGAGGCCGCCGACAAGGTCGACGCGGCGATGGAGTCCAGTGCCGAGGGCATGCGGGCATTGTGGATCTCGCTGGGAGCGCTCGGTCTGACCGCGGCCGCCCAGGCCGTCATCGTGGTGCTGTCGGGGTCGGTGGCGCTGCTGGGCGACACCGTGCACAACGCCGCCGACGCGTTGACGGCGGTGCCGTTGGGCATCGCGTTCGTGCTGGGCCGCCGCAGGCCCAACCACCGCTACACCTACGGCTACGGCCGGGCCGAGGACCTGGCCGGGATCGTCATCGTGCTGACCATCGCGGCCTCGGCCGTGCTGGCCGGGTGGACGGCCGTCGACCGGCTGCTCCATCCCCAGACGGTCTCCCATCTGGGGGCGGTCGCGGCCGCGGGGCTGGCCGGATTCGCCGGCAACGAGCTGGTGGCCCGCTACCGCATCCGCGTCGGCCGCAGGATCGGTTCGGCTGCGCTGGTGGCCGACGGCCTGCACGCCCGCGCTGACGGTTTCACCTCCCTGGCGGTGCTCCTGAGCGCCGGCGGTGCCGCGCTCGGTTTCCCGTCGGCCGACCCGATCGTCGGCCTGGTCATCACGGGGGCGATCTGCGTGGTGCTGCGCGATGCCGCCCGCCAGATCTACTACCGGCTCATGGACGCCGTCGATCCCGCGCTGGTCGCCCGGGCCGAGCATGTCCTGGCCGGTGTGCCCGGCGTCCAGCGCGTCGGGGCGGTACGGCTGCGCTGGGTCGGGCACACGCTGCGCGCCGAGGTCGAGATCGCGGTGCGCCACGACGCGCTGCTGGCCGAGGCGCACGCCGTGGCGGTGCAGGCCGAGCACGCTCTGATGCACGAGCTGCCCCGGCTGCGGGCCGCCACGGTGCACGCCGATCCCGACGGACCGGCCGGCACCGATCACCACGCCCCGCTCCTGGCCCATCGGTAGCGGCCCGGAGCGTCGTCGACCCATTGGCCGCTCCCTCTTCGGCACCGCGCAGCAAGCACCGAACTGACCACGACCGGGCGCTCAACACGGGCGGAGACGCCGCCCCCCGTCCTTGATCAGCCGATACGACTGCGCCGGCGTCCGCGTCGGCGCCGACCCTCGAGCCTCGATTTGAGAAACGATAATGATTATCAGTACTGTTGTCCGCCGTCGCCCGTTCTGTGGCGACGATCCCCTTCGTGACAACGTCAGAAATCGAGGTCGTTCCCCTTGTCCCGAGATGAGGAACTTCAGACCGGCAATGCCAGGCGCGCGTGGATCGCCGCAGCACTGGCGCTCATCGTGGTCGTGGGGGTGACCGTCGGCGTCGCGACACGGTGGGGACGGGGAGGCGAGAACACGTCGTCCCCGGGCGGACCGCAGCACCGCGGCACCGAGCTCGTCGTCGCCGTCGGGGACGTCGCCGGCGGTGAGTTCGACCCGTTGAAGGGCTGGGGTTCCAGACCCGCGCAGATCCGGCCGATCCACAGCTCGCTGCTCACCATCGACGCCGACGTCGACTTCGTCGGCGACCTGGCCTCGGAATACTCTGTGAGCGACGACGCGCGGACCTGGAGCTTCACGCTCCGCGACAACGCCCGCTGGTCGAACGGCGAGCCGGTCACCGCCCGGGACGTCGTCTTCACCTACGAGATGCTGAAGAAGGACGGCGCACGGTTCGACCTGACGTTCGTCGACCGGATCACCGCCACCGGCGAGTCCCGTGTCGAGTTCCACCTGAAGGAACCGCGGTCGACCTTCGTCAGCCAGCTCTCGGAGATCCCGATCCTGCCCGCCGCCCACTACGGCCCGGACTACTCGAAGAACCCGATCGGGTCCGGCCCGTACACCGTCGCCGACTACCAGCAGGGGCAGCAGCTCATCCTCACCGTGAACCCGCACTGGTACGGGCAGCGGCCGCGGTTCACCAAGCTCACCTTCCTGTTCCTGGGCGAGGACGCGGCGCTCGCCGCCGCCCGGGCCGGGACCGTCGACATCGCGTACGTCCCACCGGCCTTCGCCGACCAGCGCGTCCCCGGCATGACACTGCAGCGCTTCGAGAGCATCGATTCCCGCGGACTGTCACTGCCGACGCGGCCGGCCGGCGGCAAGGGGAAGATCCAGGGCAAGGACGTAGCGGTCGGCAACGACGTGACCGCGGACCCGGCGATCCGCAAGGCGCTGAACATCGGCCTCGACCGCGACGAGATCACCGAGATCGTGCTGCAGGGTCACGGCCGCCCGGCCCACACCCTCGTCGACACCCTCCCGTGGTTCAACCGGGAGGCGGCCTTCGAGGACGGCCGGGCCGACGACGCCGAGCGCGTCCTGGCCGAGGCCGGCTGGGGCGACTCCGACGGCGACGGAATCGTGGAGAAGGCCGGGAAGAAGGCCGGGTTCACACTGATGTACCCCTCCGACGACAAGCTCCGCAGCGATCTGGCGCTGGTGGTGGCGGAGCAGGCGCGCACGCTCGGCATCGAGATCACCGCCAAGGGCAGCACCTGGGACGGCATCTACCTCGACGGCAAGGCCAACGCCGTGACCTGGGGCGGCGGGCGCCACCACGCGCACCAGCTGTATTCGATGTACTCGTCGAAGACCATCGACACCGGCTACAACAACATGCCGCAGTACGCCGACCCGACGGTCGACGGCCACCTCGACCGTGCCCTGTCGGCCGCCACGCAGGAGGAGGCGAACGAGCATTGGAAGCGGGCGCAGTGGGACGGTGAGAGCGGCTTCGCCGGCGAAGACGGTGACGCGCCGATCATCTGGCTCGTCCGGATCGACCACCTCTACCTCGTCCGCGATGGGCTGCACCTCGGTGACCAGCCGATCCACGGCCACGGGCACGAGTGGGCGCTGTTCAACACCATCGCCCAGTGGCGCTGGGAGAAGTGAACGCCCGCCGGACGGCCGGGGCGGTGCCCGTCATGCCGAGACTGATCCTGCTGCGCGTGCTGCGCCTGGCGAGTCTGCTGGCCGGCGTGTCGGTGCTCGCCTTCGTCCTCGTCCGCAACTCGCCGATCGACCCGATCCAGGCCTACATCGGCGCCGACGTGGACCTCACCGACGAGCAGCTGGCGAAGCTGCGCGAGCGGTGGGGGCTGGACCGCTCGCCGGTCGAGCAGTACCTCGCCTGGGCCGGTACCCTGCTCCAGGGCGACTTCGGCACCTCGACGCTGTACAAGGCTCCCGTGACCGACGTCATGGGAGCCCGCTTCGGCGCCTCGCTCGCGCTGATGGCGGTCGCCTGGACGCTGTCCGGGGTGCTCGGATACCTGCTCGGGGCCGTCGCGGCGATGCACCGCGGACGGCTCGCCGACCGGGTCGTCTCCTGGTACAGCTACACCCTGTCCGCGACGCCCGCCTTCTGGCTCGGCATCGTCTTCCTCGTCGTCTTCTCCGTGTGGCTCGGCTGGTTCCCCGTGGGGCTCGCGGGGCCGCAGGGCGTCCCGGCGGCGGACGTCACGTTCGCCCAGCGGCTCCACCACTTCGTGCTGCCGGCGATCACCCTGTCCGCCGTCGGGGTCGCGAACATCGCCATGCACACCCGGGAGAAGATGACGGACGTCCTGAACAGCGACTACGTGGCATTCGCCCGCGCCCGGGGCGAGACCGGCGCGCAGATCTTCAAAAACCACGGGTTCCGCAACTCCGTGGTCCCGGCGGTGACCCTTCAGTTCGCCTACTTCGCAGAACTCTTCGGAGGCTCGGTGCTCGCCGAGACGGTCTTCTCCTATCCGGGTCTCGGCTCCACCCTGACCGAGGCCGCGCTCGGCGGCGACGTCCCGCTGCTGCTGGGCATCGTGCTGGTCAGCGCGGTGTTCGTCTTCACCGGCAACCTGATCGCGGACGTCGTCAACGCCGCGATCGACCCGCGGATCCGGAGGAGGGCATGAAGACGCCCACCGGTCACCGCCCGCGCCTGCGCGGCCGTCGGGACCTCGTCGTCTCGCTCTCCGTCGTGGTGCTCCTGGTCGCCTGCGTCCTGGCGGGCCGCCTCCTGCTGGACGACGCCGCGCTGCGGCCGAACTCCGCGCCGCGGCTGCTGCCACCGGGCCCGGAGCACCCGCTCGGGACCGACCACCTCGGCCGGGACCTCTTCACGAGAGTGGTGAAGGGGCTCGCGCTCTCCCTGGGCATCGGCGTGCTCACCGCGGCGATCAGCACGGTGATCTCCGCGCTGCTCGGCATCTGCGCCGCGCTCCTCGGCCGGCGGGTCGACGCCTTCGTCTCCTGGCTCATCGACCTGTCCATCGGCATCCCGCACCTGATCTTCATGATCCTGCTCGCCTTCACCGTCGGAGGCGGGATCCCGGGCCTCGTCGCGGGCATCGCGTTCACCCACTGGATGTCGCTCGCGCTGCTGGTCAGAGCCGATGTGAAGCAGATCCGCGGCGCGGAGTTCATCCTCGTCTCCCGCGGGCTCGGCAGGTCACCGCTGTTCATCGCGCGCAGGCACGTCCTGCCGCTCGTGCTGCCCCAGCTCCTGGTCGGATTCGTCCTCATGTTCCCGCACGTGATCCTGCACGAGGCCGCACTCACCTTCCTCGGGTTCGGATTCCCACCGCAGACACCGGCCATCGGCATCCTCCTGTCGGAGGGGATGGCGCACATCTCCAGCGGGATGTGGTGGCTGGCGGTGTTCCCCGGCCTCGCGCTCCTGCTGCTCGTGCTCGGCTTCGCGCGACTCGGCGACCGGGTGCGCGCGGTGCTCGACCCGGCGACGTCGAACGCATGAGGAACCTGATGAACACACCGATCCTGACGGTCTCCGATCTCGGCGTCGGCTTCATCCGGTACGCGGGCGGGCTGCGCACCCGGACCGTCCCCGGCATCACCGGCCTGGACCTCGAGGTCCGCGAGGGGGAGATCCTGGCGGTCCTCGGCGCGAGCGGATCCGGCAAGACCCTGCTCGCGCAGGCGATCCTCGGCATCCTGCCGCACAACGCGCACGTCACCGGCGAGATCCGGTACCGGGGCGAGCGGCTGACCGCCGCCAGGCGGAGGCGCACGCTCGGCCGGGAGATCTCCTACATCCCGCAGTCGGTGACGAACCTCGACCCGCTGATGCCCGTCGGCGGGCAGGTGCGGATCGGCCTCGATCCGAAGACCGCGGAGCAGGAGCAGCGCCGCCTGTTCGCCCGCTACGGCCTGGCCGACGAGGCGGCGAGGCTGTACCCGTTCGAGCTGTCCGGGGGGATGCTCAGGCGGGTGCTCTTCGCCACGGGCGTCCGGGACACCGTACGGCTGGTCATCGCCGACGAGCCGACCCCGGGACTGCACTCCGAGGCCGTCGCGGAGGTGCTCCGGCATCTGCGCGAGCTCGCCGCGGACGGGGTCGCCGTGCTGCTCATCACCCACGACATCCTCTCGGCGGTGACCGTGGCCGAGCGGGTGGCGGTGATGAACGGCGGGCGCCTCGTCACCGTCGAGTCCGCCTCCGCCTTCACCGGGGAGGGCGACGGGCTCGGCCATCCCTTCGCGCGCGAGCTGTGGCGCGCGCTGCCGCAGAACCGATTCTCCGCCGGAGGTGTGGAATGGCGTTGGTAGTCAGCGGCCTCGATTACGGGCACCCGGGTGGGGAACCGCTCTACCGCGACGCCTCCTTCCGCGTGGAGGCCGGCACCGTGGTGGGTGTGACCGGGCCGAGCGGCAGCGGCAAGTCGACGCTCGGCGCGCTCCTGGCGGGAGACCTCCGGCCCCGGGCCGGCGAGATCACGGTCGACGGCGCCCCGCTGCCCGGACGCGGGTTCCGGCCGGTGCAGCTGATCCACCAGCATCCCGAGCGGGCGGTCAACCCCAAGTGGCGGATGCGCTCGGTGCTGCGGGAGTCCCATGCGGTGCCCCGCGAGACGCTCGACCTGCTCGGCATCAGGAGCGAGTGGCTCGACCGCCGGCCGGGCGAGCTGTCCGGAGGCGAGCTGCAGCGCTTCTGCATCGCCCGCGCGCTCCATCCCGCCACCAGGTACCTCGTCGCCGACGAGATGACCGCCATGTTCGACGCGATCACGCAGGCGCGGATCTGGCACGCGCTCAACGGGATCGTCCGCGAACGCGGCCTCGGCATGGTCGTCATCAGCCACGAGCCGGCGCTGCTCGACCGGCTCTGCGACGAGCGGATCCCCGTCGAACGCCTCCGCGGTCCGGCGGGGGGCGCGCGCCGTTCCAGGTGGTCGCCGGCGGCCCGCGATGCCGCGGGGAGCGCGTGACAGGTCGTCACCGCGGAGCGGACCCGGCAAGGCTCCTTCCCGGCGGGTGTAGCGTCCGATACGCGAAGTCGATCAGAAAGGTGCCCGCCGTTGGAACCGCGAGCCGCACGGCCCGACATGTCGCGGAGTGCGCGTGTCGGCAGATACAGCGACGTGGCGAGCGCGCTGGCGTTGCGCAGTGACCGGCGGCTCGCCGAGTCGCTGGAGCGGGCGCAGGTCCTGGGCTCGGGGGTCGGCGGCACCTCGGTGCTGCTGGACGTCGAGGGTGTGCCGGTCTTCGCCAAGCGCATCCCGCTGACCGACCTGGAGCACCGGCCGGGCAACGTGATGTCCACCGCGAACCTGTTCGGGGTGCCTCCGTTCTGCCAGTACGGGGTCGTCGAGTTCGCCGGGCCGGGCTTCGGCGCATGGCGGGAACTCGCGGCCGGCGTCATGACTACCGGCTGGGTCCTGGCCGGGCGCAGTGCGGCCTTTCCGCTGCTCTACCACTGGCGGGTGCTGCCGGGAGCCCCGCCGCCCACCGAGGAGCACGCCGACGTCGAGGCGGTCGTGAAGTACTGGGACGGGTCACCTGCGGTACGGGACCGCCTCCACGCCCTGGCCGGCGCCTCGGCGAGCATCGTGCTGTTCCAGGAGTTCATCCCGCACACCCTCGACGACTGGCTCGCCGCCCGGCTCGCCGCCGGCCGGGACGCCGCACTGGCGGCGACCGCCATGGTCGAGTCGTGCCTGCTCACCGACGTGGCCTTCATGAACGGCCAGGGGCTGATGCACTTCGACGGCCACTTCGGCAACATCCTCACCGACGGCGAACGCCTGTACCTCGCCGATCTCGGCCTGGCGGTCTCCTCCCGGTTCGACCTGTCCGAGCAGGAGGCCGGATTCCTGGAGCGCAACCGGACCCACGACATCGGGTACGCGCTGATGCGGCTGGTCAACTGGCTCGTCACCGGCGTCTGCGGGGTGGAGACGCCACCGGACGGCGTACCGGTACGGCGCAACGAATACATCCGCGCGTGCGCGGACGGCGCGGACCCCGCCGGTGCTCCGCCGGCCGCGGCCGCGGTGATCCGCCGGTACGCACCCGTGGCGGCGGCCATGAACGACTTCTACTGGGACCTGTACGGCGGCAGCAGGACGACGCCGTACCCGCGCGAGGAGATCGAACGCGCCCTGAGCGCGATGCGCCGCTCCCCCGGACCCGGCGGCACTCCCGAAGCCCCCTCCCGCCGGAGGTCCCGGTGAACCTCGAGCAGAAGGCCTCCCTGCTGTCCGGCCGGGACGCGTGGAGCACCGAGCCGGTGGGCGACACGCCCTCGGCCGTGCTCGGCGACGGCCCGCACGGCGTGCGCCGGCAGGCGGGCGGCACCGACCACCTGGGCATCCACGCGAGCCTGCCCGCCACCTGCTTCCCGCCCGCCGTCGCGGTGGGCTCCAGCTGGGACCCCGCCGTCGCGGGCCGCCTGGCCGCCGCGGTGGCCGCCGAGGCCCGCGCGCACGGCGTCCAGATCGTCCTGGGGCCCGGGGTGAACATCAAGCGCTCGCCGCTGTGCGGGCGCAACTTCGAGTACTACTCCGAGGACCCGCTGCTGTCCGGCGTGCTGGCCACCGCCTACGTGCGGGCCCTGCAGGCCCAGGGGGTGGGGGCCTCCGTCAAGCACTTCGCGGCCAACAACCAGGAGACCGACCGCATGCGCGTCAGCGCCGAGGTCGACGAGCGCACCCTGCGGGAGATCTACCTGCCCGCCTTCGAGCGCGTCGTCGAACAGGCCCGGCCGGCGACGGTGATGGCCGCCTACAACAAGCTCAACGGCGTCCACGCCGGTCAGCACCCCTGGCTGCTGACCACGCTGCTGCGCCGGGAGTGGGGCTTCGACGGCGTCGTGGTCTCCGACTGGGGAGCCGTCAACGACCGGGTGGCCGCACTGAGGGCCGGACTCGACCTGCAGATGCCCGGCAACCCCGCGGCCGACGCCGAGATCGTGCGGGCCGTCCGCGACGGCTCGCTGGACGAGGCGGTCGTCGACCGCTCCGCGGCCCGGGTGCGGGCCATGGCCGAACGGTGGCGGGCCGGGCGGGCGGACTTCGACGCCGACGCCCACCACGCCCTCGCCCGCGAGCTGGCCGCCGAGTGCGCCGTGCTGCTGAAGAACGACCGCGCCGTGCTCCCGATCGGACCCGGCGTCGGGACGATCGCGGTCGTCGGCCCGTTCGCCACCGAGCCGCGTTTCCAGGGCGGCGGCAGCTCCCGCGTCAACCCCACCCGGGTGGACGTCCCGCTGGAGGAGATCAGGAGGCTGGCCGGGGAGCGGACAGTCACCACCGATCCCGAGGGCGCCGACCTGGCGATCGTCTTCGCCGGGCTCGCCGACGCCGACGAGTCCGAGGGCTACGACCGGACCGCCATCGAGCTCCCCGGCGAGCAGGTGGAGCTGATCCGCGCCACCGCCGCGGCGGCCCGCCGTACCGTCGTGGTGCTGTCCAACGGCGGCGTCGTGTCGCTGGAGGGCTGGCACGACGACGTCGACGCCGTCCTGGAGGGCTGGCTGCTCGGCCAGGCCGGCGGCGGCGCCGTCGCCGACCTGCTGTTCGGCGTGACCGGCCCGTCCGGGCGGCTGGCCGAGACCATCCCGCTGCGCCTGCAGGACACCCCCGCCTACCTGAACTTCCCCGGCGAGCAGGGCACCGTCCGCTACGGCGAGGGCGTCATGGTCGGCTACCGCTACCACGAGACCGTCGAGCGGCCGGTACGCTACCCCTTCGGCCACGGGCTCACCTACACCGCCTTCGCGGTCGGCGACCTCGCGGTGGAGGTCACCGGAACCGACAGCGCACGCGCCGCCCTCACCGTCGCCAACACCGGCGGGCGGTACGGCAAGCACGTCGTCCAGCTCTACGTCGCCACGCAGGCCGGCCCCGTCCGCCGCCCGGCCCGGGAACTGCGCGCCTTCACCAAGGTCGCGCTCGGCCCCGGCGAGTCCACGACCACGGCCTTCGACCTGGACGCCCGCGCCTTCGCCTACTGGGACGTCGCCGAAGGCCGCTGGCTGGTGGCGCCCGGCGAGTACACCGTCCAGATCGGCGAGAACGCCTCGGTGATCGTCGCCGAGGCGACCGTCGAGCTCGCCGGTGAGGTGCTCGCCAAGGAGCTGACGCTGGGCTCCAGCCTCGGTGAGTGGCTCGCGCATCCGGCCGTCGGCCCCGCGTTCATGGACCGGCTGACCGCGGGCATGACCGAGGAGCAGCGGGCGCAGGCCGCCGAGCACGCCGGCATGCTGCGCCTGGTCGAGTCACTGCCGATGCACCAGTTCCTGGGGTTCCTCCCCGCCCCGCTCCCCGAGGAGGCCCTCGCCGAGCTGATGGCCCTCAGCAGGCGGGGGACGCGCCGCCGGCCCCGGGAGCGACGAGCGCTCTGATCGCGGCGGCTCTGCGGCGGCTCTGCGGTGGAGCTGCGGTGGCTCCGCCGAAGCCGGAGCACGGGCGGGTGACCGGTCGTGCCGGTCCACCCGCCTGACGGCGGTGCACACGCGCGTCCGGCGGCCGGCTCATCGGAGCGGGTCGTCGAGGACGAAGCCGGAGCCCTCCCTCCGGACGGTCCCGGAGCGGGCCAGGTGGGTGGCGAAGAAGAGGCCGGAACGGTCGGCGAGGTCGTCGAGCACGCGGCGGCGGCTCTCCGCGGCGAGGGCGGGATCCTCGCAGAGGGACGAGGAGACGTCCGGGCGGAGCAACTGCAGGGGATGGTGGACCAGGTCTCCTGCGATCACCGCGGTCCGGCCGCCGTCGGTGATCTCCACCACGAGGTGGCCGGGGCTGTGACCGGGGGCGGGCAGCAGCCGTACGCCGTCGTCGATCCGGTGGGCTCCGGCGACCAGGTCCAGCAGCCCGGCCTCCTGCACGGGCAGAAGGCACTCGCCGATCCGTTCGGCGTGCCGGGTACGGCCGGCCGCGAAGTGCTCGTACTCCGCCTCGGCCAGCAGGTGGCGCGCGCGGGGGAAGGCCGGTTTCAGGTCGTCGGTGGTGTGCCAGCCGACATGGTCGTGATGGAGGTGGGTGGTGACCACGACGTCCACGGATCCGGGTTCGACGCCGGCCTCGGCGAGGGTGGTCATCCAGCGGGAGGTGAAGCCGGGGAAAGGGCCGCGTTTCCCCCGCTTGTCTCCGCCGAGGCAGGTGTCGACCAGGATCGTGGTCCCGGCGCCCAGGACGGCGAAGCCGGTGACGACCATCGGCGCGCGCATGCCGTCCGTCGCGAGCAGCCGTTCCAGGTCGGCGGGCGGCAGGCCGGGGAAGAGGCGCTCGGGCGGCAGGACGTGCCCGGCCGCGTCGATCAGCGGGACGACGGTGCGCCGCCCGACGGTGACGGGCGGGGGCTGGGGCGGGACGTGCAGGCGCACGGGCTGCTCCTGGCGTGAGGGGCTCTGGGCCGGGTGGGGATTTCCGAAGAAGAGGCATCGCCGGTCAGGGTCGTCCGGAGTGCCGTCAGCCGTGTTCGGCGTGGCCGCCGTGGTCGCTCACCTGCGCGTCGAACCAGGCGTGCAGCGCCGCCACCAGGGCGGGTTCCGCGGTGGTGTAGGTCAGCCGGGCATCACCGACCGGCCTCTGGTCGCCACCTCCTGCTGCCGGGCCGTGCCGCCGACCGGTCCGGCCGGAGCGGTCAGCGCGATCGCCGCGGTCCCGGCGGCGAGGGCGGCCACGGCGGCGGCCACGAGTGCGATCGTGCGGTCACGGTTCATCGACGGCCTCCGTGAGCAGGGTGAGGGCGCGCAGGACCGCCTGGCGCTCTTCGGCGGGGATGCGGTCCAGGGCGGCACCGAAGCGGGCCTGGCGGGCCGCGGCCAGTTGCCGGGCGGCCTGCAGGCCGGCGGGTGTGAGCCGCAGCAGGACGCCGCGGCCGTCATCGGGCGCGGGGGCCCGTTCGACCCAGCCCCGCCGGGCCAGCTGGGTGACGATGCGGCTGGTGGTGCTCTTCTCCAGCCGCAGCCGGTGCACCAGCTCGACCTGCCGCAGCTCGCCCCGGCGGGCCAGCTCGCCCAGCGCGTGGGCCTCGGAGGTCGGGATGGGGACCCCGCACGGGGTGCGGTCCGGCTGATGGAGCCCGAGCGCCCGGACGAACCGGGACACGGCCTCCTGGAACTCTGACGCCTCGGACGACATGGTTCGACCTTACAACCAAATAGTTCGATAATGCAACCGCATGGTTCGATAGTGCAACCAGTCTGGAAGACCGTCCCGATGCACCCCTCGAGCGCCGGTGGGACCGCGGCGCAGGCCTGCCGCGCCGATGCCGCACAATGGTTCGCCGACAGCGCCGTCACCACGCAAGGAGCCCTCCACCGTGTCCCATCCCTCCGCCGATCCGGCCACCGTGCTCACGACCCTGGCCGGCTACGGCGAGCGCTACAGGCTGGAGACCGATCCCGGTGCGGGCGAGGACTGGATCGCCGCCGACCGGCTGGTGGACCCCGCCGCCGAGGAGCTGACGCGGGTGCTGGAGGCCGAGCGGGCGGCCAGCGGCCAGGTGTCGGCGCACGCCACGGCGCTGACCGTGATGGCCGTCTACGCCGGCACGGTGACGGCCCCCGCCCTGCTGGCGTGGGCGCTGCACGACCAGGTGCTGGACGTCCGGCCGCACAACGTGCTGCTGCGGCTCGACGACCACCACGGGTTCGCGGCCGTCGCACTGCGCCGGCCGCGCCTGGCCGACGTCTCCCGCATGCCCGCGGCCGAACGGCTGGCACTGCTGGTGCGCCAGGTCCTCGACGAGCACCTGTTCCCGGTCGCCGAGGCGCTGCGGGCGCGCAGCCGCGCCAGCCGGCGGCAGCTGCACGGCGGCATCGCCCACGGGTGCGCTGCGGCGTTCGGCGCCGCGAGCAGGAGACCCGGAGCCGACGTCGACCTGCTGCAGCGCGCCCACGAGAGGTTCCTCGCGGCCTGCCCGCCGGAGCTGGCCGCTCTCGGGGAGATGGTCCGGCTCTCCGAGGCAGGCGCACAGGGCCTGTTCTACCTGCGCCGGACGTGCTGCCTGTACTACACCGCCGTCCACGGCGAGAAGTGCGCCAGCTGCTGCCTGGACAGCGCGGAGGACCGCATCGCCGGCTACCGCCGCGTCCTGGCCGGAGACGCGGCCCCGCACTGACCCGCCCCGGCGGCCCTCCTCCCCCGGCCGGAGCGGCCGCATCGGTGACCGGGAGCGCCGGGGTTCCCCGCCCGGACGCCGTTCACGGTCACTCCTCCGCGGCGCCGGAGGCGGTCTCGTCCAGCACGCGCTGGGCGACGGCGAAGGCCGCGTTGGCGGCGGGCACCCCGCAGTAGACCGCGGTCTGCAGCAGCACCTCGCCGATCTCGTCGGGCGACAGGCCGTTGCGCAGCGCCGCGCGCACGTGCATGCCCAGCTCCTCCAGATGGCCGCGGGCCACCAGCGCGGTCAGCGTGACGCAGCTGCGCGTCCGGCGGTCCAGGCCCGGACGGGTCCAGATCTCCCCCCACGCGTAGCGGGTGATCAGGTCCTGGAAGTCGCGGGTGAAGGCCGTGGTGCGGGCGATCGCCCGGTCCACGTGGTCGTCGCCGAGCACCTCGCGCCGGACGGCCGTCCCGGACTCCGCGGGCAGGTGCGCGAGCAGGGCGGCGGTGACGGGCTCCGGCCGGTCGACGCCCGCCAGGTGGGCGGCTCCGGGGACCTCCACCAGGGTGGAGCCGGGGATGCCGTCGGCGAGCAGCCGGGCGTGCGCGGGCGGCGTCGCGGCATCCTCGCGCCCGGCCAGGACCAGCGTGGGGACGGTGATCCGCGCCAGGGAGCCGCGCAGGTCGTAGCCGGCCAGGGCCTCGCAGCAGGCGGCGTACCCGGCCGGGTCGGCGGCGGCGAGGTCGTCGAGGAGCGGTTGCCGTACGGGACCGGCGAACCACCGCCGGGCGGCGGCCTCCGCCAGCGGCGCGGTCCCCTCCGCGCGGACCGCCTCGGCCCGCTCCCGCCACGCCTCCGGCTCGCCGAAGCGGGCGGAGGAGCAGAGCATCGCCAGGGACCGCACCCGCCCGGGATGCCGTACGGCCAGGGTCGCGCCGATCGCGCCGCCGATGGAGACCCCCGCGTAGTGGAAGGCTGTGAGGCCGCAGGCGTCGGCCGCCTCCAGCACGAGGTCGGCGAGGTCCTCCATGGTCCGCACGCCGCAGGCGCCCGGAGCGGACCCGCCGTGGCCGGGCAGGTCGAACCTCACCACGCGGAACCGGCGGGCCAGGGCGGCCAGCTGCGGTTCCCAGACG
The DNA here is from genome assembly GCF_015711595.1 of Planomonospora sp. ID91781. Classification (NCBI taxonomy): domain Bacteria; kingdom Bacillati; phylum Actinomycetota; class Actinomycetes; order Streptosporangiales; family Streptosporangiaceae; genus Planomonospora; species Planomonospora sp. ID91781. The sequence continues at coordinate 3,833,310 of NZ_JABTEY010000001.1, read as the reverse complement.
CGCAGCGAGGTGCCGAGCGAGGGCCCGAGGACGAGCGGCTCGCCCTGCTCGGGGCCGTCGGTCCGGTGGTGCAGCGCAGTCATCTCTCCTCCTGCGGAGTCCTGGGGCCGCCCGGGGTTCCGGGGTCATCCGAAGTCAAGGAAGACCGTTTCCTTCTCGCCCTGCAGGTGGATGTCGAACCGGTAGACGCCCTCCCGCTCCCACTCGGCCAGGAGCGTGCGCCCGCGGCCGGCGGGCAGCGTGTCCAGGAAGGGGTCGTGCGCCAGGTAGACGCGGGTGAACAGGTGGTGCAGCAGGCCGCGGGCGAACACGCAGACGCTGATGTGGCCGTTGCCGGGCGGGAGCGTGCGCAGCGCCCAGTGACCGTCGGCGTCGGTGGCGACCCGGCCGAAGCCGGTGAAGTCGACCCCGTTCCTGCCGATGACCGCGCCGGTCACCGGGTCGCGGCGCAGGCTGCCCGGCGCACCCGCGAGGTTCCCGGCGGGGTCGGCCTGCCAGAACTCCAGCAGCGCGTCGGGGACCGGGTCGCCCGCGCCGTCGCGGACGCGGCCGTGCACGGTGATCGCGGCCGGGTCGCCGGCCGGGGCGAGGTCGCCGCCGCCGGGGAAGGGCAGCGCGTAGCCGTAGAACGGGCCGACGGTCTGCGAGGGGGTGGGACCGGTGCCGCGGCCCTCGGCGAACCGGTCACGGTTCGAGGCCGACGCGGAGGACGTCATCGGCCCTCCTCCGTCCAGGTGGCGGCGGGGCCGTCCAGCACGATGTCCCAGCGGTAGCCGAGCGACCACTCCGGCACGGACAGCTCGTGCTCGTAGGCGGCGACCAGCCGCTGCCGGGCCCGGTCGTCGGTGACCGACTGCAGGATCGGGTCGTAGGGGAAGAGGGGGTCGCCCGGGAAGTACATCTGGGTGACCAGCCGCTGGGCGAAGGCGGTGCCGAACAGCGAGAAGTGGATGTGCGCGGGCCGCCAGGCGCCTGTGTGGTTGCGCCAGGGGTAGGCGCCCGGCTTGATCGTGGTGAAGGTGTACTCGCCGTCGTCGCCGGTCAGGCAGCGGCCGACGCCGGTGAAGTTCGGGTCCAGCGGCGCGGGGTGGTCATCTCGCTGGTGGGGGTAGCGGCCGGAGGCGTTGGCCTGCCAGATCTCCACCAGCTGGCCGCGGACCGGGCGGCCGTGGCGGTCGGTGACCCGGCCGCGCACGGTGATGCGCTCGCCCAGCGGCTCGCCGGCGTGCCGGCGGGTCAGGTCGTTGTCCAGGGCGGTCACGTCGGTGACGCCGAAGACCGGCCCGGTCAGCTCGGCGGCCTCGGGATCGGCCACCGCGACCGGCGGCTGCTTCGGGTGGCGGAGCAGGGTGCTGCGGTAGGGGGCGTAGTCGCGCGCGGGATGGTCGCCGGGCCCGGCGGCGGCGCGCCGTTCGGCGATCTCCCGGTCGATGTCGGCCTGGGTGAGGGACATGGAGTGGTCACCTTTCGAGGATGGCGGCCAGGCCCTGGCCGAGGCCGAAGCGGCCGCCGTACCGGCCGGAGGGGGTGCGGACGGCGCCGAGGACGTGGACGGTTCCCGTGCCGGCGCTCATGCGACGACCTCCGCGCCGGTACGGCCGCGCAGCTCGTCCGGGCTCACCCCGGGGGCGGTCTCCACCAGTCTCAGCCCTGCGGGGGTGACGTCCAGGACGCCGAGGTCGGTGATGATCCGGTGGACGCACGCCCGGCCGGTGAGCGGGAGCGAGCACTCCTGCACGATCTTGGGTGAGCCGTCCCTGGCCGTGTGCTCCATGAGGACGACGACCCTGCGGGCGCCGTGCACCAGGTCCATCGCCCCGCCCATGCCCTTGACCAGCCTGCCGGGGACCGCCCAGTTGGCCAGGTCGCCGCGGGCCGAGACCTGCATCGCGCCCAGCACCGCCACGTCGACGTGCCCGCCGCGGATCATGCCGAAGGAGAGCGCCGAGTCGAAGAACGACGCGCCGGGCCGTACGGTCACGGTCTCCTTGCCCGCGTTGATCAGATCCGGGTCGACCTCGTCCTCGGCCGGGTAAGGACCGACGCCCAGGACGCCGTTCTCCGAGTGGATCACCACGTCCACCTCCGGCGGCAGGAACGACGGGATGCGCGTGGGCAGCCCGATGCCGAGGTTGACGTGGTCGCCGTCGCGCAGCTCCGCCGCCGCCCGCGCGGCCATCTCGTCCCTGCTCCAGCTCACGGGGTGCGCACCGTCCGCTTCTCGATGCCCTTGTCGGCGGCCTGGTCGGGGGTGAGCGGGAGCACCCGCTGCACGAAGATCCCGGGCAGGTGGACCTCGTCGGGGTCCAGCTCGGTCAGCTCCTCGACCTCGGCGACGGTGACCCGCCCGGCCATCGCGGCCAGCGGGTTGAAGTTGCGGGCGGCCTTGGCGAAGACCAGGTTGCCGTGCCGGTCGCCCCTGGCCGCGCGGACCAGCGCGAAGTCGGTGGTGATGGCGTGCTCCAGGACGTAGAGTCGGCCGTCGAACGCGCGGACCTCCTTGGGCGGCGAGGCCGCCGCGACCGATCCGTCGGCGGCGTGGCGGAGCGGGAGCCCGCCGTCGGCGACCGGGGTGCCGACCCCGGCGGGGGTGTAGAAGGCGGGGATGCCGCACCCGCCCGCGCGCAGCCGCTCGGCCAGGCTGCCCTGCGGGGTCAGCTCGACCTCCAGCTCGCCCGCCAGGTACTGCCGGGCGAATTCGGTGTTGTCGCCGATGTAGGAGGCGGTCACCCGGGCGATCCGCCGGGCGGCCAGCAGCACGCCCAGACCGCCGCCGTCCGTCCCGCAGTTGTTGGAGACCACGCTCAGACCGGTCACGCCGGTGTCGTACAGCGCCTTGATCAGCGCGTTCGGGATGCCGCTGAGGCCGAAGCCGCCGACCGCGAACGACGCGCCGTCGCGCACCCCGGCCAGCGCCTCGACGGCCGAGGCCACCACCTTCCCGCTCCCCCGGCCCGCTGCCGGGCCGGTCTCCGGGCCCGCTGCCGGGTCTGTTCCCGGACCTGCTGCGAGGTCTGTTCCCGGGTCCCCTGCGGGGCCTGTTCCGGGGCCGTCTCTTCCCGTGTCCGTCCGCACGACGCTCCGTCCGATCCGCCGCCGTCCACCGGGCGTTTTGTTCGCTCAGTGAACTTCAGTTCGCTAGCGTGGAGACGAGTATCCGTAGCGGAGGCGCTCCTGTCAAAGGACCCTTCCGTTGATCTCCGCTGAACGAGGAGTCCCGATGGAGCCGGCCGGAACCCTGGAACGCGGCCTGGCCGTGCTGCGCGCGCTGTCCGCGGAACCCCGGCGCACGCGCGCCACCGACCTGGTCCGCGCCACCGGCCTGGCCAGGTCGGTGGTCGACCGCGTCGTGGCCACCCTCCTGCACCTGGGCCACCTCCGGGCCGAGGACCGCGACCTGCTGCTCGCCCCTCCCCTGGCGGAGCTCGGCACGGCCTACCTGACCTGCAGCGGGCTGCCCCGGGCGCTCGGTCCGCACGCCCGGCGGCTCGCCGACGAGCTGGACGAGTCGGTCTCGCTGGCCGTGCCGGACGGCGACGACGTCCGGTTCGTCGCCCAGTTCCCCCGGCGGCGCGCCCTGTCGATCACCTTCCGGGTCGGGGACACGCTCCCCGCCGCCCGCTGCGCCGCCGGCCTGGCCCTGCGTGACCCGGCCGCATCCTGGGCCGAGGACGACCAGCTCGTCGAGCCGGGACTGGTCGCGGTCGCGCTGCCGGTGCGCGACCCGGACGGCAGGGTCGTGTGCGCGGCCAGCGTGGTCAGCCACACCAGCAGGCACGACGTCACGGGCCTGCGCGAGCACGCCCTGCCCCGGCTGCGCGCGACGGTCGCCGCGATGGAGGCGGCCCTGAGGGAGGCGGCTCTGAGGGAGGCGGCTCTGAGGGAGGCGGCTCTGAGGGAGGCGGCTCTGAGGGAGGATTCGCCCGCTCCCCGTCCCGCCGGGGCCGCGGACCCCTCACCGGCCGCGGGCTCCCCGTCGACTGCGGACTCCTCACGGGCCGTGAAGGCGGAACTGGGCACGGCGTACCTCCGGTCGCTGGCCCGCGGCCTGGCCGTGCTGGTCGCGCTCGGCTCGGCGCCCGGCGGGCTCACCCTCGCCGACGCCGCCCGGGCCACCGGCCTGCCCCGCGCCACCGTACGGCGCGCGGTCCGATCCCTGGAGCAGCAGGGATACGCCGCGGCCGAAGGCACCCGGTTCGTCCTGCTGCCCCGGGTGCTGGAGCTCGGCTACGCCCACCTGTCGGGGCTGACCTTCCAGCAGGTCGTCCAGCCCCACCTGAAGGACCTGGTGGCCCGGGTCCGCGCGTCGGCCTCGGTCGCCGTGCTCTCCGGCGACGACGTCGTCCACGTGGCGCGCGTGCCCACCGCCGGCATCATGAGCGTCGACGTCACCGTCGGCACCCGCTTCCCCGCCCACGCCACCTCCATGGGCCGCGTCCTCCTTGCCGGCCTGCCCGAGGAACGCCTGGCGCGGATCACCCTCCGGCCGCCGACCCACCACACGACCGCCTCCCCCACCGCACCGGCCGACGCCGTACGGCAGGCGGCCCGCGACGGCTACGCCCTGGTCGACCAGGAGCTGGAGGAGGGCGTCCGCTCCATCGCCGTGCCCGTCCGCGACCGCACCGGCCGCACCGTCGCCGCCCTGAACGTCGCCACCCACGCCGGTCGCGCCGCCCCCGGCGACCTGGTCCGCGACGTCCTCCCCGCCCTCGCCGAAACGGCCTCCCGGATCGAGGCGGACCTCCGCCACGTCCCCGCACCCCCCTGACCGGGCCCTGTCGCCGCTGACGGATGCGTGACCTCCCCGAAGCGGGATCCGCGTGCCGGTGAAACGGCTCCGCAGCGCCCGGTCGTGCGTGACCACCACGAGCGCTCCGCGGTAGCCGTCGAGCGCCTGTTCGAGCTCTTCGACCAGGGTGAGCGAGAGGTGGTTGGTGGGCTCGTCGAGCAGCAGCAGGTCGTACTCACCCGCCAGCAGCACGGCCAGCGCCAGCCGCCGCCGCTGGCCCACCGACAGGGCGCCGACCTTGAACTCGAGCGCCTCCGGACGGAACAGGCCGGTCGCCATCAGTGCCGCCGCCTCCCCGCCGTAGGTCTCCAGGACCGTCCTGTCCGGATCGAACGCCACCTCCTGCGGGAGGTATCCGGCTCGCTCCCCCGCCTCGGCGGCGATCGCGGCGAGCAGCGTCGACTTGCCGGAGCCGTTGGGGCCGTGGATCAGCAGCCGGTCGCCCGCCGCGATCCGCACCCGGCCGACCTGCACGAGCGTGCCCGTGGCCGCGCCGGCGGGCGCGAACGCGCCGCGGAAGCGCAGCGGCTCGGGCGGGCGCGGGACCGGGTTCTCCCGCAGGCGGCGCAGGCGCTCGGCCGCCTGCCGTACGCGCGAGGCCACCGAGTCCTGCACGCGCCCGGCGTTGCGGTCGTAGGCCATCTTGTCGTTGTCCTTCATGGCCCGGCCCGCGGCGACGCGGTGCGCGGTGGTCGCGGCGAACTCCCCGACCCGCCGGACCTCCTCCCGCCAGTCGGCGTAGGCCTGCTCCCAGCGCAGCCTGGCCGCCGCCTTCTCGGCGAGGAAGCCGGTGTAGCCGCCGCCGAACCTGGTCATCGTGCCGCCCTCGACCTCGAGGATCGCCGTCGCCACCCGGTCCAGGAAGATCCGGTCGTGCGAGACCGCCACCACCGTGCCCCTGTGTTCGCGCAGCCGGTCCTCCAGCCAGGTCATCGCCGCCTCGTCGAGGTGGTTGGTCGGCTCGTCGAGCAGCAGGACCTCCGGGGAGGCCGCCAGCACGCAGGCCAGCCCCAGCCGGGCCTGCTCGCCGCCGGACAGGCTCGACAGCACGCGCGACCGCTCGATCCGGGCCAGGCCCAGGGCGTGCATCGCCTTGTCCACGCGGGCGTCGGCCTCGTATCCGCCCCTGGCCTCGAAGGCGGTGAGCAGCTCGCCGTACCGGTCCATGTCCTGCGCCTCGGCGGCCTCCTGCATGCCGCGCTCGAGTGCGCGCAGCTCGGCCAGGGCGGCGTCGACGGCCTGCTGGACGGTGTGGTGGCCCGGCAGGTCGAGGGTCTGGCCCAGGTAGCCGACGCCGCCGGCCGCCGACACCGTCACCTCGCCGTCGTCCGGCGCCTCCACTCCGGCGATCATCCGGAGCAGCGTGGACTTGCCGGAGCCGTTCTCACCCACGATCCCGGCGCGCTCACCGGGGCGGACGCTGAAGGTGACCCGATCGAGGACCCGGTGCCCGCCGTACGACTTCGAGACTCCCTTGAGGGAGAGCTGGGTGGTCAGAATGGAACTCCAATCGCAACTTGTGTAGCTTTAACGTAACCCGGCACGAGACTTAATGCAACTGGAGTAGACATTGGAGAAGCGTCCCGGTGGTCGCAGCGCCCGCGTGCGCGACGCCGTACGGCAGGCGACCCTCACCGAACTGGCCGAACACGGCTACAGCGGACTGACGGTGGAGAACGTGGCGATCCGCTCCGGTGTCCACAAGACGACCGTGTACCGCCGCTGGGGAAGCGCCGAGGGGCTGATCGCGGACGCCCTGGAGCTCGCGCGACAGGAACCGTGGCCGGTGCCCGACACCGGTTCCCTCAAGGAGGACCTGCGGGAGATCGCCCGGCTGGTGCAGAGCGGGTTCGCCGACCCCGTCGCCGGGCCGGTCTCCGCCGCGTTCGTGACGGCGGCCGTGCAGAGCAGCGGCGCCGCGCGGTCCCTGCACGACTTCTTCGTGGCCCGCCACGAGCAGGCGGCCGTCGTGGTGCGGCGAGCCGTCGACCGGGGCGAGCTGCCGGCGGGCACGGACGTCGCCGACGTGATCAGGACGGCCGTCGCCCCGATCTACTACCGGCTGTTCATCACCCGTGAGCCGGTCACCGAACGCGACGCGGAACGCGCGGCCGACGCCGCCTTCGCCGCCGCCCGCGCGGGCGTCATCCGGTGATCGGCGCACCGTGCCGCCGCGCCGGATACGCCGACGATCCGCCGTCACTCACCGGCGAAGACCGCAGTGCGGCCGGTCATCACCCGCGCCCGCTCCGCTTGGCCCGCTTGCTCGCCCAGCCGGCCAGCGACGCTCCGGCGACGGCGGCCGCGGCGTAACACGCCAGCCGCACCGCGAATCCTCCGGGCAACCAGGCGAGCAGGCCGGCGTCACCGTGGTCGGCCAGCAGCCGGATGGCGCCCTGCGCTCCCAGAACGAGCAGCAGCATGCCGATGACCAGCGCGGTGGTGTGCCTCATGCGACTTCGTCTCCCATCGCCCCGGAGGGCTTCGACGACAGGGGTGAACATGCCTCCACTTTTTATGGTGCGATCGAACCATAACACCGTCTTGGTACGATCGCACCACAAATAAGCGCAAGGGACGGACGGCATGCCGAGACAGGTGGACCACGACCAGCGCCGCCGCCAGATCGCCGAAGCCGTATGGCGCCTGGCCGTCCGAGGCGGCCTGGAGGATGTGACCTTGAGACAGGTCGCCGCCGAGGCCGAGGTCTCCGTCCGGCTGCTGCAGTACTACTTCGGCACCCGCGACCAGTTACTGCTCGGCGCGCTGGAGATCCTCAACGCCGACTCCGAGCAACGGGCCCGCGAACGCCTCGCGGCGCTCGGCGAGACGCCCGGCATGCGGGCGCTCGTGCGGGGAGTGTTGCTCGAGCTGCTCCCACTGGATGAGGAACGGCGCACCCGACACCTGGTGTACATCGCCTACTTCATCCCGTTCCTGGTCAACCCCACCCTGGCCGAGGTCGCCCGTGACGCGCCACACGCCCTGGAGGACCTCGTCGCCGGCCTGATCACGCAGGGCCAGGAACTCGGCCAGGTGCCCCGCACCATCGACGCCGCGGCCGAGGCCGCGTTCCTGGTGGCAGGCGCCGACGGAATCCAGACGACCGTTCTGCTGGGGCAGCGGACCCCCGAAGACGCCGTGGCCCTGATCGATCATCAACTGGCCCGCATCTTCACAGCCACGCCCCGCGGCTGACACGTGTCCCCGCTCCAGTCGTCCTCCGGCTCGGCGCGCCGGCGATCCGGCGGGCCGGACGAGCACCGGCACGTCCTCCGGTGGATCGCCCCGGAGGAGAGCCGCCCGCCCCGGGACCGAGGGCCCGCCGTGTCGGACGACATCGCGCGTCCGATCCGTCGCCGCCTCGTACACAACCAGGTCGGCGCGGCCGACGCCGGGAGCCTGCGGGCACGGTGACGAGGTCCGCCATGGGCGCCCGTATTCGCGTTGCCGCTGGCAGAAGGGGGCCGTAAGGTCCTGGAACTGTGATGCGGCAAGTGATCGGACGATTCATACCCGAACGACTGGGGTTGTGAACTGCCTATCATTTCGTCGAACCTCCTCAGGCGTTCTCAGGGTTCGTCCGTGTCACCCTGCAGATCTTCTCCTTCCGATGGACAATGCGTGACGATCCGATTACCATCGATCACACGTTCGATTCGCTTCGCGGGAAAGGATGATGCTCCGGTGACATCACCGACCGCTCCCGCACCCACCCCGCCCGCGCACACCGCGCGGCCGGACCGGACCCGGCAGGGCTACCGGATCGAACTGGCGCCCACCCCCGCCCAGCGCACCCGGCTGGCCCAGCACGCCGGACTGGCCCGGGTCGCGGAGAACTTCTACCTGGAGAAGATCCGCGCCGCCCTGGACCAGCGCACGGCCGAGGCCACCTACGGCATCCCGGACGAGCAACTGACCCGGGTGCCGTGGACCGCCCCGGAGCTGGAGGCGCGGTGGCGGGCCGAACGCGAGCACCGCTTCCCCTGGTTCACAGCCGAGAAGCTGTCCTCGCGGATCCCGAAGGAGGCCGCCCGCTGCCGCGCCAATGCTCTGAAGAACTGGGCGGCCTCCCGCACCGGTCGACGTAAGGGGCCGAAGGTCGGATTCCCGGCCTGGCGCAGGCGCCGCCACGGTCGCCGCTTCCGCTACGACGCCGACCGCGCCCATCCCATCGACACTCGTACCGTGGCGCTGCCCGGCATCGGCACCGTGGCCGTCCGGGAGGACATGACCTGGCTGACCGGCCGCATCGCGAGCGGCCAGGCGCGGATCCTGGGCGCCACCGTGCGCGAGCAGGCCGGACGATGGTGGATCTCCTTGCAGATCGAGATCGACCGCACCGCGCTGAACACCGCCCGCACCGTCGACCCGCACGCGCCCGCCTGCGGCCTCGACCTGGGCGTGAAGGTCTTCGCCACCCTCACCGACGACGACGGCACCACCGAGGAGATCCACGCCCCCGAACCGTTGAAACGCTCCCTGAAGAAACTCGCCCGCGCCGACCGCGCCCTGGCTCGCGCCCAGGACGGCAGCGCCAACCGGGCCAAGAAAGCCCGCACGGTGGCGGCCCTGCACCTGAAGATCGCCCATCAGCGTGCCGACTTCCTGCACCAGACCTCCAGCAGGCTCGCGAGAACCAAACGAGCCATCGCGATCGAGACCCTCAACATCGCGGGCATGGTGAGGAACCGGCGGCTGGCCCGCGCGATCTCCGACGCCGGGTGGGGCGAGTTCGCCCGCCAGCTGGCCTACAAGACGGCCTGGTACGGCGGGCACCTGCACGCGGCCGACCGCTGGTTCCCCTCCTCCAAGACCTGCTCGGCGTGCGGGCGGGTGCACCGGGGGCTGGCGCTGGCCGACCGCACTTGGAGGTGCACCGGCTGCCACATCGTGCACGACCGGGAGGTCAACGCCTCGGTGAACCTGCTGGCCGACATGCTGGCCGCCCTCGATCCCGGCGGAGGACGGGCCGCCGCCTGACTCCGGTCAGGGATCACGACTGGACGTCGCCCGGAAGTTCCCCCCTTGAGGAGACGCAAAACGCCTGTGGAGACCGGGTAAGACCGTCGGGTGACCGGCGGCACCGGTCGGTGAAGCAGGAACAGGGAAAGAGAATCACTGAGATTCTCTGAACGGCACCACCTCGGTCGCCGTCCGGCAGCGGGCCGTCCCGGCCGGACTGCAGGGCCGGGTGGGCAGCGTGAACACCATCTGCGTCTTCGGTGGCCTGGTCGCCGGTTCGCTCATCGGCGGGGCGCTGGCCGCCCGCTACGGCGTGACCGCCCCCTTCTGGTTCGCCTTCGTCGGCTCCGCCGTCTTCGTGGTGGCGCTCTGGCGACAGCTCATGCACATCACCCACGACGAAACCCATGACGAACCCGAGGCCGCCCGGCAGGGGTGAGCCCCGGCAGGTCCGCCGAGGCCGGCCGTTCAGAAGTCGGTGACGGATGGGTTCAGGTCCGGAGCCTCAGTTCCACCGACGGGGCCCCCAGCAGGCGTCTGGCTTCGCGGATGCCGGAGGTGAAGGCGCCGTCGGCGTGGCCGAAGCGCACCGGGCAGGTCGCCTCACCGGCGAACAGCACGCGACCGGCCAGGGGGGCCGCCAGGGCCTCGATCGCGGTGACGCCGGCGCCGGGGGTGAGGTGGGTGTAGGCGCCGCACGCGAACGGGTCGTTCCGCCAGCGGGTGACGGCCCAGGCCGCCGGGGCCGGGAGCCGTGCGCCGGTCGCGGTGGCCAGCACGTCCCGGGCGCACCGCAGTGTCTCCTGCTCGGTCAGGGCGGACAGTGCCCGCCCCGCGGGGCCCGCGGCCAGCGCGATCAGGGTGGGCGCGCCGGCCGGGCCCGTGGCGTCGATCCAGGCCCGCAGCGGGGTGCCCCCGTGCCGGATGAGGAACCCGGTGGCGGCCTCGTCCCAGTGGCGGGAGTCGTAGCGCAGCACCACTTTTTCGAAGTCGCCGAAGCCGAGCGCCGCGACGGCCCGGGCTTTCGGTCCGGGCAGGGCCGGGAGGAAGCCGATCGTCCCGGCTTTGAGGACGCCGAGGGGAACGGTGACCAGCACGTGCGAGCCGCGCTCGGTGCGGCCGTCGGTCATCTCGACGGTGACGCCGGCGCCGTCGGCCCGGACCGTCCGGACGGCCGCGCCCGTCCGGACGGGCGCATCGGGGGTGAGTGCCGCGATCAGGCGGCGGTATCCGCCTTCCGGGACGTCGTCGCCGCCGCCGTAGGGCTCGGGGACCTCCAGCACCGCGGCGGACAGGTCGGCGGCCGGAGCGGCGAGCTCGGTCTCGACGACCGTGTGGAGGATGAACCGCGTCCACTCGCGGCGGTCGGCGTCGGTCTCGGCGGCGCAGTAGGCGTCGATGAGACCACCGAGCGTCGCCTCCCGTCCGCTCCCCGCGACGCCTCCTGAGGTGGTGGGAGCGCCGGAGGGCGGGGTGCGGGCGGTGGATCTCGCTGCGGCGGCCTCGAAGCCGGCCGCGCTGCGGATCAGGTCCGACCGGAGCGATCCGCGCACCCGTACGCCTCCTTCACCGACCAGCGCGGCCCCGGCGGTCAGGTCGTCCAGGGCGTAGGGCAGTCGCGGGACGCCCGCCCGCTCGCACAGCCGCGTCAGCGGGTTGCCCCGGGGGTCGTGGATCCACGCGGCGCCCAGGTCGATGTCGGCCGCGCCGATCTCAGCGGTGCGGATCCGCCCGCCCAGGCGGTCTCTGGCCTCCAGCACCAGCACCCGCACCCCGGCCGACGTCAGGGCGTTGGCCGCGGCCAGACCGGCCAGTCCCGCCCCGATCACGATGACGCGGGTGGGGTCGCCCGCGACACCGCCCGGCGCAGGGCCGCCGTCACGGCCGACCTCCCACCTGCCCCCGGCCCGGCGCCGGACCGACGAGGCACCGGCCTGGTATCCCAGGGCGATCCCGGTGGCGGCAACGGACAACCCGGCCGCTCCCGCCAGCATCCCTCTTCTGGACAGGCGCATTTCGTTTCACATCATCCCTGGTAAAGCGAACTGTACGGTGAACAACAGTGAATCTATTGTACGGTGAACAACATGGTCAAGGAGATAGCCGGAGACCGCGCCCGCCGAGCGGCCGGGCCGGAGCGAGAGCCGCTGTCGCGGGAGCTGATCCTGCGACGGGCCCTGGAAATGATCGACGAAGCCGGAGTGGAGGCGCTGAGCATCCGGCGCCTGGCCGCCGACCTCGGCGTGTTCCCCACCGCGCTGTACTACTACCTGCCCACCCGCAGCGCGGTGCTGCACGGCGTGGTGGAGACCGTCCTGGAGGAGATGGACCTCACCCGGGCCCGCACCGGCACCTGGCGGGACCGGATACGGGCGCTGTGCCTGGCCCTGCGGCAGGTCGCGCACGCCCATCCGCGGCTGTTCCCCTACCTGGCCTCCTATCCGGAGAGCACCGTGCAGGAGTACAGGATCTACGAGGAGCTCTACCGCGCGCTGGAGGAGGCCGGTCTCGCCCCGGTGCGGATCGTGCAGGCGAGCACCCTGATCTTCTCCTACGCCACCGGGTTCACGCTCGCCGAGGTCAACGCCACCATCGGGCGGCCGGACGAGGGCGAGTTCGATCGGTTGTCGGCCCTGCCCGCCGCCGAGTTCCCCGCCACCCACCGGCTGGCCGGACAGATCCGCGACCTGGATCTGGAGGCGAGCTTCGAGGCCGGGATCGAGGCGATCCTGGACGGCCTGAGCGCACGAGCGGCCGGGTGAGCAGGAGCCGATCCCCGATCCGGCGGCAGGGGCGGGCAGGCTCCAACCTCCGCCCGGCCGCCGGCTGCGGGCGGCTCGACGGGAATGCCCGCCGAGCCGCCCGGGCGATCAGAACACCGTCAGTTGGCGCAGTCCTGGCTCTTCAGAGCCAGGATCATTTCGCTGACCCTGCCACGCGACAGCTGGAAGAGGTAATCGGCCTTCGCATTGCCCGGAACGGTGATGACGGCGTATCCGTTGACCGCCCGCCGTACCCCGGGGTAGGCCCTCTTCAACTGCCCGCCAGTGGAGCCGATCTTGATTCCCCGCGGGGTCTTCACGCCCTTGGGCGCGGCGATCACGGCCACCCCGTGCTTCTTGGAGATGTACAGGGCGCCGCTCGGGTAGGCCTTCAGGTCCCATGCCGCGCACGGGCCGGAACCGGAGGCGAACACGATCTTCTTGGTGGCCCTGGCCTTCTTGGCGCTCATCCCGAGTCTCACGCCTCCGAATCCGAACGGCCCGAACGTGCCGGCCGAGGTCGCGGAGGCGGCCGGCGCCACAGCCGGCCGCGGTCGCGCCACCGCGCCGGCCGGAGCCGCCGCGACCCCCAGCGCGAGTGCCGCCGCCAGGACGGCGGCCGACACCGTCCGCCGCCCGGCAGGTGCTGTCGACGCGGCCTCGCCGGCTCGGTTCAGTACGGACATCCTGCTCTCCTTCGGTTGCCGACGGCCCTGGCGACCGTCATCCTCGGCGCGTCCCGCACGCGCCTTGCAGGGGGACGGTTCGACGCCTGTCCCGGACTCGGCATCCGCTGATCCCCGCACCCCCGGCGAACTTTCCTGTACATCGAACAAGAAGATCTTATTGTACGGCGGACAAGAGGGTCAACAAGGGATCGAGCACCCCCGGATTTCCCGGAGCGAGCCGGACCCTCGCACCTACCGGTGCCGTTTTTCGCATCAAGGGCTGCAGCGACAGGCCGACGTGCGATCGGAGCCGGAATCAGCTGTGGAGGCTGTCGGCGTCGGTGATGCCGGCGGCCGCCCGCATCGCGGCGTGCGAGCGGGCCGGGATGGTGTATGCACCGGCGGGCCGGGTGCCGTTGGATGAACAGCCCACCGCGGCTCAGCCCAGACCACTACCGGGCGGGGCAGGTGGTGTCTTCGGCGGGCAGGACGCCCTCGAGCAGGTAGCGGCCGACGGCGTCGTCGACGCAGGCGTCAGGGGTGGAGGTGAACACCCGGGACACCAGGTGGCGGAAGGCACCGCGCACGGTGACCATGCGCGAGCCGCTCAGGGCCCGGCGCATCGCCCGCTGGCCCGGATGGGGGGTCTTGGGGTCGCCGGAGGCCCCGACGATCAGGGCCGGGACGTCGTTGCGGATCCGGGTGGGGGGCTCGGCGGGGGAGGTCGGCCAGAAGGCGCACGGGAGGTTCATGGCGCGGGTCAGCGGGCCGAACAGGGGCTCGTCGGCGCGGTGGGCCCGGATGTCGCGGTAGTAGGCGCCGGGATCGCGGGAGGCGGTCCCGTCGGCGCAGGTGATCGCCATCCGTGCGCTTCCGGCCCCGCCGGTCTCCGGAGAGGACAGGTACGCCAGTCCTTCCTCCAGGGAGGGAGCCGAGGTGATTTCGGCTCCGCGGGCGGCGTCGTCGAGGACCTTGAGGTCGGCGGCCAGGGCGGCGTAGGCCTGCTCGCTGTCCCGGCCCAGGCTGAGCAGCAGGATCGCCGGGAAGACGTGGGTGTCGACCTGGTGGCGGCCGATCCGCAGCGGGGTACGGGCGGCGGCCCGGTCGATGCGGTCCACGGTGGCCAGAACCCGGGCGGGGGTGGAGCCCAGGCGGTAGCGGTCGTGGTGGCGTGCGGCCCAGCCGGCCCACTCCTTCAGCGCCGCGGCCAGGTACGGCCCCATCGAGCGGGCGTAGCCGGGTCCGGCGTCCGCGGGATCCAGGGCGCTGTCGAGGACGAACCGGTCGACGCGGGCGGGGAACAGTTGCATGTAGACCGCGCCCAGGTAGGTGCCGTACGACCCGCCGAGATAGGACAGCTTCGACTCGCCCAGGGCGGCGCGGATGACGTCCATGTCACGGGCGGTGGCGCGGGCCGAGGCGTGGGGCAGCATCTCCCGCTGCCCCGCGCAGCGGGCGGCCAGGTCTTCGGCCTGTGCGGCGATCCGGTCGAAAGCGCGCCGGTCGTGGCCGGTCGAGCGCACGTAGTCGCCGATGGGCCAGTGGCAGTTCAGCGGGGTGCTGAGCCCGGTGAAGCGGGGATCCATCCCGATCAGGTCATAGCGGGCCGCCAGCGCGGGTGAGGCCGTCTTGAGCAGCGGTGCGTAGATCCTTCCGGGGTCGCCGGGGCCGCCGGGGTTGATCAGGAGCGCTCCGCGCCGGCGGCCGGGGGCGGTGGCCTGCAGCCGGGAGATCGCGACCGTGATGGTCCGTCCGTCCGGGCGGCTGTGGTCCAGCGGGACCGTGACCTCGGCGCAGCGCGCCCCGGCGGCGTGCAGCTGGGTGCCGAGCTCATCGCCGGGACCGGTCCGGCAGTCGTTCCAGGTGATCTTCTGCTGCTCGAACCGGGCGAGAGGACCGTCCGGGCCGGAGTGCCGAGGTCCGGAGGCGGCCAGGGCGCCCACGGAGCCGGACGAGGCGAGCACCGTGAAGGCGGCCATGGCCGCCATGGAGATCTTTCTCATGAGATCAGCGTCGCGGCCGGGCCACAGGGCCCGCATCGGCCATCAAGCCGATCAAGAAGCCGTGCGTCTCGGCCGTTCGGTCAGGGCAGGCGCGGCCGAAAACGTCATCGCGTACCGCGCGCCGCCTCCGCTGAGATGGCGAGTGCATTCCCAGATCAAGATCTTGTGCGCCCGCGCGAGCACCTTGACGGCCTCGGCCGGGTCGCTGCCACCCGCCGTGGGGGATACGGCGCGGACGCCGGCCAGATCAATCCGGAACCGACAGGCGCGGGGGAAGGGGCGCCGCCAGGCCGGCCTCGTGAGCGAGGATCGCCGCCTGGACCCGGTTCTCCAGGCCCAGCCGGATGAGGATGCGGTTCACCCGGCTCTTCACCCCGGCCTCCGACAGGCCGAGGCTCCTGGCGATGCGCGTGTTGGACATGCCCCTGGCCACCAGGAGGAGGACCTCCAGCTCCCGCGCGGTGAGATCACCGATCCGGCGGACCGCCTCGGAACGGGGGTCCGCCGGCGGCGTTCCGATGGCCGCCATCGGCGCCTGCACGTCAGGATCCGCCGCTCCCCCGGTGAGCCCGGGCACACCCGTGGCGGGTTCCTGCGCCCTGGTGAGCAGGGCGGGAGGAAGGGCCGTGACGGCGCCGATGATCCGCCGGGTGACGGTCGGGGCGAGGGCGGCCTCTCCCCCGGCGACCGCGCGGACGGCGTCGGCGAGCCGGTCGGGTGAGGTGTTCTTCAGCACGAAGCCGGACGCGCCCGCGCGCAGGGAGGCGTAGACGTACTCGTCGAGGTCGAAGGTGGTCAGCATCAGCACGCGGGGGCGGGGGCCCTGGTGCGGCCACTCGCCCAGGATGCGCCCGGTGGCCTCCACTCCGGTCAGGCCGGGCATGCGCACATCCATCAGCACCACGTCGGGCCGCAGCTCGAAGGCCGCCGTCACCGCCTCCTCCCCGTTGGCGGCCTCTCCCACGACCGCCAGGCCGGCACGCCGCTCGATCATCATGCGCAGGGCGGTCCTGACCATGTCCTGGTCGTCGGCGACGAGCACGCGCACGGGCACGGGCGTCATGCCGCACCCTGCGGGTCCGTGACCGTGGCGTCCGTGCGGGATCCCGGATCCGGGGTGGACGCTCGGCGGGGCGGAAGGTCCCGGGAGTCTTCGCGGCGCACGGGATCTGCGGCGGGAACCTCGGAGGAGACACCGGAGGAGACACCGCCGTCCGGACGGGCCGGGAGCGGTTCGGGGAAGTGGAGGACGGCTTCCACCCGCCATCCGCCCTCGCCGTCGGGACCCGCCCGCAGGGTGCCGCCGAACAGCGCGACCCGCTCGCGCATGCCGACCAGCCCCAGGCCCGAACCCGGCAGGGGGATGTGGGCCGGCGCGGGAGGGCCGTTGCCGACCGCGACGCTCAGCCGTCCCCCCCCCGGCTCAAGCCGATGCGCACGCTGGTGGCTCCCGCGTGTCGCAGCACGTTGGTAAGGGCCTCCTGCACGATGCGGTAGGCCGACACCTGCACCGCGGGCGGGATCCCGGCCACCGGGACCACATCGATCCCGACCCGGCACCCCGCGGCCCGGGCGGTGGCCGCGAGCCGTTCCAGATGACGCAGCGACGGCTCCGGAGCAAGGCCCGGCCCGGCGTGATCGCCGACGAGCGGACCTTCGGGGCCGGAGCCACGGTCGTCGGCGAGCAGGCCCAGCAGACGCCGCATCTCGGCCAGCGCGGTGTCGGCCGCCTCACCGATCCCGGCCACGCCCCGGCCCGCCAGGGCGGGATCCTCGTTCAGCACCTCCGCCGTGGCGCGGGCCTGCATCGCGATCGCGCTGACGTGGTGGGCGACCAGGTCGTGCAGGTCGCGGGCGATGCGCGCGCGCTCGGCCACGACCGCCCGCCGGGCGCTGACCTCCTGCTCGGCACGCAGCCGTCCGGCCAGCTCGCGCAGCTGCGCCGCATCGGCGTGGATGCGGCGCTGGGAGAAGCCCAGCAGCCAGGTGCCCGCCGCGATCGCGACGATCAGCACCGCCTCGATCGGACCCAGGACCGGCTCCCGGGGCACCGGCAGGCTCAACCACGGCCCGACGATCTCGGGGAGCGCGATCGCGACCACGGCGGCGCCGATCGCCGCCGCGCTGCGCGGCGGGCGGGCGTGGCGGGCGACGGCGTACAGGGCGCACACCACGTACAGCCCGTCGTGGAAACCGACCAGGGGATCGGTCAGCTCGAAGAGCGGATAGGCGACCCCGACCGCGGCCATGACCCGCCACGGGTGCGAGCGCCGCCACAGCAGCGGTACGGCCTGCGCCGGCAGCAGCACGACCAGCACGGCCGCCGTGGCGGCGTCGCCCGGGAGTCCCTCGCCCAGCCGAAGCAGCAGCGCCGTCGCCGTCAGCCCGCAGGCGAGCGCCGCGTCGGCCGCCCGCGGACGCGCCCGCAGCCACCGGCGCGCCGCGACGATCAGTCCTGCGAGGAGTGCGTTCATCACCTGGGGATGGAACCGGACCTGCTTCCGGCGCCGCTCCCGGCCGAGGGGAGGCCGGGGGTCACCTTTCCGCCGACCAGCGTAGGGCAGCGTCCCCGCCGGCGGAACGCATCGAAAGTTGCGCCGGTCCCGGCCGGTCCCGGGCTTTCGGCCGATCCCCCCGGTGACCCCTTTTCCTACGGTCGGAGCATCCGCCGGATCACCCGGTACCGACTCGAATGGAAGACCTCATGCACCACACCCTCCCCCCGCGTCCGGCCGCACCCGGCACCGGGCACCGCGGCAGACGCCCGGCCGCGGCGGCCGTGACCGCAGCGGTCCTCGCCGCCGCGCTCACCGCTCCGCTCGCCGCCGCCCGCCCCGCCTCCGCGAGCGGACCGGCCTCCCCCACGGCGCTCTTCACGGCCTCCCCCACCGCGTCTCCCCCGGTGTTCTCCACAGCGACCCCTGCGGCGACCCCTGCCGCGTCCCCTGCGAAGGAGACCGCCACCGGCCGATACGGCCGGGCGAGGCTCCAGCGCGACGTGGACGCCATCCGCGCCCTCGGTGCGACGGGGGTCGAGGCGCAGGTCGTCACCGGCGACGGCCGGCGCCTGGTCGCCACGGCCGGCGTGGCCGACCTCCGCACCGGACAGCCCGTACCCGCCGGGGGGTACACCCGCGTCTCCAGCGTCACCAAGATGTTCGTGGCCACCGTGATGCTCCAGCTCGCCGGTGAAGGCAGGCTGTCCCTGGACGACACCGTGGAGCGCTGGCTGCCCGGCGTGGTCCGGGGCAACGGCCACGACGGCCGCCGGATCACCATCCGCCGGCTGCTCCAGCACACCGCCGGCGTCTACGACGCCTACCCGGCCTTCGCCTCCGTGGAGGACTACCGCGAGCGCCGCTACGACCGCTTCACCGACGAACAGGTGGTGGCCGAGGCGATGCGGCACGAGCCCGCCTTCCGGCCCGGCGAGGACTGGCTGTACTCCAACACCGGCTACCTGATCATCAGCATGATCATCAAGAAGGTGACCGGCCGTCCCTGGCATGCCGAGGTCCGCGACCGCATCAGCCGGCCGCTGGGACTGCGGCACACGCGCTGGTCGGGCACCTCGCTCGACGTGCCCCGCCCCCGTATGAAGGGCTATCTGGTGCCGGGGCCCGGCAGGGCGCCGGTCGACGTCACCCGGCACTTCGACGGTGACGCCGCGGGCGGCCTGATCTCCACCGCCCCGGACGTCAACCGCTTCCTGCGCGCCCTGGCGGGTGGCCGGCTGCTCTCGCCCGCTCTGCTGGAGGAGATGCGCCGGACCGTTCCCGCCACGGCGTTCCAGCAGGTCTGGCCGGGGGCCCGCTACGGCTTGGGAATCATGTCACGCCCGCTGACGTGCGGCGGCCTCTACTGGAACCACGGCGGCGACGACTACGGATACACCGCGCGCACCGGCGTCACCGCCGACGGCCGGCGCAGCGTCACGCTGTTCGTCGCCGGCAGGACCGCGGACGGAGAGCGCATGCAGGCCAGGGAGAAGGCCGCCGCCGAACTGGTCGACCGCGCACTGTGCGGCGGCCGCTGATCCTGCCCTGCGTCCCGGCCCCGCCTCCCCGCGACGGCATCCCGCCGTCCCTGTGACGCCACGCCGCCGCGGCATCGGCGTCGGGGAAGGCGGGATCGCCGTCCTCGCGGTCGACGTGGTCCACCCCCTGCGGCGGATCGCTCTTCGTGCGCGGGGTACGGCGGGGCTTCATGCGATCTCCTCCAAATCGAGGACGCCCGCGAACGGGTCGTCGTAGCCGGCCCAGGCGTCGGAGCCGGCGAGCATCTCCTCCGGCGTGAGCAGGCAGGAGTCGAGCAGCGCGGTGATGCGGCCGGGGTCGAGGTCGGGGCCGGTGAAGACCAGGTGCTGCACGCGGTCACCGGTGATCTCGTTCCACTCCAGAGCGGCGGCCGTACGGCGGGCCGGGGAGACCATCTCCCAGGCCGCTCCGGGGAGGGCGGCCAGCCACGGGCCGGCGTCCTCCATCGAGACGATGCCGGCGACCGCGTCCCAGGCCAGCAGGCGCTCGTGCCGGGTGGCCAGCCAGAACCGGCCGCGCGAGCGGACCGAGGTGGTGACCAGCTCGTCGACGGCGTCGAACAGGCGCGCCGGATGCAGCGGGCGCAGCCGGTGCCAGACCACCGTGGTGATCTCCTCGGTGCGGGCGTCGACGGGCAGCCGCGCGGTCGCCGGGTCGACGCGCTCGGCCAGCTCGGCGGTGCACACCGCGCCGCCGCGGACCTCGGGCGGCTCGGCGGCCCGGTGGACCGGAGTGAGCGGGGCCAGGTGCGCGAGCACGGCGCGGGACAGCTCGTCGTCCTCGGCGTCGCCGCCGTGCAGCACCAGGCCGGTGGCGTACTCGATCTGCCGGGCCAGCACCTCGGCCAGGAACCGCCGGTCCCCCGCCGCCGCGACCTGGCCCGTCTCGGCCAGGCGGTCGCCCCGGGTGATGTCGATCGGCATGTGCGTGGCATGCAGCGCGGTCAGCACCGAGGTCAGGCGCAGCACGCCGTGGGCCTCCTCGCAGTCGATGGCCTCGGCCACCGAGCGCGGCTCGACCGTGTCCCACAGGTCCACGATCAGCAGGGAGGCGGCCGGAGCGCGCCGTACCAGCTCGGGCAGCAGGTCCTCGCGCACGGTGCAGGTGACGCAGCCGTGCGCGAGCCGCACCTCGGCCAGGTCCAGGACGCCGGAGCGGTCGCGGACCACGCGCTCGATCCGGCCGCGGGTCACCTCGCGCAGGTCGTGGTGGATCGCGACGGCGCCGGGGTGGTCGTGCAGCAGCGCCTCGACGGCGGCGGTGCGGGCGGGCGCGTGCAGGCCCGCGATGAGGACGACAGGGGTGGACACGGGACTTCTCCTTTGCGGGCGCGGGCGCGGTGACGCTCCCGGCGCCGCGACCGGACATCGATTGACGAAATGAAAACCGTTCCCATTATCATTACACGGGTCGGCCACACGGAAGGAACCCCATGGCCCGAAACGACCTCCGCCCCGTGATCAAACTCAAATCGACCGCGGGCACCGGCTACACCTACGTCACCCGCAAGAACCGGCGCAACCACCCCGACCGGCTCACCCTGCGCAAATACGACCCCACCATCCGCCAGCACGTGCTCTTCCGAGAGGAACGATGACCCCGTGAAGAAGGGCATCCACCCCGACTACCGCCCCGTCGTCTTCCGCGACCCGAGCGCGGACTTCGCGTTCCTCACCCGCTCCACCATCACCAGCACCAAGACGATCACCTGGAAGGACGGCAACACCTACCCGCTCGTCGACGTCGACGTCTCCTCGGCCAGCCACCCCTTCTACACCGGCCGCACCCGCGTGCTCGACACCGCCGGCCGCCTCCAGCGCTTCAACCAGCGCTACGGGAGGACCTGATGTCCGCCCACTGCCAGCTCACCGGGACCGCACCGGTCTTCGGCAACCGCGTCTCCCACTCCCACCGGCGCACCCGCCGCCGCTGGAACCCCAACATCCACAACCGCCGCTACTGGCTGCCGAGCGAGGGCCGGTTCGTCCGGCTCACACTCAGCGCCAGAGCGATCAAGACCGTCGATGCGATCGGCATCGAGGCCGCCGTGGCCCGCATCCGCGCCCGGGGAGGAAAGGTCTGATGGCCAAGAAGAGCAAGATCGCCGCCAACGAGCGCCGCAAGGCCGTCGTGGCCCGCCACGCCGAGCGCCGCGCCGCGCTCAAGGAGATCATCCGCACCGGCACCGCCGAGGAACGCGAGCAGGCCGCGCGAGCGCTGGCCCGCCAGCCCCGCGACGCCTCGGCCACCCGCATCCGCAACCGCGACTCCGTCGACGGCCGCCCCCGCGGCCACCTGAGCAAGTTCGGCCTGTCGCGCATCCGCTTCCGCGAGATGGCCCACCGCGGCGAGCTGCCCGGCATCACGAAGGCGAGCTGGTGACGTGGCCGTCCCCAAGCGCAGGACCTCGCGCAGCAACACCCGCCACCGCCGCTCCCGGTGGAAGGCCACGGCTCCCGACCTGGTCCCGATCATCGCAGGCGGCCGGGAGGTCCTGGTGCCCCGCCGCCTGGTCCGCGCCTACCAGCGCGGCCTGATCACCCCCGGCTGACACCCTCCCCGTCTAATACGGCAGGTAGTAGCTGAGCACATCGGCGGTGAGGGGCGGGAAGAGTGCCTGGAACAGCTCCTCCTGCGCGGTGTAGACGTCGGGCCGGATCCGGGTCAGGCCTTCGATGCCGTGCGGGCCGAACAGCAGGGCGGGCAGGTAGTCGGGGGCCACTCCGGCGCCGCCCACCGCTGCGGGGCCCTGCATCGCGCCGCCGGCGGTGACCGCGCCGAGGCCGTCGGCGTGGACCGGGATCCGGTAGTGGGCGCCGAAGGTGGAGATGACGATGTCTCGGCCGGTGTGGTCTATCCCGGCGGCGGTGAGGCGGTGCCAGAGCAGTGGCCGCAGCCGGTCCAGCAGCGCCGTGACGTCCGGGATCCGGATGTAGTACTGCTCCGCCTGCCGGCGTGGTTCGTGGGTGAGGAAGTCGTGCCAGGCGGCGGCGGTCACGGTGCCGGCTCGATGGACGACCCGTACCTGCCCGTCGGGCACCAGTGCGGCGACGCCGCGGAGCAGTTCCCGCGCCGCGGCCTCGTCTAGGGCGGCGGCCTCGGCCAGGAGCAGCCCGTCGTCTTCGGGAGGCGTGGTGCGCCCGGTGGCGATGACGGTGTCGGCGTGCTCGAGGACCCACAGGGTGCTCGCCTCGTGGGCCAGCAGCCATCGCCAGCATGCGGGTGAGTGCGGCATGGCCACGTCGAACCGGCTCTGGGCCGTCTCCTGCAGGGCCGCCATGACCGGGATGTCGGAGGGCCGGGCGGGGCGGAGCCCCGGGGTCGCCTCACCGGGGGGCGGGGTGTGCACGGTCAGTGCGGGCGGTATGTCGACGGCGTACTCGTAGCCGAACAGCCGGTAGAAGTACGGGATGCCGATCATCGCCTGGATGACGTGACCGCGGGCGGCGGAGCGGTCGTGGGCCCATCGCATGAGTGCCCGTACGAGTCCGCGTCCTTCGTATTCGCGGTCGGTGGCCACCAGCTCGACCTGACCGGAGGGGAGGCGGATGTCGGCGATGCGCACTTCTTCGTCGAGGAGCGTCGCGGTGGAGACGACCCGGTCACCGTCGACGACCACGGCGCAGGCCGGCCAGCCGGCGTCGGGGTCCGTGGCGACCAGCCGGTGGTCGAGGGCGTCAGCGGGTTCGCCGCGTTCGGCCAGGAGCGTTCCGATCTGGTCGAGGTCTGCGGGCCGCGCTTGCCTCAGGACGAGGCCTCCTGCGAGCGGTACAGGCAGGGCGGGGGAGGCTGTGGGCACGGTCACGGCGGGACTATTGCACCGGGCGGGCGGTCTCGTCCATCGGTTTTCCCCCTGCCCGGGGCGGACGGGACAGGCGTCGAAGACGATCGGCGCACCGCACTCGGGGCGCGTTCGGTTTCCTCACCCGGGCGGCACGAATGCGGCCTCCAGGCCGAGCGCGGAGTGGTGCGTTCCACGCCGGCCACCGCCTGATCTTCAGTTCCATCGCGCCTGGACGACCGCAGCGTACGACGACGATTCGCCGGCTCATGGGCTCGTGGTGGTCGGGCGGGGCGGAGAGCTCGGCGGCACGGATCGCCCCGACCCAGGAAGACCCGCGAACAGGGCGAAGAACAGGGCCAGGAATGCGTACCGCTCAAGATCGAAAGGCATGGCGGGAATGGTAGTGAGCCGCGGCGGTGACGCATGTACATCCTGAACGTCGGGAGAAGGCCCGTTCCGCGACCTCGGTGTCGCGGGCACCGCGAGCGAGCCGCCGGTGGCTGAGCCGTACGGTCGCGGACCGCCCGAGCACCGCGGTGACCTCGGCAGCCACCAGCCGGCCGATCGGCTGCCAGGCGTGCATCGCCGACCAGATGGCCGGCCCGTCCAGGACGGTGTCGGGATCGGTGAGCAGATCGTGGATCATCGCGCTTCACCGCTCCGGCGGTGATCGGGGAGGATGGCAGGATGCCGCACACCGAACAGACACCGTGGGGTCGGTGGGAGCCCGCGCCGCCGGGTCAGGTGGTCGCCCTGTTCCAGGACCTGGACGCCTTGGTGGGTCAGCGGCGGGTACGCCGTCGAGCCGGCCGTCGGCCGCGCCTACCGCGAGCGCTGCCGCTGCTGACCGCACCACAGCGGGCCTGGCTGGACGAGGTGCTGGGAGTCGAGTACGGCGCGCATCCCTGGCGGGAGCGGTTGCGCGGATGAACAGGAGAACCGATGCCTTTCGACGCGGTGCTGTGCGACTTCTACGGCGTGATCGGCTACGTCGACCTGACCGAGCACGAACGGCGTGAACGCGCCTGCGGGCTGGTCCCGGGCACCACGGAGAAGATCGCCTTCGCTCCGGAGCTGGCCGTACCGGCGGCCCTCGGACGGATCACGGTAGGCCAGTGGACGGAGGCGATCGCCGCCGGGCTCGCCGGACTGGCCGGCCCGCAGGACGCCGCGGAGCTGAGCCGGGGATTCGTCGAGGCCGGGTGCCGGATCGACACGGAGGTCGTCGGCCTGCTCCGGCAGGTCCGGGCCCGGGTACCGGTCGTGCTGGTGTCCAACTCGACGCTCCAGCTCAACGCCGTCCTGGAGACGGCCGGACTGGGCCGGTCCTTCGACGCGGTGGTCACCAGCGCGCAGGTGGGAGTGGCCAAGCCGGACCGGCGAATCTACGAGGCCGCCGCGCAGGCCGCGGGAGCCGCCGCCCGCCGTTGCCTGTTCGTCGACGACCGGGCCGCGAACGTGGACACCGCGGTCGAGCTGGGCATGACCGGTGTCGTCTACCGGGAGCCGGACGATCTGCTCCGGGTGCTGGCCCCGCTGCTGAGTGAGGATCACAGGTCGTCCTCGTAGTCGAGGTCGGCCAGTTCCTGCGGGTCGCTGGCGACCAGGTCGTGTTCGCGGCGGCTGGTGATCATCTGGAGCGGGACCCGCTGGGCTCCGGCTCCCGCGGTGAGCAGGCCGCCTTGAGTTCCTCCGGCAGGTCACGCAGGGAGAAGACGATCCGGTGGGAGTCGGGCCGGGTGGTGGTCGGCTCGTCGAAGAGCCGCCGGTGGCTGCCGGTGACGTACATCCGTGTGCGGACATAGTCCCGGCCCCGTGCGGGATCCGGCTCCGGCAGTCTCGGGCCGGACACGGTGATGCGGCCCAGCGCCCGCGGGGACGACGGGTTACCCGGCGAGGGGCGGGATCTCGGCTGCTTCAACGACGACACCCCCGATGACGTACCCGACTCGGTCACGTGGACGGGGCCGGGTTCGATCGGGATCCGGGGTGGCCTACGGGCGAGCATTCCCCATGACCTCGAACCCCGCATCAGGACGGCCTCAGACCACCGCCGCTCCCGATTGCCGACAGCGGCCCCGTGAGCATCGTCGGCCGGTCGGCGCCGCCTCCGGACAGCCTGCCCGCCCGGTCCCGGAGGTCAGGACGGGGTATCCAGGGAGTAGATCCGCTCGCGCAGCAGCCCAGCGGTCTCCTCCAGACCGGTCCCGAGATCGAACCAGACCCGGTCACGCCGCCCACCATGCCGGTCCAACCCGGCGGCGGCCCAGGAGAACACGCCCTGCAGCACCGAACGCTCCCCGTCGGGCGGGCGGACCGACAACGCGAACGGCAGCGCCAGCGCGGCCCGCACGACCACGACCTTGTCCGGATCATCCGGGTCGCGCCGTCCTCCGGTGAGGAACTCGGGTGTGTCGAGGAGCTTGACCCATTCCAGGACCGAGCCGGGGACCTGCTCGCCGAGGATCTGCGCGATCGACGCGCGGACCGCCGCGGCGGGATCATCGCCGAGCCAGCCCAGCCAGTGGTCCGGGTCGGTCAGCGGAGTGAAGTCGTCGTGCACCGGCCCGTGCCGGGGGTTGGGCTCGTACTCCCCGGTGGGGTGGCCGTCGTCGCCGACCCGCCACGCGCCCGCGATCGCTTCGGGCGGCACGTACCCGTCCGGGTCCGCGACCTGCTCGGGATCGATCGCGTATACCCAGCCACCGGGATGGTCCGCGGCGGCGGCCACCACACCCGGCGGAGGCTCGCGCCACTCCCGGACGGGCTCCGGCGAGAAGATCCCCATGGCCGATTCCTCCAGGAACAGGGTGAGACGGTCGGGTCGATCCTGCCATGGGCGCGGGGACCGTGACCTCCTCGGGACCCTCGCCCCCGCCGGGGCTACCGGCCCGGTCGGCGGCGCCCGCCCTCGCGCGGTCCACCGTGGTAGCGCGACTCCAGGACGTCGCCGCGCCGCTGACCGAGATACCAGTCGGAGACGGCCGCCAGATCGATGCTCGCGCGCAGCACCGCCCACTGGTCGCCGGTCGTCTCGGCGACGATCTCGCCCCGCGGTGAGACGATCATCGTCGGGCAGTGCGAGGCCGCTTCGGCGGCGTTGGCGGCCAGTAGCCAGCGCTGGTTCTCCGCCGCCCGACTGACCAGATGAGCCCGCCACACGCCAGGGGGTTCATCAGGGTTGGCCGCGTGGGTGAGGTAGGCGAACACCTGCGCGCCGGAACCCGCCAGGTGCCGCCACTGCTCGGGGAAGCGGATCTCCCGGCAGATCTGCACACCCACGTCGACGGTGCCGCCGGCACAGGCGAGCCGGTGGACGGGGAGATCCGATCCGGCGCCCAGCACACCGCGCTCGCTGACCGCCAGGTTCACCTTCCGGTACGGCCTGCGCGCCCCGTCGGGGGTGACCACCAGCGCCCCGTTCCACCAGCGATCATCGCAGTGCAGCAGTGAGCCGCAGATCAGATGGACACCCGTCCGCCGGGCCAGGGCGGCCAGTTCGCCCGCGGCCGCGTCCAGCTCCGCGGGGTCGAGCCGGTCCAGTGGCGACAGGTCCGCGCCGTAACCGGACAGCGCGCCTTCGGGCAGGACCACCAGGTCGTCCCCGGCGCAGGACTCGACCACCCGGGTGATCTCGACCAGGTTCTTCTCGACATCCCAGGTGACCGGGATCTGGGCGACGGCCGTACGCAGGAGCACGAGCCGCGACGGTAGCACCACCGGCACTCAAGCGATCATCCGGGCCCGTCCGACGATGGCCTCACCTGCGTCCGCGGCGCACCGGCCGGTGACGCCGTCGTACCGGAAACCGGACCCGCTCTTTCACCCCGGTACGGGAAGTAGATCCAGTGATAAGCCCAGATAGGATCACAATGTGGCGCTTTCCGATCTCCGGCGTGAGATGGTGCTCGCCGCCATCGCCGAGTACGACCGGCTGGGCCGTGACGCCTTCCTCGAGCGGTACGGCTACGGCCCCGCACGCGACTACTTCCTCCGCCACCAGGGCAGACGGTACGACTCCAAGGCGATCGCCGGCGTCGCCCACCGCGGTGTCGGCGGCAGGCCCCTGCGCGCCGCCGAGTTCTCCGGAGGCAACGCCACCGTGGCCCGCGCCCTCATCCGCCTCGGCTTCGAGGTGACCGCACCGGGCACCGTCATCGACAGGCACTCCGTCGAAGACCTCCTCCAGAAGATCGGCTCGCTCAGGACCGCCACCTCCCCGGTGACCCGCGCACCGAAACGGCACCAGCCGCTGACCCTGCTGTGGGCGATCGGCCGGGCGGTCCGCGGCGAGGAACGTCTCACCTCCTGGCAGACCACCTCCGCGGAACTCCGGGCGCTCATCGAGGAGTTCGGTCTCGACGACGACCGGCCCAACCCCGAGTTCCCCGTCCTGCGGCTCCACCACCACGGCCTATGGGACCTTCCCGGCCATACCGGCGCACCGCCCGCCAGCGGCCAGGCCGCACAACAGTGGATGAGAACGCACCGTCCGGACAGCGGACTGCAGAGCTGGGTGCACGACCTCGTCACCGCGCAGGAGGACATCCGCGCGCAGCTCGTCGTACGGTTGCTCACTGCCTACTTCCACGGCGTCGACCTCAACACGCTCCTGGCCCGAGTCGGCCTGGCTCCGGACGGCTCCGCCACGGAGCCTCCCGCCGACGACAGCGTCCTCACGCCACGCGGCGGATCGCCGACACCCGGTCGGCGTGAGGTCATCACGAACCGTGTGGCTCGCGACTCCCTGCTCGCCGAGCAGATCAAGCGCGCCCACGACCACCACTGCCAGATCTGCGGCACCCGCCTGGTCCTCCGCCAGGGCTTCTACGCGGAGGGAGCGCACATCCGTCCGCTCGGCCGGCCGCACGACGGCCCGGACGAGCCGGACAACCTGCTGTGCCTGTGCCCCAACCACCATGTCCTGTTCGACCGAGGCATGATCACGGTTCAGGACGATCTGACCGTGGTGGACATGGTCTCCGGCAGCCGCCTGGGCACTCTCCGGCTCGCGCCGAACCACGAGATCAGCCTGGAACATCTCACCTATCACCGCAGGAACATCGGGCCCGACCACGGAACCGAGGACCGTACCGCTCCCTCGGCCCTCTGATCCGCGACCTCCGGAGACCGCGGACCGACCGGCTATCACCCAAGCGGCCAGTGGGGTCCGCATCCTGCCCGCCGCCCGCAGTTTCGCGGCCCGGCAGCGCAGCGAGGTTCCGCGATGATCACCATCCCGGGTAGCGGTCCCACCAGAACGGGTCCTCCCCGGATTCGTACTCGCCACCGGCGGGGCTCTCAGTGATCTGCAGAGCCAGATCACGCGCGAGCGTGTCCATGACCCACACCAGTTCCAACCTGCTGATCAGCTCGACCGGCCAGATGTCGACACCGTACAGTGCTCCGAGCAGAGCGCCCGTGACGGCGGTGACGGAGTCGCCGTCGGGCGCCGCGGCGGCGAAGGTCAAGGCCTCCATCGCCTTCCCCGCTGTCAGGGGCGACTCCTTCAGGCCGGTAGGAGGCGGCGGCGTACACACCGCCGAGGAGAGCCGATAGGGCGGTGGCATCGGGGGCGATCTGCGCCAGCCGGGCTTTCTCCCGAGGCTCCTGCCGCGCCTGTTCGTAGGCCGCGCGGATCTGGTCGTGGACCTCGATTCCCTGTAGGGCGGCCCACCGGCAGTAGATGTGCCAGACCACCGACGGCGGATGACAGACGCCCCTGTGCTCACCGCGGATCCAGGCACGGATGATCCCGTCGATCGTGAAGGCCGCCAGCTGGGTGCTGACCCCGGCCCGGATGGGCCCGGACGCAGGGACGGCCCCGCGGCCGACGCTGTCACCCAGCGCGAGGCCCAGCACCAGGCCGCGGACCCGGTTGGCCCAGGTAGCGGGTCCATTCATCGGTCGCCTTCCCGGGGACCGGCGAGAGGGCCCCTGTCCCCATCGGCTTGCCTGCACGTTGATGTCACATAGTCACATATCTCGCAAATCCGACATTCACCGCTCACCGCGAGACAGAGGAGAACATCACTCTCTGCGACGATCAGACCGAGCCGCCGCACCAGGAGATGATCTCTCCCGACACACAACCGGATGCTTTGACGGAACGGCGACGGAACAGGGGCCGGAACCGAGGCCTCACACCATGATCAGAAAATCCGACATTTTCAGCGCACGGGCAGGCCGGTGACGGCGCGGCCGATGATCAGGCGCTGGATCTCGGACGTGCCCTCGAAGATGGTGTAGATCTTCGCGTCGCGGTGGAAGCGCTCGACCGGGTGGTCGCGGGTGTAGCCGGCCCCGCCCAGGATCTGGATGGCCTGCTCGGTCACCCACACCGCCGTCTCCCCCGCCACCAGCTTGCACATCGACCCCTCGGCCTGGTCGAACGACCGGCCGTTGCGGGCCATCCAGGCCGCGCGCCAGGTCATCAGCCGCGCGACGTCGACGCGGGTGGCCATGTCGGCGAGGAGGAAGGCGACGGCCTGGTTCTCCCCGATCCGGCGGCCGAACTGCTCGCGCTCGCGGGCGTAGTCCCGGGCGTACTCGAACCCGGCGCGGGCGATGCCGACCGCCATGGCGGCCACCGAGGGCCGGGTCGTCTCGAAGGTCCGCATGGCGGCCTGCTCGCCGGCCCTGCCGCCCTCGCGGACCCGCGCCAGCCGCGCGTCCAGTTTCTCCTTGCCGCCGAGCAGGCAGGAGCCGGGCACCCGTACGCCGTCGAGGACGACCTCGGCGGTGTGGGAGGCCCGGATGCCGTGCTTCTTGAACTTCTGGCCCATCGACAGGCCGGGGGTGCCCGGCGGAACGACGAAGGAGGCCTGGCCGCGGGTGCCGAGCGAGGGGTCGACGGAGGCGACGACGACGTGCACGTCGGCGATGCCGCCGTTGGTGGCCCAGGTCTTGACGCCGTTGAGGATCCAGTCGCCGGAGGCCTCGTCGTGGACGGCCCGGGTGCGGATGGCGCCCACGTCGGAGCCGGCGTCGGGCTCGGAGGCGCAGAACGCGCCGAGCTTGACGTCGTCGGGGGTGCCGAACATCTGCGGCAGCCACTCGCCCATCTGCTCGGGGGTCCCGGTGGCCGACAGGGCCGCGGCGGCCAGGCCGGTGCCGACGATGGACAGGCCGATCCCGGCGTCACCCCAGAAGAGCTCCTCGAAGGCGACCATCAGGCCGAGGCCGCTGGGCTCGAAGGACTGCTGGGCGAAGAAGTCGAGGGAGTAGAGGCCGATCTTGGCCGCCTCCTGGATGATCGGCCAGGGCGTCTCCTCGCGCTCGTCCCACTCGGCGCCGGCCGGGCGGACGACCGTGCGGGCGAACTCGCGCACCCAGTCGCGCACCTCGCGCACGTCGTCGCTCAGTTCCGGGCAGAAGCCGTTCTCGCTCATCGTCCACCCCTCCGGGAAAGCGTTACCATCGGTAACACCCTCTACCTTACTGACGGGTAGACCCATCCGCGCAAGCCGCCCCCGCCACTCCTCCACCTACCCCGCGGCGGGGACCCGGCCGCAGCGGCGGCCCCCGTTCAGACCGCCGTGCGGGGACCGTAGCCGGGAACGGTGATCATGGGCGGGCGCTCGGCGACCGCCACGTCCCGCACGGTCGCGTGGTGCCCGCCCGGTCCGCGGCGGAACTGGGCCAGGCGCGGGGACGGCGTGTGCAGCGGGATCATCTTGTCCTGGCGCGCCAGCCGCGACCAGGAGGTCTGCAGGATCTGCGCGGCCATGCCGCCGAGGGCCTCGGTGGACTGGTGGGAGTGCACCCTGCGGCCCAGGTCGACCTGGGCCAGGGCGTCGAGGCCGGACAGTTCCAGCAGGTCGATAAGGAGCCCGAGCTCCACGCCGTAGCCGGTGACGAACGGGACCCGCTCCAGGACCGAGCGCCGCCCGGCGTACTCTCCGGCGAGGGGCTGGACGAACCCGGCCAGCAGCGGCCAGTGCAGGTTGAGCAGCGGCCGCGCGACCAGCTCGGTGACCCGCCCGCCGCCGCCCGGCGCGTCCGCGCCCCGCGCGTCCCGCAGCGGCCGGTCGTAGCAGCCCTTGACGTAGACCACGCCGGGATCGGCCAGCAGCGGCCCGAGCAGCCCGGTCACGAACGAGGTGCGGAACTCCCGCAGGTCCGCGTCGACGAAGACCAGCAGATCGCCGGAGGTCACGGCGAGGGACTTCCACAGCGCCTCCCCCTTGCCGTCCAGCGGCTTGAGGTCGGGCAGGACCTCGTCCTGCGCCACCACGCGGGCGCCGGCCGCCGCGGCGCGCGCGGCGGTGTCGTCGGTGGAGCGGGAGTCGATGACCACGAGCTCGTCGACGAGCGGCACCGCCTCCATCAGCTCGCGCCGGATCGCGGAGACGATCTCCCCGACCGTCTCCCCCTCGTCGCGCGCGGGCAGCACCACGCTGACCGTCGCGTCCCCCCTGGCCTCCAGCAGCTCCGGTGGGGACCAATCATCCGAGGACGACGTACGGCGGCGCAGCCATGCCTCCACCTCAGGCAGCACAGCCCATCCTCCCCGTCACCCCGGAACGCACGGGTATCACCCTATGCGTCGCCGTTGCGGAGTGAATCACCGGCCGGACCGGTCCCGCGGCCCGGGGATCAGTCGGCGGCGTGGCGCTCCAGGAAGGTGTAGACGTCGGCCTCGTCCACGCCGGGGAAGGACCCGGGCGGGAGCGCCACCAGGACGTGCGAGTTGGCGCGCGCCGAGGGCCAGGCGTAGCCCTCCCAGCGCTGGGCCAGCTCGGGCGGCGGGCGGCGGCAGCAGTCGCCGTTCGGGCACTCGGACTTGGTCCGGTTCACGGTCTCCCGGCCGCGGAACCAGCGCGACTCGCGGTACGGCACGCCGAGCGTGATGGCGAAGTCGCGCTCCCGGCTGGGATCGACGTGGGCGACGCAGAAATAGGTGCCGGTGGGCGAGTCGGAGTACTGGTAGAAGACGGAGAAGCGGTCGGGCGAGAGGAAGACCTGCCGGCCCGACCACTGCAGGCACATGCGCTGGCCCTCGATCGCGCCCTGCTCGTCGGCGGGGAAGACGATGCCGTCGTTCTCGTAGGCCTTGTAGATGATCCCGCCGACGTCGTTGCGGACGAAGTGGCAGACCAGGTCCAGGTGGTGCGTGGCCAGGTTGGTGAAGCGGTGCGCGGCCATCTCGTAGGAGACCGCGAACACGTCGCGCAGGTCCTCGACGCTGAGCGCCCGGTCCTGCTTGGCCTCCCGCAGGTACGGCGCGGCGGCGGCCTCGGGCACGAGGACCGCGGCGGCGAAGTAGTTGGCCTCGGTCCGCTGGCGCAGGAAGTCGGCGAAGTCGCGGGGCTTGTGGTGGCCGAGGGCCAGGTGGCCGATGGTCTGCAGCAGGATCGTGCGGGGGGTGTGCATGCCGAGCTGCTCGTGCTTGACGTAGATGCGCCGGTTGCGCAGGTCGGTGATCGAGCGGACCGTCCGGGGCAGGTCCTGCACGGTCCGCACGCTGTAGCCGAAGTGGGTGACCAGCGCCTGGACGGTGCTCTGCGAGAGCGCGCCGGAGCGGTAGCCGACCGCGGCCAGCGCCTCGGCCGCCGCCTTCTCGATCTCCGCGAAGTAGTTGCCCTGCTCGCGCTGCTTGCGGCGGAGCTCGGCGTTGGCGGCGCGGGCCTCCTCCGGGGTGGCGGTGCCCTTGGCCTGGCGGGAGCGGAGCTCACCGTAGAGGCCGAGGATGTGCTCGAGCACGTCATTGGGCACGCGCGCGGAGACCTTCAGCCGGGGCAGCCCGAGGCCGGCGTAGAGCGGATCGCGCTGGGCCTCCTCCAGCTCCATCTCCAGCTGCGCGCGCCGGTTGGGCGCCTGCCGGCGGAGCAGTTCCTCCACCGGCACGTTGAGCGCGGAGGCGAGCGACTTGAGCAGCGACAGCTTCGGCTCGCGCTTGCCGTTCTCCAGCAGGGAGAGCTGGCTCGGCGCCCGGCCCACCCGTTCGCCCAGGTCGGAGAGGGTCAGGCCGCGCTGCTTGCGCAGGTGGCGCAGGCGCTGACCGAAGGCGATGAGGTCGAGCTCCTGTGTCAAAGAAAGCGGTTCTTCTCCGACCAGCGGTGTCATGTCCCGATCCTAAGCGAAAATTCCGCCCATCTTCCACTCGCGAACCGCGCATCCCCGTACGGCGTGCGGGTAAGGCCCCCACCCTCCCCGACCGGCCTCCGGCCGGCCCGCGCACCGCACACCTTCGGCCCGCGCGGCGCACCTCTCCGGGGCCTCCGTGACCGCCCGGCCACCACCCCCCTCGACGGGTGCCGAGTGAGCCGGACCACACACGATTGGTCTAGTCCAGAGCGAAAACTCTGATGTTCTTCTCTATCGAATACTGGTGAGTATTGGCTAGATCGGAAAAAATATCGTTCTTTCCGCGAAAAGCACCTTGTTCCCCCGTTTCGCCGGGGCACACACTCAGGGCAAGGCACCCAGGGGACGACAAGGAGTGAAAAAATGAACGATCGCCTCAAGGGAGCCGCAGAGGAACTGCGGCGCGAGTGGGAGACCGACCCCCGCTGGAACGGCATCGAGCGGACCTACACGGCCGAGGACGTCGTGCGGCTGCGGGGCTCGGTCCAGGAGGAGCACACTCTCGCCAAGCTCGGCGCGGAGCGGCTGTGGGACCTGCTGCACAGCGAGGACTACGTCCACGCCCTCGGCGCGCTGACCGGCAACCAGGCCGTCCAGCAGGTCAAGGCGGGGCTGAAGGCGATCTACCTGTCCGGCTGGCAGGTCGCCGCCGACGCCAACCTCGGCGCCCAGACCTACCCGGACCAGAGCCTCTACCCGGCCAACTCGGTCCCGGCCGTCGTGCGCCGCATCAACAACGCGCTGCTCCGCGCCGACCAGATCACCTGGTCCGAGGGCGACCAGAGCGCGCCGCACTGGCTGGCTCCGATCGTGGCCGACGCCGAGGCCGGCTTCGGCGGCGTGCTGAACGCCTTCGAGCTGATGAAGGGCATGATCGCCGCCGGTGCCGCCGGCGTGCACTGGGAGGACCAGCTGGCCTCCGAGAAGAAGTGCGGTCACCTCGGCGGGAAGGTCCTCATCCCGACCGGCCAGCACATCAAGACCCTCAACGCGGCCCGTCTCGCGGCCGACGTGGCGGGTGTGCCGTCCCTGATCATCGCGCGGACCGACGCCCAGGCCGCGACGCTGCTGACCAGTGACGTCGACCCCCGCGACCAGAAGTTCGTCACCGGCGACCGTACCGCCGAGGGCTTCTACCGGGTCCGCAACGGCGTCGACGCCTGCATCGCCCGCGGCCTGGCCTACGCGCCCCACTCCGACCTGCTGTGGATGGAGACCTCCACCCCGGACCTGGACGTGGCCCGCGAGTTCGCCGAGGCGATCAAGGCGCGCTACCCGGACCAGATGCTGGCCTACAACTGCTCGCCGTCGTTCAACTGGAAGAAGCACCTGGACGACTCCACCATCGCCAAGTTCCAGCGCGAGCTCGGCCACATGGGCTACAAGTTCCAGTTCATCACGCTGGCGGGCTTCCACTCGCTCAACTACTCGATGTTCAACCTGGCGCAGGGCTACGCCGAGGAGGGCATGACCGCCTACGTCGAGCTCCAGGAGGCCGAGTTCGCCGCCGAGTCCCGCGGCTACACCGCCACCCGCCACCAGCGCGAGGTCGGCACCGGATACTTCGACCTGGTCAGCACGGCCATCGCGCCGGACTCCTCCACCACGGCCCTGAAGGGCTCCACGGAGGAGGAGCAGTTCGAGGCTCACTGATCCGAGGAAGGACCGGGAGCGCGGGTTTCGCAGTCCGCGCGGGACGGGGCGGCTCTTCAGGGCATGCGGAGCCCGCCCCGGCCCGCCGGGCACCCGCCTGAGCCGAGGCCCGCGCTCCCGGTCCGCCCTCGGACTCGGACTCCCGAGACCAGGACGAAGACCCCGCCTCCTTCCCCCCAGGGAGGCGGGGTTTCCCCGTTCCGGCCCGGACTCCTGAAGTCACGGGCCAGGGCTCCTGAAGTCACGGGCCCGGCGGGCCCGGGGGCCCGGCCGCCGGGACACCGAGGGCGGACAGGAACGCCGCAGCGGCGGGGGACGGGGACGAGCCGCTCCAGACGAGGTACTCCATGCGGGCCGGGGCGTCGCCGAGCCGGACGACGGGCAGGTCGGGGAGCTCGGAGACGAAGTCCGCGGGCAGCATCCCGATGCCCAGGCCCTGCCGGATCAGGCGGGCCATGAAGTCGGGGGAGCTCACCTCGAAGGCGACCTCGCGCCGCACTCCGGCCGCCGCGAACGCCTCGTCCGACTGGATCCGCCCGGCGGTGCCCGCGGGGAAGTCGACGAACGGCTCGTCCGACAGGTGGCGCAGCTCCACCTGCTCCCTGTCCGCCAGCGGGTGACCGGGCGCCACCACGGCGACGAGATGGCCGCGCGCCAGTTCGCGGCCGCGGACGCCCCTGGGCGGTGCGCCCACCGGCAGCCCCAGGAACGCGACGTCCAGGGTGCCCTGCCGCACCCGTTCGGTCAGTTCCTCGCTCGCGCCCGAGCGGAGGCTGATCCGCACCCGCCGGTGCCGCAGGTGGAAGCGCCTCAGCTCGGTCGGCAGGTCGACGGCCGTGACGGTGGGGATGGCGCCGACGGCGAGGCGGCCCCGGATCTCCCCGGCGGCCGCCGCCACCTCGGCGCGGGCCCGTTCGGCGGCCTCGAGGGCCTGGCGGGCCGCGGGCAGGAACGCCTCCCCGGCGGAGGTCAGCCGGACGCGGCGGCTGGTGCGCTCGAACAGCCTGGCCCCCAGCTCGCGCTCCAGGCGGGCGATCTGGTGGCTGAGCGCGGACTGGACGACCAGGCACCGTTCGGCGGCGCGGGTGAAGTTGCCCGTCTCCGCTACGGCGACGACGTAGCGCATCTGCTGGAGCTCCATGAATCAATCTTGATACACGATCGCTGCCGATGATGAACATGCATTGGACTCATTGATCGTTCATGGCCGAGGCTGGGGGCATGACCGCGACGAGATCCCACCCCGGCGGCGGCCTGCCGCGCGGGCTGCTCCTGCTCATGTCCACCGCGACCGGATCGGCCGTCGCGGGGAACTACTTCGCGCAGCCGCTGCTCGACCTGATCGGCCGGGAGCTGGGGATCGGGCCCTCGTCGGCGGCGCTGGTGGTGACGGCCGCCCAGGGCGGGTACGCGCTGGGGCTGATCC
Source organism: Planomonospora sp. ID91781 (assembly GCF_015711595.1). Classification (NCBI taxonomy): domain Bacteria; kingdom Bacillati; phylum Actinomycetota; class Actinomycetes; order Streptosporangiales; family Streptosporangiaceae; genus Planomonospora; species Planomonospora sp. ID91781. Next base: position 3,797,131 of record NZ_JABTEY010000001.1, on the reverse strand, counting down.
TGCTGGTGCCGCTGGGCGACCTGATGGAGCGGCGGCGGCTGACGGTGGCGCTCTACGCGGCGACCGCGCTGTTCCTGCTGGTGTCGGCCACCGCCGCCAACGGGACGGTGCTCCTGGCCGGCACCGCCCTGACCGCCCTGACCTCGGTCGGGGCGCAGGTGGTGGTGCCGTTCGCGGCGACGCTGGCGGACCCGGCGGAGCGCGGCCGGGTGGTCGGCACGGTGATGACCGGGCTGATGCTCGGCCTGCTGCTGGCGCGGACCGCGTCCGGAGCGCTGTCGGAACTCGGCGGGTGGCGGACGGTCTACTGGGTGCACGCCGCCCTGATGGCGGTGATGGCCGTACTGCTGCGCGTCCTGCTGCCCAGGCTCGGCGGGGACGGCGGGCGCCTGTCCTATCCGGGGCTGCTCCGCTCCACGGTCTCGATGTTCCGGCAGGAGCCGCTGCTGCGGTGGCGGGCGGGCATCGGCGCGTCGAGCCTCGCCGCCTTCAGCGTGCTGTGGACGGCCTCGGCCTTCCTGCTGGTGGGACCGCCGTACGGCTGGACGGAATCGGTCATCGGCCTGTTCGGCCTGGTGGGCGCCGCGGGCGCGCTGACCGCCACGGTGGCCGGGCGGCTGGCCGACCGCGGGTACGTCCAGACCGTGACCGGCGCCGGGGCGGTCCTGCTGCTCGCGTCCTGGGCGGCGATCGCGGCCGGGGCGCACTCGCTGGCCTGGCTGCTCGCCGGCGTGATCGTGCTCGACCTGGCGCACCAGGCGGTGCTCAACAGCAGCCAGAACGTCCTCTACGCGCTCCGGCCCGAGGCCCGCAACCGGATCAACTCCGCCTTCATGACCTCCATGTTCCTCGGCGGCGCGGTGGGCTCCGCGCTGACGTCGGCGGTCTGGGTGAGCGGCGGCTGGACCGGCGTGTGCGTCCTGGGCGCCGTCCTCTCGGCCGGGACCGCCGCGCTCTGGGCCCTGGAGCGCCTCACCGCCGGCCGGGCGGCGGGAAGAGCCCCGAAGACCGCCGCGGTACGCGGCCTGATCCGTGTCCTCACCACCACCAAGGGAGAATGAGCGTGCCGCGCACCGTACTGATCACCGGAGCCACCGGGACCGTGTCCACCGCGCTGATGGACGCGCTGCGGGGAACCGGGTTGGGCCTCCGCGCCCTCGTCCGCGAGGCATCCGGAGCCGGCGGCCCGCGCGGGCGGGGCGCCGAGGTCTTCGTCGGCGACCTCGGCGACGCCCGGTCGCTGCCGCCCGCCTTCGAGGGCGTGCAGGACGTGTGGCTGCTCACCCCGAACGGCCCGCGCGCTCCGGAGCACAGCATGAACGCCGTGTGGGCCGCCCGCCAGGCCGGGGTGGAGCGCATCGTGCGCCTGTCCGTGGTCGGCGCGGCGCACGACGCGCCGAACCGCAGCGGCAGGCTGCACGCGCTGTCCGACCGGGAGACCGAGCGGTGCGGCATGCGCTGGACGATCCTGCGCCCGCACTGGTTCATGCAGAACCTGCTGAACGAGGCGGGCGACGTCTCCGCCACCGGCACGTTCTCCCTGAACATGGCCTCGGCGCGGATCGGCATGATCGACGCGCGCGACATCGCCGAGTGCGCCGCCCGCGTGCTCCTCGACGACCCGGACCGCCACCACGGTGAGACGTACACCCTCACCGGCCCGCGCTCGGTGACGTTCGACGAGGTCGCCGACCGGCTGAGCCTCGCGCTCGGCAGGCCGGTCGCGTACGTGCCGGTCGGCCACGACGCCAAGCGCGGCGCACTGCTCGGCCACGGCGTTCCGGAATGGATCGCCGACATGCTCGAGGAGTACGCACGGGCGTACGCCGCCGGGTGGGGGGACTTCACCACCGGCACGGTCGCCGGCCTGCTCGGCCGCCCCCCGCGCGACGTCGCCGACTTCGTCCGCGACCACGCCGCCGCGTTCGCCCCTGCCGGCGGGCACTGAACGGGAATTGCGGTGAAATGCACAATACGAGCGCTCGTGGAGAAATTTACCCGGGCATAGATATTCCATCCTGATATGCCCCTCCAGTTACCCCGTGCTTACTCTTGCCTCCCTAGCCTCGGCCTTATGGGGATATGGCTGGGGCCGCACGGCATCGAAGTCGAGGCGCTCGTGGTGAACGATCGACCGTGCCTGCGCGTCACCCGCCTGATCGGCGGGGAACGCGTGCTCGTGGCGGACTGCGCCGACGTGCGGGAGGTGGGCCGCCACGTGGATCTGGCGCAGCTGGTCATGGCCGACAGCGACGAGCGGCAAAGGTTCGGTCACGTCGGGGCGTGACCCCCGCCCGGCCGTGAACTTCCGCCCCCGGCCGGGCGTCGGTGTAGGCAGGGAGGTCGGAATGGAGACGGGAGTTCCGCACGGCCTCGCCTGCGAGGACCTCCGGCTGGAGCTCCTCCTCGTCGAGGCCCTGCAGCGGGAGGCCGAGCGCCTGGCCGCATTCCCCGCGCCCGAGGGATGAAACGGACCACACGATCCCCGTAGTGTTGGTCCTCCCGGGCACTGCAGGAAAGAAGTAGATGAACAAGCGCGAGCTGATCGAGAAGGCGGCGGCGGAGGCCGGTCTCACCCGGCGGCAGACCGCCGCGGCGCTGGACGCGATCCTGGACACCATCCAGCACGCCGTCGCGGGCGAGGACAAGGTGGCGATCCCCGGCTTCGGCTCCTTCGAGATCGTCCACAAACCCGCCAGGACCGGCCGCAACCCGCAGACCGGCGAACCACTGGAGATCGCCGAGACCTGGACGGCCCGGTTCAAGCCCAGCCCCGGGTTCATGGGGCTGATCCGCCAGCGCAAGAAGGACTGAGCCCGCACCGCCCGGCGCGGGAAGGAGGGACACCCCCGTCCTACCCGTGCCTCCCCCGTACGGCGCGGGCCGACCAGCGGCCGTCCAGACGGTCGATCCGCAGGGGGCGGCCGAAGCACTCCGACAGGCCCTCGTCGGTGAGGACCTCCCCCACCGGTCCCGCTGCCTGGATCCGGGCGTCGCGCATCAGCAGCGCGTGCGTCGTGGTCGCCGGCACCTCCTCCAGGTGGTGCGTCACGGTGATCGTGGTCAGCGCCGGCCGTACCGTCGCCAGCTCCTCCAGCACGGTGATCAGGTCCTCGCGGGCGGGCAGGTCGAGCCCGGCGAACGGCTCGTCCAGCAGCAGGATCACCGGATCGGCCATCAGCGCCCTGGCCACCCGGATGCGGGCCCGCTCGCCCTGCGAGCAGACGCGGAACAGCCGGTCGCCCAGGTCCTTGCAGCCCATGTCGGCCAGGAGCCGCCGGGCGCGCTCGTCCTCGCCGGGACCGTAGCGGTCCCAGAGCGGAGCGCTGCTCCCGGTGTAGCCGGTGAGGACGACGGTGTGCGCAGTGGCGCCCTCCTCCTCCAGCAGCTCCTCGTCGACGAGCCGCTGGCTGGCCGCGACCAGGCCGATGCGGCGACGCAGCTCCCTCAGGTCCACCCGGCCCAGCCGCTGGCCGAGCACCGTGGCCGCGCCCTCGCTGGGATGCCGTACGGCGGCGGCCAGCGAGAGCATCGTCGTCTTGCCCGCCCCGTTGGGTCCGAGGACGACCCAGTGCTGGCCGTACTCCACCTGCCAGTCGATGTCCGCCAGCAGCGTCCGCCCGACCACCCGGACCCCGACACCGCTCAGTTCGACCGCACCCGGCACAGTTCCCCCTCCGACTCGGTTGGCGCCGTTCACCCTAACGGATGGCCCCGCCCCCTCCCGGAGGCCTGTACGGCCCCTCAGCCGCCGATCTGCGGCACGGGACCGGAGGAGGACAGGGAGGAGGAGGCGGTCGGCGTCGCGGAGCCGCTCGGGGACGGCGAGGGGCTCTCCCCGTCCCCGGTCTGCGGGATCCGGGTGAAGGAGGGTTCGGGCGCGGCCGTCCTCGTCGGGCAGTCCCCGCCGGGACCCCGCGCCGCACCCCCGCCTTCCCCGTCCGCGCAGGGCCGCGGTCCCCCGGGGTCACCGCCCCCGGGCTCGTCGGAGGGTTCTCCGGGATCGCGCGGTCCGTCCGGCGCCGGCTCCTCCGCGTGCCCGCTCACCTGCGGCACCGGCATCGTCCGCGTCGTGGTGACCGTGATCGTGGACGGGCTGACCGGCGGCACGCTCCTGGTCCCGCCGGCCGGAGGGCGGGTCCGGCGGAAGGCGCCGCCCGTGGGCGTGCCGTCGGCCGGGATCACCATCGGCACGTGCTCGGGCGGCCGGGCGCCGCCGCCGAGGACGCCGTTGCCCGCGGCGACGACGGCGAGCACCGCCATGGAGGCCGTGGCCAGCGCGGCGAACCCGGCCTGGGGCAGGTGGGGGCCGTTGCGGGGAGCCCTGCGGGTTCCCCCGGCCGGGACCGCGGGCCGTTCGCGGGCCCGCGGCCGGTTCCTGGACCGGTCCGCCGCCGGGCCTGGAACCGGGTGGGCCTGCGGGTACGGGACCGGCGTCCAGACCTCCGCCAGCACCTCGGCCACCGCCACCCGCAGGTCCCACGGGTCTCCCACCCCGCCCACCGCGAGCAGCGCGCCGAGCAGGTCCGCCGCCGGGGGGCGTCGGGCGGGCTCCTTGTCCAGCGCGACCTCGACCACCGGGCGCAGCAGCGCGGGCACCGCGGAGAGCCGCGGCGGTTCCACCAGGATCCGCCGGGTCAGTTCGTCGGACTCGCCCGCGCCGAACGGGTGGTGGCCGGTCGCCGCGTAGGCGACCAGGCATCCCCAGGAGAAGACGTCGGAGGGCGGCAGGGCCCTGCCTCCGGTGAGGCGTTCCGGAGCGACCCAGCCCGGGCTCCCCATGACCTGCCCGGCCTGGGTGTGGGAGGCGAGGCCGTCCACGTCCCTGGCGATCCCGAAGTCGATGACCCGCGGGCCGGCGTGCGACAGCAGCACGTTGGCGGGCTTCAGGTCGCGGTGGACCAGCCCGGCCTCGTGCACCGCCGTCAGCGCGGCGGCCACGCCCAGGGCGACGCCGTAGGCGAGGTCGGGGGTGAGCGGGCCGCGGGCGGAGACCACCTGGGAGAGCGAGGGACCGGGGACGTACTCGGAGACCAGGTAGGGCCGTTCCCGGTCGGTGCCGTCCTCGATCACCGCGGCGGTGCAGAACGGGACCACCCGGCGGGAGAACTCCACTTCCTCCGCGAACCGGGCGCGGAGCGTGGGATCGTCGAGGTGCACCGGGTGCGGCGTCTTGATCGCGACCACGCCGCCGCGCGGGTGCTCGGCCAGGTAGACCACGCCCATGCCGCCGGCGCCGAGCCGGCCGAGCAGGAGATGGCGGCCGATGGTGACCGGGTCTCCCACGGTCAGCGGCCGCACGCCAGGGGGCATCCCGTTCCCGGGGCCGGTTCCGCCACGTGCCATCCGGATGAGCCTCTCGTGTGCGCGCTACGGCAAGCACACTGTGACCCGGTGGAGCGAGCCCTCGCGCCCGACCCGTCACAAGCACTATGGCGGGTAAGGCGAATGATCCCTGAAGGTAAGTAACCGGTGGGGCCGGAGGTGCGGGAAACACCGGCGCGGTCTGCGGGAAAGGTCCTCCCGGCCCCGGCTCCATCCTCCCGGCCCCCGGCCCCGTTCTCCCGGCCGGCCGCCGCCGGGCCGGGCCGGATGGCGAGGCCGGGCGGACCGGGCCGGGCCGGGCGGCGAGGCCGTACCCGGCGGCGACCGCCCCGTCAGGCCGCGGCCGAGCCGGTCCCGGCGGCGGGGGCCGGGGTGAGGAGGTCCGCGGCGAGCAGGTCCGCGGCACCGGGATCCGCGGCACGCAGGTCCGCGGCGAGCGAACCGCCGTCGGAGGTGTCCGCCGCGGGGACGTCCCCGGCGGAGAGCGCCCGGGCCGCGCTCAGGAAGCGGGCGATGTGCAGGAACGCCTGGCGCGCCTCGGGGAGGATGTCGGCCAGGAGGGGGAAGACGTGCGGCATTCGCCGCCACTCCTCGTAGGTCACCGGCACGCCCGCCTCGCGGGCGCGTTCGGCGACGCGGCGGCCCTCGTCGCGGAGGACCTCGGTGGAACCGGTGACGATCATCAGCGGCGGCAGTCCCGCGTAGTCGCCCAGCACCGGGGAGACCAGGGGGTCGCGGGGGTCGAGGCCGGAGGTCCAGCGCCGGGCGAGCCAGTCGACGCGGCCGGCCGGGATCAGCGGGTCGGCCAGGCGGTTGACCCGGCGGGGGGTGTCGGTGAGGTCGGTCCACGGGGACAGGCACACGGCGGCCGCGGGCAGCGGGAGCCCCCGGTCGCGCAGCGCCAGCAGGGCGGCCAGGGTGAGGTGACCGCCCGCCGAGTCGCCGGCGAACAGGACGTCGGCCGGGTCGTAGCCTCGTTCCAGCAGGCACCGGTAGGCGGCGAGCGCGTCCTCGAGCGACTCGGCCAGCGTGTGCACCGGGCCCTGGCGGTAGTCGAGGGCCAGCACCGGGCGGCGGGCGGCGACCGACAGGCGCCAGGTGATCGGCCGGTGGGTGGCCGGGGAGCAGACGAAGTAGGCGCCGCCGTGGAAGTAGAGCAGGACCCTGCGCTCGTCGAGCTCCCGCCCGGCGCGGACCCACTCCCCCTCGCATCCTCCGAAGGACTCCCCCTCGACGGTCACGTGCCCGGGCAGCCGGAGCGGGACCTTCTTGGCGAGGGCGACGATCCGCGAGGCGGCGACCACGCTGGCGTCCGACCGCAGCAGCAGCCCGGAGATCGGCTTGAAGGTGCCGCGCAGGATCGTGTTGAGCGCCGTGGCCTGCCAGCTGACGGGGTAACCGGGGCAGACGTCCACGTTGATCTCGTCGTTCATGCGGGCACCTCCTTGACAGGAGGATGCCCTTCAGAACTTCCTTCTACCATTCCGCGAAGATATCGCCATGGTTACGGATATGTGACGAGATGTCCCATATCTCTCTCCGTAGCCGCGGCCCGCCCGCCCGCAGGATAGCCCCGGCCGACGGTGCGGCCCGCCGCGGAGCCGTACCACCGCGACCGGCACCGCGGCCCGCCCGCGGGGCCGTACCACGCCGGCCACCGCCGCCACCCATCCGCCCGCGGGTGTGCGCCGCAAAACCCGTTGCCCCGGGGCCGGGCCGCGGGGAAAATGACACGGCCGCCCCGGTGCACCGGAACCTCCATGGAGGACGTCTTCCTGCTCTACGCGCGCATCGCCGCCTACGGCTTCCGCCGTCACTCCGCCTACCGCGCCGCCGCCCTCGCCGGAGCCTTCACCAACAGCGTCTTCGGCATCCTCCGCGCCTACGTCCTGATCGCCCTCTGGCAGGCCCGCCCAGGCCTCGCCGGATACGACGTGACGGACGCCGTCACCTTCTGCTTCCTCAGCCAGGCGTTCATCGGTCCCATGCAGGTCTTCGGCGGCGGGCTGCAGCTCGCCGGGCGCGTGCGCAGCGGGGACGTCGCCGTCGACCTGCTGCGCCCGGCCTCCCTGCAGCTGTGGAGCCTCGCCGACGACCTGGGCCGCGCCGCCTACCTGTTCCTGCTGCGCAGCCTGCCGCCCACCTTTCTCGGCGCCGCCCTCTTCGGCATCGTCGTGCCGGCCGACCCGGCGACCTGGGCCGCCTTCGCCGCCTCCTTCACCCTGGGCGTGCTGGTCAGCTTCGCCCTGCGCTACCTGACGGCGCTGTCGTGCTGCTGGATCGTCGACGACCAGGGCGTGCAGTCGCTCTCGCTGGTGCTCACGCTCTTCCTCAGCGGCATGGTCCTGCCCCTGAACCTGTTCCCCGGCTGGTTCGGCGAGCTGACCCGCGCCCTGCCCTGGGCGGCCATGGTCCAGGTCCCCGCCGACGTCTACCTCGGCAAGCGGGACGTCCTGGAGGCGCTCGCCTTCCAGGTCTCGTGGGCGGCGGCGCTGCTCGCGCTGGGCGCACTGGCCACCCGCGCCGCCCGCCGCAAGGTGGTGGTCCAGGGTGGCTGACCCGGGACGGTCCGGGCCGGACCGCGCCGCGGGCGCCCGGGACGGAGCCGCCCGTGGTTAGGACCTACCTGCTGCTCGCGTGGACCTGGCTGCGCGCCTCCGCCCAGTACCCCGTGTCGCTGGCGATGATGGTCCTCGGCTCGTTCGCCGTCAACGCCCTGGACGTCGCGGCCATCTGGATCATCTTCCAGCACACCGGCTCGCTCGGCGGGTTCGGCCTGGCCGAGGTCATGTTCCTGTACGGCACCGCGGACATGTCCTTCGCCCTGGCCGACACGCTCTTCGGCAACGTCGACCGGCTCAGCCACCACATCCGGAGCGGGAGCTTCGACACCATGCTGATCCGGCCGGCCTCCGCGTTCGTCCAGATGGCGACCGACCGCTTCAGCGTGCACCGCTTCGGCCGGCTCGCCCAGTCCGCGGTGGTGCTCGGCATCGCCCTGCCCCGGCTCGGCCTGTCCTGGGAGCGGGCCTGGATGGTCCCGCTGATGATCGCCTGCGGAGCCGTCATCTTCGCCGCGATCTTCACCCTCGGCGGGGCCCTGCAGTTCCTGCTCACCGATGCCCCGGAGGTGGCCAACGCCTTCACCTACGGCGGCAGCGCGCTGACCCAGTACCCCCTGAGCGTCTACGGCGAGCAGCTCGTCAGGGGGGTGACGTTCGTCGTCCCGCTGGCGTTCGTCAACTGGCAGCCGGCCCTGTACGTGCTGGACCGGCCCGACCCCCTCGGCCTGCCGTACTGGCTGCGCTTCGCCGCGCCGCTCGCCGCCCTGCTGCTCGCCCTGGCCGCCGCGCTGGCCTGGCGGGCCGGCATCCGCCGCTACCGTTCCACGGGGAGTTGACCAGATGATCGAAGTCGACCGGGCCGGGCGTTCCTTCACCGTCGGCCGGGGCAGCGCCCGGCGGACCGTGCACGCCGTGCGGGATCTGTCGTTCACGGTCGGGGCCGGGGAGTTCGTCGGCTACCTCGGCCCCAACGGCGCGGGCAAGTCCACCACCATCAAGATGCTCACCGGCATCCTGGCCCCCACCTCGGGCCGGCTGCGGGTGGCCGGGCTCGACCCCACGCGCCGCCGTACCGCGCTCGCACGCAGGATCGGGGTGGTCTTCGGACAGCGGACCACCCTGTGGTGGGACCTGCCACTGAAGGACAGTTTTCAGCTGGTCCGACACCTTTACAAAGTAGATCGGATTGATTTCCGGCGGCGGCTGGACGAACTGGCCGGCCTGCTCGACCTCGGGTCCTTCATGGACACCCCGGTCCGCCAGCTCAGCCTCGGCCAGCGCATGCGCGGCGACGTCACCGCCGCACTCCTGCACGACCCCGCCGTCCTGGTCCTGGACGAGCCGACGATCGGCCTCGACGTGGTGAGCAAGGTCGCCATGCGCGACTTCCTGCGCCGCCTCAACGCCGAGCGCGGCACGACCGTCCTGCTCACCACCCACGACCTGGGCGACATCGAGAAGCTCTGCCGCCGCGTCATGCTCATCGACCACGGCAGGCTCGGATTCGACGGCACCCTCGACGAACTGCGCGCCACGGGTCCGGACGGCGACTCCCTGGAGGAGGTCGTCGCCCGGCTCTACACCGGCTCGGCTCCGGGGACGCCCGCGCCCCCGTGAAGGTCCCGGCGCCACACCCGTCCACTCCTCCCCTCACCCGCTCCGGGCGCGCGCGCCCCCCTCCTCGCATCCGTTCCGGCCGGGCACGCGCCCCCTCCTCACCCGTTCCGGCCGGGCGCGGGTCCCCCTCCTACTCCGGCCGGGCACGCGCCCCCTCCTCACCCGTTCCGGCCGGGCGCGGGTCCCCCTCCTACTCCGGCCGGGCGCGCGGCCACGACGCGGCGGCCAGGACCGCCGCCAGCGGCGGCACCGTGACCAGGAACGCCGTCCGCAGGTCGAGCGCGGCCCCGAGCGCGGCCAGCGCCGCGGGCGCCGCCAGGATCGCGGTGCCGGAGGCGAGTGCGCCGTACGCCGCCGACCGCGCCGCGGTGAGCCCCGGCACCTGGACCAGCCGGGCGAGCGTCACCGGGTAGAGCGGCGCGATCCCCAGCCCGGCGGCGAGCAGCCCGGCCGCGACCGGCGCGGGCGAGGCGGTCAGGGCGACGGCCAGGGTTCCGGCCGCCGCGAACCCGCACCCCAGCGGGACGACCGGGACCCCCCGCCCGAGCAGGCGCGGCGCCGCGAGCCGACCGGCCGCCATCCCCACCAGGAACGCGGTGGCCGTCGCGGCGGCCGCCGCCGCGGTCAGCCCGGTGTCCTGCAGCCGGGTCGTGGCCCAGATCGTGAAGCAGAACTCCATCGACACGGCCGCCACGATGGCGGCCCACGCCCCGGCCGCCCGCCGCCCCACCGGCGGGCCCGAGCCGCCGCCGTCCCCCTGCGCCGGATAGGAGCCGCGTACCGGAGAGGGGTCGTGCGCCCGAGAGGGACCGTGCGCGGGAGAGAAGCCGTGCGCGGGAGAGGAGTCGTGCGCCCGGTCGGCGGCGTCCGCCTCGGGCCGGGAACTCCGCGGGCCGGCGGGCGGTCGCCGGTCGCGGGCGCCGGAGTCCACCGGCGGGCGGGCTCGGGAGTCGGCCGCGAGGAACAGCAGCGGCGGGACGGCCAGCAGAAGGGCGAGCCGGCCGTTCGCACCGGCGGCGTCGAGGGCGCCGATGGCGGGCGGGCCGAGCAGGGCGCTGACGCTCGCCGCCGCGTTGGCGCGGGCGAGACGGGCGGCGGCGTCCGGGCCGTGCAGCAGGGCCGGGGTGACCAGGACGAGCCCGGCCGCGCCGAGGCCCAGCAGGAGCGCGCCGGTGGCGGCGGCCGCCTCGACCGGCGCGACGGCGAGCAGCGCCGCACCGGCGGCGGCCACCAGGGCGGCCGTCAGCAGCGCCGGCCGGGGCCCCGGGCGCAGCACCAGCGGTCCCGCCGCTCCGACGGCCAGCAGGCCGGCCCCGAAGGACGACGACAACCAGGCCAGCTCGCCGGGATGCACGCCGAGATCGCGGGCGAGCAGCACCAGGCACGCGCCGAGGCTGTTGACGGTGAACCCGAGTGCCGCCTGCGCGAATCCGACCTGCCGGACGACCCGCCGCTCCCCCGGCGCGCTCCCGCGGCCGTCCCGCACGGCGGCTCCCGGCCGCCGCCCGTGCTCCCCCGCCCGCGCCGACCGGACGCGTTCGACAGACGCGCCGGAGTCGAGGAGAGTGCCGTCCATGTCCAGGAGCATCGCCTCGGTCGTTCGGTCCAGCCGTGGCACGGCGTCCCCCCTTAATAAACTCGTCGGTCGAGGATAAAGAGAGGGCGATGCCCATGACAAGCCCCGCAGGTCGTCCGTCCTCTCGCCCGGCCTCCGTCCGCGCACGGGACGCCCGCTGGCGCGGTGCGCTGGCCGTACTGGAGGAGATGCGCCGGGAACCGGGCGTCACCCGGGCGGGCGTGGCGCAGCGGCTCGGGCTGACCACCGGCTCGGCCACCGAGATCACCGCACGGCTGCGGGAGCTGGGGCTGCTCGCCGAGACCCCGGCCGCCGCCTCCGGCCGAGGGCGGCCGACCACGGTGCTGCACCCCCATCCGGACGGCCCGGTCGTCATCGCGGTCGACATCCGGCAGGAGGACTGGCGGATCGCGGTCGCGGCGCTCGACGGCAGGCCGCACGTCGCCGAAGCGGGCGCGCACGCCAGCCGCGAGCCCGGCCGGGTGGTCGCCGTGATCGCGGAAGCGGTGCGGCGCGCCTGCGAACGGCACGGCGGCCGGGTCCGGGCCGTGTCGGTGGCCGTCGCCGCGACGGTCCGGCACGGCGGAGTCGTGCAGTCCGCCGCGCTGGGCTGGGATGCGGTGGATCTCACCGGGCTGGTGCCCGATCCGCGCCTGCCGCTGCTCGTCGGCAACGACGCGACGCTGGCCGGCGCCGCCGAGGCCCGCTACGGCGCCGCCGCGACGGCCGGCACGGCGCTGCACGTCACGATCGAGGTCGGCGTGGGCGGCACCCTGGTCGTGGACGGCCGTCCTGTCGCGGGCGCGGCCGGCGCAGGCGGGGAGTTCGGCCACCTGCCGTTCGGCGACCCCGCACTGCGCTGCCCGTGCGGCGCGACGGGGTGCTGGGATCTCACCGTCGACGGGCGGGCCATCGCCCGCCACCTCGGGGAGCCGCCGCCCCGTGATCCGCGCAGCTACGCGCAGGCGGCCGTGGACAGGGCGGCGCGGGACGCGCCGGCCCGGTCCGCGGTGGGCCGCGCCGCGAGCGCGTTCGGCCGCGGCCTCGCCGGGCTGATCAACGCCTTCGACCCCGACATCGTCACGCTCGGCGGCTTCGCCGAGCCGCTGCGCGCCGCGGCCGCTCCGGAGTTCGGCACGGCCCTGGCCGACGGGCTGATGCGCTTCCGCCGCCCGGATCCGCCGCCCGTGGTGGCCGCCGCGCTCGGCGGGGACGGCGCGCTGCACGGGGCCGCGGTCACCGCGCTCGACGGCGTCCTCACGGAGGAGGGCCTCAGCGCGTGGGCGGCCGGGCGCGCCGGCTGAACGCGCGGCCCGGACAGGACGTCAGCGGCCGGGCGGACCGGTGACGAGGACGAGGACGAGAACGATGGCGAGGACGATGGCGAGGACGATGGCGAGGACGATGGCGAGGACGATGGCGAGGACGGGCCGATACGCGAGCCGAGACGTCCGGCCGGAACGGCGCGGAACGGACGGTGCGGCGGCCCCGTCCGTCAGTAGTAGGCCCGATCGTTCGACTCCTCGTACTCGTCGCCGTCCTCGTCCCCGTCCTGTCCGGCCCAGCGGGAGGGCAGCAGGACGGGGATGAACAGGGCGACGCCGAGGAGGGCGTAGACACCGGTGGTGAGCAGGATGCGCATGCCGCGGCCCGCCTGGAGCAGCACCTCGTGGAAGGTCGGGTTGACGGGCAGGAATCCCAGGCCCCGGCCGGTGTCCAGGACGTAGACCACGGTCCAGGCGAGCAGGACCATCGACGGGACGAAGCAGGCCACCGGGGAGACCCGGCCGACGATCAGCAGGCCGATCAGGAGGCCGGTCCCGGCCATCGCCGCCGGCGCGGCCCAGTTCTGCCCGGTGCCGGTGGCGGGCGGGGCGACGCCCTGGGCGGGCTGCAGGGCGAGGCCCATCTCCGCCGCCGCCCATCCCGCGCCGAGCAGGAGGACCGCCGTCACCACCAGTCCGATGAGCAGTCCGAAGACGTGCCGCATCCCCCACCACCTCGGCCTCGACATGTTCTGGTCGCGGCAACCATAGCCACAAAAGCGGCAAAGCTGCAGGGATCACATGCTTTCGGTTCACCGAGCCCGATGCCGGACCCGATGCGGAGCTCTACACCGGACCCGATGCCCGGACCCGATGCCGGACCCGACACCGCGCTCGACCCCGGACCCGATGCAGAGCTCCCCACCGCTCAGTCCCGGCCCGGCACCGGACTCCCCACCGGACTCGATCCCGGGCCGTCACCGTGAGAGCATGGCTCGCGTCATGCTCGCCCTCCTCCCGCTCCGGCTCACGCGCGCGGCCGCCTTCTCCGCCGTCTGCGTGACGCTCGCCGCCCTCGGCCACGTCGCCGCGGGCGGTTCGGGCCCGGAGCCGTGGGCACTGGCCGCGGGAGCGTCGGCGGTGGCGGTCCTGTCCGCGTCGCTCGCCGGACGCGAGCGGTCCGCCGGCACGGTCACCGCGGTGCTGACCGGAGCGCAGGCGGTCCTGCACGAGGTGTTCGCCCTGGGCGGCGGCCCCGCCGCGCCCTCCCTCGCCGGGCACCTCCACGGCCGGGGGCTGGGCCAGAGCCTGGGCATGCTCCTGGCCCACCTGACCGCCACACTGATCACCGGCTGGTGGCTGGCCCGCGGCGAGACCGCCCTGTGGGCGCTGCTGCGCGCGGCCGCCCACCACCTGGGATCGGCGTTCCGGCTGCTCACCGGAGCCGTGCCCCTCCCCGTCCCGCCGTCCGCCCCGCTCCCGGCGCTGCCGCCCGTCCCCGTCCGGGGCCTTCTCCGCCACACCGTCAGCCGACGCGGTCCTCCACTTCCCGCCGCCTGACCCACCCCCCGTTTCACCCGTTCTCGTCGAAGTGGAGATCTCCCATGTCGTTTTCCGCCGCGCGCCGCGCCCTGGCCGTCACCGCCGGTGCCGCCGCCCTCACGCTCGGTCTGGCCGTACCGGCCCTGGCACACGTCACGATCAGCCCCGGCAGCGCCGAGCAGGGCGGCTTCACCAAGGTCGCCTTCCGGGTGCCGAACGAGCGCGACGACGCCTCGACCAGCAAGGTCGAGGTGACCTTCCCCACCGACCACCCGCTGGCCTTCGTCTCGGTCAAGCCGGTGCCGGGCTGGAAGGTCGAGGTGACCGAGGGCGAGCTGCCCAAGCCGGTCACCACCGAGTACGGCGAGCTGACCGAGGCCGTCACGAAGGTCACCTGGTCGGGCGGGAAAATCGGACCCGGCCAGTTCCAGGAGTTCGAGGTGTCGATGGGCAGGCTGCCCGCCGACACCGACCGGCTGGTCTTCCCCGCGACCCAGACCTACAGCAGCGGCGAGGTCGTGGCCTGGGACGACGAGCCGAAGGCCGACGGCTCCGAGCCCGAGCACCCGGCCCCGGTCCTGATGCTCACCCCGGCCGCCGCCGGGAGCGACGGGCACGGCGGCCACCCGGCCTCCCCGGGGGCGCACGCGACGCCGTCGGTCGCCCCGGCCGCCGTCGCCGCCGGCGCGCCGGCCGGCTCCTCCGACGGCACCGCCCGCCTGCTCGGCGGCGCCGGCCTGGCCGCCGGACTGGCCGGGCTCGCGGCAGGGCTGGTCGGCCTGCGCCGCGGGAGCCGTACGGCCCCCGCGGCCGGTCCGGAGGCGAAGCGCCCCTGAGACGGCGGTCCCGCGGAGGGCACGGCGCTCCGCGGGACCGCGCCGTCCCCGCCGGGGGCCTCAGGCTGCGCCGACCTCGTCGGGGTCCTCAAGCTGCGCCTTCCCCGCCGAGGCCTCAGGCGGTGACGTCCCTGCCGGTGAAGCGGGCCCAGGCGACCGAACCGAAGATCACGGTGTAGGCGGCGAAGACCAGCAGGCCCTGCCCCATCTCCGCGGTCGCCACCGGGTCGCGCAGGACCCCGTCGAACCCGCTCCACCAGTGCGTCAGCAGGTACGGCTGGAGCCCCGACAGCTGCGGGATGGCGCCGACGACCTGGGCGGCGATGACCAGCACCACGGTGGCGGCGATGGCCCCGACGGCCACCTCCGTCAGCGTCGACAGGGCCAGCGAGACGGCGGCCAGGGCGGCCATCCCCGCCGTGGCGTAGAGGACGACGACGCCGATCCTGAGCAGCCCCTCGGCGAAGGGGATCGTCGTGCCCGACAGTAGCGTGATCGGTCCCGCGGGGAACAGCGCCAGCCCGGTGAGCAGCGCGGACAGCGCCACCAGGGCGACCGCCGCCAGGCTGAAGAGGACCGCGCCCGCGTACTTGACGGTCAGCAGCCTGGTCCGGCCCGCCGGGGCGGTGAGCAGGTAGCGCAGCGTGCCGCCGCCCGCCTCCCCGGCGATGCCGTCCCCGGCGACCACCGCGACGGCCACGGGCAGCATCAGCTGCACCAGCAGCGCGAGCGCGGCGAAGGTGAGGAAGAGCCCGTTCCCGGCGATCTGTGCGAAGATCGCTCCTCCACCGCCGGCCTCGCCCTCGTCCGGGCCGCCGAACAGGCGCAGCGCCACGCCCAGCAGGACCGGCACGAGCGCCAGGACGGCGAGCATGGCGACGTTGCGCGGCCGCCGGAAGATCAGTCCGGTCTCCGAGACGAGCAGCCGCGACCAGGCCCGCACCGCGCCCGGCCGTCTCGCCGGCCCCTCGGTGACCCCGGCCGGAGCCCCGGCCCGCGTCCCGGCGGCCGGCCCGGCTCCCGCCCCGGTTCCCGGCCCGGTTCCCGTCTCGGCGGCCGGCCCGGCCTCCGTCGTCTCCGGCACCGCCCCGGCCGCCGTCCCCACCGCCGGATCAACCGCCGCGTCAGCCGTCGACATCGAAACCCTCCCCGGTCAGTCCCACGAACACGTCCTCCAGGCTCGGCCGGTGCACGGCCAGCCCGCGTACCGCGACGCCGCCCGCCACCAGGGCGGCGGTGACGCGCTCGGGCGGGAGCGCGCCGAGCGCCGCGCCGGCCTCCGCCGCACCGGTCCGGACCTCCGTCAGCCCGAGCCCGGCCAGTACGGCGGCGGCCGCGGCGGGGTCCGGCGTCTCCACCCGGACCCTGGCCTCCTCCCCCGCCCGGAGCTCGGCGACCGGGCCCTCGGCCACCAGCCGGCCGGCGCGCATGACGCCGACGTGGGTGCACATCTGCTCGATCTCGGCCAGCAGGTGGGAGGAGACGAAGACGGTCGTCCCGCCGGAGGCGACCTCCGCGACGAGCGAGCGCACCTCGCGGGTGCCCTGCGGGTCCAGCCCGTTGGTCGGCTCGTCGAGGATCAGCAGTTCCCTCGGGCCGAGCAACGCGGCGGCGATGGCGAGCCGCTGGCGCATGCCCAGCGAGTAGGCGCGGTAGCGCTTGCGGGCCGCCGCGGTCAGCCCGACCCGCTCCAGGGCCAGGCCGATCCGGCTCGCGGCGGTGCGCGGGTCGGCGGCCGGGTCGGCGGCGTCGTAGCGGCGCAGGTTCGCCTCGCCCGACAGGTAGGGGTAGAACGCCGGTCCCTCGACCAGCGCCCCCACCCGGGGCAGCACGGCGCCGATCCCGCCGGGCATCGGCGTGCCGAGCAGCTCCCAGGTGCCCGCGGTCGGGGCCACGAGCCCGAGCAGCATGCGGATCGTCGTGGTCTTGCCCGAGCCGTTCGGGCCGAGGAAGCCGAAGACCGAGCCGCGCGGCACGGCCAGGTCGAGGCGGTCCACGGCCACCTGCCCGCCGCGGAAGCGCTTGGTCAGTCCCCGGATCACGATCGCGTGGTCCGCCGAGGTCCCGGTCGGCGGGGACGGCGCGGCGCCTCCGCCGGCCGGGGCGGCCCCCTCCTCGCGGGCGGTCCGGCCGGTGCGGGCGGTCTCCTCCCCCGGGCCGGCGCCGGCCGTGCGGGGGGTCTGGTCGGTGCGGATGGTCACCACGGGTGCTCCTTCGGTCGTCCGGTCCTGAACGGGAGGCGGGGACGCCGCGACGGGCGCCCCCGGGGTCACGCTCACTTCCGGCCGGCCACCTCGACCAGCTTCTCGGGGGTGACCGCCCCGACGAGCAGGCGGCCGTCGTCGGTGAGCAGCGCGGAGACCAGCTTGGTCCGGATGACCTTGCCGTTGCCCCACGGCCCGCTGACCGGGGTGGCGGATTTCAGCAGGGCCTCGGCCACGGCGTCCGCGTCCCTGGCGGCCTCGGCCGCCTCGCCGCCGGGGGCCTGCTCCGGCCTGCCCTCCTGGAGGTCCCGCAGGGAGAAGGGGAGCACGGCGACCGCCGTCCAGCCCTTGCCGACGATCTCGGCCTCGCCCTTCATCTCCTCACTCTTGTCCTGCCGCTCCGTGAGCCCGGGGGCGAGGTCGGAGAGCGACTTCTCCTCGACCTCGGCTCCCGGCGGCGGGGTGAAGGCGAAGTTCTCCGGAGCGGGCGGGGTGAAGGTCACCGTGGTGAAGCCCACCTCGAAGGCCGGTTCGGCCGAGCCATCGGCGTAGACCTGGACCCGCAGCGGGGTCAGGGTCTCCCCGTCGAGCGCCAGCCTGATCTCCTTCACCAGGGACGAGGCGTCCTTGGGCGCGAGGGTGAGCTGGTAGGCGTCGCGGCCGGCGACCTTCTCGTTGCTGGTCACGCCGACCGCGGTGTCGGCGTCGGCCCGCTTGAGCAGTTCCTGCGCGATCTGCTGCGGCGTGGCCCCCTGGGGCAGCGCCCCGGTGGGCCCGGGGCCGTGCGTCCCCCGCCCGGGCCCGTGTCCGGCACCGTGCTCGGCGAGCTCCGCGGGGTCGGCCTTGACGCGGGTGGCCCTGTTCGCGTCGCTCTCCCAGAGCCAGGCCTGACCGCCTCCGACGATCAGGTCGGTCTCGCTCATCCGGCCGGGCAGCGCCAGGCGGACCTTGTCGGCGCCGCCGTACCAGACCTTCAGCTCGTGGGAGCCGGCGAGCAGCGCGGTGGGCGAGCTGCCGCCCGTCCCCGTCACCTGCGGCAGCCCCGGCAGGCCGAAGGAGGAGGTCTGCACGAGGGTGCCGGACATGGGCTTCAGCCCGGACTCGCTCGCCCGGACGGCGTCGGCGAGCAACTGCTCGGCGGTGCGCTCGGGCAGCGCCGGGTCCCCCTGGACCGCCGCGATGACCGGGCCCGCGCCGACGGCTCCCGCGACCACCGCGACCGCGGCGATCGGCACGCCCCACCTCACGGCGCGGCCTCTTCGGGCCCGCCGGTGTTCCTGCTCTGACATGTCACTCCCTTACGGTATGTCTTTCATGTCCGTCTGTGCCTTCACCAGCAGCCTGCACGGGCGGTCCTGTGCGGGAGCTGAGACGAGCTGAGAGCCTCCACAGGCTTCTCAGCCGCCTCTCAGCGGTGCTGGCCGAAGATGGGGCGGACGAAGAGGAGGCAGGGATGAGGGTTCTCGTCGTGGAGGACGAGCGGCGGATGGCCGCGGCGCTCCAGCGCGGGCTGCAGGCCGAGGGGTTCGCGGTCGACCTCGCGCACGACGGCGAGGACGGCCTGCACCTGGCCAGGCAGGGCGACTACGACGTGGTCGTGCTGGACATCATGCTGCCCAGGCTCTCGGGCTACAACGTCTGCAAGCAGCTCCGGGCCGAGGAGAACTGGGTGCCGATCCTGATGCTGTCGGCCAAGGACGGCGAGTACGACATGGCCGACGGCCTGGATCTGGGCGCCGACGACTACCTCACCAAACCGTTCTCCTACGTGGTGCTGGTGGCCAGGCTCCGGGCCCTGCTGCGGCGCGGCGCCGGACGGCGGCCCGCCGTGCTGCGGGCCGGGGACCTGTCGCTGGACCCGGCCCGGCGGAAGGTCAGCCGGGGGCGGACGCCGGTGGAGCTGACGCCCCGGGAGTTCGCCCTGCTGGAGTACCTGCTCCGGCGGCACGACGAGGTGGTGTCGAAGACCGAGATCCTGGAGCACGTCTGGGACACCTTCGACACCGATCCGAACGTCGTCGAGGTCTACGTGGGCTACCTGCGCCGCAAGATCGACGTGCCGTTCTCCCGTAACGCGCTGCAGACCGTGCGGGGAGCCGGATACCGGCTGGCCGGCGATGGCGGCTGAGCCCTCCGGAGCCCTCGGTGTTCCCGGTGCTCCCGGCGTTCCCGCTTCTCCGGGGGGTCCCGGATCCACCGGGTCTCCTCGCGGGGCCGCCCGCGGCGACGGGCGGAGGCGGGGCTCGGGCGCCCGCCGTACGGCCGGGTGGTGGCGGCGCAGGAGCCTGCGCTTCCGGCTGACCGCGGTCGCCTCGGCGGTGCTGGCGGTGGCGCTGGCCGTCTCCGCCTACGTGATGATGGGGGTACTGGCCCGGGCGCTGCTGGACCGGATCGACGAGTCGCTCTACCAGCGGGCCCGGGAGATGGTCTCGCTCGCCGACGCCGGGCGGCTGCCCGGCGAGCTGACCTCGCCCGACGGCACCCTGATCCAGGTGCTCGACGCCGCCGGGCGGATCACCCACGCCACCACCGGCACCGACCGGCTCGTGCCGCTGCTGGACGCCCGGGAGCGGGCCGCCTCGCTGGCGCAGGGCCGCGCGCGTTTCCTGGGCGGCGAGCCGTACGGGATCCCGCACCTGCTGCGGGTGCGGGTGCTCAGCGCGGACCGGGGGCAGACGGTGATCGCGGCGCGGGTCTTCAGCGAGGTGGAGACCAGCATCTCCACCGCCGGGCGGGTGCTGCTCGTCGGCACTCCCCTGCTGCTGGTGCTGCTGGCCGCGGTCAGCTGGGTGATCGTCGGCCGGACCCTGCGGCCCATCACCGCGCTGCGCCGCGGCGCCGAGGAGATCACCGGCACCGCCCGGTCCCGCCGCCTGCCGGTGCCCGAGTCGCGCGACGAGGTCTACAGCCTGGCCACCACGCTCAACGCCATGCTGGACCGGCTGGAACGGGCCGACGCCCGGCAGCGCTCCCTGGTCTCCGACGCCGCGCACGAGCTGCGCAGCCCGCTGGCCAGCATCCGGCTCCAGCTGGAGGTGGCGCTCGGCCACCCGGGCGGCGCGGACGACTGGAGGGAGACCGCCGAGGGCGTGCTGGAGGACACCACGCGCCTGACCCGGCTGGCGGAGGACCTGCTCGCGCTGGCGCGCCTGGACGAGCGGGGCGGCGCGCTCGCACGCCGCGAGCCGGTCAGGCTGGACGAGCTGGTCCCGCAGACCGTCGAGCGGTACGGCGCGGCGGTCACGGTGAGGATCGTCGGTGCTCCCGGCAGGCCCGGCGGCCCCGGTGGCCCCCGCGACCCCGGCAAGCCCGGCGACCCCGGTGCTCCCGGGGAGGCGGGACGGGCCGGTGCCCCGGCGTTCCCGGTGGCCCCGGCCGGCGTGCGGGGCGGCGGGGCGGACGGCGCGGCCGTCGTGGTGGCCGGGGACGCGCTGGACCTGGGGCGGGTGGTGGTCAACCTGGTCGACAACGCGCTGCGGCACACCGTCTCGCCGGTGGTGGTCGAGCTGCGCACCGAGGGCGCGGACGCGGTGCTGACGGTGGCCGATGACGGGCCCGGCATCCCCGAGGCCGACCGGGAGCGGGTCTTCGACCGGTTCACCCGGCTGGACAGCGCACGCAGCCGCGACGAGGGCGGGGCGGGCCTGGGTCTGGCGATCGTCCGCGAGACGGTCGACGCGCACGGCGGCGCGGTGCACCTGGAGGACGCCGCCCCGGGCCTGCGCGCGGTGGTGCGCCTCCCGCTCTCCTGACCAGGCGGGCGACCGCCGCGGCCCCGGCGCCCCCGCCGTGCGCCGTTTCCGCGCGCACCTGCACCGCACGGTCGACCAGACCCTCGGCCTGCCCGGCGACCCGCCCTGACCCCCTCCCGGCGCGGTGCTCGACGCGCTCCCGGCCGACCGGCGGGAGGCGGTGCCGGTCCGCTTCCTCCCGGCGGGCCACGGCCGGCCGGGAAGGCGTCCATAACAAATCGATTCACCCGAGTCAGGATCTTGCGGTAAACGGCCGGGCGGTCCACTATGGGTGCACCCCCTCCCCCCGGGAGAGCCCGCGAGAGGGGTCGGAGCCACCATCGCCGAGGCGTCCCCCCGCCTCGTGGTCGGGCCGCCCGCCTATCCCCCCAGGCGGGCGGCCCGCTTCCGTTCCGGCCGCCTCTCCCGCGCCCGCTCCCGGCCCGATCTCCCCGCCCGGGCTCCCGGCTCCGCGCCCGCTCCCCACCGGGCCCCGCTTCCGCCCGGCGGAGCCGCCCCCGGCCGCCTCAGGGAAGCTCGGCGAACCGCTCCACGTCCTCGATCTTCCCGGCGATGATGATCACGTCGCCGTAGCCGAGGACGGTGTCGGAGCCGGCGTAGGTGAACTCCTCGTGCTCGCCCTTGACGCAGACCACCGTCACGCCGTACTTGCGGCGCAGGTTGGTCTCCCCGAGCGGCACGCCGGTGTAGTCCCTCGGCGGGCGGGTCTTGACCAGGGCGTAGTTGGCGTCGACCTCCATGTAGTCGAGCATCCGCCCGTTGAGCAGGTGCGCCACCCGCTCCCCCATGTCGTGCTCGGGGAGGATCACGTGGTGGGCGCCGACCCGCTCCAGGATGCGCCCGTGGTCACGGCTGATCGCCTTGGCCCAGATGTCCTCGATCTCCAGCTCCACCAGCAGGGAGGTGGTCAGGATGCTGGACTCCAGGTCGGTGCCGATGGCCACCACGGCCCGGTAGAAGTCGGGCACGCCGAGCTGGCGCAGCGCCTCCAGGTCGGTGGAGTCGGCGGCGACGACGTGGGTGAGCCTGCCCGACATGCTCTGCACCACCTTCGGCCGGCTGTCGATCGCCAGCACCTCGGTGCCCCGCCGCACCAGCTCCGCCGCCAGCGAACTGCCGAATCGGCCGAGCCCGATCACCACGACCGGGTCGTTCCTCGTGTCAGGCAACGATCGTCCTCTCCTGGGGTTCACCGCGGGGATGGCGCCACGGGTCGCGGGCACGCCCTGCCCGGACCGGCGGGCACGGGTGCGCGGCCGGCGGCTCCCGTCGGGGCGGAGGCGGGCCCGTGGACACGCCCACCGTAGCGAACCCCGGAACCGTCCCGTACGGGGTGCGCCCGTACGGAGTACGTTCCCCGAGGCCGCCGGAGAAGTCGGCCCGCCGGACCGGTGCGCCGGTGACGGCGTGGACGGGGTCCCACGCGGCCCCGGCGGTCCCGGGGCGTCCGCCGGGCCGGCACCCGCACGATCCGGACGCATCGCGGAACCCCCGGATCCGGACCGACAGGTACGATCAAGGCATGACGGCCCCTGATCGCGGACAGGTGTGATGCGTTTCCGCATGCTGGGCCCGCTGGAGGTCCGGAACGGAGAGCGGGCGGCCGCGCTCGGCGGGGCCAGGCAGAAGTCGGCGCTCGCCCTGCTCCTGCTGCACGCCAACCGGACGGTGGCGACGAGCAGACTGCTGGACGCGCTCTGGCCTGCGGGACAGGCTCCCCCCTCGGCGCGCAAGATCCTGCAGAACGCCGTCTCGGGCCTGCGCGGGACCCTGGCCGGCGACGGGCGGGCGGCGGGCGGGGCGGTGCTGGTCACCCGTCCTCCCGGATACATGCTCACGGTCGATCCCGAGCAGGTCGATCTCCACGTGTTCGAGCGACTGGTCGCCCAGGGCCGTGCCCGGCTCGCCCGGGGCGAGTACGCCCAGGCCGCCGCGGCCCTCCGGGAGGCGCTCGACCTTTGGCGCGGCCCCGCGCTCGCCGACCTGGCCGAGACCGGCGTCTCCTGGCCGGAGCTGGCGGCGGTGGAGAACGCCCGGCTCGACGCGACGGAGGACTACTTCGAGGCGGCGCTGGCCTGCGGCCGGCATCACGAGGTGGTGCGCGAACTCGAGGCCGCGGTGCGGAGCGAGCCGCTGCGCGAGAGGTCCTGCGGCCACCTCATGCTCGCCCTCTACCGGTGCGGGCGCCAGGCGGACGCCCTGGAGACGTACGAGCGGACACGCACCGCGCTGGTCGAGGATCTGGGCGTCGATCCCGGCCACGAGCTGCGGGCGCTGCAGCGGGCGATCCTCAACCACGATCCCGCCCTCCGCCCGGCCGCGGCCGCCGGGCTCCCCGCTCCGGTCGAGGCGGCCGGGGCGGCGGGCGCCTCCCGGGACGGCACGGCCTCCGTGGAGGAGTGCCTGACCGCGCACTCGCTGCCCATCGTGGACCGCGAGTACGAGCTGGCCGTCGTCCAGGGGATGCTGGAGCGGGCCCGGCACCGGCGCAGGCCGCACCTGGTGACGGTGCTGGGCGGGCCCGGCCTCGGCAAGACCCGCTTCCTGATCGAGGTCGAGCGCCGGCTCGTCAGCCGGACGCAGAGCGCCCGCTATCTGGTGAGCCGGTGCCCGGCCACCGGCGTCACGATCCAGAGCCTGGGCGGCGCCCCCCGGCTGCCGGCCTCTGAGCTCACCCGCCTGGAGGGGATGCTGGCGGTGGACGGCGCCCAGGACGCCGCCCGCATGGCGGCGGTGTGGAAGGAGTTCCTCGCCGGGCACCCGCTGGACCTTCCGCTGGTCCTGGTCATCGATGATCTGCACCAGGGGCCGGACGCCCTGCTGGAGTTCGTGGACGGACTGGCCGCGGGTTCCGATCCGGTTCCCGTGCTGGTCGTCGCCGCCGCCCGCGCGGACCTGCTGGACCGCAGGCCCTGCTGGGGCGGCGGCGGGTCCGACTCCGCCGTGCTCACGCTGGACCGGCTCTCCGACACGGCGGTGGACCAGCTGCTCGACTTCCTGTGGCTCACCGGCGCGGTGGAGCCGCACGGCCCGCCCGGCGACCGGCGCGACCACCTGCGCGGACTGCTGCGGGCGGCCGTGCGGCCGCCGGAACCGCTGAGCCGTTGAACCCGGAGGGAGGGACCGTCCGGCCCGGCCGGCCTCCCCATGGCCGTCCCGGCGGCGACGGGTCCTACCGTTCGCGCATCTGCTCGATCAGCCGGGCGTAGCCGTCGGCGGCGTGACCGTCGGCGATCGCCCGTTCGACCATGGCCCTGGTCCGGCCGGGCGCGTCGGCGTCGACGCCCCGGATCCGGCTCTCGTGGATCAGGTGGCCGAGCGGCGACAGGTGGGTCTCCAGTGTCGCGTCGTGCGCCGCGTACTCGCCCGCGTCGATCTGCTCGGCCATGGGGGGCAGGAACGAGGCCACCCCGCCCAGCCAGCCGGTGGCGAACGGCACGAACGCGGTCGCCGGGATCTTCTCGGTGCCGACCAGCGCCGCGGCGTGCAGGAACCCGTTGAGCGTCGACCACATGATGTCCAGCAGGGCCACGTCGTACAGCGCCGGGATGCCGGTGTCGGGACCCAGGTATGTGGTGCCCCCGCCCAGCCGTTCCAGCACCGCCCTGCTCTCGTCGAAGAGCTCCTGCTCCCCGCCGTAGAGGATGACGGCCTCGGGCGTGCCGATGCCCTGCGGGGTCATCATGATCGCTCCGTCGAGGTAGCCGATCCCGTGCCCGGCGGCCCAGCCGGCCAGGCCGCGCGCCTCCTGCGACGTCCCGGAGGTCAGGTTGACCACCACCCGGCCGGCCAGCGCCGCGCTCACCGGCTCCAGGATCTCCCGTACCGCGTCGTAGTCGCGGACGCAGACGACGACCACCTGCCCGGCCGCGACCGCGTCGCCGACCGCGGCCGCGCGCACCGCACCCTGTGCGACGAGGTCGTCGCCCCTGCCCGCGGAGCGGTTCCAGACCGTCGTCGGGTGACCGCCGGCGAGGAACGCGCCGGCCAGGGCGGCGCCCATCATGCCCAGACCGAGGACGGTGACAGCTGGACGCTCACTGTTCATGTGCATGCTCCGAATCATTCGAGGGATCGCGGGAGGCCGGGCAGCCGCTCGGCGCTCGCCGGGACCGGGCCGGCGAGGCGGCCGGTCCCGAGGGCTCCACCCTGCACGGGCGTGTCCACCGGACGCCCACCGCTCCGTGCCGGCGCCCTCCGGCGACCGGTTACCGGTCCGTTACCGGCACGCACGGACCCCGGACCGGCACGCGCGTCCTCCGGCGACGTGTCCGTACGGGTCCACCGCGCCAGACCGGCTCCCGCCGGCGGACCGTTGCTCTCAGGCGGGGCGGGAGCCCTGTCGCAGCGCGGTGACGGCGGCGAGGGCGGCGCGGGCGGAGGAGGCGTCGTGGACGCGGAAGACCCGGGCGCCCTGCCAGGCGGAGACCGCCAGGGTGGCCATGGTCCCGGCGTGCCGCTCGTCGACCGGGAGCCCGCCCAGGGTCTCGCCGACGAAGTCCTTGTTGGAGACCGCGACGAGCACCGGCCAGCCGGTGGCGACCATCTCGTCCAGGCGGCGGCCCACCTCCAGGGAGTGGTAGGTGTTCTTGCCGAAGTCGTGGGCCGGGTCGATGAGGATCGACTCGCGGGCGACCCCGGCCGCGACCGCCCGCTCGGCCAGGTCCACGGTGTAGCCGATCACGTCGGCCACCACGTCGGCGTAGGCGATGCGGTGCGGGCGGGTGCGCGGGGCGACGCGCCCGGCGTGCGCGCAGACCAGGCCGATGCCGTGCGCGGCGGCGACCTCGGCGAGAGCGGGGTCCACGCCGCCCCAGGTGTCGTTGAGCAGGTCGGCGCCGGCCTGCGCCACCACCTCGCCGACCTCCGCGCGCCAGGTGTCGACGCTGACGATCAGATCGGGATGGCGTCCGCGGACCGCCGCGACCAGGTCGGCCACCCGGCGGATCTCCTCGGCCGGGTCCACCTCGTCGCCGGGGCCCGCCTTGACCCCGCCGATGTCGACGATGTCGGCGCCGCCGGCGACCGCCCGGTCCACCGCCTCCAGGGCGGCGTCGAACCCGTAGGTCCTGCCTTTGTCGAAGAACGAGTCGGGGGTGCGGTTGACCACCGCCATGATCGCGAACTCGCCGGGCCGGAACTCACGGCCGCGCAGACGCAAGATAGTCATCGGGACCGAGCCTACCGCCCGGTGCCGGAGAGGCCGGCGCTCCCACCTGCGCCGCCTCTGTGGGTTCTGCTGACAACCGACGTGCCAGGCGTTCCTAGGCGGCCGACCCACCCTCGGCCACGGTCAGGAACTCCTGCGCGATGGCGGGCAGACGCCGCCTCGCGTGGACGAGCGCGATCACCCGGCGGAGCGAGGGATCGAGCGACCGGACCACGAGTCCGGCCCGGACGGCCTGCTCGGCCGTCCCGCGGTACCAGAGCAGGGAGGCCGCGCCCGCCCGGACCGGCTCCAGCCGGTCGTCGCGCCCGTCGGTCTCCAGGGCCGCCACGGGGGCGACGCCGTACTTGGCGAACAGGGAGTCGAACTCCCTGCGCCGGATGCCGCCCGGAGCCGGGAGGACCAGCGGCATGCCGTCGAGCATGCGCACCGGCACCGGGTCGGGCAGGTCGAGGCCGGGCGGGGAGATCAGCACGATCTCCTGCCGCTCCAGCGGGTGGCTGATCAGGTCGGCGGGGACGGGCAGGTCCGTGAGGCCGAGGTCGGCCCGCTGGTCCCTGATGGCGCTGACCACGCCGTCCCGTCCGTCGCAACGGACGATGTGCACGCGCACCTTGGGGTGCTCCGCGCTGTAGGCGCGGAGGATGCGGCCCGCCACCCCCGGCTCGAGGCCGGGTGGGGAGGCGATGCGCAGTTCCGCCTCGGGCGACCGGCCCTGGGCGGAGAGCGCCTCGATCTCGTGGACGGCGTCGAGCGCCTCCCGGGCCAGCTTGACCACCCGGCGCCCCTGCGCCGTGACGATCACGCCGCGCCCGGAGCGGGCGAACAACGTCATCCCGAGCTCGCGTTCCAGATCCCTGATCGCACGGGAAAGCGCAGGTTGTGCGATGTACAGCGACCTGGCCGCATCGGTCATGGTGCGGTGCTCCGCCGTCGCGACCACGTAGCGGAGCTGCTGCAGATTCATGGCTCCGAAGCTAGGACACGGCGACCGGCCCGGTCCTGCACATCGCGGAGATCACCTCAGATGATTTCGGACGGTAGCCGAATACGGTCACATCCGTGACGAATGATAAATCAGTATGCTTACGCCCCAAATTCGACAGGGCATCAGGCCGACCGGCTCGATCGGACTCCTGGTGCACGGGGAGACACGGGGAGACAGAGTGACAGCCAGCGGGCAGTACCCTCCGCCGCCACCGCCGCCTCAGGGGCATCCGCATCCCGCCCCGCCCCCGCCCGGCCACCCGCCGCAGGGTCGGCCGTACCCGGCTCCTCCGCAGGGCCCGGCCGCCGGACAGGGCTACCCGCCTCCGCCGAACGCGCCCTACCCGCCCGCGGGACACCCGCAGGGACCTCCGCCCGGCCACGGGCACCCGCAGGGACCGCCGCCGGGCCAGGGGCGCATGCCGTACGGCCAGCCGCCCCCGCCGCCCGGCCCGCACCACCGGCAGCCCGCCCACCCGCCGCCCGCCTGGCAGCCGCCGCGGCGCAGCGGGGGCGGGGCCGGGATGGTGGTCGGCGTCGTCTTCGGTCTGCTCGCGCTGACCTTCACCGGGCTCGTGCTGGTCGGAGCGCTGATCAAGAGCAGCCGCGACTCGGTCTCGGTCTCGCCGGTCGCGATCCCCACCTTCACCCCGCCCGAGCGGTCCACGGAGCGGCCCACCGAGCGGCCCGGCGACGGCAGGAGCGACGAACCGGAGCCCCGCACGTCCCAGCCGTCCGCGGAGCCGTCGGAGACCTCCGAGACCTCGCAGCCCCGCCGGACCCTCAACACGAGCCTGAAGAACAACTCGCTCTACTCGAACCGGGGCCTGCCCCGGGTGAACTGCCCGGCGGGGTCCGGCAGCATCTACAGCCACAGCCAGCTCAAGTCACTGATCCTCAAGACCTCCCGGTGCATGGACAAGGTCTGGTCGAAGACCCTGCAGGACAGGGGCATCACCTGGCACCGCCCGGGGTACGCGATCACGTCGCGGCGGGGCCGCGGCGCCTGTGGCGACTTCCCGCAGGCCGGGAGCATCGTGCCGTACTACTGCCCGCGCAACACCACGATCTACGCCTCCACCACGGCGATGGCCAGGGGGTCGGGCAACGCGCTGGGCTACGGCCAGATCACCGACTGGCACGGCGCGATCATCAGCATGATGGCCCACGAGTACGGTCACCACGTCCAGCAGCTGTCGGGTCTGTCCAACACGTGGTGGCAGCAGACGCTCGAGTCGGGCAGCCGGAGCGGCAAGCTCGCGCTGAGCCGCCGGTTCGAGCTCCAGGCCACCTGCTTCGGCGGGATGTTCATGCGCGCGGCGGCGGCCAGCTACCCGGTCACCCCGGCCCGGCGCAACACGCTCTACTACTTCTACTCGCGGGTGGGCGACCACCCGGGCTGGCCCCGCGACCACGGCTCCCCGGCGAACAACAACCGCTGGTTCCGCCAGGGTTACGAGAAGAACAAGACCTTCCAGTGCAACACCTGGCTCGCCCCGTCCTCCACGACCTCATAGGTTAAACCTCCCTTCACCCGGAATTGCCCAGCTGTCTGTCATGCCCAGATATGGGGGCTAGAATCCAGGGCAATTCTGTGCAATTGGGGGACCTCGGCTGTCATGCCAGGTGGACCGGGCCAAACCATAGGAAGCGGTGTGACGATGCACCTTGGGCAGGACTCGGGGGATCTCACCGACGGGGGCGGGAAACGCCGCCCCCGCCGACGTGCGAGCCGGGCGGCAGGCCCCGGCGGCGCGCCCGCCGGGCACCCACCCGACACGCCGGGCGCGGCCGGTACGCCCGGCACGGCCACTACACCGGGCGCCGCCGCCGCGGCCGGTGCCACCGCCACCGCCACCGCTCCCGGCGCCTCCGCCGTCCCCGGCCCGCCGCCCACGACCCCGCCGCCCGCACCCGCGCCGCGGCCCCGGTTCGCCCGGCCTCTGACCACCGGGGCGCTCATCGGCTGGACCGCGCTCTCAGTGATCCTGCCCGGCGCGGCGCACCTGCGCGCCGGGCGGCGCCGCACCGGCTACATCCTGCTAGGTGCCTTCGGCGTGCTGCTGCTCCTGGGGCTGATCACCGCGATCACGCTCTCCGGCGAGGGCAACACCGGCCTCGCCACCCGGGACGGCTTCCTAGGCCTGGCCGCGAGCCTGGCCGGACTCGGCGCGCTCGGCTGGTTCCTGCTGGTGCTCGCCTCCTACATCACGCTCGGCCCCAGCAGGCTCAACGGCACCGGCCAGATCGTCTCCGGCATCGCCATCGGCACGCTCTGCGTGGCGGTCACGGCCCCGTTCGCGCTGGCCGCCAACACGGTGCTGACCGTCAAGGACACCGTCAACGCCATCTTCCAGACCGATCCGCAGGACCCCGCCGCGCCCACGTTCAAGCCCGAGGACCCCTGGGACGGGCGCGACCGGATCAACTTCCTGCTCATCGGCGGCGACGGCGCGGGCAACCGGGAGGGCATCCGCACCGACAGCATGAACGTGGCCAGCATCCACATCAAGACCGGCAACACCGTCATGTTCAGCCTGCCCCGCAACCTGCAGCACGTGCGCTTCCCGCCCACCAGCCCGCTCGCCAAGCAGTTCCCCAACGGCTTCATGCGCGAGCTGCCCAACGGCGGCCTGCTCAACGAGGTCTGGCAGTACGCCGAGGACCATCCGGAGGTCATGGGGCGCAAGCACCAGGGCCCCCGGGCGCTCATGGACGCCATCGGCTACACGCTCAACCTGAAGATCGACTACTACGCCCTGATCAACATGTACGGCTTCGCCCACCTGGTCGACGCCATCGGCGGGCTGAAGATCAAGGTGGAGCAGGACGTCAAGTACGGCGGCTCGTTCGGCACCGCCGGCACGATCAAGGCCGGCCACCAGACGCTCTCCGGTGAGGAGGCCCTCTGGTACGGCCGCTCGCGCGTCGGCAGCGACGACTTCTCCCGGATGGCCCGCCAGCGCTGCGTCATCGGCGCGTTCGCCCAGCAGGCCACCCCCGCCGTCGTCCTGACGAACTTCACCAAGATCGCGGGCGTGGCCAAGCGGATGGCCCAGACGAACATCCCGCGCGACATGCTGGAGCACCTGACCGACCTGGCCCTCAAGGTCAAGGACGCGAGGATCACCAGCCTCCAGTTCGTGCCGCCGGAGTTCTACACCGGCTCCCCCGACTGGCAGAAGATCCGCGCCGCGTCCGCCAAGGCGCTGCGCCAGTCGACCCAGCCCCGCCGGAACTCCCTGGCCGGCCGCGGGACGGCCACGCCCGGCGCGACCGGATCCTCCCCCACCCCGGTGCTCAGCGCGCCCGCCAGGCCGACGGCGAGCAAGAGCCCGACGGCCAACAAGAGCGCCCAGTCCCTCGACGAGCTCTGCGGCCTGTAGCCGCCGCGCCGTACGTCCCGGGCCCGGGCTCCCGCACGGGGGCCGGGCCCGGACGCACGGCGCCGCCCGGCCGTCGTGTCCGGGTCGCTCGGCGCATCCCGGGCCGTCCGGCGCATCCGGGCCGTCCGGCGAGAGCAGGCGGCCCGGCGTGCTCAGGCGGCCCGGGCGGTCCTCGGCAGCAGCGCGAACGCCCCCAGGTAGAGCAGGCCCGCCACGGCCAGCAGCGCCTGGTAGCCGATGACCAGCGCCAGGTACTCCAGGCAGCCGCCGACCATCGCGCCCAGCAGGTTGGCGCCGAACGCGGTCGTGCCGTCGGCGGAGTCGGCGAAGCGCTTGGCGAACACCACGTTGGCCGCGAAGATCGGCAGGAACGCCACCACCACGGCGACCACCGCCCGCGCCGGCACCGGCAGGCCCAGCAGCCAGGAGTCCGGCACCAGCCAGGCCAGCACCAGCCCGGCCAGCAGCACGCCGTACATGACGGGCAGCGACGGGGTGCGGAAGCGGCGCGTCACCTCCACCGCGGCCAGCACCGCGACCAGCACCCCGGCGAACACGATCGCGTTGACCACCCAGGTGGTGCCGAACAGCAGCGCGAACCCGGTCACGCTCTTGGTCTCCAGCAGCAGGAACGCCACGCCGAGCAGGAACAGGTCCGCGTAGGGGCGCATCCGGCGGTACGGCCCGGCGACCAACCGGACCGCGAGCAGGCTGACGATCAGGATCAGCAGCAGGGTGACGACGTAGATCTGCGGGATCGTCCGGTCCTTGAGGTAGAGGAAGGGCCGGTCGTCCCCCGAGGGCGGCGGGGTGGCGGCGGTCGCGCCGGCCCACTCGGCGCCGCAGGACTGGGCCCGCTCGGTGACCCCCGCGGTGATCACCGCCTGCTGCCCGGCCGTGCTCACCACGTCCACGCACGGCTTGTGCCCGAAGGCGGCCTGCACGGTCGAGGCGAGCCGGTCCACCAGCCAGCTCTCCCGGTAGTAGTTGTACATCGAGAAGGCGCCGCCGGGCTTGAGGTGCTCGCGGGCCGCCTCCATCGCCTCCCGGGTGAACAGGTAGCTCTCCAGCCGGAGCGAGCTCGCCCCGGAGACCAGGGTGAGCGAGTCGGGCAGGGCGAACAGGATCAGGTCGTACCTCTTCGCCGTCTGCTCCAGGAAGGCGCGGCCGTCGGTGATGTGGGTGGTGACGCGCGGGTCGGCGTAGGGCCGGTCCGGGTGGTGGGCCCCGCCCAGCTCGCGGAGCCGGGGATCGATCTCCACCGCGTCCACCCGCTTCGCCCCCTTGGACAGCGCGATCGCCACGTCGGTGCCGCTGCCCGCGCCCACGATCAGCACGTCGTCCAGCCGCCCGCCGGCCGCCCGCTCGTACGGCAGGGCGTACTGCCGCTCCCACTCCAGCCGGTTCACGGCCGGGACGGCCCGCTGGTGCGGGATCCCGTTGACCTGGATGTCCATCACCGGCACGCCCTCCTGCTCGAAGCGGCTGTGGGTCACCTTGTAGTACGGCGACCACAGGGCTCCGGCGGTCAGCGTCTCGACCGCCAGCGCCCCGACGACCACCAGCGACGGCACGGCCAGCGCGACCCGCGGCCAGAGCCCGCGCGGCCGGAGCAGGACGGCGTAGGCGAGCGCGGCGATGGCGCCCCACACCACCGGGGGCGCGCCGAGGAACGACAGCGCGGTGAACAGGCCGATGCCGGTCAGGCTGCCGACCAGGTCGTAGCGGTAGGCCTCCAGCCGGTCCAGCTCCGGGAAGCAGCGGCCGACCAGCTCGGCCGGGCCCATCAGCACGACCGCCGCGGCGACGAAGACCACCGGCAGGATCAGCCAGGGCGGCGGCCCGCCCGCGCTCAGGCTGGTCCAGTACAGGACGCCCTCGGTGTGCCGGTCCACGGTGACCGGGAACAGCAGGATGACGGCCACCAGGGCGGCCAGCGCGATCGGCGAGTAGTACGGCGGCCGGTCCGTCCGCCCCACCCGCAGGAAGCCCAGCCCGATGCCGAGGAACGAGCCGAGCAGCACGAAGTTGGTGAAGTAGCTCAGGTGGACGATGTTCGACCCGGTCCACCTGATCAGCGCCAGCTCCAGGAAGAGCATGAAGGCGCTGGCCACGACCAGCCTCGGCCGGGTGTCCAGCCAGTGCTCGGAGCGGGTGTCGGGACGGTGGGGTGGCGTGCTCTGCGCCGCGGCGGTCATGCCGTCCAAACGTAGTGATCCCGGCCCTCCCGCGGAAGGAGAACCGGCCGCGGTGATTTGCCAGGATTGACATGCAGACGCTGGTGGCGGGCGGTTTACGGGACTGGACGCGACCGCGGGGATGCAGGAACGTGGGGAGGTTCGCCGTCCTCGAAATCCCTTCAACCCTCGGTGGTGTGCAATGCGGGTCCTGATCCAGCTCCGCCCCTCTCCGGACGTCGTCGCGGCCGTGGCCGACCCCGGCCGGACCGCGGCCGCGGCCGACGTCGCCGACGGCCTGCCCGGAGTCCTGCTGGACCCCTCCTTCGCACCGGTGGCGGTGCCGCGCCCGGTCCCGCCCGCGGGCGGCGACCCGCTCTCGCTGAACCAGCCGCTGCGTTTCTCGCTCGCCGCGGAGGACGCCTCGGTCCTGGTCCGCGGGGAGATCTCCGACGACGAGGCCGCGGTCCGGCTGGCCCTGCTCCCGGCGCTCCGGCCCGACGTCGTCGGCGTCTTCGCCGACCCGGTGATCGAGTCCAACCTCACCTGCGGCGGCGACGCCCCGGTGGGCGACTGGCACGACGTGGCGCGGCTGCTGGCCGTGGACGAGCTCGCGGGCGAGGGACTGGACGGCGCGGGGGTCGCGCTCGCCGTACTGGACACCGGGATCAACGCCGCGCACGTCGCCCGCCACCTCGGCCGGGAGTTCACGCTGGACGCCGCGCGCAGCTGGAACCCGGCCGGGGTGACGGGCAAGGCCGGTGAGTTCGAGGTGGACCACGGCACGATGTGCGCCTTCGACACGCTCATCGCCGCCCCGAAGGCGACGCTGCTCGACGTCCCCGTGCTGCTCTCCCGGCGGCCGGGCGGCTCGGCCATCGACGGCCTGCTCTCGGACGCGGTCGCGGCCTTCGCCCACCTGCGCACGGTCCTGGAGGCCCAGCCGGAGGAGTCGCGGGCCCTGGTGATCAGCAACAGCTGGGGCTCGTTCTCCCCCCGCTGGGACTTCCCCGTCGGCAGCCCGGGCAACTACTCCGACAACCCGGCCCACCCGTTCAACCTGATCGTGGCCAGTCTGGACGCGGCCGGAGCCGACGTGCTGTTCGCGGCGGGCAACTGCGGGCGCGACTGCCGCGACGGCCGGTGCGCCTTCCCCGACCGGCCGATCGTCGGCGCCAACTCCCACCCCCGCGTCCTGTCGGTCGGCGGCGTCGACACGGGCGGCGAGCGGGTCGGCTACTCCTCGCAGGGCCCCGGCCGCCTGGAGGGGCGCAAACCGGACCTGTGCGCCTACACCCACTTCTCCGGCTCGAAGGCGTTCGGCGACGACCAGCCCGACTCCGGCACCTCGGCCGCCTGCCCGGTCGCCGCCGGACTGGTGGCCGCCGTCCGCACGCGGTGGTCCGCCTCCCGGCTCTCCCCCGCCCAGCTGCGCACCCTGCTCCGCCGCACCGCCGACGACCGCAGCACGGTGGGCTTCGACCACGACTACGGCTACGGCGTCGTCGACCCGCGGGGGATACTCGCCGCGCTGCGCCGCAGGAGCAAGGCCTGACGTGTGCTCTCCGGGCCGGACCGCAGAGGCAGGGCCTGACCTGCTCTCCGGGCCGGACCGGCGCCGCTCCCGGTCGCGGGCGGCGCCGCCGGGTCTTCCCGCCCCGCGGGCCGGTCCGCTCCCGGGCGGGCCTTCGCCTCCGGGCCGGA
This sequence comes from Planomonospora sp. ID91781, assembly GCF_015711595.1. Lineage (NCBI taxonomy): Bacteria > Bacillati > Actinomycetota > Actinomycetes > Streptosporangiales > Streptosporangiaceae > Planomonospora > Planomonospora sp. ID91781. The sequence continues at coordinate 3,763,029 of NZ_JABTEY010000001.1, read as the reverse complement.
GACCCGCCCGGGCCCGCGTTTCGGTAGCGTCGGAGACATCGGCCCGGAGCCGGGCCCCTACGTCGCGGACGATCGGTGGTCTCATGCGGATGGTGACGGTGCGCCTGGCGGCCGGGGCGACGCTGGCGCAGGCCATGGAGGAGCTCGGGCTGCCGGAGGAGGAGGTCGACACCGGCTACGGCCTGGTGGCGATCGACCCGGCCCAGGGCCTGTACGGCCTGCGCGTGACGGAGGCCGGCGCCCGCCGGATGGACCCGGAGGCCGGGGGCGGTCCCTACTCCGACCCGCCCATCGAACCGTACGGCCCGCCGCGGTAGGACGGCGGACCGCCGCACGGCCGGTCCCGCACGGCCGGTCCGTCGCGGCCGGGCGGTGGACCGGCCACCAGCACGTCGCGGTGCGGCCGTGGGCTGCGAACCGTACGGCCCCCGACCGGCGGGCGGTCGGGGGCCGGGTGCGGTGCGGGGCCGGTCAGCCGTTCGTGACGGTGCTGAGCCTGGCGGCCTGCTCCTTCAGCGCCGCCGCGGCGGCGAGCACGGTCTCGGCGGCCCGGGCGGCGGACTGCCCGGACTCGGCGACCGCGACCATCCCGCGGGACATCTCCGTGCTGGTCGCGCTCTGCTCCTCCACCGTGGTGGCGATCAGCGTCTGCTGCTCCGCCACGGTGTTGATGAGCCCGGCGATCCCGGAGATCCCCTCGGCGGCCTGGGTGCTCTCCGCCTGGATGCCCTCGATCATGTCGGTGATCTGCGCGGTGGCCTCGGCCGTGCGGGCGGCCAGGTCCTTGACCTCGGACGCCACGACCGCGAAGCCCTTGCCCATCTCACCCGCGCGCGCGGATTCGATGGTCGCGTTCAGGGCCAGCAGCTTGGTCTGCTCGGCGATCTCGGTGATCAGCTTGGTGATGCTGCCGATCTGCCGGCTCGACTCCTGCAGCTGCTCCATCCTGCGGGTCGCGTCGCGCGCCGAGTCGGCGGCGGTCGTGGTGCTGGACGCCGCGCTGCTGACCCCCTGGGAGATCTCCCGGATGCTCTCGCTCAGCTCGGTGGAGCTGTGCGAGACGGTCTCCGCCCGGCTCGCGCTCTCCCCTGCCGTGCGGACGAGCTCCTCCCCGGCCTCGGTGAGGTGGGAGCTGGCCGTGGAGAGCTCCTGGCTGAGCTGGCTCAGGGCCTCCTCCGTGCGGACCTGCTTGGTGGAATCGGCCCACGTCAGGATGTACCCGCCGGGGATGCGGTCGTAGGTGGACGATCCGTGGGTCGTCTGGCCCTTGAAATCCATCACGTTGATCTTGGTGAACGGGAAGGATCTGGCCGCGCGGAGGTCCTTCTTCAGGACGTCGGCCAGCATGAGCAGCGCCTCGACCCCGTAGGTCGCCACGGTCTCCTGCATGAGCCGGTCGGCGGCCTGGTTGCGGTAGACGACCTCTCCCGCCTCGTCGACGATCAGCAGCACGGCCGGCGCCTTGTCCAGCGCCGTCATCAGCGAGTCCCGGGACTGCACCAGCGGGTGGACGTCAGCGGCCGCTCGGCGAGACCGCCAGAATTTCATCATCATCGCTCCTTATTCCCTCACAGCAGCAGATCGGCACGGCGGGACCGGACCTGAGGATCCGGCGGGACTCGCGGCCGGGAATTTCCGCCACCGCGCCACATGGCCGAGGCGGCGACGATGGCGGTAACGCGCGGCGGCTGTAGCAGTAGCGCGCGGTGGCGGTAACGCGGCGGTGGCGCGGGGTGGCGGTGGCGCGGGGTGGACGCCCGGACGCCGTTGCCGCGATCATCGTCCTGCCCCGAGTCCGTACGTCGTCCGCGTCACGAGGCCCGCGCCCCGTGCCGCGGGCCGGAGCCCGCACTGGAGGAGAACGTGTCCCGCAAGAACGTCCTGGCCGTCATCCCCCCGCAGGTCGGAGGCCGTGAGGCGGGATCCGCCCTGGCCGGGCTGCTCGCCGACCGCGCGCACGTCACCGTCGTGGAGTCCGCCGGGGAGGACCCGGGCGCCCTCGCCGCGGCCCAGGTGATCATCACCGCGCTGAGCCCGGTCGGCGCCGACCATCTGCGGGCGGCCCCGCTGCTGGAGCTCGTCCAGTGCGTCGGCCACGGGCACGACCACGTCGACCTCGCCGCCGCGGAACGGCACGCCGTCACGGTGTGCACCATCGCCTCCAGCGGGGCGGAGGGCAACAGCGTCGCCGAGCACGCCTTCGCCCTCATCCTGGCCTGCGCCAAGCGGATCGTGCCCGCCCACACCGCGCTCGCCGCGGGCGACTGGGCGCTGCCCCGCCTCCGCCCCCACCTGACCGAGCTGGCCGGCAAGACCCTGGGCATCGTCGGACTGGGCCACATCGGCCGCGACGTGGCCCGCAAGGCCGCCGCCTTCGACATGAACGTCCTCTACAGCTCCCCGCGCCGCGCGCCGCGCGACGTCGAGGAGCGCACCGGCGCGCGGTGGACCGGGCTGGAGGAGCTCCTGCGGGCGTCCGACGTCGTCACCCTGCACGCGCCGCTCAACGACGGCACCCGGCACCTCCTGGACGCCCGCCGCCTGGCCCTGCTCAAGCCCACGGCCGTCGTCGTCAACACCGCGCGCGGGCCGCTGATCGACCAGGACGCGCTCGCCGCCGCCCTGGAGGACGGCCGGATCGCCGCCGCGGGCATCGACGTGTTCGACCCCGAGCCGCCGCCGCCCGGCTCGCGGCTGCTCGGCGCGCCCAACGTCGTGCTCACCCCGCACGCCGGAGCCGTCACCCGAGAGACGCTCGTCCGCATCGCCCTGGCCGCCGTGGAGAACGTCCGCCGCCACCTCGACGGCGCGGAGCCCCACGACGTCGTGGCGGGGCCCGGCACCACGAGGTGATCCACCACTTCGACGGGATCGGGCCGGTCAGCCCGGCCGGCCGCGGTCCGGGGTCAGCCGCACCACCGTGTACGGCAGCACCGGGCTGGCGGCTCCGTACTGGAAGTTGACCACCAGCAGGTCGCGGCCGTCGAACGCCGCCGTGGAGGGGCCGTGCAGCCTCGGATCGGTGACCCGTGCCAGCAGCCTGCCCCGGCCGGAGCGGACATCGAGCCAGCCACACCGGTGCCGTACCCGGGTCCAGCCTCTGGTGAGCCCGTCGGCCCATCGGCCCGCCTTCGAGGTAACCGTCATGAACGTGCACCTACCCCGCAGGAAGGTGTCTCATTGTCACCCGGTCCGGCGCCGGTGGGGACCGGAATGCCCACCCGGTGTCCGGCGCCCGCCTGCACCGAGCGCATGCTGGGGGTGAGACGGACGGACACGAGGCGGTTCCGCTCGGTGAGGCTCTCTCGACGAGGCCGGGCGGTGCGGGCCGGGCGGTGGTGATGCGCGATGGAGAGCGAGAAGACGGTGCTCGCGGAGCGGGCCGTGGTGGGCAGGGCCGCCCGCAAGGTCGTTCCGCGCCGGGAGCACGCCGGATGGACGCCGCCCCGCAACCGCCCCGATCCCGTCGCCCGGCTGTCGGCGCAGGAAGCCGGCCGGTTGCCCTGGCTGCTGCCCGTACGGCACGCACGGATGGCGGAGTCGCCGCTGGCCTTCTTCCGGGGGAGCGCGGAACTGATGGCCGCCGATCTCGCGTGCACCCCGGTCACCGGCTTCACCGTGCAGCTGTGCGGTGACGCGCACCTGGCGAACTTCGGGACGTTCGCCTCCCCCGAGCGCCGGCAGGTCTTCGACGTCGACGACTTCGACGAGACGCTGCCGGGTCCGTGGGAGTGGGATGTGAAGCGGCTGGCGGCGAGTTTCGTGCTCGCGGCGCGCGACAACGGCTACGGGGACGCCGAAGGCCGCGAGGCGGCCGTGCGATCGGTGACCGCCTATCAACGGGCCATGGCCGGGTTCGCCGCCGCGGGTGTGCTGGACGTGTGGTACGCGCAGGTCTCGCTGCAGATGATCAAGGACAGGATCCCGCGCGGAAAGGACCGCAGACGGTTCGCCTCGGCTCAGGAGGAAGCCAGGAGGCAGACCAGCCGGCGCGTGCTGACCAGGCTCACCGAGGGGACCGGCGGGCGGCTGCGGATCAGAAGCGAGCCTCCGCTGCTCGTTCCGCTGCGGGAGATGGGCGAGCACGACAGGCGGGCGGCGTTCCGCCATCAGGTGGAGGAGAGTTTCGCCGGTTACCGGTCGTCGCTGTCGCACGACCGGCGGCATCTGCTGTCGCGTTTCCGGATGGTCGACGTCGCGTTGAAGGTCGTGGGGGTGGGCAGTGTCGGAACGCGCTGCTTCGTCGTCCTGATGCAGGGCCGTGAGCACGACGAACCGCTCTTTCTGCAGGTCAAGGAGGCGGGGGCGTCGGCGCTGGAGGCTCACCTGCCCGGTAGCGAGTTCTCCTGCGGCGGGCAGCGCATCGTGGAGGGTCAGCGGTTGATGCAGGCGAGCGGCGACATCTTCCTCGGCTGGTCCCGGGCGGCTCCGTCGCGGGACCACTACTGGCGGCAGTTCCGGGACATGAAGGGGGCGGCCGACATTCCGGCGATGGACTCGCGACGGCTCAGGCGCTACGCCGGCCTGTGCGGCTGGACGCTGGCGCACGGACACGCCCGCTCCGGTGACGCGACCGCGATCGCGGCCTACCTGGGAGCGGGCGACGCCTTCGCCGAAGCGCTGGGGGACTTCGCCGTGGCGTACGCGGACCAGGTGCGGCGGGACCACGCGGCCTTCGTCGAGACGCTGAGGAGCCAACGGAACACCGAGATCTCAGGAGAGACATGAAGAAGCCGATGGAGCCGCACGGCGCGACGCCCGCCGTGCAGGTGCTGCACTCGTCCGCCGACGTCTGGCGTGCAGGGCTCGCCATAGCGGCCGTCATCGCCGTGGTGCTCTTCCTCCGCTTCGTGATCGCCGACGCGGGTTCGCTGGTCGCCATGCTGGTGATGGCGTGGTTCCTCTCCCTGGCCATGGAGCCCGCCGTACGACGCCTGTCGCGGCGGATCCCCCGCGGCAGGGCCGCGCTGCTGGTGATGACGCTGTTCATCCTCGCCGCCGTGGTCTTCCTCGCCCTGTTCGGCAGCATGTTCGTGCAGCAGGTCGCGGCGCTGCTGAAGGCGCTCCCCGGAGTCGTCACCGGCGCCGTCGACTGGCTCAACGCCCGTCTCGGCACGCGCTACGAGATCTCCGACATCCTGGACTCCCTCAACCTGACCCCGCAGCAGGCCGCCGAGTACGCGCAGGGCGCGCTCGGCGGCGTGCTGAGCCTGCTGGGCACGGTGACCGGGGCGGTGTTCAACATGTTCACCCTGCTGCTGCTGACGTTCTACTTCTCGGCCGACGGGCCGAGGCTGCGCCGGTGGATCGCGCAACTGCTGCCCGGCCGTTCCCAGCAGGTCTTCATCAGCGTCTGGGACGTGTCCACGATCAAGACCGGCGGGTACGTCTCCTCCCGGCTCATCCTGGCCGCCGTCAACGGCACCGCCTCGGCCCTGGTGTTCCTGGCTCTCGGCATGCCGTCCTGGCTCGCCCTCGGGGCCTGGACGGGCCTGGTCGCCCAGCTCGTCCCCACCATCGGCACCTACATCTCCATCGCCCTGCCGGTGGTGGTGGGGCTGGTCTCGTCCCGGCCCTGGATCGGCCTGGCGGCGCTGGCCTGGGGCGTGCTGTACCAGCAGGTGGAGAACCTGACGCTGGAGCCGAAGATCAGCTCGCGGGCGGTGGACATCCATCCCGGAGTGTCCTTCGCGGCCGTGATCCTGGGGGCGTCGCTGTTCGGCGCGATGGGAGCGCTGCTGGCCATACCCGTGGTCGCCATGCTGCTCTCGCTGGTCGACACGTTCGTCACCCGCCAGGAACTGCAGGAGGCCGCGGCTCAGGAACGGCAGGAGGCCGCGGCCGCCGCACCGGCCCCGCCGGCGGAGGAGCGCGGATCGCCCCCGCCCGGATGACACGGCCTTCCACGCGTCCCGCTGCGCACCGGCCGGCCGCCGGCCTGTTTCATCCCTCGGCGGAGGCCTCCCAGTCGTGACAGGGCCGCAGCGCGTGATGGCGGTAGATCATGCCGACGGCCTCCGCCGCGGTCTGTGCGTACACGCCTTCTCCGGCGGGCCCGCACAGGCAGTCAGCCGACTCCTCGTGCCCGAGGACATCGTCGAGCGGCCGGATATGGACGACCTTGTGCACCACGTGCTCCTTCACCTCACCACGAACTGGATGCAGTTTAGGGGCATTTGTCCGTTTAGTGGTGACGGAGACCGCAGGAGCCGCCGCCTGCGGCGGCGCTCCGGTCGGCGGAGGAGGAAGTCGACACGGGGATGAGGCGGCCGATCCGGGAATGCGTTCCCTCGCGCGTCCTCGGCGCCACGGTCACGACCCGGGGGCGCGGGTGGGAGCCGGAGCTCCCACCCGCGCCCCCGGATGGACCGTGGGTCGCCTACGAGGTGGCGCGTCTGCTGAACGCCTTCATCTCCCTCCCGTGGACGGCCAGCGCGTAGATGACCAGGACGTCGACGGCGATGATGATCATCGACCAGAACGGGTAGGCGGGGAACCAGGCGAAGTTGACGAGCGCCTGGAGTCCGGCGAGGAAGATCCCGACCGCGCGCCCCCACGTCTTGCCCGCCATGACGGCGGCGCCGGCGAGGGCGACGACCACGCCCATGGCCAGGTGGAACCAGCCCCAGGCCGTGTAGTTGACGGGGATCGCCAGATCGCCCGCGGTGACGAGGTAGAAGTCGGTGTTGAAGATGCCGACCAGACCCATCAGGGCCTGGAGGGACCCCAGGACCAGCATCGTGATGCCAGCGAAGACCACCCAGCCGATCCAGTTGGTGGGTGCGGGCTCCGCCGTCACCGGGCGGACCTGCGCCATCTGGGTGTCCTGGCGCGCCTGGGACGACGTCACATGATCGCGCGACGCCTCCTGGGTCTGCCCGTAACGCGGATATTCCATGTTCGGCTCCCTCCGCACGGCAGAGTTTCCGGGATCGCCCGGGTAGGGCGTTCGCACATGTCCGGCGGCTCTGCCCGTGCGTTGTTCGGGGATTCAGCGGTTCGAGCGGCTCTGGTGCACGTTCGTCACCGCCCCTTACCCTTCCCTCTGTACCCGCGACTTTCGGCATGCTTCGCATATCGTGACAAATTTTGGCAAATCGGACATGGCTGCGGCTTGGGGTCGGATCCGCTTCCGCCGAGCGGCCCGGCCGGTGCCGTGAAGCCCGGTCAGTCCCCGCGGTAGCCGGGCAGCTGGCGGCGCTGGGTCACGGCCCCTATCCAGTGGAACAGATCCAGCAGGACCGCCACGGCGATCCAGAACCAGTCCCCTCCCCGGAGCCCGACACCGGGGATGTACATGATGACGTACATCAACGTGGCGAACGGCAGGAAGACCACGCCGAGCAGGGGCCAGATCCACGTGTCGAAGGCCGCGTTGACCAGAGCGGGGCGCGCCACCCAGATGATGAACACGGCGAGTCGCGGGAAGACCCCGGCGAAAATCGCGAACAAGCAGCCCATGGCACCCCGCCGAATGTGACGTCACCCACTGAAATGGACAAGCCGGATGGTCCCCCGGTCCGACACCGTTTACTCCCGGGGATCCGCACGACAAGGAAACCTTTTGATTTCCCGGGCTGCATTCCGCGGAAGGGTCCGGAAGGGCGCCGGAGCTGTCCGAAGGGTTACGGGGATCTCTCCCATGGATTCTTTTTGCCTGCTCGCGGTGATCACCTGATCGAGGAGAGGGGACCACCACAAGAGGGTTGGGGAGGGCCCCGGGGAAGCCGCCATCGCCGCGATCCTGCGGCGGGGGTCGATCGGAGCCGCACGTCGGACGGCCACCGTCGGCGGGCGGCCCCGCGAGAGGCGGGTGACGGCCCGTCCCGGGTCGTCACCGGACCGCTCCGCCTCGGCGACGGCGTTGCCCGGAAAAGACCGGCGGCTTTCTTTACCGGGAGACTCCCCCGGAAAGAACGGCGACGGGTTCACATATCCAGAACGGACCGACCGCCCTGTCCGGACGGCCCGTTCCCCTCATCGACGTGACAACCGATCGGAAGGAAGAAAACCCATGAGCAACCTCATCGCCATCTCCTATCCCGACGTCGCCACCGCCACCGCGGTACGTGATCGCCTGATCGACCTGCAGCGGCAGAACCTGATCACGATGGAGGACGTGGCCGTCGTCGAGCACCGGCCCGACGGGAAGATCAAACTCCACCAGAGCGTCGGCATGACCGGTCTGGGCGCGGCCAGCGGTGCGTTGTGGGGCAGTCTGATCGGCCTGCTGTTCTTCATGCCGCTGTTCGGCATGGCGCTGGGCGCGGCCGCGGGGGCGGCGGGCGGCGCGATGACCGACGTCGGCGTCAACAACGACTTCATGCGGCAGCTCTCCACCAAGCTGGAACCCGGCATGGCCGCGCTGTTCGTCCTGGTCGTGCAGAGCACTCCGGACAAGGTCATCCCCGCGATCAAGGAGTACGGCGGGCACGTCCTCCAGACGTCGCTCAGCCGCGAGGAGGAGACGCACCTGCGCGAGGCGATGGAGGGGATCGGCGCCCGTTAGCCGGAAACGACGTGGGCAGATCCGGCATGCCCTGGTCCGACGACGCCGGAACGGCGGGGCATGAAATCCGGGGCCCCGGTCCGTGACCGGTCCGGCCGCTACGGGAGCCAGCATGGAAACGGTGTCCGACCCAGGCGACGGCCACCGGTCGCCGGCCGGTGACGCCCACCGGGACTACACCGGCGCCGTCTACGGATCGCTGCTCGCCGCCTCCGTGGTGGTCGGCGCCGGAACACTCGGCAGGTTCCCCCAGCTGGAGATGATCGTCCTTCTGCTGGGCACCGGCATCGTGTTCTGGGCCACCCACGTGTACGCTCACCTGTTCGGTGCCCGTCTGGCCTCCCACGGCTTGAACATGGCCGATGTCCGCCAGGTGGGCACCGAGGAATGGCCGATCGTCAAGGCGGCCGTCCCTCCTGCCGTCGCGGTGGCCGTCGGCCCTCTGCTGGGTCTCGGGGCGCAGGGCACCGGATGGCTGGCTCTCACGGTCGCCGTGGCCGGTCAGGTCGGCTGGGCGGCCGTCGCCGCAGTGAAGATCGGCGCCTCACGTCGGATGGTGGTGGTCACGGGTGCGGTCAACCTGCTCCTCGGGCTGGTCATGGTGGCGTTGAAGGCCGCGCTCCATCACTGACCGCCTGCGGCGCCGGACGCTCCTCCTGCTCATGCGCAGGTCGGTCGCCGCCGGAAGCCGGGACGGGAGCGGACGTCTCCCATGAGGCCTGCGGGAACGGAGCCGGAGGGAGCCGGCCCGTCCGCGGTCTCGTTCAGAGTGGCCGATCAATGTGAGGTAGCTATGTGCAGATGGATGGCATACTGCGGAGACCCCATCCTCGCCGAGGAACTGCTGTTCCGACCGGTCCACTCGCTCATCGACCAGAGTCTGCATTCCCATCTCGGGGAGACGACCACGAACGGCGACGGGTTCGGCATCGGATGGTACGGCGAAGGCGAGGAACCCGCCGTGTTCAAGAGCATCGAGCCCGCGTGGAACGATCGGAACCTCCGCGAGATCGCGGGGCAGATCCGCACCTCCCTGCTGTTCGCGCACATCCGCTCCTCGACCGGCACCCCGGTGCAGCGCAGCAACTGTCATCCGTTCCGGTACGGCCGCTGGCTGTGGATGCACAACGGGGTCGTGGAGGGATTCCCCCGGCTCAGGCGTGACCTGGCGATGGCGGTCGATCCATCGCTGTATCCCGCCATCGAGGGCTCGACCGACTCCGAGCTCTTGTTCTTCCTGGCGCTCACCTTCGGGCTGACCGACGACCCACCGCGCGCGGTCGCCCGTGCCGCCGGCCTGGTGGAGGAAACCGCCCGGCGTCACGACGTCCCCCATCCCCTCCAGATGACCGTGGCCACGACCGACGGCGAGTCGGTATGGATGTTCCGCCATGCCAGTGCGGGCCGCGCCAGGTCGTTGTTCTACTCCACCGACATCTCCCAGGTGCGGCAGCTCCACCCGGAACTGGAGAGTCTGCGGCGGCTGGGGGCGGGAACCCGTTTCGTCGTCTCCGAGCCCCTCCGTGACCTCACCGGTGCGTGGAACGAGCTCCCCGAGAGTTCTCACGGGCTGATCCGCGGCGGAGAGATCGAAATTCACGCCTTCCTCCCGTTCTGGGAGGGCTGATGGGGTACCGGTCGGCGGTCGTCGCGGTGCACCCGGTCTCCGCAGCCGGAGCGGATGCGCGGCGCGCCGCCGGTGGGCGAGGTGGACGGTGACCAAGGCCCCCGCCTCCCGCGGCGCGGTCGGGTCCGCGCGGAGACCCCTGGCGCCGCTCGCCCTCGCCCAGTTCATCTGCAGCTTCGCGGGTTCGAACATGAACGTGATGATCAATGACATCAGCGAGGACCTGGACACGACGGTCAAGGGCGTGCAGGGCACGATCACGCTGTTCCTGCTGATCATGGCGGTGCTGATGATCCCCGGCAGCAAGCTGACCGACCGCTGGGGCCGCAAGCGGTGCTTCCTCGCGGGTCTCACGCTGTACGGGATCGGTGCCCTGGTCAGCACGTTCTCCCCCAACCTCGGGATGCTGGTCCTCGGCAACTCGGTGCTCGAGGGGGTGGGGACGGCGTTGCTGATCCCGCCCGTCTACATCCTCGCGACGATGGCGTTCGACGATATCCCCTCACGGGCCCGGGCCTTCGGTCTGATCAGCGGGATGGGAGGCGTCGGGGCGGCGGCGGGCCCGTTGATCGGGGGATTCATCGCCACGGCGATCAGCTGGAGGGCGGCGTTCCTCTTCCAGGCGGTGGTCATCGCGGTGATCGTGTTCCTCAGCCGCCGGATCGTCGATCCCGTGCCCCCGGATCCGGCACGCCCCTTCGACGCCGCCGGAGCCGTGCTGTCGGCGGTCGGCATGTTCTTCGTGGTGTTCGGGATCCTGCAGGCCGGCAGCGACGCCGTACTGATGGCGGCGTTCCTCGCCACCGGAGCCGCCTTCCTGATCTGGTTCTTCCTGCACATCCGCGCCCGGGAGCGCGCGGGGAAGGAGGCACTGCTGACGATGGGGCTGTTCCGCAACCGCACGTCCAACCTCGGCCTCGCCACCCAGAACATGCAGTGGCTGATCCTCATGGGGACGTCGTTCGTCGTCGCCGTCTTCCTCCAGACGGTCCGCGGGTACAACGCGATCGAAACGGGCGTCATCTTCACCGCGGCGACCGCGGGTGTCCTGCTCACGTCCCTGACCGCGGAGCGGCTCGCCCGGAAGCACTCGCAGAAGGCCCTGATCTCAGCGGGTTTCGTCATGACCGTGACGGGGATCGCGGTACTGCTCGTCCTGGTCGGCGCGTCGTCGAGAGTCGTCGCCTTCGCACCGGGGCTGCTGCTGATCGGCCTGGGCGTGGGCATGATGCTGACCCCGTCGGTCAATGTCGTGCAGTCGAGCTTCCCCGAGGCACTGCAGGGCGAGATATCCGGGTTGTCGCGAAGCATCTCCAACCTCGGCTCATCGTTCGGTACGGCGATCGCCGGCACGATCCTCGTCTCCGGGCTGGCCGAGGGGAACCGCTCCTACGCTCTGGCCATGGTCGCCCTGGCGGTCTTCGCCCTGGTCGGCCTCGCCGCCGCCGCCCGCCTTCCCGCCGGTTCGAGCTGAACCGGCTTTCCGAGCCGGCCGCCCGGCGTCCCCGTCCGTCCGCGCCGCAGGCCCCGGACGGACGGGGGCGGACGTCGGTCCGGCGGCCGGCGACGCCGGGCGCGACGGCCTATCGTCCGCCCGTTTCGGCCTGGTCGAGCTGCTCGTCGAGGGCGATGGCCGCGGCGATGAGCGCCAGGTGGGTGAACGCCTGCGGGAAGTTGCCGAGCTGCTCGCCCGACGGGCCGATCTCCTCGGCGAACAGGCCGACGTGGTTGGCGTAGGTGAGCATCTTGTCGAAGGCGTAGCGGGCCTGGTGCAGCCGTCCGGCGCGGGCGAGGGCCTCGACGTACAGGAAGCTGCACAGGTTGAAGGTCCCCTCGGAGCCGCGCAGCCCGTCCGGGGAGGCTGCGGGGTCGTAGCGGTAGACGAGGCTGTCGCTGACCAGTTCCCCGTCCATGGCGTCGAGGGTGCTCAGCCAGGCCGGGTCGCGGGGGGAGATGAATCCGACACGGGGCATGAGCAGCAGCGAGGCGTCCAGCACGTCGGTGGCGTAGTTCTGGACGAAGGCCTGCCGTCGCGGGTTCCAGCCACGGTCGATGATCTGGTTGAAGACGGTGTCGCGGACGCCCGTCCAGCGGACGAGGTCGGCGGGGCGGGAGTAGGCGGTGGCCATGCGGATGCCGCGGTCGAAGGCGACCCAGGTCATGAGGCGGCTGTAGGTGAACTCCTGGCGTCCGCCGCGGGTCTCCCAGATGCCCTCGTCGGGCCGGTCCCAGGTGTCGGCCAGCCAGTCCAGCAGGCCGCTGAAGGACCGCCAGCCGCGGATGCCCCCGATCTCCTGGGCCTGGGCCAGGGCGTCGGCGGCCTCGCCGTAGATGTCGAGCTGGAGCTGGTCGGCGGCCGCGTTGCCGGCCCGGACCGGCCCGGACTTCTGGTAGCCCTCCAGGTGGTCGAGGACCTCCTCGGTCAGATGGGGATCGCCGTCGATCCGGTACATGATCTGCAGCGGCTCGCCCGAGGCGGTGCCGCCCGCCTCGAGGCGCTCACGCAGCCAGGTGCGGAAGGCCTGGGCCTCCTCGACGAAGCCGAGGTCGATCAGGGCGCGGACCGACAGGGAGGCGTCGCGGATCCAGGTGTAGCGGTAGTCCCAGTTGCGTTCACCGCCGATCTGCTCCGGCAGGCCCATGGTGGCGGCGGCGATCGGCGCGCCGGTGGGCGCGTAGGTGAGCAGCTTGAGGGTGATCGCCGAGCGGTTGACCATGTCGCGCCAGCGGCCTTGGTAACGGGAGGCGCGCAGCCAGTCGTGCCAGAAGTCGCGGCAGGCTTCGATGCTGTCGCGGACCTCGCCGGCGGTCAGGGGGGCCACGGGGTGGTAGCCGCTGCTGTCGGCGGTCAGGACGACGGCGGCCGTCTCGCCGGCCTGCAGGGTGAAGTCGGCGACGACGTCGTCGCCGTCCGGGCGCAGGGTGAGGGGGGCGGTGGCCTGCACGTGGAGGTCCGTACGGGGGCCGTGGAAGAGGGCGGATCCGTCGTCGAGGAGGGTGAGGGTGTGCGGTGCCCGCCCGTAGTCGAAGCGGGGGCGGCAGACGAGCGTGAAGGGCAGGCTGCCGCGGACCACTCGGGCGACCCGCACCAGCCGGTGCCGGTCGGAGGCGGTGGCGGAGGGGTTCGGTTCCATGAAGTCGGCGACCTCGCCGACGCCGCCGGGCGCCATGAAGCGGGTGACGAGGATGGCGGTGTCGGGCAGGTAGAGCTGCCGGACGGTCGTTCCGGCGACGCGGTCCGCGTCGACGGCGAACCGGCAGTGCCCGCCGCGCTCGCTGTCGAGGAGGGAGGCGAAGATGCTCGGCGAGTCGAAGCGGGGTGTGCACCACCAGTCGATGGTGCCCGTGCCGGAGACGAGCGCGGCGGTCTGCAGGTCCCCGATCATGCCGTGGTCGGCGATCTGCGGGTAACCGTTCATCGGGTGGCCGTTCACTGAGTGGCCGTTCATGGATCCTCCGTTGTTCGCCGGACATGCCGGGCGACCGCCCCCGGACGCGTCGAGTGACCGTCACCGGGGGGACGGAGCAGCCGCCTTCAGGCTAACCCCTGGGTGTGCCGTGAAATCAGCCCGGGGGGAACGACCGGCCGCCTCTTCCACTCCACCGGTGATCACCGGATCGGGTCAGGGAACGGGATGCCGCGCCGCATCGCCGACCGATGACGGATTCCGCCGACGGTTCCCCGCTTCCTGGAACGCGAACGACATTCGGGGAGGATTGATGCGACAAGCGGTCTTCAAGGGGTATTCGTCCCGATATGACTTTCTCGCCTGGTTTTATGGCAGGAGGAGGGCGGGGCATGAGCCGGAACCGGTCGCTGCTCGGTGAAGGTCCCGAGGTCGCGGCCCGGCAGCTCGCGATGCTGCTGCTCGGTGGTTCGCTGCTGGTCGTCCTCATCCTCGCGGCGGCCCCGGCCGGCCAGCAGGTGCTCATCGGCATCATCGCCGCGGTCCAGCTGGCCCTGGCCGGGGCCGCGTGGATGCTGCCCTGGGGCAGGTGGCCGCCCTGGGCGCCGCTGGTCCCGGGCGTGGCCGAGATGGTCCTGCTGGGGATCGTCACCTGGGCGTTCACTCCTCTGGCGCTGGGCACCGCCCCGTTCTTCCTGCTGCTGTTCGTCTGGGCCGGCCTGCACCACCGCGTCGCGGTCATCCTCGGCCTGGCCGGGGTGGCGGTGGCGACCTACCTGGTGCCGGTCCTGGCCGCCGGCCGCGGCGTCCTTCCGGCGGTCGGCGCGATGGTGTTCCTGCCCGCCATGGTGCTCACCGGTGTGCTGCTGGCCCGCCAGACCGACCGCCACCACCGTGACCTGGCGGCCGTCCGCCGCGCCCATGACGAGGTCCAGCAGGCCGACCGATGGCGCGCGGCCCTGATCGCCACCCTGGCGCACGACGTGCGCTCGCCGCTGACGACGGTACAGTTCGCCCTGCAGACCCTGGACGAGGACGGCGACCTGCCCGGCGAGCAGCGCACCCAGCTCATCGCCGCGGCCCTGCGCCAGACCGAGCGCATCCGCCGCCTGGCCGGCGACCTGCTGGACGCCGAGCGCGTAGACGCCCACGGTGAGCTGCGTCTGGACCGCCGGCCGGTGGCGGTCCGCGCTGTCGCCCATCAGGCGCTGGAGTACCTGACCTGCCCGGTGTCCCTCGAGGTGGGCCAGGAGGTGGCCGTGGACGCCGACCCCGAGCGGCTGGGGCAGATCCTCGTCAACCTGGTCACCAATGCCGCCCGCTACGGCAGGCCTCCCGTCGTCATCAGCGCCGGGCCGGCCTCCGACGGCATGGTCGCCATCCGGGTGCGCGATCACGGCTCCGGCGTGCCGGAGGTCGTGCGGGGTGTGCTGTTCTCCCGGTTCAGCCACACCAACACGGTCCCCGACTCGGTCGGCCTGGGACTGTGGATCACCCGGGAGCTGGCCCGCGCCCACGGCGGCGACGTCACCTACAGCCCGGCCGATCCGGGAGCCCGGTTCACCGTGACCCTGCCCGCGGCCAAAAGCCGTTAGGGGCCCGGATCCGGGTGAGGCCCGGTGGCGGTCCGGCCACGGCACCCCGAGCCGCTTCCTAGCGCCGCCGGTACCGGGCGGCGAACAGGGCGGTGGCCAGCAGGAACTCGGCGATGTCGCCGCCGTAGTACATGACCTGGGCGGCCTGCCGTACGTCCGCGGCGTCCGCGGCGCCCGGAGGCAGGGCGGGGGCGTGGGCGTAGAGGTGCTTGGCGAGCCAGGCGTGGACCGCGGACGCCAGGATCAGGGCGGTGACCCGGACGGCCGTCCCGGGCCTGCGGGGGGCCGGGTCGGGACCGGCGACGGCCCAGGCGAACAGGTAGCCGGCCGCCAGATAGTGCAGGTGGACCGCGTGGTGGAGCAGAGGGCTGGTCAGGGTCGCCGCGTACAGCGGGGTGAGCATCACCAGCAGCGTTCCGCCGGTGTTGAGCACGGCGGCACCGGCCGGGTGGCCGGCCGCGTGCAGGACCGGCGAGCACAGCAGGCGGGCGACGCGGCGGCGGCGGGGCGCCGGCGCGGTGCGCAACAGCAGCGTGACCGGCGCCGCCATGACCAGGGCGAGCGGGGCGAACATGCTCAGCAGCAGGTGCTGGACCATGTGGGCGGTGGCGCCCGCCGGAGCCAGGGCGTGCGGGAGCGGGGAGACCGCCACGGCCAGCACGGTGCAGCCGGTCAGCCAGGAGGCGCTGCGCAGCCGGCTCCAGCCCCGGGGCCCGGTCGCCGCCCGCCGGGCGGCGACCAGGTAGACCGCGGCGCAGATGGCGATCGCCAGCAGCACCGGCAGGGACGCCTGCCACGCGCCGGGGTCCAGGTGAGCGGGGTCCAGGTGAGCGGGGTCCGGATGGGGGCCGTGGTGCGGTGGAGCGGGGTGGACGTCCGTACGGGCGGAGGCCGGGAGGGCCTCCTGCCGGCCGGGGGCCGGGAGGAGGAGCCGCATCAGGGGCGCCGGTCACCGGACGGGGTGCGGGTGTCCCCGGCGCGCCGGCGCCGGGCGCGCAGGGCCAGCGCGGCGCCGCAGGCCAGCAGCAGGACGGCGGCCAGGTTCCACACCAGGTCGTAGGGGCCCAGGTCGACGCCGTAGCGGATCTGGTGCACGCGCAGGACCTTGTGGTCGACCAGGCCGTCGAAGAGCTGGAAGCCTCCGGCGCCCATCAGGAAGCCGCCCCAGGCCGCCGGGGCGACCAGCAGCGCGCGGCGGCGCAGGTCGGACAGCCAGAAGAACCCGCCGACGACGGCCACCAGCTCGGCGGCGTGCAGCAGGCCGTCCGAGAGCAGCCCCACCTGGGGGGTGGCCCGGTCGTAGAAGTGGTGCCAGGCCAGGAGCTGGTGGAAGACCACCTCGTCGACGGCGGCCATGACGCCGACGCCGATGAGGGCGGCCGACAGCAGCGAGGGGCGCAGGGAGGCCCCCGCCCCGCCCGGAGCCGCCGCCGCGTCCCGTCGTGTCCCTCGTTCCGGCATGCCGGGCCCCTACCCGGATGGGCGGCGGCCACGCGACGCCCGCCGCCCGTCCGGGGCGGGGCCGGGATCCCGGGCATCCGTTATGATCTTGGGCTGTCCTCCGACCTCCGACCCCGGGAGCCCTCGTGCCCGTGCGCGAGCGTGTTCGCGCCGCCCTGGAGACCTCGCGCTTCCAGCAGGCCGTCATCGCGGTCATCGTGGTCAACGCGGCGACCCTGGGCCTGGAGACCTCGGCCGCGGTCGTCGGGCGGTACGGCACGGCGCTGTCGGTCGTCGACCACCTCGCGCTCTACTTCTTCACCGCGGAGCTGGCCGCGAAGATCTACGCGTACGGCCCGCGCTTCTTCCGCGACCCGTGGAACCTGTTCGACGCCTCGATCGTGACCGTCTCGCTGCTGCCCACCGCGGGCGGGCTCTCGGTGCTGCGGGCGCTGCGGATCCTGCGCGCGCTCCGGCTCATCTCGGTGGTGCCCAGCCTGCGCCGGGTGGTCACCGCCCTGCTCACCGCCGTGCCCGGGATGACCTCGATCGTGCTCCTGCTCGGCCTGGTGCTCTACGTCGCGGCCGTGATGGGCACGAAGCTGTACGGCGCCACCGCGCCGGAGTACTTCGGCGACCTGCCCACCTCGCTGTTCACGCTGTTCCAGATGATGACCGGGGACGCGTGGTCCGACATCACCCGCGAGGTGATGGCCGAGCACCCGGGGGCGTGGGTGTTCTTCGTGCTGTTCATGCTGGTGTGCACCTTCGTGGTGCTCAACCTGTTCATCGCGGTGGTGGTCAGCGCGATGGAGGAGGAGCACGCGGAGGAGTCGGCGCAGGCGACCGCGGAACTGGGCACCGCGGTGATGGCGGAGCTGGCCGCGCTCCGGGCCGAGGTGCGGGAGCTGCGCGACCGCGTTCCACCCGCTCCGGCCGCCGTGCGCCTCCCCGACGGCGCCGCGGCGCCGGGCGGCCCCGCCGGTCCGGCGGCTCCGGCCGGCCCCGCTGATCCGGCGGCCCCGGCCGGTTCCGGCAGGCCGGCCGCCCCGGCCGCCCCGGCCGCCGGGAGGCGGGCCTCCCGCAGGCGGCCCGCCCGCCGGTGACCGGGCCCGGGACGGGGACGCCGCCGGCCACCGGGGGCGGAGGGGAAGACCGCGTCCCGCCTCAGCGGGAGTAGAACTCCACGACCATCTGCTCGTCCACCGGCACGGCGATCTGCTCGCGCACCGGCCGGGAGACCACGGTGAAGCGCAGGTCGGCGTGGTCGACCGCCAGATAGGGGGCGGTCCGCTCGTCGGCGTAGACGCCCTCGGCCGCGGCGACGAACGGCTGCATGGCCCGGGAGCGCTCCCGCACCGCGATGACCTGGCCCGGCTTGACCAGGTAGCTGGGGATGTCCACCTTGCGGCCGTCCACGGTGATGTGGCCGTGCGTGACGTACTGCCGGGCGGCGTAGATGGACGGGGCGAGGCCCGCGCGCAGGACCAGGGAGGCCAGGCGGCTCTCCAGCAGCACCACCAGCTCGGCGCCGGAGCGGCCGGGGCTGCGCAGCGCCATGTCCCAGTAGCGGCGCATCTGCCGCTCGGAGACGTCGTAGTACCAGCGCAGCTTCTGCTTCTCCATCAGCCGCAGGCCGTAGTCACCGGTCTGCCGGCGGTTGGTCTTGCGGCCGTGCTCACCCGGCGGGTAGGGGCGCTCCTCGAAGTAGCGAACGGCCTTGCGGGTGAGAGGGACGCCGGCGCGCCTCGAGAGTCGCACCTTGGGTCCGGTGTAGCGCACAGTCACTCCATTGTGCTTAGGTATGCCTTACTGAGGTTAGCCTTACCTTAGACGAAACGATCGCAAGATCTCAAGGAGAGCCGGTCCATGCAGCAGCCCGTCACCGCGCCGCCCGCCCCCGAGCGGGTCCGCACCCTCGCCGCGGCCGCCGTCCCCAGCCACGTCTCCCTCGCGGGGACGGCCGCACCCGCGTGGTCCGCCCGGGGCGGGGTGGACCGCGCCGGGCGGCCGGTGCTGCTCGTCCTGCCGGGGGACCCGCTCCACGGGATGCGGGACGAGCCGGTGGTGACCGTGGACCTGACCGCGAGCCGCTCGCTCGGCGGGGTGGAGCTCTCCCGGGGCCTGCTGAAGGTTCAGGGCTGGGTGCAGGCCGTACCTGAGCGGGAGTTGCGCGAGACCGCGATCGCGATCGCCGACCGCTGCCCCGACGAGGCCCTGTTCGACGTGCTGGAGCGCCGGGAGGGCCCGCGCCTGCTCCGGGTGGACGTCGGCCGGGTGGTCTACCTGACCGGGCCGGAGTCGGGCGTCCTGGACGCGGAGGAGTATCTCGACGCCGCCCCCGACCCACTGACGGCCGAGGCCGAGCGCATGGTCCGCCACGTCAACGACGCCCACCGGGACCGGCTCTCGGCCGCGCTCGGCGCCCTGCTCTCCGAGCCCGCCGGCGACGTGTGGCTCTGGGAGCTGGACAGGTTCGGCGCCACCGTCCGCTCCGGCATCGAGGATCCCACCCTCATCCGGCTGCCCTGGCCCGCGCCGGTCGGCGACACCGCCTCACTCGAGCGCGCCCTGCACTGCCTGCTCTGCCACCGCTGACCCGCACGGCCCCGTACGGCGGGCCGCCGGGTCGGCCGAGCGGCCCGGAGCGCCTCCCGGGAACCGGCGGGGAGCCGCGGCCACGGCAGGCGCCCCCTGAGCGCCGGCCACTGTAGGTGATCCTGCTGCGACCAATAGTTATGGTAGAAGCCGGATGTGTTTCACCACAGGGGGACAGATGGCCACAAAGTGGTCCGTGCTCGGGGATGGTGGGAAATACGCCGCCCGGCAGGCGGCGGCGTTGTTCGCCCTGGCGGGGGTGCTGGCCGTCCTGGGGATCGCGGCGACTCCGACCGGCCGGCGCGGCCTGCTGGCGGTGATCGCCGGGGCCGACCTGCTCCTGGCCGCGGCGGCCTGGTGGTTCCCCTGGGACCGCCTCGACCCGCGCGCCCCCCTGGCGCTGAGCCTGCCCGCCCTGGCCGTGCTGTCCGTCTCCACCTGGGCGTTCGGCGGGACCGCGGCGGGCACGGCGCCGTTCTACATGATGCTGTTCGCGTGGGTCGGGCTGCACTTCCCCACCGCGGCCGTGCTGGCGCTGACCCCGCCGGCGACACTGGCCTACCTGGTGCCGCTGGTCGTCTCGGGCCGCGATCCGGTGGCGGTCTCCAGCGTCGTGGTGTTCGTCCCCACACTGGTGGGGGTGGGCGTGCTGATCGCCCGCCAGGTCGACCACCAGCGCCGCGACCGGGAGACCATCCGCCGCATGGAGCGCTGGCGGGCCGCGCTGACCGCCGCCCTGGCTCACGACGTGCGCTCCCCGCTGACCTCCGTCCAGTTCGCGGTGGAGACCCTGAACGAGGACGGCCCCGACCTGCCCGAGGAGCGCCGGGAAGCGATCGCCAGGGTCGCCATCCGCCAGGTCGACCGGATCCGGCGGCTGGCCGCCGACCTGCTGGACGCCGACCGGCTCGACAGCCACGGCACCCTCCGGCTGGACCTGCACCCGCTGGACCTGCGCGCCGCCGCCGAGAAGGCGGTCGGCTACCTCAGCGCCCCGGTGCGCGTCGAGGTCCCCGCCGGCCTCACGGTGCGGGCCGACCCGCAGCGGCTGGAGCAGATGCTGGTCAACCTCGCCACCAACGCCGTGCGCTACGGCGCCCCGCCGATCGTGGTCAGCGCCGCCCCCGCCGGGCGCGGGGACGGCGAGCTGCTCGCCGTACACGTCCGCGACCACGGCCCGGGCGTTCCCGAGGACAAGCGCTCCCTGCTGTTCTCCCGCTTCAGCGGCGCCGGCGCCACTCCCGGCTCGGTCGGCCTGGGCCTGTGGATCACCCGCGAGCTGGCCCGCGCGCACGGCGGCGACGCCTTCTACGCCCCGGCCGACCCCGGCAGCCGCTTCACCGTCACCCTGCCCGCCGCCGGGCGGGCGACGGCCGGGCCCGCCACCGGCCGGGTCGCCTGACCCGGCCGGGCGGACCTTCGCCCGCCCGGCCGGGCCCGGCGGAGACCGGTCGCCCTACTGCTGCGCGCTGGAGACGGCCAGCGGCTCACTCGGGGCCTTGGCCCTGCCCTTCTCCATCTCCTCGCCCAGTTCCTGGAGCCTCTTGCGGCCCATCGCCTTGCGCACCTCGGGGAACCACTCGTCCTCCTCCTCCTCGACGTGGTGGCGGACGTTCTCCATGAGGACGGTGACCTTCGCGTCGAACCGCTCGTCCCTCGGGTCCATGTCCTTCAGTTCGGAGAGCATCCAGACCACCACGTGGTGCTCCTCGACGCTCTCCAGGATGTGGTCGGAGGTCTCGGGAACCTCCGCGCGGGCGACCGGGTAGAAGATCTCCTCCTCGATGTAGGCGTGGGTGGTGAGCTCTTCGATGATCTGGTCGACGAGCTTCCGCTTCTCGTCGTAGGCCTCGTCACCGGCCTTCTCGAACTGCTTGAACAGCTTCTCGACCGTCTTGTGGTCTTCCTTCAGGAGCACGATGGCGTCCACGTTCCGCCTTTCTGCGATGTGGTCCCGGAGGGTCTTCCGGGGGGATTCCATGGAGTTGCGGGGGGTCGGGGAGACGACGGGGTCACGGGTTGAGCAGCACCTTGATCGCCCCGTCGCGCTTCTTCTGGAAGATCTCGTAGCCGTGCGGCGCCTGGTCCAGCGGGAGCCGGTGGGTGGCCAGGTCCATGACCCCCAGGGGATCGGACTCGTCGACGACCAGGGGCATCAGGTCGTTGGTCCACCTCCGGACGTGGGCCTGGCCCATGCGCATGGTGACGCCCTTGTCGAACATCCTCAGCATCGGCATCGGGTCGGCCATGCCGCCGTAGACGCCGCTGACCGAGATCGTGCCGCCGCGCCGTACGGCGTCGATGCACTGGTGCAGGGCGGCCAGGCGGTCCACGCCCGCGTTGGTCATCAGCGGTGCGGCGAGCGCGTCGGGCAGCAGGCCGGTGATGGTCTGGGTGAGCTTCGCGACGGGCGAGCCGTGGGCCTCCATGCCGACCGCGTCGATCACCGAGTCGGTCCCCCGGCCGCCGGTGAGCTCGCGGACCGCCTCGGGGACGTCGCGGACCGCCGAGGAGTCGATGATCTCGATGCCGTGCCTGCGGGCCATCTCGAGCCGCTCGGGCACGCCGTCAATCCCGATCACCCGGTGGCCCAGGTGCTTGGCGATCCGGGCGCTCATCTGGCCGATGGGGCCGAGGCCGAAGACCGCGACGCTGCCGACGTCGGGGATGTCGGCGTACTGCACGGCCTGCCAGGCGGTGGGCAGCACGTCCGACAGGAAGACGAACCGCTCGTCCGGCGGGCCGTCGGGCACCTTGATGGGCCCGAAGTGGGCCTGCGGGACCCGCAGGTACTCCGCCTGGCCGCCGGGGACCTCGCCGTACAGCCGGGTGTAGCCGAACAGCGCGGCGCCCATGCCGTGGTCGCGGACCTGGGTGGTCTCGCACTGGGCGAAGAGTTTCAGCCCGCACATGTGGCAGCGGCCGCAGGAGATGTTGAACGGGACGACGACCCGGTCCCCGGGCTCGATGTGGGAGACCTCGGAGCCGACCTCCTCCACGATGCCCATGGCCTCGTGGCCGAGGACGTCCCCGTCGCTGATGAACGGGCCCATGAGCTCGTACAGGTGCAGGTCGGAGCCGCAGATGGCGGTGGTGGTGACCTTGATGATCGCGTCGGTCGGCTCCTTGATGATCGGGTCGGCGACCTCCTTGACCCGTATGTCGCGCTTGCCGTGCCAGGTGACGGCCTTCATGGTCTGCCTCCTATCCGGATTCGACGGGGACCGCCCCCGGCGGTCCCCGCCCGGACGGCCCGTGCGCCGCCCGGGGTGGGCGGTCAGCGCAGCCGGGGCAGGACCTCCTTGGCGTAGAAGTCGAAGAACGCCTCCTGCTCGTCGCCGATCTGGCTGACGTACACCTCGTCGAAGCCCGCGTCGACGTACTCCCGGATCGCCTTGAGGTGGACCTCGGGGTCCGGGCCGCACGGCGAGCCCTTGCTCGCCTCCTCCTCGGTGACCATCTGCGCGAGCTGCTCGAAGTGCCGGGGAAGCGGCAGCAGCTGGGCGGCCTCGCCCTGGATGCCCTGGGTCGGCCAGAGCCGGTGCACGGTCTTGCGCGCCGTGGCCTCGTCGGCGGCGTAGCAGACCTTCAGCCCGCCTTGGACGGGCTTGCCCTGGCCGCCGGAGTCGTGGAACCGCTGCACGAACTCGGCCGACGGGCCGGTGCAGATGTAGCCGTCGGCGATGCGCCCGGCCAGCTCCACCGACTTCTCCCCGAACCCGGACATGTAGATCGGCGGCGGCGAGTCGGGCAGCGTGTACAGGCGGGCGGTGTCCACGTCGTAGTGGGTGCCGCGGTGCGTCACCAGTCTGCCGCTCCACAGCTCGCGCATGATCTCGACCGCTTCCTCGAGCATCTCCAGCCGCTCCTCGGCGGGGGGCCACCGCGAGTCGATGATGTGCTCGTTGAGCGCCTCGCCGGTCCCGACGCCGAGCCGGAACCGGCCGCCGGTCAGCACGGCGCTGGTGGCGGCCGCCTGGGCGATGATCGCCGGATGGATGCGGACCAGGGGGCAGGTGACCGCGGTGGTGATCGGCAGCGAGGTCGCCTCGGCGATCGCACCGATCACCGACCAGACGAACGGGCTCTGCCCCTGCTCGTCCAGCCAGGGGTGGAAGTGGTCGGAGATCCACAGGCTCTCGAACCCCGCCTGCTCGGCGAGCCTGGCCTGCCGCACCAGCTCCCTGGGGTCGTGCTCCTCGCTTGACAGGAAGTACCCGAACGTCGTCATATACCGCCTCCTCCACGGGATGAGCTGCACGGACCCTCTCCATACCCGTGCTGGGGAGGTCAAACGGAAGAGGGCAGCACGCCTCCTTGTGCCTTTCGCCCCGCAGGGGCGACACTGGGAGGACCAGGCGCATGAGCGGTCCGGGAGCCGCCGGGACCGCGATCGGCATGTCGCTGCTCTGGAGGCGTCCGTATGCCATTGCAGATCAGCGGGGAGCACTGCCGGGCCTTCACCGTCATCCGGATCGTGGGCGAGGTCGACAAGACCGCGGAGTCCCGCCTCCGCGAGAAGATCGACGAAGCGCTCGCGTCCGAGAGTCCCCGGCTGCTCTTCGACCTGTCGTCCATGAACTTCATCGATTCGTGCGGCCTGCGCCTCCTCGTCCAGGCCTCCAGCCGGGCCCACCGGTGCGGCGGCACCTGCGCCCTGTGCTGCCCGAAGCCCTCGACCCGCCGCCTGATGCGGCTGACCGGCCTCGACGCCGCGTTCGACGTGTACCCCACCCTCGGCGACGCACTCGCCGAGGCCCGGCCGGAGAGCCCGGCCACGGCGCGGCTCCCCTGACGTCCGGGCCGCCGCCCGCGGGGCGGGGCCGGCGCGGTTCGCCGGTTTGACCATCCTCCTCCGGGCATCTGGGGGATATGCGGGTAATCGTCATCGGCGCGACCGGGAACGTGGGCACGAGCGTGGTGTCCGCCCTGGCCGCCGACAGCAGCGTCACATCCATCCTCGGGCTGGCCCGCCGCCTGCCCGACTGGCACCCGGAGAAGACCGAGTGGCGGACGGTGGACGTCTCCACCGGTGATCTCGCGACGCACCTCGCGGGCGCGGACGCGGTCGTCCACCTGGCCTGGCTGTTCCAGCCGACCCGACGCCCGGTGACCACCTGGCGCAACAACGCGCTGGGCAGCATCCGCGTCTTCGAGGCGGTGGCCCGGGCGAAGGTCCCCGTGCTGGTCCACGCCTCCTCGGTGGGCGCCTACTCCCCCGGCCCGAAGGACCGCCCGGTCACCGAGGACTGGCCCACCCACGGCTGGCCCGGCGCCGCCTACGGGCGGGAGAAGGCCTACCTCGAACGGACGCTCGACGCGTTCGAGCGCGAGCACCCGGAGATCCGGGTGGTACGGCTCCGCCCCGGTTTCGTCTTCAAGCGGGAGGCGGCGACCGAGCAGCGGCGGCTGTTCGCCGGTCCGTTCCTCCCCCACCGGCTGGTGCGGCCCGGCCTCATCCCCTTCGTTCCCGACCTGCCCGAGCTCAGGTTCCAGGCGCTGCACGCCGAGGACATGGGCGAGGCCTACCGCCTGGCGGTCGTCAAGGAGGTGTCGGGAGCCTTCAACATCGCCGCCGACCCGGTGATCGACTCCGCGGTGCTGGCCGAGGTGCTCGGCGCCCGGCGGGTGCCCGTCCCCGGCTGGGTGCTGCGCGGCGCCGCCTCCGCCGCCTGGCACCTGCGCCTGGTGCCCGCCTCGCCGGACCTGCTCGACATGCTGTTCACCGTACCGATCATGGATGTCACCCGCGCCCGCACCGAGCTGGGCTGGACTCCCCGGCACTCCTCGGTGGACGCGCTGCGCGCGGTGCTGGAGGGGCTGCGCACCGCGTCGGGCATGGACACGCCGCCGCTGTCGCCGAAGACCGGCGGGCCGGCCCGGACCGGGGAGCTGGTGACCGGGATCGGCACCCGGCCGTAGGGTGCATCGCCCACGGCGGAGCCGTGGACGACGCCGTTGACGCGGGAGGAGACCGGCGTAGGGCATCGAATGCGCGAGGGGTAGCCTGACGGTTCGTGACGACGTTCCGGACCGGCGAGGCCGCCGCGTCGCTCGGAGTCAGCGCCGGCACCGTGCGCCGACGGGTGGACGCGGGCCGGTCGGCGGCCGCGCGGCCGGAACCTGACGAGGAGTCCTCCGTGCCGCTTCGGCGCCTTGCCCGCCGGGCCATCGCCCTGCCCGTCGCGCTCGCCGTCCTGACCGGCTGCGGCTCCGGCGAGCCGGCCGCCACCTCCACCGCGTCCGGCTCCGCCCCGGCGGCCGGCGGGGCCGCGGCGGAGGTGACGGTGTTCGCCGCCGCCTCGCTGACCGGCGCCTTCACCGAGCTCGGCGAGGCCTTCGAGGCCGCCCACCCCGGTGTGAAGGTGACCTTCAACTTCGGCTCCAGCGCCACGCTGGCCCAGCAGATCGCCCAGGGTGCGCCGGCGGACGTGTTCGCCGCGGCCAGCCCGGCCACCATGAAGACCGTCACCGACGCCTCCCTGGCCGCCTCCCCGACGGTGTTCGTGCGCAACAGGCTGCGGATCGCCGTCCCGGCCGGCAACCCCGCGGGCGTCGACGAGCTGAAGGACCTGGCGGACGCGAGGGTGAAGGTGGCGCTGTGCGCGGTCCAGGTGCCCTGCGGCGCCGCGGCGGTCAAGGCGCTGGACGCGGCCGGGGTCAAGGTCACCCCGGTCACCCTGGAGCGGGACGTCAAGGCCACCCTCACCAAGGTCGCACTCGGTGAGGTCGACGCCGCCCTGGTCTACGCCACCGACGTGCAGGCCTCCGGCGGCAAGGTGGAGGGCATCGACTTCCCCGAGGCCGAGCAGGCGGTCAACGACTACCCGATCGCCGCCCTGACCGGGGCCCCCGCAGGACCGGCGGCCCAGCGGTTCGTCGACCTGGTCCTCTCCCCGCAGGGCAGGGACGTGCTGACCGAGGCCGGATTCCAGGCGCCCTGACCCCGTCCGCCATCCCGGTGCGGACGCGGGAACGGCCGCCCACCGTGCGGTGGGCGGCCGTTCTCCTCGCCGTCTCCGTCGGGTCCTCCGGCGGATCCTCGCCGGATCGCCGCTGGATCCTTCCGGGTGATCAGACCCGGGAGGTGGCGCGGCGGCGGCTGAGCGCGACGCCCAGGCCGATCATGCCGAGGCCGAGGAAGAAGTGGAGCCAGTTGTCCGCGGTGTTGACCGGGACGAAGTTGGCCGAGCTGTCGTGCGGGATCAGCAGGCCGTACAGCCACAGCAGCAGGTAGACGGCGCCGCCGCCGATCAGGAAGTTGCGCGCCCCGGACCAGGTCCGGGAGAGCGCGAGACCCGCCACACCGAACAGCAGGTGGACGATGTTGTGCAGGATCGACACTTCGAAGATGCCCAGGAGCATCGCGTCGGAGTTGTGCCCGGCGAACTCGAGCTGGTCGACGTTGCTGGTGATGCCGGGGATGAAGCCCAGCACGCCGACGAGGAGGAACACGATCCCGACGACCCGTGCGGCGAGCTGCAGCTGCGAGCGGTCGGTGGCGTGAGTGTGCGGTGCGTCCATGACGTCTCCCACATGTGCGATCGGGACTGGTGCCCGCTCCTGCTACCCGCCCCCTGGACGTCTAGTCACCGGCCGCGGAAACACGGGTAACGATGACGACACGGCGCCGCTCCGGGGCCGGCGGATCTCCGTCGTCCCCGTGGCCACCCCCGCACCGCGGCCGGCGGACCACCGGCGGCCGCCTCCCGCACCGGGATCAGCGGATCACCGGCAGCCCCGCGACGAGCGCGGCGATCAGCCTCTTCAGCGTCGGCAGGAACGGCGGGCAGGCCGCGGCGATGTCCGGGTCCTGCGCGTAGAGCTCGACCAGCACGGGTGCCGGGTTGGCCACCGGGTAGAGCGTTCCGGCGAATCCGGCGGCCGCCCCGACCACTTCGAGCCCCTCGCCCGCGGTGAGGACGGGGTGCGCCCGCGCGACCTGCTCGCCGAGCCCGGCGACGACGCCCAGCACGGTCCGTTTGAAGACGCGGGCCGCCGGGACGGAGACGTTGTGCTCCAGGCTGGTCGAGATGTTGCCGAGCAGGTCGCACAGGAGCGGCCGCTCGGCGAGCGTCTCGGCCAGCGCGTCGACCACGGCCTCCGGCCCGGCGGCGTCCCGCAGCCGCGCGGTGACCGCCTCCGACCAGTCCAGCCAGCATTCGGCGGCCAGCTCGAGGTAGATCTCCTCGCGGGTGCCGAAGTAGCGCACCACGTTGGACTTGGCCAGGCCCACGGCCGCCGCGACCCCGCCGAGGCTGACGTCGCGCACGCCGGACCGGAGGGCGAGCTCGCGGGCGGCGGCGAGGATCGCCTCGCGCCGCTGCTGCTTGTGCTCCGGCCGTCTGGCCCGGACGAACGCCGGCTGTGTCATGTCCCCGCAAGCATACGACGGAGGTAAGAGGACACCGTTCTCTTGTTAAGAGTACGTCGTTCTGTTAGCGTCGGCCGCAGCGGACGGGCCCGCCACCCCGGCGGGCGTCTTCCCGCCCGTCCCCCCCGCGGGGACGCGCGGCGGCTCCGCGGACCGGCTCACGAACGGAGGGTGCACGTGGTCGAGGTGCGGTTGCGGGTGAACGGCGCCGACGCGTCGCTCGATCTCCCGCCACAGGTCAGCCTGCTCGACGCGCTGCGCGAGCGCCTCGGCCTGACCGGCACGAAGAAGGGCTGCGACCAGGGGGCCTGCGGCGCCTGCACGGTCCTGGCCGACGGTGAGCGGATCAACTCCTGCCTGGCCCTGGCCGTGCAGTACGCCGGCCGGGAGATCACCACGATCGAGGGGATCGCCGGCGACGGGCCCGGGCATCCGCTCCAGGCAGCCTTCGTCCGCAACGACGGCCTCCAGTGCGGCTACTGCACCTCCGGCCAGATCTGCTCGGCGATCGGGATGCTGGCCGAGCACGGCGCCGGGATGCCCAGCGCCGTCACCGAGCACCTCTGCGCGGACGGCGCCGAGCTCACCGACGACGAGATCAGGGAGCGGATGAGCGGCAACCTGTGCCGGTGCGGCGCCTACAACGGCATCGTCGACGCCATCCGGGAGTTCGCCGCGGCGGAGGCGGAGCGATGAGACCGTTCTCGTACGTGAGCGCCCCCGACGTCGCGACGGCGCTCCGCGCGGTCGCCGACGATCCCGGTGCGAAGTTCCTCGGCGGCGGGACGAACCTCGTCGACCTGATGCGCGCCGGGATCGAGCAGCCGGACACGGTCGTCGACATCACCTCCCTGCCCCTGGCCGAGATCGGGGAGCGGCCGGACGGCGGCGTGCGGATCGGCGCCCTGGTGCGCAACAGCCGCCTGGCCGCGCATCCGCTGATCCGGGCCCGCTATCCGGTGCTGTCCCAGGCGGTCCTCGCCGGGGCCTCGGCGCAGCTGCGGAACATGGCGACCGTCGGCGGGAACCTGCTCCAGCGCACCCGCTGCCCCTACTTCTACGACCGCACGGCCGCCTGCGACAAGCGGGAGCCGGGCAGCGGGTGCGGCGCGATCGGCGGGTTCAACCGCGGCCACGCCGTCCTCGGCGTGAGCGGCGCCTGCATCGCGGCCCACCCCTCGGACATGTGCGTCGCGCTGGCCGCGCTCGACGCCGTGGTCGAGGTGGAGAGCGTGCGCGGCGTCCGGCGCGTCCCCATGGCCTCCTTCCACCGGCCGCCCGGCGAGACCCCGCACGTCGAGACCGACCTGTCCCCCGACGAGCTCGTCACCGCGGTCGAGCTGCCGCCCTCGCCGACGGCGGCGAACTCGCGCTACCGCAAGGTCCGCGACCGGGCGTCGTACGCGTTCGCGCTGGTCTCCGTCGCCGCCGCGCTGGAGGTCCGCGACGGTACGGTGACCGGGGTCGGGCTGGCCCTCGGCGGCGTCGCCACCACGCCGTGGCGGGCCCGGCGGGCCGAACACGCCCTGCTCGGGGCGCCCGCCACGGAGGAGTCGTTCCGGCGGGCGGCCGAGGCCGAGCTCGCCCCCGCCACCGGCCTGCCGGGGAACGCCTTCAAGATCGAGATGGCCCGGCGGGCCGTCACGGCCACGCTGCGGCGGCTGCTCGCCGAGGGGAGCCCGGCATGACGTCCACCCCCACCGCTCCCACGCGGGCCCCGTCCCCGGTGGAGGCGGGAACCGGCCGCAGCGTCGGCAGGCCGCTGGACCGGGTCGACGGGACGGCCAAGACGACCGGCGCGGCCCGCTACGCGGCCGAGCACCCCCACCCCGGCCTGGCGCACGCCGCGCTGGTGCACGCGGCGGTCACCCGCGGCCGGATCACCGGCATCGACGCGGCCGGGGCCGAGGCCGTCCCCGGCGTGCTGGTCGTGATCACGCACGAGAACGCCCCGGCGATGAAGCCGCCGCCCCCGGTGAGCGTGCTGAACCTGAGCAGCCTCGCCTCCGGGTCGAGCGTCAACTACCTCAACACCGACGAGGTGCACTGGAACGGCCAGCCCGTCGCGGTCGTCGTCGCCGAGACGCCGGAGGCCGCCCGGCACGCCGCCGGCCTGGTCCGGGTCTCCTACCGGGAGCTGCCCGCCACCGTGGACTTCGCCGCCGAGGAGGGGAACGCCGTACCGCAGAAGAGCAGCGCGCTGCAGTCCGGCGGCGCCCGCAAGGGCGACGCGGAGGCCGCGCTCGCCGCCGCGCCCGTCTCGGTCGACCTGCGCTTCACCACGCCGCCGTACCACCACAACGCGATCGAACCGCACGCCACGACGGCGGTGTGGGACGGCGACCGGCTGACCGTCCACGAGGGCACCCAGAACATCACCTGGCTCCGCGACCACCTGGCCCTGCGGTTCGGCGTCCCGGTGCGGAACGTGCGGGTGGTCGCGCCGTACGTCGGCGGCGCGTTCGGCGGCAAGACCATGGTCTGGGCCGGCACCGTGCTGACGGTGCTGGCGGCGCGGGTGACCGGCAGGCCGGTGCGGATGGCGCTCACCCGGGAGGGCGTCTACCGCACGGTCGGCGGGCGCACCCCGTCGGCGCAGCGGGTGGCGCTGGGCGCCCGCGCGGACGGCGCGCTGACCGCGCTGATCCACACCAGCGTGACGCAGACCGGCCGGACCGGCGGCCTGCCCGAGCAGGTGACCTCCCAGTCGCGGCACCTCTACGCCGCGGAGAACATCCTGCTCCGGCAGAACCTGGTCGAGCTGGACGCGGTGCCGAACACGCCCATGCGCGCGCCCGGCGAGTCGATCGGGACCTTCGCGCTGGAGTCGGCCGTCGACGAGCTCGCCTGCGCGCTCGGCCTCGACCCGATCGAGCTGCGGATGCGCAACGAGCCGGAGCGCAACCCGGTCGACGGCAAGCGGTTCGCGCACCGGATGCTGCGCGAGGCCTACGCGCTCGGCGCGGAGCGGTTCGGCTGGTCCGGCCGGACGCCGGAGCCGGGCTCGATGCGCGACGGCGGGTGGCTCGTCGGCCTGGGCGTCGCCTCGGCGTACCACCCCTCGTGGCAGATGCCCGCCAACGTCACGGTCAGGCTCTCGGCCGACGGCTCCGTCGTGGTGCGCTGCGGCTTCCACGAGATGGGCATGGGCGGGGCGACCGCGCAGGCGCAGATCGCCGCCGACGCCCTCGGCGTGCCGTTCGAGGCCGTGCGGGTGGAGTACGGCGACTCGGACCTGCCCAGCGGGCCCGGCGCCGGCGGCTCCGCGCAGACCGCGAGCGTGGCGGCGAGCCTGCTGGCCGCGTGCGAGAAGCTGAAGGGCTCGCTGCTCGCCCTGGCCCGGCGCTCCGGCGGCTCCCCGCTGCGCGGCCGGCGGCCGGGCGACCTCGAGGCCCGCGACGGCGGGCTCTGGGCCGGGCCCGCGGGACCCGGTGAGACCTACACGGCGATCCTGGCCCGGGCGGGCCGGGACTCCGCCGAGGCCGCCGTCGGGTCCGACACCCGCGTCGGGAAGGTCACCGGGCAGCTCCGGTTCATGTCGAAGCTCCTGCGCGACCGGCGGCGCTGGGTGAAGGCCGCGTGCGGAGCGCACTTCTGCGAGGTGCGGGTCGACCCGGACACCGGGGAGGTCCGGGTCTCCCGCTGGCTCGGCGTCTTCGACGTCGGCAGGGTGGTCAACGCGAAGATGGTCGCCAGCCAGCTCCGCGGCGGCATCGTGATGGGCATCGGCATGGCGCTGTCGGAGGAGACGCTCGTCGACCCGCGCAACGGGCGGATCATGAATCCCGGCCTGGCCGACTACCACGTCCCGGTCCACGCCGACGTCCCGCCCATCGACGTGCACTGCCTGGACGTGCCCGACCCGACCATGCCCCTGGGCCTGATCGGCGTGGGCGAGGTGAGCGTCACCGGCGTGGCCGCCGCGATCGCCAACGCCGTCCGCCACGCGACCGGCAGACGCGTGCGCGACCTGCCCGTCACCCCGGACAAACTGCTCTGACGGCGAGGACGCGGGTGAACGCCTCCCGGTCCGGCGCCCGTCCCGGCCGGCCTCGCCGTCCCCGGCGGCGTCCGCCGGCTCCGCCCGGGAGGCGTTCGCGCACCCGCCGGGTCCGGGAGGTGACGCGGCCCGCCACACGGGCAGTGCCCTGGCATGGAGACCCAGACCTCCCTGCCGATCCCCGTCCCCGGCCCGCCGCGTCGCGCGGGCGCCGAGACGGCGTTCCCGGCCGGCGCGCCGACCGGGAACGTCCTCGTCGGAACGGCCTCGTGGACCGACAGGTCGCTGCTCGACTCGGGCTGGTACCCGGACGGGGTGTCGACGCCCGCCGAGCGGCTCGCCTTCTACGCGGCGCGGTTCCCGCTGGTGGAGGTGGACGCCACCTACTACCACCCCCCGTCGGTCAAGACCGCGGAGGCCTGGCGGGACCGCACGCCGCCGGGGTTCACCTTCAACGTCAAGGCGTTCTCCCTGCTGACCGGGCACCCCACCCGGGCGCGCTCGCTCTACAAGGACCTCCGCCTGCGGCTCGGCGACCCGGACGGCACCCTCTACCTGCGCGACGTCGGCCCCGAGATCGCCGAAGAGGTGTGGTCGCGCTTCCTCGGCGCGCTCGCGCCGCTGCACGAGGCCGGCCGGCTCGGCGCCGTCCTGCTGCAGTTCCCGCCGTGGTTCCCGGCCGGCGAGGGCAACCGGCGCCGGGTGCTGGAGTCCGTACGGCGCTGCGCCCCGATGCGCGCGTGCGTGGAGTTCCGCAACCGCACCTGGATGGAGGAGGGCGAGCGCGAGCGGACGCTCGGCTTCCTGGCCGAGCACGGCATCCCGTACGTCAGCGTCGACATGCCGCAGGGACACCCCTCGTCGATCCCGCCGGTCCTGGCCGCCACCGCGGACCTGGCCGTGGTCCGCTTCCACGGCCACTCGGACAAGTGGACGAGCAAGAAGATCGAGGAGCGCTTCGCCTATGTCTACTCCGAGGCCGAGCTGGAGCGCTGGGCGGCCCGGCTCCGGGAGTTCTCCGGGCAGGCCGGGACCGTCCACGTGCTGATGAACAACTGCTGCCGCGACAACGCCCAGCGCAACGCCGCCCGCCTCACCGACCTGCTGGGCGCCTCTCCGGCCGGGGAGCGGCGGTAGGCCGCCGCCGGCCACCGCCGTGCGGCGCCGCCCCGCAGGCCGGTCCTCACGAGGCGAGCGCGGCCTCGGCCAACTCACGCCAGTCCTGCCGCCGGCCGGCGCGGACCGCCTCGGCGAACGCGGCCTCCCCGAGGCGGCCGCGCGCCTCCGCGGCGATCCTGGAGGCGTCCGGCTGCGCGCGATCCGGGGTGCCGCGCACGGCGTCGCCCGCCGCGAGCAGCCGTACGGCCTGCTCGGCCCGCCCCTGGCGCAGCGCGAGGTCCGCGATCCCGATCAGCACCTCGGCGAGCATCGGCGGGAACTCCTGCTCCGCCGCCACGCGGAACGCCTCGGCCCGGTACGCGCGGGACTCCTCGAGATCGCCGGCGAGGTAGCCGTACATGTCCATGGCCTTGGCGCGGACCAGGCCGATCCGTTCCTCGTCGTCCAGCATCGCCCGCACCGTGGCCAGGTGCCGGCGCGCCTCGTCCGGCTCGCCGCGCCAGCGCGCCAGGTCCGCCTTCGCGATCGTCAGCTCGGCGACCGTGTCCGGCCAGGCGATCCCGTCCGCGTACCGCTGCGCGTCCGCCATGGCGGACGCGCTGGACCGCTCGTCGCCGAGCAGCCAGTACAGCTGCGCCTGCCGCGCCCGCACGCCGACCGCGTCCTCGGTCGCACCCAGCGCGGTCAGCGCCGCGACCGCCT
Organism: Planomonospora sp. ID91781; assembly: GCF_015711595.1. NCBI lineage: Bacteria > Bacillati > Actinomycetota > Actinomycetes > Streptosporangiales > Streptosporangiaceae > Planomonospora > Planomonospora sp. ID91781. Next base: position 3,729,658 of record NZ_JABTEY010000001.1, on the reverse strand, counting down.
CCTCGTAGTGCTCGCACGCACGGGCGAACTCCCCGCGCATGGCGAGCCGGTCGCCCAGGAAGGCCAGCGCCAGCGCGATCCCCCACCGGTCGCCCACCCCGCGGAACCCGGCCAGGGCGATCTCGGCGTCGAGGTCCACGTCGGTCTCGTCGCCGCCGAGCGTGAGCCGCAACCGGCCGCGAGCGAGCCTGGCCTGTGCGCTCACCCATGGATCGTCGCCGGCGATGAGCGGCTCGAACGCGGGCAGGAACTCCGCGGGCCCGCGCAGCATCGCCTCGAGCGGGACGACGAATCCGAGCAGGGGGTGGCGGTGCCCGCTGCGCTCGGCGAACCGGTGCGCCTTCTGGATCCACTCCCGCGCCTGGTACTGGTCGCCGCCGACCCCGGAGGACACGAACACCGTCACGATGGTGTACGCCATCGCCCGCACCCCGTCGGACACCTCACCGTCCAGCGAGGCCGCCGCGACGCTCAGCTCGGTGCCCTCCGCCCGGCGCCCGCTGAGGAACCAGTACCAGCCCGCGGCCGCGACCAGCCGCATCGCCTCCTCGGCCCATCCCTCGGCGATCGCCCCGCGCAGGGCCGCGTTGATGTCGTCCTGCTCGGCCTCGAGCACGGCCAGCCACTCCAGCTGCCCGGCCGTGCGCAGGTGCGGATCGGCCGTCTCGGCCAGCTCGGTGAAGTAGGCGAGGTGCGCCCGGCGCACCGGCTCGGTCTCCCCCGCCTCGGCGAGCCGGTGTCCCGCGTACTCCCTGATGGTGTTGAGCATCCGGTAGCGCGGCGCGCCCTCTCCGTCGGCGAGCAGCAGCGACTTCTCGATCAGCGCGGTCAGCACGTCGAGCACCTGCTCCCCGGCGAGCGCCCCGTGCCCGCACACCCGCTCGGCCGCCTCCAGGCTCACCCCGCCGGAGAACACCGAGAGCCGCCGCAGCACGCCGCGTTCGGCCTCGGTCAGCAGATCCCAGCTCCAGTCCACGACCGCGCGCAACGTCTTGTGCCGGGGGAGCACCGTACGGCTGCCGCCGGTCAGCAGGCGGAACCGGTCGTCGAGCCGGCGTGCCAGCTGGTCGACGGACATGGTGCGCAGCCGTGCCGCGGCCAGTTCGATCGCCAGCGGCATCCCGTCGAGCGCCCGGCAGATCCGCGCCATGGCCGACAGGGTGCGCGCGTCCGAGCCGACGTCCTTGCGCACCAGGTCCGCGCGGTCCCGCAGCAGCCGCACCGCGGGCGCGGACCCGTCCTCGGCGGGGTCCGCGCCCTCCGCGGGCAGCGCGAGCGGCTCGACCCGCCACAGCACCTCCCCGGTGATGCCGAGCGGTTCCCTGCTCGTGGCCAGGATCCGCAGGTTCCGGCACTCCCCCAGCAGCCGGTCCGCGAAAGCCGCGGCCGCCTCGATCACGTGCTCGCAGTTGTCCAGGACCAGCAGGACCGCGCGCTCCCGGAGCGCCGCGATGAGCCGCTCCGCCGGTTCGCCGCCCCGCGCACCGCCGAGCAGCCCCTGGTCGCGCAGGCCGATCGCGGTGAGGGCGGCCTGCGCCAGCTCGCCGCCCGCCCGCACCGAGGCCAGTTCGACCAGCCACGCCCCGTCCGGCAGTCCGGCGAGCATCGTCCGCGCGGTCTCCGCGGCCAGCCTCGTCTTGCCGGAGCCGCCCGGCCCGGTCAGGGTGACCAGCCGGTGCCCGACGGCCAGGGCGGCGAGGGCGGAGACGTCGTCGTCCCTGCCGACGAAGCTCGTCAGCTCGGCGCGCAGGTTCGTCCTGCGGTTCTCCGCCCGCTCGCCCAGCTCGCCCCGGAGCAGTGCGACGTGCAGCGCGGAGAGCTCGGCCGACGGATCGGCGCCCAGTTCCTCGGCGAGCCGCTCGCGCGTCCGCTGGTACACGGTCAGCGCCTCGGTCCCGCGCCCCGCCTCGGCGAGCGCTCGCATCAGGGCCGCCGCGAACCCCTCCCGCAGCGGGTACGCGGCGACCAGCCCGGTCAGCTCGGCGACCAGCTCCGAGCCGCGGCCGAGGCGGATGTCCGCGTCCACCCGGTCCCCGAGCGCGGTGACGCGGAGTTCCTCCAGCCGCGCGACCGCCGCGTCGAACGCGTCGCCGTCCCCCAGCGCGATGTCCGCCAGGGCCGTACCGCGCCACAACGCCAGGGCCGAGCGCAGCAGTTCCGCCCGCGCGGCGGGCTCGGCGGCGCGGGCCCGGCCCACCAGGTGCTCGAACCGGCACACGTCCACGGCGTCGGGAGCCACGGCCAGCCGGTATCCGCCGGAAGCCGCCTCGATCACGCCCTCCGGCAGCACCCTGCGCAGCCTGGACACCAGCGCCTGCAGGGCGTTCGCCTCGTCCGCGGGCGGCCGCCGCCCCCAGATCCAGTCCACCAGCCTCGCACGCGTGACGATCCGGCCGGGTTCGAGGGCGAGGGCGGCGAGCAGCGCGCGCAGCCGGGTCCCGGGCACCTCCACCACGGCCCCGTCACGGTTCCGGACCTCGAACGGCCCGAGCAGTTCAACTCGCACATCGGTCATTGTGCCGAATTCCGGCGACGTCCCGAGCCGGTCGCCGGGCCGCCCGGCACCGCGTACGCGGAAGCGTCGGAGCCGACCGCTGCTCAGGACGGAAACCCACTTTTCTCAATAAAGAACCATTTTTCACGAAATGCGCTCTGAGTAAGCCGCTCTCAAGCCGGGGCAGGCCGGGTGAAAGCAGCTCGTCGTACATACGAGGTGTCAGCGCGAACCCCTTTTCCGGAAGGACTCCTCCGATGAGCCGCACCTCCCGCTCACTCCTCGGCCTCGCCGCGGCGGTCGCGACGGCCGCCGCCGTGGTGGCGCCCGCCACCGCGGCGCGGGCCGCCACCGCCCGCACCGCGTGCGACGCCTCCCTCGTCGCCCCCGCCGGCAGCCTCATCGGCGGCCTGTGGCGCTCCAACGGCGGCCAGAGCAGCGTCTACGGCTGCCCCGTCACCAAGGAGTACGGCTACCCCGACAAGCAGGGCTCCTGGCAGCGCTTCCGCAACGGCAAGATCGTCTGGTCCCCGAACCTCGGCGGCGGCACCCTGGTCCGCGTCTACGGCAAGGGCCAGAACATCGTCTTCAAGTGGAGCGGACTGGGCCGCGACTGGGACTTCTTCAACGTCCGCTGGAGCAAGGACGGCGGCCGGGCCACCCAGGTCCAGGTCCGCAGGCTGACCCCGTGGAGCGGCCAGTACGTGATGTCCCCCTACGTCAAGGACGGCATCGGCACGACGACCAACGGCCACGAGGTGAACAGGTTCGCCTTCGTCGTCCAGGGCTGCGACCGCGGCACCTTCGGCTCCGACTGCGGCCCGTGGAGCATCCCCACCTCCATCGACCTCGCGCACTGACCCCCGACCGCCACCAGGCACGAGAAGGAGCCCTCCGATGCCCACCGCCCGCACCCTGCTCGCCACCGCCGCCGCGGCGGTCGCGGGCCTCGCCCTCCTGGCCCCCGCCACCGCGGCGCGGGCCGCCACCGCCCGCGCCGCGTGCGACGCCTCCCTCGTCGCCCCCGCCGGCAGCCTCATCGGCGATCTGTGGCGCTCCAACGGCGGCCAGAACAGCGCCTACGGCTGCCCCGTCACCAAGGAGTACGGCTACGCCGGCAAACGCGGCTCCTACCAGGGCTTCCGCAACGGCAAGATCGTCTGGTCCCCGAACCTCGGCGGCGGCGCGCTGGTCCGCGTCTACGAGTCGGGGAACAGGATCGTCTTCCGGTGGAGCGGCCTGGGCCGCGACTGGGACTTCTTCAACGTCCGCTGGAGCAAGGACGCCCACCTGGGCAACAGGACCATCCAGGTGAAGGTCGCCCGGCTGACCCCGTGGAGCGGAGCCCTGTCCCTGCCCAAGAACGTGGCCGTCGACTACGACGACACCGTCAGCCACGGCAGGGCGACGGACCGGTGGGCCTTCACCGTGCAGGGCTGCGACCGCGGCACCTTCAGCTCCGACTGCGGCCCGTGGAGCATCACCAACGCCTACGTCGACTGACGCCCCTCCCCTGCGGTCCTGGATGTCGCCGGGTGTTGTGGAACAATCGCCGTATGCCACGCTTCAAGCTCCTCACCATCGAGGAGGCACGGACGCTGAGCCGGGGAATCGGGAGCAGGACCCGCGGCACGACGGCGGTTCCCCTCGTCCGTCCGGCGAACCGCTGTCAGACCCAGTAGGTGTCGTGCCGGATGAAGAACTCCGTCATCTCCTCCTCACCGGGCCGTCCCGAGACCGCGAACTCCGCCAGGCCCTCGAAGTAGCCCTCCCGCGGCGCCCCGGGCGCGAAGTGCAGGAGCATCGAGGCCGGCTCGCCCGACTCATTGCGGAAGGCGTGCACGCCGCCCTCGGGGACGTGCACGTAGTCCCCCGGGACCGTGTCGATCCAGCGGGCGCCGTCGAAGATCCGCACCGTCCCGGAGAGGATGTAGAACGACTCGGAGATCGACCGGTGGAAGTGCGCGTCCGGCCCCGAGGGGTTCGGGCCCATGTCCCACCGGTAGAGGCCGAACCTCCCGCCCGTGGAGGCCCCCGTCGCCAGGTAGTGCACCACGGTGCCCCCGTTGGGATAGGTCAGCTCGGGCTCGTGCCCGGCGGGCCGGAAGGTCGCGTTGACCTCGCCTCCGTCGCCGAGATACCGCGGATCCGGATATGTCATGATCTTTAATTTACCGGTGCGCCCTGCCCCGGGACACCGGCTCGGGCCGGCGGAGCTCCTCGGTGAACCAGGCGATGGTACGGCGCAGCCCGTCCAGGACGTCCACCTCCGGCCGCCAGCCCAGCCGGGACTCGGCCAGCGAGGTGTCGGGCCGCCGGACGGCCGGGTCGTCGGCGGGCCGTTCCACGAACTCGATCGGCGAGGACGATCCGGTCAGGTCGCGGATCGTCTCGGCGAGGGCGAGCATGGTCAGCTCCGCCGGGTTACCGATGTTGACGGGGCCGGCGAAGTCGCTCTCCGCCAGGGCGAGGATGCCCTCGACCGTGTCGGTGACGTAGCAGACGGAGCGGGTCTGGCCCCCGTCGCCGGCCACGGTGATCGGTTCGCCGGACAGCGCCTGGCGGATGAAGGTGGGGATGGCGCGGCCGTCGTGCGGGCGCATCCGCGGCCCGTAGGTGTTGAAGATCCGCACGATCGCCGTGTCGGTCCCGTGCGAGTTGCGGTAGGCCGTGGTCAGTGACTCGGCGAAGCGTTTGGCCTCGTCGTAGACGCTGCGCGGCCCGACCGGGTTGACGTTGCCCCAGTAGCCCTCCCGCTGCGGGTGCTCCAGCGGGTCGCCGTACACCTCGCTGGTGGAGGCGAGCACGAAGCGGGCGCCCTTGTCCTTGGCGAGGCCGAGGGCGTGCAGGGTGCCGAGGCTGCCCACCTTGAGCGTCTCGATGGGGTGGCGCAGGTAGTCCACCGGGGAGGCCGCCGAGGCGAAGTGGAGCACGAGGTCGACGTCTCCGGGCACGTGCACGAAGCCGGTTAGGTCGCACTCGACGAGGCGGAACTCCGGCCGGCCCATCAGGTGCGCGACGTTGTCCGGCGAGCCGGTCAGGAAGTTGTCCATGCAGATCACCTCCGTCCCCCGCTCGATCAGCCGCTCGCACAGGTAGGAGCCGAGGAAGCCGGCTCCGCCGGTCACCACGGCCCGGCGGGCGCCCCGCCGGGCGCCGTCATCGTCTCGCCGGTGGGTCGGAAGACTCATCGGACGTTCACCTCCAGTCGGTCGAGTGCGGCGTCGAGGACCCGCGGGACCTCGATCCGCAGCAGCCCGGGATCGGGCCGCTCTCCATGGGGGTCTCCACGCGACCCGGCCCACAGCGCGGTGTGCGGCCCGCCGGGCGGCGGCCCCCACAGGGCGGGCGGGACGGGTCCGAACAGCACCACGGACGGGGTGGCGAACGCGCTGGCCAGGTGGGCCACGCCGGTGTCGCCGCAGACGACCAGCCGGGCGCGGGCCACCAGGGCGGCCAGCTCCGGCAGGCCGGTGCGCCCGGCCAGGACCCGGTCGGCGGGCAGCCCGGCGAGGGCGGCCACCCGCCGCGCGAGGCCGCGTTCCGCCGCGCCGCCGGTGACCGCCACGTCGTGGCCGGCCTCGCGCAGGCCCGCCGCCACCCGGGCGAACCGCTCCGGCGGCCAGCGCCGGGCGGGGTACGCGGCCCCGGGATGGACCAGGACCGGGCCGGTCCGCTCTCCCGCCGGTGCCGGTCCCGCCGGACCTGACGGACCGGGCAAACCTGACGAGTCTGGTGAACCGGGTGAACCGGGCAGACCAGACGTACCCTGCGAGCCGGGTGGACCAGACGTACCCGGCATACGGGACATACCAGGCGGACCCGGCAGACCGGGCGGGGAAGCGGGACCGGCCAGCAGCAGGTCGGCCGGGTCGGCGGGCAGGCCGTACCAGCCGAGCAGGTCGCACCAGCGGCGCACCTCGTGCACCTCCTCGCGCCACCGCGGGCCCTCCACCCCTGGAATCTCCGGGTGCGCGTGGGCCAGGAGCCGTCCCGGCCCGGTGCGCAGCAGCGCGGCGGTGCTCTGCGGGCCGCGGCCGTGCAGGTTGACCGCGACGTCCGGGGCCTCGACGGGGACGCGTTCGGGGACCGGGTCCGGTCCGGGCACGTCGCACAGCTCGTCGACGGCGCCGATCAGCGGCACCAGCCCGGCCAGCGCCGCCGGGGCCGCCAGCGTGATCCGGTGGCCGGGGAAGGCGCGGCGCAGCGCCCGCAGCGCGGGCACGGCGGTGAGCAGGTCGCCCAGCCCGAGCGCGCGCAGCGCCAGCAGCACGGGCCGATCGTCGCCGTCCCCTCCCGGCCGGCCCCCGCGCTCCGCCGTCCCGGCCCGGCCGTCGCCGTCCCCTCCTGCCCGGCCGTTCCGGTGCTCCGCCGTCCCGGCCCGGTCCAGCCCGCTCATCGCGGTCCGCGCGCGGCCGGGGCCCCGGTCAGGGCCACGACGTCTCCGTGGACGGGCAGACGACGAGTTCCCTGACCTCGCAGCCCTCCGGCTGGCCCAGCGCGAACACCACGGCCGCGGCCACGTCCTCCGGCCTGTTGAGCCGCGCGTCGGGCCCCGGCTTGTACCGCGGGTCGCGGTCGTCGAAGAAGTGGGTCTGCATGCCGCCGGGGATCAGCAGGGTCACGCCCACCTGCCCGGCGAGCTCGGCCGCCAGCGCCCGGGTGAACCCGACGACGGCGAACTTGGACGCGCAGTAGGCGGTGGCGTCGCTCAGCGCGCGCAGGCCGAGCGTGGAGGCGCAGGTCACGACCCGCCCGCGGGAGGCGGTCAGGTACGGCAGCGCGGCGCGGACGACCGAGGCGGTGCCGAGCAGGTTGACCTGGATCACCCGCTCCCAGCGGTCGGCGGGCACGTCGGCCAGGCGGCCGCAGGCGTCGGTGCCCGCGGCGGTGACGACCCCGTCGAGCCCTCCGGCCCGCTCCGCCAGCTCGGTGACGGCCCGCTCCGCCTCGCGGCGGTCCGACAGGTCGGCCACCACGTGCTCGACGTCGTAGGCGGGGACGTTCACGTCGGCGACCAGCGGCCGCCCGCCGGCCTTGGCGACGGCCTCGGCGCAGGCCAGGCCGAGGCCGGACGCGCCGCCGGTGATCAGGATGTTCCCCAGTGTCGCAGGCATTGCCGTTCCTCCAGGTCTCACAGCGCCGCGCGGGCGGCGGCGATCAGGTTGGTCGTGGACTGCCCGGGGACCAGGGGGAGGATGACGGTCTCGCCGCCCGCGCGGCGGACGACCTCGGCCTCGGGCAGGTCGGACTCGGTGTAGTCGCCGCCCTTGACCCACACGTCGGGGCGGAGCCGTTCGATCAGCGCGGCGGGGGTGCTCTCGTCGAAGACCGCCACGGCGTCGACGCACTCCAGCGCGCGCAGCACCTCGGTCCGGTCCTCCTCGCCCACGACGGGGCGCCCGGCCCCCTTGAGGCGGCGGACGGAGTCGTCGGAGTTGACGCAGACGATCAGCGCGTCGCCCAGCGCCCTGGCCCGCCGCAGCAGGCTGACGTGGCCGGCGTGGAGCAGGTCGAAGCAGCCGCCGGTGGCGACCAGCCTGCCTCCCGCGGCGCGGACCACCCGGGCGACCTCCAGGGGCGTGCGCGGCCGGTCGCCCAGGCCGGGGAGCCGGCCGCCGGGCGCCGGGTCGGGCAGCCGGACGGCGGCCGCTCCCCCACCCTCCACGAACCGGCCGGCCTCGCGGGACGCCGCCGCGACGGCGTCCTCGGCGCGCGCGCCGTCGCGGAGCGCCAGCGCGGCGGCCCCGGCGAACCGGTCGCCCGCGCCGCACGCGTCCGTTCCCGCCGCCACCTGGGGCGACGGGACCCGGACGACCGCGCCGCCGCGGCGGGCGACGGCCGCGCCCCGGGCGCCCAGGGTGACGGCCACCGCCTCGGCGGCGAACGCGCGGGCCAGGTGGCGGGCCGCCTGCTCGGGCGAGGTGTACGGCTCCGGCGCGCACAGCAGCCGGGCCTCGGCCTCGTTCGGCGTGACGAGCGCGCAGCCGGGGGCCGGGACCGGCCCGCGCGGGTGCGGGTCCCAGACCACCGGCGCCGGAGTCAGCGCGGTCGCCTCCCGCAGGGCCTCCGCCGTGCCGAGGCCGTAGTCGGAGACCAGGACCGCGCCCGCGCCGCGGAGCGCCGCGGCGGCCCGGCGGGCGTCGAGCCCGAGCGGATGCGCCCGGCCCTCGCCGGTGTCGAGCCGGAGCAGGGTCTGGCCCCGGGCCCGGATCCGGGTCTTGGCGACGGTCCCGCCCCGCAGCGGCAGCCCGACCACCTCCATCGAGCCGGAGAGCGCCTCCCGCAGCCATCGGCCGGGTTCGTCGTCGCCGAGCGCGGTGACCAGGACGACCTCCGCCCCGGCGCGGGCCGCGAGCAGGGCGGCGAGACCGGCCCCTCCGGGGCGGCGGTTGCGGCGGCCCGCGGCCACCACGGGGACCGGCGCGTCGGGGCAGAGCCGTTCGGCCTCTCCCTCGACGTCCACGTCGAGCAGCGTGTCGCCGACGACGACGAGCGGTCCCGGTCTCATACGGCGGCCTCCTCGAGCGCGTGGCAGAGCATGTGGATCACCGCGAGGTGCACCTCCTGGACGGTCGCGGTGTCGGCGGCCGCCACGGGGAGGGCGTCGTCGCAGAGGTCGGCGAGGGGGTTGGGCGCCGGGCCGGTCAGCGCCCAGGTCGTGAGGCCGCACTCGCGGGCGGCGAGCGCGGCGGCCAGGACGTTCGGGCTGGAACCGCTGGTGGACAGGCACATCAGGACGTCCCCGGGGCGCCCGTGCGCCCGTACCTGGCGGGCGTAGACCTCCTGGGCGCCGAAGTCGTTGGCGATCGCGGAGACGCTGGAGGTGTCGGCGTGCAGCGGGATCGCCGCGTACGGCCGGCGGTCGTCCCGGAAGCGGCCGACCAGCTCCGCGGTGAGGTGCTGGGCCTCGGCGGCGGATCCGCCGTTGCCGCAGGCGAGCAGGCGGCCGCCGCCGGTGAGCACGGCCGCGAGCTTCCGCCCCCAGCCGGCGATGGTCTCGGTCTCGTCGTCCACCGCGGCGAGCGCGGCGCTCAGGCGTGACAGGTGTGGGTGCATGGTTCTTCAGCCTCCCGCGGCGGCGGCGATCCGGCCCCGGGTCCGGTGGCCGGTGATCACGTCCAGGTAGACGGCCTCGGTCCGCTCAGCGATCCGGGGCCAGCCGTACCCGGACCTGGCGCGGCGCTCGCCGGACAGTGCGAGGGCCGCGCGCAGGTCAGGACGTTTCAGCAGGTCGCTGAGGGCCCGGGCGAGGGCCCGGGGACGGCGGGGCGGGACCAGCATGCCGCAGCCCGCCACCGTGTCCAGGTGCCCGCCGACGGAGGAGGCGACCACCGGGACCCCGCAGGCCATGGCCTCCACGACGGCGATGCCGAACGGCTCGTACCAGGGCACGCTGACCACGACGTCGGCCGAGCGCATCAGGGCGGGGACGTCGGCGCGGCCGACGCTGCCGACCACGCTGACCCGGTCGGAGAGCCCGTGGGCGGCGGCCAGCCGCTCCAGCCGCCGCGCCTCCTCGTCGTCCGGCGCGCCGCCGGCGATCACCAGTTCGGCGCCGGGCAGGGCGCGCAGGGCCTCGACGACGGTGCCGACGCCCTTGCGCGGCACCATGCGCCCGATGCTGAGGATGCGCGGCCGCCGCCCGCGCGGCGCGGCCGGGCCGTCCGGGTGGAACAGTTCGAGGTCGACGCCGCACGGCACGATGGTGACCCGCTCGGCGGGCACCCCCATCGCGATCAGCTCGTTCACCTCGTCGGTGCAGGTGGCGACGGTCAGCTGGGCGCCGCGCCCGATGGCGGTCTCGGCGGCGATCCGCTGCGGCGGGCTGGTGTCCGCCGTGCCCTGCCAGCGCCGCTTCACCGTGCCGAGGGCGTGGAAGGTCTGCACGACCGGCACGCCGAGGGGCCGGGCGGCCTCCAGCGCGGCCAGGCCGCTCATCCAGAAGTGCGCGTGGACCACGTCGGGCCTGCTGCGCCGCCAGCGCCGCCGCAGGTGCGCGGCGAAGGCCGGCATGTACGGCGGCAGCAGGTCCTTGGGCACGGGCGCGGCGGGACCGGCCGGGACGTGCTCCACGGTCACGCCGGGGCAGAGCGCCACCGCGTCGGGGGCGCCGGGGTCGTCGCGCCGGGTGTGCACGACGACCTCGTGCCCCCGCTCGGCCAGCGCCGCCGCCAGCGCCGCCACGTGGACGTTCTGCCCGCCGGCGTCGACTCCGCCGATGGCCGCGAGCGGGTTCGCGTGCTCGGACACCAGAGCGATTCTCATACGGTTGCCTCCCTTGGCGCGGCCACGCGGCCGACGGCCTCGGCGACCGCCTCGGCCGGGACGGACGACAGGCAGGGGTGGCCGGGGATCGGGCAGTTCCTGGCCCTGCTCCCGCGGCAGGGGGCGTGCTGGTCGCCGAGGACGACGGACGGCACGCCGTACGGCGCCCAGCGGGCGGCCGGGACGACGGGGGCGAACAGGCTGACGACGGGGGTGCCGACCGCCGCGGCCAGGTGGGCGGGGCCGGTGTTGGCCGCGACCACCGCGCACGCTCCGGCGATCACCCCGGCCAGTTCGGCGAGGTTCGTCCGCCCGCCGAGGTCGAGCACGCTCCCCGGCCCGGCGGGCGCCCGGTGCCCGGGGGTGAGCCCGTGCGCGGCGGCCCCGGGGGTGAGCCCGTGCGCCACGGCCCCTGCGGTGAGCGGGTCCGCGGCGGGCCGGTCGGCGGGCCCGGCGGCGGGCCCGGCGACGCTCGCCGTCAGCACCCGCTCGCCGGGGCCTCCGGTCACCACGACCCTGCGGCCCTCGGCGGCGAGCAGCCGGACCAGCCGGGCCCAGCTCTCGGCCGGCCACGCCCGCGCGGGCGCCGAGACGCCCGGATGCACGACCACGTATCCGGGCGGCCCGGTCAGGCGGCCGACATCGGGCAGCGGCCGCCGTACGGCGAGCCGGCCGTCGTCGCCGGGGGGCAGGTCGAAGTCGGCCTGGCGGGCCAGGCCCAGCATGCGCTCGGCCTCGGGCACGTCCGCGTCCTCGCCGTCCTCGTCCACGACCCGCCGCACGTCGAGCAGCGAGCCCGGGTAGTCGGTGCTGATCGCGGCGATCCTGGGCGTGCCCGCCAGCCGCAGCAGCAGCGCGAGCGGGAGCGGCGACTGGTGGAAGGAGGTGAAGATCAGCGCCTGCTCCGGCGCCAGCCGCCGGATCTCCCTGATCAGCCGGGTGACGTGGGCTCCGGACACCGGCGGCGGCTCGGGATCGATCCACGGGGTGCGCCACTCCAGCACCCGCGACACGCCGGGCAGGAGTTCGCCCGCCGCGCGGCCGTGCGGGCCCGCCAGCAGGACGACCTCCCGGGCCCGGGCGGCGACCGCCCGGATCGCGGGCCCGGCCAGCAGGACGTCGCCGGCGTTGTCGGGCCGCGCCACGAGCACGGTCCCCACTCGCGGGCCCGCCCCGCCCGTGCCGTCCGTCCGGCCGGTGCCGTCCACGCCGTCCGTCCGGTCCACGCCGTCCGCTCGGTCCGCCCCGTCCGCCCGGTCCACCCGGTTCGCGGCAGGCCGATCGGGCGGGCCCGGCTCCGGGCCCGTGCAGGCGTCCGTCATCGGCGCGCCCTCAGCTCGCCGCGGAGGCGGTGCGCGCAGGCCACCGGGGGGATGAGCGCACTGGTGACCGCCATCCGCCGGATCTCCTCGGGGGTGCGCGGGCCCGGGGCGATGCGCGCCCAGGCGAACTCCGCGGTCAGCAGCGCCCACGCCGCCGCCGCGGCGGCGGCCGTCCGCCGCCGCCCGGCCAGCCCCGCCCCGGCAGCCAGCAGGCCGAACCCGGTGACGAGCGCGTGCCGGCGGAGCCGGCCGGGCGCGCCGCCGAGCATCGCCCGCCAGCCGGGGCCGTGGACGCGCCGCATCAGCGCGTCGTCGGCGTTGCCCCGCTGGAAGCGCACGCTGGCCCAGAAGCCGTCGTCGCGGACCGGGTGCCGGGTGACGCGCTCCCCCTTGACCAGCCGGTATCCGGCCGCCTGCACGCGCAGCGCGAGGTCGGCGTCCTCCCGGTAGGCGCGCGGGAATCGCTCGTCGAAACCGCCGGTCCGCTCCAGGGCCTCGCGCCGGTAGGCCATGTCCGCGGTGATCCAGTCGGCGTCGGCCAGCCCCGCGGTGTTGCGCTCGGCGTCGGTGGGCCTGCGGCCGGCCGGGAGCGGCACCTCGATGCGCCCCTGGCTGCCGCCCACGTCGGCGGGCAGGTCCTCCAGGTCGGCGCGGACGGCCTTGTCCCAGCCGGGCTCGGGGATCACGTCGTCGTCGAGGAAGACGATCCACGGCGTCGACGCCGCCCGCCACCCGGTGTTCCTGGCGGCGGCCGGTCCCCGGCCGCCGGAGCGCAGGACCGTGACCCGCCCTCCCGCCGCGCGTACGGCGGCCAGCACGTCGGCGTCGGTGCCGAGCGAGGCCGGGCCGACGAAGGGCGGGCCGCCGGGCGCGGCGGCGGGCCCGTCCGGGGGGACGCCGTCGGCCTCCCAGCCGTCGCCCGCGAGCGGGTCCGGGCGGTCGTCGACCACGATGACGTCGGTGCCGGGGTCCAGTGCCGCCAGGGTGGCGGTCAGGGTGGGGCGGCCGATCGTCGGAACGACAACGGTGATCATGACGCGAACACCTTCCCCCGGTGGATCAGGTACGGGCCGAGGACGAGCAGGTCGACCGGGGCCGAGCCGAAGCACTCCAGCGCGTCGCGGGGATCGTCGACCATGGGCCGCCCGGCGGTGTTGAGACTGGTGTTGACCACGACCGGCAGCCCGGTCCTGACCTCGAACTCCTGCAGCATCCGGGCGAGCAGCGGATCGCCGGCCCGGTCCACCGTCTGGATCCGGGCGGTGCCGTCGACGTGCACGACGGCCGGGATGCGGTCGCGCCACTCGGGGCGCACGTCGTGGACGAAGAGCATGTAGGGGCTGGGGATCGGTCCCCGCTCGAAGATGTCGGCGGCCCGCTCGGCGAGCACCATCGGCGCGATCGGGCGGAACTGCTCGCGGCCCTTGACGTCGTTGAGCCGCTCGGTGTTGGCGGCCCGGCCCGGGTGGGCCATCAGGGAGCGGCGGCCGAGCGCGCGCGGGCCGTACTCGCTGCGCCCCTGGAACCAGGCGACGATGCGGTCGGCGGCGAGCTCGGCGGCGACCGCCGCGGCCAGGTCGGCGGGGCGCTCGTACGGCACCCGCGCCGCGTCGAGCCACGCGGCCAGCTCCTCGTCGGTCCAGCCGCGGCCGAGGTCGGCGCCGGGCATCGGCGCGGCCGGTTCCCCGGCCGCCTGGGCCAGGTGCAGCGCCCCGCCGAGCGCGGTGCCCGCGTCGCCCGCGGCGGGCTGGACCCAGAGCTCCTCGAAGGGGCCCTCGGCCAGCAGGCGCGTGTTGGCGACGCAGTTGAGCGCCACGCCCCCGGCCATGGTCAGCCGCCGTTCGCCGGTGCGCTCGTGCAGCCACCGGGCGAGGTCGAGCAGGACCTCCTCCAGCCGCCTCTGCACGCTGGCGGCTAGGTCGGCGTGGTCCTCCGACCAGGGCTCCCCCCGGCCGAGCCGCTTGGCGTAGCCGGCCCAGTCCACCGGCTCGACGCGGAACCCGCCGTCGCCGGTGGCGCGGATCAGCTCGCGCAGCTCGCCGAGGAAGCGCGGTTCGCCGTAGGAGGCCATGGCCATGACCTTGTACTCGTCGCTGGAGCGCATGAAGCCCAGGTGCTCGGTGACCTCCTCGTACATGAGGCCGAGCGAGTGCGGGAGTTCCTGGGCGGCCAGGACGGTCAGCTCGCCGTCGGCGTAGCGCCCGGCCAGGTGCGAGACCGCCTCACCGCGTCCGTCGCAGACCAGGACGGCCGAGTCGCGGTACGGCGCGGCCAGCCCGGCCGAGGCGGCGTGCGCGACGTGGTGGGGCACGTAGCGGACCTGCGCCGGGTCGAGGCCGGGCAGCGCGGTGGCCAGGAAGTTCGGGGCCCGGCGGGCGTAGGTGGTGCGCAGGTCCTCCCAGCGCTCGTCGAGTCCCTGCTGACCGGGCCGGACCAGCGCGGGGTCGTAGGAGTAGGCGACGCCGTCGAGGTCCTCGGGCTCGAGCCCCGCCCGGGCCAGGCACCAGGCGGCCGCCTGCTCGGGCAGCTCCCAGGCCGAGAAGGGCACCGGGCGCTTGCCGTGCTTGCGCCGGCTGAACCGCTCCTCCTCCGCGGCCGCCACCACTTCGCCGTCGACGACCAGGGCCGCCGCCGGGTCATGAAAGATCGCATTCAATCCAAGGAATTTCATGCATTCGCCTCCCGCAGACACCTAGTCACTACCGAGAGGAGCGCTTCTCAAACACCGTACTCCGATAGAAGTGCAGCTAGACGGCTTGCAACCAGCACATTGTCACTCTAAGTAGTTTTTTTCTCGGTTAACCCCCGAGCAAACGGGAAGTAGGGGAAAGCAAGGGACGAAGCATTCGGGAGGAATGAAGTGCCGCACGACGAACGACCAGCCGCCATTCTTTTCGACCGTGACGGCACACTCGTGAAAGACGTTCCGTACAACCGCCGGCCCGAGCTGGTCGAGCCGGTCGCCGGCGCCCGGGAGGTGCTCGACCGGCTCCGCCGCGCGGGCGTCCGGGTCGGCGTGGTCACCAACCAGTCGGGGGTGGCCAGGGGGCTGATCGGCGCGGAGGAGCTGGCGGCGGTCAACGCCCGCGTCGAGGAGCTGCTCGGCCCGTTCGACGCGTGGGCGGTCTGCCCGCACGACGACGCCGACGGCTGCGGCTGCCGCAAACCCGCCCCCGGGCTGGTCCTGCGCGCGGCGGAGGAGCTCGGCGCGGACCCCCGCGACTGCGTGGTGATCGGGGACATCGGCCGGGACGTCGAGGCGGCCCGCGCCGCCGGGGCGCGCGGCATCCTGGTCCCGACGGAGGTGACGCTGCCCGAGGAGGTCGCCGCCGCCCCGGAGGTCGCCCCGGACCTGGCCGCCGCGGTCGCCCTGGCGCTCGGCTCCGCCGTGCCCGTCCCCGCCCGGGGGGCGGCGTCGTGAGGATCCTGCTCTGGCACGTGCACGGCTCGTGGACCACGTCCTTCGTCCACGGGGCCCACGACTACCTGGTCCCCCTCACCCCCGACCGTGGCCCCGACGGGCGCGGCCGGGCGCGGACCTTCCCGTGGCCGGAGACCGTGCGGGAGGTGCCGGCCGACCGGCTGCGCGAGGAGGAGGTCGACCTGGTCGTCCTGCAGCGCCCGCACGAGGCCGAGCTGGCCGAGCGGTGGCTGGGCCGGCGCCCGGGGCGGGACGTGCCCGCCGTCTACGTCGAGCACAACACGCCCAGGGGCGAGGTCCCGGCCACCCGGCACCCGCTGGCCGACCGCGACGACGTCCCGCTGGTCCACGTGACCCACTTCAACGCGCTGTTCTGGGACAACGGCCGGGCCCCCGTACGGGTGATCGAGCACGGCGTCCTCGACCCCGGTCCCCTCTACACCGGCGAGCTGCCCCGGGCCGCCGTCGTCGTCAACGAGCCGGTCCGGCGCACCCGCGTGGCGGGCACCGACCTGCTGCCGCGGTTCGCCGAGGAGGCGCCGCTGGACGTGTTCGGCATGAAGGTCACCGGGCTGGCCGGGCACCTGGGGATCCCCCTGGGCGCCTTCGAGGACCTGCCGCAGGCGGTGATGCACGCCGAGCTCGCCCGCCGCCGGGTCTACCTGCACCCCTACCGGTGGACCTCGCTGGGGCTCTCGCTGATCGAGGCCATGATGATCGGCATGCCGGTCGTGGCGCTGGCCGCGACCGAGGCCGTGGAGGCGGTCCCGCCGGAGGCGGGCGTGATCTCGACCCGGGTGTCCGTGCTCGCCGCCGCCCTGGAGGCCTTCACCGGGGAGCCGGAGCTGGCCCGGCAGGTCGGCAAGCACGCCCGGGCCGCCGCCCTGGCCCGCTACGGCCTGCCCCGGTTCCTGTCCGACTGGGACCGCCTGCTCGGCGAGGTGGCCGGGGGCTGATCCGATGATCTCCCCTGGTGACTTATGTGATCGCCGGGGCAGGGGGCGGGGATGAGAACGAGAGTGATCCTGGCGGCCGCGGTGGCGCTGGCCGCCGGAGCGGCGTCGGCGGGCTGCGCGTCCGCCGACCGGGAGCCGGCCCGGTCCGCGGCCGAGTCGTTCTACGCCGCGGTGACCGCCGGGCAGGGCGGGCGGGCGTGCGCGCTGCTGGCCCCCGAGGCCGCCGAGAGCCTCCGGTCCGGCGGGCAGGGGTGCGAGCATGCCGTGCTGGAACTCGACCTGTCCGGCGGAGCGCCGGGCGGAGCCGAGGTCTGGGGGGACGAGGCCCTGGTACGGCTCGCCCGCGACACCGTCTTCCTGCACCGCTTCCCGCAGGGCTGGCTGGTGCGCGCGGCGGGCTGCCGGCCGCGCGGCGCGCTGCCGTACTCGTGCGAGGTGGAGGGGTGACCATGCGGGTGATGTTCGCCGTGACCGTCGTCGTCATCGTGGCGGGCCTGGCGTACGTCTTCGCCATCGGCCTGCTGCACCGGTAGGAGGAGGACCGTGAGACGTTTCGTCAGGGACAACGCCCTCAGCCTGTTCTTCCTGGTCCTGTTCGCGCTGGCGCTGGCCGGGCAGTCCGTGGCCGGGACCGCGGCGTACAACGACCGGCAGCTCGCCGAGGGCGGGGCTCCGGTCTCCTGGGCCGGGTACGTCACCTCCTCGGACTTCGCCGTCGACGTGGCGGAGAACTGGCAGTCGGAGTACCTGCAGTTCCTGCTGTTCATCCTGGCCACCGTCTGGTGGGTGCAGCGCGGCTCGCCGGAGTCGAAGAAGCCCGGCAAGGAGGGCCCGGAGAGCGACGCCGACCAGCAGGTCGGCCCGCACGCCCAGCCCGGCAGCCCGGCCTGGGCCAGGGCGACGGGCCTGCGGCAGACCCTGTACGGCAACTCCCTCGGCCTGGTGATGGGGCTGGTCTTCCTGCTGTCGTGGCTGGCGCAGTCGGTGGCGGGGCTGGCGGCCTGGAACTCCGAACGGCTCTCCCGGTTGCAGGACCCGCTGAGCTGGTGGGGGTACGTCACCTCGGCCGACTTCTGGAACCGGACCCTGCAGAACTGGCAGTCGGAGTTCCTGGCGGTGCTCTCGATGGTCGTGCTCTCGGTGTACCTGCGCCAGCGGGGGTCGCCGGAGTCCAAGCCGGTCGGCGCGCCGCACGGTGCGACCGACGTCGAGGGCTGAGCCGGGACGGTCGAGGAATGCGCCATAACACCAGAAAAAGGTATTTTTAATAAGATAACGGGCATAAGGGTCTTAACCACCTAGAGCCGGGTAGGGAGCGATGCTCGGGGAGGTGGGAGTGTGAAGACCGTGGACCGCGTCGGTGACGCGCGACGGCTGGAGGCCCTGCAGGCCACCGGCCTGCTGGACGCCCCCCGGTCGCCGCTGCTGGACCGGGTGACCCGGATGGCCGCCCGCCTGCTGGACGTGCCCATCGCCCGGGTCTCGCTGATCACCGAGGACCGGCAGGTGGTCGTCAGCGCCGAGGGGACCAGCCCGTCCCTGTCCGAGCGGCAGAGCCCCCTGTCCCAGTCCGTCTGCCGCCACCTGGTCCTCGACGACGCCCCGCTGGCGGTGGCCGACACCCGCGGCGACGAGCGGTGGCGCGACATCGTCGCCGTGGCCCGGGGCGAGCTGGCCGCCTACGCCGGCGTCCCGGTGCACGAGCCCGGCGGCCGGCCCCTGGGCACGCTCTGCGTGATCGACCACCGCGCCCGCTCGTGGAGCCCGGAGGACCTGGAGACGCTGGAGGAGCTGGCCGCGACGGCGGAGGCGGTGATCGCCTCGCAGTCGGGCTTCCAGGAGGTCCGGCGGGAGCTGGAGGAGGAGCGGACGTTCCTGTCCGCACTGCTGGACAGCCTGGACGTCGGGGTGGCGGCCTGCGACGCCGACGGCCGGCTGGTCCGCTTCAACGAGCCGATGCGCGAGTTCGTCCAGGCGCCGGAGCAGCCGGTGGACATGATCGCCTGGCCGCGGGTCTACCACCTGTTCGGCCCCGACGGCAGGACCCTGCTCTCCCCCGAGGAGGCGCCGGTGGTCCGGGCGCTGGTCAGCGGGCGCTTCGACGGCAAGGAGGTGGTGGTCCGCGCCCCGGGCAGGCCCCCGCGCCGGTTCACGGTGAACGGGCGGCCGATCGAGACCGCCGACGGACGCCGGCTGGGGGCGATGTGCACCGGCCGGGAGATCACCGACCACCACCGCATCCAGGTGCTCCGCGACGCCCAGTACGCCGTGATCAAGGCGCTCGCCGAAGCCGGCTCCGTCGAGCGCGCCGCCTGCGGCGTGATCGGCGCGATCGCCGGCGCGTTCGGCTGGAGCTGCGGCGAGTACTGGCAGGTCGACCCCGGCGGGGAGCGCATCTCCCGCACCGGCTCCTGGGTCGAGCCCGGCCGCGACCTCTCGGAGTTCACCGGTCCGGAGCTGATGACCGTCCGGCCCGGGGAAGGGCTGCCCGGCCGGGTGTGGGCCTCCGGCCGCCGGTCGTGGACACCCGACCTGCGTGACGAGCCGGGCGGCTTCCTGCGCACCCCGCACGCGCTGCACGCGGGCCTGCGCACCGCAGTGGGGCTGCCGGTGCGCAGCGGCGAGCGGGTGCTGGCCGTACTGGCCTTCTTCACCGAGACCGTCGAGGAGCCCGACGACGACCTGCTCTATCTGCTCGACGGCGTCTGCGCGCACGTCGGCCGCTTCATGGAGCGCCGCCGCGCCGAGGACCTCGCCCTGGCCCTGACCGCCAGCCGGCGCCGCTTCGACGAGGTCGTCGCCCAGCTGGACGACCTGGTGTGGACCGTCGAGATCGACGACGAGGGCCACGCCCGCCGGACGTACCAGAGCCAGAGCACCGCCGGGATCCTCGGCGGCCACGTCCCCCTCGGCGTCGACGCCGCCGCCTTCACCGAGAGCCTCGTCCACCCCGACGACCTCGAGGCCTTCTGCGGGCTGCACGAGGCGGTCGCCTCCGGCAGGCCCGCGCAGGCCGAGTACCGGGTCGTCGGCTTGGACGGCGTCACCCGCTGGATCTGGACCCGCGCCGCCCCCCGCCGCGAGGGCGGCCGCCTGCTGGCCGACGGCATCTGCACCGACGTCACCGAACGACACCGGATCGCCGAGGAACGCGAACGCCTCCTGGAAAGGGAGCAGGAGCAGGTGCGCCGGCTGCGCGACCTGGACCGGATGAAGGACGAGCTCGTCGCCCTGGTCAGCCACGAGATCCGCTCCCCCGTCGCCGTCATCCGCAGCTACGCCGAGATGCTCGCCGACCTGCCCGAGCTGACCGACGAACCCCGCATGTTCGCCGACGTCATCGACCGCAAGACCGCCCACCTGCAGCACCTGGTCGACGACCTGCTCGACCTGGCCCGCCTGGACGCCGGCCACATCACCGTCGACCCCAGGCCCGTCTCGCTGACCCGGCTGGTGCGCCAGGCCGTCGACGAGCACCGGGCCGCCGCCGCGGCCAAGCACCTGACCCTCACCACCGACCTGGCCCTGCACCTGCCCGCCCGCGCCGACCCGGTACGGCTCCGCCAGGTGCTGGACAACCTGCTGTCCAACGCGGTCAAGTACACCCCCGAGCACGGGACCGTCACCGTCACCGCCGGCTGCGACGGCGGCCACGGGGACGAGGGGTGCACCAGCGGGACGGTCGCGGTGACGGTGGCCGACACCGGCATCGGCGTCCCGGCCGAGGAGTACCCCCGCCTGTTCGACCGGTTCTTCCGCGCCTCCACCGCCCGGCGGGCCGGCATCAAGGGCACCGGCCTGGGCCTGGCCGTCACCAAGGCCATCGTCGAGGCGCACGGCGGCACCGTGACCGCCGCCCCCGGCGAGGGCGGCGGCACCGTCTTCACCGTCCGCCTGCCCGCCGCGGGACCGGGGCGGCGGTGACCCCGGCCGGCCCGGTCAGCGGAAGCGGAACGGCCGGGGCCCGGTGATGTCGTTGTCGTCGAGGTGGTCGATGAGGTCGTCCTCCAGCCCGCTCTCCCGGACCAGCCTCGGCCCCATGTCCCGGACCTGGTCGGCCATGTCCTCCCGGCCGATCGTGTCGAATGCGGCGCGCAGCCTGGCCAGGCCCCGGCCCATCTCCACGCTGGCCACGTGGGAGAGGGTCGCCGGGAGCGCCCGCTGCAGGCTCTTGACCGCCAGGTCGCGGTCGCGGTCCGGCAGCTGGGGCAGGATCTCCGCCAGGGTGGACAGCGCCACCGCGCAGGTCTGGTGCTGCCGGGACGAGGTGCTGACCACCACCAGGTCCACCAGGGCCGCCACGATCCGCCGCTGCAGCGCGTCGTCGTAGACCACCGGCAGCGGTCCTCCGTACGCCTCGGCCTCCGGGACGCCGGCCGCGGCGCACCGGGCCGACAGGTCGCGCAGGGCGCCGACGGAGGCCAGCGCCACGTCGGGGTTCTGCCGGGTGGAGGTGGCCGCCCAGGCGATGTTGCCGAGCTGCTCGATGGCGTGGTCGGGGTCGACGTCGGCGTTGCGGACCCGGTCGATCGTCACGCAGTCCAGGACGTCGTCGGCGATCCGGCGGCGGGACTCCTCGTCTCCCCCGCGGATGCGGGCGACGGTGTCCCCGTAGGCGAGCAGGTCCCCGATCCGCACCTGGAAGGCGACCTCCACGGCGTTCCCGGTCGGCGCGAGCAGCTTCTCCAGGCGGGCGGTGCTGATGTCCACCACGTACCCGGTCGCCCGGGTGGTCACCGGGAGGGAGTCGCCGTCGACCACCGGCCTCGTGCGGGAGCGGGCGAGCAGGGGGAGCTGGCGCAGGCGCGCGCTGAAGGCCAGATCCTGGATCGAGCGGACCACGGAGGTCGGCCGCATCTGGTCGATCATGACGTAGGCCATGAACACCAGCAGGACGAGCGCCCCGGCGGCCAGCACGACGGCCAGCAGCGCGCCCACCCCGGCCCAGCGGGGGCGGGAGACGGCCATGACCAGGTAGGTGTAGGTGGCGCAGCCCGCGACGTAACCGAAGTACGCCTGGTTGGCACGGCGCCGCAGGAACTGGTCGAACACCACCGGCGCGACGGTCGTGGCGGTGTGCGAGATCGCCACCAGCAGAGCCGAGATGGTGAGCGTGGTCACCGTGACCAGCCCGGTCGCGATCACCCGCAGCATCCCGACCAGGTTCTCGTGCGGGAACAGCCGCAGGAAGAGGTTCCGGACGTCCGGGGACCAGCCCGGCGACGACATGTCCACCAGTACGGAGCCCAGCGCCAGGGCGACCGCCCCGAGCACCATGAGCAGGGGGGTGAGCAGGAACTCGGTGACGGACAACCGCAGCCGGACCCGGAGGTCCTGCCGTGCGGGCACATAGCGCTGTAATCGCGATATCTCAGACACCGCGCCCGGCTACCCGCGATCCCCGGCCGGGAAACGGCGTGCGCGATCTCCGCCGGTCAGCCGGTCAGGCAGCGGTCGGAGCCGACGATCTCCGCCCCCATGTTGCGCTCCATCATCCGCAGGGCCGCGTCCCCCAGGTCGGGATGGATGTGCGCCACGCAGTCGCGCGGCACCCTGATGGAGAAGTGCCGCACGTAGGCGTCGAGCGCGCTGTACAGGACGCACTGCTCGGTCACCTGCCCCGCCAGGATCACCGTCTCGACGCCCCGCTGGTTCAGCAGGTACTCCAGCGAGGTGCCGTAGAAACCGCTGTGGCGCACCTTGGCCAGGAAGGGGCTGTCGTCCGGCGGCAGCACCGGCTCGACCAGGTCGGGCCGCCTGCCCTTCAGCGCGAGGGCCGCGATGTCGTCCCGCGTCGCGGTGAAGTCGCCGTGGTTGTCGTTGACGAAGACCAGCTCGACGTCCTCGCTGCCGCGCGCCCGGCCGACGAGGTCCGCCAGCGGTTCCACGATCCGCTCGACGCTCTCCGCCAGGAGGTCGGCGTCCTGGTGGTCGTACGGGTTCAGCATGTCCATGACGATCAGTGCCGCAGTGCTCATCCATCCCTTCTATCCCCGTGCTCACCCTTCATGCCGGACCGGTTTCATCCGGCCCGCGGCGGGAAGCCGCAGGATTCCGAAACCGTCGAAAGGAGCGAGGATGACGACCGCACGGGAGATCATGACTCCGAACGCGGAATGTGTGAACGCGGACGAGACGGTCATCGACGCCGCCGGGAAGATGGCGCGCCTGGGCGTGGGGTCGCTGCCGATCTGCGGCACCGACGACCGGCTGAAGGGCGTGCTCACCGACCGGGACATCGTGGTGAAGGTGCTCGCCCGGGGCAAGGACCCCAAGTCCTGCCTGGCCGGTGAGCTGGCCCAGGGCGAGGCCGTCACCATCGGCGCCGACGACGACGCCGCCGAGATCCTCCGGACGATGGCCTCGCACCAGGTGCGCAGGCTCCCGGTGATCGACGGGCACAAGCTCGTCGGCATCGTCGCGCTAGCGGACGTCGCCCGGGCGCTCCCCGACCGCCCGGTCGGCGACCTGCTCGACGCGCTGAGCACCGACTGACGGGTCCCGCCCGGCCGCCGGGGCCGCTCCCGAGTCCGGGGGGCGGCCCCGGCGGCCTTTCCGGCGGACCGGCCCGCCGCCGGAGGGCCGTCCGTCATCGGGAGGCGGCCCGTCACCGGGAGGCGGCCGGTCACCGGGATGTGACCCGTCGCGGGGATGTGCCCGTCGCGGGGATGTAACCCAAATCACTCAGCTCGTGGGACCTCCGGCCGATCAGGAGCGCACAGCAGCCCTGAGAGGTGACCGCCATGCCGAATCTGCGCAACATCCCCATCCTGGCCAAACTGGCCGTGCTCGCGACAGTCGCCGTCATCGGCGTGCTCTCCGTGGGCGCCATCCGCTTCGCCGACGTCGAGCCCACCGAACTGGCCGCCCGCAAGGCGAAGGTGCAGAGCCTGGTGGAGACCGCCCACTCGGTCATCGCCGGTTACCACCGGCAGGCGGAGGAGGGCTCCATGACCGACGAGCAGGCGCGGGCCGCCGCGCTGACCGCGGTCAAGGCGATGCGCTACGGCGAGGGCGACTACTTCTGGATCAACGACATGCGCCCGTTCATGGTCATGCACCCGACCAAGCCCGAACTGGACGGCAAGGACCTGTCCGCCAACGCCGACCCGAACGGCAAGCTGCTGTTCGTCGAGTTCGTCAAGACGGTGCGCGCCTCCGGAGCGGGCTTCGTCGAGTACGAGTGGCCCAAGCCCGACGAGGACGAGCCGGTCACCAAGCTGTCGTACGTGGCCGGTTTCGAGCCGTGGGAGTGGGTGGTCGGCACCGGCATCTACGTCGGCGACATGCAGGAGACCATCCGCGACAAGCAGCAGGCCACGATCCTGCAGACCGGCATGGTCGTGCTCGCCGTCCTGGGCGTCCTCGCCGTCGTGGGGCTCAGCATCTCCCGGCCCGTGCGGGCGCTGACCGCCGCCACCCGCAAGCTCGCCGACGGCGACCACGAGGTGGCGCTGCCGCCGGTGTCACGTGACGAGATCGGCCGGATGGCCGGTGCGCTGGGCGTGCTGCGCGACAACCTCTCCGGTAAGCAGGCCCTGGAGCACGAGCACGAGGAGCTGCGCGCCAGGGCGGAGGAGGAGCGCCGCCGCTCGGTGGAGACGCTGGCCGCGCAGCTGGAGGGCACCGTCTCGGCGGTGGTCGCCCGCCTCGACGAGGCCGTACTGGCCATGCGCGACGGCGCGGAGGAACTGGGCTCCGCCACCGGCGGACTGGTCGAGACCGTCCGGGAGATCTCGCACCTGGCCGAGCAGTCGACGACGACGGCCGCGCAGGCGGCCACCGAGACGACCAGTGCCAGCGGTACGGTCAACGGTCTCACCACCGCGGCCGAGACCATCGGGGGCGTGGTCGAGGTGATCCGCAGGGTCGCGGCGCAGACCAACCTGCTGGCGCTCAACGCCACCATCGAGGCGGCCCGGGCCGGCGACGTCGGCAAGGGCTTCGCCGTGGTGGCCAACGAGGTCAAGGAACTGGCGCAGCAGAGCTCGCAGGCCACCGACGAGATCGCGCGGGAGGTGGAGGCGATCCAGAACACCTCGCAGGGCGCGGCGGAGGTCATCGACCGGATGGCCGGGGTCGTGCGCAGCCTGGGCACCAGCACCGAGGAGGTCGCCGCGGCGATCGCCGGTGACGGCGGCGGTGTGCGGGGGGTGAGCGTGCGGCGCTCGGCCGAGGCGACCGGGCAGGTGGCCGCGCGGATCGCCGGGCTCTCCCAGGACCTGTCGGCTGAGGCCGCCCGCATGCAGGCCGACTTCGCCGAGCTCCTCACCCGGATGCGGGAGGGCTGAGGCCGGGGCGGCCCGCCTCCTCCGGAACTCCCCGACCGCCCGGCGCCCTCCGGCCGGCCGGGATCACCGGGGACCGCCCCGCCCGCCGGCCCCGGCGGGCGGGGCGGTCCCGTGCGGGGGCGGCCTCCGGGCGTCACCCGCGGCGTCCCGTGGTCGCGATGCCCTGGACGAAGTACCGCTGGCCGAGGAAGAAGACCACGATCAGCGGGAGCGTGGTGACGACGCTCGCCGCCAGCACGATCTCCCACTTGGGGTCCCCGCCCTGGTAGAACTGGTCCACCACCGCCTTCAGCCCGCGGGGCAGCGTGTAGAGCGCCGGGTCCTGCAGATAGATCAGCGGCTTCATCAGGTCGAACCAGCTCGCCTTGAGCTCGAAGACGAAGGCGATGATCAGCGCCGGTCGCGCCAGCGGCAGCGCGATCCGCCGGAACAGGTCGAGATACGACGCGCCGTCCACCCGCGCGGCCTCGAAGACGTAGCGCGGCACGCCGAGCAGGAACTGCCGGAGCAGGAAGATGTAGAACGCCGAGCCGAACAGGTTCCCCGCCCACAGGGGCACCTGCGTGCCGGTCAGTCCCGCCGCGTTCCAGATCAGGTAGGTCGGCACCAGCGTGACGACGCCCGGGAGCATCATCGTCGCCAGCACGCTGCCGAAGAGCAGGTTCCTGCCGGGGAAGCGGAAGTAGGCGAATCCGAAGGCCACGAAGGCGCTGGACAGGGTGACCGCCAGCGCCGCCGCGACCCCGACGACCACCGTGTTGACCAGCCAGGCCAGCATCGGGGCGGCGTCCCAGACCGCCGCGTAGTTCTCCGGGCGGAAGGGGTCCGGCCAGGGCGTGAAGGGGTCGGAGAACGTCCGGTCCCGGGGCTTGAGCGAGGCCGTGACGAGCCAGACGAACGGGTAAAGGAAGATCACCGAGGCGGCGGCCAGCAGGGTCAGGAACAGCACCTTCCGCGTGCCCCGGGCCGCCGGGTCCACCGGGAGGGAGGCCCCGCGCCCGGCAGCCCCGGAAACCCCGGTGGACCCGGCGGCCCCGGCGGATCCGGTGGGTTCGGTGGGTTCGGTGGCCGTCATCCCGCGTGCTCCTCCGCCTCGTAGTAGACCAGCCGGTTGCCCACCTTCACCTGGACCAGCGTGATGAGCGCGATGACCCCGAACAGCGCCCAGGCCAGCGCCGAGGCGTAGCCCATGTGCAGGAACTGGAACGCCTGCTGGAAGAGGTAGACGACGTAGACGAGCGCCGCGTCCCCGTGCGACTGCTGGGCCACCTGGTTGCCGAAGAACATCGTGTAGACCTGGTCGAACATCTGCAGCGACGTGATCGTGTTGATGATCACCACGAAGAAGAGCGCCGAGCTGATCATCGGCAGGGTGACCGCGCGGAACCGCTGCCAGGGGCCCGCACCGTCGATCATGGCGGCCTCGCTCAGCTCGCGCGGCACGTTCCGCAGCGCCGCGAACAGGATGATCGTCGTCGAGCCGAGGTTCCACAGGGACATCAGCACGATGCCCGGCAGCACCCAGTCGGGGTCGGTCGTCCACTGCGGCCCCTCGATCCCGAACAGCGCCAGGAACTCGTTGACCATCCCGGCCTGGCCGTTGAGCAGGAACAGGAAGAGCACGCCGACGGCGACGTGCGGGGTCATGGAGGGCAGGTAGAAGATCGTCCGGAACACGCCCGCCGCCCGCCCGGTGACCCGGTTCAGCAGCAGCGCCAGTCCCAGGGCGAGCGCGACCGCCAGCGGCACGTGCAGGAGCGTGTAGACGACGGTGTTGCCGATGGCGCGGGCGACCTTCGGGTCCTCCGCCATCCGCGCGTAGTTCTCCAGTCCGGCGAACTCGGGGGCGCCGATCAGGTCGTAGCGGGTGAACGACAGCACCAGGCTGGCGGCCATCGGCCCGAGCTGGAAGACGAGCAGGCCGATCAGCCACGGGAGCAGGAAGACGTACGCCCAGCGGGTCTCCGGCCGCAGCCGCCGCACCGCCGCCGTCATCCCGCCGCCCGTCTTACCGCCGCCCGTCTTACCGCCCGCCCCGGCGCCCGTTTCGCCACCCGCCGTGCCGCCCGCCGTGCCGTTCCGCGGCGGGCGGGTCACGACGCCGCCCCGTCGATGGCCTTCTGCGCCTCCGTGTGCGCCCGGCCGAGCGCGTCGGCGGCGCTCCGCTCCCCCTGGAGGACCCGGACCGCGGCGTCCTCCCATGCCTTCTTGAACTCGGCCGCGGCGCCCGACTGCGGCACCGCGAACCCGGCCTCCTGCACCGAGCGGATCACCTTGACCGCCTCGTCGTAGGCCTTGTGCCCGCTCGGCCGGACGACCTCGGAGAAGATCACCTCGTCGGCCCTGGCGTTGCCGGTGTAGGTGCCGGTGTAGACCTTGCCCTCCTGGGCGCGCTTGGCCGCGCGCGCCCGGGCCGCCGCGACCCAGGTGTCGGCCGCGGTCATCGTCTTGATCCACGCGCAGGCGGCGCCGGGGTTCTTCGCGCCCTTGGGGATCACCCACGCGTTGCCGCCCACGTTGTTGACCGGCCTGCCCTGCCGGTCCTTGAACGGCAGCACGGTGATCTCGGCGTCCGGCGTGGTCCCGGCCATCGCGGTGACCACGAACTGCTCGGTGAGCATCGCGCCGATCTGGTCCTTGACGAACGGGTTGCCCTCACCGAAGTAGTCGAAGGTCTCGGTGAACGCCTTGAGCTTCGTCCAGCCGCCCTGCGCCTCGACCAGCCGGCTCGCGTAGTCCAGGGCCTCGGCGACCTTGGGGTCGTCCAGCTTCGAGACGCGGCCGTCGGCGCTGAGGACGTCGGCGCCGTTGGCCTTGGCCCACAGTGGCAGGAACTCCGGGAGCTTGGGGTAGAAGCCGAACCGCTCGATCCGGCCGCCCTCGGTCCGCGTCATCTTCTCCGCCAGCTCCGCCAGCCGGTCCCAGTCGGAGGTGTCGATCTCCGCCGGCTCGACCCCGGCGTCCCTGGCGGCCCTGTCGTTGACCAGCAGGACGATCGAGTTGTAGAACTCCGGCACGCCGTACCACCTGCCGTCGTAGCGCACCTGTTCGCGGGCCGCCGGGTAGAAGTCGTCCATCGGGATCGCCTGCCCGGTCACGCAGCCGTCCAGCGGCTGGATCGCCCCCCGCGCCGCGTAGCTGCCGATCCGGTCGCGTCCCAGGTAGACGACGTCCGGCGGGTTGCCGCTCGCCACCGCCGACAGGAACGCCTGCTCGTCGAACTGCCCCTGGTTGATCGTGAGCGCGGTCCCGGGGTGCGCCTTCCTGAACGCGTCGACGCGGACGGTGGCGATCTCGTCGGGCAGGCCGAAGCCCATCGTGGTCAGCGACGCCGCGCCGCCCTTCCCGCCGTCGTCCGCGCCGTTCGCGCCGACCCCGCCGCAGGCGGCCAGCGCCGCGGCCAGGAGCGCCGCGGCTACCGTACGGCGGGCCGGCACCGTACGGCGGGCGGAGGTCGTGCGGCGGGCGGAGGCGGTGCGGCGGGCGGGCACGGGACTACGGAGCATGGGGGTCCTCCTCGCAGGTCGTGGCGGCCCGATGCGGATCGCGCATCGACGCCGCACCCCGCGGGAGGAGGCCGTGCGGCGGTCCTCCGCGCGGGACGGCGGGGCCGGACGCCCGACTGCCCCGCGCGGACACGTTGAATCCCCGGCTCCGGCGGAGCCGGGGATCCGGCGCGGACGCCCGCCGCGGGCGGGAGTCCGCCTCAGCCGCGGGTGACGACCGCCCGCTGGTTCGGGACGCAGTGGGTCATCTGCAGGCCGTCCACGTCACGCGGCCCGTTCTTGCCCAGCCTGGACAGCCGCTCGCGGTCCTCGTCGGTGAGGTCCTGGCTGGCCAGCGGCTCCAGGTGCGAGACGTCGTCCGGGGCGATGCCCAGTCCCTCGCCGACGCGCAGGCCCAGGTCGTCCTCCACCAGCAGGAAGTGCCAGACCATGCGCTCCTGGATGGGGCGGTCGCACTGCGACAGCAGCGTGACGAAGTTGTGCACGAGGTCGTCGCGCTCCCACTGCTCCATCAGCAGGTAGCGCTGACCGGCCTGCTTGTAGTCGTTGGTCCGAGGGATGCGCTTGCGGGTCAGGCGCCCGGTGATCACGGGCCCCTGCTCGTCGTGCGTGGGGAACCGCCCCTCCCGCAGGCCCCCGTTGATGGACGGCTCGTAGTTGACGTGCGGGTTCTCCCCGGCGCCGTCCACGTGGTAGGTCATCAGGCCGTCGCGCTGGTTGGTGCGCACGTCGGCGTTCTTGGCCTGGTTGACCGGGAGCTGCAGGTAGTTCGGGCCCACCCGGTAGCGCTGGGTGTCGCTGTAGGAGAACGTCCGGCCGACCAGCATCTTGTCGTCGGAGAAGTCCAGCCCGTCGACGAGGACGCCGGTGCCGAACGAGATCTGCTCGTTCTCCGCGAAGTTGTTCTGCACGTTCCGGTCGAGGACCATCCGGCCGACGGGCCGCGCCGGAAACTGGTCCTCCGGCCAGACCTTGGTGTCGTCCAGCGGGTCGAAGTCCAGCTCGGCGTGCTCCTCGTCGGTCATGATCTGCACCAGGAGCTCCCACTCCGGGAAGTCGCCCCGGTCGATGGCCTCGTGCAGGTCCTTGGTGGCGTGCCCCAGCTCGGTCGCCTGCACGGCCGACGCGTCCTCGACGGTCATGCTCCGCACGCCCTGCTTGGGCATCCAGTGGTATTTGACCAGATGCGTCTCTCCGTGCTGGTTGACCCATTTGTACGTGTTCACGCCGAAGCCCTGCATATGCCGGTAGTCCGCCGGGATGCCGCGCGGACTGAAGAGGTTGA
Source organism: Planomonospora sp. ID91781 (assembly GCF_015711595.1). Classification (NCBI taxonomy): domain Bacteria; kingdom Bacillati; phylum Actinomycetota; class Actinomycetes; order Streptosporangiales; family Streptosporangiaceae; genus Planomonospora; species Planomonospora sp. ID91781. The sequence continues at coordinate 3,700,115 of NZ_JABTEY010000001.1, read as the reverse complement.
CCAGCATGTGCATGCACTCGGGCGTCTGCGACATGAAGTCGAAGATCCGGTTGGGCTCCTGGCGGAACGTCACCGGGTCCGGCTTGAGAGCGTGGATGACGTCGGGGAACTTGATGGCGTCCCGGATGAAGAAGACGGCCAGGTTGTTGCCGACGAGGTCCCAGTTGCCGTCCTCGGTGTAGAACTTCACCGCGAAGCCGCGCGGGTCGCGCGCCGCCTCCGAGGAGTCCCGGCCGCCGATCACGGTGGAGAACCGCACGGCCACGTCGGTGCGCTTGCCCGCCTGCTGGAAGAGCTTCGCCCGGGTGTAGCGGCTGATCGGCTCGTCCCCGAGGTAACCGGTGGCCTCGAAGAAGCCGTAGGCGGTGACCCCGCGGGCGTGCACCACCCGCTCGGGGATGCGCTCCCGGTCGAAGTGGCTGATCTTCTCCAGGAACTGGTAGTTCTCCAGCGTGGCCGGGCCCCGGGCGCCGACCGTGCGCTGGTTCTGGTTGTCGTATACCGGATGGCCCTGCCGGTTGGTCAGCACCGGACGCTCGTCACCCGGCTGCGGTCCCATGCTCGACACGTCCGTCATGATGACGCTTCCCTCCCTGCTGCGTTCGCTTCCGGCGTTTCCTATCCGCTGCCGACCGGCTTATAGCGAAGGCGGGGAGAATCTTCGGAAAAATGCCGCGTTCCAAACACCGGGCGCCGCCGTCCGGCGTCCGACGCGGGGCCGGCCCCGGGACCGGCGGCCGCCGGGCCCGGGGCCGCCCAGGTCAGCGGGCGTCCGCCGTGCGCTTCCTGTTGGCCTTCTTGATGGCCTCCACGAGCTGCCCCTTGGTCATCGCCGACCGCCCCCTGACGTCCAGGCGCCGGGCGATGCCGTACAGGTGCTCCTTGGACGCGGACTCGTCCACCCCCTCGGCGGTCCTCCCCGCCCGGGGGGTGCTCTTGCGCGCCTGCGCGTCGGAGGGCCCCTTCTCCTGCTTCGGCTCCCAGTGGTCGCCGACCTTCTCGAAGGAGTGCTTCAGCGCGGAGAACGCCGTGCGGTGCGCCCGCTCGCCCTCCCCGTAGGTCTCCACCGCCGAGTCGTGCGCCTTGATCCAGGTCTCCTGCGCCTTCTTGGGAGAGCGCCGCAGGGTCGACGGCAGTTCCTCGCGTGCCGGCATCGCGCGATCACCTCTTTCCGCTCGTCCGTGTCCTCGTGCCCGTCGCCCCTTCCCGCCCCGCGCGGGAACATTCGCCGGAGCCTCCCACCGCCGCGCGGCCGTACGGCCCTGCCGGCGGGAGGGCGCATGGGAGGGGTCGCCGTGGGTACGGGAGCGGTCTGATACGGAGGAGGGTGCGATATGACTCACGAACCGCAGCGTCCGGAGCAGACGTCCAGGACCGGCAAGACGATGGTCCCGGCGACGCCCCGCGACGTGGTCCATATCCGGCTGGGCTCGTTCGCCATGATCGCCGCCATCGCCATCGGCGTGCTCAGCTTCGCCGCGGGTCTCGTCTGGATAACCGCGGTGATGGCCGTGCTCGCCGTGGTGGCGGCCGTGGACATGGGGATGGCCGTCCGACGGCAGAACCGGAACCGCGAGCAGCGCGGGGGGATGACCGAGGCGGGCTGACCCCGCTCGGAACGGTACCGCTCAGGACGGCCCTCCGGGCCGGTCCTCGGCACCGGGTCCGTGCTCGACGGCGGGTTCATCCTCGGCGGCGGGCAGGGTGAAGCGGAACCGGGCGCCGCCGCCCGGGTTGTCCTCGGCGGTGATCTCACCGCCGTGCCGCTCCACGATCCGCTCGCAGATGGCCAGGCCCAGGCCGGTCCCGGTGTAGCCGCCGACCGCGCGGTGGAACCCGGAGAAGATGGCCTGGTGCTGGCCCGGCGGGATGCCGATGCCCCGGTCGGCCACCTCGATCCGCACCCGCCCCGGCGGGGCCGGCAGGGATCGGACCTCCACCTCCGCGCCCTGCCCGGGCCGGACGTACTTGACCGCGTTGCCGATCAGGTTGTCGACCAGCTGCCGGACCAGCGGCGGATCGGCGTGCACGGCAGGCAGCGGGCCGACGCCGATCCGGGGCGCGGGCCGGCCGGGTTCGGCCGCGGCCGCGGTCAGGTGCTCGGCGGCGACCTCCCGCACCAGCGCGTCCAGGTCGACCTCCCTCGGCTGGAGCGCGGCGTCCCGGGCGGTGGCGTACGCCAGCAGGTCGTCGATCAGGCCGGCCATCCGGGCGATGCCCGCCAGCGCCTGGTCCAGGTGGCGCACGCACTCGCCGGCCACGGCCCGCACCGCCGGCTCCCGCGCCCCTCCGGCGCCGGCCGCCCCGGAGGGCTCACGGGAGTGCTCGCCGGCCAGTTCGTCCAGCTCGTCGCGGACCAGCTCGATGAACCCGCGCATCGCGGTCAGCGGGCGGCGCAGGTCGTGGGCGACGACTCCCGCGAACGCGGCCAGCTCGGCCTCGTGCTCGCGCAGCGCGGTGATGTCGCGGAAGACCGTCACCGCGCCGGACTGCCCGCCCGACGGGTCCAGCGGCTGCGCCGAGACGGAGAGGACGATCCCCTCGGGATGGGCCCGGTTGCGGATCATCATCGGCACCTGCTCCACGCGCCGCCCGGCCAGCGCCTGCGTCATCGGCAGGTCCTCGACGGGGAACGGCGCGCTGCCGTCCGGCAGGAGGATGCCGTAGTGGTCCTGCCAGCTCTCCGGCCCTCCAGCGGCGGGCGGGACCCCGAGGATCTCCCCGGCCGCGGGGTTGTTCATCAGGAAGCGGCCCTGCCCGTCGACCACGCCGACGCCGTCGCTGACGCTGTCGAGCACCGCGGCCAGCAGCCCGGCCTGGCGGCGGGCGTCGGCCTCGGCGGCGCGCAGCCCGGCGGTGGCCGCCACGACCTGGGCCCGGGCCCGTGCCCTGCCGCCGCCCAGCGCGGACACCAGGGCGGCCAGCAGCAGGCTCAACGCGGTCCCCGCGACCGTGGCGGTGAGCGGCAGGGGACTGTGCGCGCCGGGCAGCAGCGCGGAGGCGGCGGCGATCTCCAGCTGCCAGTGGCGCTGGGCGACCTGCACCGAGGTGGTGCGGTGCAGGTCCCGGGGGACCTCGCGCGGGGCCCTGCCGCGCAGCTCGGCGATCGGCACCAGGGAGCCGTCCCCGTGCCGGGCGAGCAGCCGCACGTCGCTCAGCCCCTGCGCGGCGCGCCGCAGGGTCGCGCCGATGAAGTCCTGGCCGCGCACCCCCATCAGCACCCAGCCGACGAACGGCCTCCGGTCGCCCTCGACCGGCCCGTAGACCGGTGCGGTCAGCACGATCGAGAGCTGCCTGCGCTCCGGCGGCAGGTAGCGGTCGCGGATCAGCCGGTAGGTGTCGGACACCGTGACCTGGCCGCTGCGGCGCGCCTCGGCCAGGGCGCGGGCGGACTCGGGGGCCTGGCTGGCGTCGACGCCGATCGCCGTCCGGGTGGACCCGTCCAGTGACCGGCTGAGGACGGAGAAGACGTGCTCGCGCTCGCGCCCCTCGGCGTTCAGGACGAGGTCCGGGACGCCGCGGCGGCGCCAGAACTCCTGCACGCGCGGGATCTGCTCGGCGGTGGCCGGCACCATGAGGGCGATCGAGGTCGCCCCGGCCAGCCGCATGTCCTCCAGCACCCGCGTCGTCTGGTCGAACTCGGGCTTCGTCAGCCGTGCGTGGGACCCCAGCGCGGCGGCCAGCAGGCGGAGCGTGTCGGCGTACCGGCCGCTCTCTGTCGCCACCGCGTCGGTGACCAGGGCCGTGCGCCGGTCCAGCTGCTGCTCGGCGCCGTGCTGCTGGGCCTCCCGCAGCGCGGCGCCGACCCAGACCGACAGGGCCGTGCCGGTCACGGCGACGAGCAGCGCGATGAGGACCACCAGCGCCATCCCCGTCCGGGAGGCCCGGCGGAACCGCTCCCCGAATCCGCTCCGCACGACGTCCACTATCAATGCACCCTGCCCCGGATCCGGGCACCCCACGCCGTCGCGCGGGCACGGTGCGTGCCGGGGCGCCGTGCCCCCGCGGGTCAGGGCGGGGAGTCGACCGCCTCCGGGGAGAGGACGTGGTCGAGGACCATGTGGGCGCAGCCGACGATGCCCGCGCCGGGGCCTAGGCGGCTGCGCTCGATGCGGAGGTTGCGGGTGGACAGCGCGGTCGAGCGGCGGTAGACGACCTCGCGCACCCCCGACACCAGCGGCTGGAAGGTCTCGGCGACGTCGCCGCCGAGGACGACCACGGCCGGGTTGAGGATGTTGACCGCGCTGGCGACGACCTCGCCCAGCATCCGGGCGGCGTCCCGGATCACCGTCATCGTCTCGGCGTCCCCGCCCCGGACCAGGGCGACCACGTCGGCGAGGGTCTTGACCTCGTATCCCCGGGAACGCAGCCTGCGCAGGATCGCGGTGGCGCTGGCGACCGAGTCCAGGCAGTCGGTGTTGCCGCAGCGGCAGAGCACTCCCCCGCCGTCGCGGACCGGGATGTGGCCGATCTCCCCGGCCGCGCCCAGCGCGCCGCGCAGGATCTCGCCGCCCGCGATGACGCCCGAGCCGATCCGGGTGGAGACCTTGATGAACAGCAGGTCGTCGGCCTGGCCGGCGTAGACCGCGCGGTGCTCGCCGATGGCGATGACGTTGACGTCGTTGTCCAGGAAGACCGGCACGGGGAAGCGCTCGGCGATGATCGGCGGAATGGCCACACCGGTCCAGCTCGCCATGATGCGGGCGCTCTCGGTACGGCGCGCGGCGAACTCCACGGTCGCCGGGACGCCCAGGCCGACGGCCCGGATCAGGCTCGCGGGGCGGTCGCCGAGAAGCTCCTCCCAGGTCCGCATGACCAGGGGCAGCACGACGTCGGGCCCTTCCTCCACGTCGACGGCGAGGTCGGCGCGGGCCAGCTCTCCGGCGGCGAGGTCGCAGACGGCGATCTGCGCGCGGCTGGCGCCCAGCGAGGCGACCAGGACCACGCCGCCGGCGGCGTTGAAGGCCAGGCGGGTGGGCGGGCGCCCGCCGGTGGAGGGGCCCTCGTTGTCCTCCACGATCAGACGCCGGTCCAGCAGCTCGGTGACGCGCAGGGAGACCGCGGGCCGGGACAGGCCGGTGACGCGTCCGATGTCCGCACGGGTGACGGCTTCACCGGTGCGGATGAGGCGGAGCACCTCGCCGCTCGTGGCGAGCGCGGCTGCGGGACGTCGAGGCATCGGCCAAGTGAACCACACCCCCTTTGGAAATGAAAGGTTCCGACTTTCTCATCTCAGATGACAAAACTCCGCTTGTGTAAAGCACAAGACACGGCTAGTGTCCGATCTATCCTCAAACCGGAAGATCACCACGGAGCTCCCTCATGTCCGAGACCCCCAAGACCGCCGACCTGATCGTCTTCGGCGGCACAGGCGACCTCTCCATGCGGAAGCTGCTCCCCGCGCTCTACCACTGCGACCGCGACGGGCTGCTCGCCCCCGGAACCCGGATCATCGCGATGTCCCGGGGCGGGCTCGACGACGCCGACTTCCGCGGCAAGGTCGACGCCGAGGTCCGCTCCTCGGTACCGGTGGACGACGCCGGGGACCGCGGCGTCTGGCAGCGGTTCCTCGACCGCCTGCACCACGTCACCATCGACATCTCCGGCGAGGACCCCACCGGCTGGCAGCGCCTCGGCGCCCTGCTCGCCGGCCACGAGGAGCGGGACCGGGTATTCTACCTGGCCAGCCCGCCCATGACGTTCGGCCCGTTCTGCCGCGAGGCGAACCGCGCCGGCCTGGTCACCCCCGCCTCGCGGGTGGTGCTGGAGAAGCCCCTCGGCCGCGACCTCGCCAGCGCCCGGCACATCAACGACGAGGTCGGCGAGATCTTCCACGAGCGGCAGATCTTCCGCATCGACCACTACCTGGGCAAGGAGACCGTCCAGAACCTGCTCGTGCTCCGCTTCGCCAACGCGTTCCTGGAGCCGATCTGGAACTCCCTCTGGATCGACCACGTCCAGATCACCGTCGCCGAGACCGTCGGCACGCCGGGCCGCCGGGGCTACTACGACCACGCCGGCGCCCTGCGCGACATGGTCCAGAACCACCTGCTGCAGCTCCTGTGCCTGGTCGCCATGGAGCCGCCGGCGCGCAACGACCGCGAGTCCATCCGGGACGAGAAGGTCAAGGTCCTGGAGTCGCTGCGGCCGATCACCGGCAGCGAGGTCGACCGCTTCACCGTCCGCGGCCAGTACACCGCCGGCGAGTCCGGCGGCGTGCAGGTCCCCGGCTACCTCGACGAGCCCGACGGCACCCCTCCCACCGAGGCCTCCCACCGGGTGGAGACCTTCGCGGCCATCCGCGCCGAGGTGAAGAACTGGCGCTGGGCCGGCGTGCCGTTCTACCTGCGCACCGGCAAGCGCATGCCGTACCGGTGCTCGGAGATCGTGATCCAGTTCAAGGACGTGCCGCACTCGATCTTCCCGGGCAGCGCGCCCAACCGGCTGGTCCTCCGGCTCCAGCCGAGCGAGGGCATCCGGCTGCACATCATGGCCAAGGAGCCGGGCGCGGGCGAGGTGGCGCTCAAGCCGGTCCCGCTGAGCCTGAGCTTCGCCGAGACCTTCTCCGGCCGCGTGCCCGACGCCTACGAGCGGCTGCTCATGGACGTCCTGGCCGGCAACCCCACCCTGTTCATGCGGCGCGACGAGGTGGAGGCCGCCTGGCGGTGGATCGACCCGATCCTGCGCGAGTGGGAGTCGCAGAGCATGCTGCCCGAGCCGTACCCGGCGGGCACCTCCGGCCCGGCCGGAGCGCACGAGCTCGTCGACCGCAGCGGCCGCGCCTGGCACGAGGAGGACCCCGCGTGAACGACGGCTCCGCCCCGACCGACCCGACCGAGCGAACCGACACCCACACCGATGGAGGAGGCCGGATGAACCGCGTCGTCCAAGAGGTCACCGACCGCCTGATCGAGCGCAGCCGCGCCAGCCGCGGCGCCTACCTGGCGCGCCTGGAGGCCGAGGCCGAGGCCGCCCGCGGGCGGGGCCCCGCCCGCTCCAGCCTGGGCTGCGCCAACCTCGCCCACGGCTTCGCCGCCGCCGGGATCGACAAGCCGGCCCTGCGCGCGAGCGTCAGGCCCGGCGTGGCGATCGTGTCCAGCTACAACGACATGCTCTCGGCGCACCAGCCGTACGAGACCTACCCGGCGGTCCTCAAGGACGCCGTCCGTACGGCGGGCGGCGTCGCCCAGTTCGCCGGCGGGGTCCCCGCGATGTGCGACGGCATCACGCAGGGCCGTCCCGGCATGGAGCTCTCGCTCTACAGCCGCGAGGTCATCGCGATGGCCACCGCGATCGCGCTCTCCCACGACATGTTCGACTCCACGCTCATGCTGGGCGTCTGCGACAAGATCGTGCCCGGCCTGCTGATCGGCGCGCTGCACTTCGGCCACCTGCCCGCGGTGTTCGTGCCCGCCGGGCCGATGACCTCCGGCCTGCCCAACAAGGTCAAGGCCCGCACCCGGCAGCTGTTCGCCGAGGGCAAGGTCGGCAAGGACGAGCTGCTGGACGCCGAGTCGCAGTCCTACCACTCCCCCGGCACCTGCACGTTCTACGGCACCGCCAACTCCAACCAGGTCATGGTCGAGGTCATGGGCCTGCACCTGCCGGGCGCGACGTTCGTCAACCCGCGCACGGAGCTGCGCGAGGCCCTGACGAAGGCGGCGGGCCGGCGGGCGGTGGAGATCACCGCGCACGGCGACGAGTACACCCCGGTCGGGAAGGTCGTCGACGAGAAGGCGATCGTCAACGCCTGCGTGGCGCTGCTGGCCACCGGCGGCTCGACCAACCACACCATGCACATCGTCGCCATCGCGGCGGCGGCCGGGATCGAGCTGCTCTGGGACGACCTGGCCGCCCTGTCGAAGGCCGTGCCGCTGCTGACCCGGATGTACCCCAACGGCCAGGCGGACGTGAACCACTTCCAGGCCGCGGGCGGCATGCAGGTGCTCATCGGCGACCTGCTCGACGCCGGGCTGCTCCACCGCGACGTGCTGACCGTCGCCGGACACGGACTCGACCACTACCGCTCCGCGGCCGAGCTGAAGGACGGCGAGCTGGTCTGGACCGAGCGCACCGAGGGCAGCGGCGACCTGGACGTGCTGCGGCCGGTGAGCGACCCCTTCTCGCCCGACGGCGGCACCCTAATGCTCGACGGCAACCTGGGCCGCGCGGTCATCAAGGTCTCGGCCGTCAAGCCCGAGCACCTGGTGGTCGAGGCCCCGGCGAAGGTCTTCGACGACCAGCTGGAGCTGCTGCGCGCCTTCGAGGCGGGCGAGCTGGACGGGCAGGACTTCGTGGCGGTCATCCGCTACCAGGGCCCGAGCGCGAACGGCATGCCCGAGCTGCACAAGCTCACCCCGCCGCTCTCGGTCCTGCTGGACCGCGGCCAGCGGGTGGCGATCGTCACCGACGGCCGCATGTCGGGCGCGTCGGGCAAGGTCCCGGCCGCCATCCACCTGTCGCCCGAGGCCGCCCACGGCGGTCCGATCGCGCTGGTCCAGGACGGCGACCCGATCCGCCTCGACTCCACGGCGGGCACCCTGGAACTGCTGGTGCCGGCCGGCGAGCTGGCCGCCCGCACCCCGCAGGGCGCCCCGCTGACCGACGCCCAGTGGGTCGGCACCGGCCGCGAGCTGTTCGCCGCCTTCCGCGCCGCGGCGGGCCCCGCCGAGCGCGGCGCGGGCATCTTCGCCCTCAACGGCCGCGCCGAGAGCCTCGCCCGCTCCGCCGGGGGCGCCTCGGACGCCGGATCGGCCCCGGGCACCGTGGACGCCACGGGCACCGTGGACGCCACGGACGCCGGGAACGCCGGGAACACCGACACCGGGGGCGCCGAGGACGCCGGGAAGGCCGTTCCGTCCGACGGAGGGGACGCATGAGCCACCCCTGGCTCGTCGCCGACATCGGCGGCACCAACGCCCGGTTCGGGCTGGTCACCGAGCCCGGTGGCCGGCCGGAGTCGGTGGCCGTGCTGGCCGGCCGGGACCACGACGGGCTCCCCGAAGCCGTAGCCGCCTATCTCGCAGACCATGCGGGCGGAGTTCGGCCGGGAGCGGCCTGTCTGGCGATCGCGGGCCCGGTGGACGGCGACCGCTACCGGCTGACCAACGCCGGGTGGTCGGGTTCGGTGCGCGATCTGGGGATCCCGCACGTCGAGCTGCTCAACGACTTCGAGGCGCTGGCCGCGTCGCTGCCGCACCTGGCCGGCGACGACCTGGTCTCCTTCGGCGGTCCCGAGCCGTCGCACGGGGTCAAGGCGGTGCTCGGCCCGGGGACGGGCCTCGGCGTCGCGGGCCTGGTGCCCGCGGCGGAGGGATGGATCCCCCTGCCCGGCGAGGGCGGGCACGTGACCGTGCCGGTCCTGGACGAGCGGGACCGCGAGATCGTCCGGGCGCTGCACTCCGAGGGGGCCCGCCACGTGGTGGCCGAGCACCTGCTGTCGGGACCGGGCCTGACCCGGCTGCACCGCGCCCTGGCGCTGGTGCGCGGCGTGGACGCGCCGCGCCTGGCCCCCGCCGACATCGTGGACCGGCTCGACGACTCCCTCTGCGCGGAGACGGTCGACGTCTTCTGCGGCCTGCTCGGCACCTTCGCCGGGAACGTCGCGCTGACGCTGGGCGCCCGCGGCGGCGTCTACCTCGGCGGCGGCGTGCTGCCCCGTATCGTGGACCGGGTCCTGGCCAGCGACTTCCGCCGCAGGTTCGAGGCCACCCCGACCCTTGACGACTACCTGTCCGCCATCGCCACCACGCTGATCGTGGCTCCGCAGCCCGCCCTCACCGGCGCGGCGGCCTGGCTGGCCCAGCGCCTGGCGAACACGTCCAACCTGGAGTACGCATGAGTCTGCTCGACATCGCCCCGGTCGTCCCGGTCGTCGTGATCGACGACCTGGAGACCGCGGTGCCCCTGGCCCGCGCCCTGGTGTCGGGCGGCCTGCCGGTCATCGAGGTCACCCTCCGCACCCCCGCCGCGCTGGAGGCGATCAGGCGGATCGCCGCCGAGGTGCCCGAGGCCGTGATCGGCGCGGGGACCATCCGGACCGCGCGCGACGTCGCCGCCTCGGTGGAGGCCGGCTCGAAGTTCCTGGTCAGCCCGGGCAGCACGGCCGCGCTGGTGGACGCCATGGAGGGCAGCGGCGTGCCGTTCCTGCCCGGCGTCGCGACCGCGTCGGAGGTCATGACGCTGGCCGAGCGCGGGCTGACCGAGATGAAGTTCTTCCCGGCCGAGGCCGCGGGCGGCCTGCCGTACCTGAAGTCGCTGGGCGGTCCCCTGCCCGACGTGCGCTTCTGCCCGACGGGCGGGATCAAGCTCGCGACGGCTCCCGACTACCTCGCGCTGCCGAACGTCGGCTGCGTGGGCGGGACCTGGCTCACCCCGGCCGACGCCCTCGCCTCGGGTGACTACGCCCGGATCGAGAAGCTCGCCGCCGAGGCCGCCGCGCTCCGCCCGGCCGCCTGAGACCGCCGGGCATCCGTCCGCCCCGCCGTCCGCGGCGGTCATGGGCCATCTCCGTCTCCGGCGTCACCGGCGTCACCGCGGCCGCGGTGACGCCGGTTCAGCGGTTCAGCGGGTCTCGTGGCTGCGCTGGCACTGCACGCACAGCCGTGCCAGCGGCCTGGCCTTCAGCCGCTCGTAGGGGATCGCAGAACCGCAGCCGTCGCATCGGCCGTAGGTCAGCCCGGTGATCCCCGCCAGGGCGTCGCGCACCACGGCGGCGTTCCGCTCCGCGGAGACGATGTCGGCGAGCAGCTCCGCCTTCTCCGACACCTCCACCGCGTCGCCGTTCACCGCCGCCTCCAGTTCGGCCAGCCGCTTGTTCCACCGGAACAGCTGCTCCTCCAGTTCCTCCCGGATCGTGCCGAGCTGGACGCTGCTGAGATGGGTCCCGACGGTCATCTCACTTCCTCCCGTCGTCGCAGGCGGCGCAGCGGCGGGTGTGCGGGACGCTCCGCAACCGCTCCAGCGCGATGAACGTCCCGCATCGGCCGCAGGTGCCGTAGACCCCGAAGTCCAGCCGCTCGATCGCCGCCTCGATCTCGGCGACGGCCGTCCTGGCGCGCTCGGCGCGCCCCCAGGCCAGCGGGACCGGCCCGTCCCCGGCGGGCCGCTCCGGCCCGCGCCCGCCCTCGGTGAGGGCGCTCCACTCCTCCCGCGCGGCGGTGAGCCGCTCGTGCAGAAGCGCGCGCAGTTCCTCCAACTGCGCGGTGTGCCGCTGGTACTCGCCCAGCAGCCTGCTCGCCGATCTGATGTCACCCATGACGACACCGACTCCTTGCATGGTTCGCTGACGGCTCGGGCCGGTCGCGGCCCGTCACCGTGGGATCCGGTCCCGGCCGGCGGCGGACGCGCGGAACCGCGCGGGACGCACAGCCGGGAGACCCCCGTCGAGGCCGCGTACGGCGGGCTCGGCGGAGGTCCGGGAAAGGACGGAGAACGCTAGGGCAGTGGTGGGCTGCGCGGGGTGACGACCCGGCGGGCGCAGCGCCGGGAACCCGTCACCGGGCCCGCGCCCAGCAGGATCAGCGGCAGCAGGACGAGGAGCGCGGCGGGTTCTCCCACGGCGGGCAGGGAACGCAGCTGTCCCGGCGTGGGCAGGTGCTCGGCGCCGCCCGCCAGCACCCTCGGGGCGGTCGACTGGTGCGTCCCGCCGGTGTGGGGGATCTGCAGGCTGGTCCCGGCGTCGGCGGACCGCCGGCCGGTGGACCAGGAGGAGGGGGCGACCGCGAAGAAGAGGACCACGAAGACGAGGCCCACCACGGCCGCTACGGCAGTGGGCCTGCGTGTGCCCCACCGCGGTTCCCTCATCGCCTCCGACCATAGCCCAACTCCCCGCGGAAAGGGACACTCCGCGCAGGCCGCCGGGCTCCGGCGGGTCCGCGGCCGGGTCGCGGCGAGCGCGGCGGGTACGGCCCGCCGCGCGGAACCGGCGGGGGCCGGGCTCTCGACGGCGGCGGGCTCAGCCGGACTGGTCGGTCTCCGCGAGGATCCGGTGCAGGATCTCGGCCGTCTCGGACGGCTGCCCGGCTTCCACGCTCAGCCGGTTCATGACGTACCGGTAGCGCGCGGTGTCGGCCTCCTTGTCCAGGTAGACGGCGCCGGAGAGCTGCTCCAGGTAGACCACGTCGGGCAGTTCGCCCTCGGGGAAGCGCAGGACGGTGATCGGCCCGGCGGTCTCGGCGTGGCCGATGGCGCCGAACGGCATGATCTGGATGGTGACGTGGGGCAGCTCGGCGAGCTCGATGAGCCGCTCGATCTGGGCGCGCATCGTCGCGCGTCCCCCGATCAGACGGCGCAGCGCCACCTCGTCGATGACCGCCCAGAACCTGGGCGGATCGGGCCGGTGCAGCAGCCGCTGCCGCCGCATCCGCAACGCGACCCGGCGTTCGATCCCCTCCGGGGAGGCGTCCCGGGAGGAGGAGGCGATCACCGCGCGGGCGTAGTCCTCGGTCTGCAGCAGGCCGGGGACGAACTGGAGCTGGTAGGTGCGGATGACGCAGGCGGCCTGCTCCAGGTCGAGGTAGGCGTCGAACCAGTGGGGGACCGCGTCGCCGTACTCGTGCCACCAGCCCGGCGCTCCGGCCCGCACCGCCAGCGCGAGCAGGGTCTCCCGCTCGGCCTCCTCGGTGACGCCGTAGAGGGTGAGCAGGTCGGCCACGTCCCGCTGCTTGAACCCGGTGCGGCCCAGCTCCAGCCGGCTGATCTTGGAGTCGGAGGCCCGGATCGCCCTCCCCGCCTCCTCGCGGGTGATCCCGCACGCCGTGCGGAGGCGGCGCAGGTGCGCGCCCACCAGCATCCGCAGGACCGTGGGACCCGACTGCCCGCGCTCGGAGGCGTGGTCCTCGGTGTGGTCGCCTACCGACGGAACTGTACGCAAGCCCGCTCCCTCCACGGCAAAACCGCCCCATCCGGCCGGGTCAAGTTTTCCACGCCTGCACGGCCGCGTCAGCCGTACCGCGCAGGATCGGGACGAGCAGCGCGAGCCGGGCCCCATAAGCAGACAATTCACTATCATCATCATGATCGACGAAGGCACGGACGCCGAGGAGGGCGTGTGGAGGAGGACGAGCGGGCCCCCATCGGGCCGAGCGGGCTGAACCCCGGCGTCGCGCACAACGCCCGGGTCTGGAACTACTGGCTGGGAGGCAAGGACCACTACCCCGCCGACCGCGAGGTCGGCGAACGGGTCTTCGGCATGTTCCCCGGCATCGTGCACGTCGCGCGCGCCGACCGGGCGTTCCTGGGCCGGGCGGTCCGCCATCTGGCGGGCGAGGCGGGCATCCGCCAGTTCCTCGACATCGGCACCGGGCTGCCCACCGTCGACAACACCCACGAGGTGGCGCAGCGGATGGCACCGGACGCGCGGATCGTCTACGTCGACAACGACCCGATGGTGCTGGTGCACGCCCGGGCCCTGCTCACCAGCACACCCGAGGGCGCCACCGACTACGTCGACGCCGACGCGCGGGACACCGGCGCGATCCTGAAGGCCGCCGCCGGGACGCTGGACTTCGACCGGCCGGTGGCGGTCATGCTGCTGGGGCTCCTCAACTTCATCCTCGACACCGGAGAGGCCCGGGGGATCGTGCGGCGGCTGATGGACGCCGTGCCCTCCGGCAGCCACCTGGTGCTCACCCATCCCACCCTGGAGCTGGGCGGGGAGGCCAACGCCGAGGCCATGCGGTTCTGGAACGAGCACGCCACCCCGCCGATCACCGCCCGCGGCAGCCGGGAGATCGCCGGCTTCCTCGACGGCCTCGAGGTGCTGGAGCCCGGCATCGTGTCGTGCTCGCGCTGGCGTCCCGAGTTCGCCGACCTCGGCGAGGCCCCCTCCGAAGTGGCCCAGTTCGGCGTCGTCGCGCGCAAGCCGTGACCGTGGGCGGCGCCCCGGCGGCCTCTGCGGGCCTGAGACCCGGTGCCGGACGCGCGGCACCGCGCGTCCGGCACCGCACGTCCGCAGAGGTCTCCGGCCGTTCACCCGCACATGGACGCGCCCCGGCACGCATGATGGGAGGACGTCTCCCGACCCCCTGCGAGGTGCACGCGATGGCCGCCACCCCGGCCTGCCCCCCGTCCGTCCGGGACCTGGCCTATCCGGCGGGTTCCCTGGTGCTGCTCACCGGCCTGCCCGGCGCGGGCAAGAGCACCCTGCTGGACCGGCTGTACGGCCTGCGCGGCGACGAGACGGGGCCCGTGGCGGCGGGAGGCGCGCAGGTCATCGACTCGCGCCAGTCCCGCGCCTGGTGGGCGCCCCGCCTCTCGTCGCTGCCCGTCCGCCTGCGCACCCCCGTCGTGCACACCACCCACATGGCCCGCATCGTCCGCGCCCTGCTCGCCGGTCACGCCGTCGTCGCGCACAGCCGGGGCACCTGGCCGCACATCCTGTACGGCCTGGCCTGGATCGCCCGCCTGAACGGCACCGGGCTGCACCTGATCATGCTCGACGTCGAGCCGAAGACCGCCCGCGAGGGGCAGGTCACCCGGGGGCGGGTGGTGGCCGGACCGCTCTTCGCCCGGCACTGCCGCCGCTGGCGGACGCTGGTCGCGCGGGCCCGGACCGGTGCGCTCCCCCCGGCGGCGAGCGTCACGATCCTGGACCGCCCCGCGGCCGACCTGCTCCGGGCCATCCGCTTCGACGCGCCCTGACCCCGGGGCGGGGCGGCACCGTCCCTCGCCCTCGCCCTCGCCCTCGCCCTCGCCGACCGGCGTATCCCGGCGCCGGCTCGCCGCCCGACGATCCTCCGGCCGGAGAGGTTTCTCTCCGACCGACAGTGGTATGGCCCTCCAACGAAAGGGACAAAAAGGGCAATCGAGGAGAAAATCCATGATCACTCTGGAGCAGATCAACACAGTGATCGACCAGACCGTCTACGACGCCAACGGCGACAAGATCGGAGACGTCAAGCACGTCTACCTCGACGACGCCACCGGCCGCCCCGAGTGGCTCTGCGTGAAGACGGGCCTGTTCGGCACCAAGGAGACCTTCGTCCCGACGCGGGCGGCCGACGTGGTCTCCGACCACATCGAGGTCTCCTACGACAAGGACCGCGTCAAGCACGCTCCCAACGTCGACGTCGACGCCGGCGGCCACCTGTCGGCCGAGGAGGAGCGCGAGCTCTACCGCTACTACGACATCGACTGGGAGCGCTCCTGGCAGGAGGCCAACCGGCCGGGCGAGAGCGGCTGGGCGCACTCCGGCGGTGAGCGCGAACGCGAGCGCCTGGGCCTGGGCCTCACCGAGGACGAGCGCCGCGGCGCGGGCGGGTCCGCGGGCTCGGACCTGCGCGGGGACGAGACCCTCGGCCGCTCCGGAACCACGGGCTCGGACCTCCGTGGAGACGAGACCCTCGGCCGCTCCGGAACCGCGGGCTCGGACCTGCGCGGGGACGAGACCCTCGGCCGCTCCGGAACCACGGGCTCGGACCTCCGTGGAGACGAGACCCTCGGCCGCTCCGGAACCGCGGATTCGGACCTCGGCGGCCGGGACGACGCGATGACCCGCTCGGAGGAGCGGCTCGACGTCGGCACCGAGACCCAGGAGACCGGCCGGGCGCGGTTGCGCAAGTACGTGGTCACCGAGGAGCAGCAGATGAGCGTGCCGGTGACCCGCGAGGAGGTCCGCCTGGAGCGCGAGCCGATCACCGACGCCAATCTCGACGAGTCGCTGAGCGGCCCGGAGATCAGCGAGGCCGAGCACGAGGTGACCCTGCACGAGGAGAGGCCGACGGTGGAGAAGAAGACCGTCCCGGTCGAGCGGGTCCGCCTGGGCAAGGAGCAGGTCGCCGACGAGGAGGCCGTCTCCGAGCAGGTCCGCAAGGAGCGCATCGAGTTCGAGGGCGACCGCGGCGACCGGGGCGAGCCCGGCCGTCCCTCCTACTAGGATCCCGGCCGCTCCGGCGCGCCGCCCCCCGTGGTGACGTGCATGGCGACCGGCCGGTAGACCAGGCCGTCGGTCCAGGCCACCGACTCGGGTGCCCCGGCCAGGCGCAGACCGGGGCGCCGGGCGACCAGGGCCCTGACCGCCCCGGTGAGCTCGACCCTGGCGAGGGCGGCGGCCAGGCAGCGGTGCGGGCCGTACCCGAACGCCACATGCGGGTGGGGAGGATGCCCGGCGAAGCGGTGGATGTCGAACCGGCCGTCAACAGGCGGAACCGGACCGGCCCGCCCGGGGCGGCCCGCGGCGGGCGGGGCCGCGGGGGGCGGGGCGGCTCCGAGCGCGACGGTCCTCACAGCGGCCCTCGCAGCGGCCCTCACAGCGGCAGGACGCCTCCCGGCTTCAGTGCCTTCATCGCGATCTGCGAGGTGAGCTTGTCCAGGCCGGGCAGGCGTCCCAGCCGCTCCAGGCGGAGCCGGCTGTACGCCTCCATGTCGGGCACCGCGACCCGCAGCACGTAGTCCGGGTGGCCGAACATGCGCAGGCACTCGACGACGTCGTCGATCTCCATGACGGCAGCCTCGAAGGCGGTGACCGTCTCGGCGTCCTGGCCCTGCAGCTCCACGTAGGCGAGGACCTGGAAGCCCCGCCCCACCGCGGCCGGGTCGACCACGGCCCGGTAGCCGGTGATCACCCCCGTCTCCTCCAGGTTCCGGACCCGGCGCAGGCACGGGGAGGGCGTCAGGCGCACCCGGTCGGCCAGCTCCAGGTTGCTCAGCCGCCCCTCCACCTGCAGGTGGCTGAGAATTGCGCGGTCCGTTGCGTCCATGGCGAATGATGCTAATCGAGGCGTTGACCACCGCGAATGTTGGCATCGGATTCCGGTCCCTCTGACATAACCTTGCCGCAATCCAAGCGGGGCCGACAGACGGGACCACCAGCATGACGATCTTCGCCGATCCACGCGAGATCACTCCCGACGACCGGTACCTCCTCGACGAGGGCCAGGTCTTCATGACCGGCACGCAGGCACTGGTGCGGGTGATCCTCGACCAGATGCGCGCCGACCGCCGCGCCGGACTCGACACGGGCACGATGGTGTCCGGCTATCCGGGCTCCCCGCTCGGCGGCTTCGACCTGGAGCTGGCCCGCTCCCGCGAGCACGCCGAGCCGCTCGGCGTGGTGCACCGCCCCGGGCAGAACGAGGAGCTGGGCGCCACCGCCGTCTGGGGCAGCCAGCTCGTGCCCACCCTCCCCCGCCCGCGCAGGGCCGGCGTGCTGGGCGTCTGGTACGGCAAGGCCCCCGGCGTGGACCGCGCGGCCGACGCCTTCCGGCACGGCAACTTCGTCGGTGCCCACCCGCTGGGCGGCCTGATCGCCTTCTGCGGCGATGACCCGACGTGCAAGTCCTCCACCCTGCCCTCCGCCACCGAGAGCGCGCTCGCCGCCCTCGGCATGCCGATCGTCCACCCTGGCAGCGTCCAGGAGCTGCTCGACCTGGGCCGCCACGCCATCGCGGCCTCGCGGGCGAGCGGCCTGTGGGTCGCGGTGAAGGCCGTCTCCAACGTCGTGGACGGCACCGCCACCGTGAGCGTCGGGCATGACCGGGTCGTCCCGGTCATGCCCGGCGTCAAGAACGACAACGGTGTCGAGTACGGCGTCGAATACGAGGGCAGGCCGTACCGGCACATGCCGAACGGCACGCTGCTCACCCCGTGGTCGCTGGAGATGGAGCGCACCCTGGTCGGCCCGCGCACGGAGCTGGCCCGCGCCTACGCCCGGGAGAACGGCCTCAACCGGATCACCGCCGACCCCGCGGGCGCCCGGTTCGGCATCGCCGCCTCCGGCACCGCCTACCACGACGTGCGCGAGGGCTTCCGCAAGCTCGGCATCACGCCGGAGGAGGCCGGCGTCCGGCTGCTGAAGATCGGCATGCTCTGGCCGCTGGAGCCGGAGATCGTCCGGGCCTTCGCCCGCGGCCTGGACGAGATCATGGTCGTGGAGGAGAAGGGCCCCCTGCTGGAGACCCTGGTCAAGGACGTGCTGTACGGCACCGCGGACGCCCCGCGCGTCCTGGGCAAGCTCGACGAGAACGGCGCCCGGCTGATCCCGCAGGCGGGCGGCGTGGACGCCGACCTGGCCGCCAAGGCGATCGCCTTCCGGCTGCGCCGCAGGGGCGTCGCCACCGAGCAGGACCCCTCCGACCTCGGCGACCGCGTGTCCCGGAGCCTGGCGGTGATCTCCCGGCCTGAGCCGCTGAAGCTGCTCGCCGCCCAGCGCACCCCGTTCTTCTGCTCCGGCTGCCCGCACAACCGCTCCACCGCCGTCCCGGACGGCGCACCCGTCGGCGCCGGCATCGGCTGCCACACGATGGTGGTGCTCAACCCCGAGGGCAAGGGGACGCTCACCGGCCTGACCCAGATGGGCGGCGAGGGCACCCAGTGGATCGGCCAGGCGCCCTTCACCGACACCCCGCACATCTTCCAGAACCTCGGCGACGGCACCTTCCACCACTCCGGCTCGCTCGCGGTCCGGGCCGCGGTCGGCGCGGGCGTCAACATCACCTACAAGATCCTCTACAACAGCGCGGTCGCGATGACCGGCGGGCAGACCATCCAGCCGTCCCTGGCGGTGGCCGACCTGACCCGCTGGCTGGAGGTCGAGGGCGTGCGCCGGGTGATCGTCACCACCGACGAGCCGGGGCGCTACCGGGGCGTCCGGCTGGCGAAGATCGCCGAGGTGCGCGACCGGAGCGCCCTGGAGGACGCGCAGCGCGAGCTGGCCGCGATCCCGGGTGTGACGGTGCTGGTCCACGACCAGCAGTGCGCCGCCGAGAAGCGCCGGCTGCGCAAGAAGGGCGCGCTGCCCGACCCGGCCCGGCGGGTGGTGATCAACCAGCGGGTCTGCGAGGGCTGCGGCGACTGCGCGAAGAAGTCGGAGTGCCTGTCGGTGCTGCCGGTGGAGACCGAGTTCGGCCGCAAGACCGAGATCCACCAGTCGTCCTGCAACAAGGACTACTCCTGCGTCGAGGGCGACTGCCCGTCCTTCCTGACGGTGGTGCCCGCGAAGGGGAAGGCGAAGCGGCGCGCCGTACCCGCTCCCCCGGCCCTGCCCGAGCCCGAGGCCCGCACCGGCGAGACCACCGTCCGCCTGGTCGGCATCGGCGGCACCGGCGTGGTCTCGGTCGCGCAGGTCCTCGGCACCGCCGCCCTCCTGGACGGCAAGCGGTCCCGGGGGCTCGACCAGACCGGCCTGGCGCAGAAGGGCGGCACCGTCGTCTCCGACGTCGTCATCTACGGCGGCGAGGGCACCGGGGAGGACGGGGAGCGGTCCGGCCGGGCCAGCGCGGCCAGCGTGGACGCCTACCTGGCGCTGGACCTGATCGGCGCCACCGACCCCCGCCACCTGCGCGCCGCCGACCGCGACCGGACCGTGGCCGTGGTCTCCACCAGCCTGGTCCCGACCGGCTCCATGGTGCTCGACCCGGCGACGAACCTGACCGACACCGCCTCGCCGATCGGCGCGCTCGAGGCGCGGACCCGCCGCGAGCTGAACGTCTACCTCGACGCCGAGCAGGTCGCCCAGGCGTTGTTCGGCGACCACATGCCGGCCAACACCATCGTGGTCGGCGCGGCCTGGCAGCGCGGGCTCATCCCGCTCAGCCTCCGGTCGATCGAGCGGGCCATCCGGGCGGGCGGCGGCAGGTCGGCCGAGAAGACGGTGGCCGCCTTCCACTGGGGCCGGGCGGTCGTCGCCGACCCGGAGGCGGTGGCGCGGGCGACCGGCGCCGTCTCCGGTGACGCCTCCGCCCCGCCGGCGGGCCCCGGCGCCCCCGACGGCCCCCTCGGCGACGCGGTCCGGCGGCTGGTCGAGTCGGTCGGCGCGGCCGAGGGCGGCGAGCTGCACCGGATCCTCACCGTCCGGGTGCCGGACCTGGTCGCCTACCAGGACCTGCGCTACGCCGCCCGGTACGCCGACGCGGTCCGCGAGGTCCTCGCCCGCGAGACGCCGGACCGCTGCCCCGTCACCGAGGCCTACGCCCGGCAGCTGCACCGGCTGATGACCTACAAGGACGAGTACGAGGTCGCGCGCCTGCACCTCGACCCGGCCGAGCGGGCCAGGATCGCCGCCGAGTTCGGGCCCGGCGCGAAGATCTCCTACAACCTGCACCCCCCGGTCCTGCGGGCGATGGGCATGAAGCGCAAGATCCGCCTGGGCTCCTGGTTCGACCCGGCCTTCCGCCTGCTGTACGGCATGCGCAGGGTGCGCGGCACGAGGCTGGACCCGTTCGGCGCGGCCGGGGTGCGCAGGGTCGAGCGGGAGCTCGTCGCCGAGTACACCCGCGACGTGCACCGCGCCCTGGCGGGCCTGACCCCGCAGACCGAGGACCGGGTCCGCGAGCTGGCCGAGCTGCCCGAGGTGATCCGCGGCTACGAGGAGGTCAAGCTCGCGGGGGTCGCCTCCTACCGGGAGAAGGCCGCCGCCCTGCTGGCGGAGCTGGGCTCCTCGCGCTGATCGCTCCGGCCCGCCCCGGCCGCCGGCCCGTCCGGCCCGGTGCGCGGCCGGGGTCCGGCGCGGCCCGCCCGCGGCGGAGCGCGCCGCCGCGGCCCTCCCTTCCTCGTGGGACCGCGGCGGCGCCCGCTACGCCCGGTCGAGCAGGGCCTTCTCGGTGATCGGGTCCTCGTGGGTGCCCGTCACCGTGCAGGCGTGGGCCCCCGCGACCGCGCCGAGGCGTACGCACTCCTCCACCGGGCGGCCGTGCAGCCTGCCGTACAGGAATCCGCTGACGAAGGCGTCGCCCGCGCCGTTGCTGTCGGCCACCGGTCCGGGCAGCGGCGCGGCCGCGAAGTGCCTCAGCCCTCCGGAGTCGAGCACGTGGCAGCCGTCGGCGCCCGCCGTGCAGACCACGGTCTCGGCCCGGCCCATGGCGAGGATGGCGCGCATGACCTCCTCCCGCCGGTCCCCCAGCGCGGCCGCGGACAGGAAGACCAGCCCCGAGGAGCGGGCGAAGTCCCGGTGGTGGTCGTTCTCCCCGTCCCAGTCGTGCAGGTCGGTGGAGATCGTGGCGGCGGGGCGGCCGGCCAGGTCGGGGTAGACGTGCCGGGAGAAGTCGGTGATCGACACGTGGACGTGCCGGGCGTCGCGGACGGCGTCCAGGTAGAGCTCGCGGGGGAGCCGCTCGCCCGGTTCGGCGCGCGGGTCGAACAGCGAGGTGCGCCGCCCGTCCGGGCCGACGAGCAGGACGCTGCGCCGGGTGCCCTGGGGGGCGGTGGCCCAGCCCGCGTCGACGCCCCGGGCCGCGAAGTGCTCCCGGATGAGGCGTCCCTGCGGGTCGTCGCCGACCAGGTCCACGATGCGCACCCGCAGGCCGAGCGCGTGGCAGCCGAGCGCGACGCCGCTGCCGGTGTTGCCGATCCGGTCGACCACCGGCGGGACGGCGTAGGTGTCGGCGTAGGGCAGGGGCAGGGCGGGCACGTAGGCGGTGGTGTCCACGCCCGTCCCGCCGATCACCACGACGTCGTGGGTCATCGGTTCACGATCCTTGTCCGGAGGGGCCGGCCGTACGGAGGGGGCCGGAGGCGGTGAGGGCTCCGAGGCGGTGGGCGGCCGGAGGCCTGGGGCTCGGAGCGGGTGGAGCGGAGGGGCCGGCGGTCGGGCCGACGGTGGTGGAAGGGTCAGCGGTTGACCAGCGGGCCGGAGCCGGTGGAGCGGCGCACGACCAGCTCGGGCTGGAACATCAGCTCCATGTTCTTGCCCGGCGCGCCGTTGATCTCCTCCAGGAGCGTCTCCACCGCCGCCGAGGCCATCGCGCCGATCGGCTTGCGCACGGTGGTCAGCGGCGGGTCGGTGAAGGCGATCAGCGGCGAGTCGTCGAAGCCGACCACCGACACCTCGCCCGGGACCGACAGACCCCGGTCCCGGCAGGCCCGGATCGCGCCCAGCGCCATCAGGTCCGAGGCGCACACGATGCCGGTGCAGCCGCGCTCCAGCAGCTTCACCGCCGCGGCCTGGCCGCCCTCCACCGAGAACAGCGAGTGCGAGATCAGCTCGTCCACCTCGGTCGTCCCGAGCAGCTGGGACATCGCCTGCCGGTAACCCTCGATCTTCCGGACGACCGGCACGAACCTGCGCGGGCCGAGGGCCAGGCCGATGCGCTCGTGCCCGAGGTCGACCAGGTGCTGCACGGCCAGCCGCGCGGCGAGCCGGTCGTCCGGCGAGATGAAGGGCGCGTCGATCTGGTCGGTGTAGCCGTCGAGCAGGACGATCGGGAGCCCCCGGTCGATGAGCCGGGTGTAGCGGTCCATCCGGGCCGTGGTGTCGGCGTGCAGCCCGGAGACGAAGACGATGCCGCTCACCCCGCGATCCATCAGCAGCTCGGTGAACTCGTCCTCCGGCGCGCCGCCGGGCAGCTGGGTGCAGAGCACGGGCGTGTAGCCGTGCTGGGTGAGCGCCTTCTCGATCGCCTGCGCGAAGGCCGGGAAGATCGGATTGTCCAGCTCCGGCGTGACCAGCCCGATCAGGCCATTGCTGCGCTGGCGGAGCCGCTGCGGCCGCTCGTAGCCCATCAGGTCGAGCGCCGCCAGCACCGCCTGCCGGGTCGCCGCCGAGACCCCCGGCTTGCCGTTGAGCACCCGGCTGACCGTCGCCTCGCTCACCCCCGCCTGCACGGCGATGTCGGCCAGACGGGTGCCGGCCCCGTCGGCACGCGAGCGCGGGATCTGCGTCACTTCACCGTCCATCGGAACCCACCTCACCATGCGGGCGGAGGAGACGGCAAGCCGGGCGGCCCGCCCCGGCCCGTTGTGAAATTTCTTACGTAAAGTTTCCGAAAATACTAACATCCCACCGGGTCCGGCGGGTGGGACGACGGCGAAATGTCCGGAATCGGCGGCACGAATCAGTCCGGCTGACGAGACGGGAACAAGGCGGTGACAGAGTTGTGACCTGCGGATGTGTGATTTCTGGTGGCATCTATGGACACAAAGCCACATCGCGCGATGTACTACCTCATCAATCACACGGCTGGATCCGGGCATCCTCGTCCGGGAGGAACGAGCGCGCATGAGTACCGTCGTCCTCGACAACGTGACCAAGGTGTACCCAGGGGGGTACCTCGCGGTCGACCGGATGAACCTGCGGGCCGAGGACGGGGAGCTCCTGGTGCTCCTCGGACCGTCGGGCTGCGGCAAGTCCACCCTGCTGCGGATGATCGCGGGGCTGGAGGACGTCACCTCCGGCGACCTGTGGCTCGGCGGCAGCCTGGCCAACGACCTGGCCCCGCGTGACCGCGACGTCGCCATGGTCTTCCAGAACGGCGCGCTCTACCCGCACCGCACCGTCCGCGGCAACCTCTCCTTCCCGCTCGAGATCGCCAAGGCCGATCCGGAGATGGTCCGGGAGCGCGTCACCGAGCTGTCCAAGGCGCTGCACATCGACGAGACCCTGGACCGCCGCCCTGGAACGCTCTCGGGCGGCCAGCGGCAGCGGGTCGCGATGGGCCGCGCGATCGTCCGGCAGCCCTCGCTCTTCCTGATGGACGAGCCGCTGTCCAACCTGGACGCCGGCATGCGCACCGAACTGCGCATGGAGATCGGCTCGCTGGTCCGCTCGCTGGGCGTCACCACCATCTACGTCACGCACGACCAGGTCGAGGCGCTGACCCTGGCCGACCGGATCGCCATCATGAACCGCGGTGTGCTGCAGGACGTCGGCACCCCCGGCCAGGTCTACAACGACCCGGCCACCGCCTTCACCGCGGCCTTCCTCAACTCCCAGCAGCTGAACCTGCTCTCGGCGGTCGTGCGCACGCCGCAGAACCAGTTCATCCTGCTGGACTTCGGCCCGCACCAGATCACCATCCCGTGGAGCGATCCGCGCGCCTACGCCATCTCCCAGCACGTCGGCAACCAGATCATCGTCGGCCTGCGCCCCGACTGCCTGGCCCCGGTGCCGGACACCTTCGAGGGACCGGTCTTCCTCGGCCGCGTCCGGGCCCTGGAGTACCACGGCCACGAGTGGATGGCCTACGTCGAGTCCGGCATCACCTCGGTGAGCGTCCCCGAGCCCCCGGACCCCCGGCTGCACGCCCGCGGAGCCGACCCCGCCCAGGGCGGCCGGATCCGCGCGATGATGCGCCGGCTGCTGTCGAACGGCGAGGACCAGGCCGAGCCCCAGTACCAGGCGCAGGACCAGTCCAGCGGCACCCACCGCCGGGCCGACCTCATCGTCCGGGTCGGCTCCCGCCCCGTCTGGCGGGCCGGGGAGCCCGCCCGCGTCGGCGTCGACGCCACCCGCCTGCTGCTCTTCGCACCCGACGGCTCCCGGATCGACCCGCCGCACCGCTGAGCCCGCTCCACCGCCGGACCGGACGAGCACGCCGTACCCCGTCTCCTGGAACGTGACAGCCCTCTGGAACGTGACAGGGGCGGGGTCAGAGGCCGGCGATGAGGGAGACGAGTTCGACGACCCGGCCGGCGCGGTCCACCTCCGCGCGGTGGAACGACGGGCCCGCGGTCCGGGCCAGCACCAGGTGGATCCGCGCGGCGGGGACGGGCAGGCTCATCAGCTGGTGGGAGCCCGACGCCAGGGCGGCGGGACGCAGCGAGGCGAGGTCGGCGAGCTTGACGCCGGCGATGCCGCCGCCCTCGTCGAGGGAGGGCGGGGCCTGCCAGCTCCGGTGCACCAGGCCGTCGCCGTCGGAGGAGAGGGCCACCGCCCATTCGGCGCCGACCAGGTCGGGCACGGCGTCCACGAGCGTGGCGAAGGCCCGCGAGGGGTCGGTGGCGACGTGGCGGAGCAGGTCGTAGTCGGGAGCGGCCCCCGGGACCTCGCGGGTCGGCCAGACACCCTCGACGCGGATCCCCGGGACCGCGGACAGGCGGTCCCGCACGGTCGCGGTGTCCGGCGACCCCGGCCAGGAGACCACGAAGTCGTCCACCGCCCGGCCGGTCTCCCGCTCCAGGACCGTCACCTGGAGGATGTCGGCGCCCAGCGTGCCGAGCACCCGGGCGACCTGCCCCAGGGCGCCCGGCCTGTCGGGGAAGGACACCCGTAGCCGCAACATCATCCCGATCACCTCTCTCTGGCCCCCAGGGTGTCCTGGACAGGTTTCACAGATGTTCGGAGGAGATGTCCAGGATATGTCCTGTGGTACGGAAACCCCGGAGGGGGCGTCCGGAGACGCCGGGGCGTCCGGAGAACCGCCCGGGAGAACCGCCCCCGCCCTCCCGGGCACGGAGTCCCGGGAGGGCGGGGGCGGACGGGGGCGGGACGGGTCAGCGCACGATCTTCGGGCCGGAGCCCGTGGAGCCGCGGACGATGAACTCCGGCTGGAAGATGAGCTCGGAGTGCTGCCCCGGGGTCCCCGCGATGGCCTCCAGCAGGGTGTGCACCGCGGCCGTCACCATCGACTGCACCGGCTGGCGCACGGTGGTCAGCGGCGGGTCGGTGAAGGCGATCAGCGGCGAGTCGTCGAAGCCGACCACCGACACGTCGCCGGGCACCGACAGGCCCCGGTCCCGGCAGGCCCGGATCGCGCCCAGCGCCATCAGGTCAGAGGCGCACACGATGCCGGTGCAGCCGCGCTCCAGCAGCACCCCGGCCGCGGCCTGGCCGCCCTCCACCGAGAACAGCGAGTGCGAGATCAGCTCGTCCGCCTCGGTCATCCCGAGCAGCTGGGACATCGCGCGCCGGTAGCCCTCGATCTTCCGGATGACCGGCACGAAGCGGGCCGGCCCGACCGCCAGGCCGATGCGCTCGTGCCCGAGGTCGACCAGGTGCTGAACGGCCAGCCGCGCCGCGGCCCAGTCGTCCGGTGAGATGAACGGGGCCTGCACGTCGCCCGAGTGCCCGTTGAGCAGGACCAGCGGCACGCCCTGCCCGAGCAGCCGGGTGTAGCGGTCCTGGTTGGCGGTGGTGTCGGCGTGCAGCCCGGAGACGAAGATGATGCCGCTCACCCCGCGCTCGACGAGCAGCTCGGTGAACTCGTCCTCGGCGGCGCCGCCGGGCAGCCGGGTGCAGAGCAGCGGCGTGTAGCCGTGCTGGGTGAGCGCCTTCTCGATCGCCTGCGCGAAGGCCGGGAAGATCGGGTTGTCCAGCTCCGGCGTGACCAGCCCGATCAGCCCGTTGCTGCGCTGGCGGAGCCGCTGCGGCCGCTCGTAGCCCATCAGGTCGAGCGCCGCCAGCACCGCCTGCCGGGTCGCCGCCGAGACCCCCGGCTTGCCGTTGAGCACCCGGCTGACCGTCGCCTCGCTCACCCCCGCCTGGGCGGCGATGTCGGTCAGCCGGGCCGTACCGGTGCCGAAGGAGGCACCGTTATGCGTCATCGCGTCCCCACCAGACGGCGGAGTCCGGCGCCAGCCGCACGGTGCCGCCGGTGACCTCCACCTCGGCGCTGGCCAGCAGCACCCGGCCGGGCGCGGGCAGTTCGACCGGCTCGCCGGTCAGGTTGACCGTGACGGCGAAACCGTCGCCCCGGGTGAAGGCGAGGGTGCCCGCCGGGGAGTCGAGCCAGGTCAGCGACTCGTCCCCGAGGCAGGTCAGGTCCCGCCGGATCCGCAGCGCCTCGCGGTAGAGGCTCAGCGTGGAGGCGGGGTCGCGCAGCTGGGACTCGACGCTGAGCGGCCCCCAGGAGGCGGGCATGGGCAGCCACGTCTCCTCGATGCCGGGCAGGCTGAAGCCGAAGTGGGGCTCCACGTCGGCCCACGGGATCGGCACGCGGCAGCCGTCGCGCCCGTCCTCGGGGTTGCGCAGCCGCTGCGGGTCGGTCAGATACTCCTCCGGCAGGTCGAGCACCTCCGGCAGGCCGAGCTCCTCGCCCTGGTAGACGTAGGTGGAGCCGGGCAGGGCCAGGGTCAGCAGGGCCGCCGCGCGGGCCCGGCGCAGGCCGAGCTCGCCGTGGCCGTAGCGGGTGACGTGCCGCTTGACGTCGTGGTTGGACAGCACCCA
Source organism: Planomonospora sp. ID91781 (assembly GCF_015711595.1). NCBI lineage: Bacteria > Bacillati > Actinomycetota > Actinomycetes > Streptosporangiales > Streptosporangiaceae > Planomonospora > Planomonospora sp. ID91781. Next base: position 3,673,297 of record NZ_JABTEY010000001.1, on the reverse strand, counting down.
GGTCGCGGGCGCGCCGACCGCGCCGGAGGACGCCAGCGACTCGTCGATCACCTTGCGGAACCGGGCGGCGTCCCACGGGGTGGTCAGGAAGTGGAAGTTGAACGCCTGGTGCATCTCGTCCGGGCGGACGTAGTTGGCCAGCCGGTCCAGGGACGGCACCCACGCCTCGGCGACGCCGATGCGCATGCCAGGGTAGGAGTCGAGCAGCCGGCGCCAGGCGCGGTGGATCTCGTGCACGCCGTCCTGGTCGAAGAACGGCACCACCTCGGTGCCGATCATCTTGACCTGGTCGGCGTGGCCGACGTCCGGCAGCCCCTCGGCCTTGACCATGCCGTGCGAGACGTCGATGCGGAAGCCGTCCACGCCCAGGTCCAGCCAGAACCGCAGGATCGACTCGAACTCGGCGTGGACCTCGGGGTTCTCCCAGTTGAGGTCCGGCTGCTCGGGGGCGAACAGGTGCAGGTACCACTGTCCGTCGGGCAGCCGGGTCCAGGCCGGCCCGCCGAAGACCGACTCCCAGTCGTTCGGCGGGAGCTCCCCGTCCGCGCCCTTGCCCTCGCGGAAGATGTAGCGCTCCCGCGCGGGCGTGCCCGGCCCGGCCGCCAGTGCCTCCTGGAACCAGACGTGCTGGTCGGAGGTGTGGTTGGGCACCACGTCGACGATCACCCGCAGGCCGTGCCGGTGCGCGTCGTCGATCAGCGCCTTGGCGTCGGCCAGCGAGCCGAAGATCGGGTCCACGTCCCGGTAGTCCGCCACGTCGTAGCCGAAGTCGGCCATCGGCGAGGTGTAGAACGGGTTCAGCCAGATCGCGTCGACCCCCAGGTCGGCGAGGTAGCGCAGCCGGCTCCGCACGCCCAGGAGGTCGCCGATGCCGTCGCCGTTGCCGTCGGCGAAGCTGCGCACGTAGACCTGGTAGATCACCGCGTCCCGCCACCAGCGGCCCGTGGCCTCGGTCTCGGCGGCACGGTCCGCGTGGACGAGCTCGGTCATATTTGTCCCCCGATCAAATGACATGTCAGGACGTGATCAAAATTGTGGTACGGCAGTGGTGTCACAGCTTCGTGGCACCGGCGGTGAGGCCGGCCACGAGGTTGCGCTGGACCAGCAGGAAGACGACCGCCGCGGGCACCGCGATGAGCACGGCCGCGGCCGTCAGCAGGCCCCAGTCGGCCCAGTACTGCCCGACGAACTGCTGCAGGCCCGCGGCCAGCGTCCGCGTGTCGTCCCCCGTCATGAAGACCGTGGCGTAGGCGACCTCGCCCCAGGCGGTCATGAAGGAGTAGAACGCGGTGACCGCGAGGCTCGGCCGGGCCAGCGGCAGGATGACCCGCCAGAAGGTGCCGAACGGCGAGAGCCCGTCGATCATGCCGGCCTGGTCGATCTCGCGCGGGATGGAGTCGAAGTAGCCCTTCATCATCCACGCGCAGAACGGCACCGCCACGGTCATGTAGGCGATGACCAGGCCCGGGATCTGGTTGAGCAGCCCCAGGCCCGCCATCAGGTTGTACAGCGGCACGATCAGGATCGCCACCGGGAACATCTGGGTGACCAGCAGCATCCACATGATCCCGCGGTAGCCCGGGAAGCGGAAGCGGCTGATCGCGTACCCGGTCGTCGAGGCCAGGAAGACGCCGATGACCGTGGTCAGCCCCGCGATGATCACGGAGTTGAGCAGCCAGCTCGGGAACTGGGTCTCGGTCAGCACCCGGGTGTAGTTGTCCAGGGACGCGCCGTCGAAGAACTTCAGCTCGGTGGAGAGCCAGCCGTCGCGCGGCTTGAGCGAGGTCAGGACGAGCCAGACGATGGGGAACAGCGAGATGAGGGACGCGACGATCAGCGTCCCGTGCAGCAGGAGCGAGCCGGCGAGACTGCGCTCGTCGCGGCCGCGGACCCTCCTGCGGGTGGTGACGGCGCTCACCAGACCTCCCCTTGCTTGCGCAGCGCGCGGCGGTAGACGACGGCCATCACGACGAGGAGCAGCAGGATGAGCACGCCCCAGGCCGCCGAGCCCGAGTAGTTGCGGATTCCGGTGAAGGCCTCGCGGTAGGCGTAGGTCACCAGGATCTCGGTGGAGCTGCCCGGGCCTCCCCCGGTGATCAGGAAGATCAGCGGGAACATGTTGAACGTCCAGATCGTGCCCAGCAGCAGGACGGTGCTGGAGACGGTCCGCAGGCCGGGGACGGTGACGAAGCGGAAGCGCTGCCACGGCGTCGCGCCGTCCACCTCGGCCGCCTCGTAGAGCTCCCGGGGGATCGACTGCAGGCCGCCCAGCATGGCCAGCATCATGAAGGGGACGCCGATCCAGACGTTGACCGCGATGACGGCGATCTTCGCCGTGGTCGGGTCGTCGAGCCAGCCCACCGTGCCCAGGCCGGCGGACCTCAGCATCGCGTTGATCACACCGAAGTCGCTGTTGTAGAGGTAGCGCCAGATGAACGCGGCGACGAACGGCGGGATCGCCCAGGGCAGGACCAGCATCAGCCGGTAGGCCGAGCGGAAGCGCAGCCTGCGGTTGAGCATCAGGGCCAGACCGAGGCCGAGGCCGTAGTGGAGCGCGACGCAGGCGACGGTCCACAGCACCGTCCAGGTCAGCTTCTCCCAGAACAGGCCGCCGGTCAGGATGTCGACGTAGTTGTCCAGCCCGGTGAACTCGTAGGTCGAGGGGATCACGTTGACGCCGATGGTGCGGCCCATCGTGGCCTCGGTGGCGTCGGTCAGGGACAGGTAGACGCCGCGGACCAGCGGCCAGCCGACCAGCGCGGCGGTGACCACGACGACCGGGGCCACCATGGCCCAGGCGTACCAGTACTGCGAGACCGCCCGCCGGACGGGGCCGGGCTGCTCGGGGCGGCCCCGGCCGCGGGCGCCGTCAGCGGCGCCCGCGGCCCGGTCCCTGGTCGTGCCGGTCACACGTCCAGTGGAGGTCGCCACGGATCAGCTCCAGTCCTTGAAGATGCCGCGGTACTTCTGGTCCACCGTCTTGAGCATGTCCTCGGGCGAGGTCTTGCCGCCGACCAGGGACTGGTAGCCCTCCAGGAGCGGCTGGAAGAGCTGGCCGCCCTCCGGGATCCACGGACGCGGGGTGGCGGTGTCCATGATCGGCTTGAAGACGGCGACGTCGGGGTTGCCCTTGACGTCGGCGCTCTCGTAGGCGGAGGCGCGGGTCGGCAGGAGGCTGATCTCCTTGGCGACCTTGGCCTGGGCCTCGGGGGTGCTCATGAAGCGGATGAACTCGTAGGAGGCGTCGATGTTCTTGGAGCCGGCGTAGATGGCGTAGTTCCACCCGCCGGTCGGGGCGCCGGCCTTGACCGAGCCCGCCGGGACCGGGGCGATGCCCAGGTTCTCCTTGTCCTTGAACTCCTTGCCCTGGTAGAGCTCGGCCAGCGCCCACGGGCCGTTGTAGATCATCGCGGCCTTGCCGTCCTTGAGGACGGTCATCGCGTTGGCGTAGCTGTCCTGGATGGCGGGCTTGGACGCGGCGCCCGAGGTGATCAGGTCGGAGACGACGCCCATCGCCTTGGCGTTCTCGGGCGAGTTGATGGTGATCTTCTTGTTCTGCACGTCGAGCATGTCACCGCCCTCGCCGTACATGAAGGGCAGCAGGAAGTAGGCGTCGACGTTGAGCGCGAGGCCGGCCGCGCCGGTCTTCTCCTTGACGTCGAGCGCGGCCTGCTTGAGCTCCTCCACCGTGGTGGGAGCCTTCTCCCAGCCGGCCTCCTTGAGCAGCTTCTTGTTGTAGATCAGCGCCAGGGTGTCGGTGACCTGCGGCACGGCGTAGGTCTTGCCGTTGTACTTGGTGCTGCTCAGCGGCCCGGGCAGGAAGTCGGACTCGTTCTCGACGGCGCGGGTGCCGTCCAGCGGCTGCAGGTAGCCGAGCGAGGCGAACTGGGAGGTCCAGGCGACCTCCGAGCGGATCACGTCGGGCGCGCCGCTGCCGGCCTGGGCCGCGGTCTGGAACTTGTTCTGCGCCTGGTCCGAGGGGACGTTGACGTAGTTGACCTTGATGTTCGGGTACTTCGCCTGGAATTCCTTGATCAGGGCCTGGAACGTCGGGCCCTCGCTGTCCGGGCGGACCGTGTCCCACCAGGTGATCTCGCCGCTGATCTTCGACGGGTCGGCGGGCGCGGACTGGGCGGGGGCCGCCGTCGAACCGCTGTCGCCGCCGCCACAGGCGGAAACCGCCAGGGCGAGGGCCGCGACGATAGTCGCGGCCGAGAAGGCTCGCCGCATGATTTCTCCTCATAGCTCAGGGGGCCGGTCCGGGCCCGCGGGCCGCCGACCGGTGTGGAGTACGCCGGACGTTACGCCGACGTGAAGCCCAGTGGAAGAACTTGCTGCAAGAGTCTGCAAACTTGTTACATGCGCAGCCAACCTCGCGAACCCCGACAACCCATCCACCTCGTGCGAAACGCAGGATATCCGCAGTTCACAAGGGTTTAGCAGCACTGAGGCCACCATCGTCGAGGTCGCGCGCCCTGTGCGGGAGCCGTCTCTCCATCACGATTCAGAAAGTTGCGGCAAGGGATTGCACAGATCATGTCCAGTGAGTAACTTCCGGGCAACACCCCCGAAACAACTCCGTGGAGGCCCCGGTGGTCTGGCCCCTCCCCCCACGGCGCGCGAGATCGGCTCCCCTGGCAGGCGCCGCCCTCGCGGCCGTCCTGGTCGCCGCCCCCCTCGCCGTCGTCACCCCGCCCGCCGCCGCGTCGGCGGGACCCGCCCCCGGCGCCGCGGCCCGTACGGCCCCGCTCACGATCTCCCCGGCACCGGTTCCGGCACCGGCCCCGACCGATGCGGCCGGTGCGGCCGCGGCCGGGCCGGTCGTCTCGGCGCTGAGCCGTACGGCCGGGCCCGCCGACCGGGAACTCGCCCGCGACGCGCTGCGCACCGACCTGAGCCGTGAGCGCTTCTACTTCGCGATGACCGACCGGTTCGCCAACGGCGACCCCGGCAACGACACCGGCGGCCTGTCCGGCGACCGGCTCGCCACCGGCTTCGACCCCGCCCACAAGGGCTTCTACCAGGGCGGGGACCTCAAGGGCCTGATCGGCAGGCTCGACTACGTCAAGAACCTCGGCAGCACCGCGATCTGGATCACCCCGGCGTTCGCCAACCGCCCGGTGCAGGGCACCGACGAGAACGTCTCGGCCGGCTACCACGGCTACTGGATCACCGACTTCACCCGGATCGACCCGCACCTGGGCACGAACGCCGACATGAAGAAGCTGGTCCGCGAGGCCCACAGGCGCGGGATGAAGGTCTTCTTCGACATCATCACCAACCACACGGCCGACGTGATCGACTACGCGGAGAAGACCTACTCCTACCGGTCCAAGGGCGCCTATCCCTACGTGGACGCCTCGGGCACCCCGTTCGACGACCGCGAGTACGCCGGCGGGAAGGCCTTCCCGAAGGTCACGGCCGACTCCTTCCCCTACACGCCGGTCGCGCCGGAGAAGGCCAAGACGCCGTCCTGGCTGAACGACCCGACGATGTACCACAACCGGGGCGACTCCACCTTCAGCGGCGAGAACTCCGAGTACGGCGACTTCTTCGGCCTGGACGACCTGTGGACCGAGCGTCCCGAGGTCGTCGAGGGCATGACCGACATCTACAAGACGTGGGTGCGCGAGACCGGCATCGACGGTTTCCGCATCGACACCGCCAAGCACGTCAACATGGAGTTCTGGGAGAGGTTCTCCCCGGCCCTGCGCGGCTACGCCGCCAAGCTGGGCAACGAGCGCTTCTTCATGTTCGGCGAGGTCTACTCCAGCGAGCCGTCCTTCACCAGCCGCTACTCCACCCGCGGCGGGATGAACGCCACCCTGGACTTCCCGTTCCAGGAGGCGGCCCGCTCCTTCAGCGGCGGCACGGCCGGCGCGGCGCGCCTGGCCGCGCTGTACGCCGGCGACGACCACCACACCGACGCCGACTCCAACGCCTCCTCGCTGCCGACGTTCCTCGGCAACCACGACATGGGCCGCATCGGCAGGTTCCTCGCCCAGGACAACCCCGGGGCGCCCGACGCCGAGCTGCTCAGGCGCGACCTGCTCGCCCACGAGCTGATGTACCTCACCCGCGGCCAGCCGGTCGTCTACTACGGCGACGAGCAGGGCTTCACCGGCCCCGCCCAGGGCTCCGGCGGCGACCAGGACGCCCGGCAGTCCATGTTCGCCTCCAAGACCGCGAGCTACCTGTCGAACGACCTCATCGGCACCGACGCCACCCACGCACAGGACAACTTCACCCCCTCGCACCCGCTCTACCGGGGCATCTCCGCGCTGGCGAAGCTCCGCGACGCACACCCCGCGCTGGCCGACGGCGCCCAGATCGAGCGGCTGGCCGCGGGCGGCGTCTACGCCTTCTCCCGGATCGACGCGCGCGCCCAGGTCGAGTACGTCGTGGCGGTCAACAACGCCGAGCAGGCGGCGACCGTGCAGGTGCCGACCTTCTCACCGGGCATGGCCTTCACCCGGGTGTACGGCCCCGCCTCCACCGCGCCCGACGCCGCGGCCTCGGGCGCGGACACCAGGCTCGCGGTGACCGTCCCGGCGCTGTCGGCGGTGGTCTACCGGGCCTCGGCGAGGCTCGCGACCCCGGCGGCGGCCCCGGCCGTCTCGATCGCGCTGCCCGGCGCCGAGATCCGGGGCACCGCCGAGGACGACCGGGTCCCGGTCACCGCGACCGTCCCCGGCACCGGCTTCGACCAGGTCACCTTCGCCGCCAGGATCGGCGACGGGAGGTGGCGGGTGCTCGGCACCGACGACGCGCCCAACACCGCCGGCGGAAGCCGTACGTTCCGGGTCTTCCACGACCTGAAGGGCGTCCCGGCCGGCACGAAGGTCGCCTACAAGGCCGTGGTGAAGGACTCCGCGGGCCGCTTCGCCTCGGCGGCGGCCGAGGCGGTCGTCGGCGCCGAGCCCGAACCCGCCGAGCCCGGCGCGGTCAGGCGCGACTGGCTCGTCGTGCACTACCAGCGCGCCGACTACGACGGCTGGGGCCTGCACGTCTGGGGCGACGTCGAGAACCCGACCGACTGGGCGAAGCCGCTCCCGCTGACCGGCCAGGACGCCTACGGCCGGTTCGCCTGGATCAAGCTCAAGCCCGGCGCGCGCGAGGTCGGGATCATCGCCCACAGGGGCGACGAGAAGGACGGCGGCGACCGGATCGTGGACCCGGCCAGGACCGGCGAGGTGTGGCTGGCCGAGGGCAGCCCGGTGACGCACGCCTCCCGCGCCGCCGCCCAGGGCTACGCGACCGTGCACTACGACCGGCCCGACGGGGACTACGACGGCTGGGGCCTGCACCTGTGGGGCGACGGGCTGGCCGACGGCGCGGCCACCGAGTGGGCCGCCCCGCGCCCGCCGGACGGCACCGACTCCTCCGGCGTGTTCTGGAAGGTCCCGCTGAAGAACGCCTCCGTCCCGGTCAACCTCATCGTGCACAAGGGCGACGCCAAGGACCCCGGCCCCGACCAGTCCTTCACCCCGGCCGCTCAGCCGGAGGCCCACATCGCCTCGGGCGTGGCGAAGGTGCACGCCACCCGCGCCGCGGCGGAGAACGTCGCGATCCTGCATTACCACCGGCCCGACGGGAACTACGACGGCTGGGGCCTGCACCTGTGGGGGGACGTGGCGGCCCCCACCGAGTGGGCCGCGCCGCTGACGCCCGCCGGGAAGGACGGCTTCGGCGTCTTCTTCCGCGTCCCCCTCGCCGAGGGGGCGAAGAACGTGAGCTACATCATCCACAGGGGCGACGAGAAGGACCTCCCCTCCGACCAGGCGCTCGACCTGACCGCCTCCGGCCACGAGGTGTGGCGGGTCGCGGCCGCCGAGGGCCACGTGCTCCCGCAGTCCGCGGCGCGCGGCGCCGACGCCGACCTGTCCAAGGCCGCCGCGCACTGGATCGACCGGTCCACCGTCGCCTGGAAGGTCCAGCCGTCGGCCTCGCTCCGCCACTCGCTGGCCTTCTCCGCCTCCGGCGACATCGCCGTCGCCAAGGGCGACCTGACCGGTTCCCACCGGGTGATCCGGCTGAACCCCGGCACGCTCACCGACGAGCAGAAGGCGAAGTGGCCGCACCTGGCCGGGCACGCCGCGTTCACGGTGGACCCGCGCGACGCCGACCTGGTCGCCGAGGCGCTGCGCGGCCAGGTCGTCGCCGTCGAGCGGGACGCCTCCGGCGCGCTGCTCGCCGCGACCGGCGTGCAGATCCCCGGCGTGCTCGACGACGTCTACGCGAAGGCGGCCGCGGCCGGGCTCGGCCCGGACGCCTCCGGCGCGCTGCCCCGCCTGTCGGTGTGGGCGCCGACCGCGCGGAAGGTGGAGCTGGCGCTCTACCGCGACTCCGCCGGGGAGGGCAGGACCGTGCACGCGATGCGGCGCGACGACGCCACGGGCGTCTGGTCGGTGCGGGGGCTGCCGTCCTGGAAGGGCCGCTACTACACCTTCCTGGTCACGGTCTTCTCCCCCGCCGCGGGGAAGGTCGTCACCAACGAGGTGACCGACCCCTACAGCGTCTCGCTGGCCGCCGACTCGGTCCGCAGCCAGCTCGTCGACCTGTCCGACCGCTCACTGCGGCCCGACGGGTGGACCTCGCTGGCCAAGCCGCCCGCCGTACCGCAGGAGAAGGCGTCGGTCTACGAGCTGCACGTGCGCGACTTCTCCGTCTCGGACGCGACCGTCCCGGCCGGGCGGCGCGGCACCTACGCGGCGTTCGGCGGCGACTCGGCCGGGATGAGGGAGCTGCGCTCCCTGGCCGCCGACGGCCTGACCCACGTGCACCTGCTCCCGGTCTTCGACATCGCGACCATCCCGGAGAAGAAGGGCGACCGGGCCGAACCTGACTGTGATCCGGCCGAACTGGCCGCGCTGCCCGCCGACTCCGAGCGGCAGCAGGAGTGCGTGGCGAAGACCGCGGCGAAGGACGGCTTCAACTGGGGCTACGACCCGCGGCACTACACCGTGCCGGAGGGCTCCTACGCCTCCGAACCGGACGGCTCCGCGCGGATCAGGGAGTTCCGCGGCATGGTCGCCGGCCTGAACGGCGCGGGCCTGCGGGTGGTCATGGACGTGGTCTACAACCACACCCACGCCGCCGGGCAGGACCCGACCTCGGTGCTCGACCGGATCGTGCCCGGCTACTACCACCGGCTGCTCGACGACGGCTCGGTGGCCACCTCCACCTGCTGCGCGAACACCGCGCCCGAGCACACGATGATGGGCAGGCTGGTCGTCGACTCCATCGTCACCTGGGCGAAGCAGTACAAGGTGGACGGCTTCCGGTTCGACCTGATGGGCCACCACCCGAAGGCGAACATCCTCGCCGTCCGCGCGGCCCTCGACGCGCTGACCGTGGAGAAGGACGGCGTGGACGGGAAGTCGGTCATCCTGTACGGCGAGGGCTGGAACTTCGGCGAGGTCGCCGACGGCGCCCGCTTCGAGCAGGCCACCCAGGCGAACCTGGCCGGGACCGGGATCGGCACGTTCAGCGACCGGCTCCGCGACGCGGTGCGCGGCGGCGGCCCGTTCGACGCCGACCCCCGGGTCCAGGGCTTCGGCTCGGGCCTGGCCGGCGCCCCCAACGGCTCGCCCGCCAACGGGAGCGCCGAGCAGCAGCGGGCGCGCCTGCTGGCCTACCAGGACCTCGTCAAGCTCGGCCTGGCCGGCAACCTGCGCGACTACCGGTTCACGGCCACCTCCGGCAGGGAGGTCAAGGGCTCGGAGGTGGACTACAACGGCTCCCCCGCCGGGTACGCCGCCGCGCCGGGAGAGACCGTGACCTACGTGGACGCGCACGACAACGAGACGCTGTTCGACGCGCTGGCCTACAAGCTGCCGCAGGCCACGGCCATGGCCGACCGGGTGCGCATGCAGTCGCTCTCACTGGCGGCGAGCGTGCTCGCGCAGGGCACCGCGTTCGTCCACGCGGGCAGCGAGCGGCTCCGCTCCAAGTCCCTCGACCGCAACTCCTACGACTCCGGCGACTGGTTCAACCGCCTGCTGTGGGACTGCGCGCAGGGCAACGGCTTCGGCGCGGGACTGCCGCCCAAGGCCGACAACGAGGACAAGTGGCCGTACGCCAGGCCGCTGCTCGCCGACCCGGCGCTCCGGCCCGACTGCGCCGCGATCGGCGCGGCCCGGGCCCGGTACGGCGAGCTGCTGAAGATCCGCTCCTCCTCCCCGGTCTTCGGGCTCGGCTCCCTGGCCGAGGTGCAGAAGCGGCTCTCCTTCCCGACCGGCGGCACCGCGGAGACCCCGGGTGTCGTGACCATGCACCTGGACGCCTCCGGGCTCGACCCGAAGTGGAAGTCGATCACCGTCGTCTTCAACGCGACCCCGCAGGAGCAGCCGCAGACCGTGGCCGCGCTCAAGGGCGGCCAGGTCACCCTCCACCCCGTCCAGTCGAGCGGCGACGACGACGTCGTCAAGCGGTCGGGCTTCGACCCGGCCACCGGCACGCTGACGGTCCCGGCCCGCACGGTCGCCGTCTTCGTGCAGTCCTGAAGACCGCCGGGCCGGGTGTTGCAGCACCCGGCCCGGCACGGGAACCCGTCCAACTCTCCTGGAGGCCCCCCGCCATGCGATCCTACAAACCCCCCACCCCCCTGACCGCGGCCGCGCTGAGCGTGCTGGCGGGCGCGGCCCTGCTCGCGCCCGTCGTGCTCGGCTCCGCCTCCTCCACCGCCGCCGCGGCCCAGGCCGCTCCCCCGGCCGGCACCGGCCCCATCGCCAAGCTGTGGAGCTGGAACTGGAACTCGGTGGCGCGCGAGTGCACCGACGTGCTCGGCCCCGCCGGGTACGGCGCCGTCCAGGTCTCCCCGCCGCACGACTCGATGAGCAAGGGCGGCTCGGTCTGGTGGGACGTCTACCAGCCCGCCCGCTACACGCTCACCAGCAAGTTCGGCGACGAGAACGCGTTCAGGAACATGATCCGGGCCTGCCACGACGCGGGCGTCAAGGTCCACGCCGACGCGGTGATCAACCACATGACCGGCCAGGGCAGCACCAGCTACGGTGGCCACTCCTTCGGCAAGTACAGCTATCCCGGCCTCTACTCCGCCGCCGACTTCCACACCTCCCCCACCTGCACGATCAACGACTCCGACTACAAGAACGACGGCTGGCGGGTGCAGAACTGCGAGCTGGTCGGCCTGGCCGACCTGGACACCGGCTCCGAGTACGTCCGCGGCCAGATCGCCGGCTACCTCAACCGGCTGACCTCCCTCGGCGTGGACGGCTTCCGCATCGACGCGGCCAAGCACATCCCGCCGGGCGACCTGGCGGCGATCAAGGCGAGGCTGACCGGCTCGCCGTACCTGCACCTGGAGGTCATCCACGGCGACGGCGAGGCGGTCCAGCCGGGCCAGTACACCGGGATCGGCGACGTGCACGAGTTCGTCTTCGGCCGGAAGATGAAGGAGCAGTTCACCGGGCGGATCCACTGGCTGGAGACGTTCGGGCAGAGCTGGGGCCTGTCGGTGCCGGGCGACAAGGCCGTGACGTTCGTCGACAACCACGACACCGAGCGCAACGGCTCCACCCTCAACTACAAGTACGGCGACGCCTACCGGCTGGCCAACGTCTTCATGCTGGCCTGGCCGTACGGCACGCCGCGCGTCTACTCCGGCTTCACCTGGAGCGACAAGGAGGCGGGCCCGCCGTCGGCGAACGGGGGCTTCGTCACCGACACCGACTGCGGCGACGGCCGCTGGACCTGCTTCCACCGGCGGATGACGGGGATGGTCGGCTTCCACAACGCCGTGGCGGGCACCCCGGTGGCCCACTGGTACGACGACGGCGACAACCTGATCGCCTTCAGCCGCGGGAGCAAGGGCTGGGTCGCGATCAACAACGGGACCGGTTCGGTCACCCGGACCTTCACCACCGGCCTGCCCGCCGGCACCTACGCCAACGTCGCCGGGAGCGGCTCGGTGAGCGTGGCCGCGGACGGCACCGCCTCGGTGACCGTGCCCGCCAGGGCCGCGGTCGCGATCCGCACCGGGAACGGGCCCACCCCGACCCCGACGCCCAGCCCCTCGCCCACGGCCACCTCGGACAAGGTCGCCACCTCCTTCAACGCGAACGTGACGACCACCTGGGGGCAGAACGTCTTCGTCGTCGGCGACGCCGCCGAGCTGGGCTCGTGGAACCCGGCGGACGCGGTGGCGCTCTCGTCGGCCGCCTACCCGGTCTGGAAGGCCACGGTGAACCTGCCGGCCGGCCGGACGATCGCCTACAAGTACATCAAGAAGAACCCGGACGGCTCGGTGACCTGGGAGAGCGACCCGAACCGGTCCTTCACCACCCCGGCGGGCGGCACCGCCGCCCGAAACGACGCCTGGCGCTGACCACCCGGTGCCGCCGGCCCGACCGGGCCGGCGGCACCCGGCAGGCGGACCTCACCACCTGGGCGGACGCCGCGCGATGAAACCCCGGGCGTGAACCTCAGAGCCCGTCGATCTCCGTGAGGTCGACGTCCATCTCGAACGGGACCGTGAGCCGCAGCTTGTCATGATGGATCCCCATCGGGGAGTAGGAACCGACGGCCGGGTCCAGCTCGTAGACGTAGACCGTCGCCCTGCCTACGTTCTGCTCCACCCGCCAGAAGTGCCGGATCCCGGCCGCCGCGTAGAGCTGCGGTTTGCGCTCCCGGTCCCGCGTCTCGGAGTCGGGGCTGACGACCTCGATCACGAGCAGCACGTCCTCCGCCCTGTACGCGGTGATGTCGGGCCCCGAGGGAACTCCGGCTCGGAGGATCACGATGTCCGGCTCCGGACGCTGCCGGGGCCCCAGGACGACGCTCATCTCCCTGCGCACGCGGAGCCCCCGGGGTGCGCACCGGCGCAGGGCGGCGACGAGCACATCGATGATCACCGAATGGAAGTCCTTCTGGGGGCTCACGAAGACCAAGCTTCCATCTATCAGCTCTGTGTGCGCAGGCAGATCCGGAAGGTGATCGAGATCTTCGGCGAAGAACCCCTCGGGCGGCGGGACCAGCCAGTCGGGAATCGGCGATCCTGTCATCGTTTCGCTCCGGACCTGGACTGTCATGCCCTCACGCTACCAACCGTGTCTCTTCCCCTCGGGGCTTTGCCGCATGCTTCTGAGATCACAAGCCCCTGGCCGACGACCGCGATGTTCGCCGCATGCTCTCCACCGTCCGATCACCGCGGATCCCCGTTCCCGGCCGAGCCGGGTGAGACCGGGTCCCCGCCCCGGAGAGGCGGCCCGCCTCGGGCCGGAACCATGGACGCGGCCGCGCCACCACGCGACCGCGTCCACTGAAACACCCGGATCCGTACCGGCGCCCGGGTGCCTCCTCTCCCCTCGGTGAGTGCCACTCCCCGGGGAACCGCCCTCCAAACACGTTCCCGCGGCGATCTTCCCGGCGGGCTCCGGTCCCGGCGGGCGCGGGATCCCCTCCGGGCCCTCCCGCCTGCGGGTCCGCTCCGGGACCGGCCCGCGGGCGCCTCCGCGACGGGAGCGGAGAAGAGATCTCCCTGCCGCCCCGGCCCGAATCCCTCGCCTTTCCCCGGTGCGCGCCGATCAGACCGCCGAGAGGCGCCGAAGGGCGGCGCGGCGGAGAAGGACGGACCTGTGAGCATGCGACTCTGGCGAGATCTCGGCGTACGGCCGAAACTCCTGTTGACGACGGCCGTCGCCGGCCTGGCCATGGCCGGTGTCGGCGCGGTCGGCATCGTCCAGCTGAGCGCGGTCGCCTCCACGGCCGGGTCCATCTCCGACTACCGGATGGCCCAGGCGCTCAGCCTCAACGAGGCGCGCACCTCCCTCCTCCAGGAGGACACCATCCTGCTGGAGCACATCGCGCTGACGGACGACGTCTCACGGCGCCAGGCCGAGGCGGACATCCAGAAGAACGACGCCGTCTTCGACCAGGCCTGGAAGCGCTACAAGGAGACCGCCGGCGACCGCGGGGCGATCGGCACCATCCAGGCCACCGACATCGCGATCGCGCAGTACCGCGTCTTCCGCGACGACACCATGCTGCCGGCGAGCAAGGCCGGGGACGAGACGGCCTTCCGCGACACCCGGCTGGCCCAGGGGACCGCGCTCTCCATGGCGAAGGCCAACCTCGACGAGCTGACGGCCGCGGAGACCGCCGCGGTGATCGAGGGCGGCAAGGAGATCCAGGACGGCAAGACGGGAGCGATCCGGCTCGTGCTGGTGGTGCTCGTCACCGGCCTGCTGCTGACCGCCGCCATCGCCCTCGTCGTCGCCGGGGCGATCGTCCGGCCCGTCCGGCGCGTGCAGGCCGCGCTCGCCGCGATGGCGGGCGGTGACCTGACCGTCGCCGCGGAGGTGGACTCCGCCGACGAGGTCGGCCGGATGGCGGCCGGCTACGAGAGCGCCCGCCAGGCCGTACGCGACACCGTGGCGGCACTCGTCGAGGCCGCCGAGTCGCTGGACGACGCCTCGGGGCGCGTCTCGGCCTCCGCCGCCAGGATCGACACCTCCGCCGCGACCGCCGCCGGGCAGGCGTCCTCCGCCACCGACTCCGCGAGCATGGTCTCGCAGAACGTCGAGGCGCTGGCGGCCGGAGCCGAGGAGACGGACATCGCCATGCGGTCCATCGCCCAGAGCGCGAACCAGGCGGCGCAGACCGTCTCCCAGGCCATCGCGGTGGTGGAGAGCACCACGAGCACCGTCGCGGAGCTGGGCACCTCGTCGGCCGAGATCGGCGACGTCGTCAAGGTGATCACCGCCATCGCCAAGCAGACCAACCTGCTCGCGCTGAACGCCACCATCGAGGCCTCGCGGGCGGGGGCCGCGGGCCGCGGCTTCGCCGTGGTCGCGAGCGAGGTCAAGGAACTCGCCCAGGAGACGGCGAAGGCGACCGAGGACATCTCGCGCCGGGTGGAGTCGATCCAGGGCACCAGTGTCGGCGCGGCGAACGCCATCGCCGACATCAACGGCATCATCGCCCGGATCAACGAGCACCAGCTCGCCATCGCCGCCGCCGTGGAGGAGCAGAGCGCCACCACCAGCGAGATGAGCGGCAGCATCAGCAAGGCCGCGCTCGGGACGCGCGACATCGCCGGGACCATCGACGAGCTCGCCGGCGCGACCCGCACCACGGCCGAGGACGGCCGGGCCGCCCAGGCCGCGGCCCAGGACCTCTCGGCCACCGCCGAGCGGCTCCGCACGGTGGTGCGGAGGTTCCAGGCATGAGCCCGCGCGACACCACGACCGCACCCCAGCCCGCCTCCCGGGAGAGGAAACCGATGAAGAGCAAGTCACGTTCCGGCCGGACGGCCGCCGCCGGCGCCCTCGGCGCCCTGTCCTGCCTGCTGCTGGCCGCCTGCGGCACCGCGGACGCCGCGCAGGAGACGGAGGCGGGCCGGGCGGCCGCGTGCGCGCCGTACGCCGCCTACCGGGGGCACGAGGGGACCACCGTCAGCGTCCTCATGACCGGCAACCTCGACGGCGTCAGGCTGGCGCAGGCGCTGCGGCGGTTCTCCGACTGCACCTCGATCCGGATCGACATCGAGGGCAACACCTCCGTCGAGGACGAGGTGAGGAAGCGGGCCGGGACGGGGGACGCACCGGATCTGGCCATCATCGCGCAGCCGGGTCTCATCGCGGAGCTGGTCGGGAGCGGCGATTTCAAGCCGGTGCCCGATTCGGTGGCGAAGCTCGCGAAGGAGAACTGGGCCCCCGGCTGGCTGGAGTACGGCTCCGTCGACGGCGCCCTCTACGCGGTCCCCTACGACTCCAGCGTGAAGTCCTTCGTCTGGTACTCCCCCGCCGCGCTGAAGAAGGGCGGACACGCGGTCCCGGAGACCTGGGACGAGATGATGGCCGTCAGCGAGAAGATCGCGGCCTCCGGGGGCACCCCCTGGTGCGTGGGCTTCGAGTCCGGCGGCGCGACCGGCTGGCCCGGCACCGACTGGCTGGAGGACGTGATGCTGCGCGTGCACGACCCCGAGGTCTACGACCAGTGGGTGGCCCACGCCATCCCCTTCGACGACCCGAAGGTCGTCGAGGCGGCGGACCTGGCGGCGAAGGTGCTCAAGAACGACAGGTACGTCAGGGGCGGGACCGCCGGCATCGCCAAGACCTCCTTCACCAAGGCCGGGCAGCCGGTCCTGGAGAACCGGTGCACGTTCTACCGGATGGCGTCCTTCTACGCCGGCAACTGGCCGCGCGGCACGAAGGTGGCCGCCGACGGCGACGTGTTCGCCTTCCAGATGCCGGCCGTCGACCCGGCGAAGGGCAAGCCCGCGCTCGTCGCCTCGACCTTCGTCGGAGCGTTCGGCGACCGCCCCGAGGTCGTCGCCGTCCAGGAGTACCTGGCGTCGGCGGACTTCGCCGGCAAGCGGGTCGCCGCCGGCAGCTGGACCACGGCGAACAACAAGGTGGACCTGGACCTCTACACCGGCGACATCGACAAGCTCTCCGCGGAGATCATGCGCGACCCCGGCACGGTCGTGCGCTTCGACGCCTCGGACATGATGCCGGCCGCGGTCGGCGCCGGGTCCTTCTGGACCGGGATGACGGACTGGGTCGGAGGCAAGGGCACGAAGCAGGTGCTCGCGGAGATCGAGAGGTCCTGGCCCTGACGCGGCGCCGCCGCGCTCCGGGTCACCGCGGGGGCGGCCCCCGGCCGTCCCCGGCCGGGGCGCCCAGCCGTCCCCGCCTGTGCCGCCCGCCCGCGGCGCCCGGCCGTCCCGGGCCGGGACGCCTGTGATGCCTGTGCCGCCCGGCCGCCCCGCCCGTGGCGGGCCGGGTGGCCGGGCGGCCGTCCCGGGCCTACCGCCCCTCGCCGAGCCTGCGGGCGAGGTCGGCGGCCTCCTCTCGGGTGAAGGAGCCGGCGATCTGCATCCGCCCGCCGGTGATCGCCTCCGCCACGACCGGGGCGGAGAGCACCTCGCCGTCCACGACGACGGCGAGCCGGTTGCGGGGCCCGGGTTCGGCCGCGATCTTCCTGGTCATCTCGGCGAAGGCGGCGGCGTCGTCGGGCCCCAGCGCGACCTCGACCGTCCATCCGCCCGCGCCCTCCGCGGCCTCGGCCGCGGCGACCTCCTTCACCGTCACCCCGTTGGCCAGCCGGAGGCACTCCGTCCCCCCGGGGTCCGGCAGGTCCGTGCCCGCGCAGGGCGCCGCCGCCACGGCGAGGACGGGCTGGAGCCGGAAGAGCGGCAGGGACTCGCCCCGGTTGGCGTACTGCAGGGCGATGGGGATCACGACGGCCACGGCCGCGAGCGCCGCCAGGGAGGCGATCACCACGACCAGCGGTCGTACGCGCCGGGAACGGGAGGGGGATGTGTCCGGAGTCATCCGCCCATGATCCAGCCAAAAGGGCGGTACGGCACCGCGAAAGGGCGGGAAAGACGGAACCCGGCGGGGTCCGCGCCGGGCGCCGCAGGTCAGGCGAGCCCGTCCAGGACGGCGACGTCGTCGGCGGTCAGGTCCAGGCGGGCCGCGGCGAGGTTCTCCTCCAGGTGGGCGAGGGAGGCGGTGCCGGGGATGGCGAGGGTGACCGGTGAGCGGGCGAGCAGCCAGGCGAGCGCCGTCTGGACGCGGGTCGCGCCGTACCGGGCGGCGATCTCGTCGAGGGTCCCGAGCTGCCCGGCGGTGGGGGCCATGCCGGGCGGGGCCTGGGAGAGGTCCAGCCCGGGGCGGAGCATCCCGGCGGCGAGGGGGAAGTAGGCGGTGAACGCGATGCCGTCGGCCTCGCACGCGGCCAGCACGTCGGCGCTGGAGCGGTCGAAGACGTGGAAGCGGTTCTGCACCGCCGCCACCGGCGCGATCGCGCGGGCCTCGGCGAGTTGTGCCGTGGTCACCCCGCTGAGCCCGAGGTTGCGGATCAATCCGCGTCGGCGCAGGTCGGCGAGGGCTCCGAAGGACTCGGCGAAGGGCGTCTCGCCGGGGAACAGCAGCCCGTCACCGCCCACCCGCAGGTAGACCAGGTCCAACCGGTCCTTCCCGAGCCGGACGAGGTTCTCCTCGACCTGCCCGCGCAGCTGCTCCGGTTCGGCCGCGGCGTCGAAGCCCTTCCACTCGTCGCGGACCACGCCCACCTTGGTGGCGATCACCAGGTCGCCGGGGTAGGGGTGCAGTGCCTCCCTGATCAGGTCGTTGGCCACGTGCGGGCCGTAGAAGTCGCTGGTGTCGATGTGGGTGACGCCCGCCTCCACCGCCCGGCGCAGGACGGCGAGCGCCGTGCCGCGGTCGCGGGGCGGCCCCCATACTCCGGGGCCGGGCAGCTGCATCGCGCCGTAGCCGAGCCGTCCGACGGTCGGTCCGTCCGCCAGGCGCAGGACCCCGCCGGTGGGGGTGCCGGTGGGAATGGTCATTCACGGTCTCCTCGTGTCGTCCGCGGGCCGGTCGCCGCGCGGGGTGAGAGGCGGGCGCGGATCGACTCGGTGGTGACCGCGCCGTCCGGGGTGCGGCCGAGCTTGCCCCGCCGCATGAGGTCGTGGACGCCCTGCCGGGTGATGCCGAGCATCGCCGCGGCGACCGAGACGGTCACCGCGGTCGCGGCCGGGTGCCCGGCGCGCCTGGCGACGGCCCGGCCCAGCGGCGTGGCCCACCAGGCGGCCGGCGGGTCGAACGGCGCGTCACCCGGATAGAGGGTGCTCACCAGGCGGATCGCCAGGTGGGCGGCCGCCCGGTCGTCCTCGCCGAGCAGCACGTCGGCCCAGGTCCGGCTCTTCACCTCCAGCCGCTCGCGCAGCCGCTCGTCCGCACCGGACGGCTCGTCCTCGCCGAACAGGATGTCCAGCGGGTCGAGCACCCTTCTGCCGACGATCCTCCGGAGATCCTCGGCCAGGGCGCGACGCTCGTCCGCGCTCGGTTCCACACCCGCCTCCCTTCTACTTGACGTTGAGCATCAAGTACTTGTCGTTATATGTAAAGTAGACAGCCTACATATTGCTGACGGCTTCCCGTGATCGTGGCGGCGCGCCAGGATGGGGCGGTATGAACCGTAAGGCCGTACGCCTGGGTGTGATCCTGCTGGCGGCGCTGGCGGTGGCCGCCGTCTCGCTGACCCTGCTGACGCCCTTCTCCCCCGGCTCCCCCTCCGGCTCCTCCCACAGCGCCTCCCCCGGCGGGGGACGCGACCGGACCCCGTCCGGCGTGCGGGTGGAGCGGCTGGGCGAGCGGGACCACGTGCTCACCTTCGCCTCGGCCGCGCTCGGCCGCGAGGGCAGGGTCCGGGTGCTGCTGCCCGCGGGCTGGAAGCCGGGCTCGGGCCCGTGGCCGGTGCTGTACCTGCTGGACGGCTGCTGCCAGCCCGCCCCCGACTCCTGGGTGACGGAGGGCGACGCCACCCGGCTCACCTCGCCCTACCCGGTGATCACGGTCATGCCGGAGGGCGGCGCGGTCGGCTTCTACTCCGACTGGCGCCGGGGCCCGAAGTGGGAGACCTTCCACCTGACCGAGGTCCGCGCGATCCTGGAGCGCGACTACGGCGCCGGGGACCGCCGGGCGGTGGCCGGGTTGTCCATGGGGGGATTCGGCGCGGTCTCCTACGCGGCCCGCCATCCGGGCATGTTCCGGGCGGCGGCCTCCTTCTCCGGCGTGCTGGACACCACCGAGAGCGCGCCCTGGCTGCTGGAGCGCCACGGCGAGGACCCCCGCGACCTGTGGGGCCCGCCGGGCGGCTCCGAGCAGGCGGCGCACAACCCGGTCGCCCTCACCTCGAAGCTCGCGGGCGTGCGGCTCTACGTCTCCTGCGGGGACGGCGCCCCCGGTCCGCTGGACGACCCGTCCGCGGCCCGGGACGACGGCGAGGCCACCCTGCTCACCCAGTCGCAGGAGTTCGCCCGGCGGGCCGGGAAGGCCGGCCTGGAGGTCACCACGGACTTCTACGGGCCCGGCACCCACAGCTGGCCGTACTGGCGGCGCGCCCTGGAACGCTCGCTGCCCCTGCTCATGGACGCGGTCGGCGCCTCCCGCTGAGCCGGGCCGCGTTCACGGGCGCACGGACGACGCGCCGCCCTTTTCTCTGGATTCGGTCGGCGCTCCCCCTCGAGGCGGGCGATCGATCATATGCGTGCGGTGTTCCTCGCCCTAAAGATCCTTAGATCACGATTAGTACCGCGATTGTCCGGTTATGACTTCCACCGACAACCTGTCATTTCAACGGGGGAAGGCACAAAATGACTAACTTCGATCAGATGCGGGGCAAGGCCAAGGAGGCCGCCGGCAAGATGACCGGCAACGACAGCATGGCCAACAAGGGCCGCGCCGAGCAGTCCAAGGGCAAGGCGAAGGAGACCGCCAAGAAGGCCAAGGAGACCGCTCGCGAGACCGCGCGGGACGTCGCCGACCGCGCGCGGGACAGCTACAACCAGTAGGAACCCGCGTCGGATCACCGGCGCCGCGGACCGGATCCACACCGGCCGCGGCGCCTTTCCGTGCTCTCCGGCCTTTCCCCGGATCCCCTTCCCTGCATTTCCCGCACCCCCCTTCCTCACAAGTCCCCCTTTCCGGATAAATCGGAAATTTCATTTCCATTCGCGGGAGGATTCGCACCCGGACCGCACCTCCGGCACGGTCCCCCCGCGTGGTCCCCCGCCGTCCGGAAAGTTAAGCCGGAGGACTCTGGACGTTCAGCTCGGACACCCCTCACCGGTCACCCCCGTGGCTAGCGTTCCGGAAAGACCCCGGCTCAGGGGTGCTTGTCGGAGGTAAGAGGAGTCACCTTGCGAGTCCTGGCCGTCATCCCCGCCCGCGGAGGTTCGGCGGGCGTGCCGCTGAAGAACCTGGCCCCCGTGGGCGGCACCCCGCTGGTCGCCCGCGCGGTGCGGGCCTGCGTCCGGGCCGAGCTCGTCGACCGGGTCGTGGTCAGCACCGACCACCCGGGGATCGCCGAGGCCGCCCGCACCGCCGGGGCCGAGGTCGTCGACCGGCCCGGCGAGCTGAGCGGCGCGGAGGCCACCAGCGAGTCGGCCGTGCTGCACGCGCTCGACCGGCTGCCCGAGGCCCCCGAGGTCGTCCTCCTCGTCCAGTGCACCAGCGCGTTCATCGACCCGGCCGACCTGGACGCCGCGATCGCGAAGGTCCTCGGCGGCGAGGCCGACGTGGTCTTCTCCGGACTGGAGACCCACGAGTTCCTGTGGGACGCCGCGGGCGCCGGGGTGAACCACGACCCGTCGTCCCGCCCGCGCAGGCAGGACCGCGAACCGCACTACCGCGAGACCGGCGCGTTCTACGTGATGCGCGCCGGCGGCCTGCGCGAGTACGGGCACCGCTTCTTCGGCCGGGTGGCCGTGCAGCCGGTCCCGCCGCGGCACGCCGTCGAGGTGGACACCCCCGAGGACCTGGAGATCGTCCGGGCGCTGGCCCCCTTCACGGACCTGCCCGAGCCGATCGACGTGGACGCGGTGATCACCGACTTCGACGGGGTGCACACCGACGACCGCGCCTACGTCGGCGAGGACGGCCGCGAGACGGTCGCGGTGAACCGCTCCGACGGCATGGGCGTCTCCCTGCTGCGCCGGTCGGGCGTCAAGATCATGATCATGTCCACCGAGCAGAACCCGGTGGTCTCGGCCCGCGCCCGCAAGCTCGGCGTCCCCGTCCTGCAGGGCCTGACCGACAAGCGGACCGTGCTGCGCGACTGGCTGGCCATCGAGGGCCTGGACCCGGCGCGCGTCGCCTACGTCGGCAACGACGTCAACGACCTGGGCCCGATGAGCGACGTCGGGTGGCCCGTCGCGGTCCCCGACGCCCACCCGAGGGTGCGCGCCGCGGCGCGGGTCGTGCTCACCCGGCCGGGCGGGGCGGGAGCCGTACGGGAGCTGTGCGACCGGGTGCTGGCGGCCCGCCCCGAGGGCGCGGCGGCACCGGCCGCGGTCGCCGCCCCGGCGGCGCCGGCACCGCGGGCGGAGCTCCGCCTGGTCGCCTCCCCCCGGCCGGTCCCGATCGGCGACGCGCTGGTCGGCCCCGGGCAGCCGGTCTACGTGATCGCCGAGATCGGCATCAACCACAACGGCGACCTGGACATCGCGCGGCGGCTGATCGACGTGGCCGCGGAGGCGGGCTGCCAGGCCGTCAAGTTCCAGAAGCGCACGCCGGAGATCTGCGTCCCGCTGGAGCAGCGCGACCAGATCCGGCAGACGCCGTGGGGCGCGATGACCTACATGGAGTACAAGGTCCGGACCGAGTTCGGGCACGCCGAGTACGCCGAGATCGCGAAGTACTCCGCCGAGCGCGGCCTGCACTGGTTCGCCTCTCCCTGGGACGTGCCGTCGGTGGAGTTCCTGGAGTCCATGGACGTCGTCACGCACAAGGTCGCCTCGGCCGGCGTGACCGACCTGGAGCTGCTGCGGGCGCTCGCCGCCACCGGCAAGCCGGTCATCCTGTCCACCGGCATGTCCACGCTGGAGGAGATCGACCGGGCGGTGGAGATCCTCGGCACCTCCGGGCTGGTGCTGATGCACGCCACCTCCACCTACCCGCTCCCCCCGGAGGAGGCCAACCTCCGCGCGATCACCACCCTCCAGGAGCGGTACGGCGTGCCCGTCGGCTACTCCGGCCACGAGCGCGGCCTGCAGATCTCGCTGGCGGCGGTCACGCTGGGCGCGGTGACCGTGGAGCGGCACATCACCCTGGACCGCACGATGTGGGGCTCCGACCACGCCGCCTCGCTGGAGCCGGCCGGGCTGGAGCACCTGGTGCGCGACATCCGCATCATCGAGACCGCGCTCGGCGACGGCGTCAAGCGGGTCTTCCCCGGCGAGGAGGCCCCCAAGGCCCGGCTGCGCCGCGTCACCGTCTAGTCCCGGCCCCGGCCCGGTGCGCGACCGCGCCCCGGGCCGGGGCGTGCCGGGGGCCGCCCGGGACACGGACCCGTCCCCGGGCGTTCACCGTCGCGTCCCGGCGCGTTCGGCCCGGGCACCGCGATGACCACTACCGTCCGGGACGACCGCGCCCGGAACCGTGAGGGGAGACCTTGATCAAGCTGTCGGTCGTCGTCCCGGTGCGGGACGCCGAGCCCTACGTCTCCGACGCGCTCACCTCGCTCGTGCGGAACGCGCGCCCCGACTTCGAGTTCGTCGTCGTGGACGACGGATCGGTGGACGGCACCGGGCAGGTCGTCGAGGACTTCCGCGACGACCTGCCCGGTCTCGTCGTGCTGCGCAACGAGACCCCGGTGGGCCTGGCCGAGGCCCGCAACCTCGGGCTCTCGCTGGCCTCCGGCCGCTACGTGAGCTTCATGGACGGCGACGACTGGCTCGCCCCCGGCTACCTCGCCGACCTCGTCGGCGCGATCGAGCACCTCGGCTGCGACTTCGTCCGGGTGGACCACGTCCAGGCGGAGGGGCGCAGGCGGGTGACCCACCGGGCGCCGCTGGCCGTACGGAACACGGTGTTCAGGCCGCGCGAGCACATCCTGCCGGCCCGGTCGAAGACCATGGTCGACTACCCCTACGCCTGGGCCGGGATCTACCGGCGCGACCTCGGCGACCTGCTGACCTTCCCCGGCCGGCTGCACACGGCCGAGGACCGGCCGTGGATCTGGCGGCTGCACCGCGAGGCCGCCTCGTTCGCGGTGGTCTCCCTGGCCGGGGTGTTCTACCGCCGGATGGTCTCCGGTTCCCTGACCCAGGTCGGCGACGAGCGCCAGCTGCACTTCTTCGACGCCTTCGACCTGGTCTTCGCCGACCTTCCCGAGGAGTTCGCGCCCAAGGCGGTCCGCCAGTTCCGCGCGCTGCTCGCCCACCACCTGGAGCTGGGCGGGCGCTTCGCGCCCGAGCTGCGGGCCCGCTTCGAACGGCGCGGCGCCGAGGCGCTGCGGCGGCTCCCGGCGGACCTGCCCGGCGTCGGGCTCGACCCCGAACGCGACGAGCTCCTGCGCCGCCTTCTGGAGACCCGATGACCGCGAGGACCCAGCTGTTCTACGCTTCCACCCTGTTCGGCGCGGCGACCCTGGCCGCCGCGCTGGACGAGGGCGCGTTCGGGCCGCGCGACGGCCGCCGGATCCTGCTGGTCTCCAACAACGCGGCCGTCCCGGAGATCACCCCGGCTCTGGACGAGGCCCCCGGCTTCGCCGCGCTGCGCCCGCGCTTCGACGAGGTGCGGTCGTGGAACGAGATCGTGGCCCCGATGCACCCGTCGGACTGGCGGGCCCGCGTCGTCGAGGTCCCGATGACGGGCCGGCTGCTCCGCTCCCACCTGTCCCTGGGCGACGGCCCGGACGAGCTCGTCGTCGAGTCCGTCGCGGTGCCCCCCGCGCGGACCCTCGCGGGGCTGCTGCGGGACTGCCCCGTCACCGTCTACTCCGACGGGCTGATGAGCTACGGCCCGACCCGCGACCCGCTGCCCGCCGAGATCGCCGGCCGGATCACCCGCCTGCTCCACCTCGACCTGGTGCCGGGCCTGACCCCGCTCCTGCTCTCGGAGTACGGCGTGCCGGCCCGGACCGTCTCCGGGGAGTCCTTCCTCCGCGTCCTCGGCGGGATCCCCGGGCCGGAGGACGGCGCGGTGGGCGGTACGGCGGGCGGCGGATCCGCCGGGCCGGCGGGCGGAGAGGCGGGGACGGGCCCCGCGATGATCCTCGGGCAGTACCTGTCGGCGCTCGGCGTCGTCACCCCCGAGGAGGAGGACGGGCTGCACGCGGACATGCTGCGCGCCCTGGCCGCCCGGGGCTGCGAGTCGGTGCTGTTCAAACCGCACCCGGCCGCCGGGCGGCGGCACGCGCGCCGGCTGCGCGAGGTGGCTGCGGGACTCGGCGTCCGGCTCTCCGTGGCGGGCGGGACCGTCCCCGCCGAGTCGTGCTTCGCGGCGCTCCGCCCGGAACTGGTGGTGGGCTGCTTCTCCACCGCCCTGCTCACCGCCCGGCGCCACTTCGGCCTGGCGGCGGCCACCGTCGGCGGAGAACTGGTCCTGGAGCGGCTCATGCCGTACGAGAACAGCAACCGCGTGCCCGTCACGATCACCGACGCCCTCCTGCCCCGGCTGCGGCCGGACGGGACGCTGGAGCAGCCTCCGCCGGTCGACGTCCGGGCGCTGGTCCGCGCGGTCGGCTACTGCATGCAGAGCGAGTCCTACCCGGAGCTGCGCGCGGAGGCCGCCGCCTACCTGGACGCCCACGGCCCGGACCGCTACTTCAAGCGGCAGCGGCTGACCGCCCTGGGTCTGCCGCCCGCGGGCCAGGCCCGTCCCGGTCCCGGCTCCGGGACGCTGGGCAGGCTGCGCCGCCGGTTGTCCCGGGCGCTCTCCTGACGGGAGGGCTCGGCTCTCCCGGGCTCAGCCCTCCCCCAGGCTCGGCGCGGCCCTCCCGGACTCGGCTCCCCGGGCACGGCCCTCCCCCGGGCCCGGCTCAGCTCTCCGGGGCCGGTCCCCCGGCGGGCAGGCGGACGGTGAAGACGGTGCCGCCGCCCTGGCGGGGGGCGGCGGTGATGGTGCCGCCGTGCGCCTCGACGACGGCCTTGGTGACGGCCAGGCCCAGGCCGGTGCCCGTGATCCCGGCCCGCCGGGCGGTGGAGGCGCGGAAGAACCGGTCGAACAGGCGGGGGTACTCCTCGGCCGGGACGCCGATGCCGGTGTCGGCGACGGCGATCACCGCCTCGGCGCCCTCGCACCGGGCGGTGACGGCGACGGAGCCGCCGACCGGGGTGTACCTGACCGCGTTGGACAGCAGGTTGTCCAGCACCTGGCGGAGCCGTACCGGGTCGGCCCGCACGGGCAGGCGGCCGGGCGCGTCGGCGGTGACGGTGAGCCGCTTGACGGCGGCCGCGGGCCGCTGGTCGCCGACGGCGTCGCGGACCAGGCCGGACAGGGAGACCGGCCGGAGGTCGACACCGACCCGGCCGGCGTCGAAACGCGCCAGGTCCAGCAGGTCGTCGACCAAGCGCTGCAGGTGCTCACTCCTGCGGTCGATCACTTCGGCGAACGACCGCCGTTCGCCGGCCAGGCCGGGATCGTCCAGCAGCATCTCCGTGTAGCCCCGGATGGCCCCGATCGGGGACCGCAGCTCGTGGCTGACCACGGCCACCAGCTCGTCCTTCATGCGGTCCAGGTCCTCGAGGCGCTCGACCCGCCGCTGCTCCTCCTCCAGCAGGCGCTCGCGCTCCTCCTCCAGCAGGTAGTGCTCGGTGACGTCGCTGGAGATGCCGTCGACGAACAGGCGGCCGTCCTCGCGGCGGGGCCTGGCGCGGAGCCAGAGCCAGCGGGTGGCGTCGTCGAGACCGAGGACGCGACACACGACCTCCTGCGGCTCCCCGGACGCGAGTCCGCCCAGGTAGGCATGCACCGCCGCCCTGTCCTCGGGATGGACGCGGGTGAGCGCGAGTTCCAGCACGTCGGCGTCCTCGGGCGGCTGGACACCGAATATCCTGCTGGCGTCGGGGCTGGTGTACACCGGGCGGAACGTGCCGTCGGGATCGATCTCGAAGGTCCACACGTAGTCGTCGAGCTGGCCGATGATCCGGTCGAAGCGGCGGCGGCCGGCCTCCAGCGCCAGGGCGAGTTCCTCGGCGCGGCGGCGTTCGAGGTGGTGCCCCAGGTGGGCGCGGACGCCGTCGAGCAGGGCGACCAGTTCTGCGTCCGGTTCCTCGACGGTCTCGGCGAAGAAGGCCAGCACACCCAGCGGTTCCCGGCCGCTGCCCACCGGCAGGCCGACGGCCGCGTGCAGCCCGGCCCGCGCCGCGGCCTCCCGGCGGGCGAACCCGAGGGGGTCGGACGGCAGGTCGCGGACCCAGACCTCCCTGCCGGTGGCCCACACCAGGCCGGGCAGGCCGACACCGGAGCGGAACACGACCCGCTCGCCGCCGGTGAACCCCGACAGGTCCCGCCCCGGCGCCGTCCACGAGGCGGTGCGGACGATGGCGTCGCCGTCGACGTGCCAGTACTCGCCGCAGGCCCAGCCCAGTCCCCGCGCGACCGCGGCGACCACGCAGCCGGCGGCCTCCTCGCCGGAGGACGCGTCGGCCAGCGCCTCCGCGACGGCCCGCTGGACGTCGCGCAGGACCTCGGTCCGGTGCCGGCCGGTGATGTCGTGCATGACCGCCACCGCACCCAGCCGGCTCCCGTCGGAGGCGTCGATCGGCCGGCCGTTGACCAGGAACCGGCGTGGCGGGAGGCCCGGCGTGGAGACCACCACCTGCGCGCCCTCGACCCGCTCGCCGGCGAACGCCCGCGCCAGCGGCACCTCCTCCGGGCGGAGCGGCGTGCGCCCGTCCGGGGCCGTCAGGTGGTACGTCCCGGCCCACTCCCGGGCGTCCACCGGCTGCTCGGAGGCCCTGAGCACGGCACGCAGCGCCCGGTTGAACAGCGCCACCCTGCCGTCGGCGTCGCAGGCGACCACCCCGGCCTCCAGGCTGTCGAGCAGCGCCGCCAGGAAGGTCCGCTCCCGTTCCAGTTCCTCCTCGGCCGTGCCGTCCCTCGCCGCGACCTCGGCGCCCTCGGCATCCGCGGCGTCCTCAGCGCCCGCGGAGACGAACGCGTCGCGGGCCCGGTCGAGGGCCGTCCGCAACCGGCGCTCCGCCAGCAGGGCCTCGCCGCCGGCCAGTCGCGACGCGATCTCCGCCTCGGCCATCGCCGCGATGTCCCCGGCCGTGTCCAGCTGGGCCGCCGGCCACCGCCTGGGCCCGGCTCCGATCACCCCCAGCGCCCCCAGCACCTCGCCGTCCGGCGCGCGGAGCGGGAACCCCGCGCAGGACCCCGCCTCGAGGCCGGGGAGCGCCGGATCACCGCGCCACCGCCCTCCCGTCCGGGCGTCGTCCCGGACATCGGGCACGACCAGCGGCGCGCCCCGCGCCACGACGCGCCCGCACAGGGAGTCCCGCAGCGGGGCCCGCCGCGTCCCCGGCCGTGCGGCGGGCCCCGCCGCACCGAGGACCACCTGCTCCTCCGCGGCCGCCAGGGCCACCAGCACGGCGGGCACGTCCAGCAGTGCGGCCGCCAGGCCCGCCAGCCGGGTCAGGGAGGGCACCTCGGGGGCGTCGAGCAGGCCCGCGGCGCGCAGCGCCGCCAGCCGCGGCGCGTCACCGGCCGCCGGGAACGCCGGGAACGCCGAGCACACGGTCCGCCACCTCCATGGTCCCTTCCCCGAGGTCACCCGGTGCGTGGGCCTGCCACTACCGAGTCAATCACCCTCTCCCGGCAGCCGACCGGCGCCCCCCGCCCAGTCACCGCCTTCCCACGCCCGGAGGCGGTCCGGCCGTCCTGAGGCGCGTGGAGCGGTGCCGGCGCGCGGAGTGATGCCGGCGTGTGGCCTCGTGCCGGTCCGGGGCCCGTGTCAGCCCAGTGCCCTGAGGTAGCGGCGCATCCGCCGCTTGGCCCGGTAACCGACCCGGAGCACCTTGGGCGGCACCTCCACGCGCAGCCGGGCGCGGCGGCGGGCGGCGGCGTACCCGGGCCCGTCGAGCAGCGAGACCGCGGGCGCGAGCCGCCCGGAGCGCGCCTGCCCGACCAGGGAGACCAGGTGGCCGGTCCAGTCGCTCTCCCCGTCGCCGTGGAAGTAGTTGGCCTTGCACCACGCCTCGTCGGGGGTGCGGAAACGCCCCGCGGACAGGTCCTCCAGGGTGCCGAGGACCCCGCTCCCCTCGAAGACGAGGTTGATCATCTCGGCGCTGACCCCGAAATCGGACAGCACCAGCAGCGGCACCGAGCAGGCGATGGCCTCCAGCGCGGCGGTCGAGCTGACCGTGACGAACCCCGCCGCCCTGGCCAGGTGATCGTGCATCGGGCCGGCCTCGAAGCGGAGGGCGCCGGAGCGCCCGCCGAGCTCCTGCCACAGGTTCTGGTAGTGGTGGCGCTCGTTGTGCGTCTGGCGCTCGTCGGCCAGGGCCCGGAGCTTGACGACCACGTCCAGGTCCGGGCGGCGCCCGGCCAGGTCCGCCAGCGCGAGCAGGATGCGCTCGCGGTCCTCGCGCCGCCTGGGCACCTTGGCCTGGGTGGCGAACACCACCCGGTCGCGCGGCCGCGCCGGGGCGGCCGCGTCCTGCCGTGCCACGGGGGCGCCGGGGCCGCCGGAACCCGCGCGACCTCCGAGGCCGCCGGGACCGGCGGGACCACCTGGACCGTCAGAGCCGCCGGAACCCGCGCGCAGGAAGGGCAACCGGGCCAGCCCCACCCGCCCGCCCCCGCCCAGCCTCCGGCCGATCTCCGAGAACTCCTCGACCTCCCGCCCGCTGTGCAGCACGAACAGGTCGCACCCGCTCCGGAACAGCCAGGCCTTCTCGGTGGCCGGGACGGAGATCCCCGGCAGGCCGGTCACGAACACCGGCCGCGGGGACAGCCCCGCGAGCACTTCGGCGGTCAGGATGTCCACCACGGGCCCGGTGCAGGCGACCAGCACCGCGTCCGGCCGGAACCGCTCCGCCGTACGGCGCAGCCCCCGGGCCGACAGCACCGGCGGGCCGGCCGCCGCACCGGGCACCGAGCCGGACGCCGCACCGGACACGGGGTCGAATGCGGGGCCGGGCTCGGGGCCCGACACCGCACCGGAGACCGCCGCGCGGATCTGGGCGGGGGACGGCGTGATGGGCGTGCGGACCACCGCCAGCTCCGTCGTGCAGCCTGCGGGGAGGCCGGCGAGCAGGCAGGCCGCCCACTTCAGGTAGGAATCCGAGTCGGCCACGGCCAGGACCTTCAACGAACCGCTCCAGTGTCGTGATGGGCGAACATCGAAAGGTGGGAGCGGAGCGACGGCGCCGCCCGGGAGGTCCACCACTCGTCGGGGACCCGCACCGTCTCCACGGTCACGCCCCGCGCCGAGAGCAGGACCCGCAGGGAGGTGACCGCGGTGGAGGGCAGGCTCAGCACCCGCTGCTCCGCGGCCAGCCCGCGCAGGGTCATCTCGGCGGGGCCCCCGCCGTCGTAGACGGTGATCCCGGGCTGCCGCCCGACCCGGGCGAGGTCGTCGGGGTCCTCCCGCCGGTGCGGGAAGTAGGCGACCGGCCCGGCCGAGCCGAGCCCGGACAGCCAGGTGAAGTAGCGCTCGCGGTGGATCAGGCCGTTGCGGACCAGCGAGGTGCCCAGCACGACGGTGCGCTCCCGCGGGCCGGGGCCGTGCAGCGGCTGGCCGCGCAGCCAGGTGAAGTCGTGGGCCACCAGCTCCGCTCCGGTGCTCCGTACGGCCGCGGCCAGCTCGTCCGGGACGGGCAGCGCGGTGAAGACCGTCAGCCGGCCGGACCGGGCGGCGGCGCGGAGCCGGAGGGCTGCGGCCGTGCCCAGTGCCGCCCGGAGCGCGGAGCGCAGCGCCCCGCCGGCGGCGCGGGCCCGCAGCAGCGGCGTGCCCGGCCGCCGGGTGAGCAGTTCCAGGAGCCTGACGGTGGCCAGCCCGTCGTCGACGATCACGACCCGGCGCGGGAAGGCGGTGAGCCAGGCCAGCTGGACCCGGCCGGAGAAGGCGTCGCCCACCACCCAGGCGGCGCCGCGCTCCGGGCGCGGCATGTCCGGCTCCGGTCCGGCCAGCTCCAGCCCGTCCGGCAGGCCGAGCCGGTGCAGCTCCCGGCGGGTGACGGCGAGCGGGCGCAGCCCCGCCCGGGACACGACCCGGGTCCGGGTGCCCAGCAGTCCCGCGTGGTGGGCCTCCACCGCGCAGAGCATCTGCAGCGGGGACTCCACCCAGGCTACGGCCGAACACTGATCCCGCGCGTGGTCTCGACCGTCCTGCTCCACGCCGGGCGATGACCCGTTCACGACCGCCCCAACGTAACGCGGCGGTCTTACGGGACCGGGAACCCCGGGTGAACAGCCGACCACGCCCAGCGAGAGGTAAAGCACCGTTCCAACCGGTTCGTCCGGGTATGGATGGGAGATCATGAATGCATGGAATTCGTGACTCTCAACAACGGCGTCCGCATGCCCCGGCTCGGTTTCGGCGTCTGGCAGGTGCCCGACGACGAGGCGGCCACCGCCGTGGCCACCGCCCTCGAGGCCGGCTACCGGAGCATCGACACCGCCGCGCTGTACCGCAACGAGGAGGGCGTGGGCCGGGCCCTGCGCGCCTCCGGCGTGCCACGCGAGGAGGTGTTCGTCACGTCCAAGCTCTGGAACGACGCCCACGGCTACGACGCGGCGCTGCGCGCGTTCGACGCGAGCCTGGAACGGCTCGGCCTGGACTACCTCGACCTCTACCTGATCCACTGGCCGGTCCCGGCGCAGGACCTGTACCCGGAGGCCTGGCGGGCGCTGGAGAAGCTGTACGCCGACGGCCGGGTGCGGGCCGTGGGGGTCAGCAACTTCACGGTGGAGCACCTGGAGCGCGTGCTCCAGGAGGGGAGCGTCGTCCCGGCCGTCAACCAGATCGAGCTGCACCCGCAGCTCCCCCAGGCCGAGCTGCGCGGCCACCACGCCGGGCACGGCATCGTCACGGAGGCGTGGAGCCCGCTCGGCCAGGGCCGGGGGCTGCTGGAGGAGCCGGTGCTGGCCGAGGTCGCGGCCCGGCACGGGGTCACCCCGGCCCAGGCGGTGCTCCGCTGGCACCTGCGGCTGGGCAACGTGGTGATCCCCAAGTCGGTCACGCCCTCGCGGATCGCCGAGAACCTCGACGTGTTCGGGTTCGAGCTGGACGACGAGGACATGGCGGCGATCGCCTCGCTGGACGCGGGCCGGCGCCTCGGCCCGGACCCCGCGACGTTCAACCAGGTGAGCTGAGCACCGCTCGGCGACCGTTCGAGGGCCGCCGTTCCCGGGCAGGGCTCGCCGACGGGCGAGCCCTGCCCGGTTTTTCGCATTTATCAATATTTTCCCCGATCGATACCCTGCTCCGGCTTCCCGCCCGCACCCCCATCCCGCCTTGACCGGACTTTGCCGGGACGTGACTCAACCCGCCCGGCCTCCTCCCGATGAGGTCATGGACGCCGAATCCGCGACCCCGC
Source organism: Planomonospora sp. ID91781 (assembly GCF_015711595.1). Classification (NCBI taxonomy): domain Bacteria; kingdom Bacillati; phylum Actinomycetota; class Actinomycetes; order Streptosporangiales; family Streptosporangiaceae; genus Planomonospora; species Planomonospora sp. ID91781. The sequence goes on along the minus strand of NZ_JABTEY010000001.1, from coordinate 3,641,493 downwards.
GGAACCGGGGACCCACCTCCCCTGGGGTGAATCAGCGCCCGCGCGCTGTAGGGCACTTCCTGGCCCGAACCCGTCAGCTAACCCGGTAGGCGGCACGGAAGCCGAGCAAGGAGTCGAACCCCCGCATGGGCAAGCACCGCCGTACCTCCCCCGTGAAGCGCACTTCCCCGGTGAAGCACCGCCGCACCTCCCCCGCGAAGACCGGCGGCTCCTCCACCGCCTCCCCCGCCTCCACGAGGGGGCGCCGCCTGACCCACGCCCTGCTGGGCGCGTCGGTCACCCTCGCGGGCGGCGCCGTGGCGAGCCCTCCGGCCCACGCCGAGGCCCCCCTCCGGGCGTCGGCCGGCGCCCTCACCGCGGCCGCCGGGATCTCCGGGGGCCTGCCCGCCTCCGCCGCGTCCGCCAGGACCCCCCTGCAGCTCATCGCCGACGGGCTGCCCCGGGTCTCGGCCGAGGATGTGCTCTCCATCGCCGAGGGCCAGATCGGCGTCAAGGAGAACGACCGGGGCGGCGGCACCAGGTTCCACCGGTGGTACATGGACTCCTACCGCGCCGCGGAGACCGTCGAGCGCGACGGCGGCGCGATCCGCGGCTACGCCAACGCGCCCTGGTGCGCGATGTTCGTCTCCTGGGTCGGCGAGCAGGCGGGCATCCGGCCGGTCTTCGGCTGGGACGCCTACACCGTGACCTACGCCCAGTGGTTCCGGGCCAACGGCCACTGGGGCACCACCGCCAAGCCCGGCGCGGTCGTCTTCTTCGACTGGAAGCGGGGCGACAGCCTCTACGGCATCGACCACGTCGGCCTGGTCGAGGAGGACAACGGCGATGGGACCATCACCACGATCGAGGGCAACACCGGCAACGGCAAGGTCGAGCGGCGCGTCCGCCCCAAGGCCGAGGTCGTCGGCTACGGCTACCCGGTCTACCGGGGCTGATCCGCGCCGGACGGCGCTCCGGAGGGGTACGGCCCGGCGGGCCGTACCCCTTTTCCTGCCGCCGGGCACGGACCCCGCTCCGGCGGCCGGCTCCACCCTCCGGGACCGGGGTTCCGCCGTCCGCGAACGGAGGGTTCTCCCCTCCCTGCTCCGGAAGGGGCGGGACACATGTTCGCGTGATGGGAGCGCTCCCAACAGCCTATCTGAGGCTTATCTCCCGATAAACCGCTATATGTCCTAGGTTTAAGTCCGAGATGTAACGGTTGAGTTTCGGCATATTGACGTTCCGGTTGCCTATCGTCCACTCTTCGTGGGAGCGCTCCCAAAGCATGTTGCAGAGCAGCCAGCCTCGGTCCGGGTTTGTCGGGGACCGGCCGCGGCTGCACCTCCCACCGATTCGGGCGACCACCTGAGAGGGGTCCGGAATGTTGAACACCAAGCGGCAGGGCAAGCTCGCCGCAGTAGCGGTCATGGCGGCCACCGCCCTTGCGATCACGTCCTGCGGTTCGAGCGAGCCCACGCCCGCCGCCGGCGGCGACGGCGCGTCCTCGGCCGCGGCCGCGCCGGTCACCATCACCGTCCACACCTTCGGCGGCGGCGAGAACTTCGGTTACGACGAAGCCGTCAAGAAGTGGAACGCCGAGCACCCGAACATCCAGGTCAAGTACCAGAACCTGACCGACCGGTTCGAGGACGTCTTCCTCCCGCAGCTGCTGCAGAAGCTGCAGGCCGGCAGCGGCGCCGCCGACATCGTCGGCATCGACGAGGGCGCGATGGGCCTGATGAAGGCCCGCCCGCAGTTCTTCGCCGACCTCGGTCAGTTCGGCCTGGAGAACCGCAAGGCCGACTTCCCCGCGGCCAAGTGGGAGAACGGCGTCAACAAGGACGGCAAGCTCTTCGCGCTGGGCACCGACATCGGCGGCATGACCATGTGCTACCGCAAGGACCTGTTCGAGAAGGCGGGTCTGCCGACCGAGCGCGAGGAAGTCGGCAAGCTCTGGCCGGACTGGGCCGCCTTCATGGAGGCCGGCAAGAAGTTCCAGGCCGCCAACCCCGGCAAGGGCGACCCCAAGTTCCTCGACGGCCCGAACACCCTCTACAACGTGGTGCTCTCGCAGGAGGGGCCGAAGAACGGCAACATCGCCTACTTCGACACCAACAACCAGCTCGTCATCGACAAGAACCCGGCCGTCAAGACCGCGTTCGACACGGTGAAGTCCTTCAGCGAGGCCGGCCTGACCGCCAAGCTCGCCTCGTTCACCCCCGAGTGGAACGCCGCCATCAAGAAGGGCGGCTTCGCCACCATGGGCTGCCCGGCCTGGATGCTGGGCGTGGTCTCCGGCGCGGCCGGTGAGGAGAACAAGGGCAAGTGGGACGTGGCCTCGGTCCCCGGCGGCGCTGGCAACTGGGGTGGCTCCTACCTCGCGATCCCCGCGCAGAGCAAGCACCAGAAGGAGGCCGCTGAGGTCCTGAACTACCTCACCGGCAAGGAGGGCCACATCGCGGCCTTCAAGGAGGCCGCGGCCTTCCCGAGCTCCCTGCCCGCGCAGCAGGACCCGGCCGTCGCCGACCTGAAGAACGAGTTCTTCAACGACGCGCCGACCGGCCAGATCTTCGGCGCCTCGGTCAAGGACCTGCTCCCGCTCTTCCTGGGTGAGAAGCACGCCCAGGTGAAGACCGCGGCGGAGAAGGTCCTGGAGGGCATGGACAAGGGCTCGATCCCCTACGCCGAGGCCTGGACCAAGTTCGTCGAGGCCGGCACCAAGGCAGCGGGCTGATCCCCCTCCCGTTCGGCACGGGCCCGGCGGCGGCTACCCCCGCCGCCGGGCCCGTCGCCTGCCCTTGAGCTGAAAGGCTGACCGATGACCCTCAACGTCGACACCCCCGCTCCGGCGCGGCGGGAAGGCCCCCGCCGGTCTTCCGGGCCCCGGAACCCGGGACGCGGCGGCAGGGGACTCGCCCGGTTCGACCTCCGGGCGACCCCGTACTTCCTCGTCTCCCCCTACTTCCTGCTCTTCGCCGTCTTCGGCCTCTTCCCGCTCGGCTACACCGCCTGGGTGTCCCTGCACGACTGGGAGCTCGCCGGGGACAAGACCTTCACCGGACTCGACAACTACACCGAGCTGATCGCCGACGGAGCCTTCTGGAACGCGGTGCTCAACACGGTCGGGATCTTCGTCATCGCGACGATCCCGCAGCTGGTCCTGGCGCTGATGCTCGCCAACGCGCTCAACAAGCGCATCCGGGGCCGGCTCTTCTTCCGCCTCGGCATCCTGCTCCCCCTGGTGACCTCCGTCGTCGCGGTCGCCGTGGTCTTCACCCAACTCTACGGGCGCGACTACGGCATGATCAACTGGTTCCTCAGCCTGTTCGGCGTAGAGGCCATCGAATGGCAGAACCAGAGCTGGAGCGCGTGGATCGCGATCGCCACGATGATCGACTGGCGCTGGACCGGCTACAACGCGATCATCCTGCTGGCCGCCATGCAGACGATCCCCAAGGACCTCTACGAGGCCGCCTCCCTCGACGGGGCCTCGGCCCGGCGGCAGTTCTGGCAGATCACCGTGCCGATGCTGCGCCCGACGCTCATCTTCGTGGTGTTCGTCTCCACCATCGGCGGCCTGACCCTGTTCGCCGAACCGGTCATGTTCGAGGGCAACCCGACGATGGCCGGCGGCGCCACGGGCCAGTACCAGACGGTGGCCATGTTCATCGTCAAGGAGGCGTTCCGCGACTTCGACATGGGCTACGCCTCGGCGGCCGCCTGGCTGCTGTTCGCGCTGATCCTCATCGGCATCCTGATCAACTACTCCTTCACCCGCCGCATCGGGGGTAAAAAGTGACGGCGATCCAAACCCGGCGGCGCCCGTCGGGTCCCGCATCCTCGGCGAACCGCATCTGGGACGCGGGCCCGCTGACGAAGGTGACCCTCGCCTTCGCCCTCGTGCTGTCGGCCTTCCCGATCTACTACATGTTCATCATGGCCACGCGGACCAACGACGAGGCGCTCGACACCCCGCCGCCGCTGCTCCCCGGCGGTCACCTCGGCGAGAACGTCGGGCGGCTGCTGGCCACCGAGGACGCGTACTTCGCCACCGGCCTGATCAACTCGATCATCATCTCGACCACCGTGACCCTCTCGGTGGTGATCATCTCCACCCTGGCCGGCTTCGCCTTCGCCAAGCTGAGGTTCCGGGGCAGCAAGATCCTGCTGGGCTCGATCCTGCTGACCATGATGGTCCCGCTCCAGCAGATGGGCATCGTCCCGCTCTACGAGATGATGGTGAACCTCGGCTGGACCGGCCAGATCCAGGCCGTGATCCTGCCCTTCCTGGTCAACGGGTTCGGGGTCTTCATGATGACCCAGTACACCACCCAGGCGGTGCCGGACGAGCTCGTCGAGGCGGCGCGCGTCGACGGCGCCTCGACCATGCGCATCTACGTCAACGTGATCCTGCCCGCGGTACGGCCCGGCATGGCGGTTCTGGCGCTGCTCACCTTCATGCAGAACTGGAACGAGTTCCTGTGGCCGTCGATCGTGCTGAACCCGGACAACCCGGTGGTCCAGACCTCGATCGCGGCGCTCAACCAGGCGCACGGCACCGACTACGTCATGCTCTTCACCGGCACGGCGGCCTCGGTCCTCCCGCTCGTCATCGTTTTCGTCATGTTCGGCCGGCAGATCGTCGGCGGCCTCATGGAAGGTGCGGTCAAGGCGTGACAACGCAAGAGACGCAGGTTCAGGTCCCGGATCTGGTGTTCCCGACCGGCTTCGTCTGGGGCGCGGCCACCTCCGCCTACCAGATCGAGGGAGCCGTCTCCGAGGACGGCCGCGGTGTCTCCATCTGGGACACCTTCGTCCGGCAGCCCGGCCGGGTGGTCAACGGCGAGAACGCGGACACGGCCATCGACCACTACCACCGCTACCGCGAGGACGTGGAGACGATGGCCGGCCTCGGCCTCGGCGCCTACCGGTTCTCCATCTCCTGGCCCCGGATCCAGCCGGACGGCACCGGCCCGGCCAACGCCAAGGGCATCGACTTCTACAGCAGGCTCGTCGACGAGCTGCTCTCCCGGGGCATCGACCCGTGGGTGACGCTCTACCACTGGGACCTGCCGCAGTCGCTGGAGGACGCGGGCGGCTGGCCCTCGCGCGACACGGCGCAGCGCTTCGCCGACTACGCGGCCCTCGTGCACGACGCGCTGGGCGACCGGGTCCGCAACTGGAGCACGGTCAACGAGCCGTGGTGCGCCGCGTTCCTCGGCTACGCCTCCGGCGAGCACGCCCCCGGGCGGCGCGAGCCGGCCCAGGCCCTGCGCGCCGCGCACCACCTGCTGCTCGCGCACGGCCTGGCCGTGGAGGCGATGCGGGCCCAGCGCTCCGACACCCGGATCGGCGGCTGCGTCAACCTCTACGCCATCTCTCCGGAGACCGAGTCCGAGGCCGACCTGGACGCCGCGCGCCGCATCGACGGCCTGCAGAACAGGTTCTTCCTGGACGCCCTGCTCAAGGGCGCCTACCCCGCCGACGTGCTGGAGGACTTCGGCGCGATGGCGGACTTCGCCCAGGACGGCGACCTGGACGTGATCTCGGCCCCGCTGGACATGCTGCTGATCAACTACTACAGCCGCTTCACCGTCTCGGGCAAGCCCGGCGGCGCGGCGTCGGCGGCGGCCGCTCCCACCGACAGCGGCTCCCCGTGGGTCGGCAGCGAGCACGTCTCGTTCGTGCAGGGCGGCCGCCCGGTCACGGCCATGGGCTGGGAGATCGACGACTCCGGCCTCTACGAGCTCCTGGTCCGGCTGGCCCGGGAGTACCCGGCGGTCCCGCTGGTCATCTCCGAGAACGGCGCCGCCTTCGACGACGTCATGACCGGCGACGGGACCGTGCGGGACTACGAGCGGCGCGACTACATCGCCGCCCACCTGCGCACCTGCCACGCCGCGATCGAGGCGGGGGTCCCGCTCGAGGGATACTTCGCCTGGTCGCTGATGGACAACTTCGAGTGGGCGTGGGGGTACGGCAAGCGCTTCGGTCTCGTGCACGTCGACTATGAGACCCAGGTGAGAGTTCCCAAGGAGAGCGCTCTTTGGTATGCCGAAACCATCAGGCGCGGAGGCCTGAGCGGTCCGGCAGAATAAGGGCAGCACATTACCCATGGGGGCGAAGCACATGAACGGCGATCGTCGTCCGACTCTCGAGGCGGTCGCGGCTCTGGCCGGCGTCGGCCGCGGCACGGTGTCGCGGGTCATCAACGGCTCGCCGAAGGTGAGCGAGAAGGCCCGCGACGCGGTGCACCAGGCGATCCAGGAGCTGGGCTACGTTCCCAACCGGGCCGCACGGGCGCTCGTCACCCGGCGGACCGACACCGTCGCGCTGGTGGTCTCGGAGTCGGAGCTGAGGGTCTTCGACGAACCCTACTTCGCCGGGACGATCCGCGGCATCGGCTCGGCCCTGTCGGAGACCGGGCTGCAGCTGATCCTGGCGATGGCCCAGTCGCAGCAGGACCACGAGCGGCTGGAGCTCTACCTGACCGGCCAGCACGTCGACGGCGTGCTGCTGATCTCGCTGCACGGCGCCGACCCGCTGCCGGGCCGGCTGGAGGCGATGGGCGTGCCGACCGTCATCGGCGGCCGCCCCATCGGCCTGAACCCCTACAGCTACGTGGACGTCGACAACCGGGCCGGCGCCCGGCAGGCGGTGAAGTACCTCCTGGCCAAGGGCCGCCGCCGGATCGCCACCATCGCGGGCCCGCAGGACATGGGCGTGGGCGTCGACCGGCTCGCGGGCTACCGGGACGCCCTGCTCGCCACCGGCGTGCCGGAGATCGTGGCCTACGGCGACTTCAGCGAGGAGAGCGGCATCCTCGCCATGCGCGGGCTGCTGGCGGAGAATCCGGACATCGACGCGGTCTTCACCGCCTCCGACCCGATGGCGCTCGGCGCGATGCGAGTGCTGCGCGAGGAGGGCCGGGAGATCCCCGGCGACGTCGCGGTGATCGGCTTCGACGACTCCCCCGCCGGGGCCCACTCCTCCCCCAGCCTCACCACGGTGCACCAGCCCACCGAGGCCATGGGCCGTCAGATGGCCCACCTGCTCGTCGCCCGCATCAACGGCGAGCACCTGGAGCAGCCCGTGGTGATACTCGACACCCATCTGGTCGAGCGGGCCTCCGCCTGAGGAGCCGTCCGGGTGCTCCGGGCCCGCCTTCGAGAGCGGAGACGACGGGCCGGTTCGCCCGCAGCCGGGTGTCCGGTGATTACCTGGACACCCGGCTGCTTAAATCACGACTTAGTTGACCGAATGAATAAGCGTCTCTAGCGTGCTCTCCCGGGAGCGATCCCCTAGAGACCGGACAGACCGTCGGACGACCGGAACGGGGAAGACGAAGAGCGACACACCGGTTCATGCCGGCTCTCCCACCCGGTCACGCGAAAGGACTCCCCCTTGTCCCGGCAGTTCATCCTCCGCAGCGGCACGCTGCACGCCGAGATCACCGAGCGGGGCGCGGCCCTGCGGCTGCTCCGCCACGGCGGGCGCGACCTGGTGACGAGCTGGCCCGCCGGCGGGCCGATGCCCTACTACAGCGGCTCCCTGCTCGCGCCGTGGCCCAACCGGGTCGGCGGCGCCTCCTACTCCTTCGGCGGCGAGACCCACCGGCTCCCGGTCAACGAGGAGGACCGCGGCCACGCTCTGCACGGGCTGGTCGCCGACGCCGTCTGGGAGGCGGTGGAGGACGATCGCGACCCCGGCGACCCCGGCGACCCCGGCGACTCCGGCGACTCCGTACGGCTGGCGCACACGGTCGGCCCCGTCCCCGGCTACCCGTTCACCCTGTCCCTGCAGGTGCTCCACTCCCTCACCCCCGACGGGCTGACGACGACGCTGACGGCGGAGAACACCGGCGACACCGCCGCGCCGTACGGCTGCGGCCCGCACCCGTGGCTGCTGGCCGGCGGGGACGTCCGGGAGTACGAGCTGCACCTGCCCGCCGAGCGGGTGCTGCTCGTGGACGACCTGCTGCTCCCCCGCTCGCTGGAGGACGTCTCCGGCACGCCGTACGACTTCACCTCGCCCCGCCCGGTCGGCGGCACCGCCGTCGACCACGCCTTCACCGGGCTCCGGCCCGGCGCCGACGGCCTCGTGCGGGTCCGGGTGAGCGGCCCGGACGGCGGAGTCGAGATGCGCTGGCAGGCCGCGGAGCTGCCGTGGGTGCAGGTGTGCACCGGCAGCGCCCTCGACCACGCCGGGCTGGCCGTCGAGCCGATGACCTGCCCGCCCGACGCCTTCAACTCCGGCACCGACCTGATCGTGCTCCAGCCCGGGGAGAAGGCCGAGGCCTCCTGGACGATCTCCCCGCTGGGAGGATAGGGCGATGGAGAGCAGGACCAAGCGCCGGCTCGGCCCGGCCGAGCTGGACGCGCTGCTGCGGCGGTCCCTGGGCGCCGGGGTCGTCTCCTCCGCCGAGCTGAGCGACGGGTTCGCCAACGCGGTGTGGCGGCTGACCCTGGACGACGGCCGCGAGGTGGTGCTCAAGCTCTCGCCCCCGCCCGAGCTGGAGCAGCTGCGCTACGAGCGCAACCTGCTGCGCGCCGAGGCGATGGTCTACCGCACGGGCTCGCTGCCGGGTCCTGAGCTGCTGCACGCCGGGTTCGACGACCCGGTGCTCGGCGGCGACCACCTCATCCTGTCCGTGCTGGACGGCACGGCCTGGAACCGCGCCGGGGAGGTGCCCGACGGGCCGCTCTGGCACCAGGTGGGCGCGCACCTGGCCCGGCTGCACGCGGTGACCGGCGAGACGTACGGCTATCCGCACGCCGGGCTGACCGGCCGCACCTGGCGCGAGGCCTTCCCGGCGATGGTCGGCGCGGTGCTGTCGGACGCCGGCCGCCACGCCGTCCCGCTGCCCGTCCCGGCCGCGGCCGTCGCCGCGGCGGTCGAGGCCGCGGCCGAGGTCCTGGAGGAGGTGACCACGCCCCGCCTGGTGCACTTCGACGTCTGGCCGGGCAACGTCTTCGTCTCCCTGGAGGGCGGTCCCCGCGTCCAGGCGATCATCGACCACGAACGCGCGTTCTGGGGCGACCCGCTGGCCGACTTCGTCACTCCGACGATCTTCGGCGAGCTGGCCGAGGACGACCCGATCGTGGCCGGCTACCGCGAGGCGGGCGGGGTCGTGCCCTTCGACGACGGCGCCCGCGTCCGGATGGCGCTCTACCGCATCTACCTGGACCTGATCCTGCTCGTCGAGAGCGGGCCCCGGCAGTATCCCGAGGAGGAGTACGCCCCGATCCGCGACGGCGCCGTCGCGGATCTCGCCCGTGCCCTGGACGTCGTCTCGGCCCGCTGAACCGCCCGGCCCGCCGGGATCCGGGCGGCCCGGGCGCGGACCGGCGAGCACGGACAGGCCGGCTCGGACAGGCAAAAGCGGACGGACAAGGGCGGGCCGCCCCTTCCGAGGAAGGGGCGGCCCGCCCGCCGGCATCCGCCGCCGGGGTTCAGACCCTGGCGTGCGAGGGCATCCTGCCCTCGGCGTAGGTGCCGTCGAGCATCTCGCGCTCCCCGCCCTGCGAGAGGTCGCGGTGCGTCTCCTCGATGCGGAGCGCGACGCCCATGGCGAAGAAGGTCGGCGCCCACTCGCCCACGAAGATGCCCCAGCGGTCCGCCCGGTCGAGGCCCGCGTTCTCCTTGTTCTTCGAGGCCCACCACGTCGCGAACGACAGGCCGATCGACGCTATCCCGGCGGTGTACATCATGCCGGACTTCACACCCATCCTGTGAAGCATGCTGATCATTTCTCATCCCCCCGATGACGGTTCGTTCTTAGCGTTACCCCCTCGTAACGAGGTGTAACCGACTATCCGCACGATCTGACACCTCGGCAGACGTGCAGGTCGCAGGCGCGGAGCGGCGGAGGCGATACGCCACAATGATCCGTCGGAGGTGACGGTGATGACACGGCGGGGCGTCGCGGCGACGCTGGTGTCCGCGGCGGCGTTCGGGCTCATGCCCGTCCTGGCGTCCTACGCGTACGGCACGGGCATGTCGGTGCCGACGCTGCTGGCCCTGCGCTTCGCGATCGCGGCGGCGGTCTTCCTGGCCTGGCTGGGCGCGCGCGGCCGGCTGGAGCGGCCGACCGCGCGGCAGTGGGCCGTCCTCGCACTGCTGGGCGGGGTGATGTACGCCGCCCAGTCGCTGCTGTACTTCACGGCGGTCGAGCGCATCGCCCCGGCCCTGGCCGTACTGCTCCTGTACCTGTATCCGGCACTGGTGTCCGTCGTCTCGGCGGTGGTCGAGCGGACCCGTCCCGGCCTGGCCGTCCTCGGCCCGATCCTGGTCTCCCTCGCCGGGCTGGCGCTCGTCGTGGGGCCTCCGGGCGCGGACCTGGACCTGCTCGGGGTGCTCTCGGCCGTCGGCTCCGCCGTGACCTACGCCCTCTACATCGTCGTCGGCACCCGGGTCTCCGCCGCGCTGTCCCCCGCCGTCACCACCGGCTACCTGTCGATGTTCGCCGCGGGCTCCTTCGTGCTGCTCGGGTCGGCGGCCGGTGCGCTGGACCTCGGCTTCGCGACCGCGGGATGGGGCTGGGTCACGGTGGTGGCGGTGCTGTCGACGGTGCTCGCGATGTCGCTGTTCTTCGTGGGGTCGGCGGCGCTCGGCCCGGTCCGCGCCTCGCTGCTCAGCATGTTCGAGCCCCTGGTCGCGGTGGTCGCCACCTGGCTGCTGCTGGGCGGGACGCTGTCGTGGCCGCAGCTCGCCGGCGGCGCCGCCGTACTCGCGGGGGCGGCCTGGGGGGTGCTGGCGGCCCCGGCGCCGGGACGGCCGCCGCGCGGGGGCCTCCGTGAAACGTTCATCGGCGCCCCGCCGCCCGGTGCCTCCGCCCGGCGCCGGGCGGCTCCCCGCTGACCTCCCGCAACACCGGCCGGCGCCGGGCGGCGGGTGGACCGCGCCCCGGCCGGGCGGAGTCCGCCGGCCGTGACAGGATCGTGATCCTTGCCCACAATCCGGGTGACGTTCATTCGGCAGAGCCGCGTGCGGCCCGGCCCCGCCCGGCGGGCGGGACCGGGCCGGATCCGCGGTGGGAGGGGACGACATGACAGAGCAGCGAGCCCGGTCCGGCACACGGCGCAGGTTGACCGTCTGGTCCGCCGCCGCGTTCACGGCCCTCGCCACCGCCGTGGCCGGCTTCCCCGGCCAGGCGCACGCGGACGGGCCGTCGTGCTCGTTGGCGGTCGAGAAGGGCGTGGAGTGGCGGGGCGGGTTCAACATCCCGCTCAGGGTGGTCAACACCGGTACGGTCCCCCTGAACGGCTGGCGGGTGACCTGGACGTTCACCGGCGACCAGAAACTCCACGCGATCACGAGCAGCCGGTGGAGCCAGACCGGGCGGCAGGTCACCGCCGGTAACGCATTCTGGAACGGCAACCTCGCGCCGGGCGCCCAGACCGGCCAGCTCTCGGCGAACGGCAGCTCCAGCGTGCCGTTCGGCCCGCTGCTCGACCTGACCTGCACGCCGCTCTGAAGGTGCCGGGCACCCGGGCGATCACTCCGGATTGAGGTCTTCGGCGAGGCGTCGAGCCGCTCCGGTCCCGATCGGACCGTGCGGCTCGACATCCTCCCCGGACAGGCGGAACAGCTCCGCCTCCAGGTCGAAGAAGCGCCGGGTCCGCCCGAGGTGGCTCATGCCCAGCCTGCGGCACACGGCCATGGACGCCTCGTTGCCCGGCATCGTCAGCGCGTACACCTCCGGCAGCCCGGCGGCGAATCCGCGCCGCACGGCCCCGCGGGCGGCCTCGGTGGCGTAGCCGTTCCCCCAGGAGTCGGGGTGCAGGTGCCAGCCCACCTCCACCTCTCCCCCGCCTCCGGGGATCGGCCGGAACAGCACGGTCCCGGCCACCGCCCCGGTGGCGCGGACCTGCACGGCCCAGGAGCCGTACCTGCGGTCCCTCTCGTGGAAGGCCCGCCAGTTCTCCACCGCCCGGGCCGCGTCGAAGCCGTCGAAGGGCGGCAGCCAGCGGGTCACCTCCTGCCGCGTGTAGATGTCGGTCACCCGGTCGAGGTCGTCCTGCGCTCCGGTCCACAGGCGGACGATCAGCCGTTCGGTCTCGTAGACGGTCATGCCGGACACTCTCCCGCAGCGTGCCCGCCCCCGCATCACCCGCGGGACGGATCCGGCCGGGTCCCCCGCCCCGCGCCGCGTGATCGGCGCGCCACCGGGGATCCCGGCCTTCTCCCCGCGCCCGGCCCGTGTCATAATTTCAATGGGTGATGAATTATGAGTCGAACGACATGTGTGATCGCCGGGGGCGGCCCGGCGGGAGCGGTGCTCGCCCTCCTGCTGGCCCGCTCCGGCGTCCGGGTGACGCTGCTGGAGAAGCACGCCGACTTCCTGCGCGACTTCCGGGGCGACACCATCCATCCCTCGACCCTGCAGGTCCTCGACGAGCTCGGCCTGGCGGAGGAGTTCCACCGGCTCCCGCACCGCAAGGCGTACCGCATGACGATCAGGACCGACGACGCCGAGATCCCGGTCGCCGACCTGTCCCGGCTGAAGGGCCCCTACCGCTACATCGCGTTCGTCCCGCAGTGGGACTTCCTCGACCTGGTCACCTCCGCGGCCGCGCGGTACCCCGGATTCGAGCTGGTCATGAACGCGGAGGTCACCGATGTGATCCGGGAGGGGAACACGGTGCGCGGGGTCCGCTACCGCGACCCGGGGGGCGAGCACGAGCTCCGGGCGGCCCTCACCGTCGCCGCCGACGGCCGCCGCTCCGACGTCCGCCGGGCCGCCGGGCTGGTCCCCGCCGAGTACGGCGCGCCGATGGACGTCCTGTGGTTCCGGCTGCCCCGGGAGCCGTCCGATCCCGATGAGACCTTCCTGCGGGCCTCCGCCGGCCACTTGGTGGTGTCGATCGACCGCGGGACCTACTGGCAGCTCGCCTACGTGATCCCCAAGGGCGGTTTCGACGCCCTGCGGGAGCAGGGGATCGACGCGCTGCGCCGGCCGGTGGCCGCGATGCTGCCGCACCTGTCCGGCCGCGTCGGCCTGATCGAGGGCTTCGACGACGTCAGCGTGCTGTCGGTGGCGCTCAACCGGCTGCGCCGCTGGCACCGGCCCGGCCTGCTCGTCATCGGCGACGCCGCGCACGCCATGTCCCCGATCTTCGGCGTCGGCATCAACCTGGCCGTGCAGGACGCGGTCGCCGCCGCGAACCTGCTGGCCGGGCCGCTGCTGGCCGGGGGCGAGGTCCCCGAGTCGCTGCTCGCCCGGGTGCAGCGGCGGCGCACGCCGCCGACGGCGGTCACCCAGTTCGCCCAGCGCCTCGTCCAGAACCGGTTGATACGGCCCGTCCTGTCGGGACCCGCCCGGCCGGTACGGGTTCCCGCCCTGGCCCGCATCCCGCTGGCCGGTGCCGCGGCCCGCCGTTTCATCGGCCTGGGCGTGCTTCCCGAGCACGTGAGGATCCCGGCCGCGTCTCACCAGGAGGAAAGACCTTCTCAGTCCGTGGACATTACGGCCAGTCCGCCCGACCGCTTGCAATAGCCTGGTGGGCGTGAGCATCAACCTGGATTCCTGGCGGCGGCTGCCCGCGGCTCAGCAGCCCGAATGGCCCGACCGCGACGAGCTGAAGAAGGTCGTCGCCGAGCTCGAAGGGCTGCCTCCCCTGGTGTTCGCCGGGGAGTGCGACAGCCTCAAGGCGCATCTGGCGGCGGTGGCGCGGGGCGAGGCCTTCGTGCTCCAGGGCGGAGACTGCGCCGAGACCTTCGCCGGCGCCACCGCGGACGACGTGCGCAACAAGCTGAAGACCCTGCTGCAGATGGCCATCGTCCTCACCTACGCGGCGAAGGTGCCCGTGGTGAAGATCGGCCGCATGGCCGGGCAGTTCGCCAAGCCGAGGTCCAAGGGCACCGAGGTCCGCGGCGGCGTGGAGCTGCCCGCCTACCGCGGCGACATGGTCAACGGGCTCGACTTCACCCCCGAGTCCCGCATCCCCGACCCCTGGCGGCTGCTGCGCGCCTACCACTCCTCGGCGGTGACGCTGAACCTGGTCAGGGCCTTCACCAAGGGCGGCTACGCCGACCTGCGCCAGGTGCACGCCTGGAACCAGGACTTCGTGGCGGAGTCCCCGGCCGGCAAGCGCTACGAGCAGCTCGCCCGCGAGATCGACCAGGCGCTGGCGTTCATGCACGCCTGCGGGGCCGACCCCGAGGAGTTCCACACGGTCGAGTTCTACTCCTCGCACGAGGCGCTCATCCTCGACTACGACCAGGCGCTCACCCGGATCGACTCCCGGACCGGCCTGCCGTACGACGTGTCGGCGCACATGGTCTGGATCGGCGAGCGCACCCGCCAGCTCGACAGCGCGCACGTGGCGTTCTTCGCGAGCATCCGCAACCCGATCGGCGTGAAGCTGGGCCCGACCACCACGGTCGAGGAGGCCCTCACCCTGATCGAGAAGCTGAACCCGGACAACGAGCCGGGCCGGCTGACGTTCATCACCCGGATGGGCGCGTCGAAGATCCGCCAGCACCTGCCCGAGCTGGTGGAGAAGGTCACCGCGAGCGGCGCCCAGGTGGCCTGGATCTGCGACCCGATGCACGGCAACACCTTCGAGGCTCCCAGCGGCCACAAGACCCGCCGCCTGGACGACGTGCTGGACGAGGTGGTCGGCTTCTTCGAGGTGCACCGCGCGCTCGGCACGCACCCCGGCGGCATCCACATCGAGTTCACCGGCGACGACGTCACCGAGTGCGTGGGCGGCGGCCACGAGATCGCCGAGGGCGACCTGGCCCTGCGCTACGAGACGGCCTGCGACCCGCGCCTCAACCGGAGCCAGTCGCTGGACCTCGCCTTCCGCGTGGCGGAGCTCTACCGGTCGCTCTGAGGCACCGCACCGGTCCCGGCCACCGGCCCGAAGTCCCCCGAGCCTCCCTCGGATTCTCACTTGGAAAGTCCGAGGGAGCGGCACATGACCATCTCCCAGGCGGGATCATGGACGATCGGGAGGCCGACGGCAGACGAGACCTCGGTCGTGGACGGGGCCGATCCCGACGATCCGGTCTCCGGCACCCGGCTGCGCGGGCGTCGGCCGCCTCCTCTGACGGCGGGCTCCGCCGCCCGGTCCGGCCGGCACGGCAGGGCGGCCCGGGCGGGCGCCCGCCTTCCGCCCGTCAGTTCTTCTGGGCGCCCAGCTCGCTGGCGAGCTCGGCCCGGATCTCGTCCATGTCCAGCGCCCGGACCTGGGTGATCAGGTCCTCCAGCGCCGGCGCGGGCAGCGCACCGGGCTGGGCGAAGACGACGATGCCGTCACGGATGGCCATGACGGTGGGGATCGAGGTGATGTCGAAGCCCTGCGCCAGCGCCTGCTCCGCCTCGGTGTCGATCTTGCCGAACGTGATGTCGCCGTGCTTCTCGGAGGCCTTCTCGAAGATCGGGCCGAACGTGCGGCACGGCCCGCACCAGGCCGCCCAGAAGTCCAGCAGAACGATCCCCTGGTCGGCGATCTCGTTGAAGTTCTTCTCGGTTACCTCGATGGTCGCCACCACTGGCTCCTCTTGTGTCTGCGTCTGTACGGCTCGCATAACTGCGTACCCGCGCTGAGCATTCCATCCCTCCGGACTCCGGGGAAACCGGCCTGCCGGGTGCGGGCCGGGGTGCCCGGGCACGTGGCGGCACCGTCCGCGGCGCCCTCCTCACAGGAACGGCCGTCGGCACCACCGGACGATCTCCGCCACGGTGGCCACCCGGCGGACGCGCGATCCGCCCTCGGACGGACCGGAGAAGATGGGGAGGATTCCGCTCTGCGCGGATCCGGCCGGACTCGAACGCGCCGTCTGCCTAAGGTGAGGCCATGGCCTCTTCCATCCCGCCGCTGCGCCCGGCGACCGATCGGACCGCCTCCAAGCCGTCTCCCGCTCGCGAGCCGCTGTGGCGGCACGCGCTCGGCGAGTGTCTCAGAGGCCTCCGTCACGAGCGGGGCGAGAAGCTGAGCGAGACGGCGCGCCGCGCCGGAGTCTCGCCGCAGTATCTCTCCGAGATGGAGCGGGGCGTCAAAGAGCCGTCGAGCGAGATGATCGCCGCGGTCGCCGGTGCGCTGGACGTGACCCTGGTCGACTTGACCCTCGCCGTCACCGAGAGCCTGCGGTCCGCTCAGCGCAGCACCTCGAGCGGCGCCACCTGCTCGGCGGCGTACGCCCTGGCCGCGTAGCGTGATCGGCCAGGATCATCCGCCGGCCTACGGACGCTCCTCGATGATCTGGTCGAGGAGCCCGTACTCCAGGGCCGCCGTCGCGGTGAACACGCGATCGTGATCGGTGTCGGCGCGCAGGGTCTCGATCGTCTGGCCGGTGTGCCGTGACAGTATGCGCTCGATGTCCGCCCGGACGCGGACGACCTCGTCGGCCTGCAGGATGAGGTCGGGGATCGCCCCCCGCCCCTGAGCGGCCGGTTGGTGCAGGATCACTCGTGCGTGCGGGAGAGCCGCGCGTTTCCCCTCGGCGCCCGCGGCGAGCAGGACGGCGCCCACCGCGACGGCCTGCCCGACGCAGGTCGTCGAGACCCGCGGACGGATGTGGCGCATGGTGTCGTAGATCGCGAGCATCGCGCTCGGATCCCCGCCTTCGCAGTTGATGTAGAACTGTATTTCGGCGTCGGGGTTGTCCGACTCCAAGAAGATCAGCTGCGCGATGAGCGCGTTCGCGACGCCCGCGTCGATCGCGGTGCCCAGATAGATGATCCGCTCGGTGAGCAGGTGCGAGTAGACATCCATGATCCGCTCGCCGCGCGAATTCTGGGTGATGACGTTCGGAATCGTGTACGTGCTCACTGGCCGGCCCCTTCGGTGACGTCGAATCCGAGCCGCGGGCGGTTGCGCGGCGCGATCTCGTCGAAGTCCTGCACGATCGCGTCCACGAAGCCGTAGTCCAGCGCCTCCCGCGCCGTGTACCAGCGATCGTGCAGGGAATCCTCGAATATGCGCTCGACGGGCTGCCCCGTGTCCTCGGCGATGAGACCGAGCACCGTGTCGCGAGTGTGCCGGAGGTCGCCGGCCTGCAATTCGATGTCGACCGCGGTGCCGCCGATCCCCGCCGAGCCCTGGTGCATCAGGACGCGTGAGTGCGGCAGGGCCCGGCGCTTCCCGCGGGCCCCCGACGACAGCAGGAACTGCCCGGCGCTGTAGGCGATGCCCAGCACGAGGGTCGAGACGTCACAGGGGATGAGCCGGATGATGTCGCGGATCGCGAGCATCGAGGGGACCGAACCGCCCGGCGAGTGGATCCACAATGCGATGTCCGTCGACGCGTCGTGCGCGGCGAGCGCTATCAGCTGCGTGGCCAGCAGTGTCCCGTTGTCGTCGTCGAGAGGGCCGTCGAGGACGAGGACGCGCTGGTCGTAGAGTTCGCGCCGCACCCGCGCGTCGAACAGGGGAAGATTGGATTCTCCGCTCATGCGCCCATCATGCGCGGCGGCCCGGACCGGCGTCGACGCGATCCGCCTGGGGCGGATCCGCTCTGAGCAGCGGGGACCCGGTTGCCGGCCGGGGCCCCGGGACCGCCGGGAGCGCGGAGGGCCCGCCCCGCCGGTACGGCGCGGGACGGGCCCCCTCAGTGACGCCGGTGGGCGTCCCGGTCAGCGCCTGCCGCCGGGCAGGGTCAGGCCGATGACCACGGGATCGTGGTCGGAGGAGCGGAACGCGTCCGGCCGGTAGAGGCCGGGCGGGTTGTACTCCGTGTTGTAGTCGAGCGCCCTGGCCTCATCGGAGTTGATGTGCCAGATCGTCGCGCCGGTGACCCGCTTGAGCAGCTCCCTGCCGACCAGCGCGTGGTCGAGCTCGCCGACCTGGCCCTCGAACAGGTAGCTGTAGCGCAGCGGGGCGGGGACGAACCTCTTGGTCACGCTGGTCAGGCCGCCGGCCTCGAGCGTGTCGATCGGGTCCTCCTCGCCGTAGGCGTTGAGGTCGCCCAGCACCAGCGGGCCGGGCAGGTCCAGGCTGTCGATCAGGCCCAGCGTGGCCTGGGCCTGGCGGACGCGCTCGCCGTTGTAGCAGCTCTGCCCGTCACCGGCGTCGGCGTCGGCGCCGGTGGCGTCCTCGTCGCAGCCCTTGGACTTGAAGTGGTTGACCAGGACGGTGAACGACTGGCCGCCCTGGGGACGGCGGAAGGTCTGGATCAGCGGAGGCCGCCGGAAGACCGGGTCGGTCGAGGACTGCGCCGCGCCGACCGGCCGGACCCTGGCCGGCTTGTAGATCATCGCCACGTGGATCACGTCGGTGCCCGGGTAGGGGTGGGCCAGCGCCGCGTAGGTGCCCGCGCCGACCTCGGCGTTGAGCGCGTCGACCAGGGCCTGGACGGCGGTCTGGCCGTTGTTCTCGACCTCCATGAGGCCGACGACGTCGGCGTCCATGCCCTTCAGCGCGGCGACCAGCTTGGCCAGCTGCCGCTGCTGCTCCTCGGCGGTGTTCGCACCGCGCGAGCCCAGGGTGGTGAACCAGTTGAGGGTGTTGAAGCTGGCCACCCTGACGTTCCCGAGCACCGGGAACGGCTTGGGCAGGCGCGGGTTGGTGCGCAGGAACCTGACCGGCTCGGTCGGCTGGAGGCGGTACTTGCCGAAGCCGTACCCCATCACGCCGGTGACGCCGAGCGTGGTGTCGCCGAGCCGGACCGCGCGCGGGTCGGTGTGCGGGACGACCGGCGGGTTCTCCGCGCCGGAGCCGTCGTCCACGAGCAGGGTGCGGCGCGCGTTCAGCGCGGCGCTCACGCCCGGCCGGTCGGTCGGCTGGTAGATCCGGCCCTCGGAGGAGAGGTTGATCTCGCCGTAGCGGGCCAGGTTGTAGTGGTCGCTGACGGTGAGCGGCTCGGGGAAGGTGACGAGCATGTTCTCGACCCGCTCGAAGGTGGCGCCCTCGGGGCGCGGCAGGCTCTGCCGCGCCGGAGCGATCGTGCCGGTGCCGCAGACGTCCACGGCGGTGACCGGCGACAGCTCGGTCCAGCCGTTGAACTCCACGGCCCTGCCGGTGACCAGGACCCGGTCACCGACCTTGACGTCCTTGAAGGACGAGCGGGCGAAGGCGAACAGACCCTCGGAGGTGGCCGGGTCGGCGTCCGGGGTCGGGTCCTGCAGGAAGAACCCGCTGAGCTGGTTCGCCTCCTGGAAGTCCGCGGTCACCACGCCCTCGACCCGGACCGTCTGGCCGGCGAGCGGGCTCGCGTCGCCGCTCCCCTGCACCTGGGCGATCTGGTGGGTGGCGGGGGTCTCGCACGGCGCGGCCGTCGGCGTCGGGGACGGCGTGGCAGTCGGGGTCGCGGTCGGGGTGGCCGTCACCGTCGGGGTGGGCGTGGGCTCCGCGTCGCCGCAGGGGGCGGGGGCGGTGGCCCGGTTGCGCGGCGCGGGGGCGGCGGTCTCGATGTCGGCGGCGTTGACGTCGGTGTCGGCGCAGCCGTGGTCCTTGCGGAGCCCGGCCGTGCCGTTGGACAGGGCGGGGGCCGCGGCGCCCTCGGCGTAGTTGGCGGTGCCGTAGCCGACAAGGTCGGCGATGAGCGCCGTCTGCTCGGGGGTGCAGGGCACCGAGCCGCCGTTGCAGGCGAGGCCGTCGGCCGAGCGGGCCAGGACTACCTTGCCCGCGCTGCCGCTCATGTTGACGGTTCCGGTGCCGTCGGGGGCGGGCAGGGCGGCGCCGGTCGCGCCGCCGGCGAGCTGGAGCAGGTGGTACTGGCCGGGCGCGAGCGTGCCGGACAGGGGCACCAGGTTGGAGCCGAAGGTGCCGGTGCCGGTGGCGCTGCCGTACTGGACGGACCAGCCGTCCAGGGAGACGGGCGCCGCGCTGCGGTTGAACAGTTCGACGAAGTCGTTGGCGAACGGCGCGCCGCTGTTGCCGCCGCCGCCGTAGACCTGGCTGATGACGACGGTGCCCGGCGCGGCCAGGGCCGGGGTCGTGGTGAGGGTCGCGACGCCGGCGGCGGTGACGCCGACGGCCGCGAGGGCGGCGAGCGCCCGGGATAAAGCACGCATGGGCAGGAGCGTAGAGGTCTTTTGATCCCTCAGCGTCCCTCTATAGGTGGACGAATGATGAAATGAGAAAATGTTGGCAGATGGTGTCGAGTGGTTCACGGCAACACTGGCTGCCCTTGGTCTGGATCCGGGGACGCATCAGGGTCCTCCCTGATGCGCGGGCGCCGGGCAGGGGTCATGATGGGCGCCGGACACCCCTGGGACGGGGGACCGCGCGAGCAAGGGGAGAGAGTGGACGCCGGAGTCATCGACGACTACGTCGCAGAGCTCGGCCGTACGCTCCGCGGGCCGAGGGGGCTCAGGCTCGACCTGGTCGCCGAGGCCCGCGACAGCCTGCTCGACGCCGCGGAGGCCCTGGAGGACGGCGGCCTGGAGCGGGCCGAGGCCGAGCGGGCCGCGGTCGAGGAGTTCGGCGCCGTCCACGAGATCGCCCCGGGCTACCAGGAGGAGCTGTCCGTAGCCGCGGGCCGGAGGCTGGCCGCCCTGCTCTTCCTCGCCGTACCGCTCACCGCGGTCATGTGGACCCTGATCTGGAAGCTGTTCCCGACGGCTCCGGTCGCCTACGACGCCCGGCCTGGCTGGTTCGTGCCGGTGGCCCGCGCCGTGGACGTCACGCAGATGGCCATCGGGATGCTCGGCGCGCTGGCGCTGCTCGCGCTCGGCCGGGGACGGCGCCGGATCCGGCGGCCGTGGCTGGTCGCCCGGGCGCTGGCGCTGTTCGTCTGGGCCATGATGCCGGTCATGCTCGTCATGTGCTGGGCCCTGATGTACGGCTCGAACCGACCGGCCGGTTTCTCCGACTATCCTCCCGGCCTCGCCGCCTCGGCGGTGAGCTACGGGTTCTGGGGCCTGCAGCTCTACTGCGCGACCCGCTGCCTCTCGCTCACCCGGAGACGGCTCGCGGCCGCGTGAGAGAGGACCGGGCGACCGGCGCACGCCCCGCCGCCCGAGACCGCGCGCACCCGTACAGCCGAAACCGCGCACCACCGCACACCGCCGCACGGCCGAAACCGCGCACCGCCGCAGAGGCCGGTGCGCTCACTTCGTGGCACGCGGCTCCAGCACGCTGCCGATGACGCCCGCGAACTCCCGCCAGGCCGAGCGCTCTCCGGCCAGGGCCGTGCGGCCCGCCGAGGTCAGCCGGTAGGTGCGCCGCTTGCGCCCGCCCACCGTGGCCCACTCGCTGGCCAGGTATCCCGCCTGCTCCAGTCTGCGCAGCGCCGGGTAGACCGTGCCCGTCGGCACGCTGAGCGCACCGCCGCTGCGCGCCTGCAGCGCCTCGATGATCGCGTATCCGTGCAGGGGCTCGTGTTCCAGGACGGAGAGCAGCAGGGCGTCCATGTGCCCGCGGAGCGCGTCGGTGTTCACGCCCATCACCTTACCTCTCGCATAGGCAACCTACATGTAGGCTCTCTACATGTAGAGTGTCTATAGGTAGACAGACATGTGATGGAGGCAGCGCCATGGACGTACTCGACCTGGCCCGGGCGCAGTTCGCGGTGACGGGGAGTCTCCACTTCCTGTTCGTCGTGCTGACGCTGGGCCTGGCCCCCCTCGTGGCGGTCATGCAGACCCTCTGGACCTTCGGCGGCAAGCCGGTCCACGAGCGGATGACCCGCTTCTGGGGCCAGATCTACTTGATCAACTACGCGCTCGGCATCGTCACCGGCCTGGTGATGGAGTTCCAGTTCGGCCTGAACTGGAGCGGGCTGTCGCACTACGCCGGCGACGTCTTCGGTGCGCCGCTGGCGATCGAGACGCTCGTCGCCTTCTTCCTGGAGTCCACGTTCCTCGGTTTGTGGATCTTCGGCTGGCACCGGATGTCCCGCCGGCTCCATCTGGCGTGCATCTGGATCGTCACGCTGACCGCCTACGTCTCGGCGTTCTGGATCATGGCGGCCAACGCGTTCCTGCAGAACCCGGCGGGAGCGGTGGAGCGGGGCGGCAGGCTCGTGGTCGAGGACTTCGGGGCGGTGCTGGCCAACCCCCTGCTCACCATGGCCCTGCCCCACGTGATCGGTGCCGGGTTGTGGACCGGCGGCTTCGTGCTCATGGGCGCCAGCGCCTACCAGCTGTTCCGCAGGACCGCCGAGCAGGTGTTCTTCACCCGCTCCCTGCGCCTGGGCGTGGTCGTCGCGGCCGTCGGCTCCGTGATCACGGTCGGCTTCGGATACGCGCAGTTCTCCCCCGTGTCGGAGTTCCAGCCGGACAAGTTCGGCGGCGCGCCGCTGGCCGGGGTGGGACTCGGCTTCATGATCATGATCGGGCAGCTGCTCCAGTTCGTCGTGCTGTTCGTGCTGCTGCCCGTCATCCGCTGGCTGCCGCGCTGGCGGTGGGCGCACCCGATCGTGATGCTGATGACCCCGCTGCCGTTCCTGGCCGCGATCCTCGGCTGGCTCGCCCGCGAGGCCGGCCGCCAGCCGTGGCTGGTGTACGGCAGGCTCACCGTCGCCGACGCGATGTCCCCCGGCCTCACTCCGGCGATGATCACCACGTCCCTGGTGGCCTTCACCGGTGTGCTCGGGCTGCTCGCGGTCGTCGACTACCTGCTCATCGCCCGCCTGGTACGGCGCGGCCCCGCCGCCGCCACCCTGGGCGCCGCCCCGCTCCCGCCGCCCGAGCGCACCCCCGCGCTGAGCCTGTAAGGAGACACCGATGGACATCCTCTGGTCCGTGCTCTTCGCCGTCCTGCTGATCGGCTACTTCGCCCTGGAGGGCGCGAACATCGGCCTCGGCATGCTGCTGCCCGTCCTCGGCCGCACCCAGGAGGGGCGGGACCGGATCGTCGCCGCGGCGGCGCCGTTCGTCCTGGCGGGCGAGGTGTGGCTGGTGGCCGTGGCCGGAACGCTCTTCGGCGTGTATCCGCAGGCCGAGGGCGAGGTGCTGTTCGGCCTCTACCCGCTGGTGGTCTGCCTGCTGGTCTCCTGGATCGTGCGCGACGCGGGGCTCTGGTTCCGCCGCAGGGCGGACGGCCCCGCCTGGCGCGCCGGGTGGGACCGGATGATCTGCCTGGGCTCCTGGGGACTCGCTCTCTCCTGGGGCGCGGCCCTGACCGCCCTGGCGACCAGCCTGTCGATCACTCCGGCGGCCCTCGCGGGCGCGGCGGCGCTCGCGGCGCTGCTGGCCTTCCACGGCCGGGCCTTCGCTTCCTGGCTGCTGCCCGGCGGCACGGCCGGGACCGCCGGGGCGGCCGGCGAGCTCTCCGGCGCCGCGCCGGGTGGCGCGGCCGGTCCGGCGGTCCGCCCGGCGGCCGGACGGCTTCCCGGCCCGGCCGCGAGTGCGGGCCGCGGCGCGGCCGCGCTGGCCGTCTCGGCCTGCCTGGCCGCCGCACCCGCCGCGGCGCTGCTGGCCGGCGCCGCTCCGTGGCTCCTGGAGCACACCGCCCCGGCGGATACGCTGAATGTGCTCAGTCTCATGATCCTGCCGTGCGCGCCGCTCATGGCGGGTGCGCAAGTATGGGTGTGGCGCACGTTCGGTCCCCGGCGTGCCGCCGACCGGTTCCCCTCGTTCTTCTAGGGCTCACATGCACAAGGATCTCCTGCGGCTGGTGCGGGGCGAGCGAGCAGTCCGCCGCCATCTGGCCCTCTGCCTGGCCGCGGCGGTCCTCGCCGGGCTGCTCGTCCTCGTCCAGGCCGAGCTGCTCGCCGGCGTCCTCTCCGGGAGGCTCGAGACCCCGGCGCTGGCCCTGCTGGCGGTGGTCGTCGGGGTCCGGGGGCTGCTCGGCCTCGCCCAGGGGATCGCCGCCGGTCGCACCACCACCGCGGTGAAGTCGGTCCTGCGCCACCGGCTGCTCTCCCGGCTGCGGGACCTGGGCCCGGCCCGGCTGACCTCCCACCGCTCCGGCGAGCTGGTGACGCTGACCGGGCGCGGCCTGGACGCGCTCGACCCCTACCTGAACGGCTACCTCCCGGCGGTCGCGGTGGCGGGCGTCGTACCGGTCGCCGTGCTCGCCCGGCTGGTCTTCGCCGACCTGCCCAGCGCGGTGATCGTGCTCGTCACGCTCCCGCTCATCCCGGTCTTCGGCGCGCTGGTCGGCATGCACACCAAGGCCGTCACCGAGCGCCAGTGGCGGGCCCTGTCCCGCCTCGGCGGGCACTTCCTCGACGTGGTCCGCGGCCTGCCCACGCTGCGCGCCTTCGGCCGGGCCCGCTACCAGGCGGAGGTGATCCGGCGGGTCACCGACGCCCACCGGAGCGCGACGATGCGCACGCTGCGGGTGGCCTTCCTGTCCTCGCTGGTGCTGGAGCTGGCCGCCTCCCTCTCGCTCGCGCTGGTCGCGGTCCCGATCGGCCTCCGGCTGCTGGGCGGGACGCTCGACCTGCCCGCCGCGCTGCTGGTGCTGCTGCTGGCCCCGGAGGCCTACCTGCCGCTGCGGAACATGGGCACCAGGTTCCACGCCGCGATGGAGGGGGTCACCGCCGCCGACGACGTGTTCGCCGTACTCGACGGGGAGCCCGAGCCCCGGTCCGCCGAGCCTCGGTCCACCGTGTCCCGGTCCGCCGAGCCCCCGTCCGCCGATGGCGGAGCCCTCGACCCGGCCGGCCCCGCGGCGGCGCCGGAGATCCGGCTGGAGAACGTGACGGTGCGCTATCCGGGCCGGACGGAGGCGGCGCTGGAGGACGTGTCGCTGGTCATCGCGCCGGGCGAGCGGGTGGCGCTGGTCGGCGAGAGCGGCGCGGGCAAGAGCACGCTGCTCCACCTGCTGCTGGGTTTCCTCACCCCGGAGAGCGGCCGGGTCCTGGTCGACGGGGTGGAACTCTCCGGTCCCGCCTCCGGACCCGCCGCAGCGGCCTCCGGAGCCGAGGGGGCCGGAGACGCCGGAACCGAGGGGGCCGGGGAGACGCGGGACGGCGGAGACGCCGGGAGCGCGGAAACCCGGGTGGCGCGCGACGCCGGTGACGCCGGGATCTCCGAGGACGCCGGGGCGCGCTGGGAGGCCTGGCGCGGGCGGCTGGCGTTCGTGCCCCAGCGCCCCCACCTGTTCGCCGCCTCGGTGGCCGACAACATCAGGCTCGGCTCCCCCGGGGCGACGCTCCAGCAGGTCCGGGCGGCGGCCGGGGCCGCGCACGCGGACGGCTTCGTGACGGAACTGCCGGAGGGCTACGACACGGTGCTCGGTGAGCGCGGTGCGAACCTCTCCGCCGGCCAGCGGCAGCGGATCGCGCTGGCCCGCGCCTTCTGCCGGCCCGCGGCGGACCTGCTCCTGCTGGACGAGCCGACGGCCCGGCTCGACGGCCGGAGCGAGGCGGCGATCGTCGCCGCCACCCGCGAGCTGGCCGAGGGCCGGACCGCCGTGATCGTGGCCCACCGGCCCGCGATGATCGATCTGGCCGGCCGGGTGGTCCGGATCGCCGGCGGCCGGGTCGTGTCCGACAGCGGCTCCCCCGGTGCGCCGGCGGCACGCGGCGAAGCCGCCCCTCCCGGCGGCACGACCGGTCCCGGCGGCACGGCGCCCCCTGACACGACCGGTCCCGACGGCGCGGCGGCTTCCGATGACACGACGGCTTCCAGTGACGCAGGGGCTTCCGGCGACACGGTGGCGACGGGTGCCGGAGGGACGCGATGAGACGGATGAGCGGGCGGATCGCCCTGGCGGCGGCGGCCGGGGTCGCGGCGGAACTCGCCGGACTGGCCCTGATCGGGTCGGCCGCATGGCTGATCACCAGAGCGGCCGAGCAGCCGCCGCTGGCGGCGCTGAGCGTGGCGATCGTCGGGGTGCGCGCGTTCGCGACGAGCAAGGGCGTCCTCCGGTACGGCGAGCGCCTGACCGGGCACGACGTGGCGCTCCGCGCCCAGGCGACGACCCGGGAACGGCTCTACCAGGCGCTCGTCCCGGCCGGTCCGCCGAGCCAGAAGGGCGCCGACCTGCTCAGCCGGATGGTGGACGACACCGACGCCGTGCAGGATCTGCTGGTCCGGGGTCTGCTCCCGGCGGTCGCGGCGCTGGTGACCGGGGTCGCGGCGGTCGTGCTCGGCCTGTTCCTGCTCCCGGCGGCCGCGCTGGTGCTGACGGCCGGCCTGCTGACGGCGGGCGTGGTGCTGCCCGCCGGGGTCGCCGCCGTCACGCGGCGCCGGGCCGCGCTGATCGCCCCGGCCCGGGCCGAGCTGGCCGCCCGGGTGGCCGACCTGCTGCACGGGGCGGCCGACCTGGCCGCCTACGGAGCGGGCGACCGGGCCCTGGCCGCCTCCGCCGGAGCGGACGCCCGGCTGGCCGCGCTGGAGCGGGCCCAGGCCCGCACGGGCGCCGTGGCCACCTGTCTGGGCGTGCTCGCCCAGGGACTGACCGTCGCGGGGGTGGTCCTGGTCGCGCAGGGAGCGGGCGCCGGTTCGGTGGCGACCGCCGTGCTCGCGCTGACCTCCCTGGTCTCCTTCGAGCCCCTGCTGCCGATGATCACGGCCGCCGAGCGCATGACCGGGGTGTCCGCCGCCCTGCGCCGGCTGCGGGAGGTCCGCGCGACCCCGCCCGCCGTCGCCGAGCCGGCCCGGCCGGCGGCCGTCCCCGGCGGGCCGCTCACGGTCGAGGTCGAAGACCTGGTCGTCCGCCACGCGGCGGACCGCGCCCCGGCGCTGAACGGCGTCGCCCTCACCCTCACTCCCGGTAAGCGGGTGGCGGTCGTCGGCCCCAGCGGGGCGGGCAAGAGCACCCTGCTGGCGGCCCTGATGCGCCTGGTGGAGCCGGAGTCCGGCGCGATCCGGCTGTCCGGCTCCGGCCCCGCCGGCCCCGGCCCCGGCGCCGACGGCGACGCGCCCGGGACCGAGGCCGGGACCGAGGCCGGGACCGGGAAGACCGTCGATCTGCGCGACCTGCCCTCGGACGAGGCCCGGCGGATCATGACGGGCCTGACCCAGGACCCGTACGTGTTCCAGGCCTCGTTCCGCGACAACCTCCGGCTGGCCGGGCCGGAGGCGGACGAGGCGGCGCTGGCGGAGGCCGTACGGCGGGCGCGGCTGGAGGAGTGGGCGGAGCGGACCGGGTGGGACACCGTGCTCGGGGAGGACGGGCGGACGGTCTCCGGCGGGCAGCTGCAGCGGCTCGCCCTGGCCCGGGCGCTGCTGAACGACCCGCCCGTGCTGCTGCTCGACGAGCCGGCCGAGGCGCTGGACGAGGAGACCGCCGACGCGCTCATGGCCGACCTGCTGGACGCCACCCGGGGGCGCACGACCCTGCTGGTCACGCACCGGCTGCGCGGCCTGGAGGAGGTGGACGAGATCGTCGTGCTGGAGAACGGCTCGGTCCTGCAGCGGGGCACCCACCGGGAGCTGGTGGAGGTCCCCGGCTACTACCGCGACCTGTGGCGGTCGGAGGCCATGGTCTCCCGGGCGTAGCACCGCTCCGGGACCGGGCTCAGCGGGCGGACAGCTCTTCCCTGCGCGACAGCAGGAAGGCGCGTTCCGGATCGGTGCCGACGGCCTCCAGCGCCCGGCCGTAGGCGTCCAGGGCCTGCCGGTCCTGGCCCAGGCGGCGCAGCAGCTCGGCGCGGGTGGCGTGGAGCAGGTGGTGGTGGCCCATCGCCCCGTCCAGCCCGTCGAGGAGCTCCAGTCCGGCCTCGGCCCCGTCGGCCTCGGCGACCGCCACGGCCCGGTTGAGCCGGACCACCGCCGACCCGGTGACCTCCTCCAGCCTGCCGTACAGCCGGGCGATGGCGGGCCAGTCGGTGTCCTCGGCCCGCTCGGCGACCGCGTGCTCGGCCGCGATCGCGGCCTGCAGCAGGTAGGGGCCGGGGAACCCGCCGGTGCCGTCCGGGCGCACCGCCTCCAGCAGGGAGAGCGCCTCGCCCGCCTCGTCGCGGTGCCAGCGCGAGCGGTCCTGGTCGGGCAGCCGGACCAGCTCCCCCGACGGGCCCAGCCGGGCGTCCCGGCGGGCGTGGTGCAGCAGCATCAGCGCCAGCAGCCCGTCCGCCTCCGGATCGGCGGGCAGCAGCTCGCGCAGCATCCGGCCCAGCGCGATCGCCTCGGCGGCGAGCTCGGCGCGGATGAGCCGGTCTCCCCCGGTGGCGGCGTACCCCTCGGTGAAGACGAGGTAGACCACGGCCAGCACCCCGTCGCGCCGCTCGGCCAGTTCCGGTCCGG
This sequence comes from Planomonospora sp. ID91781, assembly GCF_015711595.1. Lineage (NCBI taxonomy): Bacteria > Bacillati > Actinomycetota > Actinomycetes > Streptosporangiales > Streptosporangiaceae > Planomonospora > Planomonospora sp. ID91781. Next base: position 3,613,481 of record NZ_JABTEY010000001.1, on the reverse strand, counting down.
CCGGGATCCGGTAGGGGATGCCCGCCTGGGCGATCTTCTTCTTCGCCCGGGTGATCCTGGCGGCCATGGTGGTCTCGGAGACCAGGAAGAGCCGGGCGATCTCGCGGGTGGTCAGGCCGCCCGCGCAGCGCAGCGTGAGGGCCACCCGGGCGTCCATGGACAGCGCCGGGTGGCAGCAGGTGAAGATCATCCGTAGCCGCTCGTCGGGGATGGCCGAGGGGTCCGGCGGGTCGTCGACGACCAGCAGCGGCAGCTTCCTGGCCGCGACGGCGTCCCGGCGCAGCCGGTCCAGCGCGCGCCTGCGGGCCGTGGTGAGCAGCCAGGCGGGCGGGTTGCCGGGCTCCGGCGGCCAGGCGGCGACGGCCGCGGCGAAGGCGTCCTGCAGCGACTCCTCGGCCAGGTCCAGATCGCGCAGCTCGGCGGTGAGCAGGGCGAGCAGGCGCGCCCAGTGCCGCCGGTACGCCTGCTCGACCGCTGTCACGCTCACCCCTGGTATTCGACCACGGGACGGATCTCCACGATCTCCTCGGGGCAGGCCGTGGCGAACTCGATCGCCTCGTCCAGGTCCCGGGCCTCCACGAGGTAGAAGCCGCCCAGGTGCTCGGCGGTCTCGGCGTAGGGGCCGTCGGTGTGCAGCGTCCGCCCGCCGCCGGTGCGCACGGTGACGGCGGTCGTGGACAGGTCCAGTTCCTCCCCGCCGAGATAGGCCCCGCGGGCGGTGAGCATGTCCGTGAACCGGCCGTGCGCGGCGGAGAGCTCCTCGATCTCGGCCTCGGTGGCGGCGGCCCACCTGCGCTCGTCCCCGTAGAGCAGCAGTGCGTACTTCACCGCGCCGTCACCCCCGGTCCGGGACGGGCCGGATCTCCACGACGTCGGACGGGCAGGCCTCGGCGAACTCGATCGCCTCCTCCATGCTCGCGACCTCGATCGTGACGTACCCGCCGATCTGCTCGACCGCCTCGGCGTAGGGGCCGTCGGTGACGACCACCTTCCCCCCGGTCTTCCTGACCGTGGTGGCAGTGCCGGAGTGGGCCAGCTCGTCGCCGCCCCGGCCCGCGTTCCGGGCCGTCAGCATCTCCTCGAAGCGGCCCCACCGGGCGTAGACCTCCTCCCGCTCGGCCGGGCCGGCCTCCGCCCAGGGCCTCTCGTCCCCCGCGGCCAGCAGCACGTATCTCATGGTTCTCCCTTCCGGTGCCGTCCGGCGGATGCCGTACGCACTCCAATGACGTACGGCGCCCGCCGGAATCGACAGGTCCCGCCGAAGAGATTCTCGCGGGCGGGGCCGGCGCCCCCGGACGGCCGCCCGGTCCGGGCGGGACCGGATTGGTACGGCCGCGGGGATTGAGTTGGCGGAGCAATGTGGTTTACAGTTCAAACCAAGAGTTTGAAACACAAACCGGTTTGTACCGACAAGGAGAAAGCCGTGGAGGAAGACGATCGAGCGCTGAGCCCGGAGGAGATGCTCCGGTTGATCGACCGGCAGGACTCCGCGGCCGTCCGCCGGTTCGTGCCCGACACGTCGTTGCTCTATCTGCCGTGGGGGCTCGCCTGGCTGGTCGGGTTCGGCGCGCTCTTCCTCCATCACGGCCTGTCCGGCAGGCCGTACGCACCGATCTCCATAGACGTCGCACTGGCGGTGCTCTTCGGGGCCATGCTGCTGGCCGGGGCGGTCAACGCCTTCGTCCTCTGGCGGACCGGCAACCAGGTCCGAGGTGCCTCCCAGCAGCGCGGCATGATGTACGGCCTCGCCTGGCCGACCGGATTCCTCACCATGTCGATGATCGCGGAGCGGTTCGCCGCCCAGCTCCCCGAGGCGGAGCGGAACCTCCTGTGGGCGAGCATGTCGATCATGCTGGTCTCCGTTCTCTACATGGCCGGTGCCGCCGTCTGGCACGACTGGCCGATGTTCGCCGTCGGCATCTGGACGGCCGTGCTCAACGCCGTGGGAACGGCCGCCGGGGCGGGCTGGCACGCGCTGCTGATCGCGGTGGGCGGCGGAGGCGGGTTCATCGTCGTCGGCCTGGTTTTCAGCAGGAGGGCCCGCCGGTGACCCCCGAGCTCGACCCGGTGATCCACGCCCAGGCCCGGCTCCGGGTGGTCGTCACGCTCAACGCCCTGCCCGAAGGGGACCAGATCACCTTCCCCGGCCTGAAGGACCTGCTCGGCATGACCGCGGGCAACCTCTCGGTCCACCTCGGCAAGCTGGAGGAGGCCGGTTACGTGGAGATCGTCAAGACGCACCGCGGCCGCACCCCGGCCACCTACGTCGCCCTCACCCGGCGGGGCCGCCTCGCCTTCGAGGAGTACACCGCGGCGATCCGCACCCTGCTGGACACGACCTCGGCGCCGCCCTCCGGCGCCTGACCCCCGTTCGACATTCGAGAAAGGAAGGTCCCGCGATGGCGGAACCTACGACGGCACCGGGCGCAGGACCGGGTGCGGCACCGAGCTCGCCGCCGGATCCCGGCGCGGAGCCGGAGCAGTCCCTGGTGCGCGCCGTGGAGGTCACCCGGCGCTACGGGGACGTGACGGCGCTGGACCGCGTCTCCCTCTGCGTCCGGCCCGGCGAGCTGGTCGGGCTGCTCGGCCCCAACGGGGCGGGCAAGTCCACGCTGATCAACCTGTTCTGCGGGCTGCGCAGGCCCACCTCGGGCCGCATCGAGCTGCTCGGCGGCTCCCCCGCCGATCCGGTACGGCGGCGCGGCATCGGCGTCACGCCGCAGGAGACCGGGCTGCCGGCGACCCTGCGGGTCGGGGAGATCGTGGACTTCGTCGCCGCCCACTACCCGCGGAGCGTCGCCCGGGGGGCGCTGCTGGAGCGGTTCGGCCTGTCCGGGCTGGAGCGGCGCCAGGTCGGCGGGCTCTCGGGCGGGCAGAAGCGGCGGCTCGCGGTGGCGCTGGCGTTCGTCGGCGACCCCCGGCTGGTCTTCCTCGACGAACCGACCACGGGACTGGACGTCGAGGCGCGCCGGGCGTTGTGGGACGCCATCCGGGACTTCCACTCCGGCGGCGGCACCGTGGTGCTCACCAGCCACTACCTGGAGGAGGTCGAGGCGCTGGCCGAGCGGGTCGTGGTCATCGGGCAGGGCCGGGTCCTGGCCGACGGCACCACCGAGCAGGTGCGGGACATCGCCGGTGTCCGCCGCGTCACCCTGACGGCCGGCGATCTGCCCGAACTGCCCGGGGTCCTGCGGACGGAGCGCGAGGGCGACCGCACCCACCTGCTCACCTCCGACGCCGACGCGCTGGTGCGCGAGCTGGTCCGCGCCGACGTGCCCTTCTCCGGCCTGGAGGTCCGGCCCACCTCCCTGGAGGAGGCGTTCCTGACCATCACCGCCGGCTCCGAGGCGGCCTGACCCGGTCCCGCCCCCGGTCTCCGGCCGCACACCGTCCCCGCCCTGCTCGCCCCTGACCGCACCCCGCTTCCGCATCCGCTCCTCCCGGGAGCCTTTCCGGCCGCGCCCGCCCCGACGCGAGCCGCCCTCCGGCCGTCCCCCTTCTCCGAGAGAGGCCCCATGTCGCTCCTTCTCACCCACACCCGGTACCAGTTCATGGAGACCGTACGGGTGCCGATCGCGCTGATCGGCAACGGTTTCTTCCCCGCCGCCTCGATGCTGTTCTTCGTGGTCCCGTTCGCCGGAGACCACCCGGTCGGGGCGACCCTGGCCACCGCCTCGATGATGACCTTCGCGGTGATGTCCAGCGCCCTGTTCACCCACGGCATCGGCGTCGCCGAGGACCGGGTCCAGCCCTGGGACCCCTACACCCGCACCCTGCCCGCCGGTCCGTGGCCGAGGCTCGGGGCCCGCATCCTCAACTCGCTGCTCTTCACGCTCGTCGGGGTGCTGCCGGTCCTCGTCATCTCCGCGCTGTTCACCGAGGCCACCGTGACCCCCGTCCAGCTCGTCCTGGGGGTGGGCGCCCTGCTGCTCGGGTCGGTCCCGTTCCAGCTGCTCGGCCTGTTCATCGGGTACGCACTGCCGTCCAAGGCGGCGATCGCGGTCGTGCAGCTGCTGTTCTTCCCCATGGCGGTGGGCGGCGGCCTGCTGACGAACCCGATGGACGCCCCCGCCTTCATCGACGCGGTCGCACCCTTCCTGCCCAGCCGGGGCGCGGTCGAGCTGGTCTGGGCCGCGGTCGGGTACGGCTCGCCCCGGCCGCTGGCGACGGCCATGTTCGCCGTCTGGGTCGCGGTCGCCGGAGCGCTGGCGGTCTGGGCCTACCGCCGCGACGAGGGCCGCCGCTTCTCCTGAGCCCTCCGCGCCGGGCCTCGGAGAACGAGATCCTGAGCGGCCCGGAGGCCCGGACGCCTCGGACGGCCCCGACGCCTCGGACGGCCCGGGATTCCGAAACGGCCCGTGAGCCCGTCGTCCCGCCGCCCCGCGGCGCGGCGGCGGGCTCAGCCCGTGGTCCGGCCGGACGCGGGCGCGCCCTGCCCGTCCCGGCGGTCCCGTGCCCGGAACGCCGCCGCCTTGGCGCGGTTGCCGCAGCCGCGCATGTCGCACCAGCGGCGGGAACGCCGGTGCGAGGAGTCGACGTAGAGGCGGGTGCAGGGGGACGCCTCGCACTCGCGGATCAGCGCGGCGCGGGGGCCGCCGAGCAGTTCGACGGCGGCCCGCGCCGTGGTGGCCAGCGCGGCTCCCAGATCGCCGGTCCGCTCCAGCCCGCCGTCGTCGCGCAGTCTGACACCGGCCGGCGCCCGGCCCGCGGCGCGGTTGAGCAGTTCGCGGTCGGCCGCCTCGAACGGCGAGCCGGAACGGGCGGCGGACGCCAGCCGGTAGACCGCCTCGCGCAGCGCCGCCGTCCGGGCCAGATCCTCGTCGCTCACGGCGGGCTCGGTGTCGAGGAGCCCCGCGGCGACCGTCCACCGGGCGAGATCCGCCGGCGTCGCCAGCAGGTCGACGCGTCCGGTCCGGCGCCGGCCCACCGTCCCGGCCAGGTCGAGGCCGAGGTTCCCACTCACGAAGGTGAACTCCATCGCCCCATAGTAACCGCATTGACAGGTTATTTCGAAGGCTGCCAGAGTGAGTAACCGTTCTTTACGGTTACTTCATGGAGGGAAGTCCATGGCGCTCCCGGTCCCCACCGGCACGGCGGCCGCATCCGCCCGCGCACCACGGCGGTACGGCCCCCGCCACCGCTGGATCGTCCTCACCGTGGGCGTGGCCGCGCAGGCCAGCTTCTCTGCCATGTTCTCCGGCATCCCGGTCACCGGGATCGCGATGCGCGCCGGCTACGGGCTGTCCACCGGCACGCTCGGCCTGGTCCTGGGCTGCCTCGGGCTGGGCGTGGCGGTGTCCGACATCGTGTGGGGGCTGCTGACCGACCGGTTCGGCGACCGGCGGATCCTGCTCGTCGGACTGGTCTCCACCGGTTCGCTGCTGGCGCTGATGGCCGCCGCCGTCACACCCGGCGACCGGGCCGGAGTGCCGATGCTGGCCGCGTGCATGCTGGCCGCCGGGGCGCTGGGCGGCAGCGTCAACGCCTCCTCCGGCCGAGCGATCATGACCTGGTTCACCGACGGGAACCGCGGCTTCGCCATGAGCATCCGCCAGACCGCGATTCCGGCGGGCGGCGCCGTCGGGGTCGCCCTGCTGCCGTGGCTGGCCTCGGCGTACGGCTTCCGCGCGGCCTACGCGGTTCCGGCCGCGCTCTGCCTGCTGTCCGCCGCGGCGGCCTGGCGCTGGCTGCACGGGCCGGACCAGGAGCCCGCCCCGGCGGCGGAGCGGGCCGGGGCCGGGCGCTCGCCCCTGCTCCGCTGGGACGTCTGGCGGCTGGCCCTGGCCAGCGGCCTGCTCACCGTCCCGCAGTTCGCGGTGCTGTCCTTCACCGCCGTCTTCCTCCACGACGCCAAGGGCGCCGGGGTGGCACTGGCCAGCCTGACCGTCCTGATCGCCCAGCTCGGGGGCGGCGCGGCGCGCATCTGGACCGGCAGGCACAGCGACCGGCACGGTGGCCGCCGCACCCTCATCCGCGGCATCGGGACGCTCACCGCGGTGGCCATGGCCGGCGCGGCCGTCCTGACCCACGCGCCCACCCCGCTGACCGTCGCCGCCCTGGCCCTCGGCGGCCTGCTGGCCAACGCCTGGCACGGTGTCGCCTACACCGAGATCGCCGCCATGGCGGGCGCGGACCGGGCGGGAACGGCCCTCGGGCTGGAGGGCACCACAGTCTTCGCCGCCGCGTTCCTCACCCCGCTCCTCATCCCCGTGGTCCTCGACACCGCCTCCTGGCAGGCGGTGTGGGCGCTCGCCGCCGCGGCCCCGCTGCTCGCCGTCCCCCTCGTCCCCCGCGGCCCGCGACCCCTGCGCCGGTGACCCTCCGGCCGCGGTCCACGGTGCGGAAGCGGGACCGCGGCGCCGTTCGCCCGGCCTCCGGCCGCCCCCGCGGGCGGGGGCCACGGCGCCGTTCCCCCTCGGGGCTGCCGGACCGGACCCGGGCCGTACCGCCAGGTGTGCCGCCGGGGTCGCGGCGGCCCCGGCGGCACACGGTCCGTCAGGTCATTCCCCGGTCTTCTGGACCAGGGTCGCGGTGACGGTCTGGCTCCGGCCGTCGCGGAGATAGACGAGGGTGACCTTGTCTCCCGGCTTGAGCCCGCGCACCACTCCCACCACGGTGTCCCCGTCCTCGACCGCGGTGTCGTTGATCTTCGTGATCACGTCGCCCTGCCGCAGCCCCGCCTGGGCCGCCGGGCTGCCCTCGGTGATCTGGCCGACCAGTGCGCCCGCGGTGTCACCGGTGGCGTCGGCGAGACCGACGCCCAGGAAGGCGTGGACGACCTTGCCGGTCTCGATGAGCTGGTCGGCGACCTGCCGCGCGGTGTTGATCGGGATGGCGAAGCCGACGCCGATGCTGCCGTCGCCGCCGTTGGTGGCGATGGCGGTGTTGATGCCGATCACCCGCCCGGAGGAGTCGACCAGCGCCCCGCCGGAGTTGCCGGGATTGATCGCCGCGTCGGTCTGGATGGCGCCGCCGATGGTGGTGACCTGCGCGGCGCCCTGCTGCCGGCGGTCGCCGCCCCAGCCGGGCGGCAGCTGCTGCTCCCGCTCGCCGCCGACGGTCACCGTCCGGTCGAGCGCGCTGACGATGCCCGCGCTGACCGAACCGGACAGGCCGAGCGGGCTGCCGATGGCCAGGACGGAGTCGCCCACCTTGAGCCGGTCGCTGTCGCCGAGCGAGGCCGCCGTGAGGCCGGAGACGTTCTCAGCCCTGATGACCGCCAGGTCGGTGGCCGGGTCGGTGCCCACGATCCGGGCCGAGACCGTCCTGCCGTCGCTGAACTTGACGGTCACCCGGCCGTCCTGGCCGACGGAGCCCACGACGTGGTTGTTGGTCAGGATCAGTCCGTCGGCGGAGAGCACCACGCCCGAGCCCTCCCCGCCTCCGGCGGCCGTCTTGACCTCGATCGAGACGACCGCGGGCTGGACGGCCGCGGCGACGTCGGCGACCGTGGCCACGTTGCCGGCGGCGCTGACCACCGGAGCCGCCGAGGAGACGAGCGCGGGGCCGTCGTCGAGGGCGGTCGCGGCGAAGGCCCCCGCCACTCCACCGCCCACGGCCATGGCGGCCAGCGCGAGTCCCGCCCCCAGCTTCTGCATCCCGCTCAACCGGCCCCGCTGCGCGGGCACCGTGACGGGCTCTGTGACAGGCGCTGCGGGCGCCGGGGCCCCGGACGGCGTCACCGGCGGCGCGGGCGGTCCGGACGGCGATTCGGCGGGCGTGCCGAGCGGCTGCGCCCCGACGGGCGGTGCGGGCGTCCCGGCCGGAACTCCGGCCGGTGCGCCGAGAGGCAGCGACGGCAGCGGGGCGGTCCGCCCCTGCCCGGCGGCCTCGGCGGCTCCGGCGGCACGGCCGCCCGGGAACCCCCCGGCCCGGGGCGGCTCCGCGCCGAACTGGCTCCAGCCGCCGGAGGCCGCCTCGATCGGGGTGGTGTCCTGCTCGTTCTTCTTGTCGTCCATCTCGTTCATCCCCCAGTCCTGCGTCCCTCCGTGGACACCACGGCGACGACCGGTTCTCTCCGGTGTCCATATCCTGCGCGGAGGGAGGTAAGAGCTGGTTAAGGGCGTGATCGGGATGATCCGCGCCTCCTGACGGCCGCTTTATCAGCCGTGGTCAGAGGCCCGGGCGGAGGCCGTACGAAAGATAAAAAATCATGACTTGGCAGGCCAGTACTCGTCGCGCAGGACCCGCTTGTAGAGCTTGCCCGTGGGGTGGCGGGGAAGCTCCTCGCGGAAGTCGATCGACCTGGGGCACTTGTACGGCGCCAGCCGGTCGCGGCAGTAGGCGATCAACTCGGCCTCCAGCCCCGGCCCGGCCCGGTCCATGGAGGCCGGCTCGACGACGGCCTTGACCTGCTCGCCCATCTCCTCGTCCGGGACGCCGAAGACCGCCACGTCGGCGACTTCGGGATGGACGGCGAGCACGTTCTCCGCCTCCTGCGGGTAGATGTTCACCCCGCCGGAGATGATCATGTAGGAGCGCCGGTCCGTCAGATAGAGGAAGCCCTCCTCGTCCAGGTAGCCGATGTCGCCCAGGGTCGTCCAGCCCCGGCCTTTCGGATCCCTGGACGCCCTCGTCCTCTCCTCGTCACCGTGGTAGACGAACTGCGGCCCCTTGTCGAAGTAGACCGTGCCGTGCTCGCCCGGCGGCAGTTCCTCGCCGTCCTCGTCGCAGACGTGCACCACGCCGAGGAGCGCGCGCCCCACGGTGCCCTTGTGCTTGAGCCAGTCCTCCGGGCCGACGTAGAGGAAGCCGTTGCCCTCGGTCCCCGCGTAGTACTCGTGGACGATCGGCCCCCACCAGTCGATCATCCGCTCCTTGACCGGGACCGGGCAGGGTGCGGCGGCGTGGATCGCGCATGCCAGCGACGACAGGTCGTACGCGGCGCGGATCTCCTCCGGGAGCTTGAGCATCTTGATGAACATGGTCGGCACCCACTGGGAGTGGGTGACGCGGTGCTCCTCGATGAGCGCGAGCGCCCGCTCGGGGTCGAACCGCTCCATCACCACGACGGTCGCGCCCAGACGCTGGAAGCTCATGCAGTAGCGCAGGGGGGCCGCGTGGTAGAGCGGCGCCGGGGAGAGGTAAACGCTCTCCGCCGAGGGCGCGAAGAGGAACCGGATCAGCTGGAGCAGCGGACCGGGCTCGTCGAGGGAGGCGGCGGGCAGGGCCGGCTTGACGCCCTTGGGCCGGCCCGTGGTCCCGGAGGAGTAGAGCATGTCCGCGCCCTGGCACTCGTCCTCGACCGGCGTCGGCGGATGGGCGGCGACCGCCTCCTCGTAGGAGGCGAAGCCGGGGGCGGTGCCGTCCAGCATGAGGCGGATCTCGACCCGGGGGGTGACCTCGGTGATCGAGGTGGCGACGTCGGCGAGGGCCGCGGAGGAGATGAAGACCCTGGCCTCGCAGTTGTCCACGATGTAGGCGAGCTCTCCGGCCGTCAGCCGGGAGCTGATCGCGGTGTAGTAGAGGCCCGACCGGTGCGCCGCCCAGGCCACCGCCAGGAAGAGCGGGTGGTTCTCCAGCATGAAGGCGACGTGGTCGCCCGGGCGCAGGCCCGAGGCGCGGAACAGCTGGGCCAGGCGGTTGGACTCCTCGTCCAGCTCGCGGTAGGTGACGACCCGTCCGGAGCCCGCCATGATCACAGCGGGCTTGTCGGGCGAAACGGCTGCGATGACTCCCGGATGCATGACCGAACGTTACTCGGTTCGATGATCCGCGGGAAGTGCCCGCTTACCCCGGAACGCCGGACGGGGCCGCGGCCTCCTTCAGGAGGTCGCGGCCCCGTGTCATCGGGTGTCGCGGGCTGTCACCGGACGGGTACGGCCGTGCGATCAGGCGTGGCTGTAGACGTTCTCCCAGCCGCTGTAGTAGCCCTTGGGGCCGAAGTGGTTGCCGCGGCTCACCTTGACGGAGATCTCCTGCGCTCCCTCACCGCTGAAGGAGTAGAACTTCGCGGGCTTGCCGCAGTTCTTGAAGCTCTTGAAGGAGGTCGAGCCGTCGAAACCCTCGATCTTGAAGGTCGCCCACGAGCAGCGGTACTTCGGGTTTCCCCACCATTTGTGGTTGGTGAGCTTCCCGTGCACGGTGTAGTCGTACTCGTGGACCCACTTCCAGACCCACTTCTTCTGCCAGGTCTTGATCCAGGCGCACTTCTTGTGGCCGTTCTTCCACCAGCACTTCTTGACGACCTTGGGATACTTCTTCCAGTAGCCCTGCTTCTTCGAGTCCTTGGTGACCTCGACCTTGCCCTGGGCCACGGCCTTGTGGTTGGCGGAGGCGTAGGGGCCCCAGTGGTCGGAGAAGTACGGCGAGGCGGAGACCCCGCCGGGGCCGGTGGCGGCGTTCTCGATGGGGGTGGCGGCGTTGGCCGCGACGGGGGCGCCCACGGCCAGGAGGGTGGCCGCGCCGGCGCCGACGAGGATACGGGTGGCGAATCGCATCTGAGGGAACCTCTCGGGAATGAGGATTTTCTGACGCTCCCGTTGTATGTCCACCCGATTGCCGCCCGCTTACAGGCCGCTTAAACGGCGAGGTCGGACCGGAAATCCGATAAGCGCTTTTTCCCGATCTTGCGTGAAGCGCCGTGAAAGGATCTCCGGTCCGGGGTCCCGCCGGTTCTCAGCCCGCGTTCACCGGAACGACCGAACCGCTGTAGGTCCGCTCGATGAACTGCTTCACCTCGGCGCCCGAGAGCAGCTTGGCGAGCTTGGCCACGCGCGGGTCCTGCTCGTGGCCGGCGGCCACGACCAGGCCGTTGGCGTAGGGGTTGCCCTCCGCCTTCTCCAGCACCAGCGCGTCGGAGGCGGGCTTGAGGTCGGCCTCGAGCGCGTAGTTGCCGTTGATGACGGCGGCGTCCACGTCCTCCAGGGAGCGGGGCAGCTGCGCGGCCTCCAGCGGCTGGAACTTCAGGTTCTTCGGGTTGCCGGTGACGTCGCGCTCGGTGGCGGCGGTGCCGACCCCCTCCTTCAGGGTGACCACGCCGTTGTCGGCCAGCAGCTTCAGGGAGCGGCCCAGGTTGGTGGCGTCGTTGGGCACCGCGACGGTCGCGCCGTCGGCGAGCTCGGTCACGGCCTTGAGCTTCTTGGAGTACAGCCCCAGCGGCTCCAGGTGCACGTCCTGGACGTAGGTCAGCTTGGTGCCCTTGGAGGCGTTGAAGTCGTCGAGGTACGGCCGGTGCTGGAAGAAGTTGGCCCCGAGCTCGCCGTCCTGGAGCTGCACGTTCGGCTGCACGTAGTCGGTGAACTCGACGATCTCCAGGTTCAGGCCCTCCTTGGCGGCCAGCTCGTCCTTGACGAACTTGAGGATCTGGCCGTGCGGGACCGGGCTGACGCCGACCTTGAGCACCTCGCCCGCGGCGGGCACGGAGGCCTTGCCCGCGGTGTCCCCGGCGGTGCCGGAGTCACCGGAACCGCAGGCGCCCAGGGTGAGGACGAGAGCGGTCGCGGCGGACGCGATGGCGAACAATCTGCGCACTGTGCGCTCCTTCGGTGAGTAAAACCCTATTTGTAGATAGGAAAACCCAGGATATCCCTCGTGGCGGACCGCCTGGGGAGCGATGGGGTTCAGCGCCGGGCGAGACGGCGGGCGACGACGTCGCCCAGGGTCTGCACCAGCTGGACGATGACGACCAGCACCACGACCGTGACCACCATGAGCGTGGTCTCGAAGCGCTGGTAACCGTACCGGATGGCCAGGTCGCCGAGGCCGCCGCCGCCGATCGCCCCGGCCATGGCCGAGTAGGAGATCAGCGCCACCACGGTCACGGTCAGCCCCGCCACCAGACCGGGCATCGCCTCGGGGAGCAGGACCTTGCCGATGATGGTCCCGCGCCCGGCGCCCATGGCCTGGGCCGCCTGCACGGTGTCCCGGCCGACCTCGCGCAGCGCGGTCTCCACCAGCCTGGCGAAGAACGGCGCGGCGCCCAGGGTCAGCGGGACGACCGCGGCGAACGTGCCGATGGTGGTGCCCACGATGAGGCGGGTCAGCGGGATCACCGCGATCATCAGGACGATGAAGGGCAGCGACCGGCCGAGGTTGACCACCAGGCCGAGCACCCGGTTCAGCACCGGGGAGGGCAGCAGCCCGCCCCGGTCGGTGACGACCAGCGCGATGCCGAGCGGCAGCCCGAACAGCACGGTGAACAGCGTGGACCAGACGACCATCTGGGCGGTCTGCCCGGTGGCCTCCAGCAGCAGGGGGCTCATCTCGTCCCAGGTCACGGGGTCACCTCCACCAGCAGGCCGCGCTCGGTCAGGTAGTCGAGGGCGGCCTCGCGCTCGCCGCCGGTCAGGCGCACCCGCAGGCGGCCGGCCGAGACGCCCGCCACCTCCTCCAGCGCCCCGCCGAGGATGTTCACGTCGACGTCGAACTTGCGCACGATCTCCGAGACCACCGGCTCGTCGGCCTGCCCGGTGAAGGTGATCGTGACGTTCCCGGCCTCGGGCCGGGGCAGCGGGAACAGCTCCGCGGCGAGGCGGGAACCGGGCCGCGCGATGAGCTCGGGGATGGCCCCGGACTCCTCGACCAGGCCGTCGCGCATGACCGCCACCGAGTCGCAGATGCCCTTGACCACGTGCATCTCGTGGGTGATCAGCAGGATGGTGAGCCCCAGCTCGCGGTTGAGGTTCCGCAGCAGGGACAGGATCGACTGCGTGGTCGCCGGGTCGAGCGCCGAGGTGGCCTCGTCCGAGAGCAGCACCGACGGGTTGCCGGCCAGCGCCCGGGCGATGCCGACGCGCTGCTTCTGCCCGCCGGACAGCTGCGCCGGGTGCGCTCCGGCCTTGTCCGCCAGGCCGACCAGCTCCAGCAGCTCGGCGACCCGCCGGGCCCGCTCGGCCCGCCCGACGCCCATCACCTCGAGGGGGAAGGCCACGTTCCCGGCGACCGTCCGGGAGGACAGCAGCGCGAAGTGCTGGTGGATCATCCCGATCCGCTGGCGGGCCCGGCGCAGCTCGCCCTCCCGCAGCGCGGTCAGCTCCTGGCCCGCCACGGAGACCGTGCCCTCGGTGGGCCGCTCCAGCAGGTTCACGCAGCGCAGCAGGGTGCTCTTGCCGGCGCCGCTCTGCCCGAGCACACCGAAGATCTCACCCTCGCGGACGCGCAGGTCGACCCCTCCCAGGGCGACGACCTCGCGCCCCCTATCTCGATAGACCTTGCGCAGGCCCGACACATCGATCACAGCGGTTCCCCCAACACGGAACGGTTCAGCACGGAGAAAGGACTTCGGCGGGGGTACGGCTAGCGCGTGCCGGGAGGGAAGGGCAGGTGGCTCAGGCGGCGCAGGACGAGGGTGTCCGCGGGGCAGGTCATGTCGGCGGGGCCTTCTCGGCGGGAGGGAACGGGCGGGGCGGGTCTCAGCGCGTGCGGGGTGTCTCCACGGCCCGACAGCACATTCGGCGCATTCGCCCGCCACGACAGGCGGCCCGGCCGACCGGCCGGGCCGCCTCGATGTCGGGCGCCGCGTTCACGTCGGCGTCAACACGCCGTTCCTGTCATTCCATTCCCGACATCTCGTGTGATGCCGCTCACAGCCGGAGCCGGACGGGCATCTCCTTGATGGAGTTGACGAAGTTGGAGCGGAGCCGCCGGGCCGTACCGGCCGGGGCGATGCCGGGGGTGCGCTCGGCGAGCACCTCGAACAGCACCCGCACCTCCATCCGGGCCAGGTGGGCGCCCAGGCAGAAGTGCGGGCCGCCCCCGCCGAAGCCGACGTGCGGGTTGGGGTCGCGGCCGACGTCGAAGACGTCGGCGTCCGGGAAGACGGCGGTGTCGCGGTTTCCCGACGGGTAGTAGAGCACCACCTTCTCCCCCGCCGGGATCGTCCTTCCGCCGAGCTCGGTCTCGGTGAGCGTGGTGCGGCGCATGGTGATCACCGGGGACACCCAGCGGATGACCTCGTCGGGGAGCGTGCGCAGCAGCGACCGGTCCTCCAGCAGCCGCCGCCACTGGTCCGGATGGTCGAAGAAGGCCTGCAGCCCGCCGGAGGCGGCGTTGCGGGTCGTCTCGTTGCCCGCGACGGCCAGCAGCACCACGAACACGCCGAGGGCCAGGTCGTCCATGCTGGAGCCGTCCTCGGCGGGGGCGACGAGCTTGCTGACGATGTCGTCGCGCGGCTCCTCGCGCCGCCGGGCGCCGAGCGCCGAGGCGTAGGCGAGCAGCTCGAAGATCGGCGCGGTGTCCTGGGTGGCGAAGTCGGGATCGTCTGCGCCGATCATCGCGTTCGACCAGGCGAAGATCTTCTCCCGGTCCTCGGCGGGCGCGCCGAGCAGCTCGCAGATCACGTACAGCGGGAGCGGCGCGGCGATGTCGGCGATGAAGTCCACCGAGTCGCGGGCCAGCGCCGCGTCGACCAGCTCGTGGCAGATCTGGCGGATGTGCTCCTCCAGCTTCCCGATCATCCGGGGCGTGAAGCCCCGGTTGACGACGGCGCGGGTGGCGGTGTGCTCCGGCGGGTCCTGGAAGAGCATCATGAGCCGGTTCCGGGAGAGCTGCTCCTCGCTCGCGTCGGGGACCATGACGCCCCCGGCGTGGGAGGAGAAGACCTCGGGATGCCGCGAGACGTGCTGGATGTCGGCGTGGCGCATGACGGCCCAGAAACCGGGGCCGCCGGGCTCGGCGTGCCGGTGGACGGGGTCGTCCGCCCGCAGCCGGGCGTACCGCTCCCAGGGCATGGCGGTCTCGTACAGCGAAGGGTGGTAGATGTCGGTCTCGGTGCTCGTCGAAGGGCTCATGAAAGGCTCTCTGCTCGGTCCACGTCCGCCGGACCGAGATTCTTCCAACTCCCCGGCCCGGACAGGGAGCCATGGGGCAAATCGTGATCTTCCGGATGACCCGTGACCCGCCCGGGCCGCGTTCACCGGCTCGGCCCGCCGGCCGCCTCTCCGGACCCGGACGCGGCGGACGGCCCGCACCCCGGCGCCGGGGTGCGGGCCGTCCGGACCTGACCCGTGACCGGGCGGCCGGGCGTCAGGCCGCCGCGGGCTCGGCGACCTTGGCGGGGGTGAGCGCGATCTCCAGGACCTCCCGCACGTCGCTCACCGCGTGCACGGTCAGCTCGTTGCGGACGGCCTCGGGCACGTCGTCCAGGTCGGGCTCGTTGCGGGCCGGGATCAGCACCGTGGTGATGCCCGCGCGGTGGGCGGCCAGCAGCTTCTGCTTGACCCCGCCGATCGGGAGCACCCGGCCGGTGAGGGAGACCTCGCCGGTCATCGCCACGTCGTTCCTGACCGGTCGGCCGGAGAGCAGCGAGGCCAGGGCCGTGGTCATGGTCACGCCCGCGGAGGGGCCGTCCTTCGGGACGGCTCCGGCCGGGAAGTGGATGTGCACCGAGCGGTCCTTGAGCGAGGAGACGGGCAGCTCCAGCTCCGCCCCGCGCGAACGCAGGTAGGAGAGCGCGATCTGCGCCGACTCCTTCATCACGTCGCCGAGCTGGCCGGTCAGGGTCAGCCCGGTGGCGCCGGTCTCCGGGTCGGCCAGCGACGCCTCCACGTAGAGGACGTCGCCGCCCGCCCCGGTGACCGCCAGCCCGGTGGCCACGCCCGGCACCGCCGTACGCTGGCGGGACTCGGGCAGCGAGGACTCGGGCACGTGGCGCGGGCGGCCGAGGTAGGGGACCAGGTCGTCCACCGTCACCGGCAGCTCGGCCTCGCCCAGCGCCGCCTGCGCGGTGACCTTGCGCAGGATCCGGGCGATCGAGCGCTCCAGGGAGCGGACCCCGGCCTCCCGGGTGTACTCGCTCGCCAGGCGGCGCAGCACGTCCTCTCCGACCGCGACGTCGGCGGCGGACAGGCCGGCCTTCTCCAGCTGCCGCGGGAGCAGGTGGTCGCGGGCGATCGCGACCTTCTCGTCCTCGGTGTAGCCGTCGAGCGTCACGACCTCCATGCGGTCCAGCAGCGGGCCGGGGATCGCCTCCAGCACGTTGGCGGTCGCCAGGAAGAGCACGTCGGACAGGTCGAGCTCGACCTCCAGGTAGTGGTCGCGGAAGGTGTGGTTCTGCGCGGGGTCGAGCACCTCCAGCAGCGCGGCGGTCGGATCTCCCCGATAGTCGGAGCCGACCTTGTCGATCTCGTCGAGGAGCACGACGGGGTTCATCGAGCCGGCCTCGCGGATGGCCCGGACGATCCGGCCGGACTGGGCGCCGACGTAGGTGCGCCGGTGGCCGCGGATCTCGGCCTCGTCCCGGACGCCGCCGAGCGCGACGCGGACGAACTTGCGGCCCATCGCGCGGGCGACGGACTCGCCGAGCGAGGTCTTGCCGACTCCGGGGGGCCCGGCCAGCGCGAGCACCGCGCCGCTGCGGCGGCCGCCGACCACGCCGAGGCCCTGCTGGGCGCGGCGGCCCCGGACCGCGAGGTACTCGATGATGCGGTCCTTGACGTCGTCGAGGCCGGTGTGGTCGGCGTCGAGGACCTCGCGGGCCGCGGCGATGTCGACAGTGCCCTCCGGCGCGCCTTCGGCACGACGCTCCTCCGTGCGCACGTTCCACGGGATGTCCAGGACGGTGTCGAGCCAGGTGCGGATCCAGCCGGTCTCGGGGGACTGGTCGGAGGTCCGCTCCAGCTTGCCGACCTCCTTGAGCGCGGCCTCGCGCACCTTCTCGGGCAGGTCGGCGGCCTCGACCCGGGCGCGGTAGTCCTCTTCCTCGGTCTCCGGGGAGGAGCCGTCGAGCTCGGCGAGCTCCTTGCGGACCGCGGCGAGCTGCTGGCGGAGCAGGAACTCGCGCTGCTGCTTCTCCATGCCCTCCTGGACGTCCTTGCGGATCGTCTCGGCCACGTCGAGCTCGGCCAGGTGCTCGCGGGCCCACTCGACCAGCTTCTCCAGCCGGCCCGCGGGGTCGGCGGTCTCGAGGATCTCGACCTTGCGCGGGGTGGTGAGCCAGGGCGCGTAGCCGGAGTTGTCCGCTAGGACGGACGGGTCGCTCATCGCGTTGACGGCGTCGACGACCTGCCAGGCGCCTCGCTTCTGCAGGATCGTGGTGGCCAGCGCCTTGTACTCCTTGGCGAGCTCCTCTGCGCGCTCGCCCGCCTCGACGGGCTCGACCCGGGTGGTCTGCACCCACAGCGCCGCGCCGGGCCCGGTGGTGCCGGCGCCCACGCGGACCCGGTCCACCCCGCGCACGACGGCGGCGGGCTCGCCGCCGGGCAGCCGGCCGACCTGCTCCACGACGGCCCTGACGCCGACGGCCCCGTAACGCCCGTCGATCCGGGGGACGAGGAGCACCTGCGGCTTCTTCTCACCGAGGGCCTGGGCCGCGTCGATGGCGGCTCTGACCTCGGTGTCGGACAGGTCGAGGGGGACCACCATGCCCGGCAGCACGACCTCGTCGTCGAGGGGAAGGACCGGGAGGTTCAAGCTCTCACTCATCTTGGCTCCATCAGGTTGAGTTATACCGACTCAATTAACAGGAGCCCTGGATTGTTCCCAGGCTTGAGCGTGTTCGCTGTCAGCGATCGTAATCGTGTAATCAATGCCCTTTCATCACTCCTGAGAGTGACCCGGAAGGCCCTCCCCCGGGGTGACGTGCGCGCATGGTCCCTCTCCTAGACTGGCCGGGTGACCCCTCCTCCCGCCTCGCGGGACCGGGCCCGCAATCCCTTGGCCCGGCTGGCTCGCGCACTCACCGGCGCGTTGTGGAGCGGCAGGGCCGGCCCGTCGCATCCCCGCTCCCGGTGGCTCGCCCCCCGCGTGCCGGGCTTCCTGGGCCTGCTGCCGTTCCGCACGATCGACCTGGTCCTGCTGGCCGACCTCGTCCTCGCCTTCGTGCTTTTCAGCGTCGTGCAGTCCATGCTGCAGACGGAGGCGACGAACGTGCCGTTGCCGCTGGACCGGGAGGAGATCCGGTTCGCCGCCGCCTGCTCCGCGCTCCCGCTGGTGCTGCGCGACCGCTGGCCTCTGGCGGCCTGGCGGCTGGCGGCGGTGCTGGTCCCCTGGGGGATCATCACCCGCCTGCAGGCCGTGGAGACGCCCTACTCCGCCGACACCGTGATCATGTATCTGCTGGTGCTCTACGCCGTCGCGGTCCGCTGCGAGCGGCACATCACCATCGGCGCGTGGCTCGTCTCCGTGGCGGGCGTGTGGTGGCTCGAGTCGCAGCTCGACCAGACCGGCGTCATCGCCATCGGCGGAGGCCTGGTGACCGCGGCCGTCCTGCTCGGCTACAACGTCCGGGCCAGGCGTACGGCGGTCAGGCTCCTGGCCGAGGAGGAGCGGCGCAGCGAGCAGGCCCTGGCCGGGCAGGCGGTGCTGGAGGAGCGGGCCAGGATCGCCCGGGAGCTGCACGACATCGTGGCCCACCACATGTCCGTCATCGCCATCCAGGCGGAGGCCGTACCGCTGAAGGCGCGGGGCGAGGCGCGGCTGCTGGAGGAGGGGCTGGCGGAGATCCGCACGCTCTCGCTGACCGCGATGACCGAGATGCGGCGGGTGCTGGGCGTGCTGCGGGACGCCGACGGGGCGCGGGACACCGCGCCGCAGCCCGGCCTCGGCCGCCTGGAGGAACTGGTCGCCACCGCGCGCTCGGCCGGGCTCACCGTGACGCTCAAGCCGGGCGGCGACCTGACCGGGCTGCCCGCGGCGGTGAGCCTGTCGGCCTACCGGATCGTGCAGGAGTCGCTGAGCAACGCCATGCGGCACGCCCCGGGCTCGGCCGTCTCCGTGCGGATCACCCGGACCGCCGACGAGCTCCATCTCCACGTGGCGGACGACGGCGGGCGCCGCTCCCCCGAGGGCCCCGGGCGGGCGGAGGCCCCCCGGCACGCGGGGCACGGCCTGCTCGGGATGCGGGAGCGGGTCTCCATGCTCGGCGGGAAGCTGTGGGCCGGACCGGCCGGCGGCGGCTTCGCGGTCACCGCCGTGCTCCCGCTCCCCGAAGACCTCTGACCCCGGGCCGCCGTGCTCCCGGAGGCGACCCCGTTCCCGGTCTCCGCGGTCGCTGCCATACTCCCGAGCGCGGGCAAATCATGATCATGGAGGACGTATGCCGATCCGGGTGCTCATCGCCGACGACCAGGGCATGGTGCGGACGGGCTTCACCGTCTTCCTGGACTCCCAGCCCGACATGGAGGTCGTCGGGGAGGCCGTGGACGGGCGGGACGCCGTGGTCCGCACGACCGAACTCCGGCCGGACGTCGTGCTGATGGACGTGCGCATGCCCGTCATGGACGGGCTGGCGGCGACGCGGGAGATCCTCTCCTCCGGCGGCCACACGCCGAAGATCCTGATCCTGACCACGTTCGATCTCGACGACTACGTCTACGAGGCGCTGCGGGCCGGGGCCAGCGGGTTCCTGCTCAAGGACGCCTCCGCCCAGCAGTTGGCCGAGGCCGTCCGGGTGGTCGCGGCCGGGGAGGCGCTGCTGGCGCCGTCGGTGACCAGGCGGCTCATCGCGGAGTTCGCCCGCGTCGGGCCGAGCCGCCCGCGCGCCCGTCCGGGTGACATCACCGAGCGGGAGACCGAGGTCCTCGCCCTGATCGCCCGAGGCCTGTCCAACCAGGAGATCGCCGGAGAGCTCGTGCTCTCGGAGCAGACGGTCAAGACGCACGTCGGCCGGATCCTGGCCAAGCTGGGCCTGCGCGACCGGGCCCAGGCGATCGTGTACGCCTACGAGACAGGGGTGGTCCGCCCCGGCGAGTGAGGCGCGCGCCCGGGGCCGCCCCGGCAGGGGAAGCAACGCCCGGACGGACCCCGGCAGGCGGAGTCCGCCGTCCCGGACGTTCCCCGCCGGGTGTCGCGCGGCCCCGTCCCTGCTCTGCCGCGCGCGAGGGGCCCGCCCGTCGTCCCCGTCCCTCCCCAGGATGACGGAGCGGTGGGCTCCGCGGGGTGACGCGGGTTATCGATCATGATTCGTAGCGTCCTGTCGTGTTCCGCGGAACGTCCCCGGAACCCGACAGGAGGCCCGCATGCTCCGCCCCGTGCTCGCCGTGAGCGCGATCACCGCGCTCACCTACGTGATCGTCCCGCAACCGCCGGGCGATCGGATCGTCAAGGTCTACGGCGACCTGCGCACGGCCGAGCACGTGGCCGTCGTCGTCCCCGGCGCCGACACCACCGCCGCCACCTTCGAGGGCGGCCGGGCCAAGGTGCACAGCACGCCGGGGGGCGGTGCCCGGGCGCTGCTGGCGCAGGCGCGGGAACTGGACCCCGGGGCTCGGCTGGCGGTGGTCGCCTGGCTCGGTTACGACAGCCCGGCGACCGTCAGCCTGCACGTCGCCACCGGCGGGGCCGCCGAGCGAGGCGCCCGGGCGCTGCGCCGCTACGTCTCCGACACGCTCCGCGGCAAGCGGGTCACCCTGCTCTGCCACAGCTACGGGTCGGTGGTGTGCGCCGGGGCCGTGCCCGGGACGGGAGTCTCCGACCTGGCGGTGTTCGGCAGCCCCGGCCTGCGGGTGTCGTCCGCCGCCGCGCTGGGCGGGACGCGCCTGTGGGCGGGAAGCGGCGCGCGCGACTGGATGCGCCACGTCCCCAAGGTCCGCTTCGGACCGCTCGGCTTCGGCCCCGATCCGGCGGGACCCGGTTTCGGCTCCCGGATCTTCGCCACGGGCGCCGCCGGGCACAGCGACTACCTCGAGCCGGGCAGCCGGTCGCTGCGCAACCTCGCGTTGATCGCCCTCGGGCGGGCCGCCGAGGTGTCCCGTGGCTGACCTCGAGGCCCTCCGCCCCGCGACCGGCCCCGCGACCGGCCCCGCGACCGGCTGGGCGGACGGCCCCCCGGACGGCCCCGCGACCGGCTGGGCGGCCCGCTGGGCGGACCGGATCGAGGCCTCGACTCCGGCGGGCAGGGACCGCGGGGTGGACGCGCTCCGGGCGCTGGCGATCTGCGGGGTGGTCCTGGGCCACTGGCTGGTCACCGCATGGGCGCCCGCCCCCGGCGGGAAGCTGGTGATCTCCAGCCCGCTGGCCCACCTGCCGGCGTTCACGCCGCTGTCCTGGGTGCTCCAGACCCTGGCGGTGTTCTTCTTCGTCGGCGGCTACGCGGCGGCGCGGAGCCTGCGTTCGACTCCGGGCGTCCGGGCGTGGCTGCGGAGCCGGGCCGCGCGGCTGCTCCGGCCGGTGATGCCGCTCCTGCTGGTCTGGGCGGGGATCGTCGCGGGGCTGACGCTGCACGGCACGCCTTGGACGACGGTCCGGGCCCTGGCGCTGCCGGCGCTCGCGCCGCTCTGGTTCCTCGCGGTCTTCGCCGCGCTGACCGCCGCCACCCCGCTGCTGGCGCGGTTGCGGCCGGGCGTCACGGCCGCCTCGGCGGCCGCGGTGGTGCTCGCCGTGGACGCGGCCAGGTTCTGGCCCGGTGGTCCCGCCTGGCTCGACCGGCTCGGCTGGGTGAACCTCGCGGCCGGGTGGCTGGTGCCGTACGCGCTGGGGATGGGCTGGGCGGGCGGCATGCTCGCCTCGCGGCGGGCGGCGGGCGCGCTGCTGGCCGGAGGCGCGGCCGGGGCGGTGCTCCTGGTGGCCGCGGCCGGGTATCCGGCGAGCATGGTGGGGGTGACCGGGGCGGAGGTGTCCAACCTCAGCCCTCCGACGCTCGCCGCCGTCTGCTTCGGCCTCGCCCAGGTGGGGCTGGCCCTGCTGGTCCGCGGACGGCTGGCCCGGCTGATGCGGCGGCCCCGCCTGTGGACGGTGATCGCACTGGTCAACCTGTCGGCGATGACGGTCTTCCTCTGGCACCAGACGGCCCTGTCCGTGACCGCCGTCGCGGCGCTCCGTTTCGGGGACGTCCCCGGGCTGCTCTCCTCCCCCGCCGACCCCGGCTGGCTCGCGCACCGCCTGGGCTGGCTGGCGGTGGTCACCGCGCTGCTCGCCCTGGCCGGTACGGCCGGCGCCGGACTGCGGGCCGTACGCCGGGGCCGTCCCGGACGGCGGGCCGCACATCGGGACCCCGCCGCGCGCCGGACGCGGACGCCGCATGCGGGGAGGACGGCTCAAGGACCACGGCGTACCGGAGGGACGGCTCAGGAGCCACCGCATGGCGCAGAAGCGGCTCAGGGATCGCCACGTGCCGCAGAAGCGGCTCAGGGGCCACCGCATGGCGCCGGGTCGGCCGGGGACCGCCGCGTCCCCGCTTTCACGACAAGGTGTCATCATCACCTTGACGTGCCCGCCGATTCTTTGTGACACTCTGTCATGAAAGTCCCCTGCGACACGGAGTGATCATGAGCCAGGCGCCGTTCTCCGAAGTACTCAGGACCGCCACCTGGGGCGATCACGCCTCCGCCGAGGACGACGGCTACCTCAAGGCGCTGATGGCCGGGCGGCTCAGCCGCGAGGCCTACGGCGAGCTGGTGGCCCAGCACTACTTCGCCTACGTCGCGCTCGACGGCGCCTCCCGGGAGCTCGCCGGCGACCCGGTCGCCGGGCCGTTCGTCCTGCCCGAGCTCTACCGGGAGGAGGCGCTGGTCCGCGACCTGGAGACGGTCTACGGCGCCCGCTGGGCGGACCGGATCGAGCCCTCCAAGCCGACCCTCACCCTGGTCGCCCGGATCAACCAGGTCGCCGCCTGGCCCGGCGGCTACATCGCCCACCACTACACCCGCTACATGGGCGACCTGTCCGGCGGGCAGTTCATCCGGATGGAGCTGGAGAAGATCTACGGCTTCGGACCCGGCGGCGGGGTCGACTTCTACCGCTTCGACCGGGTCGGCAGCCTGCCCCGGTTCAAGGACGCCTACCGCGCCCGGCTGGACGCCCTGCCGGTGGACGAGCCCGAGAAGCAGCGCATCATCCGCGAGACCAGGCTCGCCTACCAGCTCAACACCGAGGTCCTGGCCGACCTCGGCCGGGTGGCGCGAGCCGAGCCCGCGGCCTGACCGTGACGCTCCGGCCGCCACCGGCCCCGTCATCCGGCCGGTCGGCCGGGCCCGCGCCCGCACGAGCAGCCGGGTCCCCGGCCGAGCGGCCGACCGGGCCGGCGCCCCACGCGACTCCCCGGCCGGCGCGCCGGGCATGTGCGACGATGGGCCCATGCCCCGCATTTCGGCCGCGACGATAGGCGAGCACCGCGCACAGACGCGGGAGCGCATCCTGCAGGCGGTCTCGCGGCTCTCCCGGGGCCAGGGCATCGACGCCATCTCCATGACCGACGTGGCCGGCGAGGCGGGGATCACCCGCACCGTGCTGTACAACTACTTCCCGGACAAGGCCGCGCTGCTGCTGGCCTTCACCGAGCGGGTGACGCACTACTTCATCGAGGCCTACGAGCGCGAGCTCGCCGACGACGCCTCACCCGCCGAGCGGCTGCGGGCGTTCGTCCGGCTCCAGCTGGCCGGGCTCCTCGCCCACCCGCACCCCGGGCCCGCCGACCTGTCGGCCGCCCTGGGGCCCGACGCCTACCAGCGGCTGGCCGAGCACGTCGCGCCGATGCAGCGGATCCTGACCGGCATCATCGAGGGCGGCGTGGCCTCGGGCGACTTCCAGGCCGTCGACGTGCCCGCCACCGCGCGGCTCATCCTCGCCGTCATTGGCGCGGAACGGCTGCCGCTGCTCGACGGCACGGTGACGGTGGAGGACGCCGAGGACATCGTCTCCGGATTCGTGCTCCGCGCGCTGGGAGCCGGTCCGGAAGAAACAAAACAACGGCCGCGATCAGCGAATCAATAAAACCGGCGACGACCTTAAAAGAACCGTCACCAGGCTTTGATCAATCATGGCGTTAATTCGCTGAAACCACGCCGCCGGTACGGGATGCTTATTCGCGGCGACCTGCGGACGGCCGGATGCGGCCCACCGCGGAAGCCGAAAAGTTCCCCGTTCCATTCCCATGGAGGAAAAATCATGATCCGTCGTATTCTCGCCGGTGCGGCCATCGCAGGTCTCGTGGGCGTCGGCGCCCTGGCCGTCGCCGGGACCGCCTCGGCCGGCGACTGGGGTCACGACCGCGGCACCACCTACGTCAACGGTGGCAACCACAACGAGGTCCTGAACGACCTCCTCGACCTCGCGCTCCTCGGCATCATCGAGAACTGATCCTCTCTGCGCGACGGCGCGCCCGGTCCCGAGATCGGACACGCCCGTCCGGAGACGGTCCGCCCCCGGCGTTCCCGCCGAGCGGAAGCATTCACCAGGTGAATGTCCTCCAAAACAGGAAACCGTCTTCCCTGTAAACACCACCCCGATTCCGGGGAAACTTCTGGAGCGTTGATCAGCGCAATCGAGAGCGGCTCCACGGCCAATTCCCGGCCGTGGAGCCGCTTTTCTGTCGTTCTCCTCGGAAAAAGGCGTGCATCGCCGTAGCCAGCCGGAATCGCACCGGTTCCGCCCGCGGTCCCCGTTTCGATCGTGCTCCTTCCGTCCCGGGAGCCCGGCCGGAAGGACGATCGGGGCCAGGCCGGGAGCCGCGCCGGACCGCGGGCCGGGAGCAGGTCCGGGTCCGTCGTCCCGGAACCGCTGGAATGTCGGTGGCGAGGGCTAGCTTGCGATCGACCCCGACCCGAGGAGACCAGCCAGCCATGTACCGCCAGGGTGACATCCTGATCGTGCCCGTCCCCGAGGAGGCCGTGCCCGCGGCCGTCCGCACGGCCCCCTCCGCGCCGCGCGATCCCGGCGGCCGGCTGGTGCTGGCCCTGGGCGAGGCGACCGGCCACGCCCACGCCGTCGTCGGCCCCGGAGCCCTGGTCCGGAGCCCGCATCCGATGGATCCCGACTTCCTCCACCTTCCCTCCGGAGGCCGCGTGGTCCACGAGGAGCACGCCGCGATCCCCCTCCCCAAGGGGTGGTACCGCGTGCAGCGCCAGCGCGAATACGTCCCCGGCGCGTTCCGCGTCGTCGCCGACTGATCCCGGGAGACCGACGAGATGACCGTCACCATCGAACTCGCCGACGCCCTGACCGCCACGGCCCGCGACTGGGAGGAGGTCGCCTTCCGCTCCGGAGCCGCCGACCGCCCCGGAGCCGAGGCCGGGGTGCGGCTGGCCTACCGCACCGCCGGTCTGGCGGAGCCCGAGGAGATCGTCTGGGTCGACTCGCCGCTCGCGGGCGCGCGGGCCGCCACCGCGCCGGGCGCCGGCAGACCGGTCCGCGAGGAGGTCAGGACCCGGCAGTGGGAGCTGGCCAGGGCCGCCGTGCACGCCTCGCTCGGCACCGCCGACTGGTCGCTGGCCTGGTCCCTGACGGGAGGCCGGCTCTGGGGCCCGGTCGGCGACCTGGCCGCGCAGATCCGGCGGGGCGTCGCCGCGGCGGAGGAGACCGAGGAGGCCGGGGCCGCGCTCCGGGGTTCGACGCTGGACGCCGTGCTGGGCCAGCAGGACGCCGCCTGGCTGGCGCTCTTCGACGCGCTGGGCAGGCCGGAGACCGAGGGACTCGCCCGGGTCGCCCGGTCGGCGGGCTGGTGGTGGCCGTTCGAGCGGGTGGCCGTCGTCTGCGAGCGCCCCGCCGAGCTGCACCTCGACGAGTTGCACCGCCTGCACCGCGCCGACGGTCCGGCCCTGCTCTTCCCCGACGGCTTCGCGGTGCACGCCTGGGGCGGCATGCCCGTCCCCGCGGACTTCGCCGCGTCCATGGCGGGGCTGACCCCCGCGCGCATCCGCGCCGAGGAGAACGCCGAGCTGCGCCGGGTGATGCTGGAGCACTTCGGCTACGACCGCTATCTGGCGGAGTCCGGCGCGACCCCGCTGCACCGGGACGAGACCGGCGTCCTCTGGCGGATCGACCTGCCCGACGACGAGCCCGTCGTGATGGTCGAGGTGGTCAACTCCACCGCCGAACCCGACGGCACCTTCCGGAAGTACTGGCTGCGGGTCCCGCCCGCCACCGGCACCGCCCGCGAGGGCGTCGCCTGGACCTTCGGCCTGTCCGAGGCCGACTACCACCCCGAGCGCGAGACCTGATGCCTCCCGGCCGCGCGGATACCTCCCGGCGGCGCGGGCGAAACGGCGGGGGCGGCCAAGAAAGCATCACCCGGCCTTGGCCCGACACTGCAGGAACCCGGCGGAGCGGCGCTCTTTCCGGGAGCGATGCTTGTTCACGACGCCGAGCGGCCGGCCGGACGCGGTCCGCCGCCGGAGTCACCGACAGTGCTCCGTTTCGTTCCCATGGAGGAAAACCCATGATTCGTCGCATTCTCGCCGGGGCGGTCCTCACCGGCGTCGCGGGCCTCGCCAGCCTGGCGGTCGCCGGCCCCGCGTCGGCCGGCGACGGGGACTACGGCCGCGGTTACGACCGGCCCAACTTCACCTACATCGACCGCAGCAACCACAACGAGGTCCTGAACGACCTCATCGACATCGCCATCCTCGGCATCATCGACAACTGATCCTCTTCCTGGACGACTGAGCGCGGCGGCGCACCCGGCTTCATCTCACCGGGCGCCGGCGCCGGAGGAGAGATCCATCCCGGTCGTCTCCGCCGGCCGGAGACGACCGGGCGTGAACCGTCGAAACGGGGGCCGCCCTCCCGTGGAGACACCGCCCCTCCCATGGGGGGACCTTCTGGTGGTCAGTCAGTGAGAGAGCGGTCCCACGGTCGTGGGGCCGCTCTCTTGCCGTTGCCACCGGGAGGTCCGCTGCCACCGGGTGTTCCTCCGGCGCCGCCGGAGGAACACCCCCGCCGGGGAGCCGCCGAAGGCGGGACGCGGCTCGGCGCGTGTCACCAGCCGTGCGGGATGCGCTCCAGGACGCCGCCGGCGAACACGTCGTACAGGCCGGTCGGCTCCAGGTGCACGTAGCCGATGTGGCAGTCGCACAGCGCCGCCGGACACGGCCGGACCCGGCGCCGGAACGTCCCGTCGTACAGGTTGCCCAGCACGGCCGGGACGAAGTGGCAGCGCCGCACGGTGCCGTCGCCGTCCACCGAGACGACGCTGTCACCGGTACGGCAGGCCTGCCCGGCACTGCGGTGCGGGAAGCGGCTGTGCCGGAACAGCGGGTCGATCGCCGTCCAGTCGTCCGCCTCGGCGTCGGTGTAGAGGTGTCCCTCGGCGGCGTTCACCCACAGGTACACCCCCTCCGGCAGGTCGGCCCGGAGCCTGCGGGCCTGCTCCAGGTGCTCGGGCAGGCCGACGACGCCGACGCTGAACCGCACGCCCAGGCCGGCCAGGTCACGGCACCTGCCGAGGAAGCGCCCGTAGTCGACCTGGCCGGGGTGGTAGGTCGCCCAGAGGGCGAGCGTGCCCAGGTCGGCCCCGGCGAGCCAGTCGGTCCGGCTGCTGAGGTTGGTCTGGATGGCGACCCGGCGGACGTGCGGCAGGTGGCTGAGCCCGGTCATCGCCCGGCGGTACCAGGACCGGACGAGCCCTTCGCCCCACGGAGTGAACAGCACGGAGACCGGGTGGTCGCACCCGGCCACCCAGTCGGTGAACCGCTCCAGCGCCGCCCGGTCGGCCCGCAGCCGCTCCGGGCTGTCGCGGCGCTTGGCGAACGGGCAGTAGGGGCAGTCGTAGTCGCAGCTCGCCAGCGGTCCCCGGTAGAGGATCGACAGGTGGTCGCCGTCGCCGGAGCCGCCGGGCGCGCCGACGCCGCTCGGACCGCTCGACGGGGGGCACCGGTGCTCGCCGCCACCGGGACCACCGGCACCGCTCAGAGCGCCGGCCGGCGGGCGCGGGCGGGCGTTCACCGGGCCTCGTACCCGGCCATCAGCGCGCGGACCCGGCCGGAGAAGAGCGCCGGGCCGATCGCGTCGGAGTGCGCGAGCCCCTCGGCGGTCAGCCGGATCCGGGCCGCCCCGTCCTCCGATCGGCCGGCCGGTTCCAGCCAGCCGCGCTCGGCGAGGAGCGCCAGCTCACCGCCGAAGTCTTCGGCCGCCTCGGTGCCGAACCGGTCCCGGTAGGCGGCCGGGTCCACGCCCTCGGCCTGGAGCAGCGACTGGATCAGATGGCGCCTGCGCCGCTCCCCCGGGTCGAGCCGGAAGCCGACGTTGGCGACCGCGAACTCCTCGGGCGCGAGCCGTACGTAGTCATCGATGATCGCGCGCACCTGGCCGGCGGCCACCGCGTACTCGTAGGAGTAGTGGAGACCGGAGGTGTAGGAGCGGGCCCCGCAGCCGAGGCCGACCATGCCGTCGCTCTGGCAGCAGTACTCGGTGGCGCTCCCCGTCCCGGGCAGCCGGAACATCCGCATCGACACCTGCTCGTACCCGGCGGCCAGCAGGTGGTCGCGGCCCTGGCGGTACAGGCCGAGCCGGTGGTCGTCCCAGTCGCGGGCCCGGCGGCCGAGGCCGGTGAGCGGGCGGACGTACAGCGGGTAGAGGTAGATCTCCTCGGGCCGCCACGCCAGCGCCGCGTCCAGGGAGTGCCGCCACGACCGCTCGGTCTGCCCGTCGATGCCGTAGATCAGGTCGAGGTTGAGCGCCTCGAACCCGGCCTCCCGGATCCGGCCGAGCGCCGCCTCGACCTCGGCCCGCCGCTGCGGCCGCACCGCCGCGCGGGCCTCGGCGTCGACGAAGCTCTGCACGCCGATGGAGACGCGCGTCGCGCCCCGCTCGGCCAGCACCGCGAGCCGGTCGGCGGTCGCGGTGGCGGGCGAGGTCTCCACCGACAGGGGGACGGCCCGCAGGTCCACCATGGTCTTCTCGGTGAGGTCGAAGAGCCGGGTGAGCTCGCCCGCGCTCAGGTAGGTCGGCGTGCCGCCGCCGATCGCCGCGGTGACGAACTCCGGCGCGTCCAGGGCGTCCCGTACGGCGTGCGCCTGGCGCTCCAGCGCGTCCAGATAGGCGGCGACGAGCTCCTCGGGTGCGCCGGTCCGGGTGAACAGGTTGCAGAACCCGCAGCGCATCTCGCAGAACGGGATGTGCAGGTAGAGGAAGAGGCTGCCGGTCGGCTCGCCCGCCCACACCTCCCGCAGCGGCGGACGCGGGTCCAGCGGCCGGTAGGCCGTCTTGTGCGGATAGGCGTAGACGTATCCCTGGTAGGGGCCGGTCCCCGCGTCGAGGCCTCCGCCGCCGGTCCCCCCGCCGGGGACCGGGCCGGGATCGGGGAGCGGCACCGGGCCGGGTCCGGGTGCGGGACCGGGCTCCGGCCCGCGGCCGCCTCCGGGGGGAGAGGCCGCCTCCGCCGTCCCCGTCGCCCGTGCGGAAATCGAGGTCAACGCCACTCTCCCTGCCTCAGCTCGAACTCGCCGTAGGGCACCGTCCAGACCACCTCATGACCGATCCGATGCCCGACGTATCCGTCTTCACCGTAGGCGGTGCCGTGATCGGAGCAGACGATCGCGAACCCCGGCCGCTCCCTGCTGACCAGTGCGAAGAGCCTGCCGATGTGCCGGTCGACGTACTCCAGCGCGGCGGCGTGGCTCTCGGCGCCGTCACCGTGCTCGCGGGTCGCGCCGGCCAGGTGGAACCAGTTCGGCTGGTGCAGCGCGGAGACGTTGACGAACAGGAACACCGGCCCGTCCGCCCGCGCGACGGCCCGCTCGGCGCACGCGACCTGCTCCTCGAACGAGGTGGGAGACGTCACCCCGAACCCCGGCTCCCAGTGGCTCTCGGCGAACATGCCCGGCAGCACGGACCCCAGCGGGGTGAGCTTGTTGAAGAACCCCACCCCGCCGACGCAGATCGTGCGGTAGCCCGCCGCCGCCAGCCCCGTGGGCAGGTCCGGCGCGTCGAACACCCAGGTTCCCTGCCCCGTGGTCTCGCTGCCCGGGAAGGTGGCCGCGAACAGCCGGGGGTGCGGCCCCGGCGCGGCCGGGGTCGGCAGGAACCCGGCGAGGATCGCGGCGTGCGCGGCGTAGGTGAAGCTGCCGGGGCTGTGCCGCCGCTCCCACCGCCCGCCGGGCAGCGCCCGCGCCAGGTTGGGCAGCCGCCCGGCCCGCAGCAGCTCGTCGGCCACGTCGTGGCGGAGCGTGTCGAGCGTCACCAGCAGCAGGTCGTGGCTCCCCACGATCCGGTTCATGTCCCGCGTCACACGCCCGCCTCCGCACCCCGGGCGGCCCGTACGGCTCGCCGCGGGCCCGCCTCCGCTTCCCGACCCGCTTCCGTGCCCCGGCCCGCCCGGAGGGCCCGCACCCGCGAACCCGCCACGGGAGCGGGCCCGCGCCATCCGGCGAGGACCGCCCGCACCTGGGCGCCGTAGGCGTCCAGCCCCTCGGCCCCGCTCCCCGACAGGCCGGTCAACCCGGGCAGCAGGTCGCCGAAGGCGTTGACCTCCGCCACCGCCACGCTCCGCCAGTCGGTGCCGACCATCACGTCGACCCCGACGGCAGGGCTGCCGGGGAAGCACGCCGCCGCCCGCGCGCACGCGTCGAGCACCCGCGCCCACCCCGGCGCGCCGAGCCGGTCGCGGACCGCGTCCAGATCGCCGCGCACCCCGCCCAGGTGCAGGTTCGTCATGGGGGCGCGGCCGGCGCGCACGACCGCGTGCGTGGGCACGCCGTCCACGACGACCACCCGCAGGTCGAAGGTGAGCCCGCCCACGCCCGCCTTGGGGAACCAGCGCTCGACGTGGAGCCCGTCCCGCGCCAGCCGGTCGACGATCACCGCCAGCTCGGCCTCCCGGTCGTAGGAGCGCACCCGGAGCGAGTTGTACAGCCCGCCGTCCGACAGCTCCACCGACGTCACCGCCCTGACCCGGCTCCCGGCGGCGTGCAGGGCGATGACCCCGGAGGCCGACGAGCCGTGCGCGGGCTTGACGAACACCCGGCCCCAGCCGGCCTCGTCCAGCCGCCGCCGCAGACAGGCGTAGCCCTCGACCGGCCCGGGCAGCGCGGGCGGCACCGGCACCCCGGCCGCCGCCAGCCGGGCGTGGCAGAGCCGCTTGTCGAACATCACCGCGATCTCATCGGGGTCGGCCAGCAGCACCGCGCCGGGCGTGCGCCGTACGGCCTCGCGGACCCGCGCGGTCCCGGCGGTGAGGGAGGCGTGCCAGCGCGCGCCGCCGCCCACCCGGGACGGCTCGCCGGGCCCGCGCAGCAGCGCGTCGGCCTCGGGATCCTCGCCGGGCGAGTCGATCCGGACGAGCGTCCCGGGCTCCAGCCGGATCTCCTCGCCGCGCAGCACGGAGGTCCACGGGACCACCCCGGGCGGGCGCAGGCCGTACCGGGCGCAGGCGTCGGCGAACATCGTCACCCGCCGGTCGCCGGGCGTGCCGACGACCGCCAGGGCCGGACCGCCGCTCACTCCGACACCGCCACGTAGCGGCCGTCCGGATCGAAGTCGTACGGCTTGCGCGCTTCGCCCAGGAGCACGGCGGTCCTCGGCAGCGCCCCGGCGAGCCGTTCCGCCATGGACGGGCTGACGTAGTGGTGGCGCAGATCGAGCGTGCGCAGGTGCCCCAGCGGCTGGCCGGTCAGCAGCGCCTCGGCCCCGGCGTCCGACAGGGTCCCCATCGACAGCGCCAGCGACTCCAGCCGCGCCACCACCGGCGCCGACGCCACCGCCGCCGCGACCTCGTCCTGGATCCCACTGTCCTGCAGCCCCAGGTGCCGCAGCGCCGGCAGCCGCTCCCCCGACAGGATCTCCGCCAGGTCGGCGACCGTGGCGTCGCCGCCGTAGTCGGAGACGCCGAGCCACAGCTCCAGGTGCTCCAGCGCGGGAAGGTCCGATCCGCCGACGGCGCGGACCACGGCGCCGTCGAGGCCGCCGGACTCCACGCGCAGCGCTCTCAGCGAGTCATGCGCGAGCGGGCGGAGTCCGAGACCCTCGCCTCCCCTGACCTCCAGCACCTCCAACCGTGGGAAGGCCCCCAGCAGCGGCGTCAGGTCCCCCTGGCGGATCCAGGAGATCTCGGCCTCGTCGGAGGGGATGTCGCCCAGCGCGATGAGCCGCAGGTTCGGGAACCGGTCGGCGGCCTGGGTGAGCAGGTCGATCGGTTCCTCCGCCGAGTCCTCCCAGGAGGAGCCCCAGCAGCCGAGGACCAGCTCGCGGACGGCCTCGGTGTCCACGCTCTCGACGAACCCGGCGAAGTAGTCCTCGTAGCTCACGTCCCGGCCGCTGTGCACGTAGTTGTGCCAAAGGCGCCACGCCTCCGCCCGCAGCGGCCCGTCACCGGGACCGTCGGAGTGCGTGAAGGTCGACATGGGGAGGCTCGCGAATCGGCTGAGGCCCTCGTCCGGATTTCTCAGAAGACTCACCGGGTCACTCGCCCACGGCGACGTAGCGCCACTCGTCGTCGGGGTCCTCCCGCTCGGTCAGGTCGATCTCGACCTCCGGCAGCGCCCTGCGGATCCGCTCGGCCATCGCGTCGCTCAGGTAGTGGTGGTGCAGGTCCAGCCGCTTCAGGTGGGTCAGCGGCTGGCCGGTCAGCAGCGCCTCGGCTCCGGCGTCGGTCAGCACGCCCATCGACTGGGCGAGCGACTCCAGCCGCGCCACCACCGGCGCCGACGCCACCGCCGCCGCGACCTCGTCCTGGATCTCACTGTCCTGCAACCCCAGGTGCCGCAGCGCCGGCAGCCGCTCCCCCGACAGGATGCCCTCCAGGTCGGCGACCGTGGCGTCGCCGCCGTAGTCGGAGACGCCGAGCCACAGCTCCAGGTGCTCCAGTGCGGGGAACTCGCAGGCGCCCACCGCGCGCACCACCCCGGCGGGCAGCCCGCCGGTCTCGAACCGGAGGGTCCGCAGGGCCTCATGCCGGACCGGCCGCAGCTCCAGCCCGCTCCCGCCGCGCACCTCCAGGCGCTCCAGCAGCGGGAACGCCTCCAGCAGCGGAGTGACGTCGCTCTGCTGGATCCAGGAGATCTCGCACTCCTCCGACTCCATCGCGCCGAGGAAGAGCGAGCGCAGTGCCGGGAACCGCGCCGCGTCGCCGGTGAGCAGCCGGACGACCGCGGAGCTGTCCTCCTCGTAGGCCTCCGCCCACCCGCCGATGATCAGCGCTTTGACCTGCGTGGTGTCCACCCTCGCCAGGAAGCGGGCGAACCGCTCCTCGAAGGTCTCCTCCGGGTCGTAGGTCTCCACCGCGATCCGCCACGCCGCCCGGTCGGCGGCGGGAAGCTCCTCGCCGTCCTCCTCGGGCGCGTGCGCGATCGGCAGTCCGGCGTAGGCCCCCTCGGAGAGGTTGCCGACGCTGTCGTTGAACTCGCTGTGGTCCATCCGGGGCTCCTGTCAGGCGGAACGCGACGGACCCGTCCTACCAGAGATCGCCGACACTTCCCGCATTCCGGGGTCCCGGCCGCGCGGCGGGGAATCAGGCGGTGCGGCCCGTTGTTCGCACGGTCCTGGAACGCGGCCCGCCGCCCGGCCGGGACCCCGATGGACCGGACGGGCCGCGACGGACACCGAGGACGATGATCGAAATGAACGACGGCCGCATCCGGTTCGCCTCGCCCGCCGGGCGGTGGGTGCTGCTGGCCACCGTGCTCGGCTCGGGCATCGCCCTGCTGGACGGCACGGTCGTCAACGTGGCGCTGCCCGCGCTCGGCGCCGATCTGGACGCTGGCATGGCCGGACTGCAGTGGACGGTCAACGCCTACACGCTCACGCTCGCCGGCCTGATCCTGCTCGGCGGCGCGCTCGGCGACCGGTACGGCAGGCGCCGGGTCTTCCTCATCGGCGTGGTCTGGTTCGCCCTGGCCTCGGCCCTGTGCGGGCTGGCTCCCGACCTGGAGACGCTCGTCGCGGCGCGGGCGCTGCAGGGCGTCGGCGGGGCGCTGCTCACCCCGGGCTCCCTGGCGATCATCCAGGCGTCCTTCGAGCCCGGGGACCGGCCCCGGGCGATCGGCGCCTGGTCCGGGCTGGGCGGGGTGGCCGCGGCGGTCGGGCCGCTGCTCGGCGGGTGGCTGGTGGACGCGGCGGGCTGGCGGTGGGTGTTCCTGATCAACCTTCCGGTGGCCGCGCTCGTGGTGGCGGTCACCGTACGGCACGTGCCGGAGAGCCGGGACGCCTCGGCCGGCGGACGGTTCGACGTGCTCGGGGCGGTGCTGGCCGCCGCGGCGCTGGCCGGGATCACCTACGGCCTCATCGACCTGCTCTCGCTCCCGCTGATCCTCGGCGCCGCGCTGGGCGCGGCGTTCGCCTGGCTGCAGGTCCGGCGCTCACCACAGGCGCTGGTGCCGGTCGGCGTGTTCGCCTCCCGGGTGTTCACCGCCGTCAACGCCGTCACGTTCGTCATGTACGCCGCGATGGGCGTGGTGTTCTTCCTGCTGGTGGTGCAGCTCCAGGTCTCCTCGGGCTTCTCCCCGCTGCTCGCCGGGTCGGCGATGATCCCGGTGACGGTGCTGATGCTGCTGCTGTCGTCTCACGCGGGCGAGCTGGCCAGGAGGATCGGGCCTCGGCTCCCGATGACCGCGGGCATCCTGGTCTGCGCCGCCGCGCTGCTCTGGATGGCCCGGATCGGCGAGGGCTCCGGTTACGCGGTGGACGTGCTGCTCCCGGTGTCCCTGTTCGGCCTGGGCCTGTCGGCGGCGGTCGCGCCGCTCACCGCGACGGTGCTGGCCGCCGCCGAGGAGCGCTACGCCGGGGTGGCCAGCGGCGTCAACAACGCCGTGGCCCGCACCGGGAGCCTGCTCGCGGTGGCCGCGATCCCGCCGCTGGCCGGGCTGACCGGGGACGCCTTCACCTCTCCGGCCGTCTTCACGGCGGGCTTCCGCACGGCGATGCTGATCGGCGCGGCGATGATGGCGGTCTCGGCGCTGGCCGCCTTCGTCACCATCCGGGAGAACGTGCTGACCGCCTCTCCGCCACCCCCGGCTCTCCCCGCCCAGGCCCCACCGCCGACCGCACCTGCCGACGGGGCTCCCGAAACGGAACCGTCCGGCTTCGCACGTTTCCTTCTCTCCGAACCCGCCTGGGACGCCGAGACCGAGTTCCCTCGGAGCCGGGACCTTCCCCGGGACGTGGATTTCGACTGACGGGGCGCCGTGACACGCGGCGGGCTACTCCCGCCGGTAGGGGTCGCGGAGGGGGACCAGCCGGGCGGCGAAGTCGGCCTTGATCACCTCCATCCTCGGGCCGGGGGCGTAGAACCGGCCCTTGGTCTCACCGTACGGCCGCAGCCAGCCCTTGGCCGTCAGCTCGCGCAGGTCCCGGGCGGCCTGGCCCTGGCTGAGCGACTCGTCCGCCTGGTACATGGTGCGGCGCAGCCGCCGGTTGACGAAGACCTCGTACAGCGCCGAGACGCAGCGGGTGTGCAGGCCGTCGGCGTCGACCCCCTCCTCCAGCACGGTCCACACCTCGCCGGCCTCGCGCAGCCGCTGCCGGACCTTCTGCGCCTGCATGTGGTGGCAGCGGAGGTTGAACCTGACCCAGGGGAGCGTGTCGCCGTGCGGGCTCCACCGCTTCCGGCCGACCTCGCCGAGCACCCGGTAGTACTCGTAGGTCGTCTCCCCCTGCCCGAGCCACTCCTCGATCGAGGCGAACTCCGGGGTGAGGATGCGGTCGCGGCCGAGCACCAGGCTCTGCAGCGCCCGGGAGCCCCGGCCGTTGCCGTCCCGCCACGGGTGGATGTTCACCAGGTTGAAATGGGCCATGGCCGCGCGGACGTAGCCGGGGGCGTCCAGGTCGCCCGTGTTGAGCCAGTCGACCAGCTCGTCGAGGAGGCCGGGCACCGTCTCCACGTCCGCGCCCTCGTAGACGACCTCGCCCGTGCGGGAGTTCCGGATGAAGATCGCGCCCGGCCGGACCGTGCCCGGCGTCTTGTCCCGGTGGTGGCCGATCATCATGAAGTTCAGCGCGTGCAGCAGGCCGGCGTCGTAGCGGAAGACCGCGGCCCGGGACAGCAACTGGATGTAGGTCATCGCCTGCTGGTATCCGGCGATCTCCCTGGCCACCGCCGGAGAGGCGTCCAGCGGCTCCTCCCCCGCCATGATCGACCCGATGTCCTCGGCGCTCGCCTGGTAGCCCTCGATCGCGTTCGACCCCTGGATGGCCAGCGCCTGCAGGTGCCTGCGGAGCTGGCCGTCCCAGCGGTGCGTCTCGGCGAGCCGGTGCCGCAGGTCGGTGCGCATGTCCTCGATCTCGGCGAGGACCTTCTCGTCCACCGCGTCCAGCGCGGGCGTGCCGTACAGCATGCCCGTCATGACAACATGAATGAATCATACAGTCAAGCGATTGAATGATTCGTCCACCATTGCACGGTTCGTCGGAAACGGCGCCCTCACCCGTCCGGACAGGCATCGGCGCCGTTCAGAAGGTGAACCGCTGGCTCCGCACGCTGTTGTCGAAGTTGGACAGCAGCAGCTCCGGCTCGCCCACCGACCGCACGTCCGGCAGCCGGGTGAACAACTCGCGGAACATCGTCCGGATCTCCTGGCGGGCGAGGTTGGCCCCCAGGCAGAAGTGCGGGCCCGGGCCGCCGAAGCCCACGTGCCCCTTGGCGTCGCGGGTGATGTCGAACCGGTCCGCGTCGGGGAAGACCGTCTCGTCGCGGTTGGCCGAGCCGTAGAAGAGCACGACCTTGTCGCCCGGCTTCAGGTGCAGGCCGCGCAGGTCGTAATCCTCGGTGACGGTCCGGCGGAACTGCATGATGGGCGAGACGTAGCGGACCATCTCCTCGATCGCGCCGCCGATGCGGCCGTCGAAGTCCTCGCAGAGCAGCCGCCGCTGCTCGGGGTTGTCGGTGAGCAGCTTGATGCCGTGCGCCATGGTGTTGCGCGCCGTCTCGTTCCCGGCGACGAGCAGCAGCGCGAAGAACGAGCCGAGCTCGCGGTCGGTCAGCCGCTCCCCGTCGACGTTGGCGGTGACCAGCGCCGAGACCAGGTCGTCGCGGGGCTCCGCAGCCCGCTCCCGGCCCAGGCCGATCACCATGCGCTGCAGGGCGAGCAGGGCCAGCATGTTGCCCACGGCCATCCGCACGGTCCGGGCGAGGCTGGGCCGCACGCCGGTGTAGGCGGTGGAGACGTCCACGTGCCGGTGGACCTGCTCACGCAGGTCGTCCGGGACGCCCATCATGTCGCAGATGACGTGGATCGGCAGCCGGGCGGCCACCTGCTCGACGAAGTCGCCGCCCGGGCCCGCCGCCACGGCGTCGTCGACGATCCGGGCGCAGGCCTTCTCGATGTCGCCCTGCAGGTTGGCGAGCATCTTCGGGCTGAACGCTCGCGAGACGATCCGGCGCAGCCGGGCGTGGCGGGGGTCGTCCATGTTGACCATCGACTCGCCGAACACGTGCTTGACCCAGCCCGGCGGCTCGGGGCTGCTCGCCGCCGGCTCGCTGGAGAACACCTTGGCGTTGCGGCTGGCCTCCACCACGTCGGCGTGGCGCACCAGCGCGTAGAACCCGCTGCCGGACCGGAGCAGCGGCACCCGCTTCTCGGTGAAGAACACCGGCCGCTCCAGCTCTCTCAGCCTCGCGAACGCCTCGTGCCGCTCCTTCATCGGACGGCGCCAGAACCCCAGATCAGCCAGGTCGATGTCCATCTGCTCATCCTGGCACGCGCTCTACCGAAACCGGCCACATATCGTTCACGTGGCGGAGGGAGGGGAGCCCGAAACGCCGGAGAACATCCCGGTTATGAGAGCAATGCTCCTCGCCTCCGCCGCGCTGGCCACCGCCCTCGCCTTCCCCGCGGCCCCGGCCCTCCCCGCCTTCCCCGCGGCTCCGGCCCTCCCCGTCTCCCCCGTGGCCCCGGGCCCTCCCACCCGGACGGCCTCCGCGCCGGGCCCTCCCGCCTGGCCGTCCTCCGGTCCGGTCCCGGCTCCGGCTCCGGCGGCCTTCCGGGCGTGCTCCGGCGTGCCCTCCGACTTCGACGGAGACGGCCGCGCCGACCTCGCGGTCGCCGCGCCGTACACGGAGGTGGGCGGCCACGCCCGCGCGGGCTCCGTCACGGTCCTGTACGGCATGCGCACCGAGCGGCGGCTCACCCAGGACGACCCCGGGGTGCCGGGAGAGGCCGAGACCGGGGACGCGTTCGGCTCGGCGCTGGCGACCGGCGACTTCGACGGCGACCGCTGCGCGGACCTGGCCGTCGGGGTCTCGGAGGAGGACCGGCCGGGGCCGGGTTCCGACGGCAGGGGCGTGGTCCAGCTCTTCCGCGGCTCGCCCGGCGGACTGCGGCCCGGTGCGGTGCTCGACGCCGGGGATCTGGGACGCGGGCGCGGGCCCGACCGGTTCGGTGCGGCGCTGGCCGCCGGGGACCTGGACGGGGACGGCGACGACGAGCTGGTGATCGGGATCCCGGGGCTGGGCGGGGGCGGCGTCGGGGTGCACGGGACCCGGGGCCGCAGGCCGTACGTCGTCACGCAGCGGACCCGCTGGGTGGGGCAGCGGGAGCGGAAGACCGACCAGTTCGGGTCGGTGCTCGCGACCGGCGACTTCGACGGCGACGGCCGGGCGGAGATCGCGGTGGGCGCGCCCGCCGACAGCCTCCGCAAGAGCGGGGAGGGCTCGGTCACCGTGCTCGACGTGCGGCGGCGCGAGGCCCTGCGTCTCACCCAGGACAGTCCGGGCGTCGCCGGCGCCGCCGAGCCCTGGGACGCCTTCGGCGCCGCGCTGGCGACGGGGGACTTCGACGCCGACGGCCGCGCCGACCTGGCCGTCGGGGTGCCGGGTGAGGGCCTGACCGCGAACCAGCGGGCGATGGACTACGGCGACGGGACCGTGGTGACCGTCCGCGGTTCGGCGCGGGGCCTGCGGACCGCGACCTCCGAGGCCTTCTCCCAGCGGGGGCTCGACGGCGTGCCGCGCTACTTCGACCGGTTCGGCGCGGCGCTGGCGGCCGGGGACCTCAACGGGGACGGCGACGACGAGCTGGCGATCGGGGCACCGGGGGAGAACGCCGTCCAGGTGCTCGCCGGGACCCGGTCCGGCGGCCTGACGAAGCGGAACGACCTGCTGGTCACCGGTCGCGGAGGCGACTTCGGCGCGGCGCTGGCCATCGTGCCCGGGCGGGGCCTGGTCGTGGCCGCGCCGGCCTCGGGCAGGCTCGTCCTGCTGCGCGGAGGCACGCGGGAGAGGGCGCAGACGGGGGTGCGCCCGGCGACGGCGCGGACTCTCGCCACCGGCGCCGGGAGCGCCCTGTTCGGCTACGCGCTCAGAGGATCCGGGTCCCGGTGAGCTTCTTGAAGCGGATCGTGCGGAACAGCCGGCTCCGGTCGGCGTCGCGGTCCGCGGTGTAGGCGACCCCGAACCTCGGGACG
The DNA here is from genome assembly GCF_015711595.1 of Planomonospora sp. ID91781. NCBI lineage: Bacteria > Bacillati > Actinomycetota > Actinomycetes > Streptosporangiales > Streptosporangiaceae > Planomonospora > Planomonospora sp. ID91781. The sequence goes on along the minus strand of NZ_JABTEY010000001.1, from coordinate 3,574,559 downwards.
TACTTTCCGCGCTTGGCGGGGCGCAGCCAGGCGCGGACCGTCACCGAGGTGGTGTCGCCGTTGTCGAGCGAGGTGATCCAGCAGCTCAGGGTCCGGCCCCTGGTCTTGCAGCTGATGCTGCGCGGCTTGGCGACCACCTTGATCCGCCGGGTCCCGGACGGGAAGCTCCCGCCGAGCAGGGCGTAGGCCTGGCCCCGGTAACCGCCCTTGTTGGTCACCTTGACCCGGTAGGTCACGTAACCGCCCCGGCGGACGTACTTGTCGTAGCGGACCGAGGCGGTGAACCGCGGCTTGGCGGCCGACGAGGCGCCGGAGGTCCCGGCGGCCACGGTGAGCGCCGGGACCGCGGCGGTCGCGGGGCCCGTGCGGGCGGCCGGGACCGCGGCCGCGGCGGGGGTCTGGAGGAGGGCGCCGCCCAGCGCGGCGGCCAGGGCCGCGGCGGTGAGCCTCGTAACGGGGTGACTCATATAGCCCATTTTCCGGTAAATCATGAGAATTTTCTCCCCGACCCGATCGGCCCGGTCGGTCGCACCGCCGGCTCGTCCGCCCGGACCGGATCCCCGCGCGGTCGGCGTCCCGCCCGGACCGGACCCCCGCGCGGCCCGGCCGGCTCAGCGGGGGTCGAGCCCCCGCTCCCCCGCCGGGACGGTGAAGCGGGCGCCCGTCCTGGCGGGGGCCCCGCGGCGGCTGATGTACTCCAGGACGCGGAAGTCCGCCCGGAGCTCCTCCTCGGTCAGCCTGCAGAGGATGTAGCCGCGCCGCTGGTCCAGGTAGGAGATGTGCGGGTTCTCCGCCACGATCTCGGAGACCCGGCTCTCGTCCCGGTAGCCGTCGCCGTCGCTGGAGACCGAGGAGGTGACCAGCTCCACCGCCACCTTCTCCGCGTCCGGATCGTCGAAGTCGAGTGTGAGGTCGGCGGCGTGGTGCATGTGCGCGTCACCGGTCAGCACCACCGGGTTGGCCGCGCCGGAGTCGCGCAGGCCGGTCAGCAGGCGGGTGCGCTCGGCGGCGTAGCCGTCCCAGGAGTCCAGGTTCACCTCGCTGCCGGGACCGGTCCGGTGGTCGCGCTGGGCCATCAGGATCTGCTGGCCGATCAGGTTCCAGCGGGCCCGGGAGGCGGCGAGCCCGTCGAGCAGCCAGTCGCGCTGGTCGGCGCCGAGCAGGGTGCGCTCCGGGGAGAGCCGGTCGTCGCAACCGGCCCGGACGCCGTCCTCGCACGCCTGGTCGTCGCGGAACTGCCGGGTGTCGAGCAGGTGGAAGCGGGCCAGCGGGCCCCAGTCCACCCGCCGGTGCACCCGCATCGACGCACCGCCGGGGACGCTGGAGCGGCGCAGCGGCATGTTCTCGTAGTAGGCCGTGAAGGCGGCGGCGCGGCGCCGTGCGAACGCCGGGGCGCCGGTGCTGGAGACCCCGGCGGCCCAGTTGTTCTCGATCTCGTGGTCGTCGAAGGCGACCAGCCAGGGCGCGGCCGCGTGCGCGGCCTGCAGGTCGCGGTCGCTCTTGTACTGCGCGTGCCGCATCCGGTAATCGGCCAGGGTCTCGCACTTGCCCGGCGTGTGCTCCCGGACGCCGCCGCCCGGCGCGGTGTACCCCTGCGGCCCGTACTCGTACATGTAGTCGCCCAGGTGGACCACGAGCTCGGGCTCGGACTCGGCGAGCCTGCGGTAGGCCGTGTAGTAGCCGTGCTCGTAGTGCGCGCAGGCGGCGACGGCGAAGGTGAGCCCGGTCCCCCGCGCCGCCGACGCCGACGGTGCGGTGCGGGTGCGGCCGACCGGCGACAGGTGGCCGCCGGCGCGGAAGCGGTAGAAGTACTCCCGGCCGGAATCCAGCCCGTCCAGCTCGACGTGGACGCTGTGCGCCCGCCTCCGGCTCGCGGTCTCGGTGCCCGAGCGCACGATCTCGGTGAACCGCTCGTCGGCGGCCACCTGCCACCGCACGTCCACGTCCCGGCCCGGCATCCCCCCGTGACCGTCTCCGCTCAGCGGATCGGTCGCCAGCCGGGTCCACAGCACGAACCCGTCCGGCGACGGGTCCCCGGAGGCGACCCCCAGGGTGAACGGGTCCCGGGCCAGAGCCCCGGACCGCGCCGACCGGACGGTCGCCGAGGCGGGCCCGGCCCCGGCGAGCAACAGGCCGCCGGCACCCGCGGCGGCGGACAGGAACGCTCTGCGTGACGGCTTCTGCTCCACGCCACCAGTGCAGCCGACCCGCCTGACCCCGCTGTGACCCGCACGTCAAGGCAGGGTGAACAGCCGCGGGACGGCCGGGCGCGCCTTCCCCTCCGGGGTGGACGCCGCCGGACCTGCGGGAGGCCCGCCCCCTGCCGGAAGGTGAACACTCCCGCCGGGCGCCGGTCCGCACCGGGACGCGCCCGCGTCCTCGCCGTCAGGACAGGTACGGCCTCAGATGCTCGCCCAGCGCCCCGCAGCCCAGGTACTTCTCCACGGTGTGGAAGTCGAGCCGGTCGAGATCGACCAGGACCTCCCGGTCGACCCCGGTGAAGCACGACCGCAGGGCGGGCGGGATCGCGGCGATGTCGTGCCGGTCGGCGATGTTGACCCACCGCCGCACCTGGCGGGGCCGCTCGCCCCGGCCGTTCACCGGGGCCGGCAGCAGGCGCTCGAAGACCACGTCGCGCATGCCCAGCGGGCTGCCGAGGGTGATCAGCAGCTCGACCTCCAGGTCGGGGTGGGCCCAGAGCGTCTCGTAGGCCACCACGCTGCCGAGGGAGTGTGCGATGACCACCTTCGGGCGGTTGCGCCGGATCACCTCGGCCACCGCCGCCCGCGCGCCGGACCGCGCCTCGCCGCCGGCCGCGAGGTAGGCCGCCACCTCGGGGGCGAAGAGCGCGGCGAACCGCGCCGCCTGGTCCGGCATGCGCTCCAGCACCCAGCCCGCCATCAGGTGCAGCGCGCCGGTCAGCCCCTCGCCGACCGCGTCGAGCTGGCGCGCCCAGGCGACCAGGACCTCCTGCTCCCCCGCCGCCATGCTCCGCACCGCACGGGGGTCGCCGTCCTGCTTGTGCTCACCGAGCAGGTGGGCGTAGTAGGCGATCTCGGTGACGTAGCGCTCCCCCGCGTGCGGCGCCCCGGCGGTGAGCCCCCGGTGCAGGTAGCGGTCCCACTTGGCGCGCATCGCCGCCTCCGCCCCGGCGACCGAGTTCCCCGCCTCGCGGTAGTACCGGTACTTCCCGATCCCGTGCACGCCCACGATCGCACCCACGCGCCCTCGCCCCCCACCTACCGACATGTACGGCTCGCGCCCCGGCCATCACTGTGGCGGAAGGAACCGGGCGCCACAAGACCGGCACGAGCGGTCATCGGCCGATGGAAAGGGGCGAACGGGGCATAAACCGGTTGATCGACGGGTGTGCCCCCTCGCTACGCTGGACACGCACCCCCTGCCCGAAGGAGTCGTCCGCCATGCCCGGCCCGCTTCAGATCAGCGGCTCGGTCTCCGTTCCCGAGTCCGAGCTCCACTGGCGTTTCTCGCGTTCCTCGGGTCCCGGCGGCCAGGGGGTCAACACCACCGACAGCCGGGTCGAGCTCAGCTTCGACCTGGCCGCCACCGAGTCCCTCCCCCCGCTGCTCAAGACCCGCGCGCTGGAGCGCCTCGCCTCCCGCCTGACCGGCGGCGTCGTCACCATCGCCGCCTCGGAGTTCCGCTCCCAGCTGCGCAACCGCGAGGCGGCCGAGATGCGCCTGGCGCAGCTCCTGCGCGAGGCCGTCGCCCCGCCCCCGAAGAAGCGCCGCCCCACCAAGCCGAGCAGGGGCGCCGTCGAGCGCCGCATCGCCGCCAAGAAGCACCGCTCCGACCTCAAACGGCTCCGCCGCGACATCTGAGCCCGGCCGGGGTGCGGCCCGGTCTCGGCCGGCCCCTTGCCTCGGGCTTGACCCGGCGTTCGGCTCCCCGGGGGAGACGGGCGCGGGGGCGGATGCGAGAATCCGGAAGATGCCGCCCGTTCCCAGTGTCCGCGCCGTACTCCTCGACGACGACCGGCTCGTGCTGTTCCGGCGCACCGTGCCCGGCAAGGAGCTGTACTGGTCCGCCCCCGGCGGACACGTCGAGCCCGAGGACGCCTCCCTGGAGCACACCCTCCACCGCGAGCTCCTGGAGGAGCTCGGCGCCACCGTCTCGGCCGTCACCCCGCTGACCACCCTGCGCTGCCCGCGCGAGGAGGGCGTCAAGCTCCAGCACGTGTACGGCTGCCGCCTGGTCTCCATGGACCTCGCCCTGCGCTGCGGCCCGGAGTTCGCCGATCCCGCCCGCGGCGTCTACGAGGTGGTGCGGGTCCCCCTCGACCCCGGCGAGATCGGCGCCCTCAACCTCGTCCCCCCGGAACTGGGCGACTATCTCACCGGCGCCGTCACCCGGCTGCCCGACCTGATCGCCGGCTGATCGGGGCCCGGTCCCCGGCGGCCGGTCCGGAGAGAGGGCCTCACCGCCGGCCGGCCCGGAGACGGAACCGCGCCGCCGGTCGGTCCGGAGACGGAGCCTCGCCGCCGGTCAGTCCGGAGCGGGGTCCGAGGGCGGGACGGGCAGCGTGACGCGCACGGAGGTGCCCTTCCCCGGCTCGCTGTCGATGCGGACGCTGCCCCCGTGCAACTGGATGATCTTGTCGACGAGGGGCAGGCCCATCCCCGTGCCGCCGGTCAGCTCCTCGGCCTGCTGCGTCCGGTAGAAGTCCTCGAAGACCCGCTCCACCTCGCCGGGCGGGATGCCGATCCCGGTGTCGCGGATCCGGATGCGGCGCGCGGGGTCGGCGGTCACGGTGACCTCGATCGTGCCGCCGTCCGGGGTGTACTTGATCGCGTTCTCCAGCAGGTGGTCCAGCGCGTGCTGGAGCCGCCGGGCGTCGGCCCAGGCCGTCATCGAGGGCGGGGCCTCCAGCCGCAGGGTGTGGCCCCGGCTCTCGGCCTCGGCGGCGGCGTCGCCGACCGCGCGGCGGACGACGGCGACCAGGTCGACGCGTTCGGGGGTGAAGACGGCGGTGCGGGCGTTGAGGCTGGACATCAGCAGCAGCTCGTCGATCAGTCCCAGGATGTGCTCGCTGTTGCGCTCGATCACCTGCAGGAAGCGGTGCTCGGTGGCCTCGTCCAGCCCGCCCTCCCGCACCAGCTGCAGGTAGCCGCGGATCGAGGTCAGCGGGGTGCGCAGCTCGTGGTTGACGGTGCGCAGGAACTGGTCCTTGAGGTCCTGCACCTCCTGCAGGCCGTGGATGATCTGGTCGGACTGGCGGGCGTAGCGGTACGTCTTCAGCAGCGAGGTGGCACTGGCCGCCAGGCTGCGCAGGATCCGGTGCCGCTCGTCGGAGAGGCGGCGGGGTCGGCGGTCCATCACGCAGAACACGCCCAGGACGTTCCCCGACCGGCCGATCATCGGCACACCCGCGTAGAAGCGCACCCCCGGCTCCCCGGTCACCGCGGGATCGTCCCGGAAGCGCGGGTCGTCGCGGGCGTCGGGGACCTCCAGCAGCTCGCGGCCCTGGATGGTGCAGGGGAAGAAGGACAGCGCCTGCTCGTTCAGGGCCTCCGCGCCGGCGCCGGTGCGGCCGGTGAGCCGCCGGTCGCCGGCCCCGATCACGCTGACCAGCGCGATCGGGGTCTCGCAGGCCAGGGCGGCCGAGGTGGCGAGGGCGGAGAAGTCCGGCTCCACGAGGACCGGGGGAGGCAGCGGGGGGGCGCCCTCCCGCCGCCCGCCCGGCCCCTGGTCATCCGTGATGCTGCGGGAAGCGCCCAGCCGCTCGCGGTCCGACTCCCGGAGGCGCTCCGCGCCCTCGCCGGGGTCCCGTGCCTCCGTCATCACGGCCCCGCCCCGCCCGCGTCCTCCGGACCGGCCGGGGCCGTGGCCCCGGACCGGTGCCCGGCGCGGACTGCTCCGCCGTACGGGACGGTCATGAGTCGTCACCGGGACCTGGCACCCGCAGGGCGAGCAGGGCGATGTCGTCGACGCCGCCGGGCGGCGCGCCCTCCAGCAGCTCGTCGCAGAAGCCCTCCACCGAGCGGCGGGCCAGCGCCGCGGCGCGGCGGCGCAGCCGGTCCAGGCCGGTGTCCAGGCCGGTCCCCGGCGCGTGGACGAGGCCGTTGGTGTACAGCAGCACGGTGCTGCGCGCCGGCAGCGGCTCGATCGCGTCGTGGCGGTCGCCGACGTCGTGCCACTCGACCCCGACCAGCACGTTCTGCGCCGACTCCAGATAGCGGGCGCGGCCGTCCTCGGTGACCAGCAGGGGCGGCGGGTGGCCGGCGCTGGCCCAGTGCAGCTGCCAGGGGCCTTCCTCCGGGCCTTCGATCCGGGCCAGGACCAGGGTGGCCAGCGCGGGGTCGCCGACGGCGAGCACCGCGTTCTCCAGGCGGTCCACGATGAGGCTGGGAGGCTCCACCCGGTCCCAGGCGATGGACCGCAGCATGTTGCTCAGCTGGGCCATCCGCGCGGCGGCCTGCACGTCGTGGCCGGCCACGTCGCCGACGACCAGCGCGGTCGCGCCGTCGGCCAGCGTCAGCACGTCGTACCAGTCGCCTCCGGCCGCCGAACCCTCCGGCGCCGGCCGGTAGCGGGCCGCCAGGCCCAGCCGGCCCGCTTGCGGCAGCGGGGGCAGCAGCTGGCGCTGCATGGTCTCGGCGACCTCGCGCCGCCGCTCGGACAGGCGGACGCCGTCCACCGCCAGCCCGGCACGCCGGCCGAGGTCCTCGACCAGCGCCAGCTCGGCGGCGTCGAAGGGACGGGCCGGGTCGGTGCGCGCCACGGTCAGCGCGCCCAGGATCCGCCGGGCGGTGCGCAGCGGCGCGATGATCACCGACGTGGCGCCGAAGGCGGAGACCAGCTCGCGGTGGGCGTCCGCCAGCGGCTCGTCGTCGCAGGCGGCGATGTCGTCGGGGCCGAGCAGCAGGGCCTCACCGCCGCGCAGCACGCGGGCCAGCGGCGCGCCGGAGGACTCGGTGACCGGCGGCAGCGGCCCCTCCCAGGCGGGATCTCCGGAGTAGCCCTCGGGCGGGACGACCGCGACCCGGCGGACCTCCTCGGAACCGGTGCGCAGGTCCACCGCCGCCCATTCGGCCAGCCGCGGCACGATCAGCCGGCCCAGCCGGCGCAGCGCCTCGTCCGCCTCCGGCGTCCGGGCCAGCATCGCGCCGGCCTCGGTGGCCGCCGCCAGCCGGTCGGCGAGCCGTTCCAGCGCCGCCAGCTGGTCGGCCCGGCGCCCGGCGGCCTCCAGGTGCTCGGTGGCGTCGGTGAAGAGCACCGCCGCGGCGCGGATCCGGCCGTCCCGCAGGACCGGCGAGACCGACCAGGACACCGGCAGCAGGTGCCCGGTGCCGCACAGGAAGCGGGCGCACCCGCCCCGGACGGCCAGGCCTCGCTCCAGCACCGGCCAGAGGCTGCACGCCGAGCGGGGGATCACCGAGCCGTCGGCGGCCCGGTGCAGCAGATCGTGTGCGTCCGCCCCCAGCATCGTCTCCGCCGGGCGGCCCAGCAGCTCGGCGGCCCGCGGGTTGACCGCGCTGATGCGCCCGTCGCGGTCGGTGAGGTAGAGGCCCTCGCCCAGTCCTGCGAAGACCGCCTGCAGCAGCGCCCCGCCGGGCAGCGCTCCACCGGGCGGTCCGGCGCCGTCCCCGGTCCCGCTCCCCGTCCCGGCCTGCTCGATCGTCACCTCACTGGTCTTCCCCGCCCAGTCGTCCGGAATCCCTGGTCATGCCCGCCCGGAATCCCCGGTCACGCCCGCCCGGCCCGCTCCGCCGGCCCGTGCGGCCCCGGCGCGGCAACCGCCTCCCGCCCGCCCGGCGACCGTCGCGGACGGCGGGAGCTCACTCAATCGCGTCGATGAGGTCGGCGACCGACTCCACCAACTGGGACGGGCGGAACGGGTAGCGGTCGATCTGCTCCCGGGCCATCACCCCGGTGAGCACCAGGATGGTGTGGAGCCCGGCCTCCATGCCGGAGACGATGTCGGTGTCCATCCGGTCGCCGATCATCGCGGTGGTCTCGCTGTGCCCGTCGATGGCCCGCAGCGCGCTCCGCATCATCATCGGGTTCGGCTTGCCCACGAAGTACGGCTCGACGCCGGTCGCCTTGGTGATCATCGCCGCGACCGCGCCGCAGGCGGGCAGGGAGCCCTCGGTGGAGGGGCCGACCGGGTCGGGGTTGGTGGCGATGAAGCGGGCCCCGCCCTCGATCAGCCGGATCGCCCGCGTTATCTGGGTGAAGCTGTAGGTGCGGGTCTCGCCCAGGACCACGTAGTCCGGGTCGAGGTCGGTCAGGACGTAGCCGATCTCGTGCAGGGCGGTGGTGAGCCCCGCCTCGCCGACCACGTAGGCGGAGCCGCCGGGCCGCTGGTCGGCGAGGAACTGGGCGGTGGCCAGCGCCGAGGTCCAGATGGACTCGGCCGGGATCTCCAGGCCCGCCGCGCGCAGCCGTACGGCCAGGTCGCGCGGGGTGTAGATGGAGTTGTTGGTGAGCACCATGAACCGGCGGCCCGTCTCACGCAGGCGGCGGATGAACTCGTCGGCCCCCGGCACCGGGTGACCCTCGTGGACGAGCACCCCGTCCATGTCCGACAGCCAGCACTCGATCGGCTTGCGCACGTCCGCCATGATCGGATATCCCCCGCTTTTCGGTCCTGTATTCGGTCCTGTCTGGAGACAACCAGGATGACAGGTCCACGGTGACCGGCGCACCGCGCCGTCAGGGGGCGAGGGCCTCCAGCGCGGCCTCGGCCCGGCGCATCGACTCCTCCGGGTCGGCGTCCGGCGAGCCGATCTCCGGATCGAAGTTCAGGTCGTGGAAGACGTCGGTGACGCCCCGGGCCGCCAGGTCCGCCACGTCCTTGCGGATCTCCTCGAACGACCCGCTCAGCGGCGCGCGGTCCGCGGCCCCGGCGGGCCGGATCCGGGTGACGCCCCGGGTGACGAAGCGCAGCGCCCCCGGATCGCGTCCGGCGGCGCGGGCCGCCTCCCCGACGACGGCGATCTTCTCGTCGATGCGGGTCAGGTCCTCCCGGCTGGAGCTGATCCAGCCGTCCGCGAGCCGTCCCGCGCGCCGCAGCGCCACCTCCGCGCTCCCGCCGAGCAGGATCGGCGGCGGCGTGCCGGGCCGGGGGTCCTGGTGCACCGGCGGCAGCCGGTAGAACCCGCCGTCGTGCGCCACGGTCTCCTCCGACCAGAGCCTGCGCAGCAGGCCGACGAACTCCTCCCCGCGTGCGCCCCTGCGCTCGAACGGCGTCCCGGACGCGGCGAACTCCTCCGGCAGCCAGCCCAGCCCCAGCCCGGCGTCCAGCCGGCCGCCGGAGACCGCCTGCAGGCTCGCGAGCTGCTTGGCCAGCAGCGCGGGCGAGAAGAACGGCATGTTCAGCACCGCCACGCCCAGCCGGACGCGGCTCGTCGCACCCGCCAGGTAGGCCAGCGTGACCACCGGGTCGTGCACGCTGCGGTAGACCGGGCCCATCGGGTGGCCCTGCGGGTAGAGCAGCCGCTGGAAGGTCCACAGCTCGTGGTAGCCGAGCTCCTCGGCCCGCCGGGCGACGCGGACCATGTTGGCGGGCGTCGCCCACGACCCGGACACCGGCACCGCGAATCCGATCCTCATGCCGAGCACCTTACGCGCCCGCCTGCGGCCCACGCGCCCGGCGCGGCGCTGCGCCGCGCCGCGGGAAGGGGCGGACCTCCCGGGCGAGCGGGACCTCCCGGATGGGCGAGACTTGCGGGGTGGACGAGACTCTGCGGGCGAGCGGCGAACTGATCGACGAGCTGGGCCGGATCGGCCTCCGGTACGGCGACGCGCCCCCCGTGGTGCTGCCCACCCGCCCGGACGTGGTGATCGTGCGGGCCGGGTCCGTGGTGGTCAAGGCGCACGCCCCCGGCGCCGGACGGGAGCCGCTGGCGGCGCGGATGCGGGCCGTCGCCGGTCCCGAGCTGCGCGGGATCCTCCTGGAGCCGGTGACGGGTGAGGTCATGTCCGCCGGGGACCGGCTGGTCACCGTCTGGCCGGCCGGTACGCCGGTGGATCCCGAGGACCCGGACGCGGCTCCCTGGGAGGCGGGGGCGCGGCTGCTGGCCGGGTTGCACGCCGTACCGGCCGGGGCGCTGCCGCCGCTGCCGCCCGCGGGCGGGCCCGCGCGGGTCGGGAGGACCGTCGCCCGTCTGGCCTCCGGTCCCGCCGCCTCCGCGGCCGAGCGCGTCGTGCGCCGCGCCTTCGACTCGCTGCCCGGACTGCCCGCACCGGCCGGGCCGACGGGGCCGACGGGGCCGCAGCCCGGTCCCGTCCTCCCGTACGCCGCCGGGGAGCGCCCGGCCGGGCCGTGCTCGCTGGCGCACGGCGACTGGCACCTGGGGCAGATGGTCCGCGTCCGGGGCGAGTGGATCCTGATCGACGCCGACGACCTGGGGGTCGGCGATCCGGCCTGGGACCTGGCCCGGCCCGCGGCCTGGTTCGCGGCCGGGCTGCTGGAGCCGGAGGTGTGGCACCGCTTCCTGGCGGCCTACCGCGCCGCGGGCGGGTGCGCCGTGGGGGCCGGCGGCGACCCGTGGGAGCGGCTGGACCTCCCGGCCCAGGCGCTGACCGTGCAGCTCGCGGCGGCGGCGGTGGCGGCGGCCGGGCGGGAGGGGCGGGAGTTGGACGAGGTGGAGCAGGTGCTGATCGACTCCTGCCAGAGGATTGTCCGGTTCCGGAGCGCCTGCCATAGTGCTGACACGCAGTAGGTTGTTGTTACGACGACCCGATGCCAAGGCAAGGAGATCGACCACATGCAGTGTCCGAAGTGTCGCGGCAACATGCGCACGTACGAGCGCAATGGTGTCCACATCGACCAGTGCGACGGTTGTCGCGGGATCTTCCTGGACTACGGCGAGCTCGAGACGCTGACCCGCATGGAGAGTCAGTGGTCCCAGCAGCACGCCGCCCCCGCCCCGCCGCCCCCGCCGCCGGCCCACGGCGCCCCGGGCTGGGGAGCCCCGGCCCCGCACTACGGCGGCCACTACGGCCACCACCGCCAGCGCAGCTGGGTGGGCATGCTCTTCTCCACCTGATCGGGTCCCGATCGGCTCAGGGGGGATGACACGAGACCGCGGCCTCGGAGAGGTCGCGGTCTTCGCGTACGGGCGTCCCCGCGTACGGGCGGGTCGCACCGGCGGGGTCGCGCGCCGCTCCGGCCGGGCCCGGCCGGAGCGGTCACCGGAGGCACGGCGGTCAGTTCGGGAACTTGTCCGGGTCCACCGGCTTGGAGCGGACGGTGCCGCCCTTGACGGCGTGCAGGGTGAGCGTCCAGTTGTTCCAGCGGATGTACCCGCCGGAGCGGGTGGTCCGGAACTTCACGCTCTTGCCGAACTCGGTGAACCCGCACGAGCGGGTGAACGCCTTGGCTCCGGAGTCCCAGTCGGTGCCGGTGGTGTAGAAGACGCGGTAGCTGCCGTCGCGCACGCCCGGCACCGTGGCCTTGGCCTTCTTGCGCACGTAGAGGCTGAAGGCCTTCTTCTTGCCGCGCATCACCACGACGACGGCGTCGCGCGACCCGCCGTTGTGCACCTTCATCGAGCCCCGCCCGGTACGGCTCTCGGACTGGATGATCTTTCCGTTGGACAGGCGGCGGGTCTTCTGCCCGGCGGCCTTCACCGAGACGACGTCGGCCGGGTAGCCGGTCAGCGCCGCGGCGGCCTCCTTCATGTCGGCCAGGTCCCCGGCGCGGTCCAGCTTCGTCAGCACCGCGGGGCCGGTGCACGTCTCCTGCGCCAGCACGTCCGGGCGCGCCCCGTCGAGGGCCGCGCCGAACGCGCGCAGCGCGTCGAGGTAGGTGGCGTGCTGGACGGCCAGCTCGGGCGGGGCCGCCAGCGTCTCCAGCCGGGAGGCCGCCTCGCTCACCGCCGTGGCGGCCTGGCCGATCCGCTTGTCGAGGTTCTTCAGCCCGCCGGTGTCGGCCACCTTCCTGAGCGCGTCCCGGACCGGGCCGCGCGCCTGCTGCAGCTCGGCCCGGTAGGCCTCCGCGGTCAGGGCGGACGGGGAGGGCGCGGTGCTCGCGACGGGGCCGCCGGGCGAGGTGCCGCCCGGGGCACCGGGCGACCCGACCACTCCGCTCGCGGTGGCCTGCCCTGCGACGGGCCGGACGCCGGTGGTGGAGGTGCAGGCGGCCAGGGCCAGGGCGGTGACCGCGGTGGCGGCCGCGGTGAGCGCGGCGCGGGAGCGCGTGCGGGGGGCAGCCAGGGGACTCATCTGCCCCACTATCGCCCGGTTGATCAGCCCACGTCAAACCTCCTCACGGGCAGGGGATGCCGGCTGCTCCGACAGCACGCCCGCCCGGTCCAGGACCAGCCGGCGGGTGATCCCGACGGCCTCCAGGAACGCCTGGTCGTGGCTGGCCACGACCAGCGCCCCCCGGTAGGCCCCGAGCGCCTGCGTGAGCTGCCGGACGCTCGCCAGGTCGAGGTTGTTGGTCGGCTCGTCCAGCAGCAGGAGCCGCGGCGGCGGTTCGGCGGAGAGCAGCGCCGCGAGCACGGCGCGGAACCGCTCGCCCCCGGAGAGCGTCGCGGCGGGCCGGTCGGCCCGCTCGCCCCGGAGCAGGAAGCGTGCCAGCCCGGCCCGGACCTCGTTGACCGTGGCCGACGGCGCGAACCGGCGGACGTTGTCCAGCACGCTGAGCCCGTCGTCCAGCAGGTCGAGCCGCTGCGGCAGGTACCGCACGCCGGGCACGCCCACTGCGACGGCTCCCTCCACCGGTTCCAGCTCCCCGGCGATCGTGCGCAGGAGCGTGGTCTTGCCCGACCCGTTGGGGCCGGTCAGCGCGACGCGTTCCGGCCCGCGCACGACGAGCTCGTCCACCGCGGTCCCGCTCGCGGTCCGCAGGCCGGTCACGGTCAGCACGGTCTTGCCCGCGGGCACGGCCGTCTCCGGCAGCCCGATCCGGATCTCGGGGTCGTCGCGGACCGCAGACTCGGCCTCGCCGAGCCGGTCACGGGCCTCGGCGAGCTTGCCGGCGTGCAGGTTGCGGTGCTTGCCCGCCGAGACCTGCGCCTCGCGCTTCCTCGCCTGCATGATGATCTTCGGTTCGCGCTTGCGTTCGTACATCGTGTTGCCGTAGCGCACCCGGCGGGCCAGCTTCACCTGCGCCTCCTCCCACTCGCGCTGCTGCCGCCGCACGTCGGCCCCGGCCGCGCGGACCATCCGCTCGGCGGTCTCCCGCTCGGCGGCGAGCATCTCCTCGTAGGCCGCCAGGTTCCCGCCGTACATCCGGACCGCGCCGCCGGACAGGTCGGCCACGGTGTCCACCAGCTCCAGCAGGGCCCGGTCGTGGCTGACCACCACCAGCACGCCGGTCCACGCCTCCACCGCGGCGTACAGGCGGTGCCGGGCGTCCAGGTCGAGGTTGTTGGTCGGCTCGTCCAGCAGCAGCACCTCGGGACGGCGCAGCAGCAGCGCGGCCAGGCCCGCCATGACGGTCTCGCCGCCGGACAGGGTCGCGACCGTCCGGTCGAGGCCGACGTGGCCGAGGCCGAGCCGGCCGAGTTCGGCGCGGGCGCGCTCCTCGACGTCCCAGTCGTCGCCGATCACCGCGAAGTACTCCGCCAGTTCGTGCTCGGCGACCTCGCCGCGCTCGACGGCCAGCAGCGCGTTCCGCCGGTCCGTGATGCCGAGCAGGTCGGAGACGGTACGGCCGGCCGCCAGGGTGAGGTTCTGCGGCAGGTGGCCGGTCTCCCCGCTGACGGTGACCGATCCGGAGAGCGGGGCGAGCTCACCCGCGACGAGTTTGAGCAGGGTGGACTTGCCCGACCCGTTGACGCCGATCAGGCCGGTACGGCCCGCCGGGAAGGCGGCGTCGAGGCCGTCCAGCACGACGGTGCCGTCCGGCCAGGCGAACGAGAGGCGGTCGCAGACGATGGAGGACGAGATGGAGGATGACATGGGCGGCTCCCGGGGATGTGTCGTGGCTTCGGGGACACGGGAGACACCGCGGGCGCGCACGCCTAGACGGGGAAGAGCCCACAGGAAAACGCCGCCGGAGGCGGGGAGGCTCCACTGAGGTCGGCTGCGCGCCGGGCCGCAGAGCGGCTCTCACAGCGCGGTGTCCGAACCTCAGAACTCCACCGGACTCCCCAGATGACGGCGACAGGACGTCATCGACGCTACGTCGCGGAAATCGGAGGCGTCAACTCTTTTTCCGCCCGGACGGCCGCCCGAGGCCGTACCGGCACCGGGGCCCGAGGCCGCGCGGACGGCGGCCCGAGGCGGTACGGACACCGGTGCGGGGCCGCCCGGGCGGCCCCGCACCGCTCAGCCGAGGGGCCGGAACACCAGGAGCGAGCGGGGTCGCTTGGCGAACTCCACCTCGCCGGAGACGGTGAACACCTCGCCGTCGCACGCGAGCCGTACCTCACCCGAGGGGGAGGACACCCGGAGCGTGTCGGCCTGCCACTGCTGGTAGTGGCGCGACAGCCGGAACCTGCCGGTCAGGACGCTGAGGAAGGCCCGCGCCCGCGGCAGCCGACGGGCCGCGGTCAGGATCCGCACGTCCAGCAGGCCGTCCTCCAGCCGCTCGCGCCGCGTGGGCGCCGCCCCGCGCACCTGGTGGCGGCAGTTGCCCACGAAGACCAGCCAGACCCGGCGCGGCACGCCGTCCACGACGAGGTCGGCGGGGCGCGCGCCACCCGGTCCGAGCACCTCGGCCATCGCCCACAGCAGCGCGGGCCACTTGCCGATCCGGCCCTGCCGCCGCTGCCTGCGGGCCAGCACCTCCGGGTAGATGCCCATGCTCGCCGAGCCGACGAAGGGCCGTCCGGCGGCCTCCCCGACGTCGACGGTCACCAGGTCGCCGGAGCGGTAGGCGTCTACGGCGTCGTCCACGGTCAGCAGCCCGAGCGCGCGGGCGAAGTCACCGGGCGGCCCCGAGGGCACGACCAGCAGCGGGACGGCGGTCCGCAGCGCCTGCCCGGCGACCCGGCTCACCACGCCGTCGCCCCCGGCCACCGCGAGCACCTTGGCGCGGGAGGCGGCCTCGTCCACCACCTGCCCGAGGTCGTCCCCGGGGCCGGGCTCGTAGACCTCGGCGCGCGGGAGCGCGGCGCGCAGCGCGTCCGCCGTCCTCGTCCCGGCCTCCGCCCCGGCGAACGCGGCCTCCCCGCCCTCCTCCCCCGCGCCCCGGCCGGCCCCCTCGTCCACCACGGCGACCAGCCCCTCCCCCTCCGGGTCGAGCCGGACGGGCGGCGCGGTGACGGCGGCGCGGGCCCGTCCCGCCTCGGCCGCCTCCGGCCACAGCCGCAGGGTGAGCACCCCCGCCGCCACCCCGACGGCCGCCCCGGCCAGCACGTCTCCCGGATAGTGCACGCCGGTGTAGACCCGGGAGAAGCAGACCCCGGCGGCCAGCAGCCCCACCGGGACGGCGACGGCCCGGGGCGCCTCCATGGCCACGGCGGCGGCGAACGCGGCGGCCGAGGCCGAGTGGCCGGAGGGGAACGACGCGGACAGCGGCATCCGGACCAGCCGCGAGAGCGGGAGCCCGTCCGGGGACGGCCGGTTCCGGCGGAAGGCCTGCTTGCCCACCAGGTTGACCAGCGGGCTGGCGAGGCTGACCGCGAGCAGGCCCCGGGTCGCCGCCCGGCGCAGCGGCCGCCTGCCGCTGACCGCCAGCGTCCCGGCGATGCCGGCCCAGAGCAGGGAGTTGTCCGCCGCGCGGGACAGGGCCGGAACCACGCGTTCGAGGCCGGGGAGCCGCGCGCCCGCCACGGCGGCGAACAGCCGCCGGTCCATCCTGCCGAGCCGCTCCCGCAACCGCATCGTCCCCACCCTCCCGAATGACGGGCACATGAACAGGCAGCCGATTCCGCCGACCATCCCCATATCCCACGCGCACCTCTTTCATTCGCTCCGGACAATTCCCGCCGAAAACGTCTTTCACGAAATGAGGTGCGGTGAAGCGGTCACCCGGCATCGCCCCGCACCGCCGCTCGCCGCCGCTCGCCGCCGCTCGCCGCCGCGGCCGCGTTTGCTCCGCCGCTGCGGGGATAGGGGCTCTCCTCGTCGGAGAACGCACCTACGGAGGGACGATCATGGGCACCGATGACAAGATCTCCAACAAGGCCGAGGAGCTCAAGGGCCGGGCCAAGGAGAACGTGGGATACGCCACCGGCGACGAGGAACTGCGCGCCGAGGGCCGGGCCGACCAGGCCGAGGGCAACCTCAAGCAGGCGGGCGAGAAGGTGAAGGACGCCGGCAAGAAGATCAAGGACGCTTTCAAGAGCTGACGTGCCGGGAGCGACGCGGCGGAGGACGGGACCGACCGTCCTCCGCCGCTTCCGCTTCTACTCCCACGCAGATGTTCGCTTTCGCGCCTGTTTCCCTGCCCGGCCGTCACCCGGCCGCCCGCACCGCGCTCATCGCCGCCCGGCGGGCCTCCGGGCGGCGCTCCTCCGGCCCGCGCGGCGGCGCGACCACAGCAGGATCCACGCGGCCTCCGCCGCCGCGTCGAGCAGGTAGGTGGCCCGGATGCGCCCCCTGGGCACGTAGACCAGGTCGATCGCCAGGAGGGTCGCCGCCGTGGCGATCCCCACCCGCCGGGCGTGCTCACGGCCCTCCGGGGTGCCCGCGCCCCGCAACTGGGACCAGCCCACCCCGACCAGCAGCCCGGCCACCGTACGGACCAGCCAGTCGTCCTCCTTCGGGCCGAAGACCTTCTCGAAACTCGGCAGGTGGACCAGCGGCCACACCCCCGACGCAACGTTGAACGCCCCGTGGCAGCGCGCCGCCCACGGTGTGCCCGTCCCCTGCGCCCGGTCGCGCCCCGCACCCGCTTCCACGTCTTCTCCCATGCGTGGCCGTTGCCCCGCCCATCGCGGGGCAAACGCCCCCGGGCAGGGGCGCGGCGGCGGCCTGGTTTCGGCCCGCGGACACGGGTAGGCCACCGGTACACGAAGGGAGAACGACATGACAGAGCACCGGACGGTGCCCGAACTGATGGAAGAGAACGACGTCGTCGACCTGCTGATCCGGCAGCACGCGCTGATCAGGGACATGTTCGACGAGGTCGAGAAGGCGTCCGGCGCCGAACGGGGCGAGGCGTTCCAGCGGCTGGTCCGGATGCTGGCCGTGCACGAGACGGCCGAGGAGGAGATCGTGCACCCCTACGCCCGCCGCAAGCTGGAGGGCGGGGACGCGGTGGTGGACGACCGCCTGGCCGAGGAGCACGAGGCCAAGAAGCTCCTGATGGAGATGGACAAGGCGGGCCCCGAGGACTCCCGGTTCATGACGAACCTGGCCGTGCTGCGGGCCTCCGTGCTCGCCCACGCCAGGAGCGAGGAGCGCTACGAGTTCACCCAGCTGCGCGCCCGCACCAGCCCGACCGAGCGCCGGGCGATGGCCGCCGGGCTGAAGGCCGCCGAGGCGATGGCCCCCACCCACCCCCACCCCGGTGTCGAGTCGGCGACCAAGAACCTGCTGATCGGCACCCCGGTGGCGATGATGGACCGGGTCCGCGACGCCATCCGCAACGCGATGGGCAAGGACGGCTGAGCCCGCCCCGCACACCGTACGGCCCGCACCCACTCGGAAGGGGTGCGGGCCGTACGGTGTGCGGGGCGCCGGGCGGGCGCCCGCGACCGGCGCCTACCTGATGCCGCGGAGGCTGGCGACCGGGTGCTCGCCCTCCGTCTGGTGGCGGTACTCCCGGCCGGACTTGGCGCGGTTCTCGTCGATGACGAGCTCGCTCGGCGGCTTCTCCCCGCCGTGGATGGACGCCTGCAGCTTCTCGAACCGCTCGTGCATCTCCTGCACGTAGCCGGTGCCGATCGTGGTGTAGTCGATCTGCGTGGCCAGCAGCTCGCGCACGTACTCCTTGTTCGGCTCGAAGGTCACCGGGGCCGGCAGGTACGGGGCCACGACCGCCTCGGGGTCGCGGCCGTCGTGCCGCTTGAACAGCTCGGCGGCGATGCGCAGGTGCTCCAGCTCCATGTTGAGGTGGAGCTCCCAGACCGCCTTCACCTTCGGGTCGGACTCGGTCTCCATGAACGAGTGGTACAGGTAGCACTCGTTGTACTCGTGGTTGAGCAGCATCTCCCACCACGTCTCCCCCGGGTCCACCAGGGACTCGTAGTGGGTGACGTGCTCCTCCTCGATGAGCCCGATCTCCTGGTAGAGCTGGCGGGCGATCGGCTCCATGTAGGTCGGGCCGACGTTCATGTAGAAGTTCATGGTCTGCTGCTCGGCCGCCATGATCGTCAGGGCGTGCAGCTTCGAGATCGGCTCGGTGACGCTCCTGTCGTACGGCGCGCGCACGTTGTCGATCGGATGGCGGTGGTGCAGGTAGGTCGGGCGGCCGGGCATGACCTCGGTCAGCCCGTCGACGATCTTCTCCGCCCTGCGGTGCTCGATCATCTCGAACAGGTTGGCGTAGCGGTACAGGTGGTCGAAGTCCTCCAGCACACCGAACTGGTAGGCCTGCTTGAGGTAGGGGTCCGGTTCCATCCGCGCGACCCACGCGGTCAGGTCCACCGCGACCTGCTCGTAGGCCAGCGTGGTCTCCAGCACCGAGGCCAGTCCCGGCAGCAGCCAGTTGACGACCTTCTGCTGCTGGGCCTCGATGTAGCGGACCTCGGCCAGCTGCTGCTTGACCAGCGGATCCGGGCAGTGCCTGGCGAACTGGTGGCTGAACATGACCGCCTCGACCTCGATGCCGTTCATCGCGATGATGCGGCACCGGGTGTAGGGATCGGAGTGGTCGGGGTCGATCGGGTCGACGTTCAGCTCACGCCAGTTGCGCAGCTGCCGGTCCAGCGGGATTCCCCGCTCCTGCAACGGATTGAAGGTCATTCGCCTCTCCTCGTTCGGTGGCCGTAGGCGTGGACCGGCTGCCCTACCCGCTCGTTCCGCGAGCAACCCGGCCTCATCCGCCACCTTCCCCGGACTGCCCCTCCCCCCTGGTCGCGGCAGGAAAAATCATCGTCAACCGCGCGTTCCGCCCGGTCAGTCCTGGTCGGTCGAGCCGGGGGCCGGGTCGCTCAGGTCGTAGCCGCGGGCCGACAGCTCGGCCTCGACCGCCGCGCACACCGTCTCCACCACCGTGACCCGGGCCAGGCGCTTGTCGTCACCGGGCACGATGTGCCAGGGGCCGTCCGGGTGGTCGGTGCGCTCCAGCATCTCCTCAACCGCGATCTCGTACTGCGGGCGCTTCTCCCGGTTGCGCCAGTCCTCGGCGGTGAGCTTCCAGGCGCGCAGCGGGTCGTCGGCCCGGTCCTGGAAGCGCCGGAGCTGCTCCTCCTCCGAGACGTGCATCCAGAACTTGACGAGGATCATGCCCTCGGCGGCGAGGGTCCGCTCGAACTCCACGATCTCGCCGTAGGCCCGCCGCCACTGCTCCTCGGTGGCGAAGCCCTCGACCCGCTCCACCAGCACCCGCCCGTACCAGGACCGGTCGAGCACCGCCATGCCGCCCCAGCCCGGCAGGACGGGCCAGAACCGCCACAGGAAGTGGTGGCGCTTCTCGTCGTAGGTCGGGGCGGCGAACTGGGCGACCCGCACGTGCCGCGGGTCGAGCGGGCGGACCAGCCGCTTGATCGCACCGCCCTTGCCGGAGGCGTCCCAGCCCTCGAAGACGACGCAGAGCGGCGGGCCGATGCGCTTGTCGCCGATCTGCCCGCCGAGCATGAGGCGCAGTCTCAGCAGGCGGTGCAGCGCGGCGTCGAGCCGCTCGGACGCCTCCTTCTTGTGCAGTCTCCGGGACAGGTCGATCTCAGCCAGTCGGTTCATGCCTCCCAGACTGGCACGCCTCAGCGCACGGTGATCCGGAAGGTCGCCTCGCCGGAGAGGCGGCGGCTCTGCTCGTCGGCCGGTACCCGGTCCACCGCGCAGCGCCAGCAGTTGGAGAGGGTGACGGCGGTCGTGCCGGGTCGCTTGGCGTTGAAGACGAAGTAGCGGGTGCCGCCCCCGCCGGTGGTGCCGGGCTCGCCCTCGTGCTCGTACTCGTCGCTGATGAACGAGGCCACGGCCACGTCGGGCAGCGCCTCCATCCGCCAGCTGTCCCCGACGGAGGCGTTCTCGTCCACCGCGAGGGAGAAGCGCTGGCCGGGGGCGACCTCGACCTGGACGGTCGTGCCGATCCGCCCCGCGGTCACCTTCCCGTGGTCGCTGACGGCGGAGCCCGCCGCGCAGCCGGCGACCGGCAGCGCGACCAGCGCGATCAGCGTCAGGGCCGTCCCTGTTCGAAACCTCACGCGGGCCAGGGTACCGAGCGGAGGCGCCGGGAGCTGATCCGTCCCCGCCCGGGTGGACGCGTTTCCCTACCGGGTGGTCGCCGGTCCTCCCGGATCCGCAGCCGGGGCACGGCCGAGGCGGACCTTCATCGCATGCTCCACCAGGGTGATCAGGATCTCCTTGCCCGACTGCCGCCTGCGCGCGTCCCCGAGCACGATCGGGACGTCCTCGGGGAGGGTCAGCCCGAGCCGCACCTCGTCCAGGTCGTAGCGGCGGGCGCCGTCGAAGCAGTTCACCGCGACGATGAAGGGCGTGTCCCGCCGCTCGAAGTAGTCCAGCGACGGGAAGCAGTCGGCCAGCCTGCGCGTGTCGGCCAGCACGACCGCGCCCATCGCGCCGAGCGCCAGCTCGTCCCAGAGGAACCAGAACCGCTCCTGCCCGGGGGTGCCGAACAGGTAGAGCCGGTAGGCGTCGCCGATGGTGATGCGGCCGAAGTCCATCGCGACGGTCGTGGTGCCCTTGCCCTCCACGCCGGACAGGTCGTCGATCCCGACCCCGCGGTCGGTCAGCGTCTCCTCGGTGCGCAGCGGCTCGATCTCGGAGACGGCGCCGACCAGGGTGGTCTTGCCCGCGCCGAACCCGCCCGCGACCAGGATCTTGATCGCCCTGGGCAGCACGGCCTGCCCGGCGTCGCGGCTAGAGCGCACGGAGTCCATCCAGCACCGCCTGATACAGGCTCTCGTCGTTCATGTCCGTCTCCGTCTGGGGTTCCTGCAGGGTGATGTAGCCCTGGTCGAGCAGGTCGCTGAGCAGTACGCGGACGGTGCCCGCCGGCAGGTCGACGTGCGCGGCGATCTCCGCCACCGACTGCGGCTGGGCGCAGAGCCGCGCGATGGCCAGGCACTCCGGCCCGAGTTCCGTCTCCCCCGGCGTGACGGGCCGGAGGGTCACCGCCAGCGTGATGAGGTCGAACCGGCCGCGGGCGGGTTCGGTCCGGCCCCGGGTCAGGACGTACGGCCGGACGATCGGGCCCGCCTCGTCGTCGACCCACTGGACGTCGGGGTGCTCGTCGTGGGGACTCATCCGGCGGCGTCGCCCTTGGCCGGGGCGCCCGCAGTCCGGGCGGGAGAGGTGAGGTACTGGCCGACGCGGGTGACGAGCATGGCCATCTCGTAGGCGACCAGGCCGACGTCGGCCTCGTGCGTGCAGAGCACCGCCAGGCAGGCGCCCTGCCCGGCCGCGGAGACGACGAGGTAGGCCGAGCGCATCTCGATGATGGTCTGGCGCACCGCTCCGCCGCCGACCCGGTCGCTGACCCCCCTGCCCAGGCTCTGGATCGCCGATCCCACCGCGGCCAGGTGCTCGGCGTCGGCCGGGCTCAGCCCCGCCGAGGCGGCCATGAGCAGGCCGTCGGTGGAGAAGACGATGCCGTTCTCCGCTTCGGCCACGCGTGTGACCAGGTCGTCCAGCAACCAGGCCAGGTCGGTGACGGATCCTGTTCCCTGCACCACTTGTCGTCCTCTCTTCGCCGTTCGGGCTCCGGCACCCGCGGGCACGCGTGGATCACGGTCGTCGCCGGGTTCACCCGGACGGTCGGTCTCCGTCCGCGGGTCCCCCGTCCCCGGCGAGCAGCTGCGCGGCGTCGGACCGGCCCCGGCGCGTCCCCGCCTGGAAGGAGGAGAAGGCGGCCCGGATCTCCTCGGGGGAACGCTCGCCGTCCTCCGCGGGCCGCTCCGGCTCCGGGAGCGGGTCGTCCTCGCGCAGCGGCACGGCGAGGTGGGTCTGGGGGACCCGGCGCGGCAGGCCGCCCGGGGTGTGGCTGGTGTCGGGCGGCGGCAGGATCGAGGGCGAGGAGGAGCCGGAGACCGCGGCGCCCGCGCCGCCCTTCGTCCGCCCGGAGACCGGCGCGCCCGCTTCGGCCTCCGCCCGCCCGGAGGCCGGCGCCTTCCCCTCGGTCCCCGCCCGTCCGGCTGCGACCGCGTCCGCCCCGGGGTCCTCCCGGGAGGCGCTCGGCTCTCCCCGTGCTCCCGCCGGCCCGGGGGAGGTCGCGCTCTCCGGCGGGCCGGTCTCCCGCACGGGCGCCACGGCGACGGCTGCGCCGGCCGGGCCCGCGGTCCCGGCACGGGGGAAGGCCTCCGCCCGGGTCGCCGGGACGGCCCCGGCACGGGCCGCCGGGACGCTCACGCCGCCGGAGTCCTCGGACCCCGCGCCCTGGACGACGAGTCCCTGCGGGATCAGCACCACGACGGTGGTGCCGCCGTACGGCGAGGCCTTGAACGTCACCCGGACGCCGTGCCGTTCGGCGAGCCTGCTGACGACGTACAGGCCCAGCCGGGCGTTGCCCGCCAGCTTGAGCTCGGGCGGGTTGGCGATCCGCTCGTTGGCGGAGGCGATGTCCTCCTCGCTCATGCCCAGGCCCCGGTCCTCGATCTCGATGGCGTAGCCGTGGGCCACGCTGTGCCCGACTACCTTCACCGTCGTGTAGGGCGGGGAGAAGGAGGCCGCGTTCTCGACCAGCTCGGCCACGAGGTGGATGACGTCGCCGACGGCCCGCCCGTCCAGCGACGCCTCCCCCATGGGGAGCACGTCGACCCGGGTGTAGTCCTCGATCTCCGCCAGCGCTCCGCGCACCACGTCGAGCATGGGCACCGGGTCCCGCCAGGCGCGGCCGGGGGCGGCCCCGGCCAGGACGAGGAGGTTCTCCGCGTAGCGGCGCATGCGGGTCGCCAGGTGGTCCAGCCGGAACAGGTCGCGCAGTTCCTGCGGGTCCTGCTCGCGCCGTTCCATGGTGTCGAGGACGGTCAGCTGGCGGTGCACGAGGCCCTGGGTCCGGCGGGCGAGGTTGCGCAGGATGTCGGCGATGTCGCGGCGGAGCTGGGCCTGCTCGACCGCGACCTTGATCGCGGTCCGCTGGACGGCGTTGAACGCCTGGCCGACCTGCCCGATCTGGTCGTCGCCGAACTGCAGCGGCGGGGCCTCGGCCGCGATGTCCACCTCCTCGCCGTGGCCGATCCGGTCCACCACGCCGGGCAGCCGCTTGTCGGCCAGCTCCCAGGCGGCGACCCGCAGCTTCTCGAGCTGCTGGATCAGGGCGCGGGCCGTGGTGATGGACAGGACCACCGAGGCGATGACGGCGATGAGCCCCAGACCGCCGGCGAGCGCGAGCCGCACGACGACGCCGGCGGCGACCGGGGTGGCGCGCTCGACCAGGCCGTCGCCGGCCTTCACCACGGTCTCCCAGGTCTTCGACCGCACGGTCTGCGCGGCGGCGCTCCACTGCGCGAGGTCGACCTGTCCGCTGCGCTCCGCCTGCCGGCTCCGGGACAGGAGGTCCTCGATCGTGCGCAGCCTGGTGAAGTCGTCCGTCGCGGCCAGTCTGCGGTAGGCCTCGCGGTCGGCCGGGGGCAGTTCCGCCACCGCCTGGGCGGTGAGGAAGCGCTGCGCCCCGACGGTCCGCGCGAACAGCAGCCGCTCCTCCTCGGTGAACCCGCCCGCCACCAGGGCGCCGGAGGCCAGGGCGTCCTCCTGCGAGACCAGCTCCACGGCCCGGCTCAGCCCGATGAGCGTGCGGGTGTCCCGGGCGAGCGCCTCGTCGTCCAGCGTGGCCATCGAGTCGTAGGCGGAGTAGACCGCTTCGACGATCTCACCGAACGCCGCGGCGGCGCGGGTCCGGTCGATCCGGCCTTCGTCGACCGTCTTGCGGAGGACCGCCAGCCCGTCCACCCGGTCGGAGACCACGCCGAGCCTCCGCCACAGCTCCTCGCTCGCCGCCAGCTCCACCCCCGTGGCGGAGGAGAGCTCGCGCAGGGCGGCCGCGGCCGCGTCCGTGCGGCCGCGCTGGATCTTCAGCGCCTCACGCCGCTGGGGGCCGCCGCCCGGGTCTCCCAGCGCGAGCGTCGAGAGCCGGCGCTCGGTCTGCAGCTCGACGACGAGCCGCTCGCTCGGCTCGGCCACGCCGGAGTTCAGCGTCGCCACGCCCAGCATGTTCAGACCGTCACGGACGGTGACCCACGCGGTGAACGCCCAGAGGGCCGCGAGCGACAGCAGCAGTGCCGTGACCTTGGTCCGCAGACGCGCATTGCGCAAGCGCATGACACCACCCTGGGGAAATGAAAAGAAATCGCATTAAATTTCACGGCGATAGACGCGTGAATCCACAGAGGCCGTAAGACCGAAGTGGCGGGGCACAGCCCATCGCACCCGCCGAACCCTAGCAACGTCGGTAATTACACTCAAGGCGGCCTCGGCCACATGTAACCGTCTGTCCCCTTTAGGACCCTAACTGTCGCCAGTAAATATAAACCATAACAGCTGTCATGGCCGTCTTGCAGAGGTTCGCCCCGAAGCCAGGAACCCGTCGGCGAGGTGCAGCGCGCCCAGGACGGCCGCCCGGACGATCGCCGCCGGAAAGTACAGGTCCTTGTCGTGCCAGAGCCGCGGCCCCTCCTCCCCGTCTGCGGCGTCCGACAGGAAGCGGTGGCCGCGCGCCACCGCCTCCGCCGTCTCCGCGGGCGCGTCCCCGCCCTCCGGGAGGGTCAGCAGGAGGGTCTGCAGTGCGTAGGCGGTCTCCTCGGCCGTGCCCTCCCACCGCCCCCAGGACCCGTCCGCGTGCTGGCCGGCCAGCACCCAGCGCACGGCCCGGTCCACCGCCCGCGCCGACTCCGCGCCGCCGAACTCGTGCAACGCGAGCGCGCAGCAGGCCGTGGCGTAGTACGGCGAGGCGTGCCAGCGGTCCAGCCAGCTCCCCTCCTCGCTCTGGCAGCCGCGCAGCCGCGCCGACACCTTCCGCACCGCGGCCGCGTAACGTGCCGCCGGACGGCCCGCCGGAGCCGGGAGCGCCGTCGCGGTGAAAGGGGTCTCAGAGACCTCGGAGACCTCGGAGGACGTGGCGCCTCCGGTGACGGAGGTGCGGGCGGTCGCGCGCAGGTAGGCGCCGAAGGCGTCGAGCACGTGCGCGTTCGTGGTCGGGGAGAAGCCCTCCTCCCCCTGCCAGGTGCAGAAGTGGGTCTCCAGTTCGTACGGCCAGAGCCCGTCCGGCTCGCGCGGCTCGCCGAGCAGGGTCAGCGCGTACAGCGCGACGGAGGTGGTGTCCGCGTCCTGCGGGAGGCCCGGCCCGGCGGCGACGCCCTCCGGGCCCAGTCCCTCCCGCAGGCTCGCCGCCAGCTCCGCCGGGACGTCCACCGGCACGCCGGCCCGGCGCAGCCAGCTCAGCGTCCAGCCCCGCTCGAACACGGTGACGGGGATCGCGCACGGCACCGGCCCGCCGGAGCCGGCCACGACCGCCTCCAGGTAGCGCCGCACCCCGGCCGCGGCGCGGAGCCGTCCCGGGTCGTCAGCGGCCCGCACCGCGCCCAGCCACGCCGCGCCGGCCGCGGGCGAGGCCCCGACGGACGCCACACCCGGACCGACCGGGGTGGGGACGATCTCCGCGGCGGCCGCCGCGGGACCCGCGACCTCCAGCGCGTGGACCAGCTTGCGCGGGACCCGCCCGCCCGCCTCCAGCCAGGCCCGGACCGCGGAGAGCCTGGAGCCGTCCATGCCCGCCGGAAGGCCCGGACCCCCCTCCGTGCCCGCCCGGTCCGGGACCGCGCCCTGCGGATCCACCCCGTCCGGGCGCCCCTGCGCCAGATGGCCGTCGATCAGGGAGACCAGGGAGGGAACGATCAGCTCGATCGCCGGCATGTCGGGCAGCGGGGGTCCGTCCGGGCCCGACCAGCGCCGGGCCGCCTCCAGTCCCCGGCGGACGGCCCCGGCCAGTACGACCGGGTCCGCGCAGGGGGACGGGCGCCGCAGCTCCGCCAGGAGCGCCTCGGTCGCGCTCAGCGTCGGGACGAGCGCGTACCCGCCCTCGGGGCGGCCCCAGCCGCCGTCCGCCCGCTGGGCGGTGACCAGGAAGGCGACCCGCTCGGCGTGGCCGGCCAGCCAGGGGGCGAGGCTCACCACGCGTCCGGTCTCGTAGACCGACGGGGACACCTGCCCCCACGGCCGGGCCAGCAGACCGGCGACCAGCTCGCGCGCCCCGGCGGCCGGATCAGCCGCGCCGCCGGTCGCGCACGTTCCCGGGAGCAGGGCCGTACTCGCGTTCACGTCGACGGTCAAAGGGTCCCCCAGTAGTCGCCCACCCGGTAGAACCCGGCGCAGAAGTCCATCTGCCGCTCCAGGTAGCCCGCCAGTCCCGGCTGGGCCTCCCGCAGCGGCTCGATCAGTTCCCGGCTCCGGGCCGCGAGCTCGGTGATCCGCCGCTCCACCGTGGCGCGGGTGACGTCGAGCAGGAGGGCGTTGAGGTCGCCCCAGGCGACGTCCCGTTCGTAGGTGCCCAGGTCGTTGAGGAGGCGGATGACCCGCTGCACGGCGCGGCCCGCCTCCCGCACCCGGTCGACGTCCGCGACCGCGTCCCGGTCCGAGACGTGGATCCAGTGGGCGGCGAACACGAAGGAGAAGCCGAGGTTGTCGGCGTTGCCGAGGTACTCCTCGAACGTCGGGACCGTCTTGTCCGCCTTCCAGCGCCACTCGGCGAGCATTCCGTCCAGCATCCGCTCCAGCTCGTCCCGCCAGACCGGCCCGAGCTCGGGGAAGGCGGGGGAGGAGGCGAGCTCGTCCCGAATGTCGGCGAGCATGCGGGCCAGGTCGTCGCCGTCGGCCGGGGGGGCCCCGCCGGCCGCCTCCAGGCACCGCCGGGCGATCTCCTCGACCTCCTGCGGCGAGGCGGCGACGTAGTCGACGAGCCAGTCCAGGCCGAACGCCCACAGGGAGGCCTTGTTCGCCATGCGCAGCTGCCCGGCGGTGAGCCACGGCCCGCTGAAGGCCATGGCGAGTGAGAGCGTGCTGTACAGGGCGGCGTCGAACGGCTTGGCGGAGAACAGGCCGGGGTAGGTCTCGGCCCACTGCCGCATCTCGCGCTGCGAGCGCCCGGCCACGGCGGAGGCCGCGCCGCACTCCACGGCGGACGAGCGGGAACGGCCGGCGGGCGCGCTCACCGGGCCCCTCCCCCGGCGAGGTCCCGGGCGAAGCGGATGCCCAGCTCGATCCGCCGGCGGGGGCGCAGCGAGGCGGCCCGGGCGGGGATGAACGGTCCCGGGGTGCGCACGTCCAGCCGGAACCGGCTGAGGACGCCCGCGACGATGAGCGGCGCCTCGACGTGGAACAGGTGCTCGCCCAGGCACTTGTGCGGGCCGCCCCCGAAGGGGAAGTAGGCGTACCGGTGCCGGCGTTCCTGCTTGCCGGGCGCGAACCGCTCGGGGTCGAACTCCAGCGGGTCGTCCCAGAACCCGTCCAGCCGGTGCGAGGCGAAGGGGGTGATCAGCACCGTCGAACCGCGCCTGACCGGCACGCCGCCGATCTCCGCGTCCTCCATGACCATCCGGGGGAAGATCCAGCCCGCCGGGTACAGGCGCAGGGTCTCCTGCAGGACCATGCGGGTGTAGTGCAGCCGGGCGATGTGCCCGGGGCGGGCGGGACCCTCGCCCACCACCTCGTCGATCTCGGCCTGCAGCCGGGCCGCGACCCCGGGGTGGGCGTCCAGCAGCAGCCAGAGCCAGGCGATGACCATCGCGGTGGTCTCCGACGAGGCCGCGTAGACGCTCACCAGGGCGTCGCGGATCTGCCGGTCGGTGAACCTCCCGCCCTTGTCGTCGGTGGACCGGCAGAGCACGGAGATGATGTCGTCGCCCTCCCCGGGATCGGCCATCGACCTGCGGACCACCGGGAAGACCACGTCGTCGATCTGCCGGACGGCCCTGAGGAAGGCCCGGTCGCGGGGCACCCGGACGAAGTACGGCATGAACGGCATGAGCACGCGGTAGCCGATCGAGTGGGCCGCGATGTCGTAGGCGGGGATGAGGCGCTCGCCGTCCGCGCGGCTCAGCTTGTCCCCGAACAGCACCCGGTTGACGATGAAGCTCACGATGCCCGACATCTCCGCCACTGCGTCGACGGTCCGCCCCGTCCGGGCGTGCTCCGCCCACTCCTCGACCCTGTCGGTGACGCGCCGCGCCACCTCGTCGGCGATCGTGGCGACGTACCGGGCGGTGAACAGCGGCTGGAGGGTGGCGCGACTGTTCTGCCAGACCTCGCCCTCGCTCATGATGCCGGTCCCGAAGAGGCGGCGCAGGGGCCGCCAGAACATGCCCTCGCGCTGGTAGTTCTCCCACCGGGTGCGCATCACCTGCTGGACGTGGTCGGGATGGGTGACCAGGTACGGCCGGAACGGCCCCAGCTCCAGCCGGACGACCTCTCCCCCGGCCTCCCGCGCGAACTCGGCGAGAGCGCTCACCGGGTCGTGCACCAGCCTCGGCAGCGCCCGGCGCATCGGAACGGATCTCACCCGCCGGGAAGGCCCGGCGTCCACGTCGATCGGCACTGCCTGTCTCCCACCTGCGCGATGCAGTCCGCGGTGTCCAGCGGTACGGCGACGGCAGATGCGGAGACGGCGGTCGGCGCCCGGCGCTCGCTGCACGGACACGGATCGGACCCGGCCCACGCCCGTCTCGCCGTTCACCTTCTTTCAGACGCTGCACATTCAAAGCGGATCGCATCGCGACATTTGTAATTCTCGGGACGAAGTATCACATGATCGACTACCATCGATCAAGTTCGCCTCCGCCCTGAAATCTCCCCAAACCGACAGAAGCGTGACTTTAACCACGGGTCACCAGAAACGCCTTAATTGACGGTCCGACCTGTCTCCGCACGTCACGCACGGTGAGGGCATCCGCACGGTCAGGGCCGGGGGCCGCCCTCCGCGAAGACGTCCAGGATGCGGTCGGCGGCCAGCGCCGGGGTGAGGGAGCCGTCCAGGACCGCGCGCTCGACCTCTCCCGCGACCGCCGCCACACCCGGGTGGTCGTGCAGCCTCCGCAGGAGGCGGTCGGTCACCAGCGCCCAGGTCCAGCCGACCTGCTGGCGCCGCCGCCGGTCGGCGAGCTCGCCCGACGCCTCCAGGGCGTCCCGGTGGGCGGCCAGCTGCCGCCAGAGCTCCGCCAGGCCGGTTCCGGTGAGCCCGCTGCAGGTCAGCACGGGGACCGTGCGCTCGGTGCGGAGCAGCCGCAGCGCCCCGGCCAGTTCCCTGGCGGCCCTGCGGGCGTCCTGCTCGTGCGGGCCGTCGGCCTTGTTGACCGCGATCACGTCGGCCAGCTCCAGCACGCCCTTCTTGATGCCCTGGAGCTGGTCCCCGGTCCTGGCGAGCGCCAGCAGCAGGAAGGTGTCCACCATGTCGGCGACGGCGGTCTCCGACTGCCCGACGCCCACGGTCTCCACGAGCACGACGTCGTATCCGGCCGCCTCGACGACGACCATGGCCTCACGGGTCGCCTTGGCCACCCCGCCCAGGGTCCCGGAGGTGGGCGAGGGGCGGATGAAGGCGTTCTCGTCGGCGGCCAGCCGGGCCATCCGCGTCTTGTCGCCGAGCACGCTCCCGCCGGTCCGGGTGGACGACGGGTCGACGGCGAGCACCGCCACCCGGTGGCCCAGCCCGGTCAGGTGGGTGCCGAGCGCGTCGATGAAGGTGGACTTGCCCACGCCGGGCACCCCCGAGACGCCGACCCTGCGGGCCTTGCCGGCCAGCGGGGTCAGCTCGACCAGCAGCCGCTGCGCCAGCTCCCGGTGGTCGGCCCGGGTGGACTCCACGAGGGTGACGGCCCGGCCGATCCAGCGGCGCGAACCGGACCGCACCCCGTGGAGGTAGTCGTCAAGACGCATGGCCGAGCCGGGCCGACAGGTCCTCCAGCAGGGTCAACGCGGCGTCGGCGACGACGGTGCCCGGCGGGAAGATCGCCGAGGCGCCGGCGGCCCGCAGCTCGTCGAAGTCGCCGGGCGGGATGACGCCCCCCACGACGATCATGACGTCCTCGGCGTCCAGGCCGGCCAGGGCCGCCCGCAGCGCGGGCACCAGCGTCAGGTGCCCGGCCGCCAGCGAGGAGACGCCGACCACGTGCACGTCGGCCTCGACCGCCTGGCGGGCCACCTCCTCGGGCGTCTGGAACAGCGGGCCGACGTCCACGTCGAAGCCGAGGTCGGCGAAGGCGGTGGCGATCACCTTCTGTCCGCGGTCGTGGCCGTCCTGGCCCATCTTGGCGACCAGGATGCGCGGCCTGCGCCCCTCGGCCTTCTCGAACCGCTCGCACGCGGCGCGCACCGCCTCCACGCCCGAGCCCACCTCCTCGCGGTACACCCCGGAGATCGTGCGGATCTGCCCGGCGTGGCGGCCGAAGACCTTCTCCAGCGCGTCGGAGATCTCCCCGACCGTCGCCTTGGCCCGCGCCGCCGCCACCGCCAGCTCCAGCAGGTTGGCGTCCCCCGCCGCGCCCGCCGTCAGCGCCGCCAGCGCGTCCTCCACCGCCCGCGGGTCGCGCTCGGCGCGCAGCCGCCGGAGCTTGTCCAGCTGGCTGGCCCGCACGGCGGTGTTGTCGACCTTGAGCACCTCGATGGGCTCGTCGGCGTCCGGGCGGTACTTGTTGACGCCGATGACCGGCTGCCGCCCGGAGTCGATGCGCGCCTGGGTGCGGGCCGCGGCCTCCTCGATGCGGAGCTTGGGCAGCCCGGCGTCGATCGCCCTGGCCATGCCCCCGGCCGCCTCGACCTCCTGGATGTGCCCCCACGCCCGCTCGGCCAGCTCCTGGGTGAGCCGCTCGACGTAGTAGGAGCCGCCCCACGGGTCGATCACCCGGCAGGTGCCCGACTCCTGCTGCAGCAGCAGCTGGGTGTTGCGGGCGATCCGCGCGGAGAAGTCGCTCGGCAGGGCCAGCGCCTCGTCCAGCGCGTTGGTGTGCAGCGACTGGGTGTGGCCCTGGGTGGCGGCCATCGCCTCCACGCAGGTGCGCACCACGTTGTTGAACACGTCCTGGGCGGTCAGCGACCAGCCCGAGGTCTGCGAGTGGGTGCGCAGGGACAGCGACTTGGGGTTCTTCGCGCCGAAGCCCGCCACCAGCCGCGCCCAGAGCAGCCGGGCGGCCCGCAGCTTGGCGATCTCCATGAAGAAGTTCATCCCGATGCACCAGAAGAACGACAGCCGCGGCGCGAACCGGTCGACGTCCAGCCCGGCCGCCACCCCGGCGCGCAGGTACTCCACGCCGTCGGCGAGGGTGTAGGCCAGCTCCAGGTCGCAGGTGGCCCCGGCCTCCTGGATGTGGTAGCCGGAGATCGAGATCGAGTTGAACTTCGGCATCCGCTCGCTGGTGTAGGCGAAGATGTCGGAGATGATCCGCATCGACGGCGCCGGCGGGTAGATGTAGGTGTTGCGGACCATGAACTCCTTGAGGATGTCGTTCTGGATGGTCCCGGCCAGCTGCCCGGGCTCCACCCCCTGCTCCTCGGCGGCCACGATGTACAGCGCCAGGATCGGCAGCACCGCGCCGTTCATGGTCATCGACACGCTCATCCGGTCCAGCGGGATCCCGTCGAACAGCTGCCGCATGTCGTAGATCGAGTCGATCGCCACACCCGCCATGCCGACGTCGCCCGCCACCCGCGGGTGGTCGGAGTCGTAACCCCGGTGGGTGGCCAGGTCGAAGGCGACCGACAGGCCCTTCTGCCCGGCGGCCAGGTTGCGCCGGTAGAACGCGTTGGACTCCTCGGCGGTGGAGAACCCGGCGTACTGCCGGACGGTCCACGGCTGGTTGACGTACATCGTCGGGTACGGCCCGCGCAGGTACGGCGCGATCCCCGGATAGGTGTGCGGGAAGTCCAGGCCCGCGGTGTCGGCGGCGGTGTAGAGCGGCTTGACCGCGATGCCCTCCGGGGTCTCCCACACCAGGTCGGCGGGCTCCTGCCCGGTCGCCCGGCGTACGGCCCGCGCCCAGGCGGCCGGGTCCGGCCCGTCCTGCGCCGCGGCCCCGCCCGCCAGGTCGATCTGCGAGAAGTCGGGAATCGTCATCGGGTCTCTCCCCGCTCGTCGGGAGCCGTCACGGGACCGCCGCCGGCGGCCGGGTCCGTCCCCGGGCCGCCGGAGTCCGCCGGGCCGTCCGGAGCGGTCCGGCCCACCCCCAGGTCGCCGAAGGTCTCGCGGAGCACGGCGAGGGCGTCGCACCCGGCGTACAGGTTGCCGTCCACGTTCGGGTGGTCCCCTCTGCCCGCCAGCCAGACCCGCTTCGCCCCGGCCCCGGCCAGCGCGGCGGCGACCGCCTCGGCGTGCTCGCCGTACAGCTTGTCGCCGGAGCACAGGCAGGCGACCCGGGCGCCGCTCGCGGTGAACGCGGCGGCGATCTCGCCCGGGTCGGTCAGCGGGCCGCAGGAGACGGTGGCCAGGCCGCCCGCCTGGAACAGGTTGGCGGCGAACGAGGCGCGCGCGGTGTGCGCGGCGACCGGGCCGATCGTGGCCAGGAAGACGACCGGGCGGGTCTCCTGGGCGTCGGCCAGGTCGCGCAGCGCCTCGAACTCCCGGGCGTGGTGCACGACCGGCAGCCCTCCCGCACCGGCGGGCGCGGCGGGCCGGGGTGTGCGCTCCGGGAGCCGCTCGTCCAGGTTCGGGAACTCGCTGACGCCGGTGATCGGGAACCGGCGGCGGGCGATGTCCGCCGCGCGCCGCTCCCGGGTCGCGGCCAGCCGGTCGGCGACCAGGCCCGACTCCAGCGCCCGGGCCATGCCGCCGGCGCGCTCGATCTCCTGGAACCACGCCCAGGCCCGCTCGGCCAGGTCGGCGGTGAGCCGCTCGGTGTAGAAGGAGCCGCCGGCCGGGTCGGTCACCCGGGCCACGTGCGCCTCCTCGACCAGCAGCGCGTGGGTGTTGCGCGCGATGCGGCGGGAGAAGGCGTCGGGCAGGCCCAGCCGGGCGTCGAACGGCTGCACGGTCACCGCGTCGGCGCCGCCGACCCCGGCGGCGAAGCAGGCCAGGGTGGTGCGGAGCATGTTCACCCACGGATCGCGGGCGGTCATCATCGCCGAGGAGGTGACCGCGTGCTGCAGCTGCGCGGCCAGGGTGCGCCCCGGGTCCGCCGGATCGGGCTCGGGGCCCGCCCCGCACGCCTCGGCCACCCGCGCCCACAGGCGCCGGGCGGCGCGGAGCTTGGCGATCGTGAGGAACTGGTCGGCGGTGGCCGCGTAGCGGAACTCCAGTTGCCCGAACGCCTGCTCCAGGCCCAGCCCGCCGCCGGTCAGCGCCCGCAGGTAGGCCACCCCGGTCGCCAGCGAGCAGCCCAGCTCCTCGGCGTCGCCGCCGCCCGCGTCGTGGTACGGCGTCGCGTCCACCACCAGCGCCCGCAGCCCCGGGAACTCCGCCGCGCACCTGCGGGCCAGCCCGGCGGCCTCCTCCATCGCGGCGTCCGCGCGGACGTCCGCCGCCGTACCCGCCGTACCCGCCGGGTCCGCCGTACCCGCCGTGCCTGAGCGGGCGTCCGCCGCCGCATCCGTCCCCGTGCGCGCCGCGCTCCCGGTACGGGCGCGCAGGCCCAGCGGGTCGGCGCCGAGGTTCCCGGTGAGCCCGGCGGCGGCTCCGGAGTCCGCCGCCCGCCGGGCCGCGATCGCCAGCAGCGCCTCGGCCGCCTCCCCGGTCCGCTCCCCCGCCTCCAGGACGACCGAGATCAGCTCCAGGTGGACCCGTTCCAGCACCCGCGGCAGGTCCTCGGGGGCCAGGGCCAGCCAGAGGGAGGTGACGCCGTTCTCCAGGTCGGCCAGGACCGCCTCGGGATCGGCGGCCTCGTGCCGCTGCCGGACGTCCCAGCCGCCGCGTACCGGGCGGGCGCCCCGCAGGTAGGGGGCGGCTCCCGGCAGGCCGGGGTCGCCGGGCAGGTCGGCGGCGTCGTACAGGGGCGCGACGGTCACGCCGTCGTAGGTCGTCGAGGCCAGCGCCTCCTCCGGGGAGGACGCCTGCACCCCCGACTTGCGCAGGACCCCGAGCGCCAGCTCCCGCCACTCGTCGCGGGTGGGCGGCGGGAGGTCCGCGGCCGGCCGGAGCTCCTCAGGTGGGACGGTCATGCAGGGGATAGTATGCGTTCGCCCGCCCGGGCACCGCCCCTAACCTCGGGCGCTCACGGTGGATCTCGCCGCGCTTGATCATCTATATGAGAAGAGCTCCGGTTGCGTCCACGGCAGTGGTGCAAGGGTTTCCCCAGCTGACAGGCGCGCCGCCGGACGTGGGGACGGCGATCGCCCGCCTGCGGGTCCTGCCTGCGCCGACCCGACCGGCGGAAAACCCGTGCCCGCCACGGGCAGGAAAGACCAACGGGCCGGTGGAACCCCGCCCACCCGGCGCGGCAGCCGGGTGATCGCGTTCGATGTAGGCGCCCTTTCGGTCGTCCCCGGCTCCCTCTTCTGTCCGGACAGGTGGATGACTCATATCAGCACCCTTTGTTAGCATGTTTGTCCGGTCATGGAGAGAGCTCTGAGCGGAAGAGGCGGTATTGAACGAGGTCGGCGGCCCACCCGATCCCGGGCACGCTGCCACTGCCGCCGAGTATGTCGCCGCCTTGGCCCGATTACGCCACTGGAGCGGCCTCACCTACCGTCAGCTGGCCGCAAGGGCGGACGGTTCCCTCCCTGCGAGCACCACGTCGAGCGTTCTCGGTCGCGCCACCCTCCCCCGGGAGAGCTTCGTGACGGCCTTCGCCGCCGCCTGCGGGCTGGACGAGGCAGAGATCGACCGTTGGGTGCGCGTCCGCAGAAGCCTCGCGATGAGCACCGTCGACGAGCCCGTGTCCGTGGCGCAGGAGCCCGAGCCGTGTGCCGGCACCCTGGCCGAAGCCGGTCCCGGGCCCGTGGCGGAGGTCTCCCCACCGGAGACGTCCCGCCGTCCGGCGTGGTCGGCCGTGCGGCGAGGATGGCCGACGCTCGTGACCGCCGCGGGCATGACCGCCGTGCTCCTGGCCGCGCCCACGGTCCTCGCGGACATGAGCGAGACGCTGGAGGGCCGGCCTTCAGCCGATCATCTGTCCTCCCGGGCCCTTCCGCAGGACGGTTGGTACCGTATGCGTCCCTCGTACGCCGTCGACCGTGAGCTGTGCGTAGGAGAGGGCCGCGAACGCTCCAGAAGAACCGACCGTCCGCTCGCAGTCCAGCGCTCGTGCGCCGGTGTGGCGCCCGACACCTACCTCAAAGCCCTCGGCGCAGGCGTCTACGAGATTCAATGGCACCACCCCGAGGAGGGCGTCGGCTGCCTGACCGTGGATCAGGCTCACCTCGGTGAGGAGGCGCTGCTCGCTCCCGCCGACTGCACCGCGGCGGCCCACCAGCGTTTCCTGCTGGAGCCCGAGCGCGCGGGACGCGGTTACGCCCTGCGTCCCGTGCACAGCGGCAAATGCCTCGGGCTGCTGTACGGCGAGGCAGACGTCCACCCGGGAGCCGAACTCGCGCAGCACACGTGCTCGGGAAAGCGCGACCAGATCTTCCGCTTCGAGACGGCGGATCGGCCGGACTGGCTGGAA
Organism: Planomonospora sp. ID91781; assembly: GCF_015711595.1. Taxonomy (NCBI): domain Bacteria; kingdom Bacillati; phylum Actinomycetota; class Actinomycetes; order Streptosporangiales; family Streptosporangiaceae; genus Planomonospora; species Planomonospora sp. ID91781. The sequence continues at coordinate 3,539,055 of NZ_JABTEY010000001.1, read as the reverse complement.
ACGGAGCCCGTCCCGTGAAGCTTCAGCCCAAGAGTCCGCCCTGGTCACCGGCAGGGCAGACATCACGCCATCCGTTCTCCGCGGGTACTCCCTGAGGACACCACCGCCTGCGGCACCCCGCGCGTTACACGCCGCTGACCGCATCGCGCCGGACACGGCGGGCCGAGCCGGCCGGCCATGCAGCCGAGGCCCGCGGACCCGAAGGTGCGGATCACCACCTCCGCAGCACGGGCGGGCGGGCGGGATTCGCGGTTCCCGGCGTCGGCCGCCCCGAGAACCCTGCTGCGGACGGTTCGTGGAGCCTGTCTCATCCTCCTACCGAATGCCTCGAAAACGGCTGACATGGCATGACCGGAGGAGAAGGGCCGGCCCGGAGATCTGTACGGGCAGCCCGTACGGCGTCATAGCGGTGCATCCGCTCCGAGCCGCAGCTTCAAGGCGAGAAAGATCCATCGTGTCCGGCAAGATCAACAGCGTCGTTGGGGACTCTTGCCCTGATCATCTCCGGCCGGGCTCCCCTCTTCCCACGATCCCGGCCGGTTTGTCTCCTCAGCAACAGAGGTACCGGTGGGATTCCCCTCACCGAACCACTCGGCCGCGCCGCCGCCACGGCGCAGGCCGCTCAGACGGACCATGCTCGCAGTGGCGGCCGTCTCCTCTCTGACCGCGTCCTTCTTGACGGCAGGGAGTCCCCCGCCCGATCTGGCCGACCCCGAACCGGCCCCCACTCACACTGCGGTGACGGAGTTTCCGCGACCCGAGGATCCGGACGCACCCCTGCGGGCCGCGATCGAAGAGGCGAGAAAACAGGGCAAGCCGGTGGCGGTCGAGCAGGTCTACACCGAGACCTCACGGACCTGGGCCTACCCCGACGGCCACCTGACGATGGAGTCGTATGCGGGACCGGCCCGGCTGAGGCAGGCCGACGGATCCTGGGCATGGATCGACACGGCCCTCGTCGAGCAGGACGGCGCGCTCCGGCCGAAGGTCGCCAAGGCCGATGTACCGTTCACCTGGGACATCACGGCCATCGCAAATGCATGGGCGACCGGGGCGCCCTCCCACGGGCTGGAGTTGCGCGCGGTCAACGACTCGTCGATGACCTATCCGTACTCCGGATACGTGGAGTTCCATTCCATGGAGCGGGCCGGCGCCGGCGCTCGGCCGCCGAAGCTGACCGTGTCCTACATGCTGCCACCGGAGATCCCCACAGTGACCGCCGAGTCGATCGACTCGATCAGCGGCAACGACGCGATCGCCCGCAGCACCAGCGTGAAGGTCGGTTTCAAGTCCAGTGTGGCCGAGACCGCGAACCTGGACTACACCGTCACGATCAATGACTCCACGATGATTCCTCCGCCGGTCCTGCCGACCGGAGAGCCGGCGCACTGGAAATTCGATGAGGAGGCGGGAGCAACCACGGCGGCCGACGCCACCGGACACGGCCACGCGCTCACTTTGCACAACGGTGCGTTCACCGGTCCGGGGCAGATCGGCCGTGCGCTCCAGCTGAACTCCACCGCCGGTTCCACTCCTCCTCCCACGCCGACTCCGACCTCTACGCCGACTCCGGCCCCTACGCCCACGCCGGCTCCCACGCAGTCCTGCCCCTATCCGGCGTGGTCGGAAGATGCCGACTACGAGCCCGGTGATCGGGTCAGCCACGAGGGACACGCCTGGGAGGCTCGCGACCTCGGCATCCCCTGGCCCGGAGTACCGGGAGACGAGGACTGGCCGGTCTGGCGAGATCTCGGCCCCTGCCCCGGCGGCGCGTTCGCCGCTCCGTCGAAGACCGACACCGCGGCCAGGAGCGTGCAGGCCGCTGTGAGCACGGGCAGCGCCTACGCCGCGACCAACGGCCCTCTGCTGCGCACCGATGCCAGCTTCACCGTCGCCACCTGGGTCCGCCTTCAGGAGGGGGAAGCACGTCAAGGCCTGCCGTACCGGCGTCACCCCGCCCTCGTGCAACGAGAGCCCGGCCTACCGCATCACCTCGGATGCTCCGGTATCGCCGACCGATACGGAAACCGGTATGGCCGACCCGACGCAGCCTGTCCTGTCGGGCATGGCCAGTCGTCCTTCCGGAGGGCCGGTCACCGCCAAGTACCACCTGTACGACAGCGGCGGCGCCCCGGTCGGTTCCAGCCCGCTGGGACAACGCGCCGTCAACGGCGGCGAACGCGCCTCCTTCCGGATCCCCGCCGGCATCGTCCGGCCCGGTCGCGCCTACACCTGGCAGATGCAGACCTGCGTCAGCGGCACGGACGGCTCGGGCGAGATCTGCACCCCCAAGACCGCACCCGTCGGCTTCACCACCCCGGGCACCCCGAACGAGCCTCCGGCCGAAGAGGTCCGGCACCTGACCCTGGGCAAGGACGGCTTCGTCATCAAGACCGCCAAGACCGACCCGACGGCCTGCGGCGGCAACCCGTGCACCGTGACCGACTCCGCCACCATGCAGATCGGCGGCGCCGGAGCGGACAAGACCGTCACCGTCATCGGGCTCAAACTGGACGGGCTCCCCGATGGTACGGGCGTGTCCGAGGCCGTCATGAAACTCGGCACCCCGACCTGTCCGGCCGGGAGCTGCCCCGGCGACACCGTCATCACCGCGGCGCCGCTGAAGAGCGCGGTGACCGGTGAGACCAAGGGGCCGGACCTGGCCGGTGACATCGACGCCACCGGTGCCGCCCACACCTTCCCGATCGCCACGCCGCAGGCGGACATCGCCGGCAGCGAATACCAGTGGCTGATGCTCACCTCCGACAAGGACGAGGTCATCGCCTTCGGGGATGCCGCAGCCGCCGAACAGCCCTCGATCGCGCTGACGTACCTGCCCGCCGGGCCGCCCGGCAAGGTGCTCAACCTGGCTGCCGCACCCGGGGACGGCGGTGCCGTCACCAGCTGGGGCATGCCGGAATCCAACGGCGGCGTCGCTCTGCTGGAGGGCTACGACGTCGAGGTGTCCGATGGCGACGGCGTGGTGAACACGCTGCAGGTCACCGATCCGATGGCGGTGATCTCCGGCCTGACCAACGACACCGCCTACACCGTCAACGTCCGCGCCAAGACCCGCTTCGGCGTCGGCGACTGGGAGTCGACCACGGTCACGCCCAAGGCCGTACCGCCGCCGCCACCGCGTGGTTCCGGAGGCGATGGCCGACGGCACCGTGCGCGTGACCGCGACAGTCGGACGGGCCTGGAAGGAGGCGCCCTCGGCATCGGCAGCGGCACAGACGAACGCCGTGGACGTCAATGCACAGGCCTGCACATATGAATCGGTGAAGGTCGGGGCGGCCCCTGGTCATCGCGCAGGGGCCCCGGCCTTCTCCTCCGTCGCCTGACCGCACCCCGGGTGGAACGATGCCGTTGCTGCGCCCCGGCGGGATTCACTCGGCGGACGCACGGCCGGTGGCCGCCGTTTCCGTCGGACAGCGCCCAGCGGCAGAGTCACAGAACGGTCCTAGACCCCGTTGAACGGCCGGTGCGGCGGCTGGAGCAGCCGCAGATAGCCCCTGGAGAAGGTCACCAGGACGTCGACGGCCTCCTCCAGGTCGGGGTAGCGCCCCTCCAGGTGGCCGAGGGCCATCGCGTTGGTCAGCGCCCCCACCCCGTCGGCGATCATCTCCAGGCGGCGCCGGTCGCCCTCGTCCGCGACCGGGAAGCCCATGGCCGTCAGGTCCGCGACGAAGTGGGCGCGGTAGGCGGCCGCGGTCGCCAGGGCGTACTCCCGCAGCGGGGACGCCGGGTCGTGCCGGGCGCGCAGGCCGATGCGGAACAATTCGGGGTGGCGGCAGATGGCCTCCAGCGGGAGCCGGAAGGCGTCGCGGAGCCGCTCCATGTCGTCGGGGGCCTCCCGCGACCTCATCCGGGCCTCGCGCATCGCCTCCCGGAGCCGCCGGCCCGCCTGCTCGCCGAGCGCCCGCAGCAGGTCCTGCCGGTCCTTGAAGTGCACGTAGAAACTCGACTGGGCGATGCCCGCCGCGTGCGCGACCTTGACGGTGGTCAGCCCCGCCTCCCCCTCGGCGTCGAGGATGGCGAAGCCCGCACGGATCAGGCGGCGCCGGGTGAGGTCCTTGGCCTCACTGCGGCTCAGCGGTGCGTCGGCCACTGCCACCCCATCTCCCGCCCGGCTGTGCCCCCGGCGCCCCCGGCGCCCGGCGACAACCCTACCCGCGGCCCCTCCGGCGCCGGCGGCGCGGACGGCCCCGGCACGGGTCTTGTGCGATTTTTCACCGATAGTACTATCGGTGAAATTGCTCTCGGGGGACTGGCCGGGAGGAGAACGCGTGAAACGTTCGAAGATCGTGGCGGTCTCGCTGGCGTCGCTCGTCCCGCTGGGGCTGGCCGCGTGCAGCGGGGAACGCCCTGCCGAGGGGACGGGGCCGCCCGGATCCCCGGCGGGCGCCGGAGCGTCCCCGGTGGCGGGCGGGCGGCTGGTCTACGCGCTCAGCGCCGACGCGAGCGGGTTCGACCCCGCGGCCGACTCCTTCGCCTCCCAGACCTACAGCATGGCCACGACGATCATCGAACCGCTCGTCGCCATGGACTCCGGCGGCCGGTGGAAGCCCTACCTGGCCGAGTCCGTGACCCCCAACGCGGACGCCGACGAGTGGACCGTCAAGGTGCGCCCGGGGATCGCCTTCTCCAACGGGGAACCGCTCGACGCCGAGGTGGTCAGGGCCAACCTGGAGGCGCAGAAGGCCTCCCGGCTCACCAGCGCGGTCTTCGCCCCGGTGGAGTCCGTCGAGACCGTCGGCCCGATGACGGTGAGGATCAGGCTCCGGGGGCCCTGGGTCGCCTTCCCCAACTACCTCGCCTCGCAGATCGGCATGATGGTCCCCAGGGCGTCGCTCGCCGACCCGGAGGGCGCCTCCAGGAAGCCGGTGGGGACGGGCCCGTTCCTGTTCAAGGAGTACCAGCCGGGCAGCCGCATGGTGGTGACCAGGAACCCTGGCTACTGGCGCAAGGGCCTGCCCTACCTCGACGAGATCGAGTTCCGGATCCTGCCCGACAGCCAGACCCGGGCCCAGACCCTGGAGGCGGGCGGGGTCGACGCCATGGGCACCACCCGTGACGACGACATCACCAGGTTCGGCGCGATGAAGGACGCCTACACGGTCCACCGGGCCGCCGGCATGGCCGTCCCCGAGTACTCCTTCGTGCTGAACACCGCGGTCGCCCCCCTCGACGACCTGCGGGTCCGCCGGGCCCTCGGGCACGCCCTCGACCGCCGGGCCTTCTCCACCACCCTGCGCGCGGGCCTGACCGAGCCGGCCGACGGCCCATGGTCGAAGGAGTCCGAGTGGTACGCCCCCGGCGGCGACTACCCCTCCTACGACCCGGCCAGGGCGGCCGCGCTGATCAAGGAGGTCGAGGCGGAGAAGGGACCCGTCTCCTTCACCCTGCACACCACACCCGACCCCAACAGCCTGCAGGGCGTCGAGCTCGCCCAGGACATGTGGCGCAGGGCCGGCGCGGACGTCTCGATCAAGCAGGCCGACCAGGCCGACATGGTCACCAGCGCCGTCACCGGCGCCTTCAACGCCATGCTCACGGTGGGCTTCAGCGCGCAGGACCCCGACGGGGAGTACATCTACCTGCACCAGAACTACGCCCGCCCGGTCGGTGACATCTCCATCAACGTCTCCCGGATCCAGGACGCCGAGCTCAGCACCGCCTTCGACACCGGCCGGGCCAACCCGCAGCCGGACGTGCGCAGGCGGGCCTACGCCACCGTGCAGAAACGGCTGCGCGAGCTGGTGCCGTACATCTTCGTCGACCACCTCAGCACCGGGGCGGTCATCGCCAGGAGCAGGGTCCGCGGCATCGGCGAGCACACCCTGCCCGACGGCTCGCCCGGACTGCCGCTGACCGGCCAGCCGACGCCCTACCACCCGTTCGGCTCCGTCTGGCTCAGCCGGTCATGACCGCGGTGTTCCGGGCGGCCCGCCTCCTGGCGGTGCTGCTCGTCGTCACCTTCCTGTCGTACGCCCTGCTCAGCCTGCTCCCCGGCGACCCGGTCGGGCAGATCCTGGGCGGGGCGGCGACCCCGGAGGCGCACGAGCGGCTCCGCCGGGAGCTCGGCCTCGACGACCCGCTGCTCGTCCGGTACGGCTCCTGGCTCGGCGGCCTGCTCACCGGCGACTTCGGCACCTCCTACATCACCGGCGTCCCCGTCCTGGAGTCGCTGGCCGACCGGCTCCCGGTCACCCTGGAACTGCTGGCCGCCGCGCAGCTGGTCGCGCTCGGCGTCGCCGTGCCGGCGGCGGTCGCCGCCGCCCGGCGGCCGGGCGGGCCGCTGGACCACGCGCTGACGGCGATCTGCTTCGGGCTGCTCTCCACCCCGGTGTTCGTGCTCGGCGTACTGCTGATCCTCGTGTTCGCGATCAAGCTGAAACTGCTCCCGGCGACCGGCTGGACGCCGATCTCGCTGGACCTCGGCTGGAACCTGACCTCGGTGCTGCTGCCCGCGGTCACCATCGCCCTGCCGGAGACGGCCGTCTACTCCCGGCTGCTGCGCACCGACCTGATCGCCACCCTCCAGGAGGACCACATCACGCTGGCCCGCGCCCGCGGCCTGTCCCCGCGCCGCATCCTGTGGCGGCACGCGCTGCGCCCCTCGGCCGTCTCCCTGGTCACCGCCGTCGGGCTCAACCTGGGCGCGATGATCGGCGGCGCGGTGATCGTCGAGACGCTCTTCGGCCTGCCCGGTGTCGGCCGGTTCGTCGTGGACTCCATCTTCGCCCGTGACTATCTGGCAGTGCAGGGAGGCGTGGTGCTGATCTCGGTCGGCTACGTGCTCGTCAACTTCGCGGTGGACCTCGCCTACGCCGCCGTCGACCCCAGGATCCGGCGTGCCTAGGCCGCCGGGCCGCCGGGACCGTCCGGACCGCCCGGAACACCGCGGCCTCCTGCGGCGCCTGGGCCCGGCCTTCTGGCTCGCGGCGGGCTGGCTCGCGCTGGTCGTCGCCGTCGCGGCGGCGGCGGACCTGCTCCCGCTGCCCGGCTACGACGAGACCCTCGCCGGGCCGCCCCGGTCCGGCCCGAGCGCGGAGCACCCGTTCGGCACCGACGCGCTCGGCCGCGACCTGCTCAGCCGGGTCGCCCACGGCGCCCGCGTCTCCCTCGGCGTGGGCGTCGGCGCGGTCCTGCTCGGTCTGGCGGCCGGCGCTCCCCTCGGCGTCCTGGCCGGGTACCGCAGGCGCAGGACCGACGCCGTCATCATGGGCGCCAACGACGTCGCGCTCGCCTTCCCCGCGATGGTGTTCGCGCTGGCCGTGGTGGCGTTCGCGGGGGCGAGCCTGGTCAACGTGCTCGCCGTGCTGGCCGTGCTGAGCGTCCCCGCCTGGATCCGGCTCGTCCGGGGCACGACCCTGGTCTTCGCCGAGCGGGAGTTCGTCACCGCGGCCCGTGCGCTGGGAGCCCGCGACCGGAGCGTCCTGTGGCGCGAGATCGCGCCCAACGTGGCGCTGCCCGCCGCCTCCTACGCCTTCGTCGGCATGGCCGTCACCATCGTCGCCGAGGGCGGGCTGGCCTTCCTCGGCCTGTCCGTCCAGGCGCCCACCCCCACCTGGGGCGGCCTGATCAACGAGGGCCGCCCCGTCATGGAGACCGCGCCGCACGCGGTGCTCCTCCCCTCGCTCGTCATGTTCCTGACCGTGCTCTCCGCCAACCTGGTCGGCGACCGGCTGCGGGCGCTCACCGACGTCCGGCAGAGCGGCCTGGAGCCCGTACGGCGCCGCCCGGCCGTCCCCCTCCCCGCGCCCGGGCAGGCGCACCGGATCGAGGAGGGCGCGCTCCTCCAGGTCGCCGGCCTGCGCACCCACCTGCCGACCCCGCGCGGCACCGTCCGCGCCGTCGACGGCGTCTCCTTCACCGTGCGGCGCGGCCGGACCCTGGCGATCGTGGGCGAGTCCGGCTCGGGCAAGTCCATGCTCATCCGCTCCGTCCTCGGGCTGGTCCCGGGCCCCGGGGCGCTGCGCGGCGGAAGGGTCTACCTGGACGGGCGGGACCTGACCGGGCTGAGCCCCGAGCAGATGCGCCGCGTCCTGGGGACCCGGTTCGGCGCCGTCTTCCAGGACCCGATGACGGCGCTCAACCCGGTCCGCAGGATCGGCGTGCAGCTCGCCGAGCCGCTCCGGGTGCACCTGGGCCTGGACGCGAAGGCCGCCCGGGCGCGGGGCACGGAACTGCTCGCCTCGGTCGGCGTCCCCGAGCCCGCGCGCGTGATGCGCCGCTACCCGCACCAGCTCTCCGGCGGGATGCGGCAGCGGGTGACGATCGCCATGGCGCTCTCGTGCGGCCCGGACGTGCTCTTCGCCGACGAGCCGACCACCGCGCTCGACGTCACCGTCCAGGACCAGGTGCTCCGGCTGATCCGGCGGCAGCGCGAGGAGCGCCGCATGGCCGTGGTGCTGGTCAGCCACGACCTGTCGGTGGTGGCCGAGTGGGCCGACGAGGTCGTCGTGATGTACGCCGGCAAGGTCGTCGAGCGGGGGCCCACCGCCGCGCTGTTCGAGCGGACCCGCATGCCGTACACCGAGGCGCTGCTGGCGGCGGTGCCGAAGCTGACCGACCCGGCCCACCACCCGCTCCGCCTGATCGCCGGGCGCCCGCCCGACCTGGCCGACCCGCCGGCGGGCTGCTCGTTCCGTCCCCGCTGCCCCTACGCCCGGGAGCGGTGCGCGGCGGAGGAGCCGCCGCTGCTGCCGGCCGAGACGCCCGGCCACCTCTACGCCTGCTGGTACCCCCGGGACACCGGGGTGCGGGCTCCTGCCGACACCGGCAGCGGCACCGGCACCAACAGCGACAGCGACAGCGACAGCGACAGCGACGCCGGCGGCCGCGGTCTCGACGGCCCCTGCGGGCCCGGTCGCCCCGCGGCGGCCGGCCGCCCCGGTGATCTCAGTGGTCCCAATGATCTCAGTGATCTCGATGAAGGAGCCGACAGCCGTGGCAGGTAGCGGAACCGCCCACCTCCGTCCCGCCGGCGAGGTGGTGCTCCGGGTGGAGGACCTGTTCGTGGAGTTCCCCGCCGGGCGCGGGCGGAGCGTGCACGCCGTCTCCGGGGTGAGCTTCGACGTGGCCCGCGGCGAGACCCTCGGCATCGTGGGCGAGTCCGGCTGCGGCAAGTCCACGACCGCGCGGGCGCTCATGCAGCTGCCCCCGCCGCGCCGCGGCTCGGTACGGCTGGACGGGGTGGAGCTCACCGCCCTGCGCGGTGAGGCGCTGCGCGCGACCCGCAGACGACTCCAGATGATCTTCCAGGATCCGGTCTCCTCGCTGAACCCCCGCCGCAGGGTCCGCGACATCGTCGCCGAGGGACCCCGGATCTGGGGCACGGGCGCCGGCCGGGTCGACGAGATGCTCGCGGCGGTCGGGCTCGACCCGGCCATCGCCGCCGCCCGGCGGCCGCACGAGTTCTCCGGCGGGCAGTGCCAGCGCGTCTCCATCGCGCGGGCGCTGGTGCTCGACCCCGAGGTGGTGATCTGCGACGAACCGGTCTCCGCGCTGGACGTCTCGGTGCAGGCGCAGATCCTGACCCTGCTGGAGCGGCTCAAGGAGCGCTACCGGCTGACGCTGGTGTTCATCGCCCACGACCTGGCCGTCGTCAGGAACGTCAGCGACCGCGTCCTGGTGATGTACCTCGGCAAGACCTGCGAGCTGGCCTCCGGCGACGCCCTGGTGCAGCGTCCCGCCCACCCCTACACCCGGGCGCTGCTGGCCTCCGTCCCCCGCGGCGGACTCGGCCTGCCCCCGGCGGACCGGCTGATCAGCGGTGAACCGCCGTCGCCGGTGACGCCGCCCAGCGGGTGCCGCTTCCGCACCCGCTGCCCCGAGGCCGGTCCGGAGTGCGCGGCCGTCGAGCCGGTCATGCGCCGGATCGGCGAGGACCACTGGGTGGCGTGCCACCGCCCGGAGGTCAGGTGATCGGTTCCTGCCAGGTCGCGTTCCAGGTGAGGCGGTCGACCGCGCCGGTCGCGGTCAGGCCCTTCTCCTCCTGGAAGGCCCGGCACACGTCCCGCGACCGCTCGCCGTACAGGCCGTCTACCTCGATGCCCCAGCCGCGCTTGCGCATCTGCTGCTGCCAGGTGCGGACGTCCTCGCCGGCCATGACCGGCGGGTACTTGAGCGTCCGGCCGGGGAACGACGGGTGCGGCTCGGGCGGGTCGGGGGCGCCGCCGGGCCGGGGAGCGCCGCGCCGTACCCAGGTGTAGAGCGGCTCGCCGGGGCAGGAGGTCGCGTATCCGTCGCGGTGGCCCTTGATCTCCCGGCCCGCGCCGCCGCGCTCCCGGAGGTACTCGACGGCGTCGAGGATGCCATGCAGGATGTTGTCGGTGGGCTGGACCAGGCCGGAGGAGCCGACCAGGCCGAGCACGGCGTAGTGGCCGCTGTTGAGCCCGGAGCCGTTCGCCGCGGGCAGGCGCCTGGGCCCCCGCCCTTCGAACACCTTCCGGTGCGGACACACTACTAACGAGTAACCTATGTCCATCCAGCCGTTTCCATCCATATGGCTGTTCTGGATGGATTTCACCAGGGCCACGCACCGGGTGTGGTCGTTGACGATCCCGGGATCGACCCGGCCGCCCGTGTAGTGGACCTTCACGCCCCTGGTGGAGCTGATCTGCGTGTACGAACCGCGCGGCTGGCGAGCACCCCATTCGCGCCGGGTAACAAGGTCGATGGCCACGGAATCTCTCCAGGGGGATTCGGTTGTCGGGGGAATGACCGGAGCGTAACGGGTCGCGCGGTGCGACACGGGGCGGTTCGCCAACCGGCTCCCGATCGGACACCGGTCCGGCCCGCCTCCGGACGGGGAGGCCCCGACTCCCTTTCCGCGAGGAACGGGTCCAAACGTTCCCGTCGGCCGGCCTCACCCGCGGACGGCGAGCGGGAGAATGGGATTCTCGCGCGACAAAGGGCATAAACGCCTTACATCTACCGATTTCTCGCTGACGAGAGATCCACGGGGAGATGGGCACATGACGACGGTAGACCGCGTCCGTGATCCGGAGCGGCTCGAGGCGCTGCGCTCGACCGGCCTGCTGGAGGTCCACCGGGTGCCGCTGCTGGACCAGGTGACCCGGATGGCGGTCCGGCTGCTGCACGTGCAGGCGGCGCTGGTGACGCTGATCGCCGAGGACCGGCAGGTCATCCTCAGCTACACCGGGACCGGAGGGCTCCCGCCCTCCCGGGACGTTCCCCTGTCGCAGTCCATGTGCCGGCACCTGCTCGTCGACGACGCCCCGATGGCGGTGGACGACGCCCGGCGCGACGAGCGGTGGCGCGACATCGGCGCCGTGGCCCGCGGCGAGCTGGCCGCCTACGCCGGCACGCCGCTGCACGCCCCCTGCGGCCAGCCCCTGGGCGCCCTGTGCGTGATCGACGGCCGCCCCCGCGCATGGGACCGGGAGGAACTGGAGACCCTGGGCAGCCTGGCGGTGATGGCCGAGGCGGAGATCTCCTCGCGGTCCGCGGAGCGGGCCCGGCAGGAGCTGCAGGAGGAGCGCACGTTCCTGTCGGCCCTGCTGGACAGCCTCGACGTCCCGGTCTCGGCGTGCGACACCGAAGGCCGGATCATCCGGTTCAACCAGCCGATGCGCGAGGCGCTCCAGGGGCCGGAGACGCCGGTGCACAGCAGTCACTGGGCACGCGCCTACCAGCTGTTCGACGCCGACGGCAAGCACCTGCTGCAGGAGGAGGAGCTGCCCCTGGTCCGGGCCCTGCGGGAGCGGTTCACCGGCCAGGAGGTGGTGGTCCGCCGTCCCGGACGGCCCGCGCGCCGCTACCTGGTCAACGGCCACCCGCTCGACTCCCCCACCGGGCGACGCCTCGGCGCGGTGAACGTCGGCCACGACATCACCGCCCGGCACCGCCTCCAGGTGCTCCGCGACACCCAGCACGCCGTGACCAGGGCACTGGCCGACGCCGGCTCCGTCGAGCAGGCCGCCTGCGGCGTGCTCGGCGCGATCGCCGGCACCCTCGGCTGGGCCTGCGGCGAGTACTGGCAGGTCGATCCCGGCGCGCAGCGCGTCTCCCGCACCGGCTCCTGGACGCGGCCCGGCCGGGACCTGTCGGCCTTCACCGGCCCGGACGCGATGACCGTCCGCTCCGGGCAGGGCCTTCCCGGCCGGGTCGTCGACTCCGGCCGGCCGGTGTGGATCCGCGACCTGAGCACCGAGCCGGACCGGCTCGTCCGCGACGGGGAGGCGATCGAGGCCGGCCTGCGCACCGCCGTGGGGCTGCCGGTGCGCAGCGGCGAGCGGGTGCTGGCCGTGCTGACCTTCTTCACCGACACCGCCGAGGAACGCGACGACGACCTGCTCGACCTGCTCGGCGGCGTCTGCGCGCACATCGGCCGCTTCATGGAGCGCCGCCGCGCCGAGGACCTCGCCCTGGCCCTGACCGCCAGCCGGCGCCGCTTCGACCGGGTCGTCGCCCAGCTCGACGACCTGGTGTGGAGCGCCGAGATCGAGCAGAACGGCGCGGCCCGCTGGATCTACCAGGGCGGAAGCACCACCGGGATCCTCGGCGGCCACGTCCCCCTCGGCGTCGACGCCGCCGCCTTCATCGGCGAGCGGGTCCACCCCGACGACCGGCAGGCCTTCGACGGGTTGCTCGCCGGGGTCCGCGCCGGGCGGCCCGTCCAGGCCGAGTACCGCCTCACCGGCTTGGACGGCGTCACCCGCTGGATCTGGACCCGCGCCGCCCCCCGCCGCGAGGACGGCCGCCTGCTGGCCGACGGCATCTCCACCGACGTCACCGAACGCCACCGGATCGCCGCCGAACGCGAGCGCCTGCTCACCGCCGAACGCGAGCAGGTCCGCCGGCTGCGTGAGCTGGACCGGATGAAGGACGAACTGGTCGCCCTGGTCAGCCACGAGATCCGCGCCCCCGTCGCCGTCATCCGCAGCTACGCCGAGATGCTCGCCGACCTGCCCGAGCTGACCGACGAACCCCGCATGTTCGCCGACGTCATCGACCGCAGGAGCGCCCACCTGCAGCACCTGGTCGACGACCTGCTCGACCTGGCCCGCCTGGACGCCGGCCACACCGCCGTCGACCCCAGGCCCATCTCGCTGACCCGGCTGGTGCGCCAGGCCGTCGACGAGCACCGGGCCGCCGCCGCGGCCAAGCACCTGACCGTCGAGGTGGCGCTGGAGCACCATCTGCCCGTGCGCGCCGACCCGGTACGGCTCCGCCAGGTGCTGGACAACCTGCTGTCCAACGCGGTCAAGTACACCCCCGAGCACGGGACCGTCACCGTCACCGCCGGCTGCGACGCCGCCCCCGCCCCCGACGGCCCCCGCCACGGCGCTCCCGGCCACAACGGCCGCCGAAGCCGGAAGCACGGCGGCGGAGAGGCCTCGCCCCAGGAGGCGGAGACCTGCCGGAGCGGAACGGTCACGGTCACGGTGGCCGACACCGGCATCGGCGTCCCGGCCGAGGAGTACCCCTGCCTGTTCGACCGGTTCTTCCGCGCCTCCACCGCCCGGCGGGCCGGCATCACGGGCACCGGCCTGGGCCTGGCCGTCACCAAGGCCGTCGTCGAGGCGCACGGCGGCACCATCGCCGCCGCCCCCGGCGAGGGCGGCGGCACCGTCTTCACCGTCCGCCTGCCCACCGCAGGACCGGCCTCCCGGGACCGGCTCGGAAGCACGCCGGTCCGGTCCGACCAGGCGTGACGGCTCTGATCCGATCAGGCGTGACGGCTCTGATCCGCACGGCGCCGCAGACGGTCCCCGGGCCGTACGCGGTCGGCGAGTGGCGGACGGCCCGCCGCGGGAGCAGCGGACACGGCGGAGCGGACCGCTGGACACCCCTGCGCGGGCCCGTGCGGTGCCCCTCAGGACAGCGGAAACCGGAAAACCCATCGACCTCCGCGGTCACAGGCGGGATCATTACCGGCATGTCCGTGTTGAAGGAGGTCCGTTTCGCCCCGGAGCAGCAGCAGGCGGAGCTGCCCATGAACATCTGGCTCGACGACGGCGACACCGCGGTGGACGTCATCGACGCGCTCGCGCTCTCTCCGTTCGCCACGGGGACGCAGCCCTGGGCCCGCACCGCGACCCTGGAGCGCGTGCGTTCCGACGCGCCGCTCATGCCCGCCGGAGGGACCCTCGTCCGCGCCGCCGGAGAGGAGGACGGCCGGGACTCGCGGCTGGTGACCGGTGAGGGCTGGACGCTGCGGGTGATCCGCTACAAGAGCCGCTCGGCCACGGTGAGCGTGACCGCGGTCAGCGAGGAGCTCGCCCGCTCGGTGATCGAGGAGGCCGTCAGGGACGCCACCGAGCCCGCCCCCGAGGACGACCACGTCCAGATGGGCTTCTGGTGGCAGAGCGAGCACGGCAGCCGCCGCTCCGGCAAGCCGATCACCACCTCGCCGTGGGCGGAGGTGAGCGGCAACTACGCGCGGTCGCTGCACGAGCCGATCTCCCGGCTGATGTCCCTCACCCCCGGCGAGGTGCACGGCCGTCTCCTCCTGCTGCACGGCCCGCCCGGCACCGGCAAGACCACCCTGCTGCGCACGCTCGCCCACGAGTGGCGGTCGTGGTGCCAGGTGGACTGCGTGCTCGATCCGGAGCGGCTGTTCGGCTCGCCCGGCTATCTGATGGAGGTCGCGGTCGGCTCGGACTCCGCGCAGGACGGCGAGAAGTGGCGCCTCCTGGTCCTGGAGGACTGCGACGAGCTGATCAGGAACGGTGCCAAGGAGGCCACGGGGCAGGGCCTGTCCCGGCTGCTCAACCTCACCGACGGTCTCCTCGGCCAGGGCCGCGACGTGCTGGTGGCCATCACCACCAACGAGGACCTGGCCCGCCTCCATCCGGCCGTGGTCCGTCCGGGCCGCTGCCTGGCCCAGCTGGAGGTGGGCGCGCTGCCGCACGACGAGGCGGCGGCCTGGCTCGGCACCGCCGAGGACGTCTCCCCCGAGGGGGCCACCCTCGCCGAGCTGTTCGCGCTGCGGGACGGCTTCGCACAGCGGACCGCGGCCGCCCCGGCCGTCTCCACCGGCCTCTACCTCTGACCCCGCCGGTCGTCTTCCGGCTCGTCCTGGGCGGATCCCGTCTCGGGCGGCCGGGAGGCCGCCGACCTCCGCCGCCGGCCGTACCCGGGCCGGGGGCCGTCCGGGGGCCGCGCCGTACCGGACCAGGGCCGTCCGGGGGCCCACCGGACCGGGACCCCGGATGGGGTCCCCGCGCCGGGCCGGGACCTTCCAGGACGGCCGGTGCTCACCTGACGCCGGCCAGGCGGGGTCTGGGCAGCTCGGCCGGCTCCAGTTCGAGCTCGAACCAGACCTTGTTCGATCCCGCCCGGCGGACCAGGCCCCACCGGTGGGCCAGCGCCTCCAGCAGCGGGAGGCCCCGGCCCCCGGTCGCCTCGGCCGAGGCGTGGCAGACGCAGGGCGCCGAGGAGGATCCCTCGTCCTGGACGCTCACCCGCACCCCGCGGGCCGAGCAGGAGATCCCGAGGACGAACGCCCCGCCCCTGCCGGATCGGGAGTGGACCACCGCGTTCGTGACGATCTCGCTGGTCAGCAGCACGCAGTCGTCGTGCAGGGGGTGGCCCCTGCCCAGCGTCGCGGAGACCAGGCGGCGGGCCCGCATCACCTGTTCGGGGGAGCCCGCCAGGCGGAGGACCCACTCGCCGCAGATCCCTCCGCCCGGCTCACCGCCGAGCTCTTCGTCGTACTCCGACAGGTCCATACAGCCCTCCCGATGCTGTCCGCGACTCTGGGAAGACGCGGGGCTCGGAAGGTGCGATGTCCCGGAAAAGTAGGAATGGGATGGCTTACCGGACAGTCAGCTCGGACTTGCTCCGCGGGCCTTCTCCTGCGTGCCCGCCTCCGCCGCCACAGGCGCTTCCTCCCGTCACACCCGGTGCCAGCGCGCCTCGAAGAAGCAGTAGACCGCGAACAGGAGCAGCCCGACCGCGACGAGTCCCAGCAGCCACGGGCCCGCCGGGGTCTCGGCCAGCGAGCGGAGCGTCGAGTCGATCCCCTTCGCCTTGTCGGGGTCGTAGGTCACCGCCGCCTGGACGACGAAGACGCCGGCCACCGCGGCGATCACGCCCCGGGCGAGGTAACCGGCCGTGCCGAGCTTCTCGGCCAGGTCCCTGGCCCTGGCCGGCATCTCACCGGTCCGCAGGTCCTGCAGGAACTTCTTCTTCCAGCCCTTGTGGATCCAGTAGGCGCCCAGCGCGATCAGGCCCAGCCCGGCCAGACCGACGAGGAACTGCCCGCCGGGCCACTCCATCACCTGCGCGGTGAGGTCCTTGGAGTGCTCGTCGGTGGAGCCGCCCGAGTCGCCGCGCAGCAGCAGGCTCAGCAGCGTGGCCACGATGAGCGCGTAGACCGCCGTGCGCCCGGCCGACTCGGCCCGGTCCTTGGTCCGCCCCCGGCCGATCACCGCCTCCGAGAGCTGCCAGAGCGTCAGTGCGGCGAAGCCGACCACCATGAGCCAGAGCAGCACGTTCCCGAAGGGCTGCTCCCGGACCATCTCGATCGCCCCGGTCTTGTCGGCCTCCCTGCCACCGCTGCCGCCGCCGAAGGCGATCTGCAGCGCCAGGAACCCGATCAATCCGTAGAGGACGCCGCGACAGGCCATGCCGAGACGGGCCAGCCTGTCCAGCGTCTGACTGTTCGCCGCTCTGCGCGCGGCGCCTTCCACCTGTGCGCTGTTCATAACCATGCGCTCTTACCTCACAAAGAGGACGCAAACCTTCCCGCGACCAGGTGTGGAAGGGCTTCCCCGGGGCAACCGCGCCCGGCGCCGGGGAGGACGGGGAACGGAACCGCGCGGGACGGGCCCCGTGGCGAGGGCGGCTCCGGGCGGGACGATCCCCTGCGGCAGGGCGGTCCGCTGCGGCGGAGCGGTTCCGGCGGCGTCTCAGCCGGGCAGCGCGTCCAGGCGCCGCAGGATGACCCCCTCGCGCAGCGCCCAGGGGCACACCTCCAGCTCCGCCACGCCGAACAGGTCCATCGCGGCGTCCGCGACGATCGCCCCCGCCGGCAGCTGCCGCACCCGCCCGGCCGACACCCCGGGAAGCCCCGTCCGCTCCCGGGCGTCCATCGCGGCGAGTCGGCCGGTCCACCCGGTCAGGTCCGCGTGCCGGAGCGACCTGCGGCCGTTCTCCCCGTCGGCCGAGGGCTCGGCCCCGGCGATGCGCGCCAGCTGCTTGAACGTCTTGGACGTCGCCACGGCGTGGTCGGCCCGGCCGTACCGGGCGACGTCGCCCACCGAACGGGCGATCTCCGCCCGGACGTACCGGCGCAGCGCCCGCACCTCCTCGGCGGGCGGCGGGTCGGCGGTGAACCAGTCGCGGGTCAGCCGGCCCGCGCCCAGCGGCAGCGAGACCGCCACGTCCGGCTGCTCGTCGAGCCCCGAGGCGATCTCCAGCGACCCTCCGCCGATGTCCAGCACCAGCAGCCGTCCCGAGGACCAGCCGAACCACCGCCGCACGGCCAGGAACGTCAGGCGGGCCTCGTCCTGCCCCGAGAGCACCTGGATGTCCACCTGCGTGGCGGCCTTGATCCGCTCCAGCACGTCGTCTCCGTTGACGGCCTCCCTGACCGCCGACGTGGCGAAGGCCATGAGGTCCTCGACGCCCTTGTCCTCGGCGATCCGCAGGGCCTCCTCGACGAACCCGTGCAGCCGCGCCGCGCCGGTCTCGGAGAGCCGGTCGCCTCCCTCGGTGCGCTCGACGTGCTCGGAGAGCCTCAGCTCCACCTTGTGGGAGTAGGCGGGCAACGGACGGGCCCCCCGATGGGCGTCCATCACCAGCAGGTGGACCGTATTGGAACCGACATCGAGAACGCCCAGTCGCATGGGTTGAAATTACTACTATTCCGGACTTGCACCGTCCGGGATCCGGCGGTGCACGCTCACCGCGTAACCCCCGCCGTCGTAGGGGTCGCCGTCCCACGTCGCCATACGCCGCTCCAGGGCCAGCCCCGCCGCCTCACACCAGGCGTCGTACTCCGCCAGCCCCACGGTGGCCGAGGCCAGCGGGAGGTGCGCGGCGTCCAGCCCGAACCCGGCCACCAGCAGGCCGCCCGGCCGCAGCAGGGCGGCGAGCCGCCGTACGGCCCGCGCCTCGGTTCCCGGCGCCAGCAGCGGGATCACGTTCCCGGCGGCGACCACGAGGTCGAAGGGTCTTCCCGGGCCGGCGGCGTCCGGGACACCCACGCCCGGCGCGGACGCGTGCGAACCGGCGGCGTCCCGGCCGGGAGCGTCCGGACCGGGAGCGCACGGACCGGAGACGTCCGGACCGAACGCGTCCGGGTCGAGCGCGCTCAGGTCTCCCCTCACCCAGGTCAGTCCGGGCGCCCGGCTCCGCGCCACCGCGAGCATGGACTCGTCCAGATCGACGCCCGCGCACGCGTAACCCAGCTCCGCGAGCCGGATCGCCACCCGCCCGGTGCCGCACCCGGCGTCCAGCACCCGCGACCCCGGCGGCGCGAGCGCCGCGCACAACCGCGCCTCCCCGTGCACGTCCGCCCCGGAGGCGGCGAGCTCGGCGAACCGCGCCGCGTACCGCTCCCCCGCATCCTCGCCCGCGATCTCCGTCCAGCGGCTTCTCGCTTCTTCCATCCGCTCAGGATCCCACCCGCCCGAGGCCGGTGGGCGGGCTCCGCCGCCCCACCGGTGCCGCGGGACGCCCGCGGGAGTGCCGGGCCGTCACGGTGCGGCCGTGCCCCCGTCCACACCGATCGGCGGAAGCGGCCGCGCCGCCTTGGTCTCCGCCCCCGCGCCGGGCCCGCACGCCGCCTCCAGCAGATGGTCCCCGATCGCGAAGTCGATGGCGTGCGCGACCGGGCTGCCGTTCTCATCGAGCCGCTGGTAGTTCCTCAGGTTGATGCCGAAGGCGAACCGGCGGCCGCCGCCGGCATCGGAGAACGCGAAGGTCTGCATGCCGGGGACGCTCCCGTCGTGCCCCCAGAACCTGCCGCACGGCAGGTCGAGGGGGTAGATCCCGAGACCGTAGTCGATCACGGCGCCCGAGAGCGACCGGATGGGCACCGTCTTCTGCATCTCGGCGAGCAGAGCCGCGTCGAGCAGTTCGCCGCGCAGCAGCAGCCGGAAGAAGCGGTTGAGGTCCTCCATCGTCGAGACGACCGCGGCCGAGGTCCAGCCCCAGGACATGTTGTAGACGCTGTAGTCCCTGGGCGGGTCGAAGAACCCGAAGAACGCCTCGTACGCCTTGGAGCTCGGCCCGGGCAGGTACGGCGTACGCGGGAAGAACGTGTGCCGCAGCCCGGCCCTCCGGAAGACGTGGTCGGTGATGTAACGCTCGGCGCTCATGCCCGTCACCTTCTCCAGCAGCAGGCCGGCGATGACGAAGTTCGTGTTCGAATACGCCCCGGGCGTCGCCCCCGGCTGCCCGGTCGCGGGGGCGCCGAGCCCCGCCCGCGCCAGTTCCTCCGGTGGGAAGGCGCGGAAGCGGTTGGCGTCCAGGCTCTCGACCGTCGGGAAGAGCACCCCGGTGTGGTTGGCGATGTGGCTGGTGTGGTCGAGCAGCATGCGCACGGTGATCCGCTGCCCGCGCTCACCCGGGATCAGATCCGGCAGATAGCGGCCGACGGGGGCATCGAGCTCGATCGTGCCCTTGCCGGCCTGCTGCAACACGGCCACCGCGACGAACGACTTGGTGATGCTCCCGGCCCGGTGCGCCATCCCTGGACGCATCGGGCGGCGGGTCTCGACGTCGGCGACGCCCGCGGCGCCCTTCCAGCTCCGGTGGCCGTCCACGACGCTCGACTGGATGCCGTACATGCCGGCCTCGTGCACGGCGTCCAGCGTCCGGCGCAGCCGCTGCCGGTCGAGGCCGCCGTCCGCCGCGGCGGCCGCGGGGCCCGCCGCGAGCAGCGCGGCGGCCAGGATCGCGGCTCCCGACCGTGAGGCGAACGTACCGAATCGACGAATGGTCATGGCGCCCAGCATGCGTCCTCCGCTTCACGCACCGGCTCGCTCCGCGGTGCGACTGCCGTGGACACGCGGTAAGGCGGACTTACTCGACGGCGGCCCTCGCCCCCTGCTCGCGCGGGCGGGTCAGACCCGGTGGATGTCGTCCAGGTTGCGCTCGACCCAGCCGCGCAGCGCGGCCAGCGGTTCGGCGACGCCGAAGCCCAGGTCGGTCAGTTCGTACTCCACGTGCAGCGGGACGGCCGGGTAGACCGTGCGGTCCACGAACCCGGACTCCTCCAGCCGGCGCAGGGTCTGGGTGAGGACCTTGGGGCTGACGCCCTCCAGCCGTCGCTGCAGCTCGCCGAAGCGCTGCGGCCCCTCCTCCAGCGCGCCGATCACCAGCGCCGTCCACTTGCTCGCCAGCAGATCGAGCACGCCGCGGCAGGGACACTGGGCGGCGTAGACGTCGTGCTTGTCGTGACGGCCCGTGGCGCACGTCATGGACATGGCCGACCCTCCCTCTCGCTGTATGCTTCCCAAAGGGAAGTAGAAGCCCTTGATGGTTACTAGGGTCTTCAGGATAGCGTCGGCGGCGTCGCAATCCCCTTCCGCGAGGAGAAGAACATGGCGCTCATGCGCGCTGTCAGCCAGGACGCCTTCGGTGGTCCCGAGGTCCTGCGCACCGTGGACCTGCCGCGGCCCGAACCGCTGCCCACCGAGGTCCTGGTGCGCGTGGTGTCCGCGGGGCTCAACCCGGTCGACGTCAAGACCCGCGAGGGCGGGGGCATGGCCGGGGTGCTGGGCGAACCCCCCTTCGTCCTCGGCTGGGACGTCTCCGGGGTCGTGGAGGAGGTCGGGTTCGGGGTGCACAACCTGCGGCCGGGGGACGAGGTGTACGGCATGCCGTGGTTCCCCCGCCAGGCCGGCGCCTTCGCCGAGTACGTGACCGCCCCCTCCCGGCAGTTCGCCCGCAAGCCCCGCTCGGTGGGCCACGACGAGGCCGCCGCCGTGCCGCTGGCCGCGCTGACCGCGTGGCAGGCCCTGGTGGACGCCGCCGGGGTCCGGCCGGGCCAGCGCGTGCTCGTGCACGCGGCGGCGGGCGGCGTCGGGCACTTCGCGGTCCAGTTCGCCAAGCACCTCGGCGCGCACGTGATCGGCACCGCCCGCTCCGGCAAGCACGAGTGGCTGCGCGGGCTCGGCGCCGACGAGCTCGTCGACTACACCTCCGCCCGGTTCGAGGAGACCGTCAAGGACGTCGACGTGGTCGTCGACCTGGTCGGTGACGGACACGACGCCACCAGCACGCGTTCCCTGGACGTCCTGGTCCCCGGCGGCCTGCTCCTCGCGGTGCCCTCCGGCGTCTCCCCCGAGCTGGCCCGGCGGGCGGAGGAGCGAGGCCTGCGGGCGAGCGCGTTCCTCGTCGAGCCCGACGGCGCCGCGCTGGCCCGCATCGCGGAGCTGATCGACGACGGCCGGGTCCGGGTCGAGGTGGAGGAGGTCTTCCCGCTGGAGCGAGCGGGCGAGGCGCACAAGCGCCTCGCCGAGGGCCGGACCCGGGGCAAGCTGGTGCTCCGCGTCGGCTGACGGCCACCGCGGAGGAGGGCCGCCCGCTCAGGAGGGGACGCGGGAGGGGGTGCCCGGTCCGCCCGGCCCCCGGGAGGCCGGGCGCCCAGGGATGCCGGGAGGCCGGGCACCCCGGGAGGCCGGGCAGGCCGGGCACCCCGGGAAGTCCGGGTGAGCCTTTCCGCCGCGGGCAACCGTACGACACCTTTTCCGCTCCGCTCCCGCTACGTCGCGCAGGCCCAATGGAGGAAGGCGGCCGGTTCCCGGCCGCGCCGGCCCGGCGGCCGAGCCTCGCAGCCGGGCCCGGACCGTCCCGCCCGCGACGAACGGACTCCCTTCCTCCATGATCTCCCTCGCCCGGTTCACCACCCGTACCCGTGTCGTGGCCGCCGTCCTGGGCACGAGCCTCGCCGGCGGGGTGGCCCTGGCCGCGGGCGCCCTGGCGACCGGCCCGGCCCCCTCCGCCACCGCCGCGAAGGCGCCCGGCGTGACCGCGCAGGACCTGCTGAGGATCGCCGAGGGCCAGATCGGCGTGGAGGAGAACGACCGGGGCGGCGGCACCAAGTTCCACAGGTGGTACATGGAGTCCCAGCGCGCGCGGGAGACCGTCGAGCGCGACGGCGGGAACGTCAGGGCCTACGCCAACGCCCCCTGGTGCGCGATGTTCGTCTCCTGGGTCGGCGAGCAGGCCGGGATCCGGCCCACCGTCGGCTGGGACGCCTACACCGTGACCTACGCCCAGTGGTTCGAGGCCAACGACCGCTGGGGCGGGAAGGCCACCCCGGGCGCGGTCGTCTTCTTCGACTGGAAGCGGGGCGACAGCCTCTACGGCATCGACCACGTCGGCCTGGTCGAGGAGGACAACGGCGACGGCACGATCACCACGATCGAGGGCAACACCGGCAACGGCAAGGTCGAGCGGCGCGTCCGCCCCAAGGCCGAGGTCGTCGGCTACGGCTACCCGCGGTACGCGGCCTGACCCGGCGGAGCGCACCCGGGGATCGCCGTGGTCCCCGGCCCGGCGGACGCCTTCGCGGCGTCCGCCGGGCCGGGCCCGGCCGTCGGGGGCGCGGGAGGGTCAGCCCCGGCCGTCGCCGGAGGCGTCCGGGTCCCCGATCCGGGTGAGGAGCAGCGCGCCGAGGTCGGCGATCGACCGGCGCTGCAGCAGCACCGCGACCGGCAGGCTCACCTCCAGGTCGAGCGCGACGCGGTTGCGCAGCTGGACCGCCATCAGGGAGTCGAAGCCCAGCCGGTGCAGGCGCTGGGCCCCGTCGACCTTCTCCCTGGGGAGCTGGACGACCGCGGCGACCTGCGCGCACAGGTAGTCGACGACGAGCCGGCCGGCCTCCTCCGGCGCGCACCCGGCGAGCGCCTCCCGGGTGAGGGCGGGCGCCGCCGCCCCGTCCACCGGGCCCTCCTGCACGAGCTCCCGCAGCAGGGAGGCCGAGCGCAGGGCCGGGAAGTAGTGCGTCCACCGGGCGGGGTCGAAGGACATGACGCCCGCCTGGACCGGCGGGTCGGCGAGCAGGCGCCCGAGGATCGCCAGCGCGTCCTCGGGGGCGAACCCGTCGAAGCCTCGCTCGGCCAGGCGCAGGTCCTTGTCCGCCTTGGCGACCTGCCCGGTGGCGGCCCACTGGCCCCAGTTGACGCTGAGGGCCGGCAGCCCCCGCGCCCGCCGGTGCTGGGCGAGGCCGTCGAGGTAGGCGTTGGCCGTGGAGTAGTTGCCCTGGCCCGGTGAGCCGATCAGCGAGGCCGCCGAGGAGTAGAGCAGGAAGAAGTCCAGCGGCAGGTCCCGGGTGAGCTCGTGCAGGTACCACGCCCCGGCGACCTTGGGCGGCATCGGCGCGAAGAACCTGGCGCGGTCGAGCTGGGCCAGCGTCCCGTCGTCGAGGACGACCGCGGAGTCGACCACGCCGCGCAGGGGCGGCATGCGCCGGGCGATCCCGTCCAGGAGCCCGGCCAGGTCCTCGCGGCGGGTGATGTCGGCCGCGGCCTCGAACACCTCCACCCCGGCGGCGGTCAGCGCGGCGATCCGGTCCCGCGCCTCGGCGGGGGCGCCGCTCCGGCCCACCAGGACGAGGTGGTGGGCGCCGTGCGCGGCGAGCCACTCGGCGGTGAGCAGCCCCACCCCGCCGAACCCGCCGGCGATCAGGTAGGTCGCGCCGGAGCTCACCGGGACCGGCTGCGCGGCCGGGAGCGGCCGGTGCCGGAGGCGGGCGGCCCGGCGGCTCCCGGTCCGCAGCACGAGCTCGGTCTCCTGCCCGCCGGTCAGGATCTCGTCGCGCAGGGCGCGGAGCACGGCCTCGCCCGGGGCGGCGGGCAGGTCGACCAGGGAGCAGCGCAGCTCCGGGTGCTCGTAGGGGACGACCCGGCCGAGTCCCCAGACGGCCGTCTGGCCGGGGTCGACGTCCTCGGTCCCCTCCGGCGCCTGCGCGGCGGAGGTGACCAGCCAGAGCCGGGGCGCGGGCTGCGCGCCGTCGGCGGCGAGCGTCTTGACCAGGTTCAGCACGCCGAAGCAGCCGTCCACGGCCTCGGCCCCGGCCACCGCGCCGGCCGCCTGGACGGCCGCCGTTCCGGTGGGCCCGGCGGTCCCGGGGGCGGACAGGTGGACGACGGCCCGGGGCGGCCAGGCCCCGGCCTCGGTCTGCTCCTTGACCAGCCTCCTCCAGTCGTCCTCCGAGCCGGGGTCCAGCACCCGGTTTCCGGCGTCGATCCACCGGTAGCCGTCGCCCGGCCGGACCAGCACCGCCCGCCCGCCGTGCTCGGCGAGCAGGGCGCACAGCCGCTCTCCCGCCGGGGAGTCGCCTACGACCAGCCAGTCCCCCGGCCCGCCGCCCGTCTCCGGCGCGGGGGCCGCCGGCGCCTCCAGCTCCTGCCAGTGCGTGCCGTACAGCAGCCTGCGCGCCTTCCGCTCGACGACCTCCGGCAGGTCGGACGCCAGCCTCCTGAGCCGGAACCCGGTCACGGAGACGAGCGGGCGGCCCGCGTCGTCGGTGACCAGGACGTCGCCCTCGACCAGGTCCCGCTCCCCCTCCGGCGAGGTGCGCACCGCGCGGGAGAACAGGCGGCGGCCCGCCTCCGGCCGGGCGTGGAACCGGCACACCCCGGTGCGCACCGGCAGGTAGGTGTCCTGCTCGGCGCCGGCGGTGTCGAGCAGCGTCATCAGCGGCTGGAGCGCCGAGTCCAGCAGCGCCGGGTGGAGCAGGTAGCGCTCCGATCCCGCGGCGACGCCCTCGTGCACGGTCAGCTCCGCGAGCACGGCCCCGTCGCCCCGGTGGAGCGCCGCGACGCCCTGGAAGGCCCCGGACTGCTCGATGCCGCGGCGCCGCGAGGCGGCGTAGTGCCCGGCCACGTCGAGCCGCCCGGGGTAGGCGGACAGGTCGGAGACGTCGATGCCCTCCGGCCCGCCCTCGTCCGCCGCGAGGGGGCGGAGCAGCGCGGTGGCGGCCCGCGCCCATTCGTCCGGCGCTCCGGCGGGGGCCGGCTCGGCGGTGTAGAGCGTCCAGCGGCGGCCCCCGTCCCCGTCCGCCCCGTCCAGGGCGGCCTGGACGCGCTGGGGCGTTCCGGGGGTCAGGAACAGGGCACGCTCCATCGTCAGCTCCTCCACCTGGAAGGGTCCGCCCGCATACGCCTCCAGGCCGCAGGCCAGCGCCAGCTCGTGGTAGGCCGCGCCGGGCAGGACCGGCATCTCGTGCACCCGGTGGTCGAGGAGGTACGGCAGGCGGTCGAGGTCGAGGTCGAAGTCCCACGCGAGCCGGTCGCCGGGGGCCAGGCGCAGCGCCTCACCGGCGACGGGGTGGCCGGTGCCGTACGCGGAGGCCGTCCGGCCCTTCTCCGCCCGGCCCGGCGTCCTCCAGTACCGCTCGTGCTGCCAGGGGTAGGCGGGCAGTTCGACCCGGGCCCGCCCGGCCTGCGCGCCGCGGTGCGAGCCGTACGGCTGCATCCGGCCGAAGTCCACCGCGCGGCCGGCGGCGTACAGCTCCGCCACCGCCTCGCGCACGGCGGCCGGGCCGGGCGTCTCACGGGTCAGGACGGTGACGGCCGTCCCGGCGGCGCCGGTGTGGCGCAGGTTCTGCTGGACCGCGCGGGTCAGCAGGGGGTTGGGGCTGAACTCGACGAAGGTGTCGAACCCGGCCTCGGCCAGGCCCTGCACGGCGTCGGCGAACAGCACGGGCAGGCGCAGGTTGTCGGCCCAGTACTCCGCGCCCATCTCCGCGCCCCGCTGGAAGCGCCCGGTGACCGTGGACCACATCGGCACGGTGCCGTCCTGCGGGCGCAGCGGCGCCAGGAGCTCCAGCAGCGGCCCGCGCAGCGGGTCCATCTGCGGGCTGTGCGAGGCGATGTCCACCTGCACCCGCCGCCCGAAGACGCCCTCGGCCTCCAGGTCGCGCAGGACGGCGTCGATCGCCTCCGGGTCCCCGGCGAGCACGCACGAGGCCGGGGCGTTGTGCACCGCCAGCGCCAACCGGCCGCCGCCGGCCGCCGCCAGTTCCCCGGCGCGTCCGGCCGTCAGCTCGACGGCGGCCATCGCCCCGCGCCCGCTGATCGTGCGGATGATCCGGCTGCGGCCGCAGATGATCCGCGCCGCGTCGTCGAGGCTCAGGATCCCCGCGACGTGCGCCGCGGCGACCTCGCCCATCGAGTGCCCGACCACCGCGTCGGGCTCGAACCCCCAGGAGCGCCAGAGGCGGGCGAGCGCCACCTGGACCGCGAAGATCACCGGCTGGGCGACGTCGATCCGCGCGAGCCGCGACTCCTCCGGGCCCGCGGTGAGCTCACCGGTCAGCGACCAGTCGGTGTAGGGGCGCATGGCCTGCTCGCACTCGGCGACCGCCGCGGCGAAGACCGGTTCGGCGGCGAGCAGGTCGCGGCCCATCCCGGCCCACTGCGCCCCCTGGCCGGGGAAGACCCACGCGGTCCGGTGCCCCCGCTCGGACTCCTCGGCCTCTCCGCTGCAGGTCCCGTCGGGCCGGTCGCCCCGCGCGAAGGCGTCCAGCCGCGCGGCGGCCTCCTCGCGGGTGCCCGCGACCACCGCGAGCCGGAAGTCGTGGTGGCTGCGCCGTACGCCCGCGGCGGCGGCCACCCGGTGCAGCGGCGTCTCCGCCGAGACGAGCAGGTCCCGGTAGCGTCCCGCGAGCTCGGCCAGCGCCTTCGGGGTGCGCGCGGAGACCGGCAGCAGCACCGGCCGGTCGCCGCGGCCGGAGGTCTCTCCAGGCTCCCCGTCCCCGTCCTCCGACCGCGGGGCGGGCGGCTCCTCCACCACGATGTGCACGTTGGTCCCGGTGATGCCGAAGCTGCTCACCCCTGCCCGCCGGGGGCCGTCCTGCTCCGGCCACGCCTGGTCCCGGTCGCAGACCCGCACGGCCGTCCGGTCCCACGGGATCGCGGGGCTGGGGGTGGAGAAGTTGAGGCTCGCGGGCAGCCGGCCGTACTTGACGCAGAGCACGGCCTTGATCAGGCCGGTGACGCCGGCCGCGCCCTCGGTGTGGCCGAGGTTGGTCTTCACCGAGCCCACCAGGAGCGGCCGGTCGGCCGGACGGCCGCGGCCGAGGACCGCGTCCAGCGCGGCGATCTCGACGGGGTCGCCCGCACTGGTCCCGGTCCCGTGGGCCTCCACGTAGGCGACGCTGAGCGGGTCCACCCCGGCGTCGCGGTAGGCCGCCTCCAGCCCCGCCGCCTGGCCGGCGGCCTGCGGCGCCATGAAGCTCTCGCCGTGCCCGTCGTTGCTCGCGGCGCCGCCGCGGATCAGCGCGTGGATGCGGTCGCCGTCGGCCAGCGCCCGGGAGAGGGTCTTCAGCACGACGATGCCCACGCCCTCGCTGCGGACGTAGCCGTCGGCGCGGGCGTCGAAGGTCTTGCACTGCCCGTCGGGGGCCATCATCGACCCCTGGGAGAACCCGATCGCGTGGTCGGGGGTGAGGATGGCGTTCACTCCCCCGGCGAAGGCCAGGTCGCACGAGCCGGCGCGCAGCGACTCCACGGCCAGCTTGACGGCGACCAGGGAGGAGGAGCAGGCCGCGTCGAGCGCCACGCTCATGCCCGTCAGGTTCAGCGCGTAGGAGATGCGGCCGGCGTTGCCGCCGCGGGTGCTGCCCGCGACCGTGTGCACGTCCAGTTCGTCGACGACCCCGGACTGCCGGTCCCAGTAGTCGCTGGTGATCACTCCCATGAACACCGACCCGGTCAGGCCGGGCATCTGCTCCAGGGTCAGACCGGCGTCCTCGAACGCCTCCCAGGCCGTCTCCATCGCCAGGCGGTGCTGCGGGTCCATGGCGGCGGCCTCGCGCGGAGAGATGCCGAAGAACTCCGCGTCGAACTCGTCGATGCCCGTGACGAACCCGCCGTAGCGGGACGACAGCTTGCCGGGCGTTCCGGGCGCGGGGTGGAAGACCTCCTCGACCGGGAAGCGGTCGGCGGGGATCTCGGAGATCGCGTTCTCCCCCCGGCGGAGCAGGTCCCACAGCTCTCGCGGCGAGCGGGCGCCGGGCAGCCGGCAGGCCATGCCGACCACGGCGATCGGCTCGGAGCCGGAGCGGCCGTCATCGAACGAGTTCATCTGATCCCCTTGTGTATCTTTCGTTCCTTCTTGCGTCTTCTGTCACGTTGCCAGCCCGGCATTGCGGGAGACTTGGGGACGATTGCGGACGACTTGGGATCCAGAGGCAGCGGACTTGGAACCGCCGGGTGGGGCCCCGCGCCTCCACCGCCGGCGGGCGCGTCGTCTCCTCCGGGCCCGCCGTCCCGCGGATCCCCGGAAGCACCGTTCCCTCTCCGGTGTTTCCCGTCCCGGGAGTCGCCCGCGCCACGAGGGTTTCCCGGGAAAAGCAGCCGTCGATTCAGCGAGAAGCGGTCGGAACACGGCGGTGGACGCGTCCGAACCCATCCACCGCCATTCAGCGCACCCGACGGCCAAAACGGACTCCGGCACACCCTGGAAAAGTGAATATTTCTCGCATGGCGCCGGAGGAACACCTCACCGGTATCCGCCCGGGTGGCCGTGAATCCCTTCTCCACTCTCCTGATCAGGCACTTCTTCACACAGTGGTGAAACAATCACACAGGGGTGGCGCAATCACACACTGAGCGGTCGCGGTCGGACCATGCGCAAAACCGGCGCCCGCCCCGCGACCGCACATGACGCGCCGCCGTCGGCGCACACGGAATGGCACTCCGAGCAAGAGCGCATACGGCCGGTCGAGACATATGACAAGCGGTGGAGAATCACATGACAGCGTGCTAGCGTTTATCGTCGATTCCATTATCGAGTCGCGTTCGGAATTGACAAGGCCACTGGTCGAATCGGTTCGGGGGCATCCGCTGTCGCGCGTCGCCCCGCGACCGGGGATTCGGCCCCGCCCTCCGGCAGGCCCCGACTCCGGCACGCGCCCTGCCCCCCAGCTCAAGGACTCTCATGATCGAACACGTCGTGGCGGAGGTGCTGCTGAGCGGCGGGCTGGCCGCCGCCTGCGGGGCCCTGGCCGTGCGGACCCGGGGCAGGAACGCCGCCGTCCGGGCACGGCACGCCGCCGAGGACGAGGTGGTCAAGGCCAGGATCGAGGCGGCACGGGACCTGGAGAAGGCGCAGCTGCTCTTCGCTCAGGACACCGAGGAGCTGCGCCGGCAGATCACCGTCAACGCCGAGTGGTACCAGACCGCGCTGGAGGAGACCCGGCACCTGGTGGGTCAGCGGCTCCCGGCGCTGCTGGACGCCGAGACCCGCTCCGGCTCGGACGTGGTCGTTCCCGGCCTCCTGCACCCCCTGCTGAAGGGCACGCCGTTCGAGGAGCTCCACCAGGCGGTCGAGGACCTGGTGCGCGAGGCGCTGCAGAACGCCCGGGCCGGCGTCGGCCGGGCGGCCCGCGCCGGTGTCCGCGGCATGGCCGACGAGGCGCAGGCCTTCCTGACCCGGCTGCAGATCAAGATCGACGAGGAGCTGGACAGGCACCCGGCCGCGAGCGCCTACCACCAGAGCCTCATCGACATCGACCACGTCGCGACCCGGAGCCTGCACACGGTCCAGCGCCTGCGCATCCTGACCGGTTCGTGGCCGGGGACGCAGCGGGCCGACTGCACCTTCCGCGAGATCGTGGAGAGCGCCCGCGGCCGCATCGGCCCCTACGACCGCGTCGACCACACCTACCTGCCGGAGGTCGGCGAGCTGTTCGTCGAGGGCCGGGTGGTCGAGCCGATCGTCGTCGCCCTGACCGAGCTGCTGGCCAACGCGACCGACTACTCCAGCGACCCGGTGAGCGTCTACGTGCAGCGGGTGCAGGCCGGCTACCGCATCGTGGTGGAGGACACCGGCCTGGGCATGAACCACTTCCAGCGGACCGCCGCCGAGCGGCTGCTCTCGCACCGCGCGGTCTTCGACGTCACCACCCTGGAGGACGAGCGCAAGCTCGGGTTCGCCGTCATCGGGCGGCTCACCCACGACTACGGGTTCCGCGTCGACGTGAGCGCCCCCTCGGCCGGCGGCGGCGTCAAGGCCGTGCTCGTGGTGCCCGACGGCCTCATGAGCCGGTCCGCCGCGCAGGCCGGGACCCGTACCGCCTCCCGGGAGGCCCCCGCCGTACCGCCCGCCGGGGGCTCCGACGCTCCCGGCCTGCCCGGCGGCGCGCCCCCGGACCCTCCCGCCGCCGAGGCCTCCTCCGGGCAGGCCGGGCCGGTGGCCGCCGAGCTCACCGAACCCACCGGCCCCGCCGAGGCGGCCGTGCCGCTCACGACCGCGCTGGGGCTGCCCAAGCGACAGCCCAGAGACCCCGGGGCGGCGCCCCGGCCCTCGCTCCCGAGCCAGGAGGCCCTCACCGACAGCGGCGATCCCGCCGCACTGGCCGAGGGCTTCGAGCAGATGCGCCGTGCGCTCAGCGAAGGCTACGGCGACAGCGACACCGACCCTGGAGGACGTTCCCGGACATGAGCGACCAGCACACCGCCGACTCCACCGACATGGCCTGGGTCCTGAACAGGCTGACCGAGGAGCCCGGCGTCGTCAACGCCCTGCTGTTCAGCACCGACGGGCTGGTGCTGGCCGCCTCCGACGGCCTGGCCAGGGACGACGCCGACCGTGCGGCGGCCGCCCTGTGCGGGGTCAAGTCGCTGCAGGGGGACTTCACCGCGTTCTGCGGCCTGCCCGACCGCGGATCCCCGCTGCCCATGCGGCACGTGGTCAGCGACCTGAAGGACTTCACCGTCCTGCTGTTCGCCGCCGGCGAGCGCACCGGTCTCGGCGTGGCGGTACGCGGCGGCTCGATGAGCCAGGAGGTCGCGCTCGCCATCACCGCCACCCTGAAGATGATCGCCGGGCTGCGCCCGGTGCTGGCGGCCCGCGAGCGAAGCGGCGGCGCATGAGCCCGCGCGGGCACCGGAGGAACGGCGTGGTGCGCTCCTACACCGCCACCGGCGGCCGCGCCACCCCGTCACGGACCAGCCTGGACGAGGCCACCCTGCTCATCGCCGACGCCAAGCCGCCGCTGGCGGGCCTGCAGGCGCAGGCCCGCCGGGTGATGGACCTGTGCCTGCCCGGGGTGCTGTCGGTCTCGGAGGTGGCGCACCACCTCCGGCTTCCCGGCGCGGTCACCAAGGTGATCGTCTCCGGTCTGGTGGACAGCGGGCACCTGGTCGCCCGCGCGCCCTTCACCGCCACCGCCGACCAGCACGACGAGGACTTCCTGAGAAGGGTTCTGCATGGACTCCAGCAGCTCTGACCGCCGTTACGTCCCGGACCGGGCCCGTTCGGTGAAGGTGCTCGTCCTCGGCCCGTTCGCGGTCGGCAAGACCACCTTCGTGGGGACCGTCTCGGAGATCCGGCCGATGCGCACCGAGGAGCGGATGACCCGCGCGGGGGAACTCGTCGACGACCTCGGCGGCCTGCGGGGCAAGGTCACCACCACCGTCGCCATGGACTTCGGCCGGGTCACCCTGGCCGACGACATCGTGCTCTACCTCTTCGGGGCCCCCGGCCAGCCGCGCTTCCACCGCATGGTCCACTCGCTGATGGAAGGCGCCCTGGGCGGACTGGTCCTGGTCGACACGCGGCGGATCGACGAGAGTTTCGACTCGATCGACCTGCTGGAGTCCGCCCGCCTGCCGTACACCGTCGCCGTCAACCACTTCGACGGCGCACCCCGCTACGACGACGCCGCCCTGCGCGACGCGCTCACCATGGCCGACGACAGGCCTCTGGTGTGGCTGGACGCCCGCACGCGCGACTCGGCCAAGCAGGGGCTGATCTCCCTCGTCACCGACATCCTCAGCCGTCCCCGCCCGGAGCCCGCCCGATGACCCAGCACCCGGCCCCCATCCCCCAGCTGTTCGGCGAGGACTTCGCCGCCCGGCCGCAGGACGCCTACGCCGCCCTGCGCGCGCACGGCCCCGTAGCGTGGGCCGAGATCGCCCCCGCCGTGTACGCGCTGGTCGTCACCAGCCACCGCGCCGCGGTCACGCTGCTCAACGACACCGCCACCTACAGCAAGGACAGCCGCTCCTGGGCCGCGCTGCACAGCGGGCAGGTCCCCCCCGACAGCCCGGTCCTGGCGATCATGGCCTACCGGCCGAACCTGCTCTACGCCGACGGCCGGGAGCACGAACGGCTCCGGGGAGCGATCGAGGACTGCGCGGCCCGCATCGACCTGCACGAACTCCGGGAGAGCACCCAGCGCCACTCGCTCGGGCTCATCTCCCGCTTCGCCCCGGCCGGCCGGGCCGACCTGATGACCGAGTTCGCCGACACGATACCGCTGCTGGTCTTCACCGACATCCTCGGCTGTCCCGCCCCGATGGTCGGCCGCATGGTCGCCGGCTCCCAGGGCCTGATCAGCGCCGGCCCGGAGGCGATGCAGGCCGCGGCCGATTTCGCCCGGTGCCTGGCCGAGCTCATCGAGATGAAGAAGACCGCGCCGGGGCGGGACTTCACCTCCTGGATGCTCGCCCACCCCGCCGGGCTCGCCTCCGAGGAGATCCTCCAGCAGCTGTTCTGCTTCGTCGGCGCCGGCGTCATCCCCACGGCCGCCTGGATCGCCTCCGGCCTGCGGCTGCTGCTGGAGGACGACGCCTACGCCGGCGACCTGACCGGCGGCGCGGTCACCGTACGCCGCGCCATGGAGCAGGTGCTGTGGACCCGCTCGCCGATGGCCAACTTCGCCGTGCACTTCGCCCGGCGCGCCACGATGCTGCACGGCGTCCCCATCCCGCCCGGCGTGCCCATCCTCATCAGTCACGCCGCCACCGGCACCGACCCGCAGCTGCCGCCGGGCCTCGGCCACGACAACCGCTCCCACCTGGCCTGGTCGGCCGGTCCGCACCGCTGCCCGGCCGACAGCCATGCCGCCGTCATCGCCCAGACCGCCATCGAGACGCTCCTCGACCGGCTCTGGGACCTGGAGCTCACCGACGTCGGCGTCCCCAACCGGCACGGTCCCTTCCACCAGTGCCCCGCCGCCCTGGGCGTTCGTTTCCGTCCGCAACCGGCCGACGCCCTCACCGCCTCACCCCCCGGAGGTTCCACATGACCACCAGCACCGGCACCCCCGCCGGCACCCCGGCCGTGCTCGACACGACCGGCCGGCTCCTGTACGAGCAGGCCGAGCACCTGCGCGCCGGCGGGCCCGCCGTACGCGTCGAGATGCCCGGCGGCCTCGTCGCCTGGTCCGTCAGCAGGGGCGACGTCGCCAAGCGGCTCCTGGTCCACCCGCACGTCTCCAAGGACGCGCGGGCGAGCTGGCCCGGCTACCGGCCCGGGGCCCACCCCTGGCTGACCGCCTGGGTCGACGTGGTCAGCATGTTCACCTCGGACGGCGCCGACCACAAGCGGCTCAAGGACCTGGTCGCCCGGGCGTTCACGGCCCGCCGGATCGACGCCATGCGCCCCGCCGTCGAAACGATCGTCACCGGTCTGCTCGACGCCCTGGAGAAGCTGCGGACCGACGCGCCGGACCGGCCGGTCGACCTGCGCACCGCCTTCTCCTACCCGGTGCCCACCCGGGTGATCTGCGACCTGTTCGGCGTCCCGGACGACCAGCGCCCCGGCATGCTCCGGGTCATCGACGCCATCCTGGACACCAGCGCCTCCCCCGAGCAGGCCGGCCGTACCCGCGACGATCTGTTCGCCGCCATGCACGCCCTCATCACGGCCAAACGCGCCGCTCCCGGCAACGACATGACCAGCCTCCTGCTCGCGGCGCAGCAGGAGGACGGCGACCGGCTCAGCGAGGCCGAACTGATCAGCACCCTGATCCTGATGATCGGAGCGGGGTCGGAGACCGCGGTCGCGCTGATCGACCACGCGGTCGTCGAGCTGCTCTCCCATCCCGGCCAGCTGTCCGTCGCGCTCGGCGACCCGGCCCGCTGGGACGACGTCGTCGAGGAGACGCTCCGCAAGCATCCGCCGATCATGCACCTGCCCCTGAGGTACGCCACCGCCGACATCGATCTCGGCGAGGGCGTCACCCTGCGCGCGGGCGACCTGCTCCTGATCGCGTTCGGCGCGCACGGCCGCGACCCGGAGGCCAACCCCGAACCGGACCGGTTCGACATCGACCGGACCGACCGCCAGCACCTGGCGTTCGGCTACGGCATCCACTACTGCCTGGGCGCTCCGCTGGCCCGGCTGGAAGCCCGCGTCGCCCTGCCCGCCCTGTTCGAGCGCTTCCCCCGCCTGCGCCTGGCGGGTGAGCGCACGTCACTGTCTCCGCAGCCGTCCTTCATCGGCAACGACTACCGGGAGCTCCCCGTCCTGCTGGGACCGGTCGGCTGATCCATCGACTGATCCATCGCGCCGGGCGGGCCCGCCCGGCGCGATGCCGTACGAAGACGACGGGACTCCTGGCGGAACGGCGACCCGACACCACCCGGACCGACAGGGGTTCCCCCGCGCTCGACGAGCATATGACATGCCGGTGGCCGGGCGCAGGCGAACGCCGGACCCGCCGGCGCCGTCGCCGACGGCCCTCCCCGTCCGGGCCGGCTCCCGGAGCCGCCGCCCCGTCGCGCGGCTGGACTCTCCCTCCGTGGGAGGCCTCATGCTGCTCCCAGCGGTCGATCACGCGCCGAGGACGGCGGACCGTTCTCCGCGCAGGCATGAGAGGGACACATGACCATCGTGAAGGGCGTCGAGGCCCGTGGCACGCACCACTGCGAGACGACGGCGCTGGGAGTGCTGCTGCGGCACGAGGGGCTCGACCTGTCCGAGCCCATGCTGTTCGGGCTGGGCTCGGGCCTGTCCTTCGTCTACTGGGACGGCAGGGGCATGGCGTTCCCCTTTCTCGGAGGCCGCGTCAAGCCCTTCGAGCTCACCAGGAACCTGGCCGCCAGGCTGGGGCTGACGCTGACGGTCCGGGAGACCTCCTCGCCGCGCAAGGCGTGGGAGAACGCGGCCGCCCCCGTCGACGCCGGCCGGCCGGTCGGCCTCCAGCTCGACTGCCACCATCTGGACTACTTCCGCTCCAAGGTGCACTTCGGCGGTCACGTCGTCGCCATGTACGGCTACGACGAGCACGACGTCCACCTCGTCGACACCGGCCAGCAGGGCGGAGCGGTGCGCACCAGCCGGGCGAGCCTCGCCGCGGCGCGGGCCGAGCGGGGCCCGATGACCGCCAGGAACCGGTCCTTCACCATCGGCCTGCCGGCTCACCCGCTCTCCTGGCAGGAGCGGATCATCCCCGCCGTCAGAGCCTGCGCCGAGGCCTTCCTCGCCGCTCCCATCGCGAACCTGGGCCACCGCGGCATCGAGAAGGCCGGCAGGCAGGTGCCCGGATGGCTGCTGCGGGCCGGCGACCCGCAGCGGGACCTGCCGCAGGCCGCCCTCCTCATGGAACATGGAGGCACCGGAGGCGCCCTGTTCCGCGTCCTCTACCGCGACTTCCTCGCCGAGTGCACCCGGCTGATCGACGACGACGGCCTCCGCACCGGTCACCGGCTGTACGCCGAGGCCGCCGTCCTGTGGACGGAGGTGTCCGCACTGATCGCGAAGGCCGGGGAGAGCGGCGACGCCGGATGCCTGGAGCAGGCCGGCGTCATCCTGCACGATCTCTCGCGCATCGAGAAGGACGCCATGCAGGTGCTGCGCCGGCTGTGAGCCGGAGAGGCTCGGCATCGAGGTCCGTCGTGCCGTCTGCCGATCTCGCCGGGTGTACGGATGAGGTTCCGGCGCTCGTCGGCCGCAGTGCGACGGCCGGCACGGAGGCGGTCCACCGCAGGCGGATCCGCCCGGTGACGCCCGGTGACGCCCGGTGACGCCGAGGCTGTGGGACCGATCTTCACTTGAACGGAGCGGTGGTCACCGGGACGGTCACCCGGAATGCAGAAAGGGTGTCTCCCTTGCGGGTGACACCCTTGCCGACCAGCCTAAGCGTGGTCGGGACGACAGGATTTGAACCTGCGACCCCTTGACCCCCAGTCAAGTGCGCTACCAAGCTGCGCTACGTCCCGGTTTGTCCGTTCGGCCCTTGCGGGCCGCCCCTCTCGGGCGGACGTCATAACCTTAGCGCAGATCGAGTGGACATGTGCACGCCGAGGCGTTCGCCGGGCGAAGTGATCGACTGAAGGGCGGGGCGTGTGGGGCGCAGGGCGCTGATCGACCACGAGGAGCTGCGGCGGCTGGCTGGGCAGGGGGTGTCGAACGCGGAGCTGGCCGCGCGGTTCGGGGTGAGCGAGTCCGGCATCCTGCAGGCCAAGCGGGCCGCGGGGCTGTCGAAGCCGATGCTCGACCACTCCCGCGCGATCCCGTGGAAGCTGAACCGCGCGCACACCCAGTCCGGCCCGGCGACGAACCTGCGCAACCTGTCGTCGGTCGCCCAGGGCCGCACGATCCCTCCGGAGAAGCTCAACACGGCCCTGCGCTGGGCGGACCGGCTGGTCGCCGCGGGGCTGGACGTCGACTACGACCCGGAGCTCGGTTTCCGGGAGGTCCCGGCCGCCGCCTTCGGGGAGTCGCTCGTCGGGACGGTCCTCGCCGAGGCCCGCGGGGCCCTGCCCGACGGTCGCCCCGGGCCCTGATCCCCCGGTCTCGTCGGCGGTTTCGAGGCGGCCCCTCGGGGCAGCGCACGAAAGCAACCGCTGACACAACCGACCGGAGGCCCACATGTCCGCCGATACCCTCGTCTGGGTGGCCGCCGTCGTGGTCGCGGTGGTGGCGATCGTCGCAGTCGGCTACGCCGTACTGCGGCAACGACGCCGGCACCGGCTCCGCGACCGGTTCGGCCCCGAGTACGACCGGACCGTGCGCGAGCGCGAGAACCGGCGCGAGGCCGAGCAGGAGCTCCTCGCCCGCGAGCAGCGTTTCGACTCCCTGGACATCCGCCCGCTCAGCCCCGAGGCGCGCCAGGCCTACGCCAAGAAGTGGACCGAGGTCCAGGAGCGCTTCGTGGACGCTCCCGGTTTCTCGGTCACCGAGGCCGACCAGTTGGTGACCTCGGTGATGGCCGACCGGGGCTATCCGACCGAGGACTTCGAGCAGCGGATCGCCGACCTGTCGGTGGCCCACGGCCGCACCCTCGACCACTACCGCAAGGCCCACGAGATCAGCGGCCGCGCCGTCCGCCAGGCGGCCTCCACCGAGGAGCTCCGGCAGGCCATGGTGCACTACCGGGCCCTGTTCGAGGAGCTGCTGGAGGCCCCCGGGTCCCGCGGCGCGGACGACGGCTCCCCCCGGAACGCCCCCCGGAGCGGCTCTCCGCGGAACGGCTCCCCGCGGGAAGGCTCCCTCGGGGAGCGCCCCTCCCGCGACCACTCCCCCCGGCACGCGGAGGCGGGCTCCGGGCAGGCCCGCGAGGACACGCGGACCGACTGAGGATCGCAGACCCCCAATCCCCCTGAGGACGGTGAACCGTATGAACGACCGACCCGACCGAGACTCGGACCGCCGCACCTCCGAACGCGTCGCCGACCGTCTGGTGCACCCGCGCGACGACGGCCGCGGAAACCGCCACGACGACGGGCTCAGCGACACGGGCCCCCTGGTGCCTCCCCCGCGCGCCGACGCGGTGCCCTCCGGAACCGGTACGGCCCACGCCTCCGGGGACGGCGCGACCCACGGACCCTCCGGCCACGGCGCGGCCCACGACGACGCGCCCGCCGGCCGGCCCGGTGACCTGCCGGACGCCGAGCCGCCCGCCACCGACGCCGACCGCGTCGTGGCCGCCGGTTCCGCGGCGTCCGGCGGCGCGCACACCGCGAACCCGGATCCGGCCCACAGCGGCGCCGAGTACGCCGCGGTCCCGGACGGCGCGGCCGGAGACCGGACGGCCTCCGACGGCCCGCTCCACGAGAGCACCCCCGTCCCCGGGCCCTCCGCGCCGCGGTCCTCCGCCCGCCTCTCGCTCCTCGACGAGGACCCCGAGGACGTACGGCGGCGCTGGCAGGAGGTCCAGGTGGGCTTCGTGGACGACCCGCGCAGGGCCGTGGAGCGCGCCGACTCGCTCCTGGACGAGGTGACGGCCGCGATCCGCTCCGCGCTGGAGGCCCGGGCCTCCGATCTGCGGAGCCGCTGGAAGAACGCCGAGCAGGCCGACACCGAGCTGCTCCGTACGGCCCTGCGCGACTACCGGTCGGTGCTGGAGCAGTTGCTGGAGCTGTCGGCTCCGTCCACCGCGTCCGGCGGCGCGCCCGCTCCGTCGCCCGCGTCCCCCATGTCGTCCCGGAAGAGGTGACCCATGCTCGCGATCGCCGCCGCCATCGTGTTCGGTCTCGGCCTGCTGCTCGATCTGATCGGCGCCAGGCTCGGGGCCGGCATCACCGGCACGACCTTCATCCTGCTCGGACTCCTGCTGCTCGCCCTGCACCAGGCCGGCGTCGGCACCGCCGGCTGGCGCGGCGGAGGCTGGCGGCGCAGGAGGTGAGGGCGCCCCGGCGGGAGCCGGGACGAGGACAGGCCGGAAGACGGGAACGGGAGGGCGGTGCTCACGGTTCTCACCGGCGCTCGGCCGGGGACGGGGAGCCGGACCGCGCTTCCGGAACCGGGGAGCCGGACCGCTCCTCCGCGGCCCGCGGTCCCGGCCGCCCTTCCTGCGACGGGTGCTCCGCCCGCTCCGGGAAACGGGACTCCGGGCGGGCCGCGAACTCGAACTCCTTGCGGGGATCGGACAGCGCGCCGAGCGAGGTGATCTCCCGGCGGAAGAACAGGGCGAGCGTCCAGTCGATCAGTACCCGCACCTTCCGGTTGAAGGTCGGCACCCGTGACAGGTGGTAGGTCCGGTGCATGAACCAGGCGGGGAAGCCCCGCAGCTTGCGGCCGTAGATCTGGGCCACGCCCCGGTGCAGGCCCAGGCTGGCGACCGATCCCGCGTAGGCGTGCCGGTAGGCCTTCCGGTCCGTGCCGCGCAGAGCGGCCACCACGTTGTCCGCCAGCGTCCGGGCCTGCCGTACGGCGTGCTGGGCGTTGGGCGCGCACGTCTGCCCGGGCTTGGTCAGGTCCGGCACGGCGGCGCAGTCTCCGGCGGTGAAGACGGCGGGATGCCCCTCGACCGTCAGCTCGGCGGTGGCCCTGACCCTGCCCCGGTCGTCCAGGGGGAGGCCGCTGGCCCGCACGAGCGGGTGGGGCTTGACCCCGGCGGTCCACACGAGCGTGGCGGAGTCGAACTCCCCGCCGTCGTCGAGGACGACGCGGCCCCCTTCGGCCGACTCGATGCGGGTGTTCAGCCGGACGTCGATGCCGCGCGCGCGGAGCTGCTCCAGCGTCCACCGGCCCATGTCGGGGCCGACCTCGGGCAGGATGCGGCCGGTGGCCTCGACCAGGATCCAGCGCATGTCGCCGGGGTCGACGGACGGGAAGTAGCGGCAGGCGTCCCGCGCCATGTCCTCCAGCTCGGCCAGCGCTTCGACGCCGGCGTAGCCGCCGCCGACGAACACGAAGGTCAGCGCCCGGGAGCGGATCTCCTCGTCCTCGGTGGAGGCCGCCAGGTCGAGCTGGGCCAGGACGTGGTTGCGCAGGTGGATGGCCTCCTCGACGGTCTTGAAGCCGATGCCGCACTCGGCCACGCCCGGGATGGGCAGCAGGCGCGAGACCGAGCCGGGCGCGAAGACGAGGATGTCGTAGGGGAGGGTGCGCGGCGGCCCCTGGTGCGGGTGGACCTCCAGGGTCCGGGCCTGCAGGTCGACGCCGACCGCCCAGCCGTTGACGATCTCGCATCTGTGCAGGACCCGGCGGAGCGGGACGACGACGTGCCGGGGCTCGATGTTCCCGGCCGCCGCCTCCGGCAGGAAGGGCTGGTAGGTCATGTAGGAGTCGGCGTCGACGACGGTGACGCGGGCCTCGCCGCGGCGGAGCCTGCGCTGCAGGCGCAGGGCGGTGTACATGCCGACGTAACCGCCACCGACGATCAGAATGCGGGGAATGTGACTCATGTCCGGCCCCTACCCGGAAAGGCGGCCTCAGATCGTGAAGGACATCGTGACGGCCGTCCCGTTCGGGCCGGTCCGGAAGTCGATGTCGGAGCTGACCATCCGGGCCACCCACAGCCCCATGCCGCTGGTGGCGAAGGGGCCGGGAGGGGTGGTCCCGGGGGTCGTCTCGGGGACCCACCGGCCCTCGTCGTGGACCTCCACGACGAGGGTCCCGTCCTCGGCCCACATCCGCAGCAGCGCCTTGGCGCTGGCGTGCCCGTGGGTGACGGCGTTGGTGGCGACCTCGTTCACCGCCACCAGGAAGTCGGGCAGGCGTTCCTCCGCCATCCCGCTGCGCAGGGCGTGCACGGTGGCGAACTCGCGCACCTGCGGCAGGTCCGGCAGGCAGAAGGCGAGTTCGGCCCGGGCCATCCGCGCCGGGCCGCCTCCGGCGGGTGGGGACCCGTCCGCGGAAGCCGTCTCACCGAGGGGCGGCGCGCCCTCGAAGGAAGGCCGAAGCCGGTCGTCGGCCGCCTGAAAGCGAGCCGGACGAGCACCGTCCTCGTTCACCCGTGAACCGCCTCCCCCGCCCCGTGGCACCAGCACCGTGAGTGCCCGGGACTCATCGGAACGCACTCTATGCCACCTAGGCTCCCGCCGACTGAGCTGCCCCGCAACCAGGGTCATATTCAGGCTTCGGCGAGAAGTTCGGCGCGCAACTGGTCCAGCACCTTACGCAGAATCCGGGAGACGTGCATCTGGGAGATGCCGAACTCCGCCGCGATCTCGGCCTGGGTGAGGTTCCCGAAGAAGCGCAGGAGCAGGATGTTCTTCTCCCGCGGCGGCAGCTTGTCGATCAGGGGCTTGACCGCCTCCCGGTCCACCAGCACCGACAGCGCGTCGTCCTCGTCGGGGATGACGTCCCCCAGGGCGGCCGTGTCGTCGTCCGCCCCGAGCGGCGCGTCGAGGGAGAGCGCGCTGTAGGCGGCGGAGGCGTCGAGGGTGAGCAGCACGTCCTCTTCGCTGATCTTCATCTTCTCGGCGAGCTCGGCGACGGTCGGGGCGCGGCCGAACTCCTGGCTCAGGTCGGAGACCAGGCGGTTCAGCTCCGCCCGCCGCTCCTGGTAGACGCGGGGCACGCGGATGGCCCAGGTGCGGTCGCGGAAGTGCCGCTTGACCTCGCCGGTCATCGTGACGACGGCGTATCCCCGGAAGGGGTGGCCCAGGGTCGGGTCGAAGCCGTTGATGGCCTTCATCAGGCCGACGTACGCGGCCTGGAGGAGGTCCTCGAGGGGCTCGCCCCGGTAGCGGTAGCGGCGGGCGATCTCCATCGCCAGCGGGCGGTGCATCTCGACGATGCGCTCACGCAGTCGCTCTGCGCGGTATTCAGAGATTTCAGGCGAGACCATCTCCGCCAGAAGGTCCTCGGCGGTCATGTCGTTGAGTTCGAGTGCCTGAACAGACATTGCTGCTCCCTGATATGACTGTCGGGCGGCGCCGAAGCCAGCGGAGCAGTATCCGGGCAGACGGCATCGCCTCGACCACGTTTCGAGGCGAGGCCCTCTGCTGGACCTCGTCTCGAGTATTCCCCAGATTCCGGGAGTATTACTCCCCGCCAGGTAACAGTAAGGTTGCTATGCGAACCGCGAGGAGGGTCTGGGTGACGGTGTCGAACAACGGTGATGGATCAGCCCTGGCCCTGGCGTCGGCGACCGTGAGCGGAGTGAACGTGATCCGGGTGACGGGCCTGCTCGACGCCACGACCAGGGACCAGTTCGCCGACTACCTCGCCGCGGAGGCCGCCGAGCACGGCATCGACATGGTCCTGGACCTCGGCGGCGTCACCTTCATGGACTCGCGCGCCCTGGGCCTCATCGTGCACCAGTGGCAGGTCAGCACCCAGGCCGGCGGACGGTTCGCCCTGATCGGGGTGGAGTACGCCAAGACCAAGGTGATGTGGATCACCGGCCTGGCCCAGCGGCTGCCGCTCTACGACACGCTCGACGACGCGCTGGCGGCGTTCGAGCGGTCCTGACCGCAGGGGCCGCCCGTTCCCTGCCCGTTCCCCGGCCGGCCCCGGCCTCCGGGAGTCCGTCCCCGACCGCGTCCCGGAGCGGAGCGGCCCTCAGAGCACCTGGTCCGGCCGGACCGACCGGCCGCCCCGGCTGCGCTGGTGCTCGTCGACCAGGAGCCTGGCCAGGTCGGCGACCTTCACCTGGTGGTGCTGGGAGACCCGGCGCAGCTCGTCGAAGGCCTCCTCGGCGGAGCAGCCGCTGGACTTCATGATGATGCCCTTGGCCTGGTCGATGACGGCGCGCCCGGCCAGCGCCTCCTGCATCTGCGCCGCGTCGGTCCGGACCTCGTCGTAGTCCCACATGTTGGCCAGGGCCACGGTCACCTGCTCGGCCAGCATCTCGGCCAGCGGGGTCACGTTCCGGGTGGCGAAGACGCCGGGGCGCACGCCGTACAGGCCGAGGACCAGGACCGCGCGCTCGACGGTGATCGGCATCGCCAGGACGGAGCGGACCCCGCAGCGGACCGCCATCGCCGTGTAGTCGGGCCAGCGGGTCTCCCGCAGGACGTCCTGCACGATCACGTGGCGGCCGGTGGAGCGCGCCTCCGCGCAGGGCCCCCGGCCCAGCCCGCTCTCGCTGTCGACGAGCACGACGAGCTCGCTGTGCGAGGCCGAGACCACCAGCCGCTCCTCCCGCCAGAGCTCGGCGGACCCGCCCGCGCAGCCGGGCACGCCGCCCGCGAGGGTGGCGGTCAGCCCGCACAGCACGCTCTCGCTGGAGGTCTCCTCGCTCACCCTGCCGAGGGCGGCGAGATCTCGGGCGAGAACGGGGGTCATCATGTCCATGTGATGAGATCCCTTCCGGAGTTTCGATAACTTAACCACTACCTGACCGTGCACCGATGAGACCCGCGGGGTGGCGTACCGTCTACAGCGGGACACCTCCCACTCCGGCCCTGGACGAGGACGAGCATTGACCGAACCCATTGGCCTTCCCGCCCTGGAGCAGGCGCTCGACGCGCTGACCGCGAGGGTCCTGTCCCTGCGTGAGGCCAGGTCCAGCTACCCCGCCGACCCCCGGTCCACACTCGACGCCGCGCTCGCCGAGCTGGACACCGCCCGCGAGCTGCTGGACGCCGCCCTGCGCGAGCTGCGCAGGACCCCGCGGCGCTCCGGTGAGCGGGAGAACGGCTCGCAGCGGGAGCTCAAGCTGCTGCGCCAGGTGTTCAAGACGTTCCCGGTGCCGGTGGCGGTGCTGGACGGCTCGGGGGTGGTCCGGCGGATCAGCGCGGAGACCTCGCGGATGCTGGGCAGCCCGGCCGGCTACCTGATCGGCCGGTCGTTCCCGCTGTTCGTCGACGTCTCGCGCCGGGCGGCGTTCCGCTCGCACCTGACCGCGGTGCAGCAGAGCGGCCAGACCGCGACGTTCCAGACCCGGCTGGCGCACCAGGGCCGCGCGCACACCGTGCAGCTCGCCCTGGTGCGGCTGACGATGCCGGGTGAGCCGCACGCGATGACCGCGGTGGTGATCCTGCCGCTGGAGACGCAGGTCGCCGAGGCCCCGCCGGGACCGGCCGACCGGTCGGACGCCGCCCTGATCCTGGCCTCCGCGCGCCGCCAGGAGCTGCTGTCCCGGATGACCCGCCTGCTGCTGGACGAGGAGAGCCTGCGCCAGCCGGTGACCGTCACCCGCGCCTCTCGGCTGCTGGCCGCCGAGACCGCCGACTGGGTGATCGCCGACGTGGTCCGCGAGGGCAACCCCCGCCGGGCGTGCGTGTTCGGCCCCTCCGACCGGCCGGTGACCGACCTGGTCCGCCTGGTCGAGGGGCTGAACCCCCTGCGGGCGCCGCTCATCGCCCACGTGCTGACCGGCGGTTCCGGCGTGGTGCACGAGATGGTGGAGGACGAGAACCTGCTGGGGGGCGCCGGCGACGGGCCGCCGCTGCTGCGGGTGATGGGCGGGGCCTCCGTGCTGTGCGTGCCGATCGGCGGCGAGGACGGCCCGGCGGGCTCCCTCACCCTGGTACGGCTGCGCGACCGCGAGCCGTTCTCCCTGGCCGACCTGGGCGTGATGCAGGAGATCGGCGTGCACCTCGGGCTCGCGGTGCGGGCCCGGCGCAGCTTCCAGAACCGGTCGCAGGCCGCCGACGCCCTGCGCACCAGCGTCGTGCCGCGCAGCCTCCCCGACATCCCCGGGTTCGAGGCCGCGGCGATCTACCACGCGGGGTCCAGCCCGGTGGGCGCCGAGTTCTACGACGTCTTCCCCGTCGCGGACGGCTGGGGCTTCGCGCTCGGCGGGGCGGCGGGCAAGGGCGAGGAGGCCGCCTCGGTCAGCGCCATGGTCCGCAACGGGCTGCGCGTGCTCAGCGTCTGGGAGTCCGATCCCGGCCAGGCGCTGCGCAAGCTCAACCAGGCGCTGGCCGTGCAGCACAGCGGCATGTTCGTGATGGCGCTGGCCGGGTTCGTCAAGGGGCGGCGGATCAGGCTGGCCAGCGCGGGGCACCATCCCGCCGCGCTGCTGCGGCCCGACGGCACGGTGCGCTTCACCGCCGGGGGCGGCGTGCCGCTGGGCATCTCCCCCGACGGGGAGACCTTCGACGAGGAGCTCACCCTGACCGCCGGCCAGATGCTGGTCTTCTACTCCGACGGCCTGGTGGCCTCGCGCAACGACGAGGGCGAGGCGTACGGCGAGATGCGGCTGGCCGACGTGCTGGCCCGGTGCGTCTCGCAGTCCCCCGCGA
Source organism: Planomonospora sp. ID91781 (assembly GCF_015711595.1). Lineage (NCBI taxonomy): Bacteria > Bacillati > Actinomycetota > Actinomycetes > Streptosporangiales > Streptosporangiaceae > Planomonospora > Planomonospora sp. ID91781. Next base: position 3,494,515 of record NZ_JABTEY010000001.1, on the reverse strand, counting down.
CCGTGGTCAAGACCGTCGAGGAGGACCGGCACGCGTTCTCCGGCGGCCGGGTCTGGGACGAGGTCGTGGTCCTCGCGCTGCGTGTGGCGTAGGTCTCCCGCGGGTACGGCGTCGCGGAGGCCGCCTTCCGGCCCGGGGGCGCCGGAGCGGGATGCCGCCGCCGTCCCCGGTGTCCCCGTGGGGCCCCGGCGGTGCCGGGAATACGGAGGTTTGCCATCGACGGCGATCCGGGTATGGTTTCTCGCATACAGATGAGTGCCTAAGACGCAGGCACCCCTGAAGGAATCCTTGGCTTTCCATGCCTGTCTCCTCCCAGAGGTGTGCCGTGAATATTGCATTCGTCTTCTCCGACGCCCTGTCCGCCACCCAGGACTGGTCCGACCTCTCCGCCCAGCGCACCCAGATGCTCGCCATCGCCCGGGAGCTCGGCAAGGAGCACAAGGTCACCGTCTACACCCGCAGGGCCTCCGATTCGGGCAAGGCCCGCGTGCGCGTGGCCCACGGCGTCACCATGGAGCACCTGGCGGTCGGGCCCGCCGAGGACCTGTCCGAGGACGACGTCCTGCGCCACCTGTCCGGCTTCGGCACCGAGCTGACCCGCCGCTGGAGCCAGGACCGCCCGGACGTCGTCCACGCCTGCTCCTGGACCGCCGGGCTGGCCGCCATCGCGGGCGCGGACGGCCTGTCGATCCCGGTCGTCCAGGGTTTCATCTGCGAGAGCGCCGACCCCAGGAAGGCGCGGCTGCAGCGGGCGATCAGCCGGCGCGCCGGCGCGGTGGTCGCCGGCTGCGGGGGCGAGGAGTCGGAGCTGATCCGGATGGGCGTGCCGCGCCGCAACATCGCCGTGGTGCCCTGCGGCATCGACGTCGAGCGGTTCCGCCGGCAGGGGCCGGCCGCGCCGCGCGGCACCCGGTCCCGTCTGCTGCACGTGGGGCCGCTCTCCGAGGGCAAGGGCGTGCTGACCGCGATCCGGGCCCTGGAGGGCGTCCCGGACGCGGAGCTGCTCGTCGCCGGCGGCCCGGCCGCCGCGGACCTGGAGCACGACGCCGACGCGCACCGGGCCATGATGCTGGCCAAGGAGCTCGGCGTGGAGGACCGGGTCACCCTGCTCGGGCAGGTCGCGCACGCCGCCGTGCCCAAGCTGATGCGCAGCGCCGACGTGGTCGTCTCGCTGCCCCGCGAGGCCGCGGCGGGCGTCGTCGCGCTGGAGGCCATGGCCTGCGGCGTGCCGGTCGTCGCCTCCGCGGTGGGCGCGCACACCGACTCCGTGGTGGACGGGGTGACCGGCCTGCTGGTCGCGCCGGACCGTCCCGCGCAGACCGCCCGGCTCGTCCGCGAACTGCTCGCCGACCCGACGCGGCGGACGGCCCTGGGCTTCGCCGGCGCCGACCGCGTCCGCTCCCGCTACTCGTGGGAGCGGATCAGCCAGGAGCTCCTGCGGGTCTACGGGGACGTCGTCCCCGCCGAGGAGCGCACCCTGCAGCCGTCGGCCGCCTGACGGCTCCGCCCGGTCTTCGGCCCGGCCCGGGATGCGGTTCGCTCCCGGACCGGGCTTTTTGATGCATCCGACTGGATAGGTATACGTTTGACCGCATGATGATCCATCCGTGGGACGCCGCCGCTCCCGACGAGGCGCTGGAGTTCGTCCGGTCGAGCGGTTTCGGCCACCTCATCGCCTCCGGCCGGGACCGCGACGTCCCGGTCGTGGTGCCGACCCAGTTCCTGCTCGCCGACGACCGCACGGTCCTGCTCCATCTGGCCCGGCCCAACCCGGTCTGGGCGGCGATCGCGGAGAACCCGGCCGTGCTGCTGTCCGTGGCCGGCGACTGGGCCTACGTGCCCGGCGCGTGGAAGGTCCTGCCCGGCGAGGACGACCCCCGTCTCGGCGTGCCGACCACCTACTACGCCGCCGTCCAGCTCGTCTGCCACGCCGAGGTCGTCACCGACCCCGAGGGCAAGCTCGACATCCTGCGGGCCCAGCTCGCCCGGTTGGAGCCGGAGGGCGCCCTGGCCGACCCGGCCGAGCACGCGCGGCGGCTGCCCGGCATCCTGGGGCTGCGCCTGACGGTGCGGAAGGTCGAGGGCAAGTTCAAGTACGGCGGCAACGCCGACGAGGCGCACCGGCGCCACATCGCCGACCGGCTCGCCGAGCGCGGCGGCCCCGGGGACGCCCCGGCCCGCGCGCACCTGCTGCGCCGCCTCGGCGGCTGACCCCTCCGGCACCGGCGCCCGGACGTCGGCGCCCGGCGTCCGGCGGCGGCCCGCGTGGGCATGCGGCCCGGGCGGGACCGGTGGTCCTCCGCGGACTACAGGAGCCGGGCGGCCTTGAGGGAGAGGTGGACCAGCAGCCGGGCCTCCCCGTCCCCCAGGTCGCGCCCGGTGAGCCGCTCGGCCTTGCCCAGCCGGTAGTAGAGCGTCTGGCGGTGCACGCCGAGGGCGGCGGCGGTCTCCTGGACGTGCCCGGCGCGGTCGAGGTAGCCCTCCACCGTCCTGGCCAGTTCGGGGTCGGCCGCCAGCGCGGCGGTCTCCCCGGCCAGCTCGCGCAGGTCGGCCGGGGCCAGGCGGAGCAGCGCCCGGTAGACCCCCAGGCCGGACCAGTCCGCGACCGGGGCCAGGCCCGGCACCCGGACGGCCGCCCGGAGCGCGCCCACCGCCTCCCGCCAGCTCAGCCAGGCCTCCCCCGGCTCGTCGCGCGCGCCGCCGATCCCGGCGGCGGTGCCGTACATGGCCTGGACCCGCCCGGCCACCTCCCGCGCGTGGGCCGCCGGGGCGAGCAACCCGACCAGGGGCCCGTCCGCGGCCGGGAGACCGGGTTCGGCGAGCACGTCGCGCGGGAGCGTCCAGAGTGCGGCGACCCGGTCGGCCGGGCCGTGCACGGCGATCGCCGCCACCGGGCCGCGCAGGTCCAGCGCGTCCGGCAGCGGCAGGGCCCGCGCGCGCTCCCCGGCGTCGGCCGAGAACAGCTCCCGCAGGTGCGCGCCCAGGTCCCGGCGGCGGCGGGCCTCCTGCGCGAGCGCCGCCGCCGCCCGCCCGACCAGGCCCGCCACCGAGGCCAGCCGCTCGTCGGTTAGCGTGCCGTCGTCCAGCAGCCACAGGTAGCCGTAGGTCACCCCGTCGTGCCGGAGCGGGACGCAGACCCGGGCCAGCACGCCGAGCTCGGCGTCGGCGGGGATGCGGACCCGGCCGGGCGCCGTGGCGATGCCGTACCCCTCGAAGTAGGCCCGGACCTCGTCGGAGGCGCGGCGGCGCAGGATGGACTCCTGGCGCACGGTGTCGATGTCGCCGCTCTGCGCGGCGTAGGCCAGCAGCTTCAGCGAGCGGTCCTCCAGGGTGGCGGCGGCGCCGAGGCGGGCGGCGATCTCGTCGACGGTCTCCTGGAGCATGCCGCCATTGTCGTACATCTGCACAAACCCTGCTCCCGCGATCGTGGCAGATGCACATTCGATAGTTCTGAGCTGGAGTTTTAGGCTGGAGAACATGCTCGGTTCACTGCTCCTCGCCGGGTCACGGGTGCCGCTCGTACGGCGTGCCGTCTCCGGCGTCCCGCTGACACGCAAGGTCGTCGACCGCTTCGTGGCGGGCGAGACCCCCCAGGACGCCGTCGAGGCCGTCCGCCGCCTGACCGGCGCGGGCCTCACCGTCACCATCGACCATCTGGGCGAGGAGACCCGGGACTCCGGGGCCGCCGCGGGTACCGCGCAGGCCTACACCGTCCTGCTCGGCGCGCTGCGCGAACTGGATCTCGGCGACCGCGCCGAGGTGTCGGTGAAGCTCTCCGCGGTCGGCCAGGCGCTCGGCGCCGACGGCGACAAGATCGCCCTGGAGAACGCCCGGCGCATCTGCGAGGCGGCCCACGCCGCGGGGGCGGACGTCACCCTCGACATGGAGGACCACACCACGGTCGACTCCACGCTCGGCGTCCTGCGCGCGCTGCGCGACGACTTCCCCCGCACCGGCGTGGCGCTCCAGGCCTACCTGTTCCGCAGCGAGGCCGACTGCCGCGACCTGTCGCACGAGGGCTCCCGGATCCGCCTGGTCAAGGGCGCCTACGCCGAGCCCGCCTCGGTGGCCCACCGCGACAAGGCCGAGGTCGACAAGGCCTACGTCCGGTGCCTGCGCATCCTCATGGCCGGCGGCGGGTATCCCATGGTGGCCACGCACGACGACCGGCTGATCTCGATCACCGAGCTCCTCGCCGACCGCTTCGGCCGGTCCCGGGGGGACTACGAGTACCAGATGCTCTACGGCATCCGCACCGACAAGCAGCAGGCCCTCGCCGGCGCCGGGCACACCGTCCGCGTCTACATCCCCTACGGCGACGACTGGTACGGCTACTTCATGCGCCGCCTCGCCGAGCGCCCGGCCAACGTCGCCTTCTTTCTCCGCGCCCTGGGAGGCAAGTAGCAATGGACGCCATCTCCAACGTTCCCGTCCCCGCCAACGAGCCGGTGTACGGCTACGCGCCCGGCAGCCCCGAGCGGGAGGCGCTCACCGGCCGCATCAAGGAGCTGGCCGGCTCCCAGCTCGACCTGACCATGACGATCGGCGGCGAGCAGCGGATGGCCGGCGGCGCCCCCGTCGACGTGGTGCAGCCGCACAACCACGCCGCCGTGCTCGGCCGTACCGCCGACGCCACCGCCGGTGACGTGCGGGCCGCGATCGACGCCGCGCTGGCGGCGGCCCCGGCCTGGCGGGCACTGCCCTTCGACGAGCGGGCCGCGATCTTCCTGCGCGCCGCCGAACTGCTCGCGGGCCCGTGGCGGCGGACGCTGAACGGCGCCACGATCCTCGGCCAGTCCAAGTCCGTCCAGCAGGCGGAGATCGACGCGGCCTGCGAGCTGATCGACTTCCTCCGGTTCAACGTGGCCTACGCCCGGCAGCTCCACACCGAGCAGCCGGCCTCCTCGCCGGGCGTGTGGAACCGGATGGAGTACCGCCCGCTGGAGGGCTTCGTCCTGGCGATCACCCCGTTCAACTTCACCGCCATCGCCGGCAACCTGCCCGCCTCGGCCGCCCTGATGGGCAACGTCGTGGTCTGGAAGCCCTCCCCCACCCAGCAGTTCGCCGCGCACTTCACGATGCGGCTGCTGGAGGAGGCCGGCCTGCCGCCGGGCGTGATCAACATGGTGACCGGCCACGGCTCGGCGGTCTCGGAGGCCGCGCTGACCCACCCGGAGCTGGCCGGCATCCACTTCACCGGCTCCACCGCGACCTTCCAGCACCTGTGGTCCACGGTCGGCGCGAACATCGCCTCCTACCGGAGCTACCCGCGCCTGGTCGGCGAGACCGGCGGCAAGGACTTCGTGCTGGCCCACCCCTCGGCCGACCCGGCCGTGCTGACCACCGCGCTGGTCCGCGGCGCCTTCGAGTACCAGGGCCAGAAGTGCTCGGCCGCCTCCCGCGCCTACGTGCCGCGCTCGGTCTGGACCGCGATCCGCGACGAGCTCGTCGCCACGGCCGAGTCGCTGACGGTCGGCGACGTGGCCGCCGACCTGTCGACGTTCATGGGAGCGGTCATCGACTCCCGGGCGTTCGCCAAGCACAAGGCCGCGATCGACCGGGCGCGCTCGCTGGACTCGATCGACGTGCTCACCGGCTCCTACGACGACTCGGTCGGCTACTTCGTCAGGCCGACGATCCTGGTCTCCTCCGACCCGACCGACGAGATCTTCAGCAAGGAGTACTTCGGGCCGATCCTCGGCGTGCACGTCTACGACGACGCCGACTTCGACACGGTGCTGGACCAGATGGAGAGCGCCTCGCCGTACGCGCTGACCGGCTCGGTCATCGCCCGGGACCGCTACGCGATCACCGTCGCCTCGCAGCGGCTGCGCTTCGCGGCGGGCAACTTCTACGTCAACGACAAGCCCACCGGCGCCGTCGTCGGCCAGCAGCCCTTCGGCGGCGCCCGCTCCTCCGGCACCAACGACAAGGCCGGTTCGATCTTCAACCTGATCCGCTGGGTGAACGCCCGGACGATCAAGGAGACCTTCGTCGCCCCGGCCGACCACCGCTACCCGCACATGGGCTGACCGCCGGCGCCCGGTCCGTCGCGGCGCCTCCGGGCCCACGCCGCGCCCGCCGTCTCATCCGGCCCGCCGTGACGGCCGGCCCGCGGCCCGGCGGGCCGGCGCCGCGGGGACGTCGCGCCCGCCGGCGCCGCCCGCGGCCGGGGGGATGTCCTCCCCGGGCAGATAGCCTCTCGCCGCGAGGTTGGCGGCCCGGGCCCGTTCCCGGCTCGCGGTGACGACCTCGCGCTGCCGCGCCGACCGCTCCGCCTGCTCGGGCCGGTCCTCGCCGGACAGGTCGGTGCCCACCCGGTCTCCCGCCTCGAGCCGGTCGAGCCGTACGCCGTCCGCGGCCTCCTCCGCCGCGATCAGCATCCGGGCCCAGGACGCCAGCGCCCGCGCCCAGAGGCTCCGCGCCAGGGCCACCTCCTCGGGAGAGGCCCTGTGGCGGATCCGTTCGTACTGCCCGGAGAGCACCTCGACCTGGCGGCGCGCCGCCTCGAGGGTGGCGGGCGGCGGGAAGCGCCCGGCACCGGCGTCCGGGCGCTCACTCCCGTCGCCGGGACCGCTCCGCACCCCGTCCAGGACCTCCTCCCGGGAGGTCAGCGTGCGCACCCATTCCATCAGGGCCCAGGCCCAGGCCTGCCTCGCCCGGAACAGCTCGCCGATGGACACGCCCCCGGAGTCGATCGCCTGCCGGGCGTCGCCGTACCGGCCCATGGCCCAGCGGAGCTCGCGCCCGGCCTCCCGGAACTCCAGCCGGGCCTGTTCACGCCGGTCGGAGGGATGGCCTGCCCGCGGATCGTCCACGCCGGGAGGGTACGGCAGGCCTTCCGCCCGCGTCCCCCGAACCGGGGAATCCCCGTCCGGTCCCGGTCCCGCGCCGGGGCGGTGCCCGTCTAGCGGGTGGCGGCCGGCGCGGACAGGGCGGACCAGGAGGAGGCCGTGCAGCCGGCCAGCAGCGTCACGCCGGACAGCACCCCGCTGACGAGGGGCACCCACTCCAGGGCCGGGGTGAAGGTCATGGCGATCCCGGCGGCGCCGAGCACGGTGAGGACGAGGCCGGGCAGCATGATGGTGCGGTTCTTCCAGACCGGCCCGAGGGCGACGAAGTGCAGGCCGACGACGAGGGCGATCCAGGCGACGTTGGTCTCCACCGGGCGGTCCAGGGCGCGCAGCACCGCGATGCCGCCGAACAGCATGACGACCTCGGCCACGGCGATGACCGCGAAGCCGAGGCCGAACATCTTCCCGCCGGCCTGTCCTCCGGCGACGACCGGTTCGACGCCGGTCGTCCTGGCCCGTCTCACGGCGGTGAACCACAGGAGGACGACGCCGCCCAGGGCGGCGGAGGCGGCGACCCGGAGGACGAGGGCGATCGTCGGATCGAGGGGCGGGTGCGAGTTCACGAACACGAAGACCGCGCCGAAAACCGCGCCGATCAACAATCCGGTCAGACGTTGCATGACGCGCACCCTACCGAAGATCGATCAAGAATCGATCAAGGAAGGGAGGCGGGCGGGGTCACCCGCCGCCTCCGCCCGGTCCGTTCGCCCCGCCGTTCCCGCCCGGCCCCCGGCCCTGCCCCGGCCCGTGCCCGCGGCCCGGTCCGCGCTCGCCGTTCCCGGGCGGGCCCTCGCCGTTCCCGGGTCCCTCGCCGTTCCCGGGTCCGTCACCGGGTCCGCCGTCACCGGGTCCGCCGTCGCCGGCGTCGGAGACGGGCGGCCGGGGGGCGCAGCCGGCGCCGCAGCCGCCGAAGCGGGCGGAGTCGACCGGGTGGAAGGGGGTGGCCCTGACGCCCTTCAGCGCGGCCATCATGGTGTCCTTCCAGATCGGGCCGGAGATGGAGGCCCCGAAGACCGCGCCGTAGTAGTGTCCGCCGATGGTCACGCCGCGGAGCTTGTGCGCCGTCGAACCCCGGGGGTCCCCGAGGCTCACCGCGCCGGCCAGGTCGGGGGTGAACCCGGCGAACCAGGCGGTGGCGTGGTCGTCGGTGGTGCCGGTCTTGCCCGCGGCGGGCCTGCCGATCCCGCCCACGCTCCGCATCGTGCCCTTGGTGAACACCCCGGACAGGACGTCGGCGGTGGCGTCGGCGATCGCGGGGTCCAGCGCCTGGCGGCACTGGGGCTGGTGGTCGGTCGCCCTGCCGTTCCGGTCGGTGATCCGGGTGATCGCCATCGGCCTGCAGTACCTGCCGCGCGCCGCGATGGCCGCGTACGCGCCGGCGACGGTGACCGGGTCCGTCTCGTTGACGCCCAGGGTGAAGGTCTGCACCTCCTGGAGCGGCCGGCCGTCGGCGCGCTTGATCCCCAGCGACCTGGCCGTCCGCACGGTGTCGCACAGGCCCACGCGCTCCTCCAGCACCAGGAAGAAGGTGTTGACCGAGCTCCAGGTGCCCGTGCGCAGCGTCTTGAAGCCGGGCGACCCCTCGTCGTTGGTGATGGTGTGCGTCGGGTCGCCGACGTTGCCGCCCTTGCAGTCCTTGAAGGTCGAGTAGGCGGGCGCGCGGTAGCCCGCGCCCGCGGTGAGGCCGTCGTCGAGCTTCATGCCCTTCTTCAGCGCCTCGATCAGCGTGAAGGTCTTGAACGTCGAGCCCGGCTGGAAACCGATGCCCCCGCCGTGCGCGGCGTCGGCCACGACGTTGTAGGAGATCTCGTTCCTGCGCCGGGAGGTGCCGTACTCGCGGCTGGCCGCCATCGCCCTGATCATCCCCGTGCCCGGCTGGACCAGGGCCTGGGCGGCGACCGGCTCGTCCGAGGCGTGCACCCGCGCCCTGATCGCCTTCTCCGCCGCGGCCTGCATCCGGGGTTCCAGCGTGGTCCTGATCGTCAGACCGCCGCGGTTGAGGAACCGGGCCCGGGCGCTCTCGGTCTTCCCGAAGCTCGGGTTGCCGAGGATCTCGTGGCGCACGTACATGCAGAAGTAGGGGTACGGGCTGGCCTCGCACCCGCCGGGCAGCGGCGTGCCCCGGTACCCCAGCTTCCCGGCCTTGGCCTTCGCGGCCTCCTGCGGGGTGATCCTGCCGAGCTCCGCCATCCGGTCGAGCACGACGTTGCGCCGGTCCAGCAGCCGCTTGCGGTTCTTCCTGCCCCCTTCGGGGTCGGTGGCGTTGGGCAGCTGAACGGCCGCCGCGAGGGTCGCCGCCTGTGCCAGGTCGAGCTCGGCCGCCGGGATCCCGAAGAACCGCTTGGCCGCCGCCTCGACGCCGTTGGCCCCCGCGCCGAAGTAGGCGATGTTCAGGTACTTCTCCAGGATCTGGTCCTTGGAGTACTTCTGCTCGACGGCCAGCGCGTGGCGCAGCTCGTTGAGCTTGCGCGCGTAGCTGGCCTCCAGCGCCTTGTTCTTCTCCTCGTCGGTGACGGCCGTGTTGAGCAGCACCTGCTTGACGTACTGCTGGGTGATGCTGGAGCCGCCCTGGCTCACTCCGCCGGAGGTGAGGTTCTTCGCCAGGGCCCGGATGGTCCCCTCGATGTCGATCGGGCCGTGCTCGTAGAAGCGGTCGTCCTCGATCGCGATGATCGCCGTCCGCATCACCGGGGCCACCTCGGCGAGCGGGACGACCTCGCGGTACTCCTCGTAGAACTGCGCGATCTGGTTGCCCCTGGCGTCCAGGACGGTCGTCTTCTCCGCCAGCGGCGGCTCGGGCAGGTCCACCGGCCTGAGGTTCAGCTCGTCCGAGGCGGTGACCACCAGCGCCCCGGCGCCGCCCACGGCGGGCAGGGCCAGGGCCGCGGCCAGCACCCCCGCGGCCACCGCCGCCTGGGCCAGGCGCATGACACCGGACCCCGCCCCCGTCCGCGCCGTCGACCGCGCCGTCGTCCGGGCCCCGGGCCGCTCCTCCGGGGGGACCTCCCCCGGCTCTCCGAAGATGTTCATCCGGCGGCACCGGTGCCGGTGCCCCCGCCGGCCGCCCTCCGGGTCCCGGGACGCCGGCGGGCCCCTCCGGACGGCGGCGCGGCCGTGAACCGGCTCGCGACGACCACGTGCATCGTTCCTCCTGCGACTGGGAAGTCATGGGCGGGCCCGTGGGACGGGATTCGCGGTGAGTCCACGCGATGCCCGCCGGCCTGGGGGACGGAGCCGTCCCATGACGTGTGACGGCCCCCGCCCCGGCGGCTCCCGCACCGCCCGCTGATCACACGGGACAGCAGACCAGACCTGGCGGTTCGTGTCCAATACCGGTAAACGCATCCGATGGATACCGGAACGGATATCACCGCAGACGGAGCGGTGTGGAAACGTCGCCGGAGGAGGACGCCCCCTCTTCGCGGGAGGGGGATTCAGTCCCGCTCGGGCACGGCCATCTCGCCGAGGAGGGACCAGTCGTCCTGCGGGATCGTGGTGTTGACGATCCGGGGCGTGGCGGCGAGGTGGGGCGGCAGCGTCCGCTGCGCCTGCCGGAAGTGCTCGGACCCCACGTGCGCCGCCCCGGCCTCGTCGTCGCGGAACGCCTCCACCAGGACGTACTCGGCCGGGTCGTCGACGCTCCGGGACCAGTCGAACCACAGGCAGCCCGGTTCGGCGCGGGTCGCCTCCGTGAACTCCCGGGTGATCTCGGGCCATCGGTCGGCGGACTCGGGCAGCACCCGGAACTTGGCGGTGATGAAGATCATCGGTTCTCCTCTGCTGGTGGACGGCGGGACGCGGTCGCGGAACGACCCGCCGACGATGCTAGTGATCCCGGCGGCCGGCCCCCTCCGGGACACGGGGCGACACGGGGGACACGGGGGACACGGGGAACCGCGCCGGGCTCCCCGGCGGCGCCGCGAACATCCCGGTTCGGAAACTTTCCACTGCGATCCTTCGTCAACGGGTAAAGAGCGGATGAAGAACCACACTTTCCACGGGGGCCTCGCGCACGGGAAGGTAACGGGGACCGTTGACCGGGAGTCCAGGGGCGGCCGGGCCGCCGATGAGCGCCGAAGGCGTCCAGCACGCCCTCCGGGTCCGCCGCGAGGAGCGGGACCGCATCTCCGGCGACGTCCTGGACCTGGACGCGCACACCGTGTTCCGGCTGCTGGGCGGTTCCGCGCTGCACGGGGAGACCGCGCGGCGCTGGGCGGACGCCGAGCGCCGCGCGGCCCTGCTCTGGGCCCTGCTGGACGCCTACCGGGAGGTCCTCGACCGGGCCGAACGGATCGCCGGGAGCCGCCGCAGGCTCGGGGCGTCCGAGCTGGCGGAGCTGACCGGGCTGCTCACCGGACCCGCCGTCCGCCTCGCGCCCGAGGCCCGGCCGGTGGAGCGCCGGTCGCTGCTGGCCTCGCCCGGCGAGCGCCTCACCCTGGACGGGGCGGTGGCCGCGATGGACGCCGCCTTCCGCGACGTCACCGCCCTGGTCGCGGACGTGGACGCGGTCTGGAGCGCGGTGCTCCCCGGGCTCGACGCCGCGACGGCCGCGGCGGCCGCGGCCCGGGGGCTGCTGCGCGGGCTCGGGGACGGCGATCCCGAGCTGGACGCGTGCGAGCGGGAGATCGAACGGCTCCGGGGGGAGCTCCTCGGCGATCCGCTCGGCTCCGGCCGCGGGCAGGCCGGAGCCGTGGAGCGCACCGCCGCCACGGCGGGGCGCCTGCGCGAGCGGGCGGAGCGCGCGACGGCGCTCCGGCGGGGGTACGGCGCGCACCGCGAGGCGCTGGGGTTGCTCGTCGGCCGGGTGGCCGAGGCCGAGGAGGAGGCCCGCCGGACCCGTGACCTCGTGCTGGTGAAGATCGCCTCTCCGGCGCTGCCCGCCCTGCCCCGCCTGGCCCCGTTCCTGCGTGACCGGCTGACCGCGCTGGACCGACCCGGTACGGGACCCCGTACGCGCGGCCCGGACCCCGCCGGCGGCGCGCGCGGCCCGGACGGCGGCCCGGAGGCTTCGGACGGCCGTTCGGAGGACTCGGACCGCCACTCGGAGGACTCGGCCGGCGGCCCGGGAGGCGAGGGCGGCGGCCGGTGGCTGGCGTGGGCCGAGCTCCTGGCCGACCTCGAACGCGACGCCGAGCAGGCCCTGCGGCAGGCGGAACGCGCCACCGCGGAGCTGCGCGAGCTGCTCGCGCGCCGCGACGAGCTCCACGGGCGGCTGGAGGCCTTCCGGGCCAAGGCCGTACGGCTCGGCCGGGCCGAGGACCCCGTGCTGGACCGCCTGCACCGGCAGGCCTACGACCTGCTCCGGACCGCCCCCTGCGACCTGCGGCGGGCGACGGTGGCCGTGACGGGATACCGGCGCGCGATCGAGGGAGGCGCCCCATGACCGGTTGCACCCGGCCGGACTGCTCGGGAACCGTCGAGGACGGCTACTGCGACCTGTGCGGCCACGCCGCACAGCCGCAGCCCCAGTCACAGTCACAGCCGCAGTCCCGGCCCGCACCCGCCCCGCCCCCGCCGCCTCCCGCGGCCCCTCCTCCCCCGGGGCCCGCCGGGTCCACACCCGTCACCATCCCCTCGGCCGGACGCCACGGGACCGGTACCGCCGCGAGCCGCGGGACGCGGGGCACCGGCGGGTCGCGGCCGGGCCTGCTGGGCACCGGGCTGGCCGAGGTCCCCCCGGTGCTCTACCGGGACCCGGCGGCGGTGGTGCTGCACGACCCCCAGGTGCCGGAGGACCGCAGGTTCTGCGGCGCGCCCGGCTGCGGCAGGCCCGTCGGCCGGAGCCGCGACGGCCGGCCGGGCCGTACCGAGGGGTTCTGCCCGCACGACGGCACCCCGTTCTCCTTCACCCCCAAGCTGCGCGAGGGCGACCTGGTCGCCGGGCAGTACGAGGTGAAGGGCTGCCTGGCGCACGGCGGGCTCGGCTGGGTCTACCTGGCCGCCGACCGCAACCTCGACGGCCGGTGGGTGGTCCTCAAGGGCCTGCTGAACACCAACGACGCCGAGGCGCTGGCCGTGGCGGAGGCCGAACGCCGCTTCCTGACCGGGGTGGACCACCCGAACATCGTCAAGATCTTCAATTTCGTCCGGCACCGCGAGCCCGGCACCGGCCCGGCCGCCGGGCGGATGGCCGGATACCTCGTCATGGAGTACATCGGCGGCGAGTCCCTGCACGACCTGCTCCGCCGCCGGCTGCGGGAGACCGGCGCCGCCGAGGCCCTGCCGCTGCGCCAGGCGATCCCGTACGCGCTGGAGATCCTGCGCGCCCTCGGCTACCTGCACGAGCGGGGGATGCTCTACTGCGACCTCAAGCCCGCCAACGTGATCCAGGTCGGCCGCGAACTGAAGATCATCGATCTCGGCGCGGTCCGGATGATCGGCGACTCCGACAGCGCCGTCTACGGCACCGTCGGCTACCAGGCTCCGGAGATCGCCTCCGAGGGCCCTTCGGTCGCCTCCGACCTCTACACCGTGGGCCGGACGCTGGCGGTGCTGTCCATCCCCTTCAGCCCGGTCTCCGGCGGCGCCGAGGCGCCCGTCCCCGCCCTGGAGGACCTCCCGCCGGCCGTCCGGAACGAGTCCTTCCACCGCTTCCTGCTCAGGGCGACCGCGCCCTCCCCCACCGCCCGCTTCGCCGGGGCCGAGGAGATGGCCGACCAGCTGGTGGGGGTCCTGCGGGAGGTGCGCGCCGCCGAGGACGGCGTCCCCTACCCGGCTCCGTCCGTCCTGTTCGGCCCCGAGCGGATCGCGGCCGGGACCGCCCTGGCCGCACCCGGCGGCGGGCGCGCGCTCGTCCCGCTGGAGCGCGCCGCCGCCGCGGCCGCGCTGCCGGTCCCGCTGGCCGACCCCGCCGACCCGGCCACCCCCTTCCTGTCCGGGCTCACCGCCCGCACCCCCGGCGAGCTGACCGCCATGCTCGGCTCCACGCCGCACACCCCCGAGACCCTGCTCGCCCTCGCCCGGATGAGCGCCGAGCACGGCGCCGGGGAGACGGACGCCCTGCTCGTCCGGGCCGCCGCCGAACTGCCGGGCGACTGGCGGGTCCTGTGGTGCCGGGGCGTGCACGAGCTCGTCTCGGGCGACCTCGCCAAGGCCACCGCGATCTTCGACCGGTGCTACGACCTCCTGCCCGGCGAGTGCGCGCCCCGGCTGGCCCTCGCCTTCTGCCTGGAGTGCGCCGGGGATCCCCGGGCGGCGGCGCGCCGCTACGAGACGGTGCAGCGCACCGACCGCTCCTACGTGAGCGCGTCCTTCGGGCTGGCCAGGAACCGGCTGGCGGCGGGCGACCCGGCCGGGGCGATCGCGGTCCTCGACGGGGTGCCGCCGAGCTCCAGCCACTTCGTCGCGGCGCGCCTGGCCTGCGTGGCGGCGGCCGTACGGGAGCGGGACCCCGCCGCGCTGGACGCCGCGGCGCTCGCCGGGATCGGGGCGCGCCTGGACGACCTGGCCGACCTGGACCCGCGCCGCCGGGGGGAACTGGCCGCCGAGGTGCTGGAGAGGGCGCTGGAGTGGCTCGGGTCCGGTCGCGGCCGCGGCTCCGGGACGGTCCTGGGCGTGCCGTTCACCGAACGCGCGCTCCGCCGGGAGCTGGAACGCCTCTACCGCGGGCTCGCCCGGGGCGCGGCCACCACCGCCGAACGGCACGCGCTGATCGACCGCGCCAACGCCACCCGCCCCCGGACGTTGCTGTGACGGGCCCGTCCCCGGACCGGACGGACGAGCCGGACACCGACGGCCCGCGCCACGGCGGGACCCCGGGCGGCGCGGACGACGCCGGCCGTGCCGGAGGGTTCTGCCCGTACTGCGGTGCGGGCGTGCTGCCCGGCGATCTCTTCTGCGAGCAGTGCGGCCGCGAGCTCTCCTCGGCCCGGTGCGCGCGGTGCGGGCCCGCGCCGGTGGACCCGGACGGCTACTGCGAGCGCTGCGGCCTGAAGCAGCCCACCGGGCGCGACCACGCCGAGACGACGGCGGGCGGCGCGGCGGGGGTGAGCGACCGCGGGCTGCGGCATGCCCGCAACGAGGACGCGATGGTGCTGGCCGCGGCCGGACCGGCGGGGGGACCGGCCCGGGGCGGCCTGACGGTCGGCGTCGTCTGCGACGGCGTGTCGTCCTCGCCCCGGGCGGACGAGGCCTCGTCGGCGGCCGCCTCGACCGGCGCCGCCGTACTGCTGGAGGCGCTCGGCGCCGGGACGGGCCCCGAGGCCGCCACCCGGGCGGCCGCGGCGCGTGCCGCGGCGGCGGTGGCGGCGCTGGCCTCCTCCCCGGACGACGCGCCCGCCTGCACCTACGTCTCCGCCGTGGTGGGGCCCGGCGGGGTGACCGTCGGCTGGGTGGGCGACAGCCGGGCGTACTGGCTCCGTTCCGGGCCGCCCGGCCCCGGCTCCCGCGACGTCCCCGGCTCCCCCGACCGGTCCGTGCCCACCCGGCCCGTGCCGCCCGCCGGCGCCGCCGTACCGGAGGACCGCCTGCCGCTCACCGGCTCCGCGCTGCTCACCGAGGACGACACCGCCGCACCCGGCGTGCTGTCGGCGTGGCTGGGGGCGGACGCGGGCGAGGTCGAGGCCCGCGTCCGCACGTTCGCCCCGCGGGACTCCGGCGCGGTCGTGGTGTGCAGCGACGGCCTCTGGGGCTACCTGCGCGAGGCCGCCGCCCTGGCCCCCTTCACCGCCGGGACCGCGCCGCTGGAGGCCGCCCGCGCCCTGGTGCGGCACGCGCTCGCGGCGGGCGGCCGCGACAACGTCACCGTCCTGGTGATCCCGTTCGACCCGCCGCCGGCACCGGCCGGCACGCACCTGCGCAGGAGGAACGATTGAGCGACCGGCCCCTGTTCACGCTGAGCATCGACCAGAACGAGCACCTGCCCGCGGGCGGCCGGGAGGTCCACGCGATCCTCACCGTCGAGGCCTCCGGCCCCGCCCTGCAGCCGGCCGGGGGCGTCGAGGCGGCCGAGGTGATCATCGTCGACGCCTCCGGGTCGATGGGCGGACCCAAGATCGCCGAAGCCCGCCGCGCCGCGCAGGTCGCGGTGGAGACGCTCCGCGACGGCGTGCACTTCGCCGTCGTCGCCGGGACGCACGAGGCGGCCAAGATCTATCCCAGTGGCCGGGCCGGGCTGGCGCGGGCGGACGCCGGGACCAGGGAGCAGGCCGCCCGGGCCCTGCGCGGGCTGAACGCCGGCGGCGGCACCTCGATCGGCGCCTGGCTGCGGCTCGCCGCCGAACTGCTGCAGGACCACCCCGGGGCGGTACGGCACGCCATCCTGCTGACCGACGGCCAGAACAACGAGGACGAACGGGTGTTCGCCGCCGCCCTGGCGCACTGCGCGGGCAGGTTCGTCTGCGACTGCCGGGGCGTCGGCACCGACTGGAAACCGGCGGAGCTGCGCCGGGTCGCCGAGGCCCTGCTGGGCGGCTCCGGCTTCATCCGCGACCCCGGGGACCTGGCCGACGACTTCCGGGCGATGGTCGAGACCACGATGGGCAAGGCCGTGGCCGAGGTCGCACTGCGGATCTGGACCCCGCAGCACGGCCGGGTGAAGTACCTCAAGCAGGTGTCCCCGGCCCTGGCGGACCTGACGGGCCTGCGGGCGGACGTCGACGCGCTCACCGGCGACTACCCGACCGGCGCCTGGGGCGCGGAGACCCGCGAGTACCACCTGTGCGTCGAGATCCCCCCGGGCGCGGTCGGCCAGGAGGTCCGCGGCGCCTGGGTGCGGCTGGTGGTGCCGGACGCCGGGACCGGGGAGCCGGGCGGGACCGGCGACGTCCTGGCCCGCGGCAACGTCCTGGCCCGGTGGACCGACGACCTGGCGCTGTCCACCCGGGTCAGTCCGGGGGTGGCGCACTACACCGGGCAGGCGGAGCTGTTCGACCTCATCCAGGAGGGGCTGGGCGCACGCGCCGCGGGCGATCTGGAGACCGCGACCGCCCGCCTCGGCCGGGCCAGGGAACTCGCCGAGGAGTCCGGCAACACCGACACCGCCAAGCTGCTCGCCAAGGTCGTCGAGGTGGACCCCGGGACCGGCACCGCCCGGCTCCGCCGCACCGTCGACCGGGCGGACGAGATCGCGCTGGACACCGGCTCGGTCCGGACCGCCCGCATCAAGAAGGAGCCCGGCCCCGGCGGCCGGGACGCCGCGAGCTGAGGAGAGGAGCACCATGGCCGACTGCCCCCGGGGGCACGACCCGGGCGAGGCCGGGCTCGCCGACGGATACTGCGGCGTCTGCGGGAGCAGGCTGACCGGTGTCCCCGGCGCGGGCGGCGCCTCCCCGCCGTCCCCGTCCTCCCCGTCCTCCCCGCCCGCTCCGGCCGCCGCCGGGTCGCCCGGCGGGTGCGCCGCCTGCGGGGCGCCGGTCAGCGGGCGGTTCTGCGAGGACTGCGGCCACGACCAGGCCGCGGCGCCGCGGCGCGCGGTCGCGGTCGCGGTGGAGTGGCGGGCGACCGTCGAGGCCGACCGCGCGCACTACGACGAGATGATCGCGCAGGGCGGCCCGGACGCCGCCCGGGTGCTGTTCCCGCCGTACTGCCCCCGGCGGGACGTCCCGCTGACCGGAACCGAGGTCCGCATCGGCAGGCTCAGCCGTTCCCGGGCCCTCGCCCCCGAGATCGACCTGAGCGGCCCGCCGGAGGACCCGGGTGTCTCCCACCTGCACGCGGTCCTGCTCTCCGGGCCCGGAGACACCTGGACCCTCGTCGACCCCGGCTCCGCCAACGGCACCATCGTCAACGGCCGGCCGGTCGAAGCCAACCGGCCCGTGCCCGTGGACGACGGGGCCCGGATCCATCTCGGCGCGTGGACCCTCATCACCCTGCGGCGCGGGAGGAGCGCATGACGTCCGCCCCGCCCCGGCCCGCTCCGCCGGCCCCGGCGGCTCCCCCGCCCCCACCGGTCCCGTCCGGGGCCTCGGGAGGCGGGGTCCCGGCCGTCCCGGGCCGCACAGGCCGCGCCCTCCTGCCGCGCGGCGTCCCCGGCCGGATCCGCCTGATCACGGCCGTCTCCGTGCTGGCCCTCGCCGTACTGTTCGGCACCCTGTTCACCGCCGCCCAGAGCGTCCGGGACGGCCTGGACGTCATCGGCCACGACGCCGGACCGCAGGTCGTGGCCACCGCCGACCTGTACTTCGCGCTCAGCGACATGGACGCCCAGGTCGCCAACGTGCTGCTGATCGGCGGCGAGCACCGGCTGGGCAAGGGGCGCGCCCGCGCTCTGGAGGTCTACGAGCGGCGCAGGAGCGACGCCGGGCGGGCGGTGCTGCAGTCCTCCGCGCTGGCCGGTGACGACCCGGCCGAGCGGCGGACCGTCCAGGCCGTGCTGGACGGTCTTGGACGCTACGAACGGCTGGCCGCGCGGGCACTGCTCCTCGACGAGCAGGCCGGGCACCCGGCGGGCCCGCCGCCCCGGCCCGTCCTGGAGGTCTACCGCGAGGCGACCGACCTGATGCGGCTGGAACTGCTGCCCATGGCCTACAACCTCACCCTGGAGAGCGGGACCGTGGTGCGCCGCGCCCACCAGGAGCGGACCCTGGCCGTGCGGGCGGGGCAGGTGCTGACCGGGGTCGCCGGGGTCGCCGCCCTCTGCTGCCTGGTCTGGCTCCAGGTGTTCCTGGCGCGCCGGTTCCGCCGGGTGTTCAATCCGGCCCTGCTGGTGGCGACGGCGATCGCCGGGATGTACGCGCTGACGGGCGTCACGGTCCTCGGGCAGGAGGCCGACGTCCTGCGGGCCGCCAAGCGCGACGGGTTCGACTCGGTCCTCACCCTGGCCCGGGCCCGGGCCGTCGGCAGCAGCATGCACGGCGACCAGAGCCGCTGGCTGCTCGACCCCGAGCGGGCCGACACCTACGAGCAGACCTACCTCGACAAGTCGCAGTCGGTGCTGTACACCCCGGCCGGTGACCTCGCCGCCTACCAGAGCGCGGTGAAGGCGGCGGTGGACGGGGACCGCGCGGCCTTCCTCGGGCTGGTCGGCCAGGAGGCGGCCCGTACGAACCTGCCCGGCAGCGGGCCCGCGGTCGCCGCCGTGCTGGCGCGCTACCGGGACTTCCAGCAGGCGGACCGCACGATGCGGGAGGCGGGGCCGCGCCGGGCCGTCGAGCAGCGGATGGGACGGCTGGAGACCGCGTTCGGGGAGTACGACGCGGCGCTGCTGAGGCTCGCCGAACTGCACCGCGGCGCGTTCGACCGGCAGATCCGGAACGGCGAGGAGCGGATCGGCGAGCTGTGGTTCCTCCTGCCGGTCGCCATGGCCTCCACGGCCGTGATGATCCTCGCCGGGGTCCGGCCCCGGCTGTCGGAGTACCGATGACGGGAGGGGCACCGATGACGGGAGAGGGACCATGCGACCTGTGACCGCACGCACCGCGGGATCCCTGACCGCGCGCGCCACTGGATCTGTGACCGCACACGCCGCGGCGGCGCTGCTGGTGCTCCTGCCCGCGGCGGCCTGCGGGACCGGCGGCCCCCCGTCGATCCTCGACCGGGAGACCCTGGTGATCGGCGTCAAACCCGACCAGCCGGGCCTGGGCGTGAAGGTCGCCGAAGGCCGGTACGAGGGCTTCGACGTCGACGTCGCCACCGAGGTGGCCCGGCGGATCGGCGTGCCCGACGTCAGGTTCGTCACCGCGCTGTCGTCCACCCGCCAGCGCCTCATCCAGGAGGGGACGGTCGACCTGGTCGTCGCGACCTACTCGATCACCCCGGAGAACCGGAGCAAGGTGACCTTCGCCGGGCCGTACTACGTCGCCCACCAGGACACCCTCGTCCGCGCCGGCGACCGGGCCGTCGGGAACGTGCGCGATCTGAAGGGCCGCCGCCTCTGCAAGGCCGCGGGATCGAACTCCTGGCGCCGGGTCGCCGAGGAGCGGCGGATCCCGGTCGAGCTGGTCCCGGCCTCCTCCTACGGTGACTGCCTGGCCAAACTCCGCTCCGGCGCGGTGGACGCCGTCTCCACCGACGACCTGATCCTGGCCGGTTTCGCCGCGCGCGACGGCTCGGCGCTCAGGATCGTCAACGCCCCGTTCACCGACGAGCGGCTGGGCATCGGGATGCGCAAGGGCGACCTCGACGGCTGCGAGGCCGTCAACCGCGCCATCACCGCCATGTACCAGGACGGCACCGCCGAGAGGCTGCTGCGCAGGTGGTTCGGCGGGTCGGGACTGGCGCTCACCCTCACCGTCCCCCAGTTCGAGGGGTGCGCCTGATCCTCCGTCCGGCCGCCCCCGGGTACGGAGGCGGCCACGCGCGGCCAGGCGTCGGCGCGGCCCTCGACGCGCTCACCGGCGGTCCGCCCCACGGCGAACGGCTGGCGTCAGGAGTACGAGGCGACCATGCCGGCGACCACGCCCGCCGTGCCGAGCGCGGTGACCACGAAACCGACGACCACCGCGGCGCGCCGGCCCCGCCGCACGCCGAGGAAGTACATGATCACGTAAGGCAGGAAGCCGAGCCCGCCGACGCCGAGGAAGGGCATGGTGAGGGCCGCGACGACGCCGGCCGCGCCCGCCTTCACCGCGCGGTCCCCCTCCGGGGTCAGCTGGGCGCGGGTGACGTCCCCGGCCTCGGAGTCCGGGGAGGCGTCCACCGGGACCGGGGCGCCTCCGCCGTCGGGGGTGAAGCTGCCCTTGCAGTCGTAGCGGCCCTGGCCGAGGGCCTCGCACGAGACCACGGTGAGCGTGCCCGGCGTGCCGGTCTTCCCGGCCGCGAGCTCGATCCCGTCCACCGCGAGCAGGATCGGCACCAGGCAGACGAGCAACCAGCACCCGACGAGCAGCACCTGGACCGCGCGCCCCGGCAGGTTTCCGGGGCTCGGCTTCGGTCCGGGCTGGATCGCGCTGATGATGTCGTCGAATGAGTCACTCATGGACATATGGTGCATCACATCACTTGCAACCCGCCTGTTCGCGACTTGCAGGACCCCGGAAGCGTCCGGGACCCCGCCTCGGAGCCTCGGGCCCCGAGGCCCTCCCGCACTCACCCCTTGCGGCGGGCCTCCGCCTCGGCCGCGTCCATCGCCGCCGCCTCCTCCGGGGTCGGCGCGGTGCCGCCCAGGTGGCGGGGCTGCCACCACACGCCCTGCGGGATCTCCGGATAGCTCCGCTGGGACCGGTCCAGCAGCTCCTCCAGCTGCTTGCGCAGGCCGGCGGTGACGGCGTCGTAATCGTCGCCGCGCTTGGGACGCATCGGCTCGCCGACCGTGATGCTGATCGGCACGTGCCGCTGGGTCAGCCTCCTCGGGCGGCCCTTGGTCCACAGCCGCTGGGTCCCCCAGAGCGAGATCGGGATCATCGGCACGTCCGCGGCGACGGCCATCCGGACCGCGCCGTTCTTGATGTCCTTGATGGTGAACGACCGGCTGATCGTCGCCTCCGCGAAGACGCCGACGACCTCCCCCGCCTTCAGCGCCTTCAGCGCCGCACCGAACGCCGAGGCCCCCGCCGCCCGGTCCACCGGGATGTGGTGCATGCCGCGCATCAGCGGACCGGAGATCCGGTGGTCGAAGACCTCCTTCTTGGCCATGAAGCGCACCAGGCGCCCGGCGGGGTTGGCGGCGAGCCCGGCGAAGATGAAGTCGAGATAGCTGATGTGGTTGCTGACCAGCACCGCGCCGCCGCTCCGGGGGATCCGGTCGGCGCCGTCGATGCGGATCTTCATGTCCAGCAGCCGGAACATGGTCTTCGCCGCCGCGATGACCGGGGGATACACGATCTCAGCCATGGCTGAACCGTACCTCAGGCGGTGGGTCTCCCCACTCCTTTACGATGTAGATTCGCTCGTCGCGGCGCGGCGCCGTACCGGGCCCGCACGCAGGGGCGACCACCAGTTCGCCCGCCCCGCCAGGCACATGACGGCAGGCACCAGCAGCGCGCGGATCAGCGTGCAGTCCAGCAGTACGGCCAGCGCCAGCCCCACCCCGACCATCTTGAGCAGGACGAGGCCGGAGGTCGCCAGCGAGGCCATCACCACGGCGAAGATCACGGCGGCGGAGGTGAACAGGCGGCCGGTGTGTTCCATCCCCGCCGCCACCGCCGCACGGGTGTCCCCCGTGCGGCGGTACTCCTCGGTGACCCTGGAGAGCAGGAAGATCTCATAGTCCATGGACAGCCCGAAGGCGATGCAGAACATGAGCGCCGGGACCAGGACGTCGAGCGTGCCCGTCACCGAGAAGCCGCCGACCAGCTCGCGCAGGTGGCCCTCCTGGAAGACGTGGACCAGCACACCGAACGTCGCCCCGAGGCTGAGCGCGTTCATCACCAGGGCCTTGACCGCCAGGACCACGCTGCGGGTCATCGCCGTGATCAGCACGAAGGTCGCCAGCACGACCAGGGCCAGGCCCTGCGGCAGGGAGTCGCCGACGGCCTGGCGGATGTCCGCCAGCTGCGCCCCGGGCCCGCCCACCACGGCCGGGCCGGGAGCCGGCACGGAACGCACCGCACGGGCGAGCTCGCTGTTCTCCACGGAGTAGGGCTCGTGGTCGGTGGCGACCGCCAGCCACGTCCCGGCGGGCGAGGTGAAGCGCTGCGGCGGACCGGGGGGCGGACCGGCGAGCCCGCCGTCGCGGTAGGAGCCGGTGGCGGTGCTCACCCGCGCCACGCCCGCCAGCGCCGACACGCGCCGGGCGTAGGCGTCCAGCCTGGCACGGGCATCCGACCGGACGCGGGCCTCCAGCCGGACGCGGGCCTCGGACCGGGTACGGACGTCCGCCCGGGCACGGACGTCCGGCCGGGCGCGGGCGTCCCGTGGAGGTGTACGGCCGGGCTCCGCCGCACCGCCGCCCACCGCCCTCAGCCCGGGCAGCACCACCGTGGTCGCCGAGATGCCGTCACGGGCGTCGAAATCGCGGCGCAGGTCCTCCGACGCCCGCGCGGCGGGGGCCTCGGGCGGCAGCAGCCGGTCGTCGAAGACGCCGAAACGGGCGCCGAGGAAAGGCGACGCGACGGCGACCAGCAGCACGACGGTGGGCACCGCGACGGCCAGGGGCCGGCGCATCACCGCCTCGGCCAGCCGGAACCATCGCCCCTCCGGCCCGGACCCCGGCGCCGCCCGGCCGCGCGTGGCCCGCCACGGCCCGGGGACGGCCAGGCCGTCGATGCGCCTTCCGAGCACGGCCAGCACCGCCGGCAGCACCACCAGGCTCCCGACGGCGGCCAGCAGCGTCACCGCGATGCCGCCGTAGGCGACCGAGCGGAACATGGTGAACGGGAAGAGCAGCAGCGCGGCCAGGCAGGACGAGACCGTCAACGAGGAGAAGGCCATGGCCCGGCCGGTGGTGCGCAGGGTCACGCGGATCGCGGAGGCCACGTCGCGGCCGCCCGCCAGCTCCTCCCGGAACCGGGTGACGATGAACAGGCTGAAGTCCACCGCCAGCGCGAACCCCAGGGCGCTGGCGATGCTCATCGCGAAGGCGGAGACCTCGGTCACCTCGGTGAGCAGGCGCAGCACCGCCATGGTGCCGGTCACCGAGAACACGCCGACGAGGACCGGCAGCACCGCGGCGGTGAGGCTGCCGAACACGAGCAGGAGGATGACGACGGTCAGCGGGACGGTGATGAGCTCGGCCCTGCGCAGATCGCGTTCGCTGCGGCTCCGGGCCTCGGCCTTGACCTGGGCCTCCCCCGTCACGGAGAGGGTCAGCGGCCCGTGCGCGCCGGTCAGGCCCGGTGCCAGGCGGGCGGCGGTGGCCGCCTGTCGCATGTCGTCGCCGTGCAGACGGGCCACGATGAGCGCGGCCCGCCCGTCACGGCTGCGGAGGCCGGGCGAGCGTGCCTCCCAGTAGGAGGTGACGCGGGCGACACCGGGGTCGCGGGCGAGTCGCGCCGCCACGTCCGACCCCGCCCGCGCCATCCGCGCGTCGTCCACCGGTTGCGCGCCGCGGGCGATCACCACGAGATGCGGGTCGCCTCCGGCGAATCCCCTCTCCAGCAGTTCCGCGGCGCGCGCGGATTCGGCGCCGGGGACCGTGGCTCCGCCGAAGGTCAGCCGGTCGTGCACGCCGTGACCGGCCAGCGCTGCCACGGCGAGGCCGAGGACGGCCAGCCACAGGACCAGGCGGCGGCGCCGGACGAGGAACCCCGGAGGCGGCCCCGCCGGTTCCGCGGGCCGGCCCGCGGGCGGCTCCACCACGGTCTCCAGAGGGTGGTGCAGCACCCCGTCCTCCTTCGCGGCGGAGCGCCCCCGCCCGCATCGTCACCCAAGCCTTGCTGATTACTTTGTGTGACGATAGCGGTGATCGCGTTTACCGTGGGTGAGGTGGAACGGGAACGCCGCCAGGTCGGCGTCGCACGGGGCCGCGCGCCCTGCCGCCCCGCCCCGGCTCGGCGCGGCGGAGCGGCAGGGCAGTGGGACGGCAGGCACGGCAGGACGGCAAAGCGGGAAGGCGGGAAAGCGGGAAAGCGGGAAAGCGGCAGGGACGGCAGGTCTCATGAATACACTTCGACGCCCTCCAGGACCCCGAGGGCGTCGGGCACCAGCACGGCCACCGAGTAGTAGGCGGTCACCAGGTAGGAGATGACCGCGTGCTCGTCGATGCCCATGAACCGCACCGACAGCCCGGGCTCGCGCTCCCCCGCCAGCCCGGTACGGCGCAGCCCCACGACGCCCTGTTTCTCCGCCCCGGTGCGCAGCACCATGATCGAGGTCAGACCGGCGGCACTGATCGGGATCTTGTCGCAGGGCAGGATCGGCACCCCCCTCCAGGCCATGACCCTGGCCCCGTCGACCTCGGCGGTGGCCGGGTACAGGCTCCGCCGGTTGCACTGCCGCCCGAATGCCGCGATGGCCCGGGGATGGGCCAGGAAGCAGTGGGAGCTGCGCCGCCGGCACAGCAGGTCGTCCAGGTCGTCGGGGGTGGGCGGTCCGGAGCGGGGACGGAGGCGCTGCCGCGGATCGGCGTTGTGCAGCAGCCCGAACTCGCGGTTGTTGACCAGCTCGTGCTCCTGCCGCTCCCGCAGCGCCTCGATCGTCAGCCGCAGCTGCTGCTCGGTCTGGTCCATCGGCTCGTTGTACAGGTCGGCCACCCGGGTGTGCACCCGCAGCACCGTCTGCGCCACGCTCAGCTCGTACTCGCGCGGGGCGAGCTCGTAGTCGACGAACGTGCCCGGCAGCACCGGCTCGCCCCGGTGACCCGACGCCAGCGCGATCTCCGCCTCCCCGTAGGCGTTGCGCGGCTTCGCGGACCGGTCGCGGGCGTCCCCGGACCGGCCTCCGTCACCGGGGGCGAGGACGGCCCGCCGGTTCACCCGGTAGACGCCGTCCACCTCCGTCCAGGGCAGCACCCGCAGGAGGTGACGGGGCGTCGACGCCTGCGTCTGCGGCACGGTCTTGGCCGTCGTCGCCAGCCTGCGGGCGGCGGCCGTGCCCAGGCTCAGCCGGGAGGCCTCCGCGGCGGGAGCGGTCCGGGCGATCCCCGCGGTCTCCGTGCTCACCGTGGTCTCTCCGCCCCCCGCGCTCACCGGATGCCCACCGGTCCAGCCGGGACGCGGACCCCCGCGGCCGGTCCCGGCGGGGTGAGCCGGGCCGTGGCGGTGCCGAGGCCGGTGGGGCCCTGGGTCCAGCGGACCGGCGCGGAACGGGCCGGCGCGCAGCCCGGGTAGCGCCGGGTGCGCTGGTGCCAGCGCACGATGGCGGCCATCCAGTCCTGCAGTTCGGTCACGTAGCCGGCGACCGACTCGCGGAGCGCGTCGCCGGCCTCGACCCGCTCCAGCAGGGCGGGCAGATCGACGGCGGTGATGTGCTCGAACTGCTTCATCCGGGAGGTCAGCAGGGCGTCGACGATCGCGACCCCCTGCTGCGGGTCGCAGTCGAAGAAGGTCTGCACGACCAGGACGGCGTTGTGCAGCTCGCCTTCGAACTGGATCTCCTTCTGGTAGGAGAACAGGTCGTTGACCAGGCAGGCGTAGTCCTGGGCGGCGTCGGCCATGCCGAGGAACTCGCGGGTCCGGTACAGCCCGGCGGGGATGTGCCGCCCGGGGGCGAGCCGGGCCAGGCTCATCGTCATGTCGGAGCCGAAGGTCCTGCGGCGCATCTCGAGGTAGTCGATCGGGTCGGGGACGCGGTTCTGGGCGTGGCCCGCCAGCTCCCAGACCCAGCTGTCGAGCATGTCCTCGACCGCGGCGCGGAAGGCGCGGCGCGACTCCTCCGGCATCGGCCCGGCGGTGCGCGGCCACAGGTCGGCCAGGCCGCGCTCGACCGGGTTGGCCGGTGCGGGCGCCGGGGACAGGTCGACCGGCATGAACCGCCGCAGCCGCCGGTTGGCGAGCTTCGCGCCGGCCAGGTCCCGGGCCGCGCCGAAGACCCGGGGGTAGTAGTCGTCGCCGTAGGTGCCCCAGGCCAGCCAGTTGGTCGCCAGGACGAGCCCGTCCGCCGAGGCGTCGGGGTCGATGCCCGAGGCGCACAGGGCGAGGTCGAACCCGACGAGCCCGCTCTCGGTCCACACCGCCGTCTCCGGGATGCCGGGGAGGGCGTCGAAGAACCCCATCTCGGCGCACCAGGCCACGTCGGCGGCCCGGGCCGTCTCCAGGTGCGGGTTGTCCCGCACCTGGAATGGCATGTACGGCTGCGGCAGCCGTACCGAGACCTCGGTGAAGGGGGCGCGGGTGTGGTTGCGCAGCCCGCCGGGGCCGGTCAGGTGGGCGCGCGAGACGTTCATGCCGAGGGGCCCGGCCGGGCGGACGGCCCTGGTGTAGCGGCTGGAGGCGGTGTGCCAGGCGTGTCCGCCGGCCTGCCAGTCCTGCAGTCCTCCGACGTAGCGCAGGACGCGTCCCTGCTCCTCGGATGGGACGCCCTCGTCGGTGAAGAGCTGCGGGAGCTCGGTCAGCGCGGTGTGCTCGAACTGGTGCAGCCGCGAGGTGAGCAGGTCGTTGGTGATCTGCACGGCCTGCCGGGTGTCGCAGCCGAAGAAGCGCTCGCAGACCAGGACGCAGTTGGACAGCTCGCCCTCCTGCCGGACCTCGCGCTCGTAGGAGAACAGGTCGTTGCGCAGGTGCACGGCGTCGGCGAACGACTCGGTCAGCACCCGGACCGGCCTGCTCGCGGCGAGCCGGGCCGGCAGCTCGGCGCCCGCCGCGTGCTCGACGAGGGCGGCCGACCACGGGGCGCCGCCGACCTTGCGGCGCTCCTCGATGTACTCGATCGGGTTGGAGACGGCGTCGCGCTCGATGTGGAACAGCTCCCACATCGACTCCTGGGTCAGGTCGCGGGTGACCCGGACGAACCGCCGCCGCCAGGACGGCGACATGGCGGGCACGGTGCGCGGCCACAGGTCGGCCAGGCCGCGCTCGACCGGGTTGGCCGGTGCGGGCGGATCGTCGGCCATGAAGGCGTCGAGCCGGTCGAGATAGGCCTGCGCGCCCTTGAGGTCCCTGCTCCTCTTGAAGGTCTCCAGGAAGTGGTCGTCGAAGTAGAAGACCCAGACGTACCAGTCGGTGATCAGGTCCAGCTCGGCGGCCGGGCAGTCGGGATGGGTGTAGGCGCACATCAACCCGTAGTCCATGGCCTCCAACCGCGGCGCGTCCCAGATGTCCGGGTCGTCGAGCATGCCCATGTCCGCCGCCCAGGCGCGGGTGTGCGCGCGGGCGGTCTCCAGGTGCGGGTTGAGCCTGGGGGGATGAGGCAGGTAGAAGTCCGGCAGTTCGTAGGAGGGCATCAGGCGACCTCGACGCTCTCCAGGATGCCGAGGGCGTCGGGCACCAGCACGGCCGCCGAGTAGTAGGCGGTCACCAGGTAGGAGATGATCGCGTGCTCGTCGATGCCCATGAACCGCACCGACAGCCCCGGTTCGTACTCGTCCACCAGTCCGGTACGGCGCAGCCCCACGACGCCCTGGTCCTTCTCGCCCAGGCGCATCACCATGATCGAGGTCAGGCCGCCGTCACTGATCGGGATCTTGTTGCAGGGCAGCATCGGCACGCCCCGCCACGCGGGCGCCTTCTGCCCGCCGATGTCCACGCTCTGCGGGTTGATGCCCCGGCTGTTGCACTGGCGGGCGAACGCGGCGATCGCCTTGGGGTGGGCGAACAGGACGGCCGGGTTCTTCCAGACGGTGGCGAGCAGGTCGTCGAGGTCGTCGGGGGTGGGCGGCCCGGAGCGGGTGTGGAGGCGCTGCTTGAGGTCGGCGTTGTGCAGCAGCCCGAACTCGCGGTTGTTGACCAGCTCGTGCTCCTGCCGCTCCCGCAGCGCCTCGATCGTCAGCCGCAGCTGCTGCTCGGTCTGGTTCATCGGCTCGTTGTACAGGTCGGCCACCCGGGTGTGCACCCGCAGCACCGTCTGCGCCACGCTCAGCTCGTACTCGCGCGGGGCGAGCTCGTAGTCGACGAACGTGCCCGGCAGCACCGGCTCGCCCCGGTGACCCGCCGTCAGCGCGATCTCCGCCTCCCCGTAGGCGTTCCGCGGCCGGTCGGGGTCCTCCTGGGAGCGCCGGACGTGCGCGTGCAGGCTCTCCGAGCGCGCGGCGAGCCGTTCGTAGGCCTCCCGGGGCAGGGCGAGCACCGTGCAGGCGGTGGTCGCCCTGACCGTGTGCTCCCAGGTCGCGTCCGCGCTCACCAGCGCCTGCTCCCCGAAGTAGTCGCCGTCGGCGAGCACCCCCAGCAGCGCCTCGCCGCCGTAGGGCCCTTCGCCCAACTTGCCGACCTTGCCGTGGGCCAGCAGGAAGACCTCGTCCACCGGGGTGCCCGCCTCCGCGATCACCTGGCCGGGGTCGTACTCCCGCTGGACGAACAGGTCCGCGAGGCTCGCCAGCACGTCGGCGTCGCCGTACCCGCGCAGTGCGGGGAGCTCGCACAGCTCGGCGGCGATGACCCTGACCTGGGCGCCGGTGGAGACGAAGGTCACCCGGCCGTCGGCGATCTGGTAGGTCAGCCGCCGGTTGACCCGGTAGGCGCCGCCGACGGCCTCCACCCACGGCAGCAGGCGCAGCAGGTGCCGCGAGGTGATCGCCTGCATCTGCGGCGGGGTCTTGGTCGTCGTGGCCAGGTTGCGCGCGGCCCGGGTGCCCAGGCTGAGGCGGTTCTCGTGGGGCTCGCCGGCGTCGCCGCGGGAGTCGGTGGAGATCACAGGTTCGGTCATGGCGCACGTCACCCATCTGTGTTCGGCCGGTGGCCGGTTGCCGGGGGAATCGGTCCCGCTCCGGTGAGCCGGGCTCAGCGGGCGGAGAGGTACGGCGGGCAGGAGATCGGTCAGGAGGGAGGCCGGGCGGATCGGAGGGAGGCCGGATCGGAGGGAAAGCCAGGCGGGAGGGAGCTGGGCGGGCGGATCGGAGGGAAAGACGGGCAGGAGGAAAGCCGGACGGGCGGATCGGAAAGCCGGGCGCGCCGGCGGCAGATCAGGCGCCGGAGCCGGGGGCGCCGCGGCACGGGACGCGGCGTCCCGCGCCGCCCTCTACACGACCCGGTGGGCCAGGCGGTCGACCAGCAGCGCCAGCGCCTCGCAGGTCGGTGCGGGGATCACACCGTCGCGCAGCACACCGAGCGCCTGGTCGGCACGCTGGGCGATCAGTGATTCGACGTGGGCGAGCGCCCCGGTGTCCACGATGATCTCGCGGAGCGCGTCCGCGCTCCGCTCGTCCAGCCCGGGTGCTCCGTACCAGGTGCGGAGCCGGTCGCGCTGCGGACCCCGGGCGCGGGCGAACGCGTGCGCGATCAGCACGGTCCGCTTCCCCTCCCGCAGGTCGTCGATGACCGGCTTACCGGTCACCGCGGTGTCGCCGAAGACCCCCAGGATGTCGTCGCGCAGCTGGAACGCCTCTCCCAGCGGCAGCCCGAACCGGGAGTAGGCCTCCAGCAGGGGAGGGTCGGCTCCGGCGAGCACCCCGCCGATCTGCAGCGGGCGCTCGACGGTGTACTTGGCGGTCTTGTAGTGCACCACCCGCAGGGCCTTCTCGACGTTCGCCTCCTCGCCCATGCCCGCCAGGATGTCGAGGTACTGTCCGGAGATCACTTCCAGGCGCATCCGGCTGAACAGCATCCGGGCCGCGTGCGTGCGGGCCTGGCCCACCTCGACGCCGGTCAGCAGCTCGTCCGCCCAGGCCTGGGCGAGCACGCCCAGCAGGATCGCCGCGGACCCGCCGAACGCCTGCGCGCCGGGCGGCCGGGCGGAGCCGGCGAGGCTGCGGTGCAGCGCCGGGCGGCCCCGGCGCGTGTCGCTGCCGTCCATGACGTCGTCGTGGACGAGCAGGCCGGCGTGGCAGAGCTCGAGCGCCGCACCCGCGTCGATCACGGGCGCGTCCTGGTCCCCGCCTCCGGCCCCGTGCCATCCCCAGTAGCACAGGATCGGCCGGATCCGCTTTCCGCCCGCGACCACGAACTCGCGCAGCTGCCGGTATCCCTCGATCACATCCGGGTCGTCCACCGGGGAGAGATGCGCATCCAGGAACCGGATCAGCCTGGCGTCCACCTTTCGCCGCACCTGATCGATGGCTTTCGAGATCGGCGTCTCCGCGATCTCCGTCGTCATAGATGGCCCTTCGATGACGGACAGGATTACAAAGAGGAAGTTACGCCATGACAACGAGAATGCAAATACCCATTTTAAAAATCGCGGTTTTTACAGAAAGTGCAGATCACCGCGCATATAAAAGCATTCGAGGGCGATATCACCTCCTAGGCGATCCGTCCCGTTAAGGAGCCGGGTCGATGGATCCGGAGTCACCTCCCTTATCACGAAGAACCCCCGAAGGTATACCTGAAAACCTTAATAATTAAAAATAAGTAGAAATGAGAGGAAATGTCCATTCGGTGCGGATCGGAACCCGACATCCGTTCCGGGGACTCAGACCCGGTAGGTCTCCACACCGAGCTTGACCGCGACGACCAGGCCGCAGGCGGCGGCGACGAACCGGAGCGACTGCCCGGGCAGCCGCCGGGCGACCGCCGGGCCGATCCAGCCGCCGGCCAGGAAGCCGGCGGCGAGCGGTAC
This sequence comes from Planomonospora sp. ID91781, assembly GCF_015711595.1. Lineage (NCBI taxonomy): Bacteria > Bacillati > Actinomycetota > Actinomycetes > Streptosporangiales > Streptosporangiaceae > Planomonospora > Planomonospora sp. ID91781. Next base: position 3,463,760 of record NZ_JABTEY010000001.1, on the reverse strand, counting down.
GGCGGCCGCCCACTGGACCGGCCCGAAGAGCGCGAACCCGAGGGCGGCCACCGCGTTGGCGAGTGCGGAGACCACGTTCTTGACGGCGTTGACCTTGACCGCGGACTGGTGGAGCACGGTGCTGAGCACCGCGAACATGAGGATCCCCCCGGCCGCCCCGAAGTAGCCGACGTAGACCGCGACCGCGAACAGCGCCATCCGCGCGGCCCGGCCGTGCTCCGCCACCGCGTCCCCGCCGGGTCCGCCGCCCTCGCCGGATCCCCCGTCCCCGCCGGATCCCCCGTCCCCGCTCCCCGTGCCGCCCCCGCCCGATCCGGCAGGCGTGCCCGGTCCGTCCGATCCGTCCCGCTCACGCGGCCCGCCTGCCCGCGGCGGGCGGAGCAGCAGGAGGGAGGCGCCCGCGATGAGCCAGGGCGCGACCGCCTCGAAGGCCCGGGGCGGGGTCGTCAGCAGCAGCGCGGCGCCCGCCGCCCCGCCCAGCGCGGTGACCCACCCCAGGCGCAGCACCCGTCCGCCCTGGCCCGCGAGCTCGGGCCGCGACCCGGCCGCCGCCCCCAGGCCGGTGAAGACGAGCGCCACGGTGTTGGTGACGTTCGCGCTCAGCGGGGACAGGCCGAACGCCAGCAGCGCCGGATAGGAGATCACGGACGCCAGGCTCACCACCGTGCTGACCACACCGGCCAGCACCCCCACCCCGGCCAGCCCGAGCACCTCCCCGACGATCACATCCGCCACCCAACCACACGGCCGCCACCGGGCCGCCACCGGTACACGGACGACGTCCATGACACGGCGGCGGGGCGGCGGGGCGGCGGGAGCGACCGGCCGATCACGCTTGCCCCCGCCCCGCGGAGGGGAGATGTTCTGAATGTGAAGAAGCTCATCAACGACACCGGGACGGTCGTCCCGGACGCGCTGCGCGGGCTCGCCGCCGCGCATCCGCAACTCCGGGTGGACCTGGAGAACCGGATCGTCCTGCGCGCCTCGGGACCGCGCCCCGGCAAGGTCGGGCTGGTCTCCGGCGGCGGCTCCGGACATGAGCCGCTGCACGGCGGCTTCGTCGGGTACGGCATGCTCGACGCGGCCTGCCCCGGCGAGGTCTTCACCTCCCCGGTCCCCGACCAGGTGGTCCAGGCCAGCACGGCCGCGGACGGCGGCGCCGGGGTGCTGCACGTGGTGAAGAACTACACCGGGGACGTGCTCAACTTCCGGATGGCCGCCGAGCTCTGCGCCGAGGAGGGCGTGGAGGTGGCGAGCGTGCTCGTGGACGACGACGTGGCGGTGCGCGACTCGCTGCACACGGCGGGCCGCCGGGGCACCGGGGCGACGCTCTTCGTGGAGAAGGTCGCCGGGGCGCTGGCCGAGACCGGCGCCCCGCTCGCCGAGGTGACCCGGGTCGCCCGCGAGGTCGTCGGGCGGAGCCGCTCCTTCGGCGTCGCGCTGAGCGCCTGCACCGTACCCGCGGCGGGCGGGCCCTCCTTCGACCTGGGCGAGACCGAGGCCGAGTTCGGCGTCGGCATCCACGGCGAGCCCGGCCGCTCCCGCGAGGCCGTACGCGACGCCCGGGGCCTGGTCTCCGTCGCGCTGGACGCGATCTGCGCGGACATGCCGGTCTCCGGTGACGTCCTCGTCCTGTTGAACGGCATGGGCGCGACCCCGCTGATCGAGCTCCACATCGCCTTCGCCGAGGTCGTGGGCCAGTTGGCGGGCAGAGGCGCGCGGGTCGCCCGCAGCCTCGTCGGGAACTACGTGACCAGCCTGGACATGCAGGGCTTCTCCGTCACGGTCTGCCGGCTCACCGAGGAGCTCACCCGGCTCTGGGACGCCCCGGTCGAGACCCCCGCCCTGCGCTGGGGGCGCTGATGGCCCCGGAACCTCCCGGAACACCGGGGACACCGGAAAGCCCGGGGACGCCGGAGCCGCCGGGGACACCGGGAGGCTCAGCGGCACCGAGGGCGCAGGGGGCGGTGCTCGACGCGGGGTTCTTCGCCGCCTGGGTCGAGGAGGCCGCCCGCTCCGTCCTGGCCGGGAAGGACCGGCTCACCCGGCTCGACACCGCGATCGGCGACGGCGACCACGGGACGAACCTCGACCGGGGCCTCACCGCCGCCGTCCAGGCCCTGGCCGACCACCGGCCCGCGACTCCCGGGGCGCTGCTCGTCCTGGTGGGGGGCACGCTCATCCGCAGGGTCGGCGGAGCCTCCGGCCCGCTGTACGGCACGGCCTTCCGGGAGGCGGGCAGGGCGCTGGGCGAGGAGCCCGGGGTCTCCCCCGGTGCTCTCGCCGGCGCGTTGGAGGCCGCCGTGGACGGGGTGCGGAGGCTGGGGTCGGCGGCGGAGGGGGACAAGACCATGGTCGATGCGCTCGCCCCGGCGGTCAGGGCGCTGGCGCAGGCCGTACGGGAGGGGCGGGACGTCCGGGAGGCGCTGGACACCGCGGCGGCCGCGGCGAGGGGCGGGGCGGAGGCGACCGTCCCGATGCAGGCGCGCAAGGGCCGGGCCAGTTACCTCGGGCCGCGCAGCATCGGCCACGAGGACCCGGGCGCCGCCTCGGCCGCGCTCCTGGTGGAGGCGCTCCGTACGGTGGCCGCACGTTGGTAGGCATCGTGCTGGTCTCCCACAGCGGGCCGCTGGCCGCCGAGGTCGCGGCGCTGGCGGCGGGGATCTGCGGCGCCGGTTCCCCACCGGTGCCGGCCGGGGGCACCGAGGACGGCGGGCTGGGCACCAGCACCGACCTGGTCGCGGCGGCGATCGAGCGGGCCGACGAGGGCGACGGGGTGCTCCTCATCCCCGACCTGGGCGGCTCGGTGCTGACCGCCCGGCTGTTCGAAGGGCCCGGGATCGTGGTCGCCGACGTGCCGTTCGTGGAGGGCGCGATCGCGGCGGCCGTCGCGGCGAGCGCGGGCGGCTCGCTGGAGGCCGTGCTCGCCGCGGCCGAGGAGGCGCGGACCTTCCGCAAGCGCTGAGGTGACGGGCCGCGCGCCGCCTCGCGGACCGTCCCGGGCCCGCCGCTCCCTGCCGGAAGGCGCATGGCGACATCCCGCCCGTGTCCGGCGTCTGCCGTTACCCGCCGGTGGGAATCCACATCCGGTTCGCGGAGCACGCCCGTCTCGGCGGAGACGGTGATCGAGCGTGACGGCAGGAGAGCCGAGCGATGTGGTTGGAACTGACCCGGACAGAGGCGATCACGGTCGTCGTGTCCACCGTCTGCGTCTACGTGGCCTTCCTCGTCCTCGTCAAACTCGTCGGGCAGCGGGCGCTGTCGGCCATGTCGAGCTTCGACTTCGCCGCCCTGATCGCACTCGGCGCGGTCATGGGCCGCACCGCCCTGGGTCCCTCCCCCACCCTGCCCGCCGGTCTGCTCGGCATGGTCACCCTCTTCGCCCTGCAGACGACGTTCGGGCTCATCCGCCGCAACAGGCGGCTGGACCACTCGCTGAACACCCTTCCGCTGCTGCTCATGGTCAACGGCACCGTCCTGCACGACAACCTGCGCAAGGCCCAGATCGTCGAGGACGAGCTGCGGCAGAAGCTGCGGCTCGCGGCCGTCCACCGATACGACGACGTCGCGGTCGTGATCCTCGAACGGACCGGCGCCGTCAGTGTGCTCCGGCGAGGCGAGACCATCGACCCCGAACTCGTCTCCGACGTGCGCGGACGGGAGTTGCTGGCCGCCGAGCACCTGCGGCGCCGCCCCGTGTGAGCACCGGACGCGACGATCGGGCCAGGGCCGGCGGGCCCTCCGGGACCGCTTCCGCCCGGGCGGCTGCGGCTCGCGGCGCGTTCCGGTCGGTGACCGGCACCGGCTGCGAGGTACCGGTCACCGGGGACCCTACTTGTGCCGGAAGTAGACGAACAGGCGGCCGTGGTTCTTGGCGTCCTTGTCGATGCGGTGGTACAGGGCCTTGATCTCCTTCTGGTCCAGGAAGCGCAGGACCTTCTTCTTGAGCTGGCCCGAGCCCTTCCCGGGGATGATCTCGACCTCGGTCGCCCGCTTCCTGATGGCCTCGTCGATGATCCCCCGCAGCGCTTTGTCGATCTCCCCGCCCCTGTTGTAGATGGGGTGCAGATCCAGCTTGAGCTTCAAACGGGCCTCCCGGGCGTCGCGTCCGGCCAGTCTACGCACGGCGGCCTCGTGCATCCATCTCTCAGTTGCAAGTGATTCGCAACAAGGCTACTGTCGGGGCGCTCCACCGACCCCGGGAGGGATACATGAGGCTGGCCCGGCGCCTGGCCGCCCTGTTCGTGACGTCCGGCCTGCTGGCCGGCGCCTGCTCGGCCCCCTCCGCCGGTCCGGCCGCGCCCTCCGACGGCACCTTCGTGATCGGCCTCGGCTCCGAGTTCGACACCCTCAGTCCGGTGATGGGCTACGCCCCCGACGGAGGTTCCCTCATCTACGAGGGGCTGATGAGCCGGGGGACCGACCTGTCGCTCACCCCCGCGGCCGCCGCCGCCCCGCCGACCGTCTCGGCGGACGGCCTGACCGTCTCCTTCACCCTCCGCGACGGACTGAGGTTCCACGACGGCAGGCCCGTGACCGGCGCCGACGTCGAATACACCTACGAGGCCGTGCTGGACGAGGCCAACAGCTCCCCGATCCGGGGCGACTACGCCGCGATCGAGAAGGTGGACGCCCCCGATCCGCGGACCGTCGTGTTCACTCTCGCCCACCCCTACGCCCCGCTGGCCCAGCGCGCCACCCTGGGCATCGTGCCCGCCGGCGATCCGCTGACCGGCGACCGGCCCGTCGGCTCGGGACCTTACCGGTTCGTCTCCCGGACGCCCGGGGACAAGATCGTGCTGGAGGCGAACCGGGACTACCGGACGGGCCCGCCCGCCCTCGCCCGGCTGGTGCTGGCCTTCGCCGAGGACGACAACGTCCGCGCGACGCGGATGTCCGCCGGGGAGTTCGACGCCGCGATCCTGCCGCCCAAGGCCGCCGCCCGGTTCGAGGGGCAGCCGGGCATCACGGTGCACAAGGTGCCCAGTGCCGACTACCGGGGCATCATGTTCCCCCTCGGCCGTCCGGTCACCGGCGACCGGACGGTCCGCCGCGCGCTCGGCCTGGCCGTCGACCGCCAGGCGATGGTGGACGTCGTCCTCGCCGGAGCGGGCGCCCCCGCCTTCGGTCCCGTCTCCCCCGACACCACCTGGCACAACCCGGCGGTGACCGGTGCCCCGGCAGGTGACCCCGAGGCCGCGCGCCGGCTCCTGCAGGAGGACGGCTGGGCCCCCGGCGAGGACGGCGTCCGGGTCAAGGACGGGGTCCGCGCCGCGTTCACGCTGATGTATCCGGCGGGCGACTCCCTGCGCAAGGAGCTGGCGCTGGCGGTGGCCTCCGACGCCAGGGCGATCGGGGTGGACGTCCGGCTCGCAGGGCTCGACTGGGACGCGATCGAGCCGCGCATGTCCACCGACGCCCTGATCATGGGATACGGCAGCCCGTACGATCCCGACTACGTCAACTACGAGCTGTTCCACAGCTCTTATGCGCGCCGGGGCTTCTTCAACCCGGGCGGCTACGACGACCCCGAGGTGGACCGGCTTCTGGAGACCGGGCGGCGGTCCGGGGACCCGGCGGTCCGGCGGCAGGCCTACCTGGACTTCCAGAAGATCGTCCATGACGAGGAGGTCTGGACCTACCTGGTCTTCCTCAAGCACGTCTACGTCGTCCGCGGCTCATACGAGGGCGTACGGCCCGGCGTGGACGCCCACGAGCACGCCACCGGCGGCCTGTTCCGCGACATCCACACCTGGAAGCCGGCCGCATGAGACCCGCACCGGACACCGGCGGCGCGCTCCCCGCCCCGGACCGCGGCCGGCCGGGCCTCGGCCCCGCGACTCCCGGCATGCCCACCGGCCCCGAGACCGGTCCCGAGAGCGGCGGCGTGAAGCGGGCGGCCCCCGGCACGCGCCCGCCCCGCCGCCCGTCCGACGGGCTCGGCCGCGCGATCGCCCGCATGGTGGCCTGGCGGGCGGCGTTCGCCGCACCGCTGCTGCTGGCGGTGACGGCCGGCATGTTCGCCCTGGCCAAGGCCTCCCCCTTCGACCCGGTCCGGCAGTACCTCGGGGACCGGGCGGTGGTCACCGACCCGGCCGTGGCCGAGCGGATCCGGGCGAACTGGGGCCTCGACCGGCCGGTCCTGGAGCAGTACGCCACGTGGCTCGGCAACCTCCTCCGGGGCGACCTGGGCGACTCGCGGTCGCTGCACCTGCCGGTCGGCCAGGTGATCGCCGAGCGGCTGCCGTGGACGCTGCTCGCCACCTCGGCGGCGATCGTGCTGATGCTGGCCGGGAGCCTCGTCGCCGGGACGGTCGCCGCCCGGCGGCGCGGCTCCCTGCTGGACCGGCTCATCACCGGGGGCGCGCTGGCGAACGAGGCGGCCCCGGTGTTCTGGCTCGGCCTCCTGGCGATCTCGGTCTTCTCGGTGCGGCTGGGCTGGCTGCCGGCCGGCGGCCTGACCGACGCCGCCTCCGCCACCGTGGAGTTCGGCGACCTGGCCGCGCACATGGTGCTCCCCGTCACGGTGCTGGCGGTCTCCCAGTCGTCCTGGCTCGTGCTGTACGTCCGCGAGTCGGTCGTCGGCGTCCTGCGGGAGGACTTCGTCACCGGCGCCCGCGCCCGCGGCCTGCGGGAGCGGACGGTGCTCGTCCGGCACGCGCTCCGCTCGGCGCTGCTGCCCTTCCTCACCCTCCTGGGCGCGCGGATCCCGGAGCTGGTCACCGGCGCGATCCTGGTGGAGACCGTCTTCTCCTGGCCGGGCGTCGCCTCGGCCTCGGTGCAGGCGGCCCTCGCCGTGGACTTCCCGCTGCTCGCCGCGCTCACCCTGCTGGGCACCCTGGCCGTGGTGGGCGGCAACCTCCTCGCCGACATCGCCTACACGATCGCCGATCCCCGCGTGCGCACCCTGGGAGTGGGCTGACATGACCACCGCCGTCCCCCCGCCGTCACCGGCCCCTCCGGCGCGGACCCCGGATCCGGCGCCGCCCGAGCCCTCGGCGTCGTCCCCGGCCCGGCCGCGTCGGCGGCGCCGGCCCGGATCCCCGCGTCCCCGGTCCGGATCCCGGTGGCCGGTGCGCGCCGCCGCGGCCGCCCTGGCGGCCCTGGGCCTGGCCGTCCTGCTCGTCCCCCCGCTGGCCCAGCTCGACCAGCAGCTGGTGGACCTGCGCTCGGCGGGGCTGCCGCCCTCCCTCGCGCATCCGCTGGGCACCGACCAGGTCGGCCGGGACGTGCTGCTCCGCTCGGTCTACGGCCTGCGGGTGTCCTTCCTGGTGGGCCTGGTGGCCGCATCGGCGAGCATGGTCGTCGGCGGCCTCGTGGGGCTGGCCGCGGGCAGCCTCGGAGGCATGCCCGACCGCCTGCTGATGCGGCTCGTCGACGGCTTCACCTCGGTGCCGCACCTGCTGCTCGGCATCTTCATCGTGGCCCTGTTCGCCCCGAGCCCGGTCGCGGTGGTCGTCTCGGTGGGCGTCACGCACTGGACGACGGCGGCCCGGATCGTCCGCTCCGAGGTGCTCTCGCTGCGCTCGCGGCCCTTCGTGGAGGCGGCGATCTCCGGCGGCGCGAGCCGGTCCCGGGTGGTCCGCCGCCACCTGCTGCCCCACCTGGCGCCGCATCTGCTGCTGGCCGCGGTGCTGATGGTCCCGCACGCGGTCTGGCACGAGACCGCGCTGAGCTTCCTCGGCCTCGGCCTCCCCCCGCACCTGGCCTCGCTGGGCAACATGATCAACGACGGCCAGCGGTCCCTGCTCGCCGGAGACTGGTGGTCCAGCCTGGTGCCCGGCCTGTTCGTCCTGGTGCCGACGCTGGCGCTGGGCGTGCTCGCCCAGCACTGGCGCGACCGGCTCACCCCCCGGCTGCGATCGGAGCTGTCCCTTTGAGCACGAGCGTCTCCCCCGGCGAGGACCTCCCACCGGGCGGACCCCTGACGGCCTGGAGTCCCGGGGCGGCCGGGCCGTCCCCGGGCGGGGACCCCTCGGCGGACGGACCCGTCCCGGACGGGGACTCTCCGGTGGACGGACCCGCCGCGGCCGGGGGCTCCCCCGCGGGCGGTCCCGCCGCGGCCGGGGGGAACCGGCTCAGGGTGGAGGGGCTGACCGTCTCCTTCCGGCTGCCCGGCGCCACCGTGCGGGCGGTCACCGATGTCTCCTTCGAGGTGCGCCCCGGGCGGTGCCTGGCCCTGGTGGGCGAGTCGGGCTGCGGCAAATCCGTGCTCGCCCACGCGCTGCTCGGGCTGCTGCCCGGCAACGCCGAGGTCGCCGGACGGGCGCGGCTGGAGCACGCGGACGGCCCGCTGGAGCTGCTCGGCGCTCCGGAGGCCGTACTGGCCCGGCGGGTGCGCGGACGGGCGGTCGGGCTGATCCCGCAGAGCCCGGCCACCCACCTGACCCCGGTGCGCACCGCGCGGGCGCAGTTGGAGGAGGCGCTGCGGGAGCTCGGGCACGCACGGTCGCGGGAACGCGCCGACGAGCTCGCGCTGCGGCAGGGCCTGCACCCGGCCGACCTCGACCGCTATCCGCACGAGCTGTCCGGCGGCATGGCGCAGCGGGTGGCCAACGCGATGGCGCTGGCCGGAGACCCGTGGCTGATCCTGGCCGACGAGCCGACCGGCGGGCTGGACCGGCCGCTGGTCGACCGGGCGATGGCGGCGCTGCGGGGGTTGTGCGACGAGGGCCGGGCCGTCCTGCTGATCACCCATGACCTGCGGGCGGCCGAACGGGTCGCCGACGACCTAGCCGTGATGTACGCCGGCCGCCTGGTCGAGACCGGCCCCGCCGGGCGGGTGCTGGACCGGCCCCGCCACCCCTACGCCGCGGGGCTGGTGAACGCCCGGCCCGACCGGGCGTTCGTCCCGATCCCCGGCATGCCGCCCGAGCTGACCCGCCTGCCGGACGGCTGCGCCTTCGCACCCCGCTGCCCGTCGGCGGACGGGGCCTGTACGGCGCCGCCGCCCCTGGCGGACGGCGTCGCCTGCCACCATCCCCTGGAGGACGACCGTGCGTGAGGTGCCGCCCGCCGCGCCCCGGAGGACGACCGTGCCTGAGCTCCGTGCCGCCGCCCGCCGCGCCCCGGAGGACCGCCGTGCTTGAAGCCCGTGACGTCACCGTGCGGTACGGCCGGCAGGTCGTGCTCGACGGTGTCTCGCTCACCGTCGAACCCGGCCGGGTGACCGGCCTGGCCGGTCCCAGCGGCTGCGGCAAGTCGACGCTGGCCCGGGTGCTGGCGCTGATGCTCCGGCCCGCCGCCGGCACGGTGACGGTGGACGGGTCGGCCGTGCGGCGCTGGCGGCAGCGCGCCCCGCGCGGTCTGCGCACCGCGGTCGCCCTGCTCTACCAGCAGCCGCGCCTGGCGGTGGACCCGCGCCTGACCCTGACCGAGATCATCGCCGAACCACTGGCCGCGGCGGGCCGGGCGGACCCCGGCCGGGTGGCCGCGCTGGCCGCCGAGGCGGGTCTCACCGGCGACCTGCTCGGCCGCCGCCCGCACGAGGTGTCCGACGGGCAGCTGCAGCGGGCGTGCGTGGCGCGGGCGCTCTCCCTGGAGCCGCGCTATCTGGTCTGCGACGAGATGACCACCATGCTGGACGCCTCCACCCAGGCGCACCTGGTCGCGGTCGTCGAGGCCTACCGGGAGCGCAGCGGGGCGGGCGTGCTCGCCGTCAGCCACGACGACGCGCTGCTGGCCCGCTGGGCGCACCACCGGGTGCGCCTCGGAGGCTTCGAAGGCCTCGAGAGCTGAACCCCCGGGCCCGCACCCGCGGGCGGGTCCCGGTCCCGCCGCGCCGTACGCCTCCCGAACCGGGCGTCGGGCGCCCTACGACCGGCGGTGCAGGTAGTCGACCAGGGAGGCCTTCTCCGTCTCGAGCTCGTCGATGCTGCTCTTGACCACGTCGCCGATGCTGACCAGCCCCACCATCCGGCCCCCGGAGACCACCGGGATGTGCCGGATGCGGTGGTCGGTCATGGTCCGGCGGAGGTCGTCGGCGTTGTCCTCCGGGGAGCAGGTGCGCACCTCGGTCGTCATGATGGCCGACACGGGCCCGTCGAGCACCTGCGCGCCGCGGTCGTGGAGCCGCCGGACGATGTCGCGCTCGGAGACGATGCCCGCGATCGACGAGCCGTCCGGGGAGACCACCGCGGCGCCGATGTTGTTGTCCGCCAGGACGCCCAGCAGCTGGGTGACGGTCGTGTCCGGATGGACGGTCGCCACGCTGGTTCCCTTGCCCTGGAGTATCCTGCCGATCAGCATTGGCACCACCTCGGTTTCAGCCTCGCTCGGGGGGTATCCCCTTACACTGCCCCGCCTCGCTCACGGCTAAGCGCCCGCGGCGGCAAACCTCAGACGACCGGGAGCAGCCGGACCGCGTCCAGGGCCAGGGCCAGTTCGACGATGTCCAGCGGCCTGGCCAGTGAACGGCCGGTGAGCTGCTCGATCCTGCGGATGCGGTTGAAGACGGTGTTGCGGTGGCAGTAGAGCTGCCCGGCGGCGCGCATCGCCGACCCCTCGCAGCGCAGCCACGCCTCCAGGGTGCCGAGCAGCACCTCGCGGTCGGCCGGGTCCAGGGCCAGGACGGGCCGGAGCACCGCGGCGCTGAGGTGGCCGGCGAGCTCGGGCTGGCTGACCACCAGCGCGGCGGGGAGCCGGTCCTCCAGCCTGGCGATCTCGGGGCCCTCCCCCGTGCAGGTCCGCAGGGCGAGTTCGGCGAGCCTGCGGGCCTGGGCGAGCTCGGCCAGGCCCTCGACCACCGGGCTGATCCCGGCGCAGCCGAGGACGTGCGGGCGCAGGGCCTCGGTCAGCTCCTCCACGCCCTCGTCGTGCAGGAGGGCGACGGCCACCTCGTAGTCGGGACGCATCCGCCACAGCAGCCGGACGCCCCCCAGCCCCGCCGGGCGGGAGCCGTCGTCGGCGTGGCCGCCGCGACCGGGCAGCCGGGTGATGACGACCGCGTAGCGGCCGAGCTCCGGCAGGTCCAGCGCCGCGGCGGCGCTGCGGACCAGCGCGGCGTCGGCCCGGTCCTCCAGGAGGGCGTCGAGCAGTGCCTGGATCCGCTCGGCGGTGCGGCCGAACATCTCGGCCTCCCTCCTGCGGTAGGACTCGGCGGCCGCGACGGCCTGCCGGTCGACGGCGTTCCAGACCTTGGTGGCGCTGCGGATGAGCACCGGGAGGCTGTCGGGCTCCTCCTCGGTGACGACCCCGACCAGGCCGTCCCACATCACCTGCGCGGAGACCCGGTAGCTGCGCAGCAGCGAGTCCATCGGCAGGCCCTGCTCGGCGCGGCGGCGGGCCGTGCGCTCCGCCTGCTGCAGGTCCCGCCGCTCCGGCCGGGGCAGCAGGATCGCGCCGATGCCCGTCTCCATGGCCTCGTACACGCTCTGCCAGTGGTCGTCGGTGGGCACCATCCTGCGATAGGCCTCGTCGGTGTCGCGGGTCCTGGCCACGAGTTCGTCGGTGAGCTCGGGGAGCCGCTCCAGCAGCCGGCTCGCGGCCAGGCGCATGATCCTGCGCACCTCGTCGTCGTCGGCGGACCGGATCCCCATCTGGCCATCGTGTCAGCGCACATGGAGCGGAACAAGATTCTGTTTCGTTTCGTGATCCCGCGTTGTGCTGGAGCACAACCCGCACCGGCCCTCCGTGGGCGGCCGCCCCGACTTCACCCGGCCCTCTGGACGCCGCCGGACGGCGTGGGTTGGGTGCGTTCATCGGTTGTCAGGAGGCATGCATATGAACGTCCACGACCCCCGGCCGCCCGGAGCCTCCGGGCTCTCGGTCAGGGATCTGGCGGTGAACTACGGGCCCGTGACGGCCCTGCGCGGGATCTCCCTGGACGTGCCGCGCGGGGCGGTCGTGACGGTGCTCGGCGGCAACGGCGCGGGCAAGTCCACACTGCTGCGCGCCGTCTCGGGAACGCTCCGCTTCCAGCGCGGCGGGATCACCTCGGGCGAGGTGACCCTTGACGGTGTGAAGCTGTCCGGCGCGGCCACCTCGGCCGTCGTCGCACGCGGTGTCGTGCAGGTCCCCGAGGGCCGCAGGGTCTTCGCACGGATGACCGTGGAGGAGAACCTGCGGGCCGGCGCGCTCGGGGCGCGGGACCGCAGGTCCGCCGCCGAGGCCAGGGAGCGCGTGCTGGAGCTCTTCCCGGTGCTCGCCGAACGGGCCCGCCAGCGCGCCGGCCTGCTGTCCGGCGGCGAGCAGCAGATGCTCGCCATGGGCCGGGCGATGATGGCCTGCCCGGAGGTGCTCCTGCTCGACGAGCCCACGCTCGGCCTGGCGCCGCTGATGGCGGCCCGGATCGCCGAGACCGTGCGGGAGATCAACGCCCAGGGCACGACGGTGCTCCTGGTGGAGCAGAACGCCGCCATGGCCCTGTCCCTGGCCTCCCACGCCTACGTGCTGGAGGTCGGCGAGATCGCCCTGTCCGGCCCGGCCGCCGAACTCGCCGCCAGCGACGAGGTGCGCCGCCGCTACCTGGGCGTCGGCGGGGACGCCGGGGACCCGCCGGTCCGCCCGGACGGCGCGGCCGTCCGGCGTCCGGCGCTGAGCAGGTGGTCGGCATGACCCGGCCCCCCTCCGCGCCTCTCTCAGCGTCCCCCTCCGCGCTTTCCTCCGCGTCCCCCTCCACGGCACCCCCCGGGCGGTCCGCATGAGCGACACATACCAACCGGACGGTATGACCTCCGTCCCCCGGCTGGAGGTCCGCGACGTCACCGTGCGCTTCGCCGGGCTCACCGCGCTCGACGCGGTCGGCTTCAACGTCGAGCCGGGCAGCGTGCACGCGGTCATCGGCCCCAACGGCGCGGGCAAGTCGACCTGCTTCAACGTCCTTTCGGGCGTCTACCGGGCCACCTCCGGCAGCGTGCGCTTCGGCGACGCCGAGCTGACCGCCATGGCCCCCCACCGCATCGCCGGGCTGGGCCTGGCCCGCACCTTCCAGAACATCGCGCTCTCGCCGCACCTGTCGGTGCGCGACAACCTGATGCTCGGGCGCCACCGGCTGACCCGCGCCGGATTCGTCTCGGCCGGGCTGCGCCTGCCGTCCGCCCGCCGGGAGGCCGCCCGGCACAACGCCCGGGTGGAGGAGATCGCCGCGTTCGTGGGCCTCACCGAGCGCCTGGACGTGCCCGTGGGCCTGCTGCCGTACGGCGTGCAGAAGCGCGTCGAGCTGGCCCGGGCGCTGTGCATGGAGCCCAGGCTGCTGATGCTCGACGAGCCGGTGGCCGGCATGAACGGCGGCGAGCGGCGCGACATGGCCGAGCTGATCACGGCCGTCCGCGAGAGTCTCGGGATCTCGATCCTGCTCGTGGAGCACGACATGGGGATGGTGATGCGCCTGGCCGACGCCGTGACGGTCCTGGACTTCGGCAGGCTCATCGCCGACGGCCCCCCGGAGAAGGTCCAGAACGACCCGGAGGTCATCCGGGCGTACCTGGGCGCGACGAGCGAGACCGAGGAGGCCGCTTCGTGAGCACTTTCATCGAACTGCTGGTGGGCGGGATCTCGGTGGGCGCGGTGTACGCGCTGATCGCCCTCGGCTTCGTCGTCATCTTCAAGGCGACCGAGGTGGTGAACTTCGCGCACGCCTCGCTGCTGCTGGTCGGCGGCTTCGTCATAGCCAAGACGCACCCGCTGGTCGGGTTCTGGGCCGCCCTGCTGCTCGGCGTCGCCGGGGCGGCCGCCCTGGGCGCCCTGATCGAGTTCGCGGTCATCCGCCGGGCGAACGTCCTGTCGCACAGCGTGCTGGCGATCGTGACGATCGGCGTCGACCTGATCCTGGTCACCGAGCTGACCCGGCAGATCGGCACCGAGGTGCTCGCGCTCGGCGACCCGTGGGGCAGCGACGTCCTGCAGCTGGGGTCGGTCAACGTCCCGGCCACCCGGATCGCCGCGCTCGTCGCGGCGGCCGTCGTGATCACGGCGTTCCTGCTGGCGTTCAAGTACACCAGCTGGGGGGTGGCGATGCGCGCCACCGCGGAGGACTCCGAGACCGCCGCCCTGATGGGCGTGCGGCGCGGCCGGGTCTCGATGGGGGCCTGGGCGGTCGCCGGGGCGCTCGCCGCCGTCGCCGCACTGTTCATGTGCGTCTTCCCCACGCCCGGCCTGGACCGCAACGTGACCGCCGTGGCGATGAAGGCCTTCCCCGCGGCGATCCTCGGCGGCCTGGACTCCACCGGCGGCGCGCTCGCCGGCGGGTTCATCATCGGCGTCACCGAGTCGCTGGTCGGCGGCTACCAGGAGGAGCTGTCCTTCCTGGGCCGGGGCCTCGGCGACGTCGCCCCCTTCCTGGTGATGGTCATCGTCCTGCTCATCCGCCCCGCGGGGCTGTTCGGGACGAAGGAGCTGGCCCGTGTCTAGGATCGTCACCCCCCTCTGGTGGGTCCTGGTGGCCGCCGGCGTCGTCGTCGCGCCGTTCTACCTGGACGGCATCTGGCTGCAGGACGGCCTCTTCGCGATGGCGGCGGCGATCGGCGCCATCGGCCTCAACCTGCTGACCGGCGCCACCGGCCAGCTCTCCATGGGCCACGCGTTCTTCCTGGCGGTCGGCGCCTTCGGCTACGTCTACTTCGCCTCCGCGCCCTCGGGCGACGGCGAGCTGGACGGGCTGGGCCTGCCCGCCCCCCTGGCGGCGGTGCTCGCGGTGCTGCTGGCGGGCGTCGCGGGCGGCCTGTTCAGCCCCATCGCCGGCCGCCTCAAGGGCGCCTACCTCGGCATCGCCACCCTGGCGCTGATCTTCATCGGCCACTTCGCGATGTCCAACGCCACCCCGGTGACCGGCGGCCACAACGGCCGGCCGGTGCCGCCGATGGAGCTGTTCGGGTTCGCCTTCACCGACACGCCGGAGCCCCTGGTGATCGCCGGGGTGCCGTTCGGCGCGCTGGAGCGGCTCTGGTTCCTCGGCGTCGTCCTGCTGGTCGGCGCGGGGCTGTTCGCCCGCGGCGTGCTGCGGGGCCGCCCGGGGCGGGCCATGAACACCATCCGCGACCACGAGATCGCCGCCGGGGTGATGGGCGTCCCGGTGACCCGCTACCGCGCCGGCGTGTTCGTGCTCTCGTCGATGTACGGCGGGCTCGCCGGCGTGCTGATCGCCCTGGTCTTCCGGCAGACCGTACCGGACTACTTCGGCCTCATCCTGGCCCTGTCCTACCTCGCGATGATCATCATCGGCGGGCTGGGCTCGGTCGCGGGAGCGGTGATCGGCGCGTTCTTCGTGTCCATGCTGCCCTCGCTGTTCACCCGCTACAGCGACGCGCTGCCCCTGGTCGCGCCCACCGGCCAGGAGGGGATCGGGGCCGCGGAGGCCGCCCAGATCCTGTACGGCCTCGCCGTCGTCGTCGTGGTCCTCTTCCTGCCCGGCGGGCTGTTCGGCCTGTTCACCAAGGCCCGCCTCCGCCTCGCCCGGCGCGCGGCGCCCGCCGCGCCCGTCAAGCACGCTCTCACGCCCACCCCCGAGACGAGGAACTGACATGAGAATCCCACGGAGCACCCGAGGACTCGCCGCCGCGGCGGTCCTGGCGCTGGCCGTCACCGCGTGCGCCAGCGAGAAGGCCACCGGCGGAGGCGGGGGCGGCGCCGCCGCCTCCGCCGACGGGGTGAAGACCGGACCGGGCGTGACCGCCGACGCCATCACGATCGGCATGATCACCGACCTGACCGGCCCCTACGCCTCGTTCGGCAAGAGCCTGACCAACGCCCAGCAGCTCTACTTCGAGCAGGTCAACCAGGCCGGCGGCATCTGCGGCCGGAAGCTGGAGTCGATCGTCCGCGACCACGGCTACGACGTGCAGAAGGCCGTGGCCGCCTACACCGAGATCGGCCCGAAGTCGGTCGCGCTCGCCCACGTCGTCGGCTCCCCCATGGTCAACGCGGTCAAGCAGCGCATCGAGACCGACCAGATGCTCACCATCCCGCAGGCGTGGGCCACCCATCTGCTCGGCAGCAAGCCGATCCAGGTCACCGGGACCACCTACGACATCGACATGATCAACGGTGTCGAATACCTGGTGAAGGAGAAGGGCGTCAAGTCCGGCGACTCCATCGGGCACCTGTACTTCGAGGGCGACTACGGCGAGACCGCGCTCAACGGCTCCAAGTTCGCCGCCGACAAGCTCGGCCTGAAGCTCGTGGAGCAGAAGATCAAGGCGACCGACCAGGACATGACCGCCCAGGTCGCGGCGTTCAAGAAGGCCGGGGTCAAGGCGATCCTCGTCTCCGTCGGCCCCCGGCAGACCGCCTCCCTCGTCGGCGTCGCCCTGGCCGGCGGGATGAAGGTGCCGTTCCTCGGCAGCAACTCGGCCTACTCCCCGCAGCTGCTGCCCACCCCGGCGGGCCCGGCGCTGCTGGCCGCCTTCGAGTACGTGACCGCGGGCGCCCCGATGAGCTCGGACCTGCCCGCCATCAAGAAGCTCGGCGAGGACTACAAGGCCAAGTACCCGGGCGACGCCGTCGACAGCGGCGTCTCCGCGGGCTACACCGCCGCGGGCATCGTGGTCGACGCGCTCAAGAAGGCCTGCGAGGGCAAGGACCTGACCCGGGCCGGCGTGGTCGCCGCGCACCGCGGTCAGAACGCCTGGGGCGAGCAGTACGGCGGGGTCATGGACTTCACCGTGTTCGACAAGCCCGCCTCCCTGCGGTCCTACGTGGTCAAGCCGGACAAGGAGGCCCTGGGCGGCGCGGTCGTCGTCAAGGAGCCGTTCACGGCCGACATCGTCAAGGACTACCAGGTCCCCTCCGGCGGCTGACCCGGCCCGGGCGGGTCTCCGCCCCGGCCGCCGTACGGCCCGGCCGGTTTCCGGGACGGCCACCCCCTCCTGGCTCCCGGCCCGGTCACCTGCTCGCGGACCGGCCGCCGTACGGCCCGCGCCGCCCTCCCCGGGGCGGCGCGGGCCGTATCCTTCGGAAATGACCGACAAGTTGAACACCGGCAGCCACGACCTGCCGGTCTCCGACGCCCTGGCGGCCTTCATGGAGACCGGGTGGGCCGACACCCGCCGCGGCGACCTGGCCCCGCTGCCGCTCGCGGCCTACACGGCCAAGCGGCGCGCGGCGCTCGCCGCCCGCTTCCCCGGCGAGCGGCTCGTCATCCCCTCGGGAACCCTGAAGGTCCGCAGCAACGACAGCGACTACCGCTTCCGGTCGCACAGCGCGTTCACCTACCTGACCGGCGACCAGGAACCCGACGACGTCCTGGTCGTCGAGCCGTCCGGGGAGGCGCGGCTCTTCCTGCGCCCGCGCTCGCCGCGCTCGGCGCCGGGGGCGGCCGGGCAGGAGTTCTACCGGGACCGCCGCTACGGCGAGTTCTGGGTGGGCCGCCGCCTCGACCTGGCCGAGGCCGAGGCGCTCTACCAGGTCGGCTGCGCGCCGATCGACCGGCTCGACGAGGCGCTGGGCGGGCCCGCCCGGGTGCTGCGCGGGGTGGACGCCTCCGTCGACGCCCGGGTCGCGCCGCACGACGGCGACGCCGAGCTGGAGGCGTTCCTGTCGGAGATGCGGCTGATCAAGGACGACTGGGAGGTCGCCGAGCTGCAGTTCTCGGTGGACGCCACCGTCCGCGGGTTCGAGGACGTGGTACGGGCGCTGCCCGCCGCCCTGCCCCACCCGCGCGGCGAGCGCTACCTGGAGGGCGTCTTCGGCCTGCGCGCCCGCCTGGAGGGCAACGGAGGCGGCTACGACAGCATCGTGGCCTCCGGCGCCCACGCGTGCGTGCTGCACTGGATCCGCAACGACGGCCGCCTGGACTCCGGCGACCTGCTGCTGCTGGACGCCGGCGTGGAGACCGACAACCTCTACACCGCCGACATCACCCGGACCCTGCCGCTGTCGGGCCGCTTCAGCCCCGTCCAGCGCCAGGTCTACGAGCTGGTCTACGAGGCGCAGAACGCGGCCATCGCCACGCTGCGGCCGGGCGCGCGCTTCCGCGACTTCCACCAGGCCGCCATGCGGGTCATCGCCGAGGGGCTGCACGACTGGGGCGTGCTGAAGATCAGCCCCGACGAGGCGATGGAGCCCGGCAGCGGCCTGTACCGCCGCTACACCCTGTGCAGCAGCGGCCACATGCTCGGCATGGACGTGCACGACTGCGCCCGGGCCCGCGCGGAGGTCTACCTGGACGGCGTGCTGGAGGAGGGCCAGGTGCTCACCGTCGAGCCCGGCCTGTACCTGCAGCCGGACGACCTGACCCTCCCGCCGGAGTTGCGCGGCATCGGCGTGCGCATCGAGGACGACCTCGTCGTCACCGCCGACGGCGCCCGCCTCATGTCGGCCGGGCTGCCGCGCCACCCCGACGAGGTCGAGAGCTGGATGGCCGGCCTGGCGGGCTGACCCGGAGGGACCGCCGGTCCGGCCGGACCGGCGGGAAAGTGTGAGGCCCTGACAAGTCGCGCTCGGGGCCTCATCCCTTTCGCGCAAATTCCCCGGCAGGCATCGACTTACCGGACGGACCGTCATTAGCGTGACTGCTCCAAGGTCGTAGCCGCGGAATCCGAGGTGACCGATGGCGGACGCCATGCCGAGCAGCGCCGGGGACGGCGGGGGCACCGGGACCGTCCGGACCGCCGGAACCCCCGGAGGCGCCGCGGGCGGCCGGACCGCCGGGAGCGCCGGGAGCGCCGGGAGCAGGGTCGCCGGCCTCCTCGTGCGCACCGCCTCCGGCGCGCTCGACCGGGTCGGCGACATGTCGGTGATCGCCCTGGAGGGCTTCCGGCGCAGCTGGGACGTGCGGACCTGGTTCTGGGAGTTCGTCCAGCAGTGCTGGTTCCTGGCCCGCGTCACCAGCCTGCCGGTGCTCCTCGTCTCGCTCCCCCTCGGGGCCACCGTCGCCCTGCAGGTGGGCGACCTGGCCTGGCAGCTGGGCGCCTCCTCCGCCACCGGCGGCGCGGTCGTGGTCGGACTGGTCCGCGAGGTCGCCCCGATGGCCTCGGCGCTGCTCATCGCCGGGGCGGGCGGGTCGGCGATGACCTCCGACATCGGCGCCCGCAACATCCGCGACGAGCTGGCCGCCATGGAGGTCATGGCGGTCAACCCGATCCACCGCCTGGTCACCCCCCGCCTGTGGGCGGCCAGCACCGTGGCGGTGCTGCTGGTCCCGCTGGTCATCGTGGCCGGGGCGGCGGGCGGCTACTTCTTCAACGTCGTCGTGCAGGGCGTCACCTCCGGCGCCTACTTCGACGGCGCGACCTCCCTGCTGGTCACCAGCGACCTGCTGGTCACCCTGCTGAAGGCGTGGATCTTCGGCTTCATCGCGGCCATCATGTCCTGCTACCACGGCATGACCTGCCAGACCAGCCCGGTCGGCGTGGGCCGCGCGGTGAACCGGTCCACGGTCGTGACCTTCATGCTGGTCTTCGCCGTCAACTACGTGATCACGATGATCTACTTCCTCGCCTACCCGCCGAGGACGCCGTGACGGCGGTCCCGGGGGCGCGCACCGCCGGCAGGCGCGCCTACGACGTGCTCCTCGACGGGGCGGAACGGCTGGCCTCGCTCTCCGACTGGCCGGTCTTCCTGGCGAAGGTCGTCTTCTACTCGGTCCGGGACATCGTCCTGCGGGCCAGGTTCGCCAAGGTCGTGCTCCGCCAGATCAGCGACGTCGTGGTGGGCGTGGGTGCGACCGTCATCGGCGGCGGCATGGTCTTCGTGGCCTTCACCATGGCCTTCGCGGTGGGCGCCACCGTCGGGCTCCAGGGCTACCAGGGCCTGCAGGCGATCGGCGCCGAGTCGTTCATCGGCCTGGTGGGCAGCTTCGCCAACGTCCGGGAGATCACGCCGATCATCGCGGCGGTCGCGCTGGCAGCCCAGGTCGGCTCGTCGTTCACCGCGGAGCTCGGCGCGATGCGCATCTCCGAGGAGATCGACGCGCTGGAGGTGATGGGCATCAACGCCTTCACCTACCTGATCTGCACCCGGGTGGTGGCCGCGATGGCCGCGCTGATCCCCGTCTACCTGATCGCGCTGTTCGCCAGCTTCTTCGCCACCCGGCTGATGTGCACGGTCCTGTTCGGCATGGCGCCGGGCGTGTACGACCACTACTTCTACCTCGGCCTGCCGGCGGTCGACATCCTCTACAGCGTGATCAAGGTGCTGGTCTTCGCCTTCGCCGTGATCAGCATCCACTGCCACTACGGGTTCAACGCCACCGGCGGCCCCGTCGGCGTGGGCACCGCGGCCGGGCGGGCGATCCGCCAGTCGATCGTCACGGTCGTCCTGCTCAACCTCCTGCTCTCCTACCTGTTCTGGGGCGGCGGCAGCAGCACGCCGCTGACGGGGTGAGCGGCCGTGGCCCGCGGCGTCCTCCCCCTGCCGGTCCGGCTGGCGATCTCGCTGGTCCTGGTCGCGGCCGTCACCGCGGCCCTGGTGCTCGCCGTACGGGGTGCGGCGAGCGTGAACGGCACGCGCCTGTCGGCGGCCTTCGGCCGGGCCGGGCAGGGGCTCGACCCCAACTCCCCCGTCAAGATCCGGGGGGTCACGGTGGGCGGGGTCAGCGCGGTGACGCTGGACGGCACGGGCCGGGCCGTGGTGTCCATGTACGTCGAACCCGGCGTGAAGGTGCCCGAGACCGTCACCGCCGTGATCGAGCCGAGCTCCATCTTCGGCCCCAAGTTCGTCGACCTGGTCCCCGGCGGCGGGGAGGCGCGCGGCCCCTACCTCGGCGACGGCGCGGTGATCACCAGGACCGAGGACCCGGTGGACCTGTCGGACTCCCTGGCCGACGCCTACGACGGGCTCGGCGCGGTGGACCCGGCCGACGTCACGGCCATCGTGCACACCCTGGGCCGCGGCCTGGACGGCAAGGGCCCGCAGCTGCGCGGGATCGTCGACGGGGCGCGGACGGTCGTCGGCGTCGCGCACCGGCGGCGCGCGGAGTTCACCCGCTTCATCGGCGACGCCGCGGCGCTGAGCGGCGCCCTGGCCGACCGGGGCGACGAGCTGACGGGCATCGCCGCCGACGTCAACGCGCTCGCCCCCGGCCTGGTGGAGCGGGCCAGCAAGGTGCGGGCGCTGCTGCGGGAGTTCGACGAGCTGTCCGCGCTGACCGCCCACGGCCTGCGCGCCCACCGCCGGGACCTCAAGGCGGCGGGGAACGCGGGCGAGCGCGCCGCGGCCCTGCTCGCCGCGCAGCTCGGCGTCGCCGGCGACGGCGTCCGGGGGCTCAACGGCCTGCTCGCCGGGTTGAACGACCTGATCGGCGGCAAGGGGCCGGGCCGCGCGAACCAGTTGAAGATGGCCGCCTACGTGCACACCGACCCCTGCGTGCTCTTCGCCGGCGCCTGCCGCGCCGCGGACGGCAGGTGAGCCGTGGCCCGATCGGGAGACCGCGTCCGGCGGCGCCGCACGCTGGTCAAGTTCGCGCTGTTCCTGCTCGTCACGGTCACGCTGATCGTCGCGATCGGGGCGCAGATCGCCCGGGTGGGGACCGGTGACACCTACCGCCTGACCGGCGTCTTCGACGACGTCTCCGGGCTCCGCACGGGCGACCAGGTGAAGATCGCGGGAGCTCCGGTCGGCCGGGTCGAGTCGATCGAGGTGGTCGGCGGCAGGGCCGAGGTGGTGCTGGGCGTGCGCACCTCGGTGCGGGTGCCCTCCGACAGCTCCGCGGCGGTCCGCTGGCGCGACGCGGTCGGCCAGCGGGTGGTGTACCTGGAGCCGGGGACCGCGAAGGACATGCTGGCCGACGGCGCGCGGGTGGAGCGGACCAGCTCGGTGGTGGACATCGGCGACCTGGTCGCCGACCTCGGCCCGCTCACCCGCAGCCTCGACCCCGAGCAGATCAACCGGCTGCTCACCGCGGCGGGCGAGGCGCTGGACGGCAACCAGGAGGACATCCCGCGCCTGGTGGACGACCTCGGCGAGCTGACCGCCACCGTGGCCGGGCGCAAGGAGGTCGTCAAGGGGCTGCTGGAGGACTACGCCACGGTGACCGAGGTGATCGCCCGCCGGGACGAGCAGATCGCCCGGCTGGTGGACGACCTGGTCGAGCTGACCGGCGCGTTCGCCCGCAACCGCAGGCTGGTCGACGAGGCACTGGTGGAGCTGTCGGCCACCGCCCGGGTCACCGACCGGGTGCTCGGTGACAACGCCCGGGAGTTCGGCCGGGTGGTGGACCGCATGGCCCGCCTCACCGGCGGGGTGCGCCGCAACCTCGACGGCGTGGAGAAGCTGCTGGGCACGCTCACCCCGCCGCTGCAGCGCTCGTTCCAGGTGACCGGCCGGGGCCACTTCGTGACCACGGCGGTGCCCTGCGTCGCGCTCGGCCCGCTGCCCTGCCCCTACCCCATGCGGAACCCGCCGCCGTTGCGCGGCGGCCTCAGGCTCACGTCCACGGGCGATCTGCGGCGCGTCCTGGTGGGGCCGTGATGATG
This sequence comes from Planomonospora sp. ID91781, assembly GCF_015711595.1. Lineage (NCBI taxonomy): Bacteria > Bacillati > Actinomycetota > Actinomycetes > Streptosporangiales > Streptosporangiaceae > Planomonospora > Planomonospora sp. ID91781. Next base: position 3,441,411 of record NZ_JABTEY010000001.1, on the reverse strand, counting down.
GCGCTCAAGTCCTTCCGCGACCGCGACCGCAGGGTCGTCGGCGCGGTCTCGGCGGCGGCGCTCACCGCCGTGCTGGTCGCGACCTTCCTGGTCGGCAACCTCGGCCTGCTGGAGGGCGGCTACACGATGTCGGCGATCCTGCCGGACGCCGCCGGCCTGCGCGCGGGCAACGACGTGCGGGTGGCGGGCGTGCCCGTCGGCGAGGTCACCGAGGTCCGCGCCGACTACGGCCGGGGCCACGTGGTGGTGACCTGGAAGGTCGACGACGGGGTCAGGCTCGGCCCGCGGACCCGCGCCGAGGTCACCCTCTCCAACCTGCTGGGCGGACGCTACATCAGGCTCACCGGGCCGGTCACCCGGCCCTACATGGACGAGCTGCCCGAGTCGGAGCGGCTCATCCCGATGGAGCGGACCGGCACCCCGACGCTGATCCCCGACGCGCTCAAGGACGCGACCCGGCTGGTGCAGCGGCTCGACACCGACGCGGTCGACAGGCTCCTGCGGGAGCTCTCCGAGCTGGAACCCGCGCCCCGGGGCCGGGTGAGCCGGCTGCTGGACGACATCGGCGAGCTGTCGGAGGTCATCGGTGAGAGCGAGCCCGAACTGCAGCGGCTGCTCGACGCCGGCGACCGGGTCATGAAGCTGCTGGACGCCAAGGACGCCCAGCTCGGCCGCCTCGTCGACTCCGTCGAGGTGATGCTCGACGAGCTGCGCCGCCGCCGGGCCGAGCTGAAGACCCTGCTCGGCGACGGCAGCGACCTGGTGAACGCCATCGGCACCCTGATCGCCGAGCACGAGAGGAACCTGGTCGCGGTGGTGGACGACGCGTCCGCGATCGCGGGCCGCCTCGACTCAGCCCGCGGCCTCGACTCGGTCCTCGCCTGGGCCGGGCCCACCTTCTCCGGGCTGGCCGCCACCGGCGGGCAGGGCCCGTGGATCGACGTCATCGCCACCGGGCTCGGCCCGATCAACCCCGAGGTGCTCGGCGCCATCCGCAAGGACAGGAGGGACAGGTGACCCGCCCCGAACCGATGACGCGCCCCGGCCTCGTGCCCCGCCCCGGCCCTCGGGTGGCGGGCCGCGGGCCGGGTGCCCGGCGGCCGGGCCCGGCCGCGGCGGGCTCCGGAGCCCGCCGGTTGGTCGCGGCACTGCTGGTCCTGGCGCTGGCGGCCTCGGCGGGAGGCTGCTCGCTGCTGCCCGGCGGGGCGGCGCCGTACCGGCTGACCGCCTACTTCGGCGCCGCGCCCTCCCTGTACGAGCAGGCCAAGGTGAAGGTGCTGGGCCTGGACGCGGGCACGGTGGAGAGGCTGACCATCGAGGGCGAGCGGGTCCGCGCCGACCTGCTCGTCGACGGGAACGTGCCGCTCCCGGCCGACGTACGGGCGGTGGTGGCCCCGCAGAACACACTGGGTGAGCGGAGCGTGGTGCTGCACCCGCCCTGGAAGCCGGGCCGGCCGCGGCTCGCCCCGGGGGCGGTGATCCCCCTGGAGCGCACCGACCTGCCCGTGGAGATCGACGACGCGCTGGCGGCGTTCACCAGGCTCACCGACGCCCTCGACACCGATCGGATGGGCGACGTGGCCGGAAACCTGGCCGACACCGTCCGGGGCCGCGGCGAGCAGATCAACCGAGCGCTGGCCGACGCGGCCTCGCTGAGCCGCACCCTCGCCGGGCAGGACGAGAAGCTGATCGAGCTGGCCGACGGCCTGAACCGGCTCGCGGGCAGCCTCAACCGGCGCGAGAAGCAGGTCGAGACCACAATCGACGCCTTCGCCGAGGCCAGTGCCGCGCTGGCCGACGAGCGGCGGCGCACCCGCCGCTTCATCACCGGCCTGGCCGGGCTGGTACGGCGCGGCGACGTGCTGCTGGAGGCCTACCAGGAGCGGCTGCCCCGGGGCGTGGCGAACCTCGCCGAGGTGGTGCTCACCCTGAAGGCGAACAGCGAGTCCGCGGCCCGGGCCATCGCCGGGGCACGCGGCTTCGTCGACGGCGTGGTGATGGCCTGGGACCGCAAGCGCCACGTGCTCACGTTCCGCCTGGTGCTCAACGCGCTGACCCGGGCCTGGCTGGCGCCGCTCTTCGACGCCCTGGAGCTGGGCGAGGTGCCGTGCCTGCCCGGGGAGCTGAGCAACTGCCCGTGGGAGCGGAGGAGGAACCGATGACCCGGTGGAGCCGGACGGCCGCCCGACCGGCCGGGAGAGCCCCGGTCCTCCCTCCGGCCCGCGCCTGCGCCCCGGCCCGCGGCCTGGTCCCCGCACTGACCCTCCTCCGCGCTCCGGCCCGCGCACTGACTCTCCTCCGCGCTCCGGCCCGCGCACTGGCTCTCACCCTGGTCCTCGCCACCAGCGCGGCCTGCTCGCTGCAGACCCTGGGGGCGCCGTCCGGCGAGCTGACCCTCACCGCGGTCTTCGACGACGTGCAGAGCCTGGTGGCCGGGCACAGCGTGCAGATCGCCGACGTGCGGATCGGGAGCGTGACCGGCATCCGGCTGGAGGGCTACCGCGCCAGGGTCACCATGTCCGTCGAGGACGGCCACCGGGTGCCCGAGGGCACCTCCGCGGTCGTCGCCAAGACCTCCATCCTGGGCGAGAACTACGTAGAGCTGAGGCTGCCCGAGGGCGAGGGGGCCGCGGACATGTCCACCGGCCCCTTCCTCGCCGACGGCGCGGAGATCGCCGAGACGTCGGTGGAACCGGACATCGAGCAGGTCACCGAGCGGGCCGGGCCGCTGATCGACGCGCTCGGCGCGCAGGACGTGAACGCGATCCTGGACGCGGCGGCGACCGGGATCGGCGGGAAGGGCCGGGACCTCAACCGCCTGCTGCGGCAGACCGCCGACGTCGCCGCCGCCTACGCCGGGTCCCGCGCGGAACTGGCCCGCACGATCGACGGCCTGGCGGAGCTGGGCGACGACCTGGCCGCGGGCTCCGGCGAGCTGGACCGGCTGCCCGGCAGCCTCCAGGCCGCCGCCGCCCGGCTGAACCACGGCCGCAAGCACGTCAAGAAGACCCTGAAGGAACTGACGGCGCTGGCCCGCGAGGTCAACACCACCGTCTACCCCCGGCACGCGGCCCGGCTGCGCACCCTGCTGCGGCGGCTCGACGCCGTCTCCGCGGCGACCGTGCGCGGCAAGGAGGACCTGAAGCTCCTCCTCGACCGGGTGCAGTACTTCGTCGACCAGCCGCCCATCGTGGTGAACGGCCAGCTGCTGGCCTACGTCTGGATGAAGGGCCTGCTGCTGCCGGAGCCGGGAGACGGCGACCGGCCCCGGCGGCCCGACCCGGCCGGTGACCTCCGGCTGCTGCTGGAGCCGCCGCGATGAGGAACCGCGTCCTGGTCAACCTCGGCTTCTTCGCGGTGCTCGGCGTCGTGATGACCGTCTGGGCGTTCACCAGCGTCATCAGGCTGGACGTCATCGAGCGGCCGTACCGGATCAACGCGGAGTTCGCCTCCTCCCCCGGCCTGGTGCCCGGTTTCGACGTGGCCTACCTCGGCGTGCGGATCGGCCGGATCGACGGCGTGGCGCTCGCCCCCGGCAGGATCACGGTGGCGCTGGACATCGACCGCGGCGTGCGGATCCCCCGCGGGGCCGGAGCCGAGGTGCGCCGCAAGTCCGCGATCGGCGAGCCGTACGTGGAGATCTCCCCACCGGAGGCCGGGGCCCCGGACGGCGTCCTGGCACCCGGCGCCACCATCCCGCTGGCCGCCACGTCGGTCCCGCTGGACTACCGGGAGCTGTTCGACGGGGTCGGCAGGCTGCTGGACGCGGTGCCCCCCGAGGACGCGCGGACCATCGTGGGCGAGCTGGCCGCCGGGCTGGACGGCCGTACCGCGTCGATCCGCGAGCTCGTGGACAACGCGCACGACGTCACCGCCACGCTCGCCGGGAACGCCGAACTGCTGGACGAGCTCTCGGTGAACCTGACCCGGCTGACCGGCACGCTCGCCGGCCGGCGGGAGGAGCTGGCGGAGGGCGTGACCGACCTGGCGGCCGTGACCCGGTCGCTCCGCGAGTCCCGCAAGGAGCTGTACACCGCCCTCGAACACGGCCCCTCCTTCTTCCGGCAGGTCGACCACCTGCTCGGCACCGCCCGTCCCGGCCTGTCCTGCGTGCTGACCGCCGCGGGCCGGAACCCGGGCGTGGTGTTCACCCCGCGGGCGCGGGCGCACGTCACGAACCTGCTGCGGACGGTCCCGACCGCCCAGGTCCTGCTGGCCGACGTGACCGAGAAGCACTCCGGAGGGCTGTACGGCAGGGTCACGTTCGTCTTCAGCGTCCCGGGCGGCCCCGAGGCGGCCGAGGAGTACCGCAGCCCGCTGGCGGGCCCGTCGGTGCCGCAGGCCGGTTCCTGCCCGGAGCGGGCCGTACCCGAGAGCACCGGGCGCAGCGACGACGACCCGGACACCGGTCCCCACCCGGACGGAGCCGCCGGTCCGGCGGACGGGACCGCAGCGAGCACCGGGGCCCCGGACGGCGGGGCGGCGTCCGGGGGCGGCGCTCCCACCGGCCCCGGCGAACCCGGCGGCCCGGCCGGGGCCGGGGAGGCGCGGGACGCCGCCGGTCCCGCGCCGCAGGACCTCACCCCCCTCATCGTCGCGGTCCTCGCCGCCGTCGCCGTCTCCGGCGGCGTGCTCGGCTGGATCGCCGTCGGCCGGGCGGCCCGCCGCCGTGAACAGGAGCACTGATGAGTCCCACCTCCCAGAAGTCAGCGGATCCCGCCGAAGAGGCCCCCGCCATCGACAGCACCGCCGCCGACACCCCCGCCGAAGAGTCCGGAGAGCCCGAGAAGCCCGGAGAGCCCGGAGAGCCCGGGAATTCCGGGACGCCCGCCGCGGCGTGGCGCAGGAGGCTGGTCTGGGCGGTCGCGGGAGCGCTCCTCACGGGGGCGGCGGCCTTCGGCGCGGTGCAGTGGGTCTCCGCCGAGCGACTGGCCGACCGGCTCGCGGCCGAGCGGAGCGAACGGCTCGCGGTCTCCGCCAGGGCCGGGGAGTTCGCCGTGGCACTGCAGACCTACGACCACACCGATCTGCAGGCCTACCGCGACCGGGTCTTCGGCCTGTCGGGCGAGGACTTCGAGAAGACCTACGACGAGGCGTTCAGCCCGCTGGAGAGCGTGATCAGCGCGATGAAGGCGTCCTCCACCGCCTCGGTCCGCGACGTCTACGTCTCCGAGGTCGCCGACGGCAGGGCCAGGGCCATCACGGTCGTGGACTCCCAGGTGAAGAGCACCGCGGGCACCCGGCGCATGCTCGGTGCCCACATGGAGCTGGGCCTGGTCAAGGTCGGCGGCCAGTGGAGGGTGAACGACGCCACCGTGATGGGCGCCGCCGACGAGCTCGTGACCGACCCCGACGGCAAGGCCGTCGAGCCCGGCCCCGCCCCGAGCCCGACCGGGAAGAACGAGTGACTCGGGCGATATAACCCATCATTCCTCCCGAAAGCCCTAATCTGGGCGAATGCGCGATTGTCTGGTGCTGGCCGGCCCCACCGACGAGATCTGCTCCCCGGCCGCGATGGACCTGCTCACCGAGGTGGAACGCGGGCGCGCGGCGGCGTTCGTCCGGGAGTCCGACCGGCGCGACTTCGTCGCGGCCCACGTGCTCGTACGGCGGTGCGCGGCCAAGGTGGCCGGGGTGCCGGAGGACCGGCTGACCCTGCTCCAGGTCTGCGAGCACCACGGGCCGGGGCACGGCAGGCCGTACATCGCGGAGATCCCCCGGCTGGGCGTCAGCCTCAGCCACACCCGCGGGTACGTGTGCGCCGCGGCGGGTCCCGGCCTGGTCGGCGTGGACGCCGAGCAGGTCCCGCCGGGCCCCCTGGACGAGTCCCTGGCCGGGCAGGTGCTCGCCCCCGCGGAGCGGGAACTGGTCCGGGGCAACGAGGAGCTGATCCGGCTCTGGACGCGCAAGGAGGCGCTCGTCAAGCGCGGCGAGCTGACCCTGGACGGCCTGCGCACCGCCGACCTGTCCACCCTCCCCCTGGACCTCCCGCCGGGCGGCCGGCACGCCCTGCGCTGGCAGGGCCGGCACCTGCTCGAGTGGCGGGCCGGCGAGGACGGCCGGGAGATCGCGGTCTGCGTCGTCTCCGACCACCCCGCCACGCTCGGCTGAGCGCCGGGACCCCTGAGCCCCGGCCTCCGCCCCGCGGGACCGTCCGCCTCACCCGTGCCGGGCCTCCCCCGCCGCCTGAGGTAGGTTCTGTTCATGCACCGGGGACGGGACCCGGTAGGACGGGCGTCCCCGGCATGGCGGAGGAGCTGCGGCGAGGAGAGCGGTGCGCGGGCAGAGCGGTGAACGACCGGTGAACGGCGAGGCGCCTCGCTGGCTCACCTCGATCGAGCAGCGGGCCTGGCGCACCCATCTGGCCGCCCACAAGCTCCTGGAGCACCGGCTCGACCGGGAGCTGCAGGCCTTCGGCCTCTCCCTGAACGACTACGAGATCCTGGTCAACCTCTCGGAGAGTCCCGGCCACCGCATGCGTATGAGCGACCTGGCCGACGCCACCATCCAGTCCCGCAGCCGGCTGTCCCACCAGATCTCCCGGATGGAGGCCGCCGACCTGGTCGCCCGGGAGACCTGCCCCGACGACCGGCGCGGCACCTTCGCCGTGCTGACCGGGCACGGCTGGGCCACCATCCAGAAGGTGGCGCCGGAGCACGTGGCAGGCGTGCGGCGGCACTTCATCGACCTGCTCACCGACGACCAGCTCCGCGAGCTGGCCGCCGCCTACGACCCCGTGGTGGACCACCTCAAGAATCTGCGGTGAACCGGCGGCCGTGAAACCCGGGCGGTCCCGCCGGGAGCGCCACGGACGCCTCGGACGCCTCTGACACCACGGACGCCTCTGACACCACGGACGCCTCTGACACCACGGACGCCTCTGACACCACGGACGCCTCTGACACCACGGGCCCGGGCGACATCACGGGCGCCGGTGAAGCGAAACCGATACCGGCCGGGCCCCCACCCGCGACCGGGCGGTCGCTACGATCCGGCCATGTCTGCTCGCCGGATCTTCGTCGCCGCGCTGGCCGCCGCGCTCTCCCTGATCACCGCCTGCACCGGCGGTTCCGACCCCGGGAGCGCCCTGCCCAGCGGCCCCGACCTGGTCAAGCGGTCCGCGGAGGCGATGCGGACCGTCACCTCGGCCTCCTTCACGATGGAGGCCGAGAACACGCCGAGGCTCCAGGTCAAGAAGGCCTCCGGCCGCCTCAGCGCCAACGGGGACGCCGACGGCACGATCCAGCTCGACTTCGCCGGCAGCCTCCAGGAGATCAGCTTCGTGCTGGCCGGGGAGACCGTGCACTTCAAGGGCGTCACCGGCGGCTTCCAGAAGATGTCGCGCAGCGAGCTGGCCGCCGTCTACGACCCGTCCGCCATCCTCGACCCCGAGCGGGGGGTCGTCCGGCTCCTGGGCAACGCGCTGGACCCGAAGACCCAGGCGGAGGAGAAGCTCGACGGCGCCGACGCCTACCGGCTCTCGGCCACGCTCTCCCAGCAGATCCTCGCCGCGCTGGTGCCGGGGATCGCGCAGAGCGTGGAGGGCACCCTCTGGATCGACAAGGCCAGCAGCCGCCTCCTCAAGGCCGACCTGCCGATGGCCGAGGGCAAGGTCACCGTCACCTTCGACGACTACGACGTGCCGGTCCAGGTGACCGCTCCGGCGGGGTGACGGCATGCCCTCCCCGTCCCTCCCCGATCCCGGCCGTGACGCCCCCGGCCGTGACGCCCCCGGCCGTGACGCCCCCGGCAGTGCTCCCGGCGGCGTCCCGGGCAGTGCTTCCGACGGCGCCCCCGGCGGGGGTGTCCCCCGCGGCGGCCGGGCTGCCCGGCGGCGCGTCGCCCTCGGCGTCGGCGGCACCGCGGTGCTGCTCGCCGCCCTGGACGCCTACGTCGTGGTCACCGTCCTCGTCGACATCGCCGAGGACGTCGGCGTCCCCCTCAACCACCTGGAGCGGGCCACCCCGATCGTCACCGGCTTCCTGCTCGGCTACGTCGCGGCCATGCCGCTCCTCGGACAGCTCTCCGACCGGTACGGCAGGCGTCCGCTGATCCAGCTGTGCCTGGCGGGCTTCGCGATCGGCTCGGTCGTCACCGCGCTCGGTGACACCGTGCCCTGGCTGGTCGCCGGGCGTACGCTCCAGGGCGTCGCGGGCGGCGCACTGCTGCCCATCACCATGGCGCTGGTCGGCGACCTGTGGGACGAGCGGGGGCGCCCGCCGGCGCTCGGCGCGGTCGGCGCCGCCCAGGAGCTCGGCAGCGTCCTCGGACCCCTGTACGGCGCGGGCCTGGCCGCCCTGGTACCGGCCTCCCTGCACCTCGGCGCCGTCCCGCTCGGCGGCTGGCGCTCGATCTTCTGGCTGAACCTCCCCCTGGTCGCCGTCGCAGCGGTCGCCGTGCAGCGCTCGGTGCCGCCGCCCCGGCGGGCGGACCCGGCGGAGACCCCGGTCACCGCCTCCGCGCAGCCCCCGGCGGAGAACCGGTCGGAGAACCGGGCGGAGCCGCCGCCGGCACGCGTCGACCTGATCGGCGGCCTGCTGCTCGCCCTCTCCCTCGGCCTGCTCGTCGCCGGGCTCTACAACCCCGACCCGAGCACGTCCGTGCTCCCTCCCTGGGGGCCACCGGCGATCGCCGCCGGGGTCGCGGCGGGCGCCGCGTTCGCGGTGTGGGAGGTGCGCGCCCGCACGCGGGTGATCGACCTGGCCGGGGTGGCGCGCGGCCCGTTCTTCGCCACCCTCGCGGTCAGCTTCCTGGCCGGCGCCGCGCTGCTGGTCACCCTCGTGGACGTGCAGTTGTCGGCGCAGACACTCCTCGGCCTGGGGACCCTGGACGGCGCGCTGGTGCTCTCCCGCTTCCTCGTCGCGCTCTCCGTGGCCGCCCTGCTGGGCGGGGTCATGGCCCGCCGGTACGGCGAGCGCCCGGTCGCGGCGCTCGGGCTGGCGGTCGCCGCGGTCGGCTACGTCCGGATCGGCCAGTGGCCGCTCGACCTGGCCGCCGCCGGGTACCGGATGGACGCCGACCTGGTCACGGCCGGCCTGGGGCTCGGCGTGGTGATCGCCCCGATCTCCTCGGCGGTGCTGCGCGCCGTACCGTCCGACCGGCACGGTGTGGCGTCGGCGGCGGTGGTCGTGGCCCGGATGATGGGCATGCTGCTGGGCGTGGCGGGCCTGTCCGCCTGGGGCTTCCACCGGTTCCAGTCGCTCACCGCCGACCTGGACACGCCGCTCCCCTTCGGGGTGGAGGCCGACGTCTACGCCGAGCGGCTCGCCGCGTACGAGGCGGCGGTGAAGGCCGCCCTGCACACCGAGTACAGCGAGATCTTCCTGCTCACCGCGGCCCTGTGCGCCCTGGGCGTGGTGGCCGCGCTGTTCCTGCCGCGCCGGCCCGCGGCCGCCCCCTGACGGGCGGCCGCCGAGGATGTCCCGTGTGCACGGCCCGCTCACGGCCGCCCTGCGCCCCGGGACGCGGACACGCCCGGAAAAGCCGTACGGCCCGGCGGGAGGCCGGGCCGTACGGTGGCAGGTGTCCCGTGGGACGCCGCTACTTCTTCTTCTGCGCCTGCTTCTTCTCGCGGATCCGCATCGTGACGTCGAGGGGGGAACCGGCGAACCCGAACTCCTCCCGGATCCGGCGCTCGATGAAGCGCCGGTAGGTCTCCTCCAGGAAGCCCGAGGTGAACAGCACGAACTTCGGCGGTTCGGTCGCCGCCTGCGTGGCGAAGAGGATCTTGGGCTGCTTGCCGCCGCGCACCGGCGGCGGGGTGGCCGCCACCAGGTCGGTCAGGAAGGCGTTGAGCCGGGCCGTCGGGACGCGGGTGGACCAGGAGTCCAGCGCCTTCTCGATGGCCGGGACCAGCCGGTCGACGTGCCAGCCGGTCTTGGCGGAGATGTTCACCCGCAGCGCCCACGGCACCCGGACGAGCTGCCGGTCGATCTCCTTCTCCAGGTAGTAGCGGCGGTCCTCGTCGAGCAGGTCCCACTTGTTGAAAGCCACGACCATGGCCCGGCCGGACTCGATCACCAGCGAGATGATCCGCAGGTCCTGCTCGGTCAGCACCTCGCTCGCGTCGATGAGCACGATCGCGATCTCCGAGCGCTCCAGGGCGCTCCTGGTGCGCATGCTGGCGTAGAAGTCGGCGCCCTTGAGCTCGCGGTCGCGGCGGCGGATGCCGGCGGTGTCCACGAAGCGCCAGGTCCTCCCGCCCAGCTGGATCAGCTCGTCGACCGGGTCGCGCGTGGTGCCGGCCATCGGGTCGACGAGCACGCGCTCCTCCCCCGCGAGCTGGTTCAGCAGCGAGGACTTGCCCACGTTGGGCTTGCCCAGCAGCGCGACCCTGCGCGGACCCCGCTCGGCGCCGAAGCGCTGCGGGGGCGTCTCGGGCAGCTTGTCGAGCACCACGTCGAGCAGGTCGCCGCTGGAGCGGCCGTGCAGGGCGGAGACCGGCTGGGGCTCGCCCAGGCCCAGCGACCACAGCGCGGCGGCCTCCAGCTCCATCTGCTGGTTGTCGACCTTGTTCGCGGCCAGGATGACCGGCTTGCCGGAGCCGCGCAGCACGTGGCCGACGATCTCGTCGGAGTCGGTCACCCCCACCGTGGCGTCCACCACGAACAGGATGACGTCGGCCAGCTCGGCCGCGATCTGCGCCTGCTCGGCGATCCGCAGGGCCATGCCGGTCGCGTCCGGGTCCCACCCGCCGGTGTCGACCACCGTGAACCGGCGCCCGCGCCAGGTGGCCTCGTACGTCACCCGGTCGCGGGTCACCCCGGGCACGTCCTCCACGACCGCCTCGCGGCGGCCGATGATCCTGTTGACCAGCGTGGACTTGCCCACGTTGGGGCGGCCCACCACGGCCACCACCGGGAGCGGGCCGGAGTCCGGCGCCTCTTCCCGCGAGCTGTCGTCGGTACCCAGATCGGCGAGCTCGGCGTCGATCCAGCCGCGGTCTTCTTCGTGTTCCGTCACACTTTTTCCTTGATCAAACGCAGTACCTCGGCGATGACCTCTTCGAGGTTCAGCGCCGTGGTGTCGAGTTCGACGGCGTCGGACGCCATCGCCAGCGGGTCGGTCTTCCGCGTCGAGTCCAGGGTGTCGCGCCTGGCCATCGCGGCCTTCTGCGCCTCCACCGTGGTGCCCGCCAGCTCGGCCGTACGGCGGGCCGCCCGGGCGTCCGCGCTCGCGGTCAGGTAGATCTTGACCGGGGCCTCCGGCGCCACCACGGTGCCGATGTCGCGGCCCTCGACCACGATGCCGCCCGCGCCGATGATCTCCCGCTGCTCGGCGACGAGCCTGCGCCGCACCTCGGGCACGGCGCTGACCGCGGAGACGGCGGCGGTGACCTCGGCCGTGCGGATGGGCGCGGCGGCGTCGGCGCCGTCCACGGCCACCGCCGGCGCGTCGGGGTCGGTCCCCATCACCAGGACCGGATCCAGCGCCCTGGCCGCGATCGCCGCCGGGTCGGCCAGGTCGACCTCCTGCCGGAGCATCCACCAGGTGATCGCCCGGTACATCGCCCCGGTGTCGAGATAGCGCAGACCCAGTGCCCGCGCGACCCCGCGCGACGCGCTCGACTTGCCCGATCCCGAAGGCCCGTCCATGGCGACGACCAGCCCGGTCACCGTGTTCATCTGTGGCTCGCTCCGCTCGTGGACGCCCCGCGCGCCCGGCCTTGGCCCCCGGCGCCGACGGGGCGGTTTGCCGCCCGCTTGAGTTGTCCGTACGAGGTTACCGGGAGCGGGGAGGGAACCACGCATCGACGGCGGCGGCCGTACCGGGCGCGGGCGGGCGCCGGACGGATCGGGGCGGGCGCCGGACCGGCACCGGCGGGGCGGATCAGGGCGGGCGCCGGACCGGCACCGGCGGGGCGGGGCGGATCAGGGCGGGCGCCGGCCGCGCCCTACGGGCCCGCCCGGCGGACGGCGGCCCACGAGGTCAGGGCAGCGGCCGCGGGCCCGCAGGGTCAGGGCAGGTGCCAGCCGTGGGCCCGCAGCGCCTCCGAGAGCGCGGCCGCCGCCTCGGGCTGCACGAACAGGTCGGCGGCGCCCAGCGGCAGACCGGGAGCGTGCTCCAGGCGGACGTCCTCGATGTTGACCCCGGACGCCTCCGCCACCTGGAACAGCCGGGCCAGCTCACCCGGGCGGTCGCCGATGATGACCTGGACGGTCGCGTAGGTGCGCGCGGGGCCGCCGTGCTTGCCGGGGATCCGGCCGGTGCCGGCGACGCCGCGGTGGAGCAGGTCGGTGACCGCGCCCATCGCCTCCGCCGCCGCCTCGTCCGCACCCTCCCGCGCGGCGCAGGCCCGCAGGGAGGCGGCCGCGGCGGCCAGGTCGGCCGCCACCGCCTCCAGGACGTCCGCCACCGGGAGCGCGTTGCCCGACAGGATCCCGGTCCACAGGCCCGGATCGCTCGCCGCGATGCGCGTGACGTCCCGGACCCCCTGCCCGGCCAGGCCGAGCGCGGTGGCGGGGGCGTCGGCGAGCCGCGCGGCCACCGCGGCGGAGGCCACGTGCGGCGCGTGCGAGACGAGCGCCACGGCCCTGTCGTGCTGGACGGCGTCCACCTCGACGGCCTCGCCGCCGCAGAGCTTGATCAGCCCGCGCAGCATCTCCAGCGCGTCGGGCGAGGTCTCCTCCACCGGGCACAGCGCCCAGGGGCGGCCGAGGAACAGGTCGGCGCGGGCCGCGGCGGGCCCGGAGCGCTCCCGGCCGGCCAGGGGGTGCCCGGCGGCGTAGGAGGACAGGTCGCAGCCGAGCTCCCGGGCCCCGCGGATCGGCAGGGCCTTGACGCTGGCCACGTCGGTGTAGAACCGCGCGGCCCCGGCCCGCTGGAGCTCCGCCAGCTGCCCGGCGACCAGGTGCGGCGGGACCGCGATGACCGCCAGGTCCACCGGCCGCCCCGGATGCCACTCGACGCCCGGGTCCAGGTCCGCGGGCCGCCCGGGGCTCCACTCGACGCCCGCGCCGAGCTCCCGGGCCAGCCGCAGGGCCGCCGGGTCCCGGTCGGTCAGGTAGACGGTCACGCCGTGCTCCCGCAGGGCCAGGGCGACCGAGGTGCCGACCAGGCCCGTGCCGACGACGAGGACGGACTCCGGACCGCTCATGTTCCCTCCCTGGACGTGGTGCCGCATGAGGGAATCATTGGGCGATGTCCACCCGCAGCGCCACCGCGCCACGCAGGTAGACGTGCTGGATCTCCTGGCGGGGCCTGTCGGTCTCCACGTGCGCCATCAGCCGCACGACGTGCGGCAGCGCCCCCGGGACGTCGATCTCGGAGGCGCAGATGAGCGGCACGTCGTGGAAGCCGAGCTTGCGCGCCGCGAGGGCGGGGAACTCCGCGGTCAGGTCGGGCGTCGCCGTGAAGATCACGCTGATCACGTCGTCGGTGGTGAGCGCGTTGCGCTCCATCACCTCGGTGACCAGCTCGGTGACCCCGGACAGAATGGCGTCCCGGTCGTTGCCCTCGACCTGGATCGCACCGCGGATCGCCCGCACCATCGTCGTTCCTCCGTACTGTTCACGCCGGATCGCCCGTCGCGATCCGGCGTGTCCCGAACGTGCGTATTCAGGAAGGTTACAGTCCGACGGCGGCGTACAGTTCGCCGACCTCCTTGACGGTCAGCGCGCGGACCGTGCCCGGCTTGAGCCGGCCCAGCTTGACCGGGCCGAACTCGATGCGGGCCAGGTCGATGACCGGGTGCCCGACCTCCTCCAGCATGCGCCGGACGATGTGCTTGCGCCCCTCGTGCAGGACGATCTCGACCAGGGCCTGCTGCCCGTGCTCCTGGACCAGGGCGAAGGAGTCGGCCTTGGCGAGGCCGTCCTCCAGTTCGATGCCCTTCTTCAGGCGGCGGGCGAGGTCGGGCCTGATCCGGCCGGGGACCTTCGCCCAGTACTTCTTCTGCACGCCGTAGCTGGGGTGGGTGAGGCGGTTGGCCAGCTCACCGTCGTTGGTGAGGATGATCAGGCCCTCCGTCTCGGTGTCGAGGCGGCCCACGTGGAACAGGCGCTCGGTGCGGTCGGCCACGTAGTCGGCGAGCGACGGCCGCCCCTCGGGGTCCGACATGGTGCTGACGACGCCGATCGGCTTGTTGATCGCGAAGTAGACCAGGTCGGGCATGGTCGGCAGCCGCTTGCCGTCGACGTGGATGACCTGCTTGGCCGGGTCGACGCGGGCGCCGAAGCGGCGGACCACCTGGCCGTCGACCGTCACCCGGCCGTCGCCGATCAGCTCCTCGCAGGCGCGACGGCTGGCCACCCCGGCCTGGGCGAGCACCTTCTGCAGCCGGACGCCGCCCGGGACCTCGGTGGTGTCACGCTCGTCGACGTAGTCGCGGTCGTAGAAGTCCGAGTCCCGCTTGGGCTGGCGGGCGGTCTTGAACCTGTCGTTCTCGATCGTGCCGGGCCTGCGCCCGGCCTTCGGAGCGGAGGCCCGGCCGGGGACGGTGCGACCGCCCTGCGCGGGACGGCCCTGGGAGGGACGGCCCTGGCCGTACCGGTCGGTGCGGGATCCGCCGATCGTCTGCACCTCGTCGCGCCGGCCGGGCCTGCCGGACCCGCCGCGCGAACCGCCCCGGTCGTCCCGGCGCGGGGCCCCGGAACGGGGGCCCTCACGGTCGTCACGGCGTCCGGAGCCGCCCCGGTCGTCACGGAAGCCGCCGCGCTGCTCGCGGAAGCCGCCCCGGTCCGCCCGGAACCCGCCGCGGTCATCCCGCGCGCCGAACCCGCCCCGGTCGTCACGACGCGGAGCCTCACGCTCGTCACGCCGCTCCGGACGGAACCCGCCCCGGTCGTCCCGCCGCGGAGCCTCGGAACGGAACCCACCCCGCTCACCACGGGACTCGAACTCCTGCCGGTCGTCACGACGCGGAGCCTCGGAACGGAAACCGCCCCGCTCACCCTCGGCGGGCCTGCCGTACCGGCTGCGCGAACCGCCCCGGTCGGCGCCGAACCCGCCCCGGTCGTCACGACGCGGAGCCTCACGCTCGTCACGCCGCTCCGGACGGAACCCGCCCCGGTCGTCCCGCCGCGGAGCCTCGGAGCGGAAACCGCCCCGGCCCGCCCGGAACCCGCCGGAGGACGAACCACTCCGGGAACCGCCGCGGGGGTTGCCGCCGCGCGGGGCGCCGCCACGGCTCTGACCGCGTCCCTCACCGGACGGGGTACCACGCCTGTTGTTCACTGCTTCTGCTCCTCTAGGGTTTCCACGTCGTCGGGCAGGAAGGGGGCCAGCTCGGGGAGCTCGTCGAGATCCCGCAGGCCCATCCGCTCGAGAAAATATGAAGTCGTCCGGTAGAGCACGGCCTGGCTCTCCGGTTCGGTGCCGGCCTCCTCGACCAGCCCCCTGGCCACCAGGGTGCGCATGACGCCGTCGCTGCTGACGCCCCGGATCGCCGCCACCCGCGCCCGGCTCACGGGCTGCCGGTAGGCGACCACGGCCAGGGTCTCCAGCGCGGCCTGGGTGAGCCGCGTCTGCTGGCCGTCGCGGACGAACCGCTCCACCACGGAGGCGCACTCGGCCCGCGTGTAGAACCGCCAGCCGCCCGCGACCTCTCTCAGGTCGAAACCCCGGCCCGCCTCCGTGTATTCCGCCGACAGCTCGCGGAGCGCGGCGGAGACCTCGGGGACGGGGCGCTCCAGCACCTGCGCGAGCGTCACCTCGGCCACCGGCTCGTCGACCACGAGCAGGATCGCCTCCAGCGCGGTGCGCAGGCCGGGTCCAGGCGGCGCGTCAGCCATCTGCGGGCTCTTTCCTCGTCCGGTCGTCGTAGTCGTCGGCCACGGCGACGTCCCCCTCGTCGCTGCCCGTCCAGGTCACGTACAGCTCCCCGAGGGGCTCCACCTGCTCGAAGGAGACCGCCGCCTCCCGGAAGAGCTCCAGGACGGCCAGGAACCGTGCGACGACCTCGAAGGTGCCGGCGCAGTCGGAGGTGAGCGCCCGGAAGGTCGCCCGGCGCAGCCGTCGCAACCGCTCGACAAGGATAACCGCCTGTTCCCGGACGTTGGCGAGCGGTTGGTAGATGTGGGCCACCGAGACCGACGGCGGGGTCTTGGGTGCGAAGGCCCGCCGGGCGATCTCGGCGAGGCGGTCGGGGCCGATGCCGAGGACCAGCTCGGGCAGGAGACCCGCGAACCGGGCCTCCATCGGCACGGTCCGAGGGAAGCGCAGGGCCTCCTCCGCCATCCGCCCGGAGAGGACCTTCGCGACCTCCTTGTAGGCGCGGTACTGCAGGAGGCGGGCGAACAGCAGGTCGCGGGCCTCCAGCAGGGCGAGGTCCTCCTCGTCGTCCACCTCCCCGGAGGGCAGCAGCCGGGCGGCCTTGAGGTCGAGCAGCGTCGCGGCGACGAGCAGGAAGTGGCTCGTCTGGTCCAGGTCCCACTCCGGGCCCCTGGCCCGGATGTAGGCGATGAACTCGTCGGTGACCTTGCTGAGCGAGACCTCGGTGATGTCGAGCTTGTGTTTGGAGATCAGGCCGAGCAGCAGGTCGAAGGGACCCTCGAAGACCTCCAGGTGCACCCTGAAGGCGCCGTCGTCCTCGGCGGTCTGCGGCTGCTCGGTCATCCGGCCATTGTCCCGCACCGCCCCGCGTCACCGGTCCGTGCCGCGCACCTCACCGGCCCGGGGCGCCCGCCCCACGCGTCCCCGGCGCCTGTCCCGTGCCGGGACGCGCCTCAGCCCTCCGCCGCGTCCCAGCGGGCGAGGACCTCCCTGGCCAGCTCGCGGTAGGCGCTCGCCCCGAGCGACGAGGAGTCGAAGCTGGTGATGGGCTCGCCGGCCACGGTCGCGTCGGGGAAGCGGACCGTCCGGTTGATCACCGTGTGGTAGACCTTGTCGTCGAACGCCTCGACCACCCGCGCCAGCACCTCGCGACCGTGCAGGGTGCGCGCGTCGTACATCGTGGCGAGCAGGCCCTCGATCACCAGCTCCTCGTTGATGCGCTCCTGGACCTTGGTGATGGTGTCCATCAGCAGCGCGACGCCGCGCAGCGCGAAGAACTCGCACTCCAGCGGCACCATGACGCCGTGCGCGCAGGCCAGCGCGTTGATCGTGAGCAGGCCCAGGGAGGGCTGGCAGTCGATCAGGCACACGTCGTAGTCGGGCAGCAGGGGCTTGATCACCCGGCCGAGCACCTGCTCGCGGGCGACCTCCGTGACGAGCTGGACCTCGGCCGCGGACAGGTCGATGTTGCTGGGCAGCAGGTCCATGCCCTCGACGCCGGTCTCCAGCAGCACGTCCTCGGCGGTGACCTGGCGGTCCATGAGCAGGTTGTAGACCGTCAGGTCCAGCTGGAGGGGGTTGATCCCGAGGCCCACGGAGAGGGCGCCCTGCGGGTCGAAGTCGACCAGCAGCACCTTCAGGCCGGCCTCGGCCAGGGCCGCGCCGAGATTGATGGTGGTGGTGGTCTTGCCGACGCCGCCCTTCTGGTTGACCATGGCGACGACGCGGGCCGGTCCGTGGACCGTCCGCGGGCGTGGGTCGGGGAACACCGGCCGGGGGCGCCCGGTAGGGCCGAGCACTCCCCCCACGCCGGGGGTCCCGGCGGTCTTGGTGTCACCCCAAGGGTTCTCGGGGGTTCCGGGCGTCGCCCGGATGGAACCGTCGGTGGTCGCAGTCACCAGTCGAACCTCCCTGACGGCCTCGGACCGGACCGTCCGGACGGACACTATGGCATGAACCCCCTGGGCTGAAAAGTCCAGGTCTTTCCCGCGTCCGCCTTGACAGGTCACGGCTCGGACCTTGATGATGCCCTGCCCCCACCCGGGATGGGGGAGCCGGTTCCCGCTGAGCGCGCCACCGCGGCCGCGGCGACACTCGAGACAGTATCTCAGGAGGCGCCGCCCGTCGCACTACTACGCGCCTCCCGTCCCGTTACCGGCCGCACCCGCCCGCTCCGTCCCGGCCGCGCCCGCCCGCTCCGTCCCGGTCTCGGCCGCACGCCCGTCCGTTGCCGG
Organism: Planomonospora sp. ID91781; assembly: GCF_015711595.1. NCBI lineage: Bacteria > Bacillati > Actinomycetota > Actinomycetes > Streptosporangiales > Streptosporangiaceae > Planomonospora > Planomonospora sp. ID91781. The sequence continues at coordinate 3,423,466 of NZ_JABTEY010000001.1, read as the reverse complement.
CCGCACGGCCGCCCCGTTCCCGGTTTCGCGCCCGCCCCGCCCTCACCTCGCACGCGGGTGCGCGGCGGTGTACACCTCCCGCAGCCGTTCCGCCGCGGCCAGTGCGCGCGTCCGCGCGGCGGCCGGAGCGTGTCCGAGCAGTTCGTGCACCGTCCCGGCGTCCGCGCCCCCGGCCAGCAGGTGGGCGGCGAACGAGTGCCGCAGCACGTGCGGCGAGACCCCGGCCAGCCCGGCCCGCTCGGCGGCGGCCTGGAGGACCTCCCAGGCGCCCTGCCGGGTGAGCCCGCCGCCGCGGGCGTTGAGGAGCAGGCTCCGCCCGTCCCGGCCGTGGGCCGCGATGCCCGGCCGGGCCGCGGTGAGGTAGGCCTCCACAGCGTCCGCGCCGGGGCGGCCGAGCGGCACCGCGCGGGTCCGCCCGTCCTTGCCGCGGAGCCTGACCTGCGAGGCGTCCGGGGCCAGGTCGACGTCGTCCACGGTGAGGCCCACGGCCTCGGAGATCCGCGCGCCGGTGCCGTACAGCAGTTCCAGCAGGGCCCGGTTGCGCAGTGTGAGCGGGGCGCCGGCGGGACCGGAGGCGGCGATCAGCCGCTCCACCTCGCCGACGTCCATCGCCCGGGGCCGGGGCCGCAGCCGGCGCGGCGGCCGGACCCGGTCGGCGGGGTCGTGCCCGGAGACGCCCTCGCGCAGCGCGAAGCGGTGCAGACCCCGCACCGCGGAGACGGCCCGCGCCGCCGAGCCGGCGGCGAGGGCGCGGTGCTCCCCGTCGCCCTCGCTCAGCGCGGTCAGGAAGGCCGTCACGTCGGCCTCGGCGACCTCGCCGAAGGTGACGCGGCCGCGGTCCCTCAGATGACCCACGTAGCGCAGGAGGTCACGGCGGTAGGAGGCCAGGGTGTTGGCGGCCAGTCCCCGCTCCACCGCCAGGTGGACGAGGTAGCTGGAGAGCACGGCCTCCGTCTCGCTCAGGGTGTCCTCCCGTCATGCCTCCGGCGCGTCGGCGGGCCGCAGTGAGGCGAAGCCGTCCGCCGAGGCGGCGTATGCGGCGAGGATACCGGTGACGGCCTGGGAATTGTGGATCATTCCTCCCAGGGCGCGCCGTACGGCTTCGGCCAGCGAGACCCAGACCACCGGCATGTCGGCCTCCTCGTGCCTGCGGACGAAGTCCAGCTCCCCGGCGGGGATCGGACTCACGTCCCGGGCGAGGAAGATCCGGGTCCGTTCGTCCGACATCCCCGGCGAGACGAACGTGTCGACGAGGGTGTGCCAGGTCCCGGCCCGGTGCCCCGTCTCCTCGGCCAGCTCGCGGGCGGCGCCGAGGTGCAGGGGCTCGCCCTCGACGTCCCGCAGACCGGCGGGCAGCTCCCAGAGCAGGCGCCGGGCGGGATGGCGGTACTGGCGCAGCAGCAGCACCCGCTCCTGGTCGTCCAGCGCGACCACGGCCACCGATCCGGGGTGGACGACGTAGTCGCGGTCGACCACCTCCCCGTCGGGCATGACGACGGCGTCCGTCACACCGGTGATGACCCGGGCGCTGAAGTGCCGGACGGTGGAGACGACCTTCCACTCCTCGGGGACGTCCTCGACGTCCCCGAACCCCGGGCCGCTCACTTGCCCCGCCCCGCCCTGGCCACGGTGCCGCGGCCGTCGGCGTAGACGAGGGCCGCGCCGATCAGGCCCTTGAACAGCGGGTGCGCGCGGGTGGGCCGGGAGCGGAACTCCGGGTGGGCCTGGGTGCCGATGAAGAACGGGTGCACGTCGGTCGGGAGCTCGGCGTACTCCACCAGGCGGCCGTCGGGCGAGAGCCCGGAGAAGACCATGCCGACCTTCTCCAGCTGCTCGCGGTAGGTGTTGTTGACCTCGTAGCGGTGCCGGTGGCGCTCGTCCACCTTGGCCTTGCCGTACAGCTGGCGGGCCAGGGAGCCCTCGGCGAGCTTGGCCGGGTAGAGGCCCAGGCGCATGGTGCCGCCCATGTCGCGCTCGCCGGAGACCACGTCCTCCTGGTCGGCCATGGTGGAGATCACCGGGTGGGTGGTCTCGGGGTCGAACTCGGTGCTGCCGGCGTCCTCGATGCCGGCCAGGGTGCGGGCGGCCTCGATGACCATGCACTGCATGCCCAGGCAGAGGCCGAGCAGCGGGACGCGGTTCTCGCGGGCGTGGCGGACCGCGCCGAGCTTGCCCTCGATGCCGCGCACGCCGAAGCCGCCGGGGATGAGCACGCCGTCGACGCCGTCGAGCTCGCGCTCGGCGCCCTCGGGGGTCTCGCAGTCGTCGCTCTTGACCCAGCGGATGTTGACCCGGGCGTCGTTGGCGAAGCCGCCCGCGCGCAGCGCCTCGGTCACCGACAGGTAGGCGTCGGGCAGGTCGATGTACTTGCCGACGAGCGCGATGGTCACCTCCTTGGCCGGGTGGTGCACCCGGCGCAGGAGCTGCTCCCACTCCTTCCACACCACGTCGCGGAAGGGCAGGCCCAGGCGGCGCACGACGTAGGCGTCCAGTCCCTCGGAGTGCAGCACCTTGGGGATGTCGTAGATGCTCGCCGCGTCGACCGCGGAGACGACGGCGTCCTCGTCGACGTCGCACATGAGGCTGATCTTGCGCTTGATCGAGGTGCTGACCGGCCGGTCGGAGCGGAGCACGATCGCGTCGGGCTGGATGCCGATGCTGCGCAGCGCGGCGACCGAGTGCTGCGTCGGCTTGGTCTTCAGCTCACCGCTCGGCCCGATGTACGGCAGCAGCGAGACGTGCAGGAAGAACACGTTGTCGCGGCCGACCTCGTGGCGGACCTGGCGGACGGCCTCCAGGAAGGGCAGCGACTCGATGTCGCCGACGGTGCCGCCGACCTCGGTGATGACCACGTCCACGTCGGGGCCGGCCATGGACCGGATCCGGTCCTTGATCTCGTTGGTGATGTGCGGGATGACCTGGACGGTGTCGCCGAGGTACTCGCCGCGGCGCTCCTTGGCGATCACGTTGGAGTAGACCTGGCCGGTGGTCACGTTCGCCGAGCCGTGCAGCTCGGTGTCGAGGAACCGCTCGTAGTGGCCGACGTCGAGGTCGGTCTCGGCCCCGTCGTCGGTGACGAAGACCTCACCGTGCTGGAACGGGTTCATCGTCCCGGGGTCGACGTTGAGGTAGGGGTCGAGTTTCTGCATGGTGACCCGGAGGCCGCGCAGCTTGAGGAGGCGTCCCAGGCTGGAGGCCGTCAGTCCCTTCCCCAGACTGGAGGCGACACCGCCGGTGACGAACAGATGCTTGGTGTGTGCGGCGCTGCGCAAGGAGTCTCCCGTGGTCGTGACAGATCAGTCGGCACACCCTCTTGGGAGGCCTACAGGTCCACGGGCTCTCAGAATATCAAAGCCCGTTCCCTGGACGCCCGCGCGGCCCCTCTCCGTTCCGCCCGTAAGTGACCAAGCGGTAATTTTGCCTCTTATGTCGCTTCGAGACGTGGTACGGCGTGCCGCCGGGACCCTCATCCACCGTGGCTGGGACGCGATCCGCGCGGCCGGCACGGTCAGCCCGGCCAACCCGGCCGGCTACCGCTTCCGCCGTCTCGGCGAGGGCGTCTGCATCGCGTTCCCGGTCGGGGCGATCTTCGGTGAGGCCTGGATCGAGATCGGCGAGCACACCCTCGTCGGCGAGCGCGTGTCCATCTCGGCGGGCATGGGCCCGGGGGTGGACCTGGGCCCGGACTCGATCGTGCGGATCGGCGGCGGCTGCTCGATCGGCCGGGGCAGCCACATCGTGGGCCACCAGTCGATCGACATCGGCGACCACGTGTTCACCGGCCCGTACGTGTACATCACCGACCAGAACCACGTCTACGACGACCCCGGGACGCCGATCGGCCGCCAGTGGCCGCGCAACAACCCGGTCTCCATCGGTTCGGGCTCCTGGCTGGGCACCGGCGCGATCATCCTGCCGGGCACCCGGATCGGCCGCCAGTGCGTGGTCGCCGGCGGCGCGGTGGTCCGCGGCGCGTTCCCCGACCACAGCGTCATCGCGGGCGTCCCGGCCCGGGTCGTCCGGGAGTACACCCCGGGCGAGGGCTGGCAGCCGCCGCAGATCCGTGCGGTTCTGCGCCTGCCGGGATCCATTCCCGGCCCCGGAGCGTTGGAGGATGCACAGGAGCCATGACGGAGGTGTGATGCTCGCGGCGCTGACCGGTCTGGGTCTTTCCACGGCGGCCGGGCTGAACGCCTACATACCGCTGCTCGTCGTCGGCCTGCTGGCCAACCTCACCGACCACGTGCGGCTGCCCGAGGAGTTCGCCTGGCTGTCGAACGGCTGGGTGCTGGCGATCATCGGCGTGCTGTTCCTGGCCGAGGTCGTGCTCGACAAGGTCCCGGTGGTCGACAGCGTCAACGACATGGTCCAGACGGTGGTCCGGCCGGCCTCCGGCGGGGTGGTGTTCAGCGCCACCGAGGCCGCGGCCCGGCTCGACGGCTCCGACTGGATGGGCGCGAACCCCTGGGCCGGCTGGGTGCTGGGCATCGGGATCGCGCTGGCGGTGCACGTGATGAAGTCGGCCGCCCGGCCCGCGGTCAACGCCTCCACCGCCGGAGTGGGCGCGCCGGTCGTGAGCACGGTGGAGGACGCCGGATCCCTCGGCATCAGCCTGATCGCGGTCTTCCTCCCCGTCCTCGTCCTCGCGGTGGTGGCGGCCCTGGCCCTGCTCGCCTGGCGGGTGGTCCGCGCGGTACGGCGCCGCCGCCGCGCACCCGGCCGCGCGGGCTATCCTCGAGACATCCGAACACTCTCGCAGGGAGGTGACTCCGATCGGTGAGTTTCTCGTCGTCGTCCTGGTGATCCTGCTGTTCCTCCTTGCCCTGGGGGCGGCCGGGATCTACCTGCTGGTCAAGGTCGGCAAGAAGGCAACGAAGAAGGCCCGCAAGGTGACGACCCGGGTCGTCTCCCACGTGGCCGCGATGGATCCCGGCGAGGCCGGTGAGGCCGAGCGGATGCGCCTGGACCTGCGCCGCGAGGTCTCCATCACCCGGCAGGCGGTGGACCACGCGCTGCAGGGCGGCTGGGGCCTGGGCGAGCTTCCCCAGCTGATGGCCGAGATCGGCGCGCACGCCGAGCAGCTCGACGCCCAGCTGGGCATGTACGCCCAGCAGAGCCGCGTCTCCCCCTACGTCGACCACGCCGCGCTGGCCCGCCTGCGCGAGCACCACGCCAAGCTGACCACGGCCTGCGCCCGCATCCGCGCCGACCTGCTCAACGACCAGATGGCGCACTCCGCCGGCGGCATCGAGGAGATCCGGAGCCGCACCGACCTGGAGATCGAGGCCCGCCGCCAGGCCCCCGTCCTCGACCCGCTGGACCAGATCGACGAGCTCTACAACCGCACGATGATCGACCGGGCCCGCCCGGAGGAGCCCCGCTGACAGGTCACCCGCTGTGGCATGACGAACATGTCACGTTACCTTCGAACTGGAACCGGCGGTGAAGGCCTACGTCCCCACCGGGATCCACCGTGGGCGGCTCCGGGCGAACATCGGCTTCGACGTGGACATCGACCTGGATCTGAGCACGTTCATCCGCGACTGAGGCCGGTGCCGCCGCGCGGGTGGGGTCCTCACCCGCGCGGCGGCGTCCCGGTCAGGAGACCCCGGCCTCGCGCATGTCGCGAACCTCGCGCTTGAGCTCCTTGATCTCGTCGCGGAGCCGGGCCGCGACCTCGAACTGGAGGTCGGCGGCGGCCTGGTGCATCTGCTCGGTGAGCGAGGCGACCAGTTCCTCCAGCTGGGCCCGGGGCATCTCCCCCGCGATCGCCTTGGCGTGCTGGCCCGCCGCCTGCCTGCTGCCGAAGCCCGGGACCGGCGCCTTGCCGCGGGACTGCTGACGGCCGCCGCCGCCGAGGAGCTGGGCGGTGTCGGCGTCCTCCCGGTTGAGCGAGTCGAGGATGTCGGCGATCTTCTTGCGGAGCGGCTGCGGGTCGATGCCGTGGGCCTCGTTGTAGGCCATCTGCTTGGCCCGGCGCCGGTTGGTCTCCTCGATCGCCCGCTCCATGGACGGGGTGATCCGGTCGGCGTACATGTGGACCTGGCCGGAGACGTTGCGGGCAGCGCGGCCGATGGTCTGGATGAGCGAGGTCTCCGAGCGCAGGAAGCCCTCCTTGTCGGCGTCGAGGATCGCCACCAGCGACACCTCGGGCAGGTCCAGGCCCTCGCGGAGCAGGTTGATGCCGACCAGCACGTCGAACTCGCCCATCCGCAGCTCGCGCAGGAGCTCGATGCGGCGCAGGGTGTCGACCTCGCTGTGCAGGTAGCGGACACGGATGCCGAGCTCCAGCAGGTAGTCGGTGAGGTCCTCGGACATCTTCTTGGTCAGCGTGGTGACCAGGACCCGCTCGTCCTTCTCGGTGCGGGTGCGGATCTCGTGGACCAGGTCGTCGATCTGCGACTTCGTCGGCTTGACGATCACCTCGGGGTCCACCAGCCCGGTCGGGCGGATGACCTGCTCGACCACCTCGCCCTTCGCCCTGCCCAGTTCGTACGGTCCCGGGGTGGCGGACAGGTAGACGGTCTGGCCGATCCGCTCCAGGAACTCCTCCCACTTCAGCGGGCGGTTGTCCAGCGCCGAGGGCAGCCGGAAGCCGTGGTCGACCAGGGTGCGCTTGCGGGAGGCGTCTCCTTCGTACATCGCGCCGATCTGCGGGACGGTCTGGTGCGACTCGTCCAGGACCAGCAGGAAGTCCTCGGGGAAGTAGTCGAGCAGGGTGTTGGGCGCGCTGCCCGGGGCCCGGCCGTCCATGTGCCGGGAGTAGTTCTCGATGCCGGAGCAGGTGCCGATCTGCTGCATCATCTCCAGGTCGTAGGTGGTGCGCATGCGCAGCCGCTGGGCCTCCAGGAGCTTGCCCTGCCGCTCCAGCGCCTCCAGCCGCTCGGCCAGCTCCGCCTCGATGCCCCGGACCGCGGTGGCCATCCGCTCGGGGCCGGCGACGTAGTGGGAGGCGGGGAAGATGAACAGCTCGTCGTCCTCGGAGATCACCTCGCCGGTCAGCGGGTGCATGGTCGAGAGCTTCTCGATCTCGTCGCCGAACATCTCGATCCGGACGGCGAGCTCCTCGTACTTCGGGATGATCTCGATGGTGTCGCCGCGCACCCGGAACGTGCCCCGGGTGAAGGCGAGGTCGTTGCGGGTGTACTGCATGTCGACCAGGCGGCGCAGCAGCCGGTCGCGCTCGACCTCCATGCCGACCCGGAGCGGGGTCATCCGGTCGACGTACTCCTGGGGGGTGCCCAGGCCGTAGATGCACGAGACCGAGGCGACCACGATCACGTCGCGGCGGGTCAGCAGCGAGTTGGTCGCCGAGTGGCGCAGCCGCTCGACCTCGTCGTTGATCGACGAGTCCTTCTCGATGTAGGTGTCGCTCTGCGGGACGTAGGCCTCGGGCTGGTAGTAGTCGTAGTAGGAGACGAAGTACTCGACCGCGTTGTGCGGCATCATCTCCCGCAGCTCGTTGGCGAACTGCGCGGCTAGCGTCTTGTTGGGCTGCATGACCAGGGTGGGGCGCTGGAGCCGCTCGATCAGCCAGGCGACCGTGGCGGTCTTGCCCGTGCCCGTGGCGCCCAGCAGGACGTTGTCCTTCTCACCCGCCTTCACGCGTCGCTCCAGCTCGGCGATCGCGGCGGGCTGGTCACCCGACGGGATCATGTCCGTGACGACCTTGAAGGGAGCCGCCTTGCGCTGCAAATCTGTTACCGGCCTCACCTGTCCCACTGTAGGCGGCGGCACCGACAATCCTTGTTCAACCGTCCGGCAAGCGGACCGCAAGCCGGGTGCCGTTCACTGTCCTGCGGGCTCACGCCCACAAGGCATGATGTAACCGATATGTCCGGTTTTTAATACGTGATCCCCTCGGAGGTGTGATGTCCCGGCCAAGAGAGGCCGCCAGGCAGGCTGCCATGGCGGCGGCCCAGGCGATCGGGCAGGGAGGCGACCCGCGCCAGGTCGCCGGTCAGGTCGCGGGCCAGTTCGCCGGCCAGTTCGCGGGCAGGGCGGCCGGTCAGGGCCAGGGCGCCGAGCAGGGGTCCGGGGAGCGGGGTTTCTCGCTCAACCCCTCCGACTTCGCGGCGGCCCGCGACCAGGGCACGTCCGTGGGCACCGTCATCGAGGCCCGCGGCTCGTCGCTGAACGAGGCCGGGGAGATCGTCAACCGCAGCTTCAGCGAGCGCGGCCCGAACGGCGAGGCCGTCCACGTCATCTCCCCCGTCGTGATCCCCAAGGGCACCACGGCCCGGGTGGTCCTCCCGCTGGTCCTGCTGGCCGCGCTCGGCCTGGCCGGCCTGGTCGCCACCGGGCTGCCGGACGGCGCCCGGGTGCTGTTCGGCGTGCACTACTGGGCGGTGCTGGCGCTGGCCGCCGCGTTCCTGTGGTGGCGCCGGAGCGTGGTCATGGTCCCCGAGGGCTGCAAGGCGCTGATCACCAAGTTCGGCAAGCTCGTGCAGATCGCCGAGCCCGGCCGGGTGACGCTGCTCAATCCGTGGAAGCGGGTCAGCTACATCGTCAACACCACCCGCGAGTACCCGTTCAACGCGCCCATCCGCGAGGCCCCGACCCAGCAGGGCGTCAAGGCCAGCGTGGACCTGTTCCTGCAGTTCCGGATCGAGGACCCGGCCGAGTTCATCTTCGTGCTCGGCTCGGTCGGCGGCTTCCAGGCCAAGCTGCAGAACGCGATCAGCGAGGTCACCCGCTCCCTCATCTACGCCCAGCGCGCCGAGGACATCTACGACCTGGTGGGCGAGAGCACGCTCGGCATGCTGGAGAGCCTCAACCAGCAGTTCCTGCCCGCCGTGCGGCTGACCGACGTGAACATCACCCACGCCGAGCCGTCCAGCCAGGAGTACCGGATGGACCTGGCCGCCCCGGAGATGATCCGGGTGGCCAAGGAGGCCTACACCTACGAGTACGAACTCCAGCTGCGCAAGGAGCAGAACGAGGGCGACCTGGTGCGGGAGCTCGCCGGGCTGCAGGAGCAGCTCTCGGCCATCCACGCCGAGATCGCCGGCTACCAGGCCCGGATGGACACCGCGCTGGAGCGCGCCACCCACCAGGCCAAGGCCCAGGCCGGTCAGCGGCTGGTCGAGGCGGAGTCCACCGCCAAGGCCAACGCCGCGCTGCTGGAGGCGCAGGCGCTGGACATCCGGGCGCTGAGCGCCGCCGAGGCGCCGGAGATCCTCGACTACCGCTTCCAGCAGGACCTGCTCGACAAGCTGGAGTCGGTCGCCGCCCACCTGCCCCGCGTGGTCCAGGTCGGCGAGCACGTCGACATCGACCTGCTGGCCCTGGCCCAGCAGCTCGTCGGCGGGCGCGAGACGGCGCTGTTCTCCGCCGAGGACATGGCCGCGATCCGCGCCCGCATCACCGAGATCGGCCGCCGCGTCGGCGAGCGGGAGGCGGAGATCTCCGCCCTGCTCAACCCGCCCGCCGATCCCGCCGCCCCCGTCGCCGTCGGGACCGCGGCGCGGAACGGCGCCCCGGACGCCGCCCCGCCGGGCACCGCCCCGAGCACCGCCCCGAACGCCGCGCAGGACGCCGCGCAGGACGCCGCGCCGCGCGTCCAGGAAGAGGCCTGAGCACATGAGCCGAGAATTCTCCAAGATCAAGGAATCCCTGGCGGCCTGGTCGGAGATCCGCCAGCTGCTGCGCGGCGGCGAGTCCGGCCAGCTCGTCCCGGTGGTCATCCCCAAGGACCGCCGGGGCTTCGCCTGGGTGGCGCTGCTGTTCCTGGCCCTCTACCTGGCCGGGACGGCGGTGTTCGCCGGCGGCCCGTTCGGCTTCCTGGCCGCGCTCGGTTCGGTGCTCCTCGTGTTCGTGGCCGCGGTCTGGCTCTGGCGCCGGGCGATCATCGAGATCGAGGAGGGCACCACCGGCGTGCGGAGCCGCTGGGGCGCCATCACCGGCACCCTGCCGCCGGGCCGCCACTACCTCTGGCTGCCCTGGGACCGGGTCGACGCGGTGGTGGACACCTCCACCGAGATCCCGTACTCCGCGCCGATCGTGGCCTGCCCGACGGCCGAGAACGTGCCGCTGAAGTCCATCGAGTTCTTCCTGAAGTTCCGCATCGTCGACCCGGTGGCCTTCGTCCGGACGATCGGGGCGGGCAACTTCGACCTCGTGCTGAGCAGCGCCGTACAGGACGCCATCCGCCAGCGCAGCCGCAGGGTGCACACCGAGCGCGCCTACGACCTGCGCGGCTCCGACGTGGGAGACATGCAGGAGGCCCTCAACCGCCAGCTCGGCCGGTACGGCGTGCGGGTCACCGGCGCCAACATCCCCGACGTGCAGCTCCCCGACGCCTACCAGCAGCACCTGGCCACCCGGGAGAAGGTCGCCAAGGAGATGTCGGCCTTCGAGCGGGAGTGGGAGCTGACCCGCAAGCGGCGGATCGACACGCTGCTCATGGAGATCGAGCGGGCGAAGAAGACGCGGGACGCGCGCATCGTCGAGGTGCGGGCGGCCGCCAACACCGCGCGCAAGGACGTCGCCCGCATGCTGGAGGAGCACGAGACCGAGGCCCAGCGGGTGCGCTGGGAGATCGAGGCGCGGGGCCGGGCCGAGCTCACCTCCGCCGAGAACGAGGCCAAGGCGCTGCGCCGCCTGGCCGAGTCCTACCGCGACAACCGCGCCGTGCTCCACTACGAGCTGGCCCGCCGCCGCCTGGACGTGGGGGCCCGGCTCGCCGAGAGCGCCCCCAGGCCCGTCGTCGTCCGGACCGCGGGCGGGGCCGGGGACTCCTCCGCGCTGTCCACCCTGCTCATGGCGCAGATCCTGCCGCAGCTGGGCACCGGGAACGGCCGGCTCAGGCCGTCCGTTGACCACACTGGCGACGCCGGCGGCCCCGCCGGCACCGCCCACTGAGAAACGTCCGCCCGGCGGACGTCCGCCGGGCGACACTGAGAACACGCACGTCATCTACCCAGGGAGTCTCCTGATGGTGTTCCGCAAGCTGAAGGCCGCGTTCGGTGCAGGTGTCGAGGTCGACACGATCCTGCAGAACTCCAACGTCCGCCCCGGCGAGATCCTGCGCGGGCAGGTCAACTTCCGCAGCAGCAGCAGCGACTACCAGGTCGAGGGCATCTTCATCGACTTCACCGCGGTGGTGGAGGTGGAGAGCGGCGACGAGGAGTACAAGACGACCTACAGCTTCCTGCGCCACCAGGTCTCCGGACCGTTCCACCTGGCGGCGGGCGCGGGCCAGTCGGTCCCCTTCGAGATCCCGGTCCCGTGGGAGACCCCGATCAGCGCCATCGGCGGCCACCCGCTGCACGGCATGAAGCTGGGCGTCTCCACCGAGCTCGCCCTGGCCGGCGCGCTCGACAAGGGCGACCTCGACCCGCTGTTCGTCAACCCGCTGCCCGCCCAGGAGAACGTCCTGGCCGCCCTCGACCGGATGGGCTTCCGCTTCAAGAAGGCCGACCTGGAGCGCGGCACCCTGCACGGCTCGCGCATGCCGTTCTTCCAGGAGATCGAGTACTACGCGGGCCCCGAGTACAGCCGGCACTTCAACGAGCTGGAACTGACCTTCATCTCCGGTCCGAGCGCGATGGACGTCATCCTGGAGGCCGACACCCGCGGCGGCTTCCTGAACTCCAGCCACGACACCTACAACCGCTTCACCGTCCACTACACCGACCACCCCGGTCAGGTGGAGCAGTCCCTGCGCTCCGGGCTGCACGCGATGGCCCAGAAGCGCGGCTGGTTCTGAGCCCCTCCCCGCCTGCGGCCCGCCTCCCGGCACGGCCGCCTCCCGTACGGCCCGCATCCGGAGAGGGTGCGGGCCGTACGGCCGCCGGGCCGCTCTCCGGCCGCCGGTGAACGTTTCACGCCCGCCGCGGCCCTCCCCGCCTCCATGCCAGGTCACGGCGCCCCGCGAAACGGGACGGGCGGCCGGTCTCCCTCCGGGGACGCCGCCGGTGTGATACTTCAGGCCCCGGCCGGCCGGCGTCCGCAGGGCCGCCCGCCGTACGGCGACGTTCTCCGCCCCCCCACAGGAGGATCGATGCGCAGGACAGGGACTCTGCTCGCCTCTGCCGTCCTGGCCACCGGACTGGCGCTGTCCGTCGGAGCGGCGCCCGCGCAGGCGGCCACGCTCCGCAACGTCTACTACTACGACTGGGACTGCCACCGGGTCGGGAACCTCGGCATCCAGGACGGGTGGTGGACGTCGTACACGTGCACCCCCCAGTACGGCTACTGGTTCCTCTACGCGTGACCCGGCCCCGGTGACGGCCCCGGCTTCGGCGTTCCCGGGGCCGTGACCGGGCCCGATGCCGTCGGCGGACCGCCCGGGACGCGGCGGGGAGGTGGACGATGCCGTTGAGCGCGACCGGCTTCTCGGAAACGGGCCCGGCCCGGGTGGGCCGCCCGCTACCGCGCCCGGCTCGCCCGCCGGGCGGACAGCTCCGCCCACACCTCGTCCACCCGGGCGTCCAGCTCCTCCAGTGAGCCCTCGTTGCGGATCACGATGTCCGCGACCGCCAGCCGGTCCTCGCGGGCCGCCTGGGCGGCGATCCGGGCGCGCGCGTCCTGCTCGGACATGCCGCGCGCGCCGGTCAGCCGGTCCAGGCGCACCTCGTCGGCCGCGTCCACGACGATCACCACGTCGTACATCGGGGCGAGGTTGTTCTCCACCAGCAGCGGCACGTCGTACACCACGATCGCGGCCTCGTCGGCCTCGGCCGCCTGGTCCTGCAGCTCGGCGACCCGGGCGCCGACCAGCGGGTGGACGATCCCGTTGAGCGCGGCCAGCTTCTCGGAATCGGAGAAGACGATGGCGCCCAGCCTCTCCCGGTCGAGCGAGCCGTCCGCGCGGAGCACCTCGTCTCCGAAGACCGCGACGACCCGCGCCAGCCCCTCGGTCCCCGGTTCGACCACCTCGCGGGCGATCCTGTCCGCGTCGATGACCACGGCCCCCCGGTCCGAGAGCCGCCGCGACGCCTCGCTCTTACCCGACCCGATCCCGCCGGTGAGTCCGACCTTCAGCATGGTCCGCAGCATACGGGCACGGCTCCCCCGCGGTCTTCCCGGCCCGGCGCGCGGGCCCGGCCTCCCTCGTCCGCTCACCTCCGTGCGCACGGCGGGCGCGGCAGGGCGGCTCAGCTCAGGCGGCGCATGTGCACCAGGGTGAGGTGGTCGCTCATCCGCTCCCGGCGGGTCTCCCGGTAGCCGTGGCGGCGGTAGAGCCGCAGGTTGCCCTCCGACAGGTGCCCGGTGAACAGGTCGAACGCGAGCGCCTCGGCGACCTCCTCGTGCAGGGCCGCCAGCAGCGCCCCGCCGATCCCCCGGCCCTGCACGTCGGGCGCGACCACCAGCCGCCCGACCCGGCAGGTCGTCTCCGAAGTCCGACCGCGGACCGCGCCGACGATCCGCCCGCCGTCCCGGGCGACGAGCACGGTGCCCGACTCGACGGCCCGGCGGACCTGCTCGGCCGACTCGACCAGCGGCGGGATGAACGGGTCCCCGTAGAGCTGGGCCTCGGTCACGTACGCCGCGCGCTGCACGGTGAGGATCTCCCCCGCCTCCGCGGGCTCCGCCCGCTCGATCATCGTCACGGCGTCACCTTAGCGGCGCACTTCCCTCAGGGCCATTCTCCCACCGTCGTCGCCCGGCAGGGCCGCTCCGGGCGTCTGAGGGCCGTCCTGGGGCGTCCGGGACGCTCGCCCCCCCACGCGTTCCGCATGGTCCTCAAGCCGGGACCGCCCCGGGGCGTCCCGGGACGCTCTGGCCTCGGGACGGCCCGAAGCCTCCGGGCGGGCCCGCCCGGGAACGCGGAAGGGCCCCGCCGGAGCGGGGCCCTTCTGCGAACCGTGCTTACTGCTACTGCCTCACCGCGGCCTCAAGGCCTCAGCTCTGGCCGCCCGCGAGCTTCTCGCGCAGAGCCGCGAGAGCCTCGTCGGAGGCGAGGGCGCCGGCCGCCGGAGCGGAGGAGCCGCTGGAGGAGGTCGACGGGGTCTCACCGGAGTAGGACGTGGGGGCCGCCTCGCCCGCCTCGGCCTCGGCCTTGCGGGCCTCCTCGACCTGCTTCTTGTGCGCCTCGAAGCGGGTCTGGGCCTCGGCGTACTGCCGCTCCCACTCCTCGCGCTGCTTGTCGAAGCCCTCGAGCCACTCGCCGGTCTCCGGGTCGAAGCCCTCGGGGTAGATGTAGTTGCCCTGGTCGTCGTAGGTCGCCGCCATGCCGTACAGGGTGGGGTCGAACTCGACGTCGGCGCCCATCGCACCCTCGTTGGCCTGCTTGAGCGAGAGCGAGATCCGGCGGCGGTCGAGGTCGATGTCGATGATCTTCACGAAGATCTCGTCGCCGACCTGGACGACCTGCTCGGGGATCTCGACGTGGCGCTCGGCCAGCTCGGAGATGTGGACCAGGCCCTCGATGCCCTCCTCGACCCGGACGAACGCACCGAACGGCACCAGCTTGGTGACGCGGCCCGGCACGACCTGGCCGATCTGGTGGGTGCGGGCGAACTGCTGCCACGGGTCTTCCTGCGTCGCCTTGAGCGACAGGGAGACGCGCTCGCGCTCCATGTCCACGTCGAGAACCTCGACGGTGACCTCCTGGCCCACCTCGACGACCTCGGAGGGGTGGTCGATGTGCTTCCAGGAGAGCTCGGAGACGTGGACCAGACCGTCGACGCCGCCGAGGTCCACGAAGGCGCCGAAGTTGACGATCGAGGAGACGACGCCCTTGCGGACCTGACCCTTCTGCAGGGTGTTGAGGAACGTCTGGCGGACCTCGGACTGGGTCTGCTCCAGCCAGGCGCGGCGGGAGAGAACCACGTTGTTGCGGTTCTTGTCCAGCTCGATGATCTTCGCCTCGAGCTCGCGGCCGACGTACGGCTGGAGGTCGCGGACCCGGCGCATCTCGACCAGGGAGGCCGGGAGGAAGCCGCGCAGGCCGATGTCGAGGATGAGACCACCCTTGACGACCTCGATGACCGTGCCGGTGACGATGCCGTCCTCGTCCTTGATCTTCTCGATCGTGCCCCAGGCCCGCTCGTACTGAGCGCGCTTCTTGGACAGGATCAGGCGGCCTTCCTTGTCCTCCTTCTGGAGGACCAGGGCCTCGACGTGCTCACCGACCTCGACGACGTCCGCCGGGTCGACATCATGCTTGATCGAGAGCTCACGCGAGGGGATCACACCCTCGGTCTTGTAGCCGATGTCGAGCAAAACTTCATCTCGATCGACCTTGACGACGGTGCCCTCGACGATGTCGCCGTCGTTGAAGTACTTGATGGTCAGGTCGATCGCTGCGAGGAACTCTTCCTCAGAGCCGATGTCGTTGACCGCTACCTGCGGGGTGCTCGAGGTGGCCTCAGTGCTGCTCGTCATGTGTGGAATTGCTCCGAACGCGGACAGATGTCGATGTGGCGAACGCGCGGCAGGCTTCTTATCGTTCAGCCGAGACAGGAGTTCGCATCGACGTGATCGAGCGCGAGCCCACTCCGTCCGAGACACGCGCGAGCCCACAGCGCAGCGATCAGCATATGAGACCAGAGCAGCCTGGTCAATCCGGAAGGACCCCGCACCAGGAGGCACGTAAAGGCCGCAACGGCGACAGGGACGCCTAATAGGCGTTGACCTGCCCCCTCCGCTTGGAGCTGATATTACCCCGAAGTTTCCTCGGGATGGAGATCCGTTCGGGGTCGCCGTCGGCCGTGTAGCGCTCGCCCGGGTGCCTGTCCAGCCACTCCAGCCAGTACTGCGAGCACCACTTGCGGCACTCACCCTTCTTGCCGTTGCTCTGGATCCGCTGGACGGCCCGCCAGTCGTAGTCCTTGGCGAAGGGCGACACCGACGGCTGGGCGCCGGCCAGGAAGACGGCCTTGAAGGCGAACCCCGTCCCGTCCCAGGAGCCCTTCTGCACGGTGGACCGCTTGCGCGGCATCGCCCCGAACGGCAGCGCCAGCGTCTGCGAGGGGCCGGCGCCGAGCGCCTTCAGCATCCGCTCGACCCGGACGAGCTGCTCGGCGATGCCCTTCTTCGCCAGGCCCGGCAGGTACGGGTGGCTCCAGGTGTGGTTGGCCACCTCGAACCCGCGGGAGGACAGCCACCGCACGGCGCGCGCCTGGTCGGCCCGGCTCTGCAGCCCGAACGGCTGCCGGTTGACCCAGAAGGTGGCGACCGGCCGGAAGCCGGGATACTTCTTCGCCACCTGGTAGATGATCCCGACCGCGGTGTCCTTCACGGGCATGCCCGCGTCGTCCAGCGCGAAGTGGCTGGGGTGACCGTCGTCGAAGGTGAGCACCACCGGGTGCCTGCCCGCGGGGATGTCCATCCGCCCGGTGGCGAACTCCTGGGCGGTGACCGGCACGTAGCCGTCCCTGGCCAGCCGTTCCATCTCCCTGCGCACCTGGTCGGGGGTGCGGTCGATGGAGGCCCGCCGCTTCTTCACGATCCGGTGGTACATGATCACGGGGACCATCCCCGCCTCGTTGGCCTTCACCTGCCGGGCGAACTCCGGCGTGGCGGTGATCGGCTGGGGCAGGTCGGCCGGGGGCAGGTCCGGCTCCGGGGTGGGCGCCGGCGTCGGGACGGCGCCCTGCGCCTGCCGCCCCGGCGCGGAGGCCGGGGCGGACGGCCCGGCGGTCCCGGGCGGGTCGGGCAGCAGGAACAGGACCCCGGTGGCGATGACCACGACCACGACGTTGGCCAGCATGATGAACCGCGTGAGAGGGGGGGTTGGACTGCGCACAAGACTCCCGTGCCCGTCGAGGTGTCGGCCTGCCGTCCAACCCTAGAACAGACCGGGACAAGCCCGGACACACCTCACAGCGCCCTCGCAGCGCCCTCGCAGCACCCCCACCACCGGCCCACCGGCCCGGCGGTCAGTGGCCGGCGTCCTGCCACGTGCGCCCGACGCCCACCGACACCTCGAGCGGGACGCGCAGCTCGTAGGCGGTGTTCATCCGGGTCCTGACCAGCTCGCGCAGGGTCTCCAGCTCACCCGGCGCGACCTCGAACACGAGCTCGTCGTGGACCTGGAGCAGCATCCGCGAATCCAGGCCCGCCTCGCGCAGCGCGGCGCCCACCCGCAGCATCGCGATCTTGATGATGTCCGCCGCCGAGCCCTGGATCGGCGCGTTGAGCGCCATCCGCTCGGCCATGTCGCGGCGCTGGCGGTTGTCGCTGTTGAGGTCGGGCAGGTAGCGGCGGCGGCCGAGGATGGTCTCGGTGTAGCCGTCCTGCCGGGCCCGGGCGACGATCGCGTTGAGGAAGTCGCGGATGCCGCCGAACTCCTCGAAGTACTCCTCCTTGAGGCCTCTGGCCTCCGGCACCGGGATGCCGAGCTGCGCGGACAGCCCGAAGTCGGACAGGCCGTAGGCCAGCCCGTAGTTCATCGCCTTGATCTTGGCGCGCATCTCGCCGGTGACCTCCTCCGGCTCGGTGCCGAAGACCCGCGCCGCGGTCGCCTGGTGGAAGTCGTGCCCCGACTCGAACGCGGCGATCAGCGCCTCGTCGCCGGACAGGTGGGCCATGATGCGCAGCTCGATCTGGCTGTAGTCGGCGGTCAGCAGCGTCTCGTAGCCGGAGCCGACCGTGAACCCCTGCCGGATGCGGCGGCCCTCGGCGGTGCGGATCGGGATGTTCTGCAGGTTGGGCTGCTTGGAGCTCAGCCGCCCGGTGGCCGCCACCGTCTGCTCGAACGTCGTGTGGATCCGGCCGTCGTCGGAGATCTCCTTGATCAGCCCCTCGACCGTGACCCGCAGCTTCTCCTGGTCCCGGTGGCGCAGCATGATCGTCGGAAG
Source organism: Planomonospora sp. ID91781 (assembly GCF_015711595.1). Classification (NCBI taxonomy): domain Bacteria; kingdom Bacillati; phylum Actinomycetota; class Actinomycetes; order Streptosporangiales; family Streptosporangiaceae; genus Planomonospora; species Planomonospora sp. ID91781. The sequence goes on along the minus strand of NZ_JABTEY010000001.1, from coordinate 3,405,716 downwards.
CTCGTGCTCGGTCTGCGCGGCCAGCCAGGCCAGCTGGTCGGCGTCGGTGCTGTAGCCGGTCTTGATCTTCTTCGTCTTGGGCAGCCCCAGTCTGACGAAGAGGATCTCCTGGAGCTGCTTGGGCGAGCCCAGGTTGAACTGCTCGCCCACCGACGCGTGGGCCTCCTCGACGGCCTGCTTCACCGCGGCCCGGAACTCCTCCTCCAGCCCGCCGAGGTGGTCGCGGTCGGCGGCGATGCCCGTCCGCTCCATCTCGGCCAGGACGGTCACCAGCGGCAGCTCCACGTCCCGCAGCAGGCTGGTGGCCGCCCGCGGCTCCAGGAACGCCTCCAGTGCGCCCGCGAGGTCGCGCACGGCCGAGGCCCTGAGAGCGAGGTCGCGGGCCGCGTCGGCCTCCTGGTCGTCGAACAGGGAGGTCTGCCCGTCCGCCGGGGCCTCGCCCTTCAGCTCGCGGCCGAGGTAGACCCGGACCAGGTCCTCCAGGACGAACGAGCGCTGCCCCGGGGCCGCCAGGTAGGCGGCCAGCGCCGTGTCGCAGGACAGCCCGCGCAGCTCCAGCCCCTGCGCCCAGAGCGCCAGCATGAACCCCTTGGCGTCGTGCACCGCCTTGGGCCTGGCCTCGTCGGCCAGCCAGGCGCGCAGCGCCGCCTCGTCGGCCTCGGTCAGCCCGGACGGGTCGACGAACGCCGCCCGGGAGCCGCCCGCGCCGCCTTCCTGCCCGCCGGCCGGCGCGGCGATCGCCACACCGTCGATCCGGCCGGTGCCCCTGCCGTACGCCCCCGTGAAGGCCAGGCCGGACCGCCCCTCGGGCAGCGCCTCCAGCCACCCGGCCACCTCGCCGGGACCGAGCACGACGACGTCGACCTCGAAGCCGTCCCCGGCGCCGGCCTCGGACCCGGACTCGGCCGAGCCGAGGGTCTTGAAGAGCCGCTCGCGGATCTCGCCCCGGAACTCCAGGGTGTCGAGGATCTTGTCGATCTCGGCGCGGTCCAGCTCGCCGACCTTCAGCCCGGCGACCTCCTGCTCCAGCGGCACGTCGCGCACCAGCTGGGTCAGGCGGCGGTTCATCAGCACCTGGTCGAGGTGCTCGCGGAGCTTGTCGCCGACCTTGCCCTTGACCTCGTCGACCCGGTCGACCAGCTCCTCCAGCGAGCCGAACTCCCTGATCCACTTGGCCGCGGTCTTCTCCCCCACTCCCGGGATGTTCAGCAGGTTGTCGCTGACGTCGCCGCGGATGGCGGCGAAGTCGGGGTATTGGGCCGGAGTGAGGTCGTATTTCTCCAGCACGGCCTCGGGGGTGAACCGGGTCATGTTGCTGATCCCGACCCGGGTCATCAGCACCGTGATCCGCTCGTCGACGAGCTGCAGCGCGTCGCGGTCGCCGGTGACGACCAGCACGTCCATGTCCTGCTCGGCGGCCCGGGTGGCGAGCGTGGCGATCAGGTCGTCGGCCTCGTAGCCGGCCAGCGACAGGTGCGGGACGCGCAGCGCGTCGAGCATCTCGTGGATCAGGCTCATCTGGCTGCGGAAGCTGTCCGGGCTGGCGCTGCGGGTGGCCTTGTAGCCGGCGTACTCCTCGTGCCGGAACGTCGGCTCCGAGCGGTCGAAGCAGACCGCCACGTGGGACGGCCGCTCGTCGCGGAGCACGTTGACCAGCATCGACGTGAACCCGTAGACGGCGTTGGTCTTCTGCCCCGTGGAGGTGGAGAAGTTCTCCTCAGGCAGCGCGTAGAACGCCCGATAGGCCAGAGAATGCCCATCCAGCAGCAGGAGACACGGACGAGTAGGGGTCGCTTCACTCTTCGGCACAGCAGAAGCCTAGTCTCCTGGTGCGACAGAAAACCTGGCCCCGCGTGACAGGAGTCATCCCTTGACCATGACCGATCCCGACGAGACGTCCCCCATCGAGGAACTGCTGGGCGGCGCGCACAGGAACACCCTGGTCGAGCGGATGGGCATCGAGATCCTGGAGGCGAGCGCCGAGCGCGTCGTCGCCACCATGCCCGTCGAGGGCAACACCCAGCCGTACGGCCTGCTGCACGGCGGCGCGTCCTGCGTCCTGGCCGAGACCATCGGCTCCGTCGGCTCGGCCCTGCACGCCGGCCCCGGCCGCATCGCCGTCGGCATCGAGATCAACGCCACCCACCACCGCTCGGCCACCTCCGGCCTGGTCACCGGCGTGGCCACCCGCCTGCACGGCGGCCGGACGGTCGCCACCTACGACATCGAGATCACCGACGAGCAGGGACGGCGCGTGTGCACCTCCCGGCTCACCTGCATGCTCCGCGACGCCCCCTGAGGGCGGCGCCCGAAGAAGTCCGGGCGGGCGGCGCATATCTTTGCGCTCTCGGCTCCGGTGGGGTTACGGTGGGTGACGGCGACGCCCGCGGGGGGCCGAGTAGAAAACGTGCGGAGTCGGGGAAGCTCCACACGGCGCCAAAGGCCTCCCCGCGGGCTCGCGCCCCGCAGGGCACCCGCACCTCTCACTCTGGCGTCCTCGTGCCCCTCCCCCGGCGTTCCCGCGCCCCGCAGGCGCAGGGCACCCGCACCCCTCCCCGGCGTTCTCGCCGCCTTCCCCGGGCGCACCGGTGGCCCGCACCCCCGGGGAAGGGGGACGGGCCACGGCCTGCGGGCCCTCCGGAGGGCTCAGACGTCGGTGTGGGTCGGGTCCAGCACCCGGCGCAGGAAGGACTTGGTGCGCTCGTGCCGCGGCGCGCCGATGACCTGCTCGGCCGGGCCGTCCTCGACGATGACGCCGCCGTCCATGAAGACCACCCGGTCGGCCACGTCGCGGGCGAACGCCATCTCGTGGGTGACCACCAGCATGGTCATGCCCTCCTCGGCCAGCTTGCGCATGACCGTGAGCACGTCGCCGACCAGCTCCGGGTCGAGCGCCGAGGTGGGCTCGTCGAAGAGCATCAGCGCCGGGCTCATCGCCAGCGCCCGGGCGATCGCCACCCGCTGCTGCTGGCCGCCGGAGAGCTGCGCCGGATAGGAGTCGCGTTTGTCGGCGACGCCCACCTTCTCCAGGTTCTCCACGGCGATGCGCTCCGCCTCCGCCCGGCCGCGCTTGAGCACGCGGCGCTGGGCGACCATGACGTTCTCCAGCGCGGTCATGTGCGGGAAGAGGTTGAACTGCTGGAAGACCATGCCGACCCGGCGGCGGGCGGCGTCGATGTCGACGTCGCGGTGGGTCAGCTCGACCCCGTCCACCACCACCTGGCCCGAGGTGGGCTCCTCCAGCAGGTTCACGCAGCGCAGCAGCGTGGACTTGCCGGAACCCGACGGTCCGATGACGCAGACCACCTGGCCGGGGTCGACGGTGAAGTCGATGCCCTTGAGGACCTGCAGCGCACCGAACGACTTGTGCAGGTTCCTGATCTCTACTGCGTGTGCCATGTCCCTCACCGCGCCTTAGCCTGGCGTGCTTCGAGCCGCCGCACCACGATGCTCAGCGGGATCGTGATGAGCAGGTAGGTCGCACCGGCCAGCAGCAGCGGCGTGCTGTCGGCGTACTCGGTGGCGATGTCCTGGCCGAACTTGGTCAGTTCGCTCGTCGCCGAGGTGACACCGATCGCGAACACCAGCGAGGAGTCCTTGAACAGCAGGATCAGCTCGTTGGTGAGCGGAGGGATCACGATGCGCAGCGCCTGCGGGATCACCACCGTGATCATGGCCCTGGAGTACGACATGCCCAGCGAGCGCGCCGCCTCCATCTGGCCCCGCGGCACCGCCTGCAGGCCCGCCCGGATCGTCTCGGCCATGTAGGCCGCCGAGACCAGACCGAGCGCGATCGCGACGACGCCGTACTCGTCGAAGGGGAACCGGATGCCCGGGAACGCGGTCGGAACCGCCAGTCCGAGCAGGATGAAGACGAGCACCGCCGGGAGACCGCGGAAGACCTCGATGTAGACGAGTGCGATCCACCGGTTGGGCGCCGCGGAGGACAGCCGCATGAGCGCGACCACCAGTCCCAGGAAGAAGCCCAGGACGTACCCGGAGACCGTGTAGATCACCGTGTTCTTCAGCGCGATGGTGAAGATCTCCGGGAAGAGGTTCTCCGCCACCTTCATGTCGAGGAAGTGCTCGCGGATCGCCGCCCAATCGGCCCAGCTCACCACCAGGGCGGCGAGGACGACGAAGACGGCGTACTGGACGCCGCGGCTGATGTTCCGCCGCTGACGGGGACTGAGCCCCGCCCCTCCGGAGGACGCTCCGGAGGGGCCGACCGGAGGCCCGGTCATCGTGGACTGTTCTGACATGGAATCAGGCGCCCGGCTTCTTCCCGAACCACTTCTCGTAGATGGTGTCGTAGCTGCCGTCCGCCTTGGCCGCGGAGATGGCGTCGTTCAGGGCCTTCACCAGCTCGGTGCTGCCCTTCTTGGCGGCCACGCCGTACTGGGCGCCGGTCTCGATGACGCCGCCCAGCTCGAACTTCTCGGCGATCTCGGGCTTCTTCAGCCAGTCGTTGATGACCGGCAGGTCCTGCAGGACCACGTCGACCTGACCTGCCTGCAGCGCGGCGATCTGCTTGCCCGCGTCGTCGAACTGCTTGGGGTCGAAGCCCTTGCTCTTGGCGTAGTCGAGGCTCGTGGTCGCCGCCTGCACGCCGAAGCGCAGGTTGCCCGCCTTGACCTCCTCGATCGTGTTGATCTTCTTGCCCTTGGGCGACAGGAAGGCGATCACCTCGTCGAAGTACGGGTCGGAGAAGTCGAGGTTGGCCTTGCGCTCCTCGGTGATGGTCATGCCCGCGGCGGCCACGTCGCACTTGCCGGCGTTGAGCGCCGCACCGCTCTTGATCGAGTCGAACTTGATGTCGACGATCTCCTGCGTCACACCGAGCTTCTTGGCGGCCAGGTCGACGATGTCGACGTCGAAGCCGACGACCTTGTCGCCCTCCTTGTACTGGAAGGGCGGGTACGGCAGGCTCGTGCAGGTGGTCAGCTTGCCGGGGGTGACCAGCTTGGGGCCGTCGGCGGCGGCGGCCGGGGCGCTGGACGAGGCACCCGCGCTGGGGCTGGCGGTGGTGGAGTCGCCACCGCCGCAGGCCGACAGGCTCAGCGCGCCGGCGACGACCACGGCGCCCACCGCGAGCATCCGGCGGGGAATGAAACTCAGGCCCACGACGGCCTCCTTCTCGGTCAATGTCGCTCTTTGCATGGATACCTCAATGGGGGTGATGCTGCCTTACAGCTGCGGCAGGGCAGGTCACCGCTGTGACACGATTCGGACAACAAGTTCAGCCGTGCGTATTACTCCCACGTACCCCGATCTAGCGTGATCTTCATGCCCCGCACCGCCGTGGCCGTCGCGGCCGCCGCACTCCTCCTCCTGCCGGCCGCCGCCTGCTCCGGGCGCCCGGAGCCCCGGACGGACTCCGCCCGCCGGGCCGCCGCGACGCCGACGTACGAGCTCCCGCCCCGTCCCGTCAGGCCCGGCGAGATCCGCGTCACGGCCGCCCCCGTGCAGGACGGCGACACCCGGTTCCAGGTGATCGGCCTGCAGAAGGGGCTCAGCGGCTTCTTCGCCAGCCACGCCGAGTGGCAGGCCAGGGGCCAGTACGTGGTGGTGCGGATCGTCGCCGACAACCCCGGGCGCACCAACTCCCGCTTCGACGCCGGCAGGCAGCGGCTGCTCACCTCCGACGGCGCGGCCCACCCGGTCGACGCGTTCGCCCAGGCGACCAAGCGGCAGCCGGACGTCTTCCTGCTGGGCGCGGGCGTCCGGGTCGAGATGGACCTGTGGTTCGACGTCCCCGAGGAGGCCTCGGTGACCGGGATCCGGCTGTACGGCGACCCGCCGCTGGGCTACACCCGCACGGACGGCGTCACGGTGCCGCTGGGCTGAGCCGCGCGAACGGGCGGACCCGCCGTCGCGGCGGGTCCGCCCGTGATCACACCGTACGGCTCACGCCTCGCCCGCGGGCGGCTCGGCCGCGGCCGGCCCCGGCGCGGGCTCGTCGTGCCCGAGACCGCCGCCGAGGTAGGCGGCCTGCACGTCGGGGTCGTCGAGCAGCTGCGCCGCGGGGGCGCTCTTGACCACCCTGCCGGTCTCCAGCACGTAGGCCCGGTGGGCGAGCTTCAGCGCCTGCTGGGCGTTCTGCTCCACCAGCAGCACCGTGACGCCGCGCCGGTTGATCTCCTCGATGATGTCGAAGATCTGCTGGACCAGCAGCGGGGCCAGGCCCATGGACGGCTCGTCCAGCAGCAGCACCTTCGGCTTGGCCATCAGCGCCCGGCCGATGGCGAGCATCTGCTGCTCGCCGCCGGACATCGTGCCGGCCGCCTGGTTGCGGCGCTCGGCCAGCCGGGGGAACAGCTCGTAGGCCTCGGCGAGCTCGGCGCCGAAGTCACCCGAGCGGGTGTAGGCGCCCATCAGCAGATTGTCGTGGACCGTCATGCCGGGGAAGATGCCGCGGCCCTCGGGGGCCTGCCCCAGACCCGCCATCACGCGCTTGTGGCCGGGCATCTTGCTGATGTCCTGGCCGTCGAAGACGATGCTCCCCGACGTCAGGCCGCGCAGCCCGGAGATCGTCTTCAGGGTGGTCGTCTTGCCCGCCCCGTTCGCTCCGATGAGCGTGACGATCTCGCCCTCGTTCACCTCGACCGAGATGCCCTTGAGCGCCGCGATCTTGCCGTAGTGGACGTGGATGTCCTTGATCTCAAGAAGCATCTGCCGGTGCCCCCAAATACGCCTCGACGACCCGGGGGTCGTTCCGCACCTCGTCGGGCAGACCGTCGGCGATCTTCTGGCCGAAGTCCAGCACCGCGATGCGGTCGCTGATGCCCATGATGAGGCTCATGTCGTGCTCGATGATCAGAATCGTCCGCCCGGCGTCCCGGATGTCGCGGATGAGCTGCTGCAGCGCCACCTTCTCCGCCGGGTTCATGCCCGCGGCGGGCTCGTCCAGCAGCAGCAGCTTCGGGTCGGTCGCCAATGCCCGGGCGATCTCCAGGCGCCGCTGGTCGCCGTAGGGCAGGTTCTTGGCGTGGTCGTGCGCGCGGTGCGGGATGCCGACGAACTCCAGCAGCTCCATCGCCAGTTTGCGGCCGTCCCGCTCCGCCTGGCGGTGCCAGGGCAGGCCGAGCGCCACGCTCACCATGCCGGACCGGTGGTGGGCGTCCGCGCCCACCATGATGTTCTCGACCGCCGTCATGTTGTGGAACAGCCGGATGTTCTGGAACGTCCGGGCCACGCCCTTACGGGTGATCTTGAAACGCTTGGTCCCGCTGATCTTCTCGCCCAGGAAGCGGACCTCGCCCTGGGTCGGTCGGTAGACGCCGGTCACCACGTTGAACACCGTGGTCTTGCCGGCGCCGTTCGGGCCGATGAGCGCGAAGATCTCGCCCTCGTTGACCGTCAGGTTCACGTCGTTCAGCGCCGTGACGCCGCCGAACCGCATGACGAGGTCCTTCAGCTCCAGCATCGCGCGGCCACCGCGCGCCTGGTCCGCAGCACTCGCTTCGGTGCTCACTTGGAGGCCACCTCCTCACCGTGCGACTCCGGCCCGGGCACCTCTGCACCGAGCGTACCCATCCCGCCTGATCCCTCTTTCAGCTCCGCTTTTCGCTGGCGCGACGGGAGCAGGCCCTCCGGACGGAAGATCATCAGCGCGACGAGCACCGCACCGAAGATCAGCATGCGGTACTCCTGCAGGCCGCGGAAGCGCTCGGGCAGCCACGCCACGATGAACGCGCCCAGCATGACGCCCGGCAGGTTGCCCGCGCCGCCCATGACCACCGCGGCCAGGATCGTCGCCGAGAGCAGGAACTGGAAGTCGTTCGGGTTGATCGAGATGGACTTGGCCGCCCACAGCACGCCCATCGCACCGCCGATCGAGGCGCCGATGGCGAAGGCCAGCATCTTGAAGCGGAAGGTCGGCACGCCCATGACCTCGGCCGCGTCCTCGTCCTCCCGGATCGCCGCCCAGGCGCGTCCCACCCGGCTCTTCTCCCAGCGCTTGACCAGGATGATCACCACGACGGCGAGGGCCACCAGCAGGTAGTAGTAGGGCCGCGGGTCGAGCACGCCGTACTTGAAGATCTCGACGTCGCCGATGTAGATGCCCTCGATGCTCGGCGGGTGCGGGATGCCGCGGATGCCGTTCGGGCCGCCGATCTCGTCGGTGTTCCGGGCGGTGATGCGGATGATCTCACCGAAGCCCAGCGTGACGATCGCCAGGTAGTCGCCGCGCAGCCGCAGCGTCGGGGCGCCCAGCGTGATGCCGGACAGCGCGCAGATCAGGATGCCGGCCACCATGATGACCCAGAAGTTCCAGCCCATCCGGGTGCCGAGCAGCGCCATCGCGTAGCCGCCGACGGCGTAGAACGCGACGAAGCCCAGGTCGAGCAGGCCGGCCTGGCCCACCACGACGTTCAGGCCGATGGCCAGCAGCACGTAGGTGCCGATCGGGAAGAACAGGATCGTCGCCCAGTCGGTGTCGGGCGACATGAAGCTGCCGATGGTCTCGGACGGCAGCAGCAGCGCCCCGACGATCAGGAGCAGGTAGACGGCCCAGCGCTGCCAGCCCGGGGCCTGCTGCCAGTAGTCGTGCACCGCGTCGCCGGCATGGCCCAGCCGCCGGCGGAGTCCTGCCACGGAAGTCTGCTTGTCGTTCATGCGCGCGCCTGCTGGAGTGATTCACCGAGGATGCCGGTGGGGCGGAACATCAGGACCAAGACGAGGATGGTGAAGGAGATCACGTGCTTCCAGTCGGAACCGAAGAAGATCGCTCCGTAGTTCTCCACCAGACCGAGCGTGATTCCGCCGACCAGGGCGCCCCGCAGGTTGCCGATGCCGCCCAGGACGGCCGCGGTGAACGCCTTGATGCCGAAGAGGAACCCGATGTAGTAGTTCGTGTTCTCATAGGCGATCAGGTACAGCGCGCCGGCCACGCCGGCCATGCCGCCGCCGATGAGGAACGTCATCCGCACGATGTAGTCGATGTTGACGCCCATCAGGACCGCGGCCTCGGGGTTCTGCGCGGTGGCGCGGATGCCGCGGCCGATCTTCGTGCGGTTCACCAGCCGGTCCAGCACGATCATCATGCCGATCGCCGCCACGATGACCAGCACCTGGTCCACCCGGACCGGATGGCCGGCGATGGAGAACAGCTCGGTCCGCTCCATGATCCGGGGCAGGGCCATCTGGATCCGGCCCTGCTGGGGGCGGTCGAAGACCTCCGGGATCACGATGAGCGCGAACAGCTCCTGGAGGAAGATCGAGGCGCCGATCGCGGAGATGAGGGCCGCCAGGCGCGACGCGCCTCGGCGGCGCAGCGGCCGGTAGGCGATGCGCTCCAGCGCCACCGCCGTGCCCGCGGAGGCGAGCATGCCGGCCAGGATCATCAGGATGATCACGCCGACCAGCGCGAGGCCGGTGAGCGCCGAGTTGATGCCCAGTACGAACGGCACGAACATCGCACCGAAGGTGCCGATCATGAACACTTCGGAGTGCGCGAAGTTGATCAGCCTGAGCACGCCGTACACCATCGTGTAGCCGAGCGCGATCAGGGCGTAGATCGACCCGAAGGCCAGGCCGTCGACCGTCGACGGCCAGAACTGATTGATGAAGTCATTGAACACTGAGGATTACCACTTCTAGCGGGGATCGCCTGCACTGTCCGGTAGCCGCTTCCAGCGGATCTCGTGGACCTCCCGGAAGTGCGCGGAGAGCGGGGACCGCAACCGCGGCCGTCCCGCTCCCCGCGCCGACTACCAACTCTCCTCGGAGCCTGCGGACTCAGCCCAGCTTCGCCTCCGCGGCCTTGCCGAGCAGCGTGATCGCGCCGCCCTTGACCTGGTAGATGTAGATGTCCTTGGCCTCGACCTCACCGTTCGGGGCGAACTTCACCTGCTTGGAGACGCCCGCGAAGTCCACCGTGGAGATGAACTGGTTGATGTCCTCGGGCGTGGTCTTGCCGGCCTTGATCGCCTCGATGAAGACCGTCGCGGCGTCGAAGCCCTCGGAGGCGTAGATCGCCGGGTCGGCGTTGTAGGCGGCCTTGTAGGAGGCGGCGAAGTCCTTCACCTTGGCGTCCGTGACGTCCGGGGTGGCGATGTAGCAGGGGCAGCCGATGAGCGCGCCCTCGGCGTTCTCCGCGCCGGCGCCCTCGATCAGGCCCTTGTCCAGCGAGCCGTCGCCGGAGAGGAACTTGGCGTCCACGTTCTTGTCGCGGAGCTGCTTGAGCAGGTTGCCGCCCGCGGCGTAGTAGCCGCCGAAGAAGATCGCGTCCGGCTTGGCCGCGGCGACCTTGTTCACGACCGAGGAGAAGTCGCTCTCCGCCGGGTCGAGCGAGTCGTCGGTCACCGTGGCGCCCTTGGTCTTCAGCTGGGCGCGGACCGCGTCGGCCAGGGGCTTGCCGTACTCGGACTTGTCGTCGATGACGAAGACGTTCTTGGCCGCGGCGCCGTCCACGATGAAGTCGGCGATGCCGGGACCCTGGACGCCGTCGTTCGGCAGCACGCGGTGCCAGTACTTCCAGCCGTTCTCGGCGAGCTTCACGTTCGTGGCCGAGGCCGAGACGCTCGGGAGCTTCGCCTCCTCCAGGACCGGGCCGACCTGGGCCGACTCGCCGGAGAACGCCGGGCCCACCAGGCCCACGATCTTGTCGGTCTTGATGGCCTGCTGGGCCAGGGCGACGGCCTTGGACGGGTCGGCCTGGCTGTCGTACTCGACCAGCTCGATCTTCACCGCGGGGTTGGTCTTGTTGTACTGGTCGATGGCGAGCTTCGCACCGTTCCGCGGCGGGATGACGATGCCGGCGTTCGCACCGGTCAGGTCACCCATGAAGCCGATCTTGACGGTGCCCGGGGCGGCAGCGTTGGAGCCGCCGTCCGCCGGCGTGGTCTCCGAGCCGCCGTTGCCGCAGGCAGCGAGACCGAGGGCGAGCGCCATGCCGGCGGCAAGCACTCCACCGAGGCGAGCAGTCTTAGGCCGCAAGGTTGCCTTCCTTTCACCCGGCCCTTCGTCGGGACCGAGTTCACAGATGCCCTCCCCTGACGGGGTGGTCAGGAGGTTGTGTCGGTTAGTACAGCCAGCGGATGTCACAGGTCGGTACAGGAACGCCTGCCGTTACCGCTTCGTTATTACACCGATCCTATTCATCTACCAGCGCAAAGGCCGCCGGCACCCCCGACCTGCGATCTTTCCCGTCCCACCTTTCGGACACGCGAGAGCCCGCGCGCCCCTGCTTTCCAGGGGGCGCGCGGGCTCACCGCGAAAGATCGTCCCGCCGCGCGGCGGGACGCCGGGCCGAGCGGCCGCCGTCAGGCTCCCGCGGCCTCACCGCCCCCGCCGTCCGCCCCCGGTGCGGGCGTCCCGCCCACCACGATCTGCGCCACCTCGCGCATGCTCAGCCGCCGGTCCATGGAGGCCTTCTGGATCCACCGGAACGCCTGCGGCTCGCTCCACCCGTGCTCGGCCATGAGCAGCCCCTTGGCCCGCTCCACGAGCTTGCGCGTCTCCAGGCGCTCCGAGAGGGTGCCGACCTCCCGCTCCAGCGCCGCGATCTCCTCGTGCCGGCTCACCGCCATCTCGATCGCCGGCACCAGGTCCGACTTCGTGAACGGCTTCACCAGGTAGGCCATCGCCCCGGCGTCCCTGGCCCGCTCGACCAGGTCCCGCTGCGAGAAGGCGGTCAGGATCAGGCACGGCGCGATCCGCTGCGACACGATCTGCTCGGCGGCCGAGATCCCGTCCAGGACGGGCATCTTCACGTCCAGGATCACCAGATCGGGCCTGAGCTCGGACGCCAGCCTGACCGCGCTCTCCCCGTCCCCGGCCTCGCCGACGACGGCGTATCCGTCCTCTTCCAGCATCTCCTTGAGGTCGAGGCGGATCAACGCCTCGTCTTCCGCGATCACCACTCGCCGCTGCGTACTCACGAGCAAGAGAGTACCGACGTCCGCTAGATTGGAACCACGCCGGTGCCCGTGATCGATCCGCCCCTGGGTTAAGATCACAGCCGGCAGCCGCGGTCCCCACGGACCGGGAACGGGCCCCGATATCCCAACGGCAGAGGAAATGGTCTCAAACACCATCGAGTGTGGGTTCGAATCCCACTCGGGGCACCTCACCAGGAGCCACCCGGCCTAGCGCGGGGTGGCTCCTCCGCTTTCCCGTCCCGGCGCCGCCCTCTGGCCTCCGCCGCCGCACCCTCACCGAACACGTACGGCATGCCGGTTTTGTGGATATAAGTCAGCAGTTGGGGCATTTATCCACGTTGGGAGACCCACCGTCTCGGTGGGTCTGTGCCGTACGTCAACGAGGAGGCCCCCATGGCCGCTCCCATCGATCTCGGCAGGGGCGTGTCCGACGCCTGGGCGTCGGTCGTCGCCTTCGTCCCCCGGTTCGTCGCGTTCCTGGTGATCCTGCTGGTGGGCTGGGTGATCGCCAAACTCCTGTACAAGGCGGTCGACGCCGTCCTGGAGAGGGTCGGGTTCGACCGGTGGGTCGAACGGGGCGGGATCGGCCGCGCGCTGGAGCGCAGCCGCTACGACGCCTCGGATCTGATCGCCAAGCTCATCTACTACGCGGTGCTGCTGATCACCCTGCAGATCGGCTTCTCCGTCTTCGGCCCGAACCCGATCAGCGCCCTGCTCGGCGGCGTGGTGGCCTGGCTGCCGAAGGCCGCCGTGGCGATCGTGATCGTGGTGGTCGCCGCGGCCATCGCCAACGCGGTGAAGGACATCATCTCCGGTGCGCTGGGCGGCCTGTCCTACGGCCGGGTCCTGGCGAACATCGCCGCGGTGTTCATCATCGGCCTCGGCGTGATCGCCGCGCTGAACCAGATAGAGGTGGCCACCACGGTGACCACGCCGGTGCTGGTGGCCTTCCTGGCCACCGTCGCGGGCATCCTCGTCGTCGGCGTCGGCGGCGGCCTGATCCGCCCGATGCAGCGGCGCTGGGAGGGATGGCTGGACCGGGCCGAGAGCGAGACCGACGCCCTGCGCGGCCAGGCGGCCGCCTACGACCGGGGGCGGACGGACGCGAGGTCGTCCGTGGGAGCACCGGGGACCGTGCACCCGCCGGCTTCGGGCGCCACACCGCAGCCCTCCGGCGAGGGCGTGCTGCACTCCGCTCCGGGGCCCCACTCCCGGCCCGGGGAGACGCCGCCGCCGCGGGCGTGAGCCGGAGCCGCCGCCGCGGGCCGTGCACCCGCCTCCGGCCGGGGGCGGGTGCACGGCCCGCCGTACGGGGTCGTCCCGTGCGCGGTGGGGCTCAGGCCGAGGCGGGCGCCGGATCGAGCATCAGGCAGACCGCGCTGAGCCGCAGCGCCGCGAAGTCGAGTGGCTGGTCCGGGCCGGGCGCCCGCCAGCCCATCTCGTGGGCGCCGTCCCAGAAGCCGATGAGGTAGCCGAGCAGCGAGGCCGGCCCGACCTGCTGGCCGAGGGAGACGATGGCCTGCCGCACCTCGGCGGCGTGCTGGTCGAGCGCCGCGCCGACCCCCGGGTGCTGGGCGCGCAGGTCGAGCACCCGCTGGGCGAACTCCGCGCGGAGCCGGGCGGGCCATGATCGTTCGGACACGGTCGTTCCCTGGGTGTGTGCTGCCGGTACGGCAGTCACGATAAGCCGCCGAGGGAAGGAAAACGACCGTTTCGCCCCCTCATTGGGAGTTATGCACCACTACTGCACCCGGCCGGGCTCCCCGCCGGGCACGCGGTCGCGCGTCCGGCGGGGCGCGTCAGACCGCGGCGCCGATGGTGTGGACCCGCAGGGCGTTGGTGGTGCCGGCGTGACCGGGAGGGGAGCCCGCGACGATGACGACCTTGTCGCCCTTCTCCAGCCGGGCCTGGGTGAGCAGGGCGGCCTCGACCTGACGGACCATGTCGTCGGTGTGGTGGACGAAGGGGACCTCGAAGGTCTCCACGCCCCAGACCAGGGCGAGCTGGTTGCGCACGTGCGAGGCGGAGGTGAAGGCCAGCAGCGGGATCGGCGAGCGGTAGCGGGCCAGCCGGCGGGCGGTCTCACCGGACATGGTGAAGGCCACCAGCGCCTTGGCCCCGACGATGGCGCCCACCTCGGCCGCGGCCCTGGCGATGGCCCCGCCGGTGGTCTCCGGGAGGCGGTGCAGGCTGTGGGTGGCCTCCAGCACGGAGCGCTCGGCGGCGCTGGCGATGCGGCTCATCGTCTCGACGGACTCGATCGGGTAGGTCCCGACCGAGGTCTCACCGGAGAGCATGACCGCGTCGGCGCCGTCCATCACGGCGTAGGCGACGTCGGAGGCCTCGGCCCGGGTGGGGCGCGGGGCGCTCATCATCGAGTCCAACATCTGGGTGGCGACGATGACCGGGCGGGCCTTCTCCCGGCAGAGCTCGATCGCGCGCTTCTGCACGATCGGCACGTCCTCCAGGGGGAGCTCCACGCCGAGGTCGCCGCGGGCGACCATGATGCCGTCGAAGGCCTCGACGATCTCGGGCAGGAGGTCGACCGCCTGCGGCTTCTCGATCTTGGCCAGCAGCGGGAGCCGGACCGCCTCCTGCTCCATGATGTTGCGCACGACGTGGGCGTCGGAGGGCCGGCGCACGAAGGAGAGCGCGATCATGTCGAACCCGGTGCGCAGGGCCCACCGGAGGTCGGCCTCGTCCTTGTCGGTGAGGGCGGGGGCGCTGACGTCGACGCCGGGCAGGTTGAGGCCCTTGTTGTCGGAGATCATGCCGCCGATGACGACCCGGGTGGTGACGCGCGGGCCCTCCACCCGGGTGACCTCGAGGTGGACCCGGCCGTCGTCGACCAGGATGCTGTCGCCGGGGCGGACGTCCTTGGGCAGGCCGAGGTAGGTGGTGGAGACCTGCTCCCGATCGCCGGGGACGTCTTCGGTGGTGATGGTGAAGACGTCGCCGAAGCCCAGGCGGACGGGGCCGTCCTCGAACCTGCCGACGCGGATCTTGGGCCCCTGCAGGTCGGCGAGCACGCCCACGCCGCGGCCGAGCTCGGCGGCAGCCTCCCTCACTCTGTCGTAGACCTCTTTGTGCAGCTCGTGGCTGCCGTGGCTGAGGTTGAAGCGGGCCACGTCCATGCCGGCGGCGATGAGCTCGCGCAGGCGTTCGGGAGAGGAGGTGGCGGGGCCGAGAGTGCAGACGATTTTCGCGCGACGAGTCACGGGTCCTAGCCTAATTGGTACAGACCACTCGGATGTGACAGTGGCCATAGCGTCGGAGAAATAATCGGTGACATAACGCTACCCCCGGGCTACGGCAGGTGGTGAACCGGCCCCTCCGTGTCCGGGCCGCCGTGTCCGTGCCGTGTCCGTGCCCTCCGGCGGCGGGCCTGCAGGAGGAAGCCGGTCCAGGAGACGGCGACGAGGACGGCGACGGCGAGACGGGCCAGGTCGGCGTACTCCTCGGGGTAGACCACCCCTTCGATGTAGTGGTCGATGAAGCCTCCCGGCGCGAGCCCCCGCTCCCCCGCGTTGCGCCTGCCCCAGTCCTCGACGACCGTCAGCGGGCACTCGGCCCCGGTGGTGACGGAGAACACCCCCCAGGCGGCGACGGCGAGGTGGGCTCCGATGAGGCGGGGCCGGCGCCAGGCGAGGAACCCGCCGACCGCCATGAAGACGAGGAAGAGGAAGTGCACCACCATCGCGGCTTCCCCGATGAGGAGATACGCCATGGTCCACGATAAGCCGCTCCGCGCACCGGGAGGACCCCGCTTCTCCCCGCGGCGGGCCGGCCCGGGGCGGGTCAGTCGTGGTCGACGGCGGCGGCCCGGGCCGCGCTGACGACGCCGCGGCCGTAGAAACCGTTGCGGGCCTTCCCGCCCTCGCAGGTGTGCCGCTCCTTCGCCTGCTCGTAACGGTAGACGTACGTGCGGGGCGAGGGGCACGCCTTCTTCACCGCGCTGGCGTACAGCAGGCGCTCGACGTCGGCGGGGGGCATGGTGAGCTCGTCCCAGCCCGCTCCCTCGCGGAAGCGGCCGGGCTCGCCGAAGCGGCTCACCAGGATCGCGGCGACGCCGGTGGCGTGCGGGGCGGCCATGGAGGTGCCCGCGAGATACTGGTAGTAGGCGCAGGTCCCGCCCTGGCAGTCGCGCACCACGCTCGTGCTGGTGGGCCTGCCGTCCTTGGCGAGCAGGCCCTGGGCGCGGACGACGTGCTCGGGGACGGCGGCCAGGACCGTCCTGGTGACGTCGAACCCCGTGCCGCCGTCGTACTCGTCGCCGCCGGGCGCCGCCAGGTCGGTCTGCTCGGTGCCGTAGTCGGAGTAGTAGGCCTTGCGCCCGCTCGGGCCGACCGCGGAGACCGAGACGACGCCCCTGGACTCGGCCGGCACGTTGAGGCAGGAGTTGTCGACCTTGCGGACGCGCGCCGCCTCGGCCGGGTAGTCGGGGCTCGTCGTGTCGGTCTTCGGCCGCCCGAGGTCGGTGGAGCCGTTGCCGATGGCGCTGATGAGCGTGACGCCGCGCTTGCGGGCGTAGTCGAGGGCCCGCTGCATGCCGGTGATGACGCCGCGCTGCTCCAGCTGCTCGGCCTTGGAGTCGGCGGGGTTGGCCGCGCAGTTGAACAGCCACGGGTCGACGTAGTAGCTCATGTTGACCACGTCGATGCCGGTGTCGGCGGCGTAGGTGAGCGCGTCGAGGCTGGGCTTGAGGAAGAACAGGCCGGAGTCCTGCCCCGCCCGGAGGTTGACCAGGGTCACGCCGGGGGCGACCCCGGCGATGCCGAGGCCGTTGACCGGGGAGGCGATGGTGCTGGCGACGTGGGTGCCGTGGCCGTCGTCGTCCCAGTCGGCGGGGTCCTTGCAGCCTTTGAACTCGCACGGTCCGTCGAGCTCCGCGCCGGTGGGGTCCTCCGGCAGGTCGGTGACGAAGTTGCGGCTGCGCTCGCGGTCGAAGTTGGGCGCGATGTCGGGGTGCCTGCCGTCGACGCCGGTGTCGATGACGCCCACCAGGACCTTCCGGTCGCCGGGGGCGGTGGCGTGGGAGCCGGCGGCGGTGGCGCCGATCATCCTCATGTCCCACTGGCGTCCGGCGAGCGGCTCGGCGCCGGTCTCGCTCCGGGAGAACGCGCCCGCCTCGGGGAAGGACGCGCCCGCCGCCCGGGTCGCGGGCCCTGCGGGGCGGAGCCTCGTCGCCGTGCCCCGGGCCGGGGCCGGGGGGCGCGCGGTGGCGGTGCCGATCCTGCGGTCGGAGGAGACGCCCGCGACGGCGGGGTCCCCGGCGAGCTCCTCGACGAAGCGCGCGGAGGAGCCCCCGGCGGCCCTGGCGACGACGTAGCCGAGCTTCGGCTCGGTGGACAGGACCTCGCCGCCGGCCGCGGCGACGGCCAGCAGCGCCCGGGCGTGCCCGCCCGGGGTGTAGAAGACCAGGTGGTCACGGGCCTGCCCGGTGGAGGCCGCGGAGGCCGGGGCGGAGGCCGTACCGGCGGCCCCCGCGGCGGGGGCGCCCGCCAGGGTGACGGCCGCGGCCAGCACCGCGGCCGTCAGGAGCCCTCTCCCGTGTTCCATTCACCCTCCATGCCCACAAAGACCTAGAACCAGCATCTTTCAGGCATGTATCCGGTAAAGCAACTCGGCGACCGGCGGGGCCGCGAGGTCCGCACGGTGTGCGGGCCCCGCGGCCCGGGACGTCAGACGAGCGGCCGCGCGGTCGGCGGGATCGCGACCGGCAGAGCCGTCTTCCCGGTGAGGTGGCGGTCGGCCGCCGCGGCGGCCGAGCGGCCCTCGGCGATCGCCCAGACGATCAGCGACTGGCCGCGGCCCATGTCGCCGGCCACGAACACACCCTCGACGGCGGACATGTAGCCCTTGTCGCGGGCGACGTTGCCCCGGGCGTCGTAGAAGCCCTCGCCGCCCTCGGCGGCCAGGTCCGCCAGCAGGGCGTTCTTCTCCGGGCCGGTGAAGCCCATCGCCAGGGTGACCAGCTCCGCCGGGATCTCCCGCTCAGTGCCCGGGATCGGCGCGAAGCCCTTCGCCGGCCCCTCCACCTCGACCAGGCGCAGCGCCCGGACGTTGCCGTCGGCGTCGCCGACGAACTCGGTGGTGGAGACCGCGTAGACCCGCTGCCCGCCGTCGTCGGCCAGCTCCTCGTGGGCGCTCTCCATCTTGAACAGGATGGGGAACGTGGGCCACGGCTGGCTGCCCGGCCGGACGGCCGGCGGCTGCGGCATGATCTCCAGCTGGGTCACCGAGGCGGCGCCCTGCCGGATCGCGGTGCCGATGCAGTCGGCGCCGGTGTCGCCGCCGCCGATCACCACGACGTGCTTGCCCTTCGCCGAGATCGGGGACTCGGGGAAGTCGCCCTCCTGGACCCTGTTGGCCGGCGGGAGGTACTCCATCGCCTGGTGGATGCCGCCCAGGTCGCGCCCGGCGACGGGCAGGTCCCGCCACTGGGTCGCGCCCCCGGCCAGGACCACCGCGTCGAACTCCGCGCGCAGCTGCGCGGCGGTGACGTCCACGCCGACATTCACGCCCGTGCGGAACTCGGTGCCCTCGGCCCGCATCTGCTCGAGCCGCCGGTCGATGTGGCGCTTCTCCATCTTGAACTCGGGGATGCCGTAGCGGAGCAGGCCGCCGATCCGGTCGGCCCGCTCGAAGACCACCACGTCGTGCCCGGCGCGGGTGAGCTGCTGAGCGGCGGCCAGGCCCGCGGGGCCCGAACCGACGACCGCCACCCGCTTGCCCGTCCTGACCGGCGGGACCTGCGGGACGACCCAGCCCTCGTCGAAGGCGCGGTCGATGATCTCGACCTCGACCCGCTTGATCGCGACCGGGTCGGAGTTGATGCCCAGCACGCACGCCGCCTCACACGGAGCCGGGCACAGGCGACCGGTGAACTCCGGGAAGTTGTTGGTGGCGTGCAGCCGCTCGATCGCCTCGCGCCAGTCGTCCCGGTAGACCAGGTCGTTCCACTCGGGGATGAGGTTGCCGAGCGGGCAGCCGTTGTGGCAGAACGGGATGCCGCAGTCCATGCAGCGGGACGCCTGCCTCGTCAGCTTCTCGGCGGGGAAGTCCTGGTAGACCTCCCGCCAGTCGCGGATGCGGACGTCCACCGGGCGGCGCGCCGGCAGCTCGCGCCCGTGGTTCAGGAAACCCTTCGGGTCAGCCATCGGTGTTACCCCCCTTATCCCTGGACCGCGGCCGTCATGACCGCCTCGTCGATGTCCCTGCCCTCGAGCCGTGCGGCCTCGGCGGCGCGCAGGACCCGCTTGTAGTCGGTCGGCATGATCTTGCTGAAGCGCGCCGGGTCCCAGTCGGCCAGCAGCTCCCTGGCGACCGGGGAGCCCGTCTCCGCCAGGTGCGCTTCGACGATCTTCCGCAGCTCCTCGGAGTCGGCCTCGCCGAGAGGTTCGATCTCCACCATCTCGCGGTTGACCCGCGCGGGGTCGAGGTCGAGCAGGTAGGCGATGCCGCCGGACATGCCGGCCGCGAAGTTGCGGCCGGTCGGGCCGAGCACGACGACCCGCCCGCCGGTCATGTACTCGCAGCCGTGGTCGCCGACGCCCTCGACGACCGCGGTGGCGCCGGAGTTGCGGACGCAGAACCGCTCGCCCATGACGCCGCGGACGAACGCCTCACCGGAGGTCGCGCCGTACAGGCCGACGTTGCCGGCGATGATGTGGCCGTCGAGCGGGGCGGCCTCGTGCGGCCGGACGATGATCCGGCCGCCGGACAGGCCCTTGCCGAGGTAGTCGTTGGCGTCGCCGGTCAGGCGCAGCGTGATGCCGCGCGGGACGAAGGCGCCGAAGGAGTTGCCCGCCGAGCCGGTGAACCGGACGTCGATGGTGCCGTCGGGCAGGCCCGCGCCGCCGTACCGCTTGGTCACCTCGTGGCCGAGCATGGTGCCGACCGTGCGGTTGACGTTGCGGATGGGCAGGTCCAGCGTGACCGGGGTGCCGTCCGCCAGGGCGCCCTCGGCCAGCTGGATGAGGGTGTTGTCCAGGGCGGCGTCCAGGCCGTGGTCCTGCTCGCGCACCTTGCGCACCGCGGCGCCCTCGGGCAGTTCCGGCTGGTGCAGGATCGGCCCGAGGTCCAGGCCGGCCGCCTTCCAGTGGTCCTCCGCCGAGGCGGTGTCGAGCAGCTCGGCGTGGCCGATGGCCTCCTCCAGCGAGCGGAAGCCCAGCTGGGCGAGGTACTCGCGGATCTCCTCGGCGATGAACTCGAAGAAGTTGACCACGAACTCGGGCCTGCCGGTGAAGCGCCGGCGCAGCTCGGGGTTCTGGGTGGCGACGCCGACCGGGCAGGTGTCCAGGTGGCAGACGCGCATCATGACGCAGCCGGAGACGACCAGCGGCGCGGTGGCGAAGCCGTACTCCTCGGCGCCGAGCAGCGCGGCGATGACCACGTCTCGGCCGGTCTTGAGCTGGCCGTCGACCTGGACCGTGATCCGGTCGCGCAGTCCGTTGAGCAGCAGCGTCTGCTGGGTCTCGGCCAGGCCCAGCTCCCAGGGGGCGCCGGCGTGCTTGAGCGAGGTCAGCGGGGACGCGCCGGTGCCGCCGTCGTGGCCGGAGATGAGCACGACGTCGGCGTGGGCCTTGCTCACGCCCGCCGCGACCGTGCCGACGCCGACCTCGGCCACGAGCTTGACGTGCACGCGGGCGACCGGGTTGGCGTTCTTCAGGTCGTGGATGAGCTGGGCGAGGTCCTCGATGGAGTAGATGTCGTGGTGCGGCGGCGGCGAGATGAGGCCGACGCCGGGGGTGGAGTGCCGGGTCTTGGCGATCCACGGGTAGACCTTGTGGCCGGGCAGCTGGCCGCCCTCGCCGGGCTTGGCGCCCTGGGCCATCTTGATCTGGATGTCGTCGGCGTTGACGAGGTACTCGCTGGTCACGCCGAAGCGGCCGGAGGCCACCTGCTTGATCGAGGAGCGGCGGGCCGGGTCGTAGAGGCGCTCGGGGTCCTCGCCGCCCTCGCCGGTGTTGGACTTGCCGCCCAGCCGGTTCATCGCGATCGCCAGCGTCTCGTGCGCCTCGGCGGAGATGGAGCCGTACGACATCGCGCCGGTGGAGAACCGCTTGACGATCTCGCTGACCGGCTCGACCTCGTCGATGGGGACCGGCTCGCGTACGCCGTCCCTGAACCGGAACAGCCCGCGCAGCGTCATCAGCCGCTCCGCCTGGGAGTCCACGAGACCCGTGTACTCCTTGAAGATCTCGTAGCGGCGGGTGCGGGTGGCGTGCTGCAGCTTGAAGACGGTCTCGGGGTTGAACAGGTGCGGCTCGCCCTCGCGGCGCCACTGGTACTCGCCGCCGACCTCCAGCCGGCGGTGGGCGTTCTCCACGCGCGGGTAGGCCCGCAGGTGCCGCTCGGCGGTCTCGCGCGCCAGGACGTCGAAGCCGACGCCGCCCAGGCGGGAGGTGGTCCCGGCGAAGCAGGTGTCGACGACCTCCTGGCCGAGCCCGAGCGCCTCGAAGATCTGCGCGCCGGTGTAGGAGGCGACGGTGGACACGCCCATCTTGGACATGACCTTCAGCACGCCCTTGCCGTACGCCTTGATCAGGTTGCGCACGGCCTTGTGCCGGTCGACCTTCAGCACGCCGGTGTCGACCATGTCCTCGACGGTCTCGATGGCGAGGTAGGGGTTGACCGCCCCGGCGCCGTACCCGATCAGCAGCGCCATGTGGTGGCACTCGCGGGCCTCGCCGGTCTCGATGACCAGGCCCACCCGGGTCCGGGTCTTCTCGGCGATCAGGTGGTGGTGGACCGCGCCGGTGAGCATCAGCGACGGGATCGGGGCGAGCTCCGCGGAGGAGCCCCGGTCGGACAGCACGATGATCCGCGCGCCGCCGGCGATGGCCGCGGAGACCTCGGCCCGGATCTCGGTCAGGCGCCGGACCAGCGCCTGGCCGCCGCCCGCGACCTCGTACAGGCCGGAGACGACGTACGGCTGGAAGCCGGGGAGGGCGCCCTCGTCGTTGATGTGGATGATCTTGGCGAGCTCGTCGTTGTCGATCACCGGGTACGGCAGGACCAGCTGGCGGCAGGAGGCCGGGCCCGGGTCGAGCAGGTTGCCCTCGGGACCGATCGTGCTGGCCAGGGAGGTGACGAGCTCCTCGCGGATGGCGTCCAGCGGCGGGTTGGTGACCTGCGCGAACAGCTGGCTGAAGTAGTCGAACAGCAGCCGGGGCTTCTCGCTGAGCACGGCGACGGGGGTGTCGGTGCCCATCGAGCCGATCGGCTCGGCGCCGGTCCTCGCCATCGGCGACAGGATGATCCGCAGCTCCTCCTCGGTGTAGCCGAAGGTCTGCTGCCGCTTGACGAGCGCCTCGTGGGTCGGGATCTCGCGGGAACGGGCGGGCAGCTCCTCGAAGCGGACCAGGCCGGCGTGGAGCCACTCGGCGTAGGGCAGCTCGGCGGCGAGCTCCGCCTTGATCTCATCGTCCTCGATGATCTTGCCGCGAGCGGTGTCGATCAGGAACATCCGGCCCGGCTGCAGGCGGCCCTTGCGGACGACCCGCTCGGGCTCGATGTCGAGCACGCCGGCCTCGGAGGCCAGCACGACGAGGCCGTCGTCGGTGACCCAGAACCGGCCGGGGCGCAGGCCGTTGCGGTCGAGGACCGCGCCGACCAGGGTGCCGTCGGAGAAGGTGATCGAGGCCGGGCCGTCCCAGGCCTCCATCAGCGAGGAGTGGAACTCGTAGAACGCCCGCCGCGCGGGGTCCATCTCGGTGTGGTTCTCCCACGCCTCGGGGATCATCATCAGCACCGCGTGCGGCAGCGTACGGCCCGCGAGGTGGAGCAGCTCCAGCGCCTCGTCGAAGGAGCCGGTGTCGGAGCTGTCGGGGTCGCAGATGGGGAAGAGCCG
Source organism: Planomonospora sp. ID91781 (assembly GCF_015711595.1). Taxonomy (NCBI): domain Bacteria; kingdom Bacillati; phylum Actinomycetota; class Actinomycetes; order Streptosporangiales; family Streptosporangiaceae; genus Planomonospora; species Planomonospora sp. ID91781. The sequence goes on along the minus strand of NZ_JABTEY010000001.1, from coordinate 3,382,976 downwards.
CGCCAGGTCGCCGGGAAGGTTGGCGGTCTCCAGCATCGCCTCGCGGGCGCGCATCCAGTTGCGGTTGCCCTTGACCGTGTTGATCTCGCCGTTGTGGGCGACGTAGCGGTAGGGGTGCGCCAGCGGCCACGACGGGAACGTGTTGGTGGAGAAGCGCGAGTGGACCAGGGAGATCGCGGTCTCGTAGCGCTCGTCGCTCAGGTCGGGGAAGAACGGCTCGACCTGGCCGGGGGTGAGCATGCCCTTGTAGACGATCGTCCGCGACGACAGCGAGGGGAAGTAGACGTCCGCCTCGTGCTCGGCCCGCTTGCGCAGGCAGAAGGCCAGCCGGTCGAGCTCCAGGCCGGACTCGCCGCCCGGGGAGGAGACGAAGAGCTGGCGGAAGAACGGCATCACCGCCCGGGCGCTGGGGCCCGGGAGGGTCGGGTCGACCGGGACGTCGCGCCAGCCGAGGACGGTCAGGCCCTCCTCCGCGGCGATCTCCTCGATCATCCGCTCGGCGGTCGCGCGCGCCTCGGCGTCGATCGGCAGGAAGGCCGTGCCGGCGGCGTAGGAACCCGCGGGGGGCAGCTCGCGGAGACCGGCTTCGGCGGCCACCGCGCGCAGGAACGTGTCAGGAATCTGCGTCAGGATGCCGGCACCGTCACCGGTGTCCGGTTCGCTACCCTGGGCCCCCCGGTGATCGAGATTGCACAGCGCCGTCAGAGCCTTGGCGACGATGTCGTGGCTGCGCCGTCCGGCGACGTCCGCGACCATGGCGACACCGCAGGCGTCGTGCTCGTGCGCGGGGTCGTAGAGGCCCTGGGGCTCGGGAAAGCCGAGGTGGGCAGCAGGCATTGAATCCCTCCCGTCGTCTTCTTCTGCTTCGTGTGGAAACAAGCAAAGGGACGACGTTGGCCCTGCTGCGTGGTGAGTAGAGGTTACCGTACCCTGTCGGAAACCTGCCTACCCGGTCCCGGTCGCAGCTATTTGCTGCGGATTAATCCTTTTCGCCTAACGAGCAGGTCGGAGCCGGTATTCCTGCCCGCCGGGAGGCAGTGGTCCAGACCTCTCCCGGCCCGGCCCCCTCGTCACCGGCCGCCAGGCGGGCGTTCCTCTAGGGTGGGGGACCATGAACGGGATCGAGGAGCTGCTCCGGCACGCAGGCGTGGACGGCAGGCGGCTGCGGACGGCGCTGGCGCTGCTCGGCGACGGCAGGTGGTGGACGCTGGCCGACCTGGTCCGCGAGACCGCGACGTCCCGGCGGGCGATCGAGGCCCTGCTCCGCGAGACCGAGGCCGAGGCCGGGCTGGAGCGCTCCGGCGACCGGTTCCGGCTCCGCGAGCCGCTCCCCGGCCTGTCCGCCGCCCCGCACGGTCCCGCCGACCCGGTGGCCCACCTGCTCGACGGGCACGCCGACCTCCTGGCCCGGATGGAGGAGCTGGTCGCCGGGGCCCCCCGGGGCCGTCAGGCGCTGGACCACGTGGCCGCGACCGCCGAGACCGTGGTCCGGCGGGCGCTGCTGCTGGACGCCCGGTTCTGGCTGCCCGGGGCGCGGATCCTGTGCGTGGGCGACCACGACCTGACCTCGCTGGCGACCGCACTGCTGCGCCCGGACGCCGAGGTGGCCGTGGTGGACGTCGACGAGCGCATCCTGGCCTACATCGCCGGGCAGGCCGAGCGGCTCGGGGTGCAGGTCCGCACCCGCTGGGCCGACCTGCGCCTGGGACTGCCCGCCTCCGTGCAGGGCTGGGCCGACCTGGCCGTCACCGACCCGCCGTACACGCCGGAGGGCATCGGCCTGTTCGCCGCCCGTGCCGCCGAGGGGATCGCCGACCGGGAGCACGGCCGCATCCTGCTGGCGTACGGCGCCGGCGAGCGCACCCCGGCTCTGGCGCTGAAGGTGCAGCAGGCGCTCTCTGCCCTCAACCTGGTCAGCGAGGCGATCTACCCGGACTTCAACCGCTACCACGGCGCCGAGGCCATCGGCTCCGCCGCCGACCTGTACGTCCTGCGCCCCACGACGAAGACGTGGCCCGCCGTGGCCGCCCGCGTCGACGGGCTCGGCGCGGCCATCTACACCCACGGCCCCCAGTCCGTCGAGTCCCGGCCCGCCGACGTCGCCCCCGACCTGACCGCGGACGGGCCCGCGGGGTTCTCCCCCGCCGTGCTCGTCGGGGAGTGGCCGCGGGACACCCTGCCGCGGATCCCCCGGGCCCGCCTCTCGACCTGGCTCGCCAAGCCGTACGCCGCCGATCCCGCCGAGGTCGCGGTGGCCGTACCGGCCGGGATGGAGTCCGCGCTCCCCCGCCTCCTGCTCGCCACCCGGGCCCGCCGCGTCCGGGCCTGGACGGCCGCGCCCGCGGAGGACCCGCCCGCCGGGCCGCTGTCCTGCGTCTACGAGCTGACCGTGACGGGCCGGACCGTCGACGCCGTACGGCGTCCGCTCCCCGAGTCCGCGCAGGAGCGGGTCCTGCGCCGGATCCTCGACAACGCCCACGGCAAGCTCGCCAACACCTGGCGCGAGGCCCTCATCAGGGAGCGGGGCGACCTGACCAAGAAGCAGGCGAAGGCCGTCGTCGCGGAGGCCGCTCCCTGGTCCGCGGACGTCACCGTGCTGGAGCTGCCCGCCTGCCGCCTGGCCGGGCTGCCCGCCGCGGTGGCGGCCTCCCTCGCCGCGTCGGCCGCCGACGGACCAGCCCGGATGCCGCTGACGGACGACCCGCGCTGAGGCCGCCGACGGACCCGCAGGCGGGACGGCAGGATCACACCAGCCGCTGCTGGACCGCGAAGCCGAGGCCGTCGACGGCCAGTTGCGGGTGGGTCAGGTCCACTCCGGCCCCCGGTCCCGCGGGCGCGACCCAGCTCACCGTGACGTAGTGGCCCAGCGCCCTGGCCTGGGCCCAGCCCCGGGCGCCGTCGAACGCCTCGGGGAGGCCGGACGCCGGCCGGACGAAGCCGTCGCGGCCGAGCGCGGTGACGAGCCGGTCGGCGGCGGCGGAGTCGGCCAGGTTGAAGATGAGGAACTGCCCGGCGATCCGGCCGTCCGCCGAGGTGTAGCCGGCCCGCAGTGCCTGGGTGCATCCGGCGACGGCCGCCTCGGCGCTCCCCCACACGGCCGAGGCGCAGTCGGCCAGGGACTCGGGGCTCCCGCCCGTCAGCGTGATCCCGCCGGAGGCGACCTGCCCGGCGGCGAAGACCTCGGCGGCGGTCAGCGGCTCCGGGTCGAGCGCGCGGGTGGCGATCGGGGCGTAGTGGGCGGTGTTCAGCTCGCTCCGGAAGGTCGCCGGCCGCACGCCGTCCTCCTCACGCAGCAACCACCAGGACGCCGTCCCGGCGGCGGCGACGACGGCTGCGGCGGCCACGGCGATCCACTTGCGCATGGGCACCGAGCTTACCGGGGTGCGGGCGGCCTGCGGCGGCGGTCCTCGGACGCCTCCGGACCGGGCCGCCGGCGGGCCCGGCCGTTCGCCGTGCCCGCGAGAGGCCGGCGCCGCCGCGACCACTGCGGCGGCGAGAGACCGGAGTCACCACGACGACACGCCGTCGGGAAGCAGGAGCCACCGCGACCGCTGCGGCGGCGAGGGCCGGCCCACCGCGACGACGCGCCGTCAGGGAGTCGGCGCCACCGCGACGACGCGCCGGAACACGGCCTTCTCCGCACCCCTGACCGCCAGGGACAGGGAGACGAAGTCGTCCTTGGCGTCGGGTTCGGCGCCGTCCGCGCGCCCGATCCAGACCAGCCCGGCGTAGTGCCCCATCGCGTGGCCGCTGCCCTCGCTGTGCCCGTCCGCCGTGAAGAGCGGCCGGGCCGGATCCACCGGCCGGACCCAGCCGCCCCGGTGCAGGGTGGCCAGAGAGCTCACCAGCCCGTCGGCGGAGGCGGCGTCCCGGAGCTTGAACAGGGTGTACTGGGCGACGTAGCGCCGGTCCGCGCTGGTGTAGGTCCCCCGCAGGGCCTGGGTGCACCCCGCCTGGGCCAGCCGGTCCGTCAGGGTCCGTCCCCACACCGCCTCGGCGCAGGCGGCATCGAGCTTGGTGCCCGTCAGCCTCAGCGTGATCCGCCCCTCCGTCAGGGTCTTCTCGGCGAAGACGTCCTTCAGGGGCAGCAGCAGCGGGTCGGCCTTGCTCTGCGCGATCGGCGCGAACACCTTCGAGGAGGGCCAGCCCCGGTAGGCGGCGGGCCTGGGCTGGGACGCGGCGGTCCCGGTGTCGGCGGCGGGCGGCTCGGGCACGTAGTCGTTGCCGATGGCGGCGATGGCGAGCAGCAGTGCGCCGATGACCGCCGCCGCGGCCGCCGTCCAGGCACCGCCCAGCACCAGCTTCTGCTGGACGGGACTCAGGCCCCAGGCCTCCAGCCGGCCGAGGATCCCCTCCGGCTCCTCGGCGGAGTCGCGTCTCGGGGACGGCTTGGACGGCTTGGACGGCTTGGACGGCTTGGCGGACCGCTTCGCCGAGCGCCTCGCCGAGGAGCGCCGCCCGGAGGATCGTTCGGCGGTGCCCGGCTCGGCCGAGCCGGGCTCGGCGGGGGCGGGGGCGGGGTCCGCCGGGGCGTGTCCGGCGGCGGGGTACTGCTCCGCCGGATACGGCGCGGCCGGGGAGTACGGTCCCGCGGCGGGGAACCGCTCCCCTTGCGGGAACGGCGCGGCCGGAGGGCGCCGCTCCGCCGGAGGCGCCGCGGGAGGCCCTGCGGGACGCTGCCCGGCGGGGGGATGTGCGGCGGGGAGGTGCTCGGCAGGGGGGTGCTCGCCGGGGGCGCGGCGGCCGGAGGTGCGGCGGCGCTTGCGGCCGGGAGCCGGAGTCGTCACAGTGCCATCCCCCCCAGGAGGTTGCCCAGGCCGAACGTCAGCACCGCGGCGACCGAGCCCACCGCGAACTGGCGCAGCCCGCTGTACCACCAGCTGCGGGCGGTGACCCGCGAGACCAGGACGCCCGCGCCGAACAGGGCCAGGCAGGAGACCACCGCCGAGGCCACCAGGCTGGTGACCCCCAGGAGGTACGGCAGGAGCGGCAGGAGCGCGCCCACGGCGAAGGACAGGAACGACGAGACGGCGGCGACCCACGGTGACGGCAGGTCGTCCGGGACGACGCCCAGCTCGGCGCGGGTGTGCACCACCAGCGCCCTGCCGGGGTCGCGTGAGACCTGCCGGGCCACCTGTGCGGCGAGCTCGGGGTCGACCCCCTGCGCCTCGTACATCTGCGCGAGCTCCTCCTCCTCGGCCTCGGGATGGCGCTGGAGCTCGCGCCGCTCGACGTCGATCTCGGCGAGGGCGAGCTCCCGCTGGCTGGCTACGGAGACGTACTCCCCTCCCGCCATGGAGAACGCGCCCGCCGCCAGTCCGGCGATCCCGGCCAGGATGACGACCCCCGTGTCGTCGCTGCCGCCGGCCACCCCCGCGATGAGGGCGAAGTTGGAGACGAGCCCGTCCATCACGCCGAACACCGACGGCCGGAGCCAGCCGCCGTTGACGTCGCGGTGCTCGTGGTGGATCTCGGCGCGCTTGCGCGAGCCGTCGCCGCTCACGATTTCTCTTTCTCCCGGCCGACCTCCCCGCCGGGCTCCCCGGCCGCCTCCTCGGCGGTGCGGCCGGTGGCCGGCGCCTCCGGGGACCTCCCGGGCCCCTGCGTCCCGCCGCTCTCCTCGTCCTCATCGGCCTGGTCGGAGGGGTGCGCCGGGTCGACCGGATCCTCCGGGTCCTTCGGGTCCTCGGCCCCGTCCCGCGCTCCGGACGCCGTCGCGAGATCGGCCCGCTCCGCCGGATCGCCGGCGGAACCGCCGTCCTCGTCGTCCTCGTCGTCCTCGTCGTCCTCGTCGTCCTCGTCGGCCTGGTCGGACGGGTGCGCCGGGTCCGCCGGCTCCCCACCGGTCGCCGCGGCCTCCGCGTCCGCTCCGGCCCCGGTCCCCACCAGCTCCTCGTCGGTCCTGTTCCGGGCCCACCAGAAGTAGGCGAGCGCGGCGAGGAACAGGACGATCGAGGTCCACTGGTTGAGCCGCAGACCCAGGATGTGGTGGGCCGTGTCGACCCGCAGGCCCTCGATCCAGAAGCGGCCGACGGTGTAGCCCGCCACATAGAGCGCGAACACCCGGCCGTGCCGGAGGGCGAACCTCCGGCCCGCCCAGATCAGCACGAGGGCCAGGCCGAGGTCCCAGATCGACTCGTACAGGAACGTGGGGTGGTAGGTGTCCTCGCCCGGCACCGTGCCCGGCCGGTCGGGGTCGATCTCCAGGCCCCACGGCAGGTCGGTGGGGCTGCCGAACAGCTCCTGGTTGAAGTAGTTGCCCCAGCGCCCGATGGCCTGGGCCACCGCGATGCCGGGGGCGACGGTGTCGGCCACCGCGGTCAGGGAGATCCCCCGGCCGCGGCAGCCGAACCACACGCCCAGGGCGCCGAGCGCGACCGCGCCCCAGATGCCCAGCCCGCCGTTCCAGATGAACAGCGCCTCGATCGGCTCGTTGGGCGCGTCCGGCGCGAAGTAGAGCTGCCAGTCGGTGATGACGTGGTAGAGGCGCCCGCCGACCAGGCCGAACGGCACGGCCCAGACGGCGAGGTCCACCATCGTGCCGGGCTCGCCGCCACGGGCGCGCCAGCGGCGTTCACTCATGATGACGGCGACGATGACGCCGAGCACGATGCACAGTGCGTAGGCCCGGATCGGGATTACGCCGAGGTGCCAGACCCCCTGGGAGGGGCTGGGAATCGAGGCGAGGGGCATGTCAGGTGACGTTACCGTGTCACGCGCTACTTGGCGGCATCGAGGATCGCCTGGCGCAGCTGCGACGGGTTGAACGCCTCGTTGCCGAGCGCCGTCCCGTTGAGCTTCAGCGTCGGCGTCCCCTGGATCTGCGCGCTCTCGATCTGCGCGTTCGAGTAGTCGGCGTGCGCCTTGGCGTGCTGCTGCGAGGTGACGCACTGCTCGAAGCCCGGGGCGGTGACCCCGGCCTCCTTGCCCCACTCGACCAGTTCGCCGGTCTTGAAGCCCTCGACCGTCTCCGGGGGCTGCTCCTCGAAGAGCTTGTCGTGGTAGGCCATCCACTGCCTGCCGTCGGGCACGCAGCGGGCCGCGGCCCCGGCACGCACGGAGTTGTCCCGGACGACGCCCTCACCGAAGATCGTGATGGGGTGGTACACCACCTTGACCTTGCCCTCGGCGGCCAGGTTCTTGACGGTCGGGCCGCTGGTCTTGTCCAGCTCCCGGCAGATCGGGCACTGGAAGTCCTCGTAGACGTCCAGCACCGGCTCGTCCACGCCGGCCTTGGCCATGACGACCGATCCGTCGCTCTGGACGGTGATCGGAGCCAGCGCCGTCGTGGTCTCCTCGGACTGACCGCTCTGGATGGAGTACCACCAGCCCGCGCCGACGGCGGCCAGCGCGACGACCACCACGGTCGCGATGGTCGTCATGCGCTTGCGCTGCTCCTGCTTCCGCTCCGCCTCGCGCTGCGCCTTGATCCGGTCACGGGCCGACTGGTCCCGTGCGGCCTTGCCCATCAGTGGTTCTCCTTCTGCAGGGGTTCGCCGTCGTCGCCCTCGATGCCGTCGCCCTCGGCGTCGTCGGTGTCGTCGGTGTCATCGGTGTCATCGGTGTCGTACGGATCGGACTCCCGCGCGGAGGTGACCCCGAGCACGGAGTCCAGCGCGAACCGGCCCGGCGGGAACCAGGCGATGACCACGCCGAGCGCGAACAGGCCGAAGTCCCGCAGGATGTCGACGAGGTAGCTGGGCTCCACGCCGGCCGCGAGCTGGCCGCCGCCGCCGAAGCAGCCGCAGTCGATCCGCAGCCCGCGCGCCCAGGCGGAGGCGATGCCGATCACGAAGGCCAGCATGAGCAGCGCGGAGATGACTCCCGCGACCCGCGTGAGCAGCCCGACGACCAGCAGCACCCCGACGACGATCTCCATGATGGGCAGGCCGTAGCCGACCACCGTGGCGAGCGATTCAGGAAGCAGGTCGTACGCCTTGACCGCCTGGACCGACAGGACAGGCGTGCCGATCTTCCCCCAACCGGCGACGATCAGCACGCCTCCCAGCACCAGCCGCGAGGCGGTCGTCACCCAGGGTAGCGCCGAACGGACGGCACGCGGCCCTGGGGACGCGGTCTTGTCAGAAGTCACGAGCACCATCGTCTCCTATTCCGGGTTCCGCCGTGACGGTCCTCCACGGATCTTCCGGATGTCCCGAGAAAGCCCATCATGAGCTCCATAAGCACTGTATAAGTCCTGGACATCGCCTTGATCACGGGCCCTGCCCCGAGCGGCTCCGGTCCTGGGCGGACGATCGGGACCCGGTGGATCCAGACTCCCCGGTCTCCCGTCCGGGAGGCGCCGGACGCGCCGTGCCGGACCAGGAGGTTCGGAACACGCCGGTGCCGGACGAGCCACGCCGGATGCGGAAAAGCGGCCGTCCCGGCGGACGGCCGCTCTTGCGGGCCGGAGACTCCCGGACGGGTCAGCCGCGCACGCCCGCCGCGAGTTCGGCGCCGAGCTCGCGGACCGCCGCCAGACCCGAGGCCTCGTCGGCAGCGTCCAGGAGGCGGCGGATGAACGCCGAGCCCACGATCACGCCGTCGGCGTAGGCCGCGACCTCTGCGGCCTGCCGGCCGTTGCCGACCCCCAGCCCCACGCAGACCGGCAGGTCGGTGTGGGCGCGGGTCCGCTCGACCAGGCCCTGCGCCGACGAGCTGACCGACTCGCGGGCACCGGTGACGCCCATCAGCGAGGCCGCGTAGACGAAACCGGTGCAGCACTCGACGACGGCCTTGATGCGCTCGTCGGTGGAGCTGGGCGCGACCAGGAAGACGGTGTCGATCCCGGCGGCGGCACTGGCCTCCCGCCAGGGACCGGCCTCCTCCGGGGTCAGGTCCGGGGTGATGGTGCCCACGCCGCCCGCACTCGCCAGGTCACGGGCGAACCGCTCGGCCCCGTAGCGGTCGATCGGATTCCAGTAGGTCATGACGAGGGTGGCCGCGCCCGTCTTGGCCACGCCCTCGACCGTGCGCAGCACGTCGGCGATGCGGGTGCCGTTGCTCAGCGCCCGGTGCACCGCGTCCTGGATGGTCGGACCGTCCATGAGCGGGTCGGAGTAGGGCAGGCCGATCTCGATCACGTCGCAGCCCGCCTCCACCATGGCGGTGGCGGCCGCGATCGCGCCGTCCTTCGTCGGGAATCCGGCGGGGAGGTATCCGACGAGGGCTGCGCGGTCGTCCGCCTTCGCCTTGGCGAACACCGTCTGGAGAGTCGTCATGTTGGGTTCCGTTGCGGATCGGGGCCCTGGGCCCCCTCCGGACCGGGCCGGAGGGGAGGCGGGTCGGTCGTCAGAGGTCGAAGTACTTCATGGCGGTGCCCATGTCCTTGTCGCCGCGGCCCGAGAGGTTGACCAGGATGGTCGCCTCGGGGCCCAGCTCGCGGCCGAGCTTGAGGGCTCCGGCCAGGGCGTGGGAGGACTCGATCGCCGGGATGATGCCCTCGGTGCGGGCCAGGAGCGCGAAGGCCTCCATCGCCTCGGCGTCGGTGACGCCGTGGTAGACGGCGCGGCCGCTGTCCTTCAGCCAGGCGTGCTCGGGGCCGACACCCGGGTAGTCGAGCCCGGCGGAGATCGAGTGCGACTCGATCGTCTGCCCCTCCTCGTCCTGCAGGACGTAGGTGCGCGAGCCGTGCAGCACGCCGACCGAGCCCGCGGTGAGCGTGAGCGCGTGCTCGCCGGTCTCCAGGCCCCGGCCTCCGGCCTCGTAGCCGTGCAGCGCGACGCCGGAATCCTCGATGAAGGCGTGGAAGACGCCGATCGCGTTCGAGCCTCCGCCGACGGCCGCGCAGACGGCGTCCGGCAGTGCGCCGGTCAGCTCCAGCATCTGGCGGCGGGCCTCGACCCCGATGATGCGGGCGAAGTCGCGCACGATCTCGGGGAACGGGTGCGGCCCGGCGATCGTGCCGAACAGGTAGTGGGTGCGGTCGACGTTGGTGACCCAGTCGCGGAACGCCTCGTTGATGGCGTCCTTGAGGGTCTGGCTGCCGTTGGTGACCGGGACGACCGTGGCACCGAGCAGCTTCATCCGCGCCACGTTCAGCGCCTGGCGCTCGCAGTCGACGGCGCCCATGTAGATGACGCACTCCAGGCCCATCAGGGCGGCGGCGGTCGCGGTGGCGACGCCGTGCTGACCGGCGCCGGTCTCGGCGATCACCCGCGTCTTGCCCAGGCGCTTGGTGAGCAGGGCCTGGCCGAGCACATTGTTGATCTTGTGTGCGCCGGTGTGGGTCAGGTCCTCGCGCTTGAGGATGATCCGGGCGCCGCCCGCCTGCTCGGCGAAGCGCGGCACCTCGGTGAGGGTGGTCGGCCGGCCGGCGTAGGTGCGCAGCAGATGGTCGAACTCGCGCAGGAAGGCGGGGTCGTTCCTGGCCCGGTCGTACTCGGCGGCGACCTCGTCCAGCGCCGGGATGAGCGCCTCGGGCACGTAGCGGCCGCCGAAGATGCCGAACTTGCCCTGGGCGTCCGGGTCGTCGCCGTGGACGCCGTGGCCTGCCAGGTCCGCCGCGGTGAGGATGGGCTCTTGCGTCGCTGTCACTTGTCTTACTGCCCCTCGGGTCGGGATGCGGGGTGGGCTCCGGCGGTGACCAGGTCCACGACGGCGGCCCGGGGGTCCTTGCCGGTCACCAGGCTCTCCCCGACCAGGACGGCGTCGGCGCCGGCCCGGGCGTAGGCGAGCAGGTCGTGGGGGCCGCGCACACCCGATTCGGCGATCTTGATGATGCCGTCGGGGATCTCCGGCGCCAGCTTGGCGAACACCTCCCGGTCGACCTCGAGGGTCTTGAGGTTGCGCGCGTTGATGCCGATGATCCGGGCTCCGGCGTCCAGCGCCCGGTCGAGCTCCTCGGCGGTGTGCACCTCCACCAGCGGGGCCAGCCCGATCGACTCGGCCCGCTCGATGAGGGAGACCAGCGCGTTCTGGTCCAGCGCGGCCACGATCAGCAGCGCCAGGTCGGCGCCGTGGGCACGGGCCTCCCAGAGCTGGTAGGAGGTGACGATGAAGTCCTTGCGCAGCACCGGGATGTCGACGACGGCGCGCACGGCGGCCAGGTCGTCGAGGCTGCCGCCGAAGCGGCGCTTCTCGGTCAGCACGCTGATGACGTGCGCGCCGCCGGCCTCGTAGTCGGCGGCCAGGGCGGCCGGGTCGGCGATCGCGGCCAGCGCGCCCTTCGAGGGACTGGAGCGCTTCACCTCCGCGATGACGGCCACCTGGTCGCCGCCGAGCGCCTTGTAGGCGTCGCGGGGCGCCGGCGCCCGCTCGGCCCGCGCCTTGAGCTCGGACAGGGCCACGGCCTGCTGCCGCTCGGCCAGATCGGCGCGGACGCCGTCGATGATCTCGTCCAGAACGCTCATGAGGCCTCCCCGTGAGGCCCGGAGGCCACGTCCGTGATCATCCCCGCACCCGTGGTCCACTCGCTCACCGGGCCCCCTCCGTCGCCCTCGTTCGCAAGCTGCTGCGTCTGGTGGCTCGCTCGCTCCGCTCGCTCACGGGTCAGGTCCCTCCCGATCGATTGCCCTTGTCCTGCCGATGCTATCGGCCTTGCCGAGGTCACCCCGCCACCGGGTGACGGGCGTGGTCGCTATGGCGCCAGGAAGTCCCCGAAAGGTAGATTCCGTCCTATCCAAAAAACGATCATCACGCCGAGCAGCCACCACGCGTGCACGGGACGGAGCCCCGCCGCGTCGAACGGCAGGCCCCGCCAGGACCGCACCGCCCAGCGCGCCCAGAGCACCGCCAGGAGCGGCGCCGCGGCCACGAGGAGCGGATTGAGGCCGAGGGCCGCGGCGGGATCACCGTGGGCGAGCGCGTGCACGGCCCGCAGGCCGCCGCAGCCGGGGCAGTAGAGCCCCGTCAGCGTCAGGAAGGGGCAGGCGGGGTAGTGGCCGGGCTCGTTCGGGTCGACCGCGCCCACCAGGGCGACCGCGGCCCCCGCCGCCAGCGCCACGCCCAGGGGCGCCGCCAGGGCCCGCGCCCCGGACCGCCGCGCGCCCGCCGTCTCCTCCGTCACCCCGCCCCGGCCTCCCCGCCGTCCCGGCCCGCCCGGGTCCTCCGCCGGCGGCCGTCCGTCACCCGGTCACGATACTCAACGCGCGCGGGGACACCCGTCAGCACACGCGGGTGTCCGTGCACGAGGGTGTCCGTCAGAGGCCGTAACCCGAGGTGGCCGCGACTCCCAGCCCCCACCAGCCGAGCATCAGCGCGAAGACGAGCAGGAGGAGCCACCCGGCGATGCCGAAATAGGACAGGATCAGGCCGGCGATGCCCAGGCCGCGCCCCTCCTCTCCGGTCCGCTTGATCTGGTTCAGCGAGACGTGCCCGAGCACGATGCCCACCAGCGAGGTGACGCCGCAGGTGAAGAGCCCGATGATGCCCATGATCAGCGAGGCGATCGCCATGCCGTTGTTCCCGCGGGGCGGGGGCGGCCCGCCGTAGCCGTAGGGGTCGTAGCCGCCTCCGGGCGGCGGCCCGCCGTAGCCACCGGGAGGACCGTATCCTCCGGGAGGCCCGTAACCGCCCGACTGATTCCCGTAGCTCATGAATCACTCCCCTTTATCCGAGTTGCGGGCGGCAGCCTAGCGACAACGTACCTGTTCCAGGCGGGTACGGCCGCCCTGTGGGCAAGTTGTGATCCGGCGATCGGGACGATCCGGACGGCCCGGGTCAGCGCTCCCCGCGCACGGGCTCCTCGGCCGGGTCCCGGCCTGCGCCGGCGGACGATCCCGCGACCGGGTCTCCGGACGGATCACCGGCCCGGCCGGCCGGCCGCGCGCCGGCAGGGCCGTCGGTCGAACCGTCGGTCGAGCCGCCGGTCGGGCCGTCGGTCGGGTCGGTCCCGCGGTCGATCGCGTCCCACAGCGCCCGCTCGGTGACCGGGCCCGCGGCGGGGCCCGCCGTACCGGGCGCCGGACGGTCGTACCGGTCGGACATGCCGGGCCACCGGCGGCCCCGTAGCGCGGCCGCCGCTCCGGCGGCCACCAGGACCAGCCCGCCGGCCGCCGCCGTCAGCGGCCAGATCCAGTGGACGGTCCAGGAGGCCGAGGCGGCCAGGGCGCCGGCGCCCCCGCCGGTGACCGCCTTCCCCTCCGACGCGGCGGCCAGCGCCTCCTCCCCGGTCGCCAGCAGGGCGCCCGCGGCCGCGCCCGCCCCGCAGAGGGAGATGACCGCTCCGATGACCGCGCGCAGCGCGCCTCGCGTGGCGAGCACGGAGACCACCGCGGCGAGGGCGGCCAGCGCCACCGGGCTCAGGAAGTGCGCGAGTTCGCCACCCGGCAGGGCGAGCGTCCCGGGGCCGGCGCCCGGGACTCCGCCGACGTCCCGGGTGGCCCAGTCCTGCGCGGCGACCGGCAGGACCAGGCCCGCGGCCGCCGCGCTCACGGCCGCCCAGGTCCACAGCTCCCGTCTGGCATTCACGCCGGGGCCACCGTCAGCTCGTCCGCGTCGAAGCAGGTGCGGTCGCCGGTGTGGCACGCCGCGCCCACCTGGTCGACCTTGAGCAGGATCGTGTCCCCGTCGCAGTCCAGGGCCGCGGACTTGACATGCTGGACGTGGCCGGAGGTGTCGCCCTTGACCCAGTAGGAACCGCGGCTGCGCGACCAGTAGGTGGCCCGGCCGGTGGTGAGCGTGCGGTGCAGGGCCTCGTCGTCCATCCAGGCGAGCATCAGCACCTCGCCGGTGTCGTACTGCTGGACGATGGCGGGCACCAGCCCGTCGGCGGTGCGCTTCAGCCGGGCGGCGATGGCGGGGTCAAGGGACATGCGGCAATTGTGCCGCAGCCGGGAGCGTGCGGCGGCCCGCGCATCCCCGCCGGACGGCCCGTGCATCACCGCCGGACGCCGGACGGTCCGTCCGCCACCCCGGAACGGCCCGCCCGGCCCGACCGGAACGGCCGGCCGCCGTGCCGGAACGGCGGCCGGCCACCCGTCCACCGCACCGGGCGGCCGCCTAGCGCACGCGGTCGTCGTCCAGCACGTCGGCGGCCTTGACCACGATCTTCGGGTCAGGGGTCCCGACGATCTCGTGGTCCTTGTTCTCGTACTCGAACAGGCTCAGCACGTGCCGCATGGCCTCGATCCTGGCCCGCTTCTTGTCGTTGCTCTTGACCACCGTCCACGGCGCCTCGTCCGTGTCGGTGTGCAGGAACATGTCCTCCTTGGCCTCGGTGTACTCGTCCCACTTGTCCAGCGACTCCAGGTCCATCGGCGAGAGCTTCCACTGCCGCACCGGGTCGACCTGGCGGATCAGGAAGCGGGTCCGCTGCTCCTTGCGCGACACCGAGAACCAGAACTTCACCAGGTGGACGCCGTCGCGGACCAGCATGCGCTCCAGCTCGGGGGTCTGCCGCATGAACTCGAGGTACTGCTCCGGGCTCGCGAAGCCCATCACCCGCTCCACCCCGGCGCGGTTGTACCAGGAGCGGTCGAAGAAGACCATCTCCCCCGCGGCAGGCAGGTGGGCGACGTAGCGCTGGAAGTACCACTGGGTGCTCTCGCGCTCGCTGGGCTTCTCCAGCGCGACCACGCGCGCGCCGCGCGGGTTGAGGTGCTCCATGAACCTCTTGATCGTGCCGCCCTTGCCCGCCGCGTCGCGTCCCTCGAACAGGATCACCAGCCGACCGCCGGTGTCCTTGATCCAGTACTGCAGCTTGAGCAGCTCGATCTGGAGCAGCCGTTTGACCCGGTCGTACTCGTCCCGGGTCATGCGCTCGTCGTAGGGGTAGTGCTCCCGCCAGGTGTCCACGGGACTGCCGTCCCGCCGCCTCAGCACGGGATCGTCGTCGTCATCGTCGTCGACCAGGAAGTCGTCCAGGTCGTCCATCAGATCACTTTCGGCCACGGCCGAGCGCACTCCCGGGGGCAGCAGGTTCGCGTCCATACCCGCCCTCTGCCACCAGAAGCACGCTTTAACCCTGAGATATGTCCCTTTTATGGGGATTTATTTCGCTGGCCGCCCGCCGTGCGACCGCCCGTTCACGACCGGGCGGCCGACACCCAGGACGCGTGCAGGTCGGCGTAGACCCCGGGCCGCGCCACCAGCTCGGCGTGCGGCCCGCGCTGGACGATCCGGCCCCGGTCGAAGACCAGCACCTCGTCGGCCGCCTCCGCGGTGGACAGCCGGTGCGCGATGGAGACCGCGGTACGGCCCCGCGTGACGCCCTCCAGCGCGCGTGCCAGCCGTACCTCCGTCGCCGGGTCCACCGCGGAGGTGGCCTCGTCCAGCAGGAGCAGGTCGGGGTCGGCGAGGTAGGCGCGGGCCAGCGCGACGAGCTGGCGCTCGCCCGCCGAGAGCGACTCACCGCGCTGGCCGACCGGGGTGTCCAAGCCCGCGGGCAGCCCTTCCAGCCAGTCGGCCAGGCCCAGCTCGGTCAGGGCCAGCCCGATCTCCTCGTCGGTCGCCGGCGGGCGGCCGAAGCGGATGTTGTCGGCCAGCGTGCCGTCGAACAGGAAGCCGTCCTGCGGGACCATGACGATCCGCTCGCGCAGCGAGGAGAAGCGCACCCTCCGCAGGTCCTCGCCGTCCACGGTCACCCGTCCGGAGACGGGGTCCATCAGCCGGGTGAGCAGTTTGGCGAAGGTCGTCTTGCCGGAGCCGGTCTCCCCCACCACCGCGATCCGCGAGCGCGGCGGGATGTCGACCGATACGTCGCTCAGCACCGCGGGCCCGCCGGGGTAGGCGAAGCCGACCTCCTGGAAGGAGACGGAGATGGGCCCGCGCGGCAGGTCGACGCCGTCCTCTTCCGGGTCGGCGACGTCGGGCGGGGTGTCGAGCACGCCCAGGATCCGCCGCCAGCCGGCGATCGCGTTCTGCGCCTCGTTGAGCACCTCGGTCGCGATCTGCAGCGGGGAGATGAACAGCGTGATCAGGAAGAGGAAGGCGACCAGCCGCCCCTCGGAGATGTCGCCGTCCACGCCGAGCCGCACGCCGAGCAGCACCACTCCGGCCACCGCCACCGCGGCCACGATCTCGGTCAGCGGGAAGACGGTCGCGACGATCTTCTGGGTGCGGGCCTGGGCGGTCTTGTTGGCCTCGATCGCGGTGTCCAGCCGCTCGGACGTGCGGGCCTCGGCGCCGTAGGCGCGGATCACCGCCGCGCCGACGACCGACTCGCCGACCGCGGAGAGCATGTCGCCGGTCCGCTCGCGGACGCGGGTGTAGGCGGCCGACAGCCACCGCTGGAAGCGCGGCATCGCGGCCATGAGCGGCAGGAAGCAGAGCCAGACCAGCAGCCCGAGCTGCCAGGAGTAGACGAACATCAGCACGCTGGCCACGAGCAGCTGGCCCAGCGCGACGATGATCATCAGACCGCCCCACTGCATGAAGGCGCTGATCTGGTCGACGTCCCCGGTGACCCGCGAGACCAGCGCGCCGCGCCGCTCGGAGTTCTGGGTGAGCACCGACAGGTCGTGCACGTGCCGGAAGCCGCGCACCCGGAGCGTGGCCAGCGAGGACTCGGTCGCCTTGTAGAGGCGGACGTTCATGAGGTAACCGCAGAACGCGGTGAGCAGCACCGCCGCGGCGCAGACCGCCACGACGGCGCGGATGTACGCCACGTCGGGCACGGGGCCCTCCAGGCCCCTGTCCATGGTCTGCTGCACGGCGATCGGCACGATCACCTTGCCGACCGTGGCGAGCACCGCGAGCGCGAACGTGCCGGCCAGTCCCTTGCGGATCTCGGGGGTGAGGGACAGCCCGTGCCGCACGGTCGCGATCGCGGACCGCTCGACGCCCCGCAGGCCCTGGGTCCCGGGGGTCTCCTGGAGTGTCGTCACGCGCTGATCTCCTCGTCGGTGCTGATCTCGCCGGCGCCGAGGTCCCCGCCGGACCTCCCGGCGGCCTCCCCACCGGGAGGTCCGGCGGTCTCCTCGTCGGCGCCGAGCGCCTCCCGCTCGGCCTCCTCGCGCTCGTAGGCGGTGACCAGATTGCGGTATCCCGCGCAGCGGGCCAGCAGCTCGTCGTGCGGTCCGCGGTCGACGACGCGGCCGTGCTCGAGGTAGACGACCTCGTCGGCCAGGGCGATGGTGGCCATCCGGTAGGCCACGACCACCACGGTCGAGGCCGCCGGCGTGGCGGCGGCGTCCCGCAGGCCGTACAGGATCTTCGCCTCCACCTGGGGGTCGACACTGGAGGTCGCGTCGTCCAGGACGAGCAGCCTCGGGCGGCGGACCAGCGCGCGGGCCAGCGCCAGGCGCTGGCGCTGGCCGCCCGACAGGGTGGTGCCGCGCTCTCCGACCTTGGTGTCGAGCCCGGCCGGCAGGGCGCTGACGAAGCCCTCGGCCTGGGCCAGGCGCAGCGCCGCCCAGACCTCCTGGTCGTCGACCGGCAGCCCCAGGGTGATGTTGCCGCGGACCGTGTCGTCGAACAGGAACGTCTGCTGCGGCACCAGCGCCACCACGTCGCTGACCGCGCCGCGCGCCGCCTCGCGCAGGTCCGTGCCGTCGACGAGCACGGCCCCCTCCGCCGGGTCGACGAGCCGGACGAAGGTCTGCACGAGCGTGGACTTGCCGGAGCCGGTGGGCCCGACCAGTGCGGTCGTACGGCCCGGCTCGACCTCGAAGTCCACCCCCGACAGGACCGGGGCGTCCCCGTAGGCGTAGCCGAGGCCGCGCACCTCCAGCCGGGCCGGGGCGTCCCCGGCCAGGGCGGCGGTGCCGTACTCCATGGAACCGGTGGCCGACAGCACCTCCTGGACCCGCTCGTAGCCGACGACGGCGCGGGGCAGCTCGGCGAGCACCCAGCCGAGGGCGCGGATCGGGAAGGCCAGCAGGGTGAACAGGTAAGCGACCTGGACCAGGGTCCCGGCGGTGATCGCGCCGCCCTCCAGCCGGGCCGCGCCGACCAGCAGCACGGCCAGCACGCCGAGGGTGGGCAGGGCCTCCAGCATCGGGTCGAACAGCCCCCGCACGCGCCCCACCGCGATGTTGGCGTCGCGCAGCCGCTCGGCCCTGGCCCGGAACCTGGCGGTCTCGGCGTCCTCCCGACCGAGGGTCTTGACGACCAGCGCCCCGTCGAAGCTCTCGTGCGCGATCTCGCTGACCTCGGCGCGCAGCTGCTGGGCGCGGGTGGCCAGCGGGCTGAGCCTGCGCTGGTAGACCAGGTTGAGCAGGGCGATGGCCGGGAAGACCAGGAAGCCGACGAGGGCGAGCGGCAGGTCGGTCAGGACGAGCGCGACCGCGGCGGTGACCAGCATGACGACCACGCCGACGGCCATCGGCAGCGGGGCCAGCGGCGCCCAGGCGGCCTCGGCGTCGGCACTGGCGTTGGAGAGCAGCTGGCCGGTCGGGTGCCGGTGGTGCCAGGCCAGCGGGAGCCTGAGGTACTGGCGGGTGACGTCCCGCCGGGAGCGGGCCTGCATGCGGTACTGCATGACGCCGGCGAAGAACCGGCGGCCGGCCACGCCCAGCGCCTTGAGCAGCGCGGTGCCGACGATGAGGAGCACGCCCGCCACGAGCGCGCCGGTGCCGACCTCGCCCTGGCGGAACGCGGGCAGCACGACGTTCTCGGTGGCCCAGCCCAGTGCCCACGCCGACGCGACCGTCATCGCGCCGTAGACGGAACTGGCCAGCACCGCGGCGGTGAAGACCGCCTTCTCCGCCCGGATGGCCACCCCCAGAACGCGGAGCCCTTTGCGCATGACGGCGGACGTCACCTTGCTCGCCACTCGGAGGGTGTCCTTTCGCCGGAGATGTCGTTACCTATGTGACTATCACGCCGGACCGACACGTTATTCCCGCCGCGGCCGCCCTTCCATGATCGGCGGGCCGGCTCCTCGCCCGTTGCTCGCGCAACGGCCTTGTTAGGATCACACCATGAACCACGCCCGTGCCGAACGCGCTGAGCTCAGCGACCTGCTCGTCCGGCTCGGCCCGGACGCCCCCACGCTCTGCGAGGGCTGGACCGCCTTCGACCTCGCCGCCCACCTCGTGCTGCGGGAGCGCCGCCTCGACGCCGCCCCCGGCATCGCCCTGGCCCCGCTGGCGGGATACACCGCCCGGGTGCAGGAGTCGCTCAAGGCCGATCGCGGCTTCGGCGGGCTGGTCGAGCTCGTCCGCTCCGGGCCCGGCGGCGTCTACGGGCTGGTTCCCGGCCTGGACTCCGCCGTGAACACCATGGAGATGTTCGTCCACCACGAGGACCTGCGCCGGGCGCAGCGCGTGTGGGAGCCCCGCGAGCTCCCCGCCGACCTGGAGGAGCTGTTCTGGAAGCGGGTCCGGGCCGGCCGGGGGCTGTTCCTGCGCAGGGCCCCGGTCGGCGTCGTCCTGCACCGGATCGGCGGCGGCGTCGCCCTCGGCGGCGCCAAGGAGGGTCCGAAGGTCGAGGTGACCGGCCCGGCGAGCGAGCTGCTGCTGTTCTGCTTCGGCAGGCAGGCCCACGCCAGGGTGAGCCTCAACGGCGACGAGGGCTCCGTGGCCCGCCTGATGGACGCCTCCCTGGGCGTCTGAACGGCCTCCCCGCGGCGGGGGACCCGGATCCGCCGGGCCGCCTCCCCGGACCCCGCGGCCGAGGCCCCGGAATCACCGGGCGCCGGGCCCGGAGCCGACGGGCGAGGACCCGGAGCCCGCTCCTGCCGTGACCCGCGGGCCCGGCGCCGTTCCGGGCCGCCGGCCCGCTGTCCGGAACCGGACGGCCGGCCCCGTTCCTGCGGCCCGAGCCGGGGATCCGTCCGCTGGTCACGGCACCGGCCCCGGCTTCGCGCTCCCGCCGCCGCCGCTCGCCCTTCCGCCATACCTTGCACTCCGGGTTGGACAACGGCGGCGCTCCCTGCGCACCATGACGGGGAGGGGACCGACCATGCCAATCCTGCGATCCGGCCATGGCTCGCCCCGGCGCGCCAGGTATGATCATCAAGATCCGGGAGCCACCCGGGCCGAAGATGCCAGAGATCCTTAAAATCAGGGTATATACGGCTGGGAATGGAACTGCAGGAGGCCCCCATGCAGGTCAAGAAGATCGCCACCTACGCAGCGGTGGCGTTCGTGGCCTTTTATCTGTTCAGCCGACCCGCCGAGGCCGCCGCAGCGGTCAGCGGGGTCTTCGACGGCATCATCGAGGGGGCCGACCGGTTGGCCCTGTTCTTCACTAACGTACTGAGCTGACCGCCGGCGAAGGTCCGCTTCGCCCCGATCCTTTTCGCTCCTCCCCGCGCTCCCGAACGGTTCCATCCGGGAGCGCGGCACCCCGAACCCCGTGACGTCAGTCGCCGTCCCCGTCGTTGTCCGTCTCGCCGTCGTTCTCGACGCCGGGCGCCGAGGTCTCGACCACGTCGGGGCTGTCACCGTCGTCATCACCACCGCCGCCGCAACCACCGAGCAATCCGGTGAGGGCGGCCATCGCCAGTGCGGCCGCCGCCGTCCGCCGGGCAGATGTTCCGAGCATTCCCGACCTCCTGGTCATCTCACTCTCCGTCGTCTCACGCGGCGCACCGCCGCGCCGTGCGTGAACCTCTCCCCGTGCCGCCGACGATCAAACACCGCCCCCGCCGCGGCCCTGCGCTCCTGCGGCGGCCATCGGCAGCGCGACCCTGCCGACCGGATGCCGACCGGATGCCGACCGGATGCCGACCGGATGCCGACCGGATGCCGAACGGATGCCGAACGGATGCGGACCGGATGCCGAACGGCCGGACGGCCCGGCTCACCCGGCCGTCTCGTCGGGGACGTCGGCGGCGGGCAGCGTGAAGTGGAACCGCGACCCCCCGCCCGGTTCGTCCTGCACCCCTATCGTGCCGCCGTGCCGCTCGACGATGCGCTTGCAGATGGCCAGGCCGAGCCCGCTGCCGCTGTAGGAGCGGCCCTCGTGGGCCCGGCGGAAGCTCTGGAAGATCGCCTCGTGCTGTCCCGGCGGGATCCCGATGCCCCGGTCGGCGATCTCGACGCGGACCCAGCCCGGCCGCTCGGTCGCGGAGGTGACGGTGATCTCCGGCCGCTCGCCCGGGGCGGTGTACTTCACCGCGTTGCCGATCAGGTTGTCCAGCAGCTGGCGCAGCAGCACCCGGTCGGCCCGGACCGCGGCCAGCTCTCCGATGTGGAACACCGGGGCCCGCCCGCGGGCCGCCGCCTCCGGGAGGTCGCCGCGGGCCGCGGTGACCTCCCGCACGGCGCGCCCGAGGTCGATCGGGACGGGGGTGATGGGCGCGTCCCGCGCGGCGGTGTGCGCCAGCAGGTCCTGGATCAGCTCCCGCATCCGCGCCGAAGCCTGCCGGATGCGGGCGACGCCGTCACCGGCCCCGTCCGGCGCGGCGCCTCCGGGGGCCGCCTCGGCGGCGTCGGCCAGGATCTCCGCCCAGCCGTCGATGGTGCCCAGCGGGTTGAGCAGATCGTGGGCCACCACCCCGGCGAACGCCGCCAGCTCGTCGCGGTGCCGCCGCTCGTCGGTGACGTCGTGGAAGACCACGACCGCCCGCGGCGGATCGGAGGGCAGCCGGGTGGCGCTGACGTTGAGCATGCGGTTCCCGGCCGTGCCCGGGAGGCGGAGCAGCACGTCCATGCCGCGGACCTCGTGCCCTGCCAGGGCCAGCATGTACGGCAGCTGCCGCCTGCCGACGGGCGTGCCGTCGGGATGCAGCAGATCATAGGCGTCGGCGACGGTCAAGGGGCCGGCGGCGCCCAGCAGCCACCGGGCGGCCGGGTTGCTCATGACGAACCGCCCGGCCTCGTCGACGACCGCCAGTCCGTCGTGCATCGACTCGACGATCGCCGAGAGCATCCCGGCCTGGGCGATCACCTCTTTCTCAGCCGCGGCCCGCTGCCGTTCCAGCTCGTCGCGTTCGTCCCGGCCGAGTGCCAGCGCCAGGCCGACCACGGTGATCACCCCGACGAAGACCTGCGCCACCAGCACCCGGGCCACCAGCGAGGCGGCCGTGGTGAACGGACCGCTGCCGTACACGGTGAAGACGATCGCCACCGTGCCGGTGACCAGGCTGTGCAGGGCCACGAGAGCGGTACTGAAGCGCACGGCGGCCCAGACCGTCACCGCGATCAGCAGGAACGCCAGCGGCAGATCGTGGCTGACACCGAACGTCACGAGGTAGGCCGCCGCCGATGCCGCCGGCAGGGCGCAGCACTCGGCGATCCGCCGGCCGCCGGCCCGGCCCGCCGCCTCCCGCACCGCCCGCCACGGTGCGGTCCGCCGCCGGGTGCGGGCCCGCCGGTCGAGCAGCCTCCCCAGGCACAGGCCCAGCGCGGGGATCGCCGTCATGCTCACGACGTTGCGCGCCCACCACGCCACGGCGCCCGGGACCGACCACCGGCCGGTGAGCACCCCCAGGACGGTGGGGACCACCAGCGCGCCGATCGCCGCCCCGGCGGCCGCGGCCGCCAGCAGGCCCCACAGATGCCGCACCCGCTCGAAACCTCCCCACGGGCGGGAGGTCCGCAGATCGGGGCAGACCGAGATGATCACCTTCAGGAACACCAGGATCTGCGCCAGGTTCACCGCGGTGAAGAAGACGGCGGACGGGAGGGCCGCGCCGGTCAGCAGGTTGACGACGAGGAAGATCGTCACCATGGTCAGCGCGTCCAGCCACCGGGACCGCTCGTGCCGCTGCACCAGCAGCCACAGCGCCCCCACCCCGGCCGCCGGCCACACCAGGCCGAAGACCTCCCCGCCGGCCAGCTCCAGCCGCCCGGCCAGCATCGCGACCACGTGCAGCACGGCGAACCCGGCGGTACGGCGCAGCGCCGCGCCCCTACCGGACATCAGCGGACCGCCCGCGGTGCGGGCTCCTCACGACCGGCCCTCACGACCGGTGCCACCGCACCGGCCGCCACACCGTCAACGTCGTCACAGACGTCTCATCCCCGCCGAGGCGGGGTGCTATCCGACTCGATGTCCGATATCCGCCGAGGCCGACCCGGTGGTCCCGTCAGCGGACGGGGTGGCCCGCGGTGCGGAGGGCGTCCTTCACGTCGGCGATCTTGAGCTGGCCGAAGTGGAACACCGACGCCGCCAGGACCGCGTCCGCCCCCGCCTCCACCGCCGGGGCGAAGTGCTCCACGGTCCCGGCCCCGCCGCTGGCGATGACCGGGACGGAGACCGCCGCCCGCACGGCCCGGATCATCTCCAGGTCGTAGCCGTCACGGGTGCCGTCGCCGTCCATGGAGTTGAGCAGGATCTCCCCCACGCCCAGTTCCTCGCCCCGCCGCGCCCACTCGACCGCGTCGATGCCGGTGCCCCGGCGGCCGCCGTGCGTGGTCACCTCGAACCCGGACGGGGTGGGCGGGCCGTCGACGACCCGGCGCGCGTCCACCGAGAGCACGACGCACTGCGCGCCGTACCGCCGCGAGGCCTCGGTCAGCAGCTCCGGCCGGGCGATGGCGGCGGTGTTCAGCGAGACCTTGTCCGCCCCGGCGCGCAGCAGCCGGTCGACGTCCTCGACCGCGCGCACCCCTCCGCCGACGGTCAGCGGGATGAACACCTGCTCCGCCGTACGGCGCACCACGTCATACATCGTGGACCGGTCGGAGCTGGACGCGGTGATGTCCAGGAACGTCAGCTCGTCGGCTCCCTCGGCGTCGTAGCGCCGGGCCAGCTCGACCGGGTCGCCGGCGTCGCGCAGGTTCTCGAAGTTGACGCCCTTGACCACCCGCCCGGCGTCCACGTCCAGGCAGGGGATCACTCGCACCGCGACGCTCACGCGCGGGCTCCTTTCGCTAGAGGGGTCCCAGGAGAGACCGGAGGCCCCGAGGGTCCGGGCCGCAGAGGGCCCGGAGGTCCGGGGTCCGGAGGCATCAGGAGACCGCGGCCAGGGCTTCCTCGAGGGTGAACGCCCCGGCGTACAGGGCCTTGCCGACGATCGCGCCCTCCACCCCCGCCGGGACCAGCGACGCCAGGGCGCGCAGGTCGTCGAGGGAGGAGACGCCGCCGCTGGCGACGACCGGCTTGGCGGTGCGGGAGCAGACCTCGCGCAGCAGGTCGAGGTTGGGGCCGGTCAGGGTGCCGTCCTTGGTGACGTCGGTGACGACGTAGCGGGAGCAGCCGTCGGCCTCCAGCCGCTCCAGCACCTCCCACAGGTCGCCGCCCTCCTTGGTCCAGCCGCGGCCGGCCAGGGTGGTGCCGCGCACGTCCAGGCCGATCGCGACGCGGTCGCCGTACTCAGCGATGATCTTCGAGCACCAGGCGGGGTTCTCCAGGGCCGCGGTGCCGATGTTGACGCGGCGGCAGCCGGTGGCCAGGGCGAGCTCCAGCGAGGCGTCGTCGCGGATGCCGCCGGACATCTCGACCTTGACGTCGACCGCCTTGACCACCGAGGCGAGCAGCTCCCGGTTGGAGCCCCGGCCGAAGGCCGCGTCGAGGTCGACCAGGTGGATCCACTCTGCCCCGGCCTCCTGCCAGGCGAGCGCGGCCGAGAGCGGGTCACCGTAGGACGTCTCGGTTCCGGCCTCGCCCTGGACCAGGCGGACCGCCCGGCCGTCGGCGACGTCCACGGCGGGCAGCAGCTCTAGCGACATCTTGTTCAGGACCTCCGGTCGAATACGACGGTGACGAGCACCGGGACGAGCAACAGGGACAGCAGGAGCGCACCGAGCCTCGCGGCCCACGAGGACCAGAGCAGCCATGCGATCACCTGGACGATGAGGAACAGCACCGCCACCACGCCGTTCTGGGTGCGGCGGCGGCGGGCGATGATGCCGCGCTGCCCGGCGATCCGCACGGGCCGGCGCGGCAGCAGCGCGGCGGCGGGGGCCGTCACCCGCTCCAGCAGCCGCCGCCGGCGGGCGAGCCGGGCCTGCCGCTCGGCGCGCAGCGCGGCCTGCCGGGCCTGCTCGGCCTCGCGTTCGGCGCGGCGCCGGGCCCGCTCCTTGCTCACCGGCGCCCCGCCGGGCGCTCACGAACGCCCCGCCGGGCATCACGGGCACCTCGCCGGACGCTCGCGGGCACCCCGCCGGACGCCTGCGGAACGCCCCGCCCGGCGCGCCGCGGAACATCCCGGGGAACGCCCCGCACGGAGCCGGGCGGGGCGTTCACCCGAGCGTTCCGAGCCAGTTGGCCAGCAGGCGGGCCCCGGCGTCGCCCGACTTCTCGGGATGGAACTGGGTGGCCGTGAGCGGCCCGTTCTCCACCGCCGCGACGAACGGCACGCCGTGCTCGGCCCAGGTCACCAGCGGGTCGGTGAACCCGGGCCCGGCCTGCAGCTCCCAGGAGCGCACCCCGTAGGAGTGCACGAAGTAGAACCGCTCGTCGGCGTCGATCCCGTCGAACAGCACCGTGCCCTCGGGGGCCTTGACGGTGTTCCACCCCATGTGCGGCAGGACCGGGGCGTCGAGACGCTCGACCGTGCCGGGCCACTCGCCGCAGCCGGAGGTCGTCACCCCGTGCTCCACCCCCGTCTCGAACAGGATCTGCATGCCGACGCAGATGCCGAGCACCGGCCGGCCGGCCGACAGGCGGCGGGCGACGATCCGGTCGCCGACCACCGACTTCAGCCCGGCCATGCAGGCGGCGAACGCGCCGACGCCGGGGACGACGAGGCCGTCGGCCTCCATCGCCGCCTGGTAGTCGGAGGTCACCGTGACGTCCGCGCCGACCCGGGCCAGGGCGCGCTCCGCGGAGCGCAGGTTGCCCGAGCCGTAGTCGAGGACCGTGACGTTCTTGCCCATCAGAGCTTCACCACCAGAGCACCGCCGCTGTGGTCGCCAGGGCAGCGAGGGCGGCCAGCAGGAGGGCGCCCTTCTTCAGTCCCTGTTTGAGGAAGGAGACGATGCCGCCCACCAGGAAGAGGGCGACGAAGGCCATCGCAACGGCCGTCCAGTTATCGGTCATCGCCCCTCACAGGACGCCCTTGGTGCTGGGCACCCCGGTGGAGCGGGGGTCCGGCTCGGAGGCCTCGCGTAGCGCTCGCGCGAGCGCCTTGAACTGGGCCTCCACGATGTGGTGGGCGTTGCGGCCGTACGGCACGTGCACGTGCAGGCAGATCGCGGCGTGCGCGACGAACGACTCCAGGATGTGCCGGGTAAGCGTCGTGTCGTAGTCGGGGCCGATCATGGGGGCCATGTTCTCCGGCTCGCTGTGCACGAGGTACGGCCGGCCGGACAGGTCCACGGTCACCTGGGCGAGGGACTCGTCCAGCGGGCAGGACGCGCTGCCGAACCTCCGGATGCCCGACTTGTCGCCCAGCGCCTCGCGGAACGCCACGCCCAGCGCGATCGCGGTGTCCTCGATCGTGTGGTGCGAGTCGATGTGCAGGTCGCCCTCGGTCTTCACGGTGAGGTCGAACAGGCCGTGCTTGCCGAGCTGGTTCAGCATGTGGTCGTAGAACCCCACGCCGGTGGAGACGTCGACGATCCCGGTGCCGTCGAGGTTCACCTCGACCAGCACCGAGGTCTCCTTGGTGGAGCGCTCGACGCGACCGCGGCGCTGCCCGCGCTCGCCTCCGGCGGGACCGCCGGGTCGGTCTTCGGTGAGACTCATCGCAGAATTCCTTCCAGGGCGGCGCGGAACGCCGCCATCTCCTCAGCCGTTCCGATGGACACCCTCAGCCACCCGGGCGGGCCGACCTCGCGGATCAGCACCCCCCGCTCCAGCAGGCCCTCCCAGACCGCGCGGCGGTCGTCGAAGACGCCGAAGAGCACGAAGTTGGCGTCCGAGTCGGCCACCTTCAGCCCGTGCCCGCGCAGCCACTCCACGGTCGCGTCCCGCTCGGCGCGCAGCGTGTCGACGGTGCCGAGCAGCTCGGCCCGGTGCGCGAGCGCGACGCGCGCCGCCGCCTGGGTGAGCGTGGACAGGTGGTACGGCAGGCGCACCAGCAGCAGCGCCTCGATCACCGCCGGATGGGCGGCGAGGTAGCCGAGCCGGGTGCCCGCCATGGCGAAGGCCTTGGACATGGTCCGGGTGACGATCAGCCGCGGGTTGTCCGGCAGCAGGGTCAGCGCGGACGGCGTGCCGGTGCGGGCGAACTCGAAGTAGGCCTCGTCCACCACGACCATGCCGGGCGCCGCCTCGACGATCCGGGCGATCACCGCCGGGTCGAGGGCGGTGCCGGTGGGGTTGTTGGGCGAGGTCAGGAAGACGACGTCGGGCCGGTGCTCCTCGATCGCCGCGACGGCCTTGCCCGGGTCGATCCCGAAGTCGTCCTCGCGCGCCCCGGGGATCCACTCGGTCGAGGCGCCGGTGGTGATGATCGGGTGCATCGAGTAGGACGGCTCGAAGCCCAGCGCGCTGCGGCCGGGCCCGCCGAAGGCCTGCAGGATCTGCTGGAGCACCTCGTTGGAGCCGTTGGCGGCCCACACCCGGTCGGCGGTCAGGCCGTGGCCGAGGTAGGCGGCCAGGTCCTCGCGCAGGGCGACCGCGTCGCGGTCGGGGTAGCGGTTGAGGTCGGCCGCGCCGTGCCGTACGGCCTCGGCGAGGCCGGCGACCAGGGACGCGGAGGGCCCGTAGGGGTTCTCGTTGGTGTTCAGCCGGACCGGGACGTCGATCTGCGGGGCGCCGTACGGCGTGCGGCCCCGCAGGTCGTCGCGGACGGGCAGGTCGGCCAGCGTCACGCGGGGACCGCCGGATCCCGCGCCGGGAGCGTCGCCGGGCCCCGCGCCCGATGCGTCGCCGGGCCTCGTGCCGGGACCACCGGTCGGCGTGCCGGTCGCGTCGTCGGGCCTCATGCGGGGGTCTCCCAGTCGGTGAGCGCGGACAGCTCGCCCGGGGCGAAGCGGGCGCGGACGGCGGCGCCGTGCGCGGGCAGGTCCTCGGCGTCGGCGAGCACGGAGACGTGGGCGGCGGCCCCGGCCAGCGCCTCGCGGTCGTACTCGACCACGTGGATGCCGCGCAGGAAGGTCTGCACCGACAGCCCGGAGGAGTGGCAGGCGCAGCCCCCGGTGGGCAGCACGTGGTTGGAGCCGGCGAGGTAGTCGCCGAGCGAGACCGGCGCGTAGGGGCCGACGAAGATCGCCCCGGCGTTGCGGACCCGGGCGGCGAGCGCCGCGGCGTCGGCGGTGTGGATCTCCAGGTGCTCGGCGGCGTAGGCGTCCACGACGCGCAGGCCGGCCTCCAGGTCGTCGACGAGGAGGATGCCGGACTGGCGGCCGGACAGCGCCTCGGCGATGCGCGCCGAGTGCTTGGTCGCGGCGACCTGTCCGGGCAGCTCCTTCTCCACGGCGTCGGCGAGCTCGGGCGAGTCGGTGACCAGGACCGCCGCGGCGATCTGGTCGTGCTCGGCCTGGCTGATCAGGTCGGCGGCGACGTGCGCCGGGTCGGCGGTGGCGTCGGCGAGGATGGCGATCTCGGTGGGCCCGGCCTCGGAGTCGATGCCGATGCGGCCCTTGAGCAGCCGCTTGGCCGCGGCGACCCAGATGTTGCCGGGGCCGGTGACCAGGTTCACCGGGGCGCACTCCTCGGTGCCGTAGGCGAACATCGCCACGGCCTGGGCGCCGCCCACGGCGTAGACCTCGTCGACGCCGAGCAGCGCGCAGGCGGCCAGGATCGCCGGGTGCGGCAGCCCGCCGAACTCCTTCTGCGCGGGCGAGGTGACCGCCAGCGAGGCGACGCCGGCCTCCTGGGCGGGCACCACGTTCATCACGACGCTGGAGGGGTAGACCGCCTGGCCGCCGGGGACGTAGAGGCCCACGCGCTCGACGGGCACCCAGCGCTCGGTGACGGTGCCGCCGGGCACGACCCGGGTGGTGACGTCGGTGCGGCGCTGGTCGCGGTGGACCAGGCGGGCGCGGCGGATCGACTCCTCCAGGGCCGCGCGGACCCTGGGGTCGAGCCCGGCCAGCGCGCGGGAGATCGCCTCGGCGGGCACCCGGGTGGAGCCGAGCTCCACGCCGTCGAACCGGGCCGTCCACTCCCGTACCGCCGCGACCCCGCGATGATGCACGTCCTCGCAGATGGGCCGGACCTTCTCCAGGGCGGCTTCGACGTCGAGTTCGGCACGGGGCAGCACGTGGCGCAGGTCCTCGGGGAGGGCACCGCGCAGGTCGGTACGGGAAATCACCTGAACAGTCTACGGAGCCCCGGGACCCGCTCCCGTCCGCATTCCACCATGCGGACGACCTTTACGCTGTAGATTCCGCTGAGTCGCTACGCTTCCCGCCATGGGCAAGCCGAAGAACGCCAGAGGCCAGGGCACCCCGGCGACGGTGGCGCTGAGCCAGGCCGGAGTGGATTTCACCCTGCACCCCTACGAGCACGACGCGGGAGCGCAGGCCTACGGCGAGGAGGCCGCCGACGCGCTCGGCGTGCCGTACGGCCGCATCTTCAAGACGCTGGTGGCCGAGGTCGACGGCGGCCTGGCGGTCGCGGTGGTGCCGGTGGCGGGCAAACTGGACCTCAAGGCGCTGGCGGCGGCGCTGGGTGGCAAGCGCGCCGCGATGGCCGACGCGGCCAAGGTCGAGCGGGTCACCGGTTACGTGGTGGGCGGGATCAGCCCGCTGGGGCAGCGCAGGCGGCTGCCGACCGTGGTCGACGCCTCGGCGCTCGGGTTCGAGACGGTCTACTTCTCCGCCGGGCGGCGCGGGCTGCAGATCGAGACCTCCCCCGCCGAGCTGGTACGGCTGACGCAGGCGGTCACCGCCCCCATCGGCAGGAGCGGATGATGCACTACCTGACCGCCGTCGAGATGCTGGAGCTGCTGCGCGCCCGGCAGGTCAGCGCGGTGGAGCTGCTCGAGGCCCACCTGCGGCGGATCGAGGAGGTCAACCCGGCGGTCAACGCGATCGTCACGCTGGCGGCCGAGCGCGCCCGCACCGAGGCGGAGGCCGCCGACCGCGACCTGGCGCGCGGGGTCTGGCGCGGGTCGCTGCACGGGCTGCCGGTCGCGCACAAGGACCTGACCGACACCGCGGGGATCCGCACCACGTACGGCTCGCCGATCTTCGCGGGCCACGTGCCCGCGCACGACGCGCTGATCGTGCGGCGGATGCGCGAGGCCGGGGCGATCACGATCGGCAAGACCAACACCCCCGAGTTCGGCACCGGCTCGCACACGGTCAACGAGGTCTTCGGCGCCACCCGCAACCCCTACGACCTGTCGCGGTCGGCCGGCGGGAGCAGCGGCGGGGCCGCAGCCGCGCTGGCCTGCGGGATGGTCCCGCTGGCCGACGGCTCCGACATGGGCGGCTCGCTGCGCAACCCGGCCTCGTTCTGCAACGTGGTGGGGCTGCGGCCGACGCCGGGACGGGTGCCGTCGCCGTCCCCGACGGCCGCCTGGTTCACCCTGGGCGTGTCGGGGCCGATGGCCAGGACCGTCGCCGACCTGACGCTGCTGATGAGCGTGGTGGCCGGGTTCGACCCCGCCTCGCCCCTGTCGGTCGCCGAGAGCGGCGCGGTCTTCACCGAGCCGCTGGACCTGCTGGACCTGACCGGGCTGCGGGTGGCCTGGAGCCCGGACCTGGGCGGCCTTCCGGTGGACGCCGAGACGGCGCGGGTCACCGCGACGGCCCCGGCGGTGCTGGAGGGGCTGGGCGCGCGCGTCGAGCGGGTCGACCTCGACCTGTCCGGCGCCGAGGAGGCGTTCCGCACCTACCGCGCCTGGTACTACCTGCTCTCCTACGGCGACCTGCCGCCCGAGCGGCTGGGCGGCAACGTGCGCTGGAACGTCGAGCGGGGCCGCGAGGTGACCGGGGCGGACCTGGCCCGCGCCGAGCGGCTGCGCAGCCGCCTGTACCAGCGGATGAGCGCGTTCTTCGACGTCTACGACTTCCTGCTCGCGCCGGTCAGCCAGGTGCCCCCGTTCCCGGTGGACGCGCCGTACGTCACGGAGATCGGCGGCGAGCCGCTCCCCGACTACCTGGCGTGGATGCGCTCGGCCTACTGGGTCAG
Source organism: Planomonospora sp. ID91781 (assembly GCF_015711595.1). Taxonomy (NCBI): domain Bacteria; kingdom Bacillati; phylum Actinomycetota; class Actinomycetes; order Streptosporangiales; family Streptosporangiaceae; genus Planomonospora; species Planomonospora sp. ID91781. Next base: position 3,352,232 of record NZ_JABTEY010000001.1, on the reverse strand, counting down.
CGTGCTGCACGCCCCGGCCGCCTCGGTGCCGTGCGGGTTCACCTCCGGCGGGCTCCCGGTCGGCGTGCAGATCGTCGGGCGGCCCTTCGCCGACCTGCGGGTGCTCCGGCTGGCGCACGCCTTCGAGCAGGCCACCGGGCACGGGTCGCGCAGGCCGGACTGCCGCTGACGGCCGCTGGCGGCCGCCGCCGGGCGTCGGCGGCCGGCGGCGGGGCTCCTACCGCACCGGCCCGCCGCCGCTGATGTCGTAGGAGGAGATCGGCCCGTAGGGGTCCCGGCCGCCGAAGGGGCGGCGCAGCGGCGAGTCCCGGTAGCCCGCCAGGCCCTCCAGCGCGGCGAAGAGCCCGGCGGCCAGCATCGGCCAGGCCACCAGCACGCCCTGCGCGGTCAGCTCCAGCGGCCCGGCGACCGTCGGCAGGTTCCGCCCGGCGGCGGCCACGCTCACCGCGCCGAGGTTCACCGCCCCGCCGACCACCGTCGCGAGGTGTCCGGCCAGCAGCCCGCCCGCCGCCAGGCCGGTCACCACGGCCAGCGGGCGGCCCCGGCGCGAGAGGCTGTAGCCCGCGGCGCCGCAGGCCAGCCCGAACGCGCCGGTGACGACGGCGAACCAGCCGTCGGCCGCGATGAGCGCCTGGGTGGACGGGTCGGCCAGGACGGGGCCCCGCCCGGTCACGACGTACGGCGGGCGCGGGGCGAGGATCGACCACAGGATGCCGGCGACGACTCCCAGCGCCGCCAGGGCCAGCACGGTGACGGCGAAGTCGCGCGCGTGGCGCAATCCGCACCTCCCCCACTATGTGATGCTCTGCCCGATGTTACCGAGTCATCCAGAGTCATCCAGTTGTCTAGACCAAAGCACCGGTTCGAATCCCGTTACTCTGTCCAGGTGAACGAAGAGGTATGGCTGATCGAGCCCTCCGGCCCGCTCCGCGGTGACGTCGAGGTCCGCGGGTCCAAGAACGGCGTCTCCAAGCACATGGTGGCCGCCATGCTGGGGGCCGGCGAGAGCATGATCCAGAACGCCCCCGACGTGGGCGAGGTCGGCATCACCGCGCAGATGCTGCGGGCGCTCGGCATCGAGGTGGAGATCACCCCGCGCGAGATCGTCATCGCCCCCGGGGCCGAGATCAACCCGCACGTGCCCGCGGCGTTCACCGGTCTCAACCGGATCCCCATCCTGATGCTCGGCCCGCTGCTGCACCTGGCCGGCGAGGCGTTCGTGCCGCTGGTCGGCGGCGACCCCATCGGGCGGCGGCCGGTCGACTTCCACGTCGAGGCGCTGCGCGCGATGGGCGCCGAGATCGAGGTGAGCGACACCGGCATCCACGCCAAGGCCAAGCGGCTGCGCGGGACCCGGATCGAGCTGCCGTACCCGAGCGTCGGCGCCACCGAGACGATCCTGATGTCGGCCGTGCTGGCCGAGGGCAAGACCGTGCTCAAGGGCGCGGCCACCGAGCCGGAGGTCGTCGAGCTCGCCCTGTTCCTGCAGCGCATGGGCGCGCTCATCGAGCTCAGCCCGGACCGGCGCATCGTGATCGAGGGCGTGGAGAAGCTGCACGGCGCCTCCACCTGGCTCAACGGCGACCGGATCGAGGCGTTCTCCTACCTCGCGGCCGGCCTGATCACCGGCGGCCAGGTCCGGGTGCACGGCTGCCCGCAGGACCGCCTGGTCACCGCGATCACCACGCTGGCCAGGATGGGCGCCCAGCTGGACATCACCGACGACTACCTGTCGGCCTCGGCCCCCGACGGGCTGCGCGCGGCCGCGGTGCAGACCGACACCCACCCCGGTTTCATGACCGACTGGCAGACCCCGCTGATGGTGCTGTTCACGCAGGCCAGGGGCATGTCGGTGCTGCACGAGACGGTTTTCGAGAACCGGCTGGTGTACGTGCCGGCGCTGCAGAAGATGGGCTGCGAGATCGAGGTCTTCGACGTGTGCCTGGGCGGCCCGGCGTGCCGCTACCACGACACCAACGCCAAGCACTCGGCGGTCGTGCGGGGCGTGTCCAAGCTGCGCGGCGCCGACGTGACGCTGCCCGACATCCGGGCCGGCTTCTCCGCCGTCCTCGCCGCCGCGGCCGCGGAGGGCACCTCCACGCTGCGCGGCGTCCACCACATCGAGCGCGGCTACCACCGGCCGTTCGAGCAGTTCGCCTCGCTGGGACTGCAGATCAGTCGAGAGAAGGTGCAGAGCGGGTAAGGATTCGCGATCGGGGGGTTTGGGGGTGATCGTCCGATCGCACCTTACTCTCTGTGACATCGCGACGTGACCGGAGAGACGACGACGCCAGGCGCGGCCCCGTCGTGTGCCTGTGCGTCCTGGCGGTCTGCGGGCTGCTCGCGGGGCTGCTGACGACGGCGGCGGCGCTGCCCCTGGTCGGCGCCGCGGACCTCGCGGCGGAGCAGGCGGCGGGCGTCTTCGCCGACCTGCCGTCCGGGCCGCGCGAGGACCCGCTCCCGGAGCGCACCGTGCTCCTGGACTCACGCGGCCGCCCGTTCGCCCAGTTCTACACGGAGAACCGGACGGTCGTGGGCCTGGACGCCGTGGCGCCCGTGATGCGCAAGGCGATCGTGGCCGTCGAGGACGCCCGGTTCTTCGAGCACGGCGGCCTGGACGTCAAGGGCACCCTGCGCGCGCTGATCACCAACACCCAGGCGGGCGGGGTGCGGCAGGGCGGCTCCTCCCTCACCCAGCAGCTGGTGAAGAACATCCTGGTCGCGAACGCCGAGACGGACGCCGAACGGGCCCGCGCCCAGGCGCCGAACCTGCGGCGGAAGATCACCGAACTGCGGTACGCGCTGGCGCTGGAGAAGAAGTACACCAAGCCGGAGATCCTGGAGCGCTACCTCAACATCGCCTACTTCGGCGCGGGGGCGTTCGGGGTGGAGGCCGCCGCGCGGCGGTTCTTCTCGGTCCCGGCCTCCCGGCTGACCCTGCCGCAGGCGGCGGCGCTGGCCGGGGCGGTGCGCACGCCGTACGGGACGGACCCGTCGCTGGGCGAGCGGCAGCGGCGGCGGCTCAAGCAGCGCAGGGACCTGGTGCTCGACCGGATGGCCGAGGTCGGGGCCGTCACCCCGGCCGCGGCCCGCGCGGCCCGCGCGGCCCCGCTGGGCATCCGCCTGCGGCCGGAGCCGGGCGGCTGCGCCGCGAGCGCCTACCCCTACTTCTGCGTCTACGTCCACCGGGAACTGCTGACCAACCCGGCCTTCGGGCACACCCGCGCCGAGCGCGAGCGCCGCCTGGCCCGGGGCGGCCTGGTGCTCCGCACCACCCTGGACCCGGTCGCCCAGCGGGCGGCGGAGCGGGCCATCCGCGCGCGGGTCTCCCCGCGCGACACCGAGGTGGCGGCCGAGGCCATGGTCGAGCCGGGCACCGGGCGGATCCGGGCGCTGGCGGCGAGCAAGGAGTACGGCCGCAATCCCGGCGACCGCAGGAACGGCCCCCGCACCACCTTCAACCTGCCCGCCGACGCGGCCCACGGCGGCGGGATGGGCCTGCAGGCCGGCTCCACGTTCAAGGTGTTCACCCTGGCCGCCGCGCTGCGCCAGGGCTGGCGGTTCGGCCGGGGCTTCGTGACCCCGGGCCGGTTCGTGCCCCGCCAGGGGTTCGCCGACTGCCGGGGCCGGCCGGTCAACGACCCCCGCGCCAGGGTCTTCAACGCCGACGGCGGCGGGCGGGGCGGCGCGTTCAGCCTCTCCACCGGCACGTGGAAGTCGGTGAACGTCTTCTTCATGATGCTGGAGCGGCGGGTCGGCCTCTGCCCGGTGGTGCGGACCGCCCGGGCGCTGGGCGTCGTCCGGGCGGACGGCACCCCGCTCCGGGAGGTCCCGACGTTCACCCTCGGGATCAACGAGATGGACCCGCTGACGGTCGCCGCGGCGTACGCCGCGTTCGCCGCGCGGGGCCGGTACTGCCGCCCGGCGGCGATCACCTCGATCACCGACCGGGACGGCGGGCACGTGCCCGTCCCGCCCGCCTGCCACCAGGCGATCGACCGCGGGGTGGCCGACGCGGTGAACCGCGTGCTGAGCGGGGTGTTCAGCCGGGGCACCATGCGGGGCCAGGGCATCGGCCGGCCGGCGGCGGGCAAGACCGGGACGAACAACGGCTACACCTCGGCCTGGTTCGCGGGCTACACGCCCCAGCTGGCCGCGGCGGTCAGCGTGGGCGACATCCGCGGTTCCTACCGCCACCCGCTGCGGAACGTGGAGATCGGCGGCCGGTACTACGGCAGCGTCCAGGGCGCCTCCCTGCCCGGCCCGATCTGGACGGCCTCCATGTCCGCCGCCCTGCGCGGCCGGCCGGCCCTCCCCTTCCGCGCCCCGGACCTGAAGCGCTTCGGCGGCGGGAGCATCCCCGGCTACGTCCCGCCGTCGGCCGACGGCCCCCGGGAGCGGGGCGCGGGGCGCGGGCGGGGCCGCGCCGGGACCTGGCAGCCGCCGGGCCGCGCCTGGAAGCGCGACCGCGGCTGGCACCGCCCCGACCGGGTGCGCAAGCGCGACCGCGGCTGGCAGCGGCCCGGCCGCAGGTGGCAGTTCCCGGAGCGGCCGTGGAAGCGCGGCCGGGGATGGCGCGATCCCGACCGCTGACCCCCGTCGCGCCCGCTCCTGAAGTGCAGAAGCCCGTTTTCTGGGCAAAGGCCGGTCAATCTTTGGCAAACCTGTGCACTTCAGGAGTGGTCACCATGGCGGGTCTCGCGGAGCCGATCGCGGTCGGCGTCGAAGAGGAATTCCACGTCGTCGATGCCGGGACCCGGCGCCTGGTCCCCCGGGCGGGCCTGCTGCTGGAGCAGTTACCCGAGGACCGCTTCACCCACGAGCTGCAACGCTCGGTGGTGGAGGCCAACAGCAGGCCCTTCGTCCGGCTGGAGGACCTCGGCCACGACCTGACCGCGCTGCGCCGCAAGGTCATCCGCGCCGCCGACGGGGTGGGCCTGGGGATCGCGGCGGCCGGGACCGTGCCGCTGGTGGACCTGGAGGCGCTGAAGATCTCCCCGGACCCGCGTTACGAGCAGATGCTCGCCGACTACCAGCTGCTCACCCGCGAGCAGCTGATCTGCGGGACCCAGGTGCACGCCGAGGTCGCCGACCGGGACCTGGCGGTCGCCGTGGCCCACCGGCTGGCCCCCTGGCTGCCGCCGCTGCTGGCCCTGAGCACCAGCTCCCCGTACTGGCTGGGGTCCGACACCGGCTACGCCGGCTACCGCCCGCTGGTCTGGCAGCGCTGGCCCACCGCCGGGCCGGTGGCCGCCTTCTCCTCCGCCGCGGAGTACGACCGGGTGATCGAGGAGCTCGTGCGGTCGGGGGTGATCACCGATCCCGGCATGGTCTACTTCGACGTCCGGCCCTCGGCGCACGTGCCCACGGTCGAGCTCCGGCTCTGCGACGCCTGTCCCCTGGTGAGCGACATCGTGCTGATCGCGGGCCTGTTCCGGGCGCTGGTGGCCCGGGAACTGGAGGCGGCCGCCGACGGGACGGGCGGCCGGGTCCGGCTGGAGATGGTGCGCGCCGCGACGTGGCGGGCGGCGCGCTCGGGTCTGGAGGGCGAGCTCGTCGACCCGGTCGGCGGCCTGCCCCGGCCGGCCGCCGAGGTGGTCCGGAGCATGGTCGCCGGGCTGCGGCCGCAGCTGGAGCAGACCGGCGACTGGGAGCTCGTCACCTCCCTGGCCGAGGAGGCGCTGGCCCGGGGCAGCTCCGCGGCCCGCCAGCGCGCGGCGTTCGCCCGGAACGGCCGGCTGTCCGACGTGGTCGACCTCGTGCTCGCCGAGACCCGCTCGCAGGAGTGGGAGACCGCCTTCGGCGGGCCGTCGCCCCGGATGCGCACCAGCCTGCTCGACGGCTACGAGGCCCCCGGCGACGAGGTCGTCATCGAGGGCACGGTGCGCGAGCCGTACCAGCCGGTCCTGCGGGTCCTGGACCGGCTGGGCCCCGGCGGCCTGCGCGAGCGGGAGCAGCGGCGCGACCGCCACCAGCGGGAGCACGGCATGACCTTCCAGGTGGAGGGGGAGGGCTCGCGCCGGATCTTCCCCTTCGACCTGGTCCCGCGGCTGGTCCCGCCCGGCGAGTGGGCCGAGCTGCAGCGGGCCCTGCCGCAGCGGGTGCGCGCGCTGGAGGCCTTCCTGCACGACGTGTACAGCGAGCGCCGCGTCATCGCCGACGGCGTGCTCCCCGCCTGGGTGGTCGACGAGTCCCCCGGCCACCGGCGGGCCGGGCGACGGGTGCCGCGCGACGCCGTGCGCTGCTCCGTGGCCGGGCTGGACCTGGTCCGCGACGACGTCGGCCGGTGGATGGTGCTGGAGGACAACCTGCGGGTGCCCTCCGGCCTCGGCTACGCCGTCGCCAACCGGCGGCTGATGGACGAGGTCCTGCCCGAGCTCGTCCCCGGCGGGGAGTTCGCCGACCCGGCCGGCGCGCTGCGCCTGCTGCGGGAGACGCTGGCGGCGGCGGGCGGGGGCGGTTCGCCGTCCCTCGCCGTGGTCTCCGCCGGCCCGGGCGACTCCGCCTTCTACGAGCACCGGATGCTCGCCGAGGAGCTGGGGGCGGTCCTGGTCGGCCCGGGCGACCTGGAGGTCCGCCGCGGCCGCGTCGAGGCGGCCGGACGCCCGGTCGACGTGCTCTACCGCCGCATCGACTCCGACGAGCTGCTGGCCGGCCCCGCCGGGGAGGCGATCCTGGACGCGGTGGAGCGCTCGGCGCTGGTCCTGGCCAACGCGCCGGGCAACGGGGTCGCCGACGACAAGTCCCTGTACCGGTACGTGCCCCGGCTCATCGAGTACTACCTGGGCGAGCAGCCGCTCATCGGCAACGTCACCACCTACCTGTGCCGGGACCCCGAGGACCGGCAGGAGGTGCTGGACCGGCTGGCCGAGCTGGTCGTCAAGCCGGTCGACGGGTTCGGCGGGCAGGGCGTGGTGATCGGCCCCGACGCCTCCCCGGAGGAGCTGCGCGGGGTCCGCGAGCGGATCCTCGCCGACCCCGACCGGTGGGTCGCCCAGGAGACGGTCCGGCTCTCGACCCACCCGGTCTTCGACGGGGAGCGGCTGAGCCCGCGCGTGGTCGACCTGCGGGCCTTCGTCTGCCTCGGCGAGACGGCGCAGGTGCCCCCGGCGGCGCTGACCCGCGTCGCCCCGGCCGACAGCATGATCGTCAATTCCTCGCAGGGCGGGGGTACCAAGGACACGTGGCTTCCGAGGGGGAACGATGTGCGGACTGAGCGGTGAGATCCGCTTCGACGGGCGGACCGCCGACATCGGCGCCGTGGACCGGATGACCGGCACGATGCACGACCGCGGCCCCGACGGCTCCGGCCTGTGGTCGCTGGGACCCGTCGCGCTCGGCCACCGGCGCCTGAAGATCATCGACCTGTCCGACAAGGCCGCCCAGCCCATGGTCGACGGCGACCTCGGCCTGGCCGCGGTCTTCAACGGCTGCCTGTACAACTACCGGGAACTGCGCGCCGAGCTCATCGCCGCCGGCTACCGCTTCTTCTCCACCTCCGACACCGAGGTCCTGGTCAAGGCCTTCCACCACTGGGGCGCGGCCTGCGTCGAGCGCTTCGCGGGCATGTTCGCCTTCGCCGTCGCCGAACGCGACACCGGACGGCTCACCCTGGCCCGCGACCGGCTCGGCATCAAACCCCTGTACCTGGCGCACGACGGCGCCCGGCTGCGCTTCGCCTCCACCCTGCCCGCGCTGCTGGCCGCCGGCGGCCTCGACACCGAGATCGACCGCGTCGCCCTGCACCACTACCTGACCTTCCACTCGGTGGTGCCGGCCGAGCGCACGATCCTGGCCGGCGTGCGCAAGCTGCCCGCCGCCACCGTGCGCACCGTCGAACCCGACGGCACCATGACCGACCGCCGCTACTGGGACCCGCCGCACACCCGCGCGGCCCTGCCCGGAACCGCGCGGTGGCCGGCCGGCGAGTGGCGCGAGGCCGTGCTGGAACGGCTGCGCACGGCCGTGCGCCGGCGCATGGTCGCCGACGTGCCGGTCGGCGTGCTGCTCTCCGGTGGCCTGGACTCCAGCCTGATCGTCGCCCTGCTGGCCGAGCAGGGCCAGAACGGCCTGTCGACCTTCAGCATCGGCTTCCACTCCGCGGGCGGCGAGCCCGGCGACGAGTTCGCCTACTCCGACCTGGTGGCGCGCGAGTTCGGCACCGACCACCACCGCATCCTCATCGACGACGCCCGGCTGCTGCCCGGCCTGGAGCGGGCCGTGGCGGCGATGAGCGAGCCGATGGTCAGCCACGACTGCGTGGCCTTCCACCTGCTGTCGCAGGAGGTCGCCCGGCACGTCACCGTGGTGCAGTCCGGGCAGGGCGCCGACGAGGTCTTCGCCGGCTACAGCTGGTACCCGCCGCTGGCCGGCCTGCCGCGCGAGCGGGCGGCCGAGGTGTACGCCCGGGAGTTCTTCGACCGCCCGCACGACGCGCTGGCCCGGATCCTGACCCCCGCCTACCGGACGGACACCGACGTCAGCACCGCGTTCGTCCGCGACCACCTCGCGCGGCCGGGCGCCGAGACCGCGCTCGACGCCGTGCTGCGCCTGGACACCTCCGTCATGCTCGTCGACGACCCGGTCAAGCGGGTGGACAACATGACGATGGCCTACGGGCTGGAGGCCCGCACGCCGTTCCTCGACCACGAGCTGGTCGAGCTGGCCGCGGCCTGCCCGCCCGAGCTCAAGCTCGCCTCGGGCGGCAAGGGCGTGCTCAAGGACGCCGCCCGCACGCTGCTGCCCGCCGCGGTCATCGACCGGCCCAAGGGCTACTTCCCGGTCCCGGCCGTCCGGCACGTGCAGGGGCCGCTGCTGGAGCTGGTCCGCGACGCGCTGACCGGGCAGGCGGCGCGCTCGCGCGGCCTGTTCGAGCGGGCCTACGTCGACCGGCTGCTGGCCGCGCCCGACGAGCACCGCACCACGCTGGGCGCCAGCGCGTTGTGGCAGGTCGGGCTCCTGGAGATGTGGTTGCAGACCCAAGGAGTCCGATGACGGAGATCCTCGGCGTCCGGGCACGGCCGCCCGCGGACACGAGCCTGACCGTCCCGCACTGCCGGACGCCCGCCCTGGCCCCGGACGGGAGCGCCGTCGCCTTCGTCAGTGACGAAGGCGGCTCGCCGCGTGTCTGGATCCGGCCCCTCCGGCCGGAGACTGCGTCGCCGTCGCCGCCGCCGGGGGCCCCGGCGGACCGGCCCGGCCCGGACGCGCGACCGGTCGACACCGGGCCCGAGCCCGTCGCCGACGTGAGCTGGTCCCCGACCGGCGGGCGGCTGGCCGTTCTCGTCGTCCCGGGCGGCGGGGAGCACACGCAGGTCTGGACGGTCCGGCCCGACGGCGGCGACCTGCGCCCGCTGGCCGCGCCCGAGGGCGGCTCCGCGTCGTTCGTGCGCTGGACCGGGCGGGGCGAGATCCTCCTCGTCACCGAGATCTCCGCGGCGGGCCGGGCCGACGCGGTGCTGGTGGACGCCGCCACCGGTGAGCGGGAGGTCGTCGCGTCGGGACCGCTGACGCACCCGGCCGCGATCAGTCGCGACCACGCGCGGCTGCTGCTGCGGCGCGGCCCGCGCGGCGTCCGCCGGATGCACGTGGTCGACCTGCCCGCGGGCCCCGCGGGCCCTCCCCCGTCCTCCGGCTCAGGCCTGCCCTCCGGCTCCGCGGGCCCGCGCCCGGCCGCCGGGGAGCGGCCGCTGCTGGCGGGCCTGCCCGGCTCCACCGACCACGGCGTGCTCTCCCCCGACGGGCGGACCGCCTACCTGCTCACCGACGCCGGCCGCGACCGGGCCGCGCTGGTCGCGATGCCGGCGACCGGGGAGGGCGGGCCGGTCGTGCTGGCCGAGCGCCCCGACGCCGAGCCGGACCGGTTCGCGCTGAGCGCCGACGGCCGCCGCGCCGTCCTGCTGTGGAACGCCGGCGGCCGGTCGGAGCTGGAGGTGGTCGAACCGGACACCGGTGCGGTCCTGCCGCTCCCCCCTCCCCCGGCGGAGGTGGTCACCTCGATCCGGGTGTCCCTGGACGGCGGGTCCGCCGTACTGGCGGCCGAGGGGCCCGGCCACCCCTCCCACGTGCTCCTGTGCGACCTGGCCACCGGCGCCTACCGGCAGGTCGCGGGCTCCGGCCCGCTCGCCGGGGCGGCCGGGGCCGAGCCGGTGCGCCTGACCGCCCGCGACGGCCTGGAGCTGACCGGCTGGCTCTACCGCGTCCCCGGCGCCGCCGGTCCCTCGCCCTTCGTCGTCTACCTGCACGGCGGCCCCGAGAGCCAGGAACGGCCCACCTTCAAGCCGCTGTTCCAGAACCTGGTAGCCGCCGGGATCGGGGTGTTCGCCCCGAACGTCCGCGGCTCGGCCGGTTTCGGGCGGGCCTTCCGCGACGCCGACAACCACGCGCTCCGCTTCCGCGCGATCGACGACGTGGCCGACTGCGCCGCCGAACTGGTACGGCTCGGCGCCGCCGACCCGTCCCGCATCGCCTGCATGGGGCGCTCCTACGGCGGCTATCTGACGCTGGCCGCCCTGGTCACCCATCCCGGAGTCTTCCGGGCCGGGGTCGACGTCTGCGGGATGGCCGACTTCGCGACCTTCTACGCGCGCACCGAGCCGTGGATCGCCGCGGCGGCCGTCAGCGAGTACGGCCACCCGGTCGCCGACCGCGACCTGCTGCGCGCCCTGTCGCCCCTGCACTCCTTCGACCGGCTGGCCGCGCCGCTGCTGGTGGTGCACGGCACCCGGGACACCAACGTCCCGCTGCAGGAGGCCGAGCAGGTCGTCGAGGCGGCCCGGGCCCGGAGGGTCCCCTGCGACCTGCTGCTGTTCGAGGACGAGGGGCACGAGATCCGGCGGCCCGCCAACCGGGTCGCCTTCGTCAGGACCGTCGTCGACTGGCTCACCCGCCGCCTGGGCGTCCCCGCCCCGGCGTGACGGCGCCCGGGGCCTCAGAGCAGCTCGGCGAGGACCTCGTCGACCGGCGCGGCCGTGACCCCGAGGAGCTTCTCGGTCTCGGTGAAGTCCGAGACGAACGGCAGGCCCGGCGTCTCCAGCACCTCGGTGAACTCCGCCCAGAGCGGGTCGGTCAGCGCGAGCAGCGCCAGGTCCCGCTCGGTCAGCTCCTCGATCCGGGGGGCGGGCGCGCCCGCCAGCCGGGCCAGCCGGGCGGACAGCTCGCGGAGCGACGGTGTGACGACCGGCACGTGCCAGGCCCGCCCCCAGGCCCGCTCGTCGCGGCTCGCGGCGACCAGGGTGCGAGCGGTGTCCCCGATGGAGGAGTAGCTGTGCGGCAGGTCCGGCTCCTGCGCCACGAGGGCGAGCGCACCCGCCAGCACCCGCGGCTGCACCATGAGGCTGAAAGGCGAGACCGCACCGGCGCCGTAGAACTGCGCGGCCCGCACCTCCGTCACCCGGGCCCCCGAAGCCGCGGCCTCCTCCCAGATCCGCGCCCGCAGGCGCCCCTTGGGGCCGGTCGCCCGCAGCGGGAGCCCCGGGTGGACGGGGCCCTCCACCAGGCCGTAGCCGTACAGGTTGCCCAGCATGACGTAGGGCACGCCGGTGCGCACCGCGGCGGCCAGCAGCCCGGCCGCCAGCGCCGGGAACTCCTGCGTCCAGCGGTGGTACGGCGGAGCGGCGCAGTTGAACAGGGTGGCCGCCCCCTCCAGCAGGCCGGTGAGCCGGTCGGCGTCGGCGGCGTCGGCGGCCGCCTTCTCGACCAGCGGATGGTCGGGACCGCCGCCGCTCCGGCTGACGATCCGGACGCGCTCGCCCTCGGCGGCGAGCAGGAGGGCGGTGCGGGCGGCGGTGGCGCCGGCTCCGGTGATCACGTGAAAGGTCATGGTCACAGCGTGCCGCCGGGGCTAGGATCCGGGCAGTGGCCCGAATGCCAATGATCCGGAGGATCCGGCCAATGCATCGTGTCGTGCTCGTCGTCGTCCCGCCCGTCATGAGCTTCGACGTCTCCATCCCGTACATGGTCTTCGACGGCGTCGAGTCCGGCGGCTCCCCCGGCTACGCGGTCCGGGCGTGCGCGGCCGAACCGGGCAGGACGGCCACGGTCGGCGGCCCCGACCTGTTCGTCCCCGACGGCCTGGAGGCGGTGCGCGAGGCCGACACCGTGATGGCGGTCGGCAGCGGGGGCGAACCGGCGCGCCCCCGGGTGCTGGAGGCGCTCCGGGAGGCGGCCGCCGCCGGGACGCGGATCGCCTCGCTGTGCACCGGCGCCTTCGTGCTGGCGCAGGCGGGCCTGCTCGACGGCCGCCGCGCCACCACCCACTGGGGTCTGGCCGCCGAGCTGGCCGCCCGCCACCCGGCGGTCGACGTCCGGCCCGACGTGCTCTACGTCGACGACGGCCGGGTGCTGACCTCGGCCGGCGCGGCCGCCGCCATCGACCTGTGCCTGCACCTCGTCCGGCTCGACTACGGCGCGGCCGCCGCCAACGCCGCGGCCAGGGCCGCGGTCGTCTCTCCGGTACGGCCCGGCGGCCAGGCCCAGTTCATCGAGACGCCGCTGCCCCCGGAGCGCGGGGTCTCGCTGGCCCCGACGAGGGCGTGGGCGCTGGCCCGGCTGGACCGCCCGCTGGCCCTGAAGGACCTGGCCGCGCACGCCGGCACCAGCGTGCGGACCCTGACCCGCCGCTTCCACGCCGAGACCGGGCTCAGCCCGCTGCAGTGGCTGCTGCACCAGCGGATCGACCGGGCCCGCGAACTGCTGGAGACCACCCGCCTGCCGATGGACCGGGTCGCCTGGGAGAGCGGGCTGGGCAGCGCCGACTCCCTGCGCAAGCACCTGGTCGACCGGGTGGGGCTCACCCCGACCGCCTACCGCGCGGGCTTCCGCCGTACGGGCCCCTGACCGGGGGGCTCACGCCCCCAGGCAGGCCGGGCCCAGCAGCTGCTTGAGGTCGCCCATCAGGGCCGGGGACGGCGAGACGCGCAGGCGGTCGTCCAGGCGCATCACGGTGGTCCGCGGGCCGTTGTGGATCTGCAGGCGGACCTCGGTGGTGCCGGGGTGGGTGGTCAGGACCTCCTTGAGGCGGCCGACCACCGGGGGCGTGCAGCGGTTCAGCGGCATGCTCACCAGCAGCGGCCCGCCCGCCTCGGTGGTCAGGTCGGGCGCGGTCACCTCCATCGCGATGATCTTCCCGACGTCCTCGCGCTTGTCCAGGCGGCCCTTGACGAAGACGATGGCGTCCTCGGCCAGGATCGTCGAGCAGAGCTGGTAGGCCGACGGGAAGATCATCACCTCGATGGCGCCCTCCAGGTCCTCCAGCATGGTCAGGACCCAGGTGTCGCCCTTCTTGGTGACCTTGCGCTGGACGCCGGAGAGGATGCCGCCGACCGTCACGATCTGGCCGTCGGGGCGGCCGTCGTCCTGGAGCGCGGCGACCGAGCAGTCGGCTCCGGCGGAGAGGATGTGCTCGACGCCGAAGAGCGGGTGGTCGGAGACGTACAGGCCGAGCATCTCCCGCTCGAACGCCAGCAGGGTGGTCTTGTCCCACTCCCCCGGCGGGATCTGCACGTCGAAGGTCTGGTCCTCGGCCCCGTCGACCGCGCCGAACAGCGAGTCCTGGCCGATCGCCTCGTTCTTCTTGATGTCGATGATCGCGTCCACGGCCTGCTCGTGGACCATCACCAGGCCCTTGCGGACGTGGCCGAAGGAGTCGAACGCACCGGCCTTGATCAGCGACTCGATCACCCGCTTGTTGCAGACGGTCGCCGGGACCTTGCGCAGGAAGTCCTTGAAGTCGGTGAAGCGCCCCTTCTCCTTTCGCGCGGAGATGATCCCGTCCACGACGTTGCCGCCGACGTTGCGGATCGCCGACAGGCCGAAGCGGACGTCGGTGCCGCGCGCGGTGAAGTCGAAGTCGGACTCGTTGACGTCCGGCGGGAGCACCTTGATGCCCATCCGGCGGCACTCGTTGAGGTAGAGCGCCGACTTGTCCTTGTCGTCCTTGACCGAGGTCAGCAGCGCGGCCATGTACTCGGCCGGGTAGTTGGCCTTGAGGTAGCCGGTCCAGTACGCGACCAGGCCGTATCCCGCGGTGTGGGCCTTGTTGAAGGCGTAGTCGGAGAACGGCAGCAGGATGTCCCACAGGGCCTTGATGGCCGCGGCGGAGAAGCCGTTGTCCTTCATGCCCTTCTCGAAGAACTCGAACTGCTTGTCCAGTTCGGACTTCTTCTTCTTGCCCATCGCGCGGCGGAGCAGGTCGGCGCCGCCGAGGGAGTAGTTGGCGACCTTCTGCGCGATCGCCATGACCTGCTCCTGATAGACGATCAGGCCGTGGGTCGTGTCGAGGATCTCCCTGAGCGGCTCCTCCAGCTCCGGGTGGATCGGGGTGATCTCCTGCTGGCCGTTCTTGCGCAGCGCGTAGTTGGTGTGGGAGTTGGCGCCCATCGGGCCGGGGCGGTAGAGCGCGAGGGCCGCGGAGATGTCCTCGAAGTTGTCGGGGCGCATCAGGCGCAGCAGCGAGCGCATGCCGCCGCCGTCCAGCTGGAACACGCCCAGCGTGTCGCCCCTGGCCAGCAGCTCGTACGTCTTGACGTCGTCCAGGGGCAGGTCCAGCAGCTCGATCATGGTGCCGGTGTTGGCCTCGATGGCCTTCAGGCAGTCGTCGATGATCGTCAGGTTGCGCAGGCCCAGGAAGTCCATCTTCAGCAGGCCGAGCGTCTCGCAGGTCGGGTAGTCGAACTGCGTGATGATCGCGCCGTCGGAGTCGCGGCGCATGATCGGGATGTAGTCGGTCAGCACCTCCGACGACATGATGACGCCGGCGGCGTGCACGCCGGTCTGCCGGATCAGGCCCTCCAGGCCCTTGCCGAGGTCGATGGCCGCCTTGACGTCGACGTCCTCGTCGTACAGCTTGCGCAGCTCACCGGCCTCGTTGTAACGCGGGTGGTCCTTGTCGAAGATGCCCGAGAGCGGGATGTCCTTGCCCATCACCGCCGGCGGGAACGCCTTGGAGACCTTGTCGCCCAGCGCGTACGGATATCCCAGGACGCGGGCCGCGTCCTTGATGGCCGCCTTCGCCTTGATGGTGCCGAAGGTGGCGATCATGGCGACCTTGTCGGCGCCCCACTTCTCCGTCACGTAGCGGATCACGTCGCCGCGCCGGCGCTCGTCGAAGTCGATGTCGACGTCGGGCATGGAGACGCGCTCGGGGTTGAGGAAGCGCTCGAAGATCAGGCCGTGCGGGATCGGGTCGAGGTCGGTGATGCCCAGGGCGTAGGCGACCAGGGAGCCCGCCGCCGAGCCTCGGCCCGGCCCCACCCGGATGCCGTTGCGCTTGGCCCACATGATGAAGTCGGCGACCACGAGGAAGTAGGACGGGAACCCCATCTGGACGATGACGGCGAGTTCCTTCTCGACCCAGGCCCGGTGCTCCTCGTCCACGCCGCCGGGGAAGCGGCGCTTCATGCCCTCCCAGACCTCCTGGCGGAAGAACTCCTCCTCCGTCATGCCGTCCGGGATCGGGAAGGTCGGCATCAGGTTCTTGAACCCGAACATGCCCTCGGGCTCGACCTTCTCGGCCACCAGCAGCGTGTTGCGGCAGCCCTCGGCCCACAGGTCGGAGGAGTCGACGGCGCGCATCTCGTCGGCGGTCTTGATGTAGTAGCCGCTGCCGTCGAAGCGGAACCGGTCGGGGTCGGACAGCTGCTTGCCGGTCTGGATGCACAGGAGCGCGTCGTGGGAGGCCGCGTCCGACTCGTAGGTGTAGTGCGAGTCGTTGGTGACCAGCGGCGGGATGCCCAGTTCCTTGGAGATGCGGGTGAGCCCGTCGCGGACCCGGCGCTCGATCTCGAGGCCGTGGTCCATGATCTCCAGGAAGTAGTTCTCCCTGCCGAAGAGCTCCTGGTACTTCGCGGCGGCCGCCACGGCCTCGTCGTACTGGCCCAGGCGCAGGCGGGTCTGCACCTCGCCCGACGGGCAGCCGGTCGTGGCCATCAGGCCCTCGGCGTGCTCGGCGAGGATCTCCGCGTCCATCCGGGCCCACTTGCGGACGAAGCCCTCGGTGTAGGCGCGGGAGCTGAGCTTCATGAGGTTCTTCAGGCCGCGCTCGTTGCGCGCCCAGATCGTCATGTGGGTGTAGTAGCCACCCGCCGACACGTCGTCCTTCTTCTGGTGCGGCTCGCCCCACAGCACCGGCTTCTTCTGGTGCCGGGACGCGGGGGCGACGTAGGCCTCGATGCCGATGATCGGCTTGATCCCGGCCCCGGTGGCCTGCTTGTAGAAGTCGTACGCGCCGTGCATGTTGCCGTGGTCGGTGATCGCGATGGCGGGCATGCCCAGGTCGCCCACCTGCTTGAACATCTGCTTCAGACGGGCGGCTCCATCGAGCATGGAGTACTCCGTGTGAACATGCAGGTGCACGAACGAGTCTGACATGCGGCCCCGCCTCTCCCCTTGTCCCGCGCCGGCGAAGGGAAGCTTACGCGCGTTCGCCCGGCCTCGGGGTGCTCCCCGCGCGCCCCTCGCCGGAACCCGGCGCCCGCTCCCGGAGACCGTCCGCGACCCGCTCTCCGGCGGGCGGGACCGTCCCGCCGCGGGACTCCCCGGCGCGGCGCTCCTCGGCCAGGTGCAGCCCCGCCTCGATGACGGCGTTCATGATGGGCGCCAGGCGCGCCTCGCCCAGGGACGGGGCCCGCCGGGCCATCTCCGCGACCAGGCGGCGCTCACGCTCCATGTCGCGCCCGGCGAAGCCGCCGACCGGCTTGAGCCGCTGGACCGTCCCGGCGAGCTCGGCGCGGCGCTCCAGCAGCACCGCCAGGGCCGCGTCGACGCGGTCGATCGCGCCGCGGGCGGCCGGCACGGAGCCCGGCTCCTCCCGGCGGGTCAGCGCGCCGACGACCCGCACCGCCTCCTGGGCGGCGGCGGTGGTCCGCCGCGACGGGTCGGGGGAGAGCAGCAGCCCGTCGGCCCCGGCCGCGACCGCGGCGGCGGCCAGCGCCGGGTCGTCGCCCAGTCCCGCCAGGACCGGGCGGCCGGACCGCTCCCGGGCCCCCCGCATCAGGGCCAGGTCGGGCGGGGCCGCCGGCGAGCCCGCCCGCCCGCGCCCGCCGCCCTCGCAGAGCACGACCCGGTCGCCGGCGTCGGCGGCGCAGTAGTCGGCGACGGCCAGCCACTCCTCCAGGGACGTGGCCGGGCCGCGCTGGACGACCACCGGCAGGCCGAGCCGGGAGACCGCCCTGACCAGCCGCAGGTCACGCGTCCAGGCCGCCCCGACCACCACTCCGTCGGCCCCGGCGGCGATCCCCGGCAGGTCGTCGGCGGAGGACGGCTCCACCAGGACCGGCCCGGCCCAGCAGGCGCGGACCTCGGCCAGGGCGTCGGCGGTGCCGCCGGCAGGCCTCCCCCGGCGCTCGCGCAGGTCGATCCAGCGCGCGTCCGCGCCGGGCCCGCCGATCACCACGGCCGGGCCGGCGCCCAGCGTGAGGGTCCCCAGGCGCACGGCTCCGCGCTCCGCCCGCTCGGTCGGCTGTACGGTCAACGACATCTCGGCTCCCAGATGCTCAAGCCGGCGCGCGTCCCGCGAACCGGCGAGGTGCAAGAAACAAAAAAGGCAGAGACGGGTCGTCTCTGCCTGCGCCGGCTCAGGAGGGTCGCTGGGTCACACGTCGGGCGACCGGCTCTCCGGAGCCGGCCTGATAAACGCGGAACAGCGGTTCATACCGCCGAGTCTAGGCCACCTGCGCCCGATTCGCCACGGGACGGGACGACGGTCTCAGATGGTGGACAAGCCGCGGGGCGGCCGGGCACTCCCGGCAGGTAGGGCACTACAGCCGCGCGGAGGGTCGGGGCGGATCCCTGTTTATGGGAGGATCTTCTCCACTGTGAGGGAGGTCAACGCGGGTGATGCAGTCGGAGGGGAATCAGGAAGGGCGACGCGTCGCCGGCCGCTACCATCTCCTGGAGCCCATCGGGCGGGGCGGGATGGGCACGGTCTGGAAGGCTCACGACGAGCTCCTCGACCGGACCGTCGCCATCAAGGAGGTCCGCTACTCCGCCGCCCTCGGTGAGGACGTCCAGACGCTCAACCAGCGCCTGCTGCGGGAGGCCCGCGCGGCGGCCCGGCTGACCCATCCGAACGTCGTGGTGGTCTACGACGTGATCGAGGAGAACGAGCAGCCCTGGATCGTCATGCAGCTCGTCCAGTCGCGTTCGCTGGGCCAGGTGCTCCGCGAGGACGGGCCGCTGCCTCCCCGGCGGGTCGCCGAGATCGGGCTGGCCCTGCTGGGGGCGCTGCAGAGCGCGCACGACGCCGGGGTGCTGCACCGCGACGTCAAGCCGGAGAACGTCCTGCTCGCCCAGAACGGCAGGGTCGTGCTCACCGACTTCGGCATCGCCAAGCTGGACTCGGAGAGCACGCTGACCATGACCGGCGTGGCGGGCACCCCCGCGTTCATCGCGCCGGAGCGGCTGCGCGGCCTGCCGGCCCGCCGGGAGTCCGACCTGTGGTCGCTCGGCGCGACGCTGTACGCGGCGGTGGAGGGCAGGTCCCCGCACGACCGCAAGATGCCGCTGGCCACCATGCACTCGGTCATGACCGACCCGCCCGACCCGGCGCGCAACGCCGGTCCGCTGCTGCCGGTGCTGGAGGGGCTGCTCCGCAAGGAGCCCGTCCAGCGGCTCACCTACGCCGAGGCCTCCGCCATGCTGCGGAAGGTCACCGAGGGCCGTTCCCCCACGCAGCCCTCGTGGATGATCCGCCCGGCCTCCTCCCCGTCCTCCCCGGCCGGCGCCGCGCCCGCCGGAGACGGCCCGCCCGCGGCCGCCGAGCGCCGCAAGCCCTACGGGGCCCCGGCGCCCCGCAAGCCCGCGACGCCGCCCCCGCCCGCCCGGCCCGCCGGAGGCCCGGCCGTGCCGCCCGCCCGCGAGAAGCCCGTGACCCCGCCCGAGCGGGAGAGGCCCGTCGTCCCGCCCGCGGGCGGCGGACCCGTCCCGCCGTCCGGCGGTGACCGGCCGGACGCCCCCTCCCCGCGGGGGGAGGCGTCCCGGAACGACGGCAGGAGCGCCTCCGCCGAGCACGGCGCGCCGGCCGCGCACCGGGAGGCGGCCGCCGCGCCGGAGAGCGGCGCGGCCGTGATCCCGCAGACCGGGCAGGTCTCGCCGCCGCCGTCCGCCGGCGGGGCCGCGTCCTCCGGCGGAGAGGCCGTGCCGCCCGCCGGTGACGCCTCCCCGTCCGTGAGCGGGACCTCCGCGGCCTCCTCAGGCGGCGCGCCCCCGTCCGGCGGTGCCGCCGGGGATGACCCGGCGGCCTCCGGCATCCCGTCCGCCGCCTCCTCGTCCTCCGCCCCGTCCCCGTCCCCGTCCCCGGACATCAGGAAGTACGTCAGGAGCCTGGTCCCCGAAGAGCCCGCCGAGCCGCCGGCCGTACCCTCTCCCGCGCCCGCGCCGAGGACCCAGCCCGCACCGGTACGGCGGGGCGGGCCCGCGCCCGGCCCCGCCGACCAGGAGCGGACCCGGCTGGGAACCACCGTGTTCGCCGGGGGCGGTCTCACCGCCCCGCCCGGGGTCCGGCGCGCCCTGCCCATCGTGGTGGGCGCCCTGGTCCTCGTGGGCGGCGTGGGCGTCTGGATCGGCATGAACAGCGGTGACGGCGGCGAGGCCGGCACGGCCGGGCAGAGCCGGCCGAGCGCGTCCGCGCCCGCCGGGAGCCCCACGGAGCCCGGCGGGTCCGGCGAGTCCGGCGAGTCCGGGGAACCCGGCGGCGGGGATTCCTCGCCGGACCCGTCCTCTCCCACGCCCTCCCCGTCGGAGAGCGAGAAGAAGGCCGAGGACAAGAAAGACAAGTCGAAGCTCCCCTCCGGCTGGCGCATGCACAAGGACCCCTTCGGGTTCTCGATCGGCCTGCCCAAGGGGTGGAAGGTCAAGAAGCGTTCCGGCACCTCTGTATGGTTCCGCGGACCCGGCGAGCAGTTCAGCTACCTCCTGGTCGAGTACACGAACGATCCTGGTCCCGATTCCAAGAAGGACTGGGAGAACCTGGAACCCGGCACCCGTGCCAGGCTCGCCGGCTACAAGCGCGTCCGGATCGAGAAGGTCGACTACATGGAGGACGCCGCCGACTGGGAATTCACCTGGCAGGCCAGTTCGAAGGCGCGCGTGCTCAACCGGGGGTTCATCACCAAGGGCGGCCGGGGATATGCGATCTACTGGCATACCTACGCCTCGAAGTGGAAGAAGAACCTGAAGCTGTTCGAGGGCTTCGCCGCGACCTTCTCGTCGAAGAAGTAAGGTCCCCAGACCGCCGGAATTCCCGTGAAGCCGACTCGGCCTGTCTCCTCGCACCGGCTCCGAGGCCCCCGCAGGCCGGCGTACTGAGCGGATTCGTTCACAGACGTACGGCGCCGCGGACCGGCAACGCCCGGCCGCCGGATGGGGAAAGGCACGGCTCGCAGGCGGCAGAGGGGTCCGAAGCCACCCGAACCGAAGAGGAGCCGTGCCCGTCACGCCGTCGTCGCTGAACCCTCTTCATCCTGAGCCGTGGTCCGCTCCGGCGCCTGCGGGCGCGGCCCGCACGATCGCCGCGACACCGCCGGGACGGCCACGGCGATCGCCTGAGGCTTTCCCTGTCCCCGGATCCCGGCGGCGCGCTCACCGAGGGCGCGGACACCGGAGAGGCCACCGCTCAAGAGGAACAGCGGTCAGTAGATCTGCTGCCACCCACTGCACGAGACGTTGTTCTCGCAGATCCGGGCCCGAGTCATCCTCTCGATGTTGGCCTTACCGCAGTCACCGCCTTTTCCGTCCGGATCCCACAGTTTCCGGGTGTACGGAATCGCATAGGTCTGGTATTCCAGATAAACTCCGTTTCCCGCCTCCCCGTCGCAGACCTCGACATATGTCAAGGTGCTGGAGGTGAGAAGATCCGCATAGTCACTGCCGTGGTACAGGGTTATCGACCCGGCAGCCCCGGCGGACGGCGAAAAGAGGATGAGAGAGCAGATCGCGGCGAATACCGTGAACAGCAGAGCGCTAATACGATTCCTCATGATCCGAGCGTACCGATGACTCAATCGGTGATCAACGTCTGGTAACTTATGGAGCATTTTCGGTCCGACGGATCCGGTCGACGCGGAAGAACCGGCCGGATCGGGGTGAGACGAGGCTCCGGTGAGACGACGCCCGGCGGGAGCCTCGCCGCGATTCCGCCGCCGGCCGCACGCCTGTCCGCACTCACCGGACCCGTTCCAGCGGGCTCCCGGCATGTCCTCGCCCACGGTCCGCAGCCGACCGGGCGGAGGTCGGATGCGCGGTGAGGGCCCGGTCGCCGACACCGTCCCGCCGGAGATCCCTCCTCGGATGCGTCGACCGCCCATCGACGGGCCGCCGTCGACGGCTCCCGCACCGGAAAGTGAAGTCCCGCCCGACCGGCTACGATTCGTGAGCCGGGGAGGGAGTCGAGGACATGACCGAACGGAGGGTCGCGGGCCGGTACCACCTGCTCGAACCCATCGGTGAAGGCGGGATGGGCGTCGTCTGGCGCGCCCACGACGAGCTTCTCGACCGGGTCGTCGCGGTCAAGGAGGTCCGCTACCGCGGAGTCGACGAGAAGGCGCGGGCCGACCTGAACCAGCGGACCGTCCGGGAGGCCAAGACCGCCGGCCGGCTCGACCACCCGTCCGTGATCATCGTGCACGACGTGGTCGAGGAGGGCGGGCGGCCCTGGATCGTCATGCAGTTGGTGCGCTCGCGCTCGCTGGGCGAGACCGTCCGCGAGCGGGGGCCGCTCCCCCCGGACCGGGTGGCCGCCGTCGGGCTGAGCGTGCTGGGCGCGCTGCGGGCCGCGCACGCCGCCGGCGTGCTGCACCGCGACGTCAAGCCGGAGAACGTCCTGCTGGCCCACGACGGCCGGGTGGTGCTGACCGACTTCGGCATCGCCTCGACCTCCCACGAGCCGGGGATCACCCGGACCGGAGGGATGGTCGGCACCCCCGCCTTCCTGCCGCCCGAGCGGCTGCACGGCCTGCCCGCCACGCCGGAGTCGGACCTGTGGTCGCTCGGCGCCACGCTGTACGCGGCGCTGGAGGGCCGCCCGCCCTTCCACAAGGCCACGCCCGCCGCGACCATGATGGCCGTCCTGGCCGGCGAGCCGCCGCCCCTGACCTGCACCGGCCCCCTGGCTTCGGCCGTCCTGGGGCTGCTGGCCAAGGAACCGGCCGCCCGCATGGGCGCCGACGAGGCCGAGGCCCTGCTCACCCTCGCCGCCGCCGGCCGCACCGTGCCCGACGGCGCGCCCCCGCCTCCGCCGCCCTCCGTGGAGCCGCCCTACCCCGCCTCCCTGGCGGCTCCGCCCGCTCCCGCGCCGCAGGCGCGCCCGCCGCGCGGCGGGCGCCCGTCGCGGTCCGGTGCGGCCGCCGGGCGTCCTTCCGGCTCGGCCCGGCCCACGCGCGCCGAGGCGGCGGCACCGTACGGCACGCCGCCCGCGCCCGCGTACGGCGGCACTCCGCCGGAGGCCGCCCACGGCCATGCGGCGTACGGCGCGGCCCCGGACCCCCGCGGCCGCACGGCGTACGGTTCGCCGCCGGACACCGTGTACGGCACGCCCGCGTCCGCTCACCCGGCCGGTCCGGGGCAGCCGCCGCACCCCGGCGGACCGGCGGTCCACCACGGGCCCGCGCCGTACGGGGACGGACCGGTGCACCCCGGACGCCTGCCGGTCCATCCCGGCGGCCCGGCGGAGCCCGGACACGCCGGGCACCCCGGTGGGCCCGCCTACCGGGCCCAGCCCACGCGTTCCGGCGGACCCGGCCGCCGGGGACGCCGGGGACTCGATGAGGACCTCGTGCCGGTCGCGCGGCCCGCGGCCGGGCGGATCGCGCTCGTGGTGGGCGTGCCGGTGCTCGCGGTGGTCCTCGGCGTGGGCGGCTGGCTGGTGTTCCAGGACGGCCGGGCCCCGGCGGCGGCGACCCGGCCCACGGGCCGCCCCGCGGAGTCCGGCGGGGCCACCGCACCGGCCACCGCACCGGCCACCGCGCCGCCCGACGAGCCGACCGACCGGCCCACGGCGACTCCCACCCCCTCCGCGCGGCTGCCGAAGGGCTGGCGGCTGTACGAGGACCCGGAGATGGGCTTCAGCATCGCGATCCCCAAGCACTGGACCGCCGTCCGCGCCACCGACCGCGACCGGGTGGAGTTCCGGGCTCCGGGAGCGGCGAGCTTCCTGTGGATCGAGTCGACCGACGACCCCGAGCTCGATCCGGTCAGGCACTGGGAGAAGGTCGAGAAGGTCATCAGGAAGATCCGGCCGGGCTACCGGCGGATCGCCATCAGCCCGCTCAACTACCGGGGCATGGCCGCCGCCGACTGGGAGTTCACCTACACCAGCAAGGGCGTGCCGACCCGGGTCGTGGACCGGGGGTTCCGCACCGTGGACGGCACGCCGTACGCGATCTACTGGGAGAGCCCGGAGGCGCGGTGGGACCGGACGTACTTCGACCGGTTCACCGAGACGTTCCAGCCGTGACCCCGGCGGACCCGGTGGTGCCCGCCTCCGCGAATCCGGCCGGCCCCGTTCCGGCGGAACCGGCGGCCTCCGCGGGTCCGGCGGAACCGGTTCCCGGAACGGCCCCCGCGGAGGCGGCGCGCTTCTGGCGGAGCCCGGCGCTGCCCGGGGTGGACCTGCTCAAGGCCCGATACGTCACGCACCGGTTCACCCGGCACGTGCACGAGCAGTACGCGATCGGCGTGATCCTGTCCGGGGTCGAGGAGTTCGACTACCGGGGCGCCCGGCACCGCGCCGGGGCCGGTTCCCTGGTCCTGGTCGATCCGGAGCAGGTGCACGACGGCCACGCGGGCGTGCCGGGCGGCTGGACCTACCGGATGCTCTACCCGTCGGTGGAGGTGATCGCCGCCGTCGCGGCGGAGCTGCTGGCCGGGCGGGGCACGCCGTACTTCCCCGAGGCCGTCGTCCCCGGGGCGCCGGGGACCCCCGGCGCGCACGCCGCCGCCCTGCTGCGCGCCGCCCACCGGGCCGCCGAGCTCGGTGACGACCTGGCCTCCTCCACCCTGGCCCGCACCGCCTTCGGCGCGCTGGTCCGCGACCACGCCGCCCGCCGCCCGCCGCGGCCTCCCCTGCCCGCGGGCGACCGCGCGGTACGGCTGGCCCGGGAGATCCTGCACGAGCGCCTCGTCGACCCACCGACCCTGGAGGACCTGGCCCGGGCTGTGGAGGCGCGGCCGTTCGCGCTGCTCCGGGCCTTCAAGGCGGCCACCGGCCTGCCCCCGCACACATATCTGAACACGCTCCGGGTACGGCGGGCGCGCGCCCTGCTCGACTCCGGCGCATCCGCCGCGCGGGTCGCCGCCGAGGTCGGGTTCACCGACCAGGCCCACCTGAACCGGCACTTCAAACGGATCGTGGGCGTGCCGCCGGGCGCCTACCAGCGTGCAGGAACGTACAAGAACCATCGCTGAGCCGCACATAGCCTCACGTGCATGGAGACAACCACTCGTTCCCCGGCGATCCGGGACGGGCTGGGCGTGGGGATCGCGGTCGGGCTCTCCGGGGTGGCGTTCGGCGCCGCCGCCGTCACCGCCGGGCTGAGCGTGGCCCAGGCGTGCGTGCTGAGCCTGTTCGCCTTCACCGGCGCCTCGCAGTTCGCCCTGGCCGGAGTCGTCGCGGGCGGCGGGAGCCTGGCCGCGGGCGCGGTGGGCGCGCTGCTGCTCGGCGTCCGCAACGGCCTGTACGGCCTGCGCCTGTCCGGCCTGCTCGGCGCCCGCGGCTGGCGCCGTCTCCCGCTGGCCCACGGGGTGATCGACGAGACGACCGCGGTGGCCCTGGCCCAGCCGGACGCGGAGTCGGCCCGGACCGGGTTCCTCGTCACGTTCGGCAGCCTCTACCTGACCTGGAACGCCACCACCCTGCTCGGCGCGCTGGGCACCTCGCGGGTGGCCGACCCGGCGGTGTTCGGGCTGGACGTGGTGGGCCCGGCGACGTTCCTGGCGATCCTCTGGCCCCGGCTGACCGGTTCCGGCCCCGAGGCCCGCGAGCTCCGGATGATCGCGGCGGGCGGCGCGGCCGTCGCTCTGGCCGCCACCCCGTTCACCCCCGCCGGCGTGCCCGTGCTGCTGGCCGCCGCGGCCGTGCTCGCCGTACTGCTGAGGAGGCCGAGATGATCCGTGTCCCCCCGTCCCGCCGTCCCGGCGGAGAGGGTCCCCCGCGGTCCGGTGGCGGGAGGCGCCGATGAGCGTGTGGCAGGCGGTGGCGGCCGTCTGCCTGGGCTGCTACGCGCTGAAGCTGGCCGGGCTCTCGGCGCCGCGCCGGGTGCTCGACCACCCCGGCGTGCAGCGCTTCGCCGCGCTGGTCCCGGTGGCGCTGCTGTCCGCGCTCATCGCGGTGCAGACCTTCACCGCCGGCCGGGCGCTGGACCTCGACTGGCCGCGCACGGCCGGGCTGGGTGCGGCCGTGGTCGCGCTGCTGCTGCGCGCGCCGTTCCTGGTGGTGCTGGTCGCGGCGGCGGCCGTCACGGCCCTCCTCCGCCACGCGGGGCTGTGACCGGCCGGTCCCGGTCACCGCTCCGGTCCGCCTCCCGGCAGGCCGGCGGCCGGGACCGTACGGCGGCTCGGAGGCGGCGGGCGGATCAGCCGGCGGGCAGCGTCATCCGGAAGACCGCGCCCTTCCCGGGGCCGGAGTCCGCCTCGGCGCGGCCGCCGTGGGCGGCGGCCACCGCGGCCACGATCGCCAGCCCGAGCCCGGCCCCGCCCCGGCGTCGATCCCCGCCGCGGGCGTGGTCGGCGCCGCGAGTGTGTTCGACGCGGTAGAAGCGCTCGAAGACGAGCGCCCGCTGCTCCTCGGTCAGTCCCGGACCCTCGTCGGCGACCTCGATGACCGCCTCTCCGCCGTCCCGGCGCACCCGGACGACGGCCGGGGTGCCCGGCGGGGTGTGGGCGAGCACGTTGGCCAGCAGGTTGCCCACCGCCTGGCGGATCCTGGCGGCGTCGCCGGGCACCTCGACCGGCCCGGGATGCTCGGCCCGCAGCGGCCGGTCCGGCTCGATGGCGAGGGTGTCGGCCACCGCGTCGGCCACCAGGGAGGCCAGCTCGACCGGGGCGCGCTCCAGCGGCCGCGCCCGGTCCAGGCGCGCGAGCAGCAGCATCTCGTCCACCAGCGCGCCCATCCGGATCGCCTCCGCCTCGATCCTGCTCATCGCCTTGGCCAGGTCCTCGGGCCGGGAGGCGGCGCCGCGCCGGAACAGCTCGGCGTACCCCCGGATGGTGGCGACGGGCGTGCGCAGTTCGTGGGAGGCGTCCGCGACGAAGCGGCGCAGCCGTTCCTGCGACTCCTCGCGCTCCCGGAACGCCCGTTCGAGCTGCCCGAGCATCGCGTTGAGCGCGTGGCCGAGGCGGCCCACCTCGCTCCCCGCCGGGCCCGTCTCGATCCGGCGGTCGAGGTCGCCCGCGCCGACGTCCGCCGCCGCCTCCACGATCCGGTCCAGCGGGCGCAGGCCCCGTCGGACCAGGTGCGCGGCGAGCAGGGTCAGGCCCGCCAGTGCCACCGCCGACGAGACGGCCAGGACGCGGGCGACGCGCTCGGTCAGCTCGTCGGAGGCGGCGAGCAACGCCTCCGGGGTGTCCAGGGCGAGCAGCCGGGCGCCGTGGTGCCCGCGCCAGTCCTGCAGCGCCCCGAAGACGGCCCCGGCGACCAGGCCGAGGGCCAGGGCGACCAGGCCGGCGACCGTCACGACCAGCCGGGCGCGCAGGGACACGGGCAGCGACACGGGCAGCGACACGGGCAGGGGCACCGCCCGGGACGCGACCGGACGGGAGCGCGGGCCTGCACGCCCGCCGCGGTCGGCACGGCCGGAGCGGTCGGCACGGCCGGAGCGGTCGGCACGGCCGGAGCGGTCGGCACGGCCGGAGCGGTCGGCACGGCCGGAGCGGTCGGCACGGCCGGAGCGGGAGGGCATCAGTCCTCCCGGGGCAGCCGCAGGACGTAGCCCACGCGGGGCACGGTGTGGATGAGGGGCGGCCCGCAGGAGTCGACCTTGCGGCGCAGGTAGCTGATGTACGTCTGCACGACGCCGTCGTTGCCGCCGAAGTCGTACTCCCACACGTGGTCGAGGATCTGCCGCTTGGACACCAGCCGGCCCGCGTTCGCGGTCAGGAAGCGCAGCAGCTTGAACTCGGTGGGGGTGAGGTCGATGCGCCGGTCGTCCCGCCGGACCTCGTAGGCGTCCTCGTCGATGACCAGGCCGGCGAAGGCCAGGCGGCCGGTCTCCGGCCCGGCGCGCCGCGTCCGCCGCAGCACCGCTCGGATCCGGGCGATCAGCTCCTCCAGGCTGAACGGCTTGGTGACGTAGTCGTCCCCGCCCGCGGCCAGCCCGCCGATCTTGTCCTCGGTGGCGTCGCGCGCGGTGAGGAACACCACGGGGACCTCCGACCCGGCCGCCCGGATCCGCCGGCACACCTCGGTGCCGGGCACGTCGGGCAGCATCACGTCCAGCACGACCAGGTCGGGGCGGAAGGACTCCGCCAGCGACACCGCCGCCGCGCCCGTCCCCGCCGTCTCCGTCTCGAACCCCTCGTAGCGCAGGGCGGTCGCCACGAGATCGGCGAGATAGGGCTCATCGTCCACGACCAGTATCCGGCTCACCCCGCCAGTCTCCCCCAACCGGTCTTCGGAAGTCCTGGGAGAACTCTTTGACATCCTCCTCCGCATGAAGGCGGAGGATTCCAACCTGATCCCCGAGGAGGGAACCATGTTGAGGTTCGCGGTTCACCGGCTGGGCAACCCCGAAGCCTCCCCGCGCAGCCACCCCATGTCCTGGGGCAGTCGTGCTGGTGGTGGCTTGGTTATCGCCACCGAGCGAGACGTTACCAGAACGCGGCGCTCGGGGGTCCGGATTCCTCCCCGGTCTGAAGCCCGGAGCCTCCTCCAGAGGATCTGGTGAAACCGGATTCGCAGAGTCCTCCCAGAACGGCCGCACGGCCGTTGAAGATCATCCTGCTGCACTGGGGCCATGGAGAGACTCTCGGCATTCGTCCTGCGGCGCAGGCGGCTGGTGACGCTGCTGGCCGTGTGCGCGTTCCTGGCGGGCCTGGCCGCCACCCCCTTAGCGATCCAGCGCCTGTCCGAGGAGTACGCCCACCCCGGGATGCCCGCCTTCGACGCCAACCAGGAGATCGTCCGCCTCTACGGCAACGGCGGTTACCAGCGGCCGTTCGTCCCGGTCGTGGTCCTGCCCGGCGGCATGCGGGCGGAGGAGCACAGGGAGGTGATCGGCAGGGCGTTCGCGGCCGTCGCGGCGGAACTGCCCGAGGCCCGCGTGGTCTCCTACGCCGACACCGGCGACGCCCGGCTCGTCGGCGCGGACGGCCGCACCACCTTCGGGCTGGTCTTCCCCGGCACGTACTCTGACGGCAGCCCGCCGGGCGGCGGCCTGGGCGAGACGCCCGACGAGAGCCCGGTGATCATCGCGGCCATGGCCCCGGTCCTGCCGGAGGGCAGCACCGTCCACGTCACCGGGCTGGACGCCCTCGCGCCGAGCGCGGACGCCGGCGGCGTGGACGTCCCCGCCAAGATCGGCATCGGTGCGGCCGCCGCCGTGGTCGTGCTGTTCGCCGTCTTCCGCTCCGCCCTGGCGCTCGTGCCGCTGCTGATCTCGGTGCTGGCGGTCTCCGTCTCGTTCGCCGTGATCCTGCTGCTGACGCTGGTGACGACGGTGCACGACGTGGCGCTCACCACCATGCCGCTGCTGGGCCTGGGCATCGCGATCGACTACTCGCTGCTGCTGGTGGCCCGGTGGCGGGAGGAGCAGGCGCGCGGCCACCGCGGCGACGAGGCCGTGCACCGGGCGATGCGCGGCGCCGGGCGCGCGGTGCTGTTCAGCGGCGCGGCGGTCGCGATCGGCCTGGTGACCATGGTCGTCCTGCCGGTGCCGTTCCTGCGCAGCCTCGGGCTGGCCGGGATGGTCATCGCGGCGGTCAGCGTGGCCGTCACGCTGACCGTGCTCCCGGTCCTGCTCGCCCTGGCCGGCCGGCGGCCGGAGCACGGGCCCGCCCGGCCCGGCGACGCCCTCCCGGCGGGTGGATCCGGCACGGCGGGTGGATCCGGCACGGCGGGCACGCCGTACCACCGGGAGGCGCGGGCCGGGCGCGCCTGGTCGGCCTGGGCGCGCGGGGTGGTGCGGCTGCGCGTGCCGGCCGCCCTGGTCTCCGGCGGCCTGCTGGTCGCACTGACCGTGACCGCGTTCGGCGTCGACCTCGGCCTGCCCGAGAGCGCCGACCTGCGCACCTCGGGACCCGGTCACGAGGGGCTGGCCGCGCTCCGGCGGGCCGGCGTCCCCGCCGGTTCCCTCACCCCGTTCGACGTGCTGGTCACCGGCGACCCCACGCGGGCGGTCGAGCGGATCAGGGCCGTCGAGGGCGTCTCCGCCGTGCTCGCCCCCCGGAACCCGTCCTGGCGGCGGGGCGGTACGGCGGTCGTCACCGTGCTCCCGGTCGCGGAAAGCGGGAGCGACGCGGGTCAGGAGACCGTCGCCCGGGTCCGCCGGGCCGTACCGGGGACCGTCCGGGTGGGCGGCGGCGCGGCGCAGAGCATGGACTTCCGGGAGCACGCCTACGGGGCCTTCCCGTGGATGCTCGCCCTGATCGCGCTGGCCACGTTCGTGATGCTGGCCCGGGCGTTCCGCTCCCTGCTGCTGCCGCTCAAGGCGATCGTGCTCAACCTGCTCTCGCTGGGCGCGGTGATCGGCGCGATGGTCCTGCTCTGGCAGTCCGGCTGGGGCACGCGCGAACTGCTCGGCATCCAGCCGACCGGCTCGATCGGCGAGTTCGTCCCGTTGACGATCTTCGCCTTCCTGTACGGCCTCAGCATGGACTACGAGGTGTTCATCCTGGCCAGGATGCGGGAGGAGTACGACAGGTCGGGAGACACCGCCCACGCGGTGGTCGAGGGCGTCGGCAGGACCGGCCGCCTGGTCACCTCGGCCGCGCTGATCCTGTTCGTCTCCTTCGCCGCCCTGGCCATGACGCCCGAGCTGGACGTGAAGGTGTTCGCCAGCGGCCTGGCCCTGGGCGTCCTGCTGGACGCGACCCTCATCCGGGGCGTCCTCGTCCCCGCCGCGGTCGCGATGATGGGTCCCTGGAACTGGTGGCTGCCCGGCTGGGCCGCCCGGCTGCTGCGGGTGGAGCCCTCACCGCTTCGGGCGGATGCGCCGCGCGGCCCGTGAACGGGGCCATGACCTCCTCCGGAGGGGATCCTTCGCATCGGACCACGCGAAACGTCCCGATTACCCCCTTCGATCCGGGGTAGTCCGAGCCCCATGTCCGATTCTCAGGAGCTCATCGCTGACCGGTATCGGCTGCTGGAACACATCGGCCGGGGGGGCATGGGCACGGTCTGGCGCGCCCGGGACGAGGTGCTCGGCCGGAACGTGGCCGTCAAGGAGGTCATCCCCTCGCCCGACCTGACGGGGCCCGAGCGCGAGGTCTTCACCGTCCGCACGCTCCGGGAGGCGCGTGCGGCCGGCCGGATCGGCCACCCGTGCGTCGCGACGGTCTACGACGTGGTCGAGGAGCGGGGCCGTCCCTGGATCGTGATGCAGCTGGTGGACTCCCGCACGCTCGGCGCCGTGATCAGGGAGGACGGGCCGCTGCCGCCCGCCCGGGTGGCGAGGATCGGGCTGGAGGTGCTCGGCGCGCTGGTCGCCGCGCACCGGGTGGGCGTGCTGCACCGCGACGTCAAACCGGACAACGTGCTGCTCGCCGCCGACGGCCGGGCGGTGCTGACCGACTTCGGCATCGCGATGCTGGAGGGCGACTCCTCCGTGACCAGGACCGGGGCGCTCATCGGCACCCCGGCCTTCATCGCGCCGGAGCGGGCGGGCGGCGGCCCCGCCGAGTTCGCCTCCGACCTGTGGTCGCTCGGCGTGACGCTGTACATGGCGGTCGAGGGGCGCTCCCCCTTCCAGCGCGCCCATCCCCTGGCCACGCTCGCGGCGGTCATGCACGAGCCGCCGCCGCCGCTCCGGTACGCCGGGGCGCTGGGACCGGTGATCTCCGGCCTGCTCCGGAAGGACCCGCGGCTGCGCATGTCCGCCCAGGAGGCGTGCGCCTCCCTCCGGGGGATCGTGGACGGGACCGCGCCCGACCCCACCATGCCGATCGACCTGACGGCCCGCGGCCGCGGTCCCGCGACCGGAGAGCCGGAGACCGGTCCCGGCCCGGCGGCCCCCGCCGCGGTTCCGGCGGCACCGCTCGCGGGCTCGGCAGCGTACGCCGGGCCCGCCGCGGAACCCCTGCCGGGGGGGAACGGTCCGGTGGGGGCCGGGCCGGCGGGGACGCCGCCCGCCCCGCCGCAGGCCGGATCGCCCGCCGGGCAGGCACCGCCACCCGCGGCCGCCCCCGCCTCCCGGCGCCGTCCGGTCATGGCCGGGGTCGCCGCGTCCGTGCTCGCGGTCGCCCTGTCCGCCGGGGGGATGGCGTGGGTCACCGCTCAGGGCTCGGCGGGAGGGGCGCACCCGGCGGGTCCGTCGAACCCGACCGTGCAGGCCAGCGTCCCGGCGAAGGGGCGTACCGCGCCGCCCGCCACCGACACGGTGGGGACCGACTCCCGCCCGACCGGGTCCGGCGGTTCGCGGCCCGCGGCCCGCCCGACGGGCGCCCCCGCCCAGGAGCGCGGAGCACCGCGGGAGGAGTCGTCCGGGAAGCCGTCGCAGAAGCCCTCTCAGAAGCCCTCCCGGAAGCCCTCGGGGGACTCCGGGAACGGGCAGGGCACGGCGGAGAAGCCGTCCGAGAAGGGCCGGGACGACGGGAACGGCCGGAACAACGGCGGCGGCAACGGGAACGGCAACGGGCAGGACCGCGGCGCGGACCCGCCCGGCCGGGACGACGGCGAGGGCCGGGAGAACGGCGACGGGCGGGACGGCGGCGCGGACCCGCCCGGCCAGGTCGACCCCGGGAACGGGCCGAACGCCATGAGCGCCAACGCCCCGGGCAAGGCCGTCAAGGCCAGGAAGGCAGGGAAGCCTAGGAGTCGCCGCTGACGACCTTGAGCGAGTGCGCCAGGTCGGCGGGGTACTCCGCGGTGAAACCGACCCACTCGCCCGTCGACGGGTGCTCGAAGCTCAGCGAGACCGCGTGCAGCCACTGGCGGGTCACGCCCAGCCTCGCGGCCAGCGTGGGGTCCGCGCCGTACAGCATGTCGCCGACGCACGGGTGGCGCAGCGCCGACATGTGGACCCGGATCTGGTGCGTCCGGCCGGTCTCCAGCTTGATGCTCAGCAGCGACGCGGCGCGGAAGGCCTCGACCGTGTCGTAGTGCGTGACCGACTCCTTGCCGCCCGCCACGACCGCGAACCGGCCGTCCCCGAAGGGGTGGCGGTCGATCGGCGCGTCGACGGTGCCCCGCAGCGGGTCGAGGTGCCCCTGGACCAGCGCGTGGTAGAGCTTGTCGACGGTGCGCTCCTTGAAGGCCCGCTTCAGGTGGGAGTAGGCGTGCTCGCTCTTGGCCACGACCATCGCGCCGGTGGTGTTGGCGTCCAGGCGGTGCACGATGCCCTGGCGCTCGGCGGCGCCGCTGGTGGCCACCTGGTGCCCGCTGCCCAGCAGGCCGCCGATGACGGTCGGCCCGGTCCAGCCCGTGGTCGGATGGGCGGCCACGCCGACGGGCTTGTTGACGACGATGATGTCGTCGTCCTCGTGGAGGATCGCCATGCCGGGGATGGGCTCGGCGACCGGCATCGGCGCGGCGGGCGGCGGCGGCAGCGTCACGTCCAGCCACTCCCCGCCCTGGACCCGGTCGGACTTGGCGGCGGTGGAGCCGTCCACCAGCACGTCGCCGGAGGCGATCAGCTCCGCCGCACGGGTGCGGGAGAGGCCGAACAGCCGGGACAGGGCCGCGTCGAGGCGCTCGCCCTCCAGGCCGTTGGGGATCGGGAGACTCCGCTGGTCAGCCATTGTCGTTCTGCTCCTTCTGACCGGTGTCGCGCGTTCCGTCGATCTGGTAGCCCCGCCAGGCGAGGAGGACCGCGAGGATGCCGCCGCAGACGATCCCCGCGTCGGCGATGTTCCAGACGGGGAAGTGCCCGGGGAAGGTCTCGATGAAGTCGACGACGTATCCCTGGAACGGGGCCTCCCTGCCGAAGCCCGACGGCCAGCGGAAGACGCGGTCGGTCAGGTTGCCGAGCGCCCCGCCGAGCAGCAGGCCGAGCGTGACCGCCCAGGGCAGGCTGCGCAGGTGCCGCGCGGTGCGCAGGATGGCGATCACCACCGCGGCCGCGACGAACGTGAAGACGATCGTCATGCCGGTCCCGATGCTGAAGGCGGCGCCGGAGTTGAAGATCACCCGGAACTGGAGGAGGTCCGGGACCAGCACGAGCGGATCCCGGCCCTCCAGGGTCTTCAGCACGACCGTCTTGGTGACCAGGTCGAGGAGGTAGACGATCGGTGCGATCGTCGCGAGCACGGCTATGCGCCGCCTTCCGGGAGGGAGGACCGGCCCGTCCGCGCCGGCGGCCCCTTCCGTCTCACCGTCCGCGGTGCCGCCCGCGGCGCCGCCCGTCGTGCCGCCCGCGGCCCCTTCCGTCGTGCCGCCCGCGGCGCCGGTGTCACCGGTGCCGCCGCCGGAGCCGCCCGGGGCGCCGCCCTCGGTCAGCGGCGCTCCTCCCGCTGCTTGCAGGCCACGCACAGCGTCGCCCTCGGAAACGCCTGCAGGCGCTCCTTTCCGATCGGCTGGTGGCACGATTCGCACACTCCGTAGGTCCCCGCGTCGATCCGGGCGATCGCTCGCTCGTTCTGCGCGACCAGGTCGCGCGAATTCAGGGTAAGGGCGATCTCGCGTTCCCGTGCATACGTCCTGGCTCCGGCGTCGGCCTGGTCGTCGCCCGCGCCGTCCGTGACGTCGCTCGACGCGATCTCCGACTCCGCCCGGGCGATCTCCAGGGTCAGCTCCTCGATCTCGGCGGCCAGCCGCCCGCGGACCTCCGCGAGCTCCTCCTCGGTCCACGGCGCGGCAAGGCCGTTCCGGGACGGCGCTACCGCGCTCTCGTCTGCGCGAATGGTCGTGGCCATGTCGGCCTCCTCACTCGGTCGGACCCCTACCGATGCGGTAAGACGGTGCGGGCAGCTTAGGTCGCTCATAACAGAACGGCAAACGACCCGCCGGAGTCTTTGCCCATCCCGTACCATTCCGCCCTTCACCTCTCGATCTCCGGGCTCACCGATATCGGGAGCCGGGGATATCGGGAAGCCTCCGGCGCACCCCGTGCGTTATCGTTTGAGTCCGCAAGGCGTTGACGGGGACGAGTATCTCCGGCCCCCTCGCAGGAGCGACCCGGGGACGGTGCGAGCCCGGGGCGAGGCCCGGAGAGAAGATCACCCCTGAGCCGCCGGAAGAACGGTCCTCCGCGTGCAGCGGATACCCAGTAGACCCGGCCGCGAACCGAAAAGAAGAGGGCCTCCTCACCCGGGAGGTCAAGGAGGGTGGTACCGCGGGGCCGCCAGGTCTCGTCCCTCCGCGCCACTGCCAGCCAGCACCAGCGTGGAGGTTCCGCCCGTCATGTCCGCCCATTTCCGTCCTCTTCCCGCGCAGGTCGACCTGCCCGCGCTCGAACACGAGGTGCTCGACCGCTGGAGGGACGGCAAGGTCTTCGAGCGCTCGGTCGAGCAGAACTCCGGCGGGCCCGCCTGGGTCTTCTACGAGGGCCCGCCCACCGCCAACGGCATGCCCGGCGTCCACCACGTCGAGGCGCGCGTCTTCAAGGACGTCTTCCCCCGCTACAAGTCCATGCGCGGCTACAGCGTGCCCCGCAAGGCCGGCTGGGACTGCCACGGCCTGCCCGTCGAGGTCGGGATCGAGAAGGAACTCGGGCTGACCGGCAAGAAGGACATCGAGGCGTACGGCATCGCGGAGTTCAACGCCAAGTGCCGCGAGTCGGTGCTGCGGCACGTGGACGCCTTCGAAGAGATGACCGAGCGCATGGGCTACTGGATCGACCTGTCGGCGGCCTACCGCACGATGGACCCGGCCTACGTCGAGTCCGTCTGGTGGTCGCTGAAGGTCGTCTTCGACAAGGGCCTGCTCTTCCGCGACTTCCGCATCACGCCGTACTGCCCGCGGTGCGGCACCGGCCTGTCCGACCACGAGCTGGGTCAGCCCGGCGGTTACGAGACCGTCTCCAGCCCGTCGGTCTACGTCCGCATGCCCGCCGTCTCCGGCCCGCTGGCCGAGCTCGGCGCCTCGCTGCTGATCTGGACCACCACGCCGTGGA
Source organism: Planomonospora sp. ID91781 (assembly GCF_015711595.1). Classification (NCBI taxonomy): domain Bacteria; kingdom Bacillati; phylum Actinomycetota; class Actinomycetes; order Streptosporangiales; family Streptosporangiaceae; genus Planomonospora; species Planomonospora sp. ID91781. Next base: position 3,317,037 of record NZ_JABTEY010000001.1, on the reverse strand, counting down.
CGCTGGTGTCCAACACGGCGGTCGCCGTGCACCCCGAGGTGACCTACGTCGCGGCCCGCCCCGCCGGCTCCGAGGAGGTGCTGGTCGTCGCCGAGCCGCTGCTGACCGCGGTCCTGGGCGAGGACGCCGAGGTGCTGGCCTCCTTCACCGGCGCGGAGCTGGAGCGCACCTCCTACCGCAGGCCGTTCGACCTGGTCGACATCCCCGGTGCGCACTACGTGGTGCTGGGCGACTACGTCACCACCGAGGACGGCACCGGCCTGGTCCACCAGGCGCCCGCCTTCGGCGCCGACGACATGGCGACCTGCAAGCGGTACGGCCTGCCCGTGGTCAACCCGATCGGCCCCGACGGCCGGTTCGCCGAGAGCGTGCCGCTGGTCGGCGGGCAGTTCTTCAAGCACGCCGACGAGTCCCTGACCGCGGACCTGCGCGACCGGGGGCTGCTGTTCCGGGGCGGCCACTTCGAGCACAGCTACCCGCACTGCTGGCGCTGCCACACCGCGCTGCTCTACTACGCGCTGCCCGCCTGGTACATCCGCACGACCGCGATCAAGGACCAGCTCCTCGCCGAGAACGAGAAGGTCGGCTGGTACCCCGAGACGATCAAGTGGGGCCGCTTCGGCGAGTGGCTGCGCAACAACGTCGACTGGTCGCTGTCGCGGTCCCGCTACTGGGGCACTCCCCTGCCGCTCTGGGTCTGCTCGGCCGACGAGTCCCACATCACCTGCGTCGGCTCGCTGGCCGAGCTCGGCGAGCTGTCCGGCCAGGACGTCTCCGCCCTCGACCCGCACCGCCCCTACGTCGACGACGTCACGCTGCCCTGCCCCTCCTGCGGGGCCGAGGCCCGGCGGGTCCCGGACGTGATCGACGCCTGGTACGACTCGGGCTCGATGCCGTTCGCCCAGTGGGGCGCGCCCTACCAGAACCAGGAGGTCTTCGAGGCGGCCTACCCCGCGCAGTTCATCTGCGAGGCCACCGACCAGACCCGCGGCTGGTTCTACTCGCTGATGGCGGTCGGCACCCTGGTCTTCGGCCGCACCTCCTACGAGAACGTGCTCTGCCTGGGGCTGATCCTCGCCGAGGACGGCCGCAAGATGAGCAAGCACCTGGGCAACGTGCTGGAGCCGATCTCCCTGATGGACCGGCACGGGGCCGACGCCCTGCGCTGGTACATGGCCTGCTCCGGTTCCCCGTGGGCGGCCCGGCGGGTCGGGCACGCCGCCCTGGAGGAGATCGTCCGCAAGGTCCTGCTCACCTACTGGAACACCGTCTCCTTCTTCACCCTCTACGCGGGCGCCGAGTCCTGGAGCCCGGCGGCGCTGTCCGAGGCCCCGGCTCCGGGCGAGCGCCCGCTGATCGACCGGTGGGCGCTGGCCGAGCTGCACCGGACGGTGGCCGAGGTCACCGCGTCGATGGACGAGTTCGACACCGCGCGGGTCGGACGGCGGCTGGCCGAGTTCCTCGACGACCTGTCCAACTGGTACGTGCGGCGCTCCCGCCGCCGGTTCTGGTCGGGCGACGCCTCCGCCTTCGCCACCCTGTACGAGTGCCTGGAGACCGTGACCCGCCTGATGGCGCCGGTGGTGCCGTTCATCACCGACTACGTCTGGGACGTGCTGCGGGAGGAGAGCGCCCCCGCCTCGGTCCACCTGGCCTCCTGGCCCGCCGTGGACTCCGCGCTGCTCGACCCGGCCCTGTCGGAGCAGATGGCGCTGGTCCGCCGCCTGGTGGAACTGGGCCGCTCGGCCCGCGCCTCCAGCGGCGTGAAGACCCGTCAGCCACTGGGCCGGGCCCTGGTCGGCGCCCCCGGCTGGGCCGCGCTCTCGCCCGAGCTGCGCGAGCTGATCGCCGACGAGCTCAACGTGCAGGCCCTGGAGGACATGTCAGGGTTCTCCGCCGACCTGGTCTCCTTCACCGTCAAGCCCAACTTCCGGGCCCTGGGCAAGCGGTTCGGCTCGCAGACCAAGCTCGTCGCCGCGGCCGTGTCCGCCGCGGACGCCGGTGAGCTGGCCCGTACCCTGCGCGCCGGATCGCCCGTCTCGCTGGACGCCGGCGAGCTGGGCACGGTGGAGGTCACGGCCGAGGACGTGATCGTCACCGAGCAGCCGAAGTCCGGCTGGGCGGTGGAGACGGGGGCCGTCGACACCGGCACGGGTGAGACCGTCGCCCTCGACCTGGCCATCACCGACGAACTGCGCCGGGCCGGTCTGATCCGCGACGTCGTCCGGCTGGTCCAGGACGCCCGCAAGTCCTCGGGACTGTCCATCACCGACCGGATCGACCTGTGGTGGTCCGCCGCCGACGCCGAACTGGCGGAGGCGCTGCGGGCCCAGGGCCGTACGGTGGCCGACGAGGTCCTCGCCCTCTCCCTCACCGAGGGTCTCACCGAGGAGGGGCTCCCGGTCCACGAGGACACCGACCTCGGGCTCTCCTTCCAACTCCGCCGCACCACCACGGCCTGACCGGGGCCGGACCGCGGTCCGGCCTCACCTCGGCGGGCCGGTCGGATCCGGTCAGTCCGCCGGGCGGTGGAAGACGACCGGGCGGTGGAAGGCGAAGGGCTCCGGGGATGTCTCCCCGGAGCCCTTTCCGCATGCGCTTCATCTCCGCCTTCCGCAGGCGTGCGGGTCAGCCGCGGTCCGGCACGTCCCCCTGGCAGACGGCGCAGCCGCTCAGGCCCGCCTCCTCGGCCTCGGCCCTGGACATGGTCTCTATGCCGTCGTCGTCGACTCCCCTGACGAGCGGGCAGGCCACGCCGTGGAAGCGGCGGGTGCCCGAAATGACCTTGACCGTGCCGGAACCGGCGGCACCGGCCTTCACGGCGGGGATTCCGTGGGGCGAGGTGTCGTCGTCCCGGCTGTCGTCGTCCCGGGTGACGTCCGGGACGGCGCTCTCCTCCGGAGCGGGCGGCACCGGCTCCCCCGGCCCGGCCGAGGTGGAGCCAGCCGGCACCGGCCGCCCGGCGCGCCCGGGCTGCTCGGTCCCGGCCGGCTCCACCGGCTCGGCGGGCTCCGCGAGGGGTCCGGACCCGGCCGGAGCGGGCTCCGTCTCGGGCCGCCCGTCGGTCTCCGACCCTGATCCAGTGGTCCCCGGTCCGTTGGTCTCGAGTCCGCCGTTCTCCGGTCCGGTGCTCTCGCCCGCAGGCCCGGTCCCGGCAGGCCGCCCGGGTTCAGCGGATCCGGCCGAAGCGGGCTCCGCCCGCTCGATGGGTTCCGCGGGTTCCGATCGTACGGCGGACCCCGCAGCGGGCTCCGGTCCGGCCGGAGAGGGCTCCGCGGTGGTCTCCTCCACCGGCTCCACCGGCTCGGCGGACTCCGCGAGGGGTCCGGATCCCGCCAGAGGGGGCTTCGCCTCCACCCGCTCGCCGGACTCCGGCGCGTCCTGCTCGGCCGCTCCCCGCGTCGGGGCGTCCTGCTCGGCCGCCGTCCGTCTCCCGGACGTCTCTCCTCCGGGCGTCGGCTCCGGAGTCTCCTGCTCCGGCGCGCCCTGCTCGGCCGCTCCCCGTGCGGGGGCGTCCTGCTCCCCGGGCTCGGACGGCCGGGTGTCCGTCACGGGCTCCGGCCTGGAGGCCGGCGGGGAGGCGGGATCCCGGCTGAACCAGCTGGTGGCCGAGGAGTCCTCCCCCGCCGGGGCGGGCGACGGCATCTGGAGGGGGAACGAGGGGGCGGCGAAGGGGGCCGCGGCCTTCTCGGAACGGGGTGCGGAAGCCGGCTGCTCACGGGACTCCCGGAGCGGGGCCTCCGGCTCCCCGGGCGGTGTGCGGGGCCGGTCGGCCTGGTTCCCCGAAGTTCCGGCGGGGCGGTACGGAGGGGTGAACCGTACGGTCTCACCGCTGTCCGGGCCGGTCGTGCCGGAGGGACCGGACTCCCGGAGGGCCTGAGTCGGCCGGGAGGCCTGGGACGGCGGGGCCGGGGCCGGGGCGGCCTCATGCCCCTCGGGGGCGTCCTGCGGCGCGATTCCGCCGCTGAGCTCGGAGAGGCAGGTGGTGCAGGGCGTGAAGCCCTCCTCCCGAGCCTCCTCGTGAGTGAGTTCCTCGTGTTCCCTGCCGGCCAGCTGACGGCACCCGGCGACGTGGTAGCGCCTGCGTCCGGGGATCACCAGCACGATCGCCTCGGCGTCCGGCACTCCCTGCCGCGCGGAGGCCGATCCGGCCGCCGGAACGGGCCGGGGCCGGGTCGCGGCGGCGACCGTCTGCCGCGCGCCCTGCGGCGCCGCCTCGGGCGGGCCGGCGGGCACCCCGGGCACGGGCTGCCGATGAGACGTCATCGGGGGCACGGGCATCGGACCGGCCGGAGCCGGTCCCTTGAAGGGGGACGGCGGAGCCACCCCGGCGCGTCCACCGCCGGGGAAGAGCTCATGGCGTCGCAGCAACGCCCCGATCACCAGGAAGACCGCGGACAGCACACTGACCGCGATCGACCACATGACCAGAAAGGGCTTGGCGATCACGACCCCTGCGATGAGCAGGACGACGGCCGTCAACACCAGGCCAGCGCTGATAAGGATCACGAAGGGACTCCCGGTTACGGGTCAGAGGGAATGACCCGACACCTTAGCGGCGGTCGTTGTGCGGGCCGTCGGCGCCCTGGAAGGCTCCGGAGTGCTGCGACGGCTCACCGCCGAAGGCCCCGGGACCGCTCTGGAGGGGCTGCTGCCCGCCCTGGGCCGCGGCGTGGGACATGACCGGCGGACCGCCCACGGGACCGCCCACGATCGGGAAGCCCCCGCTGCCCTCGGCGGCGACGTTGAGCTCCGCGAGCTGGTTCTCCAGATAGAGCTTGAGGCGGCTGCGGTACTCGCGCTCGAAGCTGCGCAGCTCCTCGACCTTGCGCTCGAGCTCGTCGCGGGTCTGCACCAGCGAGCCCATGGCCTGCCGGTGGCGCTCCTGCGCGTCGCGCTCCAGCGTCTCGGCGCGCGCCCGGGCGTCACCGATGACCTGCTCCGCCTGGCGACGGGCCTTGCCGAGGATGTCGTCGGCCTCGCGCCGCGCCCGGGTCACCGTCTCGTCCGCCTCCCGGCGGGCGTCGGCGATCGCCTGGTCGGCGGTCTGCTGGGCCAGGGCGAGCACGCGCGCGGCGGTGTCCATGTTGTCCTCGGCCGGGGGCATGCCCATGCCGACGGGGACCGGCTGCTGCTGCACCGGCTCGGGAGCCCGCATCGGCTCCGGTTGCGGCGGCATCATCATCTCGGGCTTGGGCTCGGCGACGGGGGCCGGCGCCATGGCCATGCCCATCCCGCCGGGCACCTTGCCCCGCATGCACTCCGACAGCTTGGCGCGGAGCTCCTCGTTCTCCTGGATGAGGCGGTCCAGCTCGGACTCCACCTCGTCGAGGAAGGCGTCTACCTCTTCCTCGTCGTAACCCGGCCTGAGCCGGGTCGTACTGAACTGCTTGTTCCGCACATCTGCGGGTGTCAGCGGCATTTCGGTCTCCTTGGCGCGCTTGGAGTCTGTCCGGAGGGACGGTACCCGATCAACGAAGCGCGGACACGAGTTGGATCAAGACCCAGACCACAATGAACAGGACTGTGAAGCTTAGGTCAAAGGCCACCGTACCCAACCGGAGTGGCGGAATGAAACGGCGGAGGAACTTGAGAGGTGGGTCGGTGACCGTGTATATGGCCTCCGCCAGGACCAGGACCACCCCCGTGGGGCGCCACTGGCGGGCGAACGCCTGGACCGTCTCAAAGATCATTCTGCCGATCAGCAGGAGGAGGTAGATCCACAGGACGACGACCACGATGTCGCTAACGATCCCCACGGCGTTGTCCTGCCTCCGTCCTGGTCCACGACCCCCGGAAGGACGGGGTGGGCTTCGACTCGGTGTGCATAGTGGAACTCTAGCTCTGGTTGAAGAACCCGCGCTCCGCGATTCGGGCCTTGTCCTCGGCGGTCACCTCGACATTGACTGGGGACAACAGGAACACCTTGTTGGTAACACGTTCGATGCTTCCGTGTAGGCCAAAGACGAGACCTGCCGCGAAATCGACGAGCCGCTTCGCGTCGCTGTCAACCATTTCCGTCAGGTTCATGATGACCGGCGTGCCCTCACGGAAGTGCTCACCGATGGTCCTGGCCTCGTTGTAGGTACGGGGGTGGAGCGTGGTGATGCGCGCCAGATCGGTCGTACGGCGCTCCAGGACGGCCGTCGTGGGCCTCGGGGCCGGCACACCGGCCTCCGTCTCGTCCTGGGGGTCTCCGGGCGCGCCGGGGCGCTCGTCACCGGTCCGCCGCGACTCGTCGAACTCGTCGTACTCGTCGTCGGGGTAGACGTCGTACCTCTCGTAGCGGTCGTCCTCCACAAGACCGAGGTAGACCGCCATCTTGCGCATCGCGCCGGCCATCGCTCTTCTTCCTCCGTCTTACTTCGATTGACTCGGGGTGGAGCCATCCCCCCTTGACGCTCACCGCCGATCGACCACTCACCGGATACGTGGGCGCCAAGGCCCACTTGGAGGGACATTACCTGACGAAGGGCTTCCGGCGACCGAGCAACGCCGTACCGACACGCAGGTGTGTCGCACCGTTCGCCACGGCCTCGGACAGGTCGCCGCTCATGCCCGCGGAGACGACGTCCGCTCCCGGGTGTGCCTCCCGTACGGCCCGCGCGATCTCCCGGAGCCCGGCGAACGCCCGGCCGGGCTCCTCCCCCAGCGGGGCCACCGCCATCACCCCGCCCAGCCGGAGCCCCTCCGTGGCGGCCACGGCGTCGGCCAGGGCGGGCACGTCCCCCGGCCGGGCGCCGCCCCGGGCCGGATCGTCGTCCAGCGCGACCTGGACCAGACAGGTGACCTCCCGGCCCGCCCTGACCGCCTCGCCGCCGAGCGCGGAGACCAGGCGGAGCCGGTCCACCGAGTGCACGACGTCGGCGTAGCGGACCACGGAGCGGACCTTGTTGGTCTGCAGCTGGCCGATGAAGTGCCAGGCGAGTCCGAGGTCCGCGCATTCGCGCGCCTTGGCCGAGGCCTCCTGGTCGCGGTTCTCCCCGACGTCGCGCACGCCCAGCTCGGCCAGGAGCCGCACGTCCGAGGCCGGGTAGGTCTTGGTCACCGCGACGAGGGTCACTTCCTCACGGGTGCGTCCGGCCGCCCGGCAGGCCTCCGCGATCCGCTCCTCGACCTCGGCCAGACCGGCCGCGATCTCTTCCCGCCGTGTTCTGTTTGTCACGTTCCCGCCGCTCGAATTCCGACAAACTGGTGGAATCCATTCTGACGGTCCCCGCGGGGCGGGCCGTCACCCGCCCTCGGGTGATGAATGTCACTTCAGGAAGTCGGGCACGTCCAGCTCCTCCTCCTGCTCCTCGAAGACCACCGGCCGCCGACGGGCGGGATCGGGGACCTTCGCGGAGATCGGAGTCGGCTGCGCCGGCTCGGGCGTGGGCCGCGGGATCGACAGCGGCGGCGGCTCCTCCGCCCGCACCGGTTCGGGCTGCGCGACCGGCTGCGGCGCGGACTGGACCGGCTGCGGCGCGGGCGCCGGGGTCTCCGCCACGGTCGGGGCGGGCAGCGGCGGCGCCGAGACCGGGCGTACCGGCGGAGGAGGAGGCGTCTGCACCGCCCGGGGCTCCGGACGGGGCTCCGGCCTGGGTTCCGGCCGCTGCTCACTCCTGGCGGGCGGGGGCGCCGCCGGCCGGAGCGGTGTGCTCGCCGGAGGAGCGGCGGCCTGGCGGGCCGGCTGCGGACGGGCGGCCGGCTGCGGGGCCGCGGCCTTGTCCCCCGCGATGGGCTCGTCGAAGCCCGCGGCGATCACCGTGACCCGCACCTCGTCACCGAGCGCGTCGTCGATGACCGTACCGAAGATGATGTTGGCGTCCGGGGCCGCGGCGTTCGAGACGAGCTGCGCCGCCTCGTTGATCTCGAAGAGGCCCAGGTCGGAACCGCCCGCGATCGAGAGCAGCACGCCGTGCGCGCCGTCGATGCTGGCCTCCAGCAGGGGGCTGGAGACGGCCATCTCCGCCGCGGCGACCGACCGGTCGTCGCCGCGCGCGTGGCCGATCCCCATCAGGGCCGAGCCCGCACCCGACATGACCGACTTCACATCGGCGAAGTCCAGGTTGATCAGACCCGGTGTGGTGATGAGGTCGGTGATGCCCTGGACACCCGAGAGCAGCACCTGGTCGGCCGCCTTGAAGGCGTCCAGCACGCTCACCTGGCGGTCGGAGATCGACAGCAGCCGGTCGTTCGGGATCACGATGAGGGTGTCGACCTCCTCGCGCAGCGTCTCGATGCCCGCCTCGGCCTGCATCGCCCTGCGACGGCCCTCGAAGCTGAAGGGACGGGTCACCACGCCGATGGTGAGCGCTCCCAGGGAGCGCGCGATGTTCGCGACCACCGGGGCGCCTCCGGTGCCCGTGCCACCGCCCTCTCCCGCGGTGACGAACACCATGTCGGCGCCCTTGATGACCTCCTCGATCTCCTCGCGGTGGTCCTCGGCCGCCTTGCGCCCGACTTCGGGGTTGGCCCCCGCGCCGAGGCCCCGGGTGAGCTCCCGCCCGACATCCAGCTTGACGTCGGCGTCACTCATGAGCAGCGCCTGGGCGTCGGTGTTGATGGCGATGAACTCGACGCCCTTGAGTCCCTCCTCGATCATCCGGTTGACGGCGTTGACTCCGCCTCCGCCGATTCCTACAACCTTGATGACCGCGAGGTAGTTCTGCGGTGCTGCCACGACGAGGGGCCTTTCCGCTCGTTGACTTGCAATTTCATGCGGCACGGGGCCCGTGCCGTCGTTTCTTTAACTCTCACCCTCAAGTTGAGATTTAGGTTTATGTCAACCTGAGGATTGATACGGACAGTAGGAGCTACGCTCCAGGTGGGTCAACTAACCGCGCCGCAAGCGTGCCCGGCGTGTCGCGGCCTGTCCTTTTCGTGAGACGCCTCAGGAGGCGCCCCGGAGCACGCGGGCGGACGACCGCGCCCGACCCCGTCGATCCCGTCAATCCACCGTCACGACGTCCGGCGAGCTCACATCATAGGTGTCCGCCGGCCTCTGCAGCAGGGTGACCAGGATCCTCGCCTTGTCGGCGGGACGGTCGCGGCCGCCCCACACCACCGTCCGGCCGTCCTTGAGCCGCAGCGTCACGGTCTCGGCCGACGGGGCGTGCACCTCCGCCACCCGCAGAGCCAGTTCCTCCGGCAGCGCGCCGATCACCGCCAGTGCGGCCGCGGTCGCCGGGTCGCCCGGCCCCGGGCGGTCCAGGCGCAGCACCGGCAGGGCCGGCGGCGCCGTCTCCCGCACCTCGACGACCACACCGTGGCGGTCCATCAGCGCCGACTTACCGCCCACCGGCACCGCCGCCAACGGCTCGCGCTCGACGACCTCGATCACCAGGGTCCCGGGCCAGTTGCGGCTGACCTCGGCCGACTCGATCCGCCGGATCCCCCGGATCCGGCCCTCCACCGCCGCGACGTCCACGGTGGCCAGCGGAGTGCCGTCGGCGACCCCGGCCGCCCCCCGGATCTGCGCGGCGGAGACGTCGAAGTTGCCCGTCACCCGGACGTCGCGCACCCCCAGCACCGGGGAGAGGAACACCAGCCAGACCGCGCTGCCCACCACTCCGGCGGTGAGCAGCGCCAGGAAGGCGGTCCGCCAGGCTCTGTTCGCAGGGTCCGCGGCGACGCTGCGCGCCGCGCTCACCGGGCGGCCAGCTCCGCGACGATCCGGGGGCCCAGCTCCGTCACATCGCCCGCGCCCATGGTGAGGACGATGTCGCCGGGCCTGGCGCGGTCCGCCACCAGGGCGGGCACGGCCTCGCGCAGGGGCGCGTACTCGACCTGTCCGGGCGGGAGCGGCACCTTCTCCGCCACCAGCGCCCCCGACACCCCGGGCTCGGGATCCTCGCGGGCTCCGTAGACGTCCAGGACGACGGCCTCGTCGGCCAGGCCCAGGGCCGCGCCGAACTCGTCGGCGAAGAACCGGGTACGCGAGTACAGGTGCGGCTGGAAGACCGCGATGACCCGGCCGGATCCGGAGAAGGAGGTCACCACGTCCCGGGCGGCGCGCAGGTCGGCGGCCAGCTCGGTCGGGTGGTGGGCGTAGCTGTCGAAGACCGCCACCCCTCCGGCCTCGCCCTTGGCCTCGAAGCGCCGCTTGGCCCCGGTGAAGGCGGCCAGACCGTCGCGGATGGCCGCGAACGGGACGCCCAGCTCCGCGGCCACCGCGATGACGGCCGCCGCGTTGAGCGCGTTGTGCCGGCCGGGGACGGCCAGCCGTACCCCGCCGTGGCCGTGGATCGCGAAGGAGACGCCCATGCCGTCGGGGGTGATCTCGCCGACCCTGAAGTCGGCCTCCTCGGCCTCGCCGTACGTGACCACCCGCAGACCGCGTGCGCGGGCGATCGGCACCAGCGCCGCCGAGCCCGGGTCGTCGGCGCAGACCACCAGGGTCCGGCCGACCCGCTCGACGAACCTGGCGAAGCTGTCGTAGACGGCCCGGGGGTCGCCGTAGTTGTCCAGGTGGTCCGGCTCGACGTTGGTCACCACGGCGATGTCCGGGGCCAGCATGAGGAAGGAGCCGTCGCTCTCGTCCGCCTCGGCGACGAACACCTCCCCCGCACCCTCGTCGGCGCCCAGGCCGGTGGTGACCAGCTGCCCGCCGACGCAGTAGGACGGGTCGACCCCGCACTTCTGCAGCGCCACCGTGAGCATCGAGGTGGTGGTCGTCTTGCCGTGCGTGCCCGCGACGGCCACCGCGTTCCGGCCCGCCATGACCGAGGCGAGCGCCGCAGCCCTGGGGATCACCCTCAGCCCCTGCCGGAGCGCCTCGCCCAGCTCGGGGTTGGAGTCGCGGATCGCGGTGGAGACCACCACGGTGTCCACGTTCTTTATGTGCGAGGCGGCGTGGCCGATGTGGATCACACCGCCCAGCTCCCGCAGGGCGGTCACCATGTCGGACCCGCGCGCGTCGCTGCCGGAGACCGCGACGCCCCTCTTGAGCAGGATGCGGGCGATGCCGGACATGCCGGCACCGCCGATCCCGATGAAGTGGACCCGTCCCAGTTCTTCCGCCGCGACCGGCTCCACCAACTTGACCAGACTCACCGGTCGCTCACCACTCCTCGTTGACCGTACGGGCGGTCCCGGTCGCCGACCGGCCGCTCCGCTCACCGCGCCGGGTCCGCTCCCCGGTCATCGGTCGTTCCACCGCTGTCCGCCCGCCGTCCGGGCGCCCGTCGTATCCGCCGCCCGCCGTCACGCCCGTCCCTGCGCCGCGACCTGCACCACCCGGCGCGCGAGCGCCGTGTCCGCGTCCTTGCGGCCCATCCTGGCGGCGGCCTCCGACATGGCGACCACCCGCTCGGGGTCGGACAGGATCGGCAGCACGTTGCGCAGGATCCACTCGGGCGTCAGCTCGGCGTCCTCCGCCATGAGCCCGCCGCCCGCCTGCACGATCGGCGCGGCGTTGAGCCGCTGCTCGCCGTTGCCGTGCGGGAGCGGGACGTAGGCCGCCGGCAGGCCCACCGCGGTGAGCTCGGCGCAGGTGATGGCCCCGGCCCGGCAGAGCGCGAAGTCGGCGGCCGCGTAGGCCAGGTCCATCCGATCGACGTACTGCAGCACGACGTACTGCGGGTCGCCCGGAGGGGGCTCCTCCTCCAGCGTGTTCTTCGGCCCGATGACGTGCAGCACCTGCACCCCGGCCCGGCGCAGCGCCGCGGCGGCGCCGAGGGCCGCCCGGTTGAGCGAGCGCGCGCCCTGGGAGCCGCCGGTGACCAGCAGGGTGGGCAGGTCGGCCTCCAGCCCGAACCAGGAGCGCGCCTTGTCACCGGTGGACAGCCGGTCCAGCTGGGCGATCTCGCGCCGGAGCGGGATCCCGGCGTACTCGCCCCTGGGCAGGGACGTGTCCGGGTGGCCGGTGAACACGTGGTCGGTCAGCCGCGCGCCCAGCCGGTTGGCCAGGCCGGGGCGCGGGTTGGCCTCGTGCACCACGATGGGCACGCCGCGCCGCCGGGCCGCGAGGTAGGCGGGGGTGGCCACGTATCCGCCGAAGCCCACCAGGACGTCGGCCTGGACCCGGTCCATGATGCCGGCCGCCGCGTTGATCGCGCCCGCCAGCCGGCCGGGCACGGTCAGCAGCTGGGGCGTGATGGCCCGGGGCAGCGGCACCGCGGGCACGAGCTGCAGCTCGTAGCCCCTGGCGGGCACCAGCCGCGTCTCGAGGCCGCGCTCCGTGCCGAGGCAGGTGATCCCGATCCCCGGGTCCAGCCTGCGCAGCGCGTCGGCCAGGGCAAGCGCCGGTTCGATGTGACCGGCTGTCCCGCCGCCGGCGAGGACCACTCTCATGCCGGGTCCTTTCGCTCTCGTCCGCTCAACGTCTTCCGCGGCCCGGTCGTCTTCCCCGTTCCGGGCCGCCCAGGCCAAGCCAGCTTAGAGCCCGCGCCGCCGGTCCGGGGCCACGGTCGAGGAGAGCCTCGCGCGCACCGGGCTCCAGCTTGGCGAAGGAGAGCAGCATGCCGAGCGCGGCCAGGGTCGGCAGCAGCGCCGAGCCGCCGTAGGAGACCAGCGGGAGCGGGATGCCCGTGATCGGCAGCACGCCGATGACCGCGCCGATGTTGACGATCGCCTGCCCGGCGATCCAGGCGACGGCGGCGGCCGAGGCCAGCCGGACGAACGGGTCCCTGACCCGGGTGGCCACCCGCAGCCCCGCGTAGCCGAGCAGGCCGAACAGGGTGATCACCACCAGCGTGCCCATCAGGCCGAGCTCCTCCCCGATGATGGAGAAGATGAAGTCGCTCTCGGCGTGCGGCAGCCAGTTCCACTTCGCCCGGCTGGAGCCCAGGCCGAGCCCGAACCAGCCGCCGCTGCCCATCGCGATCTGCCCCTGCACCGCCTGGAAGCCCGAGGTCTGGGCGTTGCCCCACGGGTTGAGCCAGCCCTCGATCCGGTCCGCGCGGTAGCCCTCGGTGCTGATCATCACGATGGTGGCGAGGACCGCCACCGCGAGGATCCCGCCGAACAGCCGGAGCGGGGCCCCCACCACCCACAGCAGCGCCAGGAAGATCACCATGAGCACGATGGTGGTGCCCAGGTCGCTGCCGGCCATGACCAGCAGCGCCAGGATCGCGGTGCCCGGCATGAGCGGGACGAGCAGGTGGCGCCACTCGATCATCCCGCCCCGCGCCCGGCGCGCCAGCAGGTCGGCCCCCCACACCACCAGCGCGAGCTTGGCCGGCTCCGACGGCTGGATGGTCAGCTCCCCGATGTAGATCCAGCGCTGCGCGCCCAGCTCCGACTGGCCGATGAAGATCACCAGGACCAGTCCCAGGGCCGCCAGGACCATCAGCGGGTAGCCGGCCAGCCGGAAGAAGCGCAGCGGCAGCCGGGAGCAGACCCACATGATGACCAGGCCCAGCGCCATCGACAGGAACTGCCGCCCGAAGAGCGCGAACGCCGAGTCCCTCGTCTCCAGCGCCGAGATGCTGGACGCCGACAGCACCATCATCAGCCCCAGCGCCATCAGCAGCCCGCTGACGCCCAGCAGCAGGTGGTAGGAGAGGAGGGGCCGCTCCAGCAGCTCGCGCAGGCGGGAGAGCCCTCCGCCCAGCGGGACGGGGCCCGCCGGCGGTTCGGTGGCGGTCACCGGCCGCCCCGCGGACCGGTCCGCGCGCCGCCCCGGGCACTTCCCCGCCCGCCTGCCCCGGCCTCCGCACGGGCCCCGGTCCGGGCCTCGGCGACGGGCCGCGGGCTCACGTCCCGCTCCCGTCCCCGGGGGCCCCCAGGCGGTGCACGGCCCGCGCGAACGCCTCCCCCCGGGCCGGGTATCCGGTGAACATGTCCAGCGACGCCCCCGCCGGAGCCAGCAGCACGGTGTCTCCGGGGGCGGCGAGCCTGGCGGCTTCGGCGACGACACGGTCCATGGCCCCAGTGTCCTGCTCCGCGACCTCGACCACCGGGACATTCGCGGCGTGTCGCGCCAGAGCCTGCCGGATCCGCTCGCGGTCGGCGCCCAGGAGCACCGCGCCGCGCAGCCTGGGGGCCGCCTGCCGTACCAGGTCGTCGACGTCGGCGCCCTTCAGCTGCCCGCCGGCCACCCAGACGATCGAGGGGTAGGCGGCGAGCGAGGCGGCGGCGGCGTGCGGGTTGGTGGCCTTGGAGTCGTCGACGTAGTCGACCCCGCCCACCCGGGCGACGTGCGCGATCCGGTGCGGGTCGGGGACGAAGTCCCGCAGTCCCTGCCGTACGGCCTCCTCCGGCACCCCGTAGGCCCGGGCGAGCGCGGCGGCGGCGAGCGCGTTGGCCACGTTGTGCGGCGCGAGGGGCCGGACGTCGCCGAGCGAGGCCAGCTCGGCGGCCTCCCGGACGGGGTCCGCGGTGAACGCCCGGTCCACCAGCAGGTCCTCGACCACGCCGACCTGCCCCGGCCGGGGCACCTGCAGCGTGAAGCCGACCGCGCCGCCGTACGGCGCGGCCAACCGGGCGGACCACTCGTCGTCGGCGTTGTAGACGACCGTCCCGGCCCGGGCGAAGATCTCCCCCTTGGCGCGCGCGTACTCCTCCATGGAGCCGTGCCAGTCGAGGTGGTCCGGTGCGACGTTGAGCACGGCCGCCGCGAGCGGGGCGATGCTCGGCGCGCGGTGCAGCTGGAAGCTGGACAGCTCCACCGCCAGCACGTCGTACGGCTCCGCGACCGCCTCCGCCACCGGGACGCCCACGTTGCCGACCGCCAGCGCCCGGTGCCCGGCGGCGAGCAGCATCGAGGTGAGCATCCGCACCGCGGTGGTCTTGCCGTTCGTCCCGGTCAGCGCCAGCCACGGCGCCGCGCCCTCGGGGCGCAGCCGCCAGGCCAGCTCGACCTCGCCGATCACCTCGATCCCGGCCCGCGCCGCCGCGGCGAGCAGCGGGTGGTGCGGCGGCCAGCCGGTGGCGACGACCTGGGTCGTGCCCTCGGGGAGCCCGGCGGGCTCGCCGAAGCGCACCTCCACGCCCGCCTCGGCCAGCTCGGCGGCGACGGCGCGCTGGCGCTCGCCGTCGCGGCCCTCCAGGACGACCGTCCTCTCGCCGCGGGCGGCCAGCAGGCGGGCGGCGGCGGCGCCGGAGAGCCCGGCGCCCAGCACACAGATCATTGGAACCAGCGAGTCCTTCCAGGGACGGCGGAGTGGTGCGGAGTCCTGCTCAGGACTTGGGCATCCACTCGATGTAGAACAGTCCGAGACCGGCCGCGGCGCACAGGCCCGCGATGATCCAGAACCGGACCACGATGGTGGTCTCGGCCCAGCCCGCCAGCTCGAAGTGGTGCTGCAGCGGCGCCATCCGGAACACCCGTTTGCCCGTCAGCTTGAAGGACCCGACCTGGATGATGACCGAGAGCGTGATGATCACGCACAGTCCCGCCAGGATGATCAGCAGCAGCTGGGTGCGGGTGGTGATGGCCAGTCCGGCGATGACGCCGCCCAGGGCGAGCGAGCCGGTGTCGCCCATGAAGATCTTCGCGGGCGGGGCGTTCCACCACAGGAAGCCGATCAGCGCGCCGAGCACGGCGGCCGCGACCACCGCCAGGTCCAGCGGGTCGCGCACCCAGTAGCAGTTGGGGCCGAGCTGGGTGGTGCAGCTGTTGCGGAGCTGCCAGTTGCCGATCAGGATGTAGGAGGCCAGCACCGCGCCGGTGGCGCCGCTGGCCAGGCCGTCGAGGCCGTCGGTGAGGTTCACCGCGTTGGAGAAGCCCACGATCATGATGAGCACCCAGACCGTGAACCCGACGATGGTGATCGACGGGCCGAAGTCCCGCAGGAACGACAGCCGGGTCTCGGCCGGGGTGATGTCGTAGGCGTTGGGGAAGCGCACCACCAGCACGGCGAAGACCGCGCCGACGATGAGCTGGCCCAGCGCCTTGGCGCCGCTGCGCAGGCCGAGGCTGCGCTGCTTGTAGATCTTGATGAAGTCGTCGAGGAAGCCGACCGCGCCCAGGCCCGTCATCAGGAACAGCACCAGCACCGCGGAGACCGTGGGCGTGGTCCACGACATCAGGTGGGCGCAGGCGTACCCGATCAGTGCGGCGATCACGATCACCGTGCCGCCCATGGTGGGGGTGCCGCGCTTGTCGTGGTGGCCGGAGGGGCCCTCCTCGCGGATGCTCTGGCCGTAACCGCGGCGGGAGAACAGCCGGATCGCCAGGGGCGTGCCGAACATCGACAGCAGCAGGGAGACGGCCGCCGCGATGAGGATGTCCCTCACTGGCCGTCACCCCCGACCAGGGCGTGGGCCACGCGCTCCAGCCCGGCGGCGCGCGAGCCCTTGACCAGCACCACGTCGCCGGGGGCGAGCATGCCCTCCAGGAGGGCCGCGGCCTCCGCCGTGTCGGCCGCGTGCACCACGCGGGTGGCCGGACGCGGCTGCGGCCCCGGCGGCGCGCCGGACGCGGCCTCCTCCACCACCGTGCGGGCGCCGGCCAGGATCGGCTCGGCGTCCCGGCCGACGACGACCAGGCCGGCCAGTCCCGCCTCGCCGGCCATCCGGCCGACGCCCTCGTTCAGCGCGTCGCTGTGCTCGCCCAGCTCGGCCAGGGAGGCGACGACGGCGAAGCGGCGGCGCGGGCCCGCGAGCGCGTCCAGGGCCCGGAAGGCGGCGCGCATGGAGTCGGGGTTGGCGTTGTAGGCGTCATTGATCACGGTGACGCCGTCCGCCCGGTCGGTGACCTCCATCCGCCAGCGGCTGCGGGGCTCGGCCTCCGACAGCTCCTGGGCGATGACGGCGACCGGCAGGCCGAGCTCGTAGGCGGCCGCCGCCGCGGCCAGGGCGTTCTCCACCGCGTGCTCGCCGTACAGGCGGAGCCCGACCGGCGCGGAGCCCGACGGGGTGCGCAGCGTGAAGGACGCGCGGCCCCGCTCGTCCACGGTCACGTCCTCGGCCCGCACGTCGGCGCTCTCGGCGCGGCCGTACCAGGTGACGCGGGCGCGGGTGCGGGCGGCCATCGCGGCGACCAGCGGGTCGTCGGCGTTCAGCACGGCCACGCCGTCGGCCGGCAGCGCCTCCACCAGCTCTCCCTTGGCCTGGGCGATGGCCTCGCGGCTGCCGAAGACGCCGAGGTGCGCGGTGCCGACGTTGAGGACCACGCCGATCTTCGGCGGGGCGATGCGCGCCAGGTAGTCGATGTGCCCGACGTTCCTGGCGCTGAGCTCCAGCACCAGGCAGCGGGTGGTCTCGTCGGCCCTCAGCACGGTCAGCGGGTGGCCGATCTCGTTGTTGAAGGATCCGGGCGGGGCGACCGTCGGGCCGATCCTGGCGGTGAGGCGGGCCAGCAGGTCCTTGGTGCTGGTCTTGCCCGCCGAGCCGGTGACGCCGACGACAGTGCAGTCGGGCAGCTCCGCGCAGGCGGCGGTGGCGAGGGCGGCCAGCGCGGCCAGGACGTCGCCGACGATCACCGCGGGGGCCTCGACGGGCCGCTCCGCGAGCACCGCGACCGCCCCGGCCGCCACGGCCTGCGCCGCGAAGTCGTGGCCGTCGGCCCGGTCGCCCTTGATGGCGACGAACAGCGACCCCGGTTCGGCCGCCCGGGAGTCGATGACGACCGGGCCGCGCACCACCGCGCGGGGATCGGCCATGCCCGCGAGGGCGCCCGAGGTGATCTCGGCGATCCTCGCCAGCGGCAACGGGATCATGATGCGTCTTCCCTACTCTCGTCCGTGCTTCGGCGCCCGGTACGGCTCCGCCGTCCGGCGATCGCGTCGGCCACCACCTGCCTGTCGTCGAACGGGAGGACCCGGTCTCCGACGTACTGACCCTGCTCGTGGCCTTTGCCCGCCACGACGACGACGTCGCCGGAGCCCGCCCGGCCGATCGCCAGCCCGATGGCCGCGGCCCGGTCCGGCTCAATGATCACATGCGCGCGCTCCTCCTCGGGCACGCCGAGGACTCCGTCCATCATCTCGGCCAGGATCCGCAGGGGGTCCTCCGAGCGAGGGTTGTCGCTGGTGAGAATAGCCACATCCGCCAGGCGTGCGGCGGCTTCCCCCATCATCGGGCGTTTGCCCCGGTCCCGGTCGCCCCCGCAGCCGAGCACCACGGTCAGCGCGCCGGAGGTCACCTCGCGCAGCGAGCGCAGCACCGACTCCACCGCGCCCGGCTTGTGCGAGTAGTCGACGATCGCCTCGAAGCCGTCGGCGCCGGGGACGCGCTCCATCCGGCCGGGCACCCCGGCCAGCGTGCCCACGCCCGTCACCGCGGCGCGCAGCGGCACCCCCGCCTCGACCAGGGCCACGATCGCGCCCAGCGCGTTGGCCACGTTGAAGGGGCCGGGCAGGGCCACCGCGGCGTCCTCCTCGACCCCGCCCGGGCCGACGACGCGGAAGGCGCTCCCGTCGGAGCCCAGCCGCACGTCCAGGGCCCTCCACTCGGCCTGCGGGGCGCCCAGGGCGGAGAAGGAGACCGTCGGGATCTTCGCCCGGCCCAGGAGCTCGCGGCCGTGGGCGTCGTCGAGGTTGACGACGCCCACTCGGCTCATCCCGGGGGTGAACAGCCGGGCCTTGGCCGAGAAGTAGTCGTCGAGGTCGCGGTGGAAGTCCAGGTGGTCCTGGGAGAGGTTGGTGAACAGCGCGACGTCGTAGAAGACCTCGTCGACCCGGCCCAGGGCCAGGGCGTGGCTGGAGACCTCCATGGCGGCGGCGGTGACGCCCTGCTCGCGCATGAGGGCGAACAGCCCCTGCAGCTCGCTCGCCTCGGGGGTGGTCAGCCTGGGCGTGAAGCGCAGCTCCCCGGCCCGGATCTCCACCCCGCCGACCAGGCCGGTCGTGTGGCCCGCGGCGCGCAGCCCGGCCTCCAGCATGAAGGTGGTGGTGGTCTTGCCGCTGGTGCCGGTGACGCCGACGACCGTCATGCCGTCCGCGGGCCGGCCGTACACCCAGGCGGCGGCCTGCCCCAGCACGGCCCGCGGGTCCGGGACGACGAGGACCGGCAGGCCGGTCGCGACGGCGGCCCGGCGGCCCGCCGGATCGGTCAGGATCGCGGCCGCTCCCGCGGCCAGCGCCTGCGCGGCGAAGTCCGCACCGTGGGAGACGGCTCCGGGCAGCGCGACGTAGAGGTCGCCGCGCCGGACCTGGCGGGAGTCGATCGTGACCCCGGAGACCGCGGCCAGCGGCGCGCGCGACGTGCCCGAGGGGGCGCCGAGCAGGCTCGCCAGCCCGGAGAGCGGCCGGGGTGAACTGGTTGAAGGTCGCATGGACGACGGGGGACGCACGGCGAGAGCGTACCGTCCTCGCTCATTCCCCGGCGCGGATCCGCACCGCCGGCGGCTCGGTACCGGTGGGCGGGATCTTCCTGCTCTTCAGCGCGAACGTCATCACCTTCTTGAAGACCGGGGCCGCGATCTCGCCTCCGTAGTGGCCTTTCCTGGGGTCCTGGATGACAGCCAGGACGACCAGCCGCGGCTTGTCGGCGGGGGCGAAACCCGCGAAGGTCGCGGTGTAGCCGCAGTAGCCCTGGCAGGCGGCGTCGTAACGCATCGCGGTGCCGGTCTTGCCCGCCACCCGGTAGCCCTCGATCGAGGCCAGGTTGCCGGTGCCCTCCGCGCTGACGGCGGCCTCCAGCATCAGCGAGACCTCGCGGGCCGTGCGCTCGCCGACCACCCGGGTGCGCTTCGCCGGGGCGGCCGGCACGAGCGAGCCGTCGGCGCCGGTGGTGCCGGCCACGACCGACGGGGCGATCCGCACGCCGCCGTTGGCGATGGTCTGGTAGACGCTGGCGGTCTGCAGCGCGGTGACGGAGACGCCCTGGCCGTAGGCGATCGTGCAGCGCTGGCTGCCCGACCACTCCTTCCACGGGGGCAGCAGGCCGGCCTCCTCCCGGTAGAGGCCCGCACCGGGCTTGGCGCCGAACCCGAAGCGCCGCAGCATCTCGTGGAGCTTCTCGTCCCCCACCTTCTGCGCGGCGAGGATCGTGCCCACGTTGCTGGAGGTGGCGACCACCCCGGAGAAGGTCAGACGCTCGGTGGGGTGCGGGTGGGAGTCGCGCAGCACCTTGTCGGCGCACCTGATGTCGTCCGCGACGGTGAACACGGTCTCGGGGCGCACGGCCCCCGACTCCAGCGCGGCCGCCGCGGTGATCACCTTGTTCGTGCTGCCCGGTTCGAACACGTCGGCCACGGCGCGGTTGACCCAGCTCTCCGCGGAGGTCTTCGCCCAGTCCTTCAGGTCCAGCTCGGGGGCGTTCGCGATCGCCACCACCTGGCCGGTCTGCACGTCCATCACGATGACGCTGCCGGTGCGGGCCCCGGTCTCCGCGACCTGCTCGGCGATCGCCTGCTGCGCGGCCCACTGGACGTCCCGGTCGATGGTGAGCCGCACGTCCCGGCCCTCCACCGGCTGCCGCCGGGTGCTGCGGGTCATCGGGATCCGCTGCCCGTCGCGGCCGGTCTCGATGCTCTGCTGGCCGTCGCGCCCGGCCAGCAGCTTGTCGTGCACGAGCTCCAGACCGCTCAGCCCGCCGCCGTCGTCCCCGACGAAGCCGATCAGGGTGCCCGCCAGGTCGCCGCCGGGGTAGTCGCGGCGGTACTCGTGCCTGCTCCCGACCCCCTTGAAGCCGTGCGCGAGCACCTTCTGGGCGTGGATCGGGTCGACGGTCCCGATGGGGACGTAGCGCTTGCCGGTGTCGGCGATCTCCGCCGCGATCCACTCCTTCGGCTTGCCGAGCTCCGCGGCCAGCATCGCCGCCACCTGGGCGCGCTTGGCGGGCGTCACCTCCAGCGGGTCCACGAAGATCTCGCGCACCTCGACCGTCAGCGCGAGCTCGTGCCCGTTGACGTCGGTGATCGAACCGCGCCGGGCGGGGATCCGCTCCTCCTGGACGCGCTGCCTGGCCGCCTCGGCCATGTACACCTTGGAATCCAGGCCCTGCAGCTGGACCAGGCGGCCGGCGAAGACGGAGAGCACGAAGGTCATCGCGATCAGGCCGATGCTGATCCGCCTGCCGGGGTTGCCGAGGTGCAGCACCATCGGCGCGCGCGCCGGCGGGCGGGGCGGTGCGCCCTCCCCCGTCCGCCGCACGGGCCCGCGGGGCCCGGCGGGCCCCGCGGGCTGCTTGCGGGTGGTACGCCCGGGATCGGCCGGCCCGTCGTCACGCTCGCGCACGGGACGCGGACCCGGCCGTCCGGGCGCGGGGCGGGCCCCCTCCGGGCGGGCGGGCCTGCCGGGCGCCGCGGGGCGCGGCGGCCTGCCCGGCCCGTCCGGCTTGCCCGTCCGGCTCTGCCTGCCGCCTCCGGCCGGTCCCTCGGATCCGCGCCCTGCGGCCCGGCCCTGCGCCCCGGACCCGCGCCCTGCGGCCCGGCCCTGCGCCCCGGACCCGCGCCCTGCGGCTCCGCTCCGCCCTTCCGACCTGTTCCGTCCGTCGGCTCCGGTCTGCCGCCGGTCCCGTGCCGGGCGGCCGGTCGCGTCCGCCTCCCCGGCTCCTCCGGACCGCGTGGAGCCGCCGCTCCTGCCCGTCCTGCCAGGACCGTCGGAGCGCCCCGGGCCGTCGGGGCGGGTCGGCCTTCCCCGTCCGTCCGTCCCTCCGCGCCCGCCGGGGGGCACGGGCCGGCCCGCCCCTCCCCGGGATCCGGGCCTGCCGGCACCCTCCGCGCCGCCCTGCCCGCCCTGTCCCTCAGGACGGCCGGGACCTTCGGGACGGCCCGGACCCTCGGGGCGGCCGGGACGGCGAGGGCCGCGGCGGCCGGAGCCACCGCGGCCGGCGCCGGGACCGCGACCACCGCTGTCGTTCATCGACCCGTGCCCGGCACTCGCTCCTGCCCGACGGGCGTCT
The DNA here is from genome assembly GCF_015711595.1 of Planomonospora sp. ID91781. Taxonomy (NCBI): domain Bacteria; kingdom Bacillati; phylum Actinomycetota; class Actinomycetes; order Streptosporangiales; family Streptosporangiaceae; genus Planomonospora; species Planomonospora sp. ID91781. Next base: position 3,295,320 of record NZ_JABTEY010000001.1, on the reverse strand, counting down.
GGCTCTCGCTGGCGACCCGGCCGCCGGGGAGGCCGTCGGAGTCGATCACGCGGGCGGAATCGTCGGGGACCATCCCCTGCCGGTCGGCCGCGTCGGCCACCTGGCGGGGCATCTCCAGCTGCATGTTCTCACTCTTCTGCTTCTGCTTCTGGAGGCTGAGCTGATGGAGCTCCCTGCGCAGGTCGCTCTCCCGGATGGCGTTCTGGGCCAGGACGGTGTTCAGCAGCAGCAGGGTGACCAGGCCTCCGCAGAGCAGCCCGACCACGAGCAGCACGAAGGGAGCCCTCGGCGCGCGCCCCGAGGGGGATCCCGCCTGGACCGCGGCCGCCTGAGCCGGAGCCCCCTGGGCCGCCGGCGCGACGGCGGGCGCCGCCTTGGCGGGCCTGGGCCTGCGGCCGGACGGCGTCACGCGAGGGGCGCGCGGGGCCCGCCTGTCACGGCCGGGCGCGGCGCGGCGGACGTCTGGCTCAGCTCTCGTCAACTGCCTCACGGATCCTTTCTGCCGCCCGGCACCGGGCAGAAGCCGCCCGCGGGTTGCGGGCCACCTCCTCTTCGCTCGGGAGCTCGGCCCCCTTCGTCAGCAGGGCGAACCTCGGCTGGTGAGCCGGGAGCGGGACGGGCAGCCCCGGAGGGCTGGTGTCCCGGGTTCGCGCGGTGAGGATCTGCTTGGTCAGCCGATCCTCGAGAGAGTGGTAGGCGAGCACGACGACGCGCCCGCCCAGCGTCAGCGCGTCGAGTGCCGCGGGCAGCGCCCTCTCCAGTGCCGTCAACTCCGCGTTCACCTCGATCCGCAACGCCTGAAACGTCCTTTTTGCGGGGTTTCCCCCGGTTCTCCGCGTGGCTGCGGGGATCGCCGTGCGGACGATCTCTGCAAGCCGCTTGGTAGACGTTATGGCTTCCCTGGCCCTTTCCTTGGCAATTAGGTGCGCGACACGCGGGGCGAATCTCTCCTCACCGTAATCACGGAGGATCCGGATCAGGTCGGCGACGGGATAGGTGTTGACGACGCTCTCGGCCGTCAGCTCCTCCTCCCGGTCCATCCGCATGTCCAGCGGCGCGTCGTAGGAGTAGGCGAAGCCCCGCTCGGCCTCGTCCAGCTGGGGCGAGGAGACGCCCAGGTCGAACAGGGCGCCGTCGATCCTCCGGCGGCCGATCCCGGCCAGCACGTCGGCGAGCTCGTCCGAGACCGCGCGGACCAGCGTGGTCCGGCCGGCGTACGGCGCGAGCCTGGCCGTGGAGCGCTCGATCGCGGTGGGGTCGCGGTCGATCCCGACGAGGTGGAGCGAAGGGTGCGCGGCGAGCAGGGCCTCGGCGTGCCCGCCGAGGCCGAGGTTCGCGTCGACGACGACGGGCTCGGGCCGGTCCAGCGCGGGAGCCAGCAGTTCGAGCACGCGGTCGAGCATCACGGGCACGTGCCCGCCCGGCCCCTGAGGATCGTTCCTGTCGTTCTCGGCGTGCATCGGGCACACCCCCCCTTCGCCGCCTCGCTCGCGGATACGCGGCGGACGCTCATCGGTGTCGTGGAACCTGCTTCGCGGGCCTCCCCCGCCGCGGGCGGAGTCCCCGGACGGGCCCGTCACACGGCGGCGAGGCGCCCCGGTCCGGACGCCGACCAGCCTCGCCCGGCCCGCGACGGGCGCGGACCGGGCGAGGCTTCTGGTGGAGCGAGGTGGCAACGCGGGGAGACGCCGTCCCGGCGCCGCCACCGCAGAGTACGGGGTTCACGAAGCGGGCTCTGACAGGCCCCCACCCCGGGGCCGCCCGGCCAGGTCCCCATCCGCACCCGCGTGTCCCCGCACCACCTGACACCGGGGAAGGTGCATCAGCTGGTGCGCGACTGGTTGCGGGTGGAGACCTCGCCGAACGACGTGTTCACCGTGAGTCGACCGCGGAATCACAGAATCCCTGGCAGCACCTCCTCCGACAGGTCGGCGAAAGCCTGCTCTTGGTCGGCCAGATAGGCGTCCCAGGCCTGCGCGTCCCAGATCTCCAACCGGGTGTTGGCCCCGATGACCACGCAGTCACGCTGCAGGCGGGCGTATTCACGCAGAGCCTGCGGGATGGTGACACGGCCTTGCTTGTCAGCGAACTCGTCGGACGCACTGGCGAAGAGGACGCGACTGTAGTCACGGACCGCCTTCGCGGTCACCGGCGCGGTTCGCAGAGCCTCGGTGATGCGCTGGAACTCCTCTACGGGGAATACGTAGAGGCAGCGCTCCTGGCCTTTGGTGATCACCAGACCCTCCGCCAGCTCTTCGCGGTACTTCGCCGGCAGGAACAGCCGTCCCTTGTCGTCGAGGCGCGGATGATGAGTGCCGAGGAACATCGGCCCTCACCTCCCGTGCCCAGTGGAACGCTCAGCGCTGCACTCACTCCACAGCTCAGCCCTCCACTGCGCACCACCATACTCCACTTCTCCCCACCGTCAACTGATTCCGACTCGGCTCGTGCCCGAATTGTTCGATATTTCCCCAGGTCAGCAGGGGTGGAGCCGAGTGGAGCGGGCGAGCGGGCCCTCGATCGCCACGGGCGTGTCGGCGGGGGCGGGAGCCTCCCGCGGCGCCCGCGCCGACCGGAGCGGCGGGCGGGCGGAGCGTGTACCGGAGAGGTCGCGGATCGGCACGGGATCCGCACCCGGGATCCCCGCGAATCGAACATTCATCGCGCACACTGTGGGCCATTCACCCGAAATAGACCCCAATGACCGCATAAAGTCGCTGAGGAACCCGCGGAGACATAGGGTCGGCACTCACAATGGGAGAGGGGCCACGCCGGCCCTCGCAACACGTACCCCCGGCGCGCAACCGCCGCACCCTCATGGAGGCCTGGTGGCAGTAACCCATGACGTCTCACCTCGGCTCGACGACCTGGTGGCCACCGCGCACCGGATCCGCGAGGCGATCGAATCGGTCATCGAGGGCAAGAGCGACGTCATCCGCCTGACCTTGACCGTCCTGCTGGCAGAGGGCCACCTGCTCATCGAGGATGTGCCCGGCGTCGGCAAGACCATGCTCGCCAAGGCTCTGGCGCGGTCCATCGACTGCCCGGTGCGCCGCGTCCAGTTCACCCCCGACCTGCTGCCCAGCGACATCACCGGCGTCAGCGCCTACAACCAGCAGACCCGGGAGTTCGAGTTCAAGCCGGGGCCGGTGTTCGCCAACATCGTGGTCGGCGACGAGATCAACCGCGCCTCGCCCAAGACGCAGTCGGCCCTGCTGGAGTGCATGGAAGAGCACCAGGTCACCGTCGACGGCACGACCTACGCGCTCGACGCGCCCTTCATGGTGATCGCGACCCAGAACCCGATCGAGATGGAGGGCACCTACCCCCTCCCCGAGGCGCAGCGCGACCGCTTCACCGCGCGGATCGCGATGGGCTACCCGGAGCCCGCCGCCGAACTGGAGATGCTCGACGTGCACGGCGCCACCTCCCCGATCGACAAGCTGGAGCCGGTGGCCACCACCGCCGAGGTCCGCGCCCTGATCGAGGCGGTGCGCGCGGTCTACGTCTCCCAGCCGATCAAGAAGTACGCGATCGACCTGGTCACCGCCACCCGCCACTCCCCCGACCTGCGGCTCGGCGCCTCCCCGCGCTCCACCCTGCAGCTGGTCCGCGCGGCCCGGGCGCACGCCGCGCTCGCCGGGCGCGACTACGTCATCCCCGACGACCTGCAGGAGCTGTGCCTGCCCGTGCTGGCCCACCGCCTGCTGCCCAGCGTCGAGGCCCAGGGCCAGCGCCGCCTGCCCGAGCAGGTGATAGCCGACCTGGTCCGCCGGGTCCCCGTACCCGAGGCGCAGGCCCGATGAGCCCGCGGGACGGGCGGGCCGGCTCCCCCGGCGAGCTCCGCGGCCGCGGCCGGCGCGGCGGACGCGGCTGGGCGCCTCCGGCCGTCCCGCCGTGCCGGACGGTGACGTGATGACCGGGCTCAGGGCGCTCACCACGCGCGGCCGGTCCTTCCTGGCCTCCGGGCTCGCGGCGCTGGCCTGCGCCTTCTTCATCGGGGAGCACGACCTGCTCCGCGTCGGGGTGCTCGTCGTCTCCCTCCCGCTGATCGCGGCCGTGGTGGTGGCGCGCACCCGCTACCGGCTGAGCTGCGCGCGGCGCCTCGATCCGCCCCGGGCCGAGGTCGGCAGCGAGGCCTCCGTGACCCTCCGGCTGGAGAACGTCACCCGGCTGCCCACCGGTCTGCTGCTGATCGAGGACACCGTCCCCTACGCGCTCGGCGCCCGGCCCAGGTTCGTCCTGGACCGGGTGGAACCGCGGGGCGTCCGGGAGATCGAGTACCGGGTCCGCTCCGACCTGCGCGGCCGCTTCCCCATCGGTCCCCTCTCGATCCGGATCAGCGACCCCTTCGGCCTGGTCGAGCTGACCCGGTCGTTCACCGTCAGCGACACGCTGGTGGTGACCCCCCAGGTGGTGGCCCTCCCCCACGTCCGCCTGTCCGGCGAGTGGACGGGTGGGGGCGACAGCCGTACCAGGAGCGTCGCGGCGGCGGGCGACGACGACATCGCGCCGCGCGAGTACCGGCAGGGCGACGACCTGCGGCGGGTGCACTGGCGCTCGACCGCCCGGTACGGCGAGCTGATGGTCCGGCGCGAGGAGCAGCAGTGGCAGAGCCGGGGCGCGCTGCTGCTGGACACCCGCAGGCACGCGCACCGCGGCGAGGGACCCCGCTCCTCCTTCGAGGTGGCGGTCTCGGCCGCGGCCTCCATCGGCGTCCACCTGGCCCACGAAGGGCTGGGCCTGCGCCTGGTCACCGACCAGGGCATCGCGCAGGACACGGCGCAGGGCACCGGGCACCTCACCGGCGCGGGGCAGAGCTGGTCGCTGCTGGACACCCTCGCCGTGGCCCGGACCAGCTCGGCGCGATCGCTGGAGTACGGCGTCACCGCGCTGCGGCAGGGCGGCGGAGACGGGCTGATCGTGGCCGTGCTCGGCGGCGTCACCCTGGAGGAGGCGCAGTCCCTGGCCCGGCTCAGGCACGGCAACGTCACCGGCGTCGCCGTCCTGCTGGACGTGGCGGGCTGGGAGCGGCCCGAACTCGGCGACGGCCGGGAGTACAGGGCCGTGCAGGCGGTGCTCGCCGGAGCGGGCTGGCGCATCGTACGACTGCCCGCGGGCGTCCCGATCGCGGACGTCTGGCCGGACGCGGCGCAGCGCGGGCGGTTCGCACTCACCGGAGGCGGCTCATGAGACTTCCCGTCATGTCCGGCGTGGCCACCGGAGCGGTGGCGATCGCGCTCCATTCCCTCTTCCAGGGGGGCGCCTGGTTCTGGACCAGCCTCGGGATCATCCTCGTGGTCACCGGGATCGGCGTGCTGGCCACCCGCTACACGCTGCCGTACTGGCTGGTCCCGCCGGCACAGCTGACGGCCGTCTGGATCTACCTGACGGCGGTGTTCGCCGGCTCGCAGGCGTGGGCCCTGGCGGTGCCCACCAAGGACTCGGTCCTCCGGCTGGCGGAACTGGCGGCCGACGGGTTCGCCGACATCCAGCGGTTCGCCGTCCCAGTCCCCTCCACCTCTGGGATCACCCTGCTCACCTGCAGCGGCGTCGGGCTGGTCGCGATCTGCGTCGACTTCCTCGCGGTCCGGCTGCGGCGGGCCGCGCTGGCCGGCCTGCCGCTGCTGTCGCTGTTCGTGGTGCCCGCCTCGTTCCTCGACGACCCGCTCGGCTGGTGGGTGGTCGTCCTCGGCGCGCTGGGCTTCCTGGGGCTGCTGGTCGCCGACGGACGGGAACGGGTCGGTCACTGGGGGCGGACGGTGCTGGTGCGCCGGGCGCCCTCCTTCGTCGCGCCCCGTCCCGCCGACGACCCCTCCGCCCTGCGGCTGTCGGGCAAGCGGGTCGGCTTCACCGCGATCGCCCTGGCCATCCTGCTGCCCGCGCTGCTGCCCACCCTGGAGCCCGACCCGCTGTTCGGCTTCGGCGTGGGCAGCGGCAAGGGCGGGAGCGGCAGCGCGATCAGCTTCCCCAACCCGGTGGCCAACCTGCGCCGGGAGCTCTCGCTACCGGCCAACTCCACCGTCCTCACCTATCTGACCAGCGACAACTCCCCCCGCTACCTGCGGCTGTACTCGCTGGACGTCTTCGACGGCGAGCAGTGGACGATGACGAAGCCGGTCGGGCGGGCCGAGGACCGCACCTCCGCGGGACCTCTGCCCCCCGCCCCGGGGCAGGGCCCGGGCGTGCCCGCCGCCCAGGTCACCACCCGGATCACGGTGAGCGAGGAGGTCGAGGACCTGAAGTTCCTGCCGCTGCCGTACCCGCCGGGCACGATCCGGATCGACGGGGACTGGCGGCCCGACCGGGAGACGCTCATGGTGTTCTCCCACTCCGACACCGCCGGAGGGGCCTCCTACGAGGTCGTCAGCGCCGAGCCCAGGCCCACGGCGGCCATGCTCAAGGCGGCGGGACCGGCCCCCGAGGCGGTCCGGGAGAGATATCTGCCGCTCCCCGACGGCCTGCCCTCGGAGATCCGGCGGCTGGCCGAGGAGGTCACCGGGGAGGGCGCCACCCCGTACGAGAAGGCGATCCTGCTCCAGGAGTTCTTCACCACCAAGGGCGGGTTCACCTACAGCCTGGCCACGCAGGGCCACGACGGCTCCGCCCTGGCGGACTTCCTGCTCCGCAGCAGGTCCGGGTACTGCGAGCAGTTCGCCGCCTCAATGGCGGTGCTGGCCCGGGTCCTGGGCATCCCCTCCCGGGTCGCCATCGGCTACACCGGCGGCGGCAGCGTCTCCGGCCGCTGGAACGTGCGCACGCACGACTCGCACGCCTGGCCCGAGCTCTACTTCGAGGGCGCGGGCTGGCTCCGCTTCGAGCCCACCCCGTCGGGCCCGGTCGGGCAGGCCAGCGGCTCCCGGCCCCCCTACACCTACCCGGAGGTCCTCACCGACCGGGGTGCCGAGCCGTCCGCGACCCCCAGCGCCGGTTCCACCGGCGCGGACCCGTCGAGCGGACCGTCCGCCGCCCGCCGCAACCCCGCGCTCGACCGCGACTTCGGCGGCGTGCCGCTCGCGGTGGACGAGGGGGTGCCGGTCGCCGCGAAGGCGGGGATCGGCGTGGCGGCCGCCCTGCTGGTCCTGCTGGTCCCGGCGCTGCTCGGCTACGGGACGCGGCGGCGGCGCCGGAGCCTCTACTCCCGGGAGGCCGCGCCCGGCCGGGAGTCCGGACCGGCCTCGGAGGCGGCGGAACCGGCGGGCGTCACGGCGGTCAGAGCCGAGCACGGGAGGACGGCGGCGGCGGTCACCGCGGCCTGGGCGGATCTCGACGACGCCCTGTGCGACTACGGCATGGCCCGGGAGCCGAGCGAGAGCCCGCGGGCCCTGGCCCGGCGCCTGGTGCGGCAGTACGGGTTCGACGCGGAGGCGGCGGCCTCGGTGACGAGGATCGCCGCCGCGGTGGAGCGCCTGCTCTTCGCCAGGGCACCCGGCGCGGCCGGGCCCCTGACCGAGGACGTCCGGCGCGTCCGGCGGGCCCTGGCCGCCACCGCGTCGCGCGGAAGGCGGATCCGGGCCGTCCTGCTCCCGCCGTCCACACTGCTGCGGATCCGCGCGGCGGGGGCGCGGATACTGGACGGTTTCGACCGGCTCGGGAACATCCGGCTCCGGCTCCCGGCCCGCAGGGACGCCTGACGGAGGCATGGGAAAGGGCCCCGGCGCGCCGGGGCCCTTTCCCATGCAGGGGACCGCGCGGGAACCCGGTGGCGCCCGCTCCCGGACCGGAGCGGGGAGCGGCGTAGCGGAGCGGGAGACGGCGTCGGGAGGCGGGCGCCGACGGCAGGGAACGGCTTCAGGGGATGGTGGAGCCGTCACCGGGCCGCCGTGGCGCGCGAAGGCGCCGGGCGAACCGTGAGCCGCCCCGTGGGGGCGGCTCATCCGCTGACCCGCGGAAGGCGGGAGAGGTCAGCGCTCGTCGTGGCGACGGCGCCAGCGCTCTTCCATCCGCTCCATGAAGCTCTGACGGGAGCCGCCGCGGCCCGCCGCCTTGCCTCCTCGCTGCCCGCGGGGAGCCGGGGACGATGAGCCCTCACCGAACCCGTTCATCCGCTTCCAACTGGACAGACCCCACAAGCACGCGGCGAGCATGACCACGAAACCGCCGACGCCGAGGGGGATGAGGTTGATCACAACGCCGACCATCAACAGGACGACGCCGAGGACGAAGCCGATGGAGGCCTTCACCAGACGCCGCTTGTAGTGACTGCGCGGATCACTGATCCTTACGGTATTGGCCCACTTCGGGTCCTCGGCGTAGAGGGCCTGCTCGATCTGGTCGAGCAGGCGCTGCTCGTGCTCAGAGAGCGGCACGGCGCCTCCCAAGGACAGCCCCAGGACGGGGAAAACGGTGACGGACGACACGGGGTGTCCGAACCTCGCGGTCGGTTATCCCCAGAATACGAGGCTGTAGACGTAGACGAAAGAAAACGTCCAACGTAGTCCAAACCGGAGGTGCGATCACGGCTATTCCTCCTCGGATCGGGTGCGGACGAGCGAGGCCGGGAGCACCGCGTCGCGGCCGAACCTCCGCGCCGCCCGGTCCATCGCCCGCTCGGCCTCCCGCCAGCCCGCCTCCCGCTCGCCGAGGGCGAGCTGCCGGGGGGCCGCGCCGGCGGGGAGCAGGTTCTCCACCCGCACGCCGACCAGGCGGACCAGGGCCCCCTCCAGGCCGGAGGCGACGTACAGGTCGCAGGCGACGGAGTAGAGCTCCCGGGCGACGTCGGTGGGCTCGGCCAGCGTCCGGGACCGGGAGAGCGTGGTGAAGTCGGGGCGGCGGAGCTTGACGCTGACCGTACGGCCGGCGTGACCGCCCTCCCTGAGCCTCGCGGCGACCCGCTCCGAGAGCCGGAGCAGCTCCCTGCGGATCTCCACCGGGTCGTCCACGTCCACGGCGAAGGTCTCCTCCGCGCCGATGCTCTTGTCGGGCACGTGCGGGGTCACCCGCCGGTCGTCGCGGCCCCAGGCCAGCGCGGCGAGGTGCGCGCCGGAGGCCCGGCCCAGCTCGCGCTGGAGGGTCTCCACCGGCGTCCTGGCGAGGTCGCCGACGGTCCGCACGCCGAGCCGGGCCAGGGAGCGCTCCGTGCGCTCCCCCACGCCCCACAGGACCGCCACCGGCAGGGGGTGCAGGAAGTCCACCACCCGGTCGGCGGGCACGACGAACAGCCCGTCGGGCTTGCAGTGCTGCGAGGCGAGCTTGGCCACGAGCTTGCTGCTCGCCACACCCACCGAGCAGGTGACGCCGTGCTCCGCGGCGACCCGCTCGCGGATCATGGCGGCGATCCGGGCCGGCGGACCGAGCCGCCGGCGCGCCCCAGAGACGTCCAGGAAGGCCTCGTCGGAGGCTATCGGCTCCACTTCGGGGGTGAAGGTCCGGAAGATCTCCATGACGCCCCGGGACACCTCGGAGTATTTGCCGTGGCTCGGCGGGATGACCGTGGCCCGCGGGCAGAGCCGCCGGGCCCGCGTCATGGGCATCGCCGAGTGCACGCCGTACCTCCTCGCCTCGTAGGTGGCGCTGAGGACGACGCCGCGCGGGCCGGGCGCGCCGATGATGACGGGCGTGCCGACGAGCTCGGGCCGCTCCCGCAGCTCGACGCTCGCGAAGAAGGCGTCCATGTCGGCATGGAGGATCGGGCAGCCGCTGTCGTCCCCGCCGAGGTCGGAACCGGGGCGGGGCACCTGCTGTTTCCTCGACACGGCGCCATCCTATGGGAACACCCGTTCGGTGCGGGCCTCATCGGTGGCCGAGGATGTGCAGCTGGGAGGCGATGTCGCGGAGGACCGGGTGCTCGGCCGCGGCCTGCTCCAGGGCGATCAGCGCTCCGGCCGCCCCGGGCTCGCCGTCGAGCAGCCTGCTCGGCACGAGGTCGGCGAAGACGCGCACACCGTGGACCTCGCCCGGCCGCAGGCCCGAGGCGCCGAGGAGCCGCACCAGGGACTCGCGGGTGAAACGCCGGGGCGTGGGGTCGCGGTCGCCCCAGCGGCCCTCGGGGTCGCCGAGGACCTTCAGGGCCTCGTCGAACCGGCCCGAGACGGAGCGGTGCAGCGCGGCGGCCAACGGATTGGCGGCCAGCACGCTGACCATGCCCCCCTCCCGCAACAGGCGGGCCATCGCGGCCAGCGCCCCGCCGGGGTCCTCGACATACTCCAGCACGCTGTGGCAGAGCACCAGGTCGGTGCCGTCGGCCGGGAGGAGCTCGCCCAGGTCGGCCGCGTCCCCCTGCAGCGCGCGGACGCCCACTCCCGCCTCGGCGGCGCGGCGCTCCAGCGCGGCCAGCGAGTCGGGGCTGGGGTCCACGACCGTGACGGCGTGCCCGAGCGCGGCGAGCGGCACGGCGAAACCCCCGGTGCCGCCCCCGGCGTCGACGATGTCGAGTCGGTCGCGGCCGGTCACGGCCACGCGATCGGCCAGCGCCGCCCGCAGGACGTCCCAGACGACGGCGGTGCGGACCGCCGGAGCCCCGGGCTGTCGTGAGGTGCCTACGGCATGCAACTTCCGATCGCCTCCTTACGTCGGTGACGAGCCCAGCCTACGCCGCGCCGGTGGAACCGGCGACGCGCGCGGGCGCACGCCCGCCCGCAGAAGGGGGCGAACCCTCCCGCGTGCCGCGGTCCCTACAGCGCCAGAGAGGGCTTGAGCTGCTTGAACCGGGCCAGCAGCCCGTTGACGAACTGCGGCGACTCATCCGTCGACAGCTCGGAGGCCAGGCCGACCCACTCGCTGATGACGACGCCCTCGGGGACGTCGGGCATCCAGAGCAGCTCGTAGGTGCCGCCGCGCAGCAGGTTGCGGTCGACCGCGGGCATGCGGTCGAGCGTCCAGCCCTCGGCGTAGGTGGTGATCAGCTCGTCGATGCGCGACCGGTGGCGGCACACGCCCTCGACGATCGTCGAGGTGTACTCGTTGACCGGCGGGTCGGCCCGCTCGAGCCGCTCGGCGAGCACCCGGAGCGGGTCCTCCCCGCGCGCCTCGGCCTCGAACAGGACGTCCAGCGCGCGCCTGCGCGCCTTACCGCGTGCCGACATCAGGCGCGGCCGAGGTAATCGCCGGTGCGGGTGTCGACCTTGACCTTCTCGCCGGTGGTGATGAAGAGCGGGACCTTGATCTCCGCGCCGGTCTCCAGCTTCGCGGGCTTGGTGCCGCCGGTGGAGCGGTCGCCCTGCAGGCCAGGCTCGGTCTCGGCGATGGTGAGCTCGACGGCCGCGGGGAGGTCGACGTAGAGCACGTTGCCCTCGTTGATCGCCACGGTGGCGAGCATGTTCTCCAGCAGGTAGTTGGCGGCGTCGCCGACGGCGGTGCGCGAGACGTGGAGCATGTCGTAGGTCTCGGTGTCCATGAAGACGAACTCCTCGCCGTCCATGTAGGAGAACTGCATCTCGCGCTTGTCGACGTTGGCCACCTCGACCTTGACACCGGCGTTGAAGGTCTTGTCGACGACCTTGCCGGACATCACGTTCTTGAGCTTGGTGCGAACGAACGCGCCGCCCTTGCCGGGCTTGACGTGCTGGAACTCCACAACCGTCCAGAGCTCACCGCCCTCGAGCTTGAGCACGAGACCGTTCTTGAGGTCGTTCGTCGTCGCCACTGGTTTCTCCTGCGTACGGCCGCTCTTGGGGACGAGCAGCTCTTTGGTCGTCCGGTGTGGGGAGCTCCGGCCCGTCCTCACGCGTCATGGGCGCCTCCCCTGCGGGGGCGCCCTGAGCGCCTTGTCCCCGCAGGGTCTCTGCGGGGTCCCCTGCGGGCCCTGTCCCTGCGGCGGGCCCGGGGGGCGGATCGGTGATCGGAACTCGATCGTCTAGTCTACCGTGCCCGCACCCGCGCTCCGGCTCCGCAGGCGGGTCCGCCGGACCCGCCGCAGGCCGTACGGCCCGCACCCGGCCGGGTGCGGGCCGTACGGCCTGCGGGGCCCGCTCAGACCAGGGCGGGCTCGGCGTCCCTGGAGTCCGCGTCCCGGCCTGCGGGCGCCGCGGCGGGCGGCTCCTCCAGGGACTGCGGCGGGGCGTTCAGCACGTCCTCGTCCAGGCGCCCCTCCGACCTGCCCACCAGGACCGGGACGACCATCTGGCCGGCGACGTTGGTGGCGGTGCGGATCATGTCGAGGATCGGGTCGATGGCCAGCAGCAGGCCGACCCCCTCCAGCGGGAGGCCGAGCGTGCTCAGGGTCAGGGTGAGCATCACGATCGCGCCGGTCAGGCCCGCGGTGGCGGCGGAGCCGACCACCGAGACGAAGGCGATCAGCAGGTAGTCGCCGAGGCCGAGCTGGACGCCGAAGACCTGGGCCACGAAGATCGCGGCGAGCGCCGGGTAGACCGCGGCGCAGCCGTCCATCTTCGTGGTGGCGCCGAACGGCACCGCGAAGGAGGCGTAGTCGCGGTCGACGCCGAGGCGCTCGACCGTGACGCGCTGGGTCAGCGGCATGGTGCCGACCGAGGAGCGGGAGACGAAGGCCAGCTCGATGGCGGGCCAGGCGTTGCGGTAGAAGGTGACCGGGCTCACCCTGCCGACGAGGGAGAGCAGCGCCGGGTAGACCACCAGCAGGACCGCGAGGCAGCCGAGGTAGACGCCGGCGCTGAGCTTGGCCAGCGGGGCCAGCAGGTCCCAGCCGTAGGTGGCCACGGCCTTGCCGATCAGGCCCGCGGTGCCGATCGGGGCCAGCCGGATGACCCACCACAGGGCCTTCTGGACCAGCTCCAGGACGGAGCGGCTGAACGCGAGGAACGGCTCGGCCTTCTCGCCGGCCGCCATCGCGGCGGCGCCGAACACGATCCCCAGGAAGACGATCTGCAGGACCTTGACCTCGGCGAACGCGGTGACGATGTTGGTCGGGACGATGCCGGTCAGGAAGTCGGTCCAGGTGCCGGCGCCCTCCAGGTCCACGGCCTTGGCGCCGTCGAGGGCGATGGTGACGCCCCGGCCCGGGTCGATCAGCAGGCCGAGGCCGATGGCGACGGCCACCGCGGCCAGCGAGGTCGCCATGAACCAGCCGAGCGTCTTGCCGGCGAGCCGGGCGGCCCCGTTGACGTTGCGCAGGTTGGCCACGCTGACCACGACGGCGGTGAAGACCAGCGGCGGGACGGCGAGCTTGAGGAGCTGGACGAAGGTCGAGCCGACCTGGGTCAGCGCGGTGGTGAGCCAGGCGACCTCCCCGGCGCGGGCGGCCAGGCCCAGGGCGACGCCGGCGGCGAGGCCCAGCAGGAGTTGCAGGGAGAAGGAGAATCTCTTCACGAACGTGACTTCCGAGAAAGGGCATGCCGGAGCGGACACGGGCATGCGGGGTGAGGGAAAGGACTCGAAGGCGCGTTCTAGCGACAGAGATCGCCGTTGAGACGGCACAGGTCGACGTGGAGCCGCTCGACCAGCCGCACGGACGTCAGGGAGAACCTCACGAAGGGTTGGAACGCCTCCCCCTGCGGGGGCATTCCTCCCGGCCGTGTGAGAGGGGCCACAGGATTCCGCCGTGGATCCGGGCCCGCGGAAGGGGCCCGGCTCCCTCGGGCGGGTCCGGGCCCCGGCTGCGGCCGGGGGCGGGGCCAGGGGCCGGGGCCGGCGGGCGCGTCAGGAGGCGAGTTCCCCGACCTTCTCGATGAGCCGGATGCGCTCGTCGTGCGTGCGGCCGAGCGGGGTGACGTTGATCGTCGTCACGCCGGACTCCCGCATCGCCTGGAGCCGGTCGCGGACGAAGCCCTCCGAGCCGATCAGCGACATCGACTCCAGCAGCTCCTGCGGGACGAGGGCCGCGGCCTCGTCCTTCTTCCCGGACAGGTAGAGCTCCTGGATCTGCTCGGCCTCCTTCTCGTAGCCGTAGCGGCGCGCGAGGTCGTTGTAGAAGTTCTTGCCCTTGGCGCCCATGCCGCCGATGTAGAGGGCGGCCATGGGGCGGCCGAGCTCCAGCCAGCCCGAGACGTCCTCGCCGATGGCGAGGCTCGCCTGGGCGATGACGTCCAGCTCGCCGAGCTCCGGGTCGCGCTTGGCCTTCCCGGCCGCGATCGAGGGCCCCCAGACGTCGGCGGCCTTCTCCGGCATGTAGAAGATCGGCTCCCAGCCCTCGGCGATCTCTGCGGCGAGCTCGACGTTCTTCGGGCCGATGGCGGCGATCACCACGGGGATGCGCTCGCGGACGGGGTGGTTGATGAGCTTGAGGGGCTTGCCGAGGCCGGTGCCCTGGTCGGCGGGGAGCGGGATCGTGTAGTGCTTGCCCCGGTGGTCGACGCGCTCGCGGCGCCAGACCTGGCGGCAGATCTCGATGACCTCCCGGGTCCGGCCGAGCGGCGCGGTGTACGGCACGCCGTGGAAGCCCTCGATGACCTGCGGCCCGGAGGCGCCCAGCCCGAGGGTGAAGCGGCCGTCGGAGACGTAGTCCATGCCCGCGGCGGTCATCGCCAGCAGGGTCGGGGTCCGCGAGTAGACGGGCAGGATCCCCGAGGCGATCTGCAGCCGCTCGGTCCTGGCCGCGATGTAGCCCATCTGGCTGACCGCGTCGAAGCTGTAGGCCTCGGCGACGAAGACGATGTCGAGACCGGCCTTCTCGTAGTCGGCCAGCTCGGCCACCGTCTCCTTGAAGCCCCCCGAGTAGTTCAGGGCCATACCGATACGCATCGTGAGATCGTCCTTCCGCACGCCGACGAAACCGAATGTTGTTCCGTTGTCTCCGCAACAAAGGCTATCGACTCCGCCGCCCCGCACCAACCCCCGGTGGGGCGAGTACCCTACGCGTTCCAGGGCATGGAACGCCTTTTCCCGAACGGCGGACGGACTGCGGACGAGGAGCGGTGTGCTGAAGCGGGTGATCGTCGCGGTGGTGGTGGCGGTGGCGGTTGCGGTGTCCCTGGTGCTCGGCGGGCACGGGCTGCTACCGGAGTTCGGCGGGTTCACACCCGTGCTGGAGAGCCTGCTGCCCTGGCTCGGGACCGCCGTGCCCCTCCTGCTGCTCGGCGCGGCGCTCGCCAGATCGCGGGCCGCGGCCGCCGCGGCCCTGCTCCCGGCGGCGGTGTGGGGGGTCATGTTCGGCCCGGACCTGCTGCGCACCGCGCCGGGCGGCCCCAGCGACCTGTCCGTCGCCACGCTCAACGTGGGTGTGGTCAACGACTCCTCCGGGCTGGCCGTACGGACCGTCGCCAAGGGCCGGGACCTGTTCGCCGCCCAGGAGCTGACCCCCGGCGGCCCGGCCGCCGCGGAGCTCGACACCCTCTTCCCGCACAAAGTGCAGATCAGCACGGTCGGGCTGTGGAGCCGCTTCCCCATCGTCGAGCGGGGCCAGGCCGACATCGGCCTGGACTGGGTGCGGGCGCTGCGGGCCGTGGTGGAGACCCCCAAGGGAAGGGTGACCGTCTACGTCGTGCATCTGGCCTCGGCGCGGCCCGGCGAGACGGCCCAGCGCGACCGGACGCTGGCCCACGCCCGGCGGCTCGTCGACGCCGACGACAGCGAGCGCCTGCTGCTGCTCGGCGACCTCAACACCGCCACCACCGACCGCAAGCGCGCCGACCTGGTCCCGCCGCTCATCGACGCCCAGGAGGAGGCCGGGACGGGGTTCGGATTCACCTGGCCCGCCTCGTTCCCGGTCACCCGCCCCGACCACATCCTCTACCGAGGGCTCACCGCCACCAGCGCGGGCGTCGAGCCCGCCGCCGGCAGCGACCACCGCGCCGCGGTCGCCTCACTGCGCATATCGCGACGCTGACGCGTCGCGGCTCGGGGGCCGGTAACCGCCGTCTTCCCTCGTCGCGTGCTCGCTTCGCTGCGCGCGCTCCTCAGTCCAGACGACGGAGCCCCCTCACTGCGCATATCGCGACGCTGACAGTCTCGCCAGGTCGGCGGGGGTGTCGATGTCGGCCGGGTCGCCCAGGTCGTCGCAGGGCACCTCGACGACCAGTTCGGGGTGGGCGCGGAGGAACGGCCGGGCTCCGACGTCGCCCACGGCGAGCTCCGCGACCCCCGCGAAGTGCTCCCGGGCGATCAGCACCGGGTTCCGCCGCGCGCCGCCGTAGGTGGCGACCGCGATCGGGGCGCCGTCCAGCCCCGCCCGGACGAGCCGTCCGACCACCGCCGCCCCGATGAGCGGCTGGTCCACCAGCGCCACCACCGCGTGCCCGGCCTCCGGGGGCAGCACCTCCAGGCCGGTCCGGAGCGACGAGCCCATCCCGGAGCGCCAGCCGGGATTGCGCACGGCCACGGCTCCGCGCACCTGCGCGGTCACCGCGCCGAGCACCACCACCACCGGATGGCAGCCGCCGTCGCGGAGCGTCCGGATCCCCCGGTCCAGCAGCCGTTCCCCGCCGAACTCCACCAGGGCCTTCGGCCTGCCCAGCCGCGAGCCCGCCCCGGCCGCCAGCAGCAGCCCCGCGCACCCTCCTCCGCGGTCGGCCGGGTTCACGCGCCCTCACCGGGCCCCTCACCCTGACCGCCACCGGGCCCCTCACCGTGGATGCGGCCGGATCCCCCGGTGAGCGGCCGGCCCGTCCCTCCCCAGCGGAGCTGGATCAGCTCGGCGGCGATGGAGACCGCGGTCTCCTCGGGGGTCCGGGCGCCCAGGTCCAGGCCGATCGGCGAGCGGAGCCGCGCCAGCTCCGCCTCCGTCAGCCCCGCCTCGCGCAGGCGCTCCAGCCGGTCGGCGTGGGTACGGCGCGAGCCCATCGCCCCGACGTAGCCCGCGGGGGTGCGCAGCGCCACCTCCAGCAGCGGGACGTCGAACCTGGGGTCGTGGGTGAGCACGCAGATCACGGTCCGCCCGTCCACCGCGGCCGAGGTCAGATAGT
This sequence comes from Planomonospora sp. ID91781, assembly GCF_015711595.1. Taxonomy (NCBI): domain Bacteria; kingdom Bacillati; phylum Actinomycetota; class Actinomycetes; order Streptosporangiales; family Streptosporangiaceae; genus Planomonospora; species Planomonospora sp. ID91781. Next base: position 3,278,566 of record NZ_JABTEY010000001.1, on the reverse strand, counting down.
CGTGCGGCCACCTGACGACCACCTCGTCGGCCTCGGGGAAGCGCTTGGCCGTGGCGAAGACCGGCCGGGCGTCGCACACCACCACGTGGTAGCCGAGGAACTTCCCGATCCTGGCCACCGCCGCGGCGAAGTCGATCGCCCCGAAGACCAGCATGCGGGGCGGCGGGGCGAAGGAGTGCACGAAGACGGACAACTCGTCGAGGCGCCGCTCACCGTGCGCGCCGTACCGCCTGACGCCGGTGAGACCCTGCGCGAGCATGCCCCGCACGTCGTCGTCGACCGCCTCGTCCAGCCGGACCGGCCCCAGCGAGCCCGACGAGCGGTCCGCCCAGACCACCCGGCGGGCCCCGATCCGGCCGGGACCCGACAGCACGGTCGCCACCGCCACCGGCTCGTGCCCGCGCACCGAGGCGGCGATCTCCCCCAGCTCGGGGAAGGTCCGCCTGGAGACCGGTTCCACGAACACGTCGAGGATGCCGCCGCAGGTCAGGCCGACCGAGAACGCGTCGTCGTCGCTCACGCCGTACCGCTGCAGGACGGGCTCGCCGGAGGCGGCCACCTCGCCCGCCAGCTCGTAGACGGCCCCCTCCACGCAGCCGCCCGAGACGCTGCCCTCGGCCTCCTCGCCGAGCACCGCCATCGACGCGCCGGGCGGGCGGGGCGCGCTGCGGAACGTGGCCACCACGGTGGCCAGCCCGAAGGTCTCCCCCGCCTCCCACCAGCGGACGATCTGCGACAGCACGTCACGCACGGGCGCCTCCCAGCAGCCGGGCCAGTTCCTCGAACGCGGCCAGGCTGTGCCCCGCCACGAAGTCGTCGATGTACGGCCAGGCGGCGCGCATCCCGGCGGTGAGCGGCCGGTAGCCCTCCCGGCCCTTGTGCGGGTTCACCCAGACCACCCGGTGCGCCGTCCGGGACAGCCGGGCCATCTGGGCCCCGAGCAGCGAGACGTCGCCGCGCTCCCAGCCGTCGGAGGCGATCACCACGGTCGCGCCCCGGGCGTCGCCGCCGCGCAGCAGCTCCCGGAGCTCCTCCCCCAGCCGGGTCCCGCCGCTCCAGTCGGGGATCGCGCGCGAGACGGCCTCCATCGCCCGGTCCGGGTCGCGGTGGCGCAGCTCGGCGGTGAGCCGGGTCAGCCGGGTGCCCGCGCTGAACACCTCGGTGGCCCCCGGCTCGGACCTGACCAGCGCGTGGGCCAGGCGGAGCAGGGTGTCGGCGTAGGGGGTCATCGATCCGCTCACGTCCACCACCAGCACGACCCGGCGGGGCCGGGTCCTCCTGGCGCGACGGTGCAGCCGGGCGGGCTCCCCGCCCCGGCGCAGGGCCTCGCGCACCGTCCGCCGGACGTCGAGCCGCCCCCGGCGCGCCGGCCGGAACCTGCGGGACGGGCGCCGCTCGCGCCCGGCCCGGAGCAGGGCGAGCAGCCGGTGCACCTCGGCCAGCTCCGCCGCGGTCATCCCGGCCACGTCGCGACCGCGCAGCACCTCCGCCGGGCTCGCACCGGCGGCCAGGGGCGGGTCCCCGCCGGGTTCGCCGGGGGTCCCGCCGGGCGGCGCCGTGTGCCGGGTGACGGTGACCGCCTCCTGCCGCGCGCGGCCCGGGCGCGTCCCGCCGAAGTAGGCCCGGAAGACCCGGTCGTAGCGGGGCAGGTCGTCGGCCGAGGCGCACAGGGTGGCGCGGCCCGCCCAGTACACGTCGCCGGGCCGGGCGGCGTCCAGGTGGGCCAGCGCGCGCAGCAGGCTCCGGGTCCGCTCGTGGTCGGCGGGGACCCCGGCGGCCCTCAGGCTCCTGGCGAACCCCGTCATGACCGCCACCAGCTCCCTCGGCGCCACGTCAGCCGAGGGGGGCACCGAGGAGTCCGTTCCCGCGCACGGCCTCGTGGTCCTCCCGGTGCTTGAGCAGCGCGCCCAGCGTGGCCGCCGCCAGCCCCGGGTCCAACTCGCGCGCGCCCAGGGTGAGCAGGGCCTCGGTCCAGTCGAGGGTCTCGGCGACGCCGGGCGGTTTGACCAGCCCGGCCCCGCGCAGCCGCCCGGCGGCCCCGGCGACCTGCTCGGCGAGCGTCCTGGAGCACTCGGGGAGCCGGCGCAGCAGGATCTCCACCTCGCGTTCGAAGGAGGGGTGCTCCAGCCAGTGGTAGAGGCAGCGCCGCTTGAGCGCGTCGTGCACCTCCCGGGTGCGGTTGGAGGTCAGCACCACCACCGGCGGGGTCCGGGCGCGGATCGTGCCGAGCTCCGGAACGGAGATCGCGAAGTCGGACAGGACCTCCAGCAGGATCGCCTCGAACTCCACGTCGGCCCGGTCGACCTCGTCGACGAGCAGCACGCTGGGCTGGGTCTCGACCGCCTGCAGCAGCGGCCGGGCGATCAGGAAGCGCCGGTCGTGGACCTCGTCCTCCAGCCGGGCCGCGTCGGCGCCCCCGCCCGCCTCAGCGGCCTTGAGGTGCAGCAGCTGCCGGGCGAAGTCCCAGTCGTAGAGGGCCTGGGAGCCCTCCAGCCCCTCGTAGCACTGGAGCCGGATCAGCGGCGCGTCCAGCACGTCGGCGAGCGTCCTGGCCAGCTCGGTCTTGCCGACGCCCGCCTCGCCCTCCAGGAACAGCGGGCGGCCCATCCGCAGCGCGAGGAACGCCGCCGTCGCCAGTCCCTCGTCGGCCAGGTAGGCCCGCCGGTCGAGCAGCTCCGAGAGCTGCCCGGGCGAGGCGAGGTCCGCTGCCGTGATTGTCCGCCTCAGCACGGCCTCAGGGTACGCGCCGGGGACCCCGGGAATCCAGGGTCGCGCCGCGGCCACCGCGCAGCCGCCGCGCGGCTGCCGCCCGGACGGCCCGGACAGCGCGGACGGCGCGGGCGGCCCGGACGGCCCGATCCTGATGATCGGTCCCGGACGCCGGTATCCTCTCCCGGTGAGCAATCCGGCCGGGCGGGTCACCTCGCCCTCGAGAGTGGTCGTCCTGGCGTTCCTCGGAGTGGTCCTGGCGGGCACCGGGCTGCTCTCCCTGCCCGTCGCGGTCGAGCCGGGCCAGGAGTCGTCGTGGACCTCGGCGCTGTTCACCGCGACCTCGGCGGTCTGCGTCACCGGCCTGGCCGTGCTCGACACCGCGGCGCACTGGACGACCTTCGGCGAGGTCGTGATCCTGGTGCTGATCCAGATCGGCGGCTTCGGGATCATGTCGCTGGCCTCGATCCTCGCGCTGCTCGTCTCCGGGAAGCTCGGGCTGCGCGCCCGGCTCAGCACCCAGGCCGAGACCAAGTCCCTCGGCCCCGGCGACATCCGCCAGGTGATCGTGGGCGTCGCCAAGGTCACGCTGGCGGTGGAGGCGGTGACGGCCGCCGTCCTCGCCGCCCGCTTCGTGATCGGGTACGGCGAGCCGCTCGGCCGCGCCGTCTACTACGGGATCTTCCACTCGGTCTCGGCGTTCACCAACGCGGGGTTCGCGCTCTGGCCCGACAGCGTGATGCGGTTCGTCCGCGACGTGTGGATCTGCCTGCCGCTGGCGCTGACCGTGGTCGTCGGCGGCCTGGGCTTCCCGGTCTACGCCGTCCTGCGGCGGCACTGGCGGCGGCCGTCCCGGTGGTCGCTGCACGCCAAGATCACTCTCGGGATGACCGCGATCCTGCTGTCCGGCGGCGCCCTGGCCATCACGATCTCGGAGTGGAACAACCCCGCGACGTTCGGCCCGCTCTCCCCCGGCCTGCGCATCCTGGCCGGCTTCTTCCACAGCGCGATGACCCGCAGCGGCGGCCTGAACTCCGTCGACACCTCCCAGATGCACGAGAACTCCTGGCTGATCAGCGACGTGCTGATGTTCATCGGCGCGGGCAGCGCCAGCACCGGGGGCGGCATCAAGGTGACCACGTTCGCGCTGCTGGGCTACGTCATCCTGGCCGAGCTGCGCGGCGAGCCCGACGTCACGGCCGGCCGCCGCCGCATCGCCGAGCAGCTGCAGCGCCAGGCGCTCACCATCGCCCTGGTCAGCGTGGCGGCGGTGGTCACCGGCACGCTCGTGATGATGATGCTGACCCCGTTCGCGCTCGACCGCGTACTGTTCGAGGTGATCTCCGCGTTCGGCACCGTCGGGCTCTCCACGGGGATCACCGCCCAGGTCGGCACCGCCGGGCACCTGGTCCTGACGGCCCTGATGTTCATCGGCCGGCTGGGCCCGGTCACCCTCGGCGCCGCACTGGCCCTGCGCGTCCAGACCCGCAGGTTCCGCTACCCGGAGGAGCGTCCCCTCGTTGGCTGAGAAGAAGAACCGCGTCGACCGCGACGCCGCCGTCGTGGTCATCGGCCTGGGCCGCTTCGGCGGGTCCCTGGCGGCCGAGCTCGTCGTCCGCGGCGTCGAGGTGCTCGGCGTGGACAGCGACTCCAGGAACGTGCAGGAGTTCTCCGGGCGGCTCACCCACGTCGTCTGCGCCGACTCCACCGACCCCGAGGCGCTGACCCAGCTGGGCGTGGCCGAGTTCGGCCGGGCGGTCGTCGGCATCGGCACCGACATCGAGTCGAGCATCCTGACCACCTCGATCCTGACCGACCTCGGCGTGCCCGACATCTGGGCCAAGGCGATCAGCCGCCAGCACGCCCGGATCCTGCAGCGGGTCGGCGCCCGCCACGTGGTCCAGCCCGAGGCGGACATGGGCGAGCGGGTCGCGCACCTGGTCACCGGCCGGATGCTCGACTACGTGGAGGTCGACGAGGACTACGCCCTGGTCAAGACCAAGGCCCCCGGCTGGGCGGCCGGGAGGACCCTGGGCGACCTCGGCATCCGCACGGAGTACGGCGTGACCGTGGTCGCGGTCAAGAAGCCCGGCGCCAGGTTCACCTACGCCACCTCCCAGACCGTCATCGGCTCCGGCGACACCCTGCTCGTCGCGGGCGAAACCGACCAGGCCGAGCGCTTCTCCGAGGAGACCTGAGCCCCGCGGCGGGACCGCCGGCCGCGCTCAGCCGCGCTCCCGGGCCTCGCCGCGCTCGCGGATGAGCGCGGCGAGCTCGCGCACCTGGCGCACGGTCCGGCCCTTCTCCGACCCCTGCAGTCCCATGGCCCCGAGGGTCATCCCGTCGGCGAAGTCGATCTTCGCCCACGGCTCCCCCTCGGTCAGCGTGACCGAGAGCACCTCCGGCCACTCGTAGCGGTGCACCCGCAGGGCGTTGACCAGGGTGATCCCCTGCTCGTCCGCCTCCACCCGGCACCGGCCCAGCAGGTGCAGCACCCCGGCGACCACCCCGGCCAGCGCGACCACCGCGACCTTGTCGGCGAGGGTGAACGGCGGCGGCAGGAAGACCGCCATGACCACCGCGCCCACCATGAGCACGACGGCGAAGCCGTAGGCCACGATCCGCCCCGTCTTCGGCCGCCACACGACGGGCAGCGGGGGCGGGACGACGTTCTCGGGGCTCACTTGACGATCACTTTCCCTCTGCGGAACCGCTGGTCGGACGGTCGCCGGGGCCGCCGGTCCGGGCGGCCGTCCGCCGCGCCGGAGGGCGGCCGGGCGCCCGCGGTCGCAACCTACCGCACGCCCCGGCCGCCCCCTCGGGCGGTGTCAGCCGCGCAGGCCGCGCAGGAGCACGGCGGTCTCCAGCGCGGCGACAGTGGCCTCGTACCCCTTGTCCTCGTGGCTGCCGGGCAGACCCGCCCGGTCCAGGGCCTGCTCCACCGAGTCGCAGGTCAGCACGCCGTTGCCGACGGGCGTCTCCTCGTCGAGCGAGATCCTGGTCAGGCCGGAGGTCACCGAGTCGCAGACGTAGTCGAAGTGCGCGGTCTCGCCGCGGATCACCGCGCCCAGCGCCACCACCGCGTCGCAGCGCCGGGCCAGCGCCTGGGCCACCACCGGGATCTCCAGGGACCCGGCCACCCGGACCACGGTCACGGTCGCGCCGCTGTCCTCGCCGGCCCGCACGGCCCGTTCCAGCAGCCTGTCGGTGATCTTCTCGTGCCAGCGCGCCGCCACGATCCCGACCGTCAGCCCCGTGGCGTCGACCGCCTCCGCGCCGGGCCGTCCCTCCCCGCTCATCCGGCCGCCCCGTTCCGCCCGCTCCGCCCGGTCATCCGGTCTCCCCCGCCCATGCGATCTCGGTCTCCTCGTGGATGTCGTGGCCGAGGCGGTCGCGCTTGGCCGTGAGGTACTTCTCGTTGTACGGGTTCATCGCCACCGGCATCGGCTCCCGGCCCAGCACCTTGATGCCGTAGCCGTCCATGCCGCGCAGCTTGGCCGGGTTGTTGGTCAGCAGTCTGGCCGACTTCACGCCCAGGTCGGCGAGGATCTGCCCGGCGTTGGAGAACTCCCGGGCGTCCACCGGCAGCCCGAGCTCCAGGTTCGCGTCGACGGTGTCGCTCCCGCCGTCCTGCAGGCCGTACGCCCGGAGCTTGGCCAGCAGGCCGATCCCGCGGCCCTCGTGCCCGCGCAGGTAGACCACGACCCCGCGCCCCTCCGCGGCGATCTCGGCCATCGCGTGGTCCAGCTGCACCCCGCAGTCGCAGCGCAGCGAGCCGAGCACGTCCCCGGTCAGGCACTCGGAGTGCGCCCGGACCAGGACGTTCTCGCCGTCGCCGAGGTCGCCGTAGACCAGGGCCAGGTGCTCGCCGCCGTCCAGGGCGCTGGAGTAGCCGTAGGCCCTCCAGACCCCGTAGGCGTTCGGGATGCGCGTCTCGGCGACCCGGGTGACCATCCGCTCGGTCCTGCGCCGGAACTCCACCAGCTGCTCGATGGAGACCAGCGCCAGGTCGTGCTCGTCGCAGAAGGCGCGCAGCTCCGGCAGGCGCTTCATGGTCCCGTCGTCGTTGACGACCTCGGCGAGCGCGCCCGCCGGGCTCAGCCCGGCCAGCCGGGACAGGTCCACGGCCGCCTCGGTGTGGCCGCGCCGGACCAGCACGCCGCCCTCCCGGTAGCGGAGCGGGAAGACGTGGCCGGGCCGGACCAGCTCGAACGGCTCGGTGGCCGAGTCGCACAGGGTGCGGATCGTCCGGGCCCGGTCGGCCGCCGAGATGCCGGTGGTCACCCCGTCGCGGGCGTCCACGCTGATCGTGTAGGCCGTGCGCATCCGCTCGCGGTTGTCGTGGACCATCAGCGGCAGGCCGAGCCGGTCGAGGTCCTCGCCGGGCATGGAGACGCAGATGACGCCGCTGGTGTGCCGGATGGTGAAGGCCAGCAGCTCCGGGGTGGCCTTGGCCGCGGCGAAGATGATGTCGCCCTCGTTCTCGCGGTTCTCGTCGTCGACGACCACGACGGGCCTGCCCTCGCGGATGTCGGCGATCGCCCGCTCGACGGGGTCCAGCATGGTGGTCACACTGCCTCCTTGGGGATGAGCACGGCCTGCGACCTGTACTCCTTGAGCCAGTTCGCGAACCCGATCAGGACGAGCACGAAGAAGATCCCGTAGACGGCGCCGGAGACGACCAGCCCGGAGCTGAACGCCAGCGGCACGCCGACCAGGTCCACCGCGACCCAGATGATCCAGAAGTCGACCAGCGCCCGGCCCTGCGCCCAGGTCGCCACGGCGCTGCCGACGAAGATGTAGGCGTCGGCGGCGACCAGGAAGTAGCCGTCGGGCAGCGGGGCGTGCGCGCCCCACGACAGGCCGGTGACGAAGAACAGCACGCCCACCAGCGCCGTGCCCGCCAGCATGGCCGCGACGAGCCCGAGCCGCTCGCGCGGGGTGGCCGGCCGTACGGCCAGCTCCTGGCCGCCCGCGGTGCCGCGCGACCACTTCCACCAGCCGTAGACGGCCAGCACGCCGAACATGACCTGCTTGAGCGCGTTGCCGGTGAGCTGCGCGCCGACCGAGGCGACGAGCAGCAGCACCGAGCCGGTCAGCTGCACCGGCCAGGTCCAGATCGATTTGCGGATCGCCAGCAGCACGGTGGCCAGCGCGGCCGCGTTGCCGACCAGGTCGGTCCAGAGGACCTTCACCCCGAACAGGTGGAATCCCGCCTCGGCCCAGTTCACGCCCGGCCTCCCCGTGCGTGGGCGCCGACGAGCTTCTCCACGTGCCTGGCGATCACGTCGGTCTCCAGGTTCACCGGGTCGCCGGGCTGCTTGGCACCGAGGGTGGTGAGCTTCAGGGTGGTGGGGATCAGGCTGACCGAGAACGCGTCGCCGTCCACGCCGGCCACGGTCAGGCTGACGCCGTCCACCGCGATGGAGCCCTTCTCCACCACGTAGCGGTCCAGTCCGGCCGGGAGCGAGATCCGCACGACCTCCCAGTGCTCGCCGGGCTCGCGGGACAGCAGCACACCGGTGCCGTCCACGTGGCCCTGCACGATGTGGCCGCCGAGCCGCTGGTCGGCGCGGACGGCGCGTTCCAGGTTGACCGGGGAGCCGGGGCGCAGCGCGCCCAGGCAGCTGCGGTCCAGCGTCTCCTTCATGACGTCGGCGGTGAACACCTCGCCGTCGACGGCGACCACGGTCAGGCAGACGCCGTTGACCGCGATGGAGTCGCCGTGTCCGGCGTCGGAAGTGACGGTCCTGCCGCGGATCGACATGCGCGCGGCGTCCTTGAGCGGCTCTATAGCCGCGATCTCGCCGAGTTCCTCGACGATTCCGGTGAACATCCGGGGGGCCTCCCACTCGCCAGTAGCTTCCTGCCATGGCGGGCCCCGGGGATGACGGGTCCACGGACCCGTCGGCGGAGGGTGCCTCGACGGCACTGTCCGCTCGCGCGCTTCCTCCCATCCGGACTTTAACCGTCGGTCCCGGAATTTCACCGGGTCAACCGGTCGATGGCTTCGACCGGGTCGCGGACTGTAACCGCCGGTTCGGAATTTCACCGACCCCGGAGCACGCTGCTCTGCTTTTCGGGTCGCCGGCCGTACGGCACGGCTCCCGTACATCAGTGTGCCATGTCCGGCAAACCGGGCGGGACCCCCTCCAGCATGCGGACCAGGCAAACGCCCGGCGGTTACGCGTCAGGCCGCGTCGAGGCGCCGGGCCCGGCGGGCGTCCGGGGGGTATCTGACCGGCGCGGGGACCAGGCCTATGCCCGTCTGCAGCGCCTTGAGCGCCGCCGTCGCCCACAGGTCCTCCAGCGGCGTGGCGGGCAGGCCGTACAGCCTGCGGGCCCAGCGCGGCAGCGTCGCGAAGGCGAACAGGACGAACCCCGGGAAGACCGGCTTGAGCGGGAGGAGGTACAGCGGGAGCGGCGCGTTGAACGACTGGCGGATCGGGTGCGGCACCTCGGGGGCGAAGTAGAGGCCCGGCCGGCAGGCCCGGATGTAGTCGCGCATCTCGCCGACGGAGCCCGGCACGTCGTCGGCCCGCAGGCCGACGACCTCGGCGGCGCGGCGCCACTCGGCGACGAACCGGTCGGCCTCCTCGTCGGTCAGCCGCACCCCGGCGCGCCGGGCCACCGACAGGTAGGAGTCGACCTCGCCGACGTGCACCCAGAGCAGCGCCTCGGGGTCGTCCAGGCGGAAGCGCTCCCCGGTGCCGGGGTCGACGGCGGTGAGCATGGAGTGGATCTTCCTGACCCGGGCGCCGGCCCGCTCGACCTCCTCCAGCGTGCCGTAGGTCCGCACCCGGACGAACTCGGTGGTCCGCTGGAAGCGGGCCCAGGCCTCGTTGGGGTCCATCAGTGCGGAGTTCTGCGCGACCCCGCGCATGGCGCGCGGGTGCAGCCCCTGCATGAGCAGCGCCCGGAAACCGCCGACCAGCAGGATCGGCTCGCCCATCACCCGCCAGGTCACCGAGCCCGGCCCGAAGAGTCCGTGGTCCATGGGCCACCTCCCTTGTAAGTGACTGGTTACCCTACCCTTCCGTCGTCACACCTACCATCCGGGCCACATCGTCCGGACACGGGAGCGGCGGGGCCGGGGCACGGTCGCGCCCCCGGCCCCGCCGACCCTGCTGGAACCTTCAGCCGATCCTCCCGCCGGACCTCCTGAAACCCCTGTCGGGCCCTCCCCCGGGGACCCCGAGCCAGCGTCAGGCCCCGGCGGCCAGGGCCCGCAGGGCGTCCACGGCGGCGGCCGGGTCACCGGCGCCGTAGACGGCGTTGCCCGCGACGAAGACGTCGGCGCCCGCCTCCGCACAGCGCTCGATGGTCTCGGCCGCGACCCCGCCGTCGACCTGGAGCCAGATCTGCCCGCCGTGCCGTTCGATGAGCGCACGGGCCCGACGGATCTTCGGCAGGACCACGTCGAGGAACTTCTGCCCGCCGAACCCGGGCTCGACGGTCATCAGCAGCAGCATGTCGATCTCGCCGAGCAGGTCCTCGTACGGCTCGACCGCGGTGGCCGGGTTCAGCGCGAACCCCGAGCGGGCCCCCGCGGCGCGGATCTGGCGCAGCGTGCGGACCGGGGCCCTGGCCGCCTCGGCGTGGATCGTCACGCTGCCCGCGCCGGCCTCGGCGTAGGCGGGGGCCCAGCGGTCCGGGTCCTCGATCATCAGGTGGCAGTCCAGCGGCAGGGACGTGGCCTTGAGCAGGGACTCGACGACCGGCAGGCCGAGCGTCAGGTTGGGCACGAAGTGGTTGTCCATCACGTCGACGTGCAGCCAGTCGGCGTTGGACACCGCCGCGGCCGCCTCGGCGAGGCGGGCGAAGTCGGCGGACAGGATGCTGGGCGAGATCTGTACGGCCATGGTGGTCCCGAGTCTATGGGGCACCCCTCCGCCCCCTCCCACCGGCCGTCTCCCGGCGCGGCCGGGTGCCCGTTCAGCGGGAGCGCGCCCGGCGGGGCGGATGGAGCCGGACGGCGCCGCGCAGGTGGGTCCGGGCGGCGTCCATGATGGCGGCGAGCTGGGCGGTCTGCTCGGGGGTCAGCGCGTCGAGGAGCCCGGCGCGGACCGCCTCGACGTGGCCGGGCGCGGTCCTCTCCAGCACCCGGCGCCCCTCCTCGGTGATGGCGGCGAGCACGCGGCGCTCGTCGTCGGGGGCGTCCTCGCGGCGGAGCAGGCCCGCCTTCTCCAGCTGGGCGACCTGGTAGGTGATGCCGCTGCGGGAGGAGACGAGGCGCTCGGCCAGGTCGGTCATGCACAGGCGCCTCTCGGGGCTCTCGTTGAGCCGGTGCAGGATGTCGTACTGCACCGTGGTGACCCCGCCGACCTCGCGGAGCTGCTGCTCGACCATGCGGTGGAGCAGGTCGGAGGTCTCCAGGAACCCACTCCAGGCACGCAGTTCGGTCTCGTCCAGCCAGCGCGGTTCGTTCATGCGCTCCACGATACCGGGTTGCTTCCAATTCGAAGCACCTGTACGGTTCCGTCGTGCTTCGAATTCGAAGCACATCGACCACATGCTTCGAATTCGAAGCACAAAGGAAGGCGCCCCTCATGAAGATCAGCATCCTCGGCTCCGGCAACGTCGGCTCCGCCCTCTCCTCCCGCCTCACCGCGATCGGGCACGAGGTCGTCACCGCCGACACCTCCACGGGCCCGGAGCGTACGGCCGCGCAGGCCGCGCAGGCCGACCTCGTGATCCTGGCGGTGCCGTTCGCCGCCGTCGAAACCCTGGACCCCCGGGTCGGGGCGTCGCTGGCGGGCAAGGTCGTGGTCGACGCCACGAACCCGCTGGCCCCCGACTTCATGTCGCTGACCGTCGGCCACACCGCCTCCGGCGGCGAGCGGGTGGCCGCCGCCCTGCCGGGCGCCCGGGTCGTGAAGGCCTTCAACACCGTCTTCGCCGGCCACCTGGGCGAGGACGGCGCCGGCCGCTTCCTGCCGGTCGCCGGAGACGACGAGGCCGCCAAGAAGACCGTCCTGGACCTCGGCGCGCAGCTCGGCTTCGACGCCGTGGACGCCGGCCCGCTGGCCAACGCCCGCTACACCGAGCCCGCGGTCGAGCTGCTCATCCAGCTCGCCTACGGCCGGGGCATGGGCGACGGCATCGCCTTCACCCTCACCCGCGCCTGACCGGCCCTCCCGGGGTGCCCCGCGCCGGCGGGGCGCCCCGGCCGGCCTCCCACCCGCCGACGGCGCGCCGGACCGCCGGCCGTCAGGAGGCGACCGGCGCCCGGCCGACCTCCCGGGTCACGGCCGCCCACTCGTCCAGGTCGCGCAGCCGTGCGGCCAGCGCGGCCCGCACATCGGCCTCCGCCCGGCCGCCCAGCGTGAGGCGGAGCGGGGGACGGTCGGCGTCCACCACGGCCAGCACGGCCCGGACCACCTCGGCCGGGTCGGCGAACGCCTCCGGCGGCAGGCCGCCGAGGGAGCTCTGCACCGCGCGCACGGTCGGGTCGTAGTCGGCCACCGGCTCGGCGAAGGCGAGGTTGGACAGGAACGGGGTGGCCGCGTAGCCCGGCTCGACCAGCGTCACCTTGACCCCGAGCGGCGCCAACTCGGCGACCAGGGCGTCCGACAGTCCTTCCACCGCGTACTTGGTCGCGGCCAGCAGGCCCACCCCCGGATGGGCCGTCTGCCCGTACACCGACGAGCCCTGCAGGACGTGCCCCGAACGCTGGGCCCGCAGCACCGGCAGCACGGCGCGCAGCACGTTCAGGACACCGAAGACGTTCGTGTCGAAGACGGCCCTGGCCTGCGCGTCGGTCACCTCCTCGACGGCCCCGAAGAGACCGTAGCCCGCATTGTTCGCCACCACGTCGAGGCGGCCGAACGCGGCGACGGCCCGCTCGACGCCGCGGCGCACCGCGGCCTCGTCGCGGACGTCGAGCTCGAGGGCGAGGAACCTGCCGGGGAAGCGCTGGGCGAGCTCCGCGAGGCCGTCGACGCGCCGTGCCGCGGCGGCGACGCGGTCACCGCGGCCGAGGGCGGCGAGCGTCAGCTCGCGACCGATGCCGGAGGAGCCTCCGGTGACGAACCAGGAACGGGGGACGGACGTGGCCATGGTCTCTGCTTTGATCGACATGGTTGTGACCGTACAGCGTTTACTCATAACTATCAAATGTTTTGGTCGACCTGCGTTATGGTCTAATAAGTTTCGCTCAGTTCCCGACTATCATGGTGGGCGTGGTCACCGATCAGGGACGGCACAGTCCTCTCAGCCCGCCCGAGGCGGCGGATCTCGTGCTCGACTTCGTCAACACCCGCCCGATCGACGGACGCGAGGAGCGGCTGGCCGACGCCCCGGCGGCGGCCCGATGGCTGCGCGCGGCCGGGCTGGCCCGCGAGGGGACCCTGGTCACCGAGGCGGACGCCGCCGCCGCCCGGGAGCTGAGGCAGGCTCTGGTCACGGTCCTGCTCGCCCACGCCGGCGAGCACGCCGGCGGCGGACCGGGTGACGGCGGACCGGGAGGCGGCACGGCGCTGGAGGAGGCGGAGGCCCACCTGCGCCGGAGCGGTGCTCTGTATCCCCTGTCGCCCGTCGTCACCGCGCACGACGTACGGCTCGTCCCGGCCCAGGAGGGCGTGCCCGGAGCGTTCGGCGGCCTGCTCGCGGCCGTGTCCGAGCTCGCCAGGGGCGGCATCTGGGCACGGGTGAAGGCGTGCCGGAACCCGCCCTGCCATCTCGGGTTCTACGACCGCACCCGCAACTGCTCCGCGGCGTACTGCAGCCCGAAGCGCTGCGGCGCGCAGGTGGCGATGCGCTCCTACCGCAGCCGCCGCGCGGCGGACCCGGCGGACGCCGCCCGGGAGTGAGATCGGCCCGCCGCGGACTCCGCGGCGCTCCGGAGCCGCCACCGCCTCACGGGCGGACGGTCAGCGGCGGCGCAGCAGGGCCAGGAACATGGCGTCGGTGCCGTGGCGGTGCGGCCAGAACTGGGCGTACGGGCCCTCGCCGAGCCCCCCGACCTCCGGGAGGTACGCGCGGGCGTCCAGCGCCTCGGCGTCCTCGCGGCCGCGCAGCACGTCGCCGACCACGGTGACCGTCTCGGCCAGGTGCGGCGAGCAGGTCACGTAGGCCACCACGCCGCCCGGGCGGGTGGCGTCGAGGGCGGAGGCCAGCAGCTCGCGCTGGAGCCGGCCCAGCTCCGGGAGGCTGCGGGGATCACGCCGCCAGCGGGCCTCCGGGCGGCGGCGCAGGGCGCCGAGGCCGGTGCAGGGGGCGTCCAGCATGACCCGGTCGAAGACGCCCGGGCGCCAGGCCGGGACCCGGCCGTCGGCGGCGACCACCGCGGCGTCCCGGGTCGTCTGCCTGACCAGGCGGGCGCGGTGGTGCTGGAGCTCGGCCGCGAGCAGGCGGGAGCCGCCCTCCGCGGCGAGGGCGTCCAGCAGTCCCGCCTTGCCGCCCGGCCCGGCGCACATGTCGAGCCAGCGGGAGTCGCCGCCCGCCACCGGGACCCTGGTGAGTGCGACCGCCACGAGCTGGCTCGCCTCGTCCTGTACGGCGGCGCGCGACTCGGCCACGGCGCGGACCGCGCCGGGGTCGCCCTCGGGCAGGTAGGCGGCGTAGGGGGAGAAGTCGGCCGGCTCGGCGCCGGAGTCGAGGAGCTCCTCCACCGACGAGCGGCCCGGGCGGGCCACCAGGGTGACGCGGGGGCGCTCGTTGTCGGCGGCCAGCAGGGCCGCGGTCTCCTCGGCGTCCCCGCCGACGGCGTCGCGCAGCGCGGTGACGATCCACCGGGGGTGGCTGTGCGACACGGCCAGGTGGCCGACCGGGTCGTCGGCCGGGTCCGGGGCCACGATCGGCAGCCATTGCTCCAGGGAACGGGTGGAGACCTTGCGGAGCACCGCGTTGGCGTATTTCGCGGGGCCCGCGCCGACCCGGAGCCGGACCAGGTCGACGGTCGTGCCGACGGCGGCGTGCGGGGGCACGCGGGTCTTGAGCAGCTGGTGCACGCCCAGCCGGATGGCGTCCAGCAGCGGCGGGTCCAGCTCCTCCGGGGCCCGGTCGCTGCAGGCGGCGATGACCTCGTCGTAGGTGCCCAGCCCGCGCAGGGTGCCGTAGGCCAGCTCGGTCGCCAGCCCCGCGTCGCGCCCCGACAGGCGGCGCTCGCGCAGCAACGCGGGCATCAGCAGGTTGGCGTAGGCGTCCCGCTCGTCCACGGCGCGCAGCAGGTCGTAGGCAGTGTTGCGGGCCTCGTCGTGGACCGGGCGGGGCGGGCGCCCGCCCCGGTTCCCGCCGCCTCCGCGGCCGCCCGCGGGACCCCGGCCGCGGCCGCCCGGCCCCTGGCGCCGGCCTCCGCCGGAGCCCTGCCCTCCGCCGCCGGACCCGCCGCGCGGCCGGCCTCCCTCACGGTCCCCGCCGCGCGGAGCGCCGCCGTTCCCCCGATCGCTCATCGCTCAGACCAGCCGATCCTCGTCGGTGGGCCGTACGCCGCGGGCCCACTCCCCCGCGGTCATCAGGCGCTTGCCCTGCGGCTGCACCTCGCCCAGCTCCACCGGGTGCGTGGCCGTGCCGACCAGGACGGAGTCCTTGGCGGCCGCGACCTGGCCGGGGGCCAGCGCGGGCGCGTCGGGCGCGGGCCGCACCGGGCCGAGCTTGACCCGCTGGCCGCGGAACTCCGTCCACGCGCCGGGGGCGGGGGTGCAGGCGCGAACCAGGCGGTCCACCCGCATCGCCGGGGCGGTCCAGTCGATCCGGGCGTCCTCGACGCTGATCTTCGGAGCGAGGCTCACGCCCTCGGCGGGCTGCGGCCTGGCCTCCAGCGTGCCGTCCTCGATCCCGTCGAGGGTGGCCGCCAGCAGCTCGGCGCCGGACTCGGCCAGCCGGGCCAGTAGCCCGCCGCTGGTGTCGGTGGCGCGGATCTTCTCGGTGACCACGCCGTAGACGGGTCCGGCGTCCAGTTCCTTGACGATCTGGAAGGTGCTCGCGCCGGTGATCTCGTCGCCGTGCAGCACGGAGTGCTGCACGGGGGCCGCCCCCCGCCACGCGGGCAGGATCGAGAAGTGGAGGTTGATCCAGCCGTGGCGCGGGACGTCCAGCGCCGCCTGGGGCAGCAGGGCCCCGTAGGCGACCACCGGGCAGGCGTCGGGCCCGATCTCCCGGAGCCGCTCCAGGAACGCGGGATCACCCGCCTTCGGCGGCCTGAGGACCTCGATGCCCGCCTCCTCGGCCAGCTCGGCGACGGGGCTGGGGTGGACCTTCCGCCCCCGGCCCGACGGGGCGTCCGGGCGGGTGACGACGGCGACGACGTCGTGGCGCGGCGAGTCCAGCAGCGCGCGCAGCGAGGGCAGGGCGGTGTCCGGGGTTCCGGCGAAGACCAGGCGCAAGGTTCCTACAGAGCCTTCCCGTGGGTGGCGTGCGGGGAGAACTTGAACGTGGGCGCGGACAGCCCGCTCCACTCGGCCTGGCGGATCTCCCGCATCGCGAGCTTGCGCTGCGCGGGGTCCATCCGGTCGATGAACAGGATGCCGTCCAGGTGGTCGGTCTCGTGCTGGAAGCAGCGGGCCATGAGGTCGGTGCCCTCGAGGGTGACCGGCTCGCCGTGCATGTCGAAGCCCTTGGCCACCGCGCGGATCGCCCGGGGCGTCGGGTAGGACAGGCCGGGGAAGGACAGGCAGCCCTCCTCCCCCTCCTCGTCGAGGTCCTCGGACAGGTCGAGGTTGGGATTGATCAGATGGCCGAGCTGGTCGTCCACGTAGTAGGTGAAGACCCGCAGCCCGACCCCGATCTGCGGTGCGGCCAGGCCCGCTCCGGGCGCGTCCATCATGGTGTCGGTGAGGTCCTTGACGAGCTTGCGCAGCTCCTTGTCGAAGTCCTTCACCGGCTCCGCGGGCGTGCGCAGCACCGGGTCGCCGAAGAGGCGGATTGACTGAATGGCCAACAGGGCTCCTTCCACGGAATCCCCCCAGTTTAGGGGCCCCGGCGGCGCGGATCGCGCTCACGTCCGCCGCCGGGGGCGGCACGGCGACACCGGACACCGCGGGAGCGCGCCCGGGACCGACCGGGCCCCGACCCGACGGGACCACTACCTGGAGCGGGCCTTCATGACCGCCTTGCGCGCGGCCTTGGCCACGGCGGCGTCGGCGTGGTGCGCGCCGAGCATGTCGAGCACCACGATCGCGTCGGGATGCTCCACGAGGGCCATCTCCTCTACCAGGCGGACCAGGTCCTCGCCCGGCTCGAGCGCGGCGAACTCGCCCATCCCCTCGGGGGCCCGGCCCTGGTGGATCAGCGAGGCGAGCGTGTCGACCGCGATCCAGGTGTTGTCGGCGGGGGTGAGGGTGGGCGCGGGCAGGTCGCGGATGTGCAGCCAGGAGGCCGCGTAGCGCCACAGGGAGGGCTCGGCGAGGGCCTCCCGGACGGGAGTCTCGGCCTCGGGTCCGAGCTCCTCCAGGATCGTGCTCACCACGCCGCGCTGCCCGGCCGCGCCGGAGGCGGCGACCCCGAGCAGCTCCCGGGCGGCGGTCTCGGGGCCGCGCGACTCCAGCCACACGGTGACGGCGCTGGGCGCGGCGGAGCCCTTGACGATCGCCTCGACGAGCTCGCCCGCGCCGAGGTCGGCGAAGACCGCGACCTCCGCGCCGGTGGGCGCGTCGTGGCCCTCCCGCATCAGGTCCTGGCGGACCGCCCACACGCCGAGCGGGGTCAGCCGGGGCCAGCCGGCCGGCGAGCGCTCGACCAGCCCGCAGTAGCCCAGCAGGTCGAGCGCGGCCGCCAGCTCTCCCGGCAGGGAGGCCGCCAGCTGCCGCATCTGCGCCGGGCGGGCCTCGCAGGCCACCTCGTGCGACTGGAGGATGCCCTTGACCAGGGTGGCGGGGGACAGGCCGTCGCTCACGGCGTACATCGTCGCGAGCATCTCGGCGAGGTGCTCGTCCACCACGGCGGACCCCGTCAGGCTCTCGTCGGCCCGGTCCAGCACGTCCATGACCACGCCGTCCCAGAACTCCAGCAGCGCCCGCGGGGGCAGGTCGCCGGTCAGGACGAGCGGCCCGGGGGCGGCCGTGCCCCGGGAGATCCGGAGCATGCCGGTGTTGACCGCGACGACCCAGAGCAGGTGGACCCGGGCGGGACCGGGCAGGCCGAGCTCGGCGGCCGCCAGGAACGGGTCGGGCAGCAGGCACTCGGGGGTCACCTGCCGGGTGCCGGTCCAGGCCGCCAGCCGCCGGGCGTCCCGCACCAGCGGGACCCGGAGCACCGCCCGGGCCAGCTCGGCGTCGGGGGCGAGCTCGACCGGCGGGAAGCTCAGCGCCTCGGTGCCGCAGCTCGGGCAGTCGCAGTCCGCGTCCCCCGCGTCCCCCGCGACGGCCTCGTCGAGCACCGCCGCCCGCGCCTCCCGGGGCGCGGTTCCCAACTCGTCGACCAGCCTCCGCAGTTCGCCGAGATCGAAGACGTTGCCGGTGTTCCCGCTCTTTGCCACCCGTGAAACTTACTCCACAAGAGCCCCACGGATGTACGGCTCAGCCGATCGCGCGCGAACGGGCCTTGAAGGCCGCCTTGCGCGCCGCCTTGGCCGCGTTCTGGTCCGGCAGGGAGCGCCCGAGGAGTTCCAGCACGTCGACGGCGTCGGGGTGGTCCACCCGCCACATCTCCTCGATCATGTGCGACGGAGGGCCGGAGGCCGCCATGTTCTCGGCGAACGCCTCCGGGTCCTCCTCGGCCGCGGGCAGGGCCAGGGCGAGCATGTCCACGCTCATCCAGAGCACCTCGTCCGGGGTGAGCGTCGGTGCGGCCAGTCCGCGCGCGGACAGCCAGTGCACGGCGTGCGGCCGCAGCTCGGCGTCCTCCAGGAAGCCCCGGACGGACTCCTCCGCCTCCGCGCCGAGCCGGTCGACGATCGTGACCGCGATCCCCCGGGCGACGGCGGGCGCGCCCGAGACCGCCCCCAGCAGCTCGGCGGCGGCCTCGGCGGGACTCCGGCGGGACAGCCAGCCGGCGATGTCGGACTCGGCCACGTCGGGGAGCACGCCGGCCAGCAGCCCCTCGATCAGGCCGGTCGCGTCGGCCGCGGCCAGGTCGGGGGCCTCGGGCGCGTCGATGCCGAAGACGTCGTAGAGCTCGTGCAGGCCCCAGACCGCCAGCGGGGTCAGCTCCAGCGTCCCCTCGCCCCGGCTGAGCAGCCCGCAGTAGGCCAGCCGCCGCCCGACCTCCTCCAGGTCGAGCTCGGCGCCCTCGTCGGCCAGGCCGATCTCGTCCTCGAGGTACTCCCGGACGACGGGCACGGGCACGGGCGCCTGCACCCGGTAGAACAGGTCGAGCAGGGTGTAGAGCTCCTCGTCGACGAGCCGGTCGCCGCTGAAGGCCCCGCCGGTGTCCTTCTCCACGGCGAACCGCACCGTCGCGGCCCACACCTCCAGGGGGTCGGGGTCGTCCCCGTCGAAGACCGCCGCGCCCTCCGTCTCGACCAGGCCGGTGTGCACCGCCAGGTCCCACAGGAACGCGGGGTCGCCGACCGCCAGCTGCGCGTTCGCCTCCGCGGCGTCGCGCACCCGCAGGGCGCCCTTGCGGGTGGGCGTGCGCCCCCCGGCCAGCATCCACTGGACCAGGCGGCGGGCGTCGGTCAGCAGGGGGACCCGCAGCGCGGCCTCGGCCAGCGCCTCGCGGGAGGCGAGCCGTACCGGCGGGAGGGGGGAGCAGCCCGGGCACTCGCAGTATTCCCCCTCCTGGGCGTCCTCGGCGGGCGGGGAGTCCTCGCCCGCGTCCAGCGAGTCGGCGCCCATCGCGCTGAAGAGGCTCTTGGCCATGCCGAACCGGGAGGTGTCGGCCAGGGCGGCCGGCATCTCGGGTTCGATCCGGTCCAGGGTGGCGCGCATGCGCGCGGCCATCTTCCCGCCGATCTCCTCGGTCTCGAGAAGGAAGTCGACGAGGGTCCGGGCGGCGGCGACCGTCTCCGGGGCGCTTTCCGGAGGAGCGATGACCTTGCGCGGATAGATGTTGAGCAGCAGCTCCTCGAAAGTGACCGAGGTGAAATCCCCCAGCTCGTTCACGTCCAGGTAGTCGCTGGCGTAGTCGCAGAGCAGACGCGCCTCGTCCGCGTCGACCTCGCGGCCGTGCGCACGCCCCCACGCCCGAAGATCGTCGATGGCCCGATTCACCCATTCAATCGACACAGGGAGAAATTAACGGCTTACTGTCAGCACCGCGAATCGGGGAAACTACTCAAATGGCGTCCATAGGGTCAATGCATACCCTGACCACCTCCGGCGCCTTACGCGCGGAACGCACGCCGGCGGCCCCCTTCAGCGCGGAGGCGAGCACCGGGGCGGCCCCCCACGGCACCCGCACGATGGCGCGTTCCCGCACCTGATCGCCCCGGGGCGTCTCCACGGGCACCGGCCCGAGCACCCGCGCGCTTTCCGGCAGCGCGGTCTCCCCCAGCATCTCCCGGACCGCCGCCGGGGACCCGGTCAGCGTGGCCATCCGCACCGCCGGGGGGAAACCGAGTTCTGTCCTGTCGGCCAGTTCCCGCTCGGCGTGCGTGACCGGGTCCCAGCGCAGCAGCGCCTGCACGACGGCGAGCGAGGAGTCGGCCAGCACGACCAGCTCGGCCCCGGGCCGCAGCAGGGCCGCGGCGTTCAGCCACCGGCGCAGCGTCTCCTCGGCCACCCGCAGGTCCGGCCGCCCCAGCAGGGCCCACCCGTCCAGCAGCACCGCCGCCGCGTAACCGCCCTCCGGCACCGGCTCGGCCCCCGGGGTGGCCACCACCAGCGCCCTGCCCGGCCCGACCGCGGCCAGCACGCCGTCCCGGCCGGACGTCCTGACCGGGACCGAGGGGAAGGCCCGCCCCAGCTCCTCGGCCGTCCGGCGGGCGCCCACGACCCGGGCGCGCACCCGCGTCCCGCCGCAGGCCGCGCAGCGCCACTCCCCCGCGATCCGCCCGCACCAGCGGCAGTACGGCGCCGCGTGGCCGCCCCGCAGCGCGAGCGGCCCGGCGCAGTGCCCGCAGCGCGCCGCGGCCCGGCAGCCCTGGCAGGACAGCGCGGGCAGGTAGCCCCGCCGGGGGACCTGCACCAGCACCGGGCCGTGCTCCAGCCCGGCCCGCAGCGTGCGCCAGGCGAGGCTGGGCAGCCGGGCCGCCCGCGCCGCCTCGTCCCTGGCCAGCTCCGCGTCGTCGCCGGCCGGCCGTACCCTCGGCGCCCGGGCCCGGACCGCCTCGCGGGGCGCGACCAGGGCGGCGGCCCAGCCGGTGGCCACCAGCCGGGTGGCCTCCGCGGTGCGGGCGTGGCCGCCGACGAGCAGGCCCGCCCGCCCCCGGTGGGCGCGCAGGGCCAGGACCTCGCGGGTGTGCGGGTACGGCGCCAGCCGCTCGGCGTGCAGGTCGTCACCGTCGTCCCAGACGACCGCCAGGCCCAGGTCCCGCACCGGGGCGAACGCCGTGCCCCGGGTGCCCAGCGCCACCCGGGCCTCGCCGCGCAGCACCCGCAGCCAGCGCCGGTAGCGCTCGGCGGGACCCAGGTCCGCGGTGAGCGCCACGTGCCGGCCCGGGCCCAGGACCGCCTCCAGCGCCGCACCGGCCAGCGCCACGTCCTTGCCGTCGGGCACCACCACGAGCGCGCCCCGGCCGCCGCGCAGCGTCTCGCGCACCGCCACCGCCACCGCCTCCGGCCACTCCGGGCCCCGCGGCCCGGTCCCCGGCAGCGCGGTCCACACCGCCCGCGGGGCGCGCCCGGTGGCCAGCTCCGCCAGGAACGCCTCCCCGCCCGGGTAGTCGGCCCAGGGGCCCGGCCCGGCGACCTCCAGGGGCTCCTGCGCCTCCTGCGGCTCCCTCGTGCGCGGCTCGGCCTCGACCCTGGCGTGGCGCGGCGGGACGGCCAGGCGCAGGACGTCGGCCAGGGTCCCGGCATAGCGGTCGGCGACGGCGCGGGCCAGGGCGGCGATCTCCGGGGTCAGCACCGGCTCGGCGGAGACCACCCGCTCCAGCCGGGCCAGCTTCCCGGGGTGCTCGCTCGTCTCCACCCGCTCCAGCAGGAACCCGTCGGCGAGCTTGCCCGCGAACCGGACCCGGACCCGGCAGCCCGGGACGGCCGCGGCGTCCAGGGTCGCGGGGACGAGATAGTCGAACGGCCGGTCCAGGTGGGGCAGCGGCGTGTCCACGGCGACCCGAGCGACGGGCAGCTCCGCGGCCGGCTCCGGCACGCCCCGCGCCGGTCCGGCGCTGCGCGCGGGGGCGGGCCGCTCGCGGACGGCGTCCAGCGGGAGCAGGGCGCCGTCGTCCGGGGAGGGGATCGTGTGGGTCACCCCCATGTCCTACCAGACCCCGCGGGCACCTCTCGCCGATCCGCCGGGACCGCCCGGGGACACGGCGAGAGCCCCCGGCGGAACGGGTCCACCGGGGGCTCCTCTCGCGACGGGACTACAGACCGGCGGCGGCGCGCAGCGCGTCGGCGCGGTCGGTGGCCTCCCAGGAGAACTCCGGCCGGCCGAAGTGGCCGTAGGCGGAGGTCTCGGAGTAGATCGGGCGGAGCAGGTCGAGGTCGCGGATGATCGCGGCCGGGCGCAGGTCGAAGACCTGGAGCACGGCGGCCTGGATCTTGGCGATGTCGGTCTTCTCGGTGCCGAAGGTCTCGACGAACACGCCGACCGGGTGCGCCTTGCCGATGGCGTAGGCGACCTGGACCTCGGCGCGGTCGGCCAGACCGGCGGCCACGATGTTCTTGGCGACCCAGCGCATGGCGTAGGCGGCCGAGCGGTCGACCTTGGACGGGTCCTTGCCGGAGAAGGCGCCGCCGCCGTGACGGGCCATGCCGCCGTAGGTGTCGACGATGATCTTGCGGCCGGTCAGGCCGGCGTCGCCCATCGGGCCGCCGATCTCGAAGCGGCCGGTCGGGTTGACCAGCAGCCGGTAGCCCTCGGTCTCCAGCTCCAGGCCGGCCAGGACCGGGTCGACCACGTGCTCCTTGATGTCCGGCGCGAGCATCTCCTTGAGGTCGATCTCGGCCGCGTGCTGGGTGGAGACGACCACCGTGTCGAGGCGGACCGGCTTGTCGCCGTCGTACTCGATGGTGACCTGGGTCTTGCCGTCGGGGCGCAGGTAGGGGACCGTGCCGTCCTTGCGGACCTGCGACAGGCGCTCGGCCAGGCGGTGCGCGAGCTGGATCGGGAGCGGCATCAGCTCGGGGGTCTCCCGGCAGGCGTAGCCGAACATGAGGCCCTGGTCGCCGGCGCCCTGGCGGTCGAACTCGTCGCCGGCCTCGCCCTCGCGGGCCTCGTAGGCGGCGTCGACGCCCTGCGCGATGTCGGGGGACTGCGCGCCGATGGACACCGACACTCCGCAGGAGGCGCCGTCGAAGCCCTTGTGCGAGGCGTCGTAGCCGATCTCGAGGATCTTCTCGCGGATGAGACCCGGGATGTCGACGTAGGTCTCCGTCGTCACCTCTCCGGCGACGTGGACCTGACCGGTGGTGATCAGCGTCTCGACCGCGACCCGGCTCTTGGGGTCTCCCTTGAGCATGGCGTCGAGAATCGCGTCGCTGATCTGGTCTGCGATCTTGTCCGGGTGGCCCTCGGTGACCGACTCGGAGGTGAACAGGCGACGGGACAAGTCAGTGGCTCCTCATGCAGCGGCTGCTGGCGACGGGGCTCCGGTGCGGGGGCGCACCGCGAGCACTCCGCCGAAGTCTAGCCGCTCACCGGCCGTTCGCGATTCTCCCTTCCGCCTCCGGTCGGCGGGAGGACGGCGGGAGTGCGGCGCACACCGGGGATCCGCCCTCTCCCGGCGGCGGTTCCGCACCCGAACCGCTCCCGGAGACCGCCCCGCGCAGAGCCTCCGCAGGCCGCGCGGGAGGTCCCGGGAAGGTCTTGCGGATCCTCGGATGGGCGCGGGAGGTTCCGCTCGGGCCGTCCGCACGCCGTCGGGCGCGGCGGACCGGCGGGTCACAGGTCGGGCAGCGGGTCGGGCGGCAGCGTCTCGGGCGCGAAGACCTCGGCGTCGGCGGCGTGGACCACCGCGGCGTACTCCTCCTCGATCTCGAACACCGTGCCGCCGAGCTCGATGGCCGCGCCCGCGGAGAACTCCACCGGGCCGATCCGGGTCCGCCGGGCGTGGGTGGAGTGGATCGCGGTCGGAACGTTCCTGTCGAAGAAGGCCGTGGACAGCACGTGGATCGCCTGGTCGGACACCACGACCAGGAAGGCCGCCATCCCCGGCGGCCCCACCGACAGCGCGGGCAGGACGTAGCGGATGTCCTGCCCGGGGGGGAGCAGCGCGCGGCAGCGCGCCCTGACGGCGGCCGGCACCGGCATATCGGACCCCTCCCTGACACGGCGTTCCGGGTCGCTCTGTCCGACGCAGTATCCGCCGGGAGGCGATCTCCGGCAAGCGGATCAGGGAAGCCGCTCGGCCACCAGGTCCCAGACCACGTCGGCCAGCGCTTCCTTGGGCCCCCGCGGGATCTCCACCGGCTCCGCGTCCGCGGACAGGACGACCGCCGCGTTGTCCGGGGTGCCGAAGGCGAGGTTCTCCCCGACCTGGTTGACGACGAGCAGGTCGCAGCCCTTGCGGGCGAGCTTGGCCCGCCCGTTGGCGAGCACGTCGTCGGTCTCCGCCGCGAACCCCGCGATCACCGCGGGGTACGGCGCGGCGCCCTCGCGGCGGCGCTCCCCCAGCTCGGCGAGGATGTCCGGGTTCTTCACCAGGTGGACGGCGCCGGGCTCGGCCGAGGTCTTCTTGATCTTCGAGTCGCTCCGCGCCGCGGGCCGGAAGTCCGCCACGGCCGCGGCCATGACCACGGCGTCGGCGTCGGCCACCGCCTCCAGCACGGCGTCGCGCAGTTGGAGCGCCGACTCGACCCGGACCACCGCGACCCCGGCGGGGTCGGGCAGCGCGACGTTGGCCGCGACCAGCGTGACCCGGGCGCCGCGGGCGGCGGCCGTCCGGGCCAGGGCGTATCCCTGCAGGCCCGAGGAGCGGTTGCCGATGAAGCGGACCGGGTCGATGGCCTCGCGGGTGCCTCCCGCGGAGACGACCACGTGGCGCCCGGTCAGGTCGAGGGAGCGGCCGGACAGGACCCGGCGGCAGACCTCGAAGATCTCCGCGGGGTCGGGCAGCCGCCCGCGGCCGGTGTCGGCGCCGGTGAGGCGCCCCACGGCCGGGTCGAGGACGAGCGCGCCGCGCTCGCGCAGGACGGCCACGTTGGCCTGCGTCGCCGGGTGCTCCCACATCTCGGTGTGCATCGCCGGGGCGAAGACCACCGGGCAGCGCGCGGTCAGCAGGGTGTTGGTCAGCAGGTCGCCGGCGATGCCGTGCGCGGCCTTGGCCAGCACGTCGGCGGTGGCGGGGGCCACCACCACCAGGTCGGCGCCCTGGCCGATGCGGACGTGCGGCACCTCGTGCACGGAGTCCCAGACGTCGGCGGTCACCGGGTTGCCGGAGAGCGCGGCCCAGGTGGGCTCGCCGACGAAGCGGAGCGCCTCGCGGGTCGGGACGACGCGGACGTCGTGGCCGGACTCGGTGAACAGGCGGAGCAGCTCGCACGCCTTGTAGGCGGCGATGCCAGCGCTCACCCCGAGCACGACGCTCGGCCTGGCGGGCGCGTCCTCGGACGTTCGCATCGGGCGGGTCTCAGCCCTCGATGGGCTCGGCGGTGAGCAGGCCCTCGCTGACCTCGCGCAGCGCGATGGACAGCGGCTTCTCCTGCGCGTGGGTCTCCACCAGCGGCCCGACGTACTCCAGCAGGCCCTCGCCGAGCTGGGAGTAGTAGGCGTTGATCTGGCGGGCCCGCTTGGACCCGAAGATCACCAGGCTGTACTTGCTGTCGACGATGTCGAGCAGCGCGTCGATCGACGGGTGGGTGATGCCTTCGGTATGAGCGGCGTTGGTTGCCACGTCGTGTCCCCCTAGCTAGTTGAACGTCCGGGGCTCGAAGCCTCGGGAGCACCAGCCAGCAAGGCTATCAGCCGCCGGCACACCTCCTGGACCGACGTGTTCACCAGTGTCAGGTCGAATTCGCGCTCGGCGGCCATCTCGATCCGGCCGGCCGCCAGGCGGCGGGCGATGACGTCCTCCGGCTCGGTGCCGCGGCCGCGCAGGCGCTTCTCCAGCTCCTCCCAGCTCGGCGGGGCCAGGAAGACCAGCAGCGCCTCCGGCATGGTCGCGCGGACCTGGCGGGCGCCCTGCAGGTCGATCTCCAGCAGGGTGGGGATGCCCGCGGCGAGCTTCTCGAGGACGGGCGCGCGCGGCGTGCCGTACCGGTTGCCGGCGAACTCGGCCCACTCCAGCAGCCCCCCGGAGGCGACGAGGCGGTCGAACTCCTCATCGTCGGCGAAGAAGTACTCCACCCCGTGGGTCTCGCCGGGGCGGGGCTTCCTGGTGGTCACCGAGACCGACAGCCACACCTGGGGGTGTGCCCGCCGAAGCTCGGCGACGACCGTGGACTTGCCGACGCCCGACGGCCCGGACAGGACCGTCAGGCGGTTGCCGGTCGGCCCGGCGGAGGCTCGCGCCTCCTCCGGACTCCCGGCCGGGGGTGTGGAGCCACCGGATCCGCTCGCCGCGGTCTCGTCCGGAGCCCGGCCCTCGTCGGGCCGCGATGCTCCGGTTGACGTTCCGGTCACTCCAGACCCCCGTGATGCCGTCCCCGCTGCGCGGGGTGAAGCGTGCGAACTGTGGAACCGAGACTAGTCCTAGCTCTCGGCTCCGCCGAACTCACGCTCCAGGGACGCGCGCTGGTTGGCGCCGAGGCCCCGCACGCGGCGGGACTCGGCGATGCCCAGCCGCTCCATGAGCTGCTTGGCGCGGACCTTGCCCACGCCGGGGAGCGACTCGAGAAGGGCCGACACCTTCATCTTGCCGATGACGTCATCGGCCTGCCCGTCTTTGAGCACCTCAGTCAGAGAGACCGCGCCGTGCTTCAGGCGGTTCTTGACCTCGGCACGCTCTCGGCGGGCCTTGGCAGCCTTTTCCAGGGCTGCGGCGCGCTGCTCGGGGGTAAGGGGAGGAAGAGCCACGCCGGGTCACCTCGAATTTCCTGTGGATGTACTCGGACGGGAAGGGAAACTAGCTGGTCATCGCGATCCAAGCAACGTCAACCCCGGTTTCTGCGCCCAGAAAGCCCGGTTCTTCACCCTGAGTAGTAGAGACATAGCTCACCGTCGGTCAAACGACGCCCGGCCCGGGGTTTTCCGCGACGAAGATCACATGTCCCGGCCGGCGGTGGGGGAGGCCTTCCGGAGCGCCGCGGCGATGCCGGCGGCCGCGGCGCCGGGGTCCGCCGAACCGGTGATCGGACGGCCGATCACGAGGAGGTCGGCGCCGTCGGCGAGCGCCCGCTCGGGGGTGGCCACCCTCGCCTGGTCCTGGGTGTCGGCCCCCGCGGGGCGCACGCCCGGGGTGATGAGCGTGATGTCCGGCCCGACCTCGGCCCGCACCGCGGCCACCTCCCGGGGGGAGCACACCAGCGCCTGCGCGCCCGCCCCGACGGCCAGGACCGCCAGGCGGCGCACGGCGTCGTCGGGGGGTCCCGAGATACCGGCCCGCTCAAGATCGGCCTCTGAGAGCGACGTGAGCACCGTCACGGCCGCGATGCGCGCCGCGGGGGCGGCCTCGACCGCCGCGCGGACCATCGCGGCCCCTCCCGCCGCGTGGACGGTCAGGATCGCGGGCTTGAGCCGCGCCACCGACCGCGCCGCGCCCGCCACCGTGTTCGGGATGTCGTGCAGCTTCAGGTCGAGGAAGACCTGCACCCCGCTCGCCCCCCGGACCGAGGCGATGACGTCCGGCCCGTAGCGGAGGTAGAGCTCCAGCCCGATCTTGACGGTGCTGACGTGCGGGGTCACCAGGCTCGCCCAGCGGGCCGCGGTCTCCAGGTCGGGCGCGTCCAGGGCGACGGCGATGGGGGCGGGGATCACAGCGGGCTCTCCTCGAAGTCCGTACGGTGCCGGGTGGTCGCCCCCGGCGGGCGGTGGGCCAGTCCGACCGCGTCGGCCAGCCGGTGGAACCCCCGCGCCGCCAGGATCTCCTCCAGCTCGCGCAGGACGCGCAGGCCGGCGTAGGGGTCGTGGAACAGCGCGGTGCCCACCGCGACGACGCAGGCGCCGGCCAGGACGAACTCGAAGGCGTCCCGGCCGGTCAGCACGCCGCCCATGCCGATGATGGGCACGCCGGGCAGCGCCGCGTGGACCTGCCAGACGCATCGTACGGCCAGCGGCCGGATCGCCGGCCCCGACAGGCCCCCGGTGACGGCGGCGAGCGAGGGGCGCATGGCGTCGGTGTCGATGCTCATGCCGAGCGGATTGTTGATCATGGACAGCGCGTCGGCGCCCCCGTCCACGCACGCGCGGGCGACGCTCACCACGTCCAGCGCGTCCGGGGAGAGCTTGGCCACCACCGGCACGTCGTAGCGCATCACCGAGCGCACCGAGGCGACCACCTCCGCGGAGGCGGCGCCGTCGAGGGCGAAGACCCGCCCGCGGTCCTCGATGTTGGGGCACGACAGGTTGACCTCCACGGCGGTCACGCCGGGCGCGTCGGTGAGCCTGCGGGCCAGCGCGGTGTACTCGGCGACGGTGCCGCCGCCGATGGACACCACGGTCCTGACGTTGCGCTGGGCCAGCCAGGGCAGCTCCCGCGCCAGGAACGCGTCCACGCCGGGTCCCTGCAGCCCCACGGCGGCCAGCAGGCCCGAGGGCGTCTCCGCCATCCGGGGGGTCGGGCGGCCCGCCCTGGGCGCCATCGTGATCGACCGGGTGGTCACCGCGCCGAGCCTGCCCAGGTCGAAGAACTGGGCCAGCTCGGCGCCGGAGGCCGCGCACCCGGCGGCGGTGGTGATCGGGTTGGCCAGTTCCACGTGCCCGAGGTAGGTCCGCATGTCAACCGGCATGCCGTGTGCCTCCGCCGGGCGCTCCGAGCGCGTCGAACGGGATCGTTCCCACGTCGTCGAAGCGGACGCGCTCGCCCCGGAAGACCGGGCCCTCGACGCAGGAGCGGACCATCCGGGTGACGCCGTCGTCGCCGATGACCGGGAGCACGCACGTCATGCACACGCCGATCCCGCAGGCCATCCGCTCCTCCACGGCCACCTGGACCGGGATGTCGAACTCGACCGCCACGGCGGTCACCCCGCGCAGCATCTCCATGGGGCCGCAGGCGTAGACCGCGTCGGCGCGGACGTCGGCGATCACCCCGGGCAGCACGTCGGTCACCCGGCCGCGCATGCCCAGCGACCCGTCCTCGGTGGTCAGCGTGGTCGTCTCCCCCATCCGGCGGGCGCGCAGCGCGCCGAAGACCCGGTCGGCCGAGGCCGCGCCGAGCACGAAGTCCACCCGGCAGCCGCGCCGCTGGAGGGCGTCGGCGACCGCGAAGAGCATCGCGGAGCCGTACTCGCCGCCGACCAGGACGCAGGTCACCGGGTCCCGGGGCAGCGGGAAGGGCCGGCCGAGCGGACCCACCAGGTCCAGGGTGTCGCGGGCGCGGCGCTCGGCGAGCCAGGCCGTGCCCGGACCGCCCGCGGTGAAGACGAACTCCACCGTGCCGCCGTAGTCGGGCTTGACGTCGTGGACGGAGAAGGCACGGCGCGTCAGCATCGACGTCCCCGGCCCGCCGACGGCCACCGCCACGAAGTGGCCGGGGCGGAACCGCTCGACGATGCCGGGCGCGACCACGGTCAGCGCATGGTAGGCGTCGACCCGGCGCGTCGTCAGCACCGTGCCCGTGACCTGTACCGGAGTGACAGGCGTCTCCCTCACCTCCCGCTCAGGGCATCATCCCCGCAGTCTCTGGGCGTGCTCCTGAAGGGACCGTACGCCGATGTCGCCGCGGACGACGGCCTGAACGCCCTGAACGGCGGCGGCCAGTCCCTGGACGGTCGTGATGCAGGGCACGCCCCGCAGCACGGCCGCGGTGCGGATCTCGTAGCCGTCCAGCCGGGGCCCGGACTGGCCGGGGCTGCCGAAGGGCGTGTTCACGATGAGATCCACCTCGCCGTCCAGGATCCGCCGGCCGATCGTCGGCTCGCCGTCGGGACCGGGTCCGTCGCTCTGCTTGCGCACGATCTTGGCATGGACGCCGTTGCGGCGCAGCACCTCCGCGGTTCCCTCGGTGGCCAGGATCTCGAAGCCGAGGTCCGCCAGGGCCTTCACCGGGAAGATCATGGCCCGCTTGTCCCGGTTCGCGACCGAGACGAAGGCCCGCCCCTTGGTCGGCAGCGAGCCGTAGGCGGCGGCCTGCGACTTGGCGTAGGCCGTGCCGAAGAACGCGTCGATGCCCATGACCTCGCCGGTGGAGCGCATCTCCGGGCCCAGGATGGTGTCCACGCCCCGGAACCGGTTGAACGGCAGCACCGCCTCCTTGACCGCGATCGGCGCGTCCAGCGGCATCGTGCCGCCGTCGCCCTCGGCCGGGAGCATGCCCTCGGCGCGCAGCTGCGCCACCGTCGCGCCCATCATCACCCGGGCCGCGGCCTTGGCCAGCGGCACCGCCGTGGCCTTGGAGACGAACGGCACGGTACGGCTGGCGCGCGGGTTGGCCTCCAGCACGTACAGGATGCCCGCCGACATGGCGTACTGGACGTTGAGCAGGCCGCGCACGCCCACCCCCCGGGCGATCGCCTCGGTGGCGGCACGGATGCGCTTGATGTCGAAGCTGCCGAGCGTCATCGGGGGCAGCGAGCAGGCCGAGTCGCCGGAGTGGATGCCGGCCTCCTCGATGTGCTCCATCACGCCGCCGAGGTACAGCTCCTCGCCGTCGAAGAGCGCGTCCACGTCGATCTCGACGGCCTCGTCCAGGAACTTGTCCACCAGCACCGGGTGGTCGCTGGCGG
This sequence comes from Planomonospora sp. ID91781, assembly GCF_015711595.1. NCBI lineage: Bacteria > Bacillati > Actinomycetota > Actinomycetes > Streptosporangiales > Streptosporangiaceae > Planomonospora > Planomonospora sp. ID91781. The sequence goes on along the minus strand of NZ_JABTEY010000001.1, from coordinate 3,248,108 downwards.
CGCCCGCCTTGGCCATGTAGGTGACCAGGGTGGCGTCGTCGTAGACGATGGCCATGCCGGCGCCGCCCAGCACGTAGCTCGGCCGCACCAGGACCGGGTAGCCGATCTCCGCGGCGATCTCCAGCGCCTCGGCCTCGGTCACCGCGGTGCCGTGCTTGGGCGCCGGGAGCCCGGCCTCGGCGAGCACGCGGCCGAACGCGCCGCGCTCCTCGGCCAGGTGGATGGACTCCGGCGAGGTGCCGACGATCGGCACGCCCGCGTCCTTGAGCGCCTGCGCCAGCCCGAGCGGGGTCTGCCCGCCGAGCTGGACGATGACGCCGGCGACCGGGCCCGTCTGCTGCTCGGCGTGGACCACCTCCAGCACGTCCTCCAGGGTGAGCGGCTCGAAGTAGAGCCGGTCGGAGGTGTCGTAGTCGGTGGAGACGGTCTCGGGGTTGCAGTTGACCATGACGGTCTCGTAACCGGCCCGCGACAGCTCGAAGGACGCGTGCACGCACGCGTAGTCGAACTCGATGCCCTGGCCGATCCGGTTGGGGCCGGAGCCGAGGATGAGGACCTTCGGGCGGTCGCCGTACGGGACCTCGGTCTCCTCGTCGTAGGTGGAGTAGAGGTACGGCGTGCGGGCGGCGAACTCGGCGGCGCAGGTGTCCACCGTGTTGTAGACCGGGCGGACGCCGAGCGCGTGGCGCAGGTCGCGCACCCGCGCCTCGTCCAGGCCGCGGATCCCGGCGATCTGCGCGTCGGAGAAGCCGTACCGCTTGGCCCTGGTCAGCGCGGCGGCGTCGAGCTGGGAGGCCTCGCGCAGCTCGGCGGCGACCTCGTCGATCGCCAGCAGCTGGTCGATGAACCACGGGTCGACGGCGGTGGCCTCGAAGAGCTCCCCGGCCGTGGCCCCGGCCCGGATGGCCTGCTGCATGGTGGTCAGGCGGCCGTCGTGCGGGGTGCGGCAGGCGGCCAGCAGCTCGTCCTTGTCGCCCGGCTCGCCGGTCCAGGAGAAGGGGGCGCCCTTCTTCTCCAGCGAGCGCAGCGCCTTCTGCAGCGCCTCGGGGAAGGATCGGCCGATGGCCATGGCCTCGCCGACCGACTTCATGTGGGTGGTCAGCGTCTGGTCGGCCCCGGCGAACTTCTCGAAGGCGAAGCGCGGCACCTTCACCACGATGTAGTCGAGCGTCGGCTCGAACGACGCCGGGGTCTCGCGGGTGATGTCGTTGGGGATCTCGTCGAGGGTGTAGCCGACGGCGAGCTTGGCCGCGATCTTGGCGATCGGGAAGCCGGTGGCCTTCGACGCCAGCGCCGAGGAGCGCGACACGCGCGGGTTCATCTCGATGACGACCATGCGGCCGGTCTTCGGGTCGACCGCGAACTGGATGTTGCAGCCGCCGGTGTCCACGCCGACCTCGCGGATGACCGCGATGGCGACGTCGCGCATGTTCTGGTACTCGCGGTCGGTCAGCGTCAGCGCGGGGGCCACGGTGACGCTGTCGCCGGTGTGCACGCCCATCGGGTCGATGTTCTCGATGGAGCAGACGATGACGACGTTGTCGGCCCGGTCGCGCATGACCTCCAGCTCGTACTCCTTCCAGCCGAGGATGGACTCCTCCAGGAGCACCTCGGTGGTCGGCGAGGCGTCCAGGCCCGCGCCGGCGATGCGGCGCAGGTCCGCCTCGTCGTGCGCGAAGCCGGAGCCCACGCCGCCCATGGTGAAGGAGGGCCGCACGACCAGCGGGTAGCCGAGCCCGCCGGCCGCGGCCAGGCACTCGTCCATGGTGTGGCAGACGACCGAGCGGGCCGACTCGGCGTTGAGGCCGCGCTCGGCGGCGACCTTGGCGACGATCTCCTTGAACTTCTCGCGGTTCTCGCCGGCCTGGATCGCGTCCACGTCGGCGCCGATGAGCTCGACCTCGTACTTGGCGAGCACGCCCGCCTCGTGCAGGGCGATCGCGGTGTTGAGCGCCGTCTGGCCGCCCAGGGTGGGCAGCAGCGCGTCGGGGCGCTCCTTGGCGATGATCTTCTCGACGAACTCGGGGGTGATCGGCTCGACGTAGGTGGCGTCGGCGAACTCCGGGTCCGTCATGATGGTCGCGGGGTTGCTGTTGACGAGGATCACGCGGAAGCCCTCGGCGCGCAGCACGCGGCACGCCTGGGTGCCGGAGTAGTCGAACTCGCAGGCCTGCCCGATCACGATCGGCCCGGAGCCGATCACCATGACCGACTGGATGTCCGTGCGCTTAGGCATTCTTCTTCGTCTCCGTGCTCATGGTCGCGCCCGGCTCCTCGCCCGCTGCGCCCGCTCGTCCCCTCGACCGCTCCATCAGAGCGCAGAACTGGTCGAAGAGCCCTGCGGAGTCGTGCGGGCCGGCCGCGGCCTCGGGGTGGTACTGGACGCTGAAGGCGGGCCGGTCGACCAGCCGCAGTCCTTCGACGCAGTCGTCGTTGAGGTTGACGTGGCTGACCTCCGCCGGGCCGTACGGCGTGTCGAAGGCGCCGTCCAGCGGGGCCTGCACGGCGAAGCCGTGGTTGTGCGCGGAGATCTCCACCTTGCCGGTGCGCCGGTCCTGGACCGGCTGGTTGACCCCGCGGTGCCCGTAGCGCAGCTTGTAGGTGCCCAGGCCCAGCGCGCGGCCGAAGATCTGGTTGCCGAAGCAGATGCCGAAGAACGGCCGGCCCGCGTCCAGCACGCCGCGCAGCGCCTCGACGGGGCCGTCGGCCGTGGCCGGGTCGCCGGGGCCGTTGGAGAAGAACACCCCGTCGGGGTCGAGCGCGAGGATGTCGGCGGCGGTGGCCGTGGCGGGCAGGACGTGCACCTCGCAGCCGCGCTCGGCCATCCGCTGCGGGGTCATGGACTTGATGCCCAGGTCCACGGCCGCCACGGTGTACTTCTTGGCGCCGCGGGCGGGCACGACGTACGGCTCGGCGGTGGAGACCTGCTCGGCCAGGTCGGCGCCCTCCATCGAGGGGCTGAGCCGGACCCGCTCCAGGAGCTCCTCGACCGGGGCCACGGCTCCGCCGGAGAAGATCCCGGCGCGCATGGCGCCGCGCTCGCGCAGGTGGCGGGTGAGCGCGCGGGTGCCGGGGATCGCGATCCCGACGACGCCGGAGTCGGCGAGGTAGTCGTCCAGGGAGCGGGTGGCGCGCCAGCTGGAGTGCACCCGGGCGGGCTCGCGGACCACGTAGCCCGCCACCCAGACGCGGGACGACTCGGGGTCGGCGTCGTTGACGCCGGTGTTGCCGATGTGCGGCGCGGTCATCGCGACGATCTGGCGGTGGTAGGAGGGGTCGGTGAGGGTCTCCTGGTAACCGGTCATCCCGGTGTTGAAGACCATCTCGCCGAAGGTCTCGCCCTCGGCTCCGTACGGGGTTCCGTGGAAGACGCGCCCGTCCTCCAGCACGAGAACCGCGGTCCCGGTCCCGCCGTCCGCCGGGCGGCCGCCGGTCCGCTCGCTTCGCTCACTCACAGAACATCCCACTCATCTCGGTCATTACTTCTGAAAGTATGAAATATCCGGCGCATGGGCGGAGGACGTCTCCACGATGTGGGACGCCCGCTGGCACCGCGCGGGCGGGCGCGGCCGTCACGCGAGCTTGCCGTCGAGGACGGTCGGGCGGCCCCGCAGGAAGGTGGCCACGACCCGGCCGGGCAGGGACCGCCCCTCGTAGGGGGTGTTGCGGCTCTTGGACGCGTAGGAGGACGGATCCACCCGCCCGCGCACGGAGGGGTCGTAGAGGGTGATGTTGGCCGGGGAGCCGGCCTCCAGCGGCCGGCCGTGCCCGGACAGGCGGCCGATCCTGGCCGGGGCGTACGACATGCGCTCGGCCACGCCGGCCCAGTCGAGCAGGCCGGTCTCCACCATGGCCTCCTGGACCACCGCCAGCGCCGTCTCCAGGCCGATCATGCCCATCGCCGCGGCGGCCCACTCGGTCTCCTTGTCCTCGACCGGGTGGGGGGCGTGGTCGGTGGCCACGACGTCGATCGTGCCGTCGGCCAGGGCCGCGCGCAGCGCCTCGACGTCGGCGCGGGTGCGCAGCGGCGGGTTCACCTTGTAGATCGGGTTGTAGGCGCCGACCGGCGAGTCCTCGACGAGGTCGTCGGTGAGCAGCAGGTGGTGCGGGGTCACCTCGGCGGTGACGTTCCACCCCTTGGACTTGGCCCAGCGGATGATCTCCACCGAGCCCGCCGTGGAGACGTGGCAGACGTGCAGGCGGGAGCCGACGTGCGCGGCGAGCAGGCAGTCGCGGGCGATGATCGCCTCCTCGGCGACCGCGGGCCAGCCGGTCAGGCCGAGCCTGCCGGAGACCGCGCCCTCGTTCATCTGCGCGCCGGCGGTCAGGCGCGGCTCCTGGGCGTGCTGGGCGACCACGCCGTCGAAGGCCTTGACGTACTCCAGGGCGCGGCGCATGAGCACCGCGTCGGAGACGCACTTGCCGTCGTCGGAGAAGACCCGGACGCGGGCCGCGGAGTCGGCCATCGCGCCGAGCTCGGCCAGCCGCTCGCCGCCGAGGCCCTCGGTGACCGCGCCGACCGGCTGCACGTCGCAGTGGCCGGCCGCCAGGCCCAGCCGCCAGACCTGCTCGACGACGCCCGCGGTGTCGGCGACCGGGGAGGTGTTGGCCATGGCGTGCACGGCGGTGAAACCGCCGAGGGCCGCGGCGCGGGTGCCGCTCTCGACGGTCTCGGCGTCCTCCCGGCCGGGCTCGCGCAGGTGGGTGTGCAGGTCCACCAGGCCGGGCAGGGCGACCAGGCCCGCCGCCTCGACGGTCTCGTCGCCGGCCAGGTCCGGTCCGACCGCGGCGATGACGCCGCCGTCGATCAGGATGTCGGCGGGCTCGCCGCCGAGGATCCGGGCGCCCTTGATGACGGTGGTCACACTGGTCTTCGCGCTCACTGGTCTTCTCCCCCGAGGTTGGCGCCGCCGAGCAGCAGGTACAGAACGGCCATGCGGGTGGTCACCCCGTTGGCGACCTGCTCGACGATCGTCGAGCGCGGCGAGTCGGCCACCTCCGCCGCGATCTCCATGCCCCGGTTCATCGGCCCGGGGTGCATCACGATGGCGTCGTCGTGCATCTTCGCGACGCGGTCGCGGTCGAGGCCGTAGCGGCGGCTGTACTCCCGCTCGGTGGGGAAGAAGGCCGCGTTCATCCGCTCGCGCTGCACGCGCAGCATCATCACCACGTCGGACTTGGGCAGCACGGCGTCGAGGTCGTAGGAGACCGCGCACGGCCAGGAGCCGACGCTCACCGGGAGCAGGGTCGGCGGGGCCACCAGCGTCACCTCGGCGCCGAGGGTGGCCAGCAGCAGCACGTTGGAGCGGGCCACCCTGCTGTGCAGCACGTCGCCGACGATCGTGACCCTCCTGCCGTCCAGCGAGCCCAGCCGGCGGCGCATCGTGAAGGCGTCGAGCAGGGCCTGCGTGGGGTGCTCGTGCGTGCCGTCGCCGGCGTTGACCACGCTGCCGCGCACCCAGCCGGCCAGCCGGTGCGGCGCGCCGGAGGCGCCGTGCCGGATGACCACGGCGTCGGCGCCCATCGCCTCCAGGGTCAGCGCGGTGTCCTTGAGCGACTCGCCCTTGGAGACGCTGGAGCCCTTGGCGGAGAAGTTGATCACGTCCGCGGACAGGCGCTTGGCCGCGGCCTCGAACGAGATCCGGGTCCGGGTGGAGTCCTCGAAGAAGAGGTTCACCACCGTGCGGCCGCGCAGGGTCGGCAGCTTCTTGATGGAGCGCTCGGAGATCTTCGCCAGCTCGTCGGCGGTGTCCAGGATCAGCAGGGCGTCGTCGCGGCTCAGGTCCGCCGCCGAGATGAGGTGCCGCCTCACTTGTCGCCCTCCTTCAGCAGCACGACCGCGTCCCGGCCGTCGTTCTCCTCCAGGTAGACCTTGACGATCTCGCTCTTGGAGGTGGGGAGGTTCTTGCCCACGTAGTCGGCGCGGATGGGCAGCTCCCGGTGGCCGCGGTCCACCAGCGCGGCGAGCTGCACGGCCCGCGGGCGGCCCAGGTCGCCCAGCGCGTCGAGCGCGGCGCGGACGGTGCGTCCGGAGTAGAGCACGTCGTCGACCAGGACGACCGTCCTGTCGTCGACCCCGTCGGCCGGCAGGTCGGTGCGCCCGAGCGGCCGGGCGGGCTTGGTGCGCAGGTCGTCGCGGTACATCGTGATGTCGAGGGAGCCGACCGGGACGGCGCGGCCCTCGAACTGCCGGATGTGCTCGGCCAGGCGGCGGGCCAGGTGGACGCCGCGCGTGGGGATCCCGAGCAGGACGACGTCCTCGCCGCCCTTGGTGCGTTCGAGGATCTCGTGGGAGATGCGGATCAGCGCCCGGTTGATGTCGGGGCCTTCGAGGACGGCGTGCGCGGGGCCGCGGATCTGATCGCGGGCACGCGAAACGGCGTCGGTCAAGAGAACACCACCTTTCCCGCCTCACGGGACGGGTCTTAAAGGAAGTCGACGTCCTCAAGGTATCAGCAGGAGGACGGCCGCTCAGAATCGGGCGTTTATTGCACTAATAGCAACAAAACCTGATCAAGATGACTATTCACCTGGATGGCCTCCGGCCGGCCTCGTGAGGGGCGTTCCGGCCCACCCCGCGGCCGGGAGCGGCGGCGAGGCGCGTGCTCCACAGCCGTCCCCCGCCTCACCGGAGAGACCGGGTTTCGTCCCTCCCCGCCCGGGAATCCCACTCGGCACCGCCCTCCCGCGGACCGTCCCACGGCGACCGAGGAGACTGCCATGGCCTTTCACGTCGGCTCCGAGGTGGGCCGGCTCAGGCAGGTCGTCCTGCACGAGCCGGACCTGGCGCTGAAGCGGCTGACCCCCGCCAACAAGGACGAGTTCCTCTTCGACGACGTGCTGTGGGTGCAGCGCGCGGTGGAGGAGCACGAGGAGTGGCAGCGGGTCCTGCGGGACCGGGGCGTCACGGTGCACCTGCTGTCGGACCTGCTGCGCGAGACGGTCGCCGTCCCCGAGGCGCGCAGGCACATCCTCGACGGCATCGTGGACCCCCGCTGGTTCGGGCCGCTGGCCACCGACGCCATCCGCAACACGCTCGACGCGATGGACCCGGCACAGCTGCAGCCGTACCTCACCGGCGGCCTGACCAAGCGCGAGTTCCTGGAGCTGTCCCCCGAACCCCGCAGCGTCGCCTTCCACACGCTGGGGATGGACGGCTTCGTCCTGCCGCCGCTGCCCAACCACCTGTTCACCCGCGACACCTCCTGCTGGATCTACGACGGCGTCTCGATCAACGCGATGCGCAAGAAGGCCCGCCGCCGCGAGACGGTCAACTACGAGGCGGTCTACCGCCACCACCCGCTGTTCGCCGGCGGCTACGACCGGCCCGGGCAGGGCGGATACCACGTGTGGATGCCCGGCATGGCCGCCGCGCCGGCCACCATCGAGGGCGGCGACGTACTGGTCATCGGGCACGGCGCGGTCCTGGTCGGGATGAGCGAGCGCACCCAGCCGCAGGCCGTCGAGATGCTCGCGTGCAGCCTGTTCGCCCAGGGCTCGGCGAGCCGGATCGTGGCGCTAGACATGCCGAAGGCGCGCGCGTTCATGCACCTGGACACGGTGATGACCCAGGTCGACGAGGGGACGTTCACCAAGTACGCCGGGCTGGGCATGCTGCCGTCCTACACGATCGAGCCGGGCGGCAACGACAAGGAACTCAAGATCACCGACCACCCGCCGGAGGAGATGCACCGGGCGATCGCCGCCGCGCTGGGCCTGGACGACATCCGGGTGCTGACCGCCGTCCAGGACGTGCACGCCGCCGCGCGCGAGCAGTGGGACGACGGCTGCAACGTGCTGGCGCTGGAGCCGGGCGTGGTCGTGGCCTACGAGCGCAACACCACCACCAACAACCACCTGCGCGCGGCCGGCATCGAGGTGATCACCGTCCGGGGCAGCGAGCTGGGCCGGGGGCGCGGGGGTCCGCGCTGCATGAGCTGCCCGATCGAGCGCGACGGCGTCTGACCGCCCGTCCGTTGCCCGCCGCCGTCCCGGACGGCCGCCTCCCCCGGCGCGGCCGCCACCGCCCCGTACGGCCGCCGGCGCTCCCGCCCGGAACGCAGGGTGAGGCCCAGATACCCCGGAGCGGATTCAGGGGCCCGACAGAGGGAACAAATACGACATTCACGGCGGAACCCGCCGGACCGGATTCGACCTCTTTTTTCCAATCAGCTTGACCTTCGGCGTCCGCCCCTTTACCGTCACTGTCCGTAACCACACGTCGTGACGTTACCGGGTGAACCCTCACTCTCCGGTCATCGCAGGCACCTACCCCTGGGCGCCGACCCGGTGACCGGAGCATACGGCGTGAGGTAGCACAATCAAGTGAAAGCAGTACATTAGAGAGCCGGGGGGCCACACGATGCCGTCTGAATACGCCAAGTCGCTGGGTGCACGACTCCGCGCCATTCGCACCCAGCAGGGATTGTCCCTGCACGGAGTCGAAGAGAAGTCCCGTGGACGTTGGAAGGCGGTCGTCGTCGGCTCCTACGAGCGTGGCGACCGCGCTGTCACGGTGCAGAAGCTTGCCGAGCTCGCGGATTTCTACGGGGTGCCCGTCTCGGAGTTGCTGCCCGGAGGCGCCGCCCCGAGTCCGCTGGGACCCACGCCGAAGCTTGTGATCGACCTTGAGCGCCTCTCCCAGCTCCCCAAGGAGAAGGCCGGTGCCCTCGCCCGTTACGCGGCGACCATCCAGAGCCAGCGTGGTGACTACAACGGCAAGGTGCTGTCCATCCGCCAGGAGGACCTGCGCTCCCTCGCGGTGATCTACGACAAGTCCCCCAGCGAGCTCACCGAGGAGCTCATCAACTGGGGCGTCCTGGACCCCGAGGCACGCCGGGCCGTCGACTCCTTCTGATTCCGGACCGTCTCATGGGTGCGCCGGTTCCGGCGTACCCATCCGGCCACGGATACGTTCTTCCGTTGAACCTCGCGTGTAGTCCGCCGCCGATGTCCATCGCTGTGGTAGGAAAAAACAAACGCGCTGTTTAACGAGACGTGGTGAGATGCTCAGGAGAGACGACCGCCAGGATCGCTCCCCGTCACGCCCGAAAAGCCGGCTCGCCTCTCTCCGCGCCTCCCTCTCCTCGACCAGGGCCCGCGCCTTCGTCAGGCTCCTCTCCTCCGTCGAGACCGGCAAGACCCACGCCGTCCTGAAGCTGCTGCCGTTCATCGTGATGGCCGTGGTGGCCACGATCGATTTCGGCACGGGCCCGACGACCGGTCTCCTCCCCCTGCTCGCCCTGGGTCCCGCCTTCGCCAGTGTGGCCTGCGGCCTGGCCCGCACCACGCTGGTCGGCGTCATCGCCCTCCTGCTCGGCGTGGCCCTCGGCGCCTACAACGACATCCTCTGGACGCCCCGCACCAACGTCACCGTCATCGCCATCCTCGGCGTGACCATGGCCAGCGTGCTGGCCAGCGCCGGGCGGCTCCGCCACGAACGGCGGCTCGCCGACGTCCGCTCGGTGGCCGAGGCCGCCCAGCGGGTCCTGCTCCGGCCGGTGCCGCGCCGCGCCGGACCGGGGATCGGCGTCGCCGTCTCCTACACCTCCGCCACGGCCGAGGCCCGGATCGGCGGCGACCTGTACGAGGTGGTCACCACCCCGCACGGGGTCCGGGTCATCGTGGGCGACGTCCAGGGCAAGGGGCTGGAGGCCGTCGAGACGGCCGCGGTGGTGCTCGGCGCCTTCCGGGAGGCCGCCTACGACGAGTCCAAGCTCCAGGGCGTGGTGTCCCGCCTGGAGAACGCGCTGAGCCGGGAGCTGTCCGGTGAGCAGTTCGTCACCGCCGTGCTCGCCGAGATCACCGGCGGCGCCTCCATCACCGTCCTGAACTGCGGCCATCCGCCGCCCATGGTGCTCACCGCCGAGGGCGACCACTGGTTCGCCGATCCGCCCGAGGACGCGCTTCCCTTGGGGATGGGCGCGCTGAAGGCCGGGGAGCCGGCGCCGTACCAGATCCCGTTCGCGCCCGGCCACCAGGTCCTCTTCTACACCGACGGGGTCATCGAGGCGCGGGACCGCTCGGGCCGGTTCTACCCCCTGGACTCCCGCGCCCATCTGCTGGACGGCGCCGACCCGCAGCTCGCCCTGGACGCCCTCCGCGCCGACCTCCTCCACCACGTCGGCCGCCCGCTGGCCGACGACGCCGCCATGCTCCTCCTCCGGCACCGCGCCGCCCACACCGCCGACTGACACCCCGTCCACGCGAGCCCCGGCCCCGTACGGCGGCCGGTCCCGGTGATTCGGCCTGGTCCCTTCGCACGGTTCGGCAGGTTCTTTCGCTCGGTGGTTCGTGGTGCGGCTGGCCGGTGGTTCGTGGTGGTCGGTGTTGGTGCGTACGGAGGCGGGCCGGTGGTCCTGGAGGCCGTCGCAGCTGAGGTCTGGTGGTTTCCGGCCTCCGGCCTGGACTCGGGCGCGCGGGGTTCGGGCCGCAGACTGGACCCGGCCGGAGGCCGGTCGGCTAGGAACCGTCCTCGAGGAGGGCCTTCAGGGTTTCCTCGTCGCGGGCGATCACGGCGCGGCCGTCGTCGGTGAGCACGATGGGACGCTGGATCAGGACCGGATCGGCGGCCAGGAGGGCGATCCACTCGTCGCGGTCGCGCGGCCGCTCCGCCAGTCCGAGCTCCCGGGCCCGGGCCTCCCCCATCCGGGTGACGTCCCACGGCTGCAGGCCGAGCCGGTCGAGGACCTCGGTGAGCTCCGCGACCGTGGGCGGGTCGTCCAGGTAGCGGCGGACGGTCACGTCCCTGCCGACGCCGGCGAACGCGTCGAGGGCGCAGCGGCTCTTGGAGCAGCGCGGGTTGTGCCAGACGGTGGTCATGCGACCTCCGCCGGGACGCCGCCGGTGATGCGGAGCAGCTCGTCGTAGGAGGTGGGGAAGACGCTGTGCGGATGGCCGGCGGCGGCCCAGACCACCTCGTGCGCCTTCAGCCAGGTGTCGACCAGGGTGCGGATCGGGGCCGGGTGGCCGATCGGGGCGACGCCGCCGATGGGCTGGCCGGTGGCCGCGCGGACCAGCTCCGGTGTGGCCCGCCGTACCTCGGCCGCGCCGATCGTCTCGGCGACCAGGCCGGTGTCGACGCGGTGGGCTCCGCTGGTGAGCACCAGGAGCGGCTCGCCGTCGGCGTCGAAGACGAGGCTGTTGGCGATGGCGCCGACCTCGCAGCCGAGTTGCGCGGCCGCGGTCGCGGCGGTGGGGGTGGCCTGCGGGAACACGACGATCTCTCCGGAGACACCGTGCTCGCGCAGGGCGGCGGCGACCTTCTCGATGTTCGGATGCAACTTTTCTGGCACCCGGCCACTCTAAACAGATCGCCGGCCGGTCACCGCTTCATGACCGGCCGAAGGTGCATCCTGATGGTGCGCTATGTTCCGTTGATCCGGTTATCCAGCGGTGTGAGGGGATGAAGTCACGTGGAGGTTGGACGGCGGCTCGGAGTGGCCGCGCTCATGACGGGAGCGGTGCTCCTGTCCTCCTCCGGCGCCGCGAACGCGGTGTCCGCCGCGCCGGCGGTTCCGGTCACCGCGGTGGAGGCCTCGTTCGCGGCGGAGACGGCGGCGGCCGAGCCGGCCCCCTTCGCCGCGCCGGGCAAGACGCTCAGGGTCGGCGCCAAGGGGGCCGCGGTCAAGGTGCTGCAGACCCGGCTGAGGGAGCTCGGCTACCACCCGGGCCGGATCGACGGCCGGTACGGCGGGGCGACCCAGGCCGCGGTGTGGGCGTTCCAGAAGGTCAACGGCCTGAAGCCGGCGGGCGCCGTCACCCGGCGCACCTGGGACGCGCTGGAGACCCCGCGGGCCCCCAGGGTCCTGGTGCCCAAGGGCAGGCCGACGCGCGTGGAGATGAACCTCACCACCCAGGTGATGGTGCTCTACGTCGGCGGGCGGGTGAAGCTGATCAGCCACACCTCCTCGGGCAGCGGGGTCCCCTACTGCGAGACGGCCACCTGGCAGGGCAGGACGCAGAAGTTCTGCGGCGACGCCCGCACGCCGACGGGCGACTACAGGACGACCTGGCGCCGGGACGGCTGGCACCGGTCCTACCTGGGCCAGTTGTACAACCCGATCTTCTTCAACGGCGGCATCGCCTTCCACGGCGCGCTCTCGGTTCCGCTGGCGCCGGCCTCGCACGGGTGCGTGCGCCTGCCGATGCACGTGGCCGAGGTCCTTCCCGGCCTGCTCGGCACGGGGGTGCCGGTCCACGTCCGGGGCAGGTTCGCCCGGTAGCCGCGGCCGTTCGCGGAACGCGGGCCCCGGGAGATCTCGATCTCCCGGGGCTTTTCGTTTCACAGAGAGATCGAACTTCTGTTCGTCGACATACTTGACAGCATCGATGATCGAATTTATGTTCGATGTAGTGACGTGGGACTCGCGGCTCACGTTGAGGGCGGCCGACCCGGCCCCGCCTCCGCCGGAGGCGGGGCCGGGTCGGGACGGACGGGGAGAGGGGAAGCTCCTCGTCCGGCCGCCCGGCGGAATTGTCGGTGGGGTCTGCGAACGTGATACCACCGGCCAGACTGCCGGGAGCCGCTTGCGACCAAGGAGGCGGAAGCATGACCCCACGGTTCGACGGCCCCGCCGGGCCCCGGTTGTCGCCCACGGTGCGGGCGCGCCTGGCCGACGCGCGCGACTGCCTGGAGGAGGCGGCGAGCGCCCGCACCTCGGCCATGCGCTATGTCTCGGCGCACCTGGCGGCGCTCCGGGCCGCGGCGGCCGTCCTGGCCGCCCGCCCCAAGCCGATGGACGGCCGCCGGCGCAGGTTGCGCAGCGCCTGGGAGCTGCTCCCCGAGGCCGAGCCCAGGCTGGCCGACTGGGCACCCTATTTCGAGGTGAGCGCCGCCAAGCGGGCCTCGATCGAGGCCGGGATGACCCACGCCGTGTCGGCCCGCGACGCCGAGGAGCTGATCTCGGAGGCGGAGCGGTTCGTCGTGGCGGTCGAGGAGATGCTCGGCGTGCCGATCCAGCCCGCTCTCCCGGGCCGCGTCCCCCTGGCGGGGTAGGCCCGCCGGGTGTCCTTCCTGTGCGCTCCCGGACCCTGCACACTCCCGGACCCCGCACACTCCCGGACGGCGGCGAGGGCCGTGGCGGGAGCCGGGCGGCTCCGTCCGGCGGGTCTGCCGTCCCGGAGCGGCGACCGCGTCCGTCCCGGCCCGTAGGCCGGGGCCGTCCGCGGACCCCAGGTAAAAGAACCCGAACGTCCCGTCAGCCGTTTTCCTCGAATCCGGCCGGATCGCCCCTGCTAGGGTGCGACGGTGATCGGACTGCGACGAGTCGGCCCCGACGAGTTCGTCTCCCGGCTGGATTCCGTCCTCGACATCTACACGGCGGCGATGGCCCCTCCCGTCGATCAGCTGTCCGGCCGGAAGGCGATAATGGGCAACCACGCCGCCCACCCCGGTTTCACCTGCCTGTTCGCCGAGCTCGCCGACGGCACCCCGGTCGGCCTCGCCTACGGTTTCCACGGCGTCCCGGGGCAGTGGTGGCACGACGTGGTCCACCAGGCCGTCGCCGAACGGCGCGGCGAGACCAGCGCGCGCGACTGGCTGGGCGACGCCCTGGAACTCGCCGAGGTCCACGTCCACCCCGACCACCAGGGAAAGGGCGTCGGCAGGGCCCTGGTCCTGAACGTGTGCGAGGGGCGGCCGGAACGCACGGTCGTGCTGTCCACCCGCGACCTGCCCACCGCGGCCCGGCACCTCTACCGGAACATCGGGTTCGTGGACCTGCTCACCGCGTTCGTCTTCCCCGGCGGGTACGAGCGCTACGCGATCGCCGGGGCCATGCTCCCGCTGCCCTCCGGCTGACACCACGGAGGGCGCGGTCACGAGCGGCGGGAGCCGGCGCGGTCCGCCCGCCGCGGCGGGCGCGTCAGAGAAGCGCGAGCGCCTTGGCCAGGCCCGGATCGCGCCCGGTGGCCAGATCGAGGGCGGTCATCGGGGCGTGGTGGTCGACCGGTACGCCGATCGTGTCGATGATCTCCCGGGCGGGGCCGAGGTGCCGGACCTTGGGCAGGATCAGGACGCTGCCGTCGTCGAGGAGGTATCCCATGCCGGGACCGGAGACGGCCCCGGCGGTGCGGGTCCCGACCAGGGTGCCCAGGCCGTTGCCCTTGACCGCCGCGCTGAAGTCGTCGCAGGCCGAGGCGCAGCCGCGGTCGGTGAGGACGACCAGGCGCGAGCCGAGCAGCGGGACGCTGTCGTCGGTCCGGTTGGGCACGCAGTCGCCCTTGAGCGGGCAGAAGTGGCTGGTGACCTTGCCCTGCGCGAACGCGCCGAGCAGCCGGGTCACCTCGCGGGGCGACCCGCCGCCGTTGCCGCGCAGGTCCAGGACCACCGCATTCGGCCTGTCCCGCAGTTCGGCGATGACCCGGTCGGCGCCGCCTTCGTGGAATCCGGGCAGCCGGACGTAGACGACGCCGCCGGGAAGCCTCTTGGAGGTCACCTCCGGAGGCCGCCGGGTGAGGGGCCCCTGCCCGATCTCGACGGTGCGGGTCCGTCCCGTCGTGGGGCGCTTGAGCGTGAGCCGTACCGGGTCGGCGGCGAAGGCGCCGATGATGGCCTGGTTCACGGTGTCGCCGATGAACACCGGCATGCCGTCGACCTTGAGGATGATGTCGCCGGGTCTGACGCCGGCCTCGGCGGCGGGGCTGCCGGGCACGACCTCGGTGATGAACAGCGGCGACCGGGCCGCCGGGTCGAGCTGCGGGCCCTGCTCGGCCGACACGCCCACGATGCCCGTCCCGGTCGGCCCGCCCTGCTGCAGCGGGGGCGGGTTGATCCAGCGGGCGTGGTTGTCCTGGAGTCCGGCGACCATCCCGGTGATCGCGGCACGCAGCGCGGCGGGGTCGCCGGTGCCGAGGACCTTCGCGAAAGCGGCCCAGTCGGTGTCGCGGTCACCGGTCAGTGCGGGCAGCCCGAGGTCGGCCCGGTCGGCACCGCGCCGGATCAGGTTCTGGGTGTAGGCGGCCATGGCGCTCTTCAGCAGCGTCCTGGAGTCCAGGACCGGGCCGCTGTAGTAGTTGTCCAGCACGCAGAAGTACGCCTGCCGGAGCGTGTTCACCGAGGTCGGGGGCGGTGACTGCGGCGGTGGCGCCGCGACGGCGGTGCAGCCGGCGTTCCCGGCGGGGACCGGCTGCGGAGCCGGGGCGGAGGCGGACACGGTGCAGGCCGTCACCAGGACGGCGGCGCAGAGAGTTCTGATCATGGCCGCCAGCGTGGCCGGAAGCGGGTTTCCCGGCCGTGAACGCAACCGTTAACGCCGTTGTCACCTCATTTCGTATAGGAACGTCGGCATGCGAGTGCTGGTGGTTGAGGACGAACGAGATCTGGCCGATCTCGTGGCGGTGGGACTGCGCCGCCACGCCATGGCCGTCGACGTGGCCTACGACGGGGCCGCCGCGGCGGAACGGCTGGCGGTGCACGACTACGACGTTCTGGTGCTGGATCGGGATCTGCCCGGGATGCACGGCGACCTCGTCTGCCGTGAGCTGGTGGCGCGCGGGAGCCGTACGCGGATCCTGATGATGACGGCGGCGGCGTCGGTGCCGGACCGGGTGGCGGGTCTGGGGATGGGAGCCGACGACTACCTGCCCAAGCCGTTCGACTACGCCGAACTGGTCGCGCGGGTGCAGGCGCTGGGACGGCGCAGCCGGTCGGCGGTGCCGCCGGTGCTGACGCGGCACGGAATCGTGCTCGACACCCACCGGCTGCAGGCCTCGCGGGACGGCCGGCACCTGCACCTGTCGCTCAAGGAGTTCGCCGTCCTGGAGGTGCTGATGCGGGCCGACGGCGCGGTCGTGAGCTCCGAACGGCTGCTGGAGGAGGCCTGGGACGAGCACACCGACCCCTTCACCACGGTGGTGCGGGTCGTGATCAGCCGCCTGCGGACCAAGCTCGGCGACCCGCCCTGCATCCAGACCGTCCCCGGCGCGGGATACCTGCTGTGACGACGATCAGGGTACGGCTCACGCTGACCTACTCCGGACTGTTCCTGCTGACCTCGGTCGTGCTGCTGGTCACGGTCAACCTCCTGCTGTACCAGGCGCTGCGCACGCGGATCGCGCGGCTGCCCGTGGCGCCCGCGGCGCCCCCGGCGCCGGGGACGACGGCCGGCCGGCTCCCGCCGCGCCCGCCGCTGCCCGATCTGGTGGACGACGTGATCGGCTACCAGTGGGAGGTGACCGCGCTGACGGTCGGGATCCTCACGCTGGTCTCGCTGGTCGTCGGATGGCTGGTCGCCGGGCGGATCCTGCGGCCCCTCCACCGGATCACCGCCACCGCGCAGCGGCTGTCCCTGTCGACCCTGCACGAACGGATCGCGCTCGCCGGGCCGGAGGACGAGCTGAAGGAACTGGCCGACACCTTCGACGCGATGCTCGACCGGCTCGAACGCTCCGTCGCGGCGCAGCAGCGGTTCATCGCCAACGCCTCCCACGAGCTGCGGACCCCGCTGGCCGTCCAGCGGGCGGCGATCGAGATCGGCCTCCCCGAGGACGTCGGCGAGATCCGCAGCACCCTCCTGCTCCACAACCGCCGCGCGGAGAGCCTCATCGACGCCCTGCTGGTGCTGGCCCAGGCGGAGCACGGCCTGGACGGCAGGAGTCCGGTGGCCCTGGACCAGGTGGTACGGCTCGCCGTGGCGGAAGGGGGTTCGGACGGCGTCACCGTGACGGTGCGGACCGAGCCGTTCGTCGTCGAGGGGGACCCCGTCCTGCTGAACCGGCTCGTCACCAACCTGCTCGACAACGCGGTCCGCTACAACCGCCCCGGCGGGACCGTCGAGGTCGCCCTCTCCCGCGGAGTCCTGACGGTCCGCAACACCGGCCCGCACGTGCTCCAGGAGGATCTCGGCGACCTCTTCGAGCCCTTCCGGCGACTGCACACGGCCCGCGGGCGGGGCGCCGGACTCGGCCTGTCGATCGTCGCGGCGATCGCGAAGGCGCACGGGGCCGACGTGCGGGCGAACCCCAACCCGGGTGGCGGGCTGGAACTCGTCGTGGTCTTCGCGGGATCCGGGGACGCACCCCCCGCAGGAGGCGACGGCGGGCTCACCCGGTGAGCGAGGCGGTCTCCGGCACGTGGTCGGGGGCCGCATCGGCGGCCGCGTGGTCGAGGGCGCGGAAGACCTCGCGGGTCGCGCTGGAGCGGTTGAAGGTGATGAAGTGGATGCCGGGCGCGCCCTCGTCGAGCAGGGTCCGGCAGAGCTCCGCGGCGTGCTCGATGCCGAGGGCGCGCACGGTGGCGGGGTCGTCGGAGACGGCCTCGAACCGCGCGGCCACCTCCGGCGGGAACGGGGCGCCGGAGAGCTGCTCGGAGCGGGCGATCGTGCTCATCTGGGTGACGGGCATGATGCCGGGGATGATCGGGGTGTCGCAGCCCCTGGCCGCCACCCGGTCGCGCAACCGCAGGTAGTCCTCCGCCCGGAAGAACATCTGGGTGATGGCGTAGTCGGCGCCCGCCCGGCACTTGCGGACGAAGTACTCGGTGTCGGCCTCGACCGAGACCGACCTAGGGTGCTTGTAGGGGAACGCGGCGACGCCCACGCAGAAGTCACCGGACTGGCGGATCAGCCGGACCAGGTCCTCGGCGTAGAGCACCCCCTCGGGGTGGCGCACCCACTCCCCCGTCGGGTCGCCGGGCGGGTCACCCCGCACGGCGAGGATGTTGCGCACACCCGCCCCGGCGAACCGGCCGATCAGGTGGCGCAGCTCGCGGATCGAGTGGTCGACGGCGGTGAAGTGCGCCACCGGGGTCAGCGTGGTCTCGTGGGCGATCCGCTCCACGATCTCGACCGTGCGGTCCCGGGTCCCGCCGCCCGCGCCGTAGGTGACGGAGACGAACGTGGGACGCAGCGACTCCAGCTCCCGGATCGCGCGCCAGAGCTGCCGCTCCCCCTCGGCGTTCTTCGGCGGGAAGAACTCGAAGGAGAACGACCGGCCACCTGCGGCGAGAAGCTCGCGGACGGTGGGCACGCGGTCGGGAAGGATTGAGGGGCGACCCAGAGCCATGCCCTCTAGCCTACTGGTCCGGCCGCCGGGCGGGCCGCCGTCACCCTGCCGGCCCCGCCCCGCTTGATCCGTGTCCGGTGCCCGGCCCGATAATCTCTGGGTATGCCCACTTCCGCAGCCCTGCTGGACACCATCCGCTCCGAAGTGGATCGTTCGCTGAGAGGTTTCCTCGATCGGCAGCGTCCGCTGGTCAACGCGCCCGAGATCGCCCCTCTCGTCGCCGCGGCCGAGGACTTCCTCTCCGGCGGGAAACGGCTCCGTCCGGCGTTCTGCTACTGGGGCTGGCGGGGGGCGGGCGGCGGCGACGATCCCGCGCTCTTCACCGCGGCCGCCTCCCTGGAGCTGCTCCAGGCCAGCGCGCTCGCCCACGACGACGTGATGGACGCCAGCGACCTGCGCCGGGGCATGCCGTCGGCGCACCGCCGGTTCCAGGCCATGCACGAGAAGGAGGGCTGGAGCGGCTCGGCCGAGCAGTTCGGCGAGAACGCCGCGATCCTGCTGGGAAACCTGCTGCTGGTGTGGTCCGGCGAGATGTGGCGGACCAGCGGCCTGCCTCCGGCCGCCCTGGCCGCGGCCCAGCCGGTCTACGACCACATGCGCACGGAGCTGATGTGCGGCCAGTACCTCGACCTGCTGGAACAGGTCCGCGGCGCCAGCACCTTCGACAGCGCGCTGCGGGTCGCGCTGTTCAAGAGCGGCAAGTACTCGGTGGAGCAGCCCCTCCGGCTCGGCCTGGTGCTGGCCGCGCGCGGGCGCGAGCCGTGGATCGACCGCCTCTGCGAGGAGTACGGCCGCAACGTCGGCATCGCCTTCCAGCTGCGCGACGACATCCTCGGCGTGTTCGGCGACCCGGCGGAGACCGGCAAGCCCGCGGGCGACGACCTGCGCGAGGGCAAGCGGACGATGCTCATCGCCCGCGCGCTCGCCGCGGCCTCGCCCACCCAGGCGGAGGAGGTCCGTCTCACCCTGGGCGACCCGGAGCTGGAGAGGGGCGGGGTCGACCGGCTGCGCCGGGTGATCGAGGAGACCGGGGCCCTCGCCGCCTGCGAGAAGCTGATCGACGACTATCTCGGGCAGGCGCTGCGCTCGCTGGACGACGCCCCGATCACGCCGGAGGCCCGGACGGCCCTGGCCGACCTGGCCGTGGCCGCCACCGCCCGGCGGACCTGACCGGCGGGCCCGGCGCGCCCGCACCGGGCGCCGGACCCGGCCGCACCGGACCTCGACCCGGCACGACCGCACCCGGTCCGGGCGCACGGCGCACCCGGTCCGGGCACCGGCGCGTCCGCACGGCCCCGCCCGGCGCGCACCGGGCCGGGCCGCTCGTCAGCGGTGCGGCGCCGCCAGCCTGCGCTGGAACTCCTCGGCGGCCGCCTTCGGGTCGTCCGCCTCGGTGATGGCCCGCACCACCACGACCCGGCGCACGCCGTACGACATGACCTCGTCCAGGTTGGCGAGGTCGATGCCGCCGATGCCGAACCACGGGCGGTCCGTTCCCAGCGACGCGGCGTGCGCGAGCAGGGGCGGTCCGGGCGCGTGGCGTCCGGGTTTGGTGGGTGTGGGCCAGATCGGGCCGCAGCAGAAGTAGTCGACTCCGGGCTCGGCTGCCGCGGCGGAGACCTCCTCGGGGGCGTGAGTGGAACGCCCGATCAGGATGTCGTCGCCGAGGATGTCCCGTGCGACGTGCACCGGCAGGTCGCCCTGGCCGAGATGGAGCACGTCCGGGCGGGCGGCGTAGGCGATGTCCGCCCGGTCGTTGACCGCCAGGAGCCTGCCGTGCCGGTCGCAGGCGTCGCGGAAGACCTCCAGGAGTGCGAGCTCCTCGCGCGCCTCCAGCCCCTTCTCGCGCAGCTGCACGATGTCGACGCCGCCCGAGAGGGCGGCGTCGAGGAACTCCGCGAGGTCCCCCCGGTCCCGGCGGCCGTCGGTGCACAGGTAGAGGCGCGCGTCAGAAACCGAGGGTCTGGGCACGCCGCTTGACTTCGGTGTGGCGGCCGGCGCGGATCGCGTCGACCGGCGACCCCGGCAGGGTCTCGTCGGGGGTGAACAGCCAGCGGAGCGCCTCGACGTCGTCGTATCCCGCGTCGAGCAGCACGGTGAGCGTGCCCGGCAGGCCCTTGACGACGTCGCCTCCGGCGATGAACGCGGCGGGCACCTGGGGCTCACCACCGCCCCGCCGGACTCCGATGATCTTGTGGTCCTTGAGGAGCTGCTTGGCGCGACCGGCACTGAGGTCGAGTCTCCTGGCGACCTCGGTCAAGGTGAGCCACTCGCCCACCAGTTCGTCGGTTTCCCGGTCGATCTGCGCAACAGAAAGCGTCACGAACCCACCACTACCACATTGAGCCCTTCACCAAACACCTCGCGGCATCTCACGGTGCGGTCACACCGCCGTACAGTCGCGCAACGCTACAGCAGGATCGGCCAGACGATCGACGTCGAGGCGCTGGCCGCCCTCGATGAGGCGGCGCCCCTGCATCAGGTCGCGGGGGAGGTTCACCGCCAGGACCGCGGCGAGCGTGCCCCCGTCGGTGACCCAGCAGGCCGACCACCGGGTGCCGGCGGGGTCTCCGCGCATGACGAGGCGGGCGCCGGCGTGGTGCCCGGCGTACTGCACCATGTGGCCGAACTGCTCGGACCAGAAGTACGGGACCGGGTCGTAGACCGCGCCCTCCCCGGGGCCGCCCAGCAGCGTGGCCGCGGCCACCTCGGGGGAGTTCAGCGCGGTGTCCCAGTGCTCCACCCGCAGGCGGCGGCCGTACCGGCGCGACCACCAGGCCGCGCAGTCGCCCACGGCGACCACCCCGGGCAGGGCGGTGCGCAGGTGCTCGTCGGTGACGACCCCGTCGTCCAGCTCGATCCCGGAGCCGGCCAGCCAGTCCACCGAGGGACGCACCCCGACGCCGGTGACGACGACGTCGGCCTCGATCGTGGAGCCGTCGACGAGGGTGAGCCCGCCGGGGTCGACGGAGGCCACCATCGTGCCCGTCCGCAGGTCGATGTCGGCCCGTTCGTACCAGGGGGCGGTGTGGGCCCCCACGGGGCCGAGCGCGGCGGCCAGCGGGCACTCGGCCGCCTCCACGACGGTCACCTCGCAGCCGGCCCTGCGTGCGGCGGTGGCGACCTCCGCGCCGATCCAGCCCGCGCCGACGACGGCGACCCTGCGCCCCTGGCGGAGCAGGGCGCGCAGCCCGAGCGCGTCGTCGATGGTGCGCAGCACGTGCTGCGGGCCCTCCCCGCGCAGCCGGATCGGGCTCGCGCCGGTGGCGATGACCAGCGCGTCGTAGGCCAGCTCGCCCTCGGTCGTCTCCAGCACGCCCGCCCGCAGCCCCTTGGCGGCCACTCCGGGGCGGTGGTCCACCGCCAGCGCGCCCAGGTCGGAGTCGACGACGGTGGAGTCGATCTCGCCGAGCAGCACCGCCTTGGACAGTGGCGGGCGGTCGTAGGGCCGGTGCGGCTCCTCCCCGATCAACGTGATCGCACCGCCGAACCCGTGCGCCCTCAGCGCCTCGACACTCCGCACCCCGGCCAGGCCGGCGCCCACCACCACGACATGATTCACACTTCATGACCCTAAGCGGCGGGGCCGACCTCGGCCATCAGGTCCGCGATAACGAAAACGGCATTTACCTCACATCCCGTCGATAAGTGTGCTCCACGAGCCCTTAGGGTGGAGGACGTAAGACGCGCGGGAGCCCGGCACGCACCGGGCTGAGAGGAGGGCGACGGACCTGCCGGACCGGTGGGCCCGCGGTGCGCGGCACGCGCTCCGCCGGGTGCACGGGCTCCGCGGCACGGCCGTCGGCGGGCCCTCGACCGCCAGGAACCTGATCCGGATCATGCCGGCGAAGGGAGCGGAGCATCCATGCCGCACGAGACCGCAGTGCCGGTGTCCCCCGCACCGACCGCGTCCGCCGGGCCGTCCGCCGGGCCGTCCGCGTCCGGCCCGGTGGCCGACGCCTACGACCTCGTCGTCGTCGGCGGCGGGGTCGCCGGCCTCTCCGTCGCCTGGCGTGCGGCCCGCCGGGGACTGCGCGTGGCGGCGGCCGACCCCGCCCCCGCCTCCGGCGCCTCGCACGCCGCGGCGGGCATGCTGGCGCCGGTCAGCGAGGTCACCTACACCGAGGAGCCGCTGCTCCGGCTGGGCCTGGCCTCGCTGGCCCGCTGGCCCGCCTTCGCGGCCGAACTCGCCGCCGACAGCGGTCTGGGCGCGGACGCCCTCGACTACCGCACCGACGGCACGCTGGAGGTCGCCTTCGGCTCCGACGACCTGGCGGCCCTGGACGAGCTGGCGGCGTTCATGGGCGTGCTGGGGCTGCCGGTCGAGCGGCTGACGGGCCGGGAGTGCCGCCGGCTGGAGCCGATGCTCGCCCCCGCCGTCCGCGGCGGCCTGCTGGCCCGCGAGGACGCCTGGGTGGACCCCCGCCGGGTCACCGCGGCGCTCCTGGCCGCGCTGGAGCGCCGCGGCGTTCCCGTGGTGCGCGCCCGGGCGACCGCGCTGGAGCGCTCCGGCGGCACCGTCACCGGCGTACGGCTCGCGCCCGCCGCCGGTGCCGGCACCGGCGGCGGCACCGCGCCCGGCCGGGGCGGATCCGGTGAGGGCGCCGGCGGCGATCGGGTGCTCCGCGGCGACCGGGTGGTCCTGGCGACCGGGGCCTGGTCGGGGACCGCGCTGGAGGGGCTGCCCGCCGAGGCGCTCCCGCCGGTCCGGCCGGTCAAGGGGCAGATCATGCGGCTGCGCTCCGCCCAACCGGTGCTCTCGCGGTGCGTGCGCGGGGCCGTGCACGGCGCACGGGTCTACCTGGTCCCGCGCGGTGACGGGGAGCTGGTCCTCGGCGCCACCCAGGAGGAGCTCGGCTTCGACACCCGCGTGACCGCCGGCGGCCTGTGGGAGCTGCTGCGCGACGCGCGGGAGCTGGTCCCGGGCGTGACCGAGCTGGAGGTGGCCGACGTCACGGCCGGGCTGCGCCCCGGCACGCCGGACAATCTGCCGCTGGTCGGCCCCTCGGCCCTGCCGGGCCTGCTGATGGCCACCGGGCACCACCGGGGCGGCGTCCTGCTCGCCCCGCTCACCGCCGACCTCCTCCTCGAGGAGTCCGGCGATCCCGAAGGACTGGCGGCCCTCTGCTCGCCTCTCCGTTTCCAGGAGCACCGTTCGCAGGAGCAGTCTTGAACGTGACGATCAACGGCACCCCGCACGAGCTGCCCGCGGGGGCCAGCGTGGCGCAGGCCGTACGGAGGTTGACCGACGCCGGGAGCGGCGTGGCCGTGGCCGTGAACGACGAGGTCGTCCCGCGGGGCGCGTGGGACTCCACCGCGCTCGCCGAGAGCGACCGCGTCGAGGTGCTCACCGCGGTCCAGGGAGGGTGACGTGAGCGGCGACCGAGGCCGCGGGGGCGGCGGGGGAAGGGACGGGATCGGAGACGTGGACGGCATGGGCGGCGTAGGCGGCATGAACGGTGCGGGCGGCATGGACGGCATGGACGACGGGCTGGTCATCGGCGGGGAGAAGTTCTCCTCGAGGCTCATCATGGGCACCGGGGGCGCCCCTTCGCTGGAGGTGCTGGACGGCGCGCTCGCCGCGTCGGGCACCGAGCTGACCACGGTCGCGATGCGGCGGCTGGACCCGTCCGCCCGGGGGTCGGTGCTGGACGTGCTGCGCCGGCGCGGCATCAAGGTGCTGCCGAACACCGCGGGCTGCTTCACCGCCGCCGAGGCCGTGCTGACCGCCCGGCTGGCCCGGGAGGCGCTGGAGACCGACTGGGTCAAGCTGGAGGTCATCTCCGACGAGCGCACCCTGCTGCCCGATCCCATCGAGACCTTCGACGCGGCCGAGCGGCTGGTCGCCGACGGTTTCACGGTCCTGCCGTACATCGGCGACGACCCCGCCCTGGCCCGGCGGCTGGAGCAGGCGGGCTGCGCGGCGGTGATGCCGCTGGGCGCGCCCATCGGGTCCGGGCTGGGCATCCGCAACCCGCACAGCATCGAGCTCATCGTCGAGGCCGCGGGCGTGCCGGTGATCCTGGACGCCGGGATCGGTACGGCCAGCGACGCGGCGCTGGCGATGGAGCTGGGCTGCGACGCGGTGCTGCTGGCCACGGCGGTGACCAGGGCGCAGCGGCCGGAGCTGATGGCGCGGGCCATGCGGGCGGCGGTGGACGCGGGCCGGGCGGCCCGGCTGGCCGGACGGATCCCCCGTCGCCGGTACGCGGAGGCATCATCCCCCATGAATCCATAAAGATCCGGATAAAACTGGCGGCTCTGCGCATCGGTTTGGAACACCCCGACCATGCGGACCGCAAAACGCCCTTAAACTCGGGCGGGTGGACACGACGCCAACCGATCCCCTCGTCGGGAGACTCCTCGACGGGCGTTACCGCGTCGAGTCCCGGATCGCCCGGGGCGGCATGGCGACCGTCTACCTGGCCCTGGACGTCCGGCTCGACCGCACGGTCGCCGTCAAGGTGATGCACCGCGGGCTCGCCGAGGACCCCGCCTTCGTGCGCCGGTTCATCGGCGAGGCCAAGTCGGTGGCGAGCCTGTCGCACCCCAACGTGGTGCAGGTCTTCGACCAGGGCACCGACGGCGACGTCGTCTACCTGTCGATGGAGTACGTCCCGGGGCGCACCCTGCGCGACGTGCTCCGCGACCGGGGCAGGCTGCCCGCCCGCGAGGCCCTGGAGGTCATGATCCCGGTGCTCGCGGCCCTGGGCGCCGCGCACCAGGCCGGGCTGGTCCACCGCGACGTCAAGCCGGAGAACGTCCTGCTCGCCGACGACGGGCGCGTCAAGGTCGTGGACTTCGGCCTGGCCCGCGCGGTCGAGGCGACCAACCAGACGCGCACCGGCGTCATGATCGGCACCATCGGCTACATGTCGCCCGAGCAGGTGACCTCCGGCGCCGCCGACGCGCGCAGCGACGTCTACGCGGCCGGGATCATGCTGTTCGAGCTCCTCACCGGCCGCCAGCCGTACGAGGGCGAGACCCCGATGTCGATCGCCTACCGGCACGTCCACGACACCGTGCCGGTGCCCTCCGCCCTGCTGCCGGGCTCCCCGCCGCTGCTGGACACCCTGGTCGCGCAGGCCACCGCCCGCGACCCCGCGACCCGTCCGGCGGACGCCAAGGCGCTGCTGGTCGCCGCGGTGGACGCGCACCGCATGCTCCCCAGGGAGAGCGGCCCGATCCCCTCGGCCCCCGTCCCGCCGCTCCCTCTCCCGTCCGGCCCGCTCTCCCCGCCGTACGGCGTCGCGGCCCACCCCGCGCCGGTCAACCCGACCCTGATCCAGCCCCGCGCCGAGGTGCTGACCGGGCCCGCCGCGGGCGGCGCCGCCGCCGTGCCCGAGCCCCGCGGGGGCCGCAAACGCGGGAGCTGGGTCCTGCTGACCGTGCTGGCCCTGGTGATGGTCGCCGCGGTCGGTGTGACCGGCTGGCTGTTCTCCCGGGAGACCACGGTCGTGGTGCCCAGCCTGGTCGAGCAGAACGTCACGCTCGCCGCGGGCGAGGCCCGCCAGAAGGGCTTCGCCGTCGAGATCGGACCGGCCGAGCACGACGAGAAGGTGCCCAAGGACGTCGTGCTGCGCACCGTGCCCGCCGCGGGCGCCGAGGTGAAGCCCGGCTCCCGGCTGACCCTGATCGCCTCGGCGGGCCCCAAGCGGGTGAACGTGCCCAACGTGGTCGGCCTGGAGCTCAACGCGGCCCGGGAGAAGATCGCCGCGGCCGGGCTGACCGTCGACGACGTCAAGAAGCAGGCCAGCGAGACCGTCCCGCGCGGCCAGGTGATGAGGACCAGCCCCGCCGTGGGCAACCGGGTCAAGGAGGGCAGCAAGGTCGACCTCTACGTGAGCGCGGGCCTGCTGATGCCCGACGTCATGGGGATGCACCGCGACCAGGCCAGGACCGTCCTGGAGAGCGCCGGCTTCGTGCCCGAGTTCGTCGAGCAGACCGACTCCGCCCAGCCGTGCACGGTCATCGCCCAGGACCCCCGGGCGGGCGCGGAGGTCGACAAGGGCGCGGTGGCCCGGATGACCCTGTCGGCCTGCAACAACGGCGAGTGGCACTGGCCCTGGGAGAACAACGGCGAGAACGCCAACGAGGACGACAACGTCATCGTCATCCCCAACGTGGTCTACAAGGACGTCCGGGCCGCGCGCGACGAGCTCAGCGCGGCCGGATTCCGGGTGAAGGTGAAGAAGGGGCTGAACCGCGGCCGGGTCCTGGCGCAGCTCCCGCCGGGCGGGCAGCAGGTCCCCCAGGGCACCCAGGTCACTCTCTGGCACTGATCCCCGCCCGGGGCCGGGGACACCGGCCCCGCCCGGACCTGGGCGCGCCCGCTCCGTCCCGGCCCGGACCTCCGCCCGGCCTTCGCCCCGCCCGCGTCCCGCCCCGGCCCGGGTCTCCGTGCCAGCCCCGCCCCGGGCTTCCGGCGCGCCCGTCCTGATACCCTCCCCCGGTGGACCGCATCCAGCTCGCCCCCGGTGTCCAGGCCGCATTCACCGACCGGCACGGCGGGGTGAGCGCCGAGCCGTACGACAGCCGCAACCTCGGCGGGGCCGTCGGGGACGACCCGGGGGCGGTGCTGCGCAACCGGGACAAGACGGCCGCCGACCTCGGTGTGGACCCGGCCCGTGTGGTGTTCATGCGCCAGGTCCACGGAGCCGACGTACGCCATGTCACCGGGCCGTTCGGAGAGGACCCCCCGCCGCTGGACGCCGTCCTCACCGATGTCCCCGGGCTGGCGCTGTGCGTGCTGGTGGCCGACTGCGCCCCCGTGCTGGTGGCCGACCCGGTCGCCGGGATCGTGGGGGCGGCGCACTCCGGACGGCCCGGCACCGTGGCCGGGGTGGTGCCCGCGCTGGTCGCGGCGATGGCGGAGCGCGGGGCCGAACCGGCTCGGATGACCGCCCTCGTCGGGCCGTCGGCGTGCGGGCTCTGCTACGAGGTCCCGGCCGCGATGCGGGACGAGGTGGCCGCGGCGGTGCCCGAGGCCTGGGCCACCACCCGCCGGGGCACGCCCGCCGTGGACGTGCGGGCGGGCATCGCCGCGCAGCTCGCCGGGGCCGGGGTCGGCGACGTACGGCACGACGCCCGCTGCACGATCGAGTCGCCCGAGCTGTTCTCCCACCGCAGGCGGCGTCCCACCGGCCGGTTCGCCGGCTACGTCTGGCTGGAGGGCTGAGACCGCCCCCGGACGCGCCGGCCGCCGCGCCGGGGCGTCACGGCAGCAGGCCGCGGTCGTAGGCCGCGGCCACGGCCGAAGCCCGGTCGGAGACCCCCAGCTTCGTGTAGATGTGCGCCAGATGGGTCTTCACCGTCGTCTCGCTGATGAACAGCGCGGCGGCCGCCTCCTTGCTGGTGGAGCCGCGCGCGACCAGGGCGAGCACGGTCCGCTCGCGTTCGCTCAGCCCGGCGGGGGCGGGCGCGCGGACCCGGTCGAGCACGCGGGCCGCCACGGCCGGGGACAGCACCGTCTCCCCCGCCGCCGCCGCCCGTACCGCGCGGAAGACCTCCTGCCGGGGGGAGTCCTTGAGCAGGTAGCCGATCGCGCCCGCGGTCAGCGCGGGCAGCACGTCGTCGTCACCGTCGTAGGTGGTCAGGACCAGCACCCGGGCCGAGGGCACCCGCCGCGTCAGCAGCCCGATGAACTCCGCTCCCCCCAGGCCGGGCATGCGCAGGTCGGTCAGCACGACGTCGGGGCGCTCCCGCACGGCCACGGCCAGCCCCCGCTCCCCGTCCTCCGCCTCGCCCACGACCTCCAGGTCCGCTTGCTCCACGAACATGCCCCGCAGTCCGTCCCGAACCACGGGGTGGTCGTCCACGATCACCAGGCGTACGCGGCCGCCGTCCGCGACTCGCCCGCTCCGCTCGCTCATGCGCCCTCCTCCACCGGCCGCGTCCGCGGTGCCGCCGTGCCTGCCGGCCCGCTCGGCCCGCTCGCTCACGGCTCCTCCCGCCCGGCCTCGGCGGGGATCGCGGGGACCGTCACGCTGACCGCGGTGCCCTGGCCGGGGGCGGACTCCACCTCGGCGCTCCCGGCGAGCCTGACGACCCGCTGCCGCATCGCGGTGAGCCCGAAGCCTCCGCCGCCCGCTCCGGCGGGATCGAATCCCACTCCGTCGTCCCGGACGTCGGCCACCACCACATCCTCCATGTACGACAGGGTGACACCGGTCTTGCCGGCCCGGGCGTGCCGGGCCACGTTGGCCAGCGCCTCCTGCACGGCCCGGTACACGGTCACCTCGACCTCGGGGTGCAGCAACCGGGCGGTGCCGGTGACGGTGAGCGTGGCGGGCAGCTCGTGCGTGGCGCTCCAGCCGGTGACCAGCGCCGACAACGCCTCGGGCAGCCGGGTCTCCACCAGCGGCCCGGGACGCAGGCCGTCCAGGGAGCGGCGGACCTCGGTGAGGCTCTCCCTGGCGAGGCTCCGGGCGGCGGCCAGCCGCCGCCGCACCGCGTCGGCGTCGCCGACGGCCTCCTCGGCGGCCTCGAGCTGCATGACGATGCCCGCCAGGCCCTGGGCCACGGTGTCGTGGATCTCCCTCGCCAGCCGGCCGCGCTCCCCGGCGACACCCGTCCGGCGGGCCGCGGCCAGCAGCCTGCCCTGCAGCTCGGCGTTCTCCTCCCCGAGCCGGACCAGGCGGAGGTTGGCGCCCTCCAGCTCCCGGTTGGCGCTCTCCAGTGCCCGGTTGGCGGCGCGGCGCCGCTCCACCTCGGCCTCCAGCGCCCTGATGCTCCAGCCGATGAACGCCGCCAGCGCCGCTCCGGTGAGCGCCAGGACGCCCGGCCACGGGCTTCCGGCGTCCAGCAGTGCGGCCGGGCCGCCCACCGCGACCAGCGCCGTGGCGGCCACCCCGAGGTAGGAGTACCGGCCGGGAAGCACCGCGAAGGCCGTGGGGAAGCAGGCGAGCACCAGGAGCGCGTACGCCGGGTGGCGCGAGGAAAGCGTCCACGCCAGCGCGAGGAGCCCGCCGAAGTAGCACGCCATCGGCGCCAGCACCCGCTCCGGCCAGCCGGGGTGCGCCAGCACCATCCACCAGTGCCACCCCGCCACGGCGGCGGCCAGCGCCGCCGTGACGCCCCGGTCGCGCCACGGCACCGACGGGTCGGCCGCCGCGATCAGGGTCGCCGCCCCGAGGAGGACGAGCGGCAGGGTGCGCCATGCCCTCTCCCAGTCGTGGACCCGCAGCATGCCGCCCTCGCTCTCACCCGCGCCGGTAGGTCAGGCGCCGCAGCAACGTCTCGGCGGGCCCGCGCGCTCCGGCCCTGCGCATGAGTTCGGCCGCGGCCACCGTCGCGGCCCACGTGCCGACGGCCAGCGCGACCGTGGCGGCCGATCCCAGCCGTCCGCCGAGCCCGATCGCATAAGGGGGGAGAAGCGCCGTGAACACCACCGACTGCAGAAGGTAACACGTCATCGAGCGCTGACCGCAGGCCGCCAGCGCGGTCACCGACCGGCCGCGCCGCATCCCGATGCGCCGCGCGAGCAGAGCGATCAGGGCCGCATACCCCAGACCGGCGGCGATGCCCGAAACCACGTGGACGGCGTTGAGCGCCATCACCCCGGCGGGTCCGGCCACGTCGAGGAAACCGGTCGCGACCAGCCCCACGGGCAGTCCTCCGAGCACCCCGATGAGCGGTCCCCACACCGCGGCCCGCCGTACCGTCCGGTCCGGCGCGGCCAGGAGGTCCCGCCGTCCCGCCCAGACGCCCACGAGCGCGGCGGTGAACACGCCCGTCATGCCGACCGGGGTCATCACCCACTCGATCGGCCGCAGCGCCAGCGCCGTCAGCGGGTCCTCGGCCGCGAGCGACCAGAAGATGGTCCGCTCCGTCGTGGCCCGGGGCGTGTCGTAGGCCAGCGCGGACAGCAGGGCGACGGGGACGAGCCAGACTCCGGCGAGGACCAGCAGGGTCCGGTCGCGCACCCGCAGCAGCCCGCATATCGCGAGCCCGAGCAGCCCGTACACCCCGAGCACGTCCCCGGAGAACAGCAGCACCGCGTGGACCGCCCCGAAGGCGATCAGCCACCGGCTCCGCCGCCTCAGGACCCGCCGTCCCTCGGCGTCGTCCCGCCGCCGGTTCCAGATCTGCACCATGCCGTAGCCGAACAGCGCGGCGAACATCGGGTAGGCCCGCCCGTCCACGAACGTCATGGTCAGTGCCGCCGCCACCCGGTCCGGCAGGTCGTGCTCGATGATGTGCTGCCGGACGCCGTACGGGCGGCCGTACAGGTAGACGGCGGAGTTGGCCACGGCGATCAGCGCCAGCATGACGCCTCTGGCGAGGTCGGGGGCGAGCGTGCGCTCGCCCTCCCCGACCGGCCGCAGCCCCAGGGTGGAGACCATTTCCCCTCCTCGGCTCGATGGGTTCCCACCGAGTGTGCGAGGAGGACCCCGGTCATCGGATCATGCGACCGTGCGCGATCCACCGGCGGACGGACGATGGCCGGCATCCTCCGTTCGGAGGATGCCGGCGCCGCCGGAGGCCCGTCCCGCCCGGCTCAGCACACCGTGCAGCCGGACGCGGGCGAGGCCCCCGTCGGGGTAGACGTCGACCCTGACGTGGGTGGCGGCCGCGTCGCCGTCCAGGCGGAAGCGGTGCCGCGTGTCGGGCTGCAGGCGGGTCCTGGGCAGCAGCTCGAACTCCCGTCCGTCCGCCATTCCGGTGAGCGAGACCCAGCCGGGGGCGTTGAACACCAGGTTGGTGGTGTCGATCTCGGCGAGTTTCACGACTCCGGCGCCCGCCAGGCGGATGACCAGCCAGTCGTTGCCCCCGTCGCGGCGGCGGCGGGTCTCCCAGCCCTCGGCCTGGGTGCGGGCCGAACCGGGGACGATGACGTTGCCGGGCGAGGAGTAGAAGTCATCGGAGCAGCCGGTGACCAGCCCGCCGTTCTCCAGGGCGGCCAGGTCGAGGCCGAGGCCCTCGTAGACGGACAGGTCGGGCCGGACCTCCCCGTGCACCCGCAGGCGGGCGATGCCCCCGTCGGGGAACATGTTCAGCCGGACGTGCGTACGGCGGTGCCCGTCGGCGACCTCGAAGGGATGCTCGGCGTCACCCGTCAGGGCGCTCCGCGGAACGATCTCCGTCCATTCGGCGGCCCGGAGCTCGGCGACCGTGGGATACCCCTCCACCGAGGCGGCCTCCACCGACGCGTACGGCGGGTGGTTGCCGGTGAACCACGCGGTGTCGATCACGATGCCGCGGACCACGCCGGGCAGGCCCAGCCGGACCAGCGCCCAGTCGTGGCCCGGCTCCCGGCGGCGGCGGGTCTCCCAGCCGTCGTAGACCTGTCCCCTGGCTCCGAAGGTGTGCGGCTGGAAGGCGGGGCGCCCGGGGCGGATCAGGCTCTCCTTCTCGGCGAAGGACTCGTCGCTGGCCGCGACGACCGAGCCTCCGTGGGTGCGCAGGGCCAGGTCGGGCAGCGAGGTGAACGCGTTCACGGGAGAGCCTCTCCGGTGCGGGCGGGCCGTGGCGGACGGGGCGGCCGGCGGGGCGTGCGGCCCCGTCCGGCGTACCGGCGGGAGCGTGCCGCGGACGGGACGACCGCCGGGGCGTGCGGTCCCACCCGGCCGCACCGGCGGGGGCGGGACGGCCGGTCGGGTGCGCGGCCCCGGTACGGCCCGCCGGTCACAGCAGCCTGCCCAGGGGTGTCCCGCCCGCGAGCCGGCCGCGCAGCCAGGTGGCGCGGACGACCCCCCGGAGCGTCCTGCCGTGGTACGGCGTGACCGGGTGCCGGTGGTGCAGGGACGAGGCGTCCACGGTGCGGCTCGCGCCGGGGTCGAAGGCGACCAGGTCGGCGTCGGCCCCCGCGGCGATGGCGCCCTTGCCGTCCAGCCCGGCCAGTGCCGCGGGGTTGCGGGCCATCCAGCGGACCACGTCGCCCAGGCCGTGGCCGCGCCGGGGCGCCTCCGTCCACACCGCCGCGAGCCCCAGCTGCAGGGAGGAGATCCCGCCCCAGGCGGCGGCGAAGTCGGGCACCTTCAGGTCGGGAGCGGACGGCGAGTGGTCGGAGACGACGCAGTCCAGCACCCCGTCGGCCAGCCCCCGCCAGAGCGCGTCCCGGTTCTCCCCGGAGCGGATCGGCGGGCAGCACTTGAACGCGGTGTCGCCCTCCGGCACCTGCTCCGCGGCCAGGGTGAGGTAGTGCGGGCAGGTCTCGGCGGTGATCCCGACCCCGGCCCGCCGGGCCCGGGCCAGCGGCTCCAGGCAGAGCGCGGACGACACGTGCAGGATGTGCGCCCGCGCGCCGGTCTCCCGCGCCAACCGGATCACCAGCTCGACCGCGCGGCGCTCGGCCTCGCCCGGCCGGGAGGCGAGGAACTCCGGGTAGGCGGGCCCGGCGGGCTCGGTGAGCAGCTCCGGGGCCTCCGCGTGCACGATCACCAGGCCGCCGAAGGAGGCGGCCTCCGCCAGCGCGGCCCGGAGCCCGGCGGCGTCCAGCGGCGGGAACTCCTCCACTCCCGACGGGGACAGGAAGCACTTGAAGCCGCGGACCCCGGCCTCGTGCAGGGGGCGCAGCCGGCCGAGGTTGCCGGGGACCGCCCCGCCCCAGAAGCCGACGTCGACCGCGCACCGCCCGGCCGCGGCCCGCCGCTTGGCCGCCAGCGCGGCCGGGTCCACGGTGGGCGGCAGCGAGTTGAGCGGCATGTCCACGATCGTGGTCACCCCGCCCGCGGCGGCGGCCCGGGTGGCGGTGGCGAAACCCTCCCAGTGTGTGCGGCCGGGCTCGTTGACGTGCACGTGGGTGTCGACGAGTCCCGGCAGCAGCGCGACGTCTCCCAGGTCGACCCGCTCGGCCGCCTCCGGGGCGGCGCCGGGGTCGTGCACCCCGGTGATCCCGCCGTCCCGTACGGCCACCGCCGCGGGCCGCTCCTCGTCGGGCAGCACCACCCGGCGGGAGGTGATGACCAGATCGTGCACGGGTGTCCTCCAGCGGGTCCCGGGGCGGAGCGGTCGGCCGGTCCGGCCCGATCCACCCGGACCGGGCCGGACCGGCCGGTTCGGACGGGGTGGTCGGTTCGGGGTGGTCGGTTCGGGGTGGGTCGGGACGGTCAGGGCGGTCAGAGCCAGTCGGCGGCCAGCTTGGCGGTGAGGCGTTCGAGCAGCGGGCCCGCCTCGGCCATGCAGCGCTCCGGGTCGGGCTCGACGTCCGTGAGGGCGTAGGCCGCCCGGATGCCGGCCCTGCGCAGCTCGTCGTCGCCGAGGGCGCGGCGGCCGCAGACCGCGACGACCGGGACGCCCGCCAGGCCCGCGGCGGCGGCGACCCCGGCCGGCGCCTTGCCGCGCAGGGTCTGCTCGTCCAGCGAGCCCTCTCCGGTGACCACCAGGCGCGCCCCGTCGAGCCGCCGCCGGAAGCCGAGCAGGTCGAGCAGGTACTCGATGCCGGGGCGGATGTCGGCCCGCAGGAAGGCGACGGCGGCGAAGCCCACGCCTCCGGCGGCCCCGGCCCCCGGCTGCGCGGCGACGCCCATCGGCCGGACGACGCCGTCGTGCTCGATCGCGCCGGTCAGGCCGTGGGTGTGCGCGGCGACGGCGGCCAGGCGGGCCAGCGCGGCCTCCAGCAGCCTCACCTCCTCGCCGGTGGCGCCCTTCTGCGGCGCGTAGACGGCGGCGGCGCCGTACGGGCCGAGCAGCGGGTTGTCCACGTCGCAGGCCACCACGAACTCCACGCCGTCCAGCGGCACGAGCCCGGAGGTGTCGATCCGCGCCAGGTCCCGCAGGGCGGCTCCGCCGGGCGGCAGTTCCCGGCCGTCCGCGTCCAGGAAGCGCACGCCGAGCGCCGCCATCATCCCGGCGCCGCCGTCGGTGCAGGCGCTGCCGCCCAGGCCGAGGACGATCCGGCGGGCGCCGCGCCGTACGGCGTGCGCGATGAGCTCGCCGGTGCCGCGGCTGGTCGCGGTGAGCGGGGCGAGCCTGACCCCGCCGTGCGCGGCCGGGCCCGCCGGTCCGGGCGATCCCGGCGCCTCCCCGGAGGAGGTCCCGGCGGGCGTACTCCCGGCCGGAACCCCTGCCGGAACCCCGGCGGGCGTCTCTGCGGGCGGCAGGCGCCGGAGCCCGGAGGCCTCGGCCAGCTCGATCACCGCCGTGGGTACCCCCGGCCCGGCCGGGCCGGACGGATCGGGCCCGTCCGCCGTGCCGGACGGGTGCCAGGCGTAGGCGGCGTGGACCGGTTCGCCGACCGGCCCGGTCACCTGGACCTCCACGCGCTCGAATCCGCAGGCCACGACGGCGTCGACGGTCCCGTCGCCGCCGTCGGCCACCGGCAGCGCGACCACGGCGACCTCCGGGTCGGACCGGCGCAGACCCGCCGCGACGCGGGCGGCGACCTCGGCTCCGGTCAGCGATCCCTTGAACTTGTCCGGGGCGATGACGATGTGCCCCGACGGCTCAGACAACCTTGCTCCCTGGTGGAGAATCACAGGGCGTGCGGCCCAGCCCGGTGCGAGCGGGCAGGGCCGCACGCCCGGATCCGGTGATGTGGAGCACCATCATCACATTTGTCCCGGCGGAGGTCCGACCTCCCCGGCGGTCGCGAGCCCCTGCTCCCCGGCCAGGCGCATGAGCCGGCGGTGGGCGGCGCCTCCCGTCCGGCCGAGTTCGTCCTGGGCGACGGTGCGCAGCTCGTCGTCCGCCACGATCGTCTCCCCGCCCACCAGCAGCCGGGCCAGCGGCGGCTGCCGGGCGCCGAGGACGAGGGCGGCGACCGGGTCGGCCACGGCCGAGGCGAAGGGGGTGTCCGTCCGCCAGAGCGCGACGTCGGCGAGCTTGCCCGGCTCCAGCGAGCCGATCTCGGCCTCGCGGCCGAGGTTGCGCGCGCCGCCGAGGGTGGCGATCTCCAGGGCCTGACGGGTGGTCAGCGCGGCGGGACCGTACCGCGCCCGCTGCAGGAGCAGGGCCTGGCGCATCTCGCCGGACATCGAGGTCAGCTCGGCGGAGGCGCTGCCGTCCACGCCGAGGCCGACGACGGCGCCGCGCCGGAGCATCTCCGCCACCCGCGCGACGCCCGCGCCGAGGCGGCCGTTGGAGCTGGGGCAGTGCGCCGAGCCGGTGCCGGTCTGCGCGAAGACGTCGATGTCGGCGTCGCCGAGGTGCACCGCGTGGGCGACCCACACGTCCGGGCCGAGCCAGCCGAGCCGCTCCAGGTAGCCGACCGGGCGCAGCCCCAGCTGCGCCAGGCAGTGCTCCTCCTCGTCCAGGGTCTCGGCGAGGTGGGTGTGCAGGCGCACGCCCTTGTCCCGGGCCAGCGCGGCGGCCTCGGTCATCAGGTCGGCGCTGACGGAGAACGGCGAGCAGGGCGCGACCGCGATGCGCAGCTTCGACGAGAAGGACGGGTCGTGGTGGGCGTCGATCGCCTCGGCCGTGGCGGTGAGGATGTCGTCGAGCCGCTCGACCACGCTGTCCGGCGGCAGGCCGCCCGCCGAGCGGCCCCGGTCCATCGAGCCGCGCGCGGGGTGGAAGCGCACGCCCACCTCGCGGGCCGCCTCGATCTCGGCGGCGAGCAGATCGCCGCGGCCCTTCGGGAAGACGTAGTGGTGGTCGGAGGAGGTGGTGCAGCCGGACAGGGCGAGGAAGCCCAGGCCGGCGCCCGCCGCGCCGTGCACGACCTCGGCGTCCATCGCCGCCCAGACCGGGTAGAGCGCCACCAACCAGTCGAAGAGCGCGGCGTCCTGGGCGAGCCCCTGGCTGGCCCACTGGTAGAGGTGGTGGTGGGTGTTGACCAGGCCCGGGGTGGCCAGGCAGCCGCTCCCGTCGATCCACTCCACCCCCTGTGTGGCGCTCATCGCCGGGGCCGGGCCGGGGCCGAGGGCCGTGATCCGGTCGCCGTCGATCCTGATGTACCCCCGGGGGATCTCCTCGCCGGTCACCGGGGCGATGTACGCGTTCTCGATCAGGACGGTGCCCCCGCGCCGCCCTCCGCCCGCGCCCGTACCGGTACTCCGGCCCGTACCGGTGCTCCGGCCCGCGCCCGCACCCGCGCTCCGGCCCGCGCCGCCGGGCTCGGGAGCCGCCGCCGGGCTCACCGGTGGGCCTCCCCGCTCTCGGCCCTGCGGGCCGCGGCGAGCCGCACCGCGTCGAGGATCTTCTCGTAGCCGGTGCACCGGCACAGGTTGCCGGCGAGGGCCTCGCGGATCTCCGGGTCGGAGGGGCGCCCGGTCCGCTCGATCAGGTCGTGCGCCTGGACGACGAGGCCGGGGGTGCAGAACCCGCACTGCACGGCGCCGCACTCGACGAAGGCCCGCTGGACCTCGTCGAGTCGGTCGCCGTCGGCGAGCCCCTCGACGGTGCGGACCTCGCGGCCCTCGGCCTGGCCGGCCGCGACCAGGCAGGCGCAGACGGTCACACCGTCGAGGTAGACCGTGCAGGAGCCGCACTCGCCCTGCTCGCAGGCGTTCTTGGAGCCGGGCAGGCCCAGGCGCTCGCGCAGGACGTACAGCAGGCTCTCGCCCTCCCAGACGTCGTCGGCCGTCCGGCGGCGGCCGTTCACGGTGAAGGTGACGCGCATCAGCCGGTCCTCCTCTCGGGGCCCGCGGCCCGCAGGTCGTTCCAGGCCCAGGTCAGGGTGCGTCGGGCCAGCACGGCCAGGGCGTGCCGGCGGTAGGCGGCGGTGCCGCGCACGTCGTCGATCGGGGCGGCCGCCCCGGCCACCAGCTCACCGAAGCGGACGAGCACGGCCTCGTCGAGCGGCCCGTCCCAGTCGAGCTCGGCGGCCAGGAACTCCTCGGCGGCCGCGGCCCGGCGGGGCGTCGGGGCGGCCGAGCCGACGCCGGTGCCCACCCGCCGCTCACCGGGGCGGAGCACCAGGGCGAACGAGCAGACCGCGATCACCATCGCGTTGCGGGTGCCCACCTTGGAGAAGTACTGGGGCCCGGTGGCCGGGTGCGCCCAGAACGCCCGGATCAGCTCGTCGGGCTCCAGCGCGCTGCGCTTGACCCCCAGGTAGAACTCCGTCACCGGGATCATCCGCACACCGCGGGCGGCGGACTCGACCTCGACCACCGCGTCCGCGGCCAGCAGCGGCGGGTGGCCGTCCCCGGCGGGGGAGGCCGCCCCCAGGTTGCCGCCCACGGTGCCCCGGTTGCGGATCTGCGGCGAGCCGACCGTCCGCGCGGCCTGCGCCAGGCCCGGCAGCCGGTCGCCGAGCTCGTCGATCAGCCGCGCGTACGGCACGCCCGCGCCGACCCGGAGCCGGCCGTCCTCCTCGGCGGACCAGGCGGCGAGCTCGGCGACCCGGTTCAGGTCCAGGAGCGCCTCCGGGCGGCGGACGGCGAAGTTGATCTCGACCATCACGTCGGTGCCGCCCTGGACGGGCAGCGCCTCCGGCCGCTCCGCCTTGGCCGCCAGCGCCTCCGCCCAGCTCCGGGGCCGCAGGAAGTCCATCGCCGTCACCTCCGTCAGTCCCACGCGAAGCCGGCGCCGGGGGCGCCCTCGGACAGGACCGCGCCCTCGATCAGCCCGTAGGGGCGGTCGGCGGCGTAGAAGACCTCCCCGGGGTTGTCCAGCCCGAACGGCTCCAGGTCCACCGGGAAGTGGTGCCGGTTGGGCAGCGCGAGCCGTACCTCGCAGATCTCCGGACGGGTCTCCAGCGCCCTCCTGCCCATCGCGTAGAGGGTCTGCTGGAGGGAGAGGCTGTGCGTCTGCGCGAACGCCTCCAGCAGGCAGCGCCGTACCTCGGCGTGGGACTCCGCGTAGGAGCCGCCGGGAGGCGGGTCCGGCGAGGCGTGCCGCCAGCGCGCCGTCACGGCGGTGGCCAGGATCCGGTCGGTGGCGGGCGCCAGGGTGGTGTACTCGTCGCGGGCGAACCCGTGGAACTCCGAACCGGTCGTGTTCATGACCGTCAGGTCCGCCAGGCCGGAGACCACGGTGGTGCGGCCGTCGGCGTCGTGGTGGACGACGCAGGTGCGCACCCCGGCGCCCGAGCGGACGAAGGAGTGCCGCCGGTCTCCGGGGTCGCCCGCGGGTGTGATCCGGTCCCAGGAGTACTCCTCGATCTCCACCCGGGCGTGCCGGATCGACGGCTGGGAGCCGACGTGGTGCCGGGCCAGCAGGAGCGCGAACTCCTCGATCTGGTCCACCCCGTGCCTGCGGGCGAAGGCGTAGACGGTGTTCTTCTGCGTGTCGGTCGGCAGCACCGCGGAGTTGTCCCCGGTCAGGTGGGTGTCCTCCATGTCGCCGGAGAGCGCCGTGCTGACGTTGAGGTCCTTGAGGTGGTGGACGCCGCCGTCGCGGGTGACGCGGACCAGGCGGGTCTCCGCCTTGCCGTAGCGGTTGGGGCCGAGGACGACGGTCACGCTAGCTCCCCCGGTAGGTCGAGTAGGCGAACGGGCTCAGCAGCAGCGGCACGTGGTGGTGCTCGTCCGGGTCGTCGACCCGGAAGGCCACGCAGACCTCCGGGTGGAAGGAGTCCGTGCCGCGCGCGGCGAAGTAGGCGCCGGTGCCGAAGACCAGCCGGTGCACGCCCGGCCCCGTCCGCCACCCGGTGATCCGGCCGTCGGCGTCGGTGCTCCCCTCCGCGAGGAGTGTCCCGTCGTCCGTCAGCAGCCGTACGGCGACGCCCTCGGCGGGTCGGCCGACCGCCGCGTCGAGCACGTGTGTGGACAGGCTCATGGCTCCTCCCCCAGCAGTCTCGCCAACCGCAGCAAGGTGATCTTCTCCAGTTCGGCCCGGACGGTCCGGCGCTCGGTCTCCTCGTCGCAGGCCAGCCTCCCCCGCAGGCGCTCGAGCAGCTCCGCGGCCGACAGGCCGGTGGCGCAGACCAGGTAGACGTGGCCGAAGCGCTCCTCGTAGCGGCGGTTGCCCTCGGCGAGCGCGTCGAGCACCTCCCGCCCGGCCCCGGCCGTGCCGGACTGCTCGCGGCGCGACCAGGCGGACTCCCGACCGGTCCCGGCGGCGCGCTCGCCGATCCGCGGGTGCGCGGCCAGCGCCCGGAGCACCTGCGGCCAGTCCAGTCCCCGTACGGCCGCGCCCGCCGCCGCGGTCAGCCCGGCGAGGTCCCGGTAGGGGCGCCCCGCGGCGACGGCGCGGGCGAAGACCGGCGAGGCGCAGCACGCCAGCAGCCCGGCCTCCGCCTCGGCGGCGCCGAGCGCGTTGAAGCCGGCCAGCCCCGCCGGGGCTCCCCCGTCCGGTCCCGTGCCCGGCCTCGCACGCGGACCCGTGCCCGGCCCCGTGTCCGGTCCCGTGTTCGGCATGGCAGCAGTACACACACCGGCCCCGGCATGCCTCTTCGGCGGATCCTGACCAGAGGCGCCCGGCTCCGCGGCAGATGCTGCCAACGGGCACGTCCGGGGATCCGCCCTCGCGCTGCGACCGTCCACTCCCGTCACCCTTCCCGGAACCGTCGCGGTCAGCGCCTAGACTGGGCGGCATCATGACTTCTCTCTCCCTCATCGGCGGGCACGTCTCCGTCACCGGAGGCCTGGCCAAGGGCGGACTGCGGTCCGCCGCGGACATCGGCGCCGAGATGATCCAGGTGTTCGTCACCAACCCCCGCGGCTGGGCCCTGGCCGCGGGCGACCCGGCCCAGGACGAGCTGCTCCGCGCGTCGGGCACGGTGACCTTCGTGCACGCCCCCTACCTCGTCAACCTCGGCACGCCCAGCACCGACACCCTGGAGAAGTCGGTGGCGACCGTACGGCACGGCCTGCTGCGCAGCGCGGCCATCGGCGCCAGAGGGCTGGTCGTGCACACCGGGTCGGCGGTGAGCCAGACCCGCGACGAAGCCCTGCGCCAGCTGCGCGAGCACCTGCTCCCGCTCCTGGAGGAGCTCCCCGACGACGGCCCCGACCTGCTGCTGGAGCCGATGGCCGGGCAGGGCGGCATGCTCTGCGCGACCGTCCAGGAGCTCGAGCCCTACCTGGCGGCGCTCGACTGGCACCCGAAGGCCGGCGTCTGCCTGGACACCTGCCACGCCTTCGCCGCCGGCCACGACCTGTCGACCGCGGAGGGGGTGCGCGAGACCCTCGACTGCCTGCACGCGGTCGCTCCGGGACGGCTCCGGCTGATCCACGCCAACGACTCCAAGGACGTGTGCGGTTCCAAGAAGGACCGGCACGAGAACATCGGCGCGGGCCACATCGGCGCCGCGGCGTTCGCCGAGCTGATGCGCCACCCGGCCGCCGCCGGGATCCCGCTCTGCATCGAGACCCCCGGCGGCGCCGACAAGCACCGCGAGGACATCGAGCTGCTGAAGAAGCTCCGCGACGAACTCTGACGGCTCCCGGCCCGCGATCCCCGGCCGTTCCCCGGTCGCTCCGCCGCCCCGGCCCGCTGCCGCCCCGGCCCGCTGCCGTCCGGGGCCTGCCGCCGTCCGGCGGCGCCCTGCGCCCCGCCCGCCCTCCGCGGTCCGGCGGCACGCGCCCCGGCGGCGCCGGGACACCCCGCCGCCGGGGATGCGACGGACGCCCGGCCCGCGATCCGGCCGCCCCCGTGGGGCCGGATCACGTCTCGGCCCGCGAGTCGTCGCGGGCGTCCCCCTCACACCGGAGACCGCCGGACCCTCCCCCCCGGGTT
The DNA here is from genome assembly GCF_015711595.1 of Planomonospora sp. ID91781. Lineage (NCBI taxonomy): Bacteria > Bacillati > Actinomycetota > Actinomycetes > Streptosporangiales > Streptosporangiaceae > Planomonospora > Planomonospora sp. ID91781. The sequence continues at coordinate 3,207,599 of NZ_JABTEY010000001.1, read as the reverse complement.
TCAGGGTCCGGCGGCCGGGCGGCCGTCCACCGCCGCCCACCCGGAACTCCACCCGCCAGATCCTGTGAGCCCTGCGGCTCCGTCCCCCCTGGCCGGGCGGATCGGCTCTCCGATGCAGGAACACTATGGGGGTGCCTGATCAGGGGAAACCGGCTTTCCGAGCAGCGCGTTGAACGGTGTGTAGTTATCGGTGTGCGGAGAGTGGCGACGCGACGAGCGGTCGTCGGCCTACGACGAACGGTCGTCCGCACCGCCGGAAGACTCCACACCCACCATCACCGGCTCATGTCCCGGCGGCCGGAGGCCGGCCCTGGAACTGGCGGACCAGCTGCTCGCGGACCTGCCGGGTGTGGCGGCGGCTGATCGGCAGTGTCTCGGTGCCGACCTGGAGCACCGCCCTGCCCCCGTCGAAGCGCATCTCCTTGACGTGCCGCGCCGACACCAGCGTGCTGCGGTGGATGCGGATGAACCCCGCACCGGACCAGCGCCGCTCCAGCGCGGCCAGCGACATGCGGATCAGGTAGCTGCCGTCGACGGTGTGCAGCCGCACGTAGTCTCCCCGGGCCTCGGCGAACCAGACCGACTGCCGGGGGACGAACCGGGTCCGCCCGCCGAGTTCGACCGGGATGACGTCCTCCGGACCCGGCGCGGCCGCCGCCGGCAGCGCGGCCTCCAGCCGCCGGACGGCCTCCGCCAGCCGGTCGGCGCGCACCGGCTTGAGCACGTAGTCCACCGCCTCCAGGTCGAACGCCTGCACGGCGCACTCCTCGTGGGCGGTGACGAAGACCAGGCGGGGCGGCCGGGGGAACCCGGCGACGAGCCTGGCCAGGTCCAGGCCGTCGAGGCCGGCCATCCGGATCTCCAGGAAGAGGCCGTCCAGCCGCTCCCCCGCGCCGATCATCGCGACCATGTCCTGGAGCGCCCGGACGCCGCCGGAGGCGGTGGAGACGTGCTCGATGCGGGGATCCTGGCGGAGCAGGCGGGCCAGCTCCGCCAGGGCGGGGGTCTCGTCGTCGACGGCCAAGACGCGCAACATGGCCCACACGTTGCCCACTGGGCACCGGGACCGCAAGCGATACGGCGAGCAATGGGTAAAGATCCGGCTACAACGCGTCATCCCGGCCGTGTTCCGGGAGGCGCGGGACCACGGAGGACCGGGGCCTGCCGGCCCGCCGGCGCGCCCGGACGAGGTGGATGCGGGCCCGATGAACGCGGGCCCGGTGAACGCCCCGGACCCGGTGGACACAGGCCCGGTGAACGCCCTGGACCCGGTGGACACAGGCCCGGTGAACGCCCCGGACCCGGTGGACGGCGACCCGGGCCGACGGGGCCGCGCCCGCCGTACCGGCCCGGCCTCCGGTCAGGGCGGGCCTTCGCCCGGCTCCTCCTGGTACGAGTAGCGCTGCTCCCGCCACGGGTCGGCGATGTTGTGGTAACCGCGCTCCTCCCAGAAGCCGCGCCGGTCCTCCACCATGTACTCCACGGCGCGCACCCACTTGACGCTCTTCCACGCGTACAGGTGCGGGACGACCGCCCGGACCGGGTAGCCGCGCTCCGGCGAGAGGGACTTGCCGTCCAGCTCCGTCGCCATCAGGGTGTGCTCCCGGGCGAAGTCGCTCATCCTGACGTTGGCGCTGTAGCCGTACTCGCCCCAGATCATCACGTGCCCGGCCGCGGGCGCGGGCGGGGCGATCTCCAGCAGCGTGGCCGCGGACACCCCGGACCACTCGTTGCCCATGATCGAGAACTTGGTGACGCAGTGGAAGTCCGCCAGGACCGTCGTGCGGGGCAGTTCGGAGAAGCGCTCCCAGGAGAAGCGGTGCGGTTCGCCCGACGCGGTCGCCCCCATGACCTGCAGCTCCCACGTCGCCGGGCGGAAGGTCGGCACCCTGCCGTAGTGGATCACCGGACGCCCTCTGGGGACGTACTGCCCGGGGGGCAGGCGGTCCTCCTCCAGCGGATCCTGGGTCCGATCCACCATCACTCCCCTCGCCGTTTCCCCGTTGGCACGGGGCAATCCTGCCACCGCCCGTTTCCCGGCGGACGGGCGGCTCCCTCTTTGCCCGGGCGCCGGGCGCCGCGGGAACACGCGTTCCGCCAGATGAGACGGGAGCGCCTGCGGGGGCGCGGGTGCGCTAGCATTCCGGCGATGCGTACCGTGTTCTGGTTTTGGTATGGCGACGGACCCGTGGGTCGGACCGTTCGCCTCCAGATGCTGCGCTGACAGCCAGGCGAACGCGAAGGCCCCGGGTCCGGATTTCGGACCCGGGGCCTTTTCGTTTTCCCGCAGGCCGCTCACCCCGGCCGCTCACGACAAGGAGAGACATGGTCATCGTCATGGCCCCCGAGGCCACCCGGGAAGACATCGAGACGATCGTGGAGGTCATCACCGCGGCGGGCGGCAGCGCGTTCGTCAGCCGGGGCGTGAACCGTACGATCATCGGCCTGGTCGGCGACGTCGCCCAGTTCGGTGCGCTGAATCTGCGCGGCATGCGGGGAGTGGCGGACGTGATGCGGGTGACCGCGCCGTACAAGCTGGTCAGCCGCGACAACCATCCGGAGCGCTCCACGGTCCGCGTCGGCGGCGTGCCGATCGGGCCGGGCACCGTGACGCTGATCGCCGGTCCGTGCGCGGTGGAGACCCCGCAGCAGACGCTGGAAGCCGCCGAGATGGCCAAGGCCGCCGGGGCCACCCTGCTGCGCGGCGGCGCCTACAAGCCGCGCACCTCCCCCTACGCCTTCCAGGGCCTGGGCGAGGAGGGGCTGCGCATCCTCGCCGACGTGCGCACCGCGACCGGGCTGCCGATCGTCACCGAGGTCGTCGACGCCCACGACGTCGACCTGGTCGCCTCCTACGCGGACATGCTGCAGATCGGCACCCGCAACGCGCAGAACTTCGCGCTGCTCCAGGCCGTGGGAGGGGTCGGCAAGCCCGTCATGCTCAAGCGCGGCATGAACGCCACCATCGAGGAGTGGCTGATGGCCGCCGAGTACATCGCCCAGCGCGGCAACCTGGACATCGTGCTGTGCGAGCGCGGGATCCGCACCTTCGAGACCGCCACCCGCAACACCCTGGACGTCTCCGCCGTCCCGGTCGCCCAGCGCCTGTCGCACCTGCCGGTCATCGTCGACCCGTCCCACTCCGGCGGCCGCCGCGACCTGGTCCTGCCGCTCACCCGCGCCGCCATCGCGGTCGGCGCCGACGGCGTGATCATCGACGTCCACCCGCACCCGGAGCAGGCTCTGTGCGACGGCCCCCAGGCCCTGGTCAACGGGGACCTGCGGGAACTCGCCCGGGTGATGCGCCAGCTCCCGCCCCTGCTGGGCAAGAGCGCGGTCGGCGACGCCCTGGCCTCCGCCTGACCGACAGGCAGGCGGAACGGCGACCGAAGCGGAGCGGCGACCGAGGCGGACGATCCGCTGGACGAGGTGATTTTTCATCACTCGCGATGCTTGTTCACTATTAGTAACTGATTGGTGACTATATGTGTTCAAAGTGCGAGTGACGGGTATTGAGGTTCCGGGACCGGCTCCGTCCCCGCCGAGAGGCGGCCAGGAGGGAGCCGGAGACGATCGAGTCCCGGCCCATGACGGGCCGGACGGAGAAAGGAAACCCAGTTCCATGAGCAAGACCTTGTCTCGCATCGCGCTCACCGGTGCCGCCGCGGCCACGCTGGTGCTCTCCGCCGCCTCCGCCGCCCTGGCCGGCGGCTACCAGACCGGTGGCTGCGGCTACGGCGGCTTCGGTTTCGGCGGTTACGGCGGCAACTCCTACTACAACGCCAACCAGTCGGCGGCGGGCCCGCAGGGTGCCGCCAGCACCAACCTGTGCACCGGCACCGGAGGCGGCCTCTACGGCGGTCTGTGGTAGACCGCCGGTTCTCCATAAGGCGCGCAGGCGAGGCCCCGTCCGGTGCGGACGGGGCCTCGCCCTGCGCGCGAAGGGCCGTCCGGCACCTTCCGCCCCTCGCGGCGCGGACCGCCGCACGTACTCATGAACGACTCACGGACGACTCACGGACGACTCACGGACGACTGAGTATCCGCACGGACGCGCGGCCCCCTCCCGGAGCCGGACCCTGGACGGCATGACGAAAGCGATCCAGCCCAAGAACACCGGCGCCTTCTACGTCCAGGCGGTGCTGTCCTTCGGTGTGTCCGTCTCGGCCGTCGCCATCGGCCTGGCCTACCTCCCGGTGGACACCTGGGTCCGCGCCTTCCTGTCCATCGGCGTCCTCTACGTGGTGACCTCGACCTTCACCCTGGCCAAGTGCGTGCGCGACCGCCAGGAGCTCTCCGACGTCACCACCCGGGTCGACCAGGCCCGCCTGGAGAGGCTCCTGGCCGAGCACGACCCCTTCAAGGTCGACTGACGGCGGGGGCGGGGCCCTCAGCCCTCCAGTTTGTACTCCTGCAGGGAGTCGGCCAGCTGCACGGCGAGCTCCTCGGCGTCGAGGCGCTTCTCGATCTGCTTCAGGTCGGCGATCTTGGCCGCCGTCTCGGCCCGGCGGGGCGCCAGCAGGGTGCAGCAGTCCTCGTCCGGGAGCTCGGAGATCGCCAGGGTGCCGATGCGGCGGGCCTCCGCCATGATCTCGGTCTTGTCGAGGCCGATCAGCGGGCGCAGGATCGGCAGGTCGACCGCGTCGTCCTGGGCGGTGATGTTCTGCAGGGTCTGGGAGGAGACCTGGCCCAGGGAGTCGCCGGTGACCAGCGCCCCGGCGCGGAGGCGGTGGGCGACCTCCTCGGCGGTCTTCAGCATCAGGCGGCGCTGGGCGATGACCGCCAGGCGGTCCTGGCCGGAGGCCTTGATGGACTGCTGCGCCTTGCCGAACGGCACCACCCACAGGCGGGACCTGCCCTGGAACTTGTCCAGGGCGCGCACCAGCGCGTACGCCTTGTAGATGGACTCGGAGGTGGTGAAGGGGATGCCGGAGAAGTGCAGGAAGTCCACCCGCAGGCCGCGGCGCATCATCCGGTAGGCGGCGACCGGGGAGTCGATGCCGCCGGACATCAGGACCAGGCCGCGCCCGCTGGTGCCGACCGGCAGGCCGCCCTGGCCGGGCAGCCCGTCGGTGTGCACGAAGACCTCGTCGCGGTCCACCTCGATGGAGACGACCAGCTCGGGGTTCTTCAGGTCCACCGGGAGGCCGTAGATGTCGTTGAGCTCGCCGCCGACCGTGCGGTCGAGCTGCATCGAGGTCAGCGGGAAGCGCTTGTCGCGGCGGCGGGAGCGCACCGCGAAGGAGACCCCGCGCTTGACGTCCTCGCGGTCGGCGAGCAGCTCGATCGCGGCCTTGAGGACCGCGTCCGGGTCCTTGGCGACCCGCCAGGCCCGGTGGATCCAGACCAGGCCCGGCACGTAGGCGACCCGCTCGGCGACCGCGTCGGCGGTCTCGGCGCTCGTCCCCTCCGGCAGGAACAGCGCGATGACGCCGTGGCGCTGCCGCACGTCCACCTTGAAGCCGAACTCCTTCAGGGCCGCCTTGATGTTGGCCTGCAACCGCTGCTCGAAGACCTCTCGGTTGTTTCCCTTCAGGACGACCTCGCCCAGCTTGAGCAGAACGCAGGGCTCGCCCAGTGCGGACACGGCCATGGTGGAACCTCCGGTGGAGCGTCGGGGGAAGGGTCGTGGGGCGACCGCCGGGTGTCGCGGGCGGCCGTCAACAGGCAACACCGCACCGGGGCCACTTTAGTCCCGCCTACGACCCGTCGAGGCCCTGCTCGATGGCGTAGCGGACGAGTTCGACGCGGTTGTGGAGCTGGAGCTTGTTCAGCGTGTTCTGGACGTGGTTCTGCACGGTCCGGTGGGACAGCACGAGCCGCTCGGCGATCTGCCGGTAGGACAGCCCCTTGGCCACCAGGCGCAGCACCTCGGTCTCCCGCTCGGTCAGGCGCGGCCCCTCCGCCGGGACGGGCCGGGCGGCCAGCCGGCGGTACTCCCCCAGGACCAGGCCGGCCAACCCGGGGGTGAACACCGCGTCGCCCTCGGCGGTGCGCCGGACGGCGTCGAGGAACTCCTCGCGGCTCGACGACTTCAGCAGGTAGCCGGAAGCGCCGGCCTTGACCGCCTCCAGCACGTCGTCCTGCTCGCCGCTGGCCGACAGCACCAGCACCCGGGGCGGCGCGTCCGCCGCCGCCAGCCCCCGGGCCACCTCCACCCCGGACAGGTCGGGCAGCTGCAGGTCCAGCACGACCACCTCGGGCCGTACGGCCGCGGCCACCCGGAGCGCCTGCCGGCCCTCGCCGACCGCGGCCACCACCTCGTATCCCGCCTCGGCCAGGTCCCGCGCCACCGCGTCCCGCCACATCGGGTGGTCGTCCACCACCATCACCCGCATCCGGCCAGCGTATTACCGGACGGGACCACCGTCCCGCCCCGGCCCCGGCCCCGGTTCCGCCGGACCGCCGGACCGCCGGACCGCCGGACGGCGGACGGCGGACGGCGGACGGCGGACGGCGGAGCCGGGAATCTCCGGGAAGCCGGGCGGATGGCGAAAAAATGGCCCGCGGGCGGGATATCCCTCCACGGAAGACGGAGATGGATCCGGACGAGCCGGGAGGAGTGACATGACGAGACGCTTCAGGATGTTGCTGGTGGCCGCGCTGGCCCTGACCGCCTGTTCCTGCGGCAACGAACGGCTCGCGCCGGAGATCGGCCAGGAGGAGATGGCCCCGAACGACGGCGGGAACGGGTTCCAGGCAGGCATCGCGATCAGGAACGTGATCCTCGTGGGCGACTCCACCGGGAAGGCGCTGGCCTCCGGGGCCGGGGCCCCCCTGCACATGGTCCTGATCAACAACCGGACCGCCCCCGACCGCCTCGTCGCGATCAGCGCGCCGGGCGCGTTCCAGGGGGCGGAGATCCCCGGCGGCGGCGTCGACCTGCCGGTCCGGCAGCCCGTCGGCACCGGCCCGGTGCCCGTGGCCCTGCTGACGGGAGCGAGCAGGCAGCTGTCCGTCGGCGGCTTCGTCCCCGTGGAGCTGCGCTTCCAGCAGGCCGGGACGACCCGGCTCCAGGTCCCGGTGATGCCGGCCACCGAGTGGCGGGCCACGCTCTCGCCCTGGCCCTCGGCCCCGGCGGCCCCCTCCCCGACCTCTCCGCTCAACCCCACCCCCGGGGCGCCGGTCAGCCCCTCGCCCACCGCTCCGGTCAGCCCTTCGCCGACGGGCTGACCGGGACGGACATCTCGATCTCGGTGCCGCGCCCGGGCCCGGACACCACGGTGACCGTCCCGCCCAGGTCGGCGATCCGGCCCCGGATCGACTGGGCGACGCCGAGGCGGCCCTCCGCCTCGGCCTGCTCCAGGCGGCCGGCGGGGATGCCCGGCCCCTCGTCGCGGACCGTCACGGTGACCGTCCCGCCGTCGTCCTCGGCGAAGACCCAGGCGGGGGCCCGCGCCCCGCAGTGCCGTACGACGTTGTCCAGGGCCGCCCCCGCCGCCGCGGCCATCTCCCCGGCGGTCCGGGCGGGCAGCGTCAGCGGGGTGGCCGGGGTGGAGACGGTGACCGTGCCCGAGGAGTACGCCCGCAGCAGGGCCCCCAGGTCGGCGGTGCCCGCCGCGGGCGCCTCCGGGCGGAGCCTGACCAGCTCCCGCAGGGCGGCCTCCTGCTCTCCGGCGAGCCTGCCCAGCTCCGCCGCCTCCCCGCCGAGCCGCAGGCCTCGCCGCTGGACCAGCGCGAGCACCTGGAGCACGGAGTCGTGGATGCCGCGGGCGAGCCGTTCGCGCTCCCGGCCCGCCGCCTCCAGCTCGATCGCCTGCTGCATGCGGGCCTCGGCCTGCCGGGCCAGCCGCGCCACGTGCCCGACCAGCACGCCCGCCAGGAAGAGCAGCACGGTCCCGTTGACCGGCAGGTCCCCGGCGCCGGAGCCGAACACGTCGCGCGTCCACAGGTCGGCCAGCGAGACGATCGCCGCGGCCGCGGCTCCGGCCCGGCGCCCGCCGTGCACGCCCCAGGCCAGTACGGCGCCGCCCATCCAGGTGGCGGTGATCGGCATGCTGCCCTGCTGCTGGGGGCCCTGGATCGCGGGTGTGCTCAGCAGGCAGCCGACGGTCACGAGCATGTCGGCGGCGAGCAGCGGCCGGCCGCGGAGCTCCTCGACGGAGTAGGCGAAGATCGTCGCCGCGGTCCACAGCGCCATGACTCCGATCACAGTCCAGGCGGCCGCCGGGTGCTCGTAGCCTCCGGCGCGGACGAGCAGAAGCGCCGCGTAGCCGAGGGAGGCGACGCGGAAGACCGCGACCGTCCGCCAGAACGGGACTTCCATCCCCATTGACCCTTGAGCCTCTCAACCATCACATATGTCCATTAAGGGTAATAATGGGGCAATCCCCTCTCGCAAAGAACTGGACCATGTCTCACGTCGACCACTTCTCCTACGGCCTGGTGACCCCCGTACTGGCCTACCTCATGTCGGGGGTCGGCTGCATGCTCGGCCTCATGCTCACCGCCAAGGCGCGGACGGCCGAGGGTCCCGCCCGGGCGCGCTGGCTGATCGGCGGCGCGCTGTCCATCGGCGGCACCGGCATCTGGGTCATGCACTTCGTCGCCATGATGGGTTTCTCCGTCGACGGCGCGCAGATCCGCTACGACGTGCCCCTCACCGTCGGCTCGGCCGTCCTGGCGATCGCCGTGGTCGGCGCGGGCCTCTTCATGGTCTCGTACGGCGGGCCGAGGACCGCGGCGCTCCTCGGCGGCGGCCTGCTCACCGGGCTGGGCGTGGCCGGCATGCACTATCTCGGCATGGCCGCGATGAACATGCCGGCGCACGTCTCCTACGATCCGGTGCTCGTCGGCGCGTCGGCGGCGATCGCGATCGCCGCCTCCACCGTGGCGCTCTGGTTCACCCTGCGGGTGCGCGGCGTCCCGGCCACCGGCGGCGCTGCGCTGATCATGGCCGTCGCGGTCTGCGGCATGCACTACACCGGCATGTTCGCCATGGACGTGCAGCCGGCGGCGTCCCCGGTCCCGGTCGGCGGGGCGCAGGGCGTCGACTTCCTGCTGCCGCTGCTGGCGCTGGTCGGCCTGCTCACCCTGGGCCTGCTGCTGAGCGTCGTCCTGTCCCCCTCCGAGCAGGAGCTGCGGGAGGACGCCGAGGTGATGGCCCGGCTGGACGATCGCGCCACGGAGGGCTTCCCCGCCCTCCCGCGGACCGAGGGCTTCCCCGCCCTCCCGCGCACCGGGGCCGCCCCCCGCCCGGAGGATCCGTCACTGTTCGACCCCTCCGGACGGTGAGGACCGGCCGGCGCCGCGGGCCCGGACGGGGCCCCGGCGCCGGGAAGCGGACTCAGCCGAAGAAGACCTCGGCCTCCTCGTAGCGGCCGGGCGGGACGGTCTTCAGCTCCTTGGTGCCCTCCTGCAGGGGGACGCGGACGATGTCCGTGCCCTGCAGGGCGACCATGACGCCGAACTCGCCGTCGTGCACCGCGTCGATGGCCTGCAGTCCGAAGCGGGTGGCGAGCACCCGGTCGAAGGCCGTGGGCGTGCCGCCCCGCTGGATGTGGCCCAGCACGGTGGTGCGGGCCTCCTTGCCCGTGCGCTTCTCGATCTCCTTGGCGAGCGTCTCGCCGATGCCGCCCAGCCGGACGTGGCCGAAGGCGTCGAGCTCGCCCGTCTGCAGCGCCATCTGGCCCTCGACGGGGTGGGCGCCCTCGGCGACCACGATGATGGGCGCGTAGCGGGTCTTGAAGCGGGACTCGACGTAGGCGCAGACCCGGTCGATGTCGAACGGCTTCTCCGGGATCAGGATGACGTTGGCGCCCGCGGCCATGCCGGCGTGCAGCGCGATCCAGCCCGCGTGGCGGCCCATGACCTCGCAGATCAGCGCGCGGTGGTGGGACTCGGCGGTGGTGTGCAGCCGGTCGATCGCCTCCACGGCGATGTTGACGGCCGTGTCGAAGCCGAAGGTGTAGTCGGTGGCGTTGAGGTCGTTGTCGATCGTCTTGGGCACGCCGACGACCTTCACGCCCCGCTCGAAGAGCTGCGTGGCGACGCCGAGGGTGTCCTCGCCGCCGATGGCGATCAGGGCGTCCACCCCGGTCTGCGCGAGGTTGTCCTTGATCTTCTCGACGCCGCCCTCGATCTTGATCGGATTGGTCCGCGAGGAGCCGAGGATCGTGCCGCCCCGGGGCAGGATGCCCCGCACCGCCTGGATGTCCAGCGGCATGGTGTCGCCCTCCAGCGGGCCGCGCCAGCCGTCCCGGAATCCGACGAACTCGTGGCCGTAGACGCCCGCTCCCTTGCGCACGACGGCACGGATAACGGCGTTCAGGCCGGGGCAGTCGCCGCCCCCGGTCAACACTCCAATACGCATGGCATCCTCCGGTGGTGGTTCCGAGGTGATACGGCCAGACTAAGCGGGGTGACACGACCGGCGGGGATCTCCCACGCCGACGCATGGCATTCTGCCTCCAGAGCGGCCCAGTGGTCTAGACCAAACGGCGGTCGGCGTCCGCGCGCCGTCCGCCCCGGGTCCGCGCGGTGTCCGCCCGGGTCCGCGGCGGAGTCCCGGCGACCGCCCGGCGGCCGCGGCGCCCGCACCCCGGCGGGCGCCCGCCCTCCACCCCGCGGCCGCGGCGCTCACCTCCCCGGCAGCGGGAGCACGCACGACGGCGTGCCGCTCTCGAAGACCGCCTCGGCCCGCTGCGGCACCCCGTCCTCCATCGGCAGTACGGCGACGCCGCCGGAGTTCTGGTTGGCCACGTACATCCGGTCGCGCGCGACGGCGAAGTGGCGCGGCCAGGCGCCCCCGCAGGGCACCTCGGCGACCCTCTCCAGGCCGGGCGCGGACAGCACCGCGATCGTGTCCGGCCCCCGGTTGGCGACGTAGACGAACCGCCCGGACACCTCCAGGTGGGAGGGGTGGTTCTCGGCTCCGGTGCCGCTGGCCGCCGCGACCGCGGTCTCCCGCCAGTCGGAGTCGTAGGCGCGGACCGTGCCGTCCAGTTCCCCGGCCACGTACCAGCGGTCCCCGGCCCGGGCCATGTGCCGGGGCCCCATGCCGGCCGCGAGCCGTACCGGGCCGCCGGGGTGCGGGGCGACCTCACGGCCGCCCTCGACCGTGAAGCGGCGGACCTCGTCGGCGCCCAGGTCGGTCACGTACAGCACGCCGTCGGGGCCGAAGGTCGCCTGGTGGGCGTGGGCGCCCTCGCGGTAGGGGAAGACCTGCACGGTGGTGAGCAGCCCCGCCTCGTCGATGCCGTGCACGCTCACCGTGCCGTCGCCGTAGTTGGCCACCGCCAGCAGCGTGCCCTCCGGGTTCACGGCCAGGTGGCAGGGGAACGAGCCCTCGCTGGAACGGCTGGCCAGCGGCGACGGCACGCCGTCCGCGCCCCGGGCGAAGACCTCCACGGTGCCGCGCTCGGCCTCGCCCACCGCGTAGAGCACGGGGAGGCGGGGGTGGACGGCGAGGAAGGACGGCCCCGGGGCCGCCGTCGCGCCGCGCCGGGCCAGGCCGTCCAGTTCCATCAGCACGATCCCGGCGCCCGACCCCCCGGTGTCCGGGGTGTATCCGCCGACATATGCGATCTCCGCCATGATTCTCCCGCCGTCATCGACTCTTGACCGGTCCGTGACCTTAGCGCAGTCACCTCACGGCGGGTCCCACGGGTCAGCCCGCGGCTCCGGCCTTCAGCCGCCCGGCGATGGTCACCACCCGCCTGGCCATGTGGTCCAGGGCCGTGTACTGCACGTCGGTCAGCGGGTCGCTGTTGGTGCCGCCGGTGACGTGGGAGACGCCGTAGGGGTTGCCGTCGGCGAACTTCGACGGGTCCGTGTAGCCGGGCGCCACCACCAGCCCGCCGAAGTGGTAGATGGTGTTGTAGAGGGCCAGCAGGGTGGACTCCTGGCCGCCGTGCGCGGTCATGGTCGCGGTGAACCCGGCGTAGACCTTGTCGGCCAGCATCCCCTGCGACCACTGGGGGCCGAGGGTGTCGATGAACTGCTTGAGCTGGCTGGAGATGTTGCCGTAGCGGGTCGGCGTGCCCAGCAGCACCGCGTCGGCCTCCACGATGTCGTCGGGCACGGCCTTCGGCTCGTTCTTGGTGTCGTCGAAGTGCTGGCTCCACGCCGCGTTGGAGGCGATCGCCTCCTCCGGGGCCAGCTCGGGCACCTGCCGGAGCCGGACCCGCGCGCCCGCCTCCTCCGCGGCGCTCGCCAGCCGCCTGGCCATCGCGTGGACGGTGCCGGTCGAGGAGTAGTAGATGACGGAGACTCTCACATCGGTCACGGGTCTGCTCCCTGTCAGGCGGGCGGGCCGCGGAGAAGAGAGGGCGGCCTGTGCGTCCCCGCCCCGCTCACGGCACCTACCCGCGGCCGGCGGCGGCGAGCCCGGCCGGCCGGAATGCGGACGCGTTGCAGACCGATTCCCGAACGGGGATCTCCCCGGCCGCCACCGCTCCCGCACGGATTCACTTGACTGGATCAAATAAATCGTTGACCGTGTCATACATGGATGACCTCGTGGCGGAGATCCGCGCCTTCAACCGCTTCTACACCGGTGTCATCGGCGTGCTCGACCAGGGGTTCCTCGGCACGCCGTACTCCCTGACGGAGGTCAGGGTCCTGTTCGAGCTGAACCTGCGCGAGCGGATGGAGGCCGGCGAGCTGCGGCGGCTGCTCGGACTCGACGCCGGATACCTCAGCCGGATGCTCACCCGTTTCGAGACCGAAGGGCTCGCGGTGCGCGAGCGGTCGGCCGCCGACGGGCGGCGGCAGGTGATCGGGCTGACCGAGGAGGGCCGCACCGCCTTCGCCGCGCTCGACGAGCGGTCGGCCGCACAGGTGCGCGGCCTGCTGGACGGGGTGACCGAGGAGGACCTGCGGCGCCTGGTCGCGGGCATGGCCGTCGTCCGGGAGGTCCTCGGCCCCGCCCCGGACCGCGGCGGGCCGTACGTCATCAGGCCGCTGCGCGCGGGCGACCTGGGCTGGACGGTCTACCGGCACGGCGTGCTCTACGCCTCCGAGTACGGCTGGGGCACCGAGTTCGAGGCCCTCGTGGCCGGAATCGCGGCCGACTACGGGAGGCGTCACGACCCCCGGCGCGAGGCGGGCTGGATCGCCGAGGTGGACGGCGAGCGAGCCGGTTCGGTCTTCTGCGTCCGCGAGGACGACCAGACGGCCAGGCTCCGCCTGCTCCTGGTCGAGCCGTCCGCCCGGGGCAGGGGCATCGGCAGGCGGCTCGTCGACGAGTGCCTGCGCTTCGCCGAGGAGGCCGGCTACCGCCGGATCACGCTCTGGACCAGGGACGTGCTGACCGGCGCCCGGCGCATCTACCGGGCGGCGGGGTTCGAGCTGGTCCGGGAGGAACCGGGCGAGGGCTTCACCGAGGAGGTCTGGGCCCGCGACCTGCGGAAGGGCGGCGCCCGGGACGGGGCGCTCAGCCGCGGAACGGGCCGGTGACCTCGTAGGTGACGCCGTCGGTCCCGGCGGAGTCGCCCCGGGCGCCGCGCTGGGAGGAGAAGTACAGCCGGCGGCCGTCCGGGGAGAAGGCCGGGCCGGTGATCTCCGATCCGGCGTGGCCGTCGACCCTGAGGAACGGCGAGACCAGCCGGTCCGGGGTGATCAGGTTGATCTCCATGTTCCCGCCGTCCTCGGCCACGTACAGGTCTCCGGCGGGGGTGCCGGTGATGTTGTCCACCCCGGTCAGCGGGGAGGCGGCGTCGTAGGCGATCTCCAGGCGGCCGTTCTCCGCGTCGTAGGCCCACACCCGGTTGTCGCCCTTGGTGGTGAAGAAGCAGACTCCGCCGTCGTAGTGGCAGCCCTCACCGCCGGAGAAGTGCAGGGCGGCCCCCACCTGGTGCCTGGTCGCCTTCAGCGGCGCGGCGGGGTTGGGCACCCGCTCCCAGGTCACCGGCCCGGTGATCGCGCCCCCGCCGCCTTTCCCGCCGCCCCCGCCGCCGCCTTTCCCGTCGCCGCCGTCCCCGCAGAGCACCTCCAGCCGCCCGGCCGTCAGGTCGCCCCACACGTCCGGCCGGAACCGGTAGAAGCAGCCGTCCCGCTCGTCCTCGGTGAGGTAGACCACCTGCCGGTCGGGGTCGCAGGCGGCGGCCTCGTGCTTGAACCGGCCCATGGCCAGGCGCGGCATCGCGGCGCGCTCACCGTACGGGTCGCACTCGAACACGCGGCCCCGCAGGGTCTCCTCGCACGACAGCCAGGTGTTCCAGGGCGTGCGCCCGCCGGCGCAGTTGAGGTCGGTGCCCGAGAGGATCCGGTAGGCGCCGAGGATCTCTCCGCCGGCCCCGAACCTGATCGCCGAGGCCCCGCCGAGCAGCGGGATCTCGGAGTTGGACACGTAGATCCAGCCGGCGCCGTCGGGGAAGCAGGCCCCGCCGTCGGGCGCCGCGTGCCAGAGCGTCCCGCCGACCCTGCGGCCGGTGCGGGCGACGATCCTGCTGGTGAAGCCCTCGGGCAGCGCGACGCCGTTCGCGTCGGGCGCGCGGAGCGGCCCGTAGTGGCCCGTCCCCCGCGCGGACACGCACGCGGCCCCCTGCCAGAGGGATCCCGTCAACGCCGCACCCGCGGTCAGTCCTCCGGTGCGCAACAACGTACGGCGGAGCATGGCGCCTCCTCGCTGCCTTCACGGTACGCGGGCCAGTCGACCGGATCCGGGTGAACACGGCCACCGTCCCGATTGAAACTCTGCGGAAACCCGGAAGGCACGCGTTTCGACCGATCCGCTCTCATCGCCGACCGGCCGCGCCCCTCCTCCGGCGGATCGCGTCCCTGCGGCCCCTCCGGCGGATCGCGGCGCGCGAAGGCGCCCCGGCGCCGGGCCGGGACGCCTTCGCGCACCGCGTCGGGGCACCCTGGCGGAAAGCACCCGCCGGAGTGCCGCCTCAGCGGCCGGGCGGGCCGTTCAGCGCTGCGCCTGCATCATCCAGTGGTGCTTCTCCACGTCCTGGGTGACGGCGATGAAGATGTCCTGGGTGACGGGGTCGGCCTCGGCGGTGGCGTCGACCCGCTCGCGCATCCTGCGGCCGATGGACTCCAGGATGTCCGTCATCGCCGCGACGACCTTGTCGACGTCCAGGTAGCCGGAGTCGAGCTGGGGCACCTTCGTGGTGGCGGCGATGGCGGACGCGCGGCCGTCGGGCGTGATGTCGAGCGACACCGCCCGCTCGGCGACGGTGTCGGCGTGCGCCCGCGCGAACCCCACGATCTCGTCCAGGTGCAGGTGGATCTGGCGGAAGTTGCGGCCGATCACATTCCAGTGGGCCTGCTTGGCCAGGAGCGAGAGATCGAGGAGATCGATGAGCGCGCCCTGCAGGGCCTCTCCGACGATCTTCTTGTCACCGGGCTGAAGCGGGCCGGTGATGGTGGCCATGGGACGTACCTCCGTTGTCGGTATCCGTTGTCTCGTTGCGAACCAGAGCCGCCCATACCCACCGATACCGGACCTATGTTGACACTGTAATAATTGCAGTGTCACTATGAGGGCATGGAATGGACGATCGGCGAACTGGTGGAGCGGGCCTCGGCGGCCCTCCCCCCGCCCGCCCGCCAGGGCGGGCGGGTCAGGGACGTGCCCAACGAGCGCCTCGTCCGGTGGTACGCCACCATCGGCCTGCTCGACCCGCCGGCCGCCCGCCGGGGCCGCGTCGCGCTGTACGGCAGGCGCCACCTGCTCCAGCTGATCGCCGTCAAGCGGCGGCAGGCCGAGGGCCGGAGCATCGCCGAGATCCAGGCCGAGCTCGCCGGGGCGACCGACCAGATCCTGGAGGCGATCGCCCGCCTCCCCGCCTCCCCGGACGGGAGCCCGGCGCCCCGCGAGGCCCGCCCGCGCTTCTGGACCGGCCCGCCCGCCCCTCCCGCCCCGGCGCGGAACCGGACGCCCGCCCCTTCCACCCCCGCACGGAACGACCCTCCCGCCCCGGTGCGGAACGGGACGCCCGGCTCCCCCTCACCCGCCTCCCCGCCCCCGGTTCCCTCCGCCGCCTCGGCCGTGCCCGCGGTACGGCTGGCCGCGGGCGTGACCCTCCTGCTCGACGGCGCGAGCCGTGTCCCGTCCCACGACGACCTCGCCGGGATCGCCGCCGCGTCCGAGACGCTCCTGGCGGTCCTGCGCGAGCGTGGGCTCGCCTCTCCGGAAGGAAAGCCATGACGATCAACTCCATCACCCCGCTGCGGCCGGACGAGTGCGAGCCGGTCCCCGACGCCGGGCTGGGCGCGCTCGTCACCGAGCGCGGCAACCTGCCCCTGGAGAGCGTGGACGTCGCCGCCGAGGTCGCCGGCCTGGCCGCCGGGGTGACGGTGACGCAGTGCTTCCGCAACGCCTTCGACGTGGCGCTGGAGGCGACCTACGTCTTCCCGCTGCCCGACCGGGCCGCGGTGACGGCCTTCCGCATGGAGGCCGACGGGCACGTCGTCGAGGGCGTGCTGAAGGAGCGCGGCCGGGCCAGGGCCGACTACGACCGGGCGGTCGCCGAGGGGCGGCGGGCGGCCATCGCCGAGGAGGACCGGCCCGACGTCTTCACCATCCGGGTCGGCAACATCGTGCCGGGCGAGCGGGTCACCGTACGGCTCACGCTCGACCAGCCGCTCCCCTACGAGGACGGCGCGGCGACGTTCCGCTTCCCGCTGGTCGTCGCCCCCCGCTACATCCCCGGGACCCCGCTCGACGGCGGGCAGGCCGGCGACGGCTGGGCCGCCGACACCGACGCGGTGCCCGACGCCTCGCGCATCACCCCGCCGGTGCTGCTGCCCGGCTTCCCGCACCCGGTGCGGCTCTCGCTCGCGGTCGCGGTCGACGCCGCCGGGCTGGAGCTGCGCGAGGTCCGCTCCAGCCTGCACACCGTCCTGCAGGACGGCCGCACCGTACGGCTGACGCCCGGTGAGCGGCTGGACCGCGACTTCGTCCTGCGCCTGCACTTCGACGCCTCCACCGCCCTGACCCTCGTCCCCGACCCGGACGGCCCGGGGGACGGAGACGAGGGCACGTTCGCGCTGTCCGTGGTCCCGGAGCCGGGGCCCTCCGCGCCCGCGCCGAAGGACGTCGTGCTGGTGCTGGACCGCTCGGGCAGCATGGCCGGCTGGAAGATGGTCGCCGCCCGGCGCGCCGCCGCCCGCATCGTCGACACGCTGACCGGCGACGACCGGTTCGCCGTGCTCGCCTTCGACACCGTGGTGGAGCACCCCGGGCGGCCCGGCGAGGGCGGCGGCGAACTGGTGCGGGCCACCGACCGCAACCGCTACCGGGCGGTGGAGTACCTCGCCCGGCTGGAGGCGCGCGGCGGCACCGAGATGGTGGAGCCGCTGGAGCGCGCCGCCGCGCTGCTCGGCGACTCCTCGCGGGACCGGGTGCTGGTGCTGGTCACCGACGGGCAGGTGGGCGACGAGGACCGGATCCTGGAGCGGACCGCGGGGCGGCTGGCCGGCGTGCGGGTGCACACGGTCGGCATCGACCAGGCCGTCAACGCGGGCTTCCTGGGCCGGCTGGCCGGGCTCGGCGCGGGCCGGTGCGAGCTGGTGGAGTCGGAGGACCGGCTGGACGAGGCCATGGAGCACATCCACCGCAGGATCGGCGCGCCACTGGTCACCGACCTGTCCCTGGCGGGAGACGGCCTCGACCCGCTCCCCGGCTCGACCGGCCGCCTCGGCTCGGTCTACCCCGGCGTGCCGCTGACCGTCCACGGCCGCTACCGGGGCGCGGCCGGGACCTCCGCGAGCGTGGTCCTGCGCGGCCTGGACGCCGCCGGGCGGCCGTGGGAGCGGCGGATCACCGGGACGCGCGCGCACAACCCCGCGGTGCGCTCGATCTGGGCGCGCGCCCGGCTGCGCGACCTGGAGGACCGCTACGCCGCCGGCGACCGCTCGCTGGAGGAGGAGATCGTCTCGACCTCGCTGGAGTACGGCGTGCTCTGCCGGTTCACCGCGTTCGTCGCGGTCGACAGCCGGGTGGCCGCCGAGGGCGGCCCGGAGCACCGGGTGATCCAGCCGGTGGAGCTGCCCCGCGGCTGGGAGACGCCCGCGGCCGCGGCCGCGCCGATGCTCCTGGCCTCGATGCCCCCGACCATGAGCGCGGCCATGCCTGCTCCCATGCCCGCCCCGCGGGCGGCCGCTCCCGGCGCACCGCCCGCCTCCCCCGCTCCGGGGTACGGCGCGGGCGCGCCGGGCGGGTCCGCCGGGGCCTCGCCGGAGGCCTTCCCCGGCGCGCTCCCGGACACCTTCCCGGACGCCTTCCCCGACACGGAGGCCGGCCCGGTCCCCGACGCGGGGATCGGCGCGTTCCCGGACGCGGGCCGCGACGCGTTCCCCGCGCCGCCGGGCGGAGCCCCCGTCCCGCGCGCGCCGATGAGGTCCCGGTCCGTCCCGCGTCCCGCCTCCCCCGCCGGGGTCCCGGCCGGCTCCGGTGCACCGGGCGACGCCCTGCGCACGCAGCTGGCCGAGGAGCTCCGGCGGCTGCGGGCCGCCGAGTCCCTCCCGCCCGCCGAGCGGCTGCGCCTGCTGTCCGACCTGGGCAGCCGCCTGGCCGCCCTGGCCGTCTTCCTCGGCGGCCATCCGGAGCTGGAGGCGCTGGCCGGGGAGCTGGCGTCGGCGGGACCCGGCGCGGACGCGGACGCGCTGTGGCGGCAGGCCGTCCGAACCCTGGAGGGGCTGAGCGAGCCGGAGCGGCGCCGTCCCTTCTGGAAGCGGTGACCGCCGGGCCCGGTGGCCGGCCGGCAGGAGCGGCCGGCCGCCGGGCCGTCCCGGCGGCTTCGAGATCGTCCGCCGGATCATCCCGCCACCTGTGACGTACAGTGGCGGGGTGGTGATTCTCGACGGCGGTCTGGCCACCCATCTGGAGTCCCTGGGCGCGGACCTGGGTGACGAGCTGTGGTCGGCGAAGCTCCTGGTGGAGGACCCCTCGCTGATCCGGCAGGCGCATCTCGACTACTACGCCGCGGGAGCGCAGGTGGCGACCACGGCGAGTTACCAGGCGAGCATCCCGGCGTTCGTGCGCCGGGGTCTGTCCGCCGGCCGGGCCGAGGAGCTGATCCTGCTCTCGATCCGCCTGGCCGCCGAGGCGCGGGACGCCCACGGCGAGGGCGCGGTGGCCGCCAGCGTCGGCCCGTACGGCGCCTCTCTCGCCAACGGCGCCGAGTACACCGGCGACTACGACCTCGACGAGGACGGCCTGGTCGCCTGGCACCGGGAGCGCTGGCACATCCTGGCCGGCGGCGGAGCCGACTTCCTGGCGTGCGAGACCGTCCCGTCGTACGCCGAGGCCCGCGCGCTGAGGCGGCTGCTCGACGAGACCCCGGGCGTGCGGGCGTGGATCAGCTTCTCCTGCCGCGACGGTGAGCGCATCAGCGACGGCACTCCTATGCGCCGGGCCGCCGCGTTGTTCGCGGGCCACCCCCAGGTCCTCGCCGTCGGCGTCAACTGCACCGCGCCGCGCCACATCCCCAGCCTGATCGGGCAGATCGAGGGCAAGCCCGTCATGGTCTACCCCAACTCCGGCGAGACCTGGGACGCCGAGGCCCGCCGCTGGCGCGGTCTGGCCGACCCGGCCGAGTTCGGCGCGGCGGCCGCGGAATGGCACGCCGCGGGCTCGGACTTCGTCGGCGGCTGCTGCCGTACGACTCCGGAGCACATCCGGCAGATCCGCGAGCACGTCTACGGCGGCTAGGCGTCCTGCCCCGCGAGGCCGTGACGCCCGTACGGCGAGGGCGTGCGGCAGCGATCAGACCGAGGTCGTGGCGCCCGTACGGCCGCGGCGGTGCTGCCAGAGGGAGTCGACGGCCAGGGCTCCGCCTCCGCTGAAGCCGATCATCAGACTGGCCGCCGCCAGGGCGAGGACGTACTCGTAGCCGCCCTTGTCCGCGGCGAACCCCGCCGACCCGTGGACGAACAGGATCGCGCCGAGCATGTTGAGCGCGAGCAGCGTGCCGAAGAGCGGGAGCGCGGCGCCCACGATGAGGGCGATCCCGCCCACGACCTCCAGGACCGCCACCGCCGGCGCCGCCAGGCCCGCCAGGGGGATCCCGACCGACTCGAAGAACGCCGTCGTCCCCGACAGCCCGGAGCTGAACTTCATCCAGCCGTGCACCAAGAAGATCACGCCGATGACGACGCGTCCCACCAGGAACGCGATGGGCCTGACTCGATCGATCACACCGAACATGACGCCTCCTGAGGTTCGAATTCGAACCACCACCTAAGCAGATAGTTCAAATTCAAACAACCTGTAGACTGAGTGGATGACGGGGACGCGATGGCTCGACGAGCGCGAGATGGTCGCGTGGACTGCCTATCTGACCGCCTCCCACCTGCTCGAACGGCGCGTCGAGGAACAGCTGAAAGCGGACGCGGGCTTGACCCACGCCCAGTACGAGATCCTCGCGCGGCTCTCCGCCGCCCCCGGCCGGCGACTCCGCATGACCGAGCTCGCCCGTGGCGTGGTGGCCTCCAAGAGCGGGCTGACCTATCAGATCAGCAGGCTCGAGACGATGGGCCTGGTGACCCGGGAGACCTGCCCCTCCGACGAGCGCGGGGTGCTGGCCGCGCTGACCGGCGAGGGCATGGCGTGTCTCGAACGCACCGCACCGGGCCACGTCGCCGTCGTCCGTGCGCTCCTCATCGACCTGCTGGAGCCGGGCGAACTGGAGACGATGACCCGCGTCATGCGGAAGATGGAAGCGGCGATGCGCGACGATGCGCCCCCGCCATCCCGTTGACCCTGTTCATCCCATCGGTCCTACCAGGCTATCCGGCCGAGGGCCGCCCCGGCGAACGCCGCCGCCAGGCCTGCCGCCAGCGTGAGCGCCAGGTTCGCCGCGGCCAGGCGCCGCTCGCCGGCCTCGGCCAAGCGCAGCACGTCGTAGGCGAGCGTGCTGTAGGTGCTCAGCGCCCCGCAGAAGCCGGCGCCGCCCAGCGTGAGCGCCCAGCCCGGGAGCCGTCCGGCGGCCGCTCCGGCCGCCAGCAGGCCGAGCAGGAACGAGGCGGCCGTGTTCGCCGCGAGGATCCCCCACGGGAAGCGGGGGCCGGAGCGCGAGGCCGCCAGGTGCCGCAGCGCCGCCCCGGCCGCTCCGCCCAGCGCCACCAGCAGCACGCTCATCCCGCCCGGCGCTCCCGCCGCGCCCGCCGCGCCCGCCTTGCCAGGACCGTCCCGGCGAGTGCCGCCGACACCGCCAGGACCGGGGTGGCGACGAGATAGGAGAGCGCCGTGGCCGGCCGGCCCAGACGGACCAGTCCCTCCACGTCCACGGCGAAGGAGGAGAAGGTGGTGAACCCGCCCAGCACCCCGGTGGACAGGAAGGGCCCGGCCAGCGGGTGGGGCTCCAGCGCCACGAGCACCACGACGAGCGCCCCGATCAGCAGGCAGCCGAGGACGTTGACCGCCAGGGTGGTCCAGGGGAAGCCGCCCGGCGCGGTCGGCAGCGCCGCGCCCAGGCCGTGGCGGGCCAGCGCGCCGAGCGCGCCGCCGCAGGCGACCGCGGCGGTGGCGGTGGCGGCCCGCGGCGGTCCGGCCCGGAGCGGGCGCCCGGTCAGGGAGCGGGGTGAGAAACGGGACCGGGCCCGCGGCCGGAGCCGGGCCGGACGGCGGGGCCCGGGCGGGTCCCCCGCGCCGTTCAACGCCGCCCGGCCTTCTTCGCCTCCTTCGCCGCCTGGGCCGCCTCGGCCTTGGCGCTCGCGGCGTACTTGTCGACGTACTCCTGGCCGCCCAGCTCCATCAGGGCGTACATGATCTCGTCGGTGACGGCGCGCAGGACCAGGCGGTCCTCCTCCATGCCGTAGTAGCGGGAGAAGTCCAGCGGCTTGCCGAACCTCACGCCCGGGCGGATGCCCAGGCGCGGGAGGGGACGGCCGGGGGGCATCATCTCGAAGGTGCCGACCATCGCCCACGGGATGACCGGCGCGCGGGACTCCAGCGCCAGCCGCGCCACACCGGTCTTGCCCTTGTAGAGGCGGCCGTCGTGGGAACGGGTACCCTCGGGGTAGATGCCGAGCACGTTGCCCTCGCTCAGCACGCGCAGGCCGGTGCGGATCGCAGCCTCGCTGGCCTTGCCTCCCGAGCGGTCGATCGGCACGGTGCCGACGCCGCTGAAGAAGGCCCGGCTGAGCATCCCCTTGAGGCCCCTGCCCGTGAAGTACTCGGCCTTGCCGAGGGAGATCACCTTGCGCGGAAGGAACAACGCCCCGAAGAAGTGGTCGGCGAACGACAGGTGGTTGCCGGCCAGGATCACCGGGCCCTCCTTCGGCACGTTCTCCACCCCCTCCTCCCAGGGGCGGAAGATCAAACGGAGAAGGGGCGCGAGGATGGCCTTCACCACCCAGTAGAACACTCGATGCTCCTTTGGTTGACAGGAAGCGACCTGGAGTTATCTTCCCACCTCAAGGCCCCGTCACCTACACCGCGAAACCGCACAAATCACCCTCTCGCAAAACAGGCCCCGAACATGCGACGATCAGGCAAGCCTGACAAGGAGTCACAATGCCAATCATGTCCGGCGCGGAACCGTACCACCACGCGGCAGGCCCGGTCGGGGTGCTGCTCTGCCACGGCTTCACCGGCTCTCCGCAGTCGCTGCGGCCCTGGGCGGAGCACCTCGCCGAGGCGGGGCTGACCGTGGCGCTGCCCCGACTCCCCGGGCACGGCACCACCTGGCAGGAGATGAACCGCACCCGCTGGGAGGACTGGTACGCCGAGCTGGACAAGACGCTGGCGGACCTGCGGGGCCGCTGCCCCGAGGTCTTCGTGGCGGGCCTGTCGCTGGGCGGCTGCATGGCGCTGCGCCTGGCCGAGGTGCACGGCGAGGGCATCAGGGGCGTGGTCGTCGTCAACCCCTCGATCGCCAACGACGTCCCGCTGCTCAGGCTCGCGCCGCTGCTGCGGTTGTTCGTCCCCTCCGTCCAGGGGGTCGCGGGCGACATCAAGAAGGAGGGGATGGTCGAGGTGGGCTACACGCGCACCCCGGTCAAGGCCGCGGCGAGCCTCCCCCGCCTCTGGGCGCTGACCCAGGCCGAGCTGGACAGGGTGACCCAGCCCGTCCTGGTCTTCCACAGCCCGCAGGACCATGTGGTCAAACCGACCAGTGTGCGTATTCTTCGTGAGAGGCTGACCGGGGGGAATCTGGACGTGGTCGAGCTCGCCGACAGCTACCACGTCGCGACGCTCGACAACGACGCCGACCGGATCTTTGCGGAGAGCCTGGAGTTCATCAGGACGAACGCCTCTGTACCCTTGCAGAGAGACTGATCGCCAGCGGGGGATGCGCGGTCTCCGGAGAAGGAAGTGATCAGGCCATGAGCGACGGGCCCAGCTAGGTGACACCGCAGAGCGACGAGGACGAGGTCTGGCGGCAGATCGTCGCGTCCTTCAACGACACCGCCGAGCGCGACTCGGCCGACCAGCCGTGGCCGGACAGCGAGAACCTCCCCGCCGATCCCCCGCGCCGGGTGGTCAGGATCCCGGAGGAGGACGGCCTCCCCGCGACGGAGGAGGACGGCCGCACCGACGCCGGCACCGACTCCGATCCCGCCGCCGGGCAGGAGGACGACGAGGGGCACTACGTGCCTCCTCCGCCGCCGCCGCTGCCCAAGACCGACGCCACCGCCAAGATCGCGTGGACGGCCCTGTTCGGCGGTCCCGCCTACCTGCTGGTGACCGCCGCGGCCGGGTGGGAGCTGCGCGGCTGGGCGCTGTTCACCGCGGTCGCCGCGTTCATCGGCGGTTTCGTGGCGCTGGTGGTGCGGATGGGGGACGGCCCGCCCGGCGGCTCCGGCTGGGACGACGGCGCCGTCCTCTGAGCCCCCGCGTCCGGGCCGGGCCTCACGACCTGGACCGGGCGGAGTCTCCCTGGCCGGCCGGGCTCTTCGTCGCGAAGCGCTCGATCACGTCGGTGTAGCGCCCGTTGCCGTCCACCACGTGGCCGACGGTCCAGATCGTGCCCGTGCCGGGCAGGTAGGCCGCCGACTGGAGCCTGATCGTCCGGGGGGCCGAGGGCGGAGCGCCGTGCAGCGTCTTGACCCTGCGGCCGTCGTAGCGGAGCAGGAACGCCTCCCCCGGACGCGTCAGGTCGACTCCGGAGATCCAGAAGCGGTTCTTGCGGTCGCCGGTCACGCCGTACAGCCGCACGTCCTGGTCGGGCAGGTCCACCCTGGACCACTTCTTGCCGTTCCAGGACAGGACCAGCGGGACGACCTGCCCCGAGTCGCGGTAGACGCCGCCGACGGCCAGTGCGCGCCTGGACCCGTTGAGGTGGACGTCACGCAGGTAGCCGCCGGGGATGTCCGGAGCGGGGAAGGACTTCCACTGCCCGCCGGACGACCTCATGATCAGCGGTTTGCCGCCGGTGTCGCCGACCGCCCAGCCGTCCCCCTTGGCGGTCACCGCGACGCCGTACAGCGTGCCGCGCCCTTCGGCGGCGGTGAGCGTCCACTTCCCGCCCGAACCGGTGACGATCAGCGGCTGCCTGGCGCGGCGTCCCACGGCGACCACCCGGTCCGTGACGGCCGCCACCCCGCCCAGCCAGTCGCCCACGTGCAGGGTGTCGACGGTGACCCGGTCGAAGGCCGAGCCGTCCCCCCTGGCGAGGTACGGCAGGCCGTCGTGCCCCTCCCCCACCGCCCACAGCTCGGTCGCCGACGCCGCCGCGACCGAGCGCAGGAGCCCGGCCCCGGTGGGGTCGTTGCGGATGGGGACCTCGGTCCAGGTCCGGCCGTTCCAGTGAGTGATGGCCCCCCGGCTCTGCCAGACGTCCCACACGCTCTGCTGGCCCACCGCCCACACGTTCCCGGCGGAGAGCCCGGCGACGTCGGACAGGGATCCGTCACTGCTCAGCCGGGCGGTCGCCGGTGCCTGCCAGGCCTCCGCCGCGGGCGGGCGGACGGGATCGGCGTGCGCGGCCGGCGTGTGGAGGAAGGGCAGAAGCAGGCCTCCCGCGCACAGCGCCAGGGCACGCCGCGGAAGGCGACGGGTCATGCACCAAATGGTACGGGTGATGCCCGCTCCATGTGTGCGGCTCCCCGTCCTCGGCCGCACCCCCGGCCGCTTCCCGCGGTACGCGCCCCGGCGGGGACGCCCTGCCCCGCCCCTGTCCGGCACGTCCTGAGCGGACGGTGCGGCCCCCGCAGGCATGTTCGGCTGCGGGCACGTTCGGCCGCGGGCGCGTTCAGCCGCGGGGGTCGCGCCCGTGGGAGGACCGGGCGCAGTCCAGCTCGGCGACCACCGGCAGGTGGTCGGTGGCGGCGGCCAGGTCGGCGGGGTCGGCCTCGATCCCGCCGCAGGAGACCACGGAGACGCCCGCCACCGCGAAGACCGCGTCGATGCGCTTGCCCGGGTTCCGGGCGGGGAAGGTGAGGCCGTCGCCGCGGGGCGAGACGGCGTAGCAGTCGGCCAGCCGCCCGGTCAGGTGCCGCCAGGCGGGCTGGTGCGCCTGCTCGTTGATGTCCCCCGCGAGCACGGGCAGCGCGCCGAACCGGCCGGCCACCTCCTCGACCAGGTCCAGCGCCTCGCCGGCGTGGTGCAGCCGGGCCTCCTGGTCGAGGTCCAGGTGGACGCAGCCGACGGCCACCCGGGCGCCCTCCGCCTCCACGACGGCGATCGCGATCGCCCGCCGTTCCAGACCGGGGAAGTGTCTCAGCAGGCGGCCCTCGCCGTGCAGCAGCCGGACGCCCGGTCCGGTCAGCACGGCCAGGCCCCCCGCCCGCAGCCCCGCGGCGACCCGCAGGCCGCCGAAGGCGGCCAGGCGCCGCCGTCTGCAGCGCCAGCACAGGAAGCGGGGCGCCTCCTGCACGCAGAGCACGTCGGCGCGGAGGGCGGCGACCACCCGCCCCAGCGCCGCGACGTCGTCGCGCATGGAACGCACGTTGTAGCTGGCGACCCTGAGCACCACGGTGACCTCGCAGGTGACCTCGCGCCGACGGGAACGTCAGCGTAACCGCGGCGGGGACCCCGTGCCAGCGCCTCCGGCCGCCCGCGGGCGCCTTCCGGTCACCTCCTCCGGCCGGCGACTCCGATCGACGCCTGCCGGTCGATGCCTCCGGCCGGCGCCTGCCGGTCAGCGCCGGCGGGCGAGGTCGGCGGCGCCGACGAGGCCGGCGGAGGCGCCGAGCTCGGCCAGGCGGATGTCGGCCAGGGGGCGGTGGCCCCGGCCGGTCAGGTGGCGGCCGAAGGAGTCGCGGACCTGGTCGATCCAGAGGTCGGCGGCGCGCGAGACGCCGCCGCCGAGGATGAAGCAGCCGGGGTCGAGCACCGCGGCGAGGTCGCTCAGTCCCCGGCCGAGCCACTCTGCCATCGAGGAGAACGCGGCCAGCGCCGCCGGATCGCCTTCGCGGGCGGCGTCGGTGATCTCGGGGCCCTCGATGTCGGCGGGGCCGCCCCCGGCGATCTCCAGCAGCCGGGCCGCCCGCGCCGGGTCGGCCTCCGCGATCAGCCTGGCCTCGGTGACCAGCGCGTTGCCGCTGGCGTACTGCTCCCAGCAGCCGAGGTTGCCGCAGCCGCACAGGCGCCCCTCGGGGACCACCTGCATGTGCCCGAACTCGGCGCCCATGCCCCAGCGGCCCCGGTAGAGGGCGCCGTCCAGCACCATGCCGCCGCCGATGCCGGTGCCGACGGTCACGCACACGACGTGGCTCTCCCCGCGGCCCGCGCCGAACCTCGCCTCGGCCCACGCCATCGCGTTGGCGTCGTTCTCCACCACGACGGGCAGGCCGATCAGGTCGGAGACCTTCTTCTGCAGCGGCTCCTCACGCCAGGCGAGGTTGGGCGCGAACCGTACCAGCGAGCGGGTCTCGTCGATGAACCCGGCGGCGCCGAGACCGACGGCCTCGACCTCCCGGTCCTTCGCCAGCTCCGCCACCGCGTCGGCGATGGTGTCCGCGACGCGTTCGGGGTTGTCGGCCGGAGTGGGCCGCAGAGACTGCGCGACGATCCGCCCGCCGTCGTCCACGACGCCCGCCGCGATCTTGGTGCCGCCGATGTCAACGCCGATGGTCAGCGCCATCTCTCACCCTTTCCCTCTGGGCTCACCCCAGGTCGATGTGCTCCACGGGGGTGTCCTCCCGCGAGGCCTCACGCTCCCGCGCCCGCTGCGCGGCCGAGGGCCTGTTCAGCGCGTCGACGGCCGACTTGAACGCGGCGAAGAGCTCGGAGCCGGCCTGCACCAGGTGGTCGGTCACCTGGCCGCCGGACTCGCGCTGCGCCGCCATGGCGCGGCAGACGGGGCAGGCGCGGCAGATGTACTCCTCATCGTGGTCGGAGACCGCCTCCTCCCACACGTCCCTGGCGCCGCGGCCGCCTCCGGAGAACGCGCTGCCGAACCCGGTCATCGTGCCCTTGACCAGGTTCTTGCGCAGTTCCCGCGCGGCCTTGCGCTGGAGCGCGTCGAAGAGCTTGAGCGCCTCCTCGGCCGCGTTCCCGAGCGGGTCGCCCCCGCCGCCCCGGGGGGCGCCGGAGCCCGCCGTCCCGGCGGTGTCCCCGGCGCCGCCGCTCCCGCGGTCCGCTCTCCCCTCGCTCCCGGCGTCGCGGCCGTTCCGGTCGTGCCGGCCGGTCTGATCGCTCACGCCGTCCGGGTTGCTGGTGTTTCCGGTGTTCTCAGTCATCTGGCCCTCCCGATTGGAACCGTACCCGCAGACGGCCGTCCGAGAGCGCGGCGTCCCGCACGCCCCTGCGGGCCAGTGCCGCGGGCAGGGCCAGGACCCTGCGGTAGGGGCCCACGGTGACGATCAGCTCGTCGCCCTTCCTGGCCAGGTCCACCTCGCCCTTCTCGGCGAGCGGCAGGGCCAGCAGGAGCTCGCCCTCGGCGGTGATCCGCAGCGGCGGCTCCCCTCCGGGCGGGGCGAAGGGATCGGCCCGGCCGTACATGGCCTCGGCGACGCGGGCCAGCGCGTCCGGGCCGACGGGCTCGGCGTCCAGGTAGGGGACGGTGTGCACGGGCAGCGGCGCGAAGGACTCCGCCACCTCGGCCAGGTGCCTGGTCTGGGCGGCCACCCACCGCTCCCGCCACGGGTCGGCCCCCTCGGCGGGGAAGACGCGGTTGGCGATCGCGGCGTCGACGCGGTAGCCGTACAGGCTGAGGGAGGTGAGCGTGCGGCGGGCCTCGGCGAGCACCACGGCCTCGGGGGTGAGCACCAGCCGGACGCTGGCGTCCGGGCCGGTGAGCAGCTCGCGGACCTCCATCAGCGCCCGGTGCAGGCGCTCGCCCGCGCCGACCACGTGGTCGTCCGGGACGCTGACCATCGCCACCCGGCGCACCAGCGGGGAGAGCGTGCGCAGCAGCCGCCTGCCGACCGGGAGCAGCCGGTTGACGTGCCAGTCGAGGGCCTCGGGCAGGGCGAGCAGCCGGAGCGTCTCGGCGGTGGGCGCGCAGTCGACGACGATCACGTCCCAGCGCCCGGTCGCGGCCTGCTCGCGCAGCTCCAGCAGGGCGATGACCTCCTCCGCGCCGGGCAGCACCGTGATCTCCTCGGCGGTGACCGCGTCGAGGCCCAGCTCGGCGAAGACCCCGCGGGCGTAGTCGCGCAGCTCGCCCCACTGGCGCTCCAGCGACCGCTGCGTGTCGACCTGGTGCAGGTAGAGGCAGGGTTCGATCTCGGAGGGCTCGGCGGCGGCGGTCACCCCGAGCGCGTCGGCCAGCGAGTGCGCGGTGTCGGTGGAGACCACCAGCGTCTTGAGGCCGGACCTGGCCGCGAGGACGGCGGTGGCCGCCGCCGCGGTCGTCTTGCCGACCCCGCCCTTGCCCGTGAAGAGCAGGACCCGCGTCATGCGCTCTCGACGCGCTTCTTCAGCCCCTTCAGGGCGGTGTCGATGATGACCTTCTCCGCCTTCCGCTTGATCATGCCGATCATCGGGACCTTGAGGTCCACGGCGAGCTCGTAGGTCACCTCGGTGCCGCCGCCCGTCTCGGCCAGGCGGTAGCTGCCGGTGAGGCCGGAGACCATCTTCCCGCCCTCGGCGACGGTCCAGTCGACGGACTCGTCGCCGTGCCAGGTGTAGGCGAGGGAGTACTCGTCACTGATCACGCCCGCGTCCAGGACGAACCTGACCCGCTCCGGGCGGCCGTCCGGCCCGGTGGACAGGACCTGCGCGGACTTCACCTGCCCCGCCCACTCGGGGTAGGCGCCGAAGTCGGCGATCACCGTCATGATGGTCGACCGGTCCGCGCCGATCGTGATGCTCGAGGTCGTGCGATCAGCCATGGGGTTACCGTACTACCGCTCCCCCCGCGCCCGCCTCAGCCCGGCGATCTCACCGCTCCGGCCTCACCACTCCAGCGCGAAGGGCGTCCCGGTGCCCCGGAAGTGGCCCACGTTGACGCACTCGGTCCGGCCGATCCGCACCCGGCTCGCCAGGGGCTGGTGCACGTGGCCGAAGAGGGCGTAGCGCGGCCGGGTCCGCCTGATCGCCTCCAGGGTCGCCTCGCTGCCCCGCTCGAAGCGGCGGGCGACGACGTCGTAGAGGAGCTCGGGGACCGCCGGAGGGATGTGGCAGCAGAGCACGTCCACCTCGCCGACCGCCTCGACCTTGCGGGCGAACTCCTCGTCGTCGATCTCGTTCGGCGTCCGGTACGGCGTGCGCAGCCCGCCCCCGACGAAACCGAACCGCAGGCCGCCGATCTCGGCGGTCTCCCCGTCCAGCACGCGGTGGCCCGGGCGGGCGTACTCCGGCCAGTAGCGCGGCAGGTCCACGTTGCCGGGGGTGAGATAGGCCGGGACGGGCATCGCGGCGAAGAGCTCGCCGTACTGGCGGCGGACGGAGCGCTCGATGTGGTCGCGCGGGTCGCCGTCCAGCGACGCCCAGAGCCCGGCGGACATGGCGCGGGCCTCGTCGAACCGCTTGGCGGTGCGCAGCGCGATGAACTCGGCGGCCCGCTCCGCGCCGAAGAGCTCGGCGAAGATGCCCTGGGAGTGGTCGTCGTAGTCGACGAAGAGGATCAGGTCCCCCAGGCAGACCAGCGCGTCGGCGCCGTCCCCCGCGCGGGCCAGGGCGTCGGCCCTTCCGTGCACATCGCTGACGACATGAACCCGCATGGCGGACATCCTAGCCAGTCGGCGTCCGGGCCTTCTGCCTCGAATTCCGACATAAGTAACAAATAGGATGCGACGCCTCGGGCGGCGGCCGCTTCAGGGGGTCCCACAGGAGGAGGCTGATAGCGTGAAATCGCCCTTCGTAACGCCTGGGTGACGAAACTACCCACGCGTAACTTATCGCGATAACTTCCTGTTGACCCATCTCGATCCGTGCGTATTCAGGAGTGACCCGTGCGCGAGTACAGCGTTCCCGTGCTGGTGGACGTCCCCTCTTCCGCCAACCTGACCGACACGGTGTTCCAGCGCGCCGAGCGGGAACCGGGCGCCGTCGTCCTGCGCCGGAAGGTCGGCGAGGACTGGGTCGCCGTCACCGCCGGGGAGTTCCGCGACCAGGTCGCCGCCGTGGCCAAGGGTCTGATCGCCGCGGGCGTCGAGCCGGGCGACCGGGTGGCCCTGATGTCGCGCACCCGCTACGAGTGGACCGTGATCGACTACGCGATCTGGTCCGCCGGCGCGGTCGGCGTGCCGGTCTACGAGACGTCCTCCGCCGAGCAGGTGAAGTGGATCGTCTCCGACAGCGGCGCCAAGGCGATCTTCGTGGAGCTGGAGTCCCACGAGGAGACCGTCCGCGAGGTCCTCCCCGAGCTCGGCGGGCTGGAGCACGTCTGGCGCATCGAGGGCGGTGCGGGCGGCGGGGCCGTCGCCGAGCTGACCGCGGCCGGCGCCGGGGTCTCCGACGAGACGCTGGAGGAGCGCAGGAGCGGGCGCGGCATCGCCGACCTGGCCACGATCGTCTACACCTCCGGCACCACCGGCCTGCCCAAGGGCTGCCGGCTGACCCACGACAACCTGCTGTTCACCGCGCGGAACGTGGCCCACGGCCCGCTGGAGCGACTGTTCACCGTGGAGAACCGCTCCGTGCTGCTCTTCCTGCCGCTCGCACACGTGTTCGCCCGCGTCATCCAGCTCGTGCTCATCGAGACCGGCACGGTCATGGGGCACACCCCGAACATGAAGAACGTCGCCCCCGACCTGCAGGCGTTCAAGCCCACGTTCCTGCTCGGCGTGCCGCGCGTGTTCGAGAAGGTCTACAACGGCGCCGAGCAGAAGGCCACGGCCGAGGGCAAGGCCAAGATCTTCCACGCCGCGGCGGGCACGGCCATCGCGTGGAGCCGGGCGGAGTCCTCCGGCGGCGCCGGACTCGGCCTCAGGCTCAAGCACGCCCTGTTCGACAAGCTGGTCTACGGCAAGCTGCGCGCCGCCACCGGCGGCAACCTGCGCACCGCCGTGACCGGCGGCTCGGCCCTGGGCGAGCGGCTCGGCCACTTCTTCCGGGGCGTGGGCATCGAGGTCCTGGAGGGCTGGGGCCTGACCGAGACCTCCGCGCCCTCCACGGTCAACATGCCCGGCGCCAACAAGATCGGCACCGTCGGCAAGCCGTTCCCCGGCGTCACCGTCGGCATCGCCGACGACGGCGAGATCCTCGTCAGGGGCCGCCACATCTTCAAGGGCTACTGGAAGAACGACGAGGCCACCGCCGAGGCGATCGACGCCGACGGCTGGTTCCACACCGGCGACATCGGCGAGCTCGACGCCGAGGGCTACGTGCGCATCACCGGCCGCAAGAAGGAGATCCTCGTCACCGCGGCGGGCAAGAACGTCGCCCCCGCCCCGCTGGAGGACCGCATCCGCGCCCACCCCCTGGTCAGCCAGGCGCTGGTGGTCGGCGACGACAGGCCGTTCGTCGCCGCGCTGGTCACCCTCGACCCCGAGGCGCTGGAGCCGTGGAAGGCCGCCAACGGCCGGGAGGGGGCCACGCTGGCCGAGCTCAGCACCGACCCGGTGATCGTCGCCGAGGTGCAGAAGGCCGTCGACGACGCCAACCGGTCGGTCTCCAAGGCCGAGCAGATCAGGAAGTTCACGATCCTCGACATCGAGCTCAGCGAGGAGACCGGGCACGTCACGCCGAAGCAGTCGATCAAGCGCAACGTCGTGATGCGCGACTTCGCCAAGCAGGTCGACGAGCTGTACGGCTGAGCCCGCGGAGCCGCGGGACCGGGGCGGCCGCGCTCCGGGCGGCCGGGTCCGGCATCCGGGCGGGGCGGGCATCGGTCCGCCCCGCCCCGCCCGTTCCGGGATCGCACCCGGTCCGGGCACCCGGTTCCGGCCGCGTCCTTCAGAGGCCCGGGTCCAGGATCCGGAGGAACCGGGACGCCACCAGGTCCCAGCTCCACTCCCGGCCGGCCCACTCGCGCCCGCGCTCCCCCATCGCCCGGGCGCGGGCCGGATCGCCGAGCAGCTCCACCAGCGCGGCCGCCACCGCCCCGGCCGAGCCGCCGTCCACGACGAGGCCGGTCTCACCGTGCAGCACCGCGTCGGGCGCCCCGCCCGAGGAGCCCGCCAGCACCGGCAGCCCGCTGGCCGACGCCTCCAGGTAGACGATGCCGAGCCCCTCGACGTCGATGCCGCCCAGCCGGGTGCGGCAGGGCATCGCGAACACGTCCCCCAGGGCGAAGTAGCCGGGCAGGTCCTCGGCGGCCACGGACCCGGTCAGCCGGACCGAGTCGCGCAGGCCCAGGCGGCCGGCCAGCCGTTCCAGGCTCCCCCGGTACGGCCCGCCGCCGACCAGCAGCAGCCGGGCGTCCGGCACCGCCCGCAGCACCCGGGGCCAGGCGCGGAGCAGCGTGTCCTGGCCCTTGCGCGGCACCAGCCGGGAGACGCAGACCACCACCGGCCCGGCGGCGCACCACGACCGGAGCGCGGAGCCCTTCCCGGACGGCTCCGCCCCCGGGGAGAACACGCCGGTGTCCACCCCCGGCGCGAGCCGTACCAGCTTCTCCTCCGGGATCACCGCGGCGAGCAGCCGCCGGGTGTACTCGCCCAGGTAGGTGACCGCGTCGGCGTGGCCGCCGATCGCGGCCAGCAGCCGCCGGGCCGCCGGGACGCGGGCCCAGGACGCCTCGTGGCCGTGGGTCAGCATCACGACGCGCTCCGCCCCCGCCGTCCGGAGCCGCGGCGCGAGCAGGCCGAGCGGGGCCGCCGCCCCGAACACCGCCGTGTCGCACTTGTGCTCGGCGAGCAGGCCGGCGGCCCGGCGGGCCACCGGCGGGGTCGGGAGCATCAGCGAGGTGGGGTGGCGCACGACGGGGTACGGCTGGCGCGCGTCGAACGCCTCGCACCCGGCCCAGCGGGGGGCGTAGACGACCACCGAGCCCGGGGGCATTCGGACGGCGAGCCCGTGCACGAACGACTGGATGCCGCCGGGGCGGGGCGGGAAGTCGTTGGTGACGATCAGCGTGCGCTTCACGGCTCCGGCAGGCCGTTCAGCGCGGCCCAGGAGCGCGCCGCGGCGATCCGCTCCGGAATGGCGGGGTGGGAGGCATAAAGAACATATTCAACGACATCTGGTGATAAATCAGAAATATTGGCCACGGCCAGCCGCTTCTGCATGGCCGCGAACGTGGCCGGGTCCCGCGTCAGGTTCAGCGCGTGCACGTCGGCCCTGGCCTCGATCTGCCTGCTGACCGCGTTCTGCACCGGCCCGGAGAGCACGGTGGCCAGGCTCAGCAGCCCCATGACCAGACCGGCGGCCCGCGGGTCGGCGAGCGAGGCGACCCCGGTGCGCCGGCGCACCGGGCCCGACGAGGCGACGAGGTACAGCAGGCACGCCCCGCAGGCCGCGCCCAGCGCGCCGACCAGCGTGCCGTACAGCACGTCCCCGGTGGCGGCGTGGCCCAGCTCGTGCGCCACGACCAGCTCGACCTCCCCGGCCGGGGCCCGCAGCAGCGTGTCGTAGACCACGATCCTGCGGGTCGCGCCGAATCCGGAGACGTAGGCGTTGAGCGCGGTGGTCCGGCGGGAGGCGTCGGCGACGAGCACGTCCTCGACCGGCACGCCGTCGCGCTCGGCCATGGCGAGCAGGTCGTCGCGGAGCGGCCCGGCGGCCATCGGCGAGAAGTCGTTGAAGACCGGCTCCACCAGCACCGGATAGGCGAAGGAGACGGTCACGGTCAGCGTGAAGGCGCCCAGCGCGGCGGGGATCCACCAGCGCGCGAAGCGCCGCGCCAGCGCGACGACGGCCAGCACCATGACCGCGGTGAGCGCGGTCCTGATCCCGATGTTCTTGAGCCGGTCGGCGGTCCACGACGGCCAGTCCTGGGTGGACAGGCCGTAGTCCCGCAGGTGGACCTCCTGCCACATCCCGAACGGCCAGCGCACGAGCTCCACCGCCACCGTGACGGCGAGCACGCCGAGCAGCACCCGCAGCCACCACCGTCCCCCCGGAAGCCGCTCCAGCAGCCGCGCGCCCAGCGGGGTGGCCACCAGCAGCCCGGCCGCCACCAGGGTCAGGCCGAGCGACAGGTAGGCGGGCGGGCCCACCACGGCGTCGAACGCCTGGGACCGGGCGATCTGACCGGCGGTGAAGTCGCGGGCCGGATCCGGCTCCACCCGCGGCGCCGCCGCGGGCAGCGCCCGCCACGGCGTGCTGAGCGCCACGACCCCCAGGGTGACCGCGCCGAGGGCGGCCAGCGCCCACCCCGCCGCCCGCGGGCTCCCGGGCCGGGCGCCGGACGCCCGCGCGGTGCTCGACGTCATGCGAGTTCCTTCCGGAGGTGGTCGCGCCAGCCCGCGGTGAACTCCGCCGCGGTCAGGCCGAGCGTGGTCCCGACATCGCTACCGTAGAGCCTCACGAGGGCCCGCTCGCCGAAACGTGCGGCGACGTAGCGGCAGGCGAGCCAGGCCTCCTCGTAGACCTGCGGGAGCCGCGCCCCGCCGGGGGCGAAGTCCCCCGGACCGGGCAGCCGGTCCGGCAGCACGCCCGCCCGCACCTCCCGGGCCAGCTCCGCGGCGACCCGGCGGACGTCCAGCCCCGTGCCCGCGTAGCCGACGTAGTCGGCGAACCCCTCCGACAGCCACATCGGCACCCGGCCGCCCCGGGTCGCGCCGGTGGCCACGTGGACGAGCTCGTGGGTGAGGACCACGTCCCTGCCGACCTCGCTGAGCCGCGCGTAGCCGCCCGGCAGGACGACCACCCGGTCCGCGGTGGCCAGCGCGGCCAGCCCGCGCGTGGCCGCGACCCCGGCGGCGCCCGCGAGCACCGCGGCCTGCGCGTCGGTCTCCGGGAACAGGACCACCGGGCGGACGGGCCCCCAGATCGCGGCGATCCTGCGGCGGGCGCGGTCGGCCCGGGCGGCGAGGTCCGCCAGCAGACCGGCGACGGCGCGGTCCCCGACGACGACCGAGCCCTGCCCGCGGACCACGACGGCTCCCGGCCACGGGACGGCCGGGAGCGGCGCGGACGCGGCCAGCGCGGCGCCCGTGAGCGCCAGCATCCCGGCGAGTACGGCGCGGCGCCCCTGGGGGACGGACATGTGCGCCGATGCTACGCGACGCGGGCCGGCGGATCCGCCCGGGCGCCGGGCACGGAGCGGTCCCCGTACCGGACGCTGAGCGGCCCCGCCCGTCACGGGGACGGGCGGGGCCGCTCGGCACCTGCGCC
Source organism: Planomonospora sp. ID91781 (assembly GCF_015711595.1). Taxonomy (NCBI): domain Bacteria; kingdom Bacillati; phylum Actinomycetota; class Actinomycetes; order Streptosporangiales; family Streptosporangiaceae; genus Planomonospora; species Planomonospora sp. ID91781. The sequence continues at coordinate 3,172,150 of NZ_JABTEY010000001.1, read as the reverse complement.
TTCCGGCGGCACGCCCGCCGCCGGACGGCCCGGTCAGCCGCCGGGGCGGACCGCTCCGGCGAAGGAGGAGCGGTAGTAGTGCTTCAGTTTCACGATCCGGACCGTCCTGCCGCTGCTCGGCGCGTGGACCATCCTTCCCTTGCCGACGTAGATGCCGACGTGGCCCTTGCCGTAGAAGAAGAGCAGGTCACCGGGGCGCAGGCTGCGCCACGAGACCTTCTTCCTGACGGCGCGGTACTGGCTGTGCGTGATCCGCGGGAGCCGTACCCCCGCCTTGCGCCAGGAGTACTGCGCCAGGCCCGAGCAGTCGAACGCACGGGGACCGGTCCCGCCCCAGCGGTAGGGGGCGCCGACCTGCCGCTTGGCCACCGAGACGGCCTTGGCCGCCTTCGCCTTCTGCCGCGCGGCCTTGCTCAGCCTGGTGACCGCCTTGGCGCTCGCCCCGGTGAGGGGGGCGCCGCTCATCCGGGTGACCGCGACGGCTCCGGCCTGTACCGCGGTCGCGCCGTTCGTCGCCGCCCGCGCCTGCGCGGAATTCATTCCGACCGCACCGGCCGACGCGGTCAGAGTGAGCGCGAAACCGCCCACGGAAAGGCGAAAAAGGCGCGACGAACAGGGGTTCTGCAGGGTGGTAGACAGGATTTCTCCTTGGGACTTCCACTGATGCCTACCGGGTTAGCTGACGGATTCGGGCAGGGAAGACGCCCTACGGCACAACGGCGTGCCGATTCACCCCTGGCAATGGGAGCATGCCTTTGGTTCCCCGGTTCCATGCCTCATGGCTGCATGGATTCGGCAGGTCACGACGGTGTAGGTGCTTCGCGTGACCGCTTGGATTATTCATCTGGACACAGCCCGAGAGGCCGGTGCACTGCGACGGCATGGCTTGCTCGTCGCGACGCCAGAAGTTACCCCGATCCCCAAACATCGGCAAAGACGCTGCCCCGTCCGAAGATCGGGGAGCCTCTTCCCTCTTTTCATAACCGCTGGATAACGGCGAGTCCACCACCGCGATATGACCCTCGTCACATTTGGAGATCCGCTGCCTGAACGTTGTCACTCCCGTAACTCCAGTAACAGGAGTAATGATCTTGTCCTGACACGGAAGAGCCCGCGAGCGCGGGGCTCGCGGGCTCGGGCGGCGCGGACGGGGACCGAGACGGGGCAGGGCGGGGCGGGGGCGGCGTCAGGGACGGGGCGGAGGACTGCTTCCGAGACGGGAGCGGGGGCGGCGTCAGGGACGGACCGCGCCCACCAGGCGGCGGCCGTACGCCGACAGGTCGACGACCTTCACGACGTCGCCGGTCTGCGGGGCGTGGACGATCTGGCCGCCGCCGACGTACATGCTCACGTGTCCCAGGCCCTCGCTGAAGATGAGGTCCCCGGGCTGGAGGTCGTCCAGGGAGACCCTGCGGCTCGCACCCCAGCTCCACTGCTCCCAGGTCGTCCGCGGGAGGCTGACGCCCCCGGCGCGCCAGGCGGCCTGGAGCAGGCCGGAGCAGTCCCAGCCGCCGGGTCCCGTGCCGCCGTACTGGTACGGCTTGCCGACCTGGGCGAAGGCGAACTGGAGCGCCTTGCGGGCGCTCCCCGAGGCGGAGCCGGTGTAGGTGATGCCGGGGCTGTTCGGGTCGCCCGCCCGGTAGGCGCCGAGCTCGCGCAGGAGCTTGATCTGGGCCTTGACCATCTTGTCGGCCTTGGCCTTCTGCTCGGCCAGCTCGTCGCGGTACTCGTCGGCCTCGGCCAGGGCGGTCTTGGCCTTGTCCCGGTCGGTCCGCAGGGTCTTGGTGGCCTCGTCGAAGGCGTTGAGGGACTGGGCGCGCAGGGCCGACATCTGGTCCACCGCGGCCAGGCCGCTCAGCAGGTCGCTCGGGTCGGGCCGGGTGATGAGGCTCTCCCAGCCGGTCACCGTGCCCGCCTGGTAGCCGCTGACGGCCATCGCGACCAGTTCCCGGCGCAGACCGGCGACCTTCGCGCTCTGCTTCTCCAGGGCGCCGTTGAGCGTCCGGTAGCGCGTGCGGGCCTTCTTCCACTTCTCGCCGGCCTGGTTGTACTTCTCGACGATCTTGTCGGCCTGGTCGTTGAGCTTCTCCAGCTTCTTCTTGGCCTCGGCGATCGTCGGCTTCGGCTCGGCGAGCGCGTCACCGGCCGGCAACGCCGGCAGCAGGAACGCCACGAGAGCCAGTCCGGCCGCCACGGGCACCCGCCCATAACACTTCGGCATACCCGCCACGGCCACTACTACGCCCTCCCGCCGTAAAGACCTGGGGCGAATAGTACAGAACCAGTAAGGTCCAGCTCACCTTTTCGCCCGCTTCCCCGCCTTCCCGCTCTCGCCGGGCACCCGGCCCGGCGGAGACGACGAGCGGCCGCGGAGGGCTCAGGCGCGTCCGAGGCGCTTCAGGAGCAGTGCGGCGGGCACCGGACGCGCCCCCATGCGGCGGACCGACTCGGCCACCTCGCGGTCGGAGGAGACCACCGCGAGCGCCCGCCCGACGGGCTCGGCGCGGACCAGCTGGCGGATCAGGTCGTCGGCGATCTGCCCCGGCGCGCTGAACAGCACCCGGACCCCTCGCGGCGCCGACACCGGGACCGGCCCGTCCAGCTCGGCGCCGTCGAAGACGCAGGTCAGCTCGGTGCGGGTCTGCGCGTACAGCGCGCCGAGCCCGGTCAGCAGACGGTTGCGCTGGTCGGCCAGGGTGAGGGTGCCGTAACCGGTCTTGGTCACGTTGTAGCCGTCCACGATCAGATGGATCTGCGGCAGCGCGAGCAGCTGGTCGAGCAGGGCGGGGTCGTCGTCGGCGAGCGCCCGGGCGGGCACCGCCCGGACCCCCGGCCTGCCGGGGGCGACCGAGGCGACCGAGTCGGCCGGCCGGTTGATGCCCGAGGGCAGCGCCAGCTCCCTGCGCAGCCCGGCCGCGGCGTCCGCGAGCGCGTCGAGCAGCACGCGGACCTTGGTGTCCTCCTCGCTGCGGCCTTCGCGGGCGGCCCGGCGGGCGGCCTCCAGCTGCCGCTCGGAGTCGGACAGGCGCTCCCGCAGGCGGCGCAGCTCGCTCTCCCCCGCGCTGCCCGCCGACGCGGCGGCGGCCCTGGCCTCCTGCGCGGCCTCCTCCATCGCGGCGGCGTGCGCCTCGGCCGCCCTGGCCCGCTCCCGGGCCGCGTGCAGCTTGTGGCGCAGATCGGAGACCTCCGCCCGGGCGGCCTTGAGCTGCTCGCGCAGCCGCTCGGACTCCTCCCTGGCCGCGGTCTTCTGCGCGGCCAGCTGCTCGCGCAGCCGGGTGACCGCCTGCTCCTGCGCCGAACCCTCCGCGACGGCCGCCGAGCGCTCCAGATCGGCGCGGGCGGTCTCCACCATCTCCACCCAGCCGGGCGGCCTGGTCAGATAGGCCGCGGCGGCGACCAGGACGGGCTCGGCGGCCGGGGGGACGGCGCCCTCCGCCAGCCCGGCGACCAGCTCGGGCAGACTCGCCGCCAGGACCTCGGCGACGGCCTCCCGGAACTCCTTGTCCGTCTCCAGCTGCGCCGCGATCGGCGTGCTGCCCAGCCGGGCGCGCTTGCGCGGCTCGAACCTGGCGATGTTGCGCAGCGGCGGCGGCACCGCGGCGGCGGGCATGGATCCCAGGACCTGGGACGCCAGGTCCACGACGTGCGTGCGGACCTGCTCGGGCAGCGGACGAGACAGGCCCTCTCCGGCTGAACTCATCAACGGCCCCTACTCGGATCGGTCTATCCGTCAAGGGTACGGCCCTCCCACCCCGCCCCCGACACGGTGGGACACCGGCCGCGGCTTCCGTACGGCGAGGGACCCCGCCGTACGGCACGGCGGGGACCGGCTAGCCGAGGTGCCCGGCGTCCTGGACGGTCAGCGCGATCTGGACCCGGTTGTTCAGCCCCAGCTTGGCCAGGATCCGGGAGACGTGGGCCTTGACCGTCGCCACGCTCATGTACAGCTCGGCGGCGATCTCCGCGTTCGACCTCCCCCTGCCGACCGCGAGCGCGACCTCCCGCTCCCGGTCGCTGAGACCGGACAACAGCCCCAGCGCCCGCTCGCGGCGCGCGCCGGCGCCGTCGTCGGCGACGTGCGCGATGAGCTGGCGGGTCACCGCGGGCGAAAGGATGGGCTCGCCCGCCCCGACCCGGCGGATCGCGGCCACCAGGTCCGCGGGCGGGATGTCCTTGAGCAGGAACCCGGCCGCTCCGGCCCGCAGCGCCCGCAGCACCTGGGCGTCGGCGTGGAACGTCGTCAGGACGACCACCTCGGGCGCCGGAGCGGCGGCGCGCAGCCGCTCGGTCGCGGTCAGGCCGTCCACCCTGGGCATGCGGATGTCCATCAGCACCACGTCGGGCCGGTGCCGGGCCACCAGGCCCGGCACCTCGTCCCCGTCCGCCCCCTCCCCCACGACGGCGATGTCGCCGGAACCGCCGAGGATCATCGCGAGCCCCGCCCGGACGAGGGCGTCGTCGTCCACGATCAGCACCCGGATCACCGGGCGCGGCGGCGCCTCCCCGCCGCTCACGTCCCCCGGGCCGCCCGTACCGCTCCTGACACCGCCCACACCGCCCACACCGCTCCTGACACCCTCAGCACCGCCCACACCGCTCCTGACACCCTCAGCACCGCCCACACCGCCCACACCGCCCACACGGCTCCTGACACCGCCGGCACCGCGAGGACCGTCCGTGCCGTCCGTGCCGTCCGTGCCGTCCGTGCCGCCGATGGCGTCCGTCCCATCGGTACCGCTCATATCAACCGCATCCCCATGCTGCTCCACACCGCTCGCCCCGCTCATTCCGGCCACGGCAGCCACGCGCCGAGCCGGAACCGGCCGTCGGGCGCCGGGCCGTACTCCAGGCGGCCTCCCATGAGTTCGGCGCGCTCGGTGAGCCCGATCAGCCCGGTGCCGCTGCCCGGCACGGACCGGCCGCCCGTCACGGGATTGACGACCTCGACGGTGAGCCCCTCGCCGGGCCCGCCCGCCACGGTGAGCTCCACCGGCGCGGCGGCGGCGTGCTTGCGCGCGTTGGTCAGCCCCTCCTGCACGATCCGGTAGGCGTTGCGGCCGAGCCCCGCGGGGACGCCGGACGGGTCGCCGACCCGCAGGTCGAACTCCACCTCCGTGCCCGCCAGCCGGGACTCCTCCACCAGGTCCGCCAGGGTCGCCAGGGTCGGCTGGGGCCGGTCCGGCCGGTCGGACGTGGCCTCCCCGGCGGTCGCGGAGCCGCCGCCGTCCTCCGGATCCCCGGAGCCGAGCCGGAGCACGCCGATGACCTCGCGCAGGTCCTGGAGCGCCTGGTGCGCGCCCGAGCGGATCACCTCCGCCGCCCTGGCCACGTCCCGCGGCGGCATGTCCGGCCGGTACTCCAGCGCACCCGCGTGCACGCTGAGCAGGGAGAGCCGGTGGGCGAGCACGTCGTGCATCTCGCGGGCGATCCTCTCGCGCTCCAGCCGCCTGGCCCGCGTCACCTGGAACGCCGCCTCCACCTCGGCCCGCTCCGCCCGGTCGCGCAGGGAGAGCACGAGCTGCCGGCGCGCCCGCACGAACATCCCCCAGCCCACCACGACCAGCAGGACCAGCACCGACACCAGCGCCTCCATGGCGTAGGGCATCGTGGGGTCGGGCCACAGCTGCAGGTAGACCGGGAGCGTCAGCAGGTTCACCCCCACCACCAGCGCCATGGGGCGGAACGGCCGGTGCACCACCACCGTGAACAGCGCCACCAGGGCGGGCACGCTCGCCATGTTGGAGACGGTCGAGACGAGGGTGAGCACGAGGGCGAGCCCCACCGGCCAGCGCCGGCGCAGCCACACGGCGACGCACGCGAGCGCGCCCACCACCTGGTCGATCGCACGGATCGGTTCGGTGGCGCCGACCAGGCCGTGCACCTCGTCCGCCGTGATCAGCCCCAGCCCGGCGGAGAGCAGGAAGACGGCGATGTCCACGATCCAGTCGCGGGTCGAGCGCCGGACCGCCGACCGCCTCCCCTCCGGGGCGTCCTGCAGGGTCGCGGGCAGCAACCACCGGTACTCCAGCACGTGCTCGGTCACATGTCATGACATTACGACCGGAGGAAGCGTCCCGGAACCGACCAAAGTCGATGCCGTGCCCGCTTCCGGCCGCTCTCCGGGCGGGCCACCGGGACCGCTCTCCGGGCGGGCGGGGTCCGCTCTCCGAGCCACCGGGTCCGCTCTCCGGCCGGGACCGCCGGCGCCGAATGTCGGTCGCGGCTCCTATGGTCGTGACCGTGGAACATGCCGTGCAGGGAACGCTGGACGAGCTGGGCACCCCGCTCAGCCAGATCACCTTCGTGGTCTTCGACCTGGAGACCACGGGCGTCTCGGCGGGCGAGCACGCGATCACCGAGATCGGCGCCGTCAAGGTCCGGGGCGGGCAGGTGCTGGGCGAGTTCGCCACCCTGGTCCACCCCGGGACGCCGATCCCGCCGTTCATCTCGGTGCTGACCGGCATCACCGACGCCATGGTCGCGCAGGCCCCCCGGATCGAGTCCGTGCTCCCCTCCTTCCTGGAGTTCGCCGCGGGCTCCACCCTGGTGGCGCACAACGCGGGCTTCGACGTCGGGTTCGTCAAGGCCGCCTGCGCCGCCTTCGGATACCCCCCGCCCGCCCATCCCGTCGTCGACACCGTCACCCTCGCCCGCAGACTGCTGACCCGCGACGAGGCGCCCAACTGCAAGCTGGCCACGCTGGCCCGGCTCTTCAGCTCGACCGAGCCCTGCCACCGCGCCCTCTCCGACGCCCGCGCCACGGTGGACGTGCTGCATGCGCTCATCGAGCGGGCGGGCTCCTTCGGCGTACACACCCTGGAGGAGCTCAAGGGCTTCACCCGCGCGCCCACGCCGGAGCAGCGCCGCAAACGGCACCTGGCCGAGGCGGTCCCCGCCGCGCCGGGCGTCTACGTCTTCGAGGACGAGCGCGGCGACGCGCTCTACGTCGGCAAGAGCGTCAACCTCCGCACCCGGGTGCGGAGCTACTTCACCGCGAGCGAGACCCGCCCCCGGATCCGGGAGATGGTCGGCATCGCCGCACGGGTCCGGCCGATCGTCTGCGCGACCCCGCTGGAGGCCGAGGTGCGGGAGCTGCGGCTGATCGGCGCGGCCAAGCCCCGCTACAACCGCAGGTCCCGCTTCCCGGAGAAGGTCGTCTGGCTCAAGCTCACCGACGAGCCCTTCCCCCGCCTGTCGATCGTCCGGGAGGTCAAGGACGACCGGGCCGCCTACCTGGGCCCGTTCACCAGCGTCCGCGCCGCCGACGACGCCCGCACCGCGCTGCACGAGGCGGTGCCGCTGCGCCAGTGCACCGAGCGGCTCTCCCCGCGCAGGGGCCGTCCCGCGTGCGCGCTGGCCGGGATCGGCAGGTGCGGCGCGCCGTGCGAGGGCCGGCAGAGCCCCGAGGAGTACGGCCGGCACGCCGCGGCCGCCCGCCGGGCCATGGAGGTGGACGCCGCCCCGGTCTTCGTCGCGGTCGAGGCGAGGATGGCCCGGCTGGCCCTGGAGGAGCGCTACGAGGAGGCCGCCGCCGACCGCGACCGGCTCACCGCCTACGTCCGCGCCTCGGCCCGCATGCAGCGGCTCCGGTCGCTGACCTCGATCCCGCAGCTGGTGGCCGCCGCCCCCGCCGCGGACCGCGGCTGGGAGATCCACGTCGTCCGGTACGGCCGCCTGGCCTCGGCCGGGGTGATGCCCGCAGGCGCCCATCCGGCGCCGTTCGTGGACGCGCTGACGGCCACCGCCGAGACCGTCGTGCCCGGTCCCGGGCCCACCCCCGCGGCCGGCGCGGAGGAGACCGAGTGCGTGCTGCGCTGGCTGGAGGGACCGGGCGTGCGGCTGGTCCGGATCGAGGGCGGAGCCGGAGACCCCGCGGGGGAGCCGGCGGAGAGCGGGACGGGGGGCGACGGCGAGGAGGCGGGGGGCGACCGGGACGGGGCGGCGAACGACCCGACTGGAACGGCGAGCGACCGGGCTGGAACCGCGAGCGGGACCGGTGCCGGGTGGAGCCTGCCGATCACCGGGTCGGCCCGCCTGCTGGCGCGGCTCGAGCGGGCCTACCGGGCCGGTCCGGGGCAGGGGGAATCGCACCGGCGGCGCGAGGGCCGGCCGCTGCGCTGATAACTTCGGCACCAGACAAGCCGTACTCAACGAGGAGGAAGCTCGTGGTCACCGCGATCGTGCACATCAACGCCGAGGTGGACCGGATCCCCGAGGTCGCCCAGACGATCGCCGAGATCGACGGGGTGAGCGAGGTCTACTCCATCACCGGCGAATACGACCTGCTGGTCATGGTCCGCGTCGCGGCATACGAGGAGATCGCCGAGGTCGTCCCCGGCCGGATCAACAAGGTGGACGGGGTGCTGCACACCGAGACGCACATCGCCTTCCGCGCCTACTCCCGGCACGACCTCGAGGCGGCCTTCTCCATCGGCCTCAACGAGGCGGACTGACCGCCTCCCAGGGCGGGTAGGTCGCCCGGGCGTCCGCCGTGGGCAGCCGGGCCCGGAGCTCGGACCCGCCCTCCTCCAGGGACACGGTCTCCAGCGTCCCGCCGAACAGCGTGACGCGCTCCCTGATCCCGACCAGGGCCGGTCCCGCGGTGTCCGCGGTCCCCGTGCCCGCCCCGGGGCCGGCCCGCCCGTCGTCGCGGACCAGGAGGTCCAGGAAGCCCGGCCGCCAGCGCAGCGTCACGCAGGCCGACCGGGCCCCGGTGTGCCGCAGCGTGTTGCCCAGCGCCTCCTGGACGATCCGGTAGGCCGACAGCTCCAGGGCCGGGCCGATCTCGACGGGCCTGCCGTCCTCGACCACGTCCACCGAGAGCCCCTCGGTGCGCACCCGGGCCAGCAGGTCGGCGAGGTCGGCCAGCCGGGGCTGGGGCGCCCTGGTCCGCGCCCCGCCCTCGGCGCCCTCGGCGCGCAGCAGTCCCAGCGCGCGCTGCAGCTCGGTGAGCGCCTGGCGGCCGGACTCCTCGGCCGCCCAGAGCGTCTCCCGGGCCCGGACCGGGTCCTTGTCCATGATCATTCGTCCCGCGCCGACGCCGAGCGTCATCATGCTGACCCCGTGGGCGACCACGTCGTGCAGTTCGTGGGCGATGCGCGCCCGCTCCCGGGTCAGGGCGGCGCGGGCCAGGGCGTCCCGCTGCCCGGCCCGCTCGGCCTGCTCGTCCCGGAGCCGCCGGGCCAGACGCCGACGGTCGCGGGCGAGCCACGCCGCCGCCGCGGCGAGGACGGCCACCGCGGACAGGGACAGGGGCAGGAGCCAGCTCACCGGGTCCCCCCGGGCGCGGAGATCCCGGGTACGGGCCACGGGGAGACGGAGATCGGCAGGTCGGCACGGAGCATGACGGGCAATGTACGGCCTCCGCCGGAGGTCCCGCGTCCCCTCGCAGACGGATGCCCCGTCCTCCCCCGAGGTGAGTGCCCTCCGGCGCCCGTCAGGGTCGCGGCCCCGCCGTCACCGGCCCGGCCGCAGGGACCCGCTGACCTCGATCCAGCGGGCGAGGGCGGCGGCGGCTGCTCCGGAGTCCACGGCCTCGGCGGCCCGGGTGTGGGCCGCGGCCATCGCGGCGTCCAGGTCGTCGCCCGCACCGTCCAGCGCGACCAGCGCGGCGGCGGCGTTGAGCAGCACCGCGTCGCGCACCGGCCCGGTCCTGCCGCCGAGGAGGTCGTGCACGGCCTGCGCGTTGAAGGCCACGTCCCCGCCGCGCAGCGCGTCCGCCCCGGCCCGGGGGATGCCGAGCACGGCCGGGTCGAAGACGGTCTGCGTGGCGACGCCGTCCCGGACGATCCAGACCGTGGAGGTGGTGGCGATGGTGAGCTCGTCAAGTCCGTCGTCGCCCCGGAAGACCAGGGCGGACACGCCCCGCTCGGCGAAGACCCCGGCCACGACCGGGAGCATGCGGGCGTCGTAGACCCCGATCGCCTGGGCGGCCGGGCGGGCCGGGTTGGTCAGCGGGCCGAGGAAGTTGAAGACCGTCGGCACGCCGAGCTCTTTCCGCGGCGGGCCGGTGAAACGGAACGCGGGGTGGTAGACCGGCGCGAAGCAGAAGGCGATGCCCGCCTCGGCGGCGACCCTGGCGGTGTCCGCCGGGGCCAGGTCGAGCACGACGCCGAGATGCTCCAGCACGTCGGCGGCTCCGCAGGAGGAGGAGGCCGCCCGGTTGCCGTGCTTGACCACCCGAGCGCCGGCCGCGGCGGCCACGATCGCCGCCATGGTGGAGACGTTCACCGTGTGCGCCTGGTCCCCGCCGGTGCCGACGATGTCCACGACGGGGCCCTCGACCGAGAGCGGGGTGGCCAGCTCCAGCATCGTGCGGGCCATGCCGGTCACCTCCGAGACCGTCTCGCCCTTGGCGCGCAGCGCCACGGCGAAACCGGCGATCTGCGCGGGGGTCGCCGAACCGGACATGATCTCTTTCATCGCCCAGGCGGTCTCGTCCGCCGTCAGGTGCTCACCCGCGAGCAGGGCCGACAGCAGCGCGGGCCAGGTGGTGCGCGCGTCCATGAGGGTCTCCAGAGTGGTCTACCGGTCGTGCAACGGCGGTCGGGGTTGCGGCGGAGAACCGGGCGGGCCTGACCGGGCCGACCCGGTCGGGGGCGGCCGCGACGGCCTCTCCGTTTCTCCCGGGCGTCGCCCGGGTCTCTCCTGACCCGGCTGTCTCCTAGTGCGCGGGCAGGCGGGTGGAGAGCCGGCGGCGCATCAGGTCGGCGACGGTGTCGGCCAGCACCACGGGGTCGATCGGCTGGGGCACGACGGCCTCGGCGCGCGACCACTCGGCCAGCCAGCGGTCGTCGCGGCGGGCGATCAGCAGGCAGATCGGCGGGCAGTCGTGGACCTCGTCCTTGGCCTGCCGGGCGACGCCCATGCCACCGGCCGGCTTGGCCTCGCCGTCGAGCACCGCGACGTCGATGACGCCCGAGTCGAAGTGCTGGACGACCTTCGCGTGGGTGGCGCACTCCACGATCTCCACGAGGGGCACGTCGGCGGCGGGGCGGCGGCCGATCGCCTCGCGCACCCTCTGCCGGGTGCTTGCGTCGTCGCTGTAGACGAGGACCCTCATCTTGTCGTCGGTGCTCAAGGTCGCGCTCACTATCCCTTGTCGATGTATGGTCACCTGGGATGCTACCGGTCGGCCCGCCCGGAGACCCAGACCGGAGACAACAGGGCGCGGATTGCCCCTTACGTCCCGATTAAAGGGACGTTTACCCCCCCTACCGGGGGGCCGTGCGGCGACCCGACCAGGGGAGCCGCAATAATGCTGCCCGTGGCGACAGCATCCGCAATCTCAACGACGACGACAGCACACTCGTCCAACAGACCTGACCTGGTCAGCGTCGGGACGATCGTCTGGCTGTCCTCCGAGCTCATGTTCTTCGCGGCGCTGTTCGCGATGTACTTCACCATCCGGTCGGTGAGCCTCGGCCAGGGCCTGCCCTGGCCCGAGGCCCACCTCAACGTCCCGTTCGCGTTGGCCAACACGATCATCCTGGTCCTGTCGAGTGTGACCTGCCAGCTGGGCGTGTGGGCCGCCGAGAAGGGCCAGGTCGCCAAGCTGCGCTTCTGGTACATCGTCAGCTTCCTGATGGGCGCCGTCTTCGTCGCCGGTCAGCTGTACGAGTACAGCCAGCTGGTCCACGAGGGTCACACCCTGTCGCACAGCGCGTACGACTCGGTGTTCTACCTGACCACGGGCTTCCACGGCCTCCACGTGACCGGTGGACTGATCGCGTTCCTGTTCATGCTGGGACGCACGTACGCCGCGAAGCGCTTCACCCGTGAGCAGGCGACCAGCGCGATCGTCGTGTCCTACTACTGGCACTTCGTCGACGTGGTCTGGATCGGCCTTTTCGTGACCATCTATGGCATCCATTAAGGAATCGGGGATCTCTGTGAATAGGATCACCGCTGGGCGGCGGCATCCCCTCGCGAGATACGCCGTCCTGCTTCTGGCCTTGGGGCTGCTGGGGTTCACATACACCCTGGCGGCCCCGACGAGCGAGCGGGCCGACGCGGCCATCGCCTCCGGCAAGGCCGACGACGTGGCGGAGGGCAAGAAGCTCTTCGAGCAGAGCTGCTCCAGCTGCCACGGCCTCAACGCCGAGGGCGTCGAGGACCGCGGTCCCGGCCTCGTGGGCGTGGGCGCCGCCTCCGTGGACTTCCAGGTCAGCAGCGGCCGCATGCCCCTGTCCAACCCCGGAGCGCAGGCCCCGCGCAAGCAGCCCGCACCGTGGGTGAACGACGACACCGTCCGGCAGCTCGCCGCGTACATCCAGTCGCTCGGCGGTGGCCCGACCATCCCGACGGCCGAGCAGGTCGACGCCTCCAAGGGCGACAAGGCCAAGGGCGGTGAGCTCTTCCGCGCCAACTGCATCCAGTGCCACAACTTCACCGGCGAGGGCGGCGCGCTGACCCAGGGCAAGTACGCGCCTCCGCTCTACCCGGCGAGCGAGAAGCAGATCTACGAGGCCATGATCACCGGCCCGCAGGCCATGCCGGTGTTCAACGACAGCATCATCACCCCCGAGCAGAAGCGGGACATGATCGCCTACATCGTGGGCGTGCGCGAGCAGAAGGATCCGGGTGGCGCCGACCTCGGCCGCATCGGCCCCGTCACCGAGGGTCTGGTCGCCTGGATCGTGGGTCTCAGCCTTCTCTCGCTGGCCGCTATCTGGATCACCGCGAAGAGGCGACAGGCCCAATGACAGACAACAATCACGACATCGAGCAGCCGGGTGAGCGCGTTCCCAAGCGCGTCATCGGCACTCCCTCGCACGCCGCCACCGGCACGCCGCTGCTCGGCGCGGAGGAGCGCACCGGCCCGGCCGAGCTCCCCGGCGTGGACCTGCAGGACGAGGCGACGGCGAAGAAGGGCGAGCGGATCGCCGCCTTCTGCTTCCTCCTCACGTTCCTGGCGGGCATCGCGTTCATCGTCTCCTACGTGGCCTTCCAGGTCGGCGACCTGGACAGCGCGGCGACCTCGAACCTGGCCCTGGGCAGCTCGCTCACGGTGGCGCTGCTGGCCCTGGCTTCGGGCATCGTGGTCTGGGTCCGCATGGTCATGCCCAAGTACAAGCTCGTCCAGGAGCGCCACGAGATGGCCTCCGACGGCGAGACCCGGGCGTACGTCGGCGAGACCTTCCTGCAGGGCGCGGCCGAGAGCGGCATCACCAAGCGGCCGCTGCTGCGCCGTACGCTGCTGGCCGCCGCGGCCCCGCTCGGCCTGGCGCCGCTGGTGCTGCTGAAGGACCTCGGCCCGCACGAGTACGCCGACTTCCCGAAGAAGCTGCGGCACACCGTCTGGGGCGAGAAGACCAAGGAGGGCAAGCAGCGCAGGCTCGTCGTCGAGGGCACCGGCGCGCCGATCCGCGCGGCGGACTTCAACTCCCCCGGCGGCATCCTGTCGGTGGTCCCCGAGGGCTACGAGCACGATCTGAACGAGCTGGCCAAGTCCACGCTCATCCTGATCAAGTTCCGCCCCGAGGAGCTCAAGTCCGGCACCAACCGCAACTGGGCACCGGACGGGATCGTCGCATACTCTAAAATCTGCACGCACGTCGGCTGCCCCGCTGCACTGTACGAGCAGACCACGCACCACATCCTGTGCCCGTGCCACCAGTCGACCTTCGACGCAGCCGACGGCGCCAAGGTCGTCTTCGGCCCGGCCGCCCGGCCGCTGCCCCAGCTGCCCATCGCGGTGGACGGCGAGGGCTACCTCGTGGCCACCGGGGACTTCCCGGTCCCGCCGGGGCCGAGCTTCTGGGAACGCGGCGACGCCGAGGCCGAAGCCCGTGAGAAGGGAGGCCAGTCATGAGTGACGGAACCGTCCCGAAGCCCATCGCCGGCACCAGCTCGTTCCTCGACGACCGGCTGGGCGCCGGGAACTTCATGCGGCGCAACCTCCGCAAGGTGTTCCCGGACCACTGGTCGTTCCTGCTGGGTGAGATCGCGCTCTACTCGTTCATCGTCCTGCTGCTGACCGGCACGTTCCTGACGTTCTTCTTCAAGCCGAGCATGGAGCACGTGATCTACGAGGGCTCCTACGCCCCGCTCCAGGGCATCGGCATGTCGGCGGCGTACGCCTCGGCGCTGGAGATCAGCTTCGACGTCCGCGGCGGCCTGCTCATGCGGCAGATGCACCACTGGGCGGCGCTGCTGTTCGTGGCCGGCATGATGGTCCACATGCTCCGCGTGTTCTTCACCGGGGCCTACCGCAAGCCGCGCGAGCTGAACTGGCTGATCGGCGTCGGCCTGCTGACCCTGGCCCTGCTGGAGGGCCTGACCGGCTACTCCCTCCCCGACGACCTGCTCTCCGGCGCCGGTCTGCGGATCACCGAGGGCGTGGCCATCTCGCTGCCGCTGGTCGGCACCTGGATCACGTTCTTCCTGTTCGGCGGCGAATATCCGGGCGAGGACGTCATCTCCCGGTTCTACTCGCTGCACATCCTGCTCATCCCGGGCATCCTGCTGGGCCTGATCTCCGCCCACATGATCCTCATGTGGGTGCAGAAGCACACCCAGATGCCGGGCAAGGGCCGGACGAACAAGAACGTGGTGGGCGCGCCGTTCTACCCGGCCTTCATGGCCAAGGCCGGCGCCTACTTCATGTTCACCTTCGGTGTCATCGCCCTGCTGGGGACCTTCGCCCAGATCAACCCGATCTGGCTGTTCGGCCCCTACACGCCGGCGGACATCTCGGCGGGTTCTCAGCCCGACTTCTACATGGGCTTCCTGGAGGGCGCGCTGCGCCTGATGCCCTCGTGGGAGATCAACCTGTTCGGGCAGGGCGGCGGCACGATCCCGCTGAGCGTGCTGATCCCGGCGCTGGTCCCGATGGGCATCATCATGACGGGCCTGGCGGTGTACCCGTTCGCCGAACGCTGGATCACCGGCGACAACCGCGAGCACCACGTCGTGGACCGTCCCCGCAACAACCCGCACCGCACCGCGATCGGCATCTCCGCGATGACGTTCTACGGCGTGCTGTGGCTGCTGGGCGCGAACGACGAGCTCTCCTGGGTCCTGCACGTCTCGCTGAACTGGACCACCTACGTGGGCCGGGTCCTGGTCTTCGTGGCCCCGGTGATCGCCTACGTGGTCACCTACCGCATCTGCCTCGGCCTGCAGCGCAAGGACGCGGCGATCATCGGGCACGGCGTGGAGTCGGGCGTCATCAAGCGCCTGCCCCACGGCGAGTACATCGAGGTCCACGTGCCCCCGGCGCAGGACATCGAGGCCCACATGCGCGGCAAGGAGGCGGTCCCGACCCTTCCGGGTGCCGGGAACGGCTCCGACGGCGGCGTCCCGCCGAAGGCCCTGCGCGGCCCGATCGGCAGGCTCCGGGCCAAGATGAGCGCCGCCTACGGCGGTGAGAAGATCCCGCTGGACGACGGTCACGGTGACGGCCACGGTCACGACGACCACGCGGCCGTCGGCGCCGGTGGGGACGACAAGCCCGCCGTCCACTGACGGACCGGCGGTACGGCGGAAGAAGAGGGCCCGGGCGGATCATCCGCCCGGGCCCTCCGTCGTTCCCGCCCCTGCCCGGGTTCCATCCATTCAGGCGCCGCTCCCGCGTTCCCGCCGGTCCGGCGCATCCGGCGGACGGTCCGTCCCCGCCTTCACCGGTCGGCGGAGGACCCGCGGCCGGTCCGCCCCGCCGTCACTGGCCGGCGGAGGACCCGATCCCCTCGGTGGTGAAGCCCTTGAGCGTGCTCCACCTGGTCCACTGCGCCCAGTCCTCCTGCCAGTGGCCCCAGCCGTTGGTGGGTTCGAGCTCGCGGGGCGAGCCGGTGATGATGATGGGGTCGCCGATCAGGGTGTTGTCGATGAACCAGCGCGCATTGGCCGGGCTGACGTTGACGCAGCCGTGGCTCACGTTGGCGCGGCCCTGCGAGCCGACCGACCACGGGGCGCTGTGGACGTACTCGCCGCTGTTGGAGATCCGGACGGTGTTGTAGACGGTCTTGCGGTAGTAGCCGGGCTGACCGGGACCGATGCCGGGTGAGATCATGATGGTCACCGGCTCGCGGGACATGGCCAGGTGGATGCCGCTGGTCGTGTGGTACTTCCAGACGCCGCCCTGCCCCGCGCTCATCGGGATCTCCCTGATCTCCTCGCCGTCGCGCCGGACCGTCAGGCGGTGGGCGTGGACGCTGCCCGAGGTGATCTGGGATCTGCCGATCCGGAAGTCGAGGACGTGGTCGCGCCTGCCGTACAGACCCTCGCCGCCGCGCACCCCCGACAGCCGCGCCTCCAGGCGGACCCGGGTGTGGGCGGGCCAGAACCGCTTCGGCCGGAAGTGCACGTTCCGGTCGTCGAACCAGTGCCAGGCGCCGTGGACCGGCTTGGAGGTGCGCAGCAGCAGGTTGCGCTCGACGGAGAGCCGGTCGGTGACGTCCCGGTCGAATGTGATCATGATGGGCATGCCGACGCCCACGGTGAGACCGGTGTAGTCCCTGTGCGGCATGAGGCTCTGCACGGCGAAGCCCTCGGTGGCCCGGACCGTGGTGAAGGAGCTGGTGGACTCCGTCGTGCCGCCCTCCGGATCGGCCGCCAGCACGGTGACCTCGTAGGTGGTCCCGGGGGCCGCCGTCCCCCGGCTCCGCCACTGGGTGCCGTCGGCGCTCAGCACGCCCGGCAGCGCCGCCCCAAAAGCGCCCTTGGAGCCCTTCACGGCCCGTACGGTGACCTTCTCCAGGGTCCCTCCCCGGACGCCGACCAGGACGGTCGTGTCGGTCGGCACCCCCTGACTGCCGTCGGAGGGCATCACCATCACGGCGGGCTTCTCGCGCACCGCCTGCGGCGCGGCCGCGCCGGCCCGCGCGGACGGCTCCGTCGCGCCCTCGGTGCCCGCGGCGGCGGCCGCCGGGCATGACACCGCCAGCGCCAGGGCGAGCAGCCCCGGCCCATAGGTCGAACCACGGATCGCCTGCCGCACGTGCACTCCCTCTTCCCGGCCTGTCTCCAGATTTCGTTATTACCCGGAGTAAGCGGGCGAGCACGTCGCAGAGATACGCGAGTGATCAACAAACCTCAAACAAATCCAAAAAGCGGGCCGTGGAAGGAATTCCACGGCCCGCTTCCGGCGTCCGGAGGGCGTCCGTCCCGGTGACGCCCGCGCTGCCTCTCGGCCCGCTCGGCCCGCTCGGCGCACCCGGTGCGCTCAGTGCGCTCAGTGCGAGAAGTTGCCCCGGTAGTACTCGAAGACGAAACCGATCATGGCCATGATGATCGCGAAGACGCCGATGATGAACAGCCACCAGCCGATGACCAGGCCCACGGTGGCGAGCGCGACGGCCAGGCAGACGAAGAGCGGCCACCAGCTGTGCGGGCTGAAGAAGCCCAGCTCGCCCGCGTCGTCGCTGATCTCGCCCTGCTTGTTGTCCGACGGCTGGTCGCCGATCCGCCGGGCGGTGTACATCAGGTAGTAACCGATCATGAGCGCGAAGCCGACCGAGATCGCCATCGCCGTCGTGCCGACCGGCTCCTTGGACCAGAACCAGTAGACGACGTCCACCGCGGCGAAGAAGATGCCGCAGAGGATGAACAGCCAGCCCTGAACCTTCATCGGACCTCCTCCAGCTCACGCTTGGCCGGGGCGTACGGGTGCTTGAGGTCGAACGCGGGACGCTCGGACCGGATGCGCGGCAGCGAGGTGAAGTTGTGCCGCGGCGGCGGGCAGGAGGTCGCCCACTCCAGGGAGTTGCCGTAGCCCCACGGGTCGTCCACGGTGACCTTGGGCGCGCTCTTGGCCGTCTTCCACACGTTGTAGAGGAACGGCAGCGTGGAGGCGCCCAGCAGGAACGCGCCGATCGAGGAGACCATGTTCAGGTCGGTGAAGCCGTCGATCGGGCTGTAGTCGGCGTAACGGCGCGGGAAGCCCTGCGCGCCCAGCCAGTGCTGGACCAGGAAGGTGGCGTGGAAGCCGACGAACAGCGTCCAGAAGTGGAACTTGCCGAGCGCGTCGTTGAGCATCTTGCCGGTGAGCTTCGGCCACCAGAAGTAGAAGCCGGCGAACATCGCGAAGACCACGGTGCCGAAGACGACGTAGTGGAAGTGCGCCACCACGAAGTAGGAGTCCGTCACCTGGAAGTCCAGCGGCGGGGAGGCCAGGATGACGCCGGTCAGGCCGCCGAACAGGAAGGTGACCAGGAAGCCGACCGAGAACAGCATCGGCGACTCGAACGACAGGTGGCCCCGCCACATGGTGCCGATCCAGTTGAAGAACTTCACCCCGGTCGGGACCGCGATGAGGAACGTCATGAACGAGAAGAACGGCAGCAGCACCTGGCCGGTCGGGAACATGTGGTGCGCCCACACGGTGATCGACAGACCGGCGATGGCGATGGTCGCGCCGACCAGGCCGATGTAGCCGAAGAGCGGCTTGCGGCTGAAGACCGGCAGGATCTCCGTCACGATGCCGAAGAACGGCAGCGCGATGATGTACACCTCGGGGTGGCCGAAGAACCAGAACAGGTGCTGCCAGAGCAGCGCGCCGCCGGTGGCCGGGTCGAAGATGTGGGTGCCGAGCTTGCGGTCGGAGTACAGCGCGAGCAGCGCGGCGGCCAGCACCGGGAAGGCCATCAGCACCAGGATCGAGGTGAGCAGGATGTTCCAGGTGAAGATCGACATCCGGAACATGGTCAGTCCCGGCGCGCGCATGCAGACGATCGTGGTGATGAAGTTGACCGAGCCGAGGATCGTGCCCAGACCGCTGATGGTCAGGCCGGCGATCCACAGGTCGCCGCCGATGCCCGGCGAGCTGATCGCGTTCGACAGCGGGGTGTAGGCGAACCAGCCGAAGCTGGCCGCGCCGTTCGGGGTGAAGAAGCCCGACAGGGCGATGGTGCTGCCGAACAGGAAGAGCCAGTAGCTGACCATGTTCAGGCGGGGGAACGCCACGTCGGGCGCGCCGATCTGCAGCGGCATGATCGCGTTGGCGAAGCCGGCGAACAGCGGGGTGGCGAACATCAGCAGCATGACCGTGCCGTGCATGGTGAACAGCTGGTTGAACTGCTCGTTGCTGGTGAACTGCAGGCCCGGCTGGGCCAGCTCCGCCCGCATGACCAGCGCCATCACGCCGCCGATCAGGAAGAACACGAACGAGGTGATGAAGTAGAGGTTGCCGATCACCTTGTGGTCGGTGGACGACGCCCACTTCGCGATGATCGAACCTTTGCGGGTCGGCACCGGCGCGGGGGCGCCGGGCTGGTTTTCTGCGGTCACTGGGCACCCGCCTGGCTAGCGATGTACTGGTCGAATTCGGCCTGGGAGACGAGCTTCACGCGGAAGAGCATCCGGCTGTGGTCCACACCGCACAGCTCGGCGCAGCGGCCGGCGTAGGTTCCGGGCTCATCCAGCGTCTCGACCTGGAACTTGTTCTGCACGCCCGGGATCACGTCGCGCTTGAACTGGAAGGCCGGCACCCAGAAGGAGTGGATGACGTCCGGCGAGACCAGGTCGAACTCGATCCGCTTCTTCACCGGGAGCACCAGCTCCGGGGCCTCGGCGGCCTTGTAGCTGTCCGCGGGCCGGCCGATCACCTGGGCCTGCTTGCCGCCGACCTCGGTGGTGAAGCGCCAGCTCCACTGGAAGCCCTCCACCTTGACCTTCACGTCCGGGGTGGCCGACATCTCGTTGATGTAGTTCTGGTCCCGGGCGGTGAAGTAGAACAGCACGCTGACCATGATCAGCGGCACGATCGTGTAGAGCATCTCGATCGGCAGGTTGTAGCGCACCTGCGGCGGCAGCTCCGCGGAGTTCTTCCGCTTGCGGTGGAACGCGGCGGACCACAGGATCAGGCCCCACACGACCGCGCCGGTGGCGAGCGCCGCGATCCAGGATCCGTTCCACAGACTCTGGACGGCCTCGGCCTGCTTGGTGATGCCCTTCGGCATGCCGCCTCGGGACCACTCTTCGGCACTGCACGCCGTCGCGGACACCAGCAGCAGCGCCAGAGCGGCAGTGCGTGGCACCCGGCGGCGGGCCAACGGACGCCGTGCAGAACGGCGGGTCGGACTCACGGATCGCCTACCCCACAGATGAAGCCCAAGAGTCGCTCCTGGGCGGTCGTTTATTCAGGTTCACAGCATGCAGTTCACAGCTTCACGCTGGGGGACACATTAGCGCGGACCGCCCCCGGTCCCCCGCCCGCCCCCGGTTGTGGCGTGCGGGATGCGACGATTGGGGCGTGGCGTACTTCGACGCGGCCTCCACCGAGCCGCTGCATCCCCGGGCACGCGAGGCGCTGGTGGCGGCGCTCGACGCCGGCTGGGCCGACCCCGCACGGCTGTACGGTTCCGCCCGCCGGGCAAGGATGTTACTGGAACAGGCGCGGGAGGAGATCGCCGAGGTGCTCGGCGCCCGGCCGGACGAGCTCTCCTTCACCGCGTCCGGCACCCAGGCGGTCCACCTGGGCGTGCTGGGCGCCCTGGCGGGGCGGCGCCGCGCGGGCCGCCGCCTGGTCGTCTCGGCGGTGGAGCACTCCAGCGTGCTGCACGCCGCGGGCGTGCACGAACGCGACGGCGGCGAGGTGGCCCCGGTGGGCGTCGGCCGTACCGGCATGGTCGATCCGGCGGAGTTCGGCGCCGCGGTCGCCGCCGAGGGCACGGCGCTGGCCTGCCTGCAGAGCGCCAACCACGAGGTCGGCACGGTCCAGCCGGTGGCCGAGGCCGCGGAGGCGTGCGCCGCGGCCGGGGTGCCGCTGCTGGTGGACGCCGCGCAGACGGCGGGCCGCCTGCCGGTGCCCGCCGGGTGGTCGGTGCTGACCGCCAGCGCGCACAAGTGGGGCGGGCCCGCCGGCGTCGGCGTGCTGGCGGTCCGCAAGGGCACCCGGTGGCGCAGCCCGCTGCCGGAGGACGACCGGGAGCGCCGCCGGGTCCCGGGGTTCGAGAACGTGCCCGCGGTGGTCGCGGCCGCCGCCGCGCTGCGGGCCATGGCGGCCGAGTCGGCCCGCGAGGGCGAGCGCCTGTCGGCGCTGGTCGACCGGATCAGGTCCGAGGTGCCCCGGCTCGTCCCCGACGTCGAGGTGATCGGCGATCCCGTCGCGCGGGTGCCGCACATCGTCACCTTCTCCTGCCTCTACGTGGAGGGCGAGGCGCTGCTGACCGAGCTGGACCGGGCCGGTTTCGCCGTGTCCTCCGGAAGTTCCTGCACGGCGAGTACGCTTCGTCCATCGCACGTCCTGGAAGCCATGGGCGTGCTTACGCATGGGAATGTCCGGGTATCGCTGCCCCGGGGCGCGTCCGCCGCGGACGTCGACCGCTTCCTCGCCCTGCTGCCGGAGACGGTGCGCAGGATCCGCGAGGAGGCCGGGGTCAGGTCGTGAGGAAGAAGTCGGGGAGTGAGAGCGTGATGTCGTCCAGACAGGCCCCTGCGGAGGAGGCCGTGCAGCCGCCGGCGCTGACCATCGACGCGCTGGGCAAGAAGTGCCCGATCCCGATCATCATGCTCGCCGAGCGGATCAACGAGGTCCCGCTGAACGCGGTCGTCTCCGTCCTCGCCGACGATCCCGCGGCCTTCACGGACGTGCCCGCCTGGTGCCGGCTGAAGTCCCACCGCCACGTGGCCAGCCACGAGCTCCCCGAGGGCGGCTGGGCGATCCACGTGCGGCGCAATTACTGATTCGCCCGAAAACGGGTACGGCTCCCCCCGAAGTGCTGTTCATACGTTCTCGGGGGGAGACACCATGAGCGGGGAGACCGCCAAGGATCTGATGAGCGCCGGCTGCCAGTGCATCCAGGCCGAGGAGACGCTCGACCGCGCCGCGCAGCTCATGCGGGAGATGAACGTCGGGGCGCTGCCCATCTGCGGCAGCGACGACCGGCTCAAGGGGATCATCACCGACCGCGACATCATCGTGAAGTGCATCGCCGAGGGCAAGGACCCGGCGCGGACCACCGCCGGAGAGCTCGCCACCGGGCTGGTCTGGGTGCCGGCCGAGGCCAGCGTCGAGGAGGCCCTCACCAAGATGGAGCAGAACCAGATCAAGCGGCTTCCGGTCATCGAGAACGGCCGGATCGTCGGCATGATCAGTGAGGCCGACCTGGCCAAGAACCTGCCGGACGACAAGCTCGCGGACTTCGTCCACCGCGTCTACGCCAGGGCCTGAGACCCCGGCGAGGTCCGGGGCCGGTCCGTGGAGACCGGTCCCGGGGCCCGGCGGGGTCAGGCGTGGTGGCAGCGCACGAATCCGGCCACCTCGGCGGCGGCCTCGGCGCCGTAGGCGTCGGCGAAGCGCTCCAGGAAGACCTTCTGGCCGAGCTCGTACTCCTGGCAGCCGACGCGCTCCAGGACGTGCGTGGCGGTGAGGTTGCCGATCTGGCCGCAGCGCTCCAGGGACAGGCCCCAGGCCAGACCCGCCAGGAAGCCCGCGCGGAAGGCGTCGCCGACGCCGGTGGGGTCGGCCTTGCCGAGCTCGGGGGCCGGGGAGACGTGCAGCGACGGCTCGCCCTTGCGGTCGATCACGGCGCCCTTGGGACCGAGCGTGGTGACGCGGACGCCGACCCGGTCGAGGACCTCCTCGTCGGACCAGCCCGTCTTCTGCTCGATCAGGCCCTTCTCGTAGTCGTTGCTGAACAGGTAGGCGGCGCCGTCGATCAGCAGGCGGATGTCCTCGCCGGACATGCGGGCCAGCTGCTGGGAGGGGTCGGCGGCGAACGGGATCGCGCGCTGGCGGGCCTCGTCGGTGTGCCGGAGCATCGCGTCGGGGTCGTTGGGGCTGACCAGCACCAGGTCGAGGCCGCCCACCCGGTCGGCGATCGGCTGCAGCTCGATCAGCCGGGCGTCGGCCATCGCGCCGGTGTAGAACGACGCGATCTGGTTGTGCTCCTCGTCGGTGGTGCACAGGAAGCGGGCCGTGTGGTACGTCTCGGAGATGTGCACCGAGCCGCAGTCGACGCCGTGGCGCTCCAGCCAGGAGCGGTAGTCGGCGAAGTCGGCGCCGACCGCGCCGACCAGGATCGGCGACAGGCCCAGGCAGCCCATGCCGAAGGCGATGTTGGCCGCGCAGCCGCCACGGCGGACTTGCAGGTCGTCCACGAGGAACGACAGGGAGACCCGGTCGAGCTGGTCGGCGATCAGCTGATCACCGAACCTGCCCGGGAAGGTCATCAGATGGTCGGTCGCGATTGAGCCGGTGACGGCGATGCGCACGGGATCCTTCTCCTCGTTGTCAGCATCTTCGGGCGGTGAGCCACGCAAGAATACGCCAAGTCATGGCACGTGAAAGCCCTGCCGGGTGAGGAACGTCTCACCCGGCAGGGCTTTTCAGGTGTGTCGGCCGTACGGCCGGCTCAGTTGAACGAGTCGCCGCAGGCGCAGGAGCCCGTGGCGTTCGGGTTGTCGATCGTGAAGCCCTGCTTCTCGATCGTGTCGACGAAGTCGACCGTGGCGCCCACGAGGTACGGCGCGCTCATCCGGTCGGTGACCACGCTGACACCGTTGAAGTCCGTGACGACGTCGCCGTCCATCGAACGGTCGTCGAAGAAGAGCTGGTAGCGCAGGCCGGAGCAGCCGCCGGGCTGCACGGCCACACGCAGCTGGAGGCCCTCCTCGCCCTGCTGCTCCAGCAGGCTCTTGACCTTGGCCGCGGCCGCGTCGCTCAGGATCAGGCCCTGCGCCGTGGTCTCGCTGCTCTCAACCGACATGTGGTGACTCCCGCGTCTACGTCAACCGCCCGTCTGAACGGCTGTCTGTTTCTGACGTCCTTCTCAGACGCTACCAACACCCGCGGGATGCCATGCATTCCGATCCCCCGCCCCCTCGGAATAAATCCCCCGGACCGTGTGTCATGATTAGTCGTCACTTAGACGATAAGGGGGTGTGGTCGTGACGACCACCGAGACCGGGCTTCCGCTCTTCGTCCTCGGCCGCCAGGCCGACCCGCACAGTGAGCGCGGGGTGGACTGCCCGGGTGAGCTGCCGCCGGCCTCCGATCCGGCGCTCGTGGAGCGCGCGGAGCGGGCCAAGGCGGCGCTCGGCGACCGGGTCTTCGTGCTCGGCCACCACTACCAGCGCGACGAGGTCATCCGGTTCGCCGACGTGACCGGCGACTCGTTCAAGCTCGCCCAGCAGGCCGCGGCCCGTCCCGAGGCCGAGTACATCGTCTTCTGCGGCGTGCACTTCATGGCCGAGTCGGCCGACATCCTGACCGGCGACTCCCAGAAGGTCGTGCTCCCGGACATGGCGGCCGGGTGCTCCATGGCCGACATGGCCACCTTCGACCAGGTCGAGGAGTGCTGGGACGCGCTCGCCGACGCCGGGATCGCCGACGTCACGGTGCCGATCACCTACATGAACTCCAGCGCCGACATCAAGGCGTTCTGCGGGCGCAACGGCGGTGCCGTGTGCACCTCCTCCAACGCGCGCCGGGCCCTGGACTGGGCCTTCTCCCGCGGCGAGAAGGTGCTGTTCCTGCCCGACCAGCACCTGGGCCGCAACACGGCCGTGCTGGAGATGGGCCTGTCCCTGGACGACTGCGTCGTCTACAACCCGCACCGGCCGAACGGCGGCCTGACCGAGCAGCAGCTCCGCGACGCCAAGATGATCCTGTGGCGGGGGCACTGCTCGGTGCACGGCCGGTTCACCGCGGAGAGCGTGGACGACGTCCGAGCGCGCATCCCCGGCGTCAACGTGCTGGTCCACCCCGAGTGCCGGCACGAGGTGGTCGTCAAGGCCGACCACGTCGGCTCGACCGAGCACATCATCAAGAAGCTCACCGAGGCCCCGGCCGGCTCCTCCTGGGCCATCGGCACCGAGCTCAACCTGGTCAAGCGGCTCGGGGCGATGTTCCCCGACAAGAACGTGTCGTTCCTGGACCGGACCGTCTGCTACTGCTCGACGATGAACCGGATCGACCTGCCGCACCTGGTCTGGGCGCTGGAGTCCCTGGCCGCCGGCCAGGTCGTCAACCGGATCACCGTGGACCCCGACACCACCCACTGGGCCAAGGTCGCCCTGGACCGGATGCTCGCCCTGCCGTGACCCCCGCTCCCGCCTGTCGCGGGACCGGGCCGCCGCGGACACCCGTGGGACCCCGAAGGCCCCGGCCGTGCGCCGGGGCCTTCGCCGTACCCTCGCAGAGGCCGTGTCCCGGTGGCCGGAGCACGCCCGGACCGCCGTACTCCGCCCGGGCCCGGGCGGAGTACGGCGGGTCAGCTCACCCGGGTGTAGCGCATGAACTGCTTCTCGTACTCCTTGGCGTCCGAGGTCTCCGCGAGCACCCGCTTGACCTCGCCCTTCAGGTCGATCACGACCGCCTCGAAGCCGGAACCCTTCGCCCGCCAGGCCGCGATGTGCTGGTCGTCGTACCAGCCGACGACCCGCTCCGTCACGAAGGGGATGCGGGCCTGCGGCTCCCCGTCGGCGGCGGTGGACCAGACGCAGATCTCCTGCTCGGTCCCCTTGCAGTACGTCATGATCAGCGACCCGGACGGGTTGACGTCCTCCCCCTCGACGGTGAGCGGCTTGCCCACGTCGAGCAGGGTCTGCAGGATCGTGCCCTGCAGGTCGTAGAAGCGGATGCGGCGGGTGTCGCCGTCGATCGCCCAGGTGCCGACCGCGCGGCCGTCACCCCGCCAGAAGTAGCTCCACGTCCCGGCGTCCTTCTCCTTCACCTTGACGATCTTCGCCTTGCGGGTGGCGATGTCGATGATCGCGTAGCCGTACGGGTGGCTGGGCTTGGTCGCGTCGGTGTCCGCCCGGTACAGCGTGACCAGTCCCTGCTTCCCGTCCGGCGACCACTGCGGCAGCGACGGGTAGACCGGGGCCTTGGTGAGCCTGACCTTGTTCACCGCGCCGCCGGCCCGGTCGATGATCGAGACCAGGGCGTAGCTTTCCGTGTCGTACTTCAGATCGGTGGCCAGCGCCCCGGTGCCCTCGGGGTTCACCGTGTAGTCGATGTACTGGTCGGCGGCGGCGAAGTCGTTCGCGCCGTGCTCGCGGGCGTAGACGTGGAACTTCCCGGCCGTCTCCAGGCTGTAGGAGGTCAGCCGGATCGGGTCCTCGTCGCTCTCGTGGATCGTGGTGGAGCTGCCCGGGAGCTTGATCTCCCGGGTGGCCTCCGGCACCCGGGCCGCGACCGGGCTGGGCGTGGCGTCCTGCGTCGCGGGCGCGCTGGCGGCCGCCGAGGGGGACGGCGTCACCTCGGACCCGCCGTCCCGCAGCGCCAGCGTGACGCCGCCGCCGGCGACGAGCGCCACCGCGAGCCCCGCGCCGACCGCGATCCAGACCCGGCGCACCCGCCCGGTCCCGCGCGCCCCGGCGCCCTGTCCCCCGGGCCCGCCGTGGCCGCCGTGGCCGCCGGGTCCTCCGTACGGCGCGGCGCCCTGCGGCGCACCGTACGAAGGCTGCTGGCCGTACCCGCCGGGGCCCGGGTGCGGCGCCTGCCCGCCGGGGGCCGTGGGCTGCGCGAACACGCCGCCCGGGTGCCCCTCGGGGCCGGGGTGGGGCGCGCCGCCCTGCGGCGGGACACCGTACGTGGTCTGCCCGAACCCGCCGGGGCCGGTCTGGTGCGGCGGGTAACCGCCCGGACCCGCCTGCTGCGGGAAGCCGCCCGGGCCGGTCTGGTGCGGCGGGTAGCCGCCCGGACCGGTCTGCTGGGGGTGGCCGCCGGGGCCGGCCGGGTGGGCGAACCCGCCCGGTCCGGCCGGGTGGGCGAAGCCTCCGGGGCCGGTCCGGTGCGGCGCGTGGCCGTGGGCGCCCTGCGGGTGGGGGAAGCCGTCCGGACCCGGGCCGGTCTGCTGGGCGGCCGCGGCCGAGCCCTCGGCGAGGATCCCCTGGGGCGGGACCGGGGGCGCACCGCCCGTCGTGCCCGCGCCGCTGTGGCCGAGCAGGCGCATCAGCGCCTCGCTCGCCGTCGGCCGGAGCTTGGCGTCCTTGGCCAGGCAGTCGCCCACCAGCTCGCGCAGGGCGGCGTCGCCGATGGCCGACAGGTCCGGCTCGGCGTTCATGATGCGGTTGAAGATCGCCGGCAGGCTGTCGGTGCCGAACGGCGGTGCCCCGGTGGCGGCGAAGACCATGGTGCAGCCCCAGGCGAACATGTCGGCGGCCGAGCCGGCCGCCTCCCCCGCGAGCTGCTCGGGGGTCATGTAGGAGGGGGTGCCGATCGCCATCGCGGTCAGCGTCGAGGTCCGGTCGAGGGCCTTGGCGATGCCGAAGTCGATGACGCGGGGGCCGTCGGGCGCGAGCAGCACGTTGGACGGCTTGAAGTCGCGGTGCACGATCCCCGCCTGGTGGATCGCGACGAGCGCGGTGACCGTGCCGATCGCGAGGCGGTGCAGCGCCGAGCCCGAGCGTGGGCCCTCGGCGGCCACGACCGCGTCGAGCGTCGGGCCGTCGATGTACTCGCTGACGATGTACGGCCGGTGCTGGTCCACTCCGGTGTCCAGCACCGCGGCGGTGCAGAACGGCGAGACCCGCTGGGTCGTGCTGACCTCGCGAACGAAACGTTCCAAAGCCTCCTCGTCCTGTGCGAGGTCGGCACGGAGCAGCTTGACCGCGACGCGCGCTCCCGACTCGGACTCACCGAGGTAGACCGTTCCCTGGCCCCCCTCGCCGAGACGCGCGGTGAGCCGGTACTCGCGCACCCGCTCGGGGTCCCCGGGGCGCAAGGGCGCAAGGTCCGGCATAGCGACACCCTCTCTCACTGGGCTTTTTCTGTCCCATTGTGAGGGCAAATCTCCGTAACCTGCACATCAACCCCGGGGTAGGGGCACAGAAAAGGCCCGCCCGATGCCGGGAGGGCCCGGCCCGGGGCGGATCCGCTCCGCTCCGGGCATCCGTGGAGGAAGGCGCGCTATCCGGGGATCAGGCCCTCGTCCCCCAGCATCTCCCGGACCTCCTCCATCGAGGCGTCGGCCGGCGGTAGGATCAGCTCCGACGGCTCCAGGCTCTCGTCCGGCAGCTCCCTGCCGACCTCGCGGACCTTGTCCAGCAGGGCGTGCAGCCGGCCCCGGAACGTCTCCTCGTCCCCCGCCTGGATGGCCGCCTCCAGCTCGCCGTCCAGCTTGTTGAGCGCGGCGAGGTCGTCGGCCGCGATCTCGACCTGCCCCTCGCCCATGATGCGAACGATCACTGGCCCTCCCCCGGCTGGCGGTACTGCTGGGTCGGCTGCTGCGGCTGGCCGTACGGCTCGGCCTGCGGCGGCTGCTGCTGGTACTGCTGCTGCGGGGCCGGCTGCTGCTGCGGCTGCCCCTGCTCGATCGCGCTCTTCGGCGCGGGCGCCTGGCCCAGCTCGGCCTTCATCCGGGCGATCTCCAGCTCGACGTCGGTGCCGCCGCCCATCCGGTCCAGCTCCGCCTGGATGTCGTCGCCGCGCGACCCGCTGAAGTCGTCCAGCGCGCCGCTGGCGAGCAGCTCGTCGATGGCCCCGGCCCGCGCCTGCATCTGCGCGGTCTTGTCCTCGGCGCGCTGGATCGCCAGGCCGACGTCGCCCATCTCCTCGGAGATGCCGGAGAAGGCCTCGTTGATCCGCGTCTGCGCCTCGGCCGCGGTGTAGGTGGCCTTGATCGTCTCCTTGCGCGTGCGGAAGGCGTCGACCTTGGCCTGGAGTCGGTGCGAGGCGTGGGTGAGCTTCTCCTCCTCCGCCTGCAGGTTGTCGTGCTGCACCTTCAGGTCGGCGATCTGGGTCTGCAGGCCGTTGCGGCGGGTCAGCGCCTCGCGGGCGAGGTCCTCACGGCCCACACTGAGCGCCTTGCGCCCCTGCTCCTCCAGCTTGCGCGCCTGCGCCTCGATCTGGTTGATCTGCAGCTCGACCCTCTTGCGCGAGGTTGCGACGTCGGCCACGCCCCGGCGCACCTTCTGCAGCAGCTCCAGCTGCCGCTGATAGGAGTAGTCCAAGGTCTGGCGCGGATCCTCCATCTTGTCCAGGGCCTCGTTGGCCTTGGACTTGAAGATCATGGAAAGTCTCTTCATCACGCTCATGCGCGTCGGCCGTCCCCTTCTTCAAATGCGCTTCAGGCCACCCCAGTGATTCCGGCCCCCGGCAAGAGCGGCGGAGCCACATAGGGTTCACCCTACGCATAACGCACGGGGGCGTCACTAAGTTGCAGTCCCGGTAGGCTGACCTTGTGTTCCGACGTACCCAGACCACCGCGGACGATTCCCCCGTCTCCGCCACCGATCCTAAGCCTGCGGGCAAGGGGCGTCCCACACCCAAGCGCCGGGACGCCGAAGGCCGTCGCCGCCAGCCGGTGACCGCTCCCAAGAACCGCAAAGAGGCCTACAAGAACCTCCGCGAGCGCCAGGCCGCCGACCGCGCCAAGGCCCGCGAGGGCATGATGCGCGGCGACGAGCGCTACTTCCCGGCCCGCGACCGGGGACCGGTCCGCAAGTTCGCCCGTGACTGGGTCGACTCCCGCCGCCTGGTCAGCCAGTACTTCCTGCCGTTCTCCCTGGCCATCCTGCTGCTCACCTGGATCCCCTTCCCGGTCGCCGTCCGCGGGCAGGTCACCGCGGCCGTGATCGGGATCGGCTGGCCGATCATGATGCTCGGCGTCCTGTTCACCTCGATCTGGGTGTCCTGGAAGGTCAAGAAGCTCGCCGCCGAGAAGTTCCCCGGCGAGAGCCTGCGGGGCGTCGGCTTCTACGCGGCGATGCGCGCGCTGCAGATCCGCAAGCTGCGCTTCCCGCCGCCGCAGTTCCTCCCCGGCGGCAAGCCGGTCCCGCCGAAGAAGTAGGACCCGCCACCGAGCCCCGTCCCTCCGCGAGGAGAGGCGGGGCTCTCGCCTGCCGCCCTCCCCGCCGGTCGCCCGCCGCCCTCCCCGCAACACCCGGCCGTCCTTCCGGTGCGGCCGGGCCCCGCCGTACCGGACGCGGTCCCCGTGAGCCGTACCGTGCGCAGTCCCCGTGCGCGGTCCCCGTGGCCGTCAGTCCTCGTCCTCGATCCTCCAGTCGAGCGTTCCCCCGCTCGCCACCGGCCTCCAGTAGCCGACGGAGCCGCCGTTCTCCAGTGCGTCGGCGGTCATCCGCAGCAGCGCGTGGTGGGAGCGGATCGGCACGCCTCCCGGGGCGAAGTCCATGCTCCCCTCGTGGTCCGTCTCCCCGACGTCGCGCCGGACCGAGTCGACCACCAGGTGGTTGCCGAGCCCGTCCTCGCCGACCGGGATCATCCGGCCGTCCCACCAGTCCGTGCGGGGATCGGTGAGATCCTCGGCGTCGATCCCGCACAGCCGCCGCCACGTGTCGCGGATCCCCCGCACGTCCATGCTCGAGTGCAGGAAGAAGGGGAACCCCCGGCTCTCCGGGCCGCCGCCGGCGGAGCCGCCGTGCCGGAGCAGGGAGGCCTTCAGGTCGTCGGGGAAGCGCAGGCCCATCTGCGCCTCGGCGACGGCGATCGTCCGCGCGCGGGCGGGGCCGGGGAGCCTCCGGTGGGTCTCCGGCGCGTTGGCCTTCAGCCACCGCTCGATCCGCCGCCACTGCCGGTTCACCGCCCGGACCACCTTCGGGTCCGCGGCGCGCACCACCGGCGCGCGTACGGCCGGGGAGCAGTCCCGGTCGGGGACGGTCCCGGTCGGCTCCGCCTCGGCGCCACCGGTGCCGCCGGTACCGCCGGTGCTCTCCGGGCCTCCGGAGGAGCCCGGGGCGGGGGCCGGGGCCGGCTCCGTGAAGCCGGTGCCCCCGCCCGCACCGGCGATCCACTCCCCGTTCCCGAGACCGTCCTCCCCGCAGTCGATGAGGCCCGGCTCCAGGCCCTCGCGGACTCCGGCCGCCTCCGGCGGATCGCACATCGTCACGACGAACTCCGACGTGACCTCGGTGGCGGGTTCCTCGGAGAAGACCGCCGTCTCCAGCGCCTGGACGGCGAAGACCAGCACGCACAGGGCGATCGCCGCGGAGCCCCAGCGCACCACCCTCCGGCGGGTCGCCTCGTCCAGCGGCGGCCTCGGCGGCGGCGGAGGCTTCGGCTCGTACGGCTCGCGCGCGAGACGCGCCAGGTCGGCGGCCGTCGGAGCACCGAGGACCGGGACGGGCGGCCACGCCGGGGAGCCGGGCGCGGAGCCGGGCGGGGAGTCCGGCGCGGAGTCCGGCGCGGGCCCCCGCGGCGGGTCCTCCCGCCCGCCGGGAACCCTCATCCCGCGAGAGGTCCCCTCCCCCGGCGCCGGCTGCGCGCCGGAGGGAGCCGGGCGGCGGCGCAGACGCACGGCCGCGGCGACCGCCGCGACGACCACCGCCGTCGCGAGCGCGAGCCGTACCCATCGATAAGTGACCAAATGCCGCACGCCGGGCAGAGTATCCCGGATCAGATCTTCAGCCGGCGCCTACTAGGGTCGAAGACATGGAATTCCGTCACCTCGGCCGCAGCGGTCTCATGGTCAGTGAGATCAGCTACGGCAATTGGATCACGCACGGCTCCCAGGTCGAGGAGGACGCCGCCAAGGAATGTGTGAAGGCGGCGCTCGACGAGGGGATCACCACCTTCGACACCGCCGACGTCTACGCCGGGACCAAGGCGGAGGAAGTGCTCGGCCGCGCGCTCAAGGGCGTGCGCCGGGAGTCTCTGGAGATCTTCACCAAGGTCTACTGGCCGACGGGCCCCGGCCCCAACGACCGCGGGCTGTCCCGCAAGCACATCACCGAGTCGATCCACGGCTCGCTGCGCCGTCTGCAGACCGACTACGTCGACCTGTACCAGGCGCACCGGTTCGACCACGAGACGCCCCTCGAGGAGACCCTCAAGACCTTCGACGACCTGGTCCGCCAGGGCAAGGTCCTCTACGTGGGCGTCAGCGAGTGGAACGCCGAGCAGATCGCCGCGGCGCTGAAGATCGCCGACGAGATGGGCTTCGACCGCCTGGTCTCCAACCAGCCGCAGTACTCCATGCTGTGGCGGGTCATCGAGGCCGAGGTCGTGCCGCTGTGCCAGAAGGAGGGCCTCGGCCAGGTCGTCTGGTCCCCGATCGCCCAGGGCGTGCTCACCGGCAAGTATCTCCCGGGCCAGCCGCCGCCCGCCGGCTCGCGGGCCACCGACCCGACCGGGGGCAACTTCATCTCCCGGATGCTCGCCGACGACGTGCTCACCCGCGTCCAGGAGCTGAAGCCGATCGCCGCCGACCTCGGCCTGACCATGGCCCAGCTCGCGGTGGCGTGGGTGCTGCAGAACCCGAACGTCTCCTCCGCCATCGTCGGTGCGACCAAGCCCGAGCAGGTCCGGGACAACGTCAAGGCCGCCGGGGTGAAGCTGGACGCCGAGGTGCTGAAGAAGATCGACGACGTGCTGGACCCGATCGTCGAGCGGGACCCGGCCAAGACCGTCAGCCCGCCCAAGCGCCCGTAGCCGCGACGGCGGCGCCTCCGCTCTCCGTTCCCCGGTGCGGGGAGCGGGGAGCGGGGACCGCTCCTACTCCTCGCGCAGTGACATTCCGGCGTACTCGACCCGGTCGTCCTCCAGGAGGGTGACCTTCTCAACGCCGGCGGCGAGCAGCTCGCGCCAGTTCTCGCCGAGCCAGGACTCCGCGTCGGCCTGACTCGTGAACGCGTCGCCCGGCATCATGACCCCCTCGGTCACCTCTCCGCCGTTCGCGTCCTCGTAACGCCAGCGCCACGCCATGCCACACGCTCCCTCTCGCCGGTGCCGCCGCCGGCCCCGACTGGTCTCCCGGCGGCTCCGTGAGCCTACGTGATCTCGAAGTCCGGCGCACCGGACATCCGCCGCGCCGTGCGACCCTTTCCGGGTGGAAGTCCTGTTCGAGGGTACGGCGGGGCCGCTCGGCCGGCCCGTCCCCGGTTGCCCCTGCGCCTCCTGCGGCCGCCTGCCCGTCCCCCGCCGCCCCACCCGGGTCCTCGTCGACGGCCGCCCGCTGCCACAGGACGGCTTCACCGTGGTCGCCGCGGACGGCGGCCGCCTGCTGCACGCGGCCCCCGGCTTCGTCCCGGGCCCCGCGGACGGCCCCTACGACGTCGTGCTCCTCGACGTGCTGGACCGGCCGGAGCGGCTGGGCCTGCTGCGGCGCCTGGGCCTGGTGACCGGCCGCACCCACGTCGTCGCCGTCGGGATCGACCACCGGGTGCCGAGCGAGGCCGAGCTGGAGCGGCGGCTCGCACTGTGGGGGGTGCGGGCCGTACCCGACGGGACGCTCCTCGACGCCCGCGGGCCCGCGCCCGCCCGGCCGGAGCCGCCGCGCCGGACCCTGCTGCTGGGCGGGTCGCGGTCGGGCAAGTCGGCCGAGGCCGAGTTGCGGCTGCTGGCCGAGCCCGAGGTCGTCTACGCGGCGACGGGGCCGTCCGGGGACGGCGACCCGGAGTGGCTCGGCCGGATCCGGGCCCACCGGGAGCGGCGTCCCGCCCACTGGAGCACGGCCGAGACCACGGACCTGGCCGGGCTGCTGGCGGAGGCGCGGTCCCCCCTGCTGGTCGACGGCCTGGGTACCTGGGTCACCGCCGTCCTCGACGGGTGCGGTGCCTGGGACCGGGCCCCGGAGGCGCTCGCCCGGGTGGAGGCGCGCTGCGACGAGCTGGTGGCGGCGTGGCGGCGGACGCGGGCGCGCGTCGTCGCCGTCTCCGACGAGGTCGGCCTGGGCGTGGTCCCCGCCACCTCCGGCGGGCGGCTCTTCCGCGACGTGCTGGGCCGCCTCAACCAGCGCCTGGCCGCCGAGTCGGAGGAGGTGGCCCTCGTCGTCGCCGGGCGCCTGCTCCCGCTGCCCGTCTGACGGTCCGCTCCCGGCCGGACCGTCCCGTCCCGGCGGAGGGACGACCCGGCGCTACGATCGTCGGTCATGTCTGGAGAACCGCCCCCGGAGGGCACCGGCGCCCCCGAGAACACCGGAGACCCCGGCGGGCCTGGGGCTTCCGGCGGTCCCGGGGGTGCCGGAGACGTCGGGGGTTCCGGCGGACCTGGCCCTCGCCGAGGTTCGCAGGGCTCCGGAAGCTCAGATGAGGTCGGGGATCCGGACGGCTCCGGGCGTCCGTCCGCGTTCGGTGACGGGCTCCGGCTGGCGGTCGGCACGCTGAGCGTGTTCCCGGTGCGGCCGGGGACCGTGGACCGCCGGGCGGGCGGGCGGGCGATGGCGCTCGCCCCGCTGGTCGGCGCGCTGCTCGGCGGGGTCGCCGCGGTCGTGCTCTCGGCCGCGCTCTGGCTGGGGGTCTCGCCGCTGCTCGCCTCGGTCCTGGCGGTCGGCACGCTCGCGCTGCTCACCCGGGCCCTGCACCTGGACGGGCTGGCCGACCTGGCCGACGGGCTGGGCAGCGGCAGGCCCGCCGAGCAGGCCCTGGACGTCATGAAGCGCTCCGACATCGGCCCCTTCGGCGTGGTGACGCTGGTCCTGGTGCTGGGCGTCCAGGTCGCGGCGCTGGCGGAGGCCTCCGCCGCCGGGTACGGGCCCGTCGCGCTGGTCGCCGCCTGCGTCACGGGGCGGCTGGCGATCACCTGGGCCTGCCGGGAGGGCGTCCCGGCGGCCCGGCCGGGCGGGCTCGGCGCGATGGTCGCGGGCACCGTACGGCGCGGCCCCGCCCTGGCCGCGACCGCCCTGTCCCTCGTCGGCCTGGCGGTGCTGACGTGCGCCTACTGCCTGGGGGCCCTTCGCCTGCTCCCCCCGGACGACGCCTTCGGCCGCCGCTACGCGGAGTACACCTCCACGGAGGGCACGGGCATCGGTTCCTACGCGGCACTCGAGGGGACCGAGGCGGATCCGGCCCGCTCGGACGTGGTGGGCGTGTCCCTCGCCCCCGCTGCCGATCTCCTCGCGAGCTGGTCGCCGCTCGTCCTGTTCCTCGGCCTTCCGGCGGTTGCGGCCGGGCTGCTCGCCGCGTCGGTGCTGCGGCGCCGGGCGGTGCGGCGGCTGGGCGGGATCACCGGGGACGTGCTCGGCGCGCTCGCCGAGACCGCCGCGGCCGCCGCCCTGCTGGCCTGCGTGGCCCTGTGGTGAACCCTGAGCCCTGAGCCCTGTGGTGAGCCCCGCCGGGCATCCGGGCGCGACGGGACGGAAGACGACCCCCGCCGAGGACCCGGGCCACGACCTCGGCAGGTGGGCGGTGGGCGGTGGCCTGCGGGCGACGCTTTCGGAGGGCGTTCTCAGACGGCGGCTCCGGACCGTGACACGGCGGGCCGCCGTACCGGCCAGCGCCTGAACAGCACGGCGGAGACCGCCGCCAGCAGCGCCGAGCCGACCAGGCCGGTGATCCCGGCGACGACGAGGTCCGGCGGGGCGGCGGCGTCGCCCAGGAGCAGTGGGACGCCCGCCGTGGCGTTGAGCGCGCCGTGGCCGACGGCCGCGGGCCAGACGCTGCCGGAGTACAGCCGCAGCCAGCCGAGCAGGGCTCCGTACGGCACGCAGAAGACGACGAAGAAGGGCGCCGCCCAGGCGCCGAGCGCCGGGTAGTTGTAGCCGAGCAGGGTGAGCGGGGCGTGCCAGGCCCCCCAGATGACCCCGGACAGCAGCAGCGCCCGCGCGGTGCCCAGCGGCATCAGCCGGGGCAGCAGCCAGCCGCGCCAGCCCCACTCCTCGCCGAGCGCCGCGACCGTGTTGGCCAGCGGC
This sequence comes from Planomonospora sp. ID91781, assembly GCF_015711595.1. Taxonomy (NCBI): domain Bacteria; kingdom Bacillati; phylum Actinomycetota; class Actinomycetes; order Streptosporangiales; family Streptosporangiaceae; genus Planomonospora; species Planomonospora sp. ID91781. The sequence continues at coordinate 3,136,679 of NZ_JABTEY010000001.1, read as the reverse complement.
CCGACCAGCACCGCCACCGCGAGCTGGGCGGCGAGCAGGACATGCGGGTCCGCGACGGGGGTCTGGCCGGGAGCGGCCCCGGCGAGGCCGCGCCGGAACAGGCTGAGGCCGTCGAGGTCGAGGCTGAGCAGGCCGAGGGCGGCGCTGGCCGCGGTCGCCGCGGCGACCAGCAGCGGGGTGCCGAGCCAGGCCAGCACGACGAACGCCACCGTGCGGCCCCGGCGCTCCCCGAGGGTCAGGCCGGTGCTCGCGGCCCACTCGCGCCGGGATGCCCCGGGCGCTCCGCTCCGGCCGCCGTGCAGCCGGACGGCCAGGACGCCGAGGGCGGGGGTGGACATCATCGCCAGGCTGATCGCCAGGGCGGCCGGGGAGCCGAGTGCGACGTCCCCGAGCCAGAGAGGGGAGGCGATCAGCCAGGACAGGCCGAACGCGACGGACAGGAACACCCACAGGTCGGTGGGTCGGCGGGGCATGGCGTCACCTTTCACAGGCGGGACCGGCCCGCCCGCGGACGGAGGGGGCGGGCCGGAGGGGAACGGGGTGAGGGCTCTGCGCCGACGTGCGGATCGGCCGGGCGGTAGGGCTCGTGGCGGCGGGGTCCGGTCATGGGCGGAGTGCGTCGCTCTCGGCGGTGTAGGCGTTGAGGAGGGCGGCGCCGCGCTCGGCGTCGTCGGCGGAGACGGCGAACTCACCGCCCGTGGTGCGGCGGATCACCAGGTGCTCGCCGCCGCGGAGCATGAGGGTCGTCCGGCCGGTGCCGGGCACGCCCCGCAGTCCCCATCCCCCGACCTGGCCGGGGGTGGCCCGCTCCGCCCGGGCCGACTCGATGGCACCGGCCGGCACCCGGTAGGCGGGCCGGGCCAGCGGTCCGAAGCCGACCCGCAGGCCGTCGGCGTCGACCCTGACCTGGATCGTGGCCGTGGCGAGCCCGAGCAGCGCGGCGAGGGCGGTGGCCGCGGCGGCGGTCCAGGCGGCCGAACCGTCCAGGACTCCCGCGGCGGCCAGCACGGCCGCTCCGGCCGAGCCGGTCAGCGCCACCCCCGAGAGGGCGAGCAGCCACGGGTTGGATGTGCGGCTCACCCAGACCGCGCGCCGGCCGGGGCGGAGCCGCAGGCTCGGCGCCTTCGCCTCGGGGTCCGGGGCCCGGTCCGGCCCGCCCCTGCCGAGCCATCCCGCGAGCACGCCCACCGCGACGGCGGCGCCCAGGACGGCGAGGACCGTCCAGCCGGGCAGCAGGGCCCGCCGCCAGTCGCCCGCGTCGAGGTTGGCCAGGAGCGTGGCGCCCTGGACGCCCAGCGCGAACACGGCCCAGCCGAACAGGAAGCCCCACCACTGCACGCGCGTCGGCCGCCCGCGCAGGGCCGCGCCGTGCAGGGCGGCGCCGAGCAGGAACACCCAGGCCACGCCCCACAGGGCCAGACCGGTGGCGAGGTCGCCGGCGAAGGGCATGCTCCGGTCCGGGACGGAGCCGCCGCTCCAGTGGACCGCCATCGGCTCGGGCAGGCGGTCGCGGAGTGCGAGCGGCACGGTGACCAGGGCCGCGGTGACGAGCGCGCCCCAGACGGCGGCGACGGCGACGGCGAACCCCCGGGAGGAGGCGCGGCCGCCCGGCGGGGCGGACGTGGACGGCCGGCGGGCGGAGTCGGTCATGAGAGCTCCCTGATGATGTGGATGACTTCTTCGGGGCCGTAGCCGTACCGGTCGGCCTCGGCGAGCAGTTCGCGCACGGCCTCCGTCAGCGCCCCGCGGGCGTCCGGGCGGTTCAGCACGCTGACGCCCCGGCCGCGGCGGAACTCCAGCAGGCCCTCGTCCCGCAGTTCGCGCAGCGCGCGCAGGACGGTGTTGGCGTTGATGCCGAGCGCGTCCGCCAGGTCGCGGGCGGGCGGCAGCCGGTCACCGGGGGTGTAGGACCCGTCGGCGATGGCGCGGCGGATCGTCCCGGCGACCTGTTCGTGCAGCGGCCGGGGGTCGTTCAGATCCAGAGTGAGCAACATGGTGCTATCGACAGTAGCACCAGACATGCGATGAAGCTACTCCTAATAGCACCATTCAAGGTTTACCGATTGGTAGGACGACCCCTCGTTTATGCGTACGGCCCCGGCAGGACTAGCATCGGCCTACGTGACCACTGTGCGGCTGAACTCAAGTGACAACGTCGTCTCTTTCGATACCGAAGCGCTGGTCGTCGGAGTCCACACCGGTCCGGACGGCCTGCGGGCCGCCCCCGGGGCCGAAGGGCTCGACGAGGCGCTCGGCGGCAGGCTCGCCGCCACCCTCGGCGCCATGGGCGTCAAGGGCAAGCCGGGTGAGATCGCCAAGGTTCCGACCTTCGGCGCGCTGACCGCCCCGCTCCTCGTCGCCGTCGGCCTCGGCGACGCCCCCGAGGGGGACTACGACCCCGAGGTCCTGCGCCGCGCGGCGGGCACCGCGACCCGCGCCCTGGCCGGGACCGGCCGCGTCGCCCTCGCCCTGCCCGCCGCGGACGCGGAGCGGACCGCCGCGCTGGCCCTGGGCGGGCTGCTCGGCGCCTACTCCTTCACCAGATACCGCACCGGCGGGGAGCAGACCGCCCCGGTCGACGAGATCACCGTGCTCAGCCGCGCCGAGGGGGCCGAGGCCGCCGTCGGGCGCGCCGCCACCGTCGCCGCCTCCGTCTCCCTGGTCCGCGACCTGGTCAACACCCCGCCCTCGGACCTGTGGCCGGCCCGCTTCGCCGAAATCGCCGAGCAGACCGGCGCCGAGGCCGGCCTGTCGGTCGAGGTCCTGGACGAGAAGGCCCTCAAGGAGGGCGGCTACGGCGGCATCGTCGCCGTCGGCCAGGGCTCGGTCAACCCGCCCCGCCTGGTCCGGCTCGCCTACAGCCACCCGGAGGCCGCCAAGACGGTCGCGTTCGTCGGCAAGGGCATCACCTTCGACTCCGGCGGCCTGTCGCTCAAGCCGACCGCCTCGATGGACTGGATGAAGTCCGACATGGGCGGCGCGGGCGCGGTCTTCGGCGCACTCGTCGCGATCGCCCGGCTCGGCCTGAAGGTCAACGCGGTCGGCTACCTGTGCCTGGCCGAGAACATGCCCAGCGGCACCGCCCAGCGCCCGTCGGACGTGTTCACCAGCTACGCGGGCAAGACCGTGGAGGTGCTCGACACCGACGCCGAGGGCCGCCTGGTCCTGATCGACGGCATCGCCCGCGCGGGCGAGGACTCCCCCGACCTGATCGTGGACGTCGCCACGCTCACCGGCGCGCAGATCGTCGCGCTCGGCTGGCGTACGGCCGGCGTCATGGCCAACGACGACGAGCTCCGCGAGGAGGTCGTCCGGATCGCCGCCGAGCAGGGCGAGAGCACCTGGGGCATGCCCCTGCCCGACGAGCTCCGCAAGGGGCTCGACTCCCCCGTCGCCGACATCGCCAACCTGCACCCCGAGCGCTTCGGGGGCATGCTGACCGCGGCCATCTTCCTGCGGGAGTTCGTGCCGGAGGGCGTGCGCTGGGCGCACATCGACATGGCCGGTCCCGCCTTCAACAAGGGCGAACCGCACGGCTACACGCCGAAGGGCGGGACCGGGGCGATCACCCGGACCCTCGTCGGCCTCGCCGAACAGTACTCGCGCTGAGGTCAAACCCTGCGCGAGCAGGGAACACGCGGCGTGGACAAGTGAAAAGATGCGCTTGCCGGGGCCCGGTCAGAAGCCGGCCCCCGGCGGCATAACGATCCGACAAGGAGCATTCCTGTGGCTGATGGCAGCGGCCCCTACGACATCGTCGTCCTGGGTGGCGGTAGCGGTGGGTATGCCTGCGCTCTGCGGGCGGCCGAGCTGGGCAAGACGGTCGTGCTGATCGAGAAGGACAAGATCGGCGGCACGTGCCTGCACCGGGGATGCATCCCCACCAAGGCCCTCCTCCACTCCGCGGAGGTGGCCGACGAGACGCGCGAGAGCGAGAGCTACGGCGTCAAGGCCCGTTTCGAGGGCATCGACGTCCCCGCGGTCCACGCGTTCAAGGACAAGATCGTCACCCGCGCCTGGAAGGGCGTGCAGGGCCTGCTCAAGAGCAAGGGCATCACGATCGTCGAGGGCGAGGGCCGCCTGGTCGGCCCCAACCGCATCGCCGTGGGCGACGACGTCTACGAGGGCCGCAACATCGTGCTGGCCACGGGCTCGGCGCCCAGGTCGCTGCCCGGCCTGGAGATCGACGGCGAGCGGATCATCACCAGCGAGCACGCGCTCAAGCTCGACCGCGTGCCGGCCTCGGTGGTCGTCCTCGGCGGCGGCGTCATCGGCGTGGAGTTCGCCAGCGTCTGGCGCTCCTTCGGCGCCGAGGTGACGATCGTCGAGGGCCTGCCGCACCTGCTCCCGCTGGAGGAGGAGTCCAGCTCCAAGCTGCTGGAGCGCGCCTTCCGCCGCCGCGGCATCAAGCAGGAGCTGGGTGTCTTCTTCGAGGGCGTCAAGACCACCGACACCGGCGTGGTCGTCAGCCTGGCCAACGGCAAGACCCTGGAGGCCGAGCTGCTGCTGGTGGCCGTCGGCCGCGGCGCCGTCACCGCCGGCATGGGCTTCGAGGAGAACGGCATCGCCATCGAGCGCGGCACCGTCGTCGTCGACGAGCACTGCCAGACCAGCGTGCCGGGCGTCTACGCGGTCGGCGACCTGATCCCGACCCTGCAGCTCGCCCACGCCGGCTTCGCCGAGGGCATCATGGTCGCCGAGCACATCGCCGGGCTCAACCCGCCCGCGATCGACTACGACGGCGTGCCCCGCATCACCTACTCCGACCCCGAGGTCGCCTCGATCGGCATCACCTCGGCCCAGGCCCGGGAGAAGGGCCACGAGATCGTGGAGATGACCTACGACCTCGCGGGCAACCCCAAGAGCCAGATCCTGGGCACCCAGGGCGCGGTGAAGGTCATCGCGCAGAAGGACGGCCCGGTGCTCGGCATCCACATGGTGGGCCGCCGCATCGGCGAGCTCGTCACGGAGGGCCAGCTGATCTACAACTGGGAGGCCCTGCCCTCCGAGGTCGCCCAGCTCATCCACGCCCACCCGACCCAGTCGGAGGCCGTCGGCGAGGCGATGCTCGCCCTGGCCGGCAAGCCGCTGCACGTCCACAACTAGTCGAAGCCCTCACTCGGAACGCGAGAGAAGACACCATGCCGAAGTCCGTACAGATGCCCCAGCTCGGCGAGAGCGTCACCGAGGGCACCGTCACCCGCTGGCTGAAGAAGGAGGGCGAGCGCGTCGAGGCCGACGAGCCGCTCCTCGAGGTGTCCACCGACAAGGTGGACACCGAGATCCCGTCGCCCGCGGCCGGAATCCTCACCAAGATCATTGTCGCTGAGGACGAGACCGTCGAGGTCGGCACCGAGCTCGCCCTCATCGACGAGAACGCCACCGAGGGCGCCGCCGCCCCCGCCGAGGCCCCGGCGGCCCCGGAGCCGGAGCCGGCCCCCGAGCCGGAGCCCGCCCCGCAGGCGCCGATCTCCTCGATCCCGCAGCCCGCCCCGCAGGCCCCCGCCCCCCAGGCGGCCCCGCCCGCTCCCCCGGCGCCCGCGCCGGCCCCGCAGGCCGCCGCTCCGGCTCCGGCTCCCCAGGCCCCGCCCGCGCCGCAGGCCCCCGCCCCGGCGCCGCAGGCCCCGGCCGCGGCTCCCCAGCCGTCCGCCGAGAGCCCCTACGTCACGCCGCTGGTCCGCAAGCTCGCCAGCGAGCACAACGTGGACCTCGACAGCCTGAACGGCACCGGCGTCGGCGGCCGCATCCGCAAGCAGGACGTGCTGGAGGCCGCGCGCGCCCAGCGCGAGCGGACCCCCGCCCAGGCGCCGGCCGCCGCGCCCGCCCCGCAGGCCGCGGCCCCGGCGCAGGCCGCCCCGCAGGCCGCCGCCCCGGCTCCCGAGCCGGTCTCGGTGGACACGACCCTGCGCGGCCGCACCGAGAAGATGTCGCGCCTGCGTCAGACCATCGCCAAGCGCATGGTCGAGTCGCTGCAGGTCTCGGCGCAGCTCACCACGGTGGTCGAGGTCGACGTCACCAGGATCGCGCGCCTGCGCGACCAGGCCAAGGGCGAGTTCCAGCGGCGTGAGGGCGTCAAGCTCTCCTTCATGCCGTTCTTCGCCCTGGCGACGATCGAGGCGCTCAAGCAGCACCCCAAGCTGAACGCCACGATCAACAGCGAGACCAACGAGGTGACCTACTTCGACGTCGAGCACCTCGGCTTCGCGACGGACACCGAGCGCGGTCTGCTCGTCCCGGTGATCAAGAACGCCGGCGACCTCAACATCGCCGGGCTGGCCCGTAAGATCGCCGACCTGGCCGAGCGCACCCGCACCAACAAGGTGAGCCCGGACGAGATCACCGGCGGCACGTTCACGCTGACCAACACCGGCAGCCGCGGCGCGCTGTTCGACACGCCGATCCTCAACCAGCCGCAGGTCGGCATGCTGGGCACCGGCTCGGTCGTCAAGCGCCCGGTCGTGGTGGACACCCCCGACGGCGAGGTCATCGCCGTCCGCTCCATGGTCTACCTCGCGCTCAGCTACGACCACCGCCTGGTCGACGGCGCCGACGCGGCCCGCTTCCTGACGACGGTCAAGCGCCGTCTCGAGGAGGGCCGCTTCGAGAACCAGCTGGGCCTCAACGCCTAGTCCCCGTTCTCCCCGGCCGGGCCGGTCCGCCTCGCGCGGACCGGCCCGGTCCTTTTCTGCCGGCGGATCCGGGTTCTCCCGGTGGATCCCGGCGGGGCCGTGTCCCCGCGTCCGTGCCCCGCCGCCCGGGGACGTGCTCCGCGACCTCTCCCGGGACCCGCCTCCGGGGGATCCCGGGAACGGCCGGTTAGATTGGCCGCATGACGACCATCGTGACGGGTTCCTCCGGACTGCTCGGCTCGGCGCTGATCAGATCCCTGCGGGCCGACGGCGTCCGGGTGGTCCGGCTGGTGCGGCGGGCGCCGCAGAGCGCCGACGAGTCGTTCTGGAACCCGGGCAAGGGCCTCATCGACCCGGCGGCCCTGGAGGGGGCCGAGGCGGTGGTCCACCTCGCCGGCGCGGGGATCGGCGACCGCCGCTGGACCGAGGAGCACAGGCGCGAGGTCCTGCGCAGCCGGGTGGAGGGCACCCGCACGCTGGTGACGGCGCTGACCCGGCTCTCGGCCCCGCCCGCGGTGCTGCTGTCGGGGTCCGCGGTCGGCTACTACGGGGACACCGGCGACCGCGAGGTGGACGAGTCCGCCCCCTCCGGTGAGGGCTTCCTCGCGGAGGTGGTCCGGGCCTGGGAGGCCGAGGCCGAGCCGGCCGCCGCCGCGGGGATCAGGACGGCGACGCTCCGGACCGGACTGGTGCTCAGCGGCGAGGGCGGCATGCTCCGCCGCGTCCTGCCGATCTTCAAGCTGGGCCTGGGCGCGCCGCTCGGCTCCGGGCGCCAGTACTGGTCGTGGATCTCCGTGGACGACTGGGTGCGCGCCGTACGGCACGTCATGGGCGAGCGGGCCGTCGAGGGGCCGGTGAACCTGACCGCGCCAGAGCCGGTGACCAACGCCGCGTTCACCGCGGCGCTGGCCCGGGCGGTGCGCCGGCCGGCGATGCCGCTGCCCGTGCCCGCCCCCGTGCTGCGCGCCGCGCTCGGCGGGTTCGCGCAGGAGGGCGTGCTGACCGGGCAGCGGGTGCTCCCCCGGCGGCTGCTCGACTCGGGCTACGCGTTCCGGCATATCCACCTCAACGAGGCACTCTCCGCCGTACTCTAGGGTCCCTGTTCCCACTGGAGTCACCGGGGAGATCGACATCATGAGCAGATCCGGCCAGTCGCACATCCTCGCCATCGGCGGCGGCTCGTTCCGCCCCTCCGCCCGCTACGGCTTCGTCGAGGCGAGCGGGCTCCTGCGCTACGGCCTCGACCTGACCGGCCAGGACCGGCCCAGGCTGGGCCTGCTGGCCACCGCGACGGGCGACGACGCGGAGTGGCTGCTGAAGATGTACGGGGCGTTCCGCGAGTGGGACGTCGAGCTCAGCCACCTGACGGTCTTCCCGATGCCCAACGTCGAGGACCCCCGCGAGTGGATCCTGAGCCAGGACATGATCTACGTCAGCGGCGGCAGCGTGGCCAACCTGGCGGCGCTGTGGCGGCTGCACGGCCTGGACGAGGCCTTCGAGGAGGCCTGGCACGCGGGCGTGGTGCTGTCCGGGCAGAGCGCGGGCGCGCTCTGCTGGCACGTCGGCGGCAACACCGACTCCTTCGGCCCCGCCCTGCGGCCGTGGTCCGACGGCCTGGCGCTGCTGCCCTACTCGTGCGGCGTGCACTACGACTCCGACCCGCAGCGGCGCGAGCTGCTGCACGCGTCGGTGGCCTCCGGCGAGCTGCCCGACGGCTACGCCGCCGACGAGGGCGTCGGGCTCCACTACGTCGGCACCGAGTTCATCCAGGCCGTCAGCGTACGGCAGGGCGCCTGCGCCTACCGGGTCGAGCACGACGGCGCGGACGGGGTCAAGGAGTTCCGCATCGAGCCCCGCCTCCTCACGTCCTGATGTCGGACCGGTCAACTACTCTTGAACCGTGAGTGAGCTGGCAGTCGTCCGTCTCGGCGTCGATGTCCCCTACGAGCAGGCCTGGGATCTCCAGCGGCGGATCCACGCCCGGCGGGTGGCGGGGGAGGCGCCCGACACCTGCCTGATGCTCGAGCACGCCCCGGTCTACACCGCCGGGCGGCGCACCGCCCCGCACGAGCGGCCCGGTGACGGCACGCCCGTCATCGACGTCGACCGCGGAGGCCGGATCACCTGGCACGGTCCGGGCCAGCTCGTCTGCTACCCGATCGTCCGGCTGCACGAGCGCCTGGACGTGGTGACCTACATCGGCCTGCTGGAGGAGTCGCTCATCAAGGTCTGCGCCGACTTCGGGGTGCAGGCCGGCCGGGTGGCCGGGCGCAGCGGCGTCTGGGTCCCCGGCGACCCCTCCCACGGCCTGCCGGACCGTCAGGTCGGCGCGGTCGGCATCCGGGTGGCCGGCGGCGTCACGATGCACGGCTACGCGCTCAACTGCTCCAACGACCCGAGCTGGTACAACCGCATCGTCCCCTGCGGGTTCGCCGACGCCGGCGTCTCCTCGCTGTCGGCCGAGACCGGACGTCGGATCGTGGTCGACGACGTCATGCCGTACGCCGAGAAGCGCCTGGCGGAGGCCCTCGGCGCGGAGAGCCGCGACCTGCCCGAGGAGGACCTCTTCCGGCGGTAGGGGTGGGCGCTCTCCTGCGCGGGGACCCGGTCTCTGCGGCGCCCCCGGCGTTCCCGCGGCGGCCCCCTGCCGCTCCCCCGGCGTTCCCTGCCGTTCCCGCGGCGGTCCTCGACCGCCCCGGCCGCCGCCCCGCCGCCCCGGGTCCGCTTCCCGGCGCGGGGGGACGTAAGGTGAGAGGCGTGACCGTAGCTCCAGAAGGCCGAAAGCTCCTCCGCCTGGAGGTTCGCAACGCCGAGACCCCCATCGAGAAGAAGCCCGAGTGGATCAAGACCCGGTTCCGGACCGGGCCCAACCACACCGAGCTGCGGGCGCTGGTCGCACGCGAGGGTCTGCACACCGTCTGCCAGGAAGCCGGATGTCCCAACATCTCGGAGTGCTGGGAGGACCGCGAGGCGACCTTCCTCATCGGCGGCGACCAGTGCACCCGGCGGTGCGACTTCTGCCAGATCGACACCGGCAAGCCCAAGGAGTACGACACCGACGAGCCGCGCCGCGTCGCCGAGTCGGTCCGCCAGATGGGCCTCAACTACGCGACCGTGACCGGCGTCGCCCGCGACGACCTGCCCGACGGCGGCGCCTGGCTGTACGCCGAGACCGCCCGGCAGATCCACGCACTGCTGCCCGGCTGCGGCGTCGAGCTGCTGGTCCCCGACTTCAACGGCGACCAGGGTCAGCTGGAGGAGGTCTTCTCCGCCCGGCCCGAGGTGTTCGCGCACAACATCGAGACCGTGCCGCGGATCTTCAAGCGCATCCGCCCCGGCTTCCGCTACGAGCGCTCCCTGGAAGTGATCACCAAGGCCCGCCGGGCCGGGCTGGTGACCAAGTCCAACCTGATCCTGGGCATGGGCGAGGAGCCGGAGGAGGTGCTGGAGGCCATGCGCGACCTGCACGAGGCCGGGTGCGACCTGCTCACCGTCACCCAGTACCTCCGGCCCACCCCGCGCCACCACCCGGTGGAGCGCTGGGTCAAGCCCGAGGAGTTCGTGCAGTTCCAGAAGGATGCCGAGGCCATCGGCTTCGCCGGGGTCATGTCCGGACCGCTGGTCCGCTCCTCCTACCGGGCCGGACGCCTCTACAAGCAGGCCGTCGAGGCCCGTCAGAACGCCTGACGGCTCCGCTTCCCGGGCTCCGGTCTTCTTCCGTCTCCGAAAGGCTCCGCGCCCGGCGCGGGGCCTTTCCGCTCTCCCCGCCCCGCTCCGGCCGGCGCGGGGCCCGCCGCCCGCAGTACCGCTCCGGTCCATCGCGGATTCTCCACCGCCCGTCCGCCTCTCCGTCTGCCCGCCTGCCCGTCCGTCTGCCCGCCTGCCCGCCTGCCCGCCTGCCGCGGCCCATTCCGGACACCCTCCGCGGAGCGGCGGGGGAAGGTCACATTTTCATTTCTTGACCCCGGGATTTGTATCCTTCTGAGCATGGCCAAGAAGCCCGAAGTCCCAGAGACCCCGGGGCGCGTCAAGCAGCTCCGCATGATCGCCAAGATCATCAAGCAGGCCGACCCGAAGGGCATGCCGATCGTCTACGCGTCGGCGCTCGGCACGCTCGTCCTGTGCGTGGTGATCGGCCTGGTCACGGGCTGGTGGCCGCTCTACGTCATCGGCGTGATGCTGGCCCTCACCGTCGGCCTGGTCGTGTTCGGCCAGCTCGCCCAGAAGGCGCAGTACTCCATGCTCCACGGCCAGCCCGGCGCCGCCGCGGCGATCCTGCAGGGCATGCGCGGCAACTGGGAGGTCACCCCGGCCGTCGCGGTCAACCGCGACCAGGACATCGTGCACCGCGTCGTCGGCTACCCGGGCATCATCCTGGTCTCCGAGGGGCCGGGCAGCCGCGTGCAGAAGATGCTCGTCGCCGAGAAGAAGCGGGTCCAGCGGGTCGCGCTCGACGTGCCGGTCTACGACGTCCAGTCCGGTGACGGCGAGGGCCAGATCCCGATCGGCAAGCTCCAGCGGCACCTGATGAAGCTGCCCCGCAACCTCAAGAAGCCCGCGGTCTACGAGATCAACAACCGGCTCAAGGCGCTGCCTCAGACGCTGCCGATGCCCAAGGGCCCGCTGCCGCGCGGCGCGAAGATGCCCCGCCCGAAGATGCGCTGATGTCCCCGGAAGGGGTCGAGCGCCGTCCGGTGGACGCCGTCGCCACCTCGCGGGCCAACCGCGGCTGGTGGGACGGCGCCGCGGACGACTACCAGGCGGAGCACGGCCCCTTCCTGCGGGACGCCGGTTTCGTCTGGTGCCCCGAGGGCCTCGACGAGGCCGACGCCCGCCTGCTGGGCGACGTGGCGGGCAGGGACGTCCTGGAGATCGGCTGCGGCGCGGGCCAGTGCGGGAGGTGGCTGGCCGGGCAGGGCGCCCGGGTGGCCGCCTTCGACCTGTCGTTCCGCCAGCTCCAGCACTCCCGCCGGATCGACCTCGACCACGCGGCCGAGGACGGTCCCGGCGGCGGTCACGGTCGCGGTCCCGGCAGTGGTCACGGTGGTGGCCACAGCGGCGGTCGCAGTGGCGGTCCCGGCGGCCGGGCCCTGCCGGTGGTGCAGGCCGACGCCGGGGCGCTGCCCTTCGCCGACGAGTCGTTCGACCTGGCCTGCTCGGCGTACGGGGCGCTGCCGTTCGTGGCGGACGCGACGGCCGTGCTCGCCGAGACCCGGCGGGTGCTGCGGCCCGGAGGCCGTTTCGTCTTCTCGGTCAGCCACCCGGTCCGCTGGGCCTTCCCCGACGATCCCGGGCCCCGCGGGCTGACCGCCGACCGCTCCTACTTCGACCGCTCGCCGTACGTGGAGGTCGGCCCCGACGGGGAGCCGAGCTACGTGGAGCACCACCGGACGATGGCCGACTGGGTCGGCTGCGTCACGGCGGCGGGGCTGGTCCTGGCGGCGCTGACGGAGCCGGAGTGGCCGCCGGGCCACGACCGGGTCTGGGGCGGGTGGAGTCCGCTGCGCGGCCGCCACCTGCCCGGCACCGCGATCTTCACCTGCGTCCGGCCGCGCTGAGAGGCCGACCCGGTTTCCGCCCGGTCCGGCGCTGCTTCCGCCGGTGCTGCTCCCTTCGGCGTCGATCTCGCCGATGGGCCGCGCGGGCCGGTCGCGCACAGACCGGTCGCCTGCGGGCGGCCGTCACGTCCGCCGGCCGTACGGGTCACATCCGCACGACCACCGTGTTCGCCGCGCGGTCGTGCAGGCCCCGCTGGTCGCGGTCCCAGATCAGCGCGGGTACGGCCAGGCAGAGCAGCAGCGTGCGGACCGCGACGGCCACCGGACCGGGACGGCCGCCGTCGAGCGCGGCCACGCGGATGCCGAGCAGGCGCATGCCGAAGGTCATCCCCATGGTGCCCACCAGGAGCAGGGTCGTGCCCGCGAAGATCGCGAGCGGGACCCATCCCCGTTCGACGGGGTCGACGCCGAGGAAGCCCTGGGCGATGGCCCAGGTGCAGATCAGCCAGTCGATCACGATGGCGCCGAGCCGGCGGCCGAATCCGGCGACCGCGCCGCTGCCCTCCTCGGGCAGCCCGAGCCGCTCTCCGGGGTAGCCCAGGTCGATTCCGGCGGATCTGACCCCGCCGAGCCACGTCTGGGTCCACCGGGGCTGCTGCCTGCTGCTCATGCCCTCAACGGTATCCGCCGCCGGGTCCGCCCCCGAACCCGGCGGGGCCGATTTCCCAGACGGGACAAAAGCGTCCATTATGGTCGCCAGCCTTCTCACTCATCACTTGCCGCCGGAGCACCCCCCAGTGTCAGACATGGACGACATCGACCGGCGCTTCCAGGAGCTCACGGCCCAGATCGACGACGAGGAGCGCCGGAAGCGGAGCCGGGCCGTCGAGCGGGAATGGGCGCACCTGCCCCGGTTCAGGCGCCGCCGGCGGCGGCGGATCATCGCGGCGTCCGCGGCCGCGGTCACCGCGGTCCTGGTGGCCGCGGCGGGGGTGCTCGTCACCTACCGGCCGGAGCTCCTGGACTCCGCGCGCACCGTCCTGGCCGAGCGGCTCCCCGTCTTCGAAGAGGACGCCACCCCGGTCCCGGAGGAGACGACGGCTCCGGAGGGGGAGGCGATGGCGCCCTCCCCCTTCGACGGCTCTCCGGCCGCCGATTACGCCGACGGGGCCGAGGGCCTGGTGATGCCGCCCGCCAGGGCCCTCGGCGGGCTCGGCGAAAAGGACGTCGCCAAGGCCCTGCGCCGGGTCCGCGCCCTGCTCAAGGCCTCCAATCTCGACCACCGCACCCTGATCGAGGGCGATCCCAAGCCGTTCGCCAGGCTGCTCCACCCCGAGGAGCGCAAGCGGTTCCTCAAGAGCATCGCCCGCGGGAAGCCGAAGAAGGGCGAGTTCAACGGCAGGTACTGGCTGACGAGTTTCGCGCCGAAGAGCACCGAGCTCGCCACCGATGTGATCAAGGTCCATGGGAGGACGAAGCTCTCGTCCTTCAAGGAGAACGGGTTCTCCGGCGCGCGGATCAAGGTGAACTACCTGTTCGTCTACGCCGTCCGCCGCCCCGGCCGGCCGTACACCACCATGCGGGTCATCGCCCACAACGCGGGCGAGGTCGACGTCTACCGGCAGGACGGCGAGCTGGTGGTCTGGGTCCGCAACTGGAACTCCGACGGCGTCACGGGCGCCCGGTGCGACGCCGACGACGGCTTCGTACACCCGTTCTACGAGGGATCACCCGAGGATGAGGAGGTCACCAGGGCCACCGGCGCCCCGATCGACCCGTACGACCTGGACGACCTGGACGACGGCAGCGACGGCGACACGTGCCGACTGGCGCACAGGACATGAGGTGAAGACCGGGCAAAAGAGGCGTTGCTCCCACTCGATGACACCCACCCTCCAGGCTACCGTGGAGGGGGCTCCGCTTAACACGGGTGAAACAAACGAGACACGGGGCGGTAACGGCACAGGCCTACTTTCGGTCCGATAGCCCGTGCCCCTTGGGAGGTTCGCGTGTTCAACTCCGCCGACGACGTCCTGAAGTTCATCAAGGACGAAGGAGTGCAGTTCGTCGATGTCAGGTTCACCGACCTGCCCGGGACGACGCACCACTTCACCTTCCCCACGGAGAACTTCGGCTCCAGCGTCTTCACCGACGGCCTGATGTTCGACGGATCGTCGATCCGCGGCTTCCAGGCGATCCACGAGTCGGACATGCTGCTGCTGCCCGACCCGTCGACGGCGGTGCTGGACCCGTTCCGGCAGCACAAGACCCTGAACCTCAACTTCTTCGTGCACGACCCGCTGACGGGCGAGGCCTACAGCCGCGACCCGCGCAACGTGGCCCGCAAGGCCGAGGAGTACCTCCGCGGCACCGGCATCGCCGACACGGTCTACTTCGGTCCCGAGGCGGAGTTCTACATCTTCGACGACGTGCGCTTCGAGACCAGCGCGCACGCCAGCTACTACCACATCGACTCCATCGAGGGCGCCTGGAACACCGGCAAGGCCCAGGAGGGCGGCAACCTCGGCTACAAGCCGCGCTACAAGGGCGGATACTTCCCGGTGCCGCCGATGGACCACTTCACCGACCTGCGCTCGGAGATGGTCCGCCGCCTCATCGACGCGGGCATCGACGTGGAGATGCAGCACCACGAGGTGGGCACCGCCGGCCAGGCCGAGATCGACTTCCGGTTCAACACGCTGCTCAAGGCCGCCGACACCCTGATGCTGTACAAGTACATCGTCAAGAGCACGGCCCTGGAGCACGGCCACACCGTCACCTTCATGCCCAAGCCGATCTTCGGTGACAACGGCTCGGGCATGCACTGCCACCAGTCGCTCTGGAAGGACGGCGAGCCGCTCTTCTACGACGAGGTCGGCTACGCGGGCCTGTCCGACACCGCCCGCTACTACATCGGC
This sequence comes from Planomonospora sp. ID91781, assembly GCF_015711595.1. Lineage (NCBI taxonomy): Bacteria > Bacillati > Actinomycetota > Actinomycetes > Streptosporangiales > Streptosporangiaceae > Planomonospora > Planomonospora sp. ID91781. The sequence goes on along the minus strand of NZ_JABTEY010000001.1, from coordinate 3,121,634 downwards.
GGCCTGCTCAAGCACGCCCCCTCGCTGCTGGCCTTCACCAACCCGACGGTGAACTCCTACCACCGCCTGGTCCCCGGCTACGAGGCCCCGGTCAACCTGGTCTACTCCCAGCGCAACCGCTCGGCGTGCATCCGCATCCCGATCACGGGCTCCAACCCGAAGGCCAAGCGCATCGAGTTCCGCGTGCCGGACCCCTCCTGCAACCCCTACTTCGCCTTCGCCGCCCAGTTGATGGCCGGCATCGACGGCATCCGCAACAAGATCGAGCCGGTCGAGCCGGTCGACAAGGACCTCTACGAGCTCCCGCCGGAGGAGGCCCGCAACATCCCGCAGGTGCCCGGTTCGCTGCCGGAGGTGCTGGCCGCACTGGAGGCCGACCACGAGTACCTCCTGGAGGGCGGCGTCTTCACCCAGGACCTGATCGAGACCTGGATCTCCTACAAGCGCGAGAACGAGGTCGACCCGATCCGCCTGCGCCCGCACCCGCACGAGTTCGAGCTCTACTACGACGTCTGACCGGTCACCGCGCGGTGAGCTGCACGTTCATCGCGCGGTCTCCGTCTGGTGTGGTGCCGCAGGTCGTGGAAACGGAAGCCCGTGGGAAGGTCCCGCACCTTGCCACGGGCCCGCTGCACAGGATGAAAAGCGCCTCATGCGCCGGAGTTCGTGGCTACTGACGAGCATGCGGCAGCCATATCGGCAGGGCATCCAGCAGGGCGTCCCATCCCTCTGTCAGCAACCACCACATGCCCAGGGCGAGCACGACGCCCATCAGCGGCGTTATTATGATCAACTTCACCAAGGCTCGTCCAGAGGACCGGGTTGAGTCCCGGGAGGTCAGCACGGCGCCAGTCAATCAGGCGGGCAGGTGGCGTGCCAGACCCTACCGAGCAGGTGGCGGCACCGACAGGACGAAAAGCGTTCCTGAGCCGCAGCTCAGAACGGGCGAACCGGCAGAGGCGGGCGTCAAGCCGCCGCTGGACAGGTCGTCAGGCGACCCTGCCCAGTCCGAGCAACCCGGCATCACCCGCTTCCGAACCGTCCGGCCGGAAGTCCAAGAAGGCTCAGTAGCTGTCACTCCAGTGGTACCAGGAACCCTGGATGTACCCGCAGGACGTCAGCGATACCAGTGCGACGCAGGCGACCATTTTCTTCATATCTGGATCGTCCCGGTCTCGAGAGGTACTCGCAGCGCCTTCCTGGAGATCGCACGGCGCGACGGACATCGTTGGACCACGTCGCCTACTGCGGCTTCAAGCTGGACGCTCCCTGCGGCGACGCGCAAACGCCGGACGGCCGGCGCGGACGAGTCACCGGGCCGCCGAATCGGCGTGCTGGCCGCCTTCGAAGGTCTCGATGCCGCTTGACGGCTTAGCACTGCGGGATGTCTTCGGGAGTACCGGTTGAGTCAGCTGGCCGTTTCGACGTACGACGCCAGGTTGGCCAGCGAGGAGGCGATCCCGGCTTCGTGGTCCGCTTGGTCGATGCCGGGTGGCACGTCCGTGGCGGTGACGGTCACCTCGGTCCCGTCACCGGCGGCGGCGAGGTGCCAGGTCATGGTCATGGTGCCTGCGTACGACGGATCGTCGGCCTCGAACACCGCCCGCTGCACCACACGCTCCGGTGGCACCAGGTCGGCGAACCCGACGTCGACGACATCCGTCGACTCTGAGGTCTTGCCGGGGCTGTCGGTGGAGTCGAGGTAGGTGAGGACCATCCGGAACCCGCCGCCAGGCCGGGGATCCCACCGCTCGACCCGCCCGCGCATGCCGTCCGGCGGCAGCCAGGCCTCGAGCGACTCCCGGTCGAGGAGGGCGCCGTAGACAGTCGCCGGTGGTGCCGCGATTACCCGGCCGGCACGGTCGGTCCTGCTCATGGCCCGATCCTAGGACCAGAGTTCTGCTGAGCCCATCAGATCTGGCGATTCCCCTGCCGGGTTCACCCGGCAGGGGAATCGCTTCCCTTTTCCAGGGTCGGCAGGTCTCGCCGAAGGCCCGCTCGATGAAGTCGGAATGGCGCACGCGCTTGTGGTGCTCGATACGGCGTGCCCGCCCGCTCACCCGTACGGTCATCCGGTCACCTTGTCCAGGAAGGAGTGCAGGTTGGCCCGGGTGCGGACGGCCTTCTCCTCCGGGGTGAGGGACTCCTCCACGACGATCACCCCGTCCCCCGCGGCCTGCTTCCTCCCCCGCGTGTAGAGCGAACAGGCGAGGTCGGTGCAGAGGTACTGCCCGACCGAGTTGCCCTGGCGGCCGGGCTCGCCGGTCCGGCGCGCGGTCATCAGCGCCACGCCGCCGCCGGGGTGCGTGGTCAGGCACAGCGAGCACATGCTGCGCGAGGTGAAGCCGCGCGAGCCTCCGGATGTCGCCCGGAGGGAGATCCCGACGAGGCGGCCGTCGCGTTCGGCGACCAGGTAGGCGCGTTCGGGCGCGCCCGGATCTCGCCAGCCGAGGAAGTCGAGGTCCTCCCAGGGCTGGTCGGCGAGATCCTTGGGAAGGCCGAGGCGCTTGGCCTCGCCCTTGGAGCAGTTGACGAACGAGGTGCGGATGTCGTGTTCGGTGACCGGTCTCATGAGCGGGAAGGCTAGTCTTTCTTAAAGCAGGTAGGCAAATACTTAAAACCTTTAAGGAGGACGGGGCATGGCACGAGCAGGGCTGACCGCGGAACGTCTGACCCGGGCGGCGGCGGATCTGGCCGACGAGATCGGTTTCCAGAACGTGACCGTCTCGGTGCTCGCGCGTGGATTCGGCGTCAAGCCCGCGGCGCTGTACTCGCACGTCAAAGACGCACAGGAGCTGAGGGTCAGGGTGGCGCTGCTCGCTCTGGCGGAGCTCGCCGACAGGGCCGCCGCCGCCCTGGCGGGCCGCGCGGGCAAGGACGCGCTGGTGGCCTTCGCGAACGCCTACCGGGACTACGCCAAAGAGCATCCGGGCAGGTACGCCGCGATGCAGATCGAACTCGACTCGGAGGCGCTGGACATCGGCCCGGCGATCCGGCACGCGGAGATGACGAGGGCGATACTGCGCGGATACCGCCTGCCGGAGCCCGACCAGACGGATGCGGTGCGGATGCTGCACAGCACGTTCCACGGCTACGTCAGCCTGGAGATGGCGGGCGGGTTCCGCCGCACTCCCCGGGAGGTGGACGCCTCCTGGTCCAGGACCCTGGACGCCCTCGACGCCGTCCTCGGGAACTGGCCGCCGGCCTGACGGTCGCCGCACCACGGGGACCGCCCTCCCCGTCTTACCGGCCACCGTGGCCGGTACGTTCCGCACCGCCGCTGCAGCGGCTCCGGCCGTACCGGACCCGAAACTCCCGGGACGCAAGTGGCGTCCCAGCGCTTTGCAAGCGGTCATCGGTATTCATTGAGGGCACAGAACCGCACATTCAGGAGAAAACCGTGTTCCGCACCGTCGCCACCACCGCCGGCGTCATCGTCATCGCCCTGTCCTCGCTCGTCGCCTGCAGCGTGGGCGACGAGGCGTGCGCCGCCTCGGCCGGCACCACGGCGACCACCCGGTTCGTCCAGGCCTCCACCGGCTCCACGGCGGACCAGAAGCCGAAGCCGAAGAAGACGAAGAAGAAGGTCGACATCGACATCGACGACTGCGACTGAGCACGCCGGTCACCGGCCTCCCCGGCTTCGCCCGGTGCCGACACCGGCACCGGCACCGGTCTCTTCGGTGCCCACGCGGAAAGGCGGGCCGTCCGACAGAATGAATCTTGACTTATCGCGATAGGACAGGATTCACCAGGATGACCGAGACCTCCGGGAGGGCTCCCGCGCGCCGCCCGCGACCGGCGGCCGCGGTCGTGCTCGCGCTGCTCCTGCCGTTCGCGAGCGCCTCGGTCCCGGTACGGCCCTCCGTCATGCCGGACCGGCTGGTCGCCGTCGCCCGTGCGATCCAGGCGGGACACGCCCGGCCCGGCTGGGAGGGCGGTGCGATCCCCTACTCCTGGGGCGGCGGCCACGGCGAGCGACCCGGCCCCTCCCTGGGGACGTGCCGGGGCTACCGGGGATCGATCAGGCCGTGCCCGGCCGCCGGGACCCTCGGCCTCGACTGCTCCGGCCTGGCGCGGTGGGTCTACCACCTGGCCTACGGCCGCGACGTCCTGGGCCCGGGGAACACCGACGACCACCTCCGGCGGCTCACCAGGGTTCCGGCCGCGCACGCCCGCCCCGGTGACCTGGTCTTCTACGGCGAGGTGAGCAGGCGCAGAGTGCGGACCCACCACGTCGGGATCTATGTCGGCCAGGGCATGATGATCAATGCGTTGAGAACCGGCACCGAGGTCCGCACCGATCCCGTCACCCGAATCGAGGATTTCGCCGGATATTTCCGATACCTGTGATCACCGGCCGGTCCAGAGGCCGGAGGCCGTGACCACCTGCAGGCGGGCGGCCAGCGAGCGGCCGTAGCGATCCGGCGACGGTGAGGTCCCCGGAGGAGGCGGCCTGGCGCGCGCTGGGCCGCGCCCGCGGTAGGGGACCTGCCACCCATCCGATCCCGGGCCGATGCACCGAAAGGACATGCCGTACCACCTGGCTGACCCGCCCGCAGGTGGTCACCGCCCGCGGCGCGATCGTGTTCGATGCCGTCCCGTCCCGGGTGCCCCGCCGTACGGCGGGGCACCCGGGGCTGGACCGGCAACCCCGTGGCGGGGCCGGCCGTCAGGTCGCCGGCACCGCGTTGCGGGGTGCGACGGCCAGGGTCAGGCGGACCCGGGTGCCGGCGCCGGGGCGGCTGTCGATGCGGACGTCGCCGCCGTGCATGCGGGCGATCTTCTTCACCAGGGCCAGCCCGACGCCGGTGCCGCCGATCGCGTGGTCCTCGGTGCCGTCGCCGCGGTAGAAGTCGTCGAAGACGTGTTCCAGGTCGTGCTCCTCGATGCCGATGCCGGTGTCAACGACCTCCACGGCCGGAGCGGGACCGGCGGTGACGGTGACGGTGACGGCGCCGCCGGGCGGGGTGAACTTGACGGCGTTGTCCACGAGGTGGGCCAGCGCGTGCCGTACCCGTCCGGGGTCGGCCCAGGCCATCACCGCGGGCGGGGCGTGCACGGCCATGGCCAGCTGCCCGGTGCGGCCCTGGGCGGTGACGGCGTGCACGGCGTCGCGGGCCAGGGCGGCCAGGTTGACACGGGCGGGGGTGAAGGCGGCGCTGCCGGCGTTCAGGCTGGCCATCAGCAGCAGCTCGTCCAGCAGTTGCTCGAGCCGGAGGCTGTTGCGGTCGATCATCTCCAGGAACCGCTCCTGGGTGGCGGGGTCCAGGTCGCCGTCGCGCACGAGCTGCACCGAGGAGCGGATCGAGGCCAGCGGGGTGCGCAGCTCGTGGTTGACGGTGCGCAGGAACTGGTTCTTGACCGCGTCGATGCGGCGCAGCCGTGCCAGAACCTGGTCGGTCCGGGCGGCGTGGTGGTGCAGTTGCAGCAGGCCGACGGCGTCGTTGGCCAGCGTGGCCAGGGCTTGGCGCTGGTCGTCGCTCAGGCGGCGGGGCCGGTGGTCCATCACGCACACCGTGCCGAGCGCGTGGTCATGGCTGAGGACGGGAACGCCGGCGTAGAAGCGCACGTACGGCTCACCGCTCACCAGCGGATCGTCGCGGAAGCGGGGGTCGGCCAGCGCGTCGGGCACCTCCAGCAGGGAACGCTCGCAGATGGCATGCGGGCAGAAAGCGATGCGCCGGTCCATGCCCGGTGCAGCGGTGCCGTAGCAGCCCTTGAAGTGCTGGCCGGTGGCGCTGATCAGGTTGACCAGGGCGATCGGGGCGCGGCAGGCGAAGGCCGCCAGGGCGGCGATGGCGGTGAAGGACGGCTCGGGAAGCACGTCCAGAGCGTGCAGCGCCTGCAGCTCGGCCAGGCGCCCGGCCTCGTCACTCGGCCACGGTACGGAACTCATCGCCTCTCACCAGCTCCCCGGGTCGCCGGATGGATGGCCGGGATCCGAAGCTGACGCGCTGCAGAGCCGGGTCGGTAGTCACCCCACGTTCTCCCTGCTCATACCCGCTGTACGCCGCCTCACCGCAACCGGCGGCCGGTGCTTCGGAGGCGGCCCGCCCGCACACCCCGGAGCTGACTCCCTCTGCCGCGCGACCCGGAGGGGAAGATCGCTGCGCTTGCTGCTCCGTCCTCGCGTACGCGCGTGAAGAACGTCCCGGGCCGACTGGTCGGGCGGATCGTAGATTGTCGATCTCAATGCCGGGGTGAGCGCGCCGCCCGGGGCCGGGCTCGACCGGCCCCGGGCTCGGGGGTCAGGAGCAGCAGTCGCAGCCCGGCGCGCAGCTGTCGCACGAGCCCGTCTCGGGCTGTGCGCTGGTCGCGGTGGGCAGGGCACAGCAGGCGTCGCCGCGCCAGGCCTGCCGTCCTTCCTTCGCGGCGACGGCCGCGATGACGAGGGCGGCGACCGGGTCGGCCCGTGACCAGCCGAACAGGCTGTTGACCGCCAGGCCGACGAGCAGCAGCGCGGACAGGTAGGTGCACAGCAGCGTCTGCTTGGAGTCGGCGACAGCGCTGGCCGAGCCGAGCTCGCGGCCGGCGCGCCGTTGCGCGTACGACAGGCCCGGCATGATCGCCGACGACAGCGCCGCCAGGACCAGCCCGACGGTGGAGTGCTCGGCCTCCCCGCCGCCGAACAGGACGAGCAGAGAAGCACCGGTCGCATAGAGGGCCAGGGCGAAGAACGACACCGCGATGATCCGCAGCGCCCTCCTCTCCCGCTGCTGCACGACCTGCGGGTCGCGGGCGGAGAACTGCCAGCCGGCCTGACCGGGCTCGCCGCCGAACCGACACCGGGCTCAGTCCGCTACCGCTGATTCCGGCACCGGTCTCCCTGGAAGCCAACGGCATGCGGATGAGCCGACAGCGGCGCTACTTCCCGGTAGTCGGCTGTGCGGGAGGCTTGGGCCAGCCCCTGCCGACGACGGTGAACCCGCCCCTCTCAACAGTGGCGAACGTCGCGGGAGCCATGCAGGGCTGGACCTTGCCGGTCGGCACCGACCAGCTCCAGCCGATCCGATCGCGGCTGCCGCCGAACCCGTCCGTCCCGCCGTCATAGACGCTGACCGCGATCCTCTCACCGACCGGAAACGAGGTGGAGGTGCTGACGACAGCGGTCACCGTCGCGACCGGGCCGCCCGCCACGAGGCAGTCCACGTCCGCCTCGAATCCTCCGCCGTTGCCGTCAGCGCGGTAGTGGCCGACCTTGATGGTGCCCTTCGCCTCGGTGAAGACGCCGCGCGCGACGATGGCGAAGGTGATGTCATCGGTGGCCGCCGGCTCGAAGCGGATCTTCGCCGTGCCGGACACGCGCCACCGGGCGTCCTGCCCCGGGAGGGGCGATGCGGCCGAGGCCGATGTGCCGATCGTCATGGTCGCGGCCAACGACAGGGCGATGGCGGCGACCACCGGCCGGATCACTGTGGATCTCATGTCAACAGCTCCTCAGGTTGTACGGGCGAGACGTGCTCGGCGGCCCCGGAAGGCGTGCCGTGCCGTCACGTCAACCTTGCCGCCGGGTCTCATCCGCTCCCATAGGCCGTTCGGCGGAGCGGGCGCCCGCTCGCCGAGCCGATCACCCCGGACGCCGTATGGACAACGGGGCGGGGTCCATGTCGGCCAGGGCATGATGATCAGTGCATTGAGAACCGGCACCGAGGTCCGCACCGATCCCGTCACTTGGATCGAGGATTTCGCCGGATATTTCCGATACCTGTGACCATCGGCCGATCCAGAGGAGAGACATGCGCCTGGGCGTGATGTTCGAACGCGACCTACCCCCCGAGTCCCTCATCCCCTTCGCCCGCAGCCTGGACGACACCCAGGTCGAGGACCTGTGGGTGGTGGAGGACCTGGGCTGGACCGGGTCGATCTCGTCGGCGGCGACCGCGCTCGCCGTCACCGAGCGGCTCCGCGTCGGCATCGGGATCGCCCCCGCCCCGCTGCGCAATCCGGCCCTGCTGGCCATGGAGCTCGGTAACCTGGCGCGTGTGCACCCCCACCGGCTGGCCGCCGGGATCGGTCACGGCGTACAGGACTGGATGCGCCGGGTGGGGGCCCTCGCGCCGTCGCCCCTGGCCCTGCTGGAGGAGACCGTCGTGGCCGTGCGGGCGCTCCTGCGCGGGGAGACGGTCACCCTCGAGGGCCGGGCCGTACGGCTCGACGGGGTGAGCCTGGTGCACCCGCCCGCCGTGCCGCCGCCGGTGCTCGCCGGGGTGGTGCGCCCCCGGTCGCTGGAGCTGTCCGGACGGGTGGCGCAGGGCACGATCCTGCCCGAGGGGTTCGGTCCCGAGCGGGTCGGGGAGGCCCGCGAGATGATCGTCGCGGGCGGCGGGAAGGACGGCCACGAGCTGGTGGTCTTCGTCCACCTGTACGTCGGCGACGACCCGGAGCGGGTCCGCGAGGCCGTACGGCCCGCCGCGGTGGGGCAGGCGGGCTTTCTGGGCGTCGCGCCGGAGGACGTGCCGATGGCGGCGGGTTCCGCCGGGGAGGCGGCCGACGTCGTGCGGTCGCTGTGGGAGGCCGGTGCCGACACCGTGGTGCTCCGCCCGGTCGGTCCCGAGCCGCTGGAGCACGTCGACCGGGTCCTCGCGGCGCTGCGTTAGCCCCGGGCCGTCCGGACGGTGCGGCCGCGCCGTCCGGACGGCTACGAGCGGTGCCGGAAGCCGGTGAGGCGGCGCAGCACGTCCCACCAGAAGGGGGCGCCGAACAGCAGGGCGATCATGGTCAGGACGTAGCCGGGCCAGTGGCCGGGGGTGATGAGGCGGTCCCACCAGACGGCGCCGTTCCAGTTGAAGGACGGGTCGCCGCCGTCCGGCGGGAGGGAGACGCTCACGATGGAGTGGTCGAAGATCTTGACGAGGGCCGGCGAGCTGAAGGACTCGGTCACGCAGCCGAGGGCGTCGGTCGAGACCGTGGGATCGCATCGCTCCCGCAGGCCGGCGAGCGCCTCCTGGCCGCCCTCCGCCACGGCCGCCACCGCGGCCCGGTAGGCGTTGTCGCGCAGCAGGGTCTTGCCGTACTCCAGCGCGTCCATGCCCAGCAGCAGGGTCAGCGCCGCGCCGAGCGCGAACAGCACCCACTTGACGTAGCGGCGGTACAGCGTGGACAGGCGCTGCATCTCGCCGTCGAACCAGTTCTCGACGCCCTTGCGGAACTTGTCCAGATCGCGCTGGGCGCCCTCCCAGACGCCCTTGAGGTGCCCCGCCAGCGGGCTGCCGACGGCCTCCAGCTTGGTCAGCAGGCCGTCCACCCCGCCCTCCTCGGCGGAGACCAGCTCCATGACCGCGCCGGAGAAGCGCTCGGGCGGGATGTCGGCGATGGTGGTCCGCGCCCCCTTGGGGTGGTCGATCTCCTGCAGCCGCCGGTAGAGCCGCGCGGTCATGTCCACGTCGGGGACGGGCTCCTCGGCCGCCAGCACGGCGGTGGGGTCGACGGGCATCGGCGCGACCACGGGAGGGGCGGGGTCGGGGCTGTGCTCGGGCCGCGGATCGTTCTTGGAGAAGGGCAGCTTTGCGAAGACGTCGGCGATCTTGGACGGGATCCACGACGTCCCGTCAGCGGACCCTCCGTCCATGGTGTCGCGGAGGTAGGCCCAGAGGAACTTGCTCCGGATGCCGAGCAGCCGGACGAAGGCCTCGTTGACCCCGCTCACCAGGAGCGAGAGCAGCAGGAAGGCCAGCACCAGCCCGATGGCCAGATCGACGTAGACCGATATCACAAAAGATCACCCGCACCGTTACTACACGCACGGCACGGCCGGTGCAAGGCGACTCTTCGGTTTCGGTAAAAGCCGGCCCTCGCAGCGGCCGGCTCTCGCGAGGACCGGTCTCCGTGGAAGCCGGTCCTCGCGGACGCCGGCCCTCACGCCTCGCGCCCTCGCGGCCTCACGCCCTCGCGGCGAACGGTCCCCGGCGACGCCGGATCCCGGCCCCGGCACGGTCAGTTCTCGTAGAAGACGCGCTCCACGACCTGGCGGGCCCGCCGGGTGACGCGGCGGTAGTCGTCCAGGAAGTCCTCGCTGGCCTCCGGCGGGTAGCCGAGCGCCCGGGACAGGAGCGTGCGCTCGCGCACGTCCGCGGGGATGGAGTCGGCGGCGCGGCCCCGGACCAGCATGATCGCGTCTCGGATGCGGGAGGCGAGCCGCCAGGCCTCGGCGAGCACGGCCTCGTCCTCGGCGGACAGCAGCCCTTCGGCGACCGCCGCACGCAGCGCCTCCAGGGTGCGGGTGGTCCGCAGTGACGGCAGCTCCCCGGCGTGGCGGAGCTGGACGAGCTGGGCCACCCACTCCACATCCGACAGCCCGCCCCGGCCGAGCTTGGTGTGCAGGGCCGGGTCGGCCCCGCGCGGCAGCCGCTCGGCCTCCATCCGCGCCTTCAGCCTGCGGATCTCCCGTACGGCCTCGTCGGGGACGCCCCCGGCCGGGTAGCGCAGCGGGTCGGCCAGCGCCAGGAACTCCCCGCCCAGGTCCGCGTCCCCGGCGCAGAAGCGGGCGCGCAGCAGCGCCTGGGACTCCCAGGGGGCCGACCAGCGCCCGTAGTAGGCGGCGTAGGAGGCGAGCGTGCGGACCAGCGGCCCGGCCTTGCCCTCGGGACGCAGCCCGGCGTCGACGAGCAGCGGCGGGTCGGGGGCGGGCAGGGCCAGCAGGCGGCGCAGCTCGTTGGCCACCGCGTGGGCGGCGCCGGCGGCCTCCTTCTCGGCCGTGCCGGGCAGCGGCGCGTGCACGAACATCACGTCGGCGTCGCTGCCGTAGGAGCACTCCAGCCCGCCGAGGCGGCCCATGGCGATCACCGCGAACCTGGTGCCCAGCGGGGTCCGCCGCTCCATCTCGATCTTGCCGATCGCGGCGTCCAGGGCGGCCTGGACCGTCACGTCGTTGAGCGCGGACAGCGCCTGGCCGACCTGCTCGACGTCGAGGTGCCCGGTCAGATCCGCCACCGCGGTGCGCAGCAGTTCCCGGCGGCGCAGGGCCCGCGCCGCGACGACCCCGGTCTCGGCGTCCCCGGGGTAGCGGCCGACCGTGGCCCGGGCCTCCGCCAGCAGCGCCCGCGCGGGCCGGGGGTCCAGCTGGCTGTCGGAACCGAGCATCGCGACGGCCTCGGGGGCGTGCAGCAGCAGCCCGGTGACGTACCGGCCGGTGCCCAGGAGCCGTGCCAGCCGTTCGGCCACCGCGGTCTCGTCGCGCAGCAGTCGGAGGTACCACGGGGTGGTGCCCAGCCGGTCGGAGATCTGGCGGAAGCCGAGCAGGCCCGCGTCGGGGTCGGGGGCATCGGCGAACCAGCCGAGCATGACCGGCAGCAGCGTGCGCTGGATCGCCGCCCTCCGGGAGACCCCGCTGGTCAACGCACTGATGTGGCGCAGCGCCCCGGCGGGGTCGGCGTAGCCGAGCGCCTCCAGCCGGGCCTGCGCGGCGGCGGCGGACAGGCGCACCTCGGACTCGGGCAGCCGGGCCACGGCCGCCAGCAGCGGCCGGTAGAACAGTTTCTCGTGCAGGCGGCGGGCCTGGTTCGCGTGCCGCTTCCACCGGGTGGTGAACTCCCCCACCGGGTCGGCGCTCATGCCCAGCGCCCGCCCGAGCCGCCGCAGGTCGGCCTCGGACTCGGGCACCACGTGCGTACGGCGGAGCCGGTGGAGCTGGAGCAGGTGCTCGATCTGGCGCAGGAACGTGTAGGCCTCGGCGAGCGCCCTGGCGTCCTCCCGCCCGACGTAGCCGCCCCGGGACAGGGCCGCCAGCGCGGAGAGCGTGGCGCGGCGGCGCAGCAGCGGGTCGGCGCGGCCGTGCACGAGCTGGAGGAGCTGGACGGCGAACTCGATGTCGCGCAGGCCTCCGGGGCCGAGCTTGATCTGCCGCCCGGCCTCCTCGGCCCGGACGTGGGCCTCCACGCGGCGGCGCATCGCCTGCACGTCCTCGACGAACCCCTCCCTGCCCACGGCCTGCCAGACCAGTTCGTCGACGGTGTCGGCGTAGCGGCCGCCGAGCTCCGGGTCGCCCGCGACCGGGCGGGCCTTCAGCAGCGCCTGGAACTCCCACGTCTTGGCCCAGCGCCGGTAGTAGGCCCGGTGGCTGGCGAGGGTCCGCACCAGCGGCCCGGCCTTGCCCTCGGGGCGCAGCGCGGCGTCCACCTCCCACAGGGAGCCTTCGGGGGTGGCGGTCGAGCAGGCGCGCATCATCCCCTGGGCCAGGCGGGTGGCGAGCCGGACGGCCTGCGTCTCGTCCATCCCCTCGCCGGGCTCGGCGACGAAGATCACGTCGACGTCGCTGATGTAGTTGAGCTCCCGGGCGCCGCACTTGCCCATGCCGATGACGGCCAGCCGTACCCCGTCGCACTCGGGGTGCTGGGAGCGCGCGACGGCGAGCCCCGCCTCCAGCGCGGCGCCGGCCAGGGCGGACAGCTCCGCGGTGACCTCGGCGAGCGTCATCTCCCCGGCCAGGTCGCGCGCGGCCAGGTGGAGCAGGCGGCCCCGGTAGGCGACGCGCAGCACGGACAGGACCTCCGTACCGGAGCCCGCGGCGCGCGGTTCGGCCTCGTCGGGGCCGGCCCCGACGGACAGGAGCAGCCCGGCGCGGAGCTCGCCGCCGGACGGCCGGTCCGCGGCCCGCTCGCCCTCGAGCAGCCGCCGGTGCTCCGGGTGCCGGACGACGTGCTCTCCCAGGGCGGCGCTGACGCCGAGGACGCGCAGCAGCCTCGCCCGCAGGCCGGGGTCCGCGCGGAGCGCCCCGAGGACGCCCGGGTCCCGCTCGGCCAGCCGGGTGAGCGAGGTGAGCGCCAGGTCGGGATCGGCGGTGGCGACCAGGGAGTCCAGCAGGCCGAGGTCTCCGGCCGTCTCGGGGCCCAGCTCGCCGAGGAGGCGCTCGGCCCTGGCCCCGTCGACGAATCCGAGCCGGGCCAGTCGTCCGGCGGTCGTCTGGATCCGGGGCACGGCGCTCACCGCCCCTCCCTCGTCTCCGGTCACGGGCACAGCCGACGCCTCCCCATCTTCGCATCAGGGGATCGCGGGCACACGCCGCGCCGCCGGGGCCCCGGGCGCGCCCGGGTGTCCTGCCCTGCCCCCGCCCGCCGCCGTACGGCCCGCGGGCGGGTCCGCCCGTACGGCCCGCCGTACGGGCGGCCGTACGGCGACGCTCAGGCCGGCATGATCCAGGTCGCCTTGGCGGCGGCCACCAGGGTGCCGTCCACCTCGTAGATCGCGCTCTCACCGAAGAGCTTGCGGCCCTCGCGGCCGGTGGCGCGGGCGACCACGGAGTAGGTGCCGCCGGGGTAGACGCGGCGGTGGACCCGCGCGGTCAGGCGGCCGAGGAGCGCGAACTCGCCGGGCGCGAAGTGGGCCCAGCCGGTGGCGCAGTCGAGCGCGGCCCAGATGACCGCGTCGGGGACGACGCCGTCCTCGTCGGTGACGGTCATCGGCACGCGCCAGCCCGCCGCGACCAGGTCGGTGCCCTCCACCGGGCCGGGGAAGATCCGCAGGCCGTCGCCGGGGGCGCGCAGCCCGCAGACGAAGCAGCCGGGGAAGGCGTGCCCGGCCAGGCCCGGGAAGCCCCGCTCGGCGTGGGCCGCGTCGCCGAAGGGCACGAACGCCGGGGCGTCGAGCGGCTCGGCGACGTCGATCGCCTCCACGAGGAGCTCGTCGCCCCGCGTGAGGGTGGCGGTGTTGGCGAGCTGGCGCAGGTCCAGCGGGGTCTCCAGCGGGGTGGGCGCGTGCAGCGTCACCTCGACGGCCGAGCCGTGCCGGGCGCCGTTCAGCGCCTCGGAGACCGTGCCCGCGATCCATCCGCCGTTCGCGGTGCCCTCGGGTCCGCGGAAACGTGCCGGAACGGTCACCACGGTCTGCAGACCGGCAGCCGTCGTCATGCCGCACCTCCTTGTCGCCTTGTATGGCGATTAAGTGTCAAGTTTCAACAAGAAAAGGACCAACCGATTTTACCGAAGTGGTTGCGTGTACAGCCAACCAGGGGTCGGCGGCGCCTTGCGGACCATCGGTGACGGGGGTATGACGCCCCTGGAGGCGCCATGGAGCACACGTCTCAGCAGGCACTTTCGCACCAGAGGATCCCATGACCGCCCCATGGAGCGCACACTGCCCATCAGCCGCGGGACGAATCCGCTCAGAACACCCGAAAATCCTCCGGTAGGACGATCCCGGCGGGCCCCGGCGGCGATCCGCCCCGGTCGTCGCCGCTCCGGCCGGGCAGGCCGAGCAGCAGGTCGCGGGAGGAGGGACGGGCACCGGGGTCCTTGTCCAGCGCGGCGGCGGCCAGCGACCGCAGGGGCTCGGGCAGCGCGTCCGTCGACGGCTCACCGGTGAGGACCCGGTGCAGGACCGCACCCACGCTGCCCGCCTCGAACGGGCTGCGCCCGGTCGCCGCGAACAGCACCACCGCGCCCCAGGCGAACACGTCCGCGGCGGGGCCGATCCGGGCCGCGGTCAGCACCTCCGGGGCCGTGTACGGCGGGGAGCCGACCACCCGGGCGGGGAAGGCGGACGACGTCCGCCTGGTCCGGGCGATGCCGAAGTCGACGACGCGGGGGCCGTCGGGACCGAGCAGCACGTCGTCCGGTTTGAGGTCGCGGTGGACGACGCCGGCCTCGTGGATGGCGGCCAGCGCGGTCGCGACCGCGGCGGCGAGCCCGACCAGCCGGTCGCCCGACAGCACCCCGTCCGCCCGCACGGCCTCGCGCAGACTGGGTCCGTCGACGTACTCGCTGACGATGTACGGCTCCGGCCCGTCCTTCTCCGCCGCGATCAGCCGGGCGGTGCAGCGCGAGACGACCCGCTGCGCCGCGGCCGCCTCCCCGGCGAAGCGCGCCCGCAGCACCGGGTCGGCCACCACGTCGCCGTGCAGCACCTTGACCGCGACCCTGACGCCGGCCTCGTCGCAGGCCTCGTAGACGACCCCCTGGCCTCCGGCCCCGAGCCTCGCGGCCAGCCGGTAGCCGCCCAGCCGCTCCGGATCCTCCGGCGCCAGCCCCGTCCGCCCCACCCGTGCACCTCCGTGACGTGTCCCAGCTGTCTTGGACGCACCGGATGACGCGATTGTTCGGCTCGAGGGGACGACCGGCGCCGACGAGCCTCCGCCGCCGGGGACACCGGTGGTCGCCCCCTCGTCCCGGACCTGCGCGAAAGCCAGGGGCCGGACGGTTCGCCACCGTCCGGGCCCACGACCTTTACGAAGTAAGAAGCAGTCTGACCTGGACTTACAGGACCGGCAGGTAGCGGCCCAGCTCGAATTCGGTGACCTGGCGGCGGTAGTCGTTCCACTCGGCGCGCTTGTTGCGCAGGAAGTAGTCGAAGACGTGCTCGCCGAGGGTCTCGGCGACCAGTTCGCTGCGCTCCATGACGGCGATGGCCTCGTCCAGCGACTGCGGGAGCGGCGCGATGCCCAGGGCCCGGCGCTCGGCGCTGGTCAGCGCCCAGACGTCGTCCTCGGCGCCCGGCGGCATCTCGTAGCCCTCCTCGATGCCCTTCAGCCCGGCCGCGAGGATCAGCGCGAAGGCCAGGTAGGGGTTGCAGGCCGAGTCGAGGGAGCGGAACTCGATGCGGGTGGAGCCGCTCTTGTGCGGCTTGTACATCGGCACGCGCACCAGGGCCGAGCGGTTGTTGTGGCCCCAGGAGATGTAGCTGGGGGCCTCGCCGCCCTGCCCGGCGATGGCCTCGGCCCCGCCCCACAGGCGCTTGTAGGAGTTGACCCACTGGTTGCAGACCGCGGTGATCTCCGCGGCGTGGGTGAGCAGGCCGCCGATGAAGGACCGGCCGATCTTGGAGAGCTGGTAGTCGGCGCCGGGCTCGTAGAAGGCGTTGCGGTCGCCCTCGAACAGCGACATGTGGGTGTGCATGCCGGAGCCGGGGTGCTCGGTGAAGGGCTTGGGCATGAAGCTCGCCCAGATGCCCTGCTCCAGCGCGACCTCCTTCATCACCAGCCGGAAGGTCATGATGTTGTCGGCGGTGGTGAGCGCGTCGGCGTAGCGCAGGTCGATCTCCTGCTGGCCGGGGGCGCCCTCGTGGTGGCTGAACTCCACCGAGATGCCCATCGACTCCAGCATCATGATCGCGTTGCGCCGGAAGTCGTGGCCGGAGCTGTGCGGGGTGTGGTCGAAGTAGCCGCCCTCGTCGATCGGCTCCGGGCGCGTGCCGCGCTCGGGCCGGTTCTTCAGCAGGAAGAACTCGACCTCGGGGTGGGTGTAGAAGCTGAAGCCCATGTCGGAGGCCTTGGCCAGGGCCCGCTTGAGCACCCAGCGCGGGTCGGCGTGCGAGGGGGAGCCGTCCGGCATGAGGATGTCGCAGAACATCCGGGCCGCGGCCGGGTTCTCGCTGCGCCAGGGCAGGATCTGGAAGGTGGAGGGGTCTGGCTTGGCCAGCATGTCCGACTCGTAGACCCGGGCGAACCCCTCGATCGCCGAACCGTCGAACCCGATGCCCTCGGCGAAGGCCCCTTCGAGCTCGGCCGGGGCGATGGCCACCGACTTGAGGAACCCGAGCACGTCGGTGAACCACAGCCGGATGAACCGGATGTCGCGCTCCTCGAGAGTGCGGAGGACGAACTCCTGCTGGCGGTCCAATGCTTTCCTCCATCAGATCTAGCGAGAGGGCTGCCGGGTTCAACCGGCAGGGGAATCGCTTCCCTGTTACAGTCTTTTTTGCTTGAAACGGGCAGGGCTTGTCCGTCGCCTACCTCGGCAGAGGAGAGCGAGAAGCCGCTCCCTTCAAGGAGCGGAGGAGTCACCGCCGACGTGGTGCGACACTCCTGGTCGCCTACCAGTCTGCCCGCTGCGTGTTTCGCACACGTTACGAGGAATCACGGCGGCGTGCGGCATCGGGGCCGTCCGCGGCACCGCTCCGCCCGTCTCCGTCCTCGTCGATGCTCCTCGGTCCTCCGCCGGGCATTCCCCTCCGTTCTCCCCGTCGCGCCTCCGCGGAACCCGGGTGACCGCCTCACTACAGTGAGCGATCGGGAAAAGACGTGATGTTCCGATCCGGGGGGAAGACGACGATGCGCACCCAACTCCGCACCCCGCCCCGCACGGCCGCGCTGCTGGCCCCGCTCACCGAGCGGCTCGCGGCGATGTCGGCGCCGTGCCCCATGCATCCGTCGGTCCACCGGATCGAGGCCGCGCTCATCGAGTGGTCCCGCCTGACCGGCCTGGAGGTCGACCGGGCGGCGGCCCTCCACCGCGTGGCGGGGCGGGCGCTCGCCCGGTGCGACACCGGCGCGGCCGCCCTGTTCGCGCGCTGGCTGGCCTGGGCCCGCCGGTTCCGTGAGGAGTCCGACGCCTACGCCGGGGTGCTCATGGTGGCGGAGGGCGCCGAGCCGGGGCCGCGGCCGGTGGAGCGGGCCTTCGCCGGGCTGTGGCGCGAGTCCGCCGCGGGCATGGGCCCGGAGTGGCGGGAGCGGTTCCTGGCGGGGCTGACCGCCCAGCGCGCGGCCCTGCTCGACGCCGCGCCACCTGCTTCCCGGCATTCGCCCGCGTCCCCGCCGCCGCCACCCGCTTCCCGGCATTCGCCCGCGTCCCCGCCGCCCGCTCCCCCGTCCGCCCCTCCGCTCCCGCTCTGGACGGCGGACCGCTCCGCGCGGGGCAGGGCCGTCTCCGGTCCCTACCTGTTCGATCTGGTGGAGCCGTGCCTGGGGGTGGAGGTGCCGGCCCGGGTGGCCGCCGACCGCCGGTGGCGGGCGCTCGTCGAGGCGGGCGGCGACGTCGTCGCCTGGTGCGGCGACTTCACGGCCGGGCACCGTACAGCCGGGCACCGTACGACCGGGCACCGCGGCGAGGCGGCCGCGGAGCGGATCGTCGAGCGGCTGGTGGCCCGGATGGAGGAGTTGTGGACGGCGGCCTGGACGGTCCCCGTGCTCGTGGAGCGGCACGGCCTCGGGCCGGCCGCGGGCCGCGACGTTACGCGGGTGGCCTGCGCGTTCCTGACCGTCTCCCGGGCCCACCTGGAGCATCTCCTGGACTCCTGCCGAACCCCCGCCGCCTCCCTCGCCCCCGCCGTTCAGGAGGCGCGGACCAGGGACGTTCAGGAGGCGCAGACCAGGGAGTCCCCCACCGGCGTGCGCCGGTAGACGACCTCGCGGCCGAGGCGGTGGCGGGTGACCAGCCCGCCTCCGGCCAGGACGGTCAGGTGCTGGCTGACCGCGCCCGGGGTGAGCTCCATGCGGCGCGCCAGGGCCGTGGTGGTCGACGGGTCGGCGAGGGCGGTGAGGATCTGCGCGCGGGTCCGGCCGATCAGCGCGGCGAGCGCGCCGGGGGCGGGCGGCGGGCTCGCCGCCCAGAGGGTGCCGACCCCGTTCGCCGGGTAGACGAGCATCGGCTGGTACGGCTCGACCACCGCGGCCGTGTCCGGCCACCAGAAGGCGGTGGGCACCAGCACCAGCCCGTCGCCGCCCAGCGGCGCGGAGTAGGACCAGTTCCGTACCACCGCGAGCCGGTCGCCGCGCCAGCTGACGTTCGGGTGCAGGTCGGCGAAGAGCTCCCGGGCGCCGCCGGCGGCGAGCTGCCGGGAGCGGCGCATCACCTCGCCCTCCAGCAGCGCGTGGACCCGGGGCCAGAAGTCGGCGAAGGCCGTCTCCCAGTAGCGCTGCAGGGTGTCGGCGACCCGCGCCACCCCGGCCGCCGGGTCCGCCCGGAACCGCTCGATGACGCGGGGGTCGGCCCCGGCCACCCAGCCGGCCTCCGCGGCGGCCCGGTCGGGCGGCGTGCGCCGTACCCGTTCCAGCTCGGCGGCGAAGTCGGGCATCGGCGTGTCGGGCGTGGGGGTGACGAAGTCCACGAGGTAGCCGCGCTGCGGGACCAGCGCGAACAGTTCCGACAGGTCCAGGCCCGCCAGGCGGGGCCGTACGGCGCGCAGCCAGGGCAGGTGGAGGGAGTGCCGGGCCGGGTCGCGGAGCGTGCGCAGGCTGGCGACCAGCTCCCAGATGGGCGAGAAGGCGAAGCGGATCCGGGCCACGTCGTCGGGGGCGAAGATCCACTCGACGTGGCAGGAGGCCTTCCGGAAACCGCACGACTGTTCAGGCACGGCTAAAAGATTCGCATCCGTGCGACCGGCTGTCCAAACCTGGTCCCATGACGAGCACGACCCTCACCGGCCCATCGTTCCTGCAATCGAAGATCGGCGGCCTCCCCCGGGCCTTCTGGGCGCTGTGGACCGGGACCCTGGTCAACCGGGTGGGCATGATGGTCGAGCCGTTCATCGGCGTGTACCTGACCCAAGCCCGCGGCATGTCCCTGGCCGCCGCGGGCGCGGTGATGGCGGTCTTCGGGGCGGGCTCGCTGATCTCGCAGCCGCTGGCGGGCTGGCTGGCCGACCGGTTCGGGCGGCGGGTCACGCTGACCGGCGGCATGGTCGCCACCGCCGCCACCATGGGGGCGCTGGGGGCCGCCGCCTCGCTGCCCGCGATCGTGGCGCTGATGTTCGTGCTCGGCGTGACGATCGACGCCTACCGGCCCGCGGCCAACGCCCTGGTGGCCGACCTGGTCGCGCCGGAGGACCGGCCCCGCGCCTACGGCCTGCTCTTCTGGGCGCTGAACCTCGGCTTCGCGGTCGCCATGGTCGCCGGCGGCTGGTTCGCCGAGGCCGGGTACGGCTGGATGTTCGCCTTCAACGCGACCACCTCGGTGCTCTTCGGGCTGCTGGTGTGGCGGACGGTGCCGGAGACCCGGCCCGCGCCGGGCGGCCGGGCGGCGGGCGGCGGCTACGGCGCCGTCTTCGCCGATCGCCTGATGGTCGCCTTCATCGTGATCTCCGTGCTCTCCACCCTGGTCTACGCCCAGGCGTTCACCACCCTGCCGCTGGCGATGACCGGCGCGGGCCTGTCCCCCTCGGCCTACGGCCTGGTCATGGCGGTCAACGGCATCCTGATCGTGCTGGTCCAGCCGCTGACCGGCGACTGGCTCGGCAGGCGGGACCACAGCACCGTGCTGGCGGCCGGGTTCGCGGTCATCGGCGGGGGCTTCGCGCTGACCGCCTTCGTCTCCGGCGTCGCCGGGTACGCCGCCACGGTGGTCGTCTGGACGCTGGGGGAGATCATCACGGCGGGCGTCCCCGGGGCGGTCGTGGCCGCGCTCGCCCCCGCCCACCTGCGCGGGCGCTACTCCGGGATGTACGGCTTCGCCTGGTCGGCCGGGACCATGCTCGCCCCGCTGCTCGGCACCCGGCTGCTGGCGGCCGGTCCCGCCGTCCTCTGGCCGGTCGTCGGGGCGATCGAGCTGGTGGCCGCCGCGGGCCTGCTCGCGATCGGCCCGGCGCTGCGCCGCCGGGCACGCGCGGCGGCGGAGGAGCCCGCGGCGGCGGAGGCCGGACCGGCGCGTTGATCGTCCGTTGATCCGATCCGATCCGGTTTGATTGGATTGCTGTCCGCGCCGGTTAGGGTCCTCTCACATCGTGTTTCGTGAAAGGACCGGCCGTATGCGCGGGCTGGACAGGCTGTCCGCCGTGGTGGGCCCCGGGCGGGCGCGGGCCGCGGCGGCGGCGATCGCCGCGGCGGCCGTCGCCATGGAACTCGCCGACATCTGGGTGACCGCCCGGCTCCCGCAGTCCCCCTACACTCCGCTGCCGTTCGCCCCCGAGGACGTGGCGGGGACCGCCTTCCCGATCTTCGGAGCCCTGCTGGTCTTCCAGCGCCCGCGGCTGCTCGTCGGCTGGCTGCTGGCGGTGGGCGGGCTGGCCTGCGCCGCCAACATCCTGGCGGCCAACGTCGCCCGGCTGCACGCCCCGACCCCCTACTCCCCGGACGCGCCCGTGCTGCTGTGGGTGGTCGTCGGCCAGAGCTGGGCGCTGGCCTCGTTCCTGCTGGGCGTGCTGCTGCCGCTGGTGCACCCGACCGGCCGACCGCCCTCGCGCCGGTGGCGCCCCCTGATCGTCTTCGCGGGCGCGGTCATGGCGCTGGACGGTCTGCTCCAGGCGGCGGTCCTCCTCCGGGCGGTCCCCGCGCAGCCGGTCCTCAGAGAGGTCCTGCACTGGCTGTCGGCCGCGTCCATGGTGCTGGCGGTCGCCTCCCTCGCCGGGCGCCTGCGCGGGGCGGATCCGCTCGACCGGCGGCGGATCCTCTGCCCGCTGGTGGCGACGACGACCGTGGTCGTCCCCTGGGTGGTCGGCGACCCGGTCTGGTGGCTGGCCTCGTTCACCATCCCGCTCGTCCCCGCCGCGATCGCGTTCGCCATCCTGCGGCACCGGCTCTACGGCATCGACACGCTGATCACCCGCGCGCTGGTCGGCGCCGGCCTGGTGGGCGTCATCGGCGGCGTCTACGTGGCGGTGGGCACCGCCTCGAGCCTGCTGCTGTCCGACGTGGACCGGATCGGCGGCCTGCTCGCCGCGCTCTGCGCGGGGGCGTTCTTCCACCCGCTCCGCAGGGTGCTCCAGCGCGGTGCCGACCGCCTGCTCTACGGCAGCAGGGGCGATCCGGTGGCACTGGCCGCGGAGGTGCGGTCCCGGCTGCAGCGGGCCGACCCGGCCGGAGGGCTGCAGGCGGCCCTGGAGGTGCTGCGCGAGGGGCTCTCCGTCACCGGCGTGGCCGTGCGCTTCTCGCCCCGGCCCGCCACCGGGAACGCCGGGACCGCCGGACCCCACGCCGGACCGGCCGACGAGGTCTCGGGTGAGCTCGGCGAGGTGGCCCGGCGGGTCCCGCTGGTCTGGCACGGCGAACCGGTCGGCCGGCTGCTCATCGGCCGCCCCGGAGCCCGGCGGCTGCCCGCGGCGCACAACGAGCGGGTCGTCTCCGCGCTCACGCCGTACATCGCGGACGCCGCCCACGCGGTCCTGCTGGTCGACACGCTGCGGCGCTCGCGTGAGCGGATCATCGCCACGCGCGAGGAGGAGCGCCGCCGCCTCCGCCGCGACCTGCACGACGGCCTCGGCCAGTCGCTCAGCGGCATGGCCATGTCCATCAACGCGGCCCGGCTCTCCCTGCACACCTCCCCCGAGAGCGCCGAGCGGCTGCTCGACGGCCTGCGCTCCGGCATGGACAGCGTCACCAGCGACATCAGGCACCTGGTGTACGGCCTGCGCCCGCCGGCCCTGGACGACCTCGGCCTGGCCGGCGCCATCGGGGAGATGGCCGGGCCGGAGGTCGCGGTCGAGGTGCGCGGCGACCTCACCGGGCTGTCGGCCGCCGTCGAGGTCGCCGCCTACCGGATCGTCCAGGAGGCCCTGACCAACGCGCGCCGGCACGCCCGCGCCCGCACGGTCCGGGTCTCGCTGGAGCGGGGCGGGCAGCTGAGCGTCCGGGTGAGCGACGACGGCGTGGGCGTGCCCGCGGGCCGGCGCTCGGGGGTCGGACTGGCGTCGATGCGCGAGAGGGCCGCGGAACTCGGCGGAACCTGCATGATCACCTCTCCGCCGGAGGGCGGCACCGTGGTCGAGGCGGTGCTTCCGCTGGCCAGCGGCACGGCCGTCGAGACGGGCCAGACCGGATAACCGATTCCTTACAGGATGCGAACGATGGTGAATTTTGCCGTATTGCCATAGTCCAGGTGGTCGTACCCTTACCACTGCGATGCTGACTTTCCGTGCCCTCGGACCGTTCCAGGCGCGCCACGGCGACGTGGTGCTCGACCTCGGCGGTCAACGCCAGATGGCGGTGCTTGCCCGGCTGCTCGTGGCCGGTGGCCGCGCCGTCCCGGTGAGCGTGCTCATCGACGAGCTCTGGCCGGGCGAACCCCCCGCCCAGGCCCTGTCCACCATCCAGGGATACGTCTCGCGGCTGCGGCGCGCGCTGGAGCCGGACCGCGCCCCCCGCAAGGAGGCCGGGGTCCTGGTCTCGGCCCCGCCGGGCTACGCGCTGCGCGCCACCGCCGAGCAGGTGGACTCCTGGCGTTTCGAGGGCGCCGTCAAACTCGACGGCGACCCGGCCGCGGTGTGGGCGCGCACGGAGGAGGCGCTCGCGCTCTGGCGGGGACCGGCACTGGCCGAGTTCTCCGACCTGGCCTGGGCGGTGACCGAGGCGGGGCGGCTGGAGGAGCTCCGGCTGACCGCGGTCGAGCGCCGGGCCGACGCCGGGCTGGCCCTCGGCCACTCCGCGGCCCTGGTCGCGGACCTGGAGGCGCACGTCTCGGCCCACCCGCTCCGGGAGGAGGCCTGGCGGCTGCTCGCCCTGGCCCTCTACCGCGGCGGCCGGCAGGGGGACGCGCTCGGCGCGCTCCGGCGGGCCAGGGCCGTGCTCCGCGACGAGCTCGGGCTGGACCTGGGCGCCACGCTGCAGCGCCTGGAGTCGGACATGCTCGCCCAGGCCCCCCATCTGGACCCGCCCGCCCCCCGGGCCGTCCAGACCGTCCAGGTCGCGGCCCCGGAGGCGCCCGGGGAGGCGGGGGCGCCCCTGGGGACGCCTCTGGGAACGGCGGCCGAGACCCTCCGCGTCGTCGTGGTCGACGACCAGGCGCTGGTCCGCACCGGCCTGCGGGTGGTGCTGGACAGCGAACCGGGCTTCGAGCTCGCCGGAGAGGCCGAGAACGGCGAGCAGGCGATCGCGCTGGTCCGCGAGACCCGTCCCGACCTGGTGCTGATGGACATCCAGATGCCCCGGCTGGACGGCCTGACCGCCGCCCGCCGCATCCTCGCCGACGAGGACCCGCCCAAGGTGATCATGATGACCACGTTCGGCACCGACGACAACCTCTACTCCGCCCTGCGGGCCGGGGTGAGCGGCTTCGTCCTCAAGACCTCGGCCCCCGAGCAGCTCATCACCGCGATGCGCGCCGCGCAGGCCGGGGACGCGCTGATCGACCCGGCCGTCACCACCCGGCTGATCGCGGCCTTCGCCGGGCACTCCGACCCCGCGGCCCCGCCCGCCCTCGCCGGCCTCGGCGACGCCGAGCTGGACCTGCTGAAACTGATCGCCCGCGGGCTCACCAACCGGCAGATCGCCGCGACCCTGTCGGTCTCCGAGCCGTCCGTGGCCGAGTCGGTGGGCAAGCTCCTGGCGCACCTGGGGCTGTTCGACCGCGCGCAGCTCGTCGTCGCGGCGTACGAATCCGGCCTGGTCAACCCCGGTGACGTGAGCAGGTAGCGGTGTACGTGGAGGCGGGGGGCACCTCGGGCACGGGGGCGCGCGACGGCGTCGCGACCGGCGCGGGCGCCGGGGCCGTGCCGCGCCGCGTCGTGACCGGTGCCGGGGGCGTGCCGCGCCGCGTCGTGGACGCCGTCAGCCTCGACGTCCCGCGCCGGGGCCCGGTGGCCGCGCTGCTGGCCTCGCCGCGGCGGCTCGCCCCCGTCGTGGTCGCCGTGCTGGCCGTGGCGCTCACCGTCACCGGGTCCGCCGCGGGCCTGGGCCTGCCGCCCGAGTGGTCCCTCGACGTGCCCGCCTCCCCCGACCACGCGGCGGGGCTGATCTTCCCCGTGGTGGGCGCGTTCCTGCTGGCGCACGGCGTCCGCCCGATCACGGGCTGGCTGATGTGCGCCGGCGGCCTGGGCTGCGCGGTCCACGTCTTCGCGGACTCGGCCATGTTCGCCGCCGCCTCCTCCGGGGACCTCGCCGCCGCCGGCTACCTGCGCTGGCTCAGCCTCGCGGGCTGGAGCACCGGCGGCATGCTGCTCGCCGTCGTCCTCCCGCTGTACTCCCCCGACGGCCGCCTGCCTTCGCCGCGCTGGCGGCCGGTGGCGGCGCTGGGCGTCGCCGTGCTGGCCGCGCAGGCCACCGTGCAGACCCTCCGCCCGACGCCCCGCCCGGAGGCCTACCCCTACCCGCAGGTGATCCCCAACCCGCTCGCGGTGGAGGCGCTGGCCCCCTACTACCGGCCGGCGCTGGCGGTCCTCAGCACCCTGGTCTCGGCGCTCGTGGTCACGGCCGTGCTCTCCCTGGTCCTGCGCCTGCGCCGGGCCGATCCCGTCGTCCGCCGGCAGATCGCCTGGCCGCTGTCGGCCTTCGCGGTCTACAGCGTCTGCCTGATCGCCGGACCGGACTGGTGGCTGGCCGCCACGATCTGGACCGGCCTGATCCCGGTGGCCATCGCCTTCTCCGTGCTGCGCTACCGGTTGTACGGCATCGACACCGTGATCAGCCGGGCCTTCGTGGCCGCCGGGCTGGTCGCCGCGGTCAGCGTCGTCTACTTCGGCGCGGGCGCCCTCGCCGGGATGGCCCTGTCGGACTACGACCGGGTCGGCGGCCTGGTCGCCGCGCTGTTCGCGGGCGCCTTCTTCCACCCGCTCCGCCACCTGCTCCGGCGCCTGGTCGACCGGCTCATGTACGGCACGCACGGCGACCCGGCGGTCCTGGCCGCCCGGCTGGCCCGGGAGGTCGGGGAGGCCGAGCCCGCGGGCGCGCTGGCGGCCGTCGCCGCCGTGATCCGCGACGGGCTCTGCGTCACCGGCGTCACGATCGAGGTGCGCGGCCCGGGCTCCCGGCGGGTGACGCTCGGCATGCCGGGGCCCGCGCCGCGCGCGGTGCCGCTGGTCTGGCACGGCGAGCCGGTCGGCCGCCTGCTGATCGGCTCACCGGGGCCGCGCAGGTTCGCCGCGGCCCACAACGAGCGGCTGATCGCCGCGGCGACGCCGTACGTGGCCGACGTGGCGCACGCCGTACGGATGACCGCCGACCTGCAGCGCTCCCGCGAGCGCATCCTGACCGCCCGGGAGGAGGAGCGCCGCCGTCTCCGCCGGGACCTGCACGACGGGCTGGGCCACGCGCTGACCGACATGGCCATGTCGATCAACATGGCCAGGATCAGCCTGCGCGCCGCCCCGGCCTCCGCCGACCGGCTCCTGCTCGACCTGCGCAGCGGGATGGACTCGGTCAGCCAGGAGATCAGGGAGCTGGTGTACGGCCTGCGCCCGCCGACCCTGGACGAGCTCGGGCTGGCCGGCGCCGTACGGGCCCTGGCCTCCGAGGGGGAGCCGCCGGTGACGGTGGAGACCTCGGGCGAACTGTCCGACCTCCCGGCGGCGGTGGAGGTGGCGGCCTACCGGATCGCCCAGGAGGCGCTGACCAACGTGCGCAAGCACGCCCGGGCGCGCACCGCGACGGTCTGCCTGCGGCACGAGGGCTCCTCGCTCACGGTCCGGATCACCGACGACGGGCGCGGCCTGCCCGAGGCGTCCCGGTCGGGGATCGGCCTGGTCTCGATGCGCGAGCGCGCCACCGAGCTCGGCGGGAGCTGTGTGATCGTCGGCGCCCCCGGCGGCGGCACGGCCGTGGAGGCCGTCCTCCCCCTGCCCGGCTGACCGCCGCACGCCCGGCCGGGCGTGCGGGCCCGGCCGCCCTCGCCCTCCGGCTCCTTCCCGTCCGGCTCCTCCCCGCCGGGAGAAGACGCGCCGGGCGTCTCGCAAGGGTTGATCAATGTGTTTATCGATCATGTCCATCAGTAGTTAGATCGTTACACTTCGTGTTTTCGACCGGAGGAGGCCAGGGAAGCACAGCTGGCGTACGGCGGTTCCCGGCTCGTCCGGGCCGCCGCACAGGGCCCTTTAGGGTGCTCCATCCCATGCGTCGGCGGAGGCCGGCGGAACAGAGAGGAAACATCCACCATGACCATGACGAAGTTGCGGCGTGCCCTGGTGATCGCGGGAGCCGCCTCGGCCCTGGGACTGGCCTTCCAGACCGCCGCCCTGGCGGGCGGCGGCACGAGCTTCGAGCAGAACTCCAGCAGCGCCGGCAAGTTCGGCGCCTTCAACAGCAGCGTCCTGTCCGGCACCGGCGGAGGCCACGGCGGTCACGGCAGCGGCGTCTTCTTCAAGCAGTCCTACAGCCAGGCCGGTCCCGGCGGCGCCAGCAGCAACTCCACCACCAGCGCCGCCAACTGAGCCCTGACCGGCTCTGACCGGCGTCTCCCCGGCGGCTCCGCCGGGGACCTCCGGACCGCCCGCGCCCGCGGTCCGGAGCGGTGGCGGTTCCCCGCCGGCGGGGGCTCCCGCCGGCGGGGAGTCCTGCGGGATCCACGGGACCGGCCCTCCGCCGCCCGGGAATAGGGTGGGAGCGTGGCTCAACTCCGAATCGCACTTGCCCAGACCAACCCCGCGGTCGGCGACCTGACCGCCAACGCCGACAAGCTCGTCGAGTGGACCCGCCGCGCCGCCGACCGCGGCGCGCACCTGGCGGTCTTCACCGAGATGTTCCTCACCGGCTACCCGGTCGAGGACCTGGTGCTGCGGAACTCGTTCGTGGAGGCGTCCATCGCGGCGGTCGAGGCCGCGGCCCGGCGGCTGGCCGAGGAGGGGCTCGGCGAGATCCCCGTGGTCGTCGGCTACGTCGACCGCGCCGACCGCGCCCCGCGCGTGGGGCAGCCCAAGGGCGCCCCGCTGGACGCGGCGGCGCTCCTGTACCGGGGACAGGTGGTCGCCAGGACCGCCAAGCACCACCTGCCGAACTACGGCGTCTTCGACGAGTACCGCTACTTCGTGCGCGGCGACCGGTTGCCGATCTTCCGGCTGCACGGCGTCGACGTGGCGATCGCGGTCTGCGAGGACCTCTGGCAGGACGGCGGCCCGGTCGCGGTGGCGGCCGAGGCCGGAGCCGGGCTGCTGGTGGTGCCGAACGCCTCGCCGTACGAGCGGGAGAAGGACGACGTGCGCCTGGAGCTCGTCTCCCGGCGGGCGCGGGAGGCCGGATGCGCGCTCGCCTACGCCAACCAGGTGGGCGGGCAGGACGAGCTGGTCTTCGACGGCGACTCGATCGTCGTCTCCGCCTCGGGCGAGCTGGTCGCGCGGGCCGCGCGGTTCACCGAGGAGCTGCTGGTGACCGACCTGGACCTGCCCGAGGCCACGTACGGCGGGCTCGGCTCCTTCGAGGTGGACGCCGGGGACGGGACCGTCATCACGGTGGAGCGGCTGGAGCTGTCGGCCCGCCCGCTGGAGCCGTACGACCCCGAGCCCCCGTCGGTCGCCGGGCACCTGGACGACACCGCCGAGGTCTACAGCGCGCTGGTGCTGGCCGTGCGCGACTACGTCGCCAAGAACGGCTTCCGGTCGGTCATCCTCGGATTGTCCGGCGGCATCGACTCGGCGCTGACGGCCACCATCGCCTCCGACGCGATCGGCCCCGACCGGGTCCACGTGGTGCTGATGCCCTCGCGCTACTCCTCCGACCACTCCCTCGGCGACGCCCAGGAGCTCGTCGACCGGCAGGGGGTCAACGCCCGGGTCGTGCCGATCGCCGCCATGGTGGAGGCCTTCGAGAAGGAGCTCTCGCTGACCGGCCTGTCGGAGGAGAACCTCCAGGCCCGGGTGCGCGGCATGATCCTGATGGGCCTGTCCAACGAGCACGGCCACCTGGTCCTGACCACCGGCAACAAGAGCGAGCTGGCCACCGGCTACTCGACGCTCTACGGCGACTCCGCGGGCGGCTTCGCCCCCATCAAGGACGTGCTCAAGACCCTGGTGTGGGAGCTGGCCCGCTGGCGCAACGCCCAGGCGGGCGTCGAGAGCGAGTTCCTGCACGGCTTCGCGGTCCCGCCGATCCCGGAGAACTCCATCACCAAGGAGCCCAGCGCCGAGCTCCGCCCCGGCCAGCGCGACACCGACTCCCTGCCGGAGTACGACGTGCTGGACCGGCTCCTGGACGACTACGTGGAGAAGGACATGGGCTCGGCCTCCCTGGTCGCCGCCGGGCACGACCCCGACCTGGTCGCCCGGGTCATCCGCCTGGTCGACCTGGCCGAGTACAAGCGCCGCCAGTATCCCCCGGGCCCGAAGATCACCCCGAAGAACTTCGGCCGCGACCGCCGCCTGCCCATCACCAACCGCTGGCGCGAGACCGCCCCCTGACGCACCGTCTCCGGGGACCCCGCCGGTCCCCGGAGACCTCCGCGGCCCGGAGGATCCGCCATCGTCACTTTCCGCATCGGCCTGACGGACGGAGCATCATCGCAGTGATCTCCCGTCCACGATTCTCGACGCGGCCACTTCGCTCCTGGTACCGCGCCGCAGGCGGTGCCGGACCGGGCGGCATGGAGAAGCTCGCGTCGCCGACGGGCCGTACGGGCGCTCAGCGGGGCGCGAGACCGGCCATGAGGTGGTCGACCATGCGCTCGACGAGGTCCTCGGGGTGCTCCTCGACCCCGCCGAACCCGGCCGACTTGACGTACCACATCATGCTGCCGACCACCGTCGCCATCGCGACCGGGAGGTCGAGGTCGGGCCGGAGCTCGCCCGTCTCGATCCCCCGGCGCAGCAGCGCCCCCAGCGCCTCCCGGCGGGGCTTGATCACCGCCTGGCGGATCCGCTCCACCAGCTGGGGGTGGCGGCCCGCCTCGTTCATCGCGATGTTCATCACGCACCGGCTCCGCACGTCGCACGCCTCCCGGCCGATGACCTCCAGGTAGGCGGCGAGGTCCTCGCGGACGGTCCGGCCCTCCAGCGGAGGGATCGGCGCCTTGAGCGTGGCCAGCGCGTCGACGACCAGGTCCTCCTTGCTGGACCAGCGCCGGTAGATCGTGGTCTTGCCGACGCCCGCGCGGGCGGCGACGGCCTCGATGGAGAGCTCGGAGAGGCTCACGCTCTCACTGATCAGGTCGAGGGTCGCCTCGATGATCGCCTTCTCCGCCTTGGCGCTGCGGGGACGGCCCGCGGGGCGGGCGGGCCGGGTCTCGTCCGTGGTCGTCATAGCGGGCCTACACTACCGCTGGTTCCTTGTCGTGCTCCATGTCCGGTTCCGCGGCGGGGGCGTGCTTGCCGGGCAGCCACTTCAGCACCACCAGCGCTCCGGCCAGGGCGATGCCGGCCGAGACCAGGGCGGTGAGGTGCATGCCGTCCAGGAAGGCCCGGAAGGCGGGCTCCATCAGCGCGGCGCCGCGCTCGCCGAGCCGCTGGGCGACGGCGAGGGTGCCGGGCAGGGACTCGCCGGCGAGGTGCCGGGCGTCCTCCGGCAGACCGGCCAGGGCCGGGGTGATCCCGTCGCGGTAGGCGGCCGAGAGCAGCGAGCCGAGCAGGGCGACGCCGAGCGCGCCGGCGACCTGGCGGACGGTGTTGCTCATGGCCGAGCCGACGCCGGCCTTCTCGCGGGGCAGCGCCTCCATGATGGCGGTGGTCGCCGGGGGCATGATGTTGGCCATCGCCGCGCCCTGGACGAAGAAGACGACCTCGATGAAGAGGATCGGGGTGTGCCGGTCCATCAGCGCGTAGGCGGCCAGCGCGGCGGCCACGATCACCATGCTGACGGTCGCAGTCGGCTTGGCGCCGAAGCGCCCGGCCATCCGCTGGCTGAGCGGGGCGAAGATGAGCTGCGCCGCGGCGAACGGGATCATCAGGGCCCCGGCCTGCAGCGCGCTGAACCCCAGCACGATCTGCAGGTAGAAGACCAGGAAGAACATCGCGCCCATCATCGCGAAGAACACGATGCCGACCATGGCGATCGCGGTGGAGAAGCGCGGGTCGCGGAAGTAGGTGACGTCGAAGGCCGGGTGGTCGATGCGGCGCTCGTACCAGACGAAGGCGGCCAGGACGGCCAGGCCCAGGATCGTCGGGACGAGGACCTCGGCGCTGGCGACCGTGGCGAGCTCGCCGCCGCGGATGATGCCGTAGGTGAGGGCGACGAGGCCCACGATGGACAGCAGCACGCCGACCGGGTCGAGCCTGGACGGCCGGGGGTCGCGCGACTCGGGCACGACCAGTCCGATCAGCACCATGCTGACCAGCACGATCGGCAGGTTGATCAGGAAGACCGAGCCCCACCAGAAGTGCTCGATGAGCAGCCCTCCGGTGATGGGGCCGATCGCCACGGCCAGGCCGACGCCGCCGGCCCAGACGCCGATCGCCTTGCCTCGCTCGGCCGGCGGGAAGACGTTGGAGATGATCGCCAGTGTGGCGGGCATGATCGCGGCGCCGCCGACGCCCATGAACGCGCGGGCGACGATCAGCTGCATCGGGTCCTGGGCGTAGGCGCTGGCCAGCGAGGACAGACCGAACAGGACCATGCCGATCAGCAGCATGCGCTTGCGGCCGGTCCGGTCGCCGATCACCCCGAAGGTGAACAGCAGTCCGGCGAAGACGAGGGTGTAGGAGTTGATCGCCCACTCGAGCTCGCTCTGGGTGGCGCCCAGCCCTTCGGCCGGGTCGGCGATCGTCTTCAGTGCGACGTTGAGGATGGTGTTGTCGAGCACGACCGCCAGGAGGCTGAAGACCAGCACTCCGAGGATCTGCCAACGTCTCGGATGACCGAGCTTCTGGTCCACGGGAACCCCTGTTTCGATACGCTCTAGTTTCGCAACGAGAGCGTATCGCTATCTATTTCGATACGCAACAGCACCGTTTCGTATTAACCCCGCGTTCACCTCCCCCGCGCCCGGGGTCAGACGGTCGTCTTCGCGGTGACCGGTCCGGGCTCCCCCGCCGGAGGGCGCGGTCCCGCGCGGAACGGCAGGGCGACCAGCACCATCACCACGCTCACCAGACCGGCGGCCGCGAAGGCCCAGCCCGGGCCGGGGCCGTCGATGACCGCGCCGGCGACCGGCGCGGAGACCGCCCCGCCCAGCAGGAGCGCCGTGCCGTGCAGGCCCATCGCCTCGCCCCGGGCCCCGGCCGGCACCATGCGGGTGACCGCCTCGACGGTGGAGGAGATGCCGGGCGCGCAGAGCACCCCGGCCGGGACGAGCGCGATGAGCACCCAGCGCCAGTCGTCCCCCACCAGGCCGACCGGGACGGTGAGCAGGCCCATGGCGCCGATCAGCAGCAGCGGGGAGAAGCCCCGGGGCAGCCCGCCGTAGACGAGGCCGCCGAGCAGCGAGTAGAGGCACCAGATCCCGATCGCCAGCCCCGTCCAGGCCGTGTCGCCCGCCCGGCCCATCGTCGCGACCAGCGACAGCTCGGTGGCGGTCAGCACGAAGGTGGCCGCCGAGGCGGTGCCGAGCAGGGTGACCAGGCCCGGGGTGAGCCAGCGGCGCCGGGAGACCTTCTCCGCCGGGGCCGCCAGCTCCTCGGCGGAGCGGACCGGCGGGTTCAGCAGGACCAGCGCCGTCCCGGAGCCGACCAGGCCGACCGCGATGGCGCACATCGTCCACGAGCTGCCGAGCACGGTCATCCCGGCCACCCCGAGCGCTGGCCCGGCCATGTAGGACAGCTCCACCAGGATCGAGTCCAGGGAGAAGCCGATCCTGCGCTGGTCCTCGGGGACCATGGCCGCCAGGCACTGCCGGATCACGCTGAACACCGGCAGCGCCAGCAGGCCCGCCAGCGCGGAGGCGACGACCAGCACGGGGAACGGCATCGCCCACGCCGTGGCCCAGAAGAGCGCCTGGGCGCCGGTGGTCGCCAGCAGGACGGGACGCAGGCCGTAGGAGTCGACGAACCTCCCGGCCAGCGGCGCCCCCACCGCCATGCCCGCCGTGCAGGCCGTGGTCACCACGCCCGCCTGCAGGTAACCGAGGCCGAGCCCCTCGGCCACGTGCAGGACGAGTGTGATGTTCACCGCGGTGGACGGGATGCGCGCGAGCAGGCCCACGAGCAGCAGCGTCCGCACCCCGGGCAGGGCCAGCAGGCGCCGGTAAGGTTCCATGGCCATTTTTATTACTTACCTCCGCCTGCATTGTGCCGCACCCGGCCGGCACCCCCGCCACCGGATTACCGGCGAGTCAAGGGGTGTTTAACCCATCGGACGCATGTCATCATCGGAACCGTCCGGGGACGCCACAGGGGCGCCTCGAGACTCTCAGGAGGCTTTCCGTGTCCTCTTCCGTGCCCTCTTCCGCCGCCGTCCCGCAGACCACCGCCCTGTACGGCGGGCAGTCCGGGCGAAGGATCACCGTGCGCGACATCGCCGCCGCCAAGGAGCGCGGCGAGAAGTGGCCGATGGTCACCGCGTACGACGCGATGACCGCCCGGGTCTTCGACGAGGCCGGCATCCCGGTGCTGCTCGTCGGCGACTCGGCCGCCATGGTCGTCTACGGCCACGACTCGACGCTGCCCGTCTCCGTCGACGACCTGATGCCGCTGACCGCGGCCGTGGTGCGCGGCTCCTCCCGGGCGCTGGTCGTCGCCGACCTGCCGTTCGGCTCCTACCAGGCCTCCACCCAGCAGGCGCTGGAGACGGCCGTGCGGTTCATGAAGGAGGCGGGCGCCCACGCGGTCAAGCTGGAGGGCGGGCGCAGGGTCCTCCCCCAGGTCGAGGCCCTGGTCGCGGCCGGCATCCCGGTCATGGCCCACCTCGGCCTGACCCCGCAGTCGGTCAACGCCTTCGGCGGCTACCGGGTGCAGGGCCGCGGCCAGTCGGGCGACGAGCTGATGGCCGACGCCAAGGACCTGGCGGCGGCCGGGGCCTTCTCCGTCGTCCTGGAGTGCGTCCCCGCCGACCTGGCCGAGCGGGTCACGGCCTCCCTGCCGATCCCCACGATCGGCATCGGCGCCGGTCCGGCCACCGACGCCCAGGTCCTCGTCTGGCAGGACCTGATGGGCCTCACCGCCCGCCCGGCCAAGTTCGTCAAGAAGTACTTCAACCTGGCCGAGGAGATGGACCACGCGGTCCGCGCCTTCGCCGACGAGGTGACCAGCGGGGCCTTCCCCACCGCCGAGCACAGCTACCGCTGATCCCACCGGCCGCCCGCCGTACCACCCAGGCCGGTACGGCGGGCGGCGCCGGTCCGCGTCGGGCATCGGGTCCGGGCCGTGGAAGCGCTCACCCGCCGGCGGCCACCCGGAGCCGAGCCTGCCCGCCGAGGCCTGCCCGATGCCGGCCCGGCGACTGCCGTCAGGCGAGTCGACTGCCGTCAGGCGAGTGTGGCGGGGTCGGTGTTGGCGCCGCAGACGATGACGGCGACCCGCTCCCCGGGGGCGGGCGTGTAGGCGCCGCAGCGCAGGGCGGCCAGCGCCGCGGCTCCGGCGTGCTCGGCCGCGACCCGGTACGACCGCCACAGCTCGTGGCGGGCCTCGACGATGGCCTCGTCGGGCACCAGGACGCTCTCCACCCCGGCGGCGCTGGTGACGTCGTAGGCGATCCGGCCGATCAGGCTGGCGCCGAGCGCGTCGGCGCCCACCCCGCTCACCTCCACCCGGACCGGCCCTCCGGCGGCCAGGGCGCGGTTCAGGGTCGGGATCCGCTCGGGCTCCACCGCCACGACCCGGGCCCGGCCGCCGAGCGCGGCCGTCACCCCGGCGACCAGCCCGCCGCCGCCGACGGCGACGAGCACGGTGTCGACTCCCCCGCTCTGCTCCAGCACCTCCAGCCCGACCGTGCCCTGACCGGCGACCACGTCGGGCTGGTCGTAGGCGTGGATCTCCAGCGCCCCGGTCTCCGCGGCCCGCTTGACGGAGGCCTCGTAGGCCTCGGCGTAGATCGCACCGGTCTGGGTCACCTCCGCCCCCAGCGCCCGCAGCCCGGCCACCTTCACCGGGCTGGACACCGTCGGGACGAAGATCTCGGCCCGCAGCCCCAGCGCCCGCGCGACGTGCGCCACCGCCAGGCCGTGGTTGCCGCCGCTGGCCGCGATCAGCCCCGCCTCGGGCAGATCGCCCGCCTCCCGCGCCGCCAGGGCGCGGTTGAAGCCGCCCCTGGCCTTGAACGACCCGGAGTGCTGCACGGTCTCCAGCTTCAGCAGCAACCCCGGCTCCGCCTCCAGCAGCGGGGTACGGCGGGCACGCCCCGCGATGCGCACCGCCGCCCGCTCCACGTCCTCCGTCGACACGCTCACCCGCGGCACCTCTCGCCCATATCCCGGATCACACCTCAGAAGGTCAGCGTCCAGCCCTCGCGCCGGCCCTGCGCCGAAGTGTAGGAGACCCCGTGGACCCTGAGTCCGGCCGCGTCCAGCAGGGTGATCGTGCCGCCGCCGTCGTCCAGCGCGAACGGCTCCCCGACCGGCACGGCGAGGACCGCGCCGGGGGCCAGGGCGCCCGCCGGGAGCGGGAAGGCGTTCCCCCGCCGGTCGGCGAGCCGCCAGCCGGCGAGGTCCACCGGGGCGGGCGAGGCGTTCAGCAGGGTGACGGTCTCACCTCCCGGCCCGGGTCCGGCGGGGTTGACCAGCGCGGCCACGATCCGGACGGGCTCCTCGCCGGGGCCGGGCCGGGACGGGACCTCGTCCAGGGCGTGCCCGGTGACGTCGTCGGTGTGCCAGGACTGGGACTGGAAGGCCAGGAAGATCGCCACCCACCGCGACTCGCCCGGGAAGGACAGCAGCAGCCCGCCGTCCTGCCAGACGCCGTCGTCGCCGCGGAAGCGCCGCGAGTTGCCCTGGTTCATGTGGATGTCGTGCACGCCGTTGCCGGGCAGGAAGCCGAAGACCTTGTCCCGGGTGCGGGGCTCGGGGCCCCACCGCTCGCCGAAGGCGTAGACGATCGCGGCGGGGTCGGCGACGGCCCGCTCGACGTAGTGGTCGAACTTGTCGGCCAGGTCGTTGTCCACCCCCGGCGCGTCGGGCGGGAGCGCGCGCATCGCGGCCGGGTCGAACAGGTTGCCCCGGACGAAGTCCAGCGCGGCCCCGCCGGGGGCGGACGCCAGGGCGGTCCAGCCCCCGGCTGTCCGCGGCAGCAGCGCGGTCAGCGGGTGCCGGAAGTCCTCGTCGGCGTGGTAGAGCAGCTCGGAGGGGGCCTGCTGGGACAGGACGTTGACCGCGACCCGGTAGGAGACCCCCGCGTCGTCGGTCAGGTGGAGCTGGTAGTGGGGGGTGTCGGTCGACCCCTCCCGCCGCCGCTCGACGGCCCGGCCGGCCAGGACCCCGTAGCTCTTCAGCGGCATCGCGCCACCCCCGCAGGACGCTCACGGAAGGGCGGCCCGGAAAGCGGGTCGCCCGCCCCGATGCTACCGCGCCCCGACTCGGGATCCCAGGTCATGACCGCAGGTCACAGTCCCTTTTCGGGGCCGGTCCAGGACTCAGGGCCGAAAGAGCGCCTGCTTTTCGGGGCCGGTCCAGGGCCGGTTCAGGACCGGTTCAGCGGGCCGGTCCAGGGCCGGTTCAGGACCGGTTCAGGACCGGTTCAGGACCGGTTCAGCGGGCCGGTCCAGGGCCGGTTCAGGACCGGGAGAGCGCCTGCTCGAAGTCGGCCCACAGGTCCTCGACGTGCTCGATGCCGACCGCCACCCGGACGGTCCCCTCGCCGATCCCGTGCCGGGCCAGTTCCTCGGCCGTCAGCGACTTGTGGGAGGTGGTCGCCGGGTGCAGGATCAGCGTCTCCACGCCGCCGAGCGAGGGGGCCAGCAGCGCCAGCCGTACCGCGCTCATGAACCGCTCCCCGGCGGCGCGCCCGCCGACGAGGTCGAAGGAGAAGACCCCGCCGAAGCCCGGCAGCAGCTTGGCGGCCAGCGCGTGCGAGGGGTGCGAGGGCAGGCCGGGCCAGTGCACGGCCGCGACCGCCGGGTGGGCGTCCAGCCGCAGCGCCAGCTCGTGGGCGTTGGCGCAGTGGCGCTCCATGCGCAGCGGCAGCGTCTGGATGCCGCGCAGGGTCAGCCAGGCGGCGAACGGGTCGGCGGTCGCGCCCAGGCCGGTGGCGTACTTCCACACCTTCCGGTGCAGCTCGTCGGAGGCGAAGACCGCGATGCCGCCGAGCACGTCGGTGTGGCCGCCCAGGTACTTGGTGGTGGAGTGCACCACGATGTCGGCGCCGTGCTCGATCGGGCGGCACAGGATCGGCGAGGCGAAGGTGTTGTCCACCACCGAGACCAGCCCGGCCTCGCGCGCCGCGGCGCACATCCCGGGCAGGTCGGCCACCTGGGTCACCGGGTTGGCGATCGTCTCCAGGTAGACCAGCTTCGTGGACGGCCGTACGGCGGCGCGCAGGGCGGCGGGGTCGTCCTCGGGGACGTAGGAGACCTCGACGCCGAACCGCGCGACCAGGTCGTTGAGCGCCCCGGCGGTGCCGCCGTAGAGGGCCTTCTGCGCGATCACGTGGTCGCCCGGCCGGAGCAGGCCGAGCAGCACGGAGTTGATCGCGCCCATGCCCGAGCCGGTGGCCACGGCGCCGACGCCGCCCTCCAGGCCCGCGACGGCCTCCTCCAGGGAGCGGACCGTCGGGTTCGACAGCCGGCCGTAGACGAACGGCCCGTCGGGGCGGTTCATCCCGTCGGCGAAGACCGCCGGGTCGTCGAAGACGAAGCCGGAGGTCTGGTAGAGCGGCACCGTGATCGGGCGGCTGCCCTCCAGCGGCGGCTGGGGAAGGTGGACGGTACGGGTCTCCGGGCGAAGCTCACTCATATGTCAAAGATGTCCGCTCAACGAGATGATGGCCAGGTCCAATAAGGACGATTAGTCCACTGTCCGCTTCAATGTAGACGAACCACTCATCTCACCCCGCCCAGGGGTCGTCACGGTCCGCTCCTCGCGATCACCTCGGGAGTCCGCCCGGCGGCCGCCCCGCCGGCCCCGCACCGCCTCCGGCCGGACCCCGATCAGCTTCCCGGCCGCCGTTCCGGCTCCCGCCCCGGTCACCGCCGCCCCACCCGGCGGGTCGTGACCGCCGAGTCGTGAATTCCTCACTGTTCCCGGATCGTGCCGCCCTGAAGGATCGTCGGCATGAAAGCGATCGAGGTGGACGGGCTGGTGAAGGGCTACGGGGGGTTCGAGGCGGTGAGAGACGTCTCGTTCTCCGTCGGGGAAGGGGAGGTCTTCGCCCTGCTCGGACGGAACGGCGCGGGCAAGAGCACGACGGTCGAGGTGCTGGCCGGGTTCCGGCGGGCCGACTCCGGGACGGTGCGGGTCCTGGGGATGGACCCGGCCCGGGACCGGGTGCGGGTGCGCAGGCGCACCGGGATCATGCTCCAGGAGGCGGGATTCTTCCCCGACCTGACCGTGGCGCAGACCGTGGACGCCTGGCGGGACTTCGTCGCCGCGCCCCGGCCGCGCGACGAGGCGCTCGGCCTGGCCGGGCTGGACGCCAAGGCGGGCACGAGGGTGCGTCAGCTCTCCGGTGGCGAGAAACGCCGCCTGGACCTGGCGCTGGCCGTGCTGAGCCGTCCCGACGTGCTCTTCCTCGACGAGCCGACCACCGGGATGGACCCCGAGGCCCGGCAGAACACCTGGGAGGTCATCCGGGGCCTCGCCGGGCAGGGCACCGCGATCCTGCTGACCACCCACTACCTGGACGAGGCCCAGCGGCTGGCCGCCAACATGGCGATCATGGACGGGGGCCGGGTGGTCGCCTCCGGCGGCATGGCCGAGACGCTGGCCGCCCGGGCGGGCCGGGTCGCCTTCGAGCTGCCCGCCGGCGTCGCGCCGGAGGACCTGCCGGTCCCGGTCGCCTCGGTGGAGGGCCGCACCGCGGTCTGCCGGGTGGAGGACCCCGACCTGGCCGCGCAGACCCTGCTGGGCTGGGCGGGCGAGCGGGGCCTGCGCCTACGCGGCCTGGAGGTCCGCACGGCGACCCTCGAAGACCTGTTCCTGGACCTCGCCGCGGGCGAGGGGACTTCCCCGAAGGCGGAGGTGGCGTGAGCGTGTCCGCACGTGATCTGGCGGTGGTGGCCCGTTTCGGCGGCCGGCTCTACTGGCGCGACAAGGTCGCGCTGAGCACGTCCGTGACCCTCTCCCTGGGGCTGGGCATCGGCATGCCGCTGCTGACGGACCGGCTCCGGGGCGGCGCGGAGGCCGTGCTCGACGCGCACCTGGGGGTGCTCGCGATGATCGTCGTCATCGCGACGTTCAACCAGATCGCGGTGACGCTCACCGCCCGCCGCGACCAGCTCCTGCTCAAGCGGATGCGGTCCACCGGGCTGAGCGACCGGGACGTCCTCGGCGGTGAGATCGGCAACCTGGTCGTGCAGACCACGCTGCTGACCGCCGTGGTCTCGGTGGCGCTGTACGCGACGACGGGCCTGCCGGTCCCCCGCGACCCGCTGCTGTACCTGGTGGCCGTGGTCGCCGGGGCCACCGTCCTGTGCCTGCTCGGCACCGCGTTCACCGCGGCCGTCCCGCGCACCGAGGTCGCCGGTGTGATGACCCTGCCGTTCTTCTTCCTCGCCGGGGCCGCCTCGGGCGGGTTCGGCCCGCTCCTGGAGATGCTCCCCGGCTGGGTCGGCACGGTGCTGGGGTTCCTGCCCACCGGGGCGGTGGTCGACCTGGCCCGTACGGCCTATGCCGCCGACGGGACCCTCGCCGGGGACCTGCAGGCGGCGGCCGTCCCCCTCCTGGTCCTCGCCGGGTGGGCGCTGCTCGGGGTGTTCGCGATCGGCCGCTGGTTCCGGTGGGAGCCCCGCAGATCATAAGTCCCGACGAAAGCGTATGTTTCCGGACATGAGAATCACCCCCCAGCGCCTGGCCGTGGGCCTGGTCGTGCTGATCTCCGTGGGCTTCACGGTCTTCCCGGTCATCACGATCGCCCGGCTCGGCGGGACGCCCGGGCTCGTGGTGCTCGCGACCTGCCTGCCCGGCTTCTTCGTGCCGTTCTTCCTGCACCTGCGCTCCGCGCTGCGCGGCGTGGAGCCCGGTGCCCCCACGGTCCTGCTCGCGGTGGAGGCGGTCGCGGCCTACGCGCCCATCCCGGTCCTCGACGCCCACCTCGAGTACCTGGGCTACTGGTGGACCGGGACGCCGACCATCCTGCTCGGCTCGGTGCTCCTGCGCCTGCGCCCGCCGGCGGCCCTGGGCTGCCTGGTCCCGATGACGGCGGCCCAGTTCGCCCTGGGCTGGCGCTACGCCACGCAGCCCGCGCAGCTGCAGCACGCCTTCTACCAGGTCGTCACCCTCATCGTCACCGGATTCGTGATCTACGGGGTGACCCGGCTGGTGGTGGTGAGCCGGGAGCTGGAGCAGGCCAGGACCCAGCTGGCGGAGGCGGCGGTGCTGCGCGAGCGGCTGCGCATCTCCCGGGACCTGCACGACGGGCTGGGCAGCAGCCTGACCGCGATCGCGCTCAAGGGCGACCTGGCCCGCAGGCTCGCCGGGCGCGACCCCGACGCGGCCGGCCGCGAGCTCGCCGACCTGGTCCAGGTGGCCAGGGACGCGGCGCAGGACGTGCGGCAGGTGGCGCGCGGCTACCGGGAGATGTCCCTGCGCGAGGAGGTGCGGCGGGGCACGGCGCTGCTGGCGGCCTCCGGGGTCGAGGTCCAGGCCAACCTCGCCGACCTGGACCTGGCCCGGCCGGTCGACGAGGCCCTGGCCTGGGCGGTGCGCGAGGGGATCACCAACCTGGTCCGGCACAGCCGGGCGACGACCTGCTCGATCAGCACCTCGCGGACCGCGGGGACCGTGCGGCTGGAGGTGGTCAACGACGGCGCCCCCGAGCGGGCGGCCGACGGTTCCGTGCCGGGGGAGCGGGCGGTCGACGGCGCCGGGCCAACCGGACCGCGGGAGCGGGCGGCCGACGGCGCCGGGCTGGCCGGACTGCGGGAGCGGGCGGGCGGCCTCGGCGGCTCCCTGCGCGCCGAGCGGACCCCGGGCGGCGGGTTCCGGCTCGCGGTGGAGGTGCCCGCGTGATCCGGGTGCTCCTCGCCGAGGACATGCACATGATCCGCTCGGCCCTCGTCGCACTGCTCCGGCTGGAGTCCGACATCGAGGTGGTCGCCGAGGTCGTCCGGGGCGACGAGATCGTCCCGGCGGCCCTGCGGACCCGGCCGGAC
This sequence comes from Planomonospora sp. ID91781, assembly GCF_015711595.1. NCBI lineage: Bacteria > Bacillati > Actinomycetota > Actinomycetes > Streptosporangiales > Streptosporangiaceae > Planomonospora > Planomonospora sp. ID91781. The sequence continues at coordinate 3,081,253 of NZ_JABTEY010000001.1, read as the reverse complement.
GTGGCGGTCCTGGACATCGACCTGCCCGCGCTCGACGGCATCACCGCCGCGTCGGAACTGCGGGAGAGGCTGCCCGGCTGCCGGGTCCTGATCCTCACCGCGCTGGGCCGGCCCGGCGAGGTGCGCCGGGCGCTGGCGGGCGGCATCGAGGCGTTCCTGGTCAAGGACGCCCCCGGCGACCGCCTCGCCGACGCGATCCGGCGCACCGCCCAGGGACTCCGGGTGCTCGACCCGGAGCTGGTCACCGCCGCCATGGAGTACGGCGCCAGCCCGCTCACCGCCCGGGAACGGGAGGTGCTCGCCGAGGCCGCGCGCGGCGCCCCGGCCGAGGAGATCGCCGCCCGGCTGCACCTGTCCGCCGGGACCGTGCGCAACTACCTGACCGGCGCCGTCGGCAAGACCGGCGCCCGCAACAAGGTCGACGCCATCCGCATCGCGCAGGACGCGGGCTGGATCTGACCGGTCAGACGTCGGTGAGGCGGAGGCCGGCGTGGGCCTTGTAGCGGCGGTTGATCGAGATCAGGTTGGCGGTCAGCGCCTCCACCTGGTGGGCGTTGCGCAGGCGGCCGCCGTACACGCCGCGGACGCCGGCGATCCGCCCGGCCAGCGCCTGCACGGTGTCGGTGGCCTCGCGGTCGTCGCCCAGGACCAGCACGTCCAGCTCGACCTCGTCGACCTCGGGGTCCAGCAGCAGGACGGCCGAGACGTGGTGGAAGGCCGCGACCACGCGGCTGTCGGGCAGGACCGCGGCGGCCTGCTGGGCGGCGCTGCCCTCCTCCACGGGCAGGGCGTGGGCGCCCTGCTTGTCGAAGCCCAGCGGGTTGACGCAGTCGACGACGATCTTCCCGGCCAGCTCGGTGCGGAGCGACTCCAGGGTGGCCTTGTGGCCGTCCCACGGCACCGCCACGATCACGATGTCGGCCTCGGCGGCCACGGTCGCGTTGTCCGCCCCGCGCGCCCGCGCGCCGACGGCCTCCGCGGCCTCCCGGGCCCGCTCCTCGCTGCGCGACCCGATCAGCACGGTGTGCCCGGCGAGGGCGAACCGCCTGGCCAGTCCCTTGCCCTGGTCGCCGGTGCCGCCCAGGATCCCGATGGACAGCCCGCTCACGTCCGGAAGGTCAGTGCTCACTCGTCGCTCCTCGTCGTCCTCGGCCGCCGCGGACCGGGCCCGTCGGCCTCGGCGCGTGCGGTCCGCTCCGCCGGCGGTGACCGGCCCGTCCCCGGGTCCGTCCCGCCTCCACGCCAGATGATGCCAGGCCCGCGTTCCGCGGACGGCCCCGGGGCGGCTGGGGCACGATTGTCCGCATGGACGGTGGATCGGTGGCCCTGCTGCGCGAGGTCCTGGAGTCGACCGGGTGGGTGGAGCGCACCCGCGAGCTGGGACGCGCCCTGCGCACGACGCGCTCCCCCGGCGGCCTGCTGGTGGTCGGCACCCCGGCCGGGGAGCCCTGGCACCTGGCCGCGCACCTCGGCGACGAGGCCCGGCTCTCCGGCCTGCCCCAGCTCACTCCGACGCTGGTCCGCTGGTCCCCGCCCCCGGACGCCCCCGCCCACCTGCGGATCGGCCTGGAGCGGATCGAGAGGGCCCGGCGGGGGGAGACGCTGTTCGTGGTGGCCGAGGAGCGGGCGCCCGACCCGCTGCTGGAGCGGGTGAGCGACGCCCGCCGTACCGGGGCGACGATCCTCGCCCTGGACGGCGGCGACCCCGACCTCGAGGGCCTGGCCCACGACGCGCTGGCGGTCCCCGCCCGCGCCCCGCTCTCCTTCGACGGGGCCCAGCACCTGGTGAGCATGGCCGCGGGCGAGGAGCCCCGCCCCGCCGGGCGCCAGGCCGGTCTCCGCACCCGCCTCGCCCGGCTGCTGGAGCGGCTCAGCGGCCCGCACGTCCCGGACTGACCCGCCGGGCGGCGGACCCGCGCTCACCGCTGCGGACCGCCCCGCCCAGCCCCGCCCCCGCCGCCTCGACCCGCCCGCCGGGCGGCGCGGTCAGTCCTGCGGTCGCCGGCGCGTCCTCCCCCGCTCCCCGGTCCGCTCCGCCAGGCCGACCGCGGCCTCCCGCAGCGCGTCGACGACCACGGCCTGCACGGGGTCCGGCCTCCTCGACCCGGTACGGCCGGCCCGGGTGACCGCGTCCAGCCGCCGTGCGCCCACCCCGGTGATGCCGGTGACCACGACCTCGCCGCCGGAGGTCTCCAGCAGGGCCAGGGAGGGCACGATCGCCGCCCCGTGCCCCGCCGCGACCAGGGCGAGCGCGGGCGGGAACTCCTCGATCACGTGCGCCCGGCGCGGGGTGAAGCCGTGCAGGGCGGCGAGCCGCTCCAGCGCGTGGCCGCAGGCCTGGTCGGGATGGCCGGCCACCCAGGGCAGGTCCGCCAGGACGGCCACGTCGCGGGGGGCCTCCCCCCAGCCGGGCGGCACGACGATGCGGTACTCGTCCACGTGGAGCCGGTGGGCGACCAGTGACGCGGGCATCGGGGCGGGCCGGTCGGCGTCGTGCTCGACGATGGCCACGTCCACCCCGCCGAGCCGGAGCTCCCGCAGCGCGGCGGGGCCGTACAGCTCGACGACGCGGGGCTCGACCCGCGGGTGGCGTTCCGCCAGCGCGGCCAGGGCGGGCACCAGCAGGTGCCGGATGGCGGTGGGGAACGCCGCGACGGAGACCGGGCCGGACAGCCGCTCGGTGAAGCGGATGAGCTCCCGCCTGGCCTCGGCCAGCTCCTCCTCCACCCGCTCGGCGTACCGGGCGAGGACGGCGCCGGCGGGGGTCAGCACGGCCCGGCGCTGGGAGCGGTCGATCAGCGCGAGCCCCACCTCCCGTTCCAGCAGGGCCAGTTGCTGGGAGACGGCGGAGGGGGTGACGTGCAGCGCCTCGGCCGCCAGCATGACGCCGCCGCGCCGGGCGACCTCGTGCAGGACCCGGAGGCGGCGGGGGTCGATCTCCATGCAGCTCAGCTTACGACGAGGTTTAGGACACTTAACTTGCGCTTCAGGGACCGTTCCCGGGACCATCTCCTCGATGCCGTCGCGCGAACCGCGCCGGACCGATCCGAGAAGAAAGCGGTGAACGTCCTGTGACCCGACTGATCGAGCTGAGCCACCGGATCACCGAGGGGATGGTCACCTACCCGGGCGTCCCCGGACCCCGGCTCGGCGCGCACCTGAGCCGGGAGGCCTCACGCGAGGTCTACGCGCCGGGCACCGAGTTCCACATCGGCAGCATCGAGCTGGTCGCCAACACCGGCACCTACCTCGACACCCCGCACCACCGCTACCCGGACGGCCCGGACCTGTCGGAGGTGCCGCTGGAGGCGCTCGCCGACCTGCCCGGCCTGGTGGTGCGGGCCGAGGGCCTGCGCTCGGTCGGCGTCGGCCTGCTGGAGGGCCTCGACGTGCGGGGCAGGGCCGTGCTCCTGCAGACCGGTTGGGACCGCCACTTCGGCACCGAGGCCTACTTCCGCGACCACCCCTACCTCGAGCCGGAGGCGGCGAAGTGGCTCGCCGACCGGGGCCCGGCGCTCGTCGGGATCGACTCGCTGAACATCGACGACACCCCGCCGCGCGGGGAGCGCCCCGCGCACACGCTGCTGCTGGGCGCGGGGATCCCGATCGTGGAGCACCTGACCGGCCTGGCCGCGCTGCCCGACACGGGGTTCCGCCTCCACGCCGCCCCGCCGATGGTCGCGGGCATGGGCACCTTCCCCGTGCGGGCGTACGCGGTCGTCGGGGACCGGCCCTAGCCGCCCGGGGACCGGTCCTGGCCGCCCGGGGAGAGCGGCCCGGCCGCGGCACAGGCCGCGAACCCGGTGTGGTCCTGGTGGTCCCGGCCGCCCGGGGGTAGCAGGCCGGCCCCCGCCGTCCGGTCGTTCAGTCCTTCTCCCAGGCCTCGTCCTCGTCCTTCCACCTCTCGTTGCGGTCGGCCGCGGTCCTGAGGGCGTCGGCCGCGGCCTGGCGGGTCTCGTACGGGCCCATGCGGTCCTTGTTCGGGCAGCCCTGCTCGGGCTCGACCGCCATGTGCTTCAGGCAGAACCACCACTGATCACTCATAGCGGCAATCCTGCCCGGTGCGAACGGCAATTAGACTGTGCAACCATGACGACAGTGCTCCAGCCCGGGCGGGTCTCGCCCCTGCGCAAGGTTCCCGCCCACATCCAGCGGCCGGAGTACGTCGGGAAGAAAACCCCGAAGACCGGCGAACCCGACGTCAAGACTCCGGAGATCATCGAGAGGATGCGGGTCGCCGGCCGGATCGCCGCCCAGGCGCTCCAGGAGGTGGGCCGGCACGTGGCGCCGGGGGTGACCACCGACGAGCTCGACCGGATCGGTCACGAGTTCCTGCTCGACCACGGCGCCTACCCCAGCACCCTCGGCTACCGGGGCTACCCCAAGTCGCTGTGCACCTCGATCAACGAGGTCATCTGCCACGGCATCCCGGACGACACGGTGCTGCGCGACGGCGACATCGTCAACGTCGACATCACGGCCTTCATCGGCGGCGTGCACGGCGACACCGACGCCACCTTCCTGGTCGGCGACGTGGACGAGGAGTCGCGCCTGCTGGTCGAGCGCACGCTGGAGGCCACCAACCGGGCCATCAAGGCCGTCGCGCCGGGCCGCCAGCTCAACGTGGTCGGCCGGATCATCGAGGCCTACGCCAAGCGGTTCGGCTACGGCGTCGTGCGCGACTTCACCGGCCACGGCATCGGCACGACCTTCCACTCCGGCCTGGTCGTCCCGCACTACGACGACCCGTCGCTGGCGGTCACCCTGGAGCCCGGCATGACGTTCACCATCGAGCCCATGCTGACGCTCGGCACCATCGACTACGACATCTGGCCCGACGGCTGGACCGCCGTCACCAAGGACCGCAAGCGGACCGCCCAGTTCGAGCACACCGTCCTCGTCACCGACACGGGCCACGAGATCCTGACGCTGCCGTAGCCGTCCGGGCGCGCCGATCCGCGCGCCCCGGCCGGCCCGGAGCCGTTCCGGGCCCGCGCCGGGGCACCGCCGCGTACGGCCTCGGCCGCCGCGGCCGCTCAGACCCTCCCGCGCGGCACCGTCGCGGTGACCGTGGTGCCGCCGCCGGGCACCCCGTTGACGGTGAGCGCGCCGCCGACCTCCTTCAGCTGGGCCCGCATGGCGGTGATGCCCCGCCCGATGGCCGCGCCGTCGAACCCGATCCCGTGGTCGCTCACGGTCATCCGCAGCCCCCGGTCCCCCGTCGTCACCGCGACCGAGACGGTCTTGGCCAGGCTGTGCCGTTCCACGTTCGACAGCGCCTCGGCCAGCGCGGCCAGGACGGCCCGGACGACCAGGTGGGAGGCGTCGCGGGAGGGGAGCGCCCAGATCTCCACGGTGATCCCCGTGCGCGCCGACCAGTCGGCGAGACGCTCCTCCAGCGCCTGGGCGAGGCTCCGTCCCTCGCGCATGCGAAGCTCCTCGGACATACGCCAACTCCTCCTGACGCGCACGGCTACCGCCGGTCCCCCGACCGGGCACGTGAATGAGCATGGTGCGCGACAGTCGGACGCCGCACCCGCTGGGATGTCTACCCATTCCCCCTGATCGAAAGGCTACCTCGCGACGCGTAAGGCAGCGGTGAGGGGATAGAAGGCCGTAGCCGCCGGGCTACTCGGCGCGATCACGCTTGTCGAGCTTTGCCAGAAAATCGTTGTAGGCGTCGAGTTCGGCGTCGCCGCTGCCTCCGGTGCGGGCCGCGACGGCGTCCGCCCGGCGGTCGGCGCGGCGGGCCCTGCGGTCGTCGTCGCGCCACCACTGGAAGGCCAGCGCGAGCAGCACGATCAGCGTCGGGATCTCACCGAAGCCCCAGGCGATGGCTCCGCCGGTCCGCTGGTCGGCGAGCGAGGACTCGCCCCAGGTCCGGCCGAGCTGGTCGTACCAGCCGGCGGCCAGCACGGTGCCCATGCTCATCAGCGCGATGCCGAAGAACGCGTGGAAGGGCATCGTGACGAACAGCACGACCAGCCGGGCGACGTGCGGCAGCTTGTGCGGGGCCGGGTCCACGCCGATGATCACCCAGAAGAACAGGCAGCCGCTGACCAGGAAGTGCACCGTCATCGCGATGTGGCCGAGGTGCTCCTCCATCGCCTCGGCGAACAGCGGGGTGAAGTACAGCGCGTAGGTGGAGACGATGAAGATCGCGGTCGCGATCGCCGGATGGCCGACGAAGCGGACGAACCTGCTGTGCAGGATCGTGGTCAGCCACTCGCGGGGCCCCCGGTCGCCGCGGCGCACGGCGGGCTTGAGCGCCCGCAGCGCCAGGGTGACCGGGGCGCCGAGGACCAGGAAGATCGGGATCAGCATGGAGAGCGTCATGTGCTCGGCCATGTGCACGCTGAACAGCACCTTGGCGTAGCGGGCCACTCCGCTCTGGGTGGCGAGCACCAGGATCAGCACCCCGGTGAACCACGCGGCGGTGCGGCCCCACGGCCAGGCGTCGCCGCGCCGGGCGAGCCGTACGACCCCGGCGAGGTAGAGTCCGCCGAGCAGGGCGGCCAGCGTGCCGGAGAACAGGTCGAACCACCACAGCGAGGCCAGGTTCGCCAGGGAGATCTCCGGCGGCATGGTGTAGCCGAGTAGCTCGAAGGCCCGGTCGACCGGGAGGATCGCCGGGGGCGGCGCGGTGCGGGAGAGCGCCACGGCCAGCCCGACCGCCGCGAACATCACCACGATCTCCCCGGTGGCGAACCGGACGAACGTACGGCTCCCGCCCGAGGCCAGACCCGGCAGGGTGCGTCTGCGGTGCCACCAGCCGGCCGCGCCCAGCAGCGCGAACGCCGCCGTCTTGGCCAGCAGCAGCGCTCCGTAGGCGGAGGTGAACAGCTCCGAGACCGAGGTGAGCCGGGCCAGCACGCTGAACAGGCCCGACAGCCCGGTGCCGAGGAAGCACCACAGCGCCAGCGCGGAGAAGCGGGCGGCGGCGATCTCCAGGTGCGGCTGCCGGCGCACCGCGTGGGCGCAGAGCACGCCGAGCCCGCCCACCCAGAGCGCGAGGACCACCAGATGCACGGCGACGCCGGTGGTGGCCAGGTCGTGGTTGGGCGAGGAGGCGGAGTGACCGGTCAGCGCGGGCGGGAGCAGGGTGGCCAGGGCGAGCACGAGCAGGCCGCCGGCCGATCCGACGGTGATCGCCCCGCGGGCGAACAGGGCGATGGCCACCGCGAAGAGCACCACCAGGGTGAGCGCGATGCCCTGCGAGACCTGGCTGGCGTAGCTGGTCAGCTCGTCGCCGCCGAGCACGTCGGCGACGGGCATGCCGAGCGCCTCGGACAGGCTGAAGACCATCGTCGCCGCCGCGGCGGCGGCCCAGACGAGGCCGAGCCACGAGGCGGCCTTCACGTAGACGAGGGCGGGCCTGCCGAGCAGGCCCTTGTCGCTGGGCAGGAGGATCGCGGCGGCCAGCAGCGCACCCACGGTGAGCACGCCCGTCACGTCCATCACCAGCTTGGACAGCGGCAGCCCCCAGCGGGTGAGCATGCCCTGGTCGGGCAGGCCCGGGATGATGCGGGGGGTCGCGGCGCCGCCCGCGACCATGGCGATCACCAGGGCGGCGACGGCCGCGCCCGCCCCGGCCAGCGCGAGGCGCACCGTCCGGCCGTTCCCGTCCGGCGCGGGCTCCCCGCCGCCGTTGCTCCCGGCCCGCCCGCTCACGGCTGCTTCCTGTTGCGCATGCTGAGGAACAGGCCGATGCCGATGCCGGTCACGCCGCCGAAGACGAGCCACGCCCAGCCGGGCACTCCGCCGGAGTCCTCCGTGCCGGCGGCCGGGGTGGCGGTCGCCGGGGGCGCGGTCGGGGCGGCCTCGGCCGGGGCCGCGCTCCCGCTCGGGGCGGCGCTCGGGGCGGCGCTCTCGGCGGAGTCGCTCTCGTCAGGCGCCGGGCTCTCCGCCGGGGCCGCACTCTCGGCCGGGGCCGGAGAGGCGTCCGGGGAACCGGTCAGGGTGAACGGGATCTCCCCCTCGATCGGGTGGCCGTCGGAGGAGACCACCCGGTAGGCGATGACGTATCTGCCCGGCGGGAGCCCGGCCTCGACCTTCTGCGTCACCACCGTGCCGTCCACCGCGGCCTTGCCGGCCTGGCGGGGCGTGTCGTCCCCGTCGCGCACGACGACGTTGGGGAAGCGCACCCGGGCGGTGAACGTCAGCTTCACCTCCTCCAGGCTCTCCACCTTCGCGTTCGCGGCAGGGTCGCTGCTCTTGAGCGCGTCGTGGGCGAGGGCCGGCGAGGCGAGGGCCGTACCGAGGACGAGGACCGCGAGAAGTGCGAGGGCGGCCGCGAAAGGGGAAGTCTTCATGGCACCCCAAGGCTACCGACGCCGACGCGCGGTCCCCACCTCCGTGTGTGCCCTACAGGCCCGCGCAGGCCAGGGCCCGCTGGTAGGCCTCCACGCTCCGGTCGGTCTCGTCGATGCGCTCCAGGATCCGCGCGGCGGTCAGCCAGGAGTGGGAGGTGTAGCGCGTGACGGGCAGCGGCTCCAGCAGCGCCGCCGCCGCCGCCAGCTCCCGCGTGCCCTCCTCCGCCCTGCCGAGCTCGGCGAAGGTCTGGCCGGCCACGAGGTGCGCATCGGCCTGCAGGTCCTCCGGCATGCCGTCGAGCATGGCCAGGACCGACCGGATGTGCAGTTCGGCCTTCTGCGGAGAACCGAGCAGGAGCTCGGCCCGGGCGAGACCCACCGCGCAGCGCATCTTGTCCATCGGGTTGACGGGGCTCTCCCCGAGGTCCTTCTCCACCTTCATCAGCAGGTCCCGCCAGGACGCGGCCTCCTCCGGGCGCGTCTCGATCATGATCACCGCATGGGCGACGCGGAGCCGCGCGTACCGCTGGGCCTCCCCGTGCTCGGACTGGATCGCCACCGCCCGCTCGAAATAGGCGGCGGCCTCCTCCCCGCACCCGGTCTCGAACGCCAGGATCGCCGCCTCCCAGTACGCGAGCGTGAGCGCCGTGGGGGTGCCCAGCGTCTCGGCCGCGGCGACGAGCTCCGCGGAGAAGTGACGGGCGCGCAGCAGGTCTCCCCGCTCGATGTAGGCGGCGAGCGCCTGCACCCCCAGCCTGATCAGCCCGTCGGTCCAGGCGGGCCGGACCGCTCCGCCCAGGATCTCCTCCACGACCTGCACCGCCTGCGCGAGCCTGCCCTGCTCGCGGTAGCAGATGGAGAGCTGGGTCACGATGTCGATGTGCCGCTCCGGGGAGATCTCCGACCCGTCGCGCTCACGCAGTCCGATCAGCAGGGAGATCGCCGCGTCGAGGTCGCCGCAGGCCCGGGAGGCGAGCGCCAGGCCGTACTCGGTCTCCTGGCGCAGCTGCGGCAGCCCGGCGAGACCCTCGTCGGCGAGGAGTTCGGCGTAGCGGGTGCGCGCCTCGACGACCTCGCCGTTCTCCATGGCGAGCCTGGCGTAACCCAGCCCCAGCTCGATCTCCCGCATCTGCTCGGTCGTCACACCGTTGATCAGATAAGTGAGCGAGCAGTCGAGTTTCTGCGCCAGCAACTCCAGCACGGCCGGGGTCGGGGTGCGCTTACCGCTCTCGATGAGGGAGACATAGCTGTCGGACAGTTCGGGATGCGCAAGCTGCGCCTGAGATAGGCCACGCTGACGACGCATGGTCTTGATACGCTGTCCGACCAAGTCTTGACCAGCCACGTTGCTCCTTGAAAGATGTTGGTCGAGCAGCAGAACCTACGACAGGAGTCCCCCCGTGCGTCGACGTCTCGCCATCTCTGCCCTCGCCGCCTTGGTCACGGCCCTATTCGCCGTTTCGGTTAATGCTACGGCCGCAGGCGCCGCCCCGTCCGCCCCCGCGGAGAAGAAAATCGTAGTCCAGTACGGCCCGGCTCCGCACGCCGAGTAGCAGGCCGCAGCTCGTTCATAACGACAGGTCGACCGCGATGACCCGTCGTAACGGCACACGTCGGCTCGCGCCGACGTGTGCGCCCGGACGCTCGGCATATGCGTTCCGCACCCCCAAACCGGGACGCGCCGAGCGTCCACCCCACATAGATGATCCACCCCCGTCGTCGCCCGATCCGCCCGTCGTCGCCCCGCGACAACAGCGGCATGGCGCGAGAAAACCACACTTCGCGGTCCGGTACAAGAGCGTGACGCCATTCGCCCGCTGAAATCCTCCGAACGGCCGGATTTCCCGGCTGCGCCATCGGGGCGATGTGTCGCGGAGCCCTCTTTCCGCGGACCCCGCGCCTTCTCCCGGGAATTCCCCGCACCGCTTCCGCGGGACGTCCGGCGCTTCATCCTGCGGAAAGCCGGTGACGGAGCCGTCCGGGGCGCCGGGCGAACGGACAATGAGCGCGGCCGGCGACGGAGACGCGTCCGAGTGCGGATCACGGACCGGAAATCCATTCAATTAACCGCCGGTACACCACCGGTACATTACAGGCCGATGCAATTGGATAACGTGGCGAATTAAGCGGACGATCAAATATCATCCTCCGCCTGAAGCTCATGGGAACACCGGGGACGGCCCGGGCGCCAATGGGATGGGGACTCGTCGGTGAGATTTTCGGTACTGGGCGTCCTGACGGTGCGCCACGCCGACGGGGGGCTCGTCCCCGTCCGGCGCCGCAAGCACCGGCAGCTCCTGGCGGCGCTCCTGCTCAGGGCCAACACCCCCGTCTCCGGCGGCCACCTCACGGAGTCCCTGTGGGGGGCGGCCCCTCCGCCGTCGGCCGAGCAGAACCTCAAGACCTACGTCCACACGCTGCGCAAACTGCTCTCCCCCGACGACCCGCGCTCCGCGCCGATCACGACGCACGGTGCGGGATACCTCATCACGCTCCGGCCGGACGACCTCGACCTCCTCGTCTTCCAGGACCTCGTGCGGCACGGCAGGCGAGCGGCCCGTGAAGGGGACCCGGAGACCGCGTGCCGGTGCTTCGAGCAGGCTCTCGGCCTGTGGCGGGGCGACGCCCTCCAGGACGCCGGGGGAAGCGGGGTGCTGGACCGGGCCGCCGGCCACCTCACGGAGGAGCGGCTCTCCGTCCTCGAGGAGCTCGCGGAGCTCCAGCTCCACCTCGGCAGGAACGCGGAGGCCGTCTCCCGGCTGCGCGCGGCGGCCGCCGGACATCCGCTCCGGGAGCGGCTCCAGCGGCAGCTCATGCTGGGCCTGCACCTGTCCGGGGACCGGGCCGACGCGCTCGACGCCTACCAGCGGTTCAGGAAGGCGCTCGTGACGGAGACCGGCCTGGACCCGGGCCGGGACGTCCAGGAGCTCCACCGGCGCATCCTCACCTCCGGCTCCGGCCCGGTCCCGCCCGCCTCGGACCGCGCCTCGCGGCCGGCCGGGCCCCGTCCGGAGCCACCGCGGCAGCTGCCGCGCGATCTCGCCGGTTTCGTCGGGCGCGCCGAGGAGCTCGTCCGGCTGCGCTCCCTGCTCGCCCCCTGGGACGGCGGCCCCCCGCACCACGTGGTCGCGATAACCGGGCCACCCGGGTCGGGCAAGTCGGCGCTGGCCGTCCGGGCCGCGCACGCGGTCGGCCGCGACTTCCCCGACGGGTGGCTCTACACCAACCTGCACGGGGCCACGCCCGGCCTCCGGCGGCTGGAGCCGCTGGAGGTGCTCGGCCGGTTCCTCCGCGACCTGGGGGTCTCCCCGCAGGCCGTACCCGACGACGTGGACGGGGCGGCGGCCCTGTGGCGGACCAGGCTCGACGGGCGGAGGGTCCTCGTGGTGCTGGACGACGCCGCCGACCTGGCCCAGATCCGCCCGTTGCTCTCGGTCCCGGTGGGGAGCACGATCCTGGTCACCAGCCGGGAGAGCTTCGCCCTGGTCGACGACTGCGCGCGGGTGCGGATCGGCGAGCTGCTCCGGACCGAGGCCTCGGCCATGTTCGCGAAGCTGATCGGTGCCGGGCGGGCCGCCGACGACGTCCGGGCGACGGGACGGCTGATCGAGCTCTGCGGGCGGCTGCCCCTGGCCGTGGGCATCGCGGGGGCCCGGCTGGCGAACCGGCCGCGCTGGACGGTGGCCGACCTGGTGGAGCGCCTGGAGGACGAGCGGCGGCGGCTGCACGAGCTGGAGGCGGGCGACCTGGCGGTCCGCTCCAGCCTGGCGGTCAGTTACGACCTGCTGGCGGGCGGTGCGCACCCGCTCGATCGGCTGGCCGCCCGGACCCTGCGCATGCTCGGCGTGCTGCAGGTGGCCGACGTGACCCCCCTCATGGTCGCGGCCCTGCTCGGCGGACCCGCCGAAGAGGCGGAGCGGGCGATGGAGCGGCTGGTGGACGCGCATCTGGCCGAGTGCGACGAGCCGGGGAGATACCGTCTGCACGACCTGGTGCGGCTCTTCGCCCGTGAGCGGGCCGCCCTGCAGGACCCGGAGGAGACCACCGCCGCGCTGAACCGGGTCCTCGACTTCTACACCGCGACGGCGATCCTGGCCGGGACCCTGCTCCACTACCCCTCCCACGGGCTGCCGGAGATCGATCTCCACGCCGTTCCCGCTCCCCTCACCTCCCGTGAGCAGGCCTACGAGTGGATGGAGGAGGAACGGGCCAACCTCCTGTCCGTCGCCTTCCAGGCCATGGCGTCCCCGGGTGAGCGGACCGTGCGCCTGGGGGCCGCCCTGGCCATCAGGCTCCACTGGCATCTGCTCTACGGCCATCACGTGTCGTACATGCTCACGGTGAACCGGCGGATGCTGGAGGCCGCGAGGAGGCTGGGCGACCGCTCCATCGAAGCGCTCGCGCACAACCACACGGGTGTCGCGCTCTGCGCGCGGCTCCAGCTTCCGGAGTCCGTCGCCCACTTCGAGCGGCATCTGGCGATCAGCCGCGAGCTGGGCAACGCCCACGGCGAGCAGCGCGCGCTCGGCGGCCTCGCCAGGTCCTGCTTCGAGATGGGGCGCTATGAGGAGGCCGTCGGCCACGCCGAGGCGCAGCGCGTGATCGCCAGGAGGATCGGCCACTCGTCGGGCGAGTACTACGCGCTGGGCATCATCGGCGAGGCCTATCACCGGCTGGGCCGCTTCGACCAGGCGCTGGCCGTACTGGAGAAGTCCCTGTCCCTGTCCCGGCGGGACGGCAACGTCTACCAGCAGGGCTCCGAGCTGGAGGCGCTCGGCGAACTCCACCTCAGCCGGGGCGAACCGGCCCTGGCCAAGTCGGCCTTCACCGACGCCCTGGACTGCGTCCGCACGATCAGGATGGTGGCGATGGAGTCCTACCTCCTGCTCGGGCTCGCCCGTTCCTGCCGCCTCCTCGGTGAGCTCGACCAGGCGGCGGCTCACGCCTGGCAGGCCGTGGAGACCTCCCGAGGGCTGCGGGACTCCAACACCGAGCAGAAGGCACTGGCCGAGCACGCGGCCATCGAGGAGGCCATCGAGGAGGCCCGGAGGTCCTCCCCCCGCCGGGCCGGGCCGCCGCAGGCCGGGGACCCGGAGCGGCTGCGCCTCGCCCGGTGACGACCGCAACAGTCGCCAACCGCGGGGCCCCGCGTTCCGCGTTGTCTGCCATGGACCGGCTCTGAGCTGCGCTGATGTACTGGAGTCGTGAGCGAGATCGAGACACGGCAGAGCCCGGGCATCGGGGAGAGCCTGCTGCGGCCCGACGGGACGCTGAAGGTGACCGGCGAGTTCGCCTACTCCTCCGACCTGTACCTCGCGGACATGGTCTGGGGCGTGACCCTGCGCAGCCCGCACCCGTCGGCGTGGATCCGGTCGGTCGACGTCGGGCCCGCCCTGGCCGTGCCGGGCGTGCTGGCCGTGCTCACCCACGAGGACGTGCCCGGCGAGAAGTTCTACGGCCTGGAGCACCGGGACCAGCCGGTGCTCGCGATCGACCGGGTCCGCTACCAGGGCGAGCCGGTCGCGCTGGTGGCCGCCGACCACCCCGAGCGGGCCCGGCGGGCCGCCGCGGCGATCGTCGTGGAGTACGAGGTCCGCGAGGCGGTGACCGACCCGCGCCGGGCCGCCTTCGACCCGGACTGCCCGAAGGTCCACGAGCAGGGCAACGTGCTCCGCCACCAGCCGGTCCGGGTCGGCGCCGGGCTCGACGACGCCGCGGACCTCACCGCCCCCGTCGTGGTCGCCGGCGAGTACGAGGTGGGCATGCAGGACCAGGCCTTCCTCGGCCCCGAGTCCGGTCTGGCCGTGCCCGCCGAGGACGGCGGGGTGGACCTGTTCGTCGCGACCCAGTGGCTGCACGCGGACCGCGACCAGATCGCGCCGTGCCTGGGCCTGCCGCCGGAGAGGGTACGGCTCTCGCTGGCCGGCGTGGGCGGCGCGTTCGGCGCCCGGGAGGACCTGTCCATGCAGGTCCACGCGTGCATGCTGGCGCTGCGCACCGGCCGGCCCGTCAAGATGGTCTACCACCGCGAGGAGTCGTTCTTCGGCCACGTGCACCGGCACCCGGCCCGGATGCGCTACGAGCACGGCGCGACCCGCGACGGGAGGCTGCTCTACGTGAAGGCGGAGATCCTGCTCGACGGCGGCGCGTACTGCTCCTCCTCCCGCGCCGTGGTGGGCAACGCCGCCTCGCTCGGGGTCGGGCCGTACGAGGTGCCGAACGTCCGCCTCGACGCCTACGGCGTCTACACCAACAACCCGCCCTGCGGCGCGATGCGCGGCTTCGGCGCGGTGCAGGCCTGCTACGCCTACGAGTCGCAGATGGACCGGCTGGCCGAGGCGTGCGGCCTCGACCCGGTGGAGATCAGGGTCCGCAACGCCGTCTCCCAGGGGTCGCGGCTGGCCACCGGGCAGGTCGTCGACTCCCCCGCGCCGCTCGCCGGGATGCTCCGCGAGCTCGCCGCGATGCCGCTGCCCCCGGAGCCGGCGGGCGGCCTGCTGGACCTGCCGGGCGGCGCGGGGCGGACCACCCGCGGCGAGGGGGTGCGGCGCGGCGTCGGGTACGGCGTCGGCATCAAGAACATCTGCTTCTCCGAGGGCTTCGACGACCACTCCACCGCCCGGGTCCGGGTGGAGCTGCTCGGCGGCGAGCCGCACGCGCTGGTGCACACCGCGGCGGCGGAGGTCGGCCAGGGGCTGGTCATGGTCCAGGAGCAGGTCGCCCGTACCGAGCTGGGCGGTCTGGGCGTCGGCCGGGTGACGGTCGCCGGGGCCGACACCTCGGTCGGCTCCGCGGGGTCGTCGTCGGCCTCCCGGCAGTCCTACGTGACCGGGGGCGCGGTCAGGGCGGCCTGCCGGGCCGTGCGGGAGCGGCTGGAGGGGCTGTGCGCCGGCGGGGTCCCGCTCGCCGAGGCGCTGGAGCGGCACGGCCCGGTGGAGGAGACGCGCGAGTACCGCCACCGGCCGACGTTCCCGATGGACCCGGTCACCGGGCAGGGCGACTCCCACACGCAGCTCGCACTGTGCGTGCACCGGGCGGTCGTCGACGTCGACACCGAGCTCGGCCTGGTCAAGGTGGTCGAGCTGGCGGCCGTGCAGGACGTGGGCCGGGTGCTGAACCGGCTCGCGCTGGAGGGGCAGATCCACGGCGGTTCGGCGCAGGGGCTCGGCCTGGCGCTGATGGAGGAGATCCAGGTCGCGGGCGGCCGGGTGCTGAACCCGTCGTTCACCGACTACCTGATCCCCACCGTCCTGGACATGCCGCCGATGCGGGTCTCGATCCTGGAGAACCCCGACCCGCACGCGCCGTACGGCCTGCGGGGCGCGGGCGAGCCGCCCACGCTCTCGTCGACCCCGGCGGTGGCCGCGGCCGTGCGGGCCGCGACCGGGCTGGACCTGCCCCGGGTGCCGATCCGCCCCCATGACATCGCGCTGAGCGGGTAGGAAGCGGGCGTCCCCCGCCGTTGAGAGGGGGACCGGTGGATCGCTTCTTCGAGCTGTCGGCGCGCGGGACGACGGTCGGCCGGGAGGTCCGGGGCGGCGTCACCACGTTCATGGCGATGGCCTACATCGTCCTGCTCAACCCGATCATCCTGGGTGGCGCCGCCGACGTCACCGGGGCGCGCCTGTCGGTGCCGCAGCTCACCACGGCCACCATCCTGACCGCGGCGGTGAGCACCCTGCTGATGGCCGTGGTCGGCAACGCGCCGTTCGGCCTGGCGACGGGGCTGGGGCTGAACGCGGTGGTCGCCTACCAGGCCGCGCCGCACATGACCTGGGCGCAGGCCATGGGGCTGGTCGTGCTGGAGGGCCTGGTGATCGTGCTGCTGGCCGTCTCGGGGCTCCGGCAACTGATCATGAACGCCATCCCGCTCGCGCTCAAGCACGCGATCAGCGTGGGCATCGGCATGTTCATCGCACTGATCGGCCTGGTCGACGCCGGGTTCGTCGCTCCCGGCACCGGCACGCCCGTGCAGCTGGGCACGGCCGGGCACCTGTCGGGCTGGCCGGTGGCGCTGTTCTGCCTGGGGCTGCTGCTGATGGTCGTGCTCTACGTGCGCCGGGTCCCGGCGGCCATCCTGATCGCCATCGTGGTCACCGCGCTGGCCGCGGTCGCGGTGGACTCGGTGGCGAGGGTCGACCCGGCGAGCTGGGGCGTCGTGGTGCCCCGGCTGCCGGAGGCGGTGGTCTCGGCCCCGGACTTCGGGCTCCTCGGGCAGGTGGACCTGTTCGGCGGGTTCGCCCGGGCCGGGGCGGTGACCGCCACGGTCGTGCTGTTCACGCTCGTGCTGTCCGGTTTCTTCGACGCGATGGGGACCATCATCGGCGTCAGCGACGAGGCCGGGCTGGTGGACGAGCGGGGCCGCGTCCCCCGGCTGGGCGCCATCCTGACGGTGGACGGCGTGTCCGGCGCGATCGGCGGGCTCGCCGGAGCCTCGGCCGGGACGGTCTTCGTCGAGTCGGCGGCCGGGGTCGGCGAAGGCGCCAGGACCGGTCTGGCCGCCCTGGCCACCGGCGGCCTGTTCACGCTGTCGCTGCTGTTCACCCCGCTCGCGACGGTCGTCCCGGCCGCGGCGGCGGCGCCCGCGCTCGTGCTGGTGGGGGCGCTGATGATGACCCAGGCCAAGAACGTGCCCTGGGACGACCTGTCCCTGGCGATCCCGGCCTTCCTGACGATCGCCATCATGCCGTTCACCTACGGCATCACCAACGGCGTCGGCGCGGGCGTGGTCTCCTACACGGTGATCCAGGCGGCGCTCGGCCGGGGCCGGGAGATCCCGTGGCTGCTCTGGGTGGTCACGCTGGTCTTCACGGTGTACTTCGGCATCGGCGCCGTCGAGCAGGTCATCGCCTGACCGCGGCCGGGTCCGGCGGACCGGCGGCGGCCGAAGACGGCGGCCGAGGACGGTGGGCGTCTTGCGTTGGACGTCTTGCGGTGGGCGCGGCGGCCGGCGTCTTGCGGCGGGCCGCCATCCGACGGCGGGCAGGCGGGCGGACGGGCGGGTGGTCAGGGACGGTCGCTGTCGCAGGCGACGCCGTCCCCGTCCCCGTCGGCGTACCAGGCGTACTCCGGGTCGCTCTCCTTGAAGTACGGACCGTAACCGGCCTCGGTCGCCTCCCGGCAGGTGCCGAACCTGCGGTCCGTGCCGCCCGCTCCCGCCCGGTCCGTCCCGGTCCGGCCGGAGGGGGCGGCGGCGGGAGCCGTGGTGGCCCGGCCGGCCGGGGCCGTCGTGCCGGTGGCGGGCGCGCTGGCCGGAGGGGTGACGGGCGCGGTGGCCGCCGGGTTCGTCGCGGCCGGGGCACCGGTCGGCCCGGAGCCGGTCGTATTCGTCCCGGTGGGACCGGTGGGGGGCGGGGTGGTGGCCGGTGCGCCGGTCGGCGCGGTCGTCGGCGGGGTGGCGGGCGGCGGGGACGTGCCCGCCGGGGTGCCGCGCAGCCGGGCGACCATCGCCTCGGCCTGCTCCCTGGTGAAGGAGCCGGCGATCTGCATGCTGTCCTCGGTGATCACCTCGCCGACCCGGGGGGCCGCCAGGACCCTCCCGCCGACGACGATGGCGATCTGCTGGTCGACCGCCTCCTCGGTCAGACTGTTGATCCGGTCGTGGAACGCGGGCGCGAAGGTGATCCGGACCGCGTAGGAGCCGTCGCCCCCCCGGACCGCGTCGATCCCCCGGACGGCGGTCACGTCGACCCCTGCGGCGACCTCGTAGCAGACCTGCCCGGCCTCGTCGGGGACGCCCTCGGGGGTCGTGCACGGTCCCGACTGCGCGGCGGTGACCGGGGCGAAGTGGATGGGCGCCGGCAGCCGCTGCGGCGGCGGGGCGCCCAGCGGCACGCCGGGGTTGCGGGTCATGAGCACCGCGATGGTGGCGAGCACGCCGGTGGTCAGCACCACGAGGACCAGCGCGACGACGAGGACGGCGGTGGTGGCCCGGCTGGCCCTCGGCCCGCCCGGCGCTCCGGGAGCCCGTCCGGGGACCGTTCCGGGCCCGGCGCCCCCGGGAGCCGCTCCGGGAGTCCGCCCGGCAGCCGCGCCCGGCTGCGGCGGGCCGGAGTTCGGACCGGGGAACGCGCCGGTCCGCGCCGGGCCGGAGACCGTTCCGGAGGCCGGCCCGGCTCCGGGGACCGGCGGGCCGGACGGAGCCGGTGGAGGTCCCTGCGGCTCCGGCGTCGCGCCGGGTCCCGAGTGCTTCCCCATCGTCATATCCCCGCGTTCTCCACGTGTGCTGGCGTGAGCCTACCGATCTCCACAGCGAGTGCGTAATCAACCGGTAAAGGCCGGTTCGAGAAACACGATGAGCTGCGGCCGCTGACAGATTGTCGTCAACACCGGTCGATTCCTTCCATCGTGGGCATGGTGGCCTTTTCCCCGGGAACGCAAAGTGAAGGAGGACCGCAGGCGGCGAACCCCTGGAGGAGTCGTGAGGATCGCAGTTCCCCGAGAGGTCAAGAACCACGAGTACCGCGTGGCGCTCACCCCGGCCGGAGCCCATGAGTTCGTCCGGCAGGGCCACCGGGTCTTCGTGGAGAAGGACGCCGGGGCCGGGTCGTCCATCCCGGACTCCTCCTTCGAGCGCGCCGGCGCGACCATCCTGGACTCGGCCGACGAGGTGTGGGCGGAGGGCGAGCTCGTCCTGAAGGTGAAGGAGCCCGTCCCCGAGGAGTACCACCGGATGCGCAAGGGACAGGTGCTGTTCACCTACCTGCACCTGGCGGCCTCCGAGGGCTGCACCCGCGCCATGTTGGACGCCGGGGTCACGGGCGTCGCCTACGAGACCGTGCAGACCCCCGACGGCCGCCTGCCGCTGCTGGCGCCGATGTCGGAGGTGGCGGGCCGGCTCGCCCCGCAGGTCGGGGCCTACCACCTGATGAGGCAGGGCGGCGGGCGCGGCGTGCTCATGGGCGGGGTGCCGGGCGTGCACGCGGCCAGGGTGGTGGTGATCGGCGCGGGGGTGTCCGGCATGAACGCCGCCGTCATCGCGCTGGGCATGCACGCCGAGGTGGTGCTGCTGGACAGGAGCATCGACCGGCTCCGCCAGGCCGACGCCGTCTACCGGGGGCACTGCCGTACGGTCGCCTCGAACATGTACGAGATCGAGCGCGCCGTCCTGGACGCCGACCTGGTCATCGGCGCCGTGCTGGTGCCCGGCGCGAAGGCCCCCACCCTGGTCAGCAACGACCTCGTCAGCCGGATGAGGCCCGGCTCGGTCCTGGTGGACATCTCCATCGACCAGGGCGGCTGCTTCGAGGACTCCCGGCCGACGACCCACGCCGACCCCACCTACCACGTGCACGACTCGGTGTTCTACTGCGTGGCCAACATGCCCGGCGCGGTCCCGCACACCTCGACCCACGCGCTGACCAACGTGACCCTGCCCTACGCCCTGTCCATCGCGGAGCTGGGCTGGCGGGAGGCCCTGCGCCGCGACCCGTCGCTGGCGCTGGGCCTGAACACGCACGAGGGGCACCTGACCAACCGTCCCGTGGCCGAGGCGCACGGGCTGGAGGCGGTGCCTCCGGAGCGGATCCTCCTCCCCTGACACTCCGGCGGCCCCGGCGGCGGCCCTCTGCGGGCCGCCGCCGCGCGGTCAGCGCCCGGCGGGCGAGGACACCGAGTCCGGGTCGCGGCGGTCGTCGCGGCGGTTGGCGTACACGCTCGTGGCCGTGACCGTGGCCAGGACGCCGATGATGACCCCCAGCGAGACCAGGGTGGGGATCTCCGGAAGCCACGTCCAGATGCCGTGCGCCCAGTGCAGGATGAGCTTGACCCCGATGAAGGCCAGGATGATGCTGAGCCCGTGGTTGAGGTGCCGCAGCTTCGTCAGGACGCCCTGCAGGACGAAGTAGAGCGCCCGCAGGCCCAGCAGGGCGAAGGCGTTGGTGGCGAAGACGATGTACGGGTCCTCCGTCACGCCGTACACCGCGGGCACCGAGTCGACGGCGAAGACGATGTCGGTGGCGAAGACGGCCACGACGGCCAGTGCGAGCGGGGTGAGGGCACGGCGGCCTCCCTCCCGGACCACCATCCGGAAGCCCCGGTAGTCGCTGGTGACCGGCATGAAGCGGCGCAGCAGCCGAACCGTGCGCATGGAGGAGATGTCGACCTCCTGCTCGTGCCCGCCCAGCGCGTCCCTGAGGATCTTCACGGCGGTGACGATCAGCACCCCGCCGAAGAGCAGGAACGCCCAGGTGCCGCTCTGCAGGACGGCCGCCCCGAGCGCGATGAAGATCACGCGCAGCACCAGCGCCCCGACGATGCCGTACAGCAGGACCCGCTGGGCCAGGGCCGCCGGGACCGCGAAGGCGGCCAGCAGCAGCATGAAGACGAACAGGTTGTCCACCGACAGCGACTTCTCCACCACGTAGCCGGTGAAGAACTCCACTGACACGGTGGAGCCGTGGTCCACCCAGAGGTAGACGCCGAAGACGAGGGGCAGCACCAGGTAGAAGACCGACCAGCCCACCGCCTCGCGCATCCGCACCTCGTGCGGGCGCCGGGTCAGCAGGGAGTCGAGGACGAGCAGCAGCAGCAGGACGACGACGCTGATCGTCCACATCCCCGGCGTGCCGATCGTCTCAAGGTCGGCCGCGAGCAGGCGTGCCTCAGCGGGCATGGGGTCTCCTCGAACGTGCGTGATCGTTCGAGGTCTCCTTCACCCGCGTGGAGCGGGCGGCCGTCCGAGGACGCTCTGGGGCGTCCGTACTGACCGGACCGGCGCTTGGGAAGTACTCCCCTCGCCACCAGGCTAGAGCACGCCGGAAGGTTGTCAACGCGGGGGCCGGTCGTCCGGCGGCGGCCGGGGTCCTCGGGGCCGTCCCTCCGCACGGGGTGTTTGACCAGGTACGCCGGGAGGCGGATAGTGGAAGCACAGCTCGGAGGGGAGTACCCGCCGTCCGACGCCCCGACCGTCACCACGGTCCCCGCCGATCCGGGAAGACCCGGCGGGGCGGCCCTCCCCTCCGGGGAGGGTGCGGGAAGACCTCCGTCCACACCGCCGTGCCCCGTCCGCGCACGGCGAGACCCGGAGGTTCCCATGTCGCTCGCCGTGCTCCTGGAGATCCTGCTGGGCGCGCTGCTGACGGTCTCCGCGATCGTCACCGTGGCCGTCCTGTGGCCGGGGGGACCGCCTCCGCCCCGGCCCCCTTCCTTCCTCGACCCGCCCCCCGCCTGCCGTCCCCCGGTCACCGGCGGACGGATCCGGCCCGCGGCGGACCGCCGCCGGAGGGGCGGCCGGCGGCCGGCCCCGCGAGGGGGCCGCCGGTCGCGCAGGGTGAGGGGCGGGGCGGGCTCCCGGCCGGGGTCCTGATCCCCGCCGGGGTCCTGATCCCCGCCGGGGTCCTGATCCCGCCCGGGACCGCCGGTGTCAGGACGTGGGCGTGGCGCTCGGCGACGGGATCGCGGTCGGGGTCGCGTGCGGCGGGTCGGACGGGCTCGGGGAGGCCGTCGGGATCGGCTGCTCGGCGGTCGTGGTGGTCACGTCGCTGTCGCAGGAGGCGCCCAGCTCGGGCGTCTCGGGTCCCTGCTTGAACTTGGCGATGAACTTGGGCAGGCGCGGGTCGTCCGCGCCGTCCAGCTTGAGCTGCTTGTTCCAGGAGCTGACCACGACCTTGGCGGGCAGGCCGGGGTACGGGCTCAGCAGCATGTAGTCCTTGGAGGCCAGCTCCTTGAGGACGTCCACCTGGTCCTTGGGCAGGTCCGGCTGGTAGGTGATCCACACGGCGCCGTGCTCCATCGAGTGCACGGCGTTCTCGTTGTTGATCGGCGCGTCGTAGATCCCGCAGTTCTGCCAGGCGGGGTGGTGCTCCCCGCCCATCGGCGGGTTCTCCTTGTAGGAGACCTTGGTCTGGACGTGGAGGCTGCCGGGGTACTTGGCACTGGTGACCGCGTCCAGCGAGGTCTTGCCCGCCTGGTCGACCAGGTAGAAGCCGACCAGCCCGACGAGCAGGAGGATGACGAGGCCTCCGCCGCCCCACATCATCAGAGCGGTCTTGCGCTCCTTGGCCTTCTGCTCCGCGCGCATCCTGGCGAGCGTCTCCCGCCGCGCCTGCGCCTTGTCCTTTGACATCAGTCCTCCACCCGGCAACCAGCTCCGGGTCACCTTATGCCCTAGTGGCGTATGTGGAGAATAAGGGATGCGAGGGACGTGAGGACGCGGGGCCGGCCGGGATGAGTAGGCTTGTCGGGCAATGGAAAATCCCGTCGGCAGCACTCCGCACCCCCGGCGGCGCCTGGTCGTCGCCGCGGCTCTGGCCTGCCTCGTCGCGCTCGCCGTCGCGGTGCTCGTCCTGGGCCGGACCGGCGAGCCGACCGACGCCTCCGCCGAGGCCGGGTTCGCCCGCGACATGGCCTCCCACCACGCCCAGGCGGTGGAGATGTCGTTCATCGCCAGGGACGGCGGCTCCGACGACGCGCTCCGCCTGCTCGCCTACGACATCATCGTCACGCAGACCGCCCAGCGCGG
This sequence comes from Planomonospora sp. ID91781, assembly GCF_015711595.1. Classification (NCBI taxonomy): domain Bacteria; kingdom Bacillati; phylum Actinomycetota; class Actinomycetes; order Streptosporangiales; family Streptosporangiaceae; genus Planomonospora; species Planomonospora sp. ID91781. The sequence goes on along the minus strand of NZ_JABTEY010000001.1, from coordinate 3,058,480 downwards.
CATGTTCATGGGCTGGCTGCAGCAGTGGGAGCTCGGCCAGGCGACCGAGCGGCCCTCCATGGCCTGGATGGCCGGCCATGGACACGGCGGTACGGCCGGCGCCCCCGCCGCCATGCCCGGCATGGCGAGCGCGGCGGAGCTCGACCGGCTCCGCAAGGCGACCGGCAGGGAGCAGGAGATCCTCTTCCTCCAGCTCATGATCCGCCACCACGAGGGCGGCGTGCAGATGGCGGAGGCCCTGCTCAGGCTCTCCGATCGTGACGAGGTGGTCACGATGGCGCGGCACATCGTGAACACGCAGGACGGAGAGATCAAACTGATGAAGGACATGCTGAAGCAGCGGGGTGCCCAGCCGCTGCCGTCCATACGGCAATGAGTCAGGCATACATGTGAATAGTGTCAGCGCGTTCCCTGCGCGGCCGGATTCCGGCCGGGGCGGCATGGCGGAACCGATCTGGCCGGAGGAGACTTAAGTGGTGAACGACGAGCCGGAGAACCGCCTGGAGGTGAGCATCTCCGCCGAGGTCGAGATGGGGCAGTACGCCAACTTCGCCTCGGTGTGGCACACCCAGGATGGTTTCGTCCTGGACTTCGCGGTGATCACCAGACCGCCCCAGCTGGCCAACGACCCCTCGTCGGGCCAGCACTTCGTCAGCGTGCCGACCCGGATCGTCAGCCGGATCCGCATCCCTCCGAGCCAGGTCTTCGAGCTGATGAAGGCTCTGGAGCAGCAGCTCACCCAGTACGAGCAGGAGACCGGCCACAAGCACTGACCACGCGCCCCGCCCGCTCCGGCCCTCGGGCCGGTTGTCCGGTCTCCGGGCGGGCCCGGGCGCGACCGCCGGAGACCTCTTTCAGGCCAGGCCCATCGCCCGGCGGGCGGCCGCCACGACCTCCGAGGCGCGCTCGGCCGCCCGGGCGGCGTGCCCCTCCAGCAGCCGGTCGAGTTCCGCCGGGTCGGCCGAGAGCTCGCCGAAGCGCCGCCGGACCGGGGCCAGCGTCTCGGTGACCGCCTCGGCCGCGTCCTTCTTGAGCGCGCCGTACGAGGCGTAGGAGAACGACTCGACCGGCCGCCCGGTGCAGGCGGCGAGCAGGGCCAGCAGGTTCGACACCCCCGGCTTCGCCTCCGGGTCGTGGCGGACCTCCGTGCCGGAGTCGGTGACCGCACGCATGATCTTGCGCCGGACGTCGGCCGGCTCGTCCAGCAGGTGGACCGTCCCCGCGTCGGAGCCGTCGGACTTGCCCATCTTGGCGGTGGGCTCGGCCAGGTCCATGACGCGGGCGGCCAGGCGCGGGTGCACCGCCTCGGGGACCGTGAAGGTCTCGCCGTACAGGTGGTTGAAGCGCAGGGCCAGGTCCCGGGTGAGCTCGACGTGCTGGCGCTGGTCCTCCCCCACCGGGACGAGGTCCGCCCGGTGCAGCAGGATGTCGGCGGCCATCAGCGCGGGATAGGTCAGCAGGGACAGGCGCACCTCCCGCTGGCCCGCCGACTTCTCCTTGAACTGGATCATCCGGCGCATCTCGCCGTAGTGGGCGGTGCTCTCCAGCAGGTAGGCCAGCTCCGTGTGGGCGGGCACCCGCGACTGCACGTAGACACCGGAGCGGTCCAGGCCGCAGGCGAGCAGCAGGGTCGCCGCCTCGCGGGTGCGGGCGCGCAGCCGTCCGGGGTCGTGCCTGATCGTCAGGGCGTGCAGGTCGGCGACGGCGTAGACGCAGTCGGCCTCGTCCTGGAGCCGTACGGCGGGCAGGATCGCGCCGAGGTAGTTGCCGAGGGTCAGCCGGCCGGTCGGCTTGAACGCGGAGAAGACGCGCTTGGTCATGGTTGGTCCCCTTCTCGGTGAGGGACCGCCGGACCACCGGCCGCGGGAAAAGGAAAAGGCCGCCGGTGAACGGCGGCCGTTTTCGTGTGCGCAGTCGGGGCTGGCTAGCGGGTCCGCCGGAGGGCGGCCCGCCACAGACCCAGGCTGCGGTGGTTCATGCCGGGAATCCTACCTCCTCGGCGACGGCGGCGGCGAAGGCGTCGACGTCGGCCTCGGTGGTGTCGAACGCGGTCATCCAGCGGACCTCGCCGGTGGCCTCGTTCCAGGTGTAGAAGCGGAAGCGCTTCTGCAGCCGCTCGGTGGCGTCCCGCGGCAGGATCGCGAAGACCGCGTTGGCCTCGACCGGGCGCGGGATCTCCACGCCGGGCACGTCCCGGACGGCGTCGGCGAGCCGCCGGGCCATCGCGTTGGCGTTGCGGGCGTTGCGCAGCCACAGGTCCCCGGCGAGCAGCGCCTCGAACTGCACCGAGACGAACCGCATCTTGGAGGCCAGCTGCATCGCGGTCTTGCGCAGGTAGCGCAGACCGCGCACGGCGTCCGGGTTCAGCACCACGACGGCCTCGCCGAACATCATCCCGGCCTTGGTCCCGCCGAAGGAGAGCACGTCCACCCCGGCGTCCGCGGTGAACGCGCGCAGCGGCACGTCCAGCGCGGCGGCGGCGTTGGTGATCCGGGCGCCGTCGAGGTGGACGAGCATGCCGAGCCCGTGGGCGTGCTCGCAGATCGCCCTGATCTCCTCCGGCGTGTAGAGCGTGCCCAGCTCGGTCGTCTGCGTGATCGAGACGACCTTCGGCTGGGCGCGGTGCTCGTCGCCGAAGCCCCAGGCCTGCCGGTCGATCAGCTCGGGGGTGAGCTTGCCGTCCGGGGTGGCCACGGGCAGCAGCTTGAGCCCGGCCGTACGCTCCGGCGCGCCGCCCTCGTCGGTGTGGATGTGCGCCGACTCGGCGCAGACCACGGCCTCCCAGTGCGCGGTCATCGCGCGCAGCGCGACCACGTTGGCGCCGGTGCCGTTGAACACCGGCCAGGCCTGGGCGGCCGGGCCGAAGTGGGCGCGGAAGACCTCCTGCAGCGCCTCGGTGTAGACGTCGTCGCCGTAGGCGGTCTGGTGCCCGCCGTTGGCGAGCGCGATCGCGGCGAGGATCTCCGGGTGCACGCCGGCGTAGTTGTCGCTGGCGAAGCCCTTCACCGTCGGGTCGTGCCTGCGGACGGCGCCGGTCGGCGCGGCGTCCGCGATCCCGGTCACCGCGCCTGCGGTCGCGCCCGGGGTGGTGTCCTTGCTCTCGTCCGTCACTGCGTCAGGTCCATTCGGGTGCCGTTGGCCTCGGTGTCCCACAGGCCCTCGATCGCCGCGGCGAGGTCGTCGACGTCGGTGAAGCCGGGGAACCTCTTGTCCGGGTCCGCGGCGCGCATGCCCTCGTGCACGAGCGCCTTGACCACCAGGATGTTCGCGGTCGCGCCGGTCCCCTCCAGGGCGTCGGCGAAGGCCAGGGTCCACGCCTCGGCGGCGGCCTTGGCGGTGCCGTACGCCGCGTTGCCCTGGGTGGGCCGCTCGGCGGCCTTGGCGGAGACGATCGCGAACCGGCCGCGCGCGCTCTCCTTGAGCAGCGGTTCGAAGGCCAGGGTGACGTGCTGGAGGGTGCGCACCAGCAGGTCGTGCAGGAGCGCCCAGTCCTCCAGCCTCGTCTCGGCGAAGGTCTTCGACCCGCGCCAGCCGCCGACCAGGTGCACCAGGCCGTCGACGCGGCCGTGCTCGGCCCGGATGTCCGCGGCGAGCCCGCGCACGGCCTCGAAGTCGAGCAGGTCGACCGCGAGTGTGCCGTCGGCGCCGGACTTGTCGACGCCGATGACGGTGTGGCCCTGGGCGGTGAAGCGGCGGACGGCGGCCTGGCCCGCGGGGCCCGCCGCGCCCGCGACGACGATGATCATGCTCGGATCCCCTTCGTGGAGTCGACGACCTCGCCGAGCTTACGGCGCAGCGCCTCGTAGAACATGCTCAGCGGGAACTCGTCGGGCAGCACCGCGTCCACCACCGCCTTCGGGAAACCGTCCGTGGGCAGGGCGTCCACCCCCCTCGCCCAGACCGAGGCCGGATGCGGCTCGACGTAGGCCGCGACGAGCTCGTGCGCGGCCAGCCAGTGGGCGAGCTTGGAGCGGTCGATGCCGTCGCGGTAGAGCTTCTCCACCTCGCCGCGCAGGTCGGCGACGGCGTCGGCGAGCCGGGACCAGTCGACGCTGAGCCGGTTGTCGGTCCACCGGACGACGTCGTTGCGGTGCAGGTAGGCGAAGAGCAGCTGACCGCCGAGGCCGTCGTAGTTGCGGACCCGGCCGCCGGTGATCGGGAAGCGGAACAGCCGGTCGAACAGGATCGCGTGCTGGACGTACCGGGCGTGCGGCACGCCCTCGGCCTCCAGCCGCACCGCCTCGCCGAACGCGGTCAGGTCGCAGCGCAGCTCCTCCAGGGAGTAGAGCCAGTACGGCATGCGCTGCTTGATCATGAACGGGTCGAACGGCAGGTCGCCGTGGCTGTGGGTGCGGTCGTGGATCAGGTCCCAGAGCACGAAGGTGTCCTGGGCCAGCTCCTGCGACTCCAGCAGCCGGGCCGCGTCCGGCGGCAGGGCCAGCTTGAGCGTGTCGGCCGCGGCCCGCCCGACCCGGCGGAAGCGGGCGGCCTCGCGGTCGCAGAAGATGCCGCCCCAGGTGAAGCGGGCCGGGGTCTCCCGGACCGCGACGGTCTCGGGGAAGAGCACCGCGGAGTCGGTGTCGTAGCCGGAGGTGAAGTCCTCGAAGGCGATCGGCACGAACATCGGGTTGTCGTAGCGGGCGCCCTCCAGCTCGGCGAGCCACTGCGGCCAGACGGTCCGGATCCAGACGGCCTCGACGTGCCGGCGGGTGCTGCCGTTCTGCGTGTACATCGGGAAGACGACGAGGTGCTCCAGGCCGTCGATCCGCTGGGCGTCGGGGTGGAAGGCGTCGAGCGAGTCGAGGAAGTCGGGGACGCCGAGGCCCTGCGCGACCCACTTGCCGAAGTCCGCGACGACCGCGTCGAGGTAGGCCGCGTCGTGCGGGAAGCGCGGCGCCAGCTCGGTGATCCGGTCGACGATCTCGGAGATCAGCGCGACGGCCAGGTCGCGGTCCCCCTCGATCGAGCCGTCCTTGGCCTGCAGCGGCTGGAGCCGCTCCACCGCGTCCTTGAGCCCGGCGAAGGCGGCCCGGGCGTCGCCGCCGCCGATCCGCCCGGCCCGCTCGGGGACCCGGGCGGCCCAGGTGACGAGGTTGCCCCAGAGCGCGGCGTGGTCGTGCTCGTCGATCGAGTCGTCGCCGAACAGGTCGGAGTCGGCGACCACGACGACCCGCCCCCTGCCGTGCCGTACGGCCAGCGCGAGCGGCCGGCCGGCCGGATCGGCGGTCGGGGAGGTCGAGAAGAGCACGGTGACGTCGCCGGGGGCGAGCTCGGGACTCGGGGTCAGGACCCCGGCGCGGTAGAAGCAGGCGCGGCGGGCCCCGGCCAGGAGGTCCTCCGCCCCGGTCTCGCCGGGCACGCCCATCACCCAGGAGGCCACGCCGTTGTGGGCGTTGCGGGGGTCCTGCACGGTGGTGTGCTCGACGCGGACGCCGAAGACGTCGAGGAGGTCGGCGAGGTTGCTGCCGTACTTGTCCTGCTCGCACTCGGCCAGCACGACGAGGCCGCCGCCCTCGGCGACGTAGGTCTCGATCGCGTCGAGCTCCTCGGCGGGGAAGACCGGGCTGCCCAGGCCGGTGGTGCGCTCCCAGCGGCCGGCCGAGGGGTGGGCGATCACGAGCACGTCGGCGCCGTCGAGGACGGCCGGGGTGATCGCGCCCCCGCCTCCGGCGGCGCCTCCCGCCGCGCTCCCGGCCGCACCCTCGGATCCGGTCCCGGCGGCGCTCCCGTCCGCACCCTCGGCGGCGTTCCCCGCGGTGCTTCCGACGGTGCTTCCGACGATGTCCCCGGTGTGCGCGGTGACGGTGTGGCCCAGGCGGCGGAGCAGCTCGGCGGCGCGGGCGTAGCTGTTGTCGTCCGGATGGCCCGGGTTCATGGCCTCGGCCACCTCCCGCCGGATGGTCCACGACTCACTGTGCGCCTCATCGAACAGCACCCGCGGGAATGCCCTCACGAAAAATCCTCCTGCCATCCGGTCTCATTGGGGGAAAATATACACATCTTGCCCGAATATCGACACACCCCTTATCCTCTGCATGGGATCCGCGGGGATGCGGACCCGGTCGGGACCCGCCCGGTGACACGGACCGGCGACACGGAGGAGTGCATCCGCGCGTGAGCACCTCCGCCGCGGCCGGACCGGACGAGCTGGGTGACGCACGCTCCCGCCCGTTCGTGGTCTGGCGGACCTTCCTCCACCCCGAGCAGCACCGGATCGCCTACCGCGGGTCGTACTCCGGCCCGGCCCAGGTCTCGGGCGGTCCCGGGACCGGCAAGACGACCATCGCCCTGCACCGGGCCGCCCACCTCGCGCACCGGCTCGCCGCGCACGGTCCCGGCGGGACGGTGCTGCTGACCACCTACGCCCGCAACCTCGCCGAGGCGCTCGACCGCCAGCTCGCCCTGCTCGTCGGCGACGAGCGGGCCTACCGGCGCGTCGAGGTCTCCGGGATCGACCGGCTGGCCATGCGCACCGTCCGGAGCGCGCTCGGCCTCTACCCGCAGACGGTCTCCCGGCCCGACCTCGAACGGGCCTGGGACGCGGCCGCGCGGCGCTCCGGCCTGCCGTACGGCGGAGGCTTCCTGCTGCGCGAGTGGGAGCAGGTCGTCCTGGCGCAGGACATCCGCGACGAGGAGGCGTACCTCGCCTGCGCGCGTCCCGGCCGGGGGACCCGGCTGCCCCGCGGCCGCCGGGCGGCCGTCTGGCGGGTGATCGCCGAGGAGACCGGCCGGCTCCGGGCGGCGGGGCGCTGGACCTACCTGCAGCTGGCCGACGAGGCCGCCCGGCTGCTGCGGGAACGGGCGGCGCCGCCGTACCGGCACGTGGTGGTCGACGAGGCGCAGGACCTGCACCCGGCGCAGTGGCGGCTGCTGCGCGCGGCGGTGGCGCCCGGTCCCGACGACCTGTTCCTGACCGGCGACCCGCACCAGCGGATCCACGACCACCGGGTCTCGCTGTCGTCGCTGGGCATCGAGGTGCGGGGGCGCAGCCACCGGGTGCGGATCAGCTACCGGACCACGCAGGAGATCCTCGACTGGGCCGTGCCGATCCTGGGCGGCGCGTCCGCGGCGGGCCTGGACGGGGCCGACGACGACCTGGAGGGCTATCGCTCCCCCGTCCGGGGCGACCGGCCGGCGGTGCTGCGGGCCGCCGACGCCGCCACCGAGATGGCCGCGCTGGCCGGCCAGGTCCGCGTCTGGCTGGACTCCGGCGTGGAGCCCTCCGCGATCGCCGTGATCACCCGGTTCTTCGGCATGGCCAGGACGGCGCGGGAGACGCTGACCGCCGCGGGCGTGCCCACGGCGTTCCTGGGCGGCGGCGACGAGCGAGACACCGTGCAGGTCGGCCTGATGCACAAGGCCAAGGGCCTGGAGTTCCGCTGCGTCGCGGTCGTCGGCGCCTCGGCCGGGCTGGTCCCGCACCCGTCCGTGCTGACCGCCGAGGACGAGGACCCGGTCACCCGCGCGCTGGACCTGCAGCGGGAGCGCAGCCTGCTCTTCGTCGCCTGCACCCGGGCCCGCGACCGCCTGTACGTCTCCTACACCGGCGACCCGAGCCCCTTCCTGCCCGCCGTCCCGTAGCGCCGGGCGCCGGGGCACGGGGGTCGGGCGCGCAGAGCCCGGACGCCGGGACAGGAGGGCCGGACACGGCCGGACGCCGGATGGGCGGCGGCCGGTTCACGGCTTGGTCAAGGATCGTTTGGCGCCGCGGGGACCGGGCACGCCTCCGAACCAGACAGGAGGGGAGGAAACGCCATGAACGAGGGCGAATTCATCAGAGTGGTGTGCAACGAGTCAGGACTCACCCAGGACCAGGCGGAGATCCTGACCCAGGCCACGCTGGAGACACTGGCCGAACGCCTGACCCCCGAGGAGGCCGACGACCTGGCGTCCCAGCTGCCCGAGTCGATGCAGGACCTGCTGCTCTCGGACCGCGAGACCCCCGACGACTTCGGGCTCGACGAATTCGTCCGGCGGGTCAGCGAGCGCTCGGGCGCGGACGTCTCAGAGGTCAGGGAGGACGTGCACTCGGTCTTCTCCGCGCTGCGCCTGGCCACCGCCCCCGGAGAGCTCGACGACGTGCTCTCCCAGCTGCCGAGGGAGTTCGCCGAGGTGCTCTGACGGCTCACTCCCCGTCGCGGTCGAGGGCCTGGACGATCCGCCGGAGGGTCTCGGCGTCACCGCATCCGGCGAGGAGCCTCCGGAACTCCTCCTCGCCGAAGAGCCTCCGCTGCACGCGGAGCCAGTCCAGGGCCTCCCGGGCCTCCGGCAACGGGAGCCCGCCGCAGGCGAGCAGACTCCGGACGCCGTAGGCGACGGCTTCGGCCCGCCTCCCGGTCTCGGTGTACAGCACGGCGAGATGGCGGTGGTTCACGGCCGCGCCGGCGCGATGGCCGATCTCCTCGTTGAGGCGGAGCGCCTCCCGGTACCACCGCAGGGCGTCGCCGTACTGCTTCTGCCGGTGGGCGACCGCGCCGAGGTTGTGGCGGACGCCCGCCATGCCGGGGCGGTCGCCGGACTCCTCATGGACGTCCAGCGCCTCCCGGTACCACCGCAGGGCGTCGTCGTACCTCCCCTGCTCCGCGGCGATGGTGCCGAGCAGGAGGTGGCCGCTGGCCGTGCCGGGACGGTCGCCGAGCTCCTTCTTCAGGTCCAGGGCCTCCCGGCACCACCGCAGGGCGTCGTCGTACCTCCCCTGCCGGTGGGCGATGACGGCGAGGTTGTGGCGGATCCTGGCCGTCGCCCCGCGGTCTCCGAGCTCGCCGTAGATCGTCAGGGCCTCCCGGCACCACCGCAGGGCGTCGTCGTACCTCCCCTGCTCCTCGGCGACGACGCCGAGCTGCTGGTAGACGACGGCCGTCCCGGCACGGTCGCCGAGTCCCTCGTAGATCTCCAGTGACCGCCGGTAGTACTCCAGCGCCCGGTCGTGCTCCCCCTCCGCCTGCACGACGACGCCGATCCGCTGGAGGACCGCGGCCCGGTCCCGGCTGCCCTCCCCCGTCCACGCCAGCGCCTCCCGATGGAGCCGGCCCTCCCAGCTCCGCGCCCCCCAGGTGTGCAGCCGCCCGCACACCCAGTCCGTCGCCCCCAGCGCCCGGTCCAGATCACCGGCGGCGTGGAAGTGGAAGCGCGCCTCCATCATCTCCGCCACCGCCCGCCGGGCGTCCCCCTGCTCCGCCCTCGCCCGCCGGAGCCACCAGCGCGCCGCGGCGGCGTGCGCGGCGGTGATCCGCTCCGGGGCGCTCACCTGCGGGCGGGCCAGCGTCGCGGCCGTCCACCGGTGCACCGAGAACACCGGGTTCCCGTCGTCCCCCCGGCCGGGGGCCAGCAGCCCGAGCCGGGTCAGCGTCCCGATCGCGGCGTCCACCCCGGTCGGTCCGGTCGCCGCGGGACGCTCCGGCCACCCCCGGTCCCCCGGCGAGAGCGGGAGGCCGACCTGCCGGACGACGCCGGTGCGGTCCACCGGGAGCCGGTACACCGACACCCCGGCCAGGAGATCCCGGGCGAAGTCGTCCGCCAGATCGAGCAGTTCCAGCAGGAGCGTGTCGTCGACCGCCAGGGTCACCGCCTCGGCCAGCGCCGCGTCCAGCCCGGCCGAGCCCGCCGTGCGGAGCCACGACTCCGGGTCCTGGACGTCCCCGCGCCTGCGGATCAACCGCTCCATGCGGCGGGTGATGTCGGAGAACCGGGCCCTGCCGCCGCGGAGCAGCGCGTCCAGGTACTCCAGCGTCCGGGGGTGGCCGCCGACGCCGAGCCAGGCGCGCCGCTGGTCCGCGGGCGGGAGCGCGTCCAGGCCGGGCAGGCGCCACATCAGCTTGCGGGCCTCGGCCAGGGAGAGCGGTCCCAGGTGGTGGACGTGGAGCAGGTCGTCCGCGCCGCCGGGCAGGGTGAAGGGGTGGCGGCTGGTGACGAGGAGCCGTCCCGTCCGGAGCCAGGCCGCGAGGAACCCCGGCAGGTCCTGGTCGACGAAGGAGAGGTCCGCTTCGCGGTCGAGGTTGTCCTCGAAGTCGTCCAGCAGCAGCGTCACCGGAGGGAGGCCGATCCTCCGCGCCAGGGCCGGGGGCACGTCGGCGAGCGCCTCGGCCAGCGCGTCCAGCCGCAGGGGCCAGGGATACCGCGGCTCCCGCAGGGCCAGGGCCGTCCGGCGGAGGTCCTCGCCCTCCGCGCCGGCCCGGAGCGTGGCGGCCAGGAGCCGGTCGGCCACGGCGGCCAGGATCTGGTCGGGACCGGTGCGGCCGACGGCCGAGACCACGAGCCCGGCCTCGGGACCGAGGCGGCCGAGGATCTCGGCGGCCAGGCTGCTCTTGCCGACCCCGCCGATGCCGTGCAGCAGCACGCCGGGCCGCCTGCGGAACCCGGCGCGCAGGGCGCGCAGCTCGGCGCGGCGGCCGACGAAGTCACCGACGGCCCTGACCGTCACTCCGGGGTCGAGGGAGACGGCCTTCGCCGGTCTGACGTGCGGGTCCACTCCGGCGGCGACGTCGTAGAGCGGGAGCGACGGCCCGCGCAGGAAGAGCGCCGGAGTGGCCCACTCCACCAGCTCCGCCTCCCGGTCGTCCGCCCGGCGGCGCCGTTCCTCCACGTCCCGGCGGGCCTCCGAGAGCGCGGTCAGCACGTCGGGTCGGGGCCGTACGGCCAGCTCCCGGTAGAGGGTGCCGCTGAGCAGGGTCGCGTACCGGTCGGTGACCGGCGCGGTCATCGCCAGCACCGCCGGGACCCCGGCCGCCGACAGCCCCCGCGCCAGCCCGGCGCGGGCCCCGCCCTCCCCGCCCTCCCCGTCCGAGTCGTCCAGGGCGGTGGAGCAGTCGGAGAGCACGACCAGCGGCACCCCGCGGTCCCGGGGGATCGCCGCGGCCAGGCGGGCGGCCGTCACCCGGTCGGGCCCGCCCTGCCCGTCCTCCAGCACCAGCGCGTCCGGTCCGGCGTGGCAGGAGATGTGCAGGACGTGGAAGCGCTCCTCCTTCAGGGCGTCCTCGATCGACTGGAGCGTGCCCTCGTTGAGGATCCGCACGTGGGCCGCCGCGTGCCGCCGGGCCTCCTCGACCGAGTCGAGGATGACCCGCAGCTCCGCCTCCAGGTCGAGCAGCGGGCTGTCGGGCGCCGTTCCCGGGCCGGGCGGGGTTCCGGGCGCCGCGACCGCGGCCAGGATGCGCAGCGGGGCCCGGATGTCCATCGCGGTCGGCCGCCCGGCCGCCGGGAGATGCCGGAACGGCTCCACGTGCGGGTGGAGCGCCAGCGGCTGCGACCGCCCGGGCAGGACCAGCGTCTCCCACGGCAGCCCGGCGAGCTCGTCGTCCACCTGGAGGCCGAGCCGGAGCGCGCGGTTCTCCGCCGCCGCCTCCGCCAGCGCCCGGGTGAGCGCGCGTCCGGCGGCGCCGTCGAGGAAGATCTCTCCCAGGGCCGTCCCGACCTCCCGGAGCCGGGCCTCCAGCTCCGCGCCCCGCCGTCCGGTCGCGGCGCCGTCCTTGGTGAGCAGTTCCCCCCGCCGCTCCCGGGCACGGCCGAGCCGCCAGAGCCGCTCCTCCAGCGTGGGGCTGAGCGGCCCCGGCCGGTGGCGCACCCCGGCACCGGTGCCCTCGCCGTACCGCCCCGTCCCCCGGGCCGGGCCGTCCGGTTCGAGGACGACGGCGTCCCGGCCGATGCGGAGCAGCACCTCCCGCGGGCCTTCGAGCCGGTGCGTCCGGTGGGGGGCGAGCGGCTCCGCGCCGGGGCCTTCCCCGCGCAGCAGGCGGAGCAGCTCACCGTACGGCGTGTCCTGGTCCTCGCCCCGGAAGTCCAGTGGGTGGCGCGACGCCGCGAAGGGGCCCAGTTCCACGTCGTCGAGCAGGACCGGGACGAACCTGCGCCGGGTGAGCAGCGCCGCGTACTTGTCGCCGCTCGCCGGATCGCCCTCGATCGCGCGGCTGTGCACGAAGAGGCAGTGCTTCGAGGCGCGGATCAGTTCTTCGATCCTGCGCACGATGATGTCGCCGGGGAGATGGTCCTCCAGCGCCGCCCGGAATCCGTCCGTCTCCAGCCGTGCCTGCAGCCGCTTAGCCCATTCCAGGTCATTTCGGGCATGCACGATGAAGACATCGTAAATGTCATTGATTGCTGCAGTCATCCAGCCTCCCGCGCGTACCGGAAAGTTCATCATTTCCTGTCACAGAAAGCCATGGAAACGGTTCAGGACGTAATCTGATCACCATGGACATCGCGGAGTTGGCCGTCGCCACCGTCGGCCTTCTCGTCGCCGTCGTGAGCGCTCACTACGCCCGGCTGGCCGTCGTCCGGAGGACCCCGAGGAAACCGCCCCTCCCTCCGTCGAAACCGACTCCCTCCGGAGGCGCCGTCCCGGTGAGCACGGACCACGACGTCTTCGTCTCCTACTCCCACGCCGACAAGGAACTGGTCACCGACCTCGCCGGACGACTGGAGGCGCGCGGCCTGCGGGTGGCCTACGACGAGGTGGTCGTCCGGCCGGGGTCGATCATCCTCCACGAGATCGAACAGACGATCCGCGACTCGGCACACGGCCTGCTCGTGATGAGCCCGGACTCGATGGCGAGCGGCCCGGTGATGAACGAGTACTACGTCCTCCTCCAGAAGAGCATGTACGACGGGCGGCTTCTCATTCCGGTCCTCGTCTCGGACATCGATAATGACGAAATCCCGGAGTTCGTGAGAATCCGCTTCTACAGCGACCTGCGGGACATGACCGATAAGGTCTTCGACGAGCGGGTGGACGAGATCGCCGAGGCCGTACGGCGGGCGTCGTGAGCGACGCCGGGCCGTCGGCGGCCGACGCGTTCGTCTCCTACGCCCCGCAGGACGCCGACTGGGCCCGCTGGCTCGCCGACCGGCTGCGCGCGGCGGGCCTGGACCGCTCCGAGCCGAACTCCGGTCACCCGAGATCGGGATCGACCCGCACTGGCCCGGTCGGCAGCGCGAGATCCTCGGTGAAGACGAGTTCCGGCGGATCCTCGGTGAGGAGGTCGGTCCCGACGACGTCGGCACCGTCATCGGCTCGCTTGATCAAATCGGTGAGTGAGTCTCTCCGTGAGAGCCCATCCCGACCGGATCAGACCGTATCGTCGGTGCGGAGCCAGCGGGTGAAGGCGGCCCACTCCCCCGGCGTGAACACCAGCGCCGGGCCGGAGGGGTCCTTGCTGTCACGGACGCCGACCCGGCCGCCGGAGAGTTTGGCGATCTCCACGCACTCACCGCCGTTGTCACCCGAGAACGGCGACTTCACCCAGACGGCCTCGTTCAGCTCTCGATCCATCGGTCCCTCATCTTCTCGATCAGCTCCAGCGACGCCCGCTGGGGAAGAGCCTCTGCCCTGACCGCCTCATATCTGATCATGATGTCCGCCACGTCATCGGGCCGATCGGAGACCTGGCCCTGGCCGGCCGACTCGACATACACACTATTGGCGAGCCCTCGGCTCTGCGCAATGAAGAATCCGCCCAGAAAGCCCGCCGTGACGCCCGCGCTCAGCGGGAGGACCTGAATGGTCACGCAAGGCCGCTGCGCCATCGCAAGCAGATGATCGAGCTGTCCTGCCATGACCCGACCGGTACCGACGAGGCGTCCCAGCACTCCCTCATCGAGGACGGCCGAGAGCAGCGGCGGGTTCTCCCGCTCCAAGATGTCCTGTCGTTCCAGCCGGGCGGCCACGTTCTTCTCGACGTTCTCCGCCGAGGACCGAGGCCCCCCGGAGAAGATCGCCCGCGCGTAGTCCGCCGTCTGGAGCAGCCCCGGCATGATGAGCGGCTGCCAGGTGTGAAGGCTCTCGGCGGCCTGCTCGATCTCCACCCACGGCCGGAACCAGGCGGGGAGCCGGGAGGCCAGGTTGTCGATCATCTCCTTGATGCGGATCAGCGCACCGTCCGCGCCCAGCACCTCGTCGCAGCGCCGGGCGAAGTCCTCCGTCGGGGGCCGCCGCCCGGTCTCCGCCATGGAGATCGTGCCCAGGGCGTATCCCGCCCGGCTCGCCAGCTTCGCCTGCGAGAGCCCCGCCTCCTGCCGGTGCCTGCGCAGCTCGTAGCCGAACAGGGCGATCGGCGAGGTGCTCGGATCGAGCGGGCGGGGCCTCGGCATCGGGAGCCTCCCAGGGCTTCAACGGGGGTTTCACAAAAACCGATGAACGGCTGACGCGGCCGTTCCGCCACCGACTGTAGCCACCGGATGCGACGCTCGGAGGAGCGATCCGGAAAACGACGGCAGGTGAATATGAATCCAGCGGCGGTACCCCGGGACGTCGAATCAGAATTCCTCGGGGAGGCGTATCTGAAACTCGACCTCGAATCCGCGTCACAGGCCAGGGCCCGGATAAGGGAATGGCTCGGCGCGGACCACCCGCACTACGAGGACGTACGGCTGGCGGCCTCCGAACTGGTCGCCAACGCGGCCCTGCACGCCGGTCGCCGCCGGCCGTGCGACCTGGCCCCGACGGCCCCGCACGGCCTCGTCCTGCTGACGCTCACCCGTACGGGCGGCCTGCTCCACGTCGAGGTCACCGACCCCGGCGGCGGACCTTCGGAGCCCCGGGTGCGCGATGCCGTACCGGTCGACCGGGAGCGGGGCCGGGGGCTGGTGATCGTCCGCGAGCTGTCCGCCGGGCGCTGGGGCGTGCGCCACCACGCGGATGCGGGCCGTACCGTGTGGTGCGTCCTCGGCGCCCGCCCCGGCCTTCCGGTGCGGCCGTGCGGGTGATCGTGTCCATCGTCCCCGGCGGTGTCCGAATCTGCGATCCCGGGCAGCGGGGCGTCCTCTTCGGATTCGACGCCTGGCGGGCCTTTCTCACCGAGGCCAAGAAAGGCCGCTTCGACCTTCCGGACGACGAACCGGCGAACGGATCCGGCAGGAACTGGACGATTCACGAGCGGATTACCCCGGAGTCCGGCCGGACGCATTCCGCACGCGGGAAACATGATTCGCGCAGAGGGAGACGGGGCATCCGGTCTCCGCTTCCGCCGAATGATCGGGAATCGCGATAGCGTGGCGGCTGTGACGAACGACGCTCCGGGAGCCGCCTCCGGTACGGCGGGCACCCTCTCCGGCACGGCAGGCGGCGTCCCCGGCACGGGCGGCGGTCCGGCGCCGGAGTGGGCGGCCGAGCAGGACGTCCGGGAGGACGACGCGGCGGCGCTGGTCGGCGGGCAGTTCCCGGACCTGCGCGGGGCGCCGGTCCGGTTGCTGGCCACCGGGTGGGACAACACCGTCCACCTCGTCGGCGAGCGCTGGGCGTTCCGGTTCCCGCGCCGGGCCGTCGCGCTGCCCGGCGTCGAGCGGGAGATCGCGACGCTGCCGGTCCTGGCGGAACGGCTGCCGCTGGCCCTGCCGGTGCCGGTCCGGGTCGGGCGGCCGTCCGAGGCCTACCCGTGGCCGTTCTGGGGCGCGGAGCTGATCCCCGGCGAGGAACTGGCCGAGGCGGAGCTCTCCGCCGACGGGCGGATGCGGGCCGCCGCCGGTCTCGGCGCGTTCCTGCACGCCCTGCACGATCCGGAACTGGCCGCCGAGGCGGGCGGCGGCCTGCCCGTCGACCCGATGCGCCGGGCCGACCCGGGCGTCCGGGCGGCGATGGCCCGGGAGCGGCTGGGCCGGCTGGTGCGGCGCGGCGCGTGGACCCCGGATCCGGCCGTCGACCGGCTCCTCGCCGACGGCGAGAAGGCGGGCCCGCCGCCCGGCCCCGCGGTCGTCTCCCACGGCGACCTGCACCTGCGGCACCTGCTGGTCGGCCCGGACGGGCGGGCGACCGGCGTCATCGACTGGGGCGACCTGTGCCGGGCCGACCCGGCGGTCGACCTCTCGCTCGCCTACGCCGGTTTCGACGGGGACGCCCGTACGGCCCTGCTCTCGGCCTACGGGCGGCCCGTCAACGCCGGGCGCGAGCTGGCGGCGCGCGTGCTCGCGGTGTGCCTGTGCGCGGTGCTGGCCGACTACGCCGAGTCCACCGGCCGCACGCGGCTACTGGCCGCCTCCCTCAGCGGACTCCGCCGCGCCGTCGGCGACTGACGCGCCGCCGCCGTCCGCCGGACCGGGTCGCGGGGCCGGACCGCACCACCGTGCCTTCTGCCGCCGGGCCGGGTTCCCGCGCCCGGCGGACCGGAGGAGGTCAGATCAGGCCGAGGGAGAGCATGGCGTCGGCGACCCGCTTGAAGCCGTCGATGTTGGCGCCGGCCACGTAGTCGCCCGGCATGCCGTACTCGTCGGCGGTCTTCAGGCAGCGGGCGTGGATGTCGCGCATGATCTCCTGGAGGCGGCGCTCGGAGAACTCGAAGCTCCACGAGTCGCGGCTGGCGTTCTGCTGCATCTCCAGCGCGCTGGTGGCCACGCCGCCCGCGTTGGCGGCCTTGCCCAGGCCGAAGGCCACGCCGGCCTCCCGGAAGACCCGGATGCCCTCCGGCATGGTGGGCATGTTGGCGCCCTCGCCGACCGCGACGCAGCCGTTGCGCACCAGCGTCTCGGCGTCGCGGCCGGTGAGCTCGTTCTGGGTGGCGGACGGCATCGCCACCTCGCACGGCACCTCCCAGATGCTCCGGCCCGCCACGAACCTGGCGTCGCCGCCGCGGCGCTTGGCGTAGACGTCCACGCGCAGCCGCTCGACCTCCTTGACCTGCTTGAGCAGGTCGAGGTCGATGCCCTTCTCGTCGACGACGTAGCCGGAGGAGTCGGAGCAGGCGACGACGGTGCCGCCGAGCTGCTGGACCTTCTCGGTCGTGTAGATCGCGACGTTGCCGGAGCCGGAGACCACGACGCGCTTGCCGTCGAAGGACGTGCCGCGGGCCTTGAGCATCTCCTCGACGAAGAACGCGCAGCCGTACCCGGTGGCCTCGGTGCGCACCTGGGCGCCGCCGTAGCTGAGGCCCTTGCCGGTGATCACGCCGGACTCGTAGCGGTTGGTGATGCGCTTGTACTGGCCGAACAGGTAGCCGACCTCGCGGCCGCCGACGCCGATGTCACCGGCGGGGACGTCGGTGTACTCGCCGATGTGGCGGTAGAGCTCGGTCATGAAGCTCTGGCAGAAGCGCATGATCTCGCGCTGGGACCGGCCCTTGGGGTCGAAGTCCGAGCCGCCCTTGCCGCCGCCGATGGGCAGGCCGGTGAGGCTGTTCTTGAAGATCTGCTCGAAGCCGAGGAACTTCACGATGCCGAGGTAGACCGAGGGGTGGAAGCGCAGACCGCCCTTGTACGGGCCCAGCGCGCTGTTGAACTCGACCCGGAAGCCCCGGTTGATGTGCACCTCGCCCTGGTCGTCCTCCCACGGCACCCGGAAGATGATCTGCCGCTCGGGCTCGCAGATCCGCTCGATGATCTTCGACTCGGCGTATTCGGGATGCTTCCCGAGGACCGGCCCGATGCTCTCCAGCACTTCCCGGACGGCCTGGTGGAACTCGGTCTCCCCCGGGTTCCGGCGCAGGACGCTGTCGTAGATGGATGCCAGTTTCTCGTGCAACATCACTTGTCTTCCTGATTGTCGGATCTCACAGCTTTGGTCTAGACCTTATGAGATGCCCGTAACACGCCGTTTACCGACCCTGGAAGATGCGCGCGCCCTGCCCGCCGGCAGGACTTCCGGATCCCCGGGCGGTGGACGGCAGGAAGGGGCCGGGGAACCATCGTCCAGCACGGAGCACCAGCTCAGGCCCCCGGCGCGGGTAAGGAAACCTTCATCTTCGGTGATCCTCGGAGCACCGGCCGGACTCCGGAGTCCCGCCCGGATGCCGGAAGTGCCGTCCATATTCTGAGACACCGTCCAGGCGCCGAAGCCCCGGCCGGGCACAGGCGGCAGCGGAGTGACGCCGGCCCGCTCCGGGGGGATCCCGGGGGACGGGCCCTTACCCCGGCAGGGGGACGCCGGATCAGCCCCGCGGCGGACGCCCCCGCGGCGGGCGGCGGAATACCTTCCTGGCGACAGTTCCACGCAGGCGGCTTCCGTACGGGATCCGACCGGAGGCGGCGGGATCCGCACCCGCGTCCACCCCGGCGCCTGCGCACCGTGACTCCGCACAGGCAGGGAAACCCCGTGTTCAAGGACTCCGCAGACTTCAGGCGCGTCGCCTCCGGCGTGCTGCTGATCGTCGCCCCGCTCCTCCAGGCGATCGCCGTCATCCTCGACCCCGGGACCTGGGGCGACGAGCGCGAGGCGGTCAGCTTCGGCGCCGACCCCGTCCTCGCCCAGGTCCAGTCGGTGCTCTACCACTGGGCGTACCTGCTGATGGCGCTGGCCGCCCTCGGCCTGCTGCACGTGATGCGCCGCCGCGCGGCGGTGTTCGGGCACATCGCCGGCCCGCTCGTCATCCTCGGCTACGTCAACACCTCGGGCCTGCTGATGGCCGATCCGGTGGAGTGGTGGCTCGGCCGGCACCACAGCCCCGAGGAGGCCACCCGCATCATGGACGAGATGGTGAACCTGCCCGGCGTCATTTTCGGCTTCCAGATGCCGTGGATCTTCTTCGCCATCTTCGGCATGCCGGTCCTGGCCGTCGGCGTCTGGCGGGCCGGCTTCGCCCACTGGTGGATCCCGCTCGTCCTCGCGGTCGGCTACGGCGGCTCGATGTTCGTCGGGTACGGCCCGGCGACCGTCGTGCTCTGGGGCATCCCGGTGGCCGCGCTGGGCGCCCTCGGCGTCAGGATGCTCCGGATGAGCCGTGACGAGTGGATCTCCTACTACCCCGCCGCCTCCACCGCCGCCGCGTCCGCGCCGGCCACGGGCGTCGGGGCCTGAGTCCCGCCGGCTCCGCCGCTTCACCGGTGGAGCCGGGAACCCGGCGGAGGCGGGGCGCCGATGAGGCCGGGACCCGGTGGGGCCGGGACACCGGTGAGGGGCGGCACACCGCCCCCGAGGGAACCGGGATCCCGGCGGAACCGGGGATACCGTCCCCCCGGAGGGCCGATGGCCCCTCCGGGGGGACTTGTGGCCCACTTGCAAGCCACTTGGGCAGGGGTTTTGTCCTATATGCAATAGCGACGCGAGGGTTTAGTCTCCCCGCATGGCGCTTCCCCTCCCCCTCTCCCGGCACCTCCGCACGGTGCCGAGAGTCGATCTGCTGATCGGCGCCGCGATCATCGCCCTCGGCACGCTCGAGGCGTTCACCGTCGCGACCGAGTACGGCGCGGCCGAGACCCCCGAACTGTGGTGGATCGGCCAGGCGCTCGTCACCGGCGTGCTCGTCTGGTTCCGCCGCAAGGCCCCGGTCGCGGTCTTCATCCTGATGATCCTCATCCAGTACGCCTGGCACCGGCAGGGCTACGAGCACTGCCAGGTCTGGCAGCTGTTCTCCCTGCTGCTCGTCTTCCACACCGTCGGCGCGGAGCTGCCGTTCAGGCCCGGTCTGGCCTGGGCCGTGACCGGCGTCCTCGTCTTCGACTCCGGCGCGGTGGACCACCGGTGGCTCCCGGCGGAGGAGGTCATCTTCCTGACCGTCGTCTTCGGCTCCGCCTACCTCACCGGCCTGGCGGTCAACGCCTACGCCACCCGGGCCCGCCGCCTGGCCGAGCACGCCGTACGGCTGGAACGCGACCGGGAGCGCCGGGCCGCCGAGGCCGTCGCCGAGGAGCGCACCCGCATCGCCCGCGAGCTGCACGACGTCGTCGCGCACAGCGTGAGCATGATGGTCATGCAGGCCGGGGTGCTGCGCCGGAGGGGCGGCGGCGACGCCGACGCGCTGCTCGGCATCGAGCGCTCGGGCCGCGAGGCGGTCGAGGAACTGCGCGTCATGCTCGGCGCGCTGCGCATGCCGCTGGACGAGGCCATCCCGCAGCCGGGACTGGACATGCTCGCCACCACCGTCGCCTCGCTCGCCTCCTCGGGCCTGCGCATCACGCTGTCCGTCACCGGCGAGCCCGTACGGCTCGCACCGGGTCTGGACCTGTCCGCTTACCGCATCGCGCAGGAGGCGCTCACCAACGCGGTCAAGCACGCGGGCGAGTCCGAGATCTCCGTCCGCGTCGCCTACCTGGACGACTCCGTGGAGGTGGAGGTCCTCGACACCGGCGGTGCGGGCTCGGCTCCGGAGCTGTCGACCGGCAACGGCCTCATCGGCATGCGCGAGCGCGCCACCCTGTTCGGCGGCACGTTCGAGGCCGGCCCGCGCGCCGAGGGCGGGTTCCGGGTCCATGCACGGCTCCCGCTCTCCCTGGAGGTCCTGGTATGAGTGACGTCATCCGCATCGTGATCGCCGACGACCAGGCGATGGTCCGCGCGGGCCTGAAGCTCGTGGTGGAGAGCGAGCCCGGCATGGAGGTCGTCGGGGAGGCCGCCGACGGGCTGGAGGCCGTCGCGGTGGCCCGCCGCACCCGGCCGGACATCGTCCTGATGGACATCTCCATGCCCCGCATGGACGGCCTCACCGCGGCCCGGCAGCTGCTCGACCAGCCGGATCCGCCCCGGGTCGTCATGCTGACCACCTTCGACACCGACGAGAACCTCTACGCCGCGCTGCGGGCGGGGACCAGCGGCTTCCTGCTCAAGGTCTCCCCGCCCGAGCAGCTCGTCGAGGCCGTCCGCGTCGTGGTCGGCGGTGACGCCCTGCTGGACCCGGCGGTGACCACGCGGGTCATCGCCTCCTTCGCCGGCCGCCACGAGCCCGCGCCCCCGCCCCGGCTCGGCGAGCTGACGCCGCGGGAGCTGGAGGTGCTGCGGTTCCTGGCCCGCGGCCTGACCAACGCCGAGATCGCCAAGGAGCTCTTCGTCGGCGAGGCGACCGTCAAGACGCACGTGGCGCGGGTGCTCATGAAGCTGCACCTGCGCGACCGCGCCCAGGCGGTGGTGTTCGCCTACGAGTCCGGGGTGGTGCGGCCGGGCGCGGCGGTCGGCTGAGGCCCGCTCTCCGGGCCGCCGGCGCCGCCGAGCCCGGCGCCTCCCTGCCGCCGGCGTCGCTGAGTCTCCGACGCCGGCCCCGGCCGCCCTCATGACTCCGGGAAGGTCACGCTCCGCACGAGCCGGCCCGCCAGCGTGTCGTCGCAGCGGCCCGACGCACAGAAGTAGATCATCAGGGCGGGTTCGTCCGGCCGCTCCACGGCGTAGCCGACGAAGTCGAGCCGGCCGCCCTGCTGCGGGTCGGCGATCGACCCCTCCAGCCGTACGGCGGGCCGCCCGCCGACCCGGACCTGCACCACCTCGGAGAAGACGCTCACCGTGCCGGGCAGCGAGGACTGCAGCGTCTCCTGGAGCTGCTGGGCGCCGCCGCGCGGGTCGAGCGTGTCCAGCGTCTGCGCGTAGACGCCGGTGGCCTCCTCCGGGTCGGTCTTGATGATCTCGTTGACCGCCGCCCAGTCGGCGGTGACCGGCGTGCTGAACAGGGTCCGGAACTCCTCGGCGCGGGGAGCGGAGACCGTGAACACGTCCGCGTGCTGGATCGTCGTCCAGCCGGCCGGGTGCTCGAACGCGACCGGCACCGCGGCCGATCCCCGGTAGGCGGCCCACGCGTCCTCGCCCCGCAGGATCACGGCGAGCACCGCCACCAGCGCGATGACCGCGGCGATCGCCGCCCCGGCCCCGAGGAGGATGCGCCGCCCGCCGGCGCGGGCGCGCGGCCTTGCCGGGCGCTCGGCGGCCGGCCGGGTCTGCTGCAGCTGGTAGGACTGGCCGCTGATCGCGTCGCGCAGCGCGGTGACGAACTCGGCGCAGCTGTCGTAGCGCTGCTCCGGCGCCTTGGCCAGCGCCCGTGCCATCACCCCGTCGACCTCCGGCGGCAGCTCGGGCCGGAGGGTGCTGAGCGGCGTCGGCGGCTCGGCCAGGTGCGCCCAGAGCAGCGCGATCTCGTTGTCGCGCTGGAACGGCAGCCGCCCCGCCAGCGCCTCGTAGACCACGCAGGCCAGGCCGTACTGGTCGCAGCGCCCGTCGATGGTCTCCTTGTTGATCTGCTCGGGCGACATGTAGCGGGGGGTGCCGATGAACTGGTCGGTCTGGGTCAGCCCGGAGATGGAGGTGCGGTGCTTGGTGATGCCGAAGTCGGTGAGGTAGACGTGCTCGCCCTCGGTGTGCCCGGCGATCAGGATGTTGGCGGGCTTGACGTCGCGGTGGATCAGGTCGTGCGCGTGCGAGGTGTCCAGCGCGGCGGCGACCTGCGTGAAGATCCGGCTGACCTGGCTGACCGGGAGCGGTCCCCGGTCGTAGAACAGGCGGCGCAGGTCGGGGCCGTCGACGTAGCGCATCGCGATGTAGAGGGTGCCGTCGGCCGCGGCGTCCGCCTCGTAGATCGGGATGATGTTGGGGTGGTCGATGCTGGCGACCGTCCGCGACTCCAGGATGAA
Source organism: Planomonospora sp. ID91781 (assembly GCF_015711595.1). NCBI lineage: Bacteria > Bacillati > Actinomycetota > Actinomycetes > Streptosporangiales > Streptosporangiaceae > Planomonospora > Planomonospora sp. ID91781. Next base: position 3,036,238 of record NZ_JABTEY010000001.1, on the reverse strand, counting down.
GCGCTGGCGGAACCGGTCGTCCTCGCCGAGCAGCGGGTTGAGGACCTTCAGCGCGACCCGGCGGTTGAGCCGCGAGTCCACCGCGAGGTAGACCACGGCCATGCCGCCCTTGCCGATGACGTCCTCGACGTAGTAGCCGGCCACTTCCTGGCCGATGAGCGCTCTCTCGTTCACCGGCGCCGTCACGCCTCGGCCGGGTGGCCGCAGAAGCCGCAGAACCGGTGGGCGTGGCCCAGCCGCATCCCGCAGGCGGTGCAGTACTTCTGGACGGCCGCGCCCGGGTTCGTCCCGGCGGCCCCCGCTCCGGCTCCCGGGGCGGTGTCGCCGCCGTTCGGCGCGGTCCCCTCCGGTCGCCCGGGGTCGCGGGCGACCAGCACGGGTCTGCCGGGGCCGGTGGACGGCCCGCCCGGAGCCGCGGACGGCCCGCCGGGACCGGTGGGCGGGTCTCCGGGTGCGATCTTCGGCAGGGCGGGGAAGGACCGCCCGACCACCACCGTGGGGTTGGCCCCCTCGTCGACCGGGGGCCGGCGCGGGATGACGACGGGCGGCTCGGGGACCGGCACGCCCGTCTCGACGGTCCCGGCCTCCGCGGGGTCCGGGTCCTGCGCGGCCCCGCGCCGCCACAGCAGCAGCGCCCCGGCGGCCACCGCGGCCACCAGCACGCCGCCGCCGGCCAGGAACGGCCAGAGCGGCACTCCCCCGCCGCCCGCGTCCTCGTCCGCGGCGGCCCGCCTGGTGCCCTCGTCCTCGGCGGTGCCGCGCTTGGCCTGCGAGGTCTTCAGGTGCGCGGCGGCCACGACGTGGCCGGGGTAGAGGTCCAGGACGCGCTGGAAGGCCGGGACGGCGTCACCGTAGTACCCGGTGTGGAAGCGGGTCAGCGCCTGCTCGAACGCGGCGTCGATCGGGCCGCGCCGCGCGGGCGCCTTCGCCTCGGCCAGCGCCGTGGTGATCTCCCGGACGCCGATCATCCGGGCCTCCTTGCCGCCGCCCACGAGCAGCCCGACGACCTCGCCCTTCTTGTCCTCGATCACCGGGCCGCCGAGCAGTCCCTTGTCGACGAGGGCGCCCAGCTTCACCGGCTCGTCGGCCTTGCCCTCGGGGTCCTTGAACCGCCTCCCGCCGTCCCCGGCGCCCCCCGCCTGCAGGTGCGCGATCTCCACGGTCTCCGGCCGGTCGGCCGCGGGCCGCCCGGTGAACCCGGCGACCGCGACCGGGGAGCCCTCCTTGTCGGGCACCTTGGCGGCCAGCGGCGCGGTGGGCATGCCCGCCCCGCCGTCGGCGCGCCCGACCGGCACCAGCACCGCCGGGCTGTCGGGCCCGTCCCCGGCGCGGGCGATCTCGGCCCGGAACCCCTCGGCGTCGGCGGGGGCGATGTTGGGGAAGATGCGGATCTCGGTGCTGACGTCGGCGATGCAGGTCGCCGTGGAGCTCTTCGGCGGGTAGCACTCCTGCAGGTGGTGGTCGAGCTTGTCGTCGCCGAGCTTGTGCCGCTCGAAGTCGTCGGGGATCTTCACCTTGTGGTGCTCGGCGAAGATGCGGTTCGCGGCGTACACCGCGACGTCCTTGCCGGTCTCCACCACGCGGGTCAGGGTGACGACCGCGCCGTCGGGGTTGACCACGGTCCCGGTGCCGCTGCCGATCGGCACCTCGTAGCTCCGCTCGACGTGGACCAGCTCGCCGAGGTGGTCGAGCAGGGTGATGTCCACCTTCGCCGTCGCCTCGACGCGCACCACCGCGGGGGTCACCAGGTCGGTGATCCCGCTGGGATGTTCGTGTGCCAGGGCGGCGGGCATCGCGGCGACCGCGAGCGCCAGGCCGCCGAGGAGTGCCAGAGCCGTTCCGAGCCGCCGCATCACCACTCCCTAGGGGATATGACCAGGGTGGCAACCTATCGCCGGAAGTCAATAGAGCGCCGCACCGATGACGGATCGATCGGGAAACGATCGGCTCTCCGGCCCCCGTCGGCCCGGTTCCCCGGCTCCCGTCAGCCGCGGCGTCGGAGCAGCGCGGCGGGGTCGAAGGAGACCTCGAACGGGACCACCAGGGTGAAGGTCCCGCTTCACGTGGCCGAGCCGTCACGCCCCGCCCAGTCGCGGGCGCCCTGCCGTACGGCCCGGTGCACGGCGCGGGCGGCGCGGGCGCCCCAGACGGAGCGGGGGCCGCCGAACAGCTCCCCCGGAGCGTCACCGGGTCCGGCCTCGGGTGCGGCGACGCAGACCGCGTCGGAGGCGGTGCCGGTGCAGCCGAAGCCCTCCTCGACCAGGGCCTGGGTCTTGGCCTCGGTCACCGTCATGACCAGGTTGACCAGGGCGGCGTCGCTCACCGGGACCGGGACGGCGACGATGATGTTGATCGTCCCCGGCCGGTACAGGGGGGCGAGCTCGGGGTCGGGGACCCCCTCGGGGGCGGCGGCCCAGGTGGGGACGCGCAGGCCCACCGTGGCCACGGCCTCCGCTCCCCCGTCGGCCGCCCGGGTGAAGCGGTCCACCGCGGCGGCGGTGAGCATGCCGACGCCGGGCCCGGCCGGGGCCATCTCCCGCAGGTGGTCCACCGGGTCCATGCGCGCGTAGCCGCCGGGCACCTGGGCGTTCAGCACCCACTCGACCGGCCCGATGCCGCCGCCGACCATGGCCGAGGAGATCGCCCGCCAGCCGGGACCGGGCCGCCACAGCAGCGAGGCCAGCCGGACGCCGTCCTCGCGGCGGTGGCTCAGCTCGAAGGAGCCCCCCGCGAGGCGGCCCCGCCCCGCGGCCTCCGCTCGGGCGCCGTCCCGCCCGCCCCTCCGCGGGGCCCCGGGTCCGGCACCGTCCCGTCCGGAACCGGGACCGGCCGGCTCAGGGGGCCGCGGCGCGAGGAGCGCTTCAGGGGCCGGATGCGGGGGGCTCGGTGTCATCGGGGCGCTCCAGGTGGACTCCGGGCCTGCCGCCGGGACCGGTCTCGATCCGGACGCGGGCGCCGAAGTGCTCGTCGATCAGCTTCTCGGTGAGCACGTCCGCGGGGGCTCCCGAGGCCGCCACCCTACCGCGGGAGACCAGCGTCATCGTGTCGGCGTACTGCCCGGCCACGCTCAGGTCGTGCAGGGTCGTGACCACGGTCAGCCCGTCGGCCAGCCGGAGCCGGTCCACCAGCTCCAGGACCTGCTGCTGGTGGCCCAGGTCGAGGGCGGTGGTGGGCTCGTCGAGCAGCAGGACCGGCGCCTGCTGGACCAGCGCCCTGGCCAGCACCACCCGCTGGCGCTCGCCGCCGGACAGCCGGCCGAGCCGCCGGGAGGCGAACGGCTCCAGGTCGAGCCGCTCCAGCACCGACGCCGTCACCTCGCGGTCGGCGCGGCCCTCCCTGCCCAGATAGGGGATGTACGGCGTGCGGCCCAGCAGGGCGTAGTCGAACACGGTCATGTCGGCCGGCAGGGCCGGGGACTGGGGGGCGTAGGCGATCAGCCGGGCCCGCTCCCGGGGCTTGAGCCGCCGGACGGGGACGTCGTCGACGAGCACCTCCCCCGAGCAGGGCAGCACCCCGGCCAGGGCCTTGAGCAGGGTGGACTTGCCCGCGCCGTTGGCGCCGATCACGGCGAGCCAGTCGCCGCGGCTCACCACCAGGCCGACACCGGCCAGCACGGTCCTGCCGTCGAGGACGACCTCCAGGTCGCGCGCCAGGATCCGGCTCATGCGCCCGCCTGCCTGGTCATGCGCAGGACGGCGACGAAGAACGGCGCGCCGACGAAGGCGGTGACCACGCCGATGGGCAGTTCCGCCGGGGCCAGGACGGTCCGGGCGAGCACGTCGGCCAGGACCAGGAAGGCCGCGCCGCCGAGCAGGGAGAGCGGGAGCACGATCCGGTAGGAGCCTCCGGCCAGGCGGCGCACGACGTGCGGGACGACGATGCCGACGAAGCCGATCAACCCGCTGACGGCGACGGCCGCGGCGGTGGCCAGGGAGGCGGCGAGCAGGACGGCCAGCCGTACCCGGGCGGCGCGCAGGCCGAGGCTGGCGGCCTCGTCGTCGCCGACCGAGAGCACGTCGAGCAGCCGCCCGTGCAGCAGCAGGACCCCCACCGAGACGGCCGCGTAGGGGGCGGCCAGGGTGATCTGCCCCCAGCCGCCGCCGACGTCGCCGAGGATCCAGGCGTAGATGCGCTCCAGCTCGTCGACGCCGAGCTGCTGGACGAACGTCTGGACCGCGGTCAGGAAGGACGAGACGGCGACCCCGGCGAGGACCAGGGTGGCGGTTCCGCCGCCCCGGCCCGCGACGTTGCCCAGGGCGTAGGCGAGCAGGACGCCGCCGACGGCTCCGGTGAAGGCCGCGACCGGGATGACGAGGGCCTCGCCGTTCCCCTTCAGGAACACGATCGCCGCCGTGGTGGTGAGCCCGGCCCCGGCCGCGGCGCCCAGCAGGTAGGGGTCGGCGAGCGGGTTGCGGAACACGCCCTGGTAGGCGGCTCCGGCGACGGCGAGCAGGCCGCCGACGAGCGCCCCGAGCAGGACCCGGGGCAGCCGCAGCTCCAGCAGCAGGTTCCGCTCGACGGGGGCGAGCCCGGAGTCGGCGGAGACCAGCGGGAGCCAGTCGAGCAGCTGCAGCACGACCCCGCCGGGGGCGATGTCCGCGGCCCCGGCCAGCAGCCCGGCGACCATGCTGGCGAGCAGGGCGCCGAGCGCGAGGGCGAGCGCGCCGGGCCTCAGCCGGGAGGAGCCGGTCACCTACTCGGACGCGGCCTTGCTCACGGCCTCGCCGACCTGCTGGGCGAGGTCGGCGACCCGCGGGCCCCAGCGGGAGGCGACGTCGTCGTCGAGGGCGATGACCCGGTCGCCGGTGACGGCGGAGAGCTTCGACCAGCCGGGACGCTTGGCCAGGGTCTCCCCGGACTGGCCGCAGCACTTGGTGTCGGCGAGGAAGATCAGGTCGGGGTCGGCCTGGGCGACGAACTCCGCCGAGAGCTTGGGGTAGCCGCCGGCCAGGTCGGGGGCCTTGTCGGCGATGTTGGTCAGGCCGAACAGGGCGTAGACCTGGCCCACGAAGGTGGTGGAGGTCACCGAGTAGGGCGTGGTGTCCAGCTCGTGGTAGTAGGTGAGCTTCTTGTCCTTGGGCGCCGCCGCCACGACCTCTTCGATCTTCTTCTTCATCCCGGCCACGACCTCCTCGGCCTTGGCCTGGTTGCCGGTGGCCGCGCCGAGGTCGGTGATCTGGTCGTAGGCCTCGTCGAGCTCGGCGGCCGCCGGCTCCAGCAGCACCGGGACGCCGACCTTGCCGAGCTTGGCGACGATGCCGTCGGTGTCGGTGGCGAGGACGACCAGGTCGGGCTTCTGCGCGATGATCGCCTCGGCGTTCGGCTTGAATCCGGACAGGTCCGTCCTGGGCGCCTCGGCCGGGTGGTTGGACTGGTCGTCCACCGCGACCACCTGGGGGCCGGCGCCGACGGCGAACAGGGTCTCGGTCGCGGTGGGCGACAGGGAGACGATCCGCTCGGGCCGGGCGGTGATGGTGACGGAGCCGTTGCCCGCCTCGACCGTGGCGGGGAAGCCCTTCGCGGAGGGGGCGGGGGTGGCGGCCCCCGCGGAGGAGGCGGCGGTGGTGGGGGCCGGGCTCTGACCGCAGCCGGCCAGGGCCAGCGCGCTCAGGAGGGCGCCCGCGAAGGCGGTACGTACGGGCCTCACGGGAGGTCCTTTCGCTTACTGGAAACGAGGACCCGCGAGAACCACGACGGATCACCCCTTTCCACGAGGGTTGACGGCGTCGGCGCGGCGGGAGGCGACCTGGCTCGGCCCTGCGGGGGCCATGACAGTTGCGGGACAGCGCCGGACTCGCACCGGACTTCGCTCCACACCGCGCGTCGGACGAACGGTATCAATCCTCCCACGTGCTCCCGCGCCGCGGGGTGCGCACCGGCCCGGAGCGCGGCGGCGGAGCACACCGGACCGCGGCGCGGTGACGGGGCGCTGTGACGGGGCGCACCGGCCCGGAGCGCGGTGACGGCCGGGCGAACCGGCCGGGGCCCGCGGCGGCGGGGCGCACCGGGCGGCGCCCGGCGGGCTCAGCCGAGCTGGGCCTCGGCCTCGGCGATGATCTCCTGGAGGCGCAGGCCGTGCGCGGCGTCGAGGGGGTGCCCGCCGCAGCGCACGGTCTCGGCGAACTCGGCGACCATCGTGGGGAAGGCGTCGGCACCGAGCGCGTCGCCGTCGAGGGACTCGCTGCCGAGCCTGCCGTACACCTCCACCCGGGAGGGCGGGGTCGGTCCCGGCACGCTCATGCAGAGCGAGGCCTCGCTGACCGCGCCGGTCTCGTGCTCCAGCAGCAGGCCGACCCAGCCCGTCGGATTGCCGTGCGCGCGCACCCCGGTGACCGTGCCGAGGGCGGCGTCCAGCATGTCGATCATGTGCGGGCCGACGTCGAGGACCGCACCGCGCTCCAGCCGCCAGGGGGTGGCGAAGTGCCCGCCGAGCAGGGCTCCGGAGACGTTGGCGGCGTACCCGCCGAACGGCTCGACGGCCGACACCCGGGCCAGGAACGCGCGGGTGGCCGCCGAGTAGCGCCAGGTCAGGCACATCTGCGAGGCCACCCCCGCCTCGCCGACCGCGTCGGCCAGCCGCCGCGCCCCGTCCAGGTCGGCCGCGAGCGGCTTCTCCAGCAGCAGCGCCTTGCCCGCCTTCGCGGCGAGCACCCCGAGCTCGGCCTGCACGGCCGGCGGCACCGAGAAGACCACCGCCTCGCAGACGTCGAACAGCTCCTCGATCCGGTCGAAGACCGGGGCGCCGAACCGGGCGGCCGCCTCGGGCCTGCGCGCCCACACCCCCGCCAGCTTCGTGTGCGGCCCGGCCGCCAGCGTCGGCGCGTGCACCATCTCCGCCCATGGCCCCGCACCGACCAGACCCACAGATATCGTCACGAATCCAGCTTGCCACGGATCTCCGGAATCCACGGGGCACCGGCGGGGGCGCCGACGGGCGGGCGCGGGCCGTACCGGCATGATGGTTCCACCATGGACGAGATGATTCTGCTGCGGCACGGCGAGACCGAGTGGAGCCGGGACAGGCGGCACACCGGGCGCACCGACATGCCCCTCACCGCCAGGGGCGAGGACCAGGCGCGGGCGCTCGCCCCGCTGGTCGCCGGCGGGGGTTTCGGCCTGGTGCTGGTCAGCCCCGCCCTGCGGGCGCGGCGGACGGCCGAGCTCGCCGGGCTGGAGCGCTACGAGACCGACCCGGACATGTGGGAGTGGGACTACGGCGGCTACGAGGGCATCACCACCGCGTCGATCCGTGAGACCCGTCCCGACTGGTACCTGTGGCATGACGGCGTGATCCCCGGCGACGACGCGCACCCGGGTGAGAGCATCGCCCAGGTCGGCGCCCGCGCCGACCGGGTCATCGCCCGCGCCCGCCGCGCGGAGGGCGCGGTGGCGCTGGTCGCCCACGGCCACTACCTGCGGATCCTGGCCGCCCGCTGGCTCGGCCGGCCGCCCGAGGACGGCCGCTTCCTGCGCCTGGACACCGGCACCTACTCCCGCCTCGGTTTCGAGCACGGCAGGCCGGTGCTCCTCACCTGGAACGCCCCGGTCTGACGCCCCGGCCGGACCGGGACGGCGTCCCGGCGGCGCCACTGATCTAACAAAGCACTACCGGCCCGGCCGTCGGGGGGCGGGGAGACGGGGGTAGGGATCGGGATTCAGGCCCGACCACCGCTGGGAGGACTCATGAGGTTCCTGGCTCGCGCACACCAGCTCCCCGCCCGGTTCGCCGCCGGGGCGATCATCCTCAACTCGGGGCTCGGCAAGCAGGACGCCGACAAGCAGACCGCCGCCGGACTCCACGGGATGGCGGCGGGGACCTACCCGTTCCTCGAGGACATGGACCCCGAGGAGTTCACCCGGCTGCTCTCCAGGGCCGAGATCGCCCTGGGCGCGGCGCTGCTGATCCCGGTGGTGCCGTCGATGCTGGCCGGGGCCGCGCTCACGGCCTTCGCCGGAGGGCTGCTCGGCCTCTATCTGAAGACGCCCGGCCTGCGGCAGGAGGGCAGCCTGCGCCCGACCCCGGAGGGCAACGCCATCGCCAAGGACGTCTGGCTGCTCGGGATCGGCGCCGGTCTGGTGATCGAGGAGCTCGTCTCCTGCCCCGGGCGGCCCTGACCCCGCCGTGCAGACGCGCGGTACGCGCACCGTCCGCCGTACGGCGCGCCGCTCAGGCCGCCGCGGCGGCGGGCAGCGGTCCCCGGCCGGTCAGCCACTCCACGACCTGCCGGTGGCCGTGGCAGGCGTCCTCGAAGCGGCCCCAGTGCCAGTAGCGCGGCTGGTCGCGCACCCCGGTGACCCAGGTGCGGTAGGCCACCGGAGTGCGCTCGCCGTCCCGCCCGGCCGCCGGGGCGACGCCGTAGGTGCGGATCACGACGCGGCCGCCCGGCGCGAGCAGCACGTCGTCGGCCACGGGATACAGGGTCATCTGGTCGATCATCTCGAGCCCCCAGGTTCGGTGTGGCTCGAACTCTGCCCAAGCGGCCGGCTCCGCCTGTTACGCCACCGGCGCGCGCAGGTTAACCTGCGCGCGCGGAGGTAAAAACGGCGTTACACCACCAGGCCGTCGAACTCCCCGTCCTTGACCCCGAGCACCAGCGCGCGGATCTCGTCACGGGTGTAGATCAGGGCGGGACCGTCGGGGAACCGGGAGTTACGGACCGCGACGCTGCCGTCCGGCAGTTCGGCGAGCTCGACGCAGTTGCCCTGCGAGTTGCTGTAGCGGCTCTTGCGCCAGCGGGCCCCGGCCAGGTCCGTGGCCGGCATGCCGTTGTAGGTCTGCTCCATTTACATCTCTCTGAGAAGGTCGCCGAGGATCTCGGCGGTGCCCCCGGGCGTGGTGCTCTCCACGCACAGCTGCTCCATGGCCGTGAGGTAGGGGTCGATGTCCTCACGTTTGTCCAGGTAGAGGGCACCCCAGAGCTGCTCGACATAGACGACGTCCGACAGGTCGGACTGGGGGAATCGCAGGATGCTGAACGCGCCGCCCTCGGCCGCGTGCATGCCGAACCGGAAGGGCATCACCTGGATGGTGATGTTGGGGAGGGTGGCCACCTCCAGCAGGTGCCGGAGTTGCTCGCACATGACCTCCCGGCCTCCGATCGGCCGTTTCAGCGCCGCCTCGTCGATGACGGCCCACAGGCGGGGTCCGTCCTTCTTCGTCAGGCGCTCCTGCCGCTGCATGCGCATGTGCACGCGGCGCTCGATCTCGGCGTCCGGCACGTCCGGGTGGCCCAGCCGGATCACGGTGCGCGCGTAGGCCGACGTCTGCAGGAGACCGGGCACGAACTGCACCTCGTAGGTGCGGATCACGTTCGCCGCCTCCTCCAGTCCCACGTAGGTGGCGAACCAGTTCGGCAGCAGGTCGCCGTACTTGTGCCACCACCCGGGGGTGTTCGCCTCGCGGACCATCTCCAGCAGGCTGCGCCGCTCCGCGTCGTCGAGCACGCCGTACAGGGTGAGCAGGTCCTCCACGTCGCGCGTCTTGAAGCCGACGCGTCCCAGTTCCATGCGGCTGATCTTGGACTCGGAGGCGCGGATGTGGAATCCGGCCACCTCCCGGGTGAGCCCCTTCTCCTCCCGCAGCCGGCGCAGGCTCGCGCCGAGCATGATGCGCCGAACAGTGGAACCGGTACCCGGCGGATCGATGGACACGTGGTGCTCCTTGCTCGCTTCCTGATCGACAGTGTGTCACTTCGCGGCCCGGGAATCCCCGACCGCGGACAAGATCCCCTTTCCTTCCGGATTACCGAAACAGGGGTAACCGTAGCGGTTGCAACCACCTCGTGCACGTGCATTCGCTCTTGCACATGCACGGGAGTTCAGGCCATCATGATCTGCGTGCAGTCCGCCCACATCGCGCCCCCGCGCCCCGCCTGGACGGCGCTCGACTGGTGGCCCCCCGTCGGCTGGTGGCCCGATCCGGCGCGTGACCTCCTGACCGCGCCCTCCCCGTCTCCGGCGCCGTCCGGCCTCCCGGCGGCCGGTTCGGCGGCCAGCGCCACCTTCGTGCTCCCTCCGCACGCCGAGTCGGTGCACTCGGCGCGCAGCTTCGCGACCGGGACGCTCTCCGGCTGGCGGCTCGACGACCTCGGCGAGAACATGGGGATCGTCGTCTCGGAGCTCGCCACCAACGCCATCAGGCACGGTCTCCGGCTGGCCGCGGACCGCACCAGGGAACCGGTCCGGTTGTCGCTGATCCGCAGGGACCGCATGGTCGTGTGCGCGCTCAACGACCCGGGCGCCGGATCCCCCACCCTCCGCGACCCCTCTCCGCTCGAGGTCGGCGGACTGGGGCTGCACATCGTGGAGTCGCTGAGCGTCCGCTGGGGCTGGGCACCGCTCGCTCCGTACGGCAAAATCGTCTGGGCGGTCCTGCGGGCCTGACGGCCCCGGACCCGGCGCTCCGGCCGCCCTCCGTACCGACCCCGCCCCCTCGCCCCCCCCGAAGCACCGCGTCCTCCGGGACGCCCCGAAGCCCTCCCCGGAAAAGGCGCCGCCTCTTCCCCTCACCTGGCGCCCGGCGGTCCCGGGCCCGGCGCTTCCCCCGCGGCCGGACCCGGGACCGGCCACTCCCCCGCCGCGCGCCGCACCGCGCTCGTTCGGCCAAGCTTGTCGTGTTCTGCGTGGTGCAGCCCCTATGGGAATGCCCTCTGCATTACCGTTGGTGACTCCTGCACTCCCTGAAGGGAGCGGCTTCCCGCTCTCCCCGACGGCTCCCGGAGAGTCCCCCACGCACGATTCCATAAGAGAGCTGCGAGATGGACGATCACCTGCTCGGCTGGTTGAAGACCCTCGACGAGGAGCGGCTCGCCCGGATCCTGGCCAACCGGCCGGACGCCATCGCTCCCCCGTGGCCGCGCCGCCTGGGCACGCTGGCCCAGCGGCTGGGCAACGGCTTCGCCGTGATGGAGGCGCTGCGCGCGCTGCCGCTGCCCGCGCTGGAGGTCGTGGAGGCCGCGCTGGCCCTCGGCGACCAGGTCGGCTCCGCGGAGCTGGCCCGCTTCCTGCGGGTGCCCGAGGAGGCACCGGCCCCCTGGCTCGCCCTGCTGTCCGACCACGCCCTGGCCTGGCAGGACGACGAGGGCCGCATCCGGATCGCCGGCGCGCTCGCCCGCTGGTGGACCTCCCCCTGCGGGCTCGGTGAACCGCTCGCCCGCTACCTCGACTCCTGGACGGTCAGCGCGGACGCCCTGCGTTCGCTCGCGCGCTCGCTCGGCCTGCCCGCCGGCTCCAAGCGGCGCACGGCCGCCGCGATCGCCGAGGTGCTGTCCGACGCCGGCCGGGTCACCGCCCTCCTGGCCCGCGCCCCGGAGGGCACCGCCCGGTTGCTGGAGGGCTTCGCCTGGGACGGTCCGGTCAGCGACGTGGACGGCGGCCGGTTCGTCGTGCCCGGCTCCCCGGAGAAGTGGGCCGCCGACCACGGCCTGCTCTTCCGGCCCAGCTGGAACGTGGCCGAGATGCCCCGGGAGGTGGCGCTCGCGCTGCGCGGTCCCGACTACCGGCCGCCCTTCACGCCCGATCCCCCCGACCTCGCCACGCTGCCGGTCGACCCGGAGACCGTCGACCACCTGATGACCCTGGCCGCCCCGCACGTGGTCGAGCGCTGCGCCGCCATGCTGGAGAACACCGCCAAGACGCCGCTGCCGCTGCTCAAGGCCGGCGGGGTCGGCGTGCGGGAGGTCCGCCGGGTCGCCAGGGAGACCGGCTGCGACGAGGACGAGACCCGGCTGCTGCTGGAGGTGTGCGCGGTGGCCCGCCTGCTGGCCTGGGACGAGCCGGCCGGCGGGCTGGTGCCCACCGACCGGTTCGACCGCTGGCGCCTGGACGACGCGCCGGCCCGGCTCCGGGTGCTGCTGGCGGCGTGGTGGCGGATGGAGCGCTCGTCGCTGCGCCGGACGCGCGGCAAGTACGGCACGGTGCTCGGCGACGACCCCGCCGGGGCCGCGGTGGCCCGGATCCGCCGGGCGGTGCTCGGCGTGCTGGCCCGCCTCCCGGCGAGTACGGCCTGCACCGACACCGGCGGCCTGGTCCGCCTCGTCCACTGGCACGCCCCGCTCCTGGACCCGGCTCTGCTGGCCGAGTGCACCCCGGGGGTGCTGGAGGAGGCCCGGCTGCTCGGGCTCGTCGTGCACGGCGCCGTCACCGATCTGGGCCGCGCGCTGGCCGCCCTGGACGCCGGCGCAGGGGACGAGGGCGACGACTCCTGCCCGGCCGTCGAGCACGATCCGGGGCTGGTGGAGTGCTCCACCCGCGCCATGGCCAGCGTCCGGCGCAGCGCCCTGTTCGGCGCGGACCTGACGGCGGTGGTGACCGGCCCGCCCTCGACGGAGCTGGCGGCGCTGCTGGACCGCGCCGCCGAGCGCGAGTCGCGCGGCACGGCCTCGGTCTGGCGGTTCACCCCGGCGAGCGTGCGCGGCGCGCTCGACGCCGGCCACACCGCCGACGGGCTGCTGGCCGACCTCGCCGAGGCGGGGACGGTCCCGCAGCCCCTGGAGTACCTCGTGCGCGACGTGGCCAGGCGGCACGGGGAGGTCACCGTGACCGCGGTCGCCTGCATCGTGCAGGCCTCCGACCCGGTGCTGCTGGCCGAGATCGCCGCCCACCGGCGGCTGTCCCGGCTGGGTCTGCGCCTGCTCGCGCCCACCGTGCTGGCCAGCTCGGTGCCGGCCGAGCGGACCCTGGCCGCGCTGCGCGAGAACGGCTACGCCCCGGTGCCGGTCGACGACACCGGGGAGATCACCGTGCGCCGGACCCGGATCGAGGAGCCGCAGGACGGCGGCCGGCTGATCCTGCTGCCCGGCGGGCAGGTGGCCGAGCTGGACCAGCCGGTCCATCCGCTGGCGGAGCCCGCGCCCGACCCCCGCGAGCACGCCCGGCGGCTGCTCGCCACCGGCTGCGAGGGCGGGCAGGCGCCGGGTCGCACCTGGGCGGTCATCGGCCGCATGGCCTCCCGGCTGCCGACCGCCCAGCAGTCCCTGCTCGGCTTCGTGGTGGACCGGGGCGTACGGGCGGCGATCACGCTGGCCGACGGCCTGACCGCCACCATCAGCCACGGTGAGCTGCGCAGCGGCGTGCTCGACGCGTGGTGCGAGGAGGCCGGGGACTACCTGGAGTTCCCGCTGTCGGACATCGTCGAGGTCCGGGGCGCCTACGCGTAACGGAGCCCCGGGATCCGCGCGGATCCCGGGGCTCCGCCGGTCGGGACCTCCGCGCCCGACCGGCTCACCGGGGCCGCTCCGCCCCGGCCGGTGTCACAGCTTCTTCGCCTTGGCGAGGTTCGCGGCGAGCTCCTCCAGCACAGACGCATAGCCCTGGTAGCTGTAGCGCTCCTCGGCGTGCCAGGGGTAGACCTGGCCGGCCTTGACCGCGGGGAGCTTCGCGAAGGTCGGCTTCTTCATCATCTCCTCGACCTTCATCGACTGGGTGCGGGCGTCGACGAGGATCACGTCCGCCTCGTAGGTGTCGGCGTTCTCCCAGCTCAGCGTCTGCCAGAAGCCCGTTTCGTCGACCTTCTCCGGCACGACGACGTCCAGGCCCAGCTCCTTGAAGTGGCCCACGTCCACGTGGTCCTTCGGGTCGGCGACCCACAGCGAGTCGGGGCCGCCCGCCATGACCATGATCTTCAGCTTCTTCGCCTCGGGCGTGGGCAGCGCCTTGCCCGCCGCCTCGAACTTCGCCTTGGCCGCCGTCACGTCGGGGGCGTTCAGGTCGGCGCCGAGCGCGGCGGCGATCTCGCCGTACCGGCCGATCACCTCGGGCAGGGTCTTGCCGACCAGCCGCACGCCGAGCGTGGGGGCGACCTGCTCGATGGTGGCGGCGGACTTCTCCGGGACGTACCAGAGCGTGTCCTTGTCGGCGGTGTACATGCCGCTGACGAGCAGTTCGGGCTGGAGCGAGATGTACTTCTCGACGTTGAACTCGTCCCAGACGTTGCCGAGCGACTCGACCTTGGTGATGTCGACCGGGCCCACCTGGGGGTCCTTGCTGCCGTCCTTCAGCCGGTGCGGGCCGAAGACCGCGATGGGCCGGACGCCGAAGTCCCAGAGCGCGGCGGCGGCGCCCACCTGGGCGACGACCCTGGTCGGGCGCTTGGGCAGGTCGATCTTCTTGCCGCGGTCGTCGGTGAAGGTCCACGGACCGGCCTCCGCCGCGGCGGAGGACGCGGCGCCCGCGGCGGGAGAGGTGGTCTCCGGCTGGCCTCCGCAGGCGGCGAGAGCGAACAGGGCTGCACCGAGGCCGACGGCCAGGACGCCTCGCCGGGACAGGACAGGCAGGGACATTTTTCCCTCTCCAAAGGATAGGCTCACCTTATTACTTCGGGTTTAGATTAGCCTTGCCTAAGCGAGGATGTGAAAGGGGGCCGGGTGAGCACGGCCGATGCGGTCACGGTCGCCTCGGGCGACGCACGGGCCGGGCAGGCGCGGCGTGCCGCCCTGCTGGCCGCGGGGCTGCTGGCCGGGGTCGGAGCGCTGGTGCTGCTGGCGGCGGTCAGCATCGCGGTGGGGTCCCGCTCCGTCCCGCTCTCCACGGTCGTCGACGCGCTGACCGCCCCGGACGGCTCGGCCGACCACACCGTGATCCGGGAGCTGCGCGTGCCGCGCACCTTCCTCGGCCTCGGCGTCGGCGCGGCCCTCGGCCTGGCCGGGGCGCTCATGCAGAGCCTGACCCGCAACCCGCTGGCCGATCCCGGCCTGCTGGGCGTCAACAGCGGCGCCGCGCTCGGCGTCGCCGCCGCCCTCGGCCTGCTGGGGATCTCCGACCCCGCCCTCTACGTCTGGTTCGCCTTCGCCGGGGCGGCCGCGGCCGCCGTGCTGGTCTACGCGCTGGGCTCGGCGGGCCGCGCCGGCTCCACCCCGGTACGGCTGGCGCTGGCCGGCGTGGCCCTGGGCATGGTCTTCGGCGCCGCGTCCTCGGCGATCCTGCGGATCGACAGCGCCACCTTCGACCGGATGCGGTTCTGGCTGACCGGTTCCCTGGCCGGGCCGACCCCCGACGTCGCCGTGCGGCTCGCGCCGTTCCTGGCCGCCGGGCTGGTCCTGGGCCTGGCCCTGGCCGGACCGCTCAACGCCCTGGCGCTCGGCGACGAGGCGGGGCGCGCCCTGGGCGTGGGCGTCGGCCGCACCCGCGCGCTGACCGCCGTCGCCGTCACCCTGCTCTGCGGGTCGGCGACCGCCGCGGCCGGGCCGATCTGGTTCGTCGGGCTGGTCGTGCCGCACGGCGTGCGCCTGCTCACCGGCTCCGACCAGCGCTGGCTGCTGCCGTACACCGTCGTGTTCACCCCGGTGCTCCTGCTCGGCGCCGACGTCCTCGGCCGGGTCGTCGCCTCCCCCGCCGAGATCCAGGTCGGCCTCATGTGGGCCGTCGTCGGGGTGCCGGTGTTCATCCTCCTCGCCCGGCGCCGGAGGCTCGCCGCCCTATGACGACCGTCTCGCCCCATCTCGGAGTCCGTCGCGCCATGACCGTCCTGCGCCTGGCCTCCTGGTCGCTGCGCCTGTCCCCGCGCGGCCTCGCCGTCTGCCTCCTGCTCGTCGCCGCGGGCGTCGCCGTCAGCCTGGTCGCCCTGTCGACCGGCGAGTTCACCGTGCCCATCCCCGACATCGTGGGCTCGCTCTTCGGCCGGGGCACCCCGGCCGCCGAGCTCATCGTCTGGAAGCTGCGCGCGCCCCGGGTCGTGACCGGCCTGCTGGTCGGCGCGGCCTTCGGGCTGAGCGGGGCGATCTTCCAGAGCATCACCCGCAACCCGCTGGGCAGCCCCGACTTCATCGGGTTCACCGCGGGCGCGGCGACCGGCGGCATCGTCGCGGTCGTCCTGGGCGGCTCCGCCTGGCAGATCGCGGGCGGCTCGCTGCTCGGCTGCGTGGCGTGCGCGCTGCTGGTCTACGCGCTCTCCTTCCGCAACGGCGTGCAGGCCCACCGGCTGATCCTCGTCGGCATCGGGGTCAGCGCGCTGCTCACCTCCGCCGACTGGTACCTGCTGACCCGGGCCAACATCAACGACGCCGCCACCGCGGGGGCCTGGCTCACCGGCAGCCTGGGCGGGCGCGGCTGGGAGCACGCGCTCCCCGTCGCCTGCGCCCTGGCGCTGCTGCTCCCGGTCTGCGCCCTGGTCTCCCGCCCGCTGCGGATGATGGAGATGGGCGACGACTCGGCCAAGGCCGTCGGCATCCGCGTCGAGCCGGTGCGCGCGGCCGCGGTCACCGTGGGCGTGCTGCTGTGCGGGGTCGCCACCGCCGCCACCGGCCCGGTGGTCTTCGTCGCGATGGCGGCCCCGCAGCTCGCGCGGCGGCTCACCCGCTCCCCCGGCGTCACCATGCTCGCCTCCGCGCTGATGGGCGCGGTCCTGCTGGTGACGGCCGACCTGGCCGCGCAGCGCCTGCTGGCCCCGGTCCAGCTGCCCGTGGGGATCATGACCGCCGCGATCGGCGGCACGTACCTGGTGTACATGCTCCGGAAGGAACGACGTTGAGACTGCAGGGCACCGGACTGACGCTCTCCTACGACGACCGCGTGGTCGCCTCCGGCCTGGACGTGGCGATCCCGGACGGCTCCTTCACCGTGATCATCGGGCCGAACGCGTGCGGCAAGTCCACGACGCTGCGGGCGCTGGCCCGCATGCTCAAGCCCCGGGCCGGGACGGTCTGCCTCGACGGCTCCCTGATCACCTCGCTGCCGTCCAAGGAGGTCGCCCGCCGGCTCGGCCTGCTGCCGCAGAGCTCGATCGTGCCCGACGGCATCACCGTCGCCGACCTGGTCGGCCGGGGCCGCTACCCGCACCAGCGGCTGATGCGGCAGTGGTCGAAGCAGGACGAGGCCGCGGTCGGCTCGGCCATGGAGGCGACCGGCGTGGCCGACCTGGCCGACCGGTGCGTGGACGAGCTCTCCGGCGGCCAGCGCCAGCGCGTCTGGCTGGCCATGGCGCTGGCCCAGGAGACGTCGATCCTGCTGCTCGACGAGCCGACGACCTTCCTCGACATCGCCCACCAGATCGAGGTCCTCGATCTCTGCGCCGACCTGCACGAGCAGGGCCGCACCCTGGTCGCGGTGCTGCACGACCTGAACCAGGCCTGCCGCTACGCCACCCACCTGATCGTGATGCGCGAGGGCCGGATCGTGGCCGAGGGCGACCCCGCCGAGATCGTCACCGCCGAGCTGGTCCGCGACGTCTACGACCTGCGCTGCGAGATCATCACCGACCCGCAGAGCGGCACCCCGCTGATAGTCCCGGAGGTCCGCCGCCGCGCCCGCACCGGCGCCACGGCCTGAGCCCGGGCCGCCGGAGGCCGGGCCGCGGGACCCCGGGAGGGGCTGCGGGGCCCGGCCGGGCGCCGGTCACGGGGTGAGCGTGAGGGTGTTCTCGGCGGCCTGCCGTACGGCGGGCTCGGTGAAGCGCATCGGGGTGAACCTCCCGTCGGCCCAGAGCTCGGCCTGGTCGTCGTAGTTGGTGTGGAAGGCGTGGCCGGACGCGCCGGTCAGGTTGATCCACTCCGAGCGGTCCAGGTCGGCCAGGTCGACGACCATGCGCATCGACGGCACCCAGTCGACCTGGTATCCGGCGGTGGCGTCCCAGCCGGTGGCGTTCACGGTGTCCTTGCCGCCGGCCGTGCGGAGCGGTCCCCGGTTGAACAGCCACTCGACCGGCGCGATGCCGCTGGTGCCGAAGGTCTCGTGGGTCAGGTCCAGGGTGTGCAGGTCGCCCCAGGCCCACTCCGCCGGATCCCCGCCCAGCCGCTCGCGCAGCTCGGCGTCGGCGTCGGCCATCGCGGCCTTGAGCATGTCGTCGCGGCGCTCGGCCGTGCCCTTGGTGCGCACGTCGTCCCAGAAGGGGTCCTCGGGCCTGTCCAGGAGGGCGCGGACCACCTCGTACCACCGGTCGCCGCCGCCGGGGCGGGTGGGGCCGGTCAGCTCGTCCTCGAAGACCCGGGCGAGCAGGTGCTTCCAGACGGCGTTGAAGTAGGCGGCCCCGGCCGAGTCGCGGCCCTGGCCGAAGTCCCAGCCCTCGAGCGTGTCGTTGGGGGCGCCGAGGCGGAGCAGGTGCGGGACGAGGACCGGTGCGAGGTTGTTGCGGTCGTCCATCAGCAGGGCGCGCATCGTCTCGGAGGTGACCTCGCCCTTGGCCGTCTCCTCCTCGATCCGCTCCACGATCCGCTGCGAGCGGTAGCCGTGCGACCAGTCGGAGGTCAGGAACAGCTCCTCGCTCGGGCGCACGACCGCGTTGTTGGCGGTGACGATGTAGCCCTCGGGCGGGTTGTAGACGGACGGCAGCTTCTCGAACGGGATGAAACCGGTCCACTCGTGCTCCCCGGTCCAGCCGGGCACGGGCATGGTGCCGTCGCCCTTCGAGCGGACCGGGATCTTTCCGGGGGCCTGGTAGCCGATGTTCCCGGCGGTGTCGGCGTAGATCAGGTTCTGCGCGGGGGCCTCGAAGGAGGCCGCGCCCTTGCGGAACTGCTCGAAGTCCTCGGCGCGGTTCATCAGCAGGATGGCGTCGGCGGTCCGGCCGGGGTCGAGCGCGGTCCAGCGCAGCGCCACCTCCAGGCCCTCGGCCTGCTCGCCCAGGCGGGCCGCGGCCCCGGGCACGGCCTCGCGGGCGTCGCCGAGCACGCCGGAGACGATCGGGCCGTGCCCGGTCGTGCGGACCTTCAGCTCGACCGGCTCACCCCCGGCCACCTGGATCCGCTCGGTGCGCACCCGCATCGGCTCCCAGGTCTCCCCGGCGAGGACGGTGTCGCCCCGGGTGCGCTCCAGGTACAGGTCGGTGACGTCGGGACCGAGGTTGGTGAAGCCCCAGGCGATCTTGTCGTTGTGGCCGATGACGACGCCGGGCAGGCCCGCGAAGGTGTATCCGGCCACGTCGTAGGGGCAGGCCGCGCTCTTGGTACGGCAGTGCAGCCCGGCCTGGTACCAGATCGACGGCATCCGGGGGCCGAGGTGCGGGTCGTTGGCGAGCAGCGGCTTGCCGGTGGCGGTGTGCGCCCCGCCCACCACCCAGGAGTTGGAGCCGATCCCGGCGGGGTCGCCGCCGGCGGTCCCGAAGAGGGAGGGCGCGGCGTCCACCAGCGCCGCGACCCGGTCCAGCGCCCCGGCGGCGGCCGCCTCGACCGGGCGGCCGCCCCTGGGCTCCCCGGCGGGCGCGTCGGTCACGATCGTCGCGTGCCGGTCGAAGGGATAGCCGGGGTGCAGCTGCGCGGCCCGCTCGGCGGGGAGCCGGGCGGCGACCAGCGCCCGGTCCAGCTCGGAGTCCATGTTGGAGCGCAGGTCCCAGGCCATGGCCTTGAGCCAGGCCAGGGAGTCGGCCGGGGTCCAGGGCTCGGGCTCGTAGCCGCCGTTGGTGAGCTTGAGCACGCCGTACTCCAGGCTCCTGGCGGCGAAGCCGTCGTGCCGGGCCATCCAGGCGTTCACCCCCGCCGCGTAGTCCGCCAGGGCCTGGCGGGTCTCCGGGAGCAGCAGGGGGAGCTCCGCCTCGGCGGTGCGCCGCCAGCCGAGGGTGCGGACCACCTTGTCGATCTCCAGGGTCGAGGCGCCGAACACCTCCGACAGGCGGCCCGCGGTGGTCTTGCGGCGGAAGTCCATCTCCCAGAAGCGGTCCTGGGCATGCACGTAGCCCTGCGCCTTCAGCAGGTCGGCGGCGGTGTCGGCGTAGATGTGCGGGATGCCGTACCCGTCGCGGTGCACGGTCACCGGGGCGGCCAGGCCGGGGAGCCGGAGCTCGCCGGACAGCTGCGGGAAGGACCTGCGGACCGTCCAGGTCGCCGCCCCGGCGAGGACGACCGCCAGGACGACGAGCACGGACAGGACCCGGGCCGCCCAGCGGAGCGGGCGGGACAGGCGGGCGAACGGAGCGATCCGCACGGAAAACGACCTTTCATCGCACAAGTGACGCGTCACCGATTGTGCGAGGCCCTCATGTGACTTCGGTTACCTGCAGGTAGCTTTTCGGACTCGGCCCGCGCCCGCCGGCCGCACCGCCCCCGTTCGCGTGGCGGCACTCGCCCGCAGGCGGGAAAAGGCGTATCACTCGATTATGAGAACTCTGGACGTGGGCTGGGTCACCTGTGCTTTCCCGGACTGCGCAGGAGTGGCGCAGCGGTCCCGCGGACGCTGCCTCGCCCACCTCGACCCCGGCGGACTCGACGAGGTCATCGGCGCTCTGCGCCCGGGTTCGGCGGTGGACCTGCGGGGCACGCTCGTCGAGGACGCGCTGCTGGAGCGGATCCTGGCGGCCACCGGCCGCAGGCCCGGCCGGGCCCGCTTCGACCGGGCCGTCTTCTCCGGTCCCGCCCTCTTCAACGGTGTCACCTTCCTCGGAGACGCCACCTTCGACCGCTCCGTCTTCCACCACCTGGCCTCGTTCCTCGGCGCGCGCTTCGACGGCAACGCCTCCTTCCGCGAGGCCCGGTTCGCCCGGGAGCTCTCCCTGCACCAGGCCGCTGTGGGCGGGCACGCCGCCTTCGACCGGATGACCGTCGGCAGCGACGCCCTGTTCAGCTCCGCCGCCTTCGACCGGACCGCGTCGTTCGAGAGCGCCGACCTGCAGGGGTTCACCACCTTCGACGACGCCCGCTTCGGCCGGGCCGCCGCCTTCCGCGGCTGCCGGTTCGGCCGGGCGGCCTCCTTCCGCAGGACGGGTTTCGCCGGGCGGGCCGGGTTCGAAGCGGCGCGGTTCGCCGCCGCGGCCTACCTGGCGCCGGCCGCGGCGCGGCGGCACCTCGCCCTCACCGGCGCCCAGGTGGGCGCCCGCCTCGTGCTGTCGGCCGAGAGCTGCCCGGTGGACCTGCGCCGGCTCTCGGTGACCGGTCCGCTGACCGTCCGCCTGAGGAACGCCCAGGCCGCCCTGGACGGGGCGTCACTGCGCGGCCCGGCCGCTCTCACCGGCCGGGGCTCGTCCAGGGTGACCTCCCTGTCCGGTGTCGACGCCGCGTCACTGCACCTGAGCGGGGTGGACCTCAGCACCTGCCGCCTGGCCGACGTGCGCCACCCGGAGGGACTGCGCCTGACCGGCTGCACGTTCGCCCGCACCCCGCATGGGGTGCGGTTCGCCTGGCAGTGGCCTCCGCTGCGCTGGTGGTCCCCGCGCCAGGCGCTGGCCGACGAGCACGTCTGGCGGGGCTGGGCGCAGGCCGGAGATGGACCGCCGCCGCCGACCCCGCACGGCCTGGCGGTGCTGTACTCCCGCCTGCGCACCGCCGTGGACGACCAGGAGACCGCGGCGGACTTCCACTTCGCCGCCCTGGAGATGCGCCGGATCACCAGCGGCCCCGCCCGGCGCTGGCTGCTCGGCCTGGCCTGGGCCTTCGGCGGATACGGCCTGCGCATGGGCCGCGCCCTGGTCTGGTCGGCCGTGGTCACGGCCCTGGTCGCAGCGGGCCTGCTGGCCAGCTCGGCCTCCCACGCCGCCCACCGCGCCCCGGTCCCCGCCATCCGTCCGTCCCGGTAGACCTACCCGGGCCTCACCCGGACCTCAGCCGGCCCCGAACCCGGATCTGGACCCGGACCTGGGGCCCGCCGGACGACCGGTGCCCGCGCCGCCCGCGCGGCTCACGCCGTACCGCCGGCCCCGGTCCGCCCTTCCAGCGCCACCCGGCGGGCCAGGCCCAGGGGGAGGCTGCCGGAACCGGCCAGGGTGTCGTGGAAGGAGCGCAGGTCCCCGCGCCCGGCGGCCAGGTAGTCGGCGCGGATCCGGTCGATCTCCAGCGCCCCGGTCAGGTAGGACGGCGCCTGCGTGGGCCACGCGCAGTAGCGGTCGACCTCGCCCTTGGCGGTGCCCGGGGTGAGCGAGGACTTCGTCGTCATGAAGAGCTCGGCCTCCTCGATGCTCATGTCGCCGCAGTGCAGCGAGGTGTCGACGATGATGCGGGCCGCCCGGAAGAGCCGGAACTCCAGGTGGGCGAGCTCCTGGGCGGGCTCGGCGAAGTAGCCCTGCTCGCGCATGACCTTCTCCACGTACAGGGCCCAGCCCTCGGCGAAGTACGGCGTGCCGAAGAGCTTGCGGGCCCGGCGCGGGTTGCCCGCCGCCCACGACAGGTGCCAGTGGTGGCCGGGGTAGGCCTCGTGCACCGCGATGGAGGGCATCTGCGCGCGGGCGTTGGTGCGCAGCCGCTGGCGGACCTGCTCCGCGGTGAAGGAGTCCGGCGTGAACGGCACGAAGAAGTGCCCGGTCCGGGAGGCCGACAGCGGCGGCGGCGACATGTAGGAGGCGACGGACAGCACGGGCCGCTGGAACTCCGGCGACGGCACCACCCGGCACTCCTCGCCCTCGGCGAAGGTCACCAGGCCGCGCTCGCGCACGAACCGGCGGGCCCGCTCGGTCTCGGCCTCGTACTCGGCGCGCATGTCCTCCAGCGTCGGCGCGTGGTCGTCCTGGAGGGCCGCGATCGCCGCGTGCCAGTCGCCGGAGCCGCCCGGCAGCCTGGCGGCGACCTCGCGCATCTCCGCGTCGAGCTCGTCGTAGGCGGCCCTGCCGCGCTCGCGCAGCCCGGCCGCGCCGTAGTCGAGCATCTCCCGCTCGCGCAGCAGCCTGGAGTACAGCTCCTCGCCCATCCGCCAGTCGCCCTCCGCCGCGAAGCCGCCGAGGAACTCCACCAGCGCGTCGAAGGCCGCCGCCGCGGGCTCGGCCGCCTCCGCCAGCCGGGCGCGCAGCCGCTCGTCGCCGACCAGGCCAGGCACGGTCACGGTGAGGAAGCGCCGGCCGGTCCGCGCCTGGCCGAGCCCCCGCTCGACCAGCAGCGGCGCCGCCAGCCCCCGGTCCAGGTTCGTACGGCAGGCCGCCAGCACACCCGGCACCTCGGCCAGCCGCGCCACGGCGGCGTCCACCAGCTCGGCCTCGGGGGCCAGCCGGTGCAGGAAGGGGCTGAACATCGAGGCGAAGACCGGCCCGACGTAGAAGGAGGGGTCGCGCCGCCAGGACGGCCAGGCCTCCTGGGCGACCGACCCGCGGAGCGCGGAGACGACCAGCTCCCGGTCGATCCGATCCTCGAACCCGCCGCCCTCCTCGCCCTGCCCGCCGTCCGCGTCTCCGGCGGCCTCCAGCCCCGCCAGCCGGCGCCGCGCCTCCGCCTCGCGGGAGGTGATGCCGGCCTCGGTGAAGTCGCCGAGGGTGCGATCGTGACCCGGCGCGCCCGCGAGGGAGGCGCGGACGGGGTTCGCGTCGAGGTACCAGTCGAGGAAGTCGTCGACCAGGCGGGCAGAATCGAGGGAGAGATCCGTCATGCGCGGTGAGCCTACCCGGCGCTCCCGGACATGCCCCGGCCGCTCCGGTCCTGCCCCGCCGCGGCTGTCCCGCGGGCGGGACGGCGCCGATCAGCCGGTACGGCTCCGCCCGTCCCATAAACTGCTGCTGTGGCTGACCCGAAGTTCGAGATCCAGATGCTCCACGACCGCGTCATGGTCAAGGTCGAGCAGGAGTCCGAGGAGCGGCGCAGCACCGCGGGCATCGTGATCCCGGCGACCGTGAAGATCGCCAACCGCCTCGTCTGGGGCGAGGTCTGCGGCGTCGGCGCGAACGCCCGCGCGGTGAAGGTCGGGGACAAGGTCCTGTTCAACCCCGAGGACCAGTACGAGGTCGAGGTCCACGGCCAGACCTACCTGGTCATGCGCGAGCGCGACCTGCACGCCATCGCCACCCCGCAGACCGACAACGGCACCGGCCTCTACCTCTGACCCTCCGGGCGCCCGGCCCCTGGGCTCGGGTCATTTGCGGGTGTAGCCGAGATAGAGCTTCTTGTCCCAGTCGGCGGCGGAGAAGGCGGCCAGCGTCCGGACGGTCCTGCCCGTGAGGTCGCTCAGCACGACGCGGCGGGTCCCGCCGGAGGCCACGACCGCGATGAGGTGCCTCTCGTCCCACCAGCCCCAGATGCTCTGCGGCCGGATGCCCACCCGGGCGGCGACCCTGCCCGTGGTGCGGTTCCAGACGCAGACGTGCTCGGTGTAGGAGGCCGGGCACCACGTCGCCAGCGCGCGGCCCGACGGCGAGAAGGCGTCCTCGCCGCCGACCGGCGTGCCCGTCCCGGTCAGCGTGCGCCGGACCGAGCCGTCCTGGCCGTAGAAGCGGGTGCCTCCCCGGTGGCCCGCGACGAGCTCGGTGCCGTCCGGGCTCCACCGGAAGGTCGCCGCGGCGTCCACCCCCGGCACGGTCACCGTCCGCGCCGACCCGGCGGCCGCGTCGACGATCACGAACCCGGTGGTGGCCCAGGCCGACCCGGACCTCTTCCTGACGGTCAGGACGGCCCTGCCCGCGTCGCGGGACCAGCGCGCGGAGTTGGCGACCAGGGGCTTGCGCACCGTCCGGATCCGGGTGCCCCTGCCCGACGCGACGTCGAGGAGGACCACCGAGTCGTATCCGGAGCTGTAGGCCGCCGGGACCGCCAGCGCCCTGGCGCCCTTCGGCGCGACGGTGACCTCCGCGTCACCGGTCCTCCGCACGAACCCGGTGCCCCGGCGCAGGTAGGCGGCGCCCTTCAGCGTGTAGGAGGTCACCCGCGCGGGGTCGGCGGAGTCCTCCCGCACGGTCGCCGAGGTGCCGGGCAGCTTGATGTCCACCGGCGCGGCCGTGTGCGCGCCGGCGTGCGCGGCGAGGGGGGCCGGCACGGTCAGCGCGACCGCGATGACGGCGCCGCGGAGCAGTCGGTGAATCCCGTGGGTCAGGGGCACGGCCGCAGCCTAGGCCGGGAGATCCTCATGATTCGAGATCTATAACGAATCGGTTGGCCTAACAAGGGTCCGCCTCCCCGGCCGCACCGCCCCGGACGAACTCGCTGCGGGCCCGGGCGAACTCTCTGCGGGCTGTTCCCGCACCCCCGGACCCGGACGTTCAGCTCCCGGCCGTCTCCCCGCATCTGACGCACTCCGCGGCCGGTTCCGGCCGGTGCCGCCGCTCCTCGTAGAAGCGGTGGCCGAGGGCCGCCGCGACCAGCACCCCGCCCAGCAGCAGGAGCGTCACCGGCCCGTGCCTGCCATGCCCGATCAGGCCCATCACGAGGTGGGCGATGCCCGCGGCGACGATGACCGCTCCGACGTTGAGAAGTTCCCTGTTGAGCGTCCACCCCGAGGCGGACCGCTCGCGTTCCGTCTCACTCATGTCGTCCAGCGTCGCCACGGGGCGTTACGCCGCCGGGCAGATCGCGTCACCGGCGTGTAACGGCTCCAGCACCTCCCTGCGGTGGGCGATCGTCATGAACCGCCCTGTTCCGTCAACACGGGGCATCGTCCGCCCCAGGGGGCCGCCACGCGGAGCGGAGAGCGCCCACCGGGTAGGCTCACCCGGCGTGGAACCCATGGAGATCACCGCGGGCACGCTGCACCTGCGGCCGTGGCGCGCCGAGGACGCCGGGGTGGTGGGCGCGGCCCTGCGCGACCCCGAGATCCGCCGCTGGGCGACCGCCTCCCCCGAGATCCCCGACGAGCAGGCCTGGCTGGCCGACCGGATCGAGGGCTGGGCCGACGGTTCGTCGGCCTCCTTCGCCGTCGCGGACTCGACCACCGGCGGGGTGCTCGGTCACATCCGGGTGCGGACCCGCGGCGACGGGGTCGGCGAGGTCGGCTACTGGGTCCTGCCCGCCGCCCGCGGGCGCGGCGTGGCCGGTCACGCGCTCGGCGCGGTCGCCCGGTGGTCGTTCGCCTGCCTGGGGCTGTCCCGGCTGGACCTGCGGCACGCCGTGGCCAACCCCGCCTCCTGCGCGGTCGCCAGGAGGAACGGGTTCGCCCTGGCCAGGCTGCTCGCCCAGCCGTCGCCGACCGGGGAGGACGAGCTCGTCGAGATGCACCTGCACACGCTCGTCCCGCCTGCCTGATCCGCCCGCCGGGACACGCCCTCGCCGCGATGCCCGGCCTGCCGGCGCTCTTCACCGGCCTGCCGCGGGCGGCCGAGGCAGGCCGGGCCGGATCTCCGGCCGTCCCGGCCCGGGTCAGCGGATGAGCAGCTTCTGGGCCTCGAGGACCAGGTCGACGCCGAAGCTGAGCTTGACGCCGAAGTAGACGATGGCGGTGGCGGTCGCGGCGGCGACCAGGATGACCAGGCCCTTGACCGCGAGGTGCTGCCGGCCGAGCCAGACCATCCAGGCCGACAGGGTCCGCTTGCCGAACTCCAGCAGCCGGTGGGCCCAGTGGAACTCCAGGGCCAGCACCGCGAGGCCGGCGAAGACGACCGCCCAGCCGGGCCCGGGGAACGGCACCATGATGAGCCCGGCGACGACCAGCACGCCGCCGAGCGCGCCGATGACGATCTTCAGGGTGAGGCGGCCGGCGCGGGTGGCCCTGATCGCGTCCAGCCGGCCGTGCAGGCCCGAGCGGATGGGTGAGCGCTCGGCCGCCTCGGCCTTCACCGCCTCGGCGTCACCGGTCTCGCGCCTGGTCGGGCCCTCCGCCTCCGCCGCTCCGGCGTCACCGGCCCCGGACGGTCGACCGGCGCCGTCCTGGGTGCCTCGCACCCCGTCTGAGATGGCCACGTGTTCCCCCGGACAGTCGGTTTCGTTCCAGGATAGGCCCGCGCGTCCGAGCTCCGCTCCTCCCCGCGGACGAGTCCGGCCTCGTGCCCCCGGAGGGCGCGAGGCCGGGAGATCGTCCCGATGGGCGGAACCGGCCGTACGGCGGGCACGCCGTACGGCCGGGGCCTCCCGCGGGGTCACCTCACACGGGTCAGCCCGCGGTGCAGGTGACGGCGGCGGGGACGCCGTTGGCGCCGGCCCAGCTGCCCCCGAAGCCGAACGAGGTGGAGGCGCCCGCGTTCAGGTTGCCGTTCCAGCCCGCGTTCCCGACGGTGACGTCCGCCCCGGTCTGGGTGTGCACCCCGCTCCAGAGCTGGGTGATCTTCTGGCCGTCGGGGAAGGTCCACTTCACGGTCCAGCCGGTGATGGCGGCGGTGCCGGTGTTCTTGACCGTCACCTCGCCCTGGAAGCCGCCGGGCCAGGAGTTGGCCACCTTGTAGGCCGCGGTGCAGCCGCCCTCGGTGGATCCGCCGGTGGTGGTCTTGAAGGTCACCGGGTCGGAGGCGGCCGAGGTGTTGCCGGCGGCGTCGCGGGCCACGACGTAGTAGGTGTAGGAGGTGTCGGCCGTCAGCCCGGTCAGGGCGAACGACGCCGAGGAGGGCGAGCCGACCTTGACGTCCGTGGCCCCGGCCTCGCGGTAGACGTCGTAGCCCTCGACGCCGACGTTGTCCGTCGAGGCCGTCCAGGTCAGCGTGGCGCCGGTCGAGGTGATCGCAGAGGCGGCCGGCCTGCCCGGCTTGGACGGGTCGGTGGTGTCGTCGTCCGGGGGCGTGGTCCCGCCGTCGCCGGTGTCGGCGTAGACGATGCCGCGGCCGTTGGTGCCCAGGTAGACGCGGCCGTAGATCCGGGGGTCGCCGGTCAGGGCCTCGCCCATGTTGCCGTACTGGTGCTGGTCGTCGTTGACCCGGACCCAGGTGGCGCCGGTGTCGTCGGAGCGGAAGACGCTGGTCACGCCGCCGATCGTGGCGACCGCGTAGAGCGCCGGGTGGTTCCGGCCCTCCGCGGCCTTGCCGAAGCCGACGTTCACCGCGGAGGTGACGCCGGACAGCTTGGTGAAGGAGGCACCGCCGTCGGTGGAGCGGAACAGGCCGGTCTCGCCTGCGAGCCAGACGTGGCCCTCGCGGCCGGGCACGGCCTTGAACTTGACGTTGCCCTCGGCGGGCAGGCCGGTCGCCGCGGAGGCCGCGAACGTGGCGCCGCCGTCGTTGCTGGTGTAGAACCTCCCGGCGCTGAAGCCGTAGAACCTCTTGGCGTTCACCCGGTCGGACTCGACCACGGCGCCGGTCGGGATGCCGGTGGAGGCGGTCCAGCCGTTGCCGTAGCCGACCGTGTGGTGGACGGCCACGCCCTTGGGCGCCCAGACGAACCGGGAGCCGTCGGCGGCCGCGGCGACGGTGCCGCCCTCGTTGATCCCGCCGGGCTCGGTGCCCTGGAACCAGTTCGCGCCGCCGTCGGTGGAGAAGGCGACGTGGCTGTCGCCCGGCCTGTCGGCGTCGGTGAAGTTGCCCGCGCGGACCATGATGTTCGGGCTGGTCTCGGCGTAGTCGAGGCTGGTGGTCGAGGTGAAGGTCGGTGAGGTGAACATCATCGGCGGGACCTTGGTGAGGTCGGTGTGGCGGAAGCCGCCGATGTCACCGAGCGCGCTGACCAGGGGCGCGCCGCTGGGCGGGCTGATCAGGTCGAGGACGGCGGTCTCCTCCAGGCCCTCGACCATGGGCTTGATGGTGAACTTGCCGCCGGTGTCCCACTTCTTCAGGTCCTCGGTGCCGTAGATCGTGGCGCCGGTGCCGTACATCATCCGGTTGGAGTCGAACGGGTCGATCTCCACCGACTCGTTCATCCAGCCGAGCTTGGGCGCCTCCTCCGGCGGCTGCGGATTCACCCCGAAGGTCAGCCACGGCGCGGAGGAGATGTCCATCGTGTAGCGCTTGGTCCGCTCGGGGTAGGCGCCCCAGTCCCAGATCCGGGTCCAGGTCGCGCCGGCGTCGGTCGAGCGGAAGAAGATCGCGTCGGGCCACCAGGAGACCTGGGTGGCGACCATGATCGTGTTGGGGTTCTGCCGGTCGATGGTCAGGCCGCTGTAGCCGAAGTAGTCGTCGGCGGAGCTGGACGGGATCGGGCTGATCCGCGTCCACGCGCCCGTCCTGGTGTCGAGCTTCCACACGTCGCCCTTGGCCCCGTCGTACGGCCCGCCGGTGTCGCTGGTGGCGATGTACAGGGTGCCGCTGGTGTGGTCGAACACGCCCTTGTGGGCGATGTGGCCGGTCGGCTGCCCGGCGACGCGGGTCCAGGTGGCGCCGCCGTCGGAGGAGCCGTAGACCGTGTTCTCCTTGTCGGCCACCCCGACGTAGATCTTCTGCGTGGTCTTGCCAGCCGTCGCCGAGGTCGGGTCGAAGGTCACCCAGACCACGCCGGGCCGGTGGCTCAGGTAGCCGTTGGGGTCGTCCGGGTCTGCGGCGTAGTTCCCGGGGTTGGGGAAGCTCGCGACCTTGGCCCAGGTGACGCCCTTGTCGGTGCTGCGCCACAGGCCGTTGCCGTCGGGCGCGCCGAGGTAGATCACGCGGTTGTCGTTCGGGTCCACGACCAGCCGCTCGCCCATCCCCCGGCCGGGCATGTTGCCGCCGAGCTTGAACGGCAGCTCGGTGGCCTGCCAGGTCTTGCCCTTGTCCGCCGAGCGCAGGATCGCACCCTTGTTGGGGTCCCAGTCGTTGGTGTACATCCCGGCCGCGACGTAGACGCGGTTCGTCTCCACGGGGTCGGCGGCGAGGCTGACCACGCCGTTGTAGCCCCACTTGTCCCAGCCGACCCAGTCGAGCAGCGGGACCCAGGTCCTGCTGGACTGCTCCCACCGGTACGCCCCGCCGATGTCGGTGCGGGCATAGATGAGGTTCTTCTCCTTCTGGTTGAAGATGATGCCCGGGACGAACCCGCCGCCGTCGATCCGGACGTTCTTCCACTCGTTGGTCTCGGCGGCCACGACGGTGGCGGCGGCCGACAGGGCGCCGGCCGGGGCGGTCTGCGCGGCCGCGCCCGTGACGGCGGTGCCCGCCACCGCGCATGTCAGCACCGAGGCGGCGAGCACGCTGACCAGTCTTCTTCGCATGTACGGTTTCCCTCCGCGGAGCAATGGACGAACCGCCATGCACGATCAGAGAGCGGGAACCTGACCTCCGACCGCCCGTGATGCGCGTGCATGAGCGCCCAGAGGTTCACACGGCCGCGGACACATCGTCAATTAGTTTGAGTTCACAACCAACAAAGGCGAGGTGAGACTCCGGTTCCGATGTAATTTTCACGCCGCGCCGGAGTCCGCCTCCCCGCCCGCTTCCCCGCCCGGCCCCGCGCACGCCCCGAAGCCCGCCTCTCCCGGTGCGGCGCCCGCCCCGGCGCCGGCCGCCGTCCCCGCGCCCGCCGCCTCCCCCGGTACGGCGCAGCCCGCCGCCGGGGCGACCATCAGCCGCGATCCCGGGCCGCGGGCGGCCAGCACGTCGCCGGGGTTGGCCAGCGCACAGCGGTCGAGGGACAGGCAGCCGCAGCCGATGCAGTCGGTCAGGCCGTCACGCAGGCGCTGGAGCTGCCGGATCCGGTCGTCCAGCTCGGTCCGCCACAGCGCGGAGAGCCGGGCCCAGTCCTCGCGGTTCGGGGTGCGCCCGTCCGGCAGGGCGGAGAGCGCGTGCTGGATCGTCTTCAGCGGGATCCCGACCCGCTGGGAGACCCGGATGAAGGCGATCCTGCGCAGCGTGTCGCGGGTGTAGCGGCGCTGGTTGCCCGCCGTACGGCGGCTGCGGATCAGGCCCTTGGCCTCGTAGAAGTGCAGGGCCGAGATCGCCACCCCGCTGCGGGCGGAGAGCTGGCCGACGCTGAGTTCCGTTGTCTGGGACACGGGCCCATCCTAAGTTGACCTCAAGGTAGCTTGAGGTTGCAGCCTGGACGCATGACGACCGCAGAGACCTCCGCGCACGTGTTCACCCAGGCCGAGCTCGACTACCTCGGAGGGCAGCGGCTCGGCCGCCTGGCCACCGTGGCGCCCGACGGCACGGTGCAGAACAGCCCCACCGGCTTCCACTACGATCCCGCGACGGGCACGATCGACATCTACGGCCGCGCCATGGGCGCGACCAGGAAGTTCCGCAACGTGCTGGCGAACGGCCGAGTGGCCTTCGTGGTGGACGACCTCGCCTCGACCGACCCCTGGGTCGTCCGGGGCGTGGAGATCCGGGGCACGGCCGAGGCGGTCGAGGACCACGAGCCGCCCTCGCCGTACCTCAGCCGGGAGGTCATCCGCATCCGCCCGGAGCGGATCATCTCGTGGGGCGTCGACCCGGCGCAGCGGGGGATGCGGGGCCGCGACGTCTGAGCCCTCACCGGGATCGCCGAGCCCGGGGCGCTCAGGGTGCTCGGCGCCCAGGGCGTTCAGGGTGCTCGGCGCCCAGGGCGTTCAGCGGACCGCGGACCCGGCGCACTCGACGGGCTCAACGGGCTCAACGGGCTCAACGGGCTCAACGGGCTCAACGGGCTCAACGGGCTCAACGGCCCAGGGTGCTCTCCCTGGCCATGAGGCGGTAGCCGGCCCGGACCTCCTGCGGCGCGTGGCCGGACCGCCCGTCGATCCGCCGCCGCAGCAGGTCCACCGCGATCCGCGCCAGTTCGGCCTTGTCCGGGGCCACCGTGGTCAGCGTCGGGGTGCTGTAGCGGCCGTCCTCGATGTCGTCGAGCCCGGCGAGCGCGATGTCCTCGGGCACCCGCAGGCCGCGGGAGAGGATCGCGCGCAGCGCCCCCAGCGCCAGCAGGTCGTTGAAGCAGAAGACCGCGTCGGGCCGGTCGCCGCCGGCGAGCAGCCCGGCCATCGCCGCCGCGCCGTCCGCCCGCCGGTAGCGCTCCACCCGCACCACCGTCTCACCGAGCCCGTGCGCGGCCAGCGCCTCCCGGTAGCCGGCCAGCCGGAGCGGGGCCGTACCGCTGACCGCGCTGTCCTGGGCGCCCAGCGCGGCGACGCGGGTGCGGCCCAGACCGATCAGGTGCTCGGTGACGTCGCGGGCGGCGCGGACGTTGTCGATCGCCACGTGGTCGGCCGGGCCGTCGTGGATGCGCTCGCCCAGCAGGACCAGCGCCGTCTCGTCGGTGCGGGCGGCGAGCTCGTCGGCGCCGATCGCGATGGGGCTGAGGATCAGCCCGTCCACCCGGTGGTCGCGGACCCCGTCGAGGATCTGCCGCTCGCGCTCCAGGCTCCCGTCGGTCTGCTCGATGACCACCAGCCACCGCTGCTCGGCCGCGGCGTCGATGACGAACCTCGACAGCTCCGCGAAGTAGGGCGCGTCGAGCTCGGGCAGCGCCAGGGCGATCACGCCGGTGCGCCCCCGCCGCAGGTTGCGCGCCGACAGGTTGGGCCGGTAGTCGAGCCGGGAGAGCGCCTCCTCCACTTTCGCGCGGGTGGCGGGCGCGACGTGCGCGTACCCGTTGACCACGTTGGAGACGGTCTTCACCGACACCCCCGCCAGATCCGCGACGTCGCGCAGGCTCACCCCCACCCGCTCCCACCTCCCTGGCCGTACGGCTGCGCGAGCCGTACACGATCCGACGGGGTCGATCGTAACGCCCCGGTATCGACCTCCTACGCCCCTGTTTACAACGTTGGAACAACGTTGTACAAACGCACCACCGAAACACCGCGTTGACAGAGAGGTCGTGTCTTGCCGACGACCAGCGCCCGTCTCACCCTGGATCCCGCCTTCCGGATCGCCCCGGTGGAGCCCCGCCTGTTCGGCTCGTTCGTCGAGCACATGGGCCGCTGCGTGTACACCGGCGTCTTCGAGCCCGGCCATCCGCTGGCCGACGCCGACGGCTTCCGCACCGACGTGCTGGAGCTGACCCGCGAGCTCGGGGTGACCCTGGTCCGCTACCCCGGCGGGAACTTCGTCTCCAACTACCGCTGGGAGGACGGCGTCGGGCCGGTGGAGGACCGGCCCGTCCGGCTGGATCTGGCCTGGCGGAGCCTGGAGGGCAACGCCTTCGGACTGAACGAGTTCATGGCCTGGGCGGCGAAGGCCGGGGTGGAGCCGATGATGGCGCTCAACCTGGGCACCCGCGGCGTGGCCGAGGCACTGGAACTGGTGGAGTACACCAACTATCCCGGCGGCACCCGCCTGTCGGAGCTGCGCCGCGCGCACGGCGTGGACAAGCCGCACGGCGTGCGGCTGTGGTGCCTGGGCAACGAGCTGGACGGCCCCTGGCAGATGGGCCACAAGACCGCCCGCGAGTACGGCAGGCTCGCCGCCGAGACCGCCCGGGCGCTCAAGCGCTTCGACCCGGACCTGTCCCTGGTGGCCTGCGGCAGCTCCAACGGCGGCATGCCGACGTTCGGGGCGTGGGAGGCCGAGGTGCTGGAGGCGACCTACGAGATGGTCGACCACATCTCGCTGCACGCCTACTACGACCCGTCCGACGGCGACGTCGACTCCTTCCTGGCCAGCGCCGCCGACATGGACCACATGATCCGCTCGATCGCCGCCACCGCCGACCACGTCGGCGCCAAGCTGCGCAGCCGCAGGCGGATCAAGCTCTCCTTCGACGAGTGGAACGTCTGGTACCAGAGCCGCTTCCCCGGCGAGTCCGCGCTGGACTGGGCCGAGCACCCCCGCCTGATCGAGGACGACTACGACGTCACCGACGCCGTCGTGGTCGGCAGCCTGCTCATCACGCTGCTGCGCAACGCCGACCGCGTGGGCATCGCCTGCCAGGCCCAGCTGGCCAACGTGATCGCCCCGATCCGGACGGAGCCGGGCGGCCCGGCCTGGCGGCAGAGCGTCTTCCACCCGTTCGCGCTGACCGCCCGGCACGCCCGGGGCCAGGTGCTCCGGGTGGAGCCGGAGTGCCCGGCGATCACCACCGCCAGGTACGGCGAGGCCCCCGCCGTCTGGGCCACCGCCACCTTCGACGACGCCACCGGCGAGACGGCGCTCTTCGTGGTCAACCGCGACCGGCGCGGGCCCTGCGAGCTCGAGGTGGCGCTCCCGGCCGGCCTGGTCCCGGTGGAGCACCTGGAACTCGCCGACCCGGACCTCTCGGCGGTCAACTCCGTCGCCGCCCCCGACCGGGTCGTCCCCCGCCCGGGCACCGGGCTCCGCCTCGACGGCCGCCGGGCCGCCCTCACCCTCCCGCCAGTTTCATGGAGTATTGTCCGCTTCGCCCCCCAGGAGTAAGACATGAGCGATTCCTTCTCCCGCCGCTCCTTCCTCGGCCTGACCGGCGCCGCCGGCCTCACCGCCGCCCTGGCCGCCTGCGGCGGCGGGACCAAGATCGGTGCGGGTTCCTCCGCGCCCGCCTCGGCCGCTCCGTCGTTCTCTGGCGGCGGGTACACCGGCCCCAAGGTCACCCTGGACTACTGGAACGGCTTCACCGGCGGCGACGGCCCGCACATGCGGGCCATGGTGGAGGCGTTCAACAAGGAGTTCTCCGGCCGGATCGAGGTGCGCAACATCACCCGCCGCTGGGAGGACCTCTACCCGGCCATGCCCACGGCCATCGCCGCCGGCAAGGGACCGGACGTGGCGATCATCCACAACGACTGGATCGGCACCTTCGCCGCCCGGCGGACCCTCATCCCGCTGGACGACGTGGTCGGGGCGCTGGAGCTGACCGAGGCCGACTTCATCCCCGCCGTGTGGAGCGCCGGGGTCTTCGACGGCAAGCGCTACAGCGTCCCGCTCGACGTGCACGGCCTGGGCGACTACTGGAACCGCGAGCACCTGGAGAAGATCGGCCTGTCCGACGCCCCCGCGGACGAGGCCTCCTACGCCGACGCCCTCGCGGAGCTCAAGAAGGCCGGGATCGCCACCCCGTTCTGGATGCCGAACAAGTGGCCGGCCCACCTGATGTTCATGTCCCTGCTCTGGCAGCACGGCGGGGAGCTCTACAGCGAGGACGGCGCGAAGGCCCTGTGGGGCTCCGAGCAGGGGGTCCGGGCGCTGAGCTGGATGGTGGAGCAGATCGACGAGGGCTTCAGCCCGCCCAAGGTCGCGATCGACACCCAGTACGCCGCCTTCAAGAACGGCAAGGTCAGCCTCACCTGGGACGGCATCTGGCAGATCAACGACCTCAAGGCGAACGCGCCGTCGCTGCAGTGGGGCCTGTCCCCGGTGCCGAACATCGGCGGCACCCCCGCGGTGTGGAGCGCCTCGCACAACTTCGTGCTCACCTCCCAGGCGGGCAAGGACCCGAACAAGGTGCAGGCCGCGAAGGCCTTCATCGACTCCGTCAGCCGCCGGTCCACCGAGTGGGCCAAGGCCGGGATGATCCCGGCCCGCAACTCCGTCCGCGAGGACCCCGCCGTCGCGGACCTGCCCCAGGTGGGCCTGGCCAAGGACGTGGGCGTCTTCCGCTTCCTGCCCGCCCTGCCCGGCGTCGGCGACGTGCAGTCCAAGGCGCTGGAGCTGGCGGTGGCCAAGGCCGTGCTGAAGCAGGCGAGCCCGGCCGAGGCCTTGAAGGAGGGCGTGGCGACGGCCGACAAACTGCTCGCCGACAACAAGCGGAAGTACGGCCGGTGACCGGCCCGGCGCCGCGGGAGGAGGGAGCGCCCCCGGCCGGTGGAGACGGGCGGCCGGTGACCGTGCTGGAGCGGCCGGGGCGCCCGTCCGGGGCGGCGGGACCCGCCGCGGGCGGGGCCGCGCGCCGGATGCGGTGGTGGACGCCGTACGCCTTCCTCGCGCCCTACCTCGCCCTCTTCGCCGTCTTCATGGTCCTGCCGATCGGCTTCGGGTTCTGGACCAGCCTGCACGAGTGGGACGTCAACCTGCCCGCCAAGCCGTTCGTCGGGCTGGAGAACTACACCGAGCTGTTCGACCCGTCCAGCGTGGACGGCGGGCGCTTCTGGCTGGCGATGCGGGCCACCGGGATCTTCACCCTGTTCTCCGTGCCGCTGCTGATCGTGCTGCCGCTGCTGGTGGCGCTGCTGATGAACGGCCGCTTCCGCGGGCGCAACCTCTACCGCGCCGTCTACTTCGCCCCCTACGTGCTGGGAGTCGCGGTCGTCGGCTTCCTCTGGAGGTTCCTGCTCGACGGGAACATCGGCCTGGTCAACCACTACCTCGGCCTCGACGTGCAGTGGACCACCGACGTGCCGCCCGCCTGGGTCGCCCTGGTCGGCGTGACCGTGTGGTGGACCCTGGGCCTGAACGCGGTCATCTTCCTGGCCGGGCTCCAGGACATCCCGCGCGAGCTGCACGAGGCCGCGATGGTCGACGGCGCCTCGGCCTGGCGGCGGTTCCGCGCGGTCACCCTGCCGGGCCTGCGGCCGGTCACGGTGTTCGTGGTCAACGCCACCATCCTGGCCTCGGCCAACATGTTCGGGCAGTCCTACCTGATCACGGCGGGCGCGCCCGCCGACCAGACCAAGACCGCGATCTACCTCATCGCCGAGACCGGCCTGCGCCAGTTCGACATGGGCACCGCCTCGGCCATGAGCTTCATCCTGGCCGCCTGCCTCATGGCGGCCAGCGCCCTGGTGTTCGGCGCCTTCCGGGACAGGAGCGCGCGTTGACCCCCTCCCCGCGCCCCAAGGCGGGGTCTCCACACCCGAAGGAGAGCCGATGAACCTCAGGAGCCCCGGACCCCGGGACACCCGCGGGCTGCGGCGGGCCCTGCTGCACCTGGTCCTCGCCCTGGTGGCGGCGCTGTACCTCAGCCCGCTGGTCTACATGGTCTCCACCTCCTTCAAGACCCGCGAGGGCTCCGGGTCCACCGAGCCGCAGTGGATCCCGGACCCCTTCTCCACCGGCGCCTACCGGGAGATCCTCACCAGCGCCGACAGCCCGATCCTGACCTGGTTCGCCAACAGCCTCATCGCCGCCACCGGGCACGCCGCGCTGGTGCTGGTCACCGCGGCCCCCGCCGCGTACGCGCTGGCCCGGCTCCGGTTCAGGGGGCGCGGCGCGATCTTCACCACGGTCGTGGCGACGCTGTTCGTGCCGCCGGTGGTGCTCCTGATCCCCAACTTCCTGATCGTCAACGAGCTCGCGTGGGTGGACAGCCTGCCCGCGGTGATCGTCCCCGCCGCGGCGGGCGCGTTCGGGGTGTTCTTCCTGCGGCAGTTCTTCCTCACCCTCCCCGGCGAGCTGGAGGAGGCCGCCGAGCTGGACGGCTGCAACCGCTGGCAGATCTTCACCGCCGTCGTCCTGCCTCTGGCCCGGCCGGCGCTGGTGACGCTGTTCCTGCTCTCCTTCCTGACCAACTGGAACGACTTCCTGTGGCCGATCTACGTCCTGCTCAGCCCCGACTCGCTGACCCTCCCCGCGGGCCTGGGCAACTTCCAGGGCGCCAACAGCATCCGCTACGACCTGCTGATGGCCGGGGCGGTGATCGCCAGCCTGCCGGTGATCGCGCTCTACCTCGTCGCCCAGCGCTGGGTGATCGAGGGCATCTCGCGCTCCGGGCTCAAGGGCTGACCGGACACCGGGACGGACAGGACTCCGCGGACGACCGGCGCCCAGCGGAACCTTCGGGACTTCCGAGGGCGATCAGGTAAGAATGGGCGCATGACGAGAGCACTGGTGCTGGGCGGCGGAGGCGTCGCGGGGATCGCCTGGGAGGCGGGGGTCGTCACCGGTCTCCGGCGGGCGGGGGTGGACCTGGGCGAGGCCGACCTGGTGGTCGGCACGTCCGCCGGATCGGTGGTGGGGGCGCTCGTCTCCACCGGCGCGGACCTGGAGGGCGCGGTCGCGGCGCAGGCCGGATCGGAGACCAGGGCGACCGTCCCGGCGGTCGACATGGAGGCGGTGATGGCCGCCTTCGGCATCCTGTACGACCCGTCCCTCGACCCCCGGGAGGCCCGGCGGCGGGTGGGCGCGATGGCGCTCTCGGTCGAGGACACCGGCGCCAGGATCGAGACCGTCGGCGAGCGGCTCCCGGTGAAGGAGTGGCCGGAGCGGCGGCTGCTGATCACCGCGGTCGACTGCGGCACCGGGGAGTTCGTCGTCTGGGAGCGCGACTCCGGGGTGCCCATGGTCACGGCGGTCGCCTCCAGCTGCGCCGTACCGTGCGTCTTCCCGCCGGTGGAGATCGGCGGCCGCCGCTACATGGACGGCGGGGTCCGCTCGGCGACCAACGCCGACCTGGCGGAGGGCTCGTCGGCCGTGGTGGTCCTGGAACCGCTGGCGCACCTGTCCCCCAGGGCCCGCTTCGCCGCCGAGCTCGCCCGGCTCGGTGACGCGGAGATCGCCCACGTCGTCCCCGACGAGGCGTCCGCCGCCGTCTTCGGCGCCAACGTCCTCGACCCGTCCCTGTGGCGCCCGGCCTTCGACGCCGGCCTCGCCCAGGCCCCGGCCGTCGCCGAGGCCGTACGGAAGGCCTGGTGCTGAACGCGCCCGTGCGGACCGCCCGGCGCGGCGGCTGAACCGCCGCGCCGTCCGGACTCAGCGTTCCACCGACCAGTCGTGGGGTCCGAGGACGTGGGCCCCGCCCCGGGGCTCGATCCAGCCCTTCTCGGCCAGGACGGCGAGGCTCCGCCGCACGGCCTCCTCGGGCAGGGCCGCCACGTGGGCGACGTCCGCCGTCTCGGCGACGCGGTCGTCCACGGCGAGGTAGGCCACGGCCTCGTAGACGGTCATGTCGTCGGTCGACAGGGTCTGGACATCATGGGGATCGTCTCGCATGGCCGTACCTCCTCGGTGGGGCCCGCCGGTCTCCCGGCCGGGCCGGTCTCAGCGCTGCCGGGCGCCCTCGCGCAGCCGTTCGGGATCGACCTGGCGCTCGGGGTGGCGGCGCAGGTACTCCTCCTCCAGCTCCTCGGTCCGGGTGCTGTGGTTGGCGAGCGCGTCGGCCGAGCCGTGCAGGAACGTGTCCGTCCGGGTGGCGTGCAGCTGGCGCAGCTCGCGGATCAGGTCGTCCTCTGACAGGTCCTTAGGATCGATTCCCATCGTCATGGCATCCGCCTACCCCGTCACGGTCCGTCCTCACCTCCGGTACGGCATACGCCATTGGAACGATTCCACGAAAATGAGTCAGATTTCATGACTTGTTCTCATTGCGGCCATACCGCCGGGGCCTTACCTTCCCGGTATGGATCTCGAGCTCCGACACCTCAGGATCGTGCGCGCGGTCGCCGAGGCCGGGAGCGTCACCAAGGCGGCCACCCATCTCGGGCTGGCCCAGCCTGCGCTGACCGCGCAGCTCAAACGGATAGAGCGGGTGCTGGGAGGATCTCTCTTCGACCGCGACCACAACGGTGCCAGGCCCACGCCTCTCGGAGAGCTGGTGCTGGCCCGGGCGAGGGTGCTGCTGCCCGCCGCCCGGGAGCTCCAGGAGGAGGCCGTGCGCTTCGCCAACGCGTGCGGGGAGATCCCCCGCTACCGGCTCGGCGCCACCAACGGACCGATCCTCGGAGGGCTGGTGGACCGGCTCGCGACGGCGTGGCCGTCGACGCCGGTGACGACCCACACCTCCTGGTCGGCCAGGGAACTGAACGCGATGCTCACCACCGGGCGGCTGGACTTCGCGATCATCGGCGCCTGCGGGGAGAGCCCGCCGCCGGTGGACGGGCCGGTCGTCTGGACGACCATCGCGATGGATCCGGTCTTCGTGCTGCTCAGCGAGGACCACCGGCTGATGGGCAGGAGGGAGGTCGAGCTGGGCGAGCTGGCCGACGAGCAGTGGACGGCCACCCCCGGCGACGGCTGCTTCAGCGACTGCTTCGCGGCGGCCTGCGCCCGCGCGGGCTTCACCCCGAAGACCGTCTACGAGACCGACGTGGCCACGTGCATGCACCTGGCCACCGTCGGCCGCGCCGTCGCGCTGTGCCAGGCGACCTTCCAGCCCGCGGCCGGGCTGGGGCTGCTGCCGCTCGCGGGCGCCCCGCTGCGGTGGCGGCAGCTGCTCGGCTGGCACCCGGAGTCGCCGGTCGCCCGGGTCGCGCCGGTGATCGCCGAACACGCGCGGGCGGCCCACGCCGACGCCGTCCGGCGGAGCGCGCGGTACGCGGCCTGGCTGGACGGCGACCCCCGTTTCGGCACCGCGCCGCAGGACCCCGACGCCCATCCCCCCTCCTCCGCCCTTCCGCCCGCTCCCATAACGCGGCGGTAGGGGCGAACTGGTAGATCCGCGCCTCATGCGCCCGCCGTTACGTTGACGGCGCACCCCCCGAACATGAGGAGAGATCGCATGCTCCGCAGGAATGCCGCGACGGCGGGTTTCGCACTCGCCCTCGCGCTGGTGGCCACCCCCGCCCTCGCCCAAGCCGGACCGGACGACGCCTTCACCCCTGGCAAGGCCGGCGCCGGTGACACGACCGCCGCCCTGTACACGGAAGCCAAGGCGATGGCCGCCAAGGCCCCCGCCCCCGCCCCCGGCCTAGTCGACGCCCTGGTGCGCGACCTCGGCATCGACGCCGGCCAGGCGAGGACCCGCCTGGTCAACGAGGCCGCCGCCGCCAAGGTCGAGCCGGTGCTCGCCGCCCGGCTCGGCGATCGGTTCGGCGGAGCCTGGGTGGCCGGGCCCACCGCCGAGCTCGTCGTGGCGACCAGCGACTCCACGAAGGTCTCCGCCATCCTCAAGACCGGGGCGCAGGCCAAGGTGGTCCGGCACTCGCTCGCCACGCTCGACGCCGCCAAGGGCGCACTCGACGCCAAGGCCGAGGGCTCCCCCAGGTCGATCGCCTCCTGGTACGTCGACGTCCAGGACAACAGCGTCGTCGTCCTGGCGCGCGACACCGCCGAGGCCCAGGCCTTCGTGGACGCCAGCGGCGCCGACGCCTCCCTGGTCCGCGTCCGGCAGACCGCCGAGCAGCCCCAGCCGTTCTACGACGTGCGCGGCGGCGACGCCTACTACATGGGCGGCCGCTGCTCGGTCGGCTTCTCCGTGACCAAGGCCGGCAGCCAGGGCGGTTTCGTCACCGCCGGCCACTGCGGCGACGTCGGCACCGCCACGCAGGGCCACAACCGGGTCGCGCAGGGCACCTTCCGCGGCTCGTCCTTCCCGGGCAACGACTACGCCTGGGTCGAGGTCAACAGCCAGTGGACCCCGACCGGCGTCGTGAACGCCTACAACTCCGGCATCCTGCCGGTCCGCGGCTCCACGCAGCGGGCGGTCGGCTCCTCCATCTGCCGGGCCGGATCCACCACCGGTTACCACTGCGGCACCATCAGCCAGCACAACACCAGCGTCACCTACCCCGAGGGCACCATCTCCGGCGTGACCCGCACCAGCGTGTGCGCCGAGCCCGGCGACTCCGGCGGCTCCTACATCTCCGGCGACCAGGCCCAGGGCGTCACCTCCGGCGGCTCCGGCAACTGCAGCTCCGGCGGCACCACCTACCACCAGCCGGTCAACGAGATCCTCTCGGCGTACGGCCTGACCCTGGCCACCAACGGCGGAGGCGGCGAGGAGCCCCCGCCCACCGGCTGCACCGGCTACGGCCGGACGCTCAGCGGCTCGGCCACGTCCTCCGGCCAGAACCTCTACAGCAGCGGCTTCACCGCCGGCTCGGGCACCCACCGGCTCTGCCTGGACGGCCCGAACGGCGCCGACTTCGATCTCTACCTGCAGAAGCAGAGCGGCTCCTCCTGGGTGAACGTGGCCAGCGGGACGAGCTCCGGCCCTGACGAGTCCTTCACCTACAACGGCACCTCGGGCACCTACCGGGTCCGGGTCCACGCCTACAGCGGCACCGGCGCCTTCACCGTCGGCGTGACGACGCCGTAGCACGACCGCGGCGCGGTCGCAGCACCTCCGCGGCGGTGCCCGGGCTGCTCACGGGCACCGCCGCGGTCCCGCGCACGGCGCGGCACCCCCCGAACGGCGCCGCCGTCCCCTCCGCTGGGGCGGCGGCGCCGCTTCGCGCAGGGGACCGCATCACGTACGGGGCCCAAGCGGGCGGGGCGCGGCGGGCTCGGCGGGCGGAGCCGTACGGCGGCCGTACGACAATGGGGGGATGAGCGAGTTCCCATCCCTGAGCGAGGGCGCGGACCTGTCCGAGGTGATCGCCTCCCTGTCGCGGTCGGCGGAGGTCCTGGCCCGGGTCGCCGACGAGGTGGAGCGGGAGCCGCTGCCTCCCGGCCTCGTCAAGGCCCTGCCCCGGACCGAGCCGGTCGCGCTGCTGCTGGCCGCCCGGTCCGCGGAGGGCGAGGGCCGCTCGTTCGAGGCGGCCGGCCTCGTCGAGGAGGCCCTCGCCCTCGACGCCGGTCTCGAACCGGCCCTGCGGGACGCGGAGGAGTACGCCGCCTGCCGTACCGATCCCGGCCAGGAGCTGCCCGCGCGGGCCGCGCACCTGTTCCGGCGGCTGACCGCCTACCTCTACCGGCCGGCCCGCCGCCACCTGGTCGGCGACCTGGTGGCCCGGAGCGTGCGGGTGGCCGAGCACGCCCTGGCCGACCTTGCGTTGTTCGAGTACGACGTGGTCGGCGAGTTCCTGGACGCGCGGGGCGAGTGGCTGCGCGAGGACGAGGTCGCGCTGCTGGAGTCGTGGCGGCGGACCCCGCTCCGGCTCTGGGAGGTCCTCGGCGTCGCCGGGCGGGAGATCACCCTGGGCGACGGCGACGGCGAGGTGACCCTGACCGACGAGCTCCTGCCCGAGCAGGCCCTGCCCGGCGACCTGATGCTGACCCGGCTGCTGCACGACGGGGCCGGTCCGCGCGTGTTCGGCCACCCGTTCAAGGTGGATCCGGCGCGCAGGGACGAGATGCTCGCCCTGCTCGCCGGTCCGGTGGACCCTTCCGCGATCGCGGCCTTCTTCAGGCGGCCCGCACCGCCGTCGTCCGGCGGCTCTCCCACCACAGCGCCGCCCCGGTGATCAGCGCGCCCGCGCCCTCCCACAGGCCCACGCCGAGGAACTTCGCGGGCGCCTCGCCGGTGACCACCAGGGTGGTGAAGACGGTGAAGGTGACCAGGCGGAACGGGACCGTCCAGAGGAAGAAGGGGCGGAAGTCCACGGCCGAGGCGAGCATGTAGTAGACGCCCATGTTCACCGCCGCCATCGACGAGGCGGCCATGTAGACGAGGGTGTAGTCGCCGGGAGCGCGCGTCTGGAGCACCTCGAACCCGAGCATCTCCAGCGTCGTGCCGGGCGAGACGAGCCCGAGCAGGCCGAGGAGGAAGGCCAGCAGGCCGAAGACGGCGATGGTCCAGCCGGACGGGGTGCGCGGTAGCCGCACGGGTGCCTCCGAGGTGGGGAACGCGAGGGGGATCTGACCGACCGGCCGCGGGAGGTGTAGCCTCAGCAGCGATCTCTGATCGCGCATTTCATCACGAAATTCCCCCCGAGGCGACGTATGGACAATCCCGGCCGGCCGATCCGCTTCCGGATCACCGCCCTGCTACTGGTGCCGATCGTCTCCCTCGTCCTGCTCTGGGGCTTCGCCGCGGCGCTGACCGCCGGGGACGGGATGCGGCTCCTGGAGATCAACACCCTGGTCGACAGGGTGGCCATGCCCTCGGAGAAGGCGGTCGTCGAGCTGCAGAACGAGCGGCTGCACTCGGCCCGCTACCTGCGCGACAGGTCCGACCAGGAGACGGTCGTCCAGCAGCGGCTGGAGTCCGACCAGGCCCTCGCCGCCTTCCGCAGGACCGCCCTGTCGGCGGAGACCCAGGACGCGGTCGGCGACGACATGCGCATCCGGCTCACCACGCTCTTCGCCGAGCTGGACCAGCTGCCCACCGCCCGCGCCCTGGTCGACTCCCGCGGTGCGGACACCACCCGGGTGATCCGCGCCTACAACAACATCATCGACTCGATGTTCCGCATGTACGACCGGATGATCCTGGTCCCCGACATCTCGATCTACCAGCAGGCCCGGTCGGTCACCGGACTCGGCGAGGCCAAGGAGCTCCTGGCCAGGGAGCGGGCGCTGCTGTCGGCCGTGGGCGCCGGGGGGAGGCTGACCGACACCGAGCACGCCGCGTTCGCCGAGATGGCCGCCGCCCGCCGGCTGGTGTACCGGCAGGCCCTGGCCCGGCTCGACACCGAGCTGCGCGGGCCGTACGACGTGCTCGGCACCTCCCCGTCCTACCGGGCCTTCCTCGACCTGGAGTCGCGGACGCTGGCCTTCCGCACGCTGCCGGCGGACCTGTCGCCGGTGGAGCAGCTCTGGGTCAAGGTGGAGCGCCAGCAGGTCGAGGTGGTCTCGCTGCTGACGGCCCGGGTCATCCCCGCCGCGGTCGCCATCCTGGTCCAGATCGCGGTCGCGGGCGGACTCGGCCTGGTCATGCTGATCCTGTCGGTGGTGCTGGCGCACCGGTTCGCCGCACGGCTCGCCGCCGAGCTGGGCGAGCTGCGGGACATGGCCATCCAGCTGGCGGAGGTGCGGATGCCCCGGCTGGTCGAGCGGCTCCGGCGGGGCCAGGACGCCCCCGAGGAGGGGCTGCCCCCGCTCGGCGGCACGCCGGAGATCCGCGACATCGGGCAGGCGCTCG
Organism: Planomonospora sp. ID91781; assembly: GCF_015711595.1. NCBI lineage: Bacteria > Bacillati > Actinomycetota > Actinomycetes > Streptosporangiales > Streptosporangiaceae > Planomonospora > Planomonospora sp. ID91781. The sequence continues at coordinate 2,992,367 of NZ_JABTEY010000001.1, read as the reverse complement.
ACACGGTCCGGCACACCGCCTACGAGGCGGCGGCGGACCAGGCCAGGCTCCGCAGGGGCGTCAGCCAGGTCTTCGTCAGCCTGGCCCGGCGCAACCAGTCGCTGCTGCACCGCCAGCTCACCCAGCTGGAGGCGATGCAGCGCAAGGAGGAGCAGCCGGAGACGCTCTCCGACCTCTACCGCCTGGACCACCTGACCACCAGGATGCGCCGCCACGCGGAGAACCTGATCATCCTGTCCGGCGCGGCGCCCGGCCGGGGCTGGCGCAAGCCGGTCCCGGTGGTGGACGTGCTGCGCGCGGCCGTGGCGGAGGTCGAGGAGTACGCCCGGGTGCGGGTGCTGCCCGCGCCCCAGGCCTCGCTGACCGGCGCGGCCGTGGCCGACCTCATCCACCTGGTCGCGGAGCTGGTGGAGAACGCGACGGTGTTCTCCCCGCCGCAGACCCGGGTGATCGTGCGGGCCGAGTGGGCGGCGGCCGGGCTGGCCGTCGAGGTGGAGGACCGCGGTCTGGGCATCCCGGACGCGGAGCTGGCCGAGCTCAACCGCCGCCTGGCCGAGAGGCCGGAGTTCGACCTGGCCGACAGCGACCGGCTCGGCCTGTTCGTGGTCGCCATGCTCGCCTCCCGGCACGGCGTCCAGGTCACCCTGCGCCCCTCCCCCTACGGCGGGATCAGCGCGATCGCCCTGATCCCGTCCTCGGTGCTGGCCGAGGAGGAGACCCCCGCGCTCCCGTGACCGGGACCGCCCGGCCGGTGCACGGCCGCGGGTCCGGCCGCGCCGTGGCGTCCGGCCGGGCCGCGGCGCCGTTCTCCGCCGCCGGGAGGTCCTCACCGTCCGGCCTGATCATGGTCATCCGGGTCTGCGGGTCCGTCGGGCGGGGCGCGGACCGGGATGGTGGGAGCCTTATCACTTATGGCGGGGATCAGCCGAAGATAGCCCTGATATGGGCATAATGAAGGGGTGTTGCGGACGCAAGTCCCTTTGACGGGCGGAAACGAGGGGTGTTGACTGTGCGCATGCCGAGCGAGGGGGACGGTCCGATCTCCGGCGCGGGGACGCTCCTGGGCATCCTGCGCGACGGGCAGGCCCGCACCCGGGCCGAGCTGGTGCAGCTCACCGGCCTGGCCCGGTCCACCCTGGCCCAGCGGCTCGACGCGCTCGTCAGCCAGCAGTGGATCGTCCCCACCGAGGAGGCGGTCTCCTCGGGCGGGCGCCCCGCCGTCGCCTTCACCTTCAACCGCTCCGCCCGCGTCGTCCTCGCCGCCGATCTCGGCGCCACGCACGCCCGGATCGCGGTCACCGACCTGGCGACCGAGGTGCTGGCCGAGCGTGCGGCCGAGATGCCGATAGACCGGGGACCCGAGCCGACGCTCACCTGGCTCCAGCGGACCTTCGAGGAGATGCTCACCGAGACCGGTCACTCGATGGCCGAGGTGTGCGGCATCGGCGTCGGGCTGCCCGGCCCGGTCGAGCACGGCTCCGGACGCCCGGTCAACCCGCCGATAATGCCGGGCTGGGACGGCTTCCCCGTCCCCGAGTGGCTCGGCGGGCGGCTGGGCGTGCCCGTGCTCGCCGACAACGACGTGAACATCATGGCCCTCGGCGAGCACTGGGCCGCCCGCCCGGAGGCCGACCACCTCATCTTCGTCAAGATCGGCACCGGCATCGGCTGCGGCATCATCAGCGACCGCCGCCTGCACCGCGGCGCCCAGGGCGCGGCCGGGGACATCGGGCACATCCGGGTCGCCTCGGCCCTCGACACCGTCTGCCGGTGCGGCAACGCCGGCTGCCTGGAGGCCGTCGCCGGGGGGGCCGCGATGGCCGCCCGGCTGCGCGCCCAGGGGGTGGAGGCGGCGGACAGCCGCGACGTGGTCCGCCTGGTGCGGGGCGGCAACACCCAGGCCGTCCAGCTCATCCGCCAGGCGGGACGCGAGATCGGCGACGTCCTCGCCTCGATCGTGAACTTCTTCAACCCCTCGGTCATCGTGATCGGCGGCGACCTCTCCGAGGCCGGGGAGCAGGTGCTGGCCGGGCTCCGCGAGGTCATCTACAGCAGGTCGCTCCCCCTGGCCACCCAGCACCTGACCATCACCGCCAGCGAGCTGGGCGACCGGGCGGGTGTGATCGGCGCGGCCGTCATGGTCGTCGACCACGTGCTGTCCCCCGGCACCGTCGACCGGTCCGTCGCCCCGGACTGAACCGCCGTCACGCCGGTTCGCGTCCGCGCCGGGGCGGGGCGGGACCCCATCCTCTTGATCATCTTCTCGGGCCGGGCGGCGCATGGTCTCCCGACTGCCGGGTATGCCCGATTTTGAGAACCTGACGTGGGGAGACAGCGGCCGGGGCGCGCCCGGCCGTACCGACAGACCCGTACGGGGGGAACACCATGGCGGAACCGAGAACGTCCGGCCCGGACACCGGGGAGAGCCCGGAGACCCTGTCGCCCGGCGGCTCCCGGCACCTGCAGAGCCCGCTCTCCCAGTCGCCGGACGCCCAACCCGAAGGGGACGCCGAGGGCGGGGTCTGGGTGGACCCGCATCCGCCCGGGGCGGACTCGCCCGACGACGTGGAGGAGCCCTCCGACGACTGAGCCCGGCCGGGCGCGCGGCCGGAGCCCGCGGGTACGGCCGGGCGCGGCGACCGCGAGCGGTGCGGAGGCCGCGCCGGGCCGGGGGCGCTAGTCCTTCCCGCGGCCGGTGATCGCGTCGCGCATCCGGTCGACCAGGCCGGTCAGCGGCCCCACCATCATGTTGGCCGGAGGCTTGTCCGGCGCGGCCGGGTGCGGCCGCGTGGGGGCGATCTTCTTGATCGCCTGGACCTTCCGCCCCAGCTCGGCGAGCTGGGAGACGTCGCTGTGCGCGCGCAACTGAGGGAAGAGCTCGTCCTCCTCCTCCCGGATGTGGGTCCGGATCTCCATCATCAGCTGCTTGAGCAGGGCCGCGTGGCCGGGATCGGCGACGTCGGTCTGCTCCAGCCTCTTCATGGTCTTCTCGGCCTCGGCGTGCTCGGCCAGTTCCCGGTCGGCGAGCTGGTCGCCACCGGGCACGACCCTGCGGACGGCCGGGTACAGGTAGGCCTCCTCGGCGACCGCGTGGCGGACCAGCTCGATGATGACCTTCTCGGTCAGCTGGCGGCGCCGCTCCATGTCGCTCGGGCTCAGCCGCTCCAGCTCGGTGAACATCTGCTCGACCTCGCGGTGGTCGTGCGTCAGCACGGCGACGACGTCGGTCTCCTGGACTGTGCTCATCGGCGGTTTCCTCTCTGCACCCGCGGACCGGCACCGAGGGCCTGCCCGGCGACGGGCCGTCGCCGGTCGCCGCGCCCCCGGCCGGTGCCGCGGCGGGACTCTCCCACCGCCAAGGTCGCAAACGCAGCGGTGCGCGCACGGCCGACGCGACCGCGCCGAACAAGGCTTTTCCGCTGGATGCCCGCTTGATTACCTCGGTCCCCTAAGCGGGGGATCCACCTCCGAGCGGCCTTTGCACCTGCCTCCCGCCCCGGCCGGGCTCCGGCGTCACACCTCGGTCGGCTTCTCGTACCCCTCGTCCTGTCCGTAGACCCGGCGGTCCGGATCGTCCTCGGGCTGGTTGGCGGGGTCCGTCGCGGACGGCGCGGCCTCCCCGGCGATGTCCGGCTCGTCGTGCACCTCGGGATCCTCCCTGCGGTCGGCGAGCGGCTTGTCCTCATCGGATCGCGGCATGTCCCCTCCCTGGCGGTCTCGTCGATGCGGGAGGTCTGCCCCCGGACGGCCCGTCCATGCCGGGCGCACCGGCCGCCGGCCTCCGACCTCCGGCGAGCCCGCCGAAACCGTACAGACCACCCCGAATGAGGGGAGGGCCAGATTCGGCATGACTCCATGGGGTAATTAGATGATCACACTGAGCGACCGCGGGCCGGCGTTCCCCCGGTCCCCGGTGCGGCACCGACCACGTGGAGACTAGTGATGACGACCTACAGACAGCCCTCCGGGGAGCCGCTCACCTCACCGCTGGCCCCGGTCCACCGGCACCGCCGGGGCGCCGTTGTCGTGCACTGGCTGACCTCCACCGACCACAAGGTGATCGGCTACCTCTACCTGATCACCTCGTTCGGGTTCTTCCTGGTCGGCGGGATCATGGCGCTCATCATCCGCGCCGAGCTCGCCCAGCCCGGCATGCAGATCGTGCACCAGCAGATGTACAACCAGCTGTTCACCATGCACGGCGCGATCATGCTGCTGCTGTTCGCCACCCCGCTCTTCGCCGGGTTCGCCAACGTGGTCATGCCGCTGCAGATCGGCTCGCCCGACGTGGCCTTCCCCCGGCTGAACATGGTCAGCTACTGGCTGTTCCTGTTCGGCGGGTTGATCGCGGTCAGCGGCTTCTTCACCAACGGCGGCGCCGCCGACTTCGGCTGGACGGCCTACACGACGCTGTCCCTCGACACCTTCTCCCCGCAGACGGGCAGCGACCTGTGGATCTCGGGCCTGGTGATGACCGGTCTGGGCACCATTCTGGGCTCGGTCAACTTCATCACCACGATCATCTGCATGCGCGCGCCGGGACTGACCATGTTCCGGATGCCGATCTTCACCTGGAACGTGCTGCTCACCTCGACGCTGGTGCTGATGGCGTTCCCGGTGCTGGCCGCCGCCCTGCTGGGCCTGCTGGCCGACCGCAAGCTCGGCACGCACATCTTCGACCCGGTGACGGGCGGCCCGCTGCTCTGGCAGCACCTGTTCTGGTTCTTCGGCCATCCCGAGGTCTACGTCATCGCGCTGCCGTTCTTCGGCATCATCACCGAGGTCATCCCGGTCTTCAGCCGCAAGCCGATCTTCGGCTACGTCGGCCTGGTCGGCGCGACCATCGCCATCGCCGGTCTGTCCATGGCGGTCTGGGCGCACCACATGTTCCCCACCGGCCAGGTGCTGCTGCCGTTCTTCTCGTTCATGACGTTCCTCATCGCGGTCCCGACCGGCGTGAAGTTCTTCAACTGGGTCGGCACCATGTGGCGGGGGCACATCGTGCTGCAGTCGCCGATGCTGTTCGCCATCGGCTTCCTGGTCACCTTCCTGCTCGGCGGCCTGACCGGCATCATCCTGGCCTCCCCGCCGCTGGACTTCCACGTCCACGACTCCTACTTCGTGGTGGCGCACTTCCACTACGTCGTCTTCGGCACCGTGGTCTTCGCGATGTTCGCCGGCTTCTACTTCTGGTGGCCGAAGATGACCGGCCGCATGCTCAACGACACGCTCGGCAAGTGGCACTTCTGGACGCTGTTCATCGGCTTCCACACCACCTTCCTGGTCCAGCACTGGCTCGGCGTGGAGGGCTTCCCGCGCCGCTACGCCGACTACAGCACCGTCGACGGCTTCACCGACCTGAACATCGTCTCCTCCCTCGGCGCCCTCCTCCTCGGCCTGTCCACGCTCCCGTTCGTCTACAACGTCTGGCACACCGCCAAGTACGCGCCGCGGGTGACCGTGGACGACCCGTGGGGCTACGGCAACTCCCTGGAGTGGGCCACCTCCTGCCCGCCGCCGCGGCACAACTTCACCTCCATCCCCACCATCCGCTCCGAACGGCCCGCCTTCGACCTGCACCACCCCAAGGTGGCCGCCGAGTCCCAGCCGCGCCAGCTGGACCCGACCGAGCCCTCCGAGGAGATCTGACTCCACCTCCTCCGTTACCGCCGAGGCTCGGGGGGCAGCGGGGGACGGTAGGGGAAACAGCAGGAAGGAGTCGCTGTGAGCGAGCACATTCCGGAGCACGACCCGCATTCGCGGTTCGAGGACGAGGGCATCCCGGACCTGCAGGACGGCACTCCGCAGCAGCAGTGGGCGGTGGATCCGCAGGAGGCGCCGCTTCCCGGCGACCGTCCCATCGCGGTCGACGACTTCGGGACCACGGTCGACGAGCAGATCCAGGGCGAACCGCTGGAGGGCCGCCTGGCCCGCGAGGTGCCCGAGGAGCAGCCGGTGTTCGGGGTCGACCCGTCCGAGGAGACCGGCCCCGGGGAGCGGCGCCTGGACCCGGAGATCCCGGACGACCTCGACGGCGGGGTGAGCACCGAGAGCGGCCTGGGGCCGGGCTCCGACCTCGACACCGGGTACGAACCGGACACCGGCGTCGATCCCGGCTACCCCGCGCAGCCGGAGGAGCCGTCCGGCGCCGTGTGGGACGAGCCCCGGCCCGCGGGCCGGCTGGTCGACCCCGACCAGGGCGGGCGCTCCGACACCGAGGCCGATCTGATCGGCGAGGAGGTGGGCCCGGACGGCGGCGGCTACACGGCCGAGGAGGCCGCCATGCGGGTGGAGCCCGAGTGAGCGCGGCAGGAGGAGGGAACGCGATGAGCGAGGAAGAGCGCCGCAGAGAGGCCGAGCGGGAGAAGTTCAAGGGCACGACCTTCGACCCCGAGCTGCACAACATGGGCGGCGACGTCGGCCCCGCCTCGATCCGCGGGTCCAACGCCAAACCCGGCGGTGATCCGAACGACGACGCCGCGCCCAGGAGCGGCTGGTCCGAACCGATGGGATACATGGCCGGCCCCGACGACGAGCAGCCGGGCACGGCCGGCTCGGACGCCAAGGCGGTGGGCGCGCGCACCGACGACCTCGACCACGTCGAGACGGTCCCCGGACCCAGCCCCTCCCCCATGCCGGAGGGCACCGACGGCCCGTACGACCGTCCGGAGGACGCCGCCCGGCGGGCGAGGGGCCCGGTGGAGGACGGTCCGGACGACGACGGACCCCGGCCGGACCGTACGGCCGCGCCCGGGGGCGGGCACGTGGGGGCCGGCCTCGACTGGGTCTCCGGGGACGAGGACGATCCCGACGGAGGGTCGGGCCGGACCGGGGAGGACGACGGAGGTTACCTGCCGGGAGAGGGCACGGGCCGGCCCTTCCGCTGAGCTCCCGCTCTCCGGGCCGCCGGCGACCCGCCGTCCGCTCTTCAAGCCGCTGGTCCGGCCGCCGGTGACCCGCCGTTCACTCTCCGGGCCGCCGGTCCGGCCGCCCGTCCCATCGCGCCGGTTCCTCCGGCGTGGCGGGGCGGGCGGTCGTATGACGAGGCGGTCGTATGACGGGACGGTCGTATGACGGGGCGGATGGTTCCAGATGAAAGCCACGAAAAGGTGAGATTCAGGTCTCCGATGGCGTTCCGGTGCCAAAGTTCTGCGATCTCCGCGCGGGCGCAGCGTGATCACGGCTCGACGGGGAATTCGTCCTGATGGCTGGATGAAACAGCCGATAGGTGCTCCCCCTCCTCTCTTGGACGGCCATGTCACCTCTGAGCAGTGTCAACCTGATCGCCCGGGCTCCCCGCCGAGCCGGTCCTCCGCGCGCCGGCGGCACGTCGTGAGCCTGTCCCGGCGGGAGAGCCAGATCCTGGCGGAGATCGAGCAGTCGCTCCGCAGGCAGGACCGGGCCTTCGCCTGCCGTATGGACGCCCTGAACGCGGCGCGGCCCGCCAGGGGCGTGTGCCACCGCTTCGGCTACACCACCAGCCGGCGGGAACTCGTCTGCGTCGTCGCCGCCACGTTCATCCTGACGGCCGTGCTGGTGGTCCTCACCCTCGCGCTCCCCGACCGCCCGTGTACGCCGCGCTCCTCTCCCGCCTCCGCGGGGCCCACCACCTCCGAGCCGCCCTCCTCCGAACTCCCCGCCGAGGTCCGCAGGCCGGCCTGCCGTCCGTGAGCGGCACCTCGGCCCCGCTCGTCCCCACCCCGTTCACCGCGTCCCACGGCGCCGACGGCGCCGAGGCCCGTGCCCGGATGGCCGGGGCGCCACCGCTCCGGCGGGGCTGAGCGGGTACGGCCCTGCGGTCCGCCGGACGACCAGGAACCACCCGACACCTCGTCGGGTGGTTCCTGGTCGTCCGGCCCCTGTCAGCGGGAGAAGGCGCCGCGCACCACGCCCCGGACGACCTCCCCGGGCCGCTGCTGCTCGCCGTGCAGGGAGGTCAGGACGACCAGCGCGCCCGTGAGACCGGGGACCACCCACTGCATGACGCGCAGCCGCCGCTGCGCCCTGGCGATCTCGAGCGGGGTGTCCTCGTCCGGCTTCACCCCGCCCTCCGCGGGCACGTCGCCGGCCCGGTCGAGCTCGGCACCGAGCTTCCTGCTGTAAGCCGTCGCGGCCAGCGCCGCACCGGTCACGATCCCCTTGGCCACGGAGTTGGCGGCCACGCCCCGCTGGGCGGCCACCCGGCCCTTGTTCGCCGCCAGCAGGCCGAACGAACCGATGATGTTCATCGCGATGCCCACGGCGTTGACCGGTGTCCACCGGTTCCATCCGGCGTTCGCCACCCGCGTGCGCTCGCGCCTGTCGCTCACCTCGGAGGAGGCGCCGTTGAGGCCGACGGCGCCCATCAGCGCGCCCCCGAACCAGATGGCCGTCCCGATGTCGTGCACGGCGCGCACGACCGTGTTCCGTTGCCGCATGGGCTTTCTCCCTGCCGTCGATCTGCCGTCGATCTGCCGTCGGTGTGGACTCCGACGACGTTCCGGCGGGCACCTCCGCCGGCGTCGTCGCGACGGAGGTTGACTACCCGGATCCGGCGGCGGGCTCCCGCCCGTCCCCGTTCCCGGGATGATTCCTGGGACAAGATTGACACGGGCCCGCCGGCCGGGGTCAGGCGACGCGCACCGCGACCTCCGCGGAGCCCAGCAGCGCCTTGGAATACGGGCAGTGCCGGTGCGCCTGCTCGGCGAGGCGCCCGGCGGTCTCCCGGTCGACCCGGGGCATCCGGACCGTCACCTCGACGCCGATCGCGTAGTCGTCGCTCTTGCCGCGTTTGCGCAGCGCCACGGCCGCGTCGACACTGGCGCCGCCGGTGTCCGCGCCTCCCCGGCCGGCGACCAGTTCGAGGGAGCTGTGGAAGCAGGTCGCGTAGGCCGCGGCCAGGAGCTGCTCCGGGTTGGGGGCGCCTCCGGGCCCGCCGAGCTCGCGGGGGGCCCGCATCTCCAGGTCGAGCAGCCCGTCGTCCGTGGTCACCCGCCCGCCCCGGCCGCCCGCCGACGACGCCCGCGCGGTGTAGAGGGTGTCGTAGTCCCCATGGCCGTCCGGGCCGCCCGCGCCGGGCGCGGACCCGTCGTGCCCGGCCGCCGTGCGGCGCGGGCCGAGCTCGGCCTCGACGCCCGGCCCCGAGTAGTCCGAGGCCGTCACCCGGCCCGGCGCGCCGGCCGTGCCGGTTCCCGGCCGCTCCCGGCCGGTTCTCGTGTCCTGGCTCATGGATCGATCCCCCGAATCTCCCCGCCCGGGACGGGCCCGACGCCCGCCGTGTCCTGCCGTCCCGGGTCCGGATCCGCGTGACACGGCGGGGAACGCCGGTTACCTACCCCAGCGGGGAGAGCTGACACGGTCGCGTGATCACCGGCCCCCCGATCCGGACCAGGTCGGCGGGCTCCTCCGCCGCGTACACCGCCCCTCCCGTCCGGACGGCGGCGGCGACCGCCGAGTCGAGGTGGCCGTTGACGCCCTTGACCAGGAAGTCGTCCAGCGCTCCCGCGACGAGGCGCAGGACGGCCGCGCCGCCGCGTGCGGTGACGACCTCCGTCTCCCGGCCGTCCAGGTCGATCCGTACGGGACCTTCGTGGCCGCTCATGGCCAGCACCGTCAGGTAGGCGACGTCGCGGTCCGGGTGCACCCGCAGGAACGCGTCGGCGTCGCCCTCGACCACCCGGGGCCCGCGCGCCGTCCCCCCGGCCTCGGTGCCGCCGGTCCCAGGAGCGCCGTCCACGCCGTCCGTGCCCGCCGCACCGCCTGCGTCCGCCGTACCGCCCTGCGGGGCCGCGGCCCCGCCGAGCGCGTCGGCGAGGATCCGGCACGGGCGCAGGTCCTCGTCCAGCTCGGGCAGGGCGCCGTCGACGTCCAGGAGGCCGCCGCCCGCGACGTACCCGGCCAGCAGCCGCTGGACGCGGCGGTGCATGAACGGACCGCCCGGGACCGTCAGGCGCGGGCAGGAGCCCGGCTCCAGCGCGTCCGCGCTCTCCAGGTCCAGCACCCGGTAGTCGAGCCCGGCGGCGCGCATGCGGTCGTGGAAGGCGCGCAGCGCGCGGCCGCACTCCGGCGCGCCGGAGCCGGGCGGCGCCCAGGCGGCGATGCCCGCGTACGGCAGGTAGAGCCCGAACGCCCCGCCGTGCACCGGCGCGCACTCCAGGAACTCGGCTCCGTGCCGGGCGAAGAACTCCGCCAGCGCGCGCACCGCGGGCGCCTTCGCACCGGCCGTGCCGTCGGCGCCGATGGGCGCGCAGTCGGGGTACGGCGCGGCGTGCACGGAGTCGAGCCCGGGCGGCCAGCCCGAGGTGCCCGCCGCGGTGTAGACGTTGAAACCGGTCGCCCCGGCGGCCAGGGCGAGCAGGCTCTGGTGGAAGCTGGTGGTCGCGTCGGCGTAGGCGCGGTCGTAGAGCTCGGAGAACCCCCAGTTCTCCTCCAGATTCGGGCCGGGCGCGCGCTTGGCGGCGAGCACGTAGCGGGCCTGCGCGTCGGGATCCGCCGAGACCACGCCCATCCAGTTGGTGAAGCCGTAGTGGACGCCGTCCCACATCTCGGGGCGGACCCGGGCCAGCCAGTCGTCGAAGGAGTGGTGGTCGCCCGCGGGCGGGTTCAGGTTGACCACGACCGGGACGCCGCAGCCCACCGCGCGGGTCCAGCGGTGGTAGACCTCGGTGAGGTAGTCGGCGTGGAAGCGGCCCCAGTCGGCGTACGCCTGCTGCTCCTCCGGACGCGCGGGCGCCGTCCACTCCCGGGGCGGCTCGATCTCGTCCCAGCCGCGGATCTCCGTCGCGTGGACCCGGTTGTACTCCTCCGGCGTGCCGTACCGCCGCTCCAGCCCGGCCCGGAAGAAGGCCAGGCCCGAGGCGCTGTAGTCGTAGGCCGACAGGGGCAGCGCCCCGTTGGTGAATACGCCCTCGTTGGCGATCTGCACCAGGACGACGGGGCCGTCCGGGTGGCGGGCGCCGGTGAGGACCTGCTCGCCGACCGCCTCCAGCCACCGGGTCGCGTGCGCGTCGAAGACCGCGCCGAGCGGGGCGGGCAGCTGCCGGCCGGCCCAGCGCGCGGGGGCTCCCGCCGCGTCCAGCAGGGGTTCGATCAGGCCGTCGGCCTCCGGGTCGACCCAGTCGGGCAGGCCGCCGAAGTCGGTCTCGGCGTGGATGAACGGCCCCGGCTTGGCGACGACCTCGACCCCGAGCGAGCGGCACAGGGCGAGGAAGCCGACGACGTCGCGGCTCGGGTGGGTGGAGCCGGTGAAGTCCGGCGGCGATCCGGCCTCCGGCTGGTGGTGCCGCCAGGGGATGTAGCAGGTGACGATGGTGATGCCCAGTTCGTCGCGGATCGCGGTGATCCGGTCCGCCCAGACCGAGGGATGGTCGCGGTAGTAGGGGTAGTCGGCGGTGACGAGCAGCCGGGGCTCGCCGTCGAGGACGGTGACTCCGTCGCGGACCTCGATGGTCACGCAGGACTCCTTCTGACGGGCGCGCACGGGCCTGCGGCGGGTGCGCACGGATACGGACGGATACAGACGGACACGGATGGACGCCGATGGACGCCGATGGACGCGGATGGACGCGGATGGACGCGGACAGGTGTGGACGGGTCTGCAGCGGACACGGATGGGTGCGGACGGGTGCCGATGAGCGTCGGCGGGCGGGCCCGGGCCGGCGGGTACGGCGGGCCGGGACGGTGCCGCCGGATCCGGCGGCACCGGGGCCTACGACTTCAGGCCGGTGAACGCGATGCCGGCCAGGATGCGCCGCTGGAAGACCAGCAGGACGATGACCACGGGAACGACGGCCAGCGAGGCGCCGGCCATGATGTAGTAGGCGCGGCCCGCCCACTGGCTGGTGAGCTGCTGCAGCGCGAGCGGCAGCGTGTACAGGTCGGGGCTGTTGAGCACGACCAGCGGCCAGACCAGGTCGTTCCAGTGGAAGATGAAGCTGGTGATCGTGACGACCGCGAGCACCGGCTTGGAGAGCGGCAGGATGATCCGCCAGAAGATCTGCATCCGGCCGGCCCCGTCGATGAGCGCGGCCTCCTCCAGCTCGGCCGGCAGGGAGCGGAAGAACTGCCGGAGCAGGAAGACGTCCAGCACCGAGACCAGGTTGGGCACGATCAGGCCCCAGGGCGAGTCGAACATGCCGAGTTGCTGGGTGACGTGGACCCTGGGCACCAGCAGCGTGATCGTGGGCACCATCATCCCGGCGAGCAGGACGACGAAGAGCCTGTCCCGCCCGGGGAAGGGGATGCGCGCGAAGGCGTAGGCGGCGAAGGCGTCCAGGAGCAGCTTGCCGGGTACCAGGACGAGGCAGACCCAGAGGCTGTTGAGGAACGCCTGGCCGAAACCGCTGATGTCGAGGACGTAGGAGTAGTTCTCCAGCGTGGGGGACCACTCCCCCGTCCTGCGGTCCAGCGGCAGCAGGCTGGGCACCTTGGTGTAGATGTCCGGGCCGTGCTTGAAGGAGGTCGCGAGCATCCAGACGAACGGGACGACCGCGACGGCCGCGAGCACCACGAGGGCCGCGTAGACGGGGGCGAGCCTCAGCCGGGACCGGACCGGCCCCGCCGGCGTCCCGGATCTCCCCGATGATCCAGGAGATCCCGGTCTCTCCGGCGCGCTCTGTGCCCCTGGTGTCCCGGGTGTCCCGGGCATCTCCGATGTAACGGCGTTCACGCCGCCTCCTGCTTGACGAACTTGAACTGCACGGCGGTGATGATCATGATGAAGACGAGCAGGATGAACGACATGGCGCAGGCCGCGCCCATCGCGTCGTAGCGGAACGCGAACAGGTACAGGTGCAGGACGTAGGCCAGGCCCGACTGCTCGGGGCCGCCCGCGGCGCCCTTGCCGCCGCCGCCCGAGAAGATCACGTAGACCAGGCCGAACACCTGCAGCGCCGCGATCACCCCGGTGACCAGCAGGTAGAAGGTGGTGGGCCGGAGCATCGGGAACACCACCTTCCGGAACCGCTGCACCGGTCCCGCGCCGTCGATGGTCGCCGCCTCGGTGATCGAGGAGGGGATGCCCTTCAGCCCCGCCAGGTAGATGATCATCGAGATGCCGCACTGCCAGGCGGCGATGAACGCGAGCGCCGGGATGACCAGTTCGGGGGTGTTGAGCCAGTTCTGCGGCGGGACCCCGAACAGCCCCAGCACGCTGTTGATCAGGCCGTACTGCGGGTCGTAGAGCCAGCGCCAGATGGCTCCGACCGCCGCCTCGGCGGTGACCACCGGCAGGAACAGCAGCAGCCGGAACACGTTGGAGCCGCGGCGGACCGCGTTGACCAGCAGTGCCTGCGCCAGGGCGGTGCCCAGTGTCAGCGGCACCGCGATCAGCGTGTACTGGAGGGTGACCCGCACCGACTTCCAGAAGTGCGGGTACTTGACGTCGTCGGTGAACAGGTCGGCGTAGTTGGCCAGGCCGACCCAGTTCGCCTCGCTGCGCAGGTCCCAGTCGGTGAAGCTGTAGTACAGCGCCGAGAGCGCGGGATAGAGCAGGAAGACGGCGAAGTACACCACCGCCGGAGTGACCAGGAGCCATCCGACGAGGTGGTCGCGGCGCCCGGTCCCCGGGCGGCGCCGGCGCCGTCCGGGGTCGGGCGTCGCGGTGGGCCTCGCGGCCGTCACCGGAGATGCCACGGGATTACCTCTCTCGCGTCGGGTCCGCCGGCGGGCCGGTCAGCCGTTCCAGCCGAGCAGCGTGCGGGCCTTGGCACCCGCCTCGCTCAGCGCCTGCCTGGGCGCGACCTTGCCGGTGAGGGCCGACTCCAGCGCCGGAGCGATGATCTCGTCGTTGATCTGGATCCACTGCGGCACGGCGGGCCGGGCGCGCGTGGCCTTGAGCGCCTCGATGAAGACCGCGTGCTCGGGGCCCATCTTGGCCGCCGCGATCCCGGCCCCCTCGATGTTGGCCGGGTAGCCGCCGACCGCCTCGGCGAGCGCGACGCTGTTGTCGGGGGTGGTCAGGTGCTTGAGCCACTTCCAGGCCAGGTCGGCGTTCTTCGTGCCGGTGAAGACCACGGCGTTCTCGCCGCCGATGTTGCTGGCGGGCTCGTTCTTGTACGGCAGGGGCGCGACGCCGAAGTCCAGGTCCGGGAACTGGTCCCGGATGGTGGAGATGTCCCACGGGCCGCTGATCGTCATGGCCGCCAGGCCGTTCTCGAACGCCTTGTCGGCGTCGGTGATGCTCCGCGGGGAGGACTTCAGCAGGTCCACCCAGAGCTGCAGGGCGTCGACGGCGGGCTGCTCGTCGAAGGTGACCTTCTTCGCCTTCTCGTCGACGAGGGTGCCGCCCGCGCCGGCCACGAAGCCGGGCCACATCCAGGCGCCGTAGCCGTCGCCCTTGGGCACCACGATGCCGGCGGTCTTCGGGTCCGCCCTGTGCACGCTCTCGGCGGCCTGCTTGAGCTCGTCCCAGGTCCTGGGCGGGGTGGGCACGAGCTTCTTGTTGTAGTAGAGCCCGACCGTGGTGATGTCGAGGGGGACGCCGTAGAGCCTGCCGCCGACCTTGTTGGTCTCCAGGCCTCCGGCGTAGAACTCCTTCTCGTCGATCGTCCCGGCGGGCACCTGGAGGATCGTGCCGTCCAGCGCGTACCGGGAGACCAGCGGCTGGTCGAGGTAGCCGCCGTCGGGGACGTTCTTGCTGGCGATCGCGGTGCCCAGCTTGGTGTTGTAGTCGTCCTTGGGGATCTGGACGAGCTTGACCGTGACGCCGTTGGCCTTCTCGAAGTCCGTCCGGAGCCTCTCCAGGATCTGCCCGCCCTGCGGGGTGAGCGGCTGGAACGTCCAGAACGTCAGCGTCCTGCCGTCCTCCGCGGCGCCGCCGTTCCCGCAGGCGGCGAGACCCGCCACCATCGCCGCGACCACGAGGGCCTCGCGTGTTCTCCTGACCATTGTGATTCTCCTTCGGGGGGTGTGAGGCGGCGCTGCGCGCCCGCACGGTGGCGTATCACCACAGCTCAAGGCGCTCCTGGAGACCTCTCACAAGATAGTGCAAACCTTAAAAAAAGATAGAATGTGATTGGGAACACTTCGGTAACGCAGCGCGCGGCATGCCGCCGGGAGCCCGGACCCGGCATAGTCGGCGGGGCATCATCCACGCCAGGCACCGGATGACTTACTTCACGGCCTGATCTAACATGGCCGCAGCTCCGGGGGAAGGAAGACCATGGTCAGGCCCGAACGCAGGACGGTACGCGACCTCCGCAAGGGGAACCGGGCGGTGCTGCTGCGGACGCTCTACTTCGCCGGGCCCACCAGCCGTCACGAGCTCACCCGGCTGACCGGCCTGAGCGCCGCCTCGGTCAGCAACGTGACCGGCGACCTCATCGCCGACGGCGTCGTCGTGGAGGCCGGCCTGGTCGAGTCCGACGGCGGGCGCCCCCGGGTGCTGCTCCGCGTCGACCCGGAGTTCGGCTACGCCATCGGGGTGGACGTCGGCGAGACCCACGTGCGCGTCGAGCTGTTCGACCTCGACATGAACGAGCGCGCCAAGGCCGACCACCCCCTGCACCCGTCCCGGCACGACGTGGGGCTGGTCGCCGAGCACATCCTGTCCGGCATCGAGACCGTCCTGGCCGACAGCGGCGTCGACCCCGGCCGGGTCCTGGGCGTGGGCATCGGCGTGCCCGGCATCGTGGAGAGCGGGCCGGAGGCGCTCATCCACGCGCAGACCTTCGGCTGGGACGCGGTGCCCCTGGGCACGCTCCTGCGCGCGGGAACCCGGCTCCCCCTCTACGTCGACAACGGCGCCAAGACGATGGGCCAGGCCGAGCTCTGGTTCGGCGCCGGGCGCGGGACCCGCCACACCATCGTCGCACTGATCGGCTCCGGGGCCGGGGCCAGCATCATCACCGACGGCATCACCTACCGCGGCGCCAACAGCAGCGCCGGCGAGTGGGGGCACACCAAGATCGAATTCCGGGGCCGGGCCTGCCGCTGCGGGGGCCGGGGCTGCCTGGAGGCCTACATCGGGGCCGAGAGCGTCCTGGCGCGCGCCGGGATGCCCGCCGGGACCGTCGACGAGCAGGCGGTCCTGGCCGAGCTGGTCGCCTCGGGCCATCCCGTCATCGACGAGGCGGCCGACTACCTCGGAGCGGGCCTGGCCAACCTGATCAACCTGTTCAACCCCGAGCGCATCGTCATCGGCGGGTGGGCCGGGCTCCTGCTGGGGCAGCACCGGATGACGAGGATCAGGCAGGCCGCCGCGGAGAACTCCCTGGCGCAGCCGTACGAGACCGCCTCCATCGTGCTGGGCCGCCTCGGCCCCGACGCGGTGGCGCTGGGGGCGGCCACCCTCGTGATGGAGGAGTTCCTGCTCGGCCGCACCTCCCCGGCCGCCTCGCAGCCCACGGCGAGCTGAGCCGGCCGCGCCCCGGCCGCCCGGCCCGGCCGGGTCCCCCTCGGATCTCCCGGAACGCTCCGCCGTCCTCCGGCCGTCCGGCGCCTCCGGGCGTACCGGCCGTCGCGGGCGCCCCCAGGCGTCTCCGGGCGTATCGGCCCTCGCGGGCGTCCTCAGGCGCCGAGGTCCCGGACGGCGTTGTCGAGCCGCTCGGCCAGCAGGTCCACCTGCTGCTCGGTGATCGTGCCGCCGCCGAGGAAGCGGTCCAGGTCGCGGCGGCGCGCGACGACCAGCCTGCGGTGCTCGTCGTCGATCCGGTCCTCGGACAGGACCATGCAGTCCCCGCGGACGAAGACCAGTGCCGCTTCCGGGTCGGACGACTCCAGCAGCTGCCGGACGCATTCTCGTTCGATGAGTGCCATGGGACGCCTCCTCGCCGCGGGATCTCCCGCCGCGCGATCGGTTGCCGGACAGTTCTCGTTCCCGCCGACCTCCGAACGATCCTTCGAAACCGGATAAGACTCGGCAAAGCGCCTCCGATCACGCCAGGCAGCGCAGTTCGGAGCGGAGCTCGCGGTCGAACGCGTCCCCCAGCCCCCGGTCGAGCGGAAGGCCGTCCGGCAGCCGGCCGACCGTGGCCTCGACGAAGACCGGCGCCGGCACCTGGGCGCACACCCCGTGCGCGCACACCCAGATGCGTTCGGCGGTCACCTCGACCTGGACCGCCGGGTCCCGTTCGGCGAGCGCGAACACGCCCACCTCGGTCCGCCACCAGATCCGGTGGTCGGTCTCGTCCTCCCCCACGGGCGCCCGCACGTCGTCGGCGTGGGTGGCGTACTCGGAGGCGTAGTGGAAGGCCTGCAGGCCCACCGGGTACGGTCCGGCCGCGGTCGGCAGCACCGCGCCGCGGCCGAGCGCGCGCATCCGGCGGCGCGTCTCCGCGTTGCGGTGCCGCCACTCGGTGAGCACGTCCTCCACCGGCAGGCCGCGGCGGCGGCGTACGCACCAGTCGTTGAAGCCCGCCAGGCCGCCCTCGACGCCCTCGCGGGCGAGCATCGCGAAGAACCCGCCGACGTCGTCGTCCAGGCAGGCGTGGTTGTACAGCTCCTCCCCCGCCAGGTGGGCCAGGACGTCGCGCACCGACCAGCCCTCGCACCGGGAGGGGAGATTCCACGCCTCCGTCCCCAGCCGGGAGAAGTGGCGGTCCAGCCGCTCCGCCTCGGCGTCGAGCAGATCGAATGGGTTGAAATGAGCTAATTCGTCCGGTTCTCTGGTCATATCAACGGTGATACCCCGGGACACCGCCGCGGAACGGCGCCCCGGGGCGGGACCGGCGGCCCGGGGAAGGGCCCGGCCGCCGGAGCCGTCACCGGCGGACGCGGCCGGCGGGCGTCCGCGCCGGGAGCGGCGCGGCGGCTCAGGCCGACGCGATGAGCGGGAGCGACACGCGGCCGGAGTCTCGAGGCGGCCGCACGGCACCTCCTCGCAGACGGGCGGCAGATCAGGGAGCGCTCTCGCAGCAGAGGTTCCCCCTCGGCCGCCGGGATGTCAAGTACGCCGCCGGCCGTCCCGCGATGATCGGCGCTCCCGCTGGAAATGATCCACGCACTTGTGGGAGCGCTCCCCCATAACTCACATCCGCTTCGAAACTGCCCCTTGAACTGGGACTATCCACAGAAATATGAGGGAGCGTTTTCTCAACGAGAACCCTCCGGAGCCGCTCGGTAACGGTGATCGTTATGCGCCGGACCGTTGACAGGGGGCCCGGGAGAGAACAACCTCTCCAGGGAGCGCTCTCTTCATGATCATTTATAAGGACCCTGGGAGGGTTCCATGGGCAAGCTCCGCCCCCTCGCCCCGATGCTCGCCGCGGTCGCGCTGACCGTGAGCGTGGCCGCCTGCGGCAGCGGCGGCACCGGCACCGCCTCCGCGGGCGGCTCCGGCGCGCCGGCCGAGAAGATCAAGCTGACCGTCGCGCTGTTCAGCGACTTCCACTACGCGCCGCTGTACGAGGAGTTCAAGAAGACCCACCCCAACGTGGAGATCGTGGAGCGGCGCGCGCAGTTCAACGACCACCACACCAACCTCATCACCCAGCTGGCCACCGGGGCCGGAGCCGCGGACGTCGTCGCCGTCGAGGGCGGCTACGTCGGCGCCTTCACCCCCAACCCCGGCAAGTTCCACGACCTCAAGCAGTTCGGCCTGGACAAGCGGCAGGGCGAGTACCTCGACTGGAAGTGGCAGCAGGGGGTCTCCAACGACGGCTCCTCCCTCATGGGCCTGGGCACCGACGTCGGCGGCCTGGCCATGTGCTACCGCCCCGACCTGTTCGAGAAGGCCGGCCTGCCCACCGGCCGCGACGAGGTCTCGGCGCTCTGGCCGACCTGGGACCAGTACATCGAGGCGGGCAAGAAGTTCGCCGCCGCGAACGTGCCCGGCGCCAAGTTCACCGACGGTCCCGGCGAGCACTTCCGCGCCATGGTGGACCAGGCCCCGACCGGCTACTACGACGATCAGTACAACGTCATCGCCGGGACCAACCCGGAGGTGAAGAAGGCCTTCGACCTGTCCGTCAAGATGATCGACGCGGGCCTGTCCGCCAAGCTCCCCGCCTTCACCCCGCCGTGGAACACCGGCATCGTCAAGGGCAGCTTCGCCACCATGGTCTGCCCCGCGTGGAAGACCGGCACGATCAAGGACCAGAAGCCCGGCGAGGGCACCTGGGACATCGCCGCGGTGCCCGGCGGCGGCGGCAACCAGGGCGGCACCCACCTGATGGTGCCCAAGCAGAGCAAGCACCCCAAGGAGGCCGCGGAGCTGATCGACCTGCTGACCGGTAAGGAGAGCCAGATCAAGCTCTTCAAGGAGGCCAGCGCGCTGCCCTCGCTGCCCGAGCTGTACGACGACCCCGCCGTGGCCGGGTTCGTCAACCCGTACTTCGGCAACGCCCCGATCGGCAAGATCTTCACCGACGCGGCCAAGGCGCTCAAGCCGCAGAAGGTGGGCCCCAAGGCCGGTGACATCCTCAAGGCCTTCGGCGACGGCCTCCAGCGGATCGAGCAGGGCAAGCAGAAGCCCGACGAGGCCTGGGCGCAGGCGCTCAAGGACGTCGAGAAGATCAAGTAACCCGCACCCGAGTCTCCGAGAGGAGCCGCCATGGCCACGCGCGCACCGGACCGCCCGGCGGCCGCCCCACCGGGCAGACCGGTGCGGGCCCGCCGCGGCCTCCGCCGCCACCTGGTCCACCAGCTCGACACCAAGGCCTCGCCCTACGCCTACGTGGCCCCCTTCTTCCTGCTGTTCTCCGCCTTCGGGCTCTTCCCCCTGGCCTACACCGCCTGGGTGAGCCTGCACGAGTGGACGCTGCTGGAGGACGAGCACGCCTTCGTCGGCCTGCAGAACTTCAGGACCCTGCTCGCCGACGACTACTTCTGGAACGCCGCCTTCAACACCCTGTCCATCGGGGTGCTGTCCACGGTCCCGCAGCTGCTGCTGGCCATCTGGCTGGCCCACCTGCTCAACCGGCCGCTGCGGGCGCAGACCTTCCTGCGCATCACGCTGCTGCTGCCCAACGTGACCAGCGTGGTCGCGGTGGTGGTCATCTTCAGCCAGCTGTTCGGCCGGGACTTCGGCATGATCAACTGGATGCTCTCCTGGTTCGGGGTGGGGGGCGTCGCCTGGAACGAGGGCGTGGCCAGCTCGCACGCCGCCATCTCCGTCATGATCATGTGGCGGTGGACGGGCTACAACGCGCTGATCTTCCTGGCCGCGATGCAGGCCGTACCGCGCGAGCTGTACGAGGCCGCCACCCTCGACGGCGCGAGCGGGCTCACCCAGCTGCGCAGGATCACCATCCCGATGATCAAGCCGACGATCGTCTTCGTCGTCATCACCTCGACGATCGGCGCCATGCAGGTCTTGGCCGAGCCGCTGCTGTTCGGCTCCTACATGGTCACCGGCGGCGTGGACCGGCAGTACCAGACGCTCTCGCTGCTCATCTACGAGAACTTCACCCGGCTCGACTTCGGCTACGCCTCGGCCATCTCCTGGATGATGTTCCTCTTCATCATCCTGGTCGCCGGCGTCAACTACCTGCTCACCCGCCGCGCGAAGGGAGGTCTGACGTGACCGCCCAGCCGATGTCCCCCGCGTCCCCGACGTCCCCGGCACCCGGGCCGCCCAAGGCGCCCGCCGCGACCGGAACGGGCCGCCGCCGCTTCGACGGCGCCCGCCGGCTCACCTACCTCACCCTGCTGGCGGTGGCGTTCTTCTCCGCGCTCCCGCTCTACTACAGCGTCGTGGTGGCCTCCCGCGACAACGCGGCGCTGGCGGACGTGCCGCCTCCGCTGGTGCCCGGCGGGAACTTCTTCGCCAACGTCGCCCGCGTCTTCGACACCGTGCCCTTCGCCCTGGCGCTGGCCAACTCCGTCATCGTGGCCGGGTCCATCGCCCTGGCGGTGATGTTCTTCTCCACCCTGGCCGGGTTCGCCTTCGCCAAGCTGCGCTTCCGCGGCAGGAACGCGCTGCTGCTGCTCACCGTGGCGACCATGATGGTCCCGACCCAGCTCGGCATCATCCCGCTCTACATGCTCATGGTGAAGCTGGAGTGGACCGGCACGCTGTACGCGCTGATCGTGCCCGCGCTGGTCAACGCGTTCGGCGTCTTCTTCATGACGCAGTACCTGTCGCGGGCCCTGCCGACCGAGCTGCTGGAGGCCGGCCGGGTCGACGGCTGCACCACCTGGGGCCTGTTCTGGCACGTGGTGCTTCCCGTCGCCCGCCCCGCCGCGGCCGTCCTCGGCATGCTCACCTTCATGTCGGCCTGGAACGACTACTTCTGGCCGCTGGTCGTCCTGACCCCGGAGAACCCGACGGTCCAGGTCGCCCTGTCCACGCTGGCCGCCGGCTACGTCAACGACTACGTGCTCGGCCTGGCCGGCACCGCGCTCGGCACGCTGCCGCTGGTCATCGTCTTCGGCCTGCTCGGCAAGCAGATCATCGGAGGAATCATGCAAGGAGCCGTCAAGGGATGACCGTCGTCAACGCTCGGGGGACCGCGCCTTCGCTCCTCACCGAAGGGCGGGCGGACTTCCCCGCAGGCTTCGTCTGGGGCGCCGCGACGGCGTCCTACCAGATCGAGGGGGCGGCGAAGGAGGACGGCCGCGGCCGGTCCATCTGGGACGCCTTCTCCCACACGCCCGGCAAGGTGGCCGGCGGCGACACCGGCGACGTCGCCTGCGACCACTACCACCGCTACGCCGAGGACGTGCGGCTCATGGGCGAGCTGGGCCTGCACGCCTACCGCTTCTCGGTGGCCTGGCCCCGGATCCAGGCCGACGGCACGGGTCCGGCCGACCCGCGGGGGCTCGCCTTCTACGACCGGCTCGTCGACGAGCTGCTCGCGGCGGGCATCACCCCGTACACGACGCTCTACCACTGGGACCTGCCGCAGGCGCTCCAGGAGCGCGGCGGCTGGGCCGACCGCGACACCGCCCACCGGTTCGCCGAGTACGCCGAACTCGTGCACGCCCGGCTGGGCGACCGCGTCGCGCACTGGACCACGCTGAACGAGCCGTGGGTCTCGGCCTTCCTGGGCTACGCCTCCGGCGTCCACGCGCCGGGCGAGCAGGACCCCGCGGCCGCCTTCCGCGCCGCCCACCACCTGCTGCTCGGCCACGGCCTGGCGGCGCGGGCGCTGCGCGCGGCCGGAGCACGGGAGATCTCCCTGGTGGTCAACTCCGCGCCGGTCCTGACCCCCGCGCAGGTGGCCGACCCCTCGGCCCCGGTCGCGGAGGCCGACGCCGAGGCGGTGCGCCGGGTGGACGCGCTGCTCACCCGGCAGTTCCTCGACCCGGCGCTGCGCGGGGAGTACCCCGCCGAGGTGCTGGAGATCGTCGAACGGCACGGCGGGCTCGCGCACCTCGCCGACGGCGACCTGGAGACCATCCGCCAGCCGATCGACCTGGTCGGGGTCAACTACTACAACCCCTGCGTGGTGGAGTCGGGCCCCGGCGAGCCGGCGAACCCGGCCTGGCCGGGCACCGAGGACGTGCGGTTCTGCCCGGCCGAGGGTCCGCTGACCGCGATGGGCTGGCCGATCGTGCCGACCGGGCTCTCCCGGCTGCTGCTCCGGCTCGCGGCGGACTACCCCGGGGTCGGGCTGATCGTCACCGAGAACGGCGCGGCCTTCGACGACACCGTGGATGAGGACGGCAGGGTCCGCGACACCCGCCGGACCGCCTACCTGGACGGCCACCTGCGCGCCGTGCACGCCGCGATCGAGGGCGGCGCGGACCTGCGCGGCTATATCGTGTGGTCGTTGCTGGACAACTTCGAGTGGGCCGAGGGCTACCGCCGGAGGTTCGGGATCGTGCACGTCGACTTCGGCACCCAGCGGCGGACCCTCAAGGACAGCGCGTTGTGGTACCGCGACGTCATCCAGCGGAACGGAGTTCTCGAAAAGGCATGAAACGACCCACCTTGGAGGCGGTCGCCGCCCGGGCCGGAGTGTCCAAGTCGAGCGTCTCCCGGGTCGTCAACGGCCAGGACACGGTCACCCCGGAGATCCGGGAGCTCGTGCTGCGGGCCGTGCAGGAGCTGGGCTACGTGCCCAACCCCGCGGCCCGCAGCCTGGTGACCCAGCGCACGGACGCGATCGCCATGATCGTCTCCGATCCGCCGGCCGGGCTCGTCTCGGACGACCCGATGTTCTCCGCGGTCGTCCGCGCCGCCAGCCGCGAGCTGGAGACGGCGGGCAAGCAGGTCGTCCTGATGATCGCGGGCTCGGCCGAGAGCCACCGGCGCGTGCAGCGGTTCGTCTCGGCCGGGCACGTGGACGGCGTCATGCTCGTGTCGATGCACGGCGCCGACCCGCTGCCCGCCGCGCTGGCCCGGCTGGGGCTGCCGATGGTCTCCCACGGCAGGCCCACCATGCCGGTGGACGTGCCCTTCGCCGACAACGACAACCTCGGCGGCGCCACCCAGGCGGTCCGGCACCTGCTCGACCGGGGGCGGCGCCGGATCGCCACGATCTCCGGCCCGCCGGACATGCCGGCCTCGCAGGACAGGCTCACCGCCTACCGCGACACGCTGCGCGGCACCGGCCGCCGGTCGATCGTCGCCGTCGGCGACTTCACCCGGGTCTCCGGGGCGGAGGCCATGCGCCAGCTCCTGCAGGACGACCCGGCGCTGGACGCGGTGTTCGCCGCCAACGACCTCATGGCCGTCGGCGCCCTGCGGGCGCTGCGCGAGGCGGGCCGCCGGGTCCCCGACGACGTGGCCGTCGTGGGCTACGACGACATCGAGGCCGCCCTCTACACCGATCCTCCGCTCACCACGGTGCGCAGCCCCATGGGCGAGCAGGCGGCGGCCTCCGCCCGCCTGCTGCTCGGCCTGCTGGAGGGCGGTCCCGCCGATCCGGTGATCCTCCCGGCGGAGCTGGTGGTGCGCGAGTCGGCCTGACCTGTTTCCGGCCGGGCCCCGGCCGGTGCGCTCGGCCGTACCGGGTCCCGGTCGGGGCGGGTCCCGGCCGGTGCGCTCGGCCGTACCGGGTCCCGGTCGGGGCGGGTCCCGGCCGGAGAGGCCCGGCCGTACCGGAGCGCCTGTTTCGCCGCGGCGCGGGCGGGGGCGCTCAGCCGTACCGCAGCGCGTTCACGACCACCGCGAAGAAGATCAGCACGACCACACCGACCGCGAGCATCCCCCGGACCGCGGCCCAGGCGTCCGCCTTGGCCTTGGGGATCTTGTCCGCCGCCGCCTTCGCGTCCTTGATCGCACTCCCCCAGCCCGCCCACGTGTCCCGTGTCCGCTGGAAGCGCCTCCCGACGAAGAACGCGATCGACGCGATCACGATGATGATGAGGACCCGGCCGTCCGAAGTGCCCATGGGCGACTCCTGTGGGGAGTGAGGCGTGGTTTTCGCGCACTCACCGTACGCCCGCGGTCACGTTCCGGCTACTGGAATCTCCCAACCCGCGGACGGCCCCGACCGTTCAGGGGCGGCTCAGGAGACGGCTCAAGGGGCGGCGATGTGCACGACCTTGGTGTGGGTCATCTCGTCGAGCAGCTCGGGGCCGTACCCGAAGCCCTCCCCGCTCGCCCCGAGGGGCTGCGCCGCGCCGCCCGGCGCGCCTCCGAAGACCGCGTTGACCTTCACCGTGCCCGCGCGCAGCTCGCGCCAGGCCCGCTGCACGTGGGCGAGCGAGGGGGTGAGCACCGTGGCGGCCAGGCCGTACTCCCCCGTGTTGGCCAAGGCCAGCGCCTCGTCGAAGCTCTCGACCACGCGGACCGCCGCGACCGGCCCGAACGTCTCCTCCCGCAGCACCGCCATGTCGTCGGTGCAGTCGGCCAGCACGGTGGCCGGGTAGAAGGCGCCGGGCCCGTCGGGGATCCGGCCACCGGTCAGCAGGCGCGCGCCCGCGGCGACCGCCGCGCGCACATGCCCGTGCACGGTCTCGCGCTGCCTGCGGTCGACGAGCGGGCCGAGCGTGGTCGCCTCGTCCAGGCCGGGGCCCGTGCGCAGCGCCTCCGCCGCGGCGACGAGGGAGGTGGTGAACGGCTCGGCGACGGAGCGGTGGACGTAGATCCGCTCCACGGAGACGCAGATCTGGCCCGCGTTGGCGAAGCAGCCCAGGGCGGCCTGCTCGGCGGCCCATTTCGGATCGACCCCCGCGTCCACGATCAGCGGGTCCTTGCCGCCGTTCTCCCGCAGCACCCGGCACCGGGCCGCGGCGGCGATCTCCCGCCCGGCGGCGCTGGAGCCCACGTGGGCGAGCAGGTCCAGATCCGGGTGGGCTGCGAGCGGCGCACCGGCGCTCCGGTCCCCCGCGACCATGGTGAGCACGCCCGGCGGCAGGTCCGCGGCGAGCAGTTCGACCAGGCGGGCCCCGGTGTGCGGGGTTCGCTCGGAGGGCTTGTGCACCACGGTGTTCCCGGTGACCAGGGCGGCGCCGATCAGGCCGCAGGCGATCGCCACCGGGTCGTTCCAGGGGGTGATGACGCCGACGACGCCGCGCGGCTCACGGACCATCAGGTCGGTCGCGCCCCAGCCGCCCTGGAGGCTGCGCCCGCCGTGCAGGGGGCCCAGCTCGGCGTACTGCTCCAGGGTTCCGGCGCCGGCCTCCACCCCGCCCCGCGCGTCCGCCAGCGGCTTGCCCATCTCCGCCGTCACCAGCCGGGCGAGCTCGTCGGCGTGCTCCCGGACCCGGGCGGCGGCGCGGCGCAGCAGCGCGCCGCGCTCGGCCGGGGCGACGCGCGCCCATCCGGGGGCGGCGGCACGCGCCGATCGCACGGCGGTCTCGACGTCCTCGGCGCAGCCGCGCGGGCACGCGCCCACCCGCTCGCCGGTCGCCGGGTCGTCCACGGCGATCGTGCCGGTGCCCGCGCTCGCCCGCCACTCGCCGTCCGCAAAGAGCCATAGCGTCCTCATGGCGGCTCCCTACCCGGTGCGGCGGGCGGGATGCCCCCGCCGATCACCCTGCCCGACCGTGATGTCACGGTGCTGTCACAAACCTTGACTAGCGGCCTGCCTGGGCATTTGATAACTGTTCACACCCCTGAAACATTCGTCGGTATGTTCGCCGCCGCTGAATGTGAACGCTAACACCGCCGATGAGCACCAAGAGACCCGGGCGACACGGCGGAGGGGCCGTGGTCGCAGCGGCCGTGAATGCGTCCGCGTCACTTGAAGGAGAGAACATGAGGCTCGCGAAGCTGGCCACCGTGCCGATCGGCCTGGCGATGGCCCTGGCGATGACCGCCTGCGGCTCGGCCACCAAGACGGTCGACCAGGAGGCGGCGCCGAGCGCGGGCTCGGCCGCGGGCGCCCTCGTCGGCGTCACCATGCCCACCAAGTCGTCCGAGCGGTGGATCCACGACGGCGACAACGTCAAGAGCTCCCTGGAGAAGCTGGGTTACCAGGTCGACCTGCAGTACGCGGAGAACGACATCCCCACCCAGGTCAACCAGATCGAGAACCAGATCACCAAGGGCGCGAAGCTGCTGATCATCGCCTCGATCGACGGCACCGCGATCACCACGCAGCTGCAGCAGGCGGCCGACGCCAAGATCCCGGTGATCGCCTACGACCGGCTCATCCGCAACACCCCGAACGTCGACTACTACGCCACCTTCGACAACCACAAGGTCGGCGTGCAGCAGGCGACCTCGCTGCTGGTGGGCCTCGGGCTGAAGAAGGCCGACGGCTCCGACGGCGACGCCAAGGGCCCGTTCAACATCGAGATCTTCGCCGGCTCGCCCGACGACAACAACGCCACCTTCTTCTACAACGGCGCCATGGAGGTGCTCAAGCCGTACATCGACAAGGGCACCCTGGTCGTCAAGAGCGGTGAGACGGACTTCAAGACCGTCGCCATCCTGCGCTGGGACCCGGCCACCGCGCAGAAGCGCATGGAGGACCTGATCACCAAGGCCTACTCCGACGCCAAGGTCCAGGGCGTGCTCTCGCCGTACGACGGCCTGTCCATCGGCATCCTGTCCGCACTGAAGAGCAGCGGGTACGGCACCGCCGACCAGCCCTACCCGGTCGTCACCGGCCAGGACGCCGAGGTCGCCTCGGTGAAGTCGATCATCGCCGACGAGCAGTACGCGACGATCTACAAGGACACCCGCAAGCTCGCCGAGGTCACCGTCAAGATGGCCGACGCCGTGCTCAAGGGCGGCAAGCCCGAGGTGAACAACACCACCGACTACGACAACGGCAACAAGGTCGTCCCGTCCTACCTGCTCGAGCCCGTCGTGGTCTACAAGGACAACTACAAGCAGATCCTCGTCGACTCCGGTTACTACACCGAGGACCAGCTCAAGTAGACCGGCGCGGCGCCGGGCCGGTCCTTCCTCCGAAGGGCCGGCCCGGCGCCGGTCGCGAGGGGGGAGACGGACGGCATGACCGACCACATACTTCAGATGCGGGGCATCACCAAGACGTTCCCGGGCGTCAAGGCCCTCCAGGACGTCAACCTGGCGGTACGGCGCGGCGAGATCCACGCCGTCTGCGGCGAGAACGGCGCCGGCAAGTCGACGCTGATGAAGGTCCTGTCGGGGGTGTACCCGCACGGCTCCTACGACGGCGAGATCGTCTTCGACGGGGAGCCGTGCCGGTTCTCCGGCATCCGGGACAGCGAGCGGCGCGGCATCGTCATCATCCACCAGGAGCTCGCGCTCAGCCCGTACCTGTCGATCGCCGAGAACATCTTCCTCGGCAACGAGCGGACCCGGCGCGGCCTGATCGACTGGAACCGCACGAACGCCGAGGCCGCCGCGCTCCTCGA
Organism: Planomonospora sp. ID91781; assembly: GCF_015711595.1. NCBI lineage: Bacteria > Bacillati > Actinomycetota > Actinomycetes > Streptosporangiales > Streptosporangiaceae > Planomonospora > Planomonospora sp. ID91781. The sequence goes on along the minus strand of NZ_JABTEY010000001.1, from coordinate 2,964,767 downwards.
GCGGGTCGGGCTCCGGGAGAACCCGGTGACGCGGGCGATGGACATCGGGGTGGGCAAGCAGCAGCTCGTCGAGATCGCCAAGGCGCTGTCGAAGCAGGTCCGGCTGCTCATCCTCGACGAGCCGACCGCGGCGCTCAACGACGAGGACTCCGCGCACCTGCTCGACCTGCTGCGCGGGCTGCGCGACGAGGGCATCACCTCGGTGATCATCTCGCACAAGCTGAACGAGATCAAAGCCATCGCCGACTCCACCACGATCATCCGCGACGGCCGGACGATCGAGACGCTGGACATGTCGGGCGGCGAGGTCACCGAGGACCGGATCATCTCCGGCATGGTCGGCCGCGACCTGGAGCACCGGTTCCCGCCGCACGAGCCCACGATCGGCGAGGAGGTGCTGCGGATCGAGGACTGGACCGTGCACAGCCCGGCCCAGCCCGAGCGCGCCGTCGTCTCCGGCGCCAACCTGACGCTGCGCCGCGGCGAGATCGTCGGCCTGGCCGGGCTCATGGGCGCCGGCCGTACCGAGCTGGCGATGAGCGTGTTCGGCCGCAGCTACGGGGTCGGCATCTCCGGGCGCGTCTACAAGGACGGCAGGGAGATCCAGCTCCGCTCGGTCACCGAGGCCATCTCCCACAAGATCGCCTACGCCACCGAGGACCGCAAGCGGTACGGCCTCAACCTGATCCAGGACATCCAGCGCAACGTCTCGGCCGCCGCGCTGGGCAAGCTCGCCAGGCGCGGCTGGATCGACGGCAACGAGGAGTACAGGGTCGCCGACGGCTTCCGGGCCGACATGAACATCAAGGCTCCCAGCGTGCTGGCGGTCACCGGGAAGCTCAGCGGCGGCAACCAGCAGAAGGTCGTGCTCTCGAAGTGGATCTTCACTGACCCCGACGTGCTGATCCTGGACGAGCCCACCCGCGGCATCGACGTGGGCGCCAAGTACGAGATCTACGCCATCATCAACCAGCTCGCCGACCAGGGCAGGGCCGTGCTCGTGATCTCCTCGGAGCTTCCCGAGCTGCTCGGCCTCTGCGACCGCATCTACGCGATGTCGGCCGGGCGCATCACCGGCGAGGTGCCGAGAGCCGAGGCCACCCCCGAGCGCCTCATGCAGTTCATGACCAAGGAGAAGGAGTAATGGCACAGACGAGCAGGGGCAAGGCGCTCGCGTCCGGGGCGGGCGCCGAGGTCGTGGGCAACGGCCCGCCCCCCGCGAGGGCATCGGGCGGCCGGTTCTCCTTCAACCTGCGCGAGAGCGGCATCTACGTCGCCTTCGCGCTGATCATCGTCCTGTTCTCCATCCTGACCGACGGTGGTCTGCTCAGCCCGCAGAACATCTCGAACATCATGGTGCAGAACTCCTACATCCTGATCCTCGCGATCGGCATGATCCTGATCATCATCGCCGGCCACATCGACCTGTCGGTGGGCTCGGTGGTGGCGGTCAGCGGCGCCGTCGCGGCGGTGCTGATGGTGGACATGGGCATGCCGTGGCCGCCGGCGCTCCTCATCACGCTCCTGGTCGGCGCGCTGATCGGGGCCTGGCAGGGCTACTGGGTCGCCTACTTCGGCATCCCGGCGTTCATCGTCACCCTGGCCGGAATGCTGATCTTCCGGGCGCTGACCCTCACCGTGCTCGGCAACCAGGGCATCGGCCCCTTCCCCGACGAGGTCCGGACCCTGGCCAACGGCTTCCTGCCCGGCTTCCTCGGCAACGTCGGCCTCGGCCCGCTCGGCGGCGCCGACCTGTTCACCCTGATCGTCGGGCTGGCCATCGTGGCCGGGATCGTCGGCACCCAGTGGCGGGCCCGCCAGGCGCGCCTCGGCTACCGGCAGCAGGTCGACGCGCTGCCGCTGTTCGCGCTCAAGATGATCGCCGCCGCCGCGGTGGTGATGACGGTCATCGTGCAGCTGGCCCGGTTCAAGAACCTGCCCTGGGTCCTGGTGCTGCTCGCCGTCCTCGTGCTGGGCTACACGCTGCTGACCAACCGCGCCGTCTTCGGCCGCCACATCTACGCCATCGGCGGCAACCTGCACGCCGCGAGCCTGTCCGGCATCAAGGTCAAGTCCGTCACGTTCTGGCTCTTCGTCAACATGGGCGTGCTCTCGGCGCTGGCCGGCATCATCTTCGCCGGGCGGCTCAACCAGGCCGGCCCCACCGCGGGCAACAGCTTCGAGCTGGACGCCATCGCGGCGGCGTTCATCGGCGGCGCCGCCGTGCAGGGCGGCGTCGGCAAGGTGGTGGGCGCCATCACCGGCGGCCTCATCATGGCCGTGATCAACAACGGCATGTCCCTCATCGGCGCGCCGAGCGAGCGGGTGATGCTCTTCAAGGGGCTGGTGCTGCTCATCGCCGTCGCCTTCGACGTCTGGACCAAGCGCCGCGCCGGCGCGGGCGGCTGAGCGGCCGCCCCCACCGGGCCCGCCGCGCCACCGGGGTCTCCTCCGGCGGTACGGCGGGCCCTCGGCGTATACGGGAGGGCCGCCCTCAGACCTCCGGCCGGACCCGCAGGAACGCCGCCATGCTCTCGGCGACGAGTCGCTCCCGGGGCTCGTCGATGCCCAGTTCGCCGAAGCCGCCCTGCCCGACCAGGACCGCGAGCCCGTGCAGCAGCGCCCAGATCGCCCGGTCCCGCCTCGGCTGGACCGTGGTCCTGCTGACCGCACTGGCGATCACCGGCTACTCGCTCGCCCTCTACGCGCAGGGCAGCCTCCGCACGCTGGCCGCCGACGACGCGGGGCTGGCGGGCGCCTACGGCGGCGCCCCGGCCGGCCACCAGGCCTGGATGATCCGCAACTACGCGCTCACCTACGCCGCGGTGACCCTGCGGACCTGGCTGGGCGTCCTCATCATGGTGCAGACGCCGTTCGCGGGCATGGACGCCGACTTCGACGCGGTGTTCGCCAACGCCTACCACGCGGTGCCGTTCCTGTGCCGGCTGCCCAACATCGTCGTCGCCGAGTGGCTGATCAGGCGGCGCGGCCTGCCGTCGTACCGGCTCCAGGGCGACGGGCGGTCCGCGGTCTCTCCGGCGGCCGCCGGCTCAGGACCCGCCGTCCCCGCTCCGTCCGTCCGCTGACCTCCGCACCGGCCGCGTCCGCCGTACGGCCGCCCGCCCCGCGACGGCGGCGGCCGATGCGAGGCAGAGCCAGGCGAACCAGTCCCCCCAGCGGGTGTAGAGGGTGGCGCTCCCGCCCACCGGGACGGACGTGACGACGGTCGCGATCTCCCGGCCGCCCGCCGCCCGCTCGGCGAGCACGCGGCCGTACTGGTCGCTCACCGTCAGGTGCCCGTCCGCCGCGCTGCGCACGACCGAGAAGCCGTTCTCCACCCCGCGCACCACCGCCGGACGGGAGTGGTGCCAGCCGTCGCGGCCGAAGTCCAGGGCGGGCACGAACATGACGACGGCGCCGTCCCGGCGGTATCCGCGCGCCAGGGCGGGGAAGTCCAGGTCCCGGCAGATCGCCACCCCCGCGCCGGCGACGAGCAGGTTCCGGTCCCCCGGCTCGTACGGCTCGACGCCGGGCACCATGTGCCGCTTGCGGTAGACCTCCGGCTCGCCTCCGTCGGCGGGGAGGAACACGGCCGTGTTCCGGCGGGCGTCGGTGACGATCACTCCGGCCACGATGTCCAGGCGCCGGTCGCGGGCGAGCGCCGCCAGCGGGCCGGTGATCCGCGGGAGGTTCGCCGTGTCGGTGATGAAACCGCCCTCCGGCAGCACCGCCGTGGCCGTGCCCGGGGGCAGGGCCCGCAGCCGGGCCAGCATGGCGGCGAGTTTCTCCCTCCCCCGCGCCGTGTCCACCGGTGCCCAGTCGCCGCGCAGGCCGGCGGCCAGCAGCGCCACGGTCCGCCGCGCTCCCGCGGGTTCGGCGAGCCGTACGGCCCCGTAGCCCGCCGCGGCGGCGAGCAGGAGCAGGGCGACCAGCCCGACGCCCAGCCGGGCCCGCCGCGCCCGGTCCGGCGCGCAGACCGCGGCGACGGCCGCCGGGATCCCCGTCAGCAGGAACGAGATCCCCCACACCCCGGTGAGCGAGGCGAGCTGGACCACCGGGCGCACGTCGGTCTGGGTGTAGGCCAGGCTCCACAGCGCCCCGTCGGGCCCGAGCACCGACACCAGGTACTCGCCGCTCACCCAGATCGCGGGCACGGACAGCGCGGCCGGGACCGGTCCGCCCCGCCGCAGCAGGGTCCGGAAGGCGAGCACGGCCGCCGTCGCGAGCAGCGCCGGGACGGCCACGACGGCCAGCGCGGCCGGGACCGGCGTCTCCAGCTGCTCCCGGTGGAAGCCCCACATGTTCAGCCCGCCGGCGGCCCACGCCGTGAACGCCGCGGCGGACGCCGTGAGCGCGGGCGCCCTCGGCGCGAGCAGCAGGACCGGGAGGGGCGCCAGCCAGGTCAGCCAGGGGATCGGGGCGAGCCCGGTGCCGAAGAAGAGCATGGCCCCGGAGAGGACCGCGGAGAGGACCGCGGCGGGGAAGGAGGGCAGGCGCATCGGACGGATCTCCACGGCGAGGGGGCGGGGCTCCGATGCTGCCCGCGGGGAGGGCCCGGGCGGATCGCCGAGAGGAGTGAACCCGCTTTCATTCCCAGGAGTGAGTCCCCGCCGCGACGAGGCCCGACTCGTAGGCGAAGACCACCGCCTGCGCCCGGTCCCGCAGCCCGAGTTTGGTCAGGAGGTTGCTGACGTGGGTCTTGACCGTGTGCTCGCTCACGGTCAGCGCCGCGGCGATCTCGGCGTTGGACAGCCCCCGCGCCACCTGCTCCAGGGTCTCCCGCTCCCGGACGGTCAGCTCGCCGAGCCGGGCCCTCAGCCGGGGTACGGCGCCGCCCCGCCCCACCAGGTCGGCGACCAGCCGCCGGGTGACGGCCGGAGCCAGCAGCACGTCGCCCGCGGCGACCACGCGGACGGCCTCGACCAGGCCGTCCCGGTGGACGTCCTTGAGCAGGAACCCGCTGGCTCCGGCCCGCAGTGCGGCGTAGACGTACTCGTCGAGGTCGAACATCGTGAGCACCAGGACCCTGGCGTCGGTGCGCGCGCAGATCCGGGCGGTCGCCTCGACCCCGTCGACGTCCGGCATCCGGATGTCCATCACCACCACATCGGGGCGGAGCTCGACCGCGCGCTCGACCGCCTCGGCGCCGTCGGCGGCCTCGCCGACGACGGCGATGCCGGGCTGGGAGTCCAGGATCAGGGCGAACCCGGCACGGAACAGGTCCTGGTCATCGACGACGAGCACACGCAGCATCGGCCGCCTCCTCTCCGGCGGCGCCGGCGGCCCCTTCGCCCGCCGTCTGGCCGGGCCCTCCACCCGTCACCGCGGCGGGCCCTTCTCCGAGCGGCAGCGTCGCGGTGACGGCGAACCCGCCGCCCTCTCCTCGCCCGGGACCCGCCCGCAGCGTACCCCCGCACGCCTCGGCCCTCTCCCGCATGCCGATCAGGCCGTGTCCCGCGACGGCGGCCGGGAACCCGCCGGAACCGTCGTCGGTCACCTCGATCCGCAGTTCGGCGGACGACCACCGCAGCCGTACCCGCGCGGTGGAGGCCCCCGCGTGCCGGAGGGTGTTCGTCAGCGACTCCTGCACGATCCGGTAGGCCGCGATGCCGACGTCGGCCGGCACCGGACCGGCCTCACCGCGGGATTCGACGGTCACCTCCAGCCCGGCCCGCCCGAACCTCCCGGCCAGGCGGTCCAGGGAGCCGAGTCCCGGGGGCGGCGGAACCGGAGCGGCCCCACCGCCCGGCCCACCACCGCCCGACCGCAGCGCCCCGAGGACGCGGCGGAGCTGGACGATCGCCTCGCGCCCGGTCTCCGCTATGGCGTCGAACGCGGCCTGCGCCCGGTCGGGATCGGTCCGCGTCACGAGGAAACCGGCGTCCGCCTGGACGACCATGATGCCGACCGAGTGCGTCAGGACGTCGTGCATGTCGCGTGCGATGCGGGTCCGCTCGCGCGCGGCGGCCGCCGCGCGCTCCTCCTCCAGCCGGCGGGTGCGCTCGGCCAGCGCCTCGATCTCCGCCCGGCGCGCCCGCTCCCCGGCGCCCAGCGCATAGGCGACGGCGAACGCCATGCCGACGTAACCGAAGGAGTCCGGCGACTCCCCCGGCACCGCGAGGGACAGCGCCAGCAGCACCCCTCCGCCCACCACGCCCTGCAGCCGCCGGCGCGGCGGGCTCAGCGCCGCCACGGTGTACGCCGACACCAGCGCGCCGTACGGCAGCGGCGGCATCGCGTGGGCCAGCGCGAGCCCGGTCGTCGCGGCGCCCACCACCGCGCCGGTGCCGACGGGCGCCCGCCGCCTCCACAACAGCGGCACCGACGCGCAGAGTCCGAGCACCGCCGCCCACGGCCCGCCCTGGGCCCACCTCAGCCCGGCCCACAGGGTCGCCGCGGCCACCGCGCCGGTGATCACCGCGTCGACGGCGGCCGGCGGAACGCCTCGGAGCCCGGCGGGACGCCGTCCCGGGGAGGTCGGCATCATGCGGCTCCTGGGACCCGGGGCCGCTCCGGTCGGCCCTCTCCGATCTCGTCCGGCCGATCGTATCCGGCACGCCCCCGCCCGGACGAGGCGCAGGACGACCGACGGCCGCACGGGCCCGAGGCGCGGACCGCCGCCTTCACCCCGACCCGCGTCGATCAGGGCGCCGACGCGTGCGTGGCGGAGGCAGGACGGGGTAGCGGCGATCGCATGGCGTGCCGTATCAGTGAATTGGTCATCGACAGCCGCGATCCCGAGCGCCTCGCCGCGTTCTGGTGCGACGTGCTCGGCTACGCCGTCCTCGGCCGGGACGAGGACGGCGTCGAGATCGGTCCGGCGGAAGGCTTCGGCGGCCTCCAGCCGACGATCGTCTTCACTCCCGCCGACCGGCCGAAGGCCGGCAAGCTCCGGCTGCACATCGACGTGAACCCCACCGACCGCGACCAGGAGGCCGAACTCGAACGCCTGCTGGCCGTCGGCGCCAGGCCCGCCGACGTCGGTCAGACGGGCGAGGAGACCTGGCACGTCCTGGCCGACCCCGAGGGCAACGAGTTCTGCCTGCTGCGCCGGCGCTTGAGCGGCTAGTCCGGGGACCGGTGCCTCAGGCCAGGAGGAGCAGGCGGGCCCAGCCAGGTGCGGGAGGGGCCGCCGGATCGGCGGCGAGCAGGGCGGCCGCCACGCCCGCGGACCCCCGCAGCAGGCCCGGGTTGTCGGTCTCCGTCCCCGGGAGCTCGACATCGGTGTAGCCGAGCAGGGACCCGGGGCGGAAACCACCGGACAGCCTGGCCGCGAGGTCCGCCGCCGCCGCCTTGAGGCGCGGGTCGCCGGTTTCGCGGGCGAAGCCCAGGAGGAGGGCCAGCTGGCCGGCCAGGCCGTGGCAGAGGTTGGGAGAGTGGATCTCGGGCGGGTGGGCGCAGAGCGTGTGCATCGCCGTCACGGCCACGTCGACCAGCTCCGGCGAACCGGTCGCGACGCCGGCGAGGTGGACGGCCCGCGCGATGCCCGAACTGCCGTGGCACCACGACCCCGCGTTCTCCACGGGATCGCGGACGAGCGGATCGCCTCGCGCACCGAGTTCCACGGTCGCGGGCCACAGCAGGCACCCCGAACGCCACGTCGCCTGGCCGGCCAGCCACCTGCCCGCCCCGAGCAGGGCCTCCGGCACCCCGGGCCGCCCCGTCCCGCCGTGGATCTCCAGCAGCGCGAGGGCGGCGAGCGGGCCCGCGAGACCGTGCGCCAGCCCGTAGTCGAGCCGGGCGGCGCCACCGAGGCGGTAGCTCATGCGGTTCCGGCCGTCCGGGCGCAGCACGGCCGCGAGCGCGTCGGCCACCGGGCCCGCGACCCGGTCGATCTCGGCGGACCGGCCCCGGCTGAGAAGATAGCCCGCCCATCCCGCCATCCCGTTCACCGTGTCGTAGGAGGCGGGACCGGACGGCGGCGCGAGGGCGAAGGCGCGCATCCGCGGCAGCAGGACGGCGTCGAGCGAGGCGAGCAGCGACGTGTAACGGGCGCCGCCGCGGCTGGCGAGCCAGACCGCGGCGGCGTACCCGACAGCCCCGGAGAACAGCGCGAGCGGGCGGGCCGGATCGCTCACCTCGTCGAGGCCCGCTGCCAGCAGTCCGTGCACGGCCGCGTCCCAGCCCTCGCCGGCGAAGCGGCCGTCGAACTCCGCGCACATGATCGCCAGTCCGGCGCCCCCCAGGGCGACGCCGGACGGCGACCAGAGGTTCACCTGCGGCTTGAGAGTGGCCCGGGCCAGCCGCTCCAGCGCCCGGTCCCGGATCGCGGGATCCAGCGCGCGCCGCCCGACTTCGCGCGCCGTGAGAGCCGGCATGGTGTCCTCCATGGTGGCAGGCCGCCGGTCAGCAGACGCGGGAACCCAGGTCGCAGCAGGTGTCGGTGCAGGTCGGCTGCGTGCAGCTCGACATGTACGGACTGTAGGTGCACAGGCCCGGCGTCGTCTCCATGGCCTGGGGGGAGGGCGTCGACTCCGCGGCCTGCGCCCGGACGGGGATGCTCCGCATCTCCAAGTCGAACAGTCCCTCGACGTCCCGTGTGGTGTCGGTCGGCATGTTACCTCTCTCGGTGCTCGGGGCCGCCGGTCCGGCCACCGCCGGCCGCGCTGGGGACGGCAGTGGCCGGGTCGCCGGTCAGCAGACGCGGGACCCCTGGTAGCAGCAGGTGTCGGCACACGTCGGCTGCGTGCAGGTGGACTGGATCGGGCTCAGCGTGCACTGGTACTGCGTGGTGGCCGAGCAGACGGTCATGCGTGTCACGGCCTCGTCCTGGACCCGCGCCGGGATGCTGCGCATCTGCAGGTCGAAGGCGCCGAGGGCGTTGTCGGGTCGTTCCATGTGGCCTCCCACTCGTGGTGGCTCCCGCGGGATCTCCGCGGGAGTTCCGGTCTCACCGGTCTTCGGGGGTGCGCGGGGCGCCGCCCGGCCGCAGCCGCCGGGTCATGGGCCGCTAGATCATGAGCAGCGCCGCATCCCATCCGCTGTCCGCCGGGCGGCCGGTCGCGTAGCCGTGCAGCGCGAGCGCCGTCCCGGCCGCCCCGTCCAGCATTCCGGCGCCCTCCAGATACCGCTTCGGCGGTGGAATCGGATAGCGGAATCCGAACTCCAGGTCGGGGTCGAACAGCTCGACGGTGCGTGCGGCGGCCAGGTCCGCGACGTCGCGCGCGGTCGTGTCCGCCTCGCTGTCGGCGGCCAGGCGCAGGGCGATCTGCAGGACGCCGGCGGATCCGTGGCACACGGACGGGGAGGCGAGCCCCCACTCGGCCGCCGGGCGGTCGAGCAGGGACCTCATCGCGTCGAGAGCGGCGGCCCGCCAGTCGCGCCGGTCCAGGGCCAGGCCCGCCAGCTGGATCGACCGTGCGATGCCGGGGATCCCGTAGCACCAGGTCGGCACGCACGCCGGTGCCGGGCGGGGGCCCCCGCGGTGCTGGTCGAAGGTGACCGTGTCGGGCCAGCAAACACCGGCGTCGTCGGGACAGCGCCAGCTCAGCAGCCAGGCGACGACGCGCTCCATCGCCTCCCGCTGCCCGGGCACCCGCACGCCCGCACGCCACGCCAGGGCCAGCAGGGCGAGCGGGCCGGCGATGCCGTGCGCGACGCCCACGTTGGCGTGCCCGTGGCGGTACACCGGGTCGTCCGGGATGTCCAGCCGCGGCCCGCCCGCGACCCACCAGCGGGGGACGCGGTACCCGGCGACCTCGCCGGTGCCGGTGAGATCGACCAGGTAGCGCAGCACGCCGCGCAGCACCCGGTCGTCCTCACCGGACGCCATGAGCAGGTAGCGGCCGAGACCGCTGAGCCCGCTGATCACGTCGTACAGGCCCATGGATCCGGCGGTGTGGCCCGGGTCGTCCAGCCGGCCGTGCCAGACGCGGGTGCGCTGCTCGACCAGGTCGGTGACGTACCGGTCCAGGGGGTCGAGCAGGGACCGGTACTCACCGGGACGCGCCGCGGCCGTTCTCGTGGCGAAGGCCAGTGCGGGGAGGCCGATGTACAGCGAGCCGCCGGTCTCGGGGTGCGGCCGGGTGGTGGCCTCCGCGAGCAGCCGGTGCGCGGTCTCCCGGTGCGCCGCGTCGGTGCGGCCGAGTTCGGCGAAGAGCAGCGCGGCACCGGGGTAGCCCATGGTCAGCGACAGGTCCTGGAACGCGCGCTCCCTGGGACCCCCCGGGGCGACCGTCGCCCCGTCGTCGATCGAGCGCCGCACCCGGTCCGGGTCGGCGAGGCGCCCGGCGACGATTCCGGCGATCTCGCCCGCGCGGTCACGGAGGTCGGTCATCGCGTGAACCTCACCCGGTCGCGGTGCGCCGCGACGGCCCCGCGCGCCACGGCGTAGGCCGACTGCTCGGCTTCCGGGTCGATGCCCAGCAGCCGGTTGCAGTGCATGTGCAGGAGGCTCGTGACGACCGGGACCTCCCGGTCGCCGTCCTGCCCGGCCGTGCCCTGGGCGCGCAGGGCGCGGCCGTACTCGGCCAGCGCCGGCGCCCGTTCCCGCCAGGCGGCCAGGATCCCGGCCCCGCCGGGCTCCGCCGCCAGGGCGGCCCACGGTCCCGTCACGTCGAGCAGGCGGCGCGCGTCGGCCCGGCGGGCCTGGAAGGCCGCGTGGTGCGGCCCCTTGGGGTAGGCGTCGAGGAACCAGCCGGTCCAGTCGGCGTCCGCGGCGAACCTGCGGCAGACGTCGATGCAGTTCGCCGCGGCCAGCATCACCGGGTCGAGCCGCACCTCCCCTCCGCCGACGGCCCGGAGCTGCCGGAGCACCGCCTCGCTGTCGGCCGCGAAGGCCCGCTCGGCGTGCTCCAGGACCTTCTCCCCGCCGTAGCGGACGGTCTCGGGCTCGTAGGTGTCGAGGACCAGCTTCCGCATGAGACCCGCCTCGCAGCCGCGCGCGGCCCAGTCGTGGAGCCGCGGCAGCAGGCGCGCGTTCAGCACGGCCCGCTCGCCGTGGAAGCGCACGCGCAGATGGGCGGCGGGGTCGCGGTAGCGGATGAAGAACATCCGGTCGGCGTCCGGGCCGACGGCGTCCAGCAGCGCGGGCAGGTACTCGGTCAGCAGCTCGTCCTGACGGTCCTCGGCGATGTAGACCTTGGCGAAGACCCAGTCCCCGCCGGGGACGTGCCGGGGCTGCCCGGACACCGGGACGGTCGACGGCGGGCGCGCCGTCGCGGGGCTGCCCGGCCGCGGCACCATCGGCACCACGATCTCGTTGGCCACGCCACCGCACCACTGCGTCCCGTACTCGCCGCCCGCCGGGCGCTCCCTGATGACCGGCGGGATCTCCCGGCGGGCCTCCCGCCAGAGCAGCCGCACGTGCAGCGGCACGGTGAGGTCGAGGGCGACACGCTGGTCGTCGCTGGTCATCTCGATCAGGTCGGGCACCGACCAGCGCTCGCGCCAGCGGTCGAGCTCGGCGCGCCAGCGCGGCCACGACGCGGCGGGATCGCGCAGCGCCCGGCTGAGCCGCCAGCGGGCCGACGCGAGGACGGTCCGGTCGTACCGGACGCGCGGGTGGTGGGGGAACAGGTCCAGCCCCGTCCACTCCCACGGGCGGATGCCCCACCGGCGCACCTGCGTGACCTCGCTGAGGAACCGGACCGCGTTCGGCTGCGCGATGTACGGGTTGAGCATGTGGGCGACCATCGGCACCAGCTCGCGGCCCGTGGCGGCCATGACGACGTGGAAGCGCTCCCGGTCCGCGGTGACCGCGAGATCGTCGATGCCGTGCACGCCCTCGTCGTCCCGCTCGGCGAAGGCTCCCACGACCACCTGGTGCGCGGTCATCGCCGGGACGCGGCTGACGTTGCCCGAGCGGGAGCTGTTGGGCTGGAACCGCACCTGCGCGAGCAGCGCGTCCCCGGGGATCAGCTCGGGACGCGCGTAGAGCTCCCGGATCCGGTCCGCCGTGTCGCCGAGCAGGGGAAGGAACCGGCCGAAGAAGGCTCCCGGCTGGGGGCCGCCCAGCCCGTTGGAGACCACCAGCCGGAAGTCGCCCGCCGCGACGGCGTCGAGCGACGCGCCCAGCAGCGTCGCGGACATGTCGAAGGCCGCGGGCGGCCGCGCCGACACGTCCTCCTCGGCCAGGGCGGCGACGGTCGCGTCGTCCAGGACGACCTCGGCGGCGCCGGTGCGGTGCGCGTCCTGCAGCAGGCCGGCCAGGAGCTCCCGGCGCTCGGGCCGGGGTCGTTCCCGGTTGTCGAACGGGCGCGTGCTCGGCGGCCGCAGGTACGTGGCCGGGGCGCCGAGCCCGCGCTCCGGGTCGAGCATCTCCTTCAGCGGCACCGCGCGCCCGTACCCGTACCGCTCCACGAACTCGTCGTGGTAGTCGCGCAGGTGGCCGGGGACGGGATCGGGGGACATGCGCCACAGCACCGTGGCGGCCTCGGTCATCTGGCGGGTCACGATCGGTGGCAGCCGGACGTCCGCGTCGACGGCGAGGTCGATCTGGAGCGGGTGCTCGGTGACCTGGATCCGTCCCATCGCCGCCGTCAGCGAGCGCAGCCGCGCCGTCCCGGCGCCGATCGGGAGCCGCGCGTACTCTCGGAACGCGGCAGGCAGGTCACCGAGGCCCGGCACGTCGTCCAGCCCGGTGACGGGTGCCAGCTTCTCCATCACGTGGGCGAGCGCGTCCGGGGCGTCCGACGGCGGACGCAGGTCGGTGAGCAGGAACTCCTTCTCGACGAGCTGGACGAGCATGCCGTGCACCGCCTCGACCGGCGCCCCGAAGGCGTCGGCGAGACCGCCGGCCAGCTCCGGATACGGCACCGGGCGGGCGGCGCGCTCCAGGGCACGCCGTACGGCGGCCGTGTATCTGACCGACACCTCCTGGGTGCGGGACATGATGTCCTTGCTGTCGACGTCCCGCACGTAGGACAAGACGAGGCGCTCGCCGCGCCGGGCGGCGAGGTCGTTCCGGACGAGCCGCAGATGCGGCAGGACCTCCGGGTGCCTCTCCCACCGCATCACGGCGCCGAGCAGCCATTCGGAATCCGCCTGGACGAGTTTCTCCCGCGGGCCGCGGAATTCGAATCGATGGTCCTCGCCGACGGTGACGGGCGCCACGCCGGCCAGCAATCCGAAGGGCGTGGGCCGGTGGGACATGCGGATGAGGTATTTCGTGACCGTGTACACCATGCGGCGCAACCGGGAGAAGGGGATCGGACGCGCTTCCCCGACCTTCGCCAGCTCGCGGGCCAGTCCCGGGTTCGAGACCGTGAGCGCCTCCAGCACCGAGTCGTCGCCGAGGACGGATCGCAGGTAACCGGCCATGCGGTCGGCCTGGCCGCGGTCCTCGGGGTCGAGGCCGGTCAGCGTGCGGGCCGCCCGCTCCGGCGGGAAGACCGGCAGTCGCAGGAGCCCGAAGGAGGCCGCGGTGAAAACCGGCCCGTGAACGGAGCGTGCGTTCGTCACCGATTTCCCCCACCTTTCAGATAAAGGCGCATGTCCTTATCTTTTGCTGGATCCGGCCGCCACTCAACGCGTGATTCCGCCAACTTTCATGGCATTACTGCCAACTACGCCCCCACGGGCTTGTCCCCTCTCCGGGGCGTTCGGAGGCTGAGGTGCGTGAGCTCTCCACACGGACACCGGGACGGCCCCGCCGCGCCCCTCGTCGGCGGGGGCGACCCCGTCATGCCCGCCTGGGCGCGCATCGACCGCGAGGTCGCGGGATCGAGCCTGTGGGCCGGGCTGTCGGCGATCCCCGCCGCGGCGCGGGTCGTCGTCGCGATCGCCTGGCGGGTGGCCCCCCGCGCCGTCGTCCTCACCGTCGTCCTCCATCTGGCCGGCGGCCTGGCGACGGCCTTCGGCATCGTCGCGAGCGCCCAGATCATCGATGAGCTGATCACCGGCGGGCCGACCGCGGACCGGGTCGTCGCGGCCCTGCCCGCGGTGGCGCGGGTCGCCGCGGCGTACTCGCTGCGCGCCCTGCTCGACGCGGCCGCCGCCGCGTCGCTCGGTGCCACGATCCCCCGGGTGCGCGAGGCGGCGCAGGTCGAGCTGCACGAGCTGGTCTCCCGCGTCCGCCTCATCGCCTTCGAGGACGCGGGGTTCCGCGAGCTGGTGGAGCAGGGCTCGGGCGCGGGGATCAGGTCGATCGAGGCGAGCCTCAGGCACGGCGGGACGCTCCTGTCCTCCGGCGTGGGCGTACTGGCCGCCCTCGCCGCGGTGGGGTCGCTGGACCCCTGGCTCGTCCCGGTGACGCTCCTGGCCGTGCTCCCGGCGGCCGGGGCGGCCGCCAAGGCCGCCCGGCTCGGCTATGCCAGCTTCCTGCGCATGGTGGCCACTCAGCGGCGCCAGTCGATCGCGGGCAGGCTGTTGACCGAGCGCGACACCGCCGCGGAGATCAGGGCGTTCACACTCCAAGAGCCGATGCTCGACGACTACCGCGCCGCGAGCGCGGCCCTCGGCGCCGAGGCGGCGAGGACGGAGCTGCGGACGACGGGCGTCCACCTCGCCGGCCGGGCGCTCGCCGCGATCGGCACCGGTGCGGCCTACACCGCGCTGGGCGCCCTGCTGTACACCGGGCGGATGCCGCTGGCGCTCGCCGGCGCCGCGGTCATCGCGATGCGCGCGTCGTCCACCGCGCTCTCGGCCGCCGTCCACACGGTCAACCGGTTCTACGAGGGCAGCTTCTACGTCGACCTCTACCGGAGGCTGCTGCTCGAGTGCCGGGGGCGCACGCAGCCGCCCGGCCTGCGACGCGCGCCCGCGCACCCGGAGGTGATCCGGCTCGACGGGGTGTCGTTCGCCTACCCCGGCCAGGAGCGCCCGACCCTGCTCGGCGTCGACCTGGAGATCCGCCGGGGGCAGGTCGTCGCCCTCGTGGGCGAGAACGGCTCGGGCAAGACGACGCTCGCGAAACTGGTCACCGGTCTCTACACGCCCGGCTCCGGGACGGTGCGCTGGGACGGGGTCGATCTGGCCGAGTGCTCGCGGGAGTCGGCCGCGGACGCCGTCGCGGTGGTGACCCAGCATCCGGCGCGCTGGCCGGTCTCGGCCGCGACGGCGGTCCGGCTCGGCCGGGTCGGCCGGCTCCGCGCGGGCGGCGACGACGCGTTCGCGCACGCCGTCGACGTCGCCGGCGTGCGTCCCATCGTCGAGCGCCTCCCCGCCGGGTGGGAGACCGTGCTGTCCCGGGAGTTCGAGCACGGCCGGGATCTGTCGGGCGGCGAGTGGCAGCGCGTCGGCATCGCCCGCGCGCTGTTCCGCGACGCCCCCGTCCTCGTCGCCGACGAGCCGACCGCGGCCCTGGACGCCCGTGCCGAGGCCGCGGTCTACGAGGCGCTCCGCACTCTGCGCGGCGGCCGGACGTGCCTGCTCATCACCCACCGCCTCGCCAACGTCCGGCAGGCCGACCAGATCGTCGTGCTGCACCGCGGGGAGGTGCTCGAACGGGGCACCCACGAAGAGTTGATGAGCCTCGGCGGCCGTTACCGCGATCTGTACGAGCTCCAGTCCGGCCCGTACACCGGCGACCGCGCGGATTCCGCCGGCCGCCCGCGATGACCCCGTCCCGGCCCCCGGGCGCTCAGACCGCGCGGTGGTACTGGTCGGGCCAGCGGGGCTGCGCGCCCAGCTCGCGGGCGGCCAGGTTCGGCCAGTAGGGGTTGCGCAGCAGCTCGCGGCCGAGCAGTACGGCGTCGGCCTGGCCGGAGGCGACGATCTCCTCGGCCTGGCGCGGCTCGGTGATCTCGCCGACGGCGGCGACCGGCAGGTCGGTCTCGGCGCGGACCCGGGCCGCGAACGGCACCTGGTAGCCGGGGCCGGTGGGGATCCGCGCGCCGGGGGCGTTGCCGCCGGTGGAGGTGTCGAGCAGGTCCACGCCGCGGGCGAGCAGTTCCTTGGCCAGGCGGACGGTGTCGTCGGCGGTCCAGCCCTCCCGCTCGTCCTCGGGGTTCTCGGTGAGCCAGTCGGTGGCCGAGACGCGGAAGAACACCGGCAGGTCCTCGGGCCAGACGGCCCGCACGGCGTCGACGACCTCGAGGGCGAGGCGGACGCGGCCGTCGAACGAGCCGCCGTAGCCGTCGGTGCGGTGGTTGCTGTGCGGGGAGAGGAACTCCCCGATCAGGTAGCCGTGCGCGCCGTGCACCTCCGCGACCTGGAAGCCGGCCCGCAGCGCGCGCTCCGCCGCCCGGGCGAAGTCGCCGACGACCCGCTGGATCTCGTCCGCCGTCAGCTCGTGCGGGACCGGGTGGCCGGGTGCGAACGGGAGCGGGCTCGGCGCGACCGGCCGCCAGCCGCCGTCGGCCTCGCCGACCGGCCCTCCGCCGCGCCAGGTCGGTCCGGTGGAGGCCTTGCGCCCGGCGTGCGCGAGCTGGATGCCGGGCACCGCGCCGTGCTCCTTGAGGAGCCGGGTGATCCGGGTGAACGCCTCCTCCTGCCGCTCGTTCCACAGCCCGAGGTCGGCCGGGCTGATCCGACCCTCCGGGGAGACCGCCGTGGCCTCGGTGAGGATCAGCCCGGTGCCGCCCACCGCCCGGGCGGCGAGGTGGGAGAGGTGCCAGTCGTGCGGCACTCCGGTCTCGGGGCCGTCGGTCGCGGCGGAGTACTGGCACATCGGCGCCATCCAGATCCGGTTGGGGACCGTCAGGGACCGCAGGGTGATGGGCTCGAACAGCATGAGGACCTCTTCTCGATCGTTCGGGGGGACAGCTCGTCCGGAGTCCGGCCTTTATACGATAATCATCGTACTACGATAAATGTCAAACTACGATGGATGTCGTACGATCGTGCCGGGACGAGGAGAAGGGGGTCGCCGATGTCCGCACGGATCCTGGAGCATCCGAGCACCGAGGAGATCCGGCTGGAGGCGGTGCTGCACGCCCTCGCCGACCCCATGCGCCTGGCGATCGTGCGCTTCCTCGCCGAGTCCGGGAGGGGCGTCCCCTGCTCGGAGATCGAGCTCGCCGTCAGCAAGTCCACCGGCACCCACCACTACCGCGTCCTGCGCGAGGCCGGGGTCATCCGGCAGGTCTACCACGGCACCTCGAAACTGAACTCCCTGCGCCGCGACGACCTCGACGCCCTCTTCCCCGGGCTCCTGGACAGCGTCGTCGCCGCGGCCCGCAAACGGTCCGTGGCCTAGTCCTCCGCACGGGGGCGGGGAGTCATCTCGCGTAGCCGCGCAGGAAGGCGGCGACGGCGAGGTTCATGAGTTCGGCGGCTCGTTCCGCCGACGGGTCGGGTTCGAGTGCGGAGCCCCAGGCCGAGCCGGTGAGCGCGGAGTAGTGGACGGCCGCGACGTGGGGATCGTCCAGTCGCAGCAGCCCGCGCCGGTCGAGATCGGCCAGATGCAGGGCCAGCTGCCGCTTGACGCGAGCCGGGCCGAGCCGGCGCCAGACGTCGATCACCTCCGGGGGGATGTGGTCGGCGTCGGCGTGCACGTGGCGGACCAGTCCCCAGTGCGGCGCCTCGGGCGGGACGACGGAGTGCAGGGCGAGCCCGCAGTCGACCAGGGCCGGCTCGAGGTCCTCGGCTGAGGTGATGCCGCCGAGAATGGTGTCGATCCGGTCGATGTGGGCGCGGGAGACGGCGGTCGCGCCGGCCTCCACGACGGCGGCGAACAGGCCGGCCTTGTCGGTGAAGTGGTTGTAGATCGTGCGGGTCGACACGTCGGCGGTCTTGGCGATGGCGTCGATGCTGGCTCGCGCGTAGCCGTCGCGGGCGAAGACGGCGAGCGCCCCGTCGAGAATCGCCTGCCGCTTCGCGGTCGTTCCGCCGCTCCGGCTCTCCGCCCCCACGCTGCTCACTGCCCCAGCATACATTTACAACGATACATGCTAGGAATTACAGTGATCGTTGTAATGATGACGGGGCGCCATCGTGTCGCGCGCCGGCGTCATCCGACGCCGACGCGCGCCGCCCCCGGCCCGTACCGCGAAGGGGACACCATGACCACCGACCCGACCGCCGCGGAGACAGCGGTCCTGCGCTACACCGTCAAGCCGGACCACCTCGACCGGCACCTCCGGCTGCTGGCCGACGTCTACGCGGAACTCGATCGCCTGCGGCCGGCCCGGTTCAGCTGGGCCACCTACCGGATTCCCGGCAGCCGCGACTTCATCGAGATCGCCACCGGCCATCCCCTGCCCGGGCCGCTGCCCGGTCTCCCGGCGTTCCAGCGCTACCGGGCCGACCTGGACGACCGGTGCGAAACCCGCCGGTTCGACAACGTGACCCTCATCGGCGCCTTCGGCTCCGCCTGAGCCCGCCGGCCGCGCGGCGAACCCACCGCCGCACGCCCGTACCACCGCCCGCAGGGAACGGTTCCGCACCGGGGCGGCCGAGTCGGTCCCCGCCGGCCCTCGGCCGCCCCACACGCCTCCCGTCCCGGCGGCGGCGATCCCGTCGAAAAAGTCGCACCCATTTCCGTACGGCGTACGGTACGATGCACGGGTAGGTTCCGACGTAAGGAGAAGCAGTGGCGCAGACCGCAACGAGACAGGACGGCACGGAGAACGGGGCGTTCACGCCGAGTGCCGAGGACGTGGCGGCGATCGAGGCGTGGTTCGCCGAGTACGACGCGCTGGCCGAGCGGGGCGCGGTCGAGGAGATCGCCGGTCTGGCGGTCTTCCCGCTCAACCTGGCCACCGACGTGCCCGGCGGGGCCGCCGCCGTCCGCCAGTGGAGCCGCGAGGAGTTCGTCGAGGTGATGACCGAGGTCATGGGCGGCGGCACGGCCGGCCTGGCGATGGAGTCCGTCCGGACCCCGCGCTTCCTCACCGCCAACCTCGTGCTCGTCGAGACGGAGGCGACGATGACCGACGAGGACGGGAACCGGCAGTCGACCCGCTACGCCGACCTGCTGGTGCGCACCGCCGACGGGTGGGCGTTCCAGACCATGGTGCAGGGCGGCTGGGGCCAAGGCTGGCCGCCCGCCACCCGCGGCTGACGCCGCACCTCCCGGCCCGCCACCCGCGGCCGACGCCGCACCCCGTCCTGGCCCCGCCGCCGCCCTCACAGGTGCAGGTGCCACCAGGCCAGGAAACCGGCGGCGATCACCGCGGCGAGGAGGTGGGCCGCCGCCGGGTCACGGAGGAGCCCGCCCGCGCCCGTCCGCCGGGAGGCGCGGGCGGTCCGCGCCCGCCAGGCGGCCGCCAGTGTGACGGCCAGACCGGCCCAGGCCAGCAGGCCGTACCACGGCACGGCGGCGGGGACCCCCATCCCCAGCACGACCTCGTTCTCCTTGATCACGCCGTACAGCGCGTCGGCCGTCAGCCCGGCCAGCGTCAGGCCGCACACCCCCGCCACCAGCGCGGGAAGGCGCCGGCGCGGGCGCGCCAGTCCCACACCGAGCTGCACCAGCGCGGTCAGGACGAACAAGCCGAAGGGCAGCAGCGTCCAGGGCTCCCGCTGCGCCCGGTATACCGCCGTGGTGAGGTGGAGCCGCTCCGGCCCGATCACCCGGTGGGCGGCCCGGGCGGGGTCGCAGGGCGGGGCCGCCGCGGGATCGGCGACGAAGGCGGCGATGGTCTGCCGGCCGCACCGGCTGGACAGGAACACCGCGTGCCCGACCCCGGCGAACTCCACGAACCGGGCGTTCGGCAGTGCCCGGGCGGCGGGCTCCGCGGTGCGGGTCGGAGTCGTCGGGTCGTACTGACCGCCCACGACCAGGACGGGCGCCGCGGTGACGGCCTCGGCGGCGGGTGCGCCGGGCAGCTTCCAGGCGTCGCACACCGCCTGGTCGTGCACCACGGTGAACAGCTGCGGCCGCGCGGGCGCGAACGCGTTGTCGGGCGCCTCGTCCTGGCACTGGACGGCGTGGTAGAGGCCGAACTCATGGCTGGTCAGCCCGGAACCGGCCGCGTCGGCCAGCGGCTGGAGCAGGTCGTCGCGACCGTCCGCCAGCCCGTCGATCAGCACGGGCACGATCGGGACCACCTCGGCCTCACGCAGGGCCTCGCCGATCACCGTCGCCACGTCGTCGCCGGTGAGCCGTACGGTGATCGGCCTTCCGGTCAGGGGGTCATCGGTCGTCACGACCGCCGGGTCGCGGTTCAGCCGGTCGACCATCCGCTCGAACCGCGCCGGCAGGTCCGGCCAGCCCTGACCGGCGAGCCTCCCGACCGCCTCGGTCAGGTCGCGGGCCGCGTCGTCGTACCAGTCCTTGCCGGCCGGCAGGAAGGAGTCCAGCACCACCGAGCGGGTGCCCTGCGGGTCCGCGGCGGCGGCCGCGAGCATGGAGCGGGTCGAGTAGCTGACCCCGAACAGGTTCCAGCGCGCATATCCCAGAGCCCGCCGCAGATCCACCACGTCGGCGGCGATCTCCCCGGTCCGGAATCCCCTCAGGTCCACTCCGAGCCGGTCGCGGCACGCCGCCGCGCCGGCGGCGATCACGCCTCTCTCCTGCCCCGCCTGGCCCGGGGTGACGAGCGTGTCCAGCACGGCGCGGACCGTCTCCGGGCAGTCCAGCCGGGGTTGCGACCACCTGCTGCCGCGCTGCTCCAGCACGACCACGTCGCGGTCGGGGAACATGTCGGCGAGGTAGCCGGTGAGGGGGATCGAGCCCGACGCCGGACCTCCGCTGGTGTAGACGATCGGATCCGCGTCGCGGCCGGCCGCGGTCGACCGGTGCACGGCGAAGCCCACCTTGACGGCGGGCCCCTGCGGCACGTCGCGCCGCTGCGGGACCACCAGATATCCGCACCGGGTGCCCGGCGGGACCCGCACGGGGCACGGGTGGTCCTCCAGCACCGGCACGCCGCGCACCGAGGAGGGCACAGCGGAAGGCGCAGCAGAAGGCGCAGCGGAAGACACGGAGGAAGGCCCGGAGGAGAACGCGGAGGACGAAACGCCGGCGGGACGGGGAGGCGGTCCGGCGTGCGCCGGGACGGCGGCCGACGCGCCGGGCACCGGTGCACCGGCGGCGAGGGCGGCCAGAGCCAGGGACACGGAACCGATGACGAGGCCCTTCACGGACACGGGGGGTTTTCCTTCCGGTTCATCGCGCCGTCGAGCGCGGCGGCCACGAGGCGTTCGGCGTAGGCGCGGTCCACCGGCGCTCCGGTGACCAGAACGCGGTAGTAGAGGGCCCCGGCGAGCTGGTCGAGGAGCACGACGGCGTCGAGGTCGGCCCGCAGCTCCCCGCGCAGGCGCGCCCGCTCGATGAGCCCGAGGGCCAGCGCGTTGCGCCGGGCGTAGACCTGGCGGCCCATCTCCCCGATGTCGTCGTGGCGCGCGCCGGCGGCGACGAGTTCGGCCACGACCCCCGCCGACCGGTCGTCGCGTCCGGCGGCTTTTCCGGCCGAGCGCATGCGGTTGAGCGCGTCGGCGATCTTCTCCGTGTAGTCGGTCAGATCCCGCCGGATATCACCGGTGTCGTCGATGGCGTCGTCGTCCTGGAGCCGGGCCACCACCGCGACGGCCAGGTGGTCCTTGGTCGGCCAGCGGCGGTAGAGCGTGGTCTTGGCGACGCCGGCCCGTTCGGCCACCTCGTCCATGGACAAGCCGGTGTAGCCGCGCTCCAGGAGCAGTCCGGCCGCCGTTCGTAGCACCCGCTCGTCGACCTGCGTGTCGCGCGGCCGTCCCCGCCGGGCCTGGTTCATTCCGCCCTCCCCATTTACGCTACTAAAGTAGCGTAATGCGGAGGGCTTGACCATGGGCTCGACCGCCTGTCCCCGCGGAGGCCGCGGACCCGGGGCGCCGCGGACCCGGGCGCTGAGGACTCCGGCGCTGAGGACTCCGGCGCTGAGGACTCCGGCGCTGAGGACTCCGGCGCTGAGGACTCCGGCGCTGAGAACTCCGGTGGCCGCGGGGTCCGGCACCGAGGACTCCGGCAGGGTGCGGCAGAATGCCCCGGTGGAAGATCTGAAATCCCCCGAGATCAGCACCAAGCCGCTCATCCGACCGGCGGAGCCCGGTGACGTCGACGTGCTGCACCGCTTCGTCGTCGAGCTCGCCGAGGTCGAGGAGTTTCCCGGAGAGGTCACCGCCCGGCCGCAGGACCTGGCGGAGGCCCTGTTCGGCCCGCGTCCGGTGGCCGAGGCCGTCGTCGCGATGGTCGAGGGGGAACCCGCCGGGTTCGCGCTGTTCTATCCCACCTACAGCACCATCGTCGGCCGGCCCGGCATCCACCTCGACGACCTGTACGTCCGCCCCGAGCACCGGGGAGGCGGCCTGGGCCGGGCGCTGCTCGGCCACCTCGCGCGGCTCGCGGCGGAGCGCGGCTGCGGCCGCCTGGAGTGGTGGGTGCTGCGCACCAACGACCCCGCCCTGCGCTTCTACCGCCGCCTGCGGGCCCGGGCGCTCGACGAGATCGAGGTCATGCGGCTCGACGGCGAGGTGCTGCACGACCTCGCGGCGGCCACCCGCCCGCACTGAGCGGCCCGGCCGGGCGGAACTCCGCGCTCCCAGGTGACCGCGACCACCCCCAGGAGAGATGACCGTGCGAACTCGGGTGATCCCCGTCGCCCTCCCGGACCGGGCCGACGCGGCTGCTCGACGGCGACCGGCTCTCGGTCGAGCACCGGTGCTTCCGCCCCTCCCGGCCCGACCCGGCCGACGGCGCAGGCTCGACATCCGGCAGCAGGCCGACGACGAGCGCCGCATCGTCCAGGCGCTCAGCGGAACCGGAGTCCGGAGCCGGCGCCAGACCAATGGATATCGCTCGCATACCGGCATGAAGCTATTCAGGGTGGCCCTCTACGATCACGCTTCATGATGATCCGCGCCTTGACGGCCGCCGCCGCCGGAGCCGCCGTCCTGCTGTTCTCCGGTACGGCCGCCGCGTCCTCCTATCCCATCCAGGGTGCTCCCGAGCTGACCCACAACCCGCTCTACAAGCACGGCAGGCTTCCCGCCGTCTCCTGCAAGGCGGTGAAGGGCACCTCCGAAGCATCCACGACGAAGTGGATCACTAAGATCGTCGGCTGCCTGAACTCCTCCTGGCGCAGGAGCGTCAAGGACTTCTCCCCGGTGGGAGTGAAGGTCAAGAAAAAGATCGAAAGCAGCCGCGTCTGCCTCTCCGGCATGGAGATATCCGGCTCCTTCGCCAACCCCTGCTACGGCACCATCGACGTGCAGCTCCGCCCCGACTGGATCAAGGCCAAATCCGAAACGGCCATTCTCATCGAGCTCACCCGCGCGTACGCCAAGATCATTCAGTCGCAGACCGACATCAGCGAGGCCTGGTGGGCACTGCCGAGCAGCGGGATCGAGGCCGAGATGAACGAGCAGACCTACCGCTTCTACCTCCAGTCCGACTGCCTGACCGGCGTGTCGATGAAGGTGCTCGGGCGCAAGGCCGGGAACTGGAAGCCCCTCCTCGACGCCGAGACGCCGGAGGAGTACGACCGGTTCGACTGGTACGGCAAGCCCGCCAACCGCGTCCACTGGTTCGAGCAGGGCTACCGGTCCGGGGGCCCGAAGGCGTGCAACACCTGGAAGGCCCCGTCCTCGAAGGTCTCCTGACCCGTGACCCCGTCCCGGGAGTGAGCACACGCGCGGCCCGCGATCCGGGGTCCGCGGAGCCCGGCCCTGGAACGGGGCCGGGTTCCGCGGCCTCTGCCGGGTGCTACGGCAGCGAGTCCGCGCCGGCGACGCCCGCGCCCGCGGCGGGCGGGGTGGCGGAGGCGGTCCCGGCCGAGTAGGCGTACGGCGGCGCCGCGACGCCGCCGTCGGCGCGCAGCCAGTCGCTGACGGTCTTGCCGCTGTCCTGCGCCCGGCTGATCGTGGCCGGGTCGTAGAAGTTGCTGCCCGTCCAGGTCAGCTTCGTGTCGCCGAAGTCCTGCGTGATCGTCTTGGCGCTCTTCACGTGGTTGCTCTCGGCGTAGATCCTGCCGCCGACGCCCAGGCCGAGGAAGTAGTCGTCGACCTCCACGTAGTTGGCGAACACGTGGGCGTAGCCGAACCGCACCCGCGGGTGGCGGGTGTTCGACCCGTCGAACCAGTTGTGGTGGTAGGTGACGTTCAGGTATCCCGTGTCCTGCGCGCCGTTGTTGTCGCTGTGGCCCAGCA
This sequence comes from Planomonospora sp. ID91781, assembly GCF_015711595.1. Lineage (NCBI taxonomy): Bacteria > Bacillati > Actinomycetota > Actinomycetes > Streptosporangiales > Streptosporangiaceae > Planomonospora > Planomonospora sp. ID91781. The sequence continues at coordinate 2,940,821 of NZ_JABTEY010000001.1, read as the reverse complement.
GCATCGACTTGTCCGTGCCGACGAACCGGTTGTAGGAGACCGTCACCAGGTCGGAGCCGCGCTTGACGTCCACCGAGCCGTCGGCGGACGCGTGGAAGGTGTTGTGGTCGACCCACACGTGGTGCGAGTAGCACTGCACGTTGACCGAGTCGTCGGTGGAGTTCCGGAAGGTCAGGTTCCGGATGATCACGTTCTGGACGCGCGTGAACCGGTCCTTCTCGGCGGGGTCGCAGAGATCGCCGCCCCAGGCGACCTCCTCGGGGCCCCAGCCGTTGACGTCGAGGCCGAAGCCGCTGATCGTGGCGTTCGACCCGACGCCGATGATGGTCTTGTTCGACCCGACGTCCAGCATCTTGGCGCCGGTGCCGGTGATCGTGCCCGACACCCGGACGATCCGGGGCGTGTCGTCGGCGACGGCCGCCGCCAGCTGGGCGTAGGTGGTCACGGTCACCGTCTGGCCGCCCGCGCCGCCGTTCGTGCCGGTCCGGCCGTACTTGCTCAGGGTGGCGAAGCCGACCAGGCCGCCCGCGTTGCCTCCGGGGCTGGTCGGGGTCGCCGTCGGGGTCGCCGTCGGGGTCACGGTGGGGGTGACCGTCGGCGTGGCCGAGGGCGTGACCGTCGGAGTCGCGGTGGGAGTGGCGGTCGGGCCGCCGCCCGCCGGGACGAGGCGCCACTGCTTGGTCGCGGCCGAGTCGCAGGAGTTCTGCTGGACGGGGGCGCCGGAGGCGGTGGAGTTGTCCCTGGTGTTGAGGCACTTGCCGCTGCCCGCGTTGACCAGGCGGTAGGCGGAGCCCGAAGCGGTGGGGTTCCAGATCTGGGAGGGGGCGCCGGTGCAGGTTTCCTGCTGGACGGCCTTGCCGGCGGAGGTGGAGGCGTCCTTGACACCGGCGCATCCGCCGCTGTGGGCGGCCTTGAGCTGGAAGCCGCCGCCGGCGGTGGCGGTCAGGCTCCAGGTCTGGCCGGTGGCGCCGCAGCCGGTCTGGGTGAGCTGGAGCCCGTCGGAGGCGCCGGCTCCGGGGACGGTCAGACACAGGCCGCTCGCGTCGTTGACGATGGTGTAGGCGCCGGATGCCGGGGCGGCTGCGGCGGCGGCGGTGCCGGCCGCCCATCCGGACGCGGCGAGCGCGCCGGCGGCGGCGACGGCCGCGGCCTTTCTGTCGAATCTGCTTCGCACAGCCGAACTCCTTGCTGGTCCGGCAGGCCGGGACGGCCTGCGTGACGGATTCCCCCCAGCGAGTACGCGCCGCTCACGTGAGTGCACGTGTCCGTATTGAAGGACAGGGCCCACCGTAGGAAAGCGTTTTCCCGCCGTCAATGGCCCCTGAAACTTTCATGGGCGGGACCGGTGTCCTCCCCTCGCCCGGCGGGTCCCGGGCGATCGCGGCGTCCGGCCCGCCGATCATGGCGGGATCCTGCAATGACCTGTCATTGCGGCCGGGCGCCGGTCCCCCGATAGTTGACTGCATGAGCACCTCTCCCGCCGTCCCCCACCTGGTCGTGGTCGCGATGTTCCCCGGAGTCGACACGCTGGACGTGACGGGCCCGGCCGAGGTCTTCGCGATGGCCGGGCAGTTCCTGGGCGGGCGCGCCGGTTACGAGGTACGGCTGGCAGGCGAGCGGCGCGGCCCGGTGCCGACCTTCTCCGGCGTCCGGGTGTGCGTGGAGGAGGTGTTCTCCGAGCAGCGCGGGACGATCGACACGCTGCTGGTGCCGGGCCGGATGCTGATCGGCCCGGAGGGGCCGGTCCCCCAGGTCGACTCGGGCGTGGTGGCGTGGTTGCGGGAGGCCGGCCCGCGGGCGGGGCGGGTGGCGTCGGTGTGCGCCGGCGCGCACGTCACCGCGGCCGCCGGCCTGCTGGACGGGCACCGCGCCACCACGCACTGGGCGACGGCCGGGCGGCTCGCCGCCGACCACCCCGGGATCCGGGTCGAGTCCGATCCGATCTTCGTCCGCTCGGGGCGGATGTGGACCAGCGCGGGCATCACCTCCTCGATGGACCTCGCCCTGGCGCTGGTCGCCGAAGACCACGGTGACGAGCTCGCGCTCGCCGTGGCCCGCGCCATGGTCATGTACCTGCAGCGGCCCGGCGGCCAGAGCCAGTTCAGCGTGCCCCTGGCGCAGCGCCCCGGCGACCGGCAGGACATCCGCGGCCTGCGGCTGTGGATCGGCGAGCACTTGGACGCCGACCTGTCGGTGCCCGCGCTGGCCGCGCGGATGGCGATGAGCGAGCGGAACTTCGCGCGGGTCTTCCGCGCCGAGTCCGGCAGCACGCCGGGCGCGTTCGTCGAGGGCATGCGGCTGGAGGCCGCCCGCCGGCTGCTGGAGCGCACGTCCCGGCTGCCGTCCGACATCGCCAGGGCCTGCGGGTTCCGCTCGGTGGAGACCCTGCATCGGGTCTTCCGCGACCGGCTGGGCACCACCCCGGGCGAGTACCGGAGCAGGTTCCGCACCGCCGCCCCCGCCTGACCCGGGACCGCCGCCTCCCTTTCCCCGCGCCTCCCGTCCACCTCGGCCCCTTCCGCCCCGGACCCCGGGTATCCCCGGGCGGCCCACCCACGACCACGCCTTCCCGCAGCCGAGCCGCACCCGTGGCACCGGCCGATCCCGCGCGCCCCGACGGGCGCGCGCCCACCGAAGAGAGAAACCGGCATGAAGATCACCGCCACGCACATCGGCACCGCCACCGTCCTGCTGGAGATCGGCGGGCTGCGTCTGCTCACCGACCCGGTCTTCGACCCCGCCCCGGCCGAGTTCGACTACGGTCCCGTCGTCCTGCGCAGCACGAAGGGCCCGGCGATCGCGGCCGGCGACCTGCCGCCGGTGGACGCCGTCCTGCTCAGCCACGACGAGCACTACGACAACCTGGACACCACAGGCCGCACGCTGCTCGACGGCCGCCCGGTGCTGACCACCGTCAGCGGCGCCGGCCGCCTCGGCGGCGGCGCCGTCGGCCTGGCGCCCTGGGAGACCCGCGAGCTGGCCGTCGGCGGCAGGACCCTGCGGATCACCGGCACCCCCGGCGTGCACGGCCCCTTCGGCGACGTCACCGGTTTCGTCATCGAGGAGCCGGGCGAGGACGAGGCGCTCTACATCTCCGGTGACACCGTCTACGTCGACGAGCTCGACGAGATCGGCCGCCGGTTCACCGTCGGCACCGCGCTGCTGCACCTGGGGGCCCCGCGCATCCAGGGCTTCGGCGGCGGCGAGCTGATCTGCATGGACGGCGCGCAGGGCGCGGCGCTCACCCGCTCGCTGGGGGCCCGCCGGGTCTGCCCGATCCACTACGCCTCCTGGGAGCACTTCACCGAGGACCCCTCCCAGGTGACCGCGGCCTTCGCAGCCGAGGGACTCGCCGGCCGCCTGCACTGGCTCACCCCCGGCGTCCCCGAGGTCCTCGCCTGAGAAGGGCGGGCGGAGCGGACCGCCGCCCCGCTCCGCCCGGCATGCCGTACAGGTCGGGCTGATCAAGCAGGTCGGGCTGATCAAGCAGACCGAGATGTCACTTGATTTGCGACTTTAACCTTGTATGCCGGTTTCAGTGGTGAAACGCTCGCAGTATGACGACGTTCGCCGGAGGCGGCATCGAGGCCTTCGTCGGCCCCGTCGAGCTGGGCGCGGCCGACGACCTCGAACGCGTGATCGTCGACTTCATCGGCGGCGCGCGGCGCTCCCTGGACATCGCCGTGCAGGAGCTCGACTCCGAGCCCATCGCCCAGGCCGTCCTGGACGCCCGCTTCCGCGGGGTGGACGTCCGCATGGTGCTGGAGCAGGACTACCTGGTCTCCGCGAGGCCGCCGGCCGTCACCGTGCGGCCCGGCGAGGACGAGGCCGCGGCCCGCCACCGGGTCCAGTGGGGCGAGGAGGCCGGGACGCGGAGCCTGGAGCCGAACCGGAGGATCCTGGCCGCGCTGCTGCGCTGCAACGTCGACGTGAAGGCGGACTACAACCCGGCGATCTTCCACCAGAAGTTCGTCATCCGCGACCACCGCGAACGCGCCCTGCCCACGTCGGCGATCCTGTCGGGATCGGCGAACTTCACCGGCACCGACTGCCACCGCAACCTCAACCACGTCGTGGTATTCCACGACCCGCGGATCTGCCGGGTGTACACCGCCGAGTTCGACCAGCTGCGCGAGGGGCGGTTCGGCCGGGGCGCCCACGGCAAGGTCCCCGCCGCCTACAGCCTCGGCGGGGTGCCGGTGAAGGTGCTGTTCGCCCCCGACCACGCGCCCGAACTGGAGATCATGAAGCAGATGCTCAAGGCCACCGCGCGCGTCGACTTCGCCATCTTCACCTTCTCCGGCTCGTCCGGCATCGACGACGCCATGATCGCTCTGGCCGCGGCGGGCCGTACCGTCACCGGGGTGATGGACCCCGGCCAGGGCGCGCAGGCCTGGGCGGCCACGCACGACCTGGACCGCGCCGGCATCGAGCTGTACTTCCCGAGGCGCGAGCCCGCCTTCGGCAAGCTCCACCACAAGCTCATGGTGATCGACGAGGCGGTCGTCGTCGCCGGGTCCTTCAACTACACCGCGCCCGCCAACAACTACAACGACGAGAACATCTTCGTCCTCGGCAGCCCCTACCCGGACCTGCCCGCCCGCGAGGGAGGCCCGGTCGACCCCGCCGCCTGCGCCGAGCTGGCCCGCTTCTTCCGCGCCGAGATCCGGCGCGTCGAGGCGGCGGGCGAGCGCTTCATGGGCAGGCCGTCCCCGCCGTGACGGGCCGCGCCGACGGCCGTCACCGGACCACTGAAACATGATCGAAATAGTTGAAAGTTGACATTTATCTAGGTAAGCCTAACCTAATCTCCGTGACCGAGAAGATCTCGCTGCGTGGAGCCGACCTGCGTCTGGGCTACCACGGCGCCACCGTCGTCGAGAACGGCCGCATCACCCTGCGGCGTGGACTCGTGACGGCCCTGGTGGGCCCCAACGGCAGCGGCAAGTCCACCCTGCTGCGGGCGCTGGCCCGGCTGCACCGGCCGGAGGCGGGCACGGTGACGCTGGCCGACGACGTGTCCGCGCTGGACATGTCGGCCCGGGAGTTCGCCAAGCGGGTCACGCTGCTGGCGCAGAGCCGCCCCACGCCCTCCGGCGTGCGGGTCCGGGACGTCATCGGGTACGGCAGGCACCCCTACCGGGGCCGGTGGCGGGCGGGCGACCCCGAGGGGGACGCCGCGGTCGCCAGGGCGATGGAGCTCACCGGCGTCACCGCGATGGCCGACCGCGCGGCGGACGAGCTGTCCGGCGGCGAGCTGCAGCGCGTGTGGCTGGCCACCTGCCTGGCGCAGGACACCGGCGTCCTGCTCCTGGACGAGCCCACCACCTTCCTGGACCTGCGCTACCAGATCGAGCTGCTGGATCTGGTGCGCGACCTGGCCGACGGCCACGACGTGGCCGTCGGCGTCGTCCTGCACGACCTGAACCAGGCCGCCGAGCTGGCCGACCACGTCGTCCTGCTGCACGGAGGCCGCGTCCGGGCCGACGGGCCGCCCGCCGAGGTCCTCACCGAGGACCTGCTCACCGAGGTGTACGGCATCCGCATCGAGGTCACGCACGACCCGAGGACGGGGACGGTGTCCACCCGGCCGATCGGCCGGCACACCAGAAGCGTCCCCGCCACAACCTGACAGGAACACCATGAACCCCCTGCGCACCGCCCTCGTGGCCGTGGCCGCCGCCGCCGTGCTCGCCGCCTGCGGCACCACCGAGACCGCCGCTCCCGAACCGGCCGCCTCCGGCGGCACGGCCCCCGCCTCCGCCTCCCCCGTCACGGTGACCGACAGCCGCGGCAAGCAGGTCACCCTCGACCGCCCCGCCACCAAGGTGGTCGCCCTGGAGTGGGGCGAGGCCGAGATGGTGGTCAGCCTCGGCGTCATGCCGATCGGGGTGGCCGACACCAAGGGCTACGCCACCTGGGTGACCGCGGCCAAGCTCGACCCCTCGGTCAAGGACGTCGGCACCCGCCAGGAGCCGAGCGTCGACTCCATCGCCGCGCTCCAGCCCGACCTGGTCGTCATGGAGGCCGAGCGCGACTCCGCGCTGGTGCCGCAGCTGGAGAAGTTCGTCCCCGTCATCACCTTCAAGGGCAGCGACGCGAAGGACAACCTGGGCCGGATGCGGAGCGACCTCAAGCTGATCGCCACCGCGCTGGGCAAGACCGCCGAGGCGGACAAGCTCCTCGCCGACTTCGACGCCGCGCTGGCCGACGGCAAGAGCAAGCTCGCCGCGGCGGGCGCCGCCGGCAAGCCGTTCGCCATGGCCGACGGCTGGAAGGACGGCAGCAAGATCTCCATCCGCATGTTCGGCAAGGGCGCGCTGGTCTCCGACGTCGCCACCGAGCTCGGCCTGGTCAACGCCTGGACGGGCGAGGTGGACCCGGTGTGGGGCCTGGGCGCCACCGACGTCGAGGGCCTGACCGCGCTGAAGGACCCCGACACCCGCTTCTTCTACAACGCCTCCGACGGCACCGACGTCTTCGCCGACGGGCTGGCCTCGAACGCCATCTGGAAGAAGCTGCCGTTCGTCGAGAAGAAGCAGGTCGTCAAGCTCCCCGACGGCATCTGGACCTTCGGCGGACCGCTGTCCTCCAAGCAGTACGCCGAGGCCCTCGTGAAGGCCTACACCGGTTGAGCACCACCCTCCAGGCCCCGCCGGCGCCCCCCACCCCGCTGCGGCGGCTGGGGAGCGCCGGCGTGCTCCTCCTGACGCTGGCGGCGGTCGTCGTGGCCGCCGCGGTCCACGTGACGCAGGGCACGTCGTCGATCGGCGCGCTCGATCTGCTCCGGCTGCCGTTCGGCGACACCGACGGCGAGGCCGCCCGGATCCTGCTGGCCTCCCGGCTGCCCCGGCTGCTGGCCGGGATCACCGTCGGCGTCGCCCTGGGGGTGGCGGGCGCGCTGCTGCAGGCCGTCTCCCGCAACCCCATGGCCTCGCCCGACACGCTGGCGGTCAGCGCCGGCGCCTACTTCGCGGTCGCCGCGGCGGCGGCCTTCGGCCTGACGCTGCCGCTGTTCCTGTCGGGCCTGCTCGCCCTGCTGGGCGGCCTGACCGCGGCCGCCCTGGTGATGGCGCTCGCCGCGGGCGGCCGGACCGGCACGACCAGGCTGATCCTGGCGGGTTCGGCGACCGCGCTGGCGCTCCACTCGCTCACCAACCTGCTGCTGATCCTCTTCGAGGAGGAGACCAACGGGCTGTTCGCCTGGGGCAGCGGCTCGCTCGTGCAGAGCGACCTCGAGGCCGTCACGCAGCTGGGCCCGCTGATCCTGCTGGCCGGGGCCGCCGCCGTGCTGGCCGGGCCGAGGCTCGACATCCTCTCCCTGGGCGACGACACCGCCACGGTGCTCGGCGTCAACGTCGGACGGCTGCGCCTGGTGCTCACGCTCCTGGCCGTCCTGCTGGCCGCCGCCGCGGTCACCGTCGCGGGCCCCATCGGGTTCGTGGGCCTGTGCGCGCCGGTGATCGTCAGGCTGCTCCCGGGCGTGCACCGCCACCGGACGGCGGTTCCGCTGGCGGGCCTCGTCGGCGTGCTCGTCGTCCTCGGCTCCGACATCGGGCTGCGCGCCGTCTTCGGCGGGCAGGCGGGCGTGGACGTGCCGCCCGGCGTGGTCACCTCGCTGTTCGGCGCCGCGGTGATGGTGTGGCTGGCCCGCCGCTACCGGGACGCCGGGCCGACCCGCCAGCCGCCGATCGTGCGGGTCGCGGCCCGCTCGCGCGCCGCCTTCCTGACCGTGGTGACGGCCTGCGCGGTCCTGCTCGCCGGAGCGGTCTTCCTCGGCATGCTCGGCGGCGACACCTGGATCCTGGGCGGCGACCTGGTCAACTGGCTGAACGGCCGGACCGGCCGCGGCCTCACCTTCGTGCTCGATCAGCGCTATCCGCGGGTGCTCGCCGCGGTGCTCGCCGGCGCCGCGCTGGCCGCCGCGGGCACGGCCGTCCAGGCGGTGTGCCGCAACCCGCTGGCCGAGCCGGGCATGCTCGGCGTCACCGCCGGTGCGGGCGTGGGCGCCGTCTCGCTGCTGGCCCTCGCACCGCTCGCCGGGATCTGGCCGATGTTCGCGGCGGCCATCGCCGGGGCCCTGGCCGCCTCCGCCGCGGTGTACCTGCTGTCGTGGCGCGGCGGGCTGAGCTCCGACCGGCTGGTGCTGATCGGCGTCGGCGTGCAGGCGGCCTGCACCGCCGTCACCGTGCTGATCATCGTCAAGGCGGACCCCTGGAACACCGCCATGGCGCTGACCTGGCTGTCCGGTTCCACCTACGGCCGCGTCCCCGCCCAGCTCATCCCGGTCGCGCTGGCCCTGGCCCTGGTGCTCCCGCTGATCGTCTGGCTCCGCCGCGACCTGGACCTGCTCTCCCTGGACGAGGACAGCCCCCGCGTCCTCGGCGTCCCCCTGGAACCGGTACGGCTGGCCGCTCTGGGCGGCTCGGTGCTGCTGACCGCCACCGCGGTCTCCGCCGTGGGCGTGGTCGGCTTCGTCGGCCTGATCGCCCCGCACGCCGCCCGCGCCCTGGTCGGTGCGGGCCACGCCCGCGTCCTCCCGGTGGCCGTGCTCCTCGGCGCTCTGCTGGTGAGCCTGGCCGACACGCTCGGGCGCACCGTCATCGCCCCGGCCCAGGTGCCCGCCGGGCTCGTCACCGCGCTGCTCGGCACGCCGTACTTCGTCTGGCTGCTGTGGCGCTCCCGGGCGCAGGCGGACGGCTGACCGGCCGGTTCCGGGCCCTGATCGCGATTTCCACGAGGTCGTCCCATCCGAGATCGCCTCCGCGGGACCGAGGAGCGAGTGTGCCCCTGGTCTCGTGGAGGCGGACGGTGCGACCGCACCCGGTTCGGCGGCGCGGTCGTCACCTCCTGCATGATCGCGCTCCCGCACTGCGCTACAGTCGCGTCCGGCACGAACTGACGCGAGGTGCCTCCCCCGGGAGGAGAATCGGGAAGCCGGTGCGACTCCGGCACGGGCCCGCCGCGGTGATCGGGGAGCTGCCGTCCACGCACGAGACGTGCGGCCACTGGCCTCGAGGCCGGGAAGGCGGACGGCGCAGGCGTTGATCCGAGAGTCCGAAGACCGGCCTCGCTCCACCCGCCGCCCCCTGAGGGGCGGCACGAGAGCAGCGGGAGCCTGCCCTGTGAACGACGTCCCTGCGAACGACGTCTATGCGAACGACGTCCCTGCGAACGACGTCCCTGCGAACACCGGCATCTACGACGTCATCCACCGCCGCCGCGACGTACGGTCCCAGTTCAACGGCGGACCCGTGCCCGGCGACGTCCTCGACCGCGTGCTGGCCGCCGCGCACGCGGCGCCCAGCGTGGGGCTCTCCCAGCCCTGGGACTTCGTCCTGGTACGGGACCCCGCCACCCGCCAGGCCTTCCACGACCACGTCCAGCGGGAGCGGGCCGTCTTCGCGGCGTCCCTCAGCGGGGACGAGGCCGAGCGGTTCGCCAGGATCAAGGTCGACGGCGTGCTGGAGTCGAGCCTCTCGGTGGTCGTCACCTACGACGCCGAACGCGCCGGTCCCGCGGTCCTGGGCCGGCACGCCATCGCCGACACCGGCCTCTACTCGGTCTGCCTGGCCATCCAGAACCTGTGGCTGGCGGCCACCGCCGAGGGCCTGGGCGTCGGCTGGGTCTCGTTCTACCGCGAGCCGTTCGTGCGGCGCCTGCTCGGCATCCCGTCCGGGATCCGCCCGGTGGCCTGGCTCTGCCTGGGACCGGTCACCCACGTCGAACCGGCCCCCGACCTGGAACGGCACGGCTGGCGCCGCCGCGCCCCGCTGAGCGCCGCGGTCCGGCACGAACGGTGGTGACGCGAGGACACGGATCGACCCGGGGCGCGGGACCCGGATGGGGCCTTGCCGCGGCCCGAGCGGACATGATCGACTAAGGCGGTCATGTTCGGCGCGAACCCCCGCATGAATGGACCTGGCCCATGAACACCCCCCGCGAATCCGGCGCTCCGCGCGACCTCGGCCTCGACCGGCCGCACTCGGCCCGCATCTGGAACTACTGGCTGGGCGGCAAGGACCACCACCCGGCCGACCGCGAGGCCGGGGAGATGGTCAAGCAGCTCATCCCGGGCATCGTCGAAGCGGCCCGGGCCGACCGGGCGTTCCTGGGCCGGGCCGTACGGCACCTGGCGGGCGAGGCGGGCATCCGCCAGTTCCTCGACATCGGCACGGGCCTGCCCACCGCCGACAACACCCACGAGGTCGCGCAGCGGATCGCCCCGGAGTGCCGGGTCGTCTACGTCGACAACGACCCGATCGTCCTGGCGCACGCCCGCGCCCTGCTCGCCGGCACGCCCGAGGGCCGCACCCAGTACATCGAGGCCGACCTGCGCGACCCGCAGCACATCCTGCGGGTCGCCGCGCAGACGCTCGACTTCACCGAACCCGTCGCGCTGATGCTGCTGGGCATCCTGCACCACATCGTCGACGACGCCGAGGCGGGGAAGATCGTACAGGAGCTGGTCGACGCCCTGCCCTCCGGCAGTTACCTGGCGATCGCGCACGCCACGGCCGAGGTCCACGGTGACGCCATGCACGAGGCGATGCGGCGGTTCATGGAGCGGGGCGGCACCCCGATCGTGGCCCGCGACCGCCGTCACCTGGCGACGTTCTTCGACGGGCTGGAGCTCCTGGAGCCCGGCGTGGTGTCCTGCTCGAGATGGCGTGCCGAGGCCGAGCCCTGGGGCGAGCCCGAAGAGGTCTCCCAGTTCTGCGGGGTCGCCCGCAAGCCGTGAAGCCCCGGCCGGGGTGCCCGCCGCGGCGGCAGAGCGCACCAGGAGAAAACCAATAATCACCTCACGTATTCGCCTATAAGGTGCATCCGTGGACGCCCTGGAAAACCTCCCGCCGGAAGACCCCACGCCGGAAAGCCTCGCCCTGGAGGGCCTCGTCATCACCAGGCGGCTGCGGGTCCCCCTCGGCGCTCCCGCGGACGCCGTGCCGGGCTGGGGTGAGACGGCCGCCCGGCAGCTCGACGCCGCGCTGCTGAGCGTGGGGTTCACGTGCTCGCCGGCCCTGCTCGCGCGTCTGGCCGGGCTGCCCGGCCAGGAGGTGGTCGATCTGGGCGTGCGCGTCCTGGCCGCGGTCCGCCGGCTGGTCGGCGACCACGTGCGGCACAACGCCTACTTCATCGACTTCCCCGCCAACGTGCCCGACACCGTGGAGTTCTGGGCCGGCCTGCTGCGCGAGGCGCTGCTCGACCCGGTCACCGCGCTCGACCCTGCCACCGCGCGGGTCCGGCCGTCGACGATCGACCTGCTGAGCCTGCCGGGATACGGCCGCTACCGGCACACCTACGCCGAACTGCTGGCCGCGCACGCGGAGCTGGTCCCGCTGGCCGGGGACCGGGTGACCGTGCTGGAAGCGGGCGGGAGCCTGGAGTCCGAGGCGCGCGACCTCTACTTCTCCCTGGCGGGCTCGCAGGCGCCGCTCGCCGCCGAGGACCTGGCGGCCCTGCGCTCGCTCGCCTCGTTCTGCGCCGAGCAGCCCGAGGACGTGCCCGTGCGCGAGAACCGCGCCGTCGTCAACGAGGTACGGCTGGCCGCCGGCCTCCCCCTGCTCGTCGACACGGTGACCGACGTGCTCCGGCTGGCCTGCGGCGCCTCCGGCGGCGATGTCACGCTGGCCGCGCCCACCAGGTTCCGTTCGTTCCGCCGCGCCGAGCGCCGCGCTCTCCTGGCCGCGCTGGACGGCCTGCCCCCGGCCTCGCACGGTGACGTCACCCGCCACCGGGAGCAGTGGAAGCGACTCGGCGAGCGGCTCCACCCGCACGAGTTCCCGCGGTTCCCACGGGCCGTCCAGGTCTTCGAGGCGGCCAGGGGCGTCCGGAAGGTCGCCGGCCTCGACAGCCAGGTCGAGGCCGCCCTGTCGGCCGGCCGTACCGCCGACGCCGTGCGGTTGCTGGAGAACGCTCCCGGCGCGCTGCTGCGCCGCCTCGACCACCTGCTGCGGACCGGCTCGTCCGCGTCGGCCGTACTGGACGCCGCGGAGAGATCCGCCGGGCGGGCGTCCGGCCGCGTGCTGCTCTCCCTGCGCGAGCACCTGCAGAACCGGCTCGCGCCCGCCGCCGGCCGCGTCTTCGTCAACCGGTACGGCAGGGCGTGGACGACCCCGGACGGCCGCGCGCCGCTCGGCGAGGAGACGCTGGGGCGGCTGCTCGCCATTCTGGACGAGGAGATCACCCGCCGGCTCCCGGATCCCGGCGAGCTCATCGTCGACCCCGACGTCCTCGACGTGGCCCTGCCCTTGTCGGGCAAGGCCGTCGCGCCCGGGCTCGGCATGCTCCCCCGCGGGTCGCTGTCCCGGGTGGACGGAGAACTGCTCAGGTTCTTCGTCCACTGGCGCCAGGCCGGGCAGCGCACCGACTACGACCTGTCGGCGCTCATGCTCGACGCCGCCTACGGCGATCCGGAGCAGGTCTCCTGGACGAACTACGCCAGCGACTTCGCGCGGTACTCGGGCGACCTCACCGACGCCGCCGACGGCGCGTCGGAGTTCATCGACGTCCGCCTCGCCGAGGCGACCCGGCCGATCATCATCCCCGCGGTCAACATCTACTCCGGGGAGCCGTTCGACGAGGCGGCGGAGGCGTTCTTCGGTTTCATGACCAGGGACGCCGAGCAGGAGGGCCGGCCCTTCGAGCCGCGTACCGTGCGCATGAAGTCGGACCTGCGCGGCTCCGGCCAGGTGGCCCTGCCTCTGGTCTTCCTCCGCGGTGACGACGGGGCCTGGCGGGTCAAGTGGCTGCACCTCTACCTGAAGGGCCACCCCCGGTTCAACCAGGTCGAGGGCAACCGGGTGAGCACGTCGCTGCTGGTGCGCTCGATCGTGGAACGCGACCACCTCCGGGTCCGCCACCTCGCCGACCTGCTGCGCGCGAAGGCCACCGCTCCTGTCACCACCGCCGCCACCGCGACCGCCACCGCCACCGCCACCGCGACCGGGCGGACCACCTACATCGGGCTGGAGGCCCCGGCCGGTCTCCCGCCGGGCGCGCGGGTGTACACCGCCGCGACGCTGCACGAGCTGATCCCGGCCTGATACCGTGGGGGCCGCGAGGCCATGGGAGGGCTTCCTTCTCAATCTTCCCAATTGACTCCAGCTCTCCCGCTCTCCTCGCATCCGGTGGCGAGGCCATTCGGGGGCTTCCTTCTCTCCTGGTTCGATTCCAGGTAGGCCCCTGGGCCTACTGGCGCTCACAGCTCCCGAGCCTCCCTCGCCGCTTTCCTCCGTCCGGTGTCCTCCGTCCGGCGACGGATGCAGCCGAGCCCTGCCGGACGGTGCCGTGACCCGGCAGGGCGTCCGGTGTCAGGTGAGCCTGAGGCCGGTCGGCAGCAGAGCTCGGATCGTGGCGCGGACGGCCTCGAGGTCGACCGCCTCGGGAGCGACCCGCCACTGGGCGTGAACGCCGATGACGGTCCCCACCAGCAGCACCGTGAGCGCTTCGGAGGTGGTTCCCGGCGGGAGCGCCTCCGCCGGTATCCGGGCCCGCACCGCTTGCCGGAGCGCGGCGTGCAGCCGCGCGTAGTGCTCGCGGATCGGTGATCCGGCCTCCACTGCCTCGGCGAGCAGGGTGATGAACAGGCGCGTGGCGGGCAGGCGGATGAAGTCCATGACCTGGTCCAGCGGGTCACCGGGGAACTCCCCTGGGATCGGCTCCCCCGGGATCGAGGGGAGGCCGGTCAGCACGGCCTGGAGCCGGTCGTCGACCACCGCTTCCAGCAGGCCCAGCTTGTTGCCGAAGTGCCAGGGGATGGAGCCGCGGCTGATGCCGGCCCTCTCCGCGATGTCGATGAAACTCGTCTGCCGGTATCCCTTTTCCGCGAAGAGCTCGGCAGCGGCCGTCACCAGCAGCCGGCGGCTCTCTTGGGTCCTCTCGATACGTCGCGTGGCGGCCATGCGGCCCATCTAACCAGGTATGCCGACTAGCAAATCGAATGCCGATCGATATAGCCTATGTCGGTCAGCATAGAAATTGAGAAGGCTCTCCGTGCGGTGGGCGGACCGTGTGATGGGCGGGCTGCGTGACAGGTCGACTGCGTGACGGGTGGCGCAGATCGCGCCGACGTGATCGGCGATGAGCGGACCCGTCCCGCCGCACCGGATACCGGCCTGATCTAGCCCATCGGCCGGACGCCGGATCGGTGATGGGAACGAGCCCGACGGGCCCGACGCGACCGTCACCCCGCTCAAGCCGGCCACGAGGAAGGGACCTCACATGAACTCCGGAAAACGACTGCTCCGCTGGGCGAGCGGGATCATGCTCGTGCTGGGGGCAGGGCACCTGTCCCTGCTGACGCTCGCCTTCCGGGAGGACATCACCGGCTGGGTGGAACGAGGGATGTGGGCGGCGGTCCCGCTCGCATTCCCCCCCGGGGACGCCGTCCGGACGGTGGAATACCTGCAGAACGAGGCCGTCTTCTGGGGCGGCCCGGGAAGCTTCGCCGTGCCCCTGATACTCCTGGGCTGCCTGATCTGGCACCTCGCCGGGCGCGGGGTGGCCGTGCCCGCCGGAATCGGCTGGGGCCTCGCGGCGTGGTGCCTGGTGGGCGGCGTGCTTCTCGTGCCGTCCCCGTTCTTCGCCGGGACCGTCTCCGGGGCGCTCATCATCCTGGCGGCACGGAAGGGAGAGCCGTCGGGATGATTGCCGTGGATCGTCACCGGCCGGGACACGTCGCGGTGATCCCGCCGTTGCCGGGCAGGGCGTCGCCCGCGGGAAATGCCGCCACCGGCACCGGCCTCGCCGCTCCCCGTCCGAGGTGAGTCCGGCCGGGCGCGGATCGCGCCAGGACCGGCTCACCGGACGGGGTCAGGACCGGTTCACCGCACGGGGATCCGCGCGGTGAAGGGCCGGCCGTCGAAGCTGCCGGAGACGGGGACGGGGTCCAGCGGACGGAACGCGGGCCAGGACAGGACGACCTCGGCGCCACCGACGGTCAGCCGGGCGGTGGCCGTACGGTCCGGCTTCAGGACGACCTGGCCGCTCACCGCCAGATCGCTCACGAAACGCACGTCCTCGAGGCGGATGGTCGCCGCCTTGTCGTCGAAGACCAGTCGTCCGCCCCGCAGACCGGGCTCCTCCGTCAGCCGCCGGTAGGACGCCGAGCCCGGGTCGCGCCGGACCAGCGCGTCGGAGGCGGCGGCGAATCCGGCGACGACGCGCCGGTCGAGGTCACCGGCGTCCGGCAGGTCCTCCGCCGTCCGGGGGAAGGCCGCGAGCGCGCGGTGGCTCGACACGTCGCAGGAGCGCGGGAGTTCGCCGGCCCGGGCGAGGAACGAGCGCAGCGCCTGGCGGGCGCAGTCCACACCGAGCGTCGTGCTGTGCCCGCCGCCGATGACCCGGAGCAGCTCGCCGTGCGGGAAGTACCGGGCGACCTCGGCGGGGGTGTGGGTGTCGTAGTCCCCGGCGACGGTCGCGGTCGGCACGTCGGGGTGGCCGGCGCGGCGCGGGACCGGCGGGTTGTCGCGGGGCGTGGGCCAGTGGAGGCACCAGTCGGCCCATCCGGTCGTCCCGCCCAGCTCGGCGACGGTGAACGGCCTCATCGGCCGCTTCTTGTCGTAGAAGCGGCTCAGCCGGCGCTCACGCTCGGCGGTCGTGGCCTTCCGGCCGAACGGGAACGCCGCGTCGCCGCACTTGTAGGAGAGCATGCCGGCGAAGCCGGGTCCGCGCAGGGGCGGGACCGGGGCCGCGTCGGCGGCCTTGGCCAGGCGGCGCAGCGGCAGCGGGTCGCCGCGCAGGTAGGCCGCGGCGGCCGCGTTGAGTTCACGGCCGAACACCGGCTCGTGGAGGTGGGGCAGCAGGCTCTGCAGCGTCAGCATGGAGATCGCCGGGTCCTGCCGGTCGCGCAGCCGCCGGACGAGCGCCGACCAGGTCGCCGCGCAGTCCCGGGACGAGCGGCAGGTCAGCTTCAGCAGGTCGGTCCTGGCCCGGATGGGCTCGATCGCGTAGCCGTTCCTCCCGACCGGGACGAGGCTGTCGAGGAACACCCCGGCGGTGCTGTCCGGGAAGCGGGCGGCGTAGGCCTGGGCGAACAGGGTTCCGTAGGAGATGCCGTAGAACGTCACTTTCGGCAGACCCAGGGCTTTTCTGACCGCGTCCATGTCGGCGACGGCCTGGTCGGTGGTGAAGAACCGGCTCCGCGGGCCCAGGTGCTCGGCGCACGCGGCGATGCTCTCCGGGCGGTTCAGATCCAGTCCGGGGCAGTCGAGCGGGCTGGACGCGCCCAGTCCGCGCGGTTCGACGACCAGGAGGTTCTGCCGGTCGACCGTCCGTTCCAGCATGGGGAGCAGCGGCAGCGCCGGCAGCGGTCCTCCGGGGTTGGCGAGGACGGTGGAGGTGGCGCCCTTCCTGGGGACCCAGGCGAACGCCACCTCGATCCGTTCCGATGCGGGGTCGCCCCAGTCGAGCGGAACCCGGATCCGGCCCTCGCACCGCTGCGTGGCCGCGGCGCACGGATGGGCGGGCGGGCTCGTGGAAGTGACCGTTGAGGCCGGCGAAGCCGGCGAGGCTGAAGGTACGGCAAGCAGCCCGGTGAGCAGAGCTACGGCCGTGGCAGTGATCCGTAACATCCGTGGCGCCTGCCCTGGCACACAAAGGTAAAACCAGGGCAAACCAATATCTTCCAGCGGTTTTCAATGTCTTCGGAACAGTCTGATGATCCACCACCGGAATGGGTCGGCGATCCGGCCGGTCCGCGCCGACTGGACGGTCGAGGGCAGTTGGGGTGGTCCGCGAAACAAGGACGCCTATTACTAGAAAGGGTAGAATCACGGGGTAGTAAGGGTAGAAAGGAGCGTCCATGAGCTTGAACATCAAGAATCCCGAGGCCGATCGCCTGGCGGCCGAAGTCAGCGCACTCACCGGGGAGAGCAAGACCGCGGCGGTCATCTCCGCCCTCAAGGAGCGGCGTGAGCGTCTACTCGCCAATCGCCAGGCGACCCAGGATGCCGCGATGGCCGACGATCTCCTCACCCTCGCCGCGAAGATCCGCTCCCGGATCGGCCCAGCGGATCTGTCCACCGACTTCCTCTACGACCCGGAGACCGGGCTCCCCGCATGATCATCGACACCAGCGCGATCGTCGCGATCCTGAACGGCGAGCCGGACGCCGCCGACTTCGCCCGGGCCATCCAGGAGGCTCCGACACGCCGAATGTCGGCTGCGACCTACGTGGAGCTGGCCGCCGTAGTGGAACGAACCCGCGATCCAGCCGCCTCCCGGCTCCTGGACGACTTTCTGGCCCGGATACGGATCGAGATCCTGCCCGTCACACCGGAGCAGGCACAGATCGCCCGCCGCGCCTACTGGGACTACGGCAAGGGCAGCGGACACAAGGCAGGGCTGAATTTCGGCGACTGCTTCTCCTACGCGCTGGCGCGGGACAGACACGAACCGCTGCTGTTCAAGGGCGACGACTTCACCCACACCGACACGACCTCCGCGCTATGACATCATCACCGTTCCCGCAGACGAACCTGTGACAGGCCGAACCACTCTGATGCCTCCGTGAGGGCCGCGATGCGCCCCGGACCACCTCGACCCGGGCCGGCTTGCCCAATCTCAGGGATCATCACGTGTGAGCACGGTCCGTCTCCTCGGCCGCCTCATGCGCCTTCGACGAGTTCCTGGACGAACTCACGCCTCTCGTCCGCGGACAGGGCATGCAGGATTGCGCGTACGCCCTCGCCACTGGTCGCCAGTGCGATGAGCATGCGGGCCACCGCATCCGCCGTCTCCGCACCGGCGGTCGTACCGGGCCGTGGAGATGAACAGGTCCTCTCCGTTCACTTCCTCGGCGAGCCGCCCACACCGTGTGCTCACTGGACGAGAAATCGTGCCCACCAGGCGACGAACCGGGCACGGAAACGATCGACGGAACGGCGTCGCCGCAGGTCGTGAGGGGTTGGGCGGGCGGGACTCGAACCCGCGACCCAGGGATTATGAGCGTGCCTTGCGCCATGACGGCCCATGATCGACGATACCGGATGGGGATGTTTTCGCACGTCAACAACGGTTACCTGTGACGGCTACTGACGACCCGCACGTGGGCACGGACCTGCGTCCGTGCCCACGTGCCCCATCAGGCCGCAACACACCAAGCGCTCCCCCGCCCCGCTCCCATCGTTCAACAACCACGCCCGAGCACCTCGTCTCCCGGACACTCCACCACCGGAGACGACGCATGATCGATCACCGCTCGGACGACCTCAAGAAAATCAAGGGCCATAATTCCACTCCCTAAACCTCTTATATAGGCCTTCTCTTTAGTTGCGGCCGACAATTATTCCCGTCCGATTTTCGGGCCACCCTACGCGAAACCTGATACCCGTCTTTCCCTTCGCTCACCCGGGCTTCAACCCGCCGCCGAAGATCCATGATCGCAAAACAACACCCTCTGGGAACAGGAAGAAGTCACACAGAGCATTCGGATCAGTCTGGACAGGAATGACGGCCTCCCGTTTCCTTCGAAGGAGGAAACGGGAAACCCCAGGACGAGTCTTGTCTCCCCGAGAGCAGATGGCGCAGGCTGGTGCGCACCGGCTCAAGACTGCACGGGCGGACAGCGACGGAGGTTCGTGTGGTCGAGCAGCCGATCCATTTCGGCAGGGAACTTCGCAGACGGCGCCTCGCCGCCGATCTCACCCTTACCGATTTATCCAAGCTGGTTCATTACAGCAAAGGCCAGATCAGCAAGGTCGAACGAGGCATCAAAGCACCGAGCCGCGAGCTGGCTCGTCTCTGCGACAACGTACTCGATGCCGGAGGTCGACTCGCCGCTCTGGTCTGCGGGCCACCTCCTGACAGAGAACCCGCCCAGGAGAACGGTGATGACGAGGTGTGGTTGATGCAGTTGTCCGTAGACGGGAAGAACTGGTTCCAGCCCATGAGCCGGAGGCAGGCCATGACCGCCGGTGCGGTCTCGATCGCAGGGATGAGCATCGGCGGACCGGCGAACCAGTCTGGAACCGAGGACCCGACGCTTCTGGGAACGTCCCGCTCGCTTTTCGACCATTACCGGCGGCTCGGCCAGACGGTCGGTCCCGGCCTCCTGCTCCCCGCGCTCATCGCACAGACCCACACGCTCCGGGAGCTGTCCGTCCATGCCGGTCACCGGACCCGTCAAGGGCTGCTGCGACTCGGTGCCCGATACGCCGAGTACGTCGGCTGGCTGGTGCAGGAGACGGGGAACGAGCAGGCGGCGCTGTGGTGGACGCAACGTGCCGTCGACCTCGCGGCCGCCGGCGGCGACCATGACCTGGCCGCGTACGGACTGGTCCGCCGGGCGCTGGTCACGCTCTACCGCGAGGATGCGGTGCAGACCGTAGAACTGGCCAGGCAGGCGCAGAGCGGCAGGCTGCCACCGCGGATCCGCGGCCTGGCCGCGCAGAGGGAGGCGCAGGGCCATGCGCTCGCGGGCGACTACGCGGCCTGCATGCGCGCTCTGGAGCAGGCGCGGGCGCTCCTCACCCGCCATGTCCCCGACCCCGACATACCCGTCATCGGCACCACCAACTTAACCGACCCAGCCGAGATGATCACCGGTTGGTGTCTGTACGACCTAGGGCGACCGGCCGAGGCCGCCGAAATCATGGAAGCACAGTTGAAGCGGGTGTCACCCCAGGCGCTGCGTACCCGGGTCCGTTACGGGGTGCGCTGCGCGCTCGCCCACGCGGCGGCCGGGGAAGTCGACCACGCGTGCGCCCTCACCGGCAGGCTGCTCGGCGACGTCGTCACAGTGGGTTCGGCCACGATCGCCCCGGACCTGCGCAGCCTCGCTCGCGTCCTGGCCCGTCACCCGCGCAACCGGTCGGTGCGCGAGCTCGCTCCCGGCCTCGGTACGACCGTCCAGATCATCACTCCGTAGAGAGGACCCCACATGGCCACCGTGTTCATCAACTACCGCACCGGCGACGGGGAGAAGACCGCCCTCCTCATCGACAGGGAGCTCTCCGGAATCCTCGGAGGAGAGGACCACGTCTTCCGCGCCACCAGGTCCATCAAGCCCGGTCAGCGCTTCCCCGAGGAACTGCTCGGCAACGTACGGCGCGCCACCGTCGTGCTCGCCGTCATCGGCCCGGCCTGGGCCCGCTCCCCCAGGCTGCGCGACAAGGACGACTGGGTCCGCCGGGAGCTTCTCGAGGCGTTCACCTTCGGCATACCGGTCGTACCCGTCCTGGAAGGGCCGGGCGCCAGACGATTGGATCCGGCGGATCTTCCGTTGGAACTGAAGTGGCTCGCCGAGGTCCAGTCGGAACGCCTGGATGTGGAGGATCTCCAGGCCGGTCTCAGGCGCCTGTTCACCAGACTCGCCGAGTGGATCCCGTCGCTCGGGTCGGTCGTCCGTCCTGATCTCCGGCCAGTGGCCCCCGATTCCGGTTCCGTCTCCAACACGGCGGACAGCGTGCACGGCCCACTCCTCCAGGGCCGCGACATCACCGCCGGGGACGTCGGCACCGGCATCAAGAACAACCACGGGATCGCCCATCTGGGCAGCGGCAACGTCTACCGCGACTCCCAGCACTTCTCCGGTGACGGGGCGACGTACGTCGCCGGAGACAGCCACGGCGGCATCGGCCACCGGTTCGGGAACTCCCGCGAGGACGGAGAGGGCAAGCGTTGAACGGACAGTCCGGCACCTCTGTCGAGAGCAACTACGGAGCGACGCACACGGGCGACGGCGACCAGTACGTGACCCAGCACATATCGTTCACGCAGCTGGCGCAGGCCGCCGGCAAGGACCCCCGGCGCATCGCCGGCGACCAGCTGGCCTGGCTCCGGAAACGTTTCGTCCCCCCGCCGGGTCTCGCCCGCGCCCGCCGGGTCCTGGAATGCAACGACACCGTCTTCCTGGACGGAACACCGGGTGCGGGGCGGAGGAGCGCAGCGTGGATGCTCCTGTACGAGCTGTACTCCGGACACGAGACGTTCCACGAAATCCTGCCGGACGAGGACGGCGGGCAGCGCTGTCTCGACCTCGACCAGATTGGAGACAGCGCTCTGATCCTGGTGGACCTGTCAGCACCCGCCGACGAACAGACCTGGTCCAAGATCCGGGGCGAACTCCACGATCTCCGGGTGGCCGCACACGAACACGCCGCCCGACTGGTGGTGGTGCTCCCGGCCGGGACGGCCGGGCGGCTTCAACCGGATCTCAGCGCCTTCCGAGTCGAGATCATCCGCCCGCCCGGGCAGACGGTGTTCCAGCGCTACCTGCGTGCGGCGGACATCCCGGTCACCGAGACCGACTCCGTCTCCAAACCCCTCTCGGGTTTCCTGGCGGGGACGCCCTCGATGCGGAAGATCGCGGACCTCGCCGAGCTCGTCGTCGAGGCGCGGGAGAGATCAGAGGGCGGATTCGCCGCCTGGTGCGAAGACGCGCTAGCCGTGCTGGACAACCGGCAGGGCACACTTGTCACGGAAAACCTCACCACCCTGCGCGAGGGGCCGCAACGAGCGCTGCTACTGGCCACAGCCATGCTGCACGGAGCCCGCGCCGAGGTCGTCCACCGCGCCACCGCTGCGCTCCTCCGAAAGGTGAAGCACCCGCAGGCCGACCTCCCGCTGCTGGAGCACACGGACCTCACCGTACGCCTCAAGGAGATCGGCGCATCGGCCAATGCCTCCGGCCGGGTCAGGTTCGACAAGTTCGGATACGACTCCGCGGTCCGGTCCCATTTCTGGACCCACTGGCCGGAGTTGCGAGACCCCCTCCAGAAGTGGGTCACCGGCATCGTGGACCTGCCCGGCCTGGAACAGAGCGACCGCGACGAACTGGTCGAACGGTTCGCCCGGCAGTGTCTGCGCGACGGACACCCGAACATGCTGATGGATCTCGTGCGACAGTGCACCGGAGCCCCCGTAACCCGTTTCCGGCTGGAAGCCGCCGTCCGAGCGCTACGCCACGGACTCCAGGACGAGGTGCACAGCCGGTTCTTCCGCCGAAAGATCCTCGATGCGGCGGAGACCACCCCCGTCTCCCGAGAACTCACCCAGGTGATCGCCGTGACCTGCTGGAAGGTGATCGCGGTGCACCACCCGGACCAGGCTCTGGTCCGGCTCCACCACCTGGCCCGCAGGGAGGCCGGGACCGTACACGCCCGAGATGCACTTGCCCGGCTGGTGGGCTCCGATGCGCGACTACGCGTCTGGATGCTGAAGCGGCTGGTCCAGCGACTCCAATCGGGAAACGAGAGATGGCGGCGATTCGACGCCGGCCTGTTCCTTGAACTCGCCGATCCGACGCCGCTCGTGGCACCGGGACCGCACACGTACTCCCCGCTGTCCGATCCCGGCGTGCAGGAGCAGTTGGCCACCGGATGGCACCTCGTCTTCCTCCTGTGCCCGTACGAGGTCTGGCGGGCGCAGGCACAGCGCTGGTTCCGAGCGGCCCTCGAGAACGAGGCACATCGCGAACCCCTTCTCGAGGTCCTCATCAGGGGAGGCAGGCAGCGTACGGATCTCCTGGCCCCCCTGTACGTCGCAGCCCGGGATCTCTCAGCGGACGGGCGGGAGCGCCACGCCCCGTTCCTCGCCCTCGTCCGGCAGAAGATCGACGCCGCGCTGAGTCTCCGAAACCGGTGAGCCGTCACCGTGACAACGCATCGGAAGGACAACGCCATGGGCTCCGGCCGTAGAACGATCACGATGTATTTCGCCGTCTTCGCGGGACTGCTTCTCACCGGTCTCATCGTGTTCGCCCCGCTTCCATCCTGGGTGTGGGCGGCGCTCGCCGCGGTGGTCGGCGCCGGCCTCCTCATCGTGAGACACCTCAGTCGCGGGACGCATGCCGCTTCTCCGACGGAGCCGACGTACTTCCTCCCGCCACCAGTGGAGAACCGGGAGCATCGGGTCGTCGACGTCGCTCTGCCGAGCCGGGAGGAGGATTACGACTTCCTCTTCTCGGCGACGGTGCGCTGGTCTCCCCTCGGCGGAACGACGGGCGAGGAGGGTGCCAACCTCGGCAGCCTGGCGGTCGACGCGATCTTGGCACGCGCCATGGCCATCACGAGGAACCGGCCTCCGGGGAGAGCCTCGCTCGTCCAGCACGAACTGAACGGTGTGCTGGGCACGATGCAACCGGATGCCGCGGAACGTGTGCGGGCGATGGCCGAGTCGGTCGTGCTCACCCTCTCCGATCACGACCGGCAGCGGCTGGACAAACTCGCAGAGATACGCAAGCAGAAGGCCGTCTGGGAGCACGAGAGGACCTACGAACAGAGCAGGCGGGAGTACCTGGGGAAGGACGTGCTGAAGGACCCCGGTAGCGCCGTGGTCTGGTGGCTCGCCAGGAACGACGACCAAGTGGAGAAGGTGGTGCAGGATCTAGGCATCCTCGCCCAGGTCTCCTCCGCCGCGAACAACCAGGAGGTTCCCGATCATTTTCGCCATTTGCCCCAGTGGCCGTCCTCCCCTCGGCCAGCGGACGACGGCGAGCCGGGCACATCCGGCTCGAGGTGCGACCCTTCCGCCGCCGACCTCTTCGCGGCCTTCTTACAGTCCGCTGACTTCCCGGACGGCGACCCGCAGCGTGCCCTGTTCAGCAGGCAGGTGGCCGAATGCCTCACCAAGTACGGAAAGCAGGGCATCGCCGACGACCTGGTACACAGATTCGACGCGCCTGACGAGTTCATGCCCGATGACGAGGCGCCTCCCTCCGGCAGGCCCGGCGAGGGACCACCGGTCGGCGATCTCGGATGAGCCGCATCGCGGCGTTCACCATGTCGACCCTGACGACGTTTCTCGGAGGTGGGTTGTGGAAGCAGAGCTTGCCGCACTGGCGGGTTCGGGAGCAGCGACGCTGATCGAGTTGATGGTCACGGCTTCCTGGACACAGGCGAAGGAAAGACTTACGCGCTTCTTCGCCGGCAAACACGCGGCAGAAGACCTGCTCCGCGAGCTGGACATCTCCCACGGCGAGGTCATGGCCGCCTGTGACGCGCGACGGCGGCATGACGACTGACGTGGAGGCCCAATGGCGGCTCCGGCTGCGTCGTCTGCTGCTGTCCGACCCCGTTACGGCCGCCGAACTGCTGCGCCTGCTCGGCGCTTTGGACTCGGAGCTGTGCGCCCCGCGAACGAACACCGTGCGCAACGTCGTCAACGGAGGCGTGCAGTTCGGTCCGGTGATCCAGCCGGGAAGGATCTCGGGATTGGCCCTCCAACACGCCGCCTGTGCTGCCCCTGGAGGAACGAGCCGCCCATCTCGAAGCAGACTGATACGGATCCGGAGCGGCGCGTCCTGCGGGGGTTTCAGGCATCGGTGTCCTTGGGATGCCGGGGTGAGGCGTAGACGAGATGGACGATCCGCCGGGGCTCGTCGACCAGGTAGCGCACACGGCCGCCCGCGGTGACCTCGTACTCCCACTGCGGGTATTCACGGCCGCCCAGCGTCCCGGTCGCGAGACGGCCGCGCAGCCGGTGCTGCCGGTCCGGGTCCTCCTGCGACAGCGGATCGGTGCGCAGCGCCTCGAAACACCGCCGGGTATTCCCCGGCACCTCAGCGCACAGATCGATCCAGCCCTTGGCCGCCTCACTGGTGGCGAACCGCAGATGCCACTCGTCACCGACCGGCGGCGGTGCCACGGCATCACCGCGTTTGGGGATCACGGCGCGGTCACCTCGCCGTGATCCTCCTCCGGCAGCGGACGGGTGAGCTGCGCGGTCAGTGCGGGGTCGGCCAGGATGCGGGCGGTGGCGCGCCATTCGACGATGACCCGGTGCAGGGTGGCGTGGACGTCCAGGTCGACCGCGTCTCGCGTGGCGTCGACGAGTTCCCGGACGAACTCACGCCTCTCGTCCGCAGACAGGTGCCGCACCCAGGGGAAGACCGCGGGCAGGGCGTGCAGGACGGCGCGCATACCCTCGTCGCTCGCCAGCAGTGCGGCGATCATGCGAGCCGCCACGTCCGCCGTCTCCTCGCGCTGGCGGTCGTGCCGAGCCGTGGAGATGAACAGGTCCTCTCCGTCACGGCGCTTGACGTGCACGCGGTGGAACCGGTCGATGGTCTCGGCCACCTGCTTGGAGTGCTTCGACAGGTCGGAGAACGGGACGGTCGGCATGGCCATACCGCACCATACTTCGGAACACGTTCCGAAGTAAAGCACGTCCGGCCAGGCTCCCACACCCCGGACCGGTGGCCCCGCTAAGCCAGGAAGCATGCCTGGCGTGGCACCCAAAGCCCCGCACCGCCCCGGAGCGACTCATCCTCAGCACGAGCGGACGCCCTTGCAAACGATTCACTTCCTCGGCAAGTCACCCACACCATGTTGCCCACCGAACGAAGAATTGCGCCCACCAGGCGACGAACCGGGCACGGAAACGATCGACGGAACGGCATCGCCGCAGGTCGTGAGGGGTAGGGCGGGCGGGACTCGAACCCGCGACCCAGGGATTATGAGTCCCCTGCTCTAACCGGCTGAGCTACCGCCCCTCGCGCAAGCCGTACCGACGCATTCAACCAAAGGTCCGCCCCGTTCGCACATCCACCGGGCGGACGGGTCCAAGATGTGACCTTGATCCGGTGGGAGCACCGGCCGGGGTCGCTAAGGTACGGTGAGGCCGTGTTGAGGAGTGTTGGAACATGAGGGTTGTTGAGGCTTTCCGGGAGTCCTTCGGCGCCGAGCCGCACGGAGTCTGGCACGCGCCGGGACGGGTCAACCTGATCGGTGAGCACACCGACTACAACGGCGGGTTCGTGCTGCCGTTCGCCGTGCCGTGGGGGGTCACCGCCGCGGTCTCGCCCCGCCAGGACGGCCTCGTCCGCCTCCGCTCCCTCCAGGCGGCCGGGCCCGCGGTCACCGTCGAGGACCTGCGGCAGGCCGAGGGCTGGACCCGGTACGTCGTCGGAGTGGTCTGGGCGCTGCGGGAGGCCGGGCACCCGGTGCGGGGCGCGGACATCGTGATCGACGGGGACGTGCCCCGGGGCGCGGGGCTGTCGTCGAGCGCCGCGCTGGAGGTGGCGGTCGGCCTCGCACTCGACGAGCTGTACGGCCTCGGCCTGTCCCGGATGGAGATCGCACTGGCCGCGCAGAAGGCCGAGAACGACTTCGTCGGCATGCCCTGCGGGATCATGGACCAGGCGGCGTCGGCCCTCGGCGAGGAGGGCAAGGCCCTCTTCCTGGACTGCCGGACGCTGGGGACCCGGGCCATCCCGTTCGACCTCGCCGCGCACGGTCTCCGGCTGCTGATCATCAACACCGGGGTCCACCATGAGCTCGCCGACGGCCAGTACGCCCGGAGGCGGCAGGACTGCGAGAGCGCCGCCGCCCGGCTGGGCGTGGACACGCTGCGCGACGTCACCGACCTGGCCGGGGCGCTGGCGCTGCTGTCCGGGGACGAACGCAGGCGCGTGCAGCACGTGGTGACCGAGAACCACCGGGTGGAGGCGGTCGTCGGGCTGCTGCGCGCCGGGGCCGTGAGCGAGATCGGGGCACTGCTGAACGCCTCGCACCTGTCGCTGCGCGACCAGTTCGAGGTGTCGTGCCCGGAGCTGGACGTGGCCGTGGAGGCCGCGATCCGGGGCAGGGCCCGGGGAGCGCGGATGACCGGCGGCGGGTTCGGCGGTTCGGCGATCGCGCTGGTCGCCGACGACCGGGTGGAGGCGGTGCGGGACTCGGTGCTGCTGGCCTACGCCGAGCGCGGCTGGGCCCCGCCGGAGGTCTACCCCGCGACCCCGGCCGCCGGCGCCCGCCGCCTGACCTGACCGGGAACAGCCCCGGCGCCTACGGCCCGGCGGTCCCGCTGGCCCCGGTGGTCCGCGCCGCTTCGTGCAGCAGCGCCATCGTGTGGTCCAGCTCGTCCTGGAGCGTACGGCAGGCCGCCTCGGCGTCTCCCCGTTCGACGGCCCCGACCAGGGCGGCATGGGTGTCGTCACCCGGGTTGCCGTCCCCGTGCCGGAGGCCGAGGAGGTTCACCAGATCGATCAGCCCCCGCCGGAGCGCGGGGACGAACTCGGCGAACAGGTCGGTGAGCACGGGGTTGTGCGCGGACGCCACCACCGCGGCGTGCAGGGCGATGTCGGCGTCCACGAAGGCGGCGTCGTCGCCCGCGGCGGCGGCGCGCCGGGCGGCCAGCGCCTCGTGGAGGGCCGCGATGTCGGCGTCGGTCCTCCGCTCGGCGGCCAGCCGGGCGGCCTGCACCTCGACGAGCGTGCGCACCTCGTAGACGTGGACGACGGCGGCGCGGCGGAGCCGGGCGGGCCAGTCCTCGGCGGGTTCGGTGGCCACGACGAAGACCCCCGCACCCTGCCGTGCCCGCACCAGCCCGGCTCCGGCCAGGGCGCGGACGGCCTCGCGCACGGTGGAGCGGCCCACCCCGAGGTCCTTCGCCAGGGTGGTCTCGCCGGGCAGCCGGGTGCCGACCGGCCACTCCCCCGAGGTGATCTGGTCGCGCAGGCGGCGGGTGGCCTGGTCGACCAGGGAACTGGGGCGGAGCGCGCCGAGGGACATTTCTACCTCTCAGGTTGTCTGAGGAGCTGAGGTGTGCTTAGCATATCGGCATGTCGCTGCGCTGTCTCCTTCTCGGCCGCCGCGGCGGGGTCTGATCCGACCGGCGCCCCGCCGCGGGATGCCGTGCCGCCGGTCGGCTCCCGAACGACCGAGAACCGAGCGACCGGAGGACGGCCGAGATGAACCCGCGACTGAACCCGCAGCGCCCCAGCGGCATGCCGTACCAGAAGTATCTGCCCGCCCATGAGCGGGTCGAGATCCCCCTGACCGACCGCACCTGGCCCGCCCGCAGGATCACCCAGGCCCCGCTCTGGGTCTCCGAGGACCTGCGCGACGGCAACCAGGCACTGGCCGAGCCGATGGACACCCCCCGCAAACGCCGCATGTTCGACCTGCTGGTCGGGATGGGGTTCAAGGAGATCGTGGTCGGCTTCCCCGCGGCCAGCCGGACCGACTTCGGCTTCGTCCGGCATCTGGTGCGCAGCGGAGCGGTGCCCGAGGACGTGACGGTCTCGGTCCTCACGGCCGCCCGCGCGGACCTGATCGAGCAGACGTTCGCCGCCGTCGAAGGACTGCCCAGGGCCATCGTCCACCTCTACACTCCGACCGCCCCCGTCTGGCGCGAGGTGGTGCTCGGCCGCGGGCGGGCCGAGGTGCACGCCATGATCAGGGACGCCGCCACGCGCATGGCCCGGCTGGCGGGCGAGGGCGTCCGGTTCGAGTTCTCGCCGGAGGTGTTCAACCTGACCGAACCGGACTTCGTGCTGGAGGTCTGCAACGGCCTCACCGAGCTCTGGGACGCCTCCCCCGACCGGCCGGTCGTCCACAACCTGCCGGCCACCGTGGAGATCGCCTCCCCGAACGTCTACGCCGACCAGATCGAGTACATGCACCGCAACCTGGAGCGCCGCGGGTCGGTCGTGCTCTCCGTCCACCCGCACAACGACCGGGGCACCGGGGCGGCCTGCGCCGAGCTGGCCATGCTCGCGGGCGCGCAACGGGTGGAGGGATGCCTGTTCGGCAACGGCGAGCGCACCGGGAACGTCGACCTGGTCACCCTCGCACTCAACCTGTACTCCCAGGGCGTGGACCCGATGCTGGACTTCTCCGACATCGACCGCGTCCGCCGCACCGTGGAGGAGTGCATCCGGATCCCGGTCCACCCCCGGCACCCCTACGGCGGCG
The DNA here is from genome assembly GCF_015711595.1 of Planomonospora sp. ID91781. Classification (NCBI taxonomy): domain Bacteria; kingdom Bacillati; phylum Actinomycetota; class Actinomycetes; order Streptosporangiales; family Streptosporangiaceae; genus Planomonospora; species Planomonospora sp. ID91781. The sequence continues at coordinate 2,912,184 of NZ_JABTEY010000001.1, read as the reverse complement.
ACCTCGTCTACACCGCCTTCTCCGGCACCCATCAGGACGCCATCGGCAAGGGCCTGGCCCGCGCCGGCCGGGACGCCCACTGGTCCGTGCCGTACCTTCCGATCGACCCCTCCGACGTGGGGCGCAGCTACGAGGCGGTGATCCGGGTCAACAGCCAGTCGGGCCGGGGCGGCGTCGCCTACCTGCTCCGCGAGCACTACGGGCTGGAGCTGCCGGAGGAGCGGCGGGCCGACTTCGCCCGCGTCGTCCAGGCCGCGGCCGACGACAGCGGCCGGGAGCTGACGCCGGAGGACCTGTGGAAGCTCTACGCCACCGCCTACCGGGACTGACACGCGGGACGGCGGCGGCGAGCGGCGTCCGGGACGGATCGCGCCCCTCCGGGCGAGGCGCGATCCGCCGGATCCCGGAGCGGCCGGAGGACTAGGGTCGGGACATGCCCTTCGAAACCGTGAACGTCACCTATCGGAAGTACGACGGCTCCCTGCACTGGCACCACACCGCCCTGCTCCTCGGGGAGGACGAGCACGGGGTCTGGACCGGCTGCGTCGCGGGCACCCTCGGCCGCAAGGGCTCCGAGCCCCCGATCGCGTGGGAGCACCCGTTCGTGCTCCTCTTCCCCCGCGACGCCTGGTGGACCGCCCTGTTCAACGCCGAGCCGGACAGGACCGAGATCTACTGCGACATCACCACGGTGCCCGAGTGGCGCGACGGCGAGGTCACCATGGTCGACCTGGACCTCGACGTGATCCGCAAGCGCGACGGCCGGATCTTCCTCGACGACGAGGACGAGTTCGCCGAGCACCAGGTCCGCTACGCCTATCCCCCGGAGGTCATCGCCAACGCCCGCGCCACGGCCGACCACCTGATGGAGGCCGTCACCGCCTTCACCGCCCCCTTCGCGACCCCGCCCCACTGGCTGTCCCACGTCGTCTGATCCCTGAGCCTCGCCTGGTCACCGTCCCCCGCCGCCCGGATCCTCCGTACCACGGGAGGTCCGCCGCGGGGTGGGAGAGACGCCCACGGTCCGCCCGACGCACCGAACGGCTCGCGCCGGGCGGGCCGGGCGGGCCAGATGGACCGGGCAGACCGGGCCATGAGCGCCCGGCACGCGGGAAACGGAGCACGGACACGGGACACGCCGACCGCGGCGGCCCGGAACGCGGCCGCATCCACCGGGTCAGCATGCAGCGGGTCAGCATGCAGCGGGTCAGCGTGCAGCGGGCCAGTCGGGCATGAGCGGCGGGCCGTCCGCCTCGATCCCGGCCACCACTTTCCTGAGCAGGGCCGCCAGCGCCTCCTGCTCGCCGTCGTCGAGCACGGCCAGCATCCGGTCCTCCGTCTCGCCCCTCCGGTCCATCACCGCCTCCCATCGCTCCCGCCCCAGACCGGTGAGGGTGACGAGCAGGCGGCGCCGGTCGCCCGGATCGTGCTCCCGGGCGATGTATCCCGCCTGCTCCAGCCGGTCGAGGCGGCTGGTCATCGTGGCGGGGTGGGTGTCCAGCCACTCGGCCAGCGCCGTCGGCGCCACCCGGTACGGCGCGCCCGCCGCGACCAGCCGGTGGAGCACCTCGAACTCCCAGTACTTCAGCCCCGTGCCGAGCAGACCCGACTCCTTGTCCCGCTTCATCCGCCGCACGAGCATCTGCAGGCGCGTGATGATCCCCTCGGTCCGGGGGTCGAGGTCGGGCAACTCCCGCGACCAGTGCGCGATGTGCCGATCGATGGAGTCCGGTTCCGCCATGCGCCCAGCCTAGCGACCACGTCAGTTAATACGACTAGATATATTTTGATTTCGTAGTAATGTTCTCGCCGTGACTCCCCTCCGCGACCCCCGCTTCCGCCTGCTCTGGACCGGCCAGGCCCTGTCCCACCTCGGCGACGCGGTCACCCCCGTGGCCCTCGCCCTGGCGATCGTCACCGCGACCGGTTCCGCCACCGATCTCGGGCTGGTACTGGCCGCCCAGTCCGTCGCCGCGGTGGCGCTGATGCTGCCCGGCGGCGTCTGGGCCGACCGCCTCCCCCGCCAGCGGGTGATGCTGGCCGCCGACCTCGTCCGCGCGCTGACCCACGCCCTCATGGGCGCCGAGCTGATCACCGGCACCGTCGACGTCGCCCACCTCGCGGCGCTGGCCGCCGTCTCCGGGGCGGCCTCCGCCTTCTTCCTGCCCGCCACCACCGGCCTGGTGCCCGCGACCGTCGACCCCGAGCACCTGCCCCGCGCCAACGCGCTGATGTCGATCGCCGCCCGCGGTTCCATGCTGCTCGGCCCGGGGATCGCGACCGCGCTGGCGCTGACCGCGGGGCCGGGCTGGGCGCTCCTCCTGGACGCCGCGACGTTCGCGGTCAGCGCGGTACTGCTGGCCCGCCTGCGACCGGCGCCGCCCCCGCCCGTGCCGCAGGAGCGGTTCGGCAGGCAGCTCGCCGACGGCTGGGCGGAGCTGCGCCGGCACCGCTGGTACTGGACCAACCTGGCCGGCCACGCCCTGTGGAACCTCGGCCGCTGCGCGCTGATCACCATCGGCCCGGCGGTCGCCGTCGCCCACCTGGGCGGTGAGCTGGCCTGGGGGATGATCGCGCAGGGCGGCACGGCCGGCGCGTTCTGCGGCGCGCTGCTGGCGCTCCGGTTCAGGCCGCGCAGGCCGCTGGTGGCCGCCAACCTGGCCCTCGCGCTGGGCGCGCCGCCGTTCGTGCTGCTCGCCGCCGGAGCGCCCGCGCCGGTCGTCGCGGCGGCCTACGGGCTGATGGTCGGCGGACTGGCGTTCATGTCGCCCCTGTGGGAGACGGCCGTGCAGGAGCACATCCCGGCCGAGGCGCTCTCCCGGGTGTCCGCCTACGACTGGCTGCTCTCCCTGGGGCTGACCCCGCTCGGCATGGCCCTGGCCGGGCCGCTGGCCGCCGCGGCGGGCACGGCCCCCACCCTGTACGGCGCCGCGGCCCTGATCGCGACCTCCTGCCTGGGCGTGCTGCTCCTGCCCGACGTCCGGAACCTCGGCCGGACCGTGCCGGACGACCGGACGGCGCGGGTCCCCGCGGCGGCGTAGCGGCCCGGAGCGGGGCGGGAGCCACGGCGGGGCGGGAGCCCGGCCCGGTGGAAACACCCTCCATCGGACCGGACCGGCAGAGGCGTCCTCCACCGGGCCGAGCCGATGGAGGCGTCTCGCCTCACGCGCTTGATCTCAACTTTAGTTGAGGTTCTAGGGTCGCCTCATGGCCCCAGGAGGGCCCACGGCTTCTACGGACGAGGGACTGTCATGAGGGAACACGGCGCGATCCCGCGTCACGGATCCGGGCCCACCGGCCCCGCGGCCGTCCTGGCGCCCGCACCCACGGGCACGGGCACGAACACGGGCACAGGAACGGACACGGGCACCAGCACGAGCGCGGGGACGGGCACGGGCACGGGCGGCGGTGGTCCCCGATGAGCATGGAGATGACCGCCTGGAACGCGCTGTACCGGACGATGAACGCCCAGGAGGAGCGGCGCCCGTTCTCGGTGGCCACGCTGCGGCGGATCGGCGCCTTCGCCCGGCCGCACCGGCGCCGCCTGGCCGTTTTCCTGCTGCTCAGCGTGGTGACGGCCGTCCTGACGGTGGCCACGCCGGTGCTCGCGGGTGACGCAGTCGGCGCGATCGTCGCGGGCGAGCCACTGGACGTCGTCGTCGGACTCGCCGCGCTCATCGCCGCCATCGCGGTGGCGGAGGCCGGGCTCGGGCTGCTGACCCGGTGGCTGTCGGCGGGCATCGGCGAGGGCCTGATCCTCGACCTGCGCACCGCCGTCTTCGACCACGTGCAGCGCATGCCGATCGCCTTCTTCACCAGGACCCGGACCGGTGCCCTGGTCAGCCGGTTGAACAACGACGTCATCGGCGCGCAGCGGGCCTTCACCGACACCCTGTCCACGGTGGCGGGCAACCTGGTGACGCTCGTACTCACGCTGGCCGTGATGGTCCGGCTCTCCTGGCAGATCACCCTGCTCGCGCTGGTACTGCTCCCGGTGTTCGTGCTGCCCGCGCGGCGGATGGGCGCCCGGCTGGCCCGGCTCCGGCTGGAGGCGGCCGGGCACAACGCGGCGATGGGCACACAGATGGTGGAGCGGTTCTCCGCGCCCGGTGCGACGCTCGTCAAGCTCTTCGGCCGCCCGGCGCGGGAGTCGGCCGAGTTCGCCGCGCGGGCCCGGCGGGTACGCGACATCGGGGTACGCACGGCGATGGTGCAGTCGGCGTTCGTCACCGCGCTGACGCTGGTCTCGGCGCTGGCACTGGCGCTCGTCTACGGCCTCGGCGGCTTCTACGCGCTGCGCGGGCGGTTGGACGCGGGCTCCGTCGTCGCACTCGCGCTGCTGATCACCCGTCTGTACGCGCCGCTGACCGCGCTGGCCGGGGCCCGGGTGGACGTGATGAGCGCGCTGGTGAGCTTCGAGCGGGTCTTCGAGGTGCTGGACCTCCAGCCTCTGATCGCCGACCGGCCGGACGCCCGGCGGGTGCCCGACGGGCCCGTCTCGGTGGAGTTCGACGAGGTGCGTTTCGGCTACCCGTCGGCGGACCGGGTCTCACTCGCCTCCCTGGAGGAGGTGGCGGTCCTCGACGGCCGCGACGCCACCGAGGTGCTGCACGGGATCTCCTTCCGCGCCGAGCCCGGACAGCTCGTCGCCCTGGTGGGCTCGTCCGGCGCGGGCAAGTCGACCATCGCGCAGCTGCTGCCGCGCCTGTACGACGCCGACGGCGGCGCCGTACGGCTGGCGGGGGTGGACGTGCGGGAGCTGTCGGCCGACTCGATCCGCGAGACGGTCGGGATGGTGACCCAGGACGGGCACCTGTTCCACGAGTCGATCCGGGAGAACCTGCTGCTGGCGCGGCCGGAGGCGGACGAGGAGGAGCTCTGGGAGGCGCTGCGCCGCGCCAGGCTCGGAGAGCTCGTCGCCGCGCTCCCCGACGGGCTGGACACGGTAGTGGGCGAGCGCGGCTACCGGCTCTCCGGCGGCGAGCGCCAGCGGCTGACGATCGCGCGGCTGCTGCTGGCCCGCCCCCGGGTGGTGATCCTCGACGAGGCCACCGCGCACCTGGACGCCACCTCGGAGGCGGCGGTGCAGGCGGCGCTGGGCGAGGCGCTGGACGGGCGGACGGCGCTGGTGATCGCGCACCGGCTCTCCACGATCATGGCCGCCGACCTCATCCTGGTGGTCGAGGACGGGCGGATCGTGGAGCGCGGCACACACGCCGAACTGCTCGCCGCCGGGGGCCGCTACGAGGAGCTGTACCGGACCCAGTTCGACGAGCCGTCCGCGGTCGGAGCCGCCTGAGCCCGCCGCCCGCGGCCCCGGGCCGCACGGCGGCCCCGCTACAGCGGCGGGAAGCGGGGCTCGCGGCGCTCCAGGAAGCTGGCGACGCCCTCGGCGAAGTCCGGGCGGCCGAAGGAGTCGGCCATCAGCCGCCGGGCCGCGGTCTCCGCCGCCTCCAGGGTGGTGTTCCAGTCGCCCCAGATCTGGCGCTTCATCACCGACATCGAGGCCGGCGAACTGTGCACCGCCAGCTCGCGGGCGTACGCGGCGACCTCCTCCAGGAGGTTCTCCCCGGGCACCGACCGGGCCGCCAGGCCGAGCCCGGCGGCCTCCGCCCCGGTGAAGGTCCGGCCCGACAGCAGCAGGTCCATGGCCCTGCCCTGGCCGATCAGCCGGGGCAGGATCCAGGACAGCCCGTACTCCGCGATCAGCCCGCGCCGCGCGAAGGCGGTGGTCCACTTGGCCTCCGCGGCGGTGAAGACCAGGTCGCAGACCAGGGCGTGGACCATGCCGAGCCCGGCGCAGGCGCCGTTGACCGCGGCGATGACGGGCTTGCCGACGGTGGTCGGGAAGGTGTGGGGGCGCGGGTCCGGCTCCTCGGCGTAGGAGCCGTCCTGGATGGCGTTGAGCGTCTGGAAGTCGGCTCCGGCGCAGAACCCCCTCCCGGCACCGGTGACGACGATCACCCGGACCTCCGGGTCCTTCTCGGCCTCGGCCAGGAGGTCGAAGTAGCGCCGGCCCATCGCGTCGGTCCAGGCGTTGAGCCGGTCCGGCCGGTTGAAGGTCAGGGTCAGCACGCCCCGGTCGATCGACGACAGCACCAGATCCAGCATTCTCCGCCCCTTCCTCCGAACCACAGAATAACGTTCTACACCGTTTCCCCCTCCGGGGACAGCGGCGCCCCCCCTCCTGCGGGATCCGCGCCGGTCACCGGCCCGGAACCACGCCGGTCACCAGCCCGGTGCGGCGCCGCGGCCCAGCCCCCGTTCCAGCGAGTCGGGGTGGTGCACGAACGCCGGGGACAGCTGCAGGTCGGTGTAGTAGCGGTGGAAGACCGGGGTGGCCGAGCCCGAGATCGGCGGAACGATCCAGCTCCAGTCCGCCGGGCAGGCCCGGCCCGCCTTCTCCTCCCGCTCCAGGTGGATCAGGAAGCGCCGCGCCTCGGTGTGGTGGTCGGTCATCGTCACCCCCGCCCGCTCGAAGGAGTGCAGCACCGCGACGTTCAGCTCCACCAGCGCGTGGTCGCGCCAGAGCGAGCGGTCGTTGCCGGTGTCCAGGCCCATCCGCCGGGCCACGGCCGCCAGCATGCCGTAGCGGTCCTCGTCGGCCAGGTTCCGCGCGCCGATCTCGGTCCCCATGTACCAACCGTTGAACGGCGCCGCCCGGTAGCAGATCCCGCCGATCTCCAGGCACATGTTCGAGATCGCCGGTACGGCGTGCCAGCGCAGCCCGAACTCCTCGAACCAAGGGTAGGACGGATGGGACAGGGGCACCTCCAGCACCGCGTCGCCGGGGATCTCCGACAGCAGCGGCGGCCCTCCCCCCACCGAGACCGCCAGCGGGAGCACGTCGAACGGCGTGCCGGGACCGCCCTGCCAGCCGAGCTTGCGGAGCATGGTGGTGAAGGCGGCGTACCGGGGGTCGCCGACGACCGAGCCGTCGTCCAGTTCGTACCCGGCGTACCGGATCAGCTGCTCGTTCCAGATCCTCGGCCCCGGCGCACCGGGGCGGTCCGGGGCGAAGACCGTGATCGTCGGGCGGATCCGGCGGCCGGGCGCCGCGTCCCGCAGGTGCTCGACGCACTCCACCGCCACGCCCTCCGGACTGCTCACGTGCCTGCGGTCGCGGACGCGCAACGACCTCCAGTAGAGCCGCCCGATGCACCTGCCGCTGTTGCGCCAGGCCACCCTGGCCCCGAAGACCAGCTCGCCGGGCGTGTGCGTGTAGGTCCCCGTTCTCGCTATCTCGGCCCGCACCTCGCGCAGCCGCGGCTCCACCGGCCCCGCGGCGGGGTTCTCCGCGTGGAACAGCCTCAGGTAATCCTCCGCGGCCGCCGTGTCGGCGTGCGGCACCGCGCGCTCCGGCGCGGGCTCGTGGGGAACTCGGACGTCGTGCACCGGCTCCGGCGCACGACGCCGGGACCTCCGCCAGGTCAGCACTGAACCAACCACCCATGTGTGACTCACGGGCACGGCGGCCGTTTCCGGGCGGCCCTGTGCCCTGCGCGCAGTGGCCCTTCCCCACTGCGACCGCTGTGGTCCGCGGCGACCGCGCCCCGCGCCGTCGCGTGGCCCGCCTCGCTGGACGCGGGCCCCGGCGTGATCGCCGAACGCGGTCGGTGGCCGTGCCCACCGACGTGACCGAACAGCTGATCACTCGCGTGGTCACGGTGACGCGTTCACGGCGACGCAGAGTGCGGCGTCCATCATTTTCTGTGATTCACCGTGATTTGTCCCCCGAACGGAGACAGCGGGAGCGGGAAAAACAGCAGGAGGCCCCGGGAGCGGTGCTCCCGGGGCCTCCTGAGGTGGCTCCCGCGATAGGACTCGAACCTATAACCTGCCGGTTAACAGCCGGCTGCTCTGCCGATTGAGCTACACGGGATCGCGCTCTGCGCCTTGTGAGCCGGGGTTTTTCTCCCTGCTCCCTGCGGCGCATGAATAGATTAGCGCACTCCGGGAGTGCGTGTCGCATCGACGGCTCGGGGTAGGTGCGGGAGGAATCGCGATCCGTGGGTAGGGTCCGGCTGAGCACGCCTGTGGAGGTGGAGATGCGTTATCGGATGATGTTCTGCGCGGGTCTGGCGGTGGGCTACGTCCTTGGTAGCCGGGCCGGCCGGGAGCGTTACGAGCAGATCAAGCGGATGGCCCAGCGGGTGACCGACAACCCGTCCGTGCAGGAGGCCGCCGGCCTGGTCGGCGCCCAGGTCTCCAAGGTGACCACCATGGCCAAGGAGCAGGTGGCCGGCCGCCTGCCCCACTCCGGTGCGGACGAGGCGCACGACGGGAGCGGGACCGGCTGGCCGGAGGAGGCCAGGACCGGCTCGCCCTACTGACCGCACCGCCGGCCGCGTCCCCTGGACGGCGCGCGGCCGGCGCGGTCGCCCCGGGGGAGCGCCGGACCCGGTCGGATCCCGAAGACGTCCTCCGGCGCCGGGCGTCAGACCGGTGACGTCCGAGACTCCCGGGGAGCGCCGCCCCGGTCAGATCCCGAAGCTCCGGCGGGCCCCCTCCAGCGCCTGCTCCGCCAGGGCCCGCAGGCCCGGATCGCTCCCGTCGAGGCCCGCGTCGAACCCGAGGTCCCAGACCGCCTCTCCGTCCTCCCCGCGCCGGGCCACGAGCCTCACTCCCCCGCGCGCGTCCAGCGGCACGTACTGGCTGACCAGGATCGAGGAGACCACCCGCTCCCGCACCGCCTCCGGGACCCGTCCCGGCTCGGGCAGCGGCACCCGGTGCTCCCGCCCGTCCGTGGTGACGACCGTCAGCCCCTCCTCGCCCCAGAGGCCGCGGTCGATCCCGGACCACGGCAGCCGCGTCTCCCCCAGGTAGAGCGCCCGGTCCGTGGCGATCACGTAGCCGTCCGGCCCCTGGGCGTAGGTCAGGACCCGGTCGGGCGGGACGACGGCGGCGCGGACCTCTGCGGGCGTGCGGTGAAAGAGCCTCATGCCTCCACGCTATCCGCGAGCAGGTCGAGGGTGAGCGCGGCCGACCAGGAGAAGTCCCGGCCGCCCCGGCCGCTGCCGTCGAAGGGGTCGAAGCACTCGCGGAAGCCCGACTGCCGTACCAGGCGGAGGGTCGCCGCGCCCAGCCGGCGGGCCAGGTCGTCCCGGCCGTGCAGCGCCGCCGCCCGCCGCAGCAGCCAGTTGGTGTTCACCCAGGACGGTCCCCGCCAGTAGCGGGAGCGGTCGAACCGGGAGGCGCGGATCTCGCAGCTCGGCACCGGATATCCGGCGGCGCCCATGAAGCGCGCCGACTCCAGCACGCCCACCAGCTCCGCCACCCGGTCCGAGGGCATCCCGGGGTCGAGCATCGGGCCGAAGCCGCCGACCGTGCAGACGGGGATCAGCCGCCCGGCGCACAGGTCGCGCGCCTGGAACGCGCCTCCGCTCCACAGGCGTTCCAGCAGCGCCGCCCGGATCCGCTCGGCGGCCTCGCCGTACGGCCTCGGGTCCGCTCCGGCCACCGGGGCCAGTTCGGCGAGCGCGTGGCAGGAGGCCAGCCAGATGCCGTTGAACATCGGGTCCTCGACCGCGAAGGGATGGTCCTGGCGCAGGTAGGCCCCGTCGTATCCGGAGTCGCGGTAGCGCAGGGCCAGCCAGACGTAGCGGTCGTGGTGGTCGCCGGGGTGCCGGTCGGAGGACTCCCCCGGCGGGCGGGCGTCGCGGGCCCCGGCGAGCGCCTCCAGCGGGTCGTCCCAGGCCGGGCTGTCGTCCATCCCCGACTCCCAGGGATGGACGATCGCGGCCAGCCCGCCCCCGCCCAGGTCCCTGCAGGCGGTCAGGTAGTCGTGCTGGGCCGCCAGCATCGGGTGGAGCCGCCGGACGAGCGCGTCGGCCTCCTCCCGGTCCGCCGTGTCGCGGGTGTGGCGCCACACCCGCCACGCGGCGAGCGCCTGCATCGGCGGCTGGGTCAGCCCCGAGGTGGGCACCCCCCTCGGGGCCGCCGGGTGGCCGGCGGAGCGCCAGACGGACGGGCCGGGGAAGTAGGACTCGGCCAGAGCCGGGCGGAAGACGATGTGCGGCACCATGCCGGTGCCCCACTGCCCGGTCAGCAGGCTGAGCAGCTCCTCCCCGGCCCGGCGGGGATCCCGCCTGGCCAGCCCGAGCGCGACGAAGGTGGAGTCCCAGTTCCACTGGTGCGGATACAGGCCGGGCGCGGGCACGGTGGCCGTGCCCGTCCGGTTCGCCTCGAGCACGGACCACGCCTCGCGCTCGAGCGCGGCGTCGTCTATGGCCGGCCGCGCTTCCATCTGCCCAGTTTGCGCCCGTATCTCCTAAGAAAACAGTGCCTCGCCCCAGAATGACCCGGGCCTCACCCCGCCGGGACAGGCCCAGATGCCCGATCCGACGTGCTGGATGAACGCGTTGAGGCTGTCCCGGGCCGACAGTGACCGCTGGAGCTTGACGAACCCCTCCTCCGGGTCGCGCTGGTAGGCGATGAAGAACAGGCCCGCGTCCAGCCGCCCCTGGCCGTCGGTGCCGTCGGTGTAGGAGTAGCCCCGGCGCAGGATCCTGGATCCGCCGTTCGAGTCGGGGTGGGCCAGCCGCACGTGGGAGGCGGGCGGGAGCGCGTGGATCCGCACCGGGTCGAACTCGCGGGTGCCTCCGTACGGGGCGCCCGTCCGCTTGTACCGGCCGATGACGTCCTCCTGCTGCTTCAACGGGGTCCGGTCCCAGATGTCGAGGTGCATCCGGATCCGCCGGGTGACGAGGTAGGACCCGCCCTCCATCCAGCCGGGCCCCTCCTCCCCCACCCAGACGTGCCGGTTCAGCTTGGAGCGGTCGTCCATGGCGATGTTGTTGGTGCCGTCCTTGAACCCCATCAGGTTGCGCGGGGTCTTCTCCTCCGGCGTGGTCGAGGCGGTCCTGCCGAACCCGATCTGCGACCACCGCAGCGACGCCTTGCCGGCCGCGATCCGCGCCAGGTTCCGTACGGCGTGCACCGCCACCTGCGGGTCGTCGGCGCACGCCTGCACGCAGACGTCGCCGCCGCTGCGGGCCGGGTCGAGCCGGTCGCCCCGGAAGGGCGGGAGCTCCCTCAGCCGGTCCGGCGCCGGCAGGTTCAGCCTGGTGAAGAAGGAGGGGCCGAAGCCGACCGTCAGCGTGAGCCGCGAGGCGTGCATCTCCAGGGTCTCCCCGGTGTCGTCCGGCGGGGCCAGCGCCCTGCCGGTCGCCCCGCGACCGATCTCCTCCGCCGCGGTCATCCGGACCGCCGCCGCCGTCCAGGCCTTCATCAGCCCCGCCGCCTCCGCCGGCGACCGGGTGCCGAGGTCGAAGGAGGCGAAGTGCAGGCGCTCCTGGACGGGCGTGGCGATCCCCGCCTGGTGGAGTCCGTGGAAGGGGATCGATCCACCGGACGCGGCGGCCGAGGCAGACTCGGGCTTCCCGAGCTGTACCAGCCCGGCACCGGCCGCGGCACCGGCGCCCATCGCCAGTCCCGTACCGGTCAGAAGCCTGCGACGGCTGAGGTCGGTCATATGTTCCTCCACTCCTTCTCGATGAGAAGATCGGGTGTTCCGGGTGCGGAGATCAGCCTGCTGCACCCGTGGCCTGGTCGGAGAGAGGCTCGGCCAGCGCGTTAACCGCGTCAGCGGGTTCCTTGACCTGCTCCATGGACAACCCCTCGCCGGAGCCGGAACCGGCCCCGCCGCCCCGGCACACCGGGGCCGCAGGGCCGCAGGGCCGCAGGTCGACAACGCGGCGGTTCCGCGGGGCGGCGCACCCCGCCGGCGGCGCGGCCGCGGACCCCTCCCACGGCGAGGACCCCGGAGCACGCTCCGGGGTCCTCGGTCCGATCTCCTCGACCGGGAGGTCAGTCGAGGTAGTCGCGCAGGATCTGCGCCCGCGTCGGGTGGCGCAGTTTCGCCAGGGTCTTGGACTCGATCTGGCGGATGCGCTCGCGGGTCACCCCGAACTCCCTGCCGACCTCCTCCAGCGTCCGGGGATGCCCGTCGGCGAGCCCGAAGCGCAACTGGATGATGCGCTGCTCGCGCTCCGACAGCGTCGCGAGGATCTCCTCGAGCTGGTCCTGCAGCATGATGAAGGCCGCGGCCTCCATCGGCACCACCGCGTCGGCGTCCTCGATGAAGTCGCCGAGGTCGGAGTCCTCCTCGCCGATCGGCGACTGGAGCGAGACCGGCTCCTGGGCGATGCGCTGGATCTCGATCACCCGCTCGATCGGGAGGTCCATCTCCAGCGCGATCTCCTCCGGCGCGGGCTCGCGGCCGAGGTCCTGGTGGAGCTGGCGCTGGACCCGGACCAGCTTGTTGATCGTCTCGACCATGTGCACCGGGATGCGAATCGTGCGCGCCTGGTCGGCGATGGCCCTGGTGATCGCCTGCCGAATCCACCACGTGGCATATGTGGAGAACTTGTAGCCTTTGGTGTAGTCGAATTTCTCGACCGCCCGGATGAGACCGAGGTTGCCTTCCTGGATCAGATCCAGGAACAGCATTCCGCGCCCCACATAACGCTTGGCGATCGACACGACCAGCCGCAGGTTGGCCTCGATCAGCCGCTGCTTGGCCCGCGTGCCCTCCCAGACGAGGTCTCCCAGCTCGGGGAAGGCCAGCCGGGAGGCGATGGCGGCCAGCTTCTCCTCGGCGAACAGCCCCGCCTCGATGGACTTGGCGAGCTCCACCTCCTCCTCCGCCGTGAGCAGCGGCACCCGCCCGATCTCCCGCAGGTAGATGCGGACCAGGTCACTGGTCGGCGCTCGTTTCCCGACATCCTCCTCATCGGACTTGGGGGTCTCCTCCTCGCTCTGGGGCTCGAGGACCTCCACTCCGTTCTCGGCGAGCATCCGCACGACGCGCTCCAGCGCGTCGGACGGCAGCTCGGATTTGTCGAGGGCTGCGGCGACGTCATCGACCGTGACGCTTCCGCGCTCTCTTCCTTTCGCGACGAGGTCGGCCACCTGGTCTACCGAAGGCGGCCCGCTTGGCAGCACCGATGCACCCACGGGAGACAGTCTGCTGTATTAGTCACCTGAAACGGCAGGCCTATTTTTGTCACCGGAGGTAAGGTCTCAATCATTATCGGATCGAGACCTTATTCGGGTTTGGCCGAATGAGCGTCAGGAAATTAAAGCTGATTACGTGATCAGCTTCCGGCGGCCTGCTCCCGCAGCACGCGCCGCCGGCGCTCCAGCTCGTTCAGCTCCGCGAACAGCCGGCGGTACTCCTCCGGCCCGCCGGCCAGGTCGGTCCGCTCCAGCTGCGACTTCACCTGCTCGATCGCCCGCGACACCGTGATGCCCTCCAGCGCGGCGACCAGGTCCGAGGCGTACCGCTGCTCGTTCGCCAGGTCCGCGCGGAGCTCCTCCACGGCCAGCCGGGTGACCGTCCCGCGCAGGTCCTCGCCCGCGAGGGCGAGCAGGCGGTCCACCCACTCGCGTCCGCCCGCGCCGCCGGCCGCGGTGCCCCCGGCCTCCATGACCAGCCTGTGCAGCGCGACGTGCTCGGGCCGGGTGAAGGCCTCCGCGCCGATCGCGTCGAACCGGTCGCCGAGCAGCGACGGGCGCTGCACGGCCAGCTTCAGCACCTCGGCCTCGATCCGCACCCCGGGGTCGGTCAGGTCGGCGACCCGCCTCGGCCCCTGACCGCCCGGCCCGCCCTCGCGCGCCCTCCCCGAGGCGGCGCCCCTGGGGTCCCTGGAGTCCTTGGCGGCCATGGCCACCTCGGCGATCCGGTCCATCACGAACCGCTCGTTGTTGAAGCCGAGCCAGCGGTCCAGGTCCACCCCGTAGAGCTGGCGCAGCGCCCGGTCCCTGATGCCCGCCACGATCGGCGCGGCGGCGTCCAGCGCGGCCAGCCGCCCCTCGTTGGTGCTCATGTCGTGGCGGGAGATCACGCTGCGGATGGCGAACGCGAACAGCGGCTGCCGGCTCGCCACCAGGTCGCGGACCGCCGCGTCGCCCTTGGTGACCCGCAGGTCGCACGGGTCGAGCCCGTCGGGCTGCACGGCCACGTAGGTCTGGGTGGCGAACTTCTGCTCGTCGGCGAAGGCGCGCAGCGCCGCCTTCTGCCCGGCCGAGTCGCCGTCGAAGGTGAAGACCACCTCGCCCTGCGCCCCGGTGTGGTCCAGCAGCAGCCGCCGCAGCACCTTGATGTGCTCGGCGCCGAACGCGGTGCCGCAGGTGGCCACGGCCGTCGTCACGCCCGCCAGGTGGCAGGCCATCACGTCGGTGTAGCCCTCGACGATCACTGCCCGGGACTGCTTGGAGATCTCCCGCTTGGCCAGGTCGACGCCGTAGAGGACCTCGCTCTTGCGGTAGAGCGGGCTCTCCGGCGTGTTGAGGTATTTGGGGCCGTCCTCGGCGTCGTTCAGCTTGCGCGCACCGAACCCGATCACGTCGCCGGTGATGTCGCGGATCGGCCAGACCAGCCGCCCCCGGAAGCGGTCGATCGGCCCCCTGCGCCCCTCCTTGGCCAGCCCGCCCTTGACCAGCTCGGCGGCGGTGAACCCGCGGGCCAGGAGGTGCCGCGTCAGCGCCTCCCACCCGGCGGGCGCGTAGCCGACCCCGAAGCGCTCGGCGTCGACCCGCTCGAAGCCGCGCTCCGACAGGAACCTCCGGCCCGGCGCGGCCTCCGGGTCGGCCAGCTTGGCCGCGTAGAACTCCGCGGCCGCCCGGTGCGCCTCGATCAGCCTGCTGCGCTCGCCCTGCTCCCGCCCGGGGACGTAGCCGCCCTGCTCGTAGCGGAGCTGGATGCCGGCCCGCTGCGCCAGCCGCTCCACGGCCTCGCCGAACGACAGGTGCTCCATCCGGCGCACGAAGGTGATGACGTCGCCGCCCTCGGAGCAGCCGAAGCAGTAGTAGTAGCCGCGGGCGGGGGTGACGTTGAAGGAGGGGCTCTTCTCCTCGTGGAAGGGGCAGAGTCCCTTCAGGTTGCCGCCGCCGGCGTTGCGGAGCTGGATGTGCTCGCCCACGACGTCGGCGATCGGTGAGCGCTCCCGCACGAGCGCGATGTCCTCATCACTGATCCGGCCTGCCACGCCGCGAGTCTAGTCCGGCGCTCCGACAGCTCAGGCGGCGCCGGACCGGCCTGCGGACCATCCCCCCGCGGGCCTGCCCGACCGGCCGGCGGACCGACCTGCGGACCGCCCCCGGACGGC
This sequence comes from Planomonospora sp. ID91781, assembly GCF_015711595.1. NCBI lineage: Bacteria > Bacillati > Actinomycetota > Actinomycetes > Streptosporangiales > Streptosporangiaceae > Planomonospora > Planomonospora sp. ID91781. The sequence continues at coordinate 2,897,074 of NZ_JABTEY010000001.1, read as the reverse complement.
GCCCGGCGGGCCTGCCGGACCGGCCTGCGGGCCCGAGCGGTGCCGGAGATCGCCGGGAAGCGACCCCAAAGCGACTTTCCCGAACGGGTCGTGGTCGATGATGAGGTCCGTTACAAAGGTAACGGCCGATTCTGGATAACTTATGCGGGTGGACATCATGAGATCGGGGCACATAACACGACTGGCCGCCGTGGCGGGCGCCGTCCTCGTCACCGGGGCCTGCGCGTCTCCGGCCGGGGTGGCGGGTGTCAGCACGGTGCCTCCGCCCTCTGCGGAGCTGGTCTCGGCCCCGGACTCGGTGACCGCGACGATCCCGCCGCCGGTGGCCGAGACCGGCTCCGCGACGCCCTCGCCGTCCCCGGTGGCCGTGCGGCCGCCCCAGGGCGAGGAGCCCGTCCCGGTGCCCCCGCCGAAGGTCTCGGAGTTCACCTACACCTTCCCCGTGCAGGGTTGCGAGGCCACCTACCAGCGCAAGCTGCTGGTGCTGCCCAAGACCACGATCTGGGCGGGCAAGGGCTGCTCGTTCGTCTCCCCGGTGGACGGCGTGGTCCACGAGGTCAACATCAAGAACCGGTGGAAGCCCTCCACCGACCGGGGCCAGGACCGCGAGGGCCGGTTCGTCACGGTCGCCGGGGAGGACGGCGTGCTCTACCTGGGCGGCCACCTCGACTCGGTCGCGCCGGGGATCGCACCCGGCACCCGGGTCAAGACCGGGCAGGTGCTCGGGCAGATCGGCAACTCCGGCAACGCCCGCGACACCGCCAGCAACCTCTACTTCGCCATCTCCTGGAAGACCGAGCCCTCCGTGTGGTGGGTGCGGCGGGGCATGGTCAAGCCCTGGAACTACCTGGACGCCTGGCTGAAGGGGAACCGCACCCTGTCCCCCGCCGACGAGACGCGGGCCCTCATGAAGCGGACCGGTCGGACGCCCGCGTGCGCGATCCTGTGCACGTCCAAGCCGGAGCCCACCCCCACGCCCACCAGGAAGCCGCGCAAGAAGCCGGTGGAGGAGAGCAGGCAGGTCACCACCCTGAACGGGTGACGCTCCCGCCGGGGCCTTCCGGCGAGGCCGGGTCCCCGCCGGCGTCCGTCGGCGCCCGCCGAGGCGGCGGCGCCTGGTGGCCAGGTGCCGGTCAGCGCCCGCCCAGGCGGCGGTGCCAGGTGACCGCCGAGGTGTCGGTCAGCGACGCGATCTGGTCGACGACCACGCGCAGCCGGGCGGCGTCGTCGCCCGCCCTGGCGAAGGCGGGCCGGAGGGCGGGCTCCAGGGAGTCGGGGGCGCCCCGCGCGATCAGGCGGGCCAGGTCGTGGATCAGCTCCCGCTGCCGGGCCCGGTTGGCGCTGTGGTTCTCCCGGGTGATCACGTAGTGGACGGTGACCCCCTTGAGCACCGCGCACTCCAGGCGGCTGGACCTCGGCACGACCAGTTCCGCGCCGTAGCGGCCGGGGGCCGGGCCGTACGCCTCCCGGGTGGCCACCTCGGCGGATCTGCAGAAGCGGCCGATGAGCGCGCTGGTGAGGCCCTTGAGCGCGGCGAGGCCGGACATGGAGCCGTCGACCTCGCGCGGCCAGAGCGGTGAGGCGACCAGCCGGGCGAAGACGTCCTCCAGCTCGGCGGGGTCGGCCTCCGGGGCGTACCAGGCGCGGGTGGTGGCGCACACGTCGCGGCGCTCGGCCCCGTCGCGCAGCATCCCCAGGGTGACCTCCCCCGCGTGCAGGGCGTCCTCCAGGTCGTGCACCGAGTAGGCGACGTCGTCGGCCCAGTCCATGATCTGCGCCTCGAAGCTCACCCGGCCGGCCGGGGCGCCCTGCCGGATCCACTCGAAGACCGGCAGGTCGTCGTCGTAGGCGCCGTACGGCTGCCGGCCGGTGACCCCCTCGACCGGCTCCGGGCGGCGCCAGGGGTACTTGCAGGCCGCGTCGAGGGTGGCCCGGGTGAGGTTCAGCCCGGCGCTGCGGCCGTCCTCGGTGAGGACCTTGGCCTCCAGCCGGGTCAGCAGGCGCAGGTTCTGCGCGTTGCCCTCGAAGCCGCCGCACGCGGCGGCGACCTCGTTCAGCGCGGTCTCGCCGTTGTGCCCGAAGGGCGGATGCCCGAGGTCGTGGGCCAGGCAGGCGGTCTCCACCAGGTCGGGGTCGCGGCCGAGCGCCTCGCCCATCTCGCGGCCGATCTGCGCGCACTCCAGGGAGTGGGTCAGCCGGGTGCGGGGGATGTGCTGCCCGCTGGCCAGGGTCTCCCCCGGTCCGACCACCTGCGTCTTGGCCGCCAGCCGCCGCAGCCCGGCGCTGTGCAGCACGCGCGCGCGGTCCCGGGCGAACGGGCCTCGCTCGGGGTTGCCGGGGGGTTCCGGCACCCATCGGGCCTGATCGGACTCGTCATAGCGATGCATAAGTGCAGTGATTTTATCCCCGATAGGACCGGTCCATGCCTGACAGTCGGTAAACACTCCGGGACGCCGCGGAGTCCGGTGGACCCCGCGGCCGACCCCGTCAGCGGGTGTCGGAGCCGGCGCAGGCCAGGGCCGCGCGACCGGCCTCCAGCCGGGCGACCGGCACGCGGAACGGCGAGCAGGACACGTAGTCCAGGCCGACCTCGTGGCAGAAGTGGATCGAGTCGGGGTCGCCGCCGTGCTCGCCGCAGATGCCGAGCTTGAGGCCGGGCCTGGCCCTGCGCCCCTCCTCGGCGGCGATCCGCACGAGCCGGCCGACGCCGGCGCGGTCCAGGGTCTCGAACGGGGAGACGCCGAAGACTCCCAGGTCCAGGTAGCGGGAGAAGAACGCGGCCTCGACGTCGTCGCGGGAGAAGCCCCAGGTCATCTGGGTGAGGTCGTTGGTGCCGAAGGAGAAGAACTCGGCGGCCTCGGCGATCTGGCCCGCGGTGAGCGCGGCGCGCGGCACCTCGATCATCGTGCCGACCGCCGCCTCGACCCCCGCCTCCGCCAGGATCCCGGCCGCCTCCTCCCTGACGCACTCCAGCTCCTGGACGGCGCCGACGAGCGGGATCATGATCTCCGCGCGGGCGCCGGGCACCGCCCTGGCCGCCTCGGCGATCGCCCGGACCTGCATGGCGAACAGGCCGGGGACGACCAGGCCGAGCCGTACGCCGCGCAGGCCCAGCATGGGGTTCTGCTCGTGCAGGCGCTTGACCGCGGCCAGCAGCCTGCGGTCCCGGCCGGTGGCCCGGTCCCCCGCGAGGGCGACCTTGACCGCGAGCTCGGTGTGGTCGGGCAGGAACTCGTGGAGCGGCGGGTCGAGCAGGCGGACGGTGACGGGCAGGCCGTCCATCGCCCGGAAGATCTCGGTGAAGTCCGCCCGCTGCAGCGGCTCCAGCGCGGCCAGCGCCCGCTCGCGCTCGTCGTCGCCGTCGGCCAGGACGAGGTCCTCGACCAGCTGCCGGCGGTCGCCGAGGAACATGTGCTCGGTACGGCACAGCCCGATGCCCTGGGCGCCGAACCGCCGGGCGCGGGCGGCGTCCTCGGCGTTGTCGGCGTTGGCCCGCACGGCCAGGCGGCGCGCGGAGTCGGCGTGGGACATGATCCGGTGCACGGCGGCGACCAGTTCGTCGCCGCCGACGGGGGCGCCCTCGAAGTACTCCACGACCGGGGAGTCGACCACGGGCACCTCGCCCAGGAACACCTCGCCGCTGGAGCCGTCGATGGAGATGACGTCGCCCTCGGCGACCACGACGCCGCCGGGGGCGGTGAAGCGGCGCTCGGCGGCGGAGACCTCCAGCTCCTCGGCCCCGCAGACGCAGGTCTTGCCCATGCCGCGGGCGACCACGGCGGCGTGGGAGGTCTTGCCGCCGCGCGAGGTGAGCACGCCCTGGGCGGCGATCATCCCGGACAGGTCGTCGGGGTTGGTCTCCCTGCGGACCAGGATCACGGCCTCGCCCGCCGCGGCGAGCTCGACGGCCCGCTCGGAGGAGAAGACGGCCCTGCCGACGGCCGCGCCCGGGGAGGCGTTCATCCCCCTGCCGATCCGCTTCCTGTCCGCGCCGCCGTCGAAGCGGGGGAACATGAGCTGGGCGAGCTGGTCGCCGGTGACGCGGGTGACCGCCTCGTCGAGGTCGATCAGGCCCTGGTCCACCAGCTGCACGGCGATGCGGAACGCGGCCGCGGCCGTCCGCTTGCCCACCCGGGTCTGGAGCATCCACAGCTTCCCGCGCTCGACCGTGAACTCGATGTCGCACAGGTCGCGGTAGTGGTTCTCCAGCTTCTCCATGATCCGCATGAGCTCGTCGTAGGAGTCCTTGTCGATGGCCTCCAGCTCCTGCAGAGGCATGGTGTTGCGGATGCCGGCCACCACGTCCTCGCCCTGGGCGTTCTGCAGGTAGTCGCCGTAGACGCCCTGCTGGCCGCTGCCGGGATCGCGGGTGAAGGCCACGCCGGTGCCCGAGTCCATGCCGCAGTTGCCGAAGACCATCGAGCAGACGTTGACGGCGGTGCCCAGGTCGGCCGGGATGCGCTCCTGGCGGCGGTAGAGCACCGCGCGCGGGGCGTTCCACGAGGCGAAGACGGCCTCGACGGCCATCCGCATCTGCCGGTAGGGGTCGACGGGGAAGTCCTCGCCGGTCTCGGCGCGGACGATCTCCTTGTAGGTCTCGACCAGGCGCTGGAAGTCCTCGGCCTGCAGGTCCAGGTCGCTGCGGCCGGCCTTGAGCCGCTCCAGGGCCCCGTCGAACAGCTCGCCGTCGATGCCCTGGACGGTCCTGCCGAACATCTGGATCAGGCGGCGGTAGGAGTCCCAGGCGAAGCGCTCGTTCCCGCCGGCCTGCTTGGCCAGGCCGCGCACGGACTCGTCGTTCAGCCCGATGTTGAGGACGGTCTCCATCATGCCGGGCATGGAGAACTTGGCGCCGGAGCGCACGCTCACCAGCAGGGGGTCGTCGGCCTGGCCCAGGCGGCGGCCCATCCGCCTCTCCAGCGCGGTCAGGTGGAGGGCGATCTCCTCCTCCAGACCGCCGGGGAGCGAGCCTCCGGCGAGGAAACCGCGGCACGCCTCAGTGGTGATCGTGAAGCCGGGGGGGACCGGCAGCCCGAGATTGGTCATCTCGGCCAGATTGGCCCCCTTACCGCCGAGCAGATCCTTGAGATCCTTGTTGCCCTCGGTGAAGTCGTATACGTACTTGGGCACGGCTGCTCCTTCTACGGCTTCAAATGACGCGCTCTTCGCCTTAGTCGGGACTCTACCGATGAAGCAGCGAATGAAACGCCACCCTTACCCGTGAAGCACGTCCATGCAGCTCAAAGCCCACCCCGCGGTCTAATCCAATTAAAATCGGCAACATTTTCCACGTGATATCGGTCACCCCCAGAATTGGTATAAACCAATTGGTGTAAACCAATTTCCGGATCGTTCTCCACGGTTCGGCCGGGCGCCCGCGGGACCGGCGGGAGCGCACGACGAGTGCGGGGTACGGCGCGCACGCCGTACCCCGCACTCGTCACTCGCGCCCGGACCGGCCGGGCGTCAGGCGCCGAGGGCCGCCCGCAGGAACGCGGCCTGCTCCATGGCGTGGGCGGACTCGCCGCCCTCGTGGCCGTTGTACGGGTACACCCGCATCTCCTTCGGCCCCGCGTAGTGGTTGTGGGCGGCGAAGACCGTGGAGGGCGGGGTGACGCCGTCGCGCAGGCCCACCGAGAACAGCGCCGGGACGGCGGAGCGGGCCGCGAAGTTGAGCCCGTCGAAGTACGACAGGGTCGTGAAGACCTCCTCCACCCGGTCCTTGAAGACCCGGCAGTAGACGGCCAGCTCGGCGTAGGGGTTCTCGTCCGTGATCTGCGTGGCGTGCCGGATGTGGCACATGAACGGCACGCTGATCAGCGCGCAGGCGAGGTCCGGCACGAGGGCGGAGACCGCCAGCGCGATGGCGCCGCCCTGGCTGCCGCCCGACACCGCGATCCGGCCGGGGTCCACCGCCGGATGGGTCCTGGCCGCCTCCACCGCCCGGACGGCGTCGGTGTAGAGCCGCCGGTAGTAGTAGTCGTCCGGGTCGTGGATGCCCTTGGTCATCACACCGGGGGTCTGCGGGCCCGTGCCCGGCTCCGGGTCGGCGGTGTCACCGCGCCGCCAGCCGCCCGCCCCCTGGCCCCGCGAGTCCATCACGAACACCGCCCAGCCGAACGACGGCCACAGCAGCCAGTCGATCGGCAGGCCCCGGCCGCCCCCGTAGCCGATGTACTCCACCACGCACGGCACCGGGCCCTCCGCCCCGCGCGGCACGAGCAGCCAGCCCTTGATCGCGTGCCCGCCGTACCCGGCGTAGGTCGCGTCGTAGACGTCGGCCACCGTCAGCGCGCTCGGGTGCGGGGTGAAGACCGCGCCGAGGTCGTGCTTGCGGGCCTCGGTCAGCGTACGGTCCCAGAAGGCGTCGAAGTCGGCGGGCTCCGGCCGCTCGGGCAGGTAAGCGCGCAACTGGTCCAGCGGCATGTCGACGAACATCGTCAGCTCCTTGTCAGGTGAGGGGGGCGGAGCCGAGCGGACCGGAGGGCCGGAAGACCGCCCGGACCCTTCGCGGTGCCGCCTCCTCGCGGTGCCACCGCGCCGATCGCGCGGCCTCGCCGTCCAGCAGGATCCCGCCCCGGCACGGACGCGGTCAACCGGGTGAAAGCGGACGCTCCGCCCACCCCGCGGGCGGCGCGGCGCTCCCCGGAACCGGCGTCCCCGTGATCGGGCGGCCGCGGGCCCCCGCTCACCCCGCGGACGGCGCGGTGCTCCCCCGGACCACCAGCCGGGGCGTCGCGTCCCGGCACGAGCCGACCTCCGCCCCCGCCACCAGGTCGAGCAGGCTCTGCGCGGCCCGCGCGCCGAAGGCGGCGATGTCCCGGCTCACCGCGGTGAGGTGCGGGCGGGTCAGCCGGCACAGCGCGGAGTCGTCCCACGCCACCACCGACAACCGCTCCGGCACGGCGATCCCGGCGTCCTGGGCGGCCGCCGTGCCCGCCACCGCCATGACGTCGTTGTCGTACACGACCGCCGTGGGCCGGTAACGGGAACGCAGCAGCCGCAGGGTCGCGTCCGCTCCCGCGTCGGCGCCGTAGTCGGTGTGCACGGTGACGCTCTCCATGCCGCGCGCGGCGGCCGCCGCCTCCATCGCCCGGGTCCTGACGACCGTGTGCCGCAGCACCTCCGGGCCGGCCACCCGGGCGATCCTGCGGTGCCCCAGCGCTCCCAGGTGATCCACCACCGACCCGATCGCCTCGGCGTCGTCGCTCCAGACGGCGGGCAACCGGCCGGCCCCCTCGGGCCCGCCGACGACGACGGCGGGCATCCCCAGTTCCTCCAGGACCGCGACCCGCGGGTCGTCCACCCGCAGGTCCACCAGGATCACCCCGGCCACCCGGCGCTGCGCCCACCAGCGCCGGTAGATCCCGGTCTCCGTCTGCGGATCCTCGGTCATCTGCAGCAGCAGGCCCACCGAGGCCGCCGAGAGCGCCGCCTCGATCCCGGACATCAGCTGCATGAAGAACGGTTCGAGCCCGAGCGTGCGGGCCGGGCGGGCCACGACGAGGCCCAGCACGTCGGCCCTGCCCTCCGAGAGCGCACGGGCGACGCTGCTCGGCTGCCAGCCGAGCTCGGTGGCGATCGACAGGATCCGGTCCCGGGTCTCCGCCGACACGCCGGGGCGGCCGTTCAGCGCGAACGAGACGGCCCCCTTCGAGACCCCCGCGCGGCGGGCGATGTCATCGATCGTGGGTCGCTTCACCGCATCACCTGCCGGGTTCACCGGTTCGTCTTGCGCGGGGACCGCCGGCCGCTCCCCGGGGCGGGTACGGCTCCCGTCCGAGGGGGCGGGAGCCGTACGTCACGAGCGGCGGGTCAGTCGTTGAGGTGCTGTCGCAGGTAGGAGTCGACCTGGTCGAGGGCGACCCGCTCCTGGGCCATGGAGTCCCGCTCGCGGATGGTCACCGCGTGGTCGTCCAGAGTGTCGAAGTCGACGGTGACGCAGAACGGCGTGCCGATCTCGTCCTGGCGGCGGTAGCGGCGGCCGATGGCGCCCGCGTCGTCGAACTCGACGTTCCAGCGCCTGCGGAGCTGGGCGGCCAGGTCCTTGGCCTTCGGCGACAGGTCGGCGTTGCGCGACAGCGGCAGGACCGCGACCTTGACCGGTGCGAGCCGGTGGTCGAGGCGCATGACCGTGCGCTTCTCCATGACGCCCTTGGCGTTGGGCGCCTCGTCCTCGGTGTAGGCGTCGATGAGGAAGGTGAGCGTCGCGCGGTCGACGCCGGCGGCCGGCTCGATCACGTACGGCACGTAGCGCTCACCCGTGTCCTGCTCGAAGAAGCTCAGGTCGGTGCCGGAGGCCTTGCCGTGCGCGGTCAGGTCGAAGTCCGTGCGGTTGGCGATGCCCTCCAGCTCGCCCCACTCGCTTCCGGTGAAGTTGAAGCGGTACTCCACGTCGACGGTGCGCTTGGAGTAGTGGGACAGCTTCTCCTGCGGGTGCTCGTAGAGCCGCAGGTTGTCCTTGCTGATGCCCAGGTCGACGTACCAGCGGAAGCGCTCGTCGATCCAGTACTGGTGCCACTCCTCGTCGGTGCCGGGCTTGACGAAGAACTCCATCTCCATCTGCTCGAACTCGCGCGTGCGGAAGATGAAGTTGCCGGGGGTGATCTCGTTCCGGAACGACTTGCCGATCTGGCCGATGCCGAACGGGATCTTCCGGCGCGCCGACTGCTGCACGTTGAGGTAGTTGATGAAGATGCCCTGCGCGGTCTCCGGGCGCAGGTAGGCCAGGCCCGACTCGTCCTCGACCGCGCCGAGGTAGGTCTTCAGCAGGCCGCTGAACTGCTTGGGCGCGGTGAAGGCGCCCTTGTTGCCGCAGTTGGGGCAGGTGATGTCGGCCAGGCCGTTGATCGGGTGCTTCCCGTGTTTTTCGGTGTACGCCTCTTCGAGGTGGTCGGCGCGGTAGCGCTTGTGGCAGGACTGGCACTCGGTCAGCGGGTCGGTGAAGGTCTCCACGTGACCGCTGGCCTGCCACACCTCGCGGGCGAGGATGACGCACGAGTCGAGGCCGACGACGTCCTCCCGGGCCTGGACCATGGACTTCCACCACTGCCGCTTGACGTTGTTCTTGAGCTCCACGCCCAGCGGGCCGTAGTCCCACGACGCGCGCAGGCCTCCGTAGATCTCGCTGGAGGGGTAGACGAGCCCACGTCGCTTCGAGAGGCTGACGATGGTGTCCATGATGTCCGTACGGCGTGACATAAGGGAAAATCTCCATCCGGCTGGAGGTCGGCGAGGAATCGACTGGGCTCCCAGCTTAGGGGAGCCCGGGACGGCGGGGCGCGCACATCGCGTCCGCACGCGCTGCGCCCGTTCCTGTGCCCGTGCCTGTGCCCGCCGCGCGCCGCGCCGGTCCCGGTGCGTCCTCCTCCGGCCGGGCGGGCGGGCGGTGCGGTCACCCGCGCTCGACGTCCTCGAAGGCGCTCGGCTCGTTGATCATCAGCGTCATCAGCGGGTACATCGCCATCCGCGCCGCGCCGAGGGCCCGGCGGTAGAACCCCGCCCCCTCCCACTCGCTGACCAGCGCCCACAGGTCCGGCTCGTCCACCGACCTCGACACGCGGCCGCGCACGTAGCCCGGCTGCGCGGCCAGCGTGTCGATGATGTCGTACGCCTGGGTCAGGAACTCCCCGGCCCGCGCGGGCGGCACCGAGTAGCGGATGAGAGCGAGCATCCGCCCAGCATGCCAGAGGGCCCTCTCATCCGCGTCCCCGCTCCCGCACCAGGTCCCGCAGGGCCGCGACCGCCTCGCTCTCCGCCCGGTGGATCCCGGCCAGACGCGTGCTCAGGCCGGCGAAGAGCGCCTCGTGGTCCCCGACCGGCGAGGCCCGGTCCACCGCGGCCCGCAGTTCCCACAGCTCCGCGGCTCCGTCCACCGCGTCCTGCGGCATCACCGCCCCCGCTCCCGCCGCGGCCGCCCGGGGGTCCTCCTCCGCGCCGCCGCCCGCCGTACCCTCCGCCAGCAGCGACTCGCGGATCCGGGCGGTGAGCGCGCGCATCCGGGCGAACTCCGGGACGTCGAGCGGGAAGGCCGCCTCGGCCAGGTCGTGCCAGAGCCCGTGGATCCGGCGGAACTCCTCCGCCAGGTCCGCGAGCGGCAGGTCCAGCAGCGCGCCGGCCTCCTCCAGCCCGTCGGCGAACAGGTCGCGGAGGTTTCCGCCGTCCGTCCCGACGGGTTCCACGCCCTCCCACATCGACAGCAGGGCCCCCGCCAGCCCGCGTCCGTCGGCGAACACCTTCGGCCAGCCCTTGGCGTTGCGGCGGTCGACCATCATCCGCGACCACTTGCGCCAGGCCGGTAGCGAGAACGACTCGGAGGCCGCGCTCAGGTGCTCGGCGGCGTCGCGCAGCCCCTCCAGCGCGGCCGAGGCCAGCCGCCCGGCGTCGATCCCGGCGGGGCCGTCGGGGTTCAGGACGTGCATGACGTTCTTGTAGGACGACACGCGGGCCCGGGCGGCGTCCATCCGCGTCCGCGGCACCCTGATCGGGGCCGTTCCCCGATCGTCGACGAGCACGTCCCCGCCGTCGCCCCGGTAGACGACGACCGGGTGCCCGCCGTACCCGTCCAGGCTCTCCGGGAGACCCCAGTAGCCGACGTGGTAGCGGTCGGGCAGCACGATGCAGGGCCGTCCCGCGTCCAGTTCCGCGGCGAGGGCGGCGGACGCGCCCTTGGCCCCCGAGGTGGTGTGCGCGGTGAAACCGACGCCGAGCCGGTCCAGGGTCTTGGCCGTCCAGCGGTCGTGGTACTGCCACTGGTTGCGGAAGCCGAGCGTGAGGTGGCGGCTGCCGTCGTGCTTGAACTCCCACAGGATGTATCCGGCGCCGATGCCGCCTCCGGCGAGGAAGACCATCGGCTCACCGACGGCGAGGCCCTGGTTGGCGAGGACCGCGGAGATGGCCGCGCTGCCCGGGTGGCGCCCGCCGTGGAAGGTCCAGGCACCGTCGGTCGCGGGCTCGGGCCGGTCGACGACATGGCGGCGGGCGGCGGTGTAGCTCTCGCCGGTCTTCGCCATCCGCGCCCGGATCCGGATCTTGAGCTGCTTCTTGCTGGTCATGCTGACTCCGCTCGCGGCGTACGGCCACCCGCAGCCCACGCCTGCCGGTCGGCCCGCCGCGACGTCGGTCGGCGCGCATGGGACCCGCAGCCTCCCGAGGCACGTGAATCCCCTTTGCCTCCGTGGAGCACGGGCGGCGTGGGTGCCCGATCGAGGAGGTTCGGCGTGGGAGTCCGCCGCCGCCGAGTCTACGTACGGCCCGCCTCCGGCCACAAGCGGGACGCCCCGGCGTTAGGCTCTGGCCGTGGCCGACAAGAGCAGCTCCGAGCGTCCCGGCTCCGGGCGTCCCGCGCACCCTCTCGCCCGGCGTGCCGCCTCCGGCCGCACGACCGGATCCGGACCCGGCCGCCCGGCCGCCCGGCGCCCGCTCCCGCCCGGCGAGCAGTTCTTCACCCCCGATGCGACCGGGCTCCGGCAGAAGGTCGAGCGGTTCAGCGCCGCGCCCCTGGTGTTCCTGTTCCAGCTCCCCCGCTGGATCCCTCCGCTGCTCCTCGTCGTCCTCCTCCTGGCCGGTTTCGCGGTGCCGTCCTTCTGGGGCGGCCTCGCCGTGCTCCCGGTGATCGCGTTCGTCGGCTGGCTGGCCTACATGTCCTGGCCGTCCCTGGCCACCAAGGGCCGCATCCTCCGGATCGCCCTGCTGACCTTCCTCCTGCTGCTGGCCGCCGACCGGTTCGGAGCCTTCTGACACCGCCCGGCCGGGAAGGAGCGCCTCGCCCTGGCCGGATCCACCGGGACCGGTCACAGAAGGGCCGCTCCGGCGAGGAGTCCTCGGCCCCGCCCTTCACCGGCTCGCTCCCCGGCCGTTCCGCTCCTCACCATCCTGGCCGGTCCGCCGGGCGGCGATCTCGGCTCGATTTTGACAACCGTTTTCATTTACGCGCATACTGTTGGACATGATGTCCGACTCCTCCCGACGTATCCGCATGCGCGCAGCCGGCCTGCTCACCGGGACCGCCCTCCTCGCCGCCACCGCCGCCTGCGGCTCCGGTGCCGCCGAATCGGCCGGCGGCACCGGCGGCGCGGGGGGAGGCCGCCCCGAGGTCACCGCGGCCCTGTACCCCCTGCAGTGGCTGGCCGAGCAGGTGGGGGGAGGCGACGTCACCGTCATCGGCCTGGCCGAGCCCGGCGTCGAACCGCACGACCTGGAGCTGACGCCCGCCCAGGTGGCGGGGCTGGAGAAGACCTCCCTGGTGGCCTACGTCAAGGGCGTGCAGCCCGCCGTGGACGAGGCGGTCGAGCAGCACGCCGCCGACCGGGGCTTCGACGCCGCCACCCTGGTCAAGACCCTCGCCGCCGAGGAGCACGCGGAGGAGGGCCACGGCGAGGAGGGCCACGCAGAGGAGGAGCACGGGCACGAGGTCTCCTACGACCCGCACCTCTGGCTCGACCCGAGCCGGTTCGCCACCGTCGCGACCCGGCTGGGCGAGAAGCTGGCCGCCGCCGACCCGGCCCGCGCCGCGGGCTACCGGGAGCGCGCCGCGAAGGCCGCCGCCGACCTCACCGCCCTGGACGGCGAGCTGGCCCAGGGCCTGGCCGACTGCGCCTCGCGCTCCATCGTCACCGGCCACGAGGCCTTCGGCTACCTCGCCGACCGCTACAAGCTCAAGCAGGTCGGGATCAGCGTCGACCCGGACGCCGAGCCCTCCCCCGCGCGCCTGGCCGAGGTGGCCGAAGTCGCCAAACGGGAAAAAGTGACTACCATTTTCACCGAGACCCTCGTCAGCCCGAAGGTCGCCGAGGTTCTCGCCCAGGAGGTCGGCGCCACCACCGCGGTCCTCGACCCGATCGAGAGCCGGCCGGCGGACGGCGACTACCTGTCCGCCATGCGGCAGAACCTCACCACCCTCAAGAAGGCGCTCAGCTGCCCGTGAAGGCACCACGTGACAGATAGAGAAGAAGCGTTCACCATGCGCGGCGGCCAGGTCAGCCTGGACCGCCGCCCGGTGCTGCGCGGGATCGACCTGACCGTCCGCTCCGGTGAGGTGGTGGCCGTCCTCGGCGCGAACGGGTCGGGCAAGTCCACCCTCGTCCGCGCCCTGCTCGGCCTGACCCCCCTGTCCGGGGGCTCCACCCTCCTGTACGGCGCGCCGCCCGCCCGGTTCCGCGACTGGTGGCGGATCGGCTACGTGCCCCAGCGGCTCTCCGTGGGCGGCGGCGTGCCGTCCACGATCCGCGAGGTCGTCGCCTCCGGGCGGATCGCACGGCAGCGCCGGCTGCGCCCGACGAGCGCGGCCGACGCCGCCGCGACCACGCGGGCCCTGGAGGCCGTCGGCCTGGCCGACCGGGCGGGAGACCCGGTGCAGGCGCTGTCCGGCGGGCAGCAGCAGCGGGTGCTGATCGCCCGCGCCCTAGCCGGGGAGCCCGACACCTTCGTCATGGACGAGCCCACGGCCGGCGTGGACGCGGCCAGCCAGCAGCTGCTGGCCGACACCCTCGCCGGGCTCGTGGCCCAGGGCAGGACGGTCGTGCTGGTCGCCCACGAGCTGGGCCCGCTGGAGCCCCTGATCACCCGCGCGGTGGTCCTGCGCGACGGCTGCGTCTGCCACGACGGCCCGCCGCCGCACGCGGTCGGCGCGCACGCGCTGCCCGGCCACGACCACGTGCACCCGCACGCCGAGGAGCCCCCGGCGAGCCCCCTGGAGTGGAGACCCACCTCGTGATCGACCTGCTCCAGTACGACTTCATGCAGCGGGCCATGATCGCGGCGCTCCTCATCGGCCTGACCGCCCCGGCCGTCGGCACCTTCATCGTGCAGCGCCGCCTGGCCCTGCTGGGCGACGGCATCGGGCACGTCGCGCTGACCGGTGTGGCGCTCGGCTTCCTCACCGGCACCGCCCCCGTGCTGACCGCCGTGCTCGTCTCGGTGCTGGGCGCCGTCGCCATCGAGCTGGTCCGCGCACGCGGCAGGACCAGCGGCGACGTGGCGCTGGCCCTGCTGTTCTACGGCGGGATCGCCGGAGGCGTGCTGCTCATCTCGCTCGCCCCCGGCGGGAGCAACTCCACCCTCATGTCCTACCTGTTCGGCTCGATCAGCACCGTCACCCTCCAGGACGTGTGGGTGATCGGCGCCCTCGCGGTCGCGGTGCTCGGCGTGGTGGCGGTCTTCGGCCGGGAGCTGTTCGTCCTCTGCCAGGACGAGGAGGTCGCCAAGGCCGCCGGCCTGCCGGTCCGCCTGCTCAGCCTGCTGATCGCCGTCACCGCGGCGCTGACCGTGGTCATCGCCATGCGGGTGGTCGGGCTGCTGCTGGTGAGCGCCCTGATGGTGGTCCCGGTGGCGACCGGCCAGCAGCTCACCCGGGGGTTCCGCAGCACCATGCTGCTGGCCATGGCCTCCGGGGTGGTCGCCACGGTCGGCGGCCTCACCACCTCCTTCTACGTCGAGGCGCCGCCGGGTGCGCTGATCGTGCTCGTCGCGCTGGGAGGGTTCGTCCTGGCCCTCGGGCTCGGTAGATTCGTACGCCGAAGCCGACCTCAGGAGTCCCGCCCATGAGCAACAGACGCGACGCCGTACACGAGATCCTCCGCCAGAGCGAGGGCTTCCGCAGCGCGCAGGACGTCTACGCCGAGATGCGCGCGGAAGGCGCCAAGATCGGGCTGACCACCGTCTACCGGGCGCTGCAGGCGCTGGCCGACAAGGGCCACGTGGACGTCCTGCGCACCGACGACGGCGAGTCGGTCTACCGGGCGTGCGCCAGCGGCGACCACCACCACCATCTGGTCTGCCGCCGCTGCGGGCGGACGGTCGAGGTGGCCGGGCCCGCCGTGGAGCGCTGGGCCGAGGCGGTCGGCAGCGAGCACGGTTTCACCGAGATCACGCACACGGTCGAGGTCTTCGGCACCTGCTCGTCCTGCTCCACCGCCGCGCGGTCCTGAGCGGCCCCGCCCGCGGAGACGGAGGCGGCCGGCCCCGTGACCGGTCCGGCCCCCGGCGCCCCGGTCCGACGCGATGAACCGGCGTGGTGGAACCGGCGCGATGAACCGGCGCGGTGATGTCCGGTGAACCCGATGCGGTGATGTGCGGTGACGGAAGGCCGCGGGGCCGTCCCGGAGAGATACGCTTCCGGGACGGCGGGCCGCCGTACGTGCGACCACGCCGAACCCCGCACCGAACAGGAGTCGACATGCCATTCGGACATGACATGGTGCACTCGCTCGCCACCGCCGTCGACCTGGTCAACACCTCCCCCTCGACCGGGGGCGAGGACCGGCTGGACAGCCTGGACGGGCTCGGCGAATTCGTGGACCGCTGGCAGATCAGCGGCGTCGGCGAGCTCGGCGCGGCCGACCTGGGCCAGGTCCGGGCCCTCCGCGAGGCCTTCCACAAGGTCTTCACCGCGCCCGACCAGGCCACCGCCGTGATCCGGCTGAACACCCTGCTGAGCGAGACCCGCATCACCCCGCGCCTGACCGAGCACGACGGCCACTCCCTGCACGTCCACTACTTCGCCCCGGGCGCCTCCCTCGGCGAGCACCTGGCGGCCGACCTCGGCGTGGCCCTGGCGCACCTGCTGGTCGAGGGCGAGTGGGAGCGCCTGCGCACCTGCTCGGCCCCCGACTGCGAGCGCGTCTTCGTCGACGAGTCCCGCAACCGCTCCAGGGTCTACTGCGACAGCCGCACCTGCGGCAACCGCATGCACGTGGCCGCCTACCGGGCCCGCCGCCGCGCCTGAGCCGCCCGCCGCCCGCCCGTCCCGGAGCCGCACGCGTCCGTCGGGAAGGGCCCTGCGGCAGGGGGCGGCCCGGACCTGGGACCGCCGATGAGGCGGCCGCTAGAGACGTGTCGCGCTCCGGACGAGGTCGGCGACGGCTCTGGACCGGCTGTGCGACGGCCAGGCGATCACGGTGGTGACCGTCGGCGCGTCCAGCACGGGCACGGCGGCCAGGTCACCGTGTAACCGGGCCCGGCACGACTCCGGCAGGATCATGCACGCGCGGCCGAGCGCGACCAGTTGCAGCAGCTGCGTGTGGTCACGGACCTGCGGGCCGGGGCCGGGCGGGTAGGCGCCGCCGGAGTCGGGCCAGCGCGGCAGGGGCAGGTCGGGCAGCACGGCGATGTCGGCCATGTGCACGTGCTCCCGGAGGGCGAGCGGATGCCCGGCCGGCAGGACCACGACCTGGCGCTCCGTACTGAGCTCTTCGGTGTCGAACCCGGCCGTCGAGTCGAACGGCCGGTGCAGCAGCGCCACGTCGGCCCGGCCCTCGCGCAGCAGCCGCGCCTGCTCGCCCGGGCCGCACAGGACGACGTCGACGGAGACCGCGCCGGGTTCGGCGGCGTAGGCGTCGAGCAGTTCGGCCAGCAGTTCGCTGGACGCGCCGGCTTTCGCGACCAGGGCCAGGGCCGGACGGCCGGTCGCGGCGAGGGCGGCGCGGCGGGTCCGGAGCTCGGCGGCGTCGACCGCCTCGAGGGCCGCCCGGCCCTCGGCCAGCAGCACCGCGCCGGCCTCGGTCAGCGTGACGGTGCGGCTGGTCCGGTCCAGCAGCGCTGCCCCGAGCCGGCGTTCGAGCCGCTGGATCGCCCGTGACAGAGGCGGCTGTGCCATCCCGAGTCGCTGCGCGGCGCGCCCGAAGTGCAGCTCTTCGGCGACGGCGACGAAGTAACGCAGTTCCCGGGTCTCCACCCGGCCATGCTATCCAGGATCGATACCCGCGCGGTATCGCTGCTCAGCCGATCGGTGTTGGACCCCTCGCCGGGGTCGGCGGCAGCATCGCTCCCATGAGCGAACGCACGATCGCGCTGGTCACCGGCGCGAACAAGGGAATCGGATACGAGATCGCGGCGGGCCTGGGCGCCCTCGGCTGGAGCGTCGGCGTCGGCGCCCGCGACGATCAGCGCAGGGAGGCCGCGGTGGAGAAGCTGCGCGCGGCCGGAGTCGACGCGTTCGGCGTACCGCTGGACGTGACCGACGACGCGAGCGCGACCGCCGCCGCACGGCTGATCGAGGAGCAGGCCGGGCGCCTCGACGTGCTCGTCAACAACGCGGCCATCACCGGTGGCATGCCGCAGGAGCCCACCCGGGTCGATCCCGCCGTCATCCGGACGGTCGTGGAGACCAACGTGATCGGCGTCATCCGCGTCACCAACGCGATGCTGCCGCTGCTGCGCCGCTCCGCCTCGCCGCGGATCGTGAACATGTCCAGCAGCGTCGGCTCCCTCACCCGGCAATCGGGACCCGGCGGTGAGCGGACGACGGGCCCGGTGTCCGCGGCGTACGCGCCGTCGAAGACGTTCCTGAACGCCGTCACCCTCCAGTACGCCCGGGAGCTGAGCGGCACGAACATCCTGATCAACGCCTGCTGCCCCGGCTTCGTCGCGACCGATCTCAACGGCTTCCGCGGCGTGCGCACCCCCGAGCAGGGCGCGGCGATCGCCGTCGGCCTCGCGACCCTGCCCGACGACGGCCCGACCGGCAAGTTCTTCGAGGACGCCGGCGAAGTGCCGTGGTGATGCGCCCCGGTCCGGCGCACCACCGGCTCAGCTCACTGAGGCGCCGCCCTGGCGTACTCCGCGGCCCCGCCGGCGAAGTCGAACACCACGGCCTGCTCGTCGCCGACGACCCAGGCGTCGTGCCCGGGATCGCAGACGAAGACGTCGCCGGGTCCCGCCTCGGCCTCCTCGCCGTCGTCCATCCGGATGCACAACCGGCCCTTCACGACGAACCCGTTGTGGCGGACCCGGCACGAGTCGGTCCCGGCGATCGGCTTGACGGACTCCGACCAGCGCCATCCGGGCTCGAACGTGGCGACGCCGAAGGTCAGCCCTTCCAGGTCGCAGACGTCCAGGTGCCCCATCGGGAAGTCCCGGCGCTCATCCGGCTTGTCGACGCTCTTCACCTCGATCATGACGTCCCCCCTTCGTCAGTTCCAGTCTCACACCGCCGGGAGGGGCCCACAAGGCCGTCGACCTGTGCGGGGAGGTCAGCGCACCTCGTTGGGGACGGCCCCGCCGTACCTGCGGTCGCGCTTGGCGTAGGTCTCGCACGCCTCCCACAGGTCGCGGCGGTCGAAGTCCGGCCAGAGCCGGTTGAGGAAGACCATCTCGGCGTAGGCCGACTGCCAGAGCAGGAAGTTGGAGGTGCGCTGCTCGCCGGAGGAGCGCACGAACAGGTCCACGTCGGGGATCTGCGGCTCGTCCAGGTAGCGGGCGAAGGTCTCCTCCTTCACCCGGCCCGGCTTGACCCGCCCGGCGGCGATGTCCTCGGCCAGTCTGAGCGCGGCGTCCACGATCTCGGCCCGGCCGCCGTAGTTGACGCAGAACTGCAGGGTCAGCGTGGAGTTGCGCTCGGTCATCTCCTCGGCGTCCTGCAGCTCCGAGATGACGCTCTTCCACAGCCGCCCGGGACGGCCGGCCCAGCGGACCCGCACGCCCATGGCGTGCAGCTGGTCGCGGCGGCGGCGGATGACGTCGCGGTTGAACCCCATCAGGAAGCGCACCTCGTCGGGCGAGCGCTTCCAGTTCTCGGTGGAGAAGGCGTAGGCCGACAGGTAGGGGATGCCCAGCTCGATCGCGCCCTCGATCACGTCGAAGAGCGACGCCTCACCCGCCTTGTGCCCCTCGGTGCGCGGCAGGCCGCGCTGCTTGGCCCACCGGCCGTTGCCGTCCATCACGATCGCGACGTGCCGGGGGACGAGGTCGCGCGGGATCGGCGGCGGGACGGCACCGGAGGGGTGGGGGGCGGGGGGACGGACGTTCACCGATCACCTCCAGCGTGGAGGCCCCGGCCTTCAGGCCGGGGAGGGAACGCGGAACGGTCGGTCACGGTGGTCTCCTTGGTTCTGGTGTAGCCGTAGCCGTCGGCGCGTTGCAGCAGCCGCACGTGCCGGTGGCCGATGCCCTGCACCAGGCCGTGGGCGGTGCGGATGTTGAAGTTGCCGGTGGTGCGGACCGCGACCCGCCCGGTGTGCGTGCCAGCCTTCTTCCCAGCCGGGACGACGGCACGGACCAGGTCGCCGGTGGCGAACCCGTGGACCTGCTTGACACGCGGCAGCCGCAGTCGGGGAAAACCGTACCGGTCCGGCGCGGTACGGGCGTAGCCGCCGCGTCCGGTCGCGGCGGCCACCAGCACCGTGGCGGGCCAGGCGGTGACGGTCTCCAGCTCGCCGACGTGCAGGGCGTCCAGGGTGTGGGACTTGGGCGCGCCGGTGCGTGCGCGGTTCCACTTGGTACGCCCGCCGGAGGCGGCACGCACCGGCAGGCCGGTGGCGCTCAACGCCCGCCCCAGTGCCTGGCGGGTGGCATTCATCGCGGCGGCGTCCCGCAGCGGAGCCATGGCCTGGGCGAGGATCCGGGCCAGCACCTTCGGCTTGCCTTTCAGGAACTCCTCGACCGGGCGGGCGTCCTTGGCCTGGTTGCACGGCACACACGCCAGGGTCAGGTTGGCGATCCGGTCGGAGCCGCCCCGCGACCGGGGCTGGATGTGATCGATGTTCAGCGGAACGTTCGCCGCCCCGCAGTACGCGCAGCGGCGGTCCCACTTGGCCAGCAGGTACTCGCGCACCTCGTACCCGGCCAGGGTGCCCTGCCGGTACTCCACTCCCGTCAGCGGCCTGCCCGCCGCCAGTGAATGGGCGTCGAAGGCGACCTGTTCCACGTGGATCGCCCGGAGGGGTGCCCACCGGGACAGCCGGGTGATCCAGGACAGGGTGCCGTCGAGGCGGTGGCGCAGCGACGGCGCCAGCCACCCGTCCGAGCGGGTGCGGTTGGAAAAGCGCGGGGCGCGGTAGCGCAGGTTCCGCGACCGCCGCCCGCGCCGATACTGCGCACGGGCGGCCAGTTTGTCGCGGATCCGCCCGCCCCGGTGGTCGAGCTGCAGGGCGAACAGGCCCCGCCGGACGTTGTCGGTCCAGGTGAAGAGGCTGAGGCCGGTGTGGCGGCTGCCCGGGTCGATCCCGGCCTCCACCCCGGCGATGGCCGACTCGGCCGCCGTGCGGTCCTTCAGCCGGATGACGAACGGGGTGTGCCGGACCACCACCGCCCGCCCGGACGTCAGGAGTCTGCGGGCGCGGGCCGGATGGCACGGCATCAGCGGTTTCCCGTCCTTGTCGAGCACGAACACGGATGGGGCGTTACCGCCCCGCTCTCCCTCGGCGGCCGGAGCCGCCTCGGGGTGACGCCCGCGCACGCGGGTGCGCCGCGCGCGGATCTCCCCTCGCCCAGGTCCGATGCCCGGTACGCGACCAGCGCTGCTGGCCGTGTCTCCACGGGCCGTTTCGTCCCGACCCGGGGTGTCTGCTCCCATGGATTCCAGAGCGGCGGGCTGAGGAAGCACCCGCCGGTGGGTCTGCCGTCGTACATCGGACGTAGCCATCACTTCGCACCTCCATCCACTGATGACTCGGGCTGGTCAACACGGGCGTGAGGTACGGCGGTGCCGTACCTCACGCCCCGGCCTTCAGGCCGGGGTCCTTGACGTTGCGGGCTCCCTTTCTACGTGTCGCAGAGAGCGTATGCCGTGTTCGAGGTGCCACTGGAGGTAGGCGGCGACCAGGCCGCTGCACTCGGCCCGGTGCCGGGCCGCGGAGGCGTCCGCGGCGGGCCAGTCGCCCTTGAGGAGGGCGTTCATCAGGGCGAGGGTCTCCCCCGCGGGCACCGCGGCACCGGCCGGGCGGCAGTTCCCGCACACCGCGCCGCCCGCCACGATGGCGAACGCCCGCACGGCGGTGCCCTCGCACCGCGCGCACTCCACCAGCGCGGGGGCGTATCCGGCCACGGCCAGCGAGCGCAGGAAGTAGGCGTCCAGCACCAGCCTGGCCTCGTGCTCCCCCGCCGACAGCGCCCGCAGGCCCCCGACGAGCAGCAGGAACTGGCGGAGGGCGGGCTCCTTCTCCCCCATGATCAGCCGGTCGGCCGTCTCCAGCATCGCGCTGCCGGCGGTGTAGCGCGGGTAGTCGGCGATGAGCGCCTCGCCGTACGGCCTGATGGTCTCGACCTGGGTGACCACGTCCAGCGTGCGGCCGGTGTGCAGCTGGAGGTCGACGTGGGTGAAGGGCTCCAGCCGGGCGCCGAAGCGGGAGGTGGTGCGCCGGACGCCCTTGGCCACGCCCCGGATCTTGCCCGTCCGCTTGGTGAGGACCGTGATGATGCGGTCGGCCTCGCCCAGCTTGTGGGTGCGCAGCACGACGCCCTCGTCACGGTAGAGGCTCACCCGCCCAGTCTAGGGGGAGACCCGGCCCGGCAGGCCTCCGGCAATGATCATGGAGTACGGATGGGTCACGAGTGCGTGTTGTTCACTCGGGACTCACTAAACTTTGGCCTCTGGCGAACTTTCCCGCCATGTTCGACCCGGTTCCACCTCACCCCCGCACGAAAGGGTGCCATGCCCCGCGTGGTCCTGCTGGGCTCATCGCCCGGCCCCGATGCCGCCCCCGGCCAGTCGACGCCGTCCGCCGCGCTGACTCTGCCCGCGCTTCCCGGCTGCCCCACGGTGATCGGCAAGCTGCACGGCCAGCTCGCCTCGCTCGACTCCGCGCCGGTGACGATCGCCCGCTCGGGCGACGCCACGGCCTACCGGGGTTTCCCGGGCACGCTCGTCGAGACCTCCGACCTCGCAGGCGACCTGCGCGCCGTCGCCGAGGCGGTCGAGCACGCCACGGAGAACCTGCTCATCCTCCCCGCCAACTCCCTGATCCACGACGAGCTGATCTACCAGATCACCAAGTCGAAGCGCGGCGCGCTCGCGCTGATCGTCAAGGAGCCCCGCGAGGAGGACGAGAACGGCGACGCCGTCGTCCCGAACGTCCCCATCGACGAGGCCCAGCCCGAGATCGGCGACCGGGTCCTCGAGGGCCTGCCGGTCCGGGTCCGCGCGGCCAAGTCCCGCGTGATCTCGGTCGGCTCGGCCTACCACGCGGTGACCCGGCCCAACGCCGTCCTGCTCGGCCCGCTGCACGTGCACGTCAAGCACGCGCCGACGCTGGCCGAGGCGGCCCGCGAGCTCGCCGACATGGCGCACCTGCTCGGTCCGGAGGACGACCTGGTCCAGCTGCTGGTGCTGGGCCTGGTACGGCGCGGCGTCTCGGTCGGCATCCGCGGCCGCCGCGACCTGTTCTACCGCCGGATCACCGAACGGTCCGAAGCCGACCAGGCCGTGGCGGACATGGCCGGGTTCGACGAGGACAAGGCCCGGCTGAACAACGCGGTCAAGGGCGCCGACGGCTTCTTCACCACCTTCTTCGTCAGCACCTACTCGCGGTACATCGCCCGCTGGGCGGCCCGGCGCGGGCTGACGCCCAACCAGGTCACGCTGATCTCGATCGCCCTGGGCGTCGCGTCGGCGGCGTGCTTCGCCACCGGCGAGCGCCCCGGCATGGTGGCCGGCGGGCTCCTGATCTACTTCGCCTTCGTCTTCGACTGCGTGGACGGCCAGGTCGCGCGGTACGCCCGCAAGTTCGGCGTGCTCGGCGCCTGGCTGGACGCCACCTTCGACCGCTTCAAGGAGTACGTGGTCTTCGCCGGCCTGGCGGTCGGCGCGGCCGTCTCCGGGGTCGGCGACGTGTGGACCCTGGCGCTGGTCGCGCTCGGCCTGCAGTCCATCAAGCACCTGCTGGACTTCTCCTTCGGCGCGGCCAACCGGCGCAGGCCCCCGTCCCCGCTGCCCTCCATCCCGCTCTCGATCGCTCCCGACACCCCCCTCCGGGACGCGCTGGAGCAGCGCAAGGCGGCGCGCAGCAGCGGGATCCGCAACCTGCTGAAGATGTGGACCAAGGCCGGCAAGTACCGGGCCGTGCACTGGGCCCGCAAGATGATCGTGTTCCCGATCGGTGAGCGCTTCGCCGTCATCGCCATCACCGGAGCCCTCTTCGACGCCCGGATCACCTTCCTCGTGTTGATCATCTGGGGCGGCATCGGGGCCACCTACTCGCTCACCGGACGTCTGATGAGGTCGCTCGCATGATCACCCAGCCGCAGGCCACCCCCGCTCCCGACCCCTACGAGGAGCGCCTGCGCATCCAGACCGCACGCCTGCTCGCCTATCGCGACGACGGCCCGCTGGTCACCGCGCTGCGCCGCGCGGCCGGCCCCGGCCTGCCCCCGGTCCCGGCCTGCCTCGCCGCGCTGCTCGTGGTGGTCGCGATGGCGGTGGCCGGGATGCTCGACGACGGCCCGGTCCTGATCGTCCCCGCGCTGGTCATGGTGGCGCTGGTGCTGCCCACCGCGGCCCGCGACCACCTGGGCAAGCTCGACTGGCTGGTGCCGCCGCTGATCCGGGCGACCGAGTTCCTGGTCGTCATCCTGGTCGGCCTGGCCGCGGACGCGCCCAAGTGGCTGCTGTTCGTCCTGCTCTACGTCGTCGGCTACCACACCTACGACACCGTCTACCGGACCCGCCAGGGCATCTGGCCGCCCGACTGGGTGTTCCGCGCCGGTCTGGGCTGGGAGATCCGCCTCCTGCTGCTCGGGGCGGGCGCCGCGCTGGGCGTGCTGACCTGGGTGCTGGCCGCGCTCACGCTCTACCTGGGCGTGCTGTTCGCCATCGAGAGCGTGACGAGCTGGGTCCGGCTGGACAAGGCGTCGGCGTCGAAGGCCCAGGAGAGCGACGACCTGGAGACCTCCCCCGAGGAGGCCATGGAGCAGGCGACCGGCGAGGCCGAGCCCGCCTGACGAACCGCAGCGGGCGCCGGAGGGCGCCCGCCGTACGACGACGACCCCGAGGGCCGCGGCGCGCCGCCGCGGCCCTCGCCGTATGAAGAGGCCGGTCCGCCCGGGCACGGCAGGACCGCCACTCGGGCACGGCAGGGCCGTCAGCGTCCGCCGGCGAGGACGTCCCGGGCGACGGCCGCCCGCCCGGCCTCCGCCCGCTCCGCGGCCTGCCGCTCCGCCGCCTCCCGGACGTCGTACGCCGCGCGGGCGGCGGCGATCTCTTTCTGGTGCTCCTCGGTCCAGGTGACCAGCGCGCGGATGGTGTCGTGCAGGGTCGCGCCCAGGGGCGTGAGCTCGTAGTCCACCCGCGGCGGCACGGTCGGGTGCACGGTCCGGCTCACCAGCCCGTCGCGCTCCAGGTGGCGCAGGGTCCGGGTGAGCATCCGCTGGCTGATCCCGTCGATCTCACGGCGCAGCTCGGTGAAGCGCAGGCTGCGCCGGTCGAGCAGGGCGATGACCAGCAGGGACCACTTGTCCGCCACCCGGTCGAGGATCTGCCGGACCTCGCAGTCCTCCCGGGTGTCCCACTGGAGGACGTCGTAGTCGTCGCCGGTATCACAGCAGTGACCGAGGGACTTCGAAGTGCCTTCTTCCATGGCTTCATGGTGTCCGACGATGCTGCCGGTAACAAGAGGGAACCGACCGTCACTCGGAGAACCGAGGGCGGTCCCCGATCTCCGAGAGGAGCCGGCACATGTCCGCATCGAGATCCGCGCCGGACGGACGCACGTCCGGGCACCCGGACCGGTACCCGGACGGACGCACGCCCGAGCACACGCACGGGCACACGGACCGGCACACGCACGAACCCGTGAGCGGACACCCGTACGGACCCGTGGGCGGACGCATGGACGGGCGCGCCTGGAGCGTGCTGCTCGTGCTGTGCGGGGCGATCTTCCTGGAGGGGATCGACGTGGCGATGCTGAACGTGGCGCTGCCGTCGATCCGGGCCGACCTGGGACTGTCCACCGGGATGCTCAGCGGCGTGGTCAGCGCCTACGTCCTCGGCTACGGCGGGTTCATGCTGCTGGGCGGCCGCGCCGCCGACCTGCTGGGCCGCCGCCGCATGTTCCTGTTCTGGCTGGCCGTCTTCCTGGTCTTCTCCGGCCTGGGCGGGTTCGCCACCGAGGGGTGGATGCTGCTGGTCGCCCGGTTCGCCACGGGGGTCGCGGCCGCCTTCATGGCCCCGGCCGGGCTGGCGCTGGTCACCGGCAACTTCCCCGAGGGCCCGCAGCGCACCCGGGCGCTGGGGGTCTACGCGGGGACGGCCGCGGGCGGGTTCTCACTGGGCCTGGTCGCGGGCGGGCTGCTGGCCTCGTTCGGCTGGCGGTGGGTGTTCTTCGCCCCGGTCATCCTGTCGGCGGTGATCCTGCTCGCCGCCGTCCCCCTGGTCCGGGAACCGGCCGCCGCGGAGCGCCCGGCGGGCGGCTTCGACCTGGCCGGTGCGTTCAGCATCACCGGCGCGATGCTGCTGCTGGTGTACGGAGTGGTCCGGCTGGAGCATCCCGGGAACGGCGGGGGCGTGACGGCCGGGGTGTTCACCGCCGGGCTGGCGCTGCTGGCCGCCTTCACCGTGATCGAGCGGCGCTCCGCCCACCCGCTGGTACGGCTGGGCATCCTGCGTTCGGGCCCGCTGCTGCGCGCCGACGCGGGGGCGCTGCTGTTCGTCGGCTCCTTCGCCGGCTTCCAGTTCCTGGTCACCCTGTACCTGCAGGAGCTGCGCGGCTGGAGCACGCTGGAGACGGGTCTGGCGATGCTGGTGGTCGGCGTCGACACCGTCCTCGCCCCGACCCTGACCCCGCGGCTGGTGAACCGGTTCGGCAACGTCCGGGTGCTGTTCGGCGGCCTGCTGCTGGCGGCCCTGGCCTACGCGCTGTTCCTGCCCGTGGGGCCGGACTGGACCTACGCCGCCATGCTGCCGACCATGGCCCTGCTGGGGCTGGCCTTCTCCCTCGCCTACGGGCCGCTGACCATGGCGGCCACCGAGGGCGTCGACGAACGCGAGCACGGCCTGGCCGGCGGCCTGCTGTACACCGCGATCCAGTTCGGCACCGCCCTCGGCCTGTCGGCGGTGACCGCCGTCCACGTCGCGGCGCTGGGCGGCGGCGCATCACCCGGGGCGGAGCTCGCCGCGCTCCGCACGGTGCTCGCCGTACCGGTCGCCGCCGCCGTGCTGGCCGCGGTCGTCACCGCGTTCGGCCTGCGCGCCCGCAGGGCCGCCGGGGTCCCCGGGCCGGCGCCCGCCCCGGCCGGCACCTCCGCCTGACCGCGGCACCGGATCGGCCGACCCCGGCCGGTCCGGGCCGGTCCGGGCCGGTCCGGAGCCGTGCGGCCACCGCGAGCCCGGCCGCCCGCCGGGGCGCGGGCCGGACCCCGGCCGCGCGCCGCCCGGCCGCGCGGCTGTGTTACAAAGCAGCGTGGAGTTGGACCGGCTGGATCGCGACATCATCGGGGCGCTCGTCGAGGACGCCCGCGCCACCTACGCGGAGATCGGGCAGCGGGTGGGCCTGTCGGCGTCGGCGGTGAAACGGCGGGTGGACCGGTTGCGCGAGACGGGGGCGATCACCGGGTTCACCGCGCGGGTGGAGCCCGCGGCGCTCGGCTGGACCACCGAGGCGTACGTCGAGCTGTTCTGCGCGGGCAAGACCTCGCCCGCCGAGATCGGGGTGGCCGTGGCCCGGCACCCCGAGGTGGTCTCGGCGTGCACGATCACCGGGGAGGCCGACGCGCTGCTGCACATCCGGGCGACGGACGTGCGCCACGTGGAGCGGGTGATAGAGCGCATCGCCGCGGAGCCGTTCGTGGTGCGGACCAAGAGCTCCATCGTGCTCTCCCGGCTGATCGACGCCCCGCTGATCACCCCGCGCAACGAATCGCCGTTCCTCGCCTGAAGGACGCGCGAAAGCCGCGCCGGCGCGCACGACAGGCCCCTTGGCCTGCGCGGATCCCGTTCCTAGGCTGTTGCCGTCCCTGACACCACGTCCTCCCGTGGAGGTGCGCCATCACAGCCAGCGAAGTCACCGGGGTGCTCGGCCGGGAGAACCCCCTGCCCTCCGTCGCCGTGACCACCGGCGCCGGGCCGTCGCCCGCGGCGGCCGCGGCCCCGCTCCCCGCGGCGGGCGGGACCGCCGTGACGCGGCACTTCCTCATGTGCCCGCCCGAGCACTTCGCGGTCGAGTACGCGATCAACCCGTGGATGGACCCCGGCGCGGGCGCCGACCGCGCGGCGGCGATCCGGCAGTGGGAGGCGCTCAGGAGCACCTACGAGTCCCTGGGGCACCGGGTCAGCCTGATCGACCCGGTGGAGGGCCTGCCGGACATGGTCTTCGCGGCCAACGGCGCGCTGGTCGTCGGCGGCCGGGTGTACGGCGCGCGGTTCGCGCACCCCGAGCGCGCGGCCGAGGGCCCGGCCTACCTGGAGTGGTTCGTCCGCAACGGCTACGACCAGGTGCGCGAGGCGACCTTCACCAACGAGGGCGAGGGCGACTTCCTCACCCTCGACCACGTCATCCTGGCCGGGACCGGATTCCGTACCGACATCGCCGCCCACTTCGAGGCGCAGGAGTTCCTCGGCCGCCCGGTGGTGACCCTGCGCCTGGTGGACCCGCGCTTCTACCACCTGGACACGGCCCTCTTCCCGCTGAACGGGCACAACGTGGCGTACTTCCCCGGCGCGTTCTCCCCGGGGAGCCAGGAGGTGCTGCGCCGCCTCTTCCCCGACGCCGTCATCGCCGGTGAGGACGACGCGGCCGTGCTGGGCCTCAACGCGGTCAGCGACGGCACCCACGTAGTGATCAACGAAGAGGCTGCGGGGCTGCGGAGCGCGCTCGGACGCGCAGGCTTCGAGGTCGTCCCGGTCGATCTGTCCGAGCTCCGCAAGGCCGGCGGCGGCCCGAAGTGCTGCACGCTCGAGATCCGGGGATGAACGGGGGGCGGCGGACGCCGCGGACCAGGGAAGACGGTGACGTACCGATGACCACCACGGCCGAGCTCATCGAGCTCAGTGAGCGCCGCAGCGCGCACAACTACCACCCGCTCCCCGTCGTGATCCACGAGGCGCAGGGCGCCTGGGTCACCGACGTCGAGGGGCGCCGGTTCCTGGACTGCCTGTCCGGCTACTCGGCGCTGAACTTCGGGCACGGGAACACGAAGATCATCGAAGCGGCGCGGGAGCAGCTCGGCAGGCTCACCCTGACCAGCCGCGCCTTCTTCCACGACCAGTTCGCGGCCTTCGCCGCCGGGCTGGGCGACCTCACCGGCAAGGACATGGTCCTGCCGATGAACACCGGCGCCGAGGCCGTGGAGACCGCGATCAAGACGGCCCGCAAGTGGGGCTACGAGGTCAAGGGCGTCGCCCGCGACCGGGCGAACATCATCGTCATGGAGGACAACTTCCACGGCCGCACCACGACGATCGTGAGCTTCTCCACCGATCCCGACGCGCGCGGCGGCTACGGCCCCTACACGCCGGGCTTCAAGGTCGTGAAGTACGGCTCGGTGGAGGCGATCCGCGAAGCGATCGACGCCGACACGGTCGCGGTGCTGCTGGAGCCCATCCAGGGCGAGGCCGGCGTGTTGGTCCCGCCGGACGGCTACCTGAGGCAGGTCCGCGAGCTCTGCACCGAGCACAACGTGCTGATGATCGCCGACGAGATCCAGTCCGGGCTGGGCCGTACCGGCGAGACCTTCGCCTGCGACCACGAGGGCGTCGTCCCCGACGTCTACGTGCTGGGCAAGGCGCTGGGCGGCGGCGTCGTCCCCGTCTCCGCCGTCGCGGCCGACGCCGACGTCCTCGGCGTGATCCGGCCGGGGCAGCACGGCTCCACCTTCGGCGGCAACCCGCTCGCCTGCGCGGTGGCGTGCGCGGTCATCGACATCCTCGGCACCGGGGAGTACCAGGCCCGCTCCAAGGAGCTCGGCGGCGTGCTGCACGAGCGGCTGAACGCCCTGGTCGGCCGGGGCGTGGTGGCCGTACGCGGGCGGGGCCTGTGGGCCGGCGTGGACGTCGACCCCTCGCTCGGGAGCGGCCGGGAGATCTCCGAGGCGCTCATGCGCCGGGGCGTCCTGGCCAAGGACACCCACGGCTCCACCATCCGCCTCGCCCCGCCGATCGTCATCGCCGAGGACGACCTCGTCTGGGCCGTCGACCAGCTGGCCGGCGCGGTCGAGGACCTCGCCCGGTAGTCCCCGCCGCCCGCGGTCCCGCAGGCCGCGGGCGGCCGGTCGGGCCCCGCGCCTCAGGCCTTGAGCTCCACCGTGGCGACCTCGGTGACGCCCGTGCTGGTGGCGGTGTCCCAGCGGGCCGAGAGCGGGCCGTCCAGGTCGAGCGTGGCGATCGCGTTGGAGAACCACGGGCCGTCGGTGATCCGCCACCGGATGGGCGGGCGGGGGATCCGCGCCAGGCGGGAGAGCGAGCCGCCGATCAGGGTCGCGACGCCGAACTGGGCGACGATGTTGGCCAGGCGGAGCGTCCGGCTGAGCGGGTTGCGGATGGGCGAGCAGACCAGCTGGTGGATCGGGTGGCGCCTGGCCTTGGCGACGTAGGAATAGTGCACGTCGCCGGAGAGGATAACCACCGGCCGGCCCGTTGCGACCAGCAGCCGCGCCAGGTCCTCGAAGGAGCGGCGGAAGGCCGACCAGTGCTCCAGGTCGATGGCCTGGCGCAGCATCTCCGACAGGCGGGCGACCCGGCCGCCCCACGCCCCCTGGGCCAGCGCCTCGTTCCAGGTCTGGATGTGGTGGATGCCGGCCGGGAGCAGGAACGGCACCGACGAGCCGATCACGAAGCGCTCGGCGCCCTCCCGCTCCAGCTGCTCGGTGAGCCACTCCCACTCGACCGGGTCGATCATGCGCCGGTCCCCCGGGGTGAGCTGCCGGGCGCAGCGGGTGTCGAGCATGATCAGGCGGGTCGAGCCCAGGTCGCGGGCGTAGCTCCACCTGCTCTCTGAGGGGACCGCGTCGGCGTGCGCGGCGAACGCGTCGAGGATCTCCGCCCCGTCGCCCTCCGCGGCGCACAGCTTGCCGAGCAGGCCGTCGGCCTCGCGCTCGGCGGGTGACATGTTGCCCAGGTGCTGGTAGACCCAGTAGGCGCCGAGTCCCGAGATCACCCGGCGCGGCCACCACTCCACCTTGGACATCTGCTCGCGCCAGTCCGCCGAGGTGTTCCAGTCGTCGCGCAGGTCGTGGTCGTCGAAGATCATCGCGGTGGGCACTGTCGAGAGCATCCAGCGGATCTCCGGGTCGGTCCAGGCCACCCGGTACAGCTCGGCGTACTCCTCGAAGTCGGCGATCTCCTTCTTCGGCTCGGTGTCCCTGCGGTTCTTGATGAACTCCAGCATCTCGGCGGACGGCTCGTCGGCGTAGACCTGATCGCCGAGCAGGAGCAGCAGGTCGGGCCAGTCCTCCTCGGGGGCCTCCATGAGGCTGCAGCCGTACGAGCGCAGGACGTCCACCCCGTGCGAGATCGTGTGCAGCGTGTCGTGCGGCACGCTGGTCCGGCAGGAGCCGAACATCACCTTCCGGGGGCCGGCGGAGCCGAGCAGCCGGATGCGGCTGGGCGGGTGGTCCGGCAGCGGCCAGACGGGCTCGCCGTCGAGCCGTACCTCGTAGGCCCCGCCGCCCTCCACGTCCACCACGGCGTAGTGGTGGCCGTGCACGGTGAACGTCCGCCCGCTCCCCCGCGCCCGCCCCGCCTGGACCGTCACCTCGCACGGCTCGCTGGTCTCCACCCAGATGGAGGCGCTCGTTTCGTCGACGTAGCGCAGCAGCGGCCCGACCACAAGTTCCGGCACGTCGTTCGTCCCCTCAACCCTACGGATCAGCCACTACGGAATGGCGGACTCATCACCACGAGCCTGCCATATCGGTGTGTTCCCCTCCCAGTGCCCAGCCGGTTTGATCGGTAACAACGGATCGGCGGACAAGTGCGGAATCGCACAACAACCGGCCACGAGAACGCAACACCGTCGCCTTCGCCCGGTGACGCCGCGTGGTTACGCTGATCACGAACAACCGCCTCGGGCGGGGCAACGGCGCCCCGCCCACCGTATGGAGGTCCTCCTTCATGTCGATCACGGTGCCGTCAACGACGCCGGCAACCACCTCTCTGCTCAGCCCGGGCCGCCAGGCCCTCGACTCCGCGCTCTTCCAGCTCGACCAGGCGGCCGACCGGCTCGGCCTGGACGACGGCCTGCGCACCATGCTCGCCACCCCGCGCCGCTCGCTCACCGTCGCGGTGCCCGTCCGCCGCGAGGACGGGCGGATGGACGTCGTGCAGGGCTTCCGGGTCCAGCACAACATCACCCGCGGCCCGGCCAAGGGCGGCATCCGCTTCCACCCCTCCACCGACATCCACGAGGTCACCGCGCTGGCCATGTGGATGACCTGGAAGTGCGCACTGGTCGGCATCCCGTACGGCGGCGCCAAGGGCGGCGTCTCCGTGGACCCGGCCTCGCTGACCACGCGCGAGCTGGAGCGCGTCACCCGCCGCTACGTCAACGAGATCCTGCCGATCATCGGCCCGGAGCGGGACATCCCGGCGCCCGACGTCGGCACCGACGAGCAGACCATGGCCTGGATCATGGACACCTACTCGGTGAACACCGGCTACCCCGTCCCCGGCGTGGTGACCGGCAAGCCGACGACCCTCGGCGGCTCCCTCGGCCGGGCGGGGGCCACCTCGCGCGGCGTGCAGCTCGCCGCGC
This sequence comes from Planomonospora sp. ID91781, assembly GCF_015711595.1. Classification (NCBI taxonomy): domain Bacteria; kingdom Bacillati; phylum Actinomycetota; class Actinomycetes; order Streptosporangiales; family Streptosporangiaceae; genus Planomonospora; species Planomonospora sp. ID91781. The sequence goes on along the minus strand of NZ_JABTEY010000001.1, from coordinate 2,865,680 downwards.
TGAAGGCCCTGCCGGGCTCGCCCGAGGGCCGCACGGTCGCGGTCCAGGGCTTCGGCAAGGTCGGCGCGCTCGCCGCCCGCTACCTCGCCGACGCAGGCTGCCGGGTGGTGGCCGTCTCCGACGTCACGGGCGCGGTGGTGAACCGCTCCGGCCTCGACGTCGACGACCTGCGGGCCTGGGTCGCCGAGACCGGCGGCGTGTACGGCTACCGCCGCGCCGACGCGCTCTCCCACGCCGAGCTGCTGGAGCTGGACGTCGACGTCCTCGTCCCCGCGGCGCTGGAGGGCGTGATCACCGAGGAGAACGCCCCCCGGATCAGGGCCCGTCTGATCGTGGAGGGCGCCAACGGCCCCACCACCCCGGAGGCGGACCGCATCCTCGCCGACGCCGGGACCACGGTGGTCCCGGACATCCTGGCCAACGCGGGCGGTGTGATCGTCTCCTACCTGGAATGGGTGCAGAACCTGCAGGCCTGCTCCTGGAACGCGAACGAGGTCGAGGTACGGCTCCGCGACCTGATGGAGTCCTCGTTCGACGCGGTCGCGGCGACGTCCGCCGAGCGCGGCGTGACCCTGCGACAGGCGGCCCACATCATCGGCGTCGGCCGGGTCGCCGAGGCCCACCGGATGCGGGGCCTGTATCCCTGACGCGCCGTGGCGGTCCCGTGCCGGCCTCTCCCGGGGCCGGCGCGGGGCCTGTCCCGCGGAGCGGGGAGCCCTCCCGCGTCGTGTGCCTCGCCGGACCGGGACCTCCCCGGGCCGGGACCTCCCCGGTTCCCGGGCGGACGTGGAACCGTGCTCCCGCGCCCGCCCGACGGCCCTGGAGACCGATGACCCTGGGGAGCGGTGGTCCCGCAGCCCGGCAATAGGCTTCGGCGCATGAGAATCGCCATGATCGGACTCGGGGACATCGCACAGAAGGCCTACCTGCCGGTGCTCTCCGCGCTCCCCGGCCTCGACCTGCACCTGTGCACCCGCGACCGCGCGACGCTGGACCGGCTCGGGGACGCCTACCGGGTCACGGCGCGCTCCACCTCGGTGGACCAGGTCGTCGCGGCCGGGGTCGAGGCGGCGTTCGTGCACGCGGCCACCCCCGCCCACGCCGGGATCGTCGAACCGCTGCTCCGCGCGGGCGTGCACGTCTACGTCGACAAGCCGATCACCGACGACCTGGCGGGCTGCGAGCGGCTGGCCCGGCTGGCGGACGAGGCGGGGGTGAGCCTGATGACCGGGTTCAACCGCCGGTACGCGCCCGGGTACGCCGCCCTGCTGGACCTGCCCCGGCATCTGGTCCTGATGCAGAAGAACCGGGTGGACCACGCCGAGGAGCCGCGGCGGGCGGTCTTCGACGACTTCGTCCACGTCGTGGACACGCTGCGCTTCCTCGTGCCCGGCGAGGTGACCCGGACCGGGATCCGCACGCGGGTCCGGAACGGATTGCTGGAGCACGTGGTGCTGGAGCTCTCCGGTGACGGCTTCACCGCGATCGGCGTCATGAACCGGGTGAGCGGAGCCTCCGAGGAGACCTGCGAGGTCATGGGCGACGGGGTCAAGCGCCGGGTGGTCAATCTCGGCGACGTGGTCGACCACGCGGGCGGCGAGACGCTCACCCGGCGCGCCGACTGGACCCCGGTCGCCCGGCAGCGCGGCATCGAGCAGGCCTGCCTGGACTTCCTCGACGCGGTCCGGGCGGGCCGGGTGGTCCGGGCCGACGACGCCCTGGCCACCCACGCCCTCTGCGAGGAGATCGTCCGCGAGGCGGCCGGCCGCGCGTCCGCCGGGTAGCCCTGCACGCCTCCCCCCCTCCACCGCCGGGGACGGCCTCCCCGTACGTCCCGCCCCGCCCGCCGTACGGCGCACCGCACGGCCTCCGGCCCCGCAGGTCACGCCGCGGCGGCCAGGCGGTCGCGCCACCACGCGATCGTGGCGGTCAGCGCCTCGTCCACCGGGGTGGGCGCCGCGCCGAAGACGGTCTGGAAGTCGGTGGAGTCGAGCACGAAGGGCCGGACGAACTGGTAGCGCAGCTCCTCCAGTTCGCCGAGCATGGGTGAGAAGACCCCGGCCGTCCGGACGAGCCAGTGGGGCATGGCCTTGACCGCCGGGCCGGGGGCGCCCGCCAGCTCGCACAGCCGCTCCGCCACGGCCCGGTAGGTCATCGCCGGGCCGGTGGGAACGTGCCAGGCGCGGCCCCAGGACCGGTCGTCGGCCGCGGCGGTCACCAGGGCCCGGGCCACGTCGGGCACGTAGGTCCAGCTGTGCGGCTGGTCGGGGTCGCCGACGTGGCGCACGGTCCGGCCCGCCAGCAGCGGGGGGACGAACCGCTCTCCCAGATGCGACTGGTCCAGACAGCCGGGGCCGAAGTAGTCCGAGCCGCGGATCTCCGTCACCCGGACCCGGCCCGCCTCGTGCGCGGCCAGCGCGTCCTGCCACATGCGGACCCGGACGGCGCCCTTGGCGCTGGGCGGGGTGAGCGGATCGCTCTCCTTCATGGGCCGGCCGGGGGCCGCGTACACGTAGAGGTTTCCGAGGATGACGTATCCGGCACCGGTCGCCTCGGCGGCGGCCAGCAGCGATCCGGCCATCGGCGGCCAGTCCTGCGCCCACCTCGGGTAGGGCGGGTTGACGCAGTTGTAGATCGCCTCGGCGCCTGCGGCCAGCCGGGTCAGCCGCTCGCGGTCGGCCGCGTCGGCCGCCTCCTTGCGGATGCCCGGCAGATCCGGGCCCGAGCCCGAGCGGCTGACGAGGACGACCTCGTGTCCCCGCTCCGCCAGCAGCCGGGCCACCTCGGAGCCGACCTGCCCCGCTCCCACGACGACGTGCCTATTCATCTCGAGCTTCCTCTCGCTGGTTTCCGGACCGGCTCTCACTGCTGCCAGACGAGCCGGAGAACGGCGTTGACGGCGAAGACGGCGGCGAAGGCGATCGCCGGGCCGCGCATGGAGAACTCCGATTCAGATTGCCGTTCCGTTCTGAGAGCAATGCTCTCTCATTGGAGCGGTTATCGTCAAGAGCGGCGCTCTCGTTCTCTTCGGGCGCTCTGGTACGGTCAGCCCATGAGCGCAGGCCGTACAGCACGTGAGCGGGTCCGGGCCGAGCTGACCCGCGAGATCACCGACATCGCCCGCAGGCAGCTGGCCGTCGACGGCGCGGCGGGGCTCTCGCTGCGCGCGGTGGCCCGCGAGATGGGCATGGTCTCCTCGGCGATCTACCGCTACTTCCCCTCGCGGGACGACCTGCTCACGGCGCTGATCATCGACGGCTACAACGCCCTCGGCGAGGCCGTGGAGAACGCCGAGGCGGCCTGCGCACCCGGCGACCACACCGGCCGGTGGCTCGCGGTCTGCCACGCCGTACGGGACTGGGCGCTGGCCCACCCGCACGAGTACGCCCTGCTGTACGGCTCCCCGGTGCCCGGTTACAAGGCCCCGGTGGACACCGTCACCGCGGCGATCCGCGACACCGTCGTCTACGGCCGGATCGTCTCCGACGCCCACCGGGCCGGGGTCCTGAACCCGCCCGACCTCTGCCCGCCCGTCCCCGCCTCGTTCGGCCGGGACGCGGAGCGGGTGCGGGGGCTCATGCCGGGCGTCCCCGACGAGGTGGTCGCCCGCGCCCTGACCGCCTGGACCGGGCTGTTCGGCTGGGTCGGCTTCGAGCTGTTCGGCCAGTTCAACAACACGATCCTCGACCCCGCCCCGGCCTTCGAGCACGCCATGCGCTGCCACGCCGCCCTCCTGGGACTGCCCGCCTGACAGGCCGGACCGGTCGGCGCAACCGCCCCTTCAGGAGGCTTTCCCGTACAACCTGGGGAGATCGATCAGCAGGCTCCGGGGATCCGCCGCGGCCTTGAGGTCATCGGTGAAGCCGGAGCGGGAGAAGAGGGCGAACCTCGCGTCCCGGGCGTCCCAGCCATGGGAGACGAGCAGGTCCCGGATGTGCTCCAGACGGGCGAGATCGGAGACTCCTCGGGGCCTGTCCGTGCATTTGGCCTCACCCAGCAGACTGATCCCGGCCCCCTTCGCACGGGCCATGGACCGCCGGGACAGCGCGACGACGTCGACTTCGTGACCGCGGTGCTCCCGGCAGGCCACCTCGGTGGTGCCCACCTGTCCGATGTCCTCCAGACCCGCTTCACGGCCGTGCCAGCGCACCCACTCCCGCGCGATCTCCTCGAAGTGAGGTCCGAGGATCTTCGAGGAGAACGTCTCCGCCGAGCGCTCCCAGACGAGCCGGCTGTTGCGCATCTCGAGATCCAGCAGATTCGGCCGGACGATGAGGTGGTGGAAACGTACAGCCGGGTCCGCCACCGTGATCACGGGCTTGCGCTGCAGGAGGATGTCTTGATCGTGGCGGATGAATCCGCCGTCTCTCATGATCTTCAGGTGGTAGCCGAGGGACTTGGCGTCCATGCCGATGAGTCCGCCGATTTGGGTCGGAGTGGCCGCCCCGGACGAGACGGCCTCCCAGATCGAGTGGTATACGGCGCGGTCGCCGATGCGGGGGTCCTCCGCCAGCAGATAGTCCGGCTCCGCGAAGAGGATGTGCGAGGGGTTCAGCAGGCTCGTCTCCAGCCATTCCCCGAAAGCACCGGAGCGGGGAGGAGCTCCGATCACGTCGCGGTATCCGGGCGCGCCTCCTATGACCGCGTCGATGAGCAACGCGGTCTCCGGTTCGGAGTCCCAGAAGGCCGCGGCGTCCCGATGACGGAACGGGCCGATCTTCAGATCCAGCACCGCGCGGCCCCGGAGCGCCTGATCGCCGGAGAGCAGTGTGGACATCACCGAGAGGGCGGACCCGCACAAGATCAGTGCACCACCGGAGAATGGCGCGACCGCGCTCTCCGCGTGGATTCCACGGTGAGCGCGGCCGGGAAGACGGCACGGGCCTCATGGGCGCGCGCCGGGAGCCGGACCCGGCAGGTCGTGCCGGGTCCGGGCGGGAACCGCGGGGACCCGCCGGCGGAAGCCGTACAGGCTCCGCCGGAGGAGCGCCGCGGAGGTCAGCGGGTGGCGCGGTTGACCGCGGAGATGATCGCCTTCAGGGAGGCGGTGGTGGTGTTGGCGTCGATGCCGACGCCCCACAGGATCTGGTCGCCGACCTCGCACTCGACGTAGGAGGCGGCCTTGGCGTCGCTGCCGGCGCTCATCGCGTGCTCGGCGTAGTCGAGCACGCGGACCTTCACCCCGATGCCGGACAGCGCGTCGCAGAAGGCGGAGATGGGGCCGTTCCCGACGCCCTCGACCTCGCGGATCTCCCCCGCCACCCGCAGGTCGGCGCCGATGACGTCCTTGCCGTCGGAGCCGGAGGTGTTGCGGTGGGCCAGCAGGCCGAAGCGGCCCCACGGACTGGCCTGGTTCGGCAGGTACTCGTCGGCGAAGGCCTCCCACATCGCCGCCGGGGTGACCTCGCCGCCCTCGGCGTCGGTGCGGGCCTGCACGACCCGGGAGAACTCGATCTGCAGCCGGCGCGGCAGGTCCAGGTGGTGGTCGGCCTTCATGATGTAGGCGACGCCGCCCTTGCCGGACTGGCTGTTGACCCGGATCACGGCCTCGTAGCTGCGGCCGATGTCCTTGGGGTCGATCGGCAGGTACGGCACCGCCCAGGTGTACTCGTCCACCGGCACGCCCGCCGCGGCGGCGTCGCGCTCCAGGTGCTCGAAGCCCTTCTTGATGGCGTCCTGGTGGGAGCCGGAGAAGGCCGTGTAGACCAGCTCGCCGCCCCAGGGGTGGCGCGGGTGGACGGGCAGCTGGTTGCAGTACTCCACGACGCGGCGGATCTCGTCGATGTCGGAGATGTCGACCTCCGGGTCGATCCCCTGGGAGAACAGGTTCATGCCCAGCGTGACCAGGCAGACGTTGCCGGTGCGCTCGCCGTTGCCGAACAGGCAGCCCTCGATCCGGTCGGCCCCGGCCAGGTAGCCCAGCTCGGCGGCGGCGACGGCCGTACCCCGGTCGTTGTGCGGGTGCAGGGACAGGATGATCGAGTCGCGGTGGGCCAGGTTGCGGTGCATCCACTCGATCTGGTCGGCGTAGACGTTCGGCGTGGCCATCTCGACGGTGGCGGGCAGGTTGACGATGACCTTGCGCTCCGGGGTGGGCTGCCAGACGTCGTTGACGGCGTCGCACACCTCCACGGCGTACTCCAGCTCGGTCCCGGTGAAGGACTCCGGGGAGTACTGGAAGTAGACGTCCACGTCGGAGGCGTCCGCCAGCTTCTTGCAGAGCTTGGCGCCCTCGACGGCGATGGCGGTGATGCCCTCGCGGTCCTGGCCGAAGACGACCCGGCGCTGCAGCGTGGAGGTCGAGTTGTACAGGTGGACGATGGCCGACTTCGCGCCCTGGATCGCCTCGAAGGTCCGCTCGATCAGCTCGGGCCGGGCCTGGGTCAGGACCTGGATCACCACGTCCTCGGGGATCCGGCCCTCTTCGATGATCTGCCGGACGAAGTCGAAGTCGGTCTGCGAGGCGGCCGGGAAGCCCACCTCGATCTCCTTGTAGCCCATCCGTACCAGCAGCTCGAACATCTTGAGCTTGCGGTGGGCGTCCATGGGGTCGATCAGCGCCTGGTTGCCGTCCCGCAGGTCCACCGCGCACCACCGGGGCGCCTTGTCGATGACCTTGTCGGGCCAGGTGCGGTCGGGCAGGCGCACCGGCTCAAAGGGCTGGTAGCGCTGGAACGGCATGGGGCTGGGCTGCTGCGGATACATATCGCTTCGGCTCCTCGACTGGAAAGACGATCACGGCCGACACGCATGGCTCGCTCCGCGACGAGGGAGCCGGCCTGTTACAGGCCCTCGTCGCGGCAGCTAAGAAGCAGCCCGCGCAGCATGCATGCCACGTTAACAGACGGTTCCAAATCCCCGGACGCCGATCTCACATCCCGGACTTCCGAACGCCCGGACACCCGCGGACGTCCGGGCGTTCGGAAGTCCGGACGCCCGCGGGCGCCGCCGCTCCCGGGCGGGACCGGCGCCTGCTCCCGCCTGCCGCGGAGTACGGCGGCGCCCGTCGGATACAGTCCGAAAGGGAGCGCAGAAAGGGAGGGTCCGCAATGAAGGACGTCGACATTCTCGCCCACATCAACCACCTCATCGCCGAGGAACGCGACCTCCGCGCGCTGCTGGCGTCCGGTTCCATCTCCTCCCACGAGGAGAACCACCGGATCAGATCCATCGAGGAGGCCCTCGACCAGGCGTGGGACCTGCTCAGGCAGCGCCGGGCCCACCGGGAGTTCGGCGAGGACCCCAACGCGGCGGAGCCGCGCCCGGTCGACGAGGTCGAGGAGTACCGCCAGTAGGACCGGCGACCCACCGCCACGCACCGTGGACCGGCCCGTCGCACCGGCGACCCGCCGCGCATCGTGGGCCGCCCCGTCGCACCCGCGGACGCCGCGAGCGCGTCCGGTCACCCGGTCGCGCCGCCCGGGCGCTCCCGGTCGCTCCGCCCCGTCGGACGGCCCGGGCAGCGGGAGTCGCTGGGCTTCTCCAGCGGGTCGGGGGCGAACCAGGCGAGCACGCTGTGCTCGACGTACCAGCGGTGCAGCGCCACCCGGCTACGGGGGATCTGGCCGAGGTCCGGGCAGAGGAACTGGGAGACCACCGCCCCGTTGGCGATGAACCGCACGGTACCGTCGCGGTCGAGGAAGGTGGAGACCCGGTCGTCGGTCGCGATGACGTATCCGAGCAGCACCTTCCCGGCGATCTCCTCGTCGGCGCCCTTCGCGGCGACCTCCACCCCCACCAGCGGCAGGATCGGCGCCTGCACGACGACGGCCGCGGTGAACAGCGGCGTCAGCGCGAGTACGGCGACGGCCAGACCGGACGTCAGCGCGGCCGCGGCACGGGCCGGGATCGGGCCGGTCAGCAGGACCGACAGGCCCGGCGGCAGCGTGAGCAGCACGGCGGTGACGACGTCCCCCTCGGCGAACGCCTGGCCGATGGCCGGGGCGAGCCAGGCGTAGAGCCCGGCGCCCACCACGCCGGGCAGCGCCAGCGTGAGCACGACGACCAGGTCCCGCCGGCCGGGCCTGCGGTCGTGGACGCTCAGCCCGAGCACCGCCAGCGAGAGCATGGCGAGGGTCGGCAGGAACCTGAGCTGCCAGCTCACCAGTCCGACCACGACGGAGACCACCACGACCCAGTCGGGGATCCGGTCGGCCACCACCGAGAGCCAGGACGACCGGCCGGTGCTGACCCGGTACAGGACGCCGAGCGCGCGGGCCGCCAGCACGAGGGCGGGCAGCACCCACAGGATGGTCAGCAGCACCGCGGTGAGCAGCCCGAGCGCACTGACGTGCTGGACCAGCAGGAGCAGCGTCTGGGTGTCCTGGCGGCTGGCGTACCACAGCCGCACGACGAGCAGCACCAGCGGGAAGGCCGGAAGCGCAGCGAGCATCCACTGCTGGTTGCCGCCCCGCGCTCCCCCGGGCCGTCCCGCGAAGCCGCGGTCCCGGAACACTCCGGACATCGGGCCCTTGGCGAACCCGCCGGGGAGGGCGTGCCCCGGGAAGCCGCCGGGAGGCGGCCGCTCCCCCGGCGCCTCCTCCGGTCCGCCCACCGGCGGGGACTCCCCCGCCGCACCGGCGGCCGGAGGTCCCCCGGTCCCGCTCATCCGGCGTTCCGCTGAGGGATCCCCCGCTCCCACGGCCAGCGCCGCACGTCGGGCTCCGGCACGGCGGGCTGGGTACGGCCGGCGATCTGCTCCCTCGGGTTGTGCGCCTGCATCGGGGTGACGAACCGCTCGTAGGCCTCCTCCCAGCGCATGTCCTGCGGGTCGGTCGCCGACCGGTGCAGCGAGAGGTCCACGAGGGTGCGCAGCGCCCCGTTGGCCCCGGCGTTGACGGCCCACTGCTCGGAGGTCTCCAGGCCGATGTCGTGGTGTTCGAGGAGGCCGGGTTCTTCGGCCACGAACCCGGCGAGGATCGCGGTGTCGGTCGTGACCGCCTCGTACTCCTTCGTCTTGAGCCCGGTGACGCAGTCGCTGATGCGGTTCTTCCTGGTGACCTCCGCCCCGGCCCGGTCGATCTCGGTCTCGGAGGTCGAGGCGGCGAGCGTGCAGACCTTCTTGCCCCGGAGCTGCGTCAGCGAGGTGATGTCGGGATGCCCCTTCCGGGTGATGACGGACTGCTGGGTCTCCAGGTAGGGCGCGGAGAACCCGATCGCGCGGTTGGCGCTGCGAGCCGGTGTCACGCTGAACGTGGCCACGACGAGATCGACCTTCACGTGCTGGCCCGCGGCGTTCCTGGCCGTCATCCGGGCCCGGTCCTCGGTCTCGATGGACAGGAACTCGACCTCGCTCGCGCGGAAGCCGAGGTCGGCGGCGATCATGAGGGCGATCTGGATGTCGAACCCCTCGTAGGTGCCGTCCGGCTTGCGGAGCGCGATGCCGGGGGTGTCGTCCTTCACTCCGACCAGCAGGCTCCGCCTGCCGTTCAGGCCCGCCTGTTCCAGCAGCTCCGCCTCGGTGGGCGGTCCCGTCTCCCAGACCGCCCAGCCCGCGACGACCACCGCCGCCATGACGGCGGCGAGCCACCCGGCGAGGCGCAGGCCGCGGCCGCCCGGCAGGACGTCACCGGGTCCCGGCCGGCCTGCGGGGTCGGGCTCCGGCGGCTCCACGGGCGGGGGCGGTCCGGCCGCCTGTCCCGCTCCGGGGTCGGGCTCCGGTTTCGTCCTTCTGATGCGCATGACGCCCCCCGGATCCGATTCCCCCCGATTCCATGAAAATCTGGGGGCAGAGTACGCCAGCCGCCGGTGGCGGCGCGCGCGCCACCGGCAACAGTCACCAAGAAGTGATCGAATCGGCGCGCCTCCTCCCGCGGGCCTCACGGCCGCGTGCCTCCTCCCGCGGGCCTCACGGCCGCGGGCTCACGACCGCACCGGAGTGCACGACGCGGCCGCCGAGCGCGTTCCGGACGGAGAGGGGGACCGCCCGAGCGGAGGCGGGTCCGGGACCGTGACCGCGCACGGGCGGACAAGAAGCCCGGCGGGAATGTACGGGATGCGCCTGCCCGAGACGTCCCGGCGAAACTACCCTTGACCGATGGCCGATCTCACGACCCCCGCCTCCCCCAACCGGATCGCGCCGGTCGGGGTGATCGCCGGAGGCGCCCTGCTGGTGGTGGCCGCGTTCCTGCCGTGGGCGGGGGTCACGGCCGACATCGCCGTCCTGGGCTCACTGAGCCGGCACGTCCGGGGCGTGGACGACTGGTCCGGGATCCTCGCACTGGTCGGCGGGGTCATGGCCGCGGTCATCGGGGTCGCGGGCGGTGACCGGCCTTTCACCGCCCTCGCGGCCCTGCCCGGTGCGGTCACCACCGCGGTGCTGCTGGTCTTCCTCAGCGACCCGCAGGGCGGGGGCCGGAGCGCCTCCCTCGCCATCGGCGAGCTGGTGCGGGTCGAGCCGACCGTGGAGTACGGCTGGTTCGTCGCCCTGGCGGCGGCGCTGGCGGTGACCGGGTCCGCGGTCGCCGCCCTGACCCCCGGCCGCCGACTCCGTCAGTCGTAGAAGCCGAGGCGGCGCAGCTGCTTGGGGTCGCGCTGCCAGTCCTTGGCGACGCTGATGCGCAGGTCGAGGTAGACCCGGGTGCCGAGCAGCGCCTCGATCTGCTTGCGGGCGCGGCTGCCGACGTCCTTCAGCCGCGTGCCCTTGTGCCCGATGACGATGGCCTTCTGGGAGGGGCGCTCGACGAACATGTGCGCGTAGATGTCGAGCAGGTCGTCGCGGCCCTCGCGGGGCAGCATCTCGTCGACGACGACCGCGATCGAGTGCGGCAGCTCGTCCCGCACACCCTCCAGCGCGGCCTCCCGGATGAGCTCGCCGACCAGGACCTGCTCCGGCTCGTCGGTGAGCTGCCCCCCCTCGTACAGCGGGGGGCTCTCGGGGAGCCGCCGGATCAGCAGGTCGCTCACCACGTCGAGCTGGTCCCCCGACTGCGCGGAGACGGGGACGATCTCCGCGAACTCGGCGAGCCGGGAGACCGCGAGCAGCTGCTCGGCGATCTGCTCGCGGGTGGCCAGGTCGCACTTGGTGACCACGGCGACCACCGGCGTCTTCTTCACCGCCGCGAGCTTCTCGGCGATGAAGCGGTCGCCCTTGCCGATGGGCTCGTTGGCGGGGAGGCAGAAGCCGATCACGTCGACCTCGGTGAGGGTGGACAGCACCAGGCTGTCCAGCCGCTCGCCGAGCAGCGTGCGCGGCCGGTGCAGGCCGGGGGTGTCGACGATGATGAGCTGGGCGTCCGGGCGGTGCACGATGCCACGGATGACGCGCCGGGTGGTCTGCGGCTTGGACGAGGTGATCGCCACCTTGGTGCCGACCAACGCGTTCATCAGCGTGGACTTGCCGACGTTGGGCCGGCCGACGAAGCAGGCGAAACCCGCGCGGAAATCAGCAGCTGAGGAACTCACGTCGTCCATTGTCCCCGATGCGGAGGCCCGCTCTGACGGGACCGCCCCTCGGCCGCCCTCCGGGGCGGGCGCGGGACGCCCTCGTGGAGCGCCGCCCGGGACCCGGGCTCCGGGGCGGGAGCCCGTCCGGGACCGGTCGGCTCCGGGCGGGACCGCGCTCGGCTCCGGCGCAGGGTGCCGTCCGGGACCGCGCTCAGCTCCGGCGCAGGGTGCCGTCCGGGGCCGCCACGAGCAGGGTCTCGCCGCCCAGGTCGCGCACCGCCCGGGTGTCCGCCTCGCTCGGCCCGTCGCCCGCGGTGACCAGCGCCGCCGCCTCCAGGGACCGGGCTCCGCTGGAGACCGCCATGGCCACCGCGACCTGCAGCGCGGACAGGGTCAGGGAGGGCAGGTCGACGTTGGTCGACGAGTAGGTCCGGCCGGTCTCGTCGCGTACGGCCGCGCCCTCGGCGGCGCCGTTGCGGGCACGGGCCGAACGGGCCAGGACGATGATCTTGTTGTCCTCGGGGTCGAGGGTCGCTTCACTCACGGCACAAGGGTATTCAGCCCCGCCGCGCACCCGCGCACCCGGTCAGGTCTCGTCCCCGTCCCCCGCCGAACCACCCGCCCGGTCGGCCAGGAACCCCGCGAGCCGCTGGGTGCGTCCGGCGTCGACGTCCGCGATCCCGGCGTGCACCAGCGACACCAGGGTCCGCCCCGAGCGGATGAGGACCACGTGCATCTCGTACGGGTATCCGTTCAGCCTGCCGTGCAGGCGCCTGGCCCGCATGTCGTCCCCGACCGCGTCCAGCGCCAGGTCCGATCCCGTGAGCAGGGTCTCCCGGTCCGCCGCGGCGCCGGTCGCGGGGACGGCCGCGACCCGGCAGCGGTCCAGTGCCGCGGCCAGGGCGGCGAAACGACGCTCGGCGCCCTCGCCGGGATGGCTCTCCAGGCCGATCCCCGCCAGTTCGCCCAGGCCGTGCCCGGGGTAGGTCGCGGTCACCCGTACGTCCGAGGCCCCCTGGGGAGCCCTGTGCCCGGCGCTCTCCAGCACGCGGCGGCAGTCACCGGCGGCCGGGCGGAACGGGGGCCGCCAGCCCCCGCGGAGCCGGGCCGAGAACCCTTCGGGCAGGTCCTGCGTCTGCAGGAGCAGCCCTCGCAACCGGGCCCGGTCGGCGCCCGTCCCCGCCGTACCCGAGTGCAGCACCGTCTCCGTACCCGCGCCGGCGTCCCCGCCCGCCACGGCGTCCGCCCGCACATCCGTCCGCGCACCCGTGCCCGCACCGGTCTCCGCACCGGTCTCCGCCCCTGCGTCCGAGACCGCACCGGTCCCCGCGTGCGCACCCGCGCGCGTGCCTCCGCCGGCCGCCGGTCCCGTGCCGCACCCCGCCGGAAGCCCCCCCAGAACCCCCCATACGGCGATCACGGCGGCAGCCCGAATCCCCCGCCCCATGGCTTCCCCCGAATGTCACGCGGGGTGGTCGCCCCCGCCGATCCGCTTCCTTCCCGCTCGACAAAAACGACAATCACCTGGAAACACCTAAGGGTGTCCTCGTCCGCGTAACGCGGACGAGGACACCCTTAGGTCGGGCGGCGCGCAGCCGGACGGCGGCCGTGCGCACCCTTCCCCCCGAGAGTCCGCCCTTCGCGCCGCGAACCCCTCCCCGGCGCTCGGACCTTCTCTCCGGCTCCCCGCTAGGGGGAGCCGCGGGGAAACAATGACGCGGCGTGCTTGCAGGACGCTTGCGGCGGGCTTGACGGGGCCGCGCCGCCCGCGGGCTCGCGGCGGCCGCTCAGTCGTGGTCGGAGGAGGCCGCCACCACGTCCTGGCCGGCCTCCGCCAGCCGCCGGACGACGACCGTGCCGATCCTGTTGCGCCGTCCGGCGAGGCTCTCCGCGGTCAGGCTGAGCCCTTCCACCACGGCCTCCGAGCCCGCGATCGGGACACGCCCCAGTGCGTGCGCCAGCAGTCCGCCGACCGTCTCGACGTCCTCCACGTCCAGCTCGACGTCGAACAGCTCGGCCAGGTCCCCGACGGGGAGCCGGGCCGTCACCCGGACGGAGCCGTCGGCCAGCGGCTCCACGGGGGGAGTCTCCTGGTCGTACTCGTCGGTGATCTCTCCGACGATCTCCTCCAGGACGTCCTCGATGGTGACCAGGCCGGCCGTCCCGCCGTACTCGTCGATGACGATGGCCTGGTGGATCTGGCGGGCCTGCATCTCGCGGAGGAGCTGGTCGATCGGCTTGCTCTCCGGCACGTAGGTGGCCGGACGCATGATCGACTCCACCGGCTCGGCGCGGCCCGCGTCCCCGGTGTCCTGCACCCGGCGGACGATGTCCTTGAGGTAGACGATGCCGATGACGTCGTCCTCGTTCTCGCCCACCACCGGGATGCGGGAGAAGCCGCTGCGCAGCGCGAGCGAGAGTGCCTGGTTCAGCGTCTTGCCGCGCTCGATGAACACCATGTCGGTGCGCGGCACCATGACCTCCCGCACCAGGGTGTCACCGAGCTCGAAGACCGAGTGGATCATCTCCCGCTCGTCCGGCTCGATGACCCTGCGCTGCTCGGCCAGGTCGACCAGGTCGCGCAGTTCGGCCTCGGAGGTGAACGGCCCCTCCCGGAACCCCTTGCCGGGCGTCACCGCGTTGCCCAGCAGGATGAGCAGCTTGGGGAGGGGACCGAAGATCCGGGTGAGGCCGTACACGATCGGGGCGCTCGCGAGCGCGATCGGCTCGGCGTGCTGGCGGCCCAGCGTGCGCGGCGAGACCCCGACGATCACGTAGCTGATCACGACCATGACGGCGGCCGCGGCGGTGTAGGCCCAGCCCTGGTCGCCGAGCCAGTCGATGAAGAGCAGCGTGGCGATCACCGTGGCGACCAGCTCGCAGCTCAACCGGAGCAGCAGCAGGAGATTGAGGTAGCGCGGCGGATCCGCGACGATCGCCTGCAGGCGCACCGCGCCCCGGCGCTCCTCCCGGACGAACTCCTCCGCGCGCACCCGCGAGATGCGGGTGAGCGCGGTCTCCGCGCTGGCGATCAGGCCGCCGGCCACGACGAGGACGACGGCCGCGGGCAACCACCCGTTGGCGAGGTTCACCGCTGGGGGCGCACCTCCCGCCACGACTCGAGGAGCTCGCCCTGCAGGCCGAACATCTCCTTGTGCTCCTCGGGCTCTGCGTGGTCGTAGCCGAGCAGGTGGAGGATGCCGTGCGTGCACAGCAGCTCCAGCTCCGCCTCGGTGCCGTGCCCGGCCTCGGCCCCCTGCTTGGCGGCCACCTGGGGGCAGAGCACCACGTCGCCGAGGAGCGCCGGGTCGGCGGGGGCGTCGCCCTCCTGCCGGGCTCCGGCGCCGCCGCCGGGGCGCAGCTCGTCCATCGGGAAGGCCAGCACGTCGGTCGGGCCGGGCTCCCCCATCCACCGCTCGTGCAGCTCGGACATGGCGCCCTCGTCCACGACCAGGATGGACAGCTCGGCGAGCGGGTTGATGCCCATCTTCTCCAGCACGTGCCCGGCCAGCGCCACGAGCAGCCCCTCGTCGACCTCGACGCCGGACTCGTTGTTGACCTCAATGCTCATCGGAGCACCCCATCGGATCGTCCGCTCCGCTCTCTCACTGTCTCCCCCTGGGGCGCTTGACCGCGCCCTTGATCGCCTGCGGCGCACTCTGCCGCAGGGTCTCGTCATAGCGCCCGTAGGCGTCCACGATGTCGCTCACCAGCTTGTGGCGGACCACGTCGGCGCTGGTCAGCTTGGAGAAGTGGATGTCGGCGATGCCGTCGAGGATGTCCTGCACGACCCTCAGGCCGCTCTGCGTGCCGCCCGGCAGGTCGACCTGGGTCACGTCGCCGGTCACGACGATCTTCGAGTTGAAGCCCAGCCTCGTCAGGAACATCTTCATCTGCTCCGGCGAGGTGTTCTGCGCCTCGTCCAGGATGATGAAGGCGTCGTTGAGCGTGCGCCCGCGCATGTACGCCAGCGGCGCGACCTCGATCGTGCCCGCGGCCATCAGCCGGGGGATCGAGTCCGGGTCGAGCATGTCGTGCAGCGCGTCGTAGAGCGGGCGCAGATAGGGGTCGATCTTCTCGTAGAGCGTGCCGGGCAGGAAGCCCAGCCGCTCGCCCGCCTCGACCGCCGGGCGGGTGAGGATGATCCGGTTGACCTTCTTCTCCTGCAGCGCCCGCACGGCCTTGGCCATCGCGAGGTAGGTCTTGCCGGTGCCGGCCGGGCCGATGCCGAAGACGATGGTGTGCCTGTCGATCGCGTCGACGTAGCGCTTCTGGTTCACGGTCTTCGGCCGGATGGTCCGGCCCCGCGAGGAGATGATGTCGAGGGAGAGCACCTCCGCCGGGCGGTCGGAGGTCATCCGCAGCATCGCGATGCTCCGCTCGACCGCGTCCGCCGTCAGCTCGGCGCCTCCGCTGACCAGCTCGGTCAGCTCCTCGAAGAGCCGCACCACGATGCTGCTCTCCTCCGGGCTGCCGGTGATGGTGATCTCGTTGCCCCGGACGTGGATGTCCGCGCGGAAGGCGTTCTCGATGACCCGCAGCAGCTCGTCGCTCGAGCCCAGGATGCTGAGCATCGAGTGGTCGTCCGGGATCACCACCTTCGCCTGAACCCGGCTCGGACCCTTCGAGCGCGGAGACGGTGTTCTGCTGGAATCGTTTGACTCGGACATGGGCGGGCCTAGCGGCCTGTTCGCCTCCAGACATCGACGGCGGATGTGCGGGAGTGCCCCGCAGGGCACCCTCTCCGTCATCGTATCCGCGATGGGGGCGATCACGCCTTCCCGTTTCGTCCCGTCCCTATCCGGGCGGCCAGGTCAGGTCCCGGCCGCCGAGCACGTGCCCGTGGACGTGGAAGACGGTCTGGCCGGCTCCGGGCCCGGTGTTGAAGACGAGCCGGTAGCCCGAGTCCGCGACGCCCTCCTGCTCGGCGACCGCGTGCGCGGCCCTGAGCACCTCGTCGGCCAGCCCGTGGTCGGCGGCGGCCAGGGCCGCCGCGGTCGGGTGGTGGTCCTTGGGGATCACCAGGACATGGGTCGGCGCCTGCGGGTTGACGTCCCGGAAGGCCAGCGTGCGCTCGGTCTCGTGGACGATCTCCGCCGGGATCCTCCCGGCGACGATCCCGCAGAACAGGCAGTCGGCTTCACTCACCATGACGGCACCCTATCGCCGCCCCCGCCCGGGACCGCCCATGCGCCGTCCTCCCGCACACCGGGGTCCGGCAATGGTCCCCCCTGCCGTCCCGGCGGCCGGGAAAGATCCACCTGAACGGGGCGGGTGTGCGAAACTTGCGGCGGAAGACATTTGCGAGCCGCCCCCCGAGGCCGCCTGGCGAGGACACGACAGGGTCATGCCCCCTAATGAACCGGAAGAGCGTAAACCCCCTGGGAAGGCCGAGCGTCCCACTGATGTGACCACCGAGACCCTCGTGGCCGACAGGTCGCTCGGGGCGGTGCCCGTCGGGTGGGATGCCGACATGGCCGTTACCGCGCTCTACAGCGCGCACTACCGGTCCCTTGTGCGTCTCGCTGTACTGCTCGTCCGCGACATGGCAACCGCGGAGGAGGTCGTGCAGGACGCGTTCGTCGCCATTCATGGTGCCTGGCGCAGGCTGCGCGATCCCGACAAGGCACTGGCCTACCTGCGCCAGTCGGTCGTCAACCGATCACGTTCGGTGCTCCGGCACCGGGCGGTCGTCGAGAAGTACGCCCCCAAGGGCCTGCCCGACGCGCCGAGCGCCGAGAACGGCGCGATCGGCGAGCTGGAGCGGTCAGCCGTCATCGAGGCGCTGCGCGGGCTGCCCGCACGCCAGCGGGAGGCGCTCGTCCTGCGCTACTACGGAGACCTGTCCGAAGCACAGATCGCCGACGCGATGGGCATCAGCAAAGGCGCGGTCAAGAGTCACACGGCTCGCGGCATGGCCGCCCTACGAACCTCACTGGAGCAACTGTCATGACCGACTCCCCCGACGAGTACGGCGAGCTTCTCCGCCGTGCCCTCAGCGCGGAGGCGGACTCGGTCGTTCCCTCCCCCGACGGCCTGGAGATCATCCGCGCTCGCATCGAACGACGCGGGCTCCGGCGGCTGACCTGGTGGCGCGCCGGAGCCTCGGTCGCGGGGGCCGTGCTCGTCGCGGCCTCCGTCGTCATGGTGGTCCCCGGCCTGCGCGAGCAGGTGGCGCAGATCACCTTCTCCGGAGACGTCAAGCCCGTCACTCCGGCCCACACCGACCTGTCCGGGACCTCCCGGCCGCTGCCTCCGAAGAACGGTCAGGTCCCGCCCGCCGTCACCAGGTCCGGCGCGCCGCCCCCGCCCGCCCCCGAAGAGAGCAGGCGGACGACTCCGAGCCCGCCTCCGCAGCCGACTCCGGACCCGACGCGGAAGCCCACTCCCACGCCGACCCCCACCTGCCCGACGGCGACCGCGGAGGCCGTCCCGGTGGAGCCCCCGGCGGAGTGCGAGGAGACGGCGACGCCGGTCCCGACGCCTTCGGAGTCCGCGACGCCCTCGGAGAGCCCCTGTCCCGCCGACGGCTGCCAGCAGGTGGAGGAACCCCCGCAGCCGGAGCCGCCGCTCCCGTCGGAGCAGGTCACGCCGACCCCGATCGGGGGTTAGACCGGGCGGGCCGGGGTCACCAGCGGCCGGTGCGCGACTGGAGCACCGCCGCGGCGGCGACCCCGGCGGTCGAGGTCCGCAGGACCGTCGGCCCGAGCAGCGCCGTCACGGCTCCCGCCGCCCGGAAGGCGGAGAGCTCCTCGTCGGCGATCCCGCCCTCGGGCCCGACCACCACGACGATGTCGCCGTCGCCCGGCACCTCCAGCGCCGAGAGCGGCGAGTCGGCCTCCTCGTGCAGCACGATCCCCAGCGCCGCGGCCGACAGCAGCGCGGCCACCTCGGCCGTGCCCGCCGGCGCGGCCACCTCGGGCAGCCGGAACCGGCGTGACTGCTTGCCCGCCTCCCGCGCGGTGGAGCGCCACCGCGCCAGCGACTTGGCCTCCCGCTCGCCCTTCCACCGGGTGACGCAGCGCAGCGCGGCCCAGGGCACGATGACGTCGACCCCGGCCTCCGTCATCATCTCCACGGCCAGCTCGCCGCGCTCGCCCTTGGGCAGCCCCTGGACCACGACCAGGCGCGGCCGGGACTCGGGCACCTCGTAGCGGCGCAGCACCTCCACCCGCAGCGAGTCCTTGCCCGGGACCAGGACCACGCACTCGGCCACGGTGCCCGCCCCGTCGGTCAGGTCGAGCCGCTCGCCCTCCCGCAGCCGCCGTACGGCCGCGGCGTGGCGCCCCTCCGGCCCGCCGAACGTGAACTCGGGCAGGACCAGGTCCGCCGGGTCCGCCAGGAAGACGGGGACGGTCATCGGCCGTTGAACGCGTCCCGCAGGCGCGAGAAGAAGCCCTGCTGGCCGGGGGCGAACTTGCCGGGGGGCCGCTCCTCGCCGCGCAGCCTGGCCAGTTCCTTGAGCAGCTCCTCCTGGGCCGGGTCGAGGCGGGACGGCGTCTCCACGTTCACGTGGATGAGCAGGTCGCCGCGGCCGGTCTCGTTGAGGCGCTGGACGCCCCTGCCGTACAGGGAGATGGTCTGCCCGGACTGGGTGCCGGGCCGGACGTCGATCTCCTCGGCGCCGTCGAGGGTCTCCACGGTCAGGATCGTGCCGAGCGCGGCCGCCGTCATCGGGATCTGCACGGTGCAGTGCAGGTCGTCGCCGCGCCGTTCGAAGATCTCGTGCGGGCGCTCGACGATCTCCAGGAACAGGTCGCCGGGCGGGCCGCCGCCGGGGCCGATCTCGCCCTCGCCGGCGAGCTGGATGTGGGTGCCGTCCTCCACCCCGGCCGGGATGCGGACCTTGATGGTGCGCCGGGTGCGGACCCTGCCGTCGCCGGAGCACTCCTGGCAGGGGTGGCGGATGATCGAGCCGAACCCGCCGCACTGGGGGCAGGGGCGGGAGGTCATGACCTGGCCCAGGAAGGAGCGGGTGACCTGGGACACCTCGCCCCGGCCGTTGCACATGTCGCAGGTGTCGGGGTGGGTGCCGGCCGCGGCCCCGGAGCCCGTGCAGACCTCGCAGAGCACGGCGGTGTCGACGGTCAGCTCGCGGGTGGTGCCGAAGGCGGACTCGCGCAGGTCGAGCTCGACCCGGATGGTGGCGTTGCGCCCCCGGCGGGCCCGGGACCGGGGGCCGCGTCCGCCGCCCCCGGCGGCCGTGCCGAAGAAGGCGTCCATGATGTCACTGAACGGGAAGCCCGCACCGAACCCGCCGGCCCCCGCGCCGCCGCCGGCCCCGCCGAACGGGTCGCCGCCCAGGTCGTACATCTGCCGTTTGCCGGGGTCGGACAGCACCTCGTAGGCCTGGGTGATCTCCTTGAACCGCTCCTGGGTCGCGGGATCGGGGTTCACGTCAGGGTGCAGCTCACGGGCCAGCCGGCGGTAAGCCTTCTTGATCTCTTCCGCACTGGCGTCACGGCGCACCCCGAGGGTGCCGTAGTAGTCACTCTTAGCCACTTAGTCGACCTCTTAGGATGCAGCCAGGATCTGGCTGACGTAGCGTGCCACCGCGCGCACCGCGCCCATCGTGACCGGGTAGTCCATTCGTGTCGGTCCCAGCACACCGAGCCGGGCCAGTTGCTTGTCCCCCGAACCGTATCCGGCGGCGACGATCGACGTCCCCTGCAGTCCGGTGTAGGGGTTCTCCGAACCGATCCGCACGGTCAGTGTGGACGGGTCGGAGGTCTCGCCGAGCAGGCGCATCAGCACGACCTGCTCCTCCAGCGCCTCCAGCACGTCGCGCAGACCGACGGTGAAGTCGGCCCCCGCGAGGTTGGCGGCCCCCGCAAAGACGATCTTCTCCTCCTGGCGCTCCACCAGGGACTCCAGGAGCACCGACAGGACCGTGGCCGCCAGCGGCCGGTCCTCGGCCGGCAGCCGCTCGGGCAGGTCGGCGACCTTGTCCGGGACGCTGGTGAGCCCGCAGCCGTCCAGGCAGGCGTTGAGCACGGCGCGCAGGTGCGCGACCCGGCCCTCGTCCACCACGTCGGGCAGTTCGACCACGCGCTGCTCGACCCGGCCGGTGTTGGTGATGAGCACGAACATCAGGCGGCGCTCGCTCAGCGGGACCAGCTCGACGTGCCGGACCGTGGAGCTGGTCAGCGACGGGTACTGCACCACGGCGACCTGCCGGGTGAGCTGCGCCAGCAGCCGCACGGTGCGCGTCACCACGTCGTCGATGTCCACCGCGCCCGCCAGGAACGTCTCGATGGCCCGGCGCTCGGCCCCCGACAGCGGCTTGACCTGGGAGAGCCGGTCGACGAACAGCCGGTAGCCCTTGTCGGTGGGCACCCGCCCGGCACTGGTGTGCGGCTGGGCGATGTAGCCCTGCTCCTCCAGCACCGCCATGTCGTTGCGGATCGTCGCGGGCGACACGCCCAGGTTGTGCCGTTCGACGAGAGCCTTGGAGCCCACCGGCTCGTTGGTGGACACGAAGTCCTCGACGATGGCGCGAAGCACCGCGAGCTTGCGGTCATCGACCAACGTGCTCACCTCCCTGCCTGCACCCTGCGCGCCCGGACGGAGAACACCGGAGCTGGCACTCGGTGTTCCCGAGTGCCAGTGTACGGCTCCCGCCCGCGGGGTGGGATGACGCGGCCCGCAACCGGGGTCCGCACGGTCGTCAAGTCAACTGCTATTCGGATACAAGCGACAACCTCCACACTTGCCTTATGTCACACGATTTCGGCAACCCCTCCGGTGGCTTCGCCTCCCCCTCCGGCACCCCCCAGCACCCCGCCCAGCAGCCGGCGCAGCACCCCTCCGCGCAGCCGTACGGCGGCGCCCCCTCCTACGGCTACGCCCCGCCCGGCTACGGCGCCCCGCAGGGACCGCCGCCGAAGGTGAAGGCGGGCCCGAGCATCGGCTGGATCGTGGGGGCCTGGCTGCTCGCGGTGGTCTCCGTGATCGCCGGCATCGCGGTCTTCGCCGGCGGCGTGCTCAGCTTCGCCGAGGACGCCGCGCCCCCGGCCTCCTACGGCCCGGGCGAGGTCTTCACCGTGCGGCTGGACCCGGCCGAGAGCCCCGCCCTCTACGTCTCCGCGGCCCAGGGCACCAAGTTCCAGTGCGGTTTCCAGGAGGGGACCCAGGGCCGGCTGGAGAACTCGCTCGTGCAGACGACCGTCACCGGCAGCGACGGGATCCCCTGGGAGCTGGCCTTCCGGATCGGCGTCGACCAGGCGGGCGAGTACAAGCTCGGCTGCTCCGTCGAGGAGGGGGGCCAGGCCCGCTTCGGTGTGGGCCGCGAGCTGGCCGCCGGCGCCCTCGTGGGCGGCACCGTGGCACTGTTCCTGATCCCGGGCTTCGGCGTCCTGCTGGCCATCGTCGTGACCATCGTCGTACTGGTGAAGCGGAGCCGCGCCCGCAAGCTCAACGCCGCCGTCCCGGTGGGCGGGTGGGGGCCGGGCGGTCCCTACCGCGGGTGATCGCGGCCCCGCCCCGTGCGCTGCTAGCGTCCCATGCGTCGACGCGGACGCAGGAGGGGCGATGTACGAACGCGACGTGCTGGCGGGCGACTGGCGGCGGCCGGGCAGGGGGACGATCCCCCTGGTTCCGGCGGAGCCCGACCTGGTCGTGGAGGACGCCGAGGGCGGTTTCTGCGGTGCGGTGGTCGCCTGCGACAAGGAGGCCGTCACCCTGGAGGACCGGTTCGGGCGGCGGCGGGTGTTCCCTCTCGAACCCGCCGCGTTCCTGCTGGAGGGCCGGGTCGTCACCCTGGTGCGGCCCGCCTCCGCGCCGAAGGCCCCCCGGCGCAGCGCCTCCGGCTCCATCGCGGTGGAGGGGCTGCGCGCCCGCGTCGCCCGGGAGAGCCGGATCTACGTCGAGGGCGTGCACGACGCCGCGCTCGTCGAGCGGGTCTGGGGCCACGACCTGCGGGTGGAGGGCGTGGTCGTGGAGTACCTCGAGGGCGTCGACCACCTGCCCGCGATCGTCGAGGAGTTCCGGCCCGGCCCGGGCCGCCGGCTGGGCGTGCTCGTCGACCACCTGGTCGCCGGGTCGAAGGAGAGCCGGATCGCCGAGCGGATCACCTCCCCGCACGTGCTGGTCGTCGGCCACCCCTTCGTGGACGTCTGGCAGGCGGTCAAGCCGTCGGCGCTCGGCATCCCCGCCTGGCCGTCCGTGCCGCGCGGCCGGCCGTGGAAGGAGGGCGTCGTCGCCGCCCTGGGCTGGGACCTGGAACCCGGTGACGCCTGGCGCCGGATCCTCGGGGCGGTCGCGACATATGCTGACCTCGAGCCGGAGCTGCTCGGCCCGGTCGAGGAGCTGATCGACTTCGTGACAGCCCCCGACGAGGCCGGCTGATCCCGACGACCCACCAGGAGGGTCCATGAGCGACAATTCCGGGGAGCCCCGGCACGGGGCCGAAGGAGACGACCCGACGCGGCCCGGCCGGGGATACGACTCCGGCGGCGCCCGGCCCGGTCAGGGACACGGCCACCGGCCCCCGCCCGCCTCGCCGTACGGCTCCGGCGGTTACGGCGCCCACGGCGGCGGCCACCCCGGACCCCAGCCCCCGCCCGGCGGCGCGTACGGCCGGCCCGCACCCGGCCCGTACGGCCAGGCGGCACCCGGCCCCTACGACCCGTACGGCCAGGCGGCACCCGGCCCCTACGGCGCTCACGACCCCTACGGCCGGCCCGCGCCCGGCTTCCCCGAACCGTACGGGCCGTACGATCCGTACGGTCGTCACGGCCGGTACGGGTCGTACGGCCCGCGTCCCGGCACCGACGACACCACCCTGGCCATGGTCTCCCACCTGCTGGGCCTGCTCACCGGGTTCCTCGGCCCCCTGGTGATGTACCTGGTCAAGCGGGACGAGTCCCCCTACGTGCGGGACCAGGCCGCCGAGGCGCTGAACTTCCAGCTCACCCTGATGATCGCCTACGTCGTCGCCTCGGTGCTGATGTTCGTGTTCGTCGGCTTCCTGCTGCTGCCCCTGATCTGGATCGGGTCGGTCGTCTTCATGGTCCTCGCCGCCGTGGCGGCGAACCGCGGGGAGAGCTACCGCTATCCGATGTCCGTCCGCTTCGTCAGCTGACGGACGGCCCGCGGAAGCTGACGGATGGCCCGCGGATCGGCCGGCCGGGCGGATCAGCCGACCAGGTCGCGCACCAGGGCGTCGGCCAGCAGGCGGCCGCGGAGCGTCAGCACCGCGCGGCCCCGCTTGAACGGCTCGGTCTCCAGCAGGCCGCCGCCCAGCGCCCTGGCCACCACGACGGGGCGGTCGATCTCCGCCAGCGGGAAGCCGTCGGCCAGCCGCAGCTCCAGCATCAGCCGCTCCACCGCGCGGTCCTCCGGTCCCAGCACCTCCCGCGCGTGCGCGGGCGAGGCCCCCGCGGCCAGGCGTCCGGCGTAGGCCGCCGGGTGCTTGACGTTCCACCACCGGGTGCCGCCGACGTGGCTGTGCGCGCCGGGGCCGACGCCCCACCAGTCGCCGCCGGTCCAGTAGAGCAGGTTGTGGCGGCAGCGCGCCTGCGGCGAGGTCGCCCAGTTCGACACCTCGTACCAGCCGAAGCCCGCCCCGGTGAGCATCTCCTCGGCGATGAGGTAGCGGTCCGCGGCCACGTCGTCGTCGGGCATCGGCAGCTCCCCGCGCCGGATCCGGGCGGCGAGCCGGGTGCCCTCCTCCACGATCAGCGAGTACGCCGACACGTGGTCGGGCCCGGCCTCGATCGCCGCGGCCAGCGAGGCCCGCCAGTCGTCGTCGCTCTCCCCCGGCGTGCTGTAGATCAGGTCCAGGTTGACGTGCTCGAACCCCTCGGCCCTGGCCTCCCGTACGGCCTGCACCGCCCGGCCGGGCGTGTGCCGGCGGTCCAGCACCGCGAGCACGTGCTCGCGGGCGCTCTGCATGCCGAAGCTCATCCGGGTGAACCCGCCGCGCCGCAGCTCGGCCAGGTAGGCCGGGACGACGGACTCGGGGTTGGCCTCGGTGGTCACCTCGGCGCCCGGGGCCAGGCCGAACTCCTCGTCGATCGCGCCGAGGATCCGCACCAGGTCGCGGGCGGGCAGCAGGGTGGGGGTGCCGCCGCCGAAGAACACGGTCTCGACCCTCGGGGCGGCGCCGCCCAGGATCGCGCGGGCCTGCCGCACCTCCTCGATCGCGGTGCCGGCGTAGTCCGCGTGCGAGGCGCCGGGACCGAGCTCGGACGCCGTGTAGGTGTTGAAGTCGCAGTAACCGCACCGGGTCACGCAGAAGGGCACGTGGACGTAGAAGCCGAAGGGCCGCGTACCGAGACCGGCGAGCGCGCTCTCGGGCAGCTCTCCGGAGGCGGGTACGGGATCGCCGTCGGGAAGTGTGGATGGCACCTCCCAAGTCTGCCGCCCCCGCCGTGGTGCCCGGGACGGTGGCGGGACGGCCGGCCGTACGCCTCCGGGGCGGCGGGCTCCGGCGCGGCCGCGGCGAGGGGTCGCATCTCTGTGCAGCAATTCGGCGGCAGGCCGTTGACGCGTAGATCGGCCGCGCCTACGATCCGGGAAAACTTAAAGGAAAGTTTCCTATAAGTTCTCCCCCCGAACGTTGGAGAATCCGTGAAGAGATTCCTCCGGCCGATGGTCGCGGCGGTCATCGCCACCGGCCTCGCCGCCGCAGTCACCCCCGCCGCCGCCCACGCCGAGGCGCAGACCGGCCACGGCGAGCGCTTCAAGCGGGTCGGCTACTTCATCCAGTGGGGCGTCTACGGCCGCCAGTTCTTCGTCAAGGACGTCGACACCAGCGGCGCCGCCGCCAAGCTGACCCATCTCAACTACGCCTTCGGCAACGTCAGCGAGGAAGGCGCCTGCGTCTCGGCCGACCCCTGGGCGGACTGGCAGATGCCGCTGGACGACGCGCACAGCGTGGACGGCGTCGGCGACACCGCCGACCAGGTGCTCAAGGGCAACCTGAACCAGATCAAGGAGCTCAAGGCCAAGCACCCGGGCCTCAAGGCGCTGATCTCGCTCGGCGGGTGGAGCGGCTCGAAGTACTTCTCCGACGCCGTCCTCACCCCCGAGGGCCGCAGCAAGCTGGCCGCCTCCTGCATCGACCTCTGGCTCAAGGGCGACCTGACCGGCATGCCGGCCGGGAGCGGCGCCGGCGTCTTCGACGGCATCGACCTCGACTGGGAGTGGCCCGGCTCCGAGGGCAACGAGGGCAACGTGATCCGGCCCGAGGACCGGCGGAACTTCACCCTGTTCCTCGCCGAGCTCCGCCGCCAGATGAACGAGTACGACCCGAAGAGCGAGATCACCGCCTACCTGCCCGCCTCGGCGGCGAAGATCGACGCGGGCTTCGACGTCCGGGAGGTCTTCAGGAACCTGACCTTCGGCAACATCCAGGGCTACGACCTGCAGGGCCCGTGGGAGAAGGTCACCGGTCACAACGGCAACCTGTTCACCGACCGGCGCGACCCGCACGAGTTCACCTACAGCGTGGACCAGACCGTCCGCGACTACCTGTCGCGCGGCGCCCCCGCCAGGAAGATCGTGGTCGGCGTGCCCGCCTACGGCCAGGGCTGGACGGGCGTCAAGGGCGGCAGGAACGGCCTGTACGGCACCAGCACCGGCCCCGCCCAGGGCAAGTGGGCCGCCGGCACCGACGACTACAAGGAACTGGTGAACAAGCCCGGCAGGCGCTACCGCGACCTGCGCACCGGCGCCATGTGGCTCTACGACGGCAACGAGTTCTGGTCCTACGACGACCCGGCGGTCGTGACCCAGAAGGCGCTCTACGTCCGCCTGAAGGGCCTCGGCGGCTCCATGATGTGGTCGCTCGACCAGGACGACGCCAAGGGATCGCTCACCTCGGCGCTGTACAGGGTCCTGCGCTGACGGCTCCGCGGAACCCCCGCTCGGACGGCTCCGCGGGACCCCCGCCCACGAACGCGGGGGCCCGCCGGAGGTCGCCCGCGGTGTGAACCGCCGCGGGAGACGGAGGCCGGGGGCGGGCACCGACCGGTGCCCGCCCCCGGTTCCCCCTGCGGGGCTACTTCTTGGGCTTGTCGGTGGAGGACTCGGTGGACAGCGCGGCGACGAAGGCCTCCTGGGGGACCTCCACCCGGCCGACCATCTTCATCCGCTTCTTGCCCTCCTTCTGCTTCTCCAGCAGCTTGCGCTTACGGGAGATGTCGCCGCCGTAGCACTTGGCGAGGACGTCCTTGCGGATGGCGCGGATGTTCTCCCGGGCGATGACCCGGGCGCCGATGGCGGCCTGGATCGGCACCTCGAACTGCTGCCGCGGGATCAGCTCGCGGAGCTTCTTGGCCATCTCGACGCCGTAGCCGTACGCCTTGTCCTTGTGCACGATGGCGCTGAAGGCGTCGACGGCCTCGCCCTGCAGCAGGATGTCGACCTTGACCAGCTCCGACTCCTGCTCACCGGAGGGCTCGTAGTCGAGCGAGGCGTAACCGCGCGTGCGGGACTTGAGCTGGTCGAAGAAGTCGAAGATGATCTCGCCGAGCGGCATGGTGTAGCGGATCTCGACGCGGTCCTCCGACAGGTAGTCCATGCCCTGCAGGTTGCCGCGCCGGTTCTGGCAGAGCTCCATGATCGCGCCGATGAACTCCGAGGGGACCAGCACGGTCGACTTCACCATCGGCTCGAAGACCTTGTCCACCTTGCCGGCGGGGAACTCCGACGGGTTGGTGACGACGACCTCCTTGCCGTCCTCCATGATCACCCGGTAGACCACGTTCGGCGCGGTGGAGATGAGCGAGAGGTTGAACTCCCGCTCCAGGCGCTCGCGGACGATCTCCATGTGGAGCAGGCCCAGGAAGCCGCAGCGGAAACCGAAGCCCAGCGCCGCCGACGTCTCGGGCTCGTAGACCAGGGCGGCGTCGTTGAGCTGGAGCTTGTCGAGGGCCTCGCGCAGCTCCGGGTAGTCGTCGCCGTCGACCGGGTAGAGGCCGGAGAAGACCATCGGCTTGGGGTGCTCGTAGCCGCCGAGCGCCTCTGCGGCGGGACGCCCCACGGAGGTCACGGTGTCGCCCACGCGCGACTGGCGGACGTCCTTCACACCGGTGATCAGGTAGCCCACCTCGCCGACGCCGAGGCCCTGGTCGGCGATCTTCGGCTCCGGCGAGATGACGCCGATCTCCAGCGTCTCATGGGTCGCGGCGGTGGACATCATCAGGATGCGCTCGCGCTTGCCCAGGTGGCCGTCCATCACCCGGACGTAGGTGATGACGCCGCGGTAGGTGTCGTAGACCGAGTCGAAGATCAGCGCACGGGCGGGCGCCTCGGCCGCACCGACCGGGGCCGGGACGCGCTCGACCACGTGGTCCAGGAGCTCGCGGACGCCGGCGCCGGTCTTGCCGGAGACCTTCAGCACGTCCTCCGGCTCGCAGCCGATGAGGTGCGCGATCTCCGCGGCGTACTTCTCCGGCTGGGCCGCGGGCAGGTCGATCTTGTTGAGCACCGGGATGATCGTCATGTCGGCGTTCATGGCCAGGTAGAGGTTGGCCAGCGTCTGCGCCTCGATCCCCTGCGCCGCGTCGACCAGCAGGATCGCGCCCTCGCACGCCTGCAGCGACCGGGAGACCTCGTAGGTGAAGTCCACGTGCCCCGGGGTGTCGATCATGTTGAGGACGTGGTCGGTCCCGCCGACCTTCCACGGCAGCCGGACCGCCTGGGACTTGATGGTGATGCCGCGCTCGCGCTCGATGTCCATCCGGTCGAGGTACTGGGCGCGCATGGAACGGTCGTCGACCACGCCGGTGATCTGCAGCATGCGGTCGGCAAGCGTCGACTTGCCGTGGTCGATGTGCGCGATGATGCAGAAGTTGCGGATCACCGCGGGATCGGTCTGGCCAGGCTGATTACGCACCGGTGTCCGTTTCGACGGGATTGATGTGGATCAAGGGGCTGGCAAATCCAGCTATCTTCCCAGCAAGTTTAGCGAGAAGGGCGATGACTTCACGCCGCCGGGCGAGCCGTTCCGCCGCCACGCTTCCCTCACCACCCGCGCCGCCGCCCCCGTCCCGCCCGCCGTCCCGCCCGCCGCTCACCCCGGTGCTCGCCGTACCGCCCAGCCGTACCGTCCGCCCCGGCGCCCGCCGCCCGCTCGTTGACGGAACGGGCGGGTCAGGGTGACATGTCCGGATGACGAAATTCCGGCTGGCGGAAAAGATCACGGTACGGCGCTGCCTGCGCGTGCTCGCCGCGGTGACGGCCGTCCTCCTGGCGCTTCCCTCGATGGCCGCCGCCTTCTTCTGGATCCAGTTCGCCGGCACACCCGCCTCCTGGGCGCGGAGCACCGGCCACGACGCCCTCTGGCTGGGCCACGCCTGGGTGGACGGCCGCAGGACCGAGGCCGACGTGAAGGCCCTGGCCGTACGGCTGCGCGGCACCGGGATCCGGGACGTCTACGTCCACGCCGGCCCGTTCGACTTCGACGGGGGGCTCCCGCCCGCGAAGTACCCCAACGCACGCGATCTCCTGAGATGGTGGCGGGCCGAACTGCCGGACGTCCGCGTCTCCGCCTGGCTCGGGCAGAAGGTCAACGGCGGAAGGCTCGACCTGGGGGACCCGGCCGCCCGGCAGCGTGTGCTCGACGGCGCGCGGGACGTCATGGCCGCCGGGTTCGACGGCGTGCACTACAACTTCGAGCCGGTCACCAGCGGGGACGCGGACTTCCTCGACCTGCTCGACAGGACCCGCCCCCTCGTCGGCGACGGCCTCCTGTCCACCTCGACCCCGCAGATCGAGCCCCTCCCAGGCCTCCGCCCGGTCTCCCGCGCCGTCATCGGCCACGACAAGTACTGGCTGCGGGACTACTTCGGCGAGGTCGTGGCCCGCACCGACCAGGTGGCGATCATGACCTACGACTCCTACCTGCCGCTCGGCTCGCTCTACGGCGGCTACGTCGTGCAGCAGGGGGAGATCGCGCTGGAGCTCGTGCCCGAGGGCAAGACCCTGCTGCTGGGCGCGCCCGCCTACCACGACCACGGTTTCCCCTGGGGCGACGCGGCCGAGAGCGTCGCCGCGGCGGCCGAGGGCGCGCGGCTGGCGCTGACCCACCGCGGAAGGCCGCGAGAGAGGTTCGGGCTCGCGCTCTACGTGGACTTCGCCGCCACGGACGAGGACTGGGCCGAATACGCCGGTTCCTGGTACCGGCCCTGAGACCGGCACGGTAAGCTGTACATGCATCCTTCTGCCCCGGCCGTCGATTTGAGCGACCACTTGGGCAGTTGGTAGCCTGTTCAACTGCGTGTGGCGCGCCCTCTCTGCCCGCGCGCCCCATCCGACGACATCACCGAGGC
The DNA here is from genome assembly GCF_015711595.1 of Planomonospora sp. ID91781. Lineage (NCBI taxonomy): Bacteria > Bacillati > Actinomycetota > Actinomycetes > Streptosporangiales > Streptosporangiaceae > Planomonospora > Planomonospora sp. ID91781. The sequence goes on along the minus strand of NZ_JABTEY010000001.1, from coordinate 2,836,017 downwards.
TTCTTCGTGGCGAACATCAAGTCCCAGATCAAGCGCAACCGGCAGAACGAGAAGGCCCGGCTGCGCAACAAGGCTGTCAAGTCGTCCCTCAAGACGGCGATCCGCAAGTTCCGCGAGGCCGCCGAGCAGGGCAACGTCGACGAGGCCATCGCGCTCCAGCGCGCCGCCTCCCGTCAGCTGGACAAGGCCGCCAGCAAGGGCGTCATCCACAAGAACCAGGCCGCCAACCGCAAGTCGGCGATCGCCCAGCGCGCCGCCACCCTGACGGCCGCCAAGTAGTCAGTCCCGGTTCTTCACCGAAGCGCCGCGACCCTTAACGGGTCGCGGCGCTTCGGCGTTCCACGGCTCCGCTCCCCGTCCCGGAGGCCGGGCCCTCGGATGCCCGTGCACCGCTGGAACCCTGAGCGGGGCCGGACCTCCTCGCACGAGGCCCGGCCGCTTCGCACGGCACGGCCGTCAGCGGCCGTCGCGACTGGCCACGATGGTCTGCACGGCCCGCTCCAGCGCATAGGCCGGGTCCGCGCCGCCGCCCTTGACCTGCTCGTCCGCTGCGGCGACCGCCTGGAGCGCACGCGCGATGCCGACGGGGCCCCAGCCGTTCAGCTGCTCCTGGACCCGGCCGACCTGCCAGGGCGGCATGCCGAGGTGGGCGGCGAGCTGCCCGCCCCGCAGGTTGCGCGGGGCTCCGCCCACCTTGGCCAGCGAGCGCAACCCCCTGGCGAGTGCGCTCACCAGCAGCACCGGCGCCGTCCCCGTGGCCAGGGCCCACCGCACCTGTTCGAGCGCGTCACCCAGTCTGCCCGCGATGGCGGAGTCGGCCACGGTGAACCCGCTGACCTCCGCCCGGCCCCGGTGGTAGCGGGCCACGGCGGCCTCGTCGATGGCCTTGCCCGGAGTGTCGAAGGCGAGCTGGCTGCAGGCCGCCGCGAGCTCCCGCAGGTCGTTGCCGACCGCGTCGAGCAGGGCTCCGGCCGCGTCTGCGCTGACGGTCCGCCCCGCACGCTTCAGTTCGGCCTTCACGAAGGCCAGCCGTTCGGCGGGCTTGGTCAGCTTGCTGACGGTGACCACCCGGGCTCCGGCCTTCTTCACCCCGTCGACCAGGGCCTTGCCCTTCACCCCTCCGGGATGGACGAGAACCAGCACGGCATCGTCGGAGGGGTCCGCCGCGTAGGAGACGATCTCGGAGACGACGTCCTTCGTCAGATCCTGTGCCGAGCGGATGACCACCACGGAGCGGTCACCGAACAGCGATGGCGAGGTCAAGCGGGTCACCTCGCCCGATTCCACCTTTCCGCCCACCAGATCGACGACGTCCGCACCGGGGTCCGACGCCCGGACCGCCGCGATCACCTCGCCCACCGCGCGGTCTGCCAGCAGTTCCTCGTCGCCGGTCACCAGGGTCACGGGTGCTGGATCGGTTGCCGCCATGCCGAGCAGCATGCCACGTGACGGCGACCGAATCGCAATCAGCAAGCCATCCGCAATCGGAGTGCAGGCGCTCCGGGGCAGTATCAGATGAGGACAGAGGAGGTGAAAACCATGATGACGTCCACCATTCGCCGTCACACCTGCCCGCGCTGCGGAACGGTCCTCGACGAGGGCCCCATCATGTACCGCTGTGCGCGGTGCAAGCGCTCGGTCTACGCCGCCGATGTGAACACCGAGTTCCGCCGCCAGGCCAGGACGCCCGCCTAGAGGGCCCCCGCCCTCCCCCTGGACGGCCGGCCCGGACGAGGTCCTGCACCTCCCCCCAGGACCTCCCCCGTGACGACGCACCCGCCGCGGGCGGCTCAGCGTCCCCGGGGGACGACCGCCAGGCCTCCGTCGCGGAGCACCACCGCCAGGTCCCCCGACACGTCGGTCCGGTGGGTTCGCACACCGAGCCGGTTCAGCCGGGCCAGGGTCGCGGAGGCCGGATGGCCGTAGCCGTTGCCCGCCCCGACGCTGATCAGTGCCGCACGGGCGCCGGAGGCCGCGAAGAAGCCCGGATGGTGGCCTCCGGATCCGTGATGCGGGATCTTGATGATGTCGGCGGGCGGGAGTCCCCGCTGGAGCAGGTCCTCCTGGGCCTCGGTCTCGATGTCACCGGTGAGCAGCGCCGTCCCGGCCGCCCAGCGCACGTGCATCACGACACTGGCGTTGTTGACCTCCGTCCCCTCCCCTCCACCGCGCGCAGCCCGCCCGCCTTCTTCCACCGGGCCGATGACCGTGAACTCGGACGGCCCGAAGCGCCAGCGCATCCCCGGCCGGGCCGTCCACCGGGTGACCCCGCGCCGGTCGAGATCACCGTGCAGCCTGGAGCTCTCCCTCCCCTCCCCGCCGGGGCCGAGCAGCGCGGCGCCCACCCTGCGCCCGCGGAACACACCGTCCAGGCCGCCGACATGGTCGAAGTGGGGATGGGTCAGGACGACCAGCGGGACCGCCTCAACCCCCATGGTGCGCAGACAGCGGTCCACCTGCACCGGATCCGGCCCCGCATCCACGACCACCGCCCGGCCCCGTCCCGCGGCGACCAGCAAGGCGTCCCCCTGGCCGACGTCGCAGACCACCAGCAGCCAGTCCCGCGGCGGCCAGCGGGCCACCACCGGCCCGACGAGAACGACCGCCGCCAGCGCTCCGGCCGCCAGGGCACCGGCGATCCACCGCACCCGGCGGCGCCTCAGCGCCAGGACGGCCACCGGCGCGGCGGCGGCCAGCAGGACCAGCCCGGTGAGCCCGGCCGGCCAGGGCAGCACCGCCAGCGGAAAACCCGCCGCGTGCTCCGCCACCTCGATGATCCATCCGGTCGCCACCCCCGCCGGATGGACCAGCAACCGGGCCACCGGCATCAGCACGGGTGCGACCAGCGCGGCGGCGAAGCCGAGCAGGGTCGCCGGAGCGACGGCCGGGCCCGCGAGGAGGTTGGCGGGGATCGCGACGGGGGCGAGCTGACCCGACATCAGCACGAGCACCGGGGTGACGGCGGCCTGCGCGGCGGCGGGCACCGCGATCGCCTCGGCCACCCAGCGGGGCACCCGGGGCATCCGTCCCGAGATCCGGTCGCGCCAGCGCGGAGCGAGCACCAGGATGCCGCCGGTGGCGCACACGGACAGGGCGAAGCCGTACGAACGGGCGAGCGCGGGGTCGAACAGGATCAGCAGCAGGACGGTCACCGACAGGGCCGCGACACCGTCGCGGGACCGGCCCGTGCCGAGTGCCAGTGCGGCGACGGAGCCCATGAGGAGGGCCCGGAGCACGCTGGGCGACGGCCGGGCGATGACCGCGAAGGCGAGCATCGCCAGGACGGCGAGCACCGCTCTGGCGGCGAGCGGCAGACCCGCCGTCCGGGCCAGCGCGACCGCGGCCCCGGCCACGACGGCCAGGTTGGCACCGCTGACCGCCGTCAGGTGGCTGAGCCCTGCCGCCTTGAAATCGGCCCTGACCCCCTCGTCCATGCGGGACACGTCTCCGACGACCAGGCCGGGCAGCAGGCCGCGCCGGTCCGGTGGCAGCACGTCGGCGGCGGCCCGGAGGCCGGCCCGGAACGCGCCCGCCGCGTTCTGCACCACCGACGGCCCGCTCAGCACCCTCGGCGGGTCCCGGACGAGGACCACCGCGGCGAGCAGCTCTCCCGGCTCGGCCGGGCCGAACCGCCCCCGGATCTCGATCCGCTGACTCGGCAGCAGGGGCCGCCACTCCTTCCCCGAGGTGAGCAGCACCACCGGAGCCCGCACCCGCGTCCTGCCCGCGGCCGTGATCACCGCCTCGATCCTGGCGGGCACGACGAAGCTCTCCCTCCGGAAGACCGACGCCTGCCCCCTCATCTCCCGTGGATCATCCGTCAGCACCGCTTCCGCCGTCGCCGAGGCCCCCTTCCGCACCAGGTCCGCCACCGGTCCCGTGTCGGCGGCGTGGACCCGGAACGTCACGGTCGCGGCCGTAGCCGCCACGCAACCGAGCACCGCGATCACCGTGTTCCTTCCTGCGGGCACGGGACCCGGCGCCCTCCTGACCGGGCGCGCACCGGCGAGGCGGACCGGCGCGGCGGCCAGCAGCGCACCGGCCGCGGCGATGAGGCTCACCACGGCGCCCGCCGGAACCGGACAGCCCAGGAGGACGAGCGCGGTCGCCCAGGAGGCGAGGGCGGGCAGGACGAGTCGGAGAGCGTGCGCCGAGCCCTCTGGGACGGTGCCCCCCGCACGGTGGCCGGGACCGGGATCAAGGTCGGAACCGGAACCGGAACCGGAACCGGAACCGGAACCGGGATCAGAGCCGGGACCGGGACCGAGGTCAGGGCCGGGGTCGGCGTCAGGGCCGGAGCGGAGGACCGGCGTGGGAGCAGGACCGCGCCCAGCGGTGCGGTCACCGGCTCCGGTCGCAGAGGCACCGGGAAAGGCGGGCGGAGTCATATGCGGACCTTGTCTTTCATCTCGGCGTATTTCCGCTCGCCGATGCCGCTGACCTCGCGAAGCTGCTCGACGCTCCGGAATCCGCCGTGGCCGTCGCGGTATTCGGTGATGCGGCGGGCGAGCACCTCTCCGACACCCGGCAGCTCCTCCAGTTGCTCCGGCGTGGCGCTGTTGAGGTCGAGGATCATCGCGGCGGGATCAGCGGGATCGGAGGGAAGGGCCGGACCGGCGGCTCCGGGCACTCCCCGGCCCGGGGCGCCGACCACGATCTGCTCTCCGTCGACGAGCTTCCGGGCGAGGTTCAGGGAGCTCGAGGCGGACCCTCCGCGCGCGCCTCCGGCGGCCTTGACCGCGTCGGCGACCCGCGAGCCGCCGGGCAGGACGACGACACCGGGACGGCGGACCTTCCCCGCGACGTGGACGGTGACCTCGGCCGTCGCCGAGTGCAGCGGCCGGGGAACGGCGGCCTCCGTGACGGAGGGGCCGGACATCGGCGCGGACGGGGCGAGGGGCTCGGGCTCCGGCTGGGACCGCCAGGCGTGGACGCCTCCGGCGACGACCGCCACCAGGGCGACCAGAAGCAGCACCTTCAAACCTGGGCGGCCGGGATCGAACGCGGGACGCTGGGCGGCGACAGCCGTCCGGAGTGCTTCGAAGGAGGGCGGGACCGGCACGGAAGCCACCCGGCCGCCGGAACCGCCGGCGTCGGTGCGGCCGATGGAGCCGGTCCCGCCGACGGCGGCGGCGTGGCCGGCGTCGCCGGGATCCGCCCCGGGCCCCGCGGCCGGCCCGGCGACGACGGGATCGCGGAACGCCGTCAGCGTCCGCAGCCGCGACTCCGCACGGAACCGCTCACTGTCCTGATCTGTGCCCACGTGCGGAACGCTAGGCCGCCGCCTCGGCACGGCCGTCGACCGAATCCGGTTCTGTGGACGACCGGCCGGATCCCGGGCTCCCTGTGGACGGGCGTCACGCAGAGACCGGGGAGACCGGGGAGACCGTCACCCCGAGCATGCCCGGTCCCGCGTGGGCGCCGAGGACCGCCCCGACCTCGACCACGACCACCCTGACGAGGCCGGGGAGGCGTTCGGGAAGCCGTGCGGCCAGCGCCTCGGCCCGGGGGCGGGAGGAGATGTGCTGGACGGCCACCTCGACCGGCCCGGCGTCCGCGGCGGCCCGGACCGCGAGGTCCTCCAGGCGGGCGATGGCCCGGCTCGCCGTACGCACCTTCTCCAGGGGGGCGATCACGCCGTCGGCGATGTGGAGCAGCGGTTTGATCATCAGAGCGGAGCCGAGCATGGTCGCCGCCGCGCCGATACGGCCTCCTCTGCGCAGGTACTCCAGGGTGTCGAGGTAGAAGAAGCTGCGGGTCTCCGCCATCCGGCGGCGCGCGGCCCCGGCCACGTCGCCACGGGCCGCCCCCCGCGCGGCGGCCTCCGCCGCGGCGAGGACCGGGAAGCCGAGTCCCATCGCGACGGACCCGCTGTCGACGACCTCCACCGGGATCGGGGAGTCGGCGGCGCCGGCTCTGGCCGCCTCGACGGTGCCCGACATCTTCCCGGACAGGTGGATGGAGACCACCGCCTCGGCGCCGGCGGCGGCCGCCTCGGCGTAGGCGTCCGTGAAACGCCGGGGCGCGGGGCGGGAGGTCGTGACCGGAGTCCGCTCCCAGAACGCCCTGCCCGTCTCACCGCCGCCGGCTCCGCCTCCGCGCGTTCCGCGCCTGCCCGCGCCTGCGCCGCCCGGCACGGCTCCGCCCGCCCCCGCGGTGCCCGCATCGGCGGCGGCCGTCTCCGTATCGCCCGCCCCCACGGTGCCCGCGCCGGCCGTCCCCGTACCGCCCGGCCCTCCCCCGGTAGGCGGCTCCGTACCGCTCCGCCCTCCCCCACCCGGCTCCGCCCCGTCCGCCCGCCCCCCGTCGTCGAAGGCCCGGCCGCCGACGATCACCTGGAGCGGCACCACGACGATCCCCAGCCCGGCGGCCTCCTCCCGGGGAAGGTACGCGGTGGAGTCGGTGACGACGGCGACCGATGGTGGCATGTCCAGAGATTATCCGCAGGAGATCGCATGATCGGGGGTGGAGCGGGCGGGCGGTGCTCCGTACCGGAGCGCCGTCGGCCTGCGGGCCGGAGCTTCCGGCCCGCAGGCCGGGGCGGGAGCCCGCGCCGGGTGCTACTGGACGGGGGTGCCGCCCCGCCAGACGCGCCGGGGCTTGAGTCCGAAGGCCCAGGCGAAGGCGCCCTCGTGGTCGGCGTCCCACTGGACGATGTCGGCCAGGCGGCCGGGAGCCAGGACACCCCGGTCGGGGGCCCCGAGAACGGTGGCTCCGCCCAGGGTGGCGGCGCGCAGGGCGTCGCCCACGCTCATGCCGAAGGCCGCCACCGCGAGGCTGACGACCAGGGACATCGAGGTGATGCCGCAGTGGCCGGGGTTGTGGTCGCTGCCGAGGGCCACCGTGACGCCCTGGGCCAGCATCCGGCGCACGGGGGGCAGGCTGCCGCGCTGGAGCGCGGTGCCGGGACAGAGCACGGCGGGGACCCCGTAGCGGGACAGGACCGCGATGTCCTCGTCGGAGGTGTGGTGGAGCAGGTCCGCCGAGGCGCATCCGAGTTCGGCCGCGAGCTGGACCGCGCCCCGGCGGCTGTAGGCGCCGGCGTGGAGGCGGGGGAGCAGGCCCACGTTGCGCCCCGAGGCGAGCACCCAGCGGGCCTCGTCGGTGGTGAAGTGGCCCTCGTCGCAGTAGACGTCCACGCTGTCGGCACCGGCCGCGGCGGCGTCGGCGCACCAGGCCCCCACGGCCTCGACGTAGTCGCGCTGGCGTCCGAAGTACTCCGGCGGGACGACGTGCGCGGCGAGGAACGTGACGTGCACGCGCGGCATCATCGGCTCCTTCTCCAGCTCGCGCAGGAGCCGCACGTCGGCGAGCTCGCCGTCGCGGGTGAGGTGGTAGCCGGTCTTCGCCTCGACCGTGGTGGTGCCGCTGAGCAGCCACTCGCGCAGGCGCTCGCGGACGCCGTTGCACAGGGTCCACGGGTCGGTCCCGCGGGTGACCGTGACGGTGGAGCCGATGCCCCCGCCGGCCGCGGTGATCGCGGACGGGGTGGAGCCGCCCGAGCGCATGGCCATCTCCGCGTAGCGGTTGCCCGCGTAGACGGGATGGGTGTGGGCGTCGATCAGACCGGGCGTGACGAGCGCGCCGCCCAGGTTCTCGACGTGGTCGACGTCGACGATGTCGTCCACCACACCGGGGACGCTCTGCGGCAGGTCCGCGGCGCGGCCGACCCAGGCGATGCGGTCGTTGTGCACGAGGATCGCGGCATTGCTGCAGACGTCGTTGCCGGTCCAGAGCCGGCCGATGTTGGTCAGCAGGCGGACCGTCATCGCATCACCGCCTTGTGCGCAGGGAAGGGCACCGGAGCGGAGGGCGTCTCCGGAGACGACGAGGAAGCCCGGCCGGTGCCGGGCGTGGTGCCCACCGGGTCCGCTCCGAGTCCGGACGACATTGGGGGGTCTCCTGCTCTCATCCGCTCATGTGTGTGCGGCGACAGTAGCGCCGGAGCCATGATCCGGCGGTTTCGGTTCAGTTACGTTATTTCACAGCTTGGCCCGCTGTACAGGCTAATGGGGAAGAACGCCGATTCGCCGTAACCGCCGCCGGTTCGCCGGCCCCGCGCCCGCAGCCCACAGCGAGCATGTTTCTGCAGCTCAGATCACTTGTTCCCCACCTGTAACATCGGGCGACAAACAGACCTGTGCCCTAACATCTCGTTAGGTTTGCCCCATGGTAGCAACCTAAACCTTGACCGGCCAGTGCCCGATTTACGGGGATATATACGGTTTTTAGGAAGTGCCAGTTCTCCCCAATCGGGGCTTGCGGCGCAAGCATCAGCATTGCCCTCAAAGCTGATTTCCTTCTAATCTCACACAGCGACCGGCCGCGTCACCGGCACTCCGGCACCGCTCCGAAGCCCTCTCCCGGCCCCGCTCCACGAGCTCTGCGGCCCCTTCCCGGGCCCGCTTCACGAATGGGGCGCATCAGGACAAGCGCTGTAGCCTTGCCTGCGAGCGCCTCGTATGCATTGGGAGTGATCTTGACCGTCCACGCGGACGCCGGCCGGCGTCGCATCGAAGAGCTTCTCCGGGACCACGAGGAGCGCATCCTCAAGCGCTGGCTGGAGACCGCCTCCGGTGGACCGGCGGACCGGAGCGACCTCGCGGGCCGGCTCCGCGACGTCTACCACGCCCTGCGCGACTCCCTGGAGTCCGGCGACACCAGCGACCTGCGAGGCCTGCTCGCGGACCTGTCCCGATCCCGCGCCCGCGAGGGGCACAGCCCGACGGCGACCGCCGTCGCGGTCTTCGGGGTGAAGGAGGCGGTCTACGAGATCGTCGAGGCCGACGGCGACCCGGAGGCCCTGCGGGGCTTCATCTGGTTCGCCAAGGTCGTCGACGACCTCGGGCTCTTCACCTTCGAGACCTACGCGGCGACCCGCGAGAAGATCATCATCGACCAGGCCGAGCAGCTCCTGGAGCTGTCGACCCCGGTGGTGAAGCTCTGGGAGGGCATCGTCGCGGTGCCGCTGGTCGGCACCCTCGACTCGGCCAGGACCCAGGTGGTCATGGAGAAACTGCTGCAGACCCTGGTGGACACCGGCTCCGAGCACGCGGTGATCGACATCACCGGCGTGCCCGCGGTCGACACCCAGGTCGCCCAGCACCTGCTCAAGACCGTGGTGGCGGCCCGGCTGATGGGCGCCGAGTGCGTGATCTCCGGCATCCGCCCGCAGATCGCCCACACCATCGTGACCCTCGGCATCGAGTTCGGCGACATCGTGACCAAGGCCTCGCTGGCCGACGCCCTGGCCCACGCGCTGCGCCGGAGCGGGGTCGAGATCGACTCGGGCCGCAGGACCCGCATCGCCGTACGGGCCGAGGAGGTCTGATGGACCGCGTGCCCGTTCTCAAGCTCGGGGACATCCTCATCGTCTCCATCCAGATCGACCTGCAGGACCAGAGCGTCCTGGCGCTCCAGGAGGACCTGGCGGACCAGGTGGTCGCGACGGGCGCACGCGGAGTGATCATCGACATCACCGCCGTGGAGATCGTCGACTCGTTCATCGGCCGCATGCTCGCCACCATCGCCTCGATCTCCCGCATGCTCGACGCCGAGACCATCGTGGTGGGCATGCGCCCGGCCGTCGCGATCACCCTGGTGGAGCTCGGGCTCTCCCTCGGGGGCGTGCGCACCGCGCTCAACCTCGAGAAGGGCGTCGCCCTGCTCGACCAGCGCGACCGCCGCGGCGGCGGCACGCGGACGACTGCGGCGACGCGGTGACGTCTCCCGCGGAACTGCCCATCACCGGCAACAGCGACGTCGTACTGGTGCGCCAGCAGGTCCGCGCCACCGCCGTCGAGGTCGGGCTGTCCCTCGTGGACCAGACCAAGGTGGTGACCGCGGCCAGCGAGCTGGCCCGCAACGCCCTGGTCTACGCGGGGGGCGGCCGGGCCCGGATCGAGATCGTGCACAACGGCACGCGCTCGGGCCTGCGTCTCACCTTCAGCGACGACGGGCCCGGCATCCCCGACATCGAGCAGGCGCTCACCGACGGCTGGACCACCGGCGGCGGTCTGGGACTCGGCCTGAGCGGCTCCCGCCGCCTCGTCGACGAGTTCGACCTGAAATCGGCTCCCGGAGAGGGGACGCTGGTGACGGTGACGAAATGGGCCAGGTGATCCGTTCCCACAACGACGTCTGGATCAGGGCCGAGGAGGAGAGCGCCGTCGGCTCGCTCCGCCGCACCGCCGTCGCGCTGGCCGAGGCGTGCGGTTTCGACGAGCAGGACACCGGCCGGGTCGCCGTCGCGGTGAGCGAGGCCGCCTCGAACCTGGTCAAGCACGCGGTCGAGGGCGTCATGCTGATCCGGCCGCACCCGGAGCTGGCCGCCGCGGTCGAGGTGGTCGCCATGGACCGGGGACCGGGCATGCACGACTTCTCCCATGCCCTGCGGGACGGATACTCCACCAAGGGCACGCTCGGCATCGGACTGGGCGGCATCGCGCGCATGGCCAGCGGGTACGACGTGCACTCCGTGCCCGGCCGCGGCACCGTGGTGGGCATGTGCTTCACCGCCCGGGGCGCGGTCCTCCCCCCGTCGCGGGTCAGCGGGGTGACCCGCCCGATCGGGGAGGAGACCGTCTGCGGCGACGCCTTCGCAGTCGTCGGGAGCGGCACGTCGACCACCGTGATGGTGTGCGACGGGCTGGGGCACGGCGAGGCCGCGGCCCTGGCCTCGCGCGAGGCGGTGCGGGTCTTCCTGGAGCACGCCGACCGGCATCCCGGCTTCGAGCCGGTCTCCGCCCTGGAGCGGATCCACCGCGACATCGCCCGCACGCGCGGGGGCGCCGTCGCCGTGGCCCGGATCGGCGCGGCCGGCGGCCCGGTGAGCTTCGCCGGCCTGGGCAACGTCTCGGCGTGGATCGCCCACCCGGAGGGCCGCCAGGGGATGATCTCGGTGCCGGGCATCGCCGGCCACCAGGGCCGCACCCTCCGGCAGTACGAGTACACCCTGCCGGAGGACGCCATGGTCGTGCTCCACTCCGACGGGCTCTCCGACCGCTGGGACGTCGCCGCCGATCCGGGGCTGGTGGCGCGCGCGCCCTCCGTCGCCGCCGTCACCCTGCTGCGCGACGCCGGGACCCGCCGGGACGACGCCTGCGTGGTGGCGGTGAGACCGGCCGCATGACCGGTGAGGAGCTGATCAGGATCCGCGTCCTGGACGATCAGGACGTATTCGCCATGCGCCGGCTGGGCCGCGAGGTCGCCGAGACGGCCGGGATGACGGCACAGGACCAGATCCGGGTGGCCACGGCGCTGAGCGAGCTGGGACGGGAGATCGCCATCGAGGGGCTCGACGACGTCTCCGTCGTCTTCCTGCTCGACCAGGACGAGCTCGTCGTCTCCCTCGCCTTCACCGCGGACGCCGGCTTCCGTCCGACCACCGGCGTGACGCTGGCGGGCCGCCTCATGGACTCGATCGAGGCCGATCCCGCGGGCGGGCGGGTGAGCATGCGCAAGCGCCTCCCGCCCGGGCAGGTCCGGCTCTCCGCCGCGGAGATCCGCGCCAGGCTCGGCCGGCTGACGCCGGCGACCGCCCTGGACGAACTCCGCCAGCAGAACCGCGAGCTCGCCGAGACCCTGGAGGAGGTGCGGCAGCTCAACACCGAGCTGGAGGAGACCAACCAGGGCGTCCTCGCCCTGTACAACCAGCTCTCGGCGGAGCTGGAGGAGACCAACCGCGGCGTCGTGGCGCTCTACGCGGAGCTGGACGAGAAGTCCCGGCAGCTGCGCGAGGCGAGCGACGCCAGGAAGAGGTTCTGGGCCACCGTCAGCCACGAGCTGCGCACCCCGCTCAACTCGATCATCGGCCTGGTCCGCCTGCTGGTGGGGCCCGGCGGGGACCCGCTCGGCGCCGAGCAGCTCCACCAGGTCCGGCTCATCGGCTCCTCCGCCGAGACGCTTCTGGCGCTGGTCAGCGAGCTGCTCGACATGGCCAAGGCCGAGTCGGGCCGGCTGGACCCCCAGCCCGCCGCGGTGGACCTGGTCGAGCTGGCCGAGCGGTTGCGCATGACGCTGCAGCCGACCGGCGGGGCCGGCGGGGTCGCGCTCTCGGTCCGGGTGACCGGGGGGCCGTCCGAGATCCTGGCCGACGAGGTCATGCTCACCAGGGTCCTGCGCAACCTGCTCGCCAACGGCCTGAAGTTCACCGAGGAGGGAGAGGTCCGGCTCGACGTGACGTACGACGAGACGACCCGCGAGGCGGTGTTCACGGTGACCGACACCGGCATCGGCATCCCCGCCGAGCACCTCGACCGCGTCTTCGAGGAGTTCTACCAGGTTCCGGGCCCGATCCAGGTGCGGGCCCGGGGCACCGGGCTCGGCCTGCCGTACGCCCGGCGCCTGACCGAGGCGATGGGCGGCACGCTCCGGCTCAGCAGCGCGCCGGGGCGGGGCACCACCGTCGTGGTACGGCTCCCGCACGGCCACGACGCCGTACCGGTGGTCGGCCGCGTCCTCGTCGCCGACGACGACGCGGAGTTCCGCCAGGACGTGCGGCGGATGCTCACCGGTTTCGCCGCCCGCATCGACGAGGCCTCCGACGGGCTGGCCGCGCTGGAGGCGATGGCGGCCGCCCCTCCGGACCTCGCCCTGGTGGACCTGCTGATGCCCCGGATGGACGGGGCGGCCCTGATGCTGCGGATGGCCGACGACGAGCGGCTGCGCGACGTCCCCGTGGTCATGGTCACCGCCGCGACCTCCCAGCACCACCCGCCGAACGTCCGCGCCGTCCTCCCCAAGCACGGGCTGCGCCGGGACGTCCTGCTGGAGACCGTACGGCACGCACTGGAACACGAGGACGACCGAGGATGACCGACGAGCGGGCGGGCCGGACGGCCGGCACGGAGCAGGCGACGGTGCTCGTCGTGGACGACACGCCGACCAAGCTCTACATCCTGTCCAGCTGGCTGCGGCGGTCCGGGCACCGGGTCGTGGAGGCGGCGGGCGGCCTGGAGGCGCTGGCCAAGGTCAGGGAGGTCCACCCCGACCTCGTGGTCCTCGACGTCCGCCTGCCCGACCTCAGCGGCTACGCGGTCTGCGAGCAGATCAAGGCCGATCCCGCCACCTCGGCGATCCCGGTCGTCCAGATCTCGGGGGCGGCGATCACCGCCGCCGACCGGGCCCGGGGGCTGGACCGCGGCGCGGACGCCTATCTGGCGGAACCCGTCGAACCGGACGAGTTCGCGGCGACGATCGAGGCCACGCTGCGCTACTACCGCGCGCGGCAGCGGGCCGAGCGCATGGCCCGGCGGCTCGCCGCCCTGACCGAGGTCACCCTGGCGATGAACGCCGCCGGAACGTTCGACGAGCTGGTCGCCTCCGCCGTCGAGGGCACCTGCCGGATCCTGGGCAGGCACGCGGGCGTGCTGGTCCTCCCGCCCGACGGCCGGGTCCGCAGGTTCACCGCCATGCCCCCGGACGGCACCGCCGTGCCGAGGCCCGCCGCCCCCGGCGTCCTGGCCGAACTGAGCGCCCGCACCACGGGGAACGCCGTGGGAACGGAGATCCTCACCTTCTCCCCCGCGTTCTGGGCGGAGCTGCTGCCCGACACGCTCGTCGAGGACGAGATCCTGTCCGTGCTCTCCCGGACCAAACCCGGCCGTCCCGCGGTCGCCCTGGGCGTGGAGGCGGTCCCCCCGCTCGACCAGGACGAGTGCAACATCCTGCGCCAGCTCGGGCAGGCGCTCGCCCTGACGGTCGACAACCTGCGCGCGTACGCCGAGGAGCACGCGATCGCGCTCACCCTGCAGCGCAGCCTCCTGCCGGCCCGGATCCCCGAGGTCGCCGGGCTGGACATCAGCTGGCGCTACCAGCCCGCGGTGGACAACGTCGAGGTCGGCGGGGACTTCTACGAGGTCGTCCAGCTCGGTGAGCGGGTCCTCGTCGGCATCGGTGACGTCCAGGGGCACTCACTGCTCGCCGCCACCGTGATGGCCGAGCTCCGCCACGCGCTGCGCGCCTCGCTCCTCGGGCCTGCGGTGGACCTGGGCGCCTCCATGGCGCTGCTCAACGACGTGCTGCGGCGCTACCACCCCGGGATGACCGCCACCGTCTGCCTGGTCCTCATCGACCCGGCGACCGGGGAGACGCAGATCGCCAACGCGGGGCACATCCCGCCGCTCCTCACCGACGGCCGCGGCGGGGCCCGCTACCACGGCCTGGGCAACCTGCTGCTGGGCGTGGCCGAGGAGACCTACCGCGTCGACCGGCTCTCGGTCCCTCCGGGAGGCTCGGTGCTGCTGTTCACCGACGGCCTCATCGAGGACCGCGACACGCTGCTCGACGAGAGCCTGGAGACCGCCCGGCAGGTGGCGGAGGCGGTCACGGAGGACCTGGAGCCGTTCTGCGACCGCCTGATCACCCGTTTCGGCGCCCGCGAGGACGACGTGGCGCTCGTGATCTTCCGCCGCACGGCGGACGGACCGGACGGCTCCTGAACGCCCTCGGAACGTGCGTGAGCCGGGCCGGGGACGTCCGCACGTCCCCGGCCCGGCTCACGGATCGCTCCTGCGGGCCGCCGCCGCGCCGCTCCGGCCGCCTCAGACGGTCTCGACCGGCCTGGCGGTCCGCTCCAGCTCGGCGAACAGACCGGGCAGGACCCTGGCGTGCAGGATCGTGCCCTCCTCGGTGTGCTCGACGTCGAGGACCTCGCCCTCCTCGTGCACCCGGGAGACCAGGTCTCCGCGCTGGTACGGCACGAGCATCCGGACCTCCCGGTCGAAACGCGGCAGTTCGCGCTCGATCACGGCCCTCAGCTCGTCGATCCCGGCGCCGGTGCGGGCCGAGACGACGACGGTGTGCTTCTCCCGCGCGGTCAGCTGGGCCAGCACCACCGGGTCGGCGGCGTCGGCCTTGTTGACGACCACGATCTCGGGGATGTCCCCCGCGCCCTCGATCTCGGAGAAGACCTCCCGCACTGCGGCGAGCTGCGACTCCGGGTCGGGGTGCGAACCGTCGACCACGTGCAGGATCAGGTCGGCGTCGCCGACCTCCTCCAGCGTGGAGCGGAAGGCCTCGACCAGCTGGTGCGGCAGGTGCCGGACGAACCCGACGGTGTCGGCCAGCGTGAACAGCCGCCCCTCGGGGGTGTAGGCCCTGCGGACGGTCGGGTCGAGGGTGGCGAAGAGCGCGTTCTCCACCAGGACGCCCGCGCCGGTCAGCCGGTTCAGCAGCGAGGACTTGCCGGCGTTGGTGTAGCCGGCGATGGCCACGGCCGGGACCTCGCGCTGCGTCCGCCGCGCGCGCTTGGTCTCGCGCGCGGTGGTCATCTCGCCGATCTGCCGGCGGAGCTTGGCCATCCGCTCGCGGATGCGGCGGCGGTCCAGCTCGATCTTGGTCTCACCGGGACCGCGTCCGCCGATGCCGACGCCGCCCGCGGCCCGGCCGCCGACCTGGCGGGACAGGTTTCCGCCCCAGCCGCGCAGACGCGGCAGGAGGTAGTTGAGCTGGGCGAGCTCGACCTGCGCCTTGCCCTCCCTGCTCTTGGCGTGCTGGGCGAAGATGTCGAGGATCAGCATGGTCCGGTCGATGACCTTGACCTTGACGACCTCCTCCAGCTGCCGCAGCTGGCCGGGGCTCAGCTCACCGTCGCAGACCACGGTGTCGGCGCCGGTCGCCGCCACGATGTCCGCCAGCTCCTGCGCCTTGCCGGAGCCGATGTAGGTCGCCGTGTCGGGCTTCTGGCGGCGCTGGATCAGTCCCTCCAGCACCTCCGAGCCCGCCGTCTCCGCGAGGAGCTTGAGCTCCAGGAGGGAGTTCTCGGCGTCGGTCACCGTGCCCGAGGTCCAGACACCGACCAGGACGACCCTCTCGAGCCGCAGCTGACGGTATTCGACCTCGGTGACGTCCTCGAGCTCGGTGGAGAGCCCTGCCACCCGGCGCAGCGCCTGGCGCTCGGCCAGGTCCATCTCACCGGTCTCGGGCAGATCGTCGAACTGGTCAAAGTCCAGCGACTCACGAGTGTCTATGTCGTTGCTCCTGTTCGGATGCTCGGTTTCCGTGTGCGTCATCCTGTGACGCCCATGGCGTGACACCTATGACAACGCCCGGACTCCTCGGATGTCTTCCCGCCGATGGTGCCATGTCGACGTCCGGACCTCACCTGGTTATCCCCTGCGGCCCGCCCGCCCGGATGGGCGGGACCCGGACCCGGCGGGCGGGCCCGGGGCCGACTGCAGGGCTCGGACCGGCGGACGGGCCCCGGGATCGGCGGACGGGACCCGGAGCCGGCGGGCGGGGCTCAGACGGGGAGCACCTTCGCGTCCCCGGCGCCGCTGCTCACCTTCACGGTGCGGGTCGCGGACGGGTCCTGCTCGACCTGGATCGTCTCGTCCCCGGCGCCGCTGCCGAGGTCCACCCGGTAGGGGCCCTTGGGCAGCCGTACCGTGGCGTCGCCCGCGCCGGTCTCCACGTCGACCCGGTCCGGTGCGGCGGTGAACTCCGCCTCGACGTCGCCGGCCCCCGTGTCGGCGGTGAACGTCTTGGCCGCCAGGCCGCCGGCCTCGATGTCACCGGCTCCGCTGCCCGCCTCCACCTCGCCGGTGAGGGAGCGCAGCGTGATGTCGCCCGCGCCGGTCTCGACCCGGACCCGCACCCCCTTGGGGATCTCGACCTTGTAGTCGACGCTGCAGCTCCCCAGGCTGAACCCGGACGGGCAGGTGTACTTCAGCGTGAGGGTGCCGCCGTCGACGGAGTGCTCCGTCTTGGGCTTGTCGTTGCTCCAGTGGAGGGTCTCGGTGACGCCGATCCCGCTCCGGCCGGACTCGTTCACCACGATGTCCCCGGCCTCCGCGTCCACGGAGAGCACCAGCACCTCGTCGGCCACGTCGTAGGAGACGGCGGTCTGCTGAGTGGCCAGAGGACCGACCCCGCAGCCGGAGAGCACCAGTGCCGATCCCAGGAGCGCCCCCGCGGCCAGCATGTTCTTCTTCATGAGACTGATCCTCGACTTCCGGGAGGCGCTCCGCCTCCCCCTCACGACCGGTTCCGCGCCCTCTCCGCCGGAGGGAACTGATCCAACTGTGGCCCGGCCGTCCTCATGATCCCATCCGGGAGACCCCGGAGGGGGCCCTGAGAGGACCCCGGCCTTTGACCCGTAAGTGACCGTCCAGTAGCGTCGATTCCACAATTCAGAAGTCGTTTTCCACCAGACGGAAAGGAAGCTCATGGACGGCGTTGAGATCACCGGCCCCATGCTGGAGCGGTTCGACCAGATCCTCACGCCGGAGGCGCTGGCCTTCGTCGCCGCCCTCCAGCGCGAGTTCGGCGCCCGGCGCCTGGAGCTGCTGGCCGCCCGCCAGGCGCGGCAGGAGGAGCTGTCCGCCGGCGGCACCCTGGACTTCCTTCCCGAGACCAGGCACGTGCGCGAGTCCGAGTGGAAGGTCGCCCCGCCCGCGCCCGGCCTGGTGGACCGCCGGGTGGAGATCACCGGCCCGGTCGACCGGAAGATGACGATCAACGCGCTGAACTCCGGGGCCAAGGTCTGGCTGGCGGACTTCGAGGACGCCAACGCCCCCACCTGGGAGAACACCGTCAACGGCCAGCTCAACCTGCGGGACGCGCTGGACCGGACCATCGACTTCGAGACCGGCGGCAAGAGCTACGCGCTCAAACACGACGAGGAGCTGGCCACCATCGTGGTCCGCCCGCGCGGCTGGCACCTGGAGGAGAAGCACCTCACCTGCGACGGCGCCCCGTTCTCCGGTTCGCTCGTCGACTTCGGCCTCTACTTCTTCCACTGCGCCGCCCGGCAGCTCGCCAAGGGCAAGGGCCCCTACTTCTACCTGCCGAAGATGGAGTCGCACCTGGAGGCCCGCCTCTGGAACGACGTCTTCGTCCGGGCGCAGGACCTGCTCGGCGTCCCGCAGGGCACGATCCGCGCGACCGTGCTGATCGAGACCTACCCGGCCGCGTTCGAGATGGAGGAGATCCTCTACGAGCTCCGCGACCACTCGGCCGGGCTCAACGCGGGCCGCTGGGACTACCTGTTCAGCGTCATCAAGAAGTTCCGGACCCGGGGCCGGGAGTTCCTGCTGCCCGAGCGGAACGCGGTGACCATGACCGCCCCGTTCATGCGCGCCTACACCGAGCTGCTGGTCCGCACCTGCCACAAGCGCGGCGCGCACGCCATCGGCGGCATGGCCGCCTTCATCCCCTCCCGCCGCGACGCCGAGGTCAACAGGGTCGCCCTGGAGAAGGTCACCGCCGACAAGACCCGCGAGTCCGGCGACGGCTTCGACGGCTCCTGGGTCGCCCACCCCGACCTGGTCCCGATCTGCCGCGAGGTCTTCGACGGCGTGCTCGGCGACCGTCCCAACCAGATCGAACGGCTCCGCGAGGACGTCTCCGTCTCCGCCGCCGACCTGCTCGCGGTCTCCAAGACCCCGGGCGACATCACCGAGGCCGGCCTGCGCAACAACGTGGACGTGGCGCTGCGCTACCTCGCCGCCTGGATGGGCGGCCTGGGCGCGGTGGCGATCCACAACCTGATGGAGGACGCCGCCACCGCCGAGATCTCCCGCTCCCAGATCTGGCAGTGGATCCACAACGACATCGAGCTCGCCGACACCGGGGCCGTGGTCACCAAGGAGCTCGTCGAGCGGATCATCGACGAGGAGCTCGCCAAGATCAAGGCCGAGCCGGGCTACGACGAGGCCCTCTACGCCCAGGCCACCGCGCTGTTCAAGGAGGTCGCCCTCGACGACGACTTCGCCGAGTTCCTCACCCTGCCCGCGTATGCCCGCATGCCGTGACACGGGGGATCCCGCGGTGGGATCCTCCTCGTCCGGAGAGGATCCCACCGCGGCCCCGCGGCCGCCGGAGGAGGCGCGTTGACGGACACGACAGGCGCGACACCCGTGCGCGGCCCCGCGCTCGGCAGGGCCGCCCGGCGGCTGGCGGCGGTCCTGCCGCCCGGGGCGGTGATCACCGATCCGGTGCGGCTGCGCACCTACGAGTGCGACGGGCTGACCCACCACCGGGCCGTCCCCGGGGTCGTCGTGCTCCCGGAGACCGCCGGGCAGATCGCCGCCGTGGTGCGGATCTGCAACGAGTACGGCGTGCCGTTCGTGGCCCGGGGCGCGGGCACCGGGCTGTCCGGCGGCGCGCTCCCGCGGACCGACGGCGTGCTGGTCGTCACCTCCAGGATGCGGCGCGTCCTGGAGGTCGACCTGCCGAACCGGCGGGCCGTGGTGGAGCCCGGCGTGACCAACCTGGCGATCACCGAGGCGGTCCGCCCGCACGGCTACTACTACGCGCCCGACCCCTCCAGCCAGCAGGTCTGCACGATCGGCGGGAACGTGGCGGAGAACTCCGGCGGCGCCCACTGCCTGAAGTACGGCTTCACGGTCAACCACGTGCTGGCCCTGGAGATCGTCACCCCGGACGGCGACATCGTCACCCTGGACGCCGACGACCCGGGCTACGACCTGCTGGGCGCTTTCGTCGGCTCGGAGGGCACGCTCGGGATCACCACGAAGGTCACCGTACGGCTGCTGCGCGCGCCGGAGGCCGTGACCACGCTGCTGGCGGCGTTCGGGAGCATCGAGCAGGGCGGGCGGGCCGTCTCGGCGATCATCGGCGGCGGCATCGTCCCGGCGGCGATCGAGATGATGGACGCGCTGGCGATCGAGGCCGCCGAGGCGGCCGTGGCCTGCGCCTACCCCGCCGGCGCGGGCGCGGTCCTCATCGTGGAGCTGGACGGGCCGGCCGCCGAGACGGCGCTCCGGTCCGCCGAGGTGGAGCGGGTCTGCCTCGAGAGCGGCGCGTTCGAGCTGCGGACCGCCGCCGATCCCGCGGAGCGGGCCGCGATCTGGAAGGGCCGCAGGTCCGCCTTCGCCGCGGTCGGCCGGATCAGCCCCGCCTACATCGTGCAGGACGGCGTGGTCCCCCGGACCGCGCTGCCGGGCGTCCTGGCGAGCATCGACCGGCTCTCGGCCGAGCACGGCATCCGGGTGGCCAACGTCTTCCACGCCGGGGACGGCAATCTGCACCCGCTGGTGCTCTTCGACGACGCCGAGCCGGGCGCGGCCGAGCGGGCCGAGGCCGTCTCGGGCAGGATCCTCGACCTGTGCGTGGAGCACGGCGGATCCATCACCGGTGAGCACGGGGTCGGCGTGGACAAGGCACGATATATGCCGAAGATGTTCACCGACGACGATCTGGACACCATGCAACTGGTCCGCTGCGCCTTCGACCCCCGCGGCCTGTCCAACCCGGGCAAGGTCTTCCCGACCCCGCGCCTGTGCGGCGAGGTCCCGGGCGTCCGCCGGGGGGCGCACCCCCTGGTGGAGTCCGGCAGGGCGGAGCAGTTCTGATGGGCGCGCCGTACGGGAGCGGCCCCCGCCGGGGCTCCGCGGGCGGGAGCGCCGCGGGCGGGAACACCGCGGACAAGGCCTTCGCGGGCGGGAGCGCCGCGGTGGCGGCGCTGCGCGGGACCGGTGCGGAGATCCGGGACGCGGGTCCCGGCGACGCCGTCGCCGGAGTCGTGCCCCGCTGGGTGGCCCTGCCGGAGAGCACCGAGGAGGTCGCGGCGCTGATGCGGGTCTGCGCCTCCCTCGACCTGGCGGCCGTGCCCACCGGCGGCGGCACCCGGCTGCACTGGGGGCGCCCGCCGGAGCGCTGCGACCTGCTGGTCGGCACCCGCCGCCTGGACGGGATCCTGGAGCACGCCTCCGGCGACCTCGTCGTGCGGACGCAGGCGGGCGTGACCGCGGAGGCCCTGGCCGGGGTCCTCGCCGCCGCCGGCCAGGAGCTCGCCCTGGACGTCCCCGCCGGCGGCTCCACCGTCGGAGGCGCGCTCGCCACGGCCGCCGCCGGGCCGCGCAGGCTCCGCTACGGCACCGCCCGCGACCTGCTGATCGGGATCACCGTCGTGCTCGCGGACGGCACGGTCGCCCGGTCCGGCGGGAAGGTCGTGAAGAACGTCGCGGGCTACGACCTCGGCAAGCTCTTCACCGGCTCGTACGGCACGCTCGGGATCATCACCGAGGCCGCCTTCCGCCTCCACCCGGTCTCCCCGGTCCGCCGCTGGACCACCGCCCGCCTCCCCGGCCCGGACTCCTGGACGGCCCTGGACGGCTCCGGACGGTTCGAGGCCCCGATCGGCCCGGCGGGACCGGCAGGCATGGGCGATCCGGTCGGCCCTGCTGATACCGCCGGTCCGATCGGCCCGGCCGCGCTCGCGTCCGCGCTCGCCGCCGCGCAGACCGAACCGAGCGCGGTCGAGCTGGACTGGGCCGCGCCCTCCGGGGGCGTCACGGTCTCCGCGCTGTTCGAGGGGGCCGCGGCGGACGCGCGGGCACAGGCCGTACAGGACCTCGTCGGCGCCTGCGGGCCGTGGGAGGTCGCCGGGGAGGCGCCCGCGTGGTGGGGGGAGACGCCGGGAAGCGGGGTCCCGGGTGAGGTCCTGCTGGAGCTGCGCGTCCCGCCCGCGTCCGCCGACCGCGCGCTGCGGGCGGTCGCCGCCCGGGGGCTGCCCGCCCGGGTGCGCGGGTCGCTGGCCTCGGCGGTCCTGCACGTCGCCCTGCCCGCGGAGACCGGCGGGCCGGAGTTCGCGGCGTTCGTGTCCGGGGTGCGCGACGACGTCCGCCCGCTCGGCGGCAGGCTGACCGTGCTCGCCGCGCCGCCGGAGCTCGCCCGGCGGGTGGACCCCTGGGGCCCGGTCGGGGCGCTCCCGCTGATGCGGCGGGTGAAGGAACGGTTCGACCCCGGCCGGAGGATGTCCCCCGGCCGGCTGGCGGAAGGCCTCTGACGTGGACCCCGACATCGACCCCCGCATCGGGCCCGGCATCGACCCCGGGTTGATCGGCGACTGCGTGCACTGCGGGTTCTGCCTGCCGTCCTGTCCCACCTACGTCCTGTGGGGCGAGGAGATGGACTCCCCCCGCGGCCGGATCCACCTGATGGGCCAGCACGTGGCGGGCACCCCGGTGACCGGCGAGATGGCGGGGCACTTCGACGCCTGTCTGGGCTGCATGGCGTGCGTGACGGCCTGCCCGTCCGGGGTGCGCTACGACCGGCTGATCGAGCAGACCCGGGCCGTGGTGGAGCGCGAGCACGTCCGCCCGCCCGCCGACCGGGCCGTGCGGGAGCTGGTCTTCCGGCTGTTCCCCTATCCCCGGCGGCTGCGGGCGATGCGGCTGCCGCTGCGGCTGGGCGCCGGCCTGCGGCGGCGGATCGCACCGGCGCTGGAGCGGGTCAGCCCGTCCCTGGCCGCGCTCGCCGACCTCGCCCCCGAGCCGGTACGGCACCGGCGGCTGCCGCGCCGGGTCCGGGCGGTCGGCAGGCGCCGGGCCACGGTCGGCCTGCTCACCGGATGCGTGCAGGGCGAGTTCTTCCCCCAGGTCAACGCGGCCACGGCGCGGGTGCTGGCGATGGAGGGCTGCGAGGTGGTGATCCCGCCCGCCCAGGGGTGCTGCGGCGCCCTGTCGCTGCACTCCGGCCGTCCCGGGCAGGCCGTGCGGTTCGCCCGGCGGACGATCGCCGCCTTCGAGCGGGCCGGCGTGGACACGGTCGTGGTCAACGCGGCCGGGTGCGGTTCCACCATGAAGGATTACGCCGGGATCCTCGACGGCGGGTGGGCCGACCGGGCCGCCGCGATCAGGGTCGCGGACCTGGCCGAGTATCTCGTCGAGCTGGGGCCGGTCGCCACGCGGCACCCGCTCCCGCTGACGGCCGCCTACCACGACGCCTGCCACCTGGCCCACGCCCAGGGGATCCGGTCGCAGCCGCGCGAGCTGCTGGCCGCCGTGCCCGGCCTGGAGCTGAGGGAGATCGCCGAGTCGGCGATCTGCTGCGGCTCCGCCGGGACCTACAACATCCTCCAGCCCGAGGCCGCCCGCGAACTCGGCGACCGCAAGGCGGAGCGGGTGCTCGCCACCGGTGCCGACCTGCTGGTCTCGGCCAACCCCGGCTGCACCATGCAGATCACCGCGGCGATCCGCCGCGCCGGCGCGACCCCGATCCCGGTCGCCCACACCGCCCAGGTCCTGGACGCCTCCCTGCGGGCCCTGCGGGAGATCGGGTGAGCGGGACGGGCGGCGCCATGGGCACGGTGCAGTCCGTCGACCGGGCGCTGGACCTGCTGGAGGCGCTCGCCGGGAAGGGCGGCGAGGCCGGGATCTCCGAGCTGTCCGCCGCGACCGGCCTGCCGTACGGGACCATCCACCGGTTGCTGCGCACGCTGCTGGCCCGGGGGTACGTGCGCCAGGAGTCCGACCGGCGCTACGCGCTGGGCGGGGCGCTGGTACGGCTCGGCGGGGTGGCCGAGCGCATGGTGGGCGCGTGGGCGCAGCCGTACCTGGAGAAGATGGTCGCGCTGTCCGGCGAGACGGCGAACCTGGCGGTGCTGGAGGGCGACTTCATCGTCTACGTCGCGCAGGTGCCCTCCCCCCGGCGGCTGCGGATGTTCGCCGAGGTGGGCAGGCGGGTCCTGCCGCACAGCACGGCGGTGGGCAAGGTGCTGCTGGCCGACCGGCCGACCGGTGAGGTGGCCGCGCTCGTCGAGCGGACCGGCATGCCCCGGCGGACCGCCAACACCATCACCGACCTGCCCGGCATGCTCGCCGAACTGGAGCGGGTCCGCGCCCGGGGGTACGCGATGGACCTGGGCGAGGAGGAGCTGGGCGTGCACTGCCTGGCCGTCGGGGTGCACGACGGCTCCCGGACGGTCGCCGCGATGTCGGTCTCCGGTCCGGCCGAGCGCATCGAGACGCTCGACCGGGAGGAGCTCGCCGAGGGCATGCGGCGGATCGCGGGCGACTTCGGCGCCGAGCTCGGCGGCTCCCTGTAGGACCGCCCGTCGGCGGATCTCCGTCGTCGGGTCCGCGCTGACGCATCCCCGTCGGCGGGCCTCCATCGGTGGGGAGGCGCTGACGGATGTCCGTCGGCGGGTCCTCGTTGACGGATGCCGGAGCGGGAGGAAGGGTCCGTGTAGGACGCGTCGCCGGGGCCCGCACCGCGGATCCCGGCGGCACGCCACCCGGGGAACCGGGAGCCGCAGGCCGGGGAGCCCGGAACCGGGAACCGCAGGGCCGGAGATCCGGCGGTCCCCGGCGGCGCCCCGCCCGCCGCGTGCCGAGCGAACGGAGAGACCGCATGTCCGCTCCAACCGACCCCACCGCCCCCGCGCCCTCCCCCGGCACGGCCGCGCCGGAGCAGCACCTGACCGGGGAGGTCCCCGCGCCGGAGACCGGGCCGGCCGCCCGGGAGGCGCCGCTGACGCGGGGGCGCTACCGGAGCGGGGGCCAGGGCCACCTGCTGGAGCTGCGCGTGGACGTCGACGGCGTCCGCCCGCAGCACCGGGTCAGCGGCGACTTCTTCACCACCGCCGGGGAGACGGTCTCCTACACCGGCTCCTTCGTCGTGGACTCCCCCGCGGTCGACGTCTCCGGCGGCCAGGTCGTGATCACCGGCACGGGCGCCTTCACCTTCACCGCGGCGGCCTCGCAGGTGCGGGTGAGCATCCCGCTCCGCCCGGCCCCCGAGCCGCCGGGCGAGGCGACCGTGCGCTTCTCCACGCCCGGTGGCAGGCCCGGCGCCGCCTACCTGTGCCCCTTCGTCTCGCCGTACTTCCGCAGCGTGCTGCTGGAGCAGGACTCGGTGGCCGGCACGGTGCCGTTCACCTCCTACGACACCGCCTCGCTGCCCGGTCCCGCGGCGGCTCCGCCGCGCGAGCTGACGGTCGTGCGGGCCTACGCGGAGGCCGGCATCGAGCTGCAGCTGTCGGCCGCCGCGGACGTCATCGCGGCCGACGCCGCCGGGACCGACCTGGTCTGGGACGACGCCGAACTGCACAACGCGATGGTGCGGCACTTCAGCCTGCACGCGGACGCGCCGCAATGGAGGGTGTGGATGCTCCTGGCCAGCGCGCACGTCGGCGGCTACCGGGGGATCATGTTCGACTACGGCGACGCCTGCCAGCGCCAGGGCGCCGCGGTCTTCCACGACGCCGTCAAGGGCTCGACCCCGCAGGCGCTGCGCGCCCAGCTCCGCACCTACGTGCACGAGCTCGGCCACGCCTTCAACCTGCTGCACTCCTGGCAGAAGAACCTGGCCGACCCGCCCCGGCCCCTCGGCCCCAACAACGGCTTCGGGGACCTGAGCTGGATGAACTACGTCCAGCACTACCGGCCCCTGTCCGGGGCCGGCGGCGAGGCCGCCTACTGGGCCGCCTTCCCCTTCCAGTTCACCGACGACGAACTGGTCCACCTCCGGCACGGCCACCACCGCGACGTCGTCATGGGGGCGAACCCCTTCGGGCGGGGCGCCGCCGAGATCTCCCCGGAGCTCTTCGACGAGCCGGTCGAGGACCGGTCGGGGCTCGCCCTGGAGCTGCGCGCCAAGGACGCCTTCGAGTTCGGCGAACCGGTGGTCGTGGAGCTCAAGCTCCGCACCACCGACCTGCGCGGCCGTACCACGCACGGCCACCTCCACCCGGCCACCGACTTCACGCACGTCGCGATCACCCGGCCCTCCGGCCGGACCGTGCTCTACCGGCCGGTGATGCGCCACTGCGTGGACGACACCGCCGAGGTGCGGCTCGACGCGGACGACCCGGCGATCTACCGCAGCGCCTACATCGGGCACGGCGCCGACGGGCACTACTTCGCCGAGCCCGGCGAGTACCGCGTCCGGGCGCAGTACCTCGCCGCGGACGGGTCGCGGATCGTCTCCCCGGTGCTGTCCGTCCGGGTCCGCCACCCCGTCGCCCGGGCCGACCAGGAGGTCGCCGAGCTGATGCTGGGCGAGCAGGCCGGCACGCTGCTGTCCCTGCTCGGCTCCGACTCCCCCGCCCTCGCCGCCGGCAACGACGCCCTGTGCGAGGTCATCACCCGGTACGGCGGGCATCCCCTGGCGGTGTACGCGCGCATGGTGCGGGGCGTCAACGCCGAGCGGGGGTTCAAGGACCTCGCCGCGGACGCCCGCCGGCTGACGGTCCGCCCGCCCGACGCCGAGGAGAGCATCCGCCAGCTGTCCGCGGTGGCGGAGGCCTCGGCGGGCGACGGCGGGGTCGACAACATCACCCTCAACATGGTGATGCGCCGCCTCGCCTCCGCCCAGGCGAAGAAGGGCGACCTGGAGCGGGCCTCCGGCACGCTCGACCGGATGGTCCGCACCTTCGAGGCCAAACGTCTGCGGCCCGCCGTGCTGGAGCGGATCCGCCGCCAGGCCGCGGCGGCCGGGGAGGAGCTCGGCGCCCCCGTCAGCGGCCACCGGCCGACGGGGTGAGATCCAGGTCGCTGCCCTGCGGGACAGGGACCACGGTGACCTGACCCTTCTGGATGGCCTGCCAGAGCACGGCGCCGTTCGGGCCGAGGACCTTGACGAGGTCCTTGATGGACTCGATCTCGGTGCGGACCTTGGCGTTGCGCTGGGCCTGCGCGGCGTTCTCCGCCTTGGCGGCCTGCTCCGCGGAGAGCGCGGCGACCAGGTTCTCCGGCGGTTCGGGCTTCTGGATGGTGAGCGAGATGTCGCCGCACTCACCGCTGCCGGCGTAGTTCTGGCCGCAGAAGTAGCCCGCTCCCGCCGCCTCCTTGATGAACTCCCGGGCGAGCTGCCCGACCCGGGCCTCCCACTGCTGCTTGACCTTCGGGTCGTTGAACAGCCCTCGCCACTCGAACTCCTGCGAGGCGGCGTCCAGCGCCCGGTCCAGCGGCACGCGCATGTAGATGCCGAGCATCCGCCGCCAGCCGTCCGACGACTCCCCCTCCTCCTCGAAGTAGGCGCGGAACTTCAGGCCGATCTTCTCGTGGAACTGCCGCAGGGTCCCGCAGTCGGTGTTCAGGGTGAAGGTGGCCACTCCCGAGACCTTCATCTCCACGTTGTCCTTGCTGACCACCGAGAGCGGCTGGGACTCGGCGTCCTCGGCCCCGGAGAAGTCGAAGGTCCGCTGGCCGAACGGGTAGGAGTAGGCCGTGTCGCCGGGGCCGAGCATGGTGGCTCCGCTGGACGGGTTGATGCACCGCTCGAACTTGATCGCCTCGAAGGTCCCGCCCGCGTAGTGCAGGACGATCTCGTCGGGCCGGGTGCTCACCCTGGAGCAGCCACTGAGCACGGCACCGAGCACCACCAGTGCACCGACGGCCAGCAGGAAGCCCTTCAGCAGCAGCCGGCGCCCGCCGGACCCGCCCCGCGTCCTGTCGCTCATCATGATCTCCTCGATCCTCCGCCTGTCGAAGAGCGGCCCGCTCGCGGACGCCCCCGTTCCGCTCCCGGGACCCTCGGGCCCGCGTGCGCCGCGGTCCGCCCGTCCCCCACGGCCCTTCCCCGCGCCCATCAGTACTTCCTTCATGCCTGCTTTGCCTGCAGCGGATCCTATTGCTCCCGTTCTGCGGATCCCAGAGGTGCTCCGGGAACCGGATAGCGTCCAGTGGCGGAGTAGGGGATGAGGGCGCGGACGCGCCCCGGGAAAGGACCCCTTTCACATGACTGGACGAAACGGGTGATGGCGCTGGCGCTCTTCCAGCGGGCCGGGACACCCGTCCCGCCCTCCGGCGCCCCCGGATCCGACGGGCTCGACGGGCCCGTCTCCGACGCGGCGCTGATCGAAGGGTCACTGGCCGATCCCGACGGGTTCGCCGGGCTCTTCGACCGGCACGCCGACGAGATCCACCGGTACGCCGCCCGGCGGCTGGACGACGCCTCCACGGCCGACGACGTGACCGCGGAGACGTTCCTGGTCGCCTTCCGCAAACGCGCCCGGTACGACCTGTCCAGGGCCGACGCCCGGCCCTGGCTGTACGGCATCGCCTCGAACCTGATCTCCGGCCACCGCAGGGCCGAGACCCGCAGGCTCAAGGCGCTCGCCCGTTCCTTCCGGCACGCCCCGGAGCAGGCCGCCGGCTTCGAGGAGCGCAGCGCGGAACGGGTGACCGCCGACCGGCTCCGGCCCGCTCTGGCCGCCGCGCTGGCCCGGCTGAGCTCCGCCGAGCGCGACCTGCTGCTGCTGGTGGCCTGGGCCGAGCTGACCTACGAGGAGGCCGCCGAGGCCCTCGGGATCCCGGTCGGGACCGTGCGCTCACGGCTCTCCCGGACCCGGACCAAGATCCGCCGTTTCCTGGACTCCCTGGAGCCGCACGCATGAACGAGGACGAGATCCAGCTGGTGGCCCGCATCCGGCCGGACGCGGCACCGTACGACCCGGCGGCGAAGGCCGCGGCCCGGCGGGGGCTGGCCGCGGCGTCCGCCGGACGGACGCCCGTGCGCTCCCTGTGGCGCAGACCCTGGGTGGCGCTGCCGGCCGGAGCGCTGGCGCTGGCGGTGGGCGTCACCGCCACCGTGCTGACCGGGGGTACGGGCCCGGAGCGGGGCCCGGTGCAGGAGGTCGTGGTGGCGCTGCCGCGGCTCGCTCCCATGTCGGCGAGCGAGGTGCTGGGCAGGGCCGCGCGCGCCGCCGCCCGGACCGATCTGGAACCGCGTGACGACCAGTTCGTCAAGGTCGAGTCGGAGACCATGTACGGCGCGTTCACCGTCGCCGGGGAAGGGAAGGGCGAGGAGTCGCGCCACCTCTACCGGACGAGGCGGGTGATCTGGCAGTCCGCCGACGGCACCAGGGAGGGCTCGCTCCGGATCGAGCACCTGGAGCCGAAGGCCTACCCCGGCTGGCCGATCCCGGAGAGCGCGTACGAGGAGGCCGGCACCGTCGACCTGCACCGGCTCCCGGTCTGCGATCCGGTCCCCGACCACCTGCGCACCGACCACGCGGCGGTCAGGCGGCTGCCGGCCGACGCCGAGGGGATGCGCGCCCACCTCTACACCGGGGACCGGGGCGGCGACTCCAGGGACGAGGCCGCGTGGACGCGGGTGGGCGACCTGCTGCGCGAGAACTACGTGCCCGCCGCGCAGCGGGCCGCGCTGTTCGAGGCGGCGGCGACGATCCCCGGGGTGGACGCCGTCGGCGACGCCGAGGACGCCGCGGGCCGCAAGGGCATCGGCGTGGGCCGGGTCGGCCCGGACGGGGTCCGCGAGGACCTGGTCTTCCACCCGGAGACCTTCGAGCTCCTGGGCGAGCGCGGCATCGTCGTGGACGAGAAGCGGGCCCAGTCCCCCGCGGGCAGCCTCGTCGCCTCCACCGCGCAGCTCTCGGTCACCGTGGTCGACGAGGCGCCCCGGGTCGAGGAGGAGGCCGCCGGCTGCGGCTGATCCGGAGCTCGCCCGGCGCGTACGGAGGCCATCACCGCGCCGGGTGATCGCGGTCCCGCCCGCCGGACCCTCCGGCGGGCGGGACCGGGCACGCGCGGAGGCGCCCCGCCGGTTCGCAGGGCGGCGGCAGCGCGCCGCCGGCTGGGACGTGCCGCACACCGGTGAGCCGTCCCCGTGGGTGCCCGTCTCAGGAGCGGGCGGAGGCGGTCCGGCGGCTCCGCCGAAGTTTTTAACGAAGGTCCGGCGCCCCCGCACCGTCGTCCGGGAAGGCATGATCCATGAGACAGCGCAGCATGTTCACCGGGATCGCCCTCACCGCCGCCGGGACCGCGACCCTCCTCTCCTGCGGAGGCGGCGCCTCCGCGACGGGCGTCGCGGACGCCGCGAGCACCACGAGCGGCCCGGGCGTCACGATCACCGGGGCCGCCGGTACCGCCGTCGGCCCCGGACGCACCGCGGCCGGTGCCTCCTCGCTCGCCGCGGCGGGCGTCACCTCGCGGCAGGCCGCGCAGATCGCCAGGGGGAAAGTCCCCGGCGCCCGCGTCACCAGGGTCAGGCGCGTGTGGGATCAGGGCATCTGGAACTGGCGGGTGGAGCTGGTGAAGGCTCCGTGGAGGTACGACCTCTTCGTCTCGGTCCGGAGCGGCAGGGTCGTCAGAATAAAGATCAACTACGGTTACTGACCGCTCCGGGCCGGAAATCCGAGATCGGAGCCTGGGACCCGAGGCGGTCAGGCGGCGCGCCGGACCCCGCCGGGTCCCGCCGGAAGCGCCCACCGCGCCACGCCGCCGGTCGTCCGCGTCGCCTCCGTCAGTCGTGGACGCGGTGGGCCGGCAGGCCGTCGGCCCCGCAGCGCACCTCGACCTTGACGTCGGCCTCGTCCGACTCGAACTCGACACGCGCCCGGGCGGCGGGGCCGCGCTCCACGTCGTCCACCTGGAAGCCCTGCGCGGGACTCCACGCCCGCAGCACGACGAGGCCGCCGTCGCATCGGGCGATCACGTTCCCGCCCGCCGTGGTGATCGCCCGGCTCCGGCCGGTCCCCGGCCCCGTGGCCGGAGGCGCGGAGGCGTCCTCCCCGGAAGTGGTGGAGGGGGTGGTGCCGGAGGGAGCGGATCCGGTCACGGGAGCGGAGGAGGCACCCGCGCGGAGAGGTCCGCCGCCGGCGACCTCGCCGCCCGGGCCGTCCCCGGTGGTCCTCCCGAGGTCCGCACGGTCGGCCTCGCGCTCAACCATCTCGCCGAGCGCATCACCGGACTGCTCGCCGAGGAGTGGGAGAACGCGGCCGACCTGTGCCCCGGCCCGCGCACCGTCGCGGTCTCCGCCGGAGACCTGGCCGCCTGCGCGGACGCCCTGCTCGGCAACGTGTTCGCGCACACCGACGAGGAGACCCCCTTCGGTATACGGCTGGCACCGGCGCCGGGCGGTGCGCTGCCGACCGTCGACGACGCCGGACCGGGGTTCGGCGCGGCCGACCCGCTGGGGCGCGGCGAGAGCGGGGCCGGGTCGATCGGCCTGGGCCTGGACATCGCACGCCGTACCGCCGAGTCGTCGGGCGGTGCGCTCGGCCTCGGCGCCTCCCCCGCGGGCGGTGCGCGCGTCACCCTGTTCCTGGCCGGAAGCGGACCTTTAGCCGGTTCTTAGCGCGGCCCTCTCCGAGGCCGCGGAAGCCTGGAGCCATCAGATCCTCCCGAGGGGACCGTCGCCTTCAGGCGACGGAGAAATCGGGAGCGGGAGGGCCGCCGAGGCCCGAGCGTGCCCTGACCTGTCAGGTCCGCGCATCATGGACGTCCTTCCCGGTTTTGCCGACGTCGGCCGATATCGTGGTGTTATTGTTACCGAACGTGATGGGAGGTGGGGGTGCGCAGGTCGCTGAAGTTCCTGCTGCGCCCCACCGCCCGACAGGCGGCGGCGCTCGCGGCGTGCCTGGAGGATCACCGGCAGCTCTACAACGCCGCTCTGGAGCACCGCCGCACCGCCTATCGCAAGGCCGGCGTGACGGTTCGGTACGGCGATCAGTCCGCCGACCTGAAACACGTCCGCGCCGATGACCCCGGCGGGCAGGGCCGCTGGTCGTTCTCCTCCCAGCAGGCCACCCTGCGCCGCCTGGACAAGGCGTTCGCCGCGTTCTTCGACCGGGTCAAGGCCGGGCGCACGCCGGGCTTCCCCCGGTTCAAGGGGCGCGGCCGGTTCGGCACCGTCACCTGGCCCAAGGATGGCGACGGCTGCCGGTGGGACTCCCAGCCCGAGCACCCGACCGCCACGTTCGTGCGGCTGCAGGGCGTCGGGCACGTGCGGGTCCACCGGCACCGGCCCGTGAAGGGCCGGGTCAAGACGATCAGCGTGCAGCGGGAGGGCAACCGCTGGTTCGTAGTGCTGTCGTGCGACGAGGTGCCCGCCCAGCCCCTGCCCGCCACCGGCGCCGCCGCCGGGATCGACCTGGGCGTGGCCTCCCTGGTGACCACCTCCGGCGGCGGGCACACCGGCAACCCGCGTCACCTGGCCGCCTCCGCCGACCGCCTGGCGGCGGCGCAGCGCGACCTGGCCCGCAAACAGCGCGGCTCCCGGCGCCGCCGCAAAGCGGCGGCCCGGGTCGCGGCGCTGCACGCCCAGGTCCGGCGCCAGCGCCTCGACCACATCCACAAGACCGCACTCGCCCTGGTCCGGGACTACGACCTCATCGTGCACGAGGCGCTGAAGGTCGCGAACATGACCCGCAGCGCGTCCGGCACCGCGGAGCAGCCCGGGCGGGGTGTCGCGGCCAAGTCCGGGCTGAACCGTTCAATTCTCGACGCGGGTTGGGGGGTGTTCCTGACGGTCCTCGCGTACAAGGCTGAAAGCACCGGTCGAGAGCTGATCGCAGTCGAGCCCCGCAACACCTCCCGCACCTGTGCCCGCTGCGGGCACTGCGCGAAGGAGAACCGCCTCACCCAGGCCGCGTTCGCCTGTACGGCGTGCGGGCATGCCGCGCACGCCGACGTGAACGCGGCGATCAACATCTTGAGGGCAGGGCTTGCCCTTCGTGAGGCTGCGAAAGCGGCTTAGCGAGAAGCCGCTCCCTTCAGGGAGCGGAGGAGTCACGAAGAAGACACACCTGATCGCCAGGATCACCCTCGCCGCCGTCGGCACCGCCGCCCTGCTGGGCACCGTCGCCGGCACCGCCCTCGCCTCGGGCGCCACCGCCACGGCCACCGCCGCAGGAATCGCGACGGCCCCCGCCGTCCCCGTCTCGTGCGCCAAGGCCGTCAGGATCGCGAAGAAGCGCGTCCCCGGCGCCCGCGTCAGCGAGGTGGAGCGGGAGTGGGAGCACGGCCACCGCGTCTGCAAGGTGGAGCTGGAGAAGGGCCGCTGGGAGTACGACGTCTACGTCTCCCAGCGGACCGGGAAGATCGTCAAGTTCAAGCGGGAATGGGACGACTGACGACGGGCCGGCGGGTGCGGGAGGTCAGCAGGCCTTCAGCACCCGCTCCATCGCGTCCTTCTCCGCGGAGGTCACCCAGAGCTCGTACTTGACCTTCACCTGGATCTGGCGCGTGACGTAGGGGCACCGGTAGGCGCGGCGCGGCGGCAGCCAGGTCGCCGCGTCCGCGGCGCTCTTCTGGCCGTTCAGCGGGCCGTCCACCGCCAGCAGGTTCAGCGGGTCGTTGGCCAGTTGCCTGCGCTCTTCCTTGCTCAGCTGCCGGGCGCCCTTCTGCCAGGCGTCGGCGAGCGCGACCACGTGGTCGATCTGCACCGCCATGCTGGTCTTCTGCCCGCGCTCGAACTCGATGGTCCTGCCGCTGTAGGGGTCGCGGAGGGTCCCGGTGAGCACGATGCAGTCCTGGGTGCCCTTCTTGAAGGTCTCCCCTTCGAGGTCGCGCTTGAGGATGTCGTTGCGGGTGTCGCACCCGTTGTGGTCGACGTCCGCCCAGGCGGGCCCGAACTCGTCCCGGTCGAAGCCGGTCATCGGGGCGCGGCCCTTGACCTCGAGCTTCTTCAGGTCCGCCAGGGCCTCGGAGGCCGGCTTCCCGCCTCCGGCCGGGGACGGGTCGCCGAGGGTGTCGCCGGCGGGCCCGCAGCCCGCCAGCGTCAGGGCGACCGCCGCGATCGCCACGCCCGTGGTGCTCCGGCCCAGCCCTGTCCGCATCCTGTCGCCACCTCTCACGGGGTACGGCTACCCCGAAGTGGCAAATCTACTCAATGCCAGTGCAAAAGCCTTGTCCCACCCTCGGCGTACGGCTCCGCATGCAATCGGACGGTTCCGCGAACAGCCGGACGGATCCACACACGACCGGACGGATCCCCGTACGGCCGGTCGGCCGGACGGCCCGGAACCGGGGTCCGGGCCGTGCGCCGCCGCCGGGACGGTCGGTCCGTTCAGGCACCGCCTCGGCCTTCGGCCGCGGCCGTGACCTCTTCAGGCAACGCCGCGACCCAGGCACCGCCGTGACCGTTCAGACGCGGCCGTAGGAGTCCTCGAGCCGCTCGATGTCGTCCTCGTCGAAGTGGCCGAAGGCGATCTCCAGGATGCGGATGGCCGGTCCCGAGGAGCTGAGACGGTGGGTCTGGCCCGCCCGGATGAGCACCCGGTCGCCGACCGAGGGGGTGATCCGCTCCCCGTCGATCTCGAAGACCGCGCCCGGGTCCAGGGCGACCCAGAGCTCGTCCCGGTGCTCGTGCCGCTGCAGGCTGAGCCGCTGGCCGGGCGCCACATCGATGATCTTCACCGTGGTCGGCTCGTTGAGCGTGTAGCGCTCGAACCCGCCCCAGGGACGCTCGTCCCGCACGACCGCTCCGAGCCTGTCGACTTCCAGCAAGATGTCCTCCGTCCGCTCCGTCTCGTCACAAGAACTCTCGCACGCGTCCGTGACGGATGAGCGGTGTTCACGCAACCGGATGATTAAGAGTAAGGGCTTTCCGCCCGAATGGATCTCCGGCCCGGGCGGCCCGCCGCCGGAAGATCTCTGGCCGGACCGTCCCCCGCCGGGACGCCTCCCGGCTCAGGTGGTGAGGATCCCGCCGTCCACGGGGATCACCGCTCCGGTGACGTACGACCCGGCGTCGCTCGCCAGGAACACCGCCGCGGCCACCAGCTCGGCGGGGTCCCCCGCGCGCTTCATCAGGACGCGGTGCTCCAGCTGCCAGGCCAGATAGCCCTCGGCGTACTGCTCGGTCATCTCCGAGGCGAAGAACCCCGGCTCCAGGCAGTTGACGCGGATGCCGCGCCGCGAGGTCCACTGCTGGGCCAGGTCCCGGGTGAGCCCGACGACCGCGGCCTTGGAGGCGCTGTAGGCGGCCTGCGGCAGGCCGGCCGTGGTCTCCCCGAGGATGCTGCCGATGTTGACGATCGAGGACCCGGGCCGCATCACCCGGGCGCAGGCCTGCGCCATCCAGTAGGTGCCGTGCAGGTTGATGTCCACCACCTGGCGGAACTGCTCGGGCGTCTCCTTCAGCGCGGGCACCGCCGTACCGACGCCGGCGTTGTTGATCAGGACGTCCACCGCGCCCAGCTCGGCGACCGCCGCCTCGACGAGGGCCCGGCAGTCCTCGGGCCTGGTCACGTCGGTGGCGACCGCCACGCACCGGCGGCCGGTCTCCTCGACCAGGCGCCGGGTCTCCTCCAGGCGGTCCTTGCGGCGCGCGCCGATCGCGATGTCGGCGCCCGCCTCGGCCAGGCCGCGCGCGAACGCGACGCCCAGCCCGGAGGAGGCCCCCGTGACGACGGCGACCTTGCCGTCCAGCCGGAACCGGTCGAGCATTCGATCCTCCTGACCTGCGGAACACGACACCGAATGATGTTCTGGAGCTGGAGAAGCATACCGCCCGCGAGGGAGACCCTCGCGGGCGGCACACCGTCTTCTCCCGCGGAACGCCTACAGGCCGTACTCCCGGGTGATGCGCTCGTGGCGCTCGGCCTCGACGCCGACCTCCCTGGCGAGGTCCAGCCAGGCCAGCGGGTGCGTCCAGCGCTCGGTGGCGTCGTCGAGCACCGCGTCCAGCTCGACCGGGGTGACGTTCGGCGGGATCGCGATCCAGCCGAACACCCCGGGCAGGGGCTCACCCGTGCTCGGGTGGGTCACGGTGTAGTCCTCGTCGCTGTAGACCCACATCGGCCAGCCGCGCTCGGCCATGACCTCGTTGAACTCGGTCCACTCGGCCTCGGTGGGGGCCGCGCCGTCGAAGAACCAGCTGGTGTAGCCGCCGGGGCGGAGCATGCCGACCGCCGCGAACGGCGGGATGAAGCTCTCCTGCTCCTCCGGGCTCTCCGGCACGGGCTCCAGCAGCGCCGGGTCGAAGACGACCAGGTCACCGGCGTTGTACTCCAGCCCCGGGGGCTGCGGCATCGCCAGGCGGGCCGTCGCGGGTCCGGTGCGCACGCTGACGACCGCGCGCTGGCTGCCGTCGGGGGCGGGCAGGACGATGCGCACCAGGCCCATCTCCTCCTCGATCGGCCCCTCGGTGGACTTCAGCGGCATGCCGATCTTCGCGGCGCCGGCGCGGACGGTCTCCCAGTCCTCGGCGGCGGTCGCCATGGTGATCATGCGCCAGACGTCCTCGGCCTCGATCTCCTCGGAGTCGAGGATCTCCCGCAGGATCCGGGCGCCCTTGGCGTTGTCGTCGAGCTGCTGCACGGCGGAGGCCCACAGGCGGCGCGCCTCGATGCCCGCACCGGCCGCCACGGCCGCCTCGCTCTCGGCCGCGGCCGGCTCCCAGCGCTCCCGCGCGCGGTGCAGCCGGGCCAGGGCCAGGTGGCGCTGGGCGGCCGGGAGCCGCTCAGCCATCTGCTCCAGGCGCTCGTCCTGGCGGGCCTCGACCAGCAGGCCGGTGATGAAGGAGACGTCCTGCTCGTCGGCGGTCTGGATGTCGCCGGACTCGACCAGCATGTCCCAGTAGATGTCCGCGCCCCTGGCCGGGTAGCCGAGGAAGCCGATGGTGGTGGTGTGCCGGCGGGTGGCCTCCAGGTCGCGGCCGGAGAGCGGGGCCAGCCAGCCCACCCAGCGCTCGGGGTCGGCGTTGAAGCCGTCGGCGGCGTCGAAGTAGCCGACGAGCTCGTCCTGCGGACCGGGGGCCGGGAGCGGGGTCACCGCGTCGGCCGCGGCGCGCAGCGCGGCGATCCGGTCGGC
Source organism: Planomonospora sp. ID91781 (assembly GCF_015711595.1). Taxonomy (NCBI): domain Bacteria; kingdom Bacillati; phylum Actinomycetota; class Actinomycetes; order Streptosporangiales; family Streptosporangiaceae; genus Planomonospora; species Planomonospora sp. ID91781. Next base: position 2,799,769 of record NZ_JABTEY010000001.1, on the reverse strand, counting down.
GACGGCCGACGGGTCCTTCAGCTCGGCGGCGGCGGACTCGGCCAGGTCGGCGAGCATCCGGGCCTGCCAGACGCCCTGCCGGGCCACGGCCAGGTCGCCGGCGACCAGGGCCAGCTCGATCCGGGACCGGTAGGCGCCCATCACCGCGAAGTAGTCGATCCACTGCTTGAGGACCCGGCCGAGCTGCCAGGTGTTGGTGATCTGCGCGGAGCCCGCGAGCAGGAGCACGGCACGCGACCACTCGACCCAGACCCGGGGGTGGTCGCCGACCACGTCGAGGTCGGGCAGGGCCTGCACGGCCTCCGCCTCCCGGCCCAGGGTGGCGAGCACCAGCGCGCGCAGCACGCCTTCGCGGTGCGCCTTGGCGACCGGGTCGTCGGGCTTGAAGCCGGTGGCGGCGTCCAGGGCGGTCAGCGCGTCCTGCGGGCGGCCGGCGGCGAGCAGCGCCCGCGCGGAGGCCGCCCCCAGCTCCCAGCTCGCCTCGCGACCGGCGGAGCCCAGCCGCTCCACCGCCGCCTCCGCGTGGGCCACGGCCTCCACCGCGCGCCCGTCGTCCACCAGGGCCGCGACGTACTGCTCGGCGAGGGCGGCGAAGGCGAGCGATCCGGGCTCGACCTCGGCGGCGGCCAGGGCCTCCAGCCGCTCGGCCGCGTGTCCGGCACCGTCGGTGTTGGCCTGCGCGATCACCAGCGCCTCGACCGCGCCGGGGGCGGCCGGGCAGTCGCGGACGTCCTCGCGGCGGGCGAACTCCACCAGGGTCCGCGCGTCGTCGAGCGCGACCACGCCCTGCGCGCGGTTTCCGATGCGGCCGATCAGGTGCCAGTAGCGGGCGTAGAACTCGAGCCAGGGCAGCTCCAGCTTCTCCGCCTCCTGCGCGATGGCCGGCGCCAGCACGTCGAGCTGCCCGTACCGGCCCTCCAGCGCCTGCGCGGGCACGCTGCCGATCGCCATGGCCAGACCGGTGTTACCGGCTTCGTGCAGTTGCCGCTGGGTGTCGCCCACCCAGGCCCAGATGTCCACGTCCATGGGACGTCAGTCTGCCAGCTCGGGGGGGATGACCCAAACGAACCGGCCGCCCGGCGGCCATCCCGCGACCGCCCCGCGGCCGTCCCGCGGCCGTCCTGGCCTCACCGGACAGGCCGGCGGCCGTCCCGCGACCGTTCCGGTCTCGCCGAGCGGATCGGCGGTTATCCCGCGACCGCCCTGGCCTCACCGAGCAGACCGGTCAGCTCCGCCGACTCCGCCTCGTCCAGCACCGCGAAGGCGGGCGCCATCAGCCGGTCGGTGAGCTCCTCGGCCCGCGCCCGGGCCCCGGCGAGCTCCGGTCCGGCCACCGGGTACGGCTCCGGCCACTCGAAGAAGCGCGCCATGGCCTCCCCCGGCATGTCGCCCAGCGGGGACTCGTGCGATTCGAGCAGCATGGCCTGCAGCGGGGTCAGCCCCTCGGCCAGCACCGCCACCGCGTGCAGACCGCCGCGCAGTTCGCGGAGCACGTGCATGAGCTGGGTCGCCCGGGCCGGGGCGTCGTCCGGCAGGGGCACGGCCCGCCACCCGGCGAAGAGCGGGGCGCCCGCCACCTCCGCCTCGGCGGCCACCCGCTCCAGCAGCTCCGTCAGGCGGGCGGCTCCGTCGAAGGAGCCGAGCCGGCGGCGGCCCCAGGCGTGGCAGGCCTCCGCGTAGAGCTCCACCGCCTTGTCCACCGGCAGCGACCGCCCGGCCTCCCAGTTGGCCCGGACGTGCCCGGCGGGGAAGAAGGCCACGGCGGAGCGGACCACGTCCGCGTCCACCTCGCCGAGCACGCCGCACCGGCCGCGGAAGTACATGGCCCGCCCGGCCAGCCCGGCCCGCTCACTCACCGCCTTGGCCTCGCGCGAGATCATGAAGCCGCCGCCGAGCTTCCCGATCGCCGCCTTGGCCGCCGCCGCCGTCGCCTGAGAGTCCACCATGGCACCCCTCCTGGGTTCATCGAAGGAACTCAGGATGACTCACCAGAACAACACTCGGCAAGTCCCGATCAGAAGGAGAGCTCTCCGGAGGCCACGAGGACGGCGGGACCGGCCAGATGGCTGGTCCGCCCGTCGAGGGTGACGGTGACCGTGCCGCCGAGCACCTCGACCTCCCAGCTGCCCGTGGTCTCCCCCGCCAGGTGCGCGGCGGCCACCGCCGAGGCGACCGCGCCGGTCCCGCAGGACCGCGTCTCCCCCGAGCCGCGTTCGAAGACCCGCATCACGATCCGGCGCGGGCCCACCGCGTTGATCAGCTCGACGTTCACCCCGTGCGGGAAGGCCCCGGGGTCGAACCCGGGCTGGCGGGTCAGGTCGAGACCTGCCACCGGGTCGCCGATGACACAGGCCAGGTGGGGGTTGCCCATGTCGACGCGGAGCCCGCCGTACTCCCGCCCGGCCACGGTCGCCCGGCTCTCTCCCAGTACCCGGGGCGGGCCCATGTCCACCGCCACGTCACCGGTCTCCGCCAGCCGCACCCGCTTGACGCCCGCCCGGGTGGCCACGGCGAACTCGCCGGCCTCCGCCAGACCGGCGTCGACCAGGTAGCGGGCGAAGACCCGCGTCCCGTTGCCGCACATCTCGGCCAGGCTGCCGTCGGCGTTGCGGTAGTCCATGAACCACTCCGCCTCGCCCGCCTGGTCGGCCACCTCCGGGCTGAGCTTGGTGCGCACCACCCGCAGCACCCCGTCGGCGCCGATCCCCGCCCTGCGGTCGCAGATCGCCGCCACGAGGGAGCCGGACAGGTCCAGCTCGCCCTCCGGGTCGGGGAGGATGACGAAGTCGTTCTCGGTGCCGTGGCCCTTCACGAAGCGCATGCCCTCACCCTATCCGCGCCCCGAGCCCCGCCCCGACGGGCTCCGCCGGTCCCGCAACCGGGCCTGGGACCGGAACCGGGATCGGGTCGGGACCGAGCCAGGGCCAGGAACCGGGAGCCGGACCCGGGGCGCGCCCCGCCGGCTCCGCCGCTCACCGGCGGACCTGCGCCAGGGCCCGTTCCAGGAGATCGGGGGCCTGCTGTGGGAGCCAGACCACCCGGGGGTCGCGGCGGAACCACGACTCCTGCCGGCGGACGAACCGGCGCGTCGCCCGGACCGTCTCCTCCCTGGCCTGCTCCTCGGTCCACTCCCCGGCCAGGAAGCGCAGCACCTGGGCGTAGCCGAGCGCACGACCGGCGGTCCGCCCTTCGGCCAGGCCCCGCCCCGCCAGCTCCCGGACCTCCTCCACCAGCCCGGCCCGCCACATGCGGTCCACCCGGAGCGCGACCCGCTCGTCCAGCACGGGCCTGGGCACCTCGACGCCGAGCTGCACGCTGTCGTAGACCGCGTCGTAGGAGGGCATCGAGGCGGAGAACGGCCTCCCGGTCAGCTCGACGACCTCCAGCGCGCGGACGATCCTGCGGCCGTTGCTCGGCAGGATCGCCCCGGCCGCCTCCGGGTCCAGGCCGCGCAGCCGCTCGTGCAGCGGAGCCGGGCCGTGCGCCTCCAGCTCGGCCTCCAGCCGGGCCCGGATCCCCGGATCGGTGCCGGGGAACTCCAGGTCGTCGAGGGCGGCCCGCACGTAGAGCCCGGACCCGCCGACCAGGATCGGTACCACCCCCCGGGCCAGCAGGTCGTCCATCAGCGGCCGCACCCGCTCCTGGTACTCCGCCACGCTCGCCGTGCGCCGCACGTCCCAGACGTCCAGCAGGTGGTGCGGGACCCCGCGCCGCTCCTCCATCGTCAGTTTCGCCGTGCCGATGTCCATGCCCCGGTAGAGCTGCATGGAGTCGGCGTTGATCACTTCGCCCCCCAGTTCCAGGGCGAGATCGACGGCGAGATCGGACTTTCCGGCCGCCGTGGGACCGACGACGGCGATGACGGGTAGCTGAGGCACGGGATAAGTGTCCCAACACCGGGAAGGGTCTGCGGATGGCGGCGCCCGCGACGGCGCACCGCCGCATCCGACCAGCAGTCACAGGGGGATCGCCATGTCCGTCTTCGACCGGGGCAAGGACCTGATGGGCGAGCACTCGGACAAGATCGAGGAGCTCGCCGAGCAGGGCATCGACAAGGGTGAGCAGGCCGCCGGGCAGAGGTTCGCCGGGCACGAGGAGCATGTCGGCATGGCCGCCGACAAGGCCAGGGAGATGGCCGAGGGCATCGACGGCCGGACCGACCCGGCCCCGGACGCCCGGAACGCACCGGAGGCCGGGCAGAACGGCTGACCTCCGGCGGAGCCGTCCGGGCGCGCCCCGGACGGCCCCGCGCCCGGCTCCGGCCTCCCCGCGCCCTCGCTCCGGTCTGCCGGCCCCTGAGCTCCCCGCGCTCGGCTCCGGCCTCCCGGGCCCGGACTCCCCGCACCCTCGCTCCGGTCTGCCGGCCCACGGCCCGGGCCGTCACCCGGCTCCCGGCCCTCCGGGTGCTCAGTCCCAGTCGAGCGTCGGCTGCAGGTAGCCCTCCAGGGTCAGCAGCCACCGCTTGGACTCCACGCCCTCTCCTCCGCTGAACCCGCCCAGGCCGTTGCCCGCCACCACCCGGTGGCAGGGCACGATGACCGGGACCGGGTTGGCGCCCATGATCGACCCGATGGCCCGGGCCGGCACGCCCGTCCCGCTGCGCGCGGCCAGCTCGCCGTACGTCACCGCGCGGCCGTACGGCACCGTCTCGTGCAGCGTGCCGAGGACCGCGCGCTGCACGGGGGTGGTCAGCCGCCAGTCGACGCGGGCGGCGAAGACCCGCAGCTCCCCCGCGTAGTAGGCGGCCAGCTCACCGAGCACGGGAGCGGTCCGCTCCGGGTCGTCCACCTCGGTCAGGCCGGACCGGGCCGGCAACCGCGCCCTGAGCCGGCCGCCGTCGCCCCAGCACACGCCCGCCACCCCGTCCCCGGTGACGGCGACGGACATCTCGCCGAGCGGGGTCGGCACGCTTCCGAAGGCCACGGTTCCTAGCATTGAGATCGTGTCCCTTCGCGAACTCGTCGTCCTCGGCACCTCCAGCGCCGTTCCCACCCGACACCGTAACCACAACGGCTATCTGCTGCGCTGGGACGGGCAGGGTTTCCTGTTCGACCCCGGCGAGGGCACCCAGCGCCAGATGCTCCACGCGGGCACGAGCGCCCACGACATCACCTGGATCTGCGTCACCCACTTCCACGGCGACCACTGCCTGGGCGTGCCCGGGATCGTCCAGCGCATCGCCAGGGACGGCGTCGGGCATCCCGTCCAGGCCGCCTACCCGGCGAGCGGGGAGACCTACTGGCGCCGGCTGCGCCACGCCGCCGTCTTCGCCGACACCTCCGTGATCGCCGAGCGCCCCGTCTCCGGACCGTCCGCGTCCTTCGACGCGGGCCCGGTCGCCCTCACCGCGCGTCCGCTCTCCCATCCCGTCGAGTCGTACGGCTACCGCGTCGACGAGCCGGACGGCCGCCGGATGCTCCCCGAGCGGCTGCGGGAGCGGGGCGTCCGCGGGCCCGCCGTCGGCGAGCTCCAGAGGACCGGTGCGGTGACCGCGCCGGACGGCTCCACCGTGCGGCTGGAGGAGTGCAGCGAGGTCCGCCGCGGGCAGAGCGCCGCGTTCGTCATGGACACCCGCCTGTGCGACGGGGTGTTCGCGCTCGCCGAGGGGACGGACCTGCTGGTGATCGAGTCGACGTTCCTGTCGGCGGAGTCGGAGCTGGCCGCGCGGTACGGCCACCTCACCGCCGGGCAGGCCGGCCGGGTGGCGGCCGAGTGCGGGGTCCGCCGCCTGGTCCTGACCCATGTCTCCGAACGCTACGGCGCGGACGACGAACCCCGTTTCCTGGACGAGGCCCGCGCGGCCTTCGGCGGTGACGTCGTCCTGGCCCACGACCTGCTGCGGGTGCCCGTGCCCGGGCGCGCCTGACCCTCCCGTCCGGCGCCGGGAGTCAGGCGCCCCGCGACCGGAGCCCGGCCACGACGTAGCCGACGCCGTAGGGGGCGTCGTGGTAGAGGACCTCGCCGCTGAACGGGCCCCCCGTCCCGGCTGCGGCGGCGAGGACGTGGAAGGCCGCCCGGCCCGCGACCCAGAGCTCCGCGGCCTCGGCGGGGTCGAGGTCCGGCACCTCTCCCCGGGCGAACGCGCCGGCGATCTCCTCGTCGTACGGCCGCGCGCGGGCGTCGAGGTAGCCCGGCGACTTCTCGGTCAGGCGGGCCGAGCCGTCGCCCATGACCAGCATCGCCACCCGCCCGGCCCGGTCCGCCAGACGCCCGCCCAGGGCCGCGCACTCCTGGCGGGAGGCGTCGAAGGGCACCGCGTGGAACCCGGCGGCGGCCAGGCCGCCCGCCTCCAGCAGCCGGCGGCCGATCGTCAGTGAGAGCGGCAGGACCGGCTCGCCCGCACCGGTCCGGACGTCCACCCCCCAGGGAGCGAGGCTCCCGGCGGCGTCGGGCCCGTGGTCCGCGGCCTCGTCGGCTCCGCCGACGACCACGACGGCGTCGGGCCGCGCGTCCCGCAGGCCGTCCACGGCGGCCGCGCAGGCCGCCCGGAGCCCGTCGAGCTCACCGGCGGCGGCCCCGGCCAGTTCGGGGACCAGCAGCGGGGGGTGCGGGCAGACGGCGGCGGCGACGAGCACGCCGCCAGACTAGCCCAGAGCGGTTCGCCGGGTGAGCCCCCCACAGGGCGCGACCGGCGGGACCCGCACCGGATCACCCGTGGGGCCCGCGCCGGTCCGGCCCGCGGGGCCCGCACCGGTTCAGCCCGTGGGGCCCTGCGGGGCGACGAAGCCGGGGGCGCCGTCGGAGCGCGGGTCGGTGTAACTCTCCTCGCCCTGCTGGGACGGCGCGCCGCTCTGCTTCTCCCGGGCCGGGGTGGAGGGCTTGGCGCGCGAGGCGCCGGAGTCCCCACCGGAGGTGCTCGCGGTCGAGCCGCCGGAGCCCGACCCGGCGGAGCCTGCGGAGGAATCACCGGAGGACCCGCCGGACCCGCCGGACGATCCGCCGGAGGCGTCCTCCTCCGTCCCACCGGAGGCGTCCTCCTCCGATCCGCCGGAGGCGTTCCGGTCCTGGTCCTCACCGGCCGGCGCACCGTCCTCGCCGGCGGGCTCCTGCCGCTCGTCCTTTCCGGCCCCGGGCGACTGCGGCACCGAGACGGAACCGCCCTCGTCCCCGGAGGAGGCGAAGGTGTAGGCGGCGACGCCGCCCACCAGGAGCACGGCCGCGGCGGAGGCGGCGGCTATGGCCAGACCGCGCCTCCCCCCGGGGGCCGGGGCCCGTCCGCGGCCGGATCCGCGCCGGGATCCGCGGCCGGGACCGGTGAGGGTCTCCGTTTCCTCGCGCTGTTCGGGACGGTCGGGGCTGGAGGGGACGTGCATTCGACAACTCCCTGCGGTTCTCGGGGAAACCTCCACGGCTTCCGCGGGTGCCGAATCACACTAGCCACAGCAGGGAAATGCTCGCGCCGCAACCACACAATGATCACGACTTGTCATCTTTTCCGCGGACCCGCCCGAACCCGCCCGCAGGGCGGGCCCGTACCGCCCCCGGAAGCCGGAGCCGGGCCCGTCCACCGGCCCGCGGGAGGTGGAGCCGGGCCCGTACGGCTTCAGGAGCCGATGGAGCAGCCCGGGGTCTCCTGTGCGACGGGAGCGGGCCGGCCGATCGACGGCATGCCCAGCATGACGCCGGAGGCGGCGCCCGCGGGAGCGGACCGGCGGGCCTCCCAGGCGTCGCCCGCGCGGGTCCGGCGGAGGCTCAGCGCGGGCCCGTCGGCCACCAGGTGGTGCGGTGCGGCGTAGGTGACCTCGACGCGGACCATGTCACCCGGGCGCGGGACCTCGTCACCCGGGACGAAGTGCACCAGGCGGTTGTCGGGGGCCCGGCCGGACAGGCGGCGGGTCGCCTCGTCCTTGCGGCCCTCGCCTTCGGCCACCAGCACCTCGAGAGTCCGGCCGACCTGCTTCTTGTTCTCCGCCCAGGAGATCTCGTTCTGCAGCTCGACCAGCCGGTCGTAGCGCTCCTGCACGACCTCCTTGGGGATCTGGCCGTCCATCGTGGCGGCGGGCGTGCCCGGCCGGATGGAGTACTGGAAGGTGAAGGCGTTGGCGAAGCGCGACTCCCGCACCACGTCCAGCGTGGCCTGGAAGTCCTCCTCGGTCTCGCCGGGGAAGCCCACGATGATGTCGGTGGAGATGGCCGCGTCCGGCATGGCCGCGCGCACCCGCTCGATTATGCCCAGGTAGCGCTCGGCCCGGTAGGAGCGGCGCATCGCCTTCAGGACCCGGTCGGAGCCGGACTGCAGCGGCATGTGCAGCTGGTGCATCACGTTGGGCGTCTCGGCCATGGCCGCGATGACGTCGTCGGTGAAGGCCGCCGGGTGCGGGCTGGTGAAGCGGACCCGCTCCAGGCCCTCGACGTCGCCGCAGGCCCGCAGGAGCTTGCCGAAGGCGAGCCGGTCGCCGAACTCGACGCCGTAGGTGTTGACGTTCTGGCCCAGCAGGGTGATCTCCAGGACGCCCTGGCCGACCAGGGTCCGGACCTCGGCCAGGACGTCTCCGGGACGGCGGTCCTTCTCCTTGCCGCGCAGCGAGGGCACGATGCAGAAGGTGCAGGTGTTGTTGCACCCGACCGAGACCGAGACCCAGGCGGCGTAGGCGGACTCGCGCTTGGTCGGCAGCGTGCTCGGGAAGGTCTCCAGGGACTCCTTGATCTCGACCTGGGCCTCCTGCGCGATGCGCGCGCGCTCGAGGAGGACCGGCAGCGAGCCGATGTTGTGCGTGCCGAACACCACGTCGACCCAGGGCGCCCGGCGGACGATCTCGCCCTGGTCCTTCTGCGCCAGGCAGCCGCCCACGGCGATCTGCATGCCGGGGTTGTCGGTCTTCGCCGGTCGCAGGTGGCCGAGGTTGCCGTAGAGGCGGTTGTCGGCGTTCTCCCGGACGGCGCAGGTGTTGAACACGACCACGTCGGCCGTCTCCCCCTCGGCCGCGGGGACGTATCCCGCGTCCTCCAGCAGGCCCGACAGGCGCTCGGAGTCGTGCACGTTCATCTGGCACCCGTAGGTACGAACCTCGTACGTGCGGGCGCTCTCCACGGTGACAGTCATCTCAATACACAAGGGTAGGCGCTTCTCCGACCTCGCGGAGCCCCCGATCATGCCCGGTCCGCCCCTCTCGCGGGGGTGTTCGGGCAGGTCGTGACCGGATCGGTACCGCAGGGTTAGCACGGGGTGCCCTTCACCGAATTACGTTGTCCTCCATGACGGAGAACGGGGACGCGACTCCTCTTGTCGTGCTCGAAGGGGTCAACAAGCACTTCGGCAGCCTCCACGTGCTGCGTGACATCAACCTCACGATCTCGCGCGGCGAGGTGCTGGTCGTCATCGGTCCCTCCGGAGGGGGCAAGTCCACGCTGTGCCGGGCGATCAACCGGCTGGAGACCGTCGACGGCGGGACGATCACGTTCGACGGGCAGCCGCTGCCCGCCGAGGGGAAGGCGCTGGCCAGGCTCCGCTCCGAGGTCGGCATGGTGTTCCAGTCCTTCAACCTGTTCGCCCACAAGACGATCCTGGAGAACGTCACGCTCGGGCCGATCAGGGTCCGGGGCGTCGCCAGGGCGCAGGCCGAGCAGCGCGGCATGGAGCTGCTGGAGCGGGTCGGCATCGGCAGCCAGGCGTCGAAGTACCCGGCGCAGCTGTCCGGCGGCCAGCAGCAGCGCGTGGCCATCGCCCGCGCGCTGGCCATGGAGCCCAAGATGATCCTGTTCGACGAGCCGACCTCGGCGCTGGACCCGGAGATGGTCCAGGAGGTGCTCGACGTCATGGTCGGCCTCGCCCGTGACGGCATGACGATGATGGTCGTCACCCACGAGATGGGCTTCGCGCGGCGCGCGGCCAACCGCGTGGTGTTCATGGCCGAGGGGCAGATCGTCGAGGAGAACACCCCCGACGAGTTCTTCACCGCCCCCAGGACCGACCGGGCCAAGGACTTCCTCTCCAAGATCCTGACGCACTGACCGTCTCCCGGGCAGGCTGTTCATTCCGACGACGACGAAGAAGAGGAAACGGAACATGCGAGTAATGCGTATCGGTGCGGCGATCGCCGCGGCGGGTGCGCTCACCCTGGGCCTCGCGGCCTGCGGGAGCGACAGCGGCGGCGGCGGTGGCGACACCACGGCCTACACCACGGTCGTCGACAAGGCCAAGGGCGCCAAGAAACTGGTCGTCGGCACCAAGTGGGACCAGCCGAGCCTGGGCCTGAAGACCGGCGCCGAGCCGGAGGGCTTCGACGTCGAGGTCGCCAAGTACGTCGTCAAGGAGCTCGCGGGCGGCGCCGACGTCGAGATCGAGTGGAAGGAGTCCGCGTCGTCCAACCGCGAGGCCTTCCTCGCCAACGGCACCGTGGACATCATCTTCGCGACCTACTCGATCACCGACAGCCGCAAGGAGAAGGTGACCTTCGGCGGGCCGTACATCGTGGCCCACCAGGACGTCATGGTCCGCGCCGACGACGCCAAGATCACCAAGCCGCAGGACCTGGCGGGCAAGCGCATCTGCCAGGCGGCCGGTTCCAACTCCTACAAGCGGATCACCGACCCGCCGCCGGACGGCGAGCTGGACCTGGACGCCCAGCTGGTGGGCGCCGCCAACTACTCCGAGTGCGTGCAGAAGCTCGGCGGCAACAACCTGGACGCGGTGACGACCGACGACCTGATCCTGGCGGGCTTCGCCAAGCAGGCCGGCGGCGGTTTCAAGATCCTCGGCCAGCCGTTCACCGACGAGAAGTACGGCGTCGGCCTGAAGAAGGGCGACACCAAGACGTGTGAGGCCGTCAACGCGGCGATCACCAAGATGTACCAGGACGGCACCGCGCAGAAGCTGTTCGACAAGTGGTTCGCGGGAGCCCAGGGCCTCAAGCCCCCGACGGGCGCCCCGCAGTTCGAGCCCTGCGCGTAGTCCGGCCTCACGTGGCGGCCGGTGACCCCCGACCGGGGGCGCCGGCCGCCGCCGTCTTCGCTGTGGAGCACCATTGAATGACCTGATCAAGTACGCGCCGGACCTCGCGCTGGGCTTCCTGGAGAACATGAAGATCGCAGCGATGTGCGCCGTGCTCTCCCTCGTCCTCGGCACGGTCCTGGTCTCGATGCGCGTGGCGCCGACACCGGTCCTGCGCGCGGCCGGGACCCTCTACGTCAACATCGTGCGCAACACCCCGCTCACCCTGGTGCTGGCGTTCTCCGCGCTCGGGCTCAGCGACACCCTGGGGCTGACCCTCTCCCAGGTCCCGAGCACCAACTCGTTCTGGCTGGTCGTGCTGGGCCTGTCGGCCTACACCGCGGCCTTCGTCTGCGAGGCGCTGCGCTCGGGCATCAACACGGTCCCGCTCGGGCAGGCCGAGGCGGCGCGCGCCATCGGGCTCACCTTCCTGCAGTCCCTGCGGCTGATCATCCTGCCGCAGGCGTTCCGCACGGTGATCGCCCCGCTCGGCAGCGTGATCATCGCGATGATCAAGAACACCACGGTGGCGGTCGCGGGCGGCTACCTCGCCGAGTCGGCGTTCGTCATGAAGGACACCTTCGACGACACGGGCGTCTCGATCCCGATCTTCATCGGCATCGCGGCGGCGTTCATGGCGGTGATCCTGCCGATCGGCTTCTTCACCGGCTGGCTGGGCCGGAGACTGGCGGTGGCCCGATGAGCAGCGCCTCCCTCCTGTTCGACGCGCCGGGCCCCCGCGCCCGCGCGCGCAACGCCGTCTACACGGTCGCCGCCCTGGCCGCGATCGCCGCGATCCTGTACTTCGTCTACGCCAAGTTCGACGAGAAGGGCCAGTGGGAGGGCAGGATCTGGGAGCCCTTCCTGCAGTGGGGCACCTGGGAGACGCACATCTTCCCGGGCCTGCTCGGCACGTTGAAGGCGGCGGGCCTGGCCGCGGTCCTCGCGTTCGTCTTCGGTGCCGTGTTCGGCCTGGCCCGCCTGTCCGACCACGCCTGGATCAGGGTCCCCGCCGGCGCGGTCGTGGAGGTCTTCCGGGCCATCCCGCTGCTGCTGCTGATCTTCTTCATCTTCTATCTGGCGCCCAGCATCCTGGGCGGCGCCGACTACGCCTTCATGGCGGTGGTCGCCGGCCTGACCCTCTACAACGGGTCGGTGCTGGCCGAGGTGGTCAGGGCGGGCGTGCTGTCGGTGCCCCGGGGCCAGTCCGAGGCGGCCTACGCCATCGGCCTGCGCAAGAACCAGGTCATGCGGATGGTCCTGCTGCCCCAGGCGGTGACCGCGATGATGCCGGCGATCGTGAGCCAGCTCGTCGTGCTGCTCAAGGACACCGCGCTGGGCTACATCATCGCCTACGTGGACCTGCTCAACACGGGCTTCAAGATCCTGCCCGCGGTCTTCTTCGGCTCGCTCATCCCGGCGGCGATCGTCATCGGGGTCATCTACGTCGGTCTCAACCTGCTGCTGAGCGCCCTGGCGACGTGGCTGGAGAAGCGCAGCCGGCGCAGCCGGAAGACCTCCGCCGCCCCGGTCGCCCCGCCCGGCGCGGTGGGCGTGCCCGGGGGCGGCGCCTCCGCGGTGGACTGACCCGGCCGAGGGACGGGCGGCCGACCGGGCCGCCCGTCCCTCGGCGCCGGTCCGGACGTCTCCCCGCGGTCTCCGCCGTCCCCCTCGCCTCCGGCCCCCCGGACGCGTCCCGCCTCCCTGCGATCCCCGGCCCGGACGCGTCCCGCCTCCCCGCGGTCTCCGCCGTCTCTCGCCTCCGGCTCCCACCCGGACGGGACGGCGGATCCGGGAACGTCCGAACGTCATACCGGCGACACGCGACGCGTTATCGGGCAGGATTACGGCATGCCCGCAGAGCGTGATCTCCTGCCGTACGCCGCCTGGCCCTCCCCCGTCTCCACCGCCGACGTCGCCCGCTCCGGGCTGCAGCTCGCCTTCCCCGCCGTGCTCGGCGACGAGGTGTGGTGGACCGAGGACCGCCCCGCCGAGGGCGGGCGGACCACGATCATGCACCGGGGCGCCGACGGCGTCCGCCGGGAGCTGCTGCCCGCGCCGTGGAGCGCCAGGACCCGCGTCCACGAGTACGGCGGGCGGTCCTACGCGGTGGTCCCCGGCGAGGGCCCCGGTGAGGGTGCGGGCCGGAGCGTCGTCTTCGCCAACCTGGCCGACCAGCGCCTCTACCTCCTGACCCCCGGCGCCGAGCCGCGGCCGATCACGCCGGAGCCGGAACGGGAGGCGGGGCTGCGCTACGCCGACCTGACCGTCCGCGACGGGCAGGTGTGGTGCGTCCAGGAACGGCACGACGGCGGCGACGACGGCGACGGTGACGGCAAGGTCAGCCGGTCGATCGTCTCCGTCCCGCTGCACGGCGGCGCCGAGCCCCGCGAGCGGGTCTCCGGGAGCGACTTCTACGCCTCCCCCGTGCTGTCCCCCGACGGCGAGCACCTGGCCTACATCTGCTGGAACCACCCGCTCATGCCGTGGAACGGCACCGAGCTGCGGATCACCCGACTGGCCGACGGCGCCTCCTGGACCGTCAAGGGCGGTGTCACCGAGTCCGTGCTCGCCCCGCAGTGGCGCGACGACCGGCACCTCTACCTGGTCTCCGACTGGTCGGGCTGGTGGAATCTCTACCAGGTCGGGATATTCGGCACATCCCCGCAGGCGATCCACCCCGCCGAGGAGGAGTTCGCCGGACCGCTGTGGCAGCTCGGCGGCTCGCCGTACGCCGTGCTGGACGACGGGCGGCTCGCGGTCCTGCACGGGCAGGGGGAGCTGCGGCTGGGCCTCCTCGACCCGGCCGACGGCACGCTGACCGACCTCGACGTGCCCTACGACGGCTGGCTGCCCGCCCTGGCCGCCGACGGGCGCACGCTCGCCGGGATCGGGTACGGCCCGGCGATCCCCCAGTCGGTCGTCCGGGTGGACACCGTGACCGGTCGGGTGGAGGGGCTCCGGCGCGACGTCGACGAACTGCCCGACATCGCCTACCTGCCCGTCCCGCGCACCGTGGAGATCGAGGGGCGGTTCGGCCGCCGGGTGCACGCCCACGTCTACCCGCCGTCCAATCCGGAGGCCCGCGGCGACGGCCCGCCGCCGTACGTCGTGTTCGTCCACGGCGGCCCCACGGGTTACAGCCCGACGGCGCTCGACCTGAAGAAGGCGTTCTTCACCAGCCGCGGCATCGGCGTTCTGGACCTCAACTACGGCGGCTCCACCGGGTACGGCCGCGCCTACCGCGAGCGGCTGCGCGGCCAGTGGGGGGTGGTCGACGTGGAGGACGCGATCGCGGCGGCCGAGTGGCTGGCCGAGGAGGGCCTGGCGGATCCGGCGCGCATCGCGATCCGGGGCGGCAGCGCGGGCGGCTGGACCGTCATGGCGGCCTGCGCGCGCTCCGGCGCCTTCGCCGGGGGCGTCTCCTACTACGGGGTGAGCGCCCTCGGCCCGTTCGCCGAGACCACCCACGACTTCGAGTCCCGCTACATCGAGTGGCTGGTCGGCCCCTCCGACCCCGCCCTGTACGGCTCCCGCGAGCCCCTGGGGCAGGTCGCCGGGGTGACCTGCCCCATGCTGCTGCTGCAGGGCCTGTCCGATCCCGTGGTTCCGCCGGCCCAGTCGGAGGCGTTCGCCGACGCCCTCGCCGAACGCGGGGTGCCCTGCACGTACCTCACCTTCGAGGGCGAGTCCCACGGCTTCCGCCGCGCCGAGACCCGCAGTGCGGCGCTCGCCGCCGAGCTGGCCTTCTACCAGCAGATCTTCTTCACCTGACGGCCCTCGCCTCCTTGACTCCCCCGGCCCCTTCCAGCCTCCACCCGATCCCCGCTCCGGTCCCGCCCCGATCTTCTCCATCCGGACGGCCGCGAAGCCTTCCCACCTGAGCCGCCCCCAGCCCTTCCGCCCGAACGGTCCTGCGGCGATCACGCCGGGACGGCCCCTCCGCACGCCGCCCCGGCGCCCGGGGCGGTTGACCCGTGCCCGCACAGCTTCTATGGTTCATTAGTGGAGTAACGAACCATAGAAGCAGGTGCCATGTTCGATGACCGGAGCCCGATCTATCGGCAGATAGCCGATCGCATCAAGGCGGACGTGCTGAGCGAGGCGCTCAAGGGCGATGAGCAGGTCATGTCCACCAACCAGTACGCCGCCTTCTACCGGATCAACCCGGCCACGGCGGCCAAGGCGTTCCAGCAACTGGTCGAGGAAGGCGTCCTCTACAAGAAACGAGGTATCGGCATGTTCGTCAGCCCGGACGCCCGGGACGCGCTCAGGGCCGAGCGCAGGGAGAACTTCTTCACCGACGTGGTCGACCCGATGGTCGCCCAGGCCAAGACCGTCGGGATCCCGCTCGGCGACGTGATCGAGCGCATCAAGCAGCTGGAGGAGCGATGAGGATCGACGTCGAGGACCTGGTGCTGCGCTACGGCGACGTCACGGCGCTGGACGGGCTGACGCTCAGCCTGGAACCCGGGAAGATCTACGGGCTGCTCGGTCGCAACGGCTCGGGCAAGACGAGCCTGCTCTCGGTGCTGGCCGGCTTCCGCAGGCAGACGGCGGGCGACGTGCGGATCGACGGGCGGCCGGTGTTCGAGAACGGGTCCGTCACCGGCCGGATCAGCCTGATCCGGGACACCGGCGAGACCGTCGACATCGGCAGCGCCGAAGACGCGATCTTCTTCGCCGAGTGGCTCCGCCCGGACTGGGACGGCGATTACGCCCGCTCGCTGCTGGACCTGTTCGGGATCGACCCGAAGAAGAACGTCAAGGAGATGTCCAAAGGGCAGCGCTCGGCGGTGGGCGTGGTGATCGGCCTGGCCGGCCGGGCGCCGCTGACCATGTTCGACGAGTCCTACCTGGGCATGGACGCCCCCTCCCGGCAGGCGTTCTACGACGCGCTGCTCGCCGACTACATCGCCCACCCCCGCACGATCGTCCTCTCCACCCACCTCATCGAGGAGGTGAGCTCGCTCTTCGAGGAAGTCGTGATCATCGACAGGGGCCGGCTGGTCGTGCACGAGGAGAGCCAGGCCCTGCTCTCCAGGGGAACGGCCGTGACCGGGCCCACCGCGCAGGTCGACGCCTTCACCGCCGGGCTGACCGTGCTCGGCGCCAGGCAGCTCGGGCCGACGAAGTCGGCGATGCTCTACGGCGACCTCGACGACGTCCGGCGCGGGGAGGCCGCCGCGGCCGGGCTCGAACTCGGCCCGATCGACATGCAGGACCTGTTCATCCACCTGACCGGAGGCCCCGGAACCTCCAGAGCCGAAGCACCCCCCGCCGCAGAGCTCCGCACCGGAGAGACCCGATGAGATTCCCCACCCGGCTCCTCGCCGCCCACTCCTACTTCGCCCTGCTGCTGTTCGCCGCCTACGTCGCGGTCGTCGCCGTGATCGCGGTCGGCGTCGACGTCTTCGGCACGCTCAACCGGAGCGCGTGGGAGGCCGCCGTCCAGCTGCCCCGGTGGTACGCCCTGTTCGTCGGGGTGGCCCTGATCAGGGAGTACCTGCCGCTCTACCTCGCGCACGGGCAGACGCGCCGCCAGTTCGGTGCGCAGGCCGCCGTCACCATCGCCCTGTTCGCCCCGTTCCTGTCCGCCCTGATCACGGTCGGCTACCTGCTGGAGACCCTGCTCTACGGCCTGGCCGGCCGACCTCAGGTGATCGACCGGGTCCACCTGTTCACCGAGCCGACCCAGGCGCCGCTCGTCTTCGCCGAGTACCTGGTCGAGTTCGTCGCCTGGATCGTGGCCGGCGCCTTCATCGCGGCCGGCTTCTACCGCTGGCAGGGCGGCGGGCTGCTGCTGATCCCGGTCGGCATCGGCCTGTGGATCCTCGTCGAAGGAGCGATCGGCAAGGAGCTGCGGCTGCCCTTCATCGGGGACCGCCTCTCCGGCCTCTCCGCGGACCTGCCCCAGTCGACGGGCCTGGCACTCGGCGTGGGCCTGGGCGTCTTCGTGTTCGGCCTCGCGGCGACCTGGGCGATCATCCGCGACGTGCCGCTGCGCAACCGCTAGCGGGGAGGGGCCCGACCGCCCCTCCCCCACGGTGCTTCTCCGACGGGCGGACCCGGTGGCGCGGGACGTCAGCGGGCGAACTCGGTCGCCCGGGACTCACGGACCACGGTGATGCGGATCTGCCCCGGGTAGGTCAGCTCCTCCTCGATCTGCTTGGCCACGTCCCGGGCGATGACCGACGCCTGGATGTCGTCCACCGCGTCCGGCTTGACCATGACCCGGATCTCCCGGCCCGCCTGCATGGCGAAGACCTTCTCCACGCCCTCGTAGGACTGGGCGATCTCCTCCAGCCGCTCCAGTCGCTTGACGTAGGCCTCCAGCGACTCGCGCCGCGCGCCCGGACGGCCGCCGCTGATCGCGTCGGCGGCCTGCGTCAGGACCGCCTCGACCGTGCGGACCTCGACCTCGTTGTGGTGCGCCTCGATGGCGTGGACGACGTCCTCGTGCTCGCCGTACCGGCGGGCGATCTCCGCGCCGATCAGCGCGTGGCTGCCCTCGACCTCGTGGGTGAGTGCCTTGCCGATGTCGTGCAGCACCGTGCAGCGCTTGAGCAGCATCTGGTCCAGCTTGAGCTCGGCGGCCATGATCCCGGCGATGTGGGCGGACTCGACGAGATGGCCGAGGACGTTCTGCCCGTAGGAGGTGCGGTAGCGCAGCTGGCCGAGCAGGGTGACCAGCTCGGGGTGCATGTCGGTGATGCCGAGCTCCACCAGGGCGTCCTCGCCCGCGCGCACGCACAGCTCCTGCACCTCCGCCCGGCTGCGCTCGTAGGCGTCCTCGATGCGCTGGGGGTGGATGCGCCCGTCCAGCACGAGCTTCTCCAGCGTGAGCCGGGCCGTCTCCCGCCGCACCGGGTCGAAGCAGGACAGCAGCACCGCCTCGGGCGTGTCGTCGATGATCAGATTGACGCCGGTGGTCGACTCGAAGGCGCGGATGTTGCGGCCCTCGCGGCCGATGATGCGGCCCTTCATCTCGTCGCCGGGCAGGTGCAGCACGCTCACCACGGACTCGGCGGTCTGCTCGGTGGCCACCCGCTGCACCGCCAGGGTGACGATCTTGGTGGCGCGCTTCTCGCCCTCCCGGCGCGCCTCGCTCTCGATCTCCCGGACGATCAGCGCGGCCTCGCGCTTGGCCTGGTTCTCGATCTCCATGACCAGCTCGGCCTTCGCCTGCGCGCCGGTCAGCCCGGCCACCCGCTCCAGGACCGCCCTGCGCTCCTCGGCGACCCTGTCGAGCTCCGCCCGGCGGTCGGCCAGCTCGGTCTCCGTCTCGGCGAGCTTGCGGGCCCGCTCGGCCTGGCGTCTGGCCTCCTCGTCGAGCCGCTGCTCCCGCTCCGCCAGGCGGTTCTCCCTGCGCTCCAGGTCGGCGCGGAGCTCCTTGAGCTCGAACTTGAGCACCTTGGTCTCGGCCTCGACCTCCCTGCGCATCTGGGAGGCGCTCTCCTCCGCCGCCTCGGAGCGGCGGAGAATCTCCCCGGCCTCCCGCTCGGCCCGGCTGCGGAGCTCCTCCGCCTCGCGCCGGACCTCCTCCAGCTCGGCGTGGACCTCCTCGAGCTGCTCGGGAGAGGGCCC
Source organism: Planomonospora sp. ID91781 (assembly GCF_015711595.1). NCBI lineage: Bacteria > Bacillati > Actinomycetota > Actinomycetes > Streptosporangiales > Streptosporangiaceae > Planomonospora > Planomonospora sp. ID91781. Next base: position 2,781,252 of record NZ_JABTEY010000001.1, on the reverse strand, counting down.
CGCCGCTCTGCCGAACCCGGCCCCGGTACGGCGGAGCAGCAGGACCAGCAGGGTTATCGTCGCCCCGGCAAGAACCACAAGCGTCCCCGCCAACATGACGACCACAACTGGCTCCATGCGCGCCCCGCCCTCCTCGCTTCAGCCAAGCACACGAGGGGTCACACGCACGGCACGGAGAGCCCAGCGGTACAGCCACCAGGACAGGTATCAACCCAGGACCGGCACCGCGCCGGCTCCTCTCGCCGACACCTCGCCCGCCCGTGCCGTCAAGCTCACACGTCCGTAGTTCACCGTTATGACAATCCGCACTGCGCGGAGTAACTCCTCACTGGAGTCGAGATTAAGCGTCGAAGAGGTAACGGGCAAGCAAAGACCCGCTGGCCCGCGTGTTCTCCTCACGCGAACGGAAGATCCGGATCGTCGGGAACGACCGGATCATCCGCCTCCTCGCTCTCCAGCACCTCCCGGATGACGCGGAAGGCCAGACCGGGGCCGTATCCCTTGCGGGCGAGCATGCCCGCCAGCCGCCGCGTCCGGACGGCGGGCTCCAGCCCCCGGGTGGCGCGAAGCTTGCGCGCCACGAGACGGCGGGCGGTCTCGGCCTCCTGCTCGGGGTCGAGCTGCTCGACCGCCTCCTTGACGGTGTCCTCGTCCACCCCGCGGTGCCGGAGCTCCGAGGCCAGCGCGCGCCGGGCCAGCCCCCGCCCGGTGTGGCGCGAGCTCACCCACGCCGCCGCGAACGCCTCGTCGTCGATGAGGCCGACCTCGGAGAACCTCTCCAGCACGGCCTCGGCCGCGTCCTCGGGGACCTCGCGTTTGCGCAGGGCCTCCGCGAGCTGCGCCCGGGTGCGCGGCGCCATGGTCAGCAGGCGCAGGCAGATCGCCCGCGCCACCGCCTGCGGATCCGCCGGAGGCCCCTGACCCGCCGGAGAGCCCTCGGCGGGGCCGTCGGGGAGGAACCCTCCGCCTTCGTCCCGGACCCCGCTCCCCCCGCCGCCCTCCGGCACGCCGCGCCGCCTCCGGCCGCCGCGCCGGCCCGTCCGGGCGGGACCGGGCTCGGGCCGGTCAGGCCAGGCTCCCCAGTCCCCCGGTCCGGTCTCACCGGCCGGACCGGGGTCAGGTCCCGTCACCGATCGCCTCCAGTGTGGCGGCCCCGGTCTTCAGACCGGGGTCCTTGACCATCCCTCGGCCCGGATCAGGCGTCACCGGGCTTGGCCGCGGCGGCCGCCTTGGAGCCCCGGCCGGAGGCGGCGGGAGCCGCGGGGGCGGCGGGCGGCGGGGTGGCGGGGGCGTCCACCCGCGGGCCGACGCCGAGCTTCTCCTTGATCTTCTTCTCGATCTCGTTCGCCGTGTCGGGGTGGTTGCGCAGGAAGTTGCGGGCGTTCTCCTTGCCCTGACCGAGCTGGTCGCCCTCGTAGGTGTACCAGGCGCCGGACTTGCGGACGAAGCCGTGCTCGACGCCCATGTCGATCAGGCCGCCCTCACGGGAGATGCCGACGCCGTACAGGATGTCGAAGTCGGCCACCCGGAAGGGCGGGGCCATCTTGTTCTTGACGACCTTCACCCGGGTGCGGTTGCCGACCGCCTCGGTGCCGTCCTTCAGCGTCTCGATGCGGCGGATGTCGAGACGGACCGAGGCGTAGAACTTCAGCGCCTTTCCACCGGTCGTGGTCTCGGGCGAGCCGAACATGACGCCGATCTTCTCGCGGAGCTGGTTGATGAAGATCGCGGTGGTGCCGGTGCTGTTGAGCGCGCCGGCGACCTTGCGCAGGGCCTGCGACATCAGGCGGGCCTGGAGGCCGACGTGGCTGTCGCCCATCTCGCCCTCGATCTCGGCCTTCGGCACCAGGGCCGCGACCGAGTCGATGACCAGCAGGTCGACGGCGCCCGAACGGATCAGCATGTCGGCGATCTCCAGCGCCTGCTCACCGGTGTCGGGCTGGGAGACGAGCAGCGCGTCGGTGTCGACGCCCAGCTTCTTGGCGTATTCCGGGTCGAGGGCGTGCTCGGCGTCGATGAACGCGGCGATGCCGCCCGCGCGCTGGGCGTTGGCCACCGCGTGCAGCGCGACGGTGGTCTTACCGGAGGACTCCGGGCCGTAGATCTCGACGATGCGACCGCGCGGGAGCCCGCCGATGCCGAGGGCGACGTCGAGGGAGATGGACCCGGTCGGGATCACTTCGATGGGTGCGCGGGTCTCGTCGCCGAGACGCATGACGGAGCCCTTGCCGAACTGCCGCTCGATCTGAGCGAGCGCGGTCTCGAGCGCCTTCTCGCGGTCGTTAGCTGCCACTGGGAGCCCCCTGGAGGGTTGTGGGTCGGATCGGTGTTGCCAGAAAGCTACGGGGTGCCACCGACATTTTCCGGAGAGCACGCCACTAGGGCTGACCCGTCCAATATAGCCGAACGGCTGTTCGATCGAGGATCAACCGCGTCACCCGTGCCACCGGGTCGCGATCCCCCGCCGCGCGGCCGTCCGCTCCCCCCGGTGACGTTCCCGGGCATCCCGTCAGACCTGTTGCGACCCGGCCGACCTGGGGGAATCCTGGAGGGGAACCGGGCCGGAAGGTGCTCCGCCTGACGGATGCGTTCAGCCGGCGGCGCCCGGCCCGCCTCGGGTCCCTGGCCGCGGAGCCTCCCGGGCGGGGCCCGGTCGGCCGCATGCTCGGAGGCGGTGATCCCGTGCCGCGGGTGCGGACGGGGACGTGCCGTCGCCCTACCGCAGCCGGGAGTCGACGCTCACCACTCCGCAGACCGCGTGCCAGACCTCCTTGGCCGCGATGCCGTCGGCCAGCGCCTGGGTCACCGTCCGGCCGCCCAGCTCCGCGATGACGTAGTCGCGGGCCCACGACTCGGCGTAGGGATCGCCGAAGTGCAGCTTCATCCGGTTCCAGAAATCCGACAGGCGCATCCCTCCAGTATGGGTCCCCGGGGGACGTGACCGGGCTGCGACGGGATCCGCCCTCAGATGATCCGCTCTCGGATCCCTCGGACGATGCGCCCTCAGATGACGTGGGAGCCGTACATCTCGCCGAGGGGGTCGGCGAGCAGCTCCAGGCGCGTCCCGTCGGGGTCGCGGAAGTAGATCGAGGCGCCGCTCTCTATCTGGTGCGGCACGCCCGCGGCCTCCAGCCTGCCCCGCAGCCGCTCCCAGGTCGACGGGTCGACCGAGATCGCGATGTGGTGGAGGCCGCCGAGGACCTCGGCGTAGGGGGCGAGGTCCAGGCCGGGGAAGTCGAAGAAGGCCAGCAGGTTGCCGTTGCCGACGTCGAAGAAGAAGTGGTTGGAACCCCGGTAGTCGCGGTTCTCGAATATCTCGGTGAGGGGGAACTCCAGCAGGTCCTGGTAGAAGGCGATCGTCCGCTCGACGTCGGAGCAGATCAGGGCGAAGTGGTGCAGCCCCCGGGCGCTGCTGGGCGGGCGGTGCGCCCGCAGGTGCTCGGCCCTGATCCGCTCGCGCGCCGTCTCGATGGCCGGATAGTCGATGCTCATCGCCTGACCCATCATCTCCGTGTGCCGGTTGCCCGCGTGCCGTGTCTGAGCTATCTCTCCGTGCCGGGAGTGACTCAACCTTTCCGGACCGTCATGCCACCGTCACTCCCGCCCGTCACTCCGGGCCGTCCCGTCCCGGCGGATCCCGGCCGTCACACCGCGCGGGCCGCCGCCCGTCCGGCCCCGCGCCCGTCCGCCCGTCGCGCCGCAGGCCGTCGCGCCGCAGGCCGTCATTCCGTCACTCCATGGTGGCGACGATCTCCTGCACGATCTCCATGGACGTTCCCGGGTGCAGGAACGCGAACCGGGCGACGGTCTCGCCCTCCCAGCCGGTCGGGGTGACGAAGCCGATCTGCCCGGCCAGCAGCCGCTCGGACCACTCGTGGTAGTCCCGCGCGGTCCACCCGGTCCGGCGGAACAGCACCGCCGACAGCTCCGGTTCGCGGATCAGCTCCAGGTACGGGGTCCCGCCGACCAGCCGCGCGGTCTCGCGGGCCAGGGACAGGCCCTTCTCGACGGCCTCGGTGTAGGCGTCCGTGCCGTTGACGGCCAGGGAGAACCAGAGCGGCAGGCCCCGGGCGCGGCGCGTCAGGTGGTAGGCGTAGTCGGTCGGGTTCCACTCGTCGCCCCCGGTGTGCAGGACGTCGAGGTAGGAGGCGTCCTGGGTGTGCACGGCGCGGGCCAGGCGGGGCTCGCGGTAGAGCAGCGCCGCGCAGTCGAAGGGCGCGAACAGCCACTTGTGCGGGTCCACGACGAAGGAGTCGGCGTGCTCGATCCCGGCGTAGCGGTGGCGGACGGAGGGGGCGAACAGGCCCGCGCCGCCGTACGCGCCGTCCACGTGGAACCAGAGGCCGCGCTCGCGGGCGACCTCGGCGACCCCGGCGAGGTCGTCGATGATCCCGGCGTTGGTGGTGCCGGAGGTGGCGACCACGGCCATCACGTCCGACGGGTCGGGATCGGCGGCCAGAACGGCGCGCAGGGCGTCGCCGGTCAGGCGGTGGTCGAGGGAGGGGACGACGAGGGCGTCCACGTCGATGATGCGCAGGGTGTTGGAGATCGAGGAGTGCGCCTGGTCGCTGACGGCGACGCGCAGGCGTCCTCCGGGACGGGTGCGCCGGGCGGTGTCGCGGGCCACGACGAGGGCGGAGAGGTTGCCCGCCGAGCCGCCGGAGACGAAGCAGCCGCCCGCTCCGGCGGGCATCCCGGCCCGGTCCGCGAGCAGGCGCAGGACCTGGTTCTCCGCGGCGATCGCGCCGGAGGCCTCCAGCCAGGAGATGCCCTGCAGCGAGGCACAGGAGACGACCATGTCGAACAGGAGCGCGGCCTTGGTCGGCGCGGCCGGGATGAAGGACAGGAAGCGCGGGCTGTCGGCGGAGATGACCGCCGGGGCCAGCTGCGTGGCGTAGACGTCCAGGACCTTCTCGGGGTCGGTGCCCGCGGCGGTGATGATCCCGTCCAGCGCCGCGTCGAGCTTGTCCTTGATCCCGGGATGGTCGAGGGGGACGGGATCGAGGGAGAGCCGGTCCCTCATGTAGTCGAAGACCAGGTTCGTCAGGCGCTCGTCGTAGCTGTGCACCCGAGAAGTATGGAGACAAAACAGTTAAAACAACCAATAGCCATTATGGACACCGCAACAGGGGTTTTTCTCCGTCTCGTACGGTTGCCGGGCGGCGCCGGTTCTGTCGGTGCCGCCCGGCAGTATGGAAACGTGACCGGATCAGCGCTCGACCACTTCACCCAGGTGACCAGGGAATGGTTCGCCGGGGCCTTCGCCGCGCCGACCGCCGCCCAGCAGGGGGCGTGGGAGTCGATCGCCCGGGGGGACAACACGCTGGTGGTCGCGCCGACCGGGTCCGGCAAGACCCTGGCCGCGTTCCTGTGGTCCCTCGACCGCCTGGCCGCCGAGCGCACGGCGGGCCCGCGCGCGCAGGCCCCGGCCGATCCGCAGGCCCCGGCGGGCCCTCGGGCCGCGATCGGCGCGGAGACCCCGGCCGCCGCTCGGGACGCCGCAGCCGGGGGGACGGCGGCTGATACGGCCGGGCGGCGGCGCTCCCGGGCGAAGGCCGGTGGCGCGAAGGGCGCGGCGGAGGACGGGGCTCCCCCGCGGTGCCGGGTGCTCTACGTCTCGCCGCTCAAGGCCCTGGCGGTGGACGTCGAGCGCAACCTGCGCGCGCCGCTGGCCGGGCTCGAGCAGACCGCCCGGCGGCTCGGCCTGCCGGTGCCGGAGATCTCGGTGGCGATCCGGTCCGGCGACACCTCCGCCGAGGAGCGCCGCAGGTTCGCGGCCAGGCCCTCCGACATCCTCATCACCACCCCGGAGTCGCTGTTCCTGCTGCTGACGAGCCAGGCCCGCGAGGCGCTGCGCGGTGTGGAGACCGTCATCGTCGACGAGGTCCACGCGGTGGCGGCCACCAAACGCGGCGCGCACCTGGCCCTCAGCCTGGAGCGGCTCGACGCCCTGCTCCGGCGCCCCGCGCAGCGCATCGGCCTGTCGGCCACCGTGCGCCCGGTGAGCGAGGTGGCCGCGTTCCTCGGCGGGCCCCGCCCCGCGACCGTGGTGCAGCCGCCTTCGGAGAAGGTCGTCGAGGTCGAGGTCGTCGTCCCGGTCGAGGACATGACCGAGCTCGACACCGCGCCCCGGCCGGGCGCCGGCGACGACGCGTGGCCGGAGCGGCCGCCGGCCCGGCGGACGATCTGGCCGCACGTCGAGGAGCGGCTCCTCGATCTGATCGGCGGTCACCGTTCGACGATCGTGTTCGCCAACTCCCGCCGGCTCGCCGAACGGCTCTGCGCCCGTCTCAACGAGCTGGCCGCCGAGCGGTCCGCCGCCGGGAGCGACACCTCCCCCGCCCCGGTCTCCACCCCGGCCGAGATGATGGCCCAGGCGGGGGCGGGCGCGGGAGCGCCGCCGGAGATCGTGCGGGCCCACCACGGCTCGGTGTCGAAGGAGGAGCGCGCCCAGATCGAGGAGGCGCTCAAGTCCGGGCGGCTGCCCGCCGTGGTGGCGACCTCCAGCCTGGAACTCGGCATCGACATGGGCTCGGTCGACCTGGTCGCGTGCGTGGAGGCGCCGCCGAGCGTGGCGAGCGGCCTGCAGCGCATCGGCCGGGCCGGGCACCAGGTGGGCGCGGTCTCACGCGGGGTGATCTTCCCCAAATACCGCGGCGACCTGGTCCAGACGGCCGTGGTGGCCGAGCGGATGAAGCGGGGCGAGATCGAGGAGCTGCGCTACCCGCGCAACCCGCTCGACGTGCTCGCCCAGCAGATCGTCGCGATGACCGCGCTGGAGGAGTGGACCGTCGACGAGCTGGAGGCGGTGGTCCGCCGCGCCGCGCCGTACCGGACGCTGCCCCGCAGCGCGCTGGAGGCGACGCTCGACATGCTCGCCGGGCGCTACCCCAGCGAGGAGTTCGCCGAGCTGCGCCCGCGCGTCGTCTGGGACCGGGTCACCGGCGTCCTGCAGGGGCGGCCCGGCTCCCAGCGGCTGGCCGTCACCAGCGGCGGCACGATCCCCGACCGGGGCCTGTACGGCGTGTTCCTCGTCGGGGAGAAGGCCTCCCGGGTGGGCGAGCTGGACGAGGAGATGGTCTACGAGTCCCGGGCGGGTGACGTCTTCGTGCTGGGTGCGACCTCCTGGCGGATCGAGGACATCACGGCCGACCGGGTGCTGGTCTCCCCCGCCCCCGGGCAGCCCGGCAAGCTGCCCTTCTGGCACGGCGACACCCCGGGCCGCCCGGCCGAGCTGGGCCGGGCGATCGGCGCCTTCCTGCGCGAGCTGTCCGCGGCGGACGCCGAGGCCGCGCCCGCCCGGGTCAGGGCGGCCGGCCTGGACGCCTTCGCCGCGGCCAACCTGCTGTCCTACCTGGCCGAGCAGCGCGAGGCCACCGGATACGTGCCGGACGACCGCACCCTCGTGGTCGAGCGGTTCCACGACGAGCTGGGCGACTGGCGCGTGGTGGTGCACTCGCCGTACGGCGCGCGGGTGCACGCCCCGTGGGCGCTGGCGATCGGGCGGCGGCTGCGCGAGCGATACGGAGTCGACGTGCAGGCCGTGCACTCCGACGACGGGATCGTGCTGCGCATCCCCGACACGCTCTCCGACCCGCCCTCGGACGTCGCGGTCTTCGACCCCGAGGAGATCGAGCGGATCGTCACCGAGGAGCTCGGCGGCTCGGCGCTGTTCGCCTCCCGGTTCCGCGAGTGCGCCGGGCGGTCCCTGCTGCTGCCGCGCCGCAGCCCGGGGAGGCGGACCCCGCTCTGGCAGCAGCGGCAGCGGGCCTCCCACCTGCTGGGCGTGGCCGGCCGCTACGGCTCGTTCCCGGTCGTGCTGGAGACCATGCGCGAGTGCCTGCAGGACGTGTTCGACGTGCCGGGGCTGGTCCGCCTCATGCGGGACGTCGCGGCACGGCGGGTGCGCCTGGTCGAGGTGGAGACGTCCCAGGCGTCGCCGTTCGCGGCGTCCCTGCTCTTCGACTACGTCGGCGCGTTCATGTACGAGGGGGACGCCCCGCTGGCCGAGCGCCGCGCGCAGGCGCTCGCGCTCGACACGAGCCTGCTGGCCGAGCTGCTCGGCCAGGCCGACCTGCGCGAGCTGCTCGACCCCGACGTGATCGCCGACACCGAGCGCGAGCTGGCCCGGCTGGACCGGCCGCTCCGCGACGCCGAGGACGTCGCCGACCTGCTCCGCTCCCACGGTCCCCTGCTCTCCGCCGACGTGAGCCTGCGCGGGGGCGACCCGGCCTGGCTGGACGGCCTGGAGGCGGCCCGGCGGGCGATCCGGGTGCGGGTGGCCGGGCAGGAGCAGTGGGCCGCGGTCGAGGACGCCGCCCGGCTGCGCGACGCGCTCGGCACGCCGCTCCCGGTGGGCCTGCCGCACGCCTTCCTGGAGCCGGTGGACGATCCGCTCGGCGACCTCCTGTCCCGGCACGCCCGCACGCGCGCGCCCTTCTCCGCCTCCGCCGCCGCGGCCAGGTTCGGGCTGGGCCCGGCCGTCGTCGCCGACGCGCTGCGCCGCCTGGCGGCCGCCGGCCGCGTGGTGAGCGGCGAGTTCCGGCCCGGCGGCCGGGGCGAGGAGTGGTGCGACGCGGGCGTGCTGCGCATGCTGCGCCGCAGGTCGCTGGCGCGGCTCCGCAAGGAGGTCGAGCCGGTTCCGCCGGAGGTCCTGGCCGCGTTCTCCCCCGCCTGGCACGGGATCACCGGCACCGCGCGCCGGGGCAGGCCGCCGGTCGACGCGCTGGTGGACGCCATAGAGCGGCTCCAGGGCGCGGCGGTGCCCGCCTCGGCGCTGGAGACGCTGGTCCTGCCCTCCCGGGTGCCGGGTTACGACCCTTCCCTGCTGGACGGGCTGACCTCCTCCGGCGAGGTGGTCTGGGCCGGGCAGGGCTCGCTGCCCGGCGGGGACGGCTGGGTCTCCCTCTACTTCGCCGACACCGCCCCGCTGCTGCTCCCCGCTCCCCTGGAGATCACCACGACCCCGCTGCACGAGGCGGTCCTGGAGGTCCTCGCCGGCGGGGGCGCGCTGTTCTTCCGCGAGCTGGCGGGCCGGACCGGCACCCTGTCCGGGGAGGTCCCCGACGACAGGGCCCTGGTGGCGGCGGTGTGGGACCTGGTGTGGGCGGGACGGGTCACCGGCGACACCCTGGCCCCGTTGCGGGCGGTGCTCGGCACCGGGCGGCCCGCGCACCGCCCGGCGGCCACCCGCAGGCGGCGGGCGGTGCTGCCCACCCGGAGCGGCCCGCCGACCGTGGGCGGGCGCTGGTGGCTGCTGCCCGCCCCGGCCGAGGACGCCACCCAGCGGGCGCACGCCCAGGCGGAGGTGCTGCTGGAACGGCACGGCGTGGTGACCCGGGGAGCGGTCGCGGCCGAGCGCCTGCCGGGCGGTTTCTCCGCGGTCTACCAGGTGCTGCGCGCGTTCGAGGAGAGCGGCCGGTGCCGCCGCGGCTACTTCGTCGAGGGCCTGGGCGGCGCCCAGTTCGCCCTGCCCGGGGCCGTCGACCGCATGCGCGCGGCCTCCGCCCCGCCGCCTCCGGCGCCCTGGGACGCGCCCGCGCCGCCGGGGACGACCGACCCGTGGAGCGTCCCCGGTCCGCCCGCCGACCGCGGGCGGGGAGCGGCCGGTCCGTGGGACGCCTCCGCCCCGCGCGGGCCCGGGCCCGTCCCGTGGGACGCCCCCTCCCGCCGCGACGGCGGTGACGGCGGCGGGCGGCGGGCCGTGGTGCTCGCCGCCGCCGACCCGGCCAACCCCTACGGCGCGGCGCTGCCGTGGCCCGCGCATCCGGGGGACGTGTCCCACAAGCCCGGGCGGAAGGCGGGCGCCCTGGTGGTGCTGGTCGACGGGCACCTGGTGCTCTACGTCGAGCGCGGCGGCAAGACCCTGCTGTCGTTCGCCGACGGCGACCGCGTCCGGCCCGCCGTCGACGCCCTGGCGCTGGCCGTACGGGACGGCGCGCTCGGCAGGCTCACGGTGGAGCGCGCCGACGGAGCCGCGATCAACGACTCCCCGCTGGCCGCCGCGCTGGAGGCCGCCGGATTCCACCCGACCCCCCGCGGGCTGCGCCTGCGTTCCTGAGTCCTGTCCCGTAGCTCGTGGAGGAGGATCCGCAAGGTTCCGCAGGACAGGCCTCAGGCGGAGGCGGCCGAGCGGCCGAGGAACCGGCGCAGGCCGTCCCGCACGCCGTCGGTGGGCACGGTGCCGGCGAAGCAGCCGGCCTCGACGGCCAGTCCTTCGTCGATCGGCAGGTTGACGCCGCGCGTGACCGCGCGCAGGCAGGCCGCCACGGCCGTCGGCGCATGCCGTACGATCCGGGCGGCCAGGTCCCGTGCGGCGTCGAGGAGGTCGTCGGCCGGTACGACGGCGTTGACCAGGCCGATGTCGGCGGCCCGCGCGGCGGGGATCGGGTCCCCGGTCAGGATCATCTCGAGGCCGCGCTTGCGGCCGACGTGGCGCGGCAGCCGCTGGGAGCCGCCGAACGGCGGGGGGAAGCCGAGGGCGATCTCCGGCTTGGCGAACGTCGCGTGCTCGGCGGCGATCGCGAGCGGGGCGGCCTCGGTGATCTCGCAGCCGCCGCCGTAGGCGAGACCGTTGACGGCGACGATCACAGGCTTCGGGAACTCCTCGATCCGCCGGGTCAGCGCGTGGCCCCGCCGGACCACCTCGCGCAGGGCACGCTCGGTCCCGCCCGCGATGCTCGCCGCGACGGACGGGATGTCCGCGCCCGCGCTGAACGCCCTGCGGCCGGCGCCGGTCACGATGACCGCGCGGGCCGAGTCGTCGGAGTCGATGCGGTCGAGTGCGGCGAGCAGCGCGTCGATCGTCGGGTAGTCGAGCGCGTTGAGTTTCCGCTCCCGATCGATGGTGATCGTGATCAGGTGGTCGTTCCGGTCGATGTGGACGGTCATGCCCGGCGCTCCGTTCGGTGAGGCGAGTCACACCGAGCCTAGGAGGCGTAATCTAGGACGATCCATTAATCGTCCTAGATACAAGGTCCGGCATGCGGCCACCTTCCTACCGGCGCATCGCCGACGAGCTCGCCGCGGCGATCCGCACCGGCGCGATCCCGGCGGGCGCCCGGCTCCCGACACACCGCGACCTCGCCCGCGAGCGCCGGATCGCCCTGGCCACGGCCACCCGGGTCTACGCCGAGCTGGCCGCGATGGGGCTGGTCACGGGAGAGCCGGGACGCGGGACGTTCGTCCGGCACCGGTCCGGCTACGACGGGCCGGAGCCGTCGCGTGCCCTGCCGGTGCCGCGGGTGGCCGACCTGTCGTTCAACCAGCCCCTGGCCCCGGACCAGGGCGACCGGTTGCGTACGGCCCTGCGGACCCTCTCCACGTCGGGCGAGGTCGAGTCGCTGCTGCGCCAGCACCCACCGGGCGGGCGCAGCGGCGACCGCGCGGTCGTGGCCGCCTACCTGATCGGCCGCGGGATCGACGTCGCGCCGGCGAACGTCCTGCTGACGGGCGGCACCCAGCAGGCGCTCGACGTCACGCTGCGGGCCCTCACCCGGCCCGGCGACGTCCTGGCCGTCGACGCGCTCAGCTACCCCGGCATCAGGCTCCTCGCCGCGGCGCAGGGCCTCGACCTCGCCCCGGTCCCGGTGACCGCGGCCGGCCCCGACCTCGCCGCCCTCGATCGGCTGTGCCGTACCCGGCCGGTCCGTGCGATCTACACGATCCCCACCGTGCACAACCCGCTCGGCTGGGTGCTCGACCGGGAGCGGCGCGCCGGCCTCGTCGCCGTCGCCCGCGCCGCCGACTGCGTGATCATCGAGGACGGCACGTACGCCTTCCTCGAGGCCGCACCGCCCCCGCCGCTCCAGGCCCTGGCCCCCGAACGCACCTGCTACGTCGCCGGCCTGTCCAAGAACGTGGCGACCGGGCTCCGGTTCGGCTTCGCCGTGGTCCCCGACCGGCACGTCCAGGCCGTCACCAGGAGCCTGCGCGCGGCGGCCTGGAGCGTGCCCGCCCTCGTCACCGCACTCGCCACCGGCTGGATCACCGACGGCACGGTCGAGGAGCTGGAGCGGGCGCGCCGCGAGGACGCCGCCGCCCGGCAGGGCATCGCCCGGGACGCGCTCGCCGGCATGGACGTCGTGGCGCATCCGGCGTCCTACATCGTGTGGCTCGGCCTGGAGCCCCACCAGCGTCCCGATCACGTCGCGGCCGTGCTCGCGGAGGAAGGGATCCTGGTGTCCACCTCCGATGCGTTCGCCACCGGCCCTCACCGTCCCCGGGCGCTCCGGCTGGCGCTGGGCACTCCGCCGCTGGACGGGCTCGCGTCCGCCCTGCACCGCCTGCGGCGGACCGTCGAGGCGATTCCGCCGTGACGCACCGGCGGGCGACGCGTGTTCCGGTCCCCCGGCGGGCGCGGTCGCGGAAGGGAATGTCTGCACAACCGTTCAAGACCGGTGCCACCGCCCTCCGCTACAACTGTTCCCGTCGGCGCCCCGCCGCGGGGTGCGGCGGAGGTGCGGGTGAATGGACGTGGGTTTCCTCGGTCTCGGGCTCATGGGCCGGCCCATGGCGCTCAATCTGGTCCGCGCGGGCACGCGCCTCGTCGTCTGGAACCGCTCCCCCGGCCGGTGCGACGTCCTGCGCGCAGCCGGCGCGGAAGTGGCGGCGAGCCCTGCCGAGGTGTTCGAACGGGCCCGCGTGGTGGTGCTGATGCTGGCGGACGAGGCTGCGATCGACGCCGTGCTGGAGCGCGGGACGCCCCGGTTCGCGGCGAAGGTCGCAGGGCACGTCGTCGTCCACATGGGAACGACCGCGCCCGGCTACTCGGCCGCGCTGGAGGCCGACGTCCGCGCCGCCGGAGGGGACTACGTCGAGGCCCCGGTCTCGGGGTCGCGCGGACCCGCCGAGGCCGGGCGGCTGGTGGCGATGCTCGCCGGCGAACCGGACGCCGTCGAGGAGGTCCGGCCGCTGCTCCGGCCGATGTGCCACGAGACGGTCGTGTGCGGCGCCGTCCCGTCGGCGTCGCTGATGAAGCTCGCGGTCAACCTGTTCCTGATCACGATGGTGACCGGCCTCGCCGAAGCCGTGCACTTCGCCGACCGGCACGACCTCGACCCGGAGGTGTTCCTGCACGTGCTCGGCTCCGGGCCGATGGCCAGCACCGTCTCCCGGACGAAGGCCGCCAAGCTCGCCGGACGCGATTTCAGCCCTCAGGCGGCGATCGCCGACGTGCTGAAGAACAACCGGCTGATCGCGGAGGCCGCCCGCGGTTCGGGGACGGCCTCGCCCCTGCTGGACGTCTGCCTGGCCCTGTTCGGTGAGACGCTCACGCTGGGGCACGGCGGATCGGACATGGCAGCCGTCATCCATGCCATCGAGGCCAGGACCTCCCGGCCGGAGGGACCGGCGGCGGAAGGAGCACGGTGACGGCCGCCCGTCCTGCGCCGCCCCGTCCCGGCTGGCGGGAGCCCGCGGGCCGGGGTCACGGCCCGGTGAGCGCCGCGGTCCACGCCCCCGGCGTCATGCCGTACGCCCGCTTGAACATCCTGGTCATGTGGCTCTGGTCGGCGAAGCCCGCCTCCAGCGCGGCCTCGCGGGGCGGCGTGCCGCCGCGCAGCAGCCGGCGCACCCGGTCCAGCTGCCGCATCGTGCGGAAGCGGGTCGGAGTGGTGCCGAACGCGGCGCGGAACTGGCGGGCGAGCGTCCACCGGTCCAGCCCCGAGATCCGCTCGAGCTCCTCGACGGAACGCCTGGTCACCGGATCTTCGGTGATCAGCTCGCGCACGCGCGACAGCTCTTCCAGCGCCAGCCCGGCCCGCCCGCCCGGGCGGGGGGCGGAGTGCCTCTCCAGCAGGTCCGCGACCAGCAGCGCCACGTCGAGCCTCTCGAGGTCGTCGAGTGGCTCGTCGATGCGCCGCAGGCACGCCGACAGCGGCGGGCGCACGTCGCGACGCCGCACGACCGGGTCGGCGACGAACGGCAGCGGCCGCCCGCCCAGCGCCTGCTGCACGAGGAACGGGTCGACGTAGAGGACCCGGTAGCCGAAGCCCTCGTCCGTGCCCGGCATGCCGTCGTGCACCTCGTCGGGGTGCAGGACGTGCCAGTCGCCGGGCAGGCAGTGCCGCAGCTCGCCCCGGTAGCGGAACGTCTGCACGCCCGCCAGGGTCACCCCGATCGCGTAGGTGTCGTGCCGGTGCGGCGCGAACCCCTCGCCGATCAGCGACGCCTCCAGACGCTCGATCCCCGCGGCGCCGGAACCGAACCTCAGCCGGTGACCGCCCGTCCTCCCGGCCAGGTGGCGCCGCAGCCCGTCGTGCCCGCCCGCCTCACCGCCGTCGCCGCGCAAACGCCCCATCCGCTCAGGCTACGACGCCGGAGCGCTCACCGCCGGGGCGGGCTCCGCGGGTTCCACCGCGCCGGCCGGCTCCACCCGCCCCCGGACCGCCTGGAGGCCGACCAGGTCGTCCGGGAGCGCGTCCGGCATGTCGGCGTCGAACCGGGACAGGGTCCGGGTCCGCATGGCGACCAGCGCGGTGACCGCGATCGCGACCGCGAACAGGACGTACATCAGGCCGATGCCGCGGCCCTCCCCGGTGCCGATGACCGCGCCGACGGTGCCGGCCAGCGGGCCGCCGGGCAGCAGCAGCGGTTCGAACAGGGCGGTGCCGTACGGCGCGACCAGGCCGAAGCCGATCGGCAGCGTGGACCAGGCGACGAGCTGGTTGAGCGCCATGACCCGGCCGTGGAACCGCTGCGGCACCTTGACCTGGACGATCGTGGCGTAGACGCCGTTGAGCACGGTCAGCCAGAACGACATGCCGAACGCGCCCACCGCGATGACCACCAGGTCCTCCCGCACACCGGTGAGCAGGCAGAAGGCGCCGAGGGCGAGGGTGGCCAGCAGGACGCCGCGCATCCGCAGGCGGCGCGGGCCGCCCCACACCGTCATCACCAGGCCGCCGAGCAGCACGCCCAGCCCGCCGCAGAACGCGACGCGCCCCACGTCGTCGAGGGTGGCGAAGCCCAGCACGAGCGGTGAGACGAGCAGGAACAGCGGGGACAGGAAGACGTTCAGCACCACGAAGAAGAGGAGCATCCCGCGGAACCACGGGTTCCCCCAGGAGAAGCGCCAGCCCTCGACCATCTCGGCGGTCAGCGACTCGCGGCGCCGCCACGCCATCGTCTTCGGGAAGCGGACCAGGAGCAGGACCGTGATCGCGAACACGTAGGAGACGACGTCCACGACGAGGATGCCCTCCAGGCCGATCACCGCCATCAGCCCGACCGCGACCAGCGGGACGACGAGCTGCGCCGTACCGGTGACCATCTGGACCACGCCGTTGGCGTGGCCGAGGAAGCGCTTGGGGACGAGTTGCGGGATGGCCGAGTTGTAGGCCAGCCGCTGGAAGGCGAGCGCGACGGAGAGCACCGCCAGCAGCGGGTAGACGTGCCATATCTGCAGGTTGCCGGTCCACAGCAGCACACCGAGGGCGAGCTGCGTGCCGAACGCGCCGACGTCCCCGGCGAGCATGACGCGCCGCCGGTCGTGGCGGTCGACGAGCGCGCCCGCGAGCGGGGAGACCAGCATGCCGGGCAGCAGCGCCAGGACCGAGAAGAGCGCGAAGTCCACGAGCGACCCGGTGGTGACGTAGATCCACAGCGGGACCGCGAACTCGGTCAGCGAGGACCCGATGATCGACACGAGCTGCCCGGCGGCCACCGCGCCGAACCGCTTCATGCTCGGCGCCGGTCCGGTGGGAGCCCCGGCTCCGCCCCGGCCCGCGTCCGGCCGGGACTCGCCTCCCGGCCGGACCGGCGCACCCGGCGGATCCGACGGGCCCGTCGGATCCGACGAGCCCACGCCGTCCGAGGCGGCCGGGGAAACCGAGGTGACCGGTTCCTCCGGGACGACCGGGGACCGCAGGGAGACGCCCTCCAGCCACCAGGTCGACCGGTCGGTACGGCCCAGCGCCGCGGTGTCGCCGGAGGCGACCGCCGGGTGGACGGCGGTGACGATGGCGGCCAGCTCCCCGGCGCGGTACTTCAGGTAGAAGTGCCCCGCCTCGTCGAGGACGACCAGCGCGGCGGAGCCGGACAGCAGGTGCCACTCGGGGTAGCGCTCCTGGTAGAACTCCGTCGCCGGGTCGCGTTCGCCCACGACGGAGACGATCGGCGCCCGGAGCGGCTCGACGCCCTCGGCGAGCAGCCGGGTGAAGTAGCGCTCGGTCTCCCGGGTGCCCTCCCGCCGGTTGTCGATGATCATTTTGAGCTCTTCGCGGCTGAGCTCGTCGACGTCGAGCCCGGCGGCCCGCAGCGCGTTGGCCCACGCCTGGTCGCTGCGGAACCGGTCGGCCAGGTCGGCGATCCGGCCCAGCAGGGAGGAGGGCCGGGCGAAGGGGAAGATCCCGCCCAGGTAGACGGCCTCGACGGACCGCCCCGCGGCCTCCAGCCGCCGGGCGATCTCCACGGTGAGCATGACGCCGAGCCCGCAGTGGCCGTACAGCACGACCGGGCCGCGGATCCCGGCGAGGATCTCCGCCGCGCAGCCCTCGGCCACCTCGGCGACCGGCCTGGTCTCCTCGGCGAGCCCCAGCTCCTGACCCGGGACGGCCGCCGCGTGCAGCGCCCAGTCCTGCGGCAGCGCGTCGGCCAGCGGCTGGTAGACGGCCGCGCTCCCGCCGTTGTACGGCACGCAGACCAGCGTCGTGGTGGCGTTCCTGGCCGGGGTGAGGCGGTGCAGGAGGGCCCGCGGCCCGCCGGCGGCGGTCTCGGCGAGCCCGGCCAGCCCGCGGACGGTCCGGTGCTTGAACAGGTCGAGGATGCCGATGCGGCGTCCGCCGTCGGGCAGGACCCGGCGCAGGCGGGCGACCACCTGGGCGGCGAGCAGCGAGTGCCCGCCCAGGTCGAAGAAGTCGTCCAGCGCGCCGACCCGGGTCAGCCCCAGGACCTCGGCCCACACCTGCGCGATGCCCTCCTCCAGCGGGGTCTGCGGCGGCGTGAATCCGCCCTCCTGGTCCGGGCGCTCGTCGCCGGGATCGGGGAGCAGGGCCCGGTCGACCTTGCCGTGCGACTTCAGCGGCAGCTCGTCCAGCCAGACGAAGCGCCCCGGGACCATGTACTCGGGGAGGCGGTCGGCGAGCCGGGCGCGCAGCTCCCCGACGGGGGTCCGCTCCCCGACGAGATAGCCGACCAGCCGGTCTGCGCGCAGCTCCACGACGGCCTGCTCGATCCCCTCCAGGCCGGTGAGGACGGATTCGATCTCCGGCAGCTCCACGCGGTAGCCGCGGACCTTGACCTGCAGGTCGCGGCGGCCCAGGAAGCACAGCTCCCCCGTGGGCAGCCAGCGGCCGAGGTCGCCGGTGCGGTACATGCGGGCGCCGGGCGCGCCGTACGGGTCGGGCAGGAAGCGGTCGGCGGTCAGGCCCGGCTGCCCGAGGTAGCCGCGGGCCAGGCGGTCGCCGCCGATGTGGATCTCCCCGGTCATGCCGGGCGGGACCGGCCGCAGGTGCTCGTCCAGCACGTACAGCCGGACGCCGGGCAGCGGCCCGCCGACCGGCAGGGTCAGCGCGGTCCCTGAGGTCGTCCCCGAGGCGGTCCCGGAAGCGGCGGCGACGGCGTACGTGGCCACGCCGACGGTGGCCTCGGTGGGCCCGTAGTGGTTGGCCACCTCGGTGTGCCCGGCCAGCTCCCTGGCCCACGACCAGGTGGAGGCCTCGCCGCCGAGGATGAGCAGCCTGCGCGGGAGCAGCTCGCGGGGGTCGGCTCCGGCGAGCAGGGAGGCGAGGTGGGAGGGGGTCATCTTCAGGTAGTCGGTACGGCCCAGCGTCCCGGCGAGCTCCTCGACCGGGGCCTGCGGGTCGAGCAGGTGCAGTTCTCCCCCGGTGAGCAGCGACAGGTAGAAGACCGTCACGCCGAAGTCGAAGGAGAGCGACTGGAGCAGGGTGAAGACCGACCCGGGCTCGACGGCGAAGCGCTCCCGGACCCCGGCCAGGTAGTTCAGCACCTGCCGGTGCTGCACCCCGACGCCCTTGGGCCGCCCGGTGGTGCCCGAGGTGTAGATCACGTAGGCCAGGTGGTCGGGGGTGGTGCCGGGAGCGTCGAACGCGGTCTCCGTCAGCTCCTCGGCGTCCAGGCAGACCACCGGGTGGCCGTCCGGGACCAGGCCGCGCCCGGCCGAGGAGGTCAGGACGGCGACCGCCCCGGAGTCGGCGAGCATGTGGGCCAGCCGGTCGCGCGGCTGCTTGGGGTCGAGCGGGACGTAGGCGCCGCCCGCGGCCAGCACGCCGAGGACGGCGGCGGCCAGGTCGGTGGAGCGGTCGAGCAGGACGCCCACCCGGACGTCGGGGCCGACGCCGTACCGCCCGCGCAGCAGCGCGGCGATCGCCCTCGACCGGTGGTCCAGCTCTGCGTAGGTGAGGGAGCCGGGGGCGTCCCCGCCCGGCGGGGCCCCGCCCGGGGAACCGTCCGGAGTGCCGCCGCCGGCCGGTGCGCTGCCGGCGGCCGGTGCGCAGACCACGGCGGTCGCGTCCGGGGTCAGCGCGGCCTGCGCGGCCACGATGTCGCCGAGCAGGCGGTGGCCGGCCGGCTCCGGGTCCGCGGCCGACCCGAAGCCCAGCACGAGGTCCCGCTCGGCGTCCGAGAGCAGCGACAGCTCCCCCACCGGGGTGTCCGGGGCCGCGACGATCGAGCGCAGCAGCGTCTCGAACCGGGCGGCCAGCCGTTCCACGGTCTCCGCGTCGAACAGCGCGGTGCTGTAGGTGAAGTGCCCGGCCAGCCCCTCGGGGGTCTCGAACAGGTACAGCGCCAGGTCGTGGCGGGTGGTCCTGACCGGCGGGGACAGGTAGGACAGCCGCGGGTCGTCCACTCCGTCGGCGTAGTTCTGCAGGGCGAAGGCGACCTGGGCCAGCGGGGCGCGGCTGACGTCGCGCTCCACGTTCAGCTCGGTGACCAGGCGGTCGAACGGCAGCTCGGCGTGGGCGAACGCGTCCAGCGCACGCTCCCTGACGCGGCCCAGGAACGCGGTGAACGGCGGGTCGCCGTCCAGGTCCGCGCGGAGCACCAGCGTGTTGACGAACATGCCGACGACGCCCTCCAGCTCGGGCAGGCTCCGCCCGGCCACCGGGGAGCCGACCCCGAAGTCCGTCTGCCCCGAGTGGCGGGCCAGCAGCACCTGGAAGGCCGCCAGCAGCGTCATGTACGGCGTCGCGTTCGCCTCCCGGCCCACGTCGGCGAGGCGGCGGGTGAGCTCGGCGTCGATCCGGACGGCGAGCGAGGCGCCGTCGTGGCCCTGCTCGGCCGGGCGCGGCCGGTCGGTCGGCAGGTCGAGCGCGGGCAGCCCGGCCAGCCGCTCGCGCCAGTGGTCGGTCTCGCGGCGCAGGTCCCGCCCGCGCTGCCAGACGGCGTAGTCGCCGTAGCCGACCGGCGGGGGCGGGAGGGCCTCGCCGTCGTACAGGGCGAGCAGTTCCCGGAGGACGATGTCGTAGGACCAGCCGTCGACGACCGCGTGGTGCGCGGCCACCAGCAGCACGTGGTCGTCCGGGGCGATCCGGGCCAGGACCGCGCGGAGCAGCGGGCCGCGCTCCAGATCGAACGGCACGGCCAGCTCGGCGTCGAACAGCTCCAGCGCCGCGTCCTGGTCCGCGACCTCGGCGACGTCCAGCCGGACCGGGCCGGGGTCGTCGATCACCAGCTCGGGAACGCCGTCCTCGGTGGTGGGGAAGCGCATCCGCAGCGCCTCGTGGCGGGCGGCGACCGCTGCCAGGGCCCGGCGCAGGGCCGCTTCGTCCAGCGTGCAGCGCAGCCGCACCACGGCGGGGACGGTGTAGGCGGTCAGGCCCGGCCGGTACTGCTCCAGGAACCACAGGCGCTCCTGGGCGTGGGAGAGCGGCGGGACCGTGCCGGGCGGGCGCGGGACGACGGCGCGGGTCTCCTCCCGCCGCCGCAGCCGCCGGGCGAGCAGCGCCCGCTTGGCGTCCGACAGTTCCGGCGGCACGGACGACGCGGACGGGACAGGCGGCGCGGCGGGCACAGGCGGTGCCGGGGCCGGTACGGCCTGCACGGACGGAGCCGGTACGGCCTGGGCGGACGGCGTCGGGGCCGATGCGGCCGGCGTGGTCGAGGTGGTCTCGGTCATTCGATCTCCCGGCGGAGGGCGGCCAGGAACAGTGCGGCGTCCCGGCCGTTGACGAGGCGGTGGTCATAGGCCAGGCCGATGTCGGCGACGGTCCGCACCGTCACCGAGCCGTCGGCGGCCAGGACGGTCTCCGGCCGCGGGGAGGTCACCGCGAGGGCGGCGGACGTGCCGGGCAGGACGATCGGGACGGCGAGGACCACGTCGGCGTCGGTGTGCAGGGTGACCGTGATGTTCGCCCCGGTCAGATCCTGCTCCCGGAAGCCGCCGGACGCGGCGGCCAGCCGGTGGCGCATCAGCGTGGCGGCGATCTCCCGCAGGGAGCCGGTCTCGCGGACGACCGGCACGTACAGGCCCTCGCCCAGGTCGAAGGTGACCCCGACGCGGGGGGCGGCGGAGAGCCGGACCACCGGCCCCGCCGGGCCGGGCGGGCCTCCGGCCGCGCCTCCGGCGGCGTTCTCGGCCGTGTCGTCCACCGAGGCGAACAGCAGCGGGAACCTCCCGTGCAGCCCGGCCACCGCCTGCACGAACAGCTCGGGCAGCCCGACCGGCCTGCGCACCTCGCGGGTGAGCGCGCCCGCCCGCTCCAGCGCCCGGCCGACGTCGAAGCGCATCACGGTGTACGCGGCCGGGACCGTCCGGTGGGAGAGGGTGACGGCGCGCGCCACGGCCCGCTGCACCTTCGACAGCTCGTGCCGCCCGGCCGCGTCGTCCTCCCCGCCGGGGCGCGCGGGGCCCGGGACGTTCCCGTCCCCGGTAGCACGCGCGTCCCCGGTGTCCTTCCCCTCCGCGCGATCACGGGCGTCCCCGGTGTCCTTCCCGTCCCCGGGAGCACGCGTACCGGCGAGGCGTTCGACGTCCGCCCGGCGGACCAGGGGCAGTCCCAGCGCCAGCACCTGTTCCTCGGGGACGCCCAGTTCCTCCATGGCGGCCCGGGCCGGGCCGGTGATCAGGGAGGCGGCGGCCGTACCCGGCGGCCCGTCCCCGGCCGGAGAGCCCGCGGACGCCCCGACCGCGACACCGGCCGCCCCCGGCACGGCGGGGGTCTCCGCGGTCCCGGCGGACGGCGCAGACGGGGATCCAGTGGTCCCGGCCGGATCCCCGGAGACGACGCGGGCCAGCACGGCGCCCGGGGCGACCCAGGCGTCCTTGGCCGCGACGTGGACCAGCCGCCCGGAGACGGCCGCCTCGATCTCGTCGGCGGCCTTGGAGGTCTCCAGCACCGCCACCGCCTCACCGGCGCGCACCGGCTCGCCGTCGCCGACGAGCCACTCCACGACCAGGTACTCGGTGTCCTGGTTGTTCAGCTTGGGGACGAGGACGTCAGCCACGCAGGGCCTCCCGTACGGCGCGGTGGATCGCGGACTCGCTGAGCAGGACCTCCCGCTCCAGGTGGGCGGCGGTGGGGATCACCGAGGCCCGGGAGCAGACCAGCCGGACGGGTCCCCGCAGCCGGTCCCAGACGCGCTGGTGCACCAGGTGGGCCACCTCGCTCCCCCAGGTGCCGCCGGCGGTGCCCTCCTCGGCGACCAGCACGACCCCGCCGAGGTGCGGCAGCAGCGCCTCGACGTCCAGCGGGTACAGCCGGGACGGCACCAGCAGCCGGCAGGAGACCTCCTCCTCCAGCAGCAGCGACCGCATCGCCCCCAGCGCCCGGTGCGCCGTCCCGCCCGGCGCGACGATCACGCAGTCGGGGCGGGCGGCGAGTTCGGGCACGTCCGGGTCCACCACGGCCAGGTCGCCGTCGCGGCGCACCCGGAACAGCGGGTCGGCCAGGCCCGTCGGGCGGGTGTAGAGGATCTTGTCCTCGAAGAACAGGCACGGTTCGCCCCGGTCCACCATGGCCGCGAGCACCTCGCGGTTGTCGTGGAAGGGCGACATCTCGTACAGCGCCAGGCCCGGCATGCCGACGAAGTGCTTCTGCAGGCTCTGGCTGTGCGTGGGGCCGTAGCCCCGGCCGCCGCCGGTGGGGCAGCGCACCACCATCCGCAGCGGCAGGCGCGAGCCGTACATCGACACCGACTTGGCGGCGAAGTTGCACAGCTGGTCGAAGGCGAGCGCGGCGAAGTCGCCGAACATGATCTCGGCCACCGCGGTGTTGCCGGTCAGCGCGAGCCCGGCCGCGACGCCGGTGAGCGCGCCCTCGCTGATCGGGGTGGTGATCACCCTGCCGGGGAAGCGGGTGGACAGCCCTTTGGTGATCTTGAAGGCGCCGCCGTACGGGTCGAGGACGTCCTCGCCCAGCACGTACGCCGCGGGATCGTCGGCGAGCAGCCCGTGCAGGGCGGCGTTGAGGTTCTCGGCTACGCGCACGGCGACCACCCCGCGATGCGGGGACTCCCCGCTGTACGGCACGGCGACCGCCTCGCGCCGCCGGGGTTCCGCGTCACTCGCACGGCGACCACCTCGACGGCGGCCGGGCGGAGACCTCCGCGACGACGCCTTCGACCAGCGCCCTGGCGCGGGCGTCGAGCGGGTGGAAGTGGTCGGGGTGGTCGTGGGCGTAGCGGTCGTACCAGTCGTGCTCCCGGGCCGCGCGGACCGCCTCGGGCGGGCGGGTGTCGTCGCCCTTGCTGTGCGGGCCGAGCCGGTGGGTGCGGAACTCCACCACCAGCGGCCGGCCGCGCCGCACCCCGGCGACCAGCGGCTCCAGGGCGGGGCGGATCTCGTTGACGTCGGCGGAGACGACCAGGTGGTGGCCGATCCCGAACGCCGCGGCCCGCCCGGCGATGGTCCCGGCGAGCTGCGCGCCGGTGGGCGTGGACTGGGCGATGCCGTTGTTCTCCACCACCACCAGCAGCGGGAGGTCCCAGAGCGAGGCCAGGTTCAGCGCCTCGTAGACCGCGCCCTCGCCCCAGGTGCCGTCGCCGATGTGGACGCAGGCCAGCGTCCCCGGCTCGGTGCGCCGCAGGTGCAGGGCCACCCCGGCGGCGACCGGCAGGCTCTCCCCCTGCACGCCCGTGGACAGGTAGCGGTCGCGGTGCAGGTGCTGGCTGCCGCCCACGCCGCCGCAGACCGCGCCCTCCCTGCCCATGATCTCCGCCAGCAGCCCGTGCGCGTCGCCGAACCGGGCCAGGTAGTGGCCGTGGCCGCGGTGGTTGCTGAACACGAAGTCGCCGGGTCCCAGCAGGGGGCGCAGCGCCACCGGCACGTACTCCTGGCCCAGGCAGGTGTGGGTGGTGCCGTTCAGCTCGCCGGCGCCGTACAGCCGGAGCAGCTCCAGCTCGAAGTGCCGGATCAGCAGGAGCAGCGCGAGGTCGTCGTCGGCCAGCCGGGAGAGCCGCGCCGGGCTCGTCGCCGGGGCGGGGGCGAGGGTCTCAGTCATCGGTCCCGGTCATCGGTCTCGGTCGCCGCCGAGGATCGCGACGATCCCGGCGATGGTGGGGTTGTCGAAGAAGTCGTCCAGCTCGACGTCGACGCCGAGGCGCTTGCGCATCCGGACGATGATCTGCGTGATGGTCAGGGAGTGCCCGCCGAGGTCGAAGACGTCGTCGTGGTCGTCGATCGGCGATATGCCCAGGACCTCCTCCCAGATCTCCCGGATCTGCTCGTTGAAGGTGGTGACGGAAGCCATCTCGTTCTCCAGGTGGTCGTACGGCGCCCCGCCGGCGGGGCGCGGGGGTCAGCGGCGGGCGTTCAGCGGGGGGCCGCCAGGTCGCGCAGGCGCAGGCCGGGGTCGCGGCCGGCCCGTTCCAGCAGCAGGCGCAGGTCGTCGGCGACCGGGCGGGCCTCCGGCAGCTCTGCGGGGTCGTGGCGCAGGGCGACGGTCAGGCCGTCCGGCCCGTCCGCGCACTGCAGGTGGAGCGCCCCCCGGACGGAGCCGTTGGGGACCGTCCGGTCCACCGCGCAGTCCAGGCCGGTGAAGACCGGGTCCGGGAGGGTCCGGGCGCGGTAGCTGACCGAGACGGGCGCCAGCGCGGCGTGCGGCCGCAGGCGGGGCAGGGCCCGGCTCAGCGGGACCCGGCGGAACCGGTAGACCTCCCGCAGCCCGGCGCGCAGCCTCGCGGCGAACCCGCCGAAGGTCTCCTCCGGCCCCGGCCGCGAGGCGACCGGCAGTTCGTTGACGAACACGCCGACGTGCCCGGCGGCCTCGGCGGGCCGGGTGGACAGGTCGACCGCAGTGGTGACGCCGTCGTTGCCGTACCCGGCCAGCAGGGTGTGCAGCGCGGCGAGCAGCGTCTCGAACCGGGTCAGCCCGGCGACGGGCGCGAGGTCCGCGCGGAAGCGGAGCGTACGGCCCGCGGCCGCCCGCCGGGAGCGCAGCGCCCGGCCGCGCACCACCGTCTCACCGGGCTCGCGCCAGTGCCCGGCCCAGAATTCCCGGGCGGCCGGCAGCTCCGCGGCGACCCGTTCGCGTTCGGCCCGGCCGTGGTCGAGCGCGGACGGCGGCGCGGGGCGCCCGCCGTTGTACAGCGCGGCGAGATCGGCCACCAGGATGTCCTTGGAGTGCCCGTCGAAGACCAGGTGGTGGGCGACGAACGCCAGGGTGTGCCGTCCGGGGCCGGTCCGGTACAGGGTGAAACGGGCCAGCGGCCCGCCGTCCACGTCGAACGGGGCGAAGACCTCCTCGCGTACGGCCCCGGGCCAGTCGTCCGGGTCCCCTTCGATCGGCCCGTCCGCGGGCCGGCGCCGTACCGGCACCGGGGCGCCGGGGACGAGCCGGAGCCCGCCGCCCGTCTCGGCCACGACGGAGCCCAGCGCCGGGTGCCGCTCCACGACCGCGGCGCAGGCCGCCGTGAGGGCGTCCGCGTCCAGGTCGCCGCGGAGGTGGACGAGGAGCGGCATGTGGTAGGCCGTGCCCGCCCCCGTGGTCTGCTCGGTCACCCACATGCCCTGCTGGAGGAGGGTGGCCTCGGCTCCCCGCGGTGCGGTCCGGGGCGGCGGGTCCGGCCGGGCGGCGCTCACGCGGGGGCCCGTTCCGCGAACCCCAGGCTCTCGCGCAGCGCCCGCTTGTCGACCTTGCCGCCCGCGTTGCGCGGCAGCGCGGCGACCTCGGCCACGTGGGCGGGCAGTTCCTGCGGTGCGAGCCGGTCGGCGAGGAAGAGGCGCAGCTCTCCGGCGGTCAGGGGCTCGCGAACCACCACGGCGACGGCGACGACGGTTCCCAGGACCGGGTGCGGCACCCCGAACGCGGCCGCCTCGACCACGGCCGGGTGTCCGAACACGGCCTCCTCGACATGGATCGTGGAGACCTTGTAGGCGCCGGACTTCACCACGTCGCCCTCCCGGTCGACGAGGTAGAGGTAGCCGTCCGGGTCCAGGCGCCCGAGGTCGCCCATCCGGATCCAGCCGTCGCGGAAGGTCCCGCTGCCCGGGTCCCCGTAGTAGGAGCGCGGGGCCGCCGCGGAGCGCATCCACACCTCGCCGGTCTCGCCCTGCGGGAGCGGCTCCCCGTCCGGGGTGGCGATCCTGACCCGTCCCCCGGCCACCGCCCGGCCCACGCTGCCGGGCCGCTCCGGGTCGAACATCATGATCGTCTGCGCCGGGGCCGCCTCGGTGGAGGTGTAGTAGTTGGTGATCGCCGCCCTGGGGAAGGCCCGGGTCAGCGCCTCGGCGACCGCCGCGGGCAGCGGTGCGGCGGCGGAGCCGAGCAGCAGCACGCTGGACAGGTCGTACCGCTCCGCGACGCCCGCGTTGAGCAGCTCGATCGCCATCGCCGGGACGAGGAAGACCGTCCCGGCCCGGTACTCCTCGATCAGCGCGGCGAAGCGGGCGGGGGTGAAGCGGGGCGGGGTCACCACGGCGGGGCAGGCGTCCAGCGCGTTGACCAGCATGGTCTGGCCGGCGTTGGTACCGATCGGGAAGGCGTGCACCAGGTGGCGGGAGTGCGCGAACGGACGGCGTCTCGCGCCGCAGCCGTACGCCAGGTTGGCGTGGGTGGCCGAGACGCCCTTGGGCCGGCCGGTGGTGCCCGAGGTGTAGAGGATCTGCGCGAGGTCGCCGGGCTCGGGCTCGGGGAGTCGGCCGCGGGCCCGCGCGGGACCTGTGAGCGCGGAACCCGGCGGCCCGGGGAGCGCCGGGACGGGACCGCCGGAGGCGGAGTCCGCCGACTCGTGGGATGTCTGCGCGCGCAGGCCGTCCAGTGTCACGGTCCAGCGGCCGTCGCCGGGGACCTCGGCCCCCTCCGCGTGGACCACCCCGGCCGCGCCGCAGTGCCCGAGCATGAAGCGCAGGTCGGCGGCGGCGGACCGGTCGGACAGCGGCACGGCCGCGGCCCCGGCCTTGAGCACGCCGAAGAACGCCACGGCGTAGTCGGCCCAGTCGGCGTTCCCGAAGACCAGCCCCACCCGGTCGCCGCGGGCCACGCCGCGCTCCACCAGGCCGTTCGCGACGGCGGTGGACCGTTCGTGCCACTGCCCGTAGGTCAGCGGCGCCGAGCCCTGGACGATCAGCGCGACCCCGTCGGGGTCGGCCAGCGCCCGGTCTCCGAGCAGCTGGGTGACGGTCAGGTTCACCATGTGAACCTCCCCATAAAGGTCGGATGTATGTGACCCAGATGCGCGCCAACGTCGCGGTCACAACAGAAAAGAATCTTTACTATTTAAATCCGGGCGACAGTCTTACATGATCGGGAGGAGCGCACAAGACCCCATCTCCGGAGCACTCGCGGAACCGCGAACCCTTGCCCCGGCGGGTCTTGCGGACCCGGAACGGAGGTGTAAAACTGGCGAGCCATATCTAACCGGAAAGTTTCTTTCCAAAAGGTGACCCGCCGGTAACCCAGGAGAACTGGGCAAACAGCCGCAGAGCGGGCGTCAGCGTTCCCGCTCCTCCACGCACCCGGGCGGACGCGAGCCCGACTTCGCCGAAGGAGCCCCCCGTGCCCCAGCCAGAGACCGCCTCCCCCGGCGCCCTCTCCGCCGAACCGGCCGCGGAGCGTCCGCTCTCGCACGGCCAGCAACGGCTCTGGTTCCTGCACCGGTTCGATCCCGGCGATCCGAGCTACAACACCTCCTATGTTTACCGTCTGAAAGGTTTTCTTGACAAGGCCGCTCTGGCCGCCGCTTTCACCGCGGTCGCGGCCCGGCACGAGAGCCTGCGCACCCGCTTCCGCGAGGTGGACGGGGAGCCGGTGGCGGTCGTCGAGCCGCCCGCGCCCGTGGTGGTCCACCGACTGGCCGCCCGGGACGAGCAGGAGGCCCGCGACCTGGTGGCCTCGCTGACCAACACCGCCTTCGACCTGACCGCCGCGCCGCCGTTCCGGGTCACGCTGATCGAGCTGGGCCCGGACGACCACGTGCTCTGCGTGGTCGTGCACCACATCAACAGCGACGGCTGGTCGCTCAACGTGCTGCGCGCCGAGGTCGCCGCCCACTACGGCAGCCGCGGCGCCGCACCGCTGCCCGCCCTCCCCCTGCAGTACGGCGAGCACGCCCGCGAACGGCGCTGGACGGACGACGACCTGCGCTGGTGGACCGCCCGCCTGGCCGGGGTCCCCCCGCTCGACCTGCCCGCCGACCGGCCGCGCCCGGCCCGGCGCTCCTGGGCGGGGGACGCGCTCGGCTTCCGGATCGGCCCGGAGCGGGCCGCCGCGATCGCCGCGCTGGCCCGGCGGGCGCGCTGCACGCCGTACATGGTGCTGTTCGCCGCCTACCAGGTGCTCCTGGCCCGGCACACCGGGCAGGACGACTTCTGCGTGGGCACCCCGTCGGCCGGCCGCGACCGCGTCGAGCTGGAACCCATGATCGGCTTCCTGTCGAGCACGCTGCCCGTCCGCTGCGACATGTCCGGCGACCCCTCCTTCACCGAGCTGCTCCGGCGCACCCGGCGCTCGGTGCTGGACGCGCTCGCCCGCCAGGACGTGCCGTTCGAGCGCCTGGTGAGCGAGCTCGACGTGCCGCGCGACCTCGGCCGCACCCCGGTCTTCCAGACGATGTTCGCCCTGCACACCCACGGCGAGGACGCCGACCCGCTGCCCGGCCTGGCGGCGGTCCCGTTCCCGAACGGCTGGCACCCGGCGCGCCACGACCTGTCGGTGGACGTCGCCCCCGCCCCCGACGGGGCCCTCGACGGCACCGTCATCTACAGCACCGAACTGTTCGACCGCGAGACCGTGGTCATGCTCGTCGAGCGTTTCCAGGAACTGCTCGCGTCGGCCGTCGCCGAACCCGACCTGCCGGTGGGCGCGCTGCGCATGCTGCCGGAGGCGGAGCTGGACCTGCTGGACGCCTGGAACGCGACCGGCGCGGACCTGCCCGAGGCGACGCTGGCGGACCTGGTGCTGGCGCAGGCCGAGGCCACCCCCGGCGCGGTGGCGGTCGTCTGCGGCGCGCAGACGCTGACCTACGCGGAGCTGGCCGCGCGGGCGGCGCGGGTCGCCGCCCGGCTGGCCGCCGCGGGCGTCGGCCGCGGCTCCCTGGTCGCGATCCGGATGGAGCGCGGCCCGGACCTGCTCCCCGCCCTGCTGGGCACGGCGATGAGCGGCGCGGCCTACCTGCCGGTCGACCCCGGCTATCCCGAGGCCCGCGTCGCGTACGTGCTCGAGGACTCGGCCGCCGCCCTGGTGCTGACCTCCCTCGACGACCTGCCCCCCGCTCCGGCCGCCCCCGGGGCGGCCGACCCGCCCCGCCCCGGGGACACCGCGTACGTGCTGTACACCTCGGGGTCCACCGGGCGGCCGAAGGGGGTGGCGGTCCCGCACCGGGCGCTGGTGAACTTCCTGCTGGCGATGCGGTCCCTGGTCGGTTCCACCCCGCGCGACGTGTGGCTCGCGCTGACCTCCCTCTCGTTCGACATCTCCGCCCTGGAGCTGTACCTGCCGCTGGTCACCGGCGGCCGGGTGGTGGTCGCGGACGCCGGGACCGCCGTCGACGGCGCGGAGGCCGCCCGGCTGGTCCGCGAGACCGGGGTCACCCACGTGCAGGCGACGCCGTCGGGCTGGCGGGTGCTGCTGACCGGCGACCTGCCCCGGGTGACGGCGCTCACCGGCGGCGAACCGCTGCCGCCCCGGCTCGCCCGCGAGCTGCGCCCGCGCGTGGAGCGCCTGGTCAACGTGTACGGCCCGACGGAGACGACGGTCTGGTCCACGGCCTGGGAGGTGCCCGCCGACCCCGGCGGGATCGTGATCGGCCGGCCGATCGCCAACACCACGGTCCACGTCGTGGACGCGGCCGGCGAGACGGTCCCGATCGGGTCCCCGGGCGAGCTGCTCATCGGCGGTGCCGGGGTGGCGACCGGCTACCTGGGCCGCCCCGCGCTGACCGCCGAGCGGTTCGTCCCCGGCCCGGGCGGCTCCCGCCGCTACCGGACGGGCGACCGGGTCCGGTTGCTCCGCGACGGGACCCTGGAGTTCCTCGGGCGCACCGACCACCAGGTCAAGCTGCGCGGCCACCGGATCGAGCCGGGTGAGATCGAGGCCGTGCTGGACGCCTGCCCGGGGGTCCGGCAGTCCGTCGCCGCCGTCCGCGGCGACCTCCTGGTCGCGTACGTGGTCCCGGACCCGGTGCCGGGCACCGAGTCCGGGACCGGGACCGGGACCCGTGCCGGGACCGCCTCAGCCGCCGGAGCCGGAAGCGCCGCGGGCACCGGGGCGACCGGGCACGCCGCGCAGACCGCGGACGCCTCGGGCCCGTACCGGGACCTGCCGGACCTCCTCCGGGAGCGCCTGGCCCGGGAACTGCCCGGCTACATGGTGCCCGGCGTGCTCACGGTGGTGGACGCGCTCCCGCTGACGCCCAACGGGAAGATCGACCGCTCCGCGCTGCCCGAGCCGCCCGCCCCGGCCCGCGAGCACGTCGCCCCGCGCGGCGACGCCGAGGAGCTGGTGGCCGAGGTCTTCGCCGAGGTCCTGGGCGTCACCGGGATCGGCGCCTTCGACGACTTCTTCGCCCTGGGCGGCCACTCGCTGAGCGCCGCCCGGGTCGTCTCCAGGATCCGCGCGCTCGCCGAGGTGGACGTGCCGATCCGCACGCTGTTCGCACGGAGCACGGTGGCCGGGCTCGCCGCCGAGGTGGAGGAGCTGCTGGTCGCCGAGCTGGCCGCACTGCCGGAAGAGGAGGCGCGACGCCTCATGGAAGCGGGGAACCAGGCATGAGTCATCTCGTCGTGGTCAACCACGAGGAACAGTATTCGATCTGGCCGTCCGGCCGGGAACTGCCGGACGGCTGGCGCGCGGAGGGCTTCTCCGGTGACCGGGAGGAGTGCCTGGCCCACATCGAGCGGGTCTGGACGGACCTGCGACCGCTCAGCGTGAGAGGAGCCGGCGGTGCCTGAGGAGACGACCCGGACGGTGGACGACGACCGCACGGCCCACGACGTCGTGCCGGGTGACGGCACGGCGGCGCAGCGGGTGACCGGTGACGGCACGGCGGACGACGCCGTGGCGGGCGACCGCACGGCGGCGCGGCGCGTGACCGGCGTGACCAGGGAGCGCCTGGCCGAGATGGTGGCCTCGGCCTCCGACGGCGCGATCACCGCCGGGGAGGCGCTGGCCGCCGAGGTGCCGCTGACCGCGCTCGGCTTCACCTCCCTGGCGCAGATGCGGCTCATCGACGCGGTGGAGAGCGAGTTCGGCATCGAGTTCGACCTGTCCTCCGCCGGGATCGGCGCGCTGGACGACCTGGACGCGCTGGAGCGCCACCTCGCCGGGATCCGCTGATGGAGATCCGGTTCGCGGGGGGCCGGGCGGGGACGGCTCCGCTCACCTGGGGCCAGCGGGCCATCTGGGACACGATCGTGAAGACCGCCCCGGACGACCGCTACTTCAACTTCGGCCGGGTGCTCGCGGTCCCCGGACGGGCCCGGCCGCTCACCCCCGCGCGGGCGGCCGAGGCGCTCGGCGCGCTGGTGGCCCGGCACGAGTCGCTGCGGACCCGCCTGGGCGGGGACGGGCCCGGGCCGGGCCGGTCCGGGCCGCCCCCGCACGCCGCCGGAGGATCCGCGGAGCCGTACCGGACCGCCGGACCGCACCCGGCGGAAGAGTACGGTGACCCGTCCCGGGCGGCCGGGCCGTACCAGGTGCTGGAGTCGGCGGGCGTGCTCCCGGTCGCGGTGGCGGCCGGCGACCCCGACCGGTTCCTCGACGAGCTGGCGGCCACCGCGTTCGACTACGCCGCCGAGTGGCCGCTCCGGGCCGGGCTCGTCGTCGACGGCGGCGAGGTGACCCACATCGTGCTGGTCTTCTGCCACCTGGCCGCCGACGGGCTCGGCGCCGAGGTGGTCCTGCGCGACCTGCGGCTGCTGCTGCTCCGCGGCTCGGTCCCCGGACCCCCTCCGCCGCAGCCGCTGGACCTGGCCCGCTGGCAGGAGTCCGGGGCCGGGCGGCGGGTCGCCGGGATCGCGGCCGGGCACTGGGAGCAGGAGTACCGGCGCGTCCCGCCGACCATGTTCGGCCGCCCGGCCGGTGACGCCGCCGACCCGCCGATCTGGCGGGCGCAGATCGTCTCCCGGGCGATGGACCTGGCCGTCCGGCGGATCGCGGCCGTGCACTCCGCGAGCACCTCGACCGTGCTGCTGGCCGCCGCGTCCGCGATGGTCGGCGCGGTGACCGGGCACGGCGTCTGCGCGATGCTGCCGATCGTGGGCAACCGCTTCCGCGGCGACACCGTGAACGCGGTCACCACCCTCTCTCAGGAGGGACTGTTCGTGCTCGACCTGGACCGGGGCCCCTTCACCGAGCTGCTGAGGGCGGCCGGGCCCGCCGCGCTGCGCGCCTACCGCTCGGCCTACCACGACCCGCGCGACCGCGACCGCCTGACGGCCGAGGCGAGCCGGGAGCGCGGCACGCCGGTCCACCCCTACTGCTGCTTCAACGACCTGCGCTTCGCCGACCGGCCGGACGCCTCCCCCGGCGAGGCGGAGGTACGGCGGGCGCTGGCCGACACGGCGCTGTCCTGGCCGCTGCGCCAGGAGCGGCTCAACTGCCGGTTCTGCCTGCACGTGACCGACGAGCCCGGCGGACTGGGCGTCTCGCTCACCGCCGACACCCGCTTCCTGCCCCGCCCGGCGATGGAGCGCTACCTGCTCGGCCTGGAGTCGCTGCTGGTGGAGGCGGCCTTCCGCGACGTCCTGGAGCCCGTCGGATGACGATCTGCGCCTACGCCGAGTCCACCTCCCGCGCCCAGGGCGAGCGGCTCCGCTTCCACCTGTCCCACACCTCGCGGGCGCCGCTGCGCGGTTCGGTGTCCGTCGAGGACACCGCCTCCGGCCGGAACGTGCTCGACGGGGCGTTCGACGGCCCGCACTGGACCCTCGAGGTGCCGGCCGGCTGGGCGAGCTCGCTCTACCGGGCCGTCTTCGCCACCGGGGAGGGCGAGTCCGAGGTGTACTTCGCGGTCCGGGCCGCCCGGCCGCGCTCACCGATCCTGCTGTCGATCCCGTTCCCGACCTGGCAGGCCTACAACCGGGCCGGGATCCCCGGCGAGTCGCTCTACTGGTCGGAGGAGCCGGCCCGCGCCGCGCGCGTCTCCTTCGACCGGCCGGGCGGCGGCCCGCCGCCCGAGCGCTGGGAGGAGGGCATGATCCGCTGGCTCGGGCCCGCCGGGTACGACGTGGACTACTGCTCGGCGCTCGACCTGCACGACGGCGGCGACCTGCTGTCCGGCTACCGCCTGCTGGTGGTCAACGGCCACGACGAGTACTGGTCGGCGGGCATGCGCGACAGCGTCGAGGAGTTCGTCCGGCGCGGCGGCAACCTCGCGGTGTTCTCCGGCAACACCTGCTGGTGGCAGTTCCGGCTGGAGGACGGCGGGCGGACCATGGTCTGCCACCGCGACGCCGCGGCTGACCCGGTGGCCGCGACGGACCCCGCCCTGACCACGGTCGAGTGGTCCGCCGACCCGGTCGGCCGGCCGGAGAACGCCCTGATCGGCGTCAGCTTCCGGCGCGGCGCCGGGACCTGGGGGCCGTACATGCAGCGGATGCACGACGAGTCCTACACCGTCCGGTTCCCCGAGCACTGGGCGTTCGAGGGGACGGGCCTGGGCGAGGGCGACAAGTTCGGCCAGGGCGCGATCGGCTACGAGACCGACGCGTGCGACTTCACCGAGGTCGACGGGGTGCCGCTGGCGACCGGCCGGGACGGCACGCCGCCCTCCTTCGTCGTCCTGGCCACCGCGGACCTGCGCCACTGGGCCCGGTACGGCCAGGGCGGCATGGCCACCATGGGCGCCCTGCGCCTGGGCGCGGGCACGGTGTTCACCGCCGCCACCGTCAACTGGGGCAACACCCTGCACGATCCCGCGGTGGAGCGCATCACCCGCAACGTGCTGGACCGGCTGTCGGCGCCGGCGGGCGGCTGGGAGGCGATCGGCCCGCCCCGCTCGCTGCGCGCGCTGACCGCCGCCGGCTCGCCGGTGTACGGCGCCGGCCCGGCGCTGTACGGCGTCACGCCGGACGGCTCGCTGCTCACCCGGGACGTCTGCGGCCAGAACCTCCGCTGGCGCGAGGCCGGCTCCGCGCCCGGCGTGACCGCCCTGGCCGTCCCCCGCGAGGCGACCACCGCCCACCCCGTCGCCCTGTACGGCCTGACCTCGGGCGACCGCCTCGTCCGGCGCGAGCCCGACGGCTCGTGGACCGTGCTCGGCGGGGCGCCCGCCGACGCGGCCGGTCTGGCCATGGTGAACGGCGGCCTGTTCACGGCCGCCGCGGAGCTCCTGTGGCACTCGGGTCCCGCCGACGGCGGCTCCTGGCGGCCCGTCGGTCCCGCCCCCGGCGTCGTCGCCCTCACCGGCATGAACGGCCGCCTCTACGCCGCCTGCGCGGACGGCCGGATCCGCACCCGCCTGCCGTTCGCGGCCCCCGCCGAGTGGACCGACCTGTGCGATTCCGGCGGGGCCACCGCGCTGGCGGCGCACGCCGGCCGGCTGGTCGCCGCCGCTCCCGACCTCCCCCTGCGCTGGCGCGCCGCGCTCCCCGGCTGAACCGGGCTCCCCGGCCGGGCGGATCCGTGCGGGAGAGGAGAGGCCGCGCGGGTCCCGGTGCGAGCCCGGCGGCTCAGAGCGGCCGGGGGCCGTAGAGGGCGGCGCGGGCGCCGGTCGCCATCGCCCAGTAGCGGTCGCCGTAGGACCAGTGCCACCACTCGGTGGGGTAGTTGACCAGGCCCGCCGACTCCAGCGCGGCGCCGAGCAGCTTGCGGTGGTGGCGGGCCTCGGCGGACAGGCCGGGGGCCTCGGTGTAGCACGCCCCGTCGCTCTGCTCCGGGGTGGCGTTGAGCGGCGTGCCCAGGTCGAGCTCGACGCCGTCCTCGGTGCACAGGGTCAGGTCCACCGCCGCCCCCGCGGTGTGCGGGGCGACCTCCACCGGTGAGACGTAGCGGCTCGCCGCGGACCGGATCCACCCGGGCGACATATCCGGAAATTTCATCTCAAGGAATGCCGAGTAGTCCTCGAAGATCCGTCGCTGCGCCGCGATCGGCCGGTACCCCTCCACCACCAGCAGGCGGTGGCCCGCGGGCAGCTGCGCCTGCGCCTCCTCCAGCCGGAGCAGCAGCCCCCGCCGGAGGTGGGCGAAGGCCCCGTCCGGATCGGCGGGCCGCCCGTCGACCAGCAGCCGCCCCCGCACGTCGACCAGCGGCTCGCCGTTCTCCTCGACCGGGATCGCGGCGACGCGGGAGTCGGAGATCAGAACGATGTCGCGCATAGCCGCGATTCTCCCATCCGCCCCTTCTCGATCTTCGACCCGTGCGCCGCCGCCGGGAGGCCGCCCGGCCGCCCTTTCCCGAACTTCGACCCGTGCACCGTCGGCAGGCCGCCCCGCGGCCCCGCGGCCACCGGTCAGGTCGCGGCCGCAGTCCCGTCGACCAGGTCCTGCGCGGCCTGGCCGAAGGCGCGGACGCGGGCGGTGGCGCCGTCGGCCCGCCACAGCAGCCCCCAGCGCAACGGCGGGGCGTCGCCGAGGGGGACGTAGGCGACGTCGGGGCGGGCGTAGTAGCGCCTGGCGTGGGCGCCGACCGGGAAGACGCCGTGGCCGGCGCCGATGAGGGTGAGCATCTCGGTGAACGTCGAGGCCGACGGACCGGGCTCGATCGGCCGCCCCCCGGGGGTGGTGCGCGGGGTGCGGTCCTCACGCAGCGAGCCGGGCAGGGTGTCCGGCAGCTGGAGCAGCTTCACCGCGGCCAGGTCTTCGAGGGAGACCGACGCGCGGCGGGCGAAGGGGTGCCGGGCGGGCACGGCGAGCACGCGGGGCTCGGAGACCAGGACCGGTCCGGTGGCGATGTCCGGTTCGTCGATGGGGAAGGTGCCGAGCGCGAGGTCGACGCGCCCGTCGCGCAGCCAGGGCATGAGATCGGCCATCTGCGCCTCGCGGAGCAGGACGTCGCAGTCGGGGCGGCGCCGGCGGAACAGTTCCGCGGCCCCGGCCAGGAGCTGCCCGCCCGCCGCGCCGACGAAGGCGACCCGGAGGGTCCCGGTCAGGCCGCGGCCGGTCTCGACCGCGCGCTCGAACGCGGTGGTGATCCGATCCCAGGCCGGGCGGACCTCCTCGTGCAGCCGCCGTCCCACCGTGGTCAGCTCCACCCGGCGGCTGGTGCGGTTGAACAGCGGAACCCCGATGCGGCGTTCCAGCCTGGCGATGATCTGGCTGATCCGGGCGGTGGACACGTGCAGGCGGTCGGCGGTACGGCCGAAGTGCAGTTCCTCGGCGAGGGTGAGGAACGCCTCCACCTCGTGCCGCTCCAGCATGCGCCCCTCCGGATCGTTAATTCAGGCTTCACGATCCTTGCACAGGCCTCCATTGATCGGCCGGCCGCCCCGGAGGAGGGTGGAACCGCTCGGACACCCCTGCGACCCGAACGGGGGCGGCGACGCACGTCACCGGCGCGTCCGCTCCGGCCGCCCCGGCCGCCGAGGCGGACGCGGTCGTCCGGGAGCCGCTGGACCGCGCCGAGCCCCTCACACGCTGTACCGGTTCGGCCCGGCACCCTGCCAGCCGTCTCGAACCCACCACCGCCCGGATCGGAGAGAAATGATCGACAAGCTGAGCGACCTGCGCACCCAGGTCCGCGGACGGGTCCTGCTGCCCGGGGACGGCGGCTTCGACCAGGCCCGGCGCCCCTGGAACCTGGCCGTCGAGCAGTCCGTCCCCGCCGTGGTCGAGGCCGCCGACGCCGCCGACGTCGCGGCGCTGGTCCGCTTCGCCCGCACGCGCGGTCTGACCGTCTCGGTCCAGCCCAACGGCCATGGCGCCACCGGAGACCTGGACGGCGCGATCCTGCTGCGCACCCGCCGGCTGGACGCCCTGGAGATCGACCCGGACGCCCGGCGCGCCCGCGTCGGCGCGGGGCTGCCCTCGGGCCGCCTCCAGGCGGCCGCCGCGCCGTACGGACTGACCGGCCTGCCCGGCAGCTCGCCGGTCGTCAGCGTCACCGGCGTCGCCCTCGGCGGCGGGCTGAGCTGGTTCGGCCGCGCCCACGGCTGGGTCGCCGACAGCGTCACCGCGTTCGACATCGTGGACGCCGAGGGACGGGAGCGGCGCGTCACCGCCGGCACCGATCCCGACCTGTTCTGGGCGATGCGGGGCGGCGGCGGCGACTTCGCGATCGTCACCGCCGCGGAACTCTCCCTGCACCGCGCGCCGGACCTGTACGGCGGGCGGATCCTGTGGCGGATCGAGCACGGCGAGGCCGTGCTCGAGGCGTACCGGCAGATCACCGCCACCGCCCCTGACGAGCTGACCCTCTGGCTGGACCTGCTGCACTTCCCCGGTTCCGACCCGATGATCGCGGTGGACGCCACCCACCTCGGCGCGGCCGCCGAGGCCCGCGCCCTGCTGAGCCCGCTGGACCGCCTCCCCCGCCCGCTCGCCGACGGCAGGCGGACGATGACCGTCGCCGAACTCGGCACCATCACCGCCGAGCCCACCGACCCCGGTGCGGGCTCCTCCCGCGGCGAACTGCTCACCGGCCTGGACGACACGGCGGCCAAGACGCTGCTGGCCGGTCCCATCGCCCCGTTGATGAGCGTGCAGCTGCGCCACCTGGGCGGCGCGTTCGCCCGCCCGTCCGACAGCCCGCACGGCCCGCTGACCGAACCGTACGCGCTCTACCTGTTCGGCGTGCCGGCCGACCCGGCGACGGCCGAGGCGGTCACCGCCCGGCAGCGCGAGCTCGCTTGCGCCCTCCCGGTGAGCGGCCGCAAGCCCTTCACCTTCCTCGGCCCCGGCGAGACCGCGGCCGACGCCTTCGCCCCGGCCGCGCTGGACCGCCTGCGCGACGTCAAGCGCCGCCACGACCCGCACGGCACCTTCCGCAGCAACTTCCCCGTCCTCGGCTGAGCAGCGGCTTCCCCGGCCGGAAGGGTCTGCGACCCGATCGCCCGCCGGGCGCCCGCCGGGCGCCCGTTGATCGTCCGCCGGACACCCGCCGATCATCCGGCGGGCGCCTGGCAGGCGTCCGGAGGCGGACAGGCCGCAGGCCGGGCTCAGACGGTGTCGGAGAACACCTCCTCGCGGGCCTGGTGGAGGGCGGAGACCAGGGCGCCGCGGAGCACCGGGTTGCCCTCGACCTCCGTCACCACGACGCTGGGCCGGGTCGGGCAGACCCGGCCCACGGCCTCCTCCACCCTCGAGGCCAGGGCCGGCCCGCCCGCCCTGCCGACGTCGCCGCCCAGCACGATCAGGCCGGGATCCAGGACCACCGCCACCGCCGCCACGCCCACCGCGAGCCGGCCCGCCAGCTCGTCGAGGAAGCCCTCCGCCCCTTCGGCGACGGCCGTGCGGACGTACCCGCCGACCGCGTTTCCGCCGTTCCCGCCGTCCCCGCTATCCCTGCCGTCCCCGCCGCCGAGGCCGTACGCGCCCGCCAGGCCGGTGATGGCGTCCCCGCCGACCAGGCGCTGGAAGGAGCCCGACTGGGGCTCGCTCACGTCGGTCGGGAGCGGCTCGCCGGGGACCGGGAGCCAGCCGATCTCACCGGCGCCCCCGGTGAAACCGCGGTGCAGCCGCCCGCCGAGCATGACGCCGAGGCCCTGCCCGACCCCGGCCCAGACCAGGACGAAGTCGTCCGTCCCGAAGGCCGCGCCGCACTCGCGCTCGGCCAGGGCGGCCAGGTTCACGTCGTTCTCGATCGCCACCGGGATGCCCAGCCCCCGGCGGAGCTCGGTGAGCACGCCGCCGTGCCAGGACGGCAGGTCGAGGGAGAAGCTCACGTCACCGCTGCGCGGGTCGACGACGCCCCTGGTGCCGATCACGAAGGAGCGCAGCCGGGAGCGGGTGATGCCCGCCGCCGCGCAGGCCCTGCGGACGGCGCCGCGCACCAGCCGGACCGGGTCCTGCTCCCCGTCGGGCTCCCCGGGGAGGTCCACGGTCACCTCGGCGACGAGCTCACCGGTGATGTCGGCGATCCCCGCGCTGATCCGGTCGGGCAGCACGTCCAGGCCGGCCACGTAGGCACACGAGGGCACCACGCCGTACAGTGCGGCATTGGGGCCGCGTCCCCCGGCCTGCTCGCCGACCACCGAGACCAGCTCCCGCTCCTGGAGCCGGGAGAGCAGCTGGCCCGCGGTCACCTTGGACAGGCCGGTCCGCTCCCCCAGCTCGGCACGGGTGAGCGGACCGCCGGACAGCAGGAGTTCGAGTGCCGCCCGGTCGTTGAGCTGGCGCAGCAACCGGGGTGTCCCCGGACGTCTGGGCACGGTCTGCCTCCCCCGTCACGATCCGCTAACGATCGTTTCTTTTAAGAAAGTTTCTTGTTAGTTTAGCCGCAGTCAGCCCGCAGGCAAGTGCAGGAGAACGCCTCGGGATGCCAGAGCGCCGACCGTATGGAGGGCGTCTTCGACCAGGTACGGCACGGCATGGGGACCGCGCCGCCGCCCGAAGCGCGACCCCGACGCGAAGCCGGGAAGGGAGAACCCCCAAGTGAAGATCATGAAGATCGCCGTTACGACGGCCACCACCGCCGCCCTGGCCCTGGGCCTTGCCGCATGTGGCTCCAGCGAGCCTGCCGGGAACAGTGCCGCGCCGGCGGCGGACTCCTCCGCCGCGGGCGGCCAGAAGTTCGCCGGCCAGAAGCTGACGGTGTGGCGTCTCGGAACGCCGGATGAGAAGCAGAACGCGCTCATGGCCGACCTGAACGCGAAGTTCAAGGAGACCACCGGCGCCGACGTCAACCTCCAGTGGGTGCCGTGGCCGGAGGCGCAGGCCAAGTGGACCGCCGCCCTCGCCGGCGGCGAGGGCCCGGACGTCACCGAGTTCGGCAACGACCAGGTGGCCGCCTGGGTCGCGCAGGACGCCCTGACCGACATCACCGACCTCGTCAAGAGCCACCCCGACTTCCAGCAGATCCCGCAGAACCTGTGGGGCTACGAGACGGTGGACGGCAAGATCTACGCCGCCCCGTGGGGCGGCGGCACCCGCGCCGTCCTCTACCGCAAGGACTGGTTCAAGGATCTCGGCATCGAGGTCCCCAAGAACTGGGACGACCTCGTCGCGGCCGGCAAGAAGATCGTCGCGGAGAAGGGCAAGGACGTCGACGGCT
Source organism: Planomonospora sp. ID91781 (assembly GCF_015711595.1). Lineage (NCBI taxonomy): Bacteria > Bacillati > Actinomycetota > Actinomycetes > Streptosporangiales > Streptosporangiaceae > Planomonospora > Planomonospora sp. ID91781. The sequence goes on along the minus strand of NZ_JABTEY010000001.1, from coordinate 2,741,770 downwards.
TCGCCTTCAACGGCGGCTCCGACGCCAACATGTCGCTCTCGCCGTTCGTCTGGTCCGCCGGTGGCGACTTCGCCGCCTTCGAGGGCGGCAAGTGGGTCGGCAAGCTGACCGAGCCCGGCTTCAAGGAGGGCTTCCAGTACTACACCGACCTCGTCGTCAAGCACGGCGTCTCGCGCAAGTCCGCCCTGACCCAGAACTCGGTGGACATCGCGACCCGCTTCGCCAACGGCAAGGTCGGCATGTACGTGACCGGCGGCTGGGACATCACCACCATCAAGGAGCAGAGCGGCGGCAAGGTCGGCGACGACCAGATGGCCTTCTTCTCGCTCCCGGCCAAGGACGGCAGCGGTCCGGCGCCCGCCTTCCAGGGCGGCAACGACATCGCCATCTGGAAGGACGCCAAGAACCCCGAACTGGCCGCCGAGTACATCAAGCTCGCCGCGGGCGAGGAGTTCGGCACCCGCTACGCCAAGGAAGGCGGCCTGCTGCCGCTCTACCCGAAGGCGCTGGGCGAGTACGCCTCCGACCCGATCCAGGCTCCGTTCGCCGAGACCTTCAAGGTCGCCAAGGGCTTCCCGAACGACACCAACTGGGCCGAGGCCAACGACACCAAGGCGGTCCTGCAGAGCGCGGCCCGCGCGGTCATCGAGGGCAAGAAGGACGTCGACACCGCACTGGCCGACGCCAACAAGGAACTCGAAGAGATCCTGAACCAGTAAACATGGCCGACACCTCAACCATCGCCCGGGGTGGGGGCTCCTCCCCCACCCCGGCGCGGGGGCGCCGAGGCAGCGCGTCCCCGCGCAAGCCCAGCGGGATGCCCGCCTGGGCGGTCCCCTACGCGCTGCTCCTGCCCGGCCTGCTGGTCATCGCCGGCCTGCTGCTCTACCCCCTGTACCAGATGGTCGCCATGTCCTTCCAGAACGTGGGGCTGCGGCAGATCCGGGGCGTGCCCGCCGAGTCGGTGGGGCTGGAGAACTACGAGAAGCTGGTGGAGTCGGAGCTCTTCTGGACCTCCCTCCGCAACACCGTCGTCTTCGCCGTCGTCACGGTGGCGCTCACCATGATCCTCGGCACCCTGGTCGGGATCCTGCTGCACAACCTCGGCAAGAAGATGTCGACGTTCCTCGTCGTCGGGATCATGGCCGCCTGGGCCACGCCGGCGATCGCCAGCGCGATCATCTGGCGCTGGATGTTCGACGCCGAGTCCGGCATCATCAACTGGCTCCTCAACGCCCTGCCCGACTGGTTCTCCGAGCTGCTGTTCGGCCGCTCCGAATGGGCCGGCGAGCCCTGGCTCAACGACCCCTTCACCATCTACCTGGTGCTCATCCTCGTGGTGGTCTGGGCGGGCTTCCCGTTCATCGCGGTGTCGGTCCTCGCCGGACTCAAGAGCATCTCCGCGGAGCTCTACGAGGCGGCCCGGGTGGACGGGGCCTCCGCGTGGCGCACCTTCTGGAAGATCACCGTTCCGCTGCTGAAGCCGGTCTTCTCGGTGCTGATCGTGCTCTCCACGATCTGGAACTTCAAGGTCTTCACCCAGCTGTTCGTCCTGGCCGGCGGAACCTCCAACCGCGAGGCCTTCAACCTGTCGCTGTTCTCCTTCACCCAGGCGTTCAGCGCACCGCCCAAGATGGGCATGGGCGCGGCCATCGCGGTGGTGCTGACGGTGATCCTGCTCGTCATCACCGCCGTCTACGTCCGCCAGATCGTGAAGACGGAGGACGTGCGATGACCGCCGCCGGAATGTCCCGGAAAGCCGCCCGGGGGCACCAGCAGGCCAAGAGCCGCAAGCGGCTGCGCAGGGCCGGCCTCAACGCCGCGGCCGTCGCGGTGTTCCTGTTCGCGGTGTTCCCCGTCTACTGGATGGTGACCACGGCGTTCAAGAGCCGCGAGCAGATCTTCACCACCGACTTCATCCCGTTCCCGACCGACCCGACCTTCGAGCACGTCGAGCGGGTCTTCACCCAGGGCGTCGCCGGGCACTCCATCTGGCAGTTCCTGATGAACAGCGCGATCGTGGCGCTCGGCACGGTGCTCATCGGCGCGGTCTTCGCCCTGCTCGGCGCGACCGCGGTGGCCCGGTTCCGCTTCCGGGGCCGCACCTCGTTCCTGATCCTGCTGCTCATCGTGCAGATGGTCCCGGCCGAGGCGCTGCTCATCCCGCTCTTCCTGATGGTCCGCCGGGCCGGGCTCTACGACCAGCTCCTCGGTCTCATCGTGGTGAACATCGCGCTGACGCTGCCGTTCGCCATCTGGATGCTGCGCACCTTCGTCGCGGCGGTGCCCAAGTCACTGGAGGAGGCCGCCTGGATCGACGGCGCGAGCCGGTTCACGACCTTCTGGAAGGTCCTGTTCCCGTTGGTGGCCCCCGGCCTGGTGGCGACCAGCATCTTCTCGTTCATCACCGCCTGGAACGAGTTCGCGTTCGCGCTGATCCTGATCAACGACCAGGGCAGCTACACCATGCCCGTGGCGCTGCGGTTCTTCGTGAGCCAGCGATCGGTGGACTGGGGCGCGATCATGGCCGCCTCCACCCTGATGACCATCCCGGTGATCGTCTTCTTCCTCCTGGTGCAGCGGCGCATGGTCTCCGGCCTCGTCGCGGGCGCCGTCAAGGGCTGATCTCCGCGCCCAGCCCTGCACCCAGCAGAGCGCCGGTACGGCCCGCGCCCGACGACAGGGCCCGTGCCGTACCGGCCCCCACGTGACCTCCCCACCTCAGGCAAGGAGTCTTCCACCGCCATGTCCGACTTCATCGCGGGTCCCAGAGACCAGGGGCTGTACCGCCTCGCGGCAGGCACCCTGCTCGTCGCCTTCCAGGGGACCACCGCTCCGGAGTGGGTGCTCCGGGAGCTGGAGAACGGCCTCGGCGGCGTGACCCTCTTCGGCTTCAACGTCTCCGACCACGAACAGCTGTGCGCGCTGAGCGAGCGCCTGCGCGCGGCCGGCGACCCCGTCGTCTCCCTGGACGAGGAGGGCGGCGACGTCACCCGGCTCGCCTACCACGTGGGCAGTCCCTACCCCGGCAACGCCGCCCTGGGGGCCGTGGACGACGTCGAGCTGACCCGCGACGTCTACCGCGCCATCGGCGACGACCTGGCCCGCTGCGGCGTCACCCTGGACATGGCCCCGGACGCCGACGTCAACACCGCCGACGACAACCCGGTGATCGGCACCCGCTCGTTCGGTTCGGACGCCGCGCTCGTCGCCCGGCACACCGTCGCCGCGGTGCACGGCCTGCAGTCGGCGGGCGTGGCCGCCTGCGTCAAGCACTTCCCCGGCCACGGAGCCACCCGCCAGGACTCCCACCTGGAGATCCCGCTCGTCGACGCCTCCCTGGAGCTGCTGCACGAGCGCGAGCTGGTCCCCTTCCGCGCCGCCATCGAGGCCGGGACGAAGTCCATCATGACCGCGCACGTCCAGGTCCCCGCGCTCACCGGCGGGCTGCCCTCGACGATCTCCCCGGCCGCGCTGACCGGCCTGCTCCGCGGCGAGCTCGGCTACGACGGCGTGGTGATCTCCGACGCCCTCGACATGAAGGCCATCACCGACGCCTACGGCCTGGCCGGCGGCGCGGTGCTCTCCCTGGCGGCCGGCTCCGACCTGCTCTGCCTCGGCCCCATCCCCACCGAGCCGGACATCCAGAAGATCATCTCTGAGATCGTCGCCGCGACCGGGGACGGGCGGCTGCCGGTCGCCCGCCTGGAGGAGGCGGCCGAGCGGGTGGCCCGGCTGCGCTCCTGGTCCGGCGAGCCCCGTCAGGTCGCGGCCGAAGAGAGCAGCATCGGCCTGACCGCCGCCCGGCGCGCGGTCAGGCTGACCGGTCCCGCCCCGGAACTGGTCGACCCGCTGGTGGTCGAGGTCGACACCCCGCCCACCATCGCGGTCGGCGAGGTCCCCTGGGGCTTCCACCCCTGGCTCCCCCAGGCGGAGATCGTGCGGGTCAAGCCGGAGGCCGCGGACGTGGTGGGCATCCTGGAGCGGGCGGACGGACGGTCCCTGGTGGTCGTCGTCAAGGACGCGCACCGCTACGAGGCCAGCCAGGCGGTGGTCTCCGCGCTGCTGGCCTCCCGTCCGGACGCCGTCGTGGTGGAGATGGGCCTGCCGATCTGGCGGCCCGCCGGGACCACCTACCTCGCCACGTACGGTGCCGCCCGCGCGAACGCCCAGGCCGCCGCCGAGTTGCTGAGCCTGTGAGCCGCCGGGCCCCCCGGCGACCCGCCTGGCCGACGCCGCCGGCGTGACCTGGAAAGACAACCCCCGGGAGGCACCCCCGTGGTCGAATTCCGTGTGCTCGGCCCGTTGGAGGCGCGCACCGCTTCGGGACGGATCCTCGTCCCGAAGCGGCGCAAGCCCCGCCTGCTGCTCGCGGTCCTCCTGCTCCGCGCCAACGTCCCCGTGCCCGCCGCCGAACTCCTGGACGCCCTCTGGGAGGACTCTCCGCCGGCCTCCGCCCGGGCGAACCTCCAGTCCTACGTGTCCGAGTTGCGCAGGCTGCTCGGCGGTGGAGTCTCGCTGTCCGGGAACGGCTACCTGCTCGCGGTGGACGAGGACGGCTACGACGCGGCCGTCTTCGAGAAGCTGGCGGCGCGAGGACGGCGGGCGCTGGCCGCGGCGCGGTTCCGCGAGGCCGCCGAGCTCCTGTCGGCGGCACTCGCGCTGTGGCGCGGCGAGCTGCTCGACGGGTTCTCCCTCCCCCAGTCTCTCTGGCCGGACCGCACCCGTCTGGAGGAGCTGCGCCGGTCGGCCTTCGAGGACTCCGTGTCGGCCAGGCTCGCCCTGGGACGCCACGAGGAGGTGGTCGCGGAACTCCGGGAGTTCACCGGGAAGAACCCCTTGCATGAACCGGTCTGGGCGCAGCTGATGCTGGCCCTGTACCGCTGCGGGCGGGCGGCCGAGGCGATCGACGCCTACCGGTCCGCCGACGCGGTCCTCGACGAGGAGCTCGGGGTCGCCCCCGGCCAGGAGCTGCGCGACCTCCACCAGAGGATCCTGCGCGAGGACCCCGGCCTGCTCCACTCCCCCTCGGCCGCCGTCCCGGCGCTCCACGCGGTCCCGGTGCCGCGCCAGCTCCCCGCCGGAACCGCCGACTTCGTCGGCCGCGGCGCCTACCTGCGCACTCTCGACGAAACCTGCCGCGCAGACGAGGAGGGGACGGTCCGCTGCGCCCTCACCGGGACCGGCGGGGTCGGCAAGACCGCCCTGGCGGTGCACTGGGCGAACGGCGCCGCCGCGCGTTTCCCCGACGGCCAGCTCCACATCGACCTGCGCGGCTTCACCCCGTCCGCCCGGCCGGTGAACCCGCTCGACGCCCTGTCCCGCTTCCTCCGCGCCCTCGGCGTCCCGGCCGAGCGGCTACCCGTCGGCACCGACGAGGCCGCCTCGCTGTACCGGAGTCTCCTGGCCGGCAAGCGGATGCTGGTGCTGCTGGACAACGCCTTCGACGGCGACCAGGTCCGCCCCCTGCTGCCCCCCGCCCCGTCCTGTGCTCTGATCACGAGCCGGGACCGGCTCGACTGCCTGGCGGCTCTGGACGGGGTGCGCCGGCTCTCGATCGACGTCATGCCCGCCGACGAGGCCCGGGAGCTGCTGGAGAGGATCACCGGAACGCGGCACGAGCCGGGCGCCGAACCCCGCGATCGGCTCCCCTCCGTGCTCCGGCTCGCGGAGTCGTGCGGCCGCCTCCCGCTGGCGCTCCGGCTGGCGGCCACGCAGATCGTCACCGATCCCCGGCTCAGCGTCTCCTCGTATCTCACGAAGCTGGAGCGAGGGGACCGGCTGAGCGTGCTCGACGGTGACATCGGCCGGCGCCGGGTCATGCACTCGGCGTTCGAGGCCTCCTACCGGCGGCTGCCGTACGCTGCCAGACGATTGTTCCGCGCGCTCGGTGCGATCCCCGGAGCCGACTTCACCCCGCAGGCGGCCGCCGCCGCACTCGGCTCCCCGCCGGGCGAAGTCGAGCCGTTGCTGGCCGCCCTGTCCAGGGTCTGTCTCGTCGACACCGGCGCCGGTGACCGCTTCAGCCTGCACGACCTGCTCCGGCTGTACGCGCTGGAGCGGTTCACCGAGGAGGACACCGGCGGTGAACGCCGGGAGGCCCACCGCCGGCTGACGGCGTGGTACCTGCGACACGCGCGGGCGGCGTCGGAACTGATCTGCCCTCAGCTGGTGCTCCTTCCGATCGACTCCGCACCGCTGCCGTCGTTCGCCGACGAGGCCGCCGCCCTCGCCTGGCTGGACGACGAGCGGCACAACCTCCTCGCCCTGGCCGACCGGCTCACCGGCCGGGAGCGGTGGCTGATGGCTGACGCGCTGCGCGGCTACTGGTACCTGCGCGGCCACTTCGCGGACTGGCTGCGCCACACGACGGGCGGCCTGACCGCCGCGGAGCAGGCCGGTGACCTGGCCGCCCAGGCCGCCATGCGGGGCGGGCTGGCGGAGCTCCACACGATCCTGGCGCACGACGCCGACGCCCTCGGCCACAACACGGCGGCTCTGGAGCTCTCCCGGTCCGCCGGCTGGGCGGAGTACGAGGCCTCGGCACTGGGACGGCTGGGCACATTCCACCTCGGCCGCGGCGAGCCCCGGCAGGCCGCCGAGTACTGCCTGCGCGCCATCGAGTCCCACCGGCGGCTGGGCGTGCACCGAGGTGTGATCAGCAACCTGGGCAACCTCGGCCTGGCCAACGTCTACCTGGGCAACCTCCGGCACGCGGCCGAGCAGCTCGGCGAGGCGCTCCGCTGGGAGCGCGACCGGTGCTCGACCATGGGCGAGGCGATCGGGCTGGGCAACCTCGGCCTGGTCGCGCACCACATGGGAGATCTCAGCCTCGCGCTGGCCCGGCTGGACCGGGCGCTGGCCCTGTTCGAGGCCCTCGGGAGCGACTACGGGACGGCCGACACGCTCTCGTCCCTGGCCGCCGCGCACAACGACCTGGCGGACCCGGACCGGGCCCGCCTGCTCGCCGGGCGGGCCCGGGAACTGGCGCGGGCGATCGGCGACGGCAGGACGGAGGTGCGCGCCGTCACCGTGCTGGGGACCGCCCTGCGATCCGGCTCTCCGGGCGAGGCCGTACGGCTCCACGAGCACGCCCTGTCCCTCGCCCTGACCACCCGCGTCCGGTACGACATCGCGCAGGCGCACATCGAGCTGTCCCTGTCCCTCCGGCTGCTCGGGAAGGCCCCGGCGAGTACGCGCCACGCGGATCTCGCCCTGAACGCCACCCGGCGGGCGGGCTTCCGGCGGCTGGAGGGCCGGGCGCTGCTGGCCGGCGGCCGCCCGGACCTGGCCGAGCCGGTCTTCGCCGAGGTGGGGGACCGGATCGGCCTGGCCCATGCCCGCCGGGACCGCGCAGGCCGATCGGCCGGGGGGAGCACGGGCGCGCCCGCCGCGCACGACCTCACGGACCCGTACGGCGGGCGAGGCGCATCCGGGCAGCCGGGCGCGCGCAAGCCTGTATGGCGGACGTGAAGCGGGCCCGCGCATCATCGTGAGCCCGCGCCTCGGCTCAGGAACCGGCGCCGTCCACGACGAGAGCACTCATGCCTTATCTCACCGCCGCCGTCGCGCTGCTGTGGCGGGCGGCGCCCAGGGTCGCCGCCGGCCAGCTCGCCACGATCGTCCTGCTGGCCTCCGCGCCGGTCGTGACCGCGTGGCTGACCAAGCTCATACTCGACGGCCTGGCGGCGGGGGTCCCCTGGTCCCGGCTCACCTGGTACGCGGCGGGCCTCGCGGGGGCGGGCCTGCTGGGGGCCGTCTCCGTCCAGGCCGACCGGTACCTGGGCGCCGAGACGGAGCGCCGGGTCAGCCTGCTGTCCCGCAGACGGCTGCACGAGGCGGTCAACCGGTTCGCCGGGCTCGGCCGGTTCGAGGAGCCCCGTTTCCATGACAGGCTGCGGCTGGCCCAGGAGTCGAGCCGGATGGCGGGGGGCACCATCGTGCGGAGCGCCGCCGGCCTCGCACGGGCCGCCCTGGTGTCCGGCGCCTTCCTGGGCTCCATGCTGACGATCAGCACTCCGCTGACGGCCCTGACGCTCCTCGCCGTCCTGCCGGCCGCCGCCGCGGAACGGGTGCTCAACCGGTCGCGGATCGCGATGATGTGGCGGATCAGCCCGGCCGTCCGCAGGGATCTGTTCTACTCCCAGGTGCTGACGGACGTCCGGGCCGCCAAGGAGGTCCGGCTGTTCGGCATCGGCGGGTTCCTGCTGGAGCGCATGCTCGGTGAGCGGCGTTCCGCCGACGCCGCGGAACGCGAGCGGGACCGCCGCGAGGCGTGGACGCAGAGCCTCCTGACGGCCCTGTCCACGCTCGTGGCCGCCGGCGGCCTGGTATGGGCGGTCGGCGCGGCCCACGGCGGGCGGCTCACCGTCGGGGACCTCTCCCTGTACCTGGCCGCGGTCGCGATGGTCCAGAACGCGCTGTCGCAGATCGTCACGGAGTACTCCACCGTCCAGCGGGCCCTGCTGCTGTTCCGCCACTACGTCGACGTGGTGGGCATGGAGCCCGACCTGCCCGCCGCGGACCGCCCCGCGCCGGAACTGCGGCGGGGGATCGAGCTGCGGGATGTGTGGTTCCGCTACTCCCCCGAGCATCCGTGGGTGCTGCGCGGGGTCGATCTCTTCATCCCGCACGGTCGCGCGACGGCGGTCGTCGGCCGGAACGGCGAGGGCAAGAGCACGCTGGTGAAGCTCCTGTGCAGGTTCTACGACCCGGAGCGGGGGCGGATCCTGTGGGACGGGGTGGATCTGCGCGACCTCTCCCCCGAGACGCTCCGCTCCCGGATCGGAGCCGTGTTCCAGGACTTCATGGAGTACGACCTGCCCGCCGCGGAGAACATCGGTCTCGGGGACCTCGGCGCGTTGCACGACCGGGAGCGGGTGACGGCGGCGGCCCGCCTCGCGGGGGCCCACGAGGCGATCAGCGAGCTGCCCCGGGGCTACGACACCATGCTGAGCAGGATGTTCGGCCCTCCCGGAGAGGAGGACGACACCGTGGGCGTGCCGCTCTCCGGCGGGCAGTGGCAGCGGCTCGCGCTCGCCCGAGCGCTCCTGAGGGACCGGCGCGACCTGCTCATCCTCGACGAGCCGAGCGCGGGACTCGACGCGGAGGCCGAGCACCGGGTGCACACCACGCTGCGCGAGCACCGCGCGGGCAGGACCAGCCTGCTGATCTCCCACCGGATGGGGGCGATCCGGGACGCCGACCGGATCGTCGTCCTGGCCGGGGGCCGGGTCGCCGAGCAGGGAGACCACAGCGAGCTCATGGCGCTGGGCGGGGACTACGCGGAGCTGTTCGCGCTCCAGGCCGAGGGGTACCGGCCCGGCCCGGTGGGCGAATCCGCCTGACGAGCGGGGGACGGAGCGGTTCCCGCCCGTGGAGCCCGGGCGGGAACCGCCGGCGGTTCAGCCGTCGGCGGGCGCCGGCGTCAGCAGGCGCCGCAGCCCGAGCAGTACTGCCGGCCCGTCGTCCAGTCGGTCCAGCAGCGCACGTAGGCGCCCTGATGGGCGCCGCCGCAGGGATAGCATCCCCCGGCCGCGGCCCGCTCCGCCGGGACGACCCGGGCCAGCATCCTGTCGCTGAACCGCTCGAGGAAACGCTTCATCACTTCTCCTTCTCGCCGGTGGGCTCTGTGCGTCCACCGTCCGACGGCGCCCTCCGCAGATCCCATGCGCGGGCGCCGTACCGGCGTGCATGGCGGATGCGGAGCGCCTGGACCCAGCCTGTCCGGCATACCGCGTCCGGCACAGGAGACGATTCAATGCCTTACCTCACCGCCGCCGTCGTCCTCGTCGGCCTGCTCTGCTCGGCCAACACGGTGCTGCTGCTCGGGGTCGTCCGCCGGCTCCGCGAGCACGAGAACCGGCTGCCTCCTCCGGCGGAGCCCTCCCTCGGCCTGCCGGCGCTCGGATCGGCCCTGCCGTCGTTCGCCTCCGTCACCACGGCGGGCGAGCCGGTCACCTCCGCGAACCTTCCGCTGCCCGCGGTCGTCGCCTTCTTCGACGTCGCCTGTGAGCCCTGCCGGGACAAGGCCCCCCGGTTCGCCCGGGAGTTGTCCGACCACCCTGGGCTGAACGCCCTGGCGGTCGTGATCGGCGAGGCCGGGGCCATGAGCGCGACGCTGGAGGCGGCCTGCCGGGTCGTCGTCGAGCCCTCGGACGGCACCCTGGTCAGGGCGTTCGGCGTCCGCGGCTTCCCCGCCATGTGCCTGCTGGACGAGCGGGGCGTCGTCGTCCAGGCCGGGCAGGACCTCGGCCTGGCTCCCGCCGCCGGGGCCCGCGGGTGAACCCGCCGGTGATCCTGCTCGCCGCCGCGCTGCTCTCCGCGGTCGCGGGCGTGACCGCCCTGCTGGTCCTGCGGCGGCGGTTGCTCGTCGTCACCGTCGACGGCCACAGCATGCGCCCGACTCTGGAACCGGGCGACCGAGTACTGGTGCGCCGCGGTTCCGCCGCCCGCGCGAGGGCGGGCGCCATCACGGTCCTGCGGCACCCGGCCGGGCCCGGCACCTGGCTCCCCCTCCCCCCGGAGGCCGTGGGGGAGGGTGGGCAGATCTACACGATCAAACGGCTGGCCGCTGTTCCCGGCGACCGCGTGCCCGGCGGCCTCGGGCCCGGTACGGCGCTCGTCTCCGGCGCCGCCGTCCCTCCCGGGTGCCTGCTGGTCCTCGGGGACAACCCGGCGCAGAGCGTCGACTCCCGCCAGCTCGGCCTGATACCGGCCGAGTACTTCGTGGGTGTGGTCGCGCGCCGTCTCGGCCGCTGACGTATGGCGGTTGCGAAGAGGGCGACCGCACACTGACGCCATGACGTACCTGACCATCGCCTGCGGCGTGCTTCTGGCGCTGGTGTTCACCGCCTCCGCCTGGAGCAAGCTGCGCAGCAGGACGGACCTCGCCTCGTTCACGGAGTCCCTGCGACGGCTGCGGCCGCTGCCCCCGGGCTGGACCGCCGCCGCCGCGGCGGCGGTCGTCTCGGCGGAGGCGCTGATCCCGGTGCTCGTCGCGTTTCCCGCGGTCAGGCCTGCGGGCTACGGGCTCGCCGCCGGGCTGCTGGCGGTCCTGAGCGTCGCGATCGAGCTGAGCGTACGCCGGGGGGACGCCGTGCCGTGCCGCTGCTTCGGGCCGTCGCCCTCGCCGCTGGGCCGCCGGCACCTGGTCCGCAACGGCCTCCTCCTCGCGGCGGCCGTCGCCGGCGGAGCCGGGTCCCGGGCCGCGGATCTCCCCCCGGTCCATCCCGCCGGAGCGGCGGTCGCGGTGGCCGCCGCCGGGCTCGCGGCCGCGGCGGTCATCCGGTTCGACGACATCGCGGAACTGTTCGCGGGCCCCTCCCGCCCCCGTACGCGATGACCCCCGGGGGACGGTCCGCCCCCGCCCCGGACCGGCGGCCCGGGGCGGGGGCGGACCGTCCCGGAGGAACCCGGCATGAGGCGCGCGTCCCTGCCTCAGGCGCTGAAGATCTCCTCTCTGGCCTGCTCCAGGGCCTCCAGCACGGCCCCGCGCAGGACCGGGTTCCCCTCCACCTCGCTGGCCGCCACCTGGGGCCGGACCGGGCAGATCCGGGCCACCGCCTCCTCGATCCGCGTGGTGAGCGCGCTCCCTCCGGCCTGGCCGACCTCGCCCGCGATCACCACCAGGCCGGGATCCAGCACGACGCAGACCGACGCCACGCCCAGCGCCAGCCGCCCGGCGATGTCGTCCAGCAGGGCCGTCCCGCGCTCGCCCGCCCCGACCGCAGCCGCCACGCACTCGGCCGCGCTCCGCCCGGCGAAGCCGTACGAGGCGGCCAGCCCGACCACCGTCTCGGCGCTCACCAGCGACTGCAGACCCCCCGCGAGCGACGGCAGCCGTCCGGGCACCGCCCGCACGTCGGCGGCCAGCGGCACGCCCGGCACCGGCAGGTAGCCGATCTCGCCCGCGCTGCCGGAACGGCCCCGGTGCAGCCGCCCGTTGAGCACGACGCCCAGGCCGATGCCGCGGCCCACCCAGAGCAGCACGAAGTCGTCGACGCCCCGGGCGGCGCCCAGAGTGCGCTCGGCGACGGCCACGAGGTTCACGTCGTTCTCTATCTTCACCTCGCGGCGCAGGTCGCGGGCGAGCGCCTCGTGGACGCCCTCGTGCCAGTCGGGCAGGTCGAAGGAGAAGCGCACGTCACCGGTGCGCGGGTCGACGACACCCGGGGTGCCGATCACCACCGCCCGCAGCCGGGAGAGCGCCACCTTCGCCGAGCGGCACGCCTTGACCACCGCCTCGTGCACGAGCGCCACCGGGTCGTCGCGCCCCTCGAGGGCCACCGTCACCTCGCCGACGATCCGGCCCCGGATGTCGGCGACGGCGGTGGTGACGGACTCCGGCCCGACGTCCAGGCCCGCGACGTAGGCGGAGGAGGGCACGATCCCGTAGAGCGTCGCGTTCGGCCCCCGCCCGCCGGCCTGCTCCCCGGCCACCTCGACCAGCCCGCGCTCCTCCAGGCGGGCGAGCGTCTGCGACGCCGTCACCTTGGAGAGCCCGGTGAGCTCCCCGATCTGCCCGCGCGTCAGCGGACCGGAGGTGAGCAGCAGTTCCAGGGCGGCCCGGTCGTTGATCTCCCTCAGCAGCCTGGGCACGCCAGGACGTCGCTCCATACGCATGCTCTCTGTTTCGGCGTTTCCCGTCGCTGTTCCGGCCGGCGAGAACGGGGATTCGGTTGTCAATGAGACTTCCGAGAGTTTAGCGTGCGGGCCGCTCCCGGAGGGCGACAGGTGGGAGCGCTCCCCGGCGCAGCCGGCGCCCGCTCCGCGGGACCTCACGCATGAGTGGTCCTCCGCAGGCGGGATAATCGATCGCATGCGCCTTTCCGCTCGTGTCGACTATGCCCTGCGTGCCGCCGCCGAACTCGCCGCCGCCGGTGAGGGGCCAACCACCGTGGGCGAACTCGCCAAGGAGCAGGAAATGCCGCCCAAGTACCTGGAGAACATCCTCCTCCAGATGCGCCGGGCCGGGCTCGTCCGGGGCCAGCGCGGCCCGGAGGGCGGCTACGTGCTGGCCCGCCCGGCCACCGAGATCACCCTCGCCGACGTGATCCGCGCGGTGGACGGCCCGCTGGCCAACGTGCGGGGCGAGCGCCCCGAGCACGTCGACTACCGCGGGCCCGCCGAGTCGCTGCAGCAGGTCTGGATCGCGCTGCGGGCCAGCGAGCGGGCCATCCTGGAGGAGGTCACGCTGGAGAGCGTGGCCACGGGCGCCCTCCCCGAGCGGGTCCGCAAGCTCGCCGCCGACCCCGCCGCCTGGGACTGACCCGCCCCCGCGCGAGACCGGCGCGGCGCGGTACGGGGCCGGGCCGCACGCCTCCACGGGGCCGGATGGCGTCACACGCCTTCCCGTCTCCGCCGCCGCCCGCCGCGCGGATACGCTGGGCCCATGCCCGAAGGCGACGTCGTCCACCGGGCCGCGGGGCGGCTCGGCCGGGCCCTCGACGGCCGGGTCCTGACCCGTTCCGACTTCCGCGTGCCCCGGCACGCCACGGCCGACCTCACCGGCAGGACCGTGCTGGAGACCGCCGCCCGGGGCAAGCACCTGCTCACCCGCGTCGAGGGCGGCCTGACCGTCCACACCCACCTGCGGATGGACGGCGAGTGGCTCGTCTCCCCCGCCGGTCGCCGGACGCCTCCGGGCGACCGGGTCCGCCTGGTGCTGGCCAACGCCGACTGGCAGGCCGTGGGAGTACGGCTCGGCGTGGTGGACCTGCTGAGGACCGAGACCGAGCACCGGGTCGTCGGGCACCTCGGCCCGGACCCGCTCGGACCCGGCTGGGATCCGCAGGAGGCGGCGCGGCGGCTGGCGGAGCAGCCCGGCCGGAGCATCGGCGAGGCCCTCCTCGATCAGCGGAACCTGGCCGGGATCGGCACCATCTACCGGGCGGAGACGCTGTTCCTCGCCGGGATCTCACCGTGGCGGCCGGTGGGCGCGCTCGGCGACGTGCCGGGGATCGTGGAGATCGCGCAGAGGCTGATGGACGCGAACAGGGACCGGGCGGACCGGGTGACCACCGGGGATCTCCGTCCGGGACGGGGCATGTGGGTCTACGGCAGGGCGGGCCGGGCATGCCTGCGCTGCGGGAACCGGATCAGCCGGGGAGAGATGGGGGCACAGCCGCAGGAACGGCTGATCTACTGGTGCCGGCGCTGCCAGCCGGACTGAACCGGCCGGCGGCCGCGCCTAGGCGGCGACCATGTCCTTCACGTCGGGAGTGTGCTCGATGGGCGGGACGACCGCCCGGAAGCCTTCGAACGCGTCCTCCGGCAGAGAGGCCGGCACGGTCTCGGGGATCGGCAGGCGCTCCCGCTCGGGAACGTCGGCGAGCACCGGGGCATGCTGGAGCTCGGCCAGCGCGAACTGGTCGGAGACCTCGCGGAGCACCTGGGAGAGCGGCACGCCGAGGGCGCCGCAGATCGACGCGAGCAGCTCGGAGGAAGCCTCCTTCTGACCGCGCTCCACCTCGGACAGATAGCCGAGGGAGACCCGAGCCAGTGTGGAGACCTCACGCAAGGTGCGACCCTGCCGCACCCGCAGCCGCCGCAGCACGTCACCGAGCAGCTGACGCAGCAGGACCATCTGTCGCTCCCTCCCCGGCGCGGACGTCTTCACGACGCTCCGCGCGATCGGTTCGTGCCGCTCGTTCTTCGAACGCGACCCTTCGTACATTCGCCTCGCCGTCGTCATCGCTTGACGCTGCCCTCAGTCACAGCTCCACCGTACCCGTATCGGCCGACATCGCGGCAGACCACGGTGAGCATGTTCGCTGGGGACGTAACACGGTAATCACCCGGAATGTTCCTCCGGGCTCGGCTCCAGCGCCGCCCTGAGCAGGTCCACGGCCTCGTTCGCGGTGCATCGCCGGATCTCCTCACGCGTCCCGTTCAGGTGCAGGTCCCGGTGCCATACCCGCCCAGCGGGGCCGCTAACAGCCAGGTGGACGGTGCCGACCGGCTTTCCGTCCTGCGGGTCGGGGCCGGCCACGCCGGTGGCGGCCAGCCCGTAGGTGGCGCCGGTGAGCTCGCGCACCCCGGCGGCCATGGCGGCCGCGACCCCGGGATGCACGGCCCCCTCGCGTTCCAGCAGGTCGGAGGGGACGCCCAGCAGACGCCGCTTGAGCTCGGTGGCGTAGGACAGGACCCCGCCGGTGAAGGCGGCGGAGGCGCCGGGCGGGGCCGTCAGGGCGGCGCCGATCAGGCCCGCCGTCAGGGACTCGGCCACCGCGACCGTCTCCCCCCGGCCGGCGAGCAGTGCGATCACCCGGGCCGCGGGCGCGGGCGCCGCCGCTGCGGAGAGTGCCGGCTCCGGCGCTGCGGGGAACGCCGTGGACGCCTCGGGAGACTTCCCCGCGGACCGCGCGGAAGCCGCCCCCGGAGGCCTCGCCGGGGCCGTCACGAGGAGGCCCTCGCCCGCTTGGCCACCTGCCGGAGCTTGACCGCCCTGATCACGTAGTCCAGTCCGGTCCCGACGGTCACCACGACCGCCGCGCCCATGACCGCCCAGCGGGCCGCCCCCGGCACGCCCGGCAGGATGTAGCAGGTGATGGCGAGCATCTGCAGGGCCGTCTTCACCTTGCCGCCGTAGCTGGCGGGGATGACGCCGTGCCGCAGGACCGCGAAGCGCAACAGGGTGACGCCGGCCTCCCGCCCCAGGATCACCGCGGTGACCCACCAGGGCAGCTCGCCCAGGATCGAGAGGCTGACCAGCGCGGCCCCCGTCAGCGCCTTGTCGGCGATGGGGTCGGCGATCTTACCGAAGTCGGTGACCAGCCCGTAGCGGCGGGCCAGCTCGCCGTCGAGCAGATCGGTGAGCGAGGCCACCAGGAACACCGCCAGCGCGGTGATCCTCCAGCCGGTGCCGTTCAGGAAGAGGCAGACCACGAATAACGGCACCATCGCCAGTCGTAGCACCGTCACGACGTTGGCGATGTTCCACAGGCTCACCTTCCTGGGGCCCGCGGGTGCCGGCGTCGCTTCGGTACCGGTCTCTGGCGTGTTGGTCATACGCTCTCCCGGCCCGGCGGCGCGCTCACGGGGCGGCCTTGATGCGGGCGATCAGGTCGACCCCCTCGGAGTCGACCACGACGGCCCGGACGATCTGCCCCGGGACCAGGCCGATGCCCTGGACCGTGACGCAGCCGTCGACCTCGGGGCCCTGGTGCGCGGCCCGGCCCTCGTAGCCGCCGTCACCGAGGTCCTCCTCGATGAGGACGTCCACCTCGGTGCCGATCCGCTCCTCGGCCCGCTGGGCCATGAGCTCCTCGGCCAGCTCGGTGAGGGCGGCCACGCGGGCGTCGACGGTCTCCTGGTCCAGTTTCCCGGGCAGGTCCGCCGCCTCTGTGCCCTCCTCGTCGGAGTAGCCGAAGACACCGATCACGTCGAGCCTGGCCTCCTGCAGGAAGTCGACCAGCTCGCCGAACTCCTCCTCGGTCTCGCCGGGGAAGCCCACGATGAAGTTGGAGCGCACGCCCGCCTCGGGCGCGGCGGCCCGGACGGCCTCCAGCAGGTCCAGGAACCGCCGGGGGTCCCCGAAGCGCCGCATCCGGCGCAACACGGGACCGGACGCGTGCTGGAAGGACAGGTCGAAGTACGGCGCGACGCCGTCGGTCCCGGCGATCGCCTCCAGCAGGCCGGGGCGGAGCTCGGCGGGCTGCAGGTAGCTGACCCGGACCCGCTCGATGCCCTCGACCGCGGCGATCCGCGGCAGCAGCTTCTCCAGCGCCCGCAGGTCTCCGAGGTCCTTGCCGTAGGAGGTGGAGTTCTCGCTGACCAGCACGAGCTCCTTGACCCCCTGCTCGGCCAGCCAGGCGGCCTCGCCGAGGAGCTCCTCGGGAGCGCGCGAGACGTAGGAGCCGCGGAAGGCCGGGATGGCGCAGAACGTGCAGCGCCGGTCGCAGCCGGAGGCGAGCTTCAGCGAGGCCACCGGCCCGTCGCCCAGGCGCCTGCGCAGCGGCCGCGGACCGCTGGCCGGGGCCAGGCCGTCGGGCAGCTCGCCGTGGCCCGGGATGCCGGTCTTGGGGGCGGCGGCGCGCTCGACCGGCGAGATGGGCAGCAGCGTCCTGCGGTCGCGCGGGCTGTGCGGGACGAGCGGCCGGCCCGCCAGCACGTCGTCCAGGCGCGTGCCGATCTCGGTGTAGTCGTCGAAGGAGATGACGGCGGCCGCTTCGGGCAGGGCGTCGGCGAGCTGGTCGCCGTACCGCTCGGCCATGCAGCCCGCAGCGACCACCTTGGCCCCGGAGTCGGCCGCGGCGAGCAGCGTGTCGATGGAGTCCTTTTTCGCTGAGTCGATGAAGCCACAGGTGTTGACGACGATGACATCGGGGTCGTCGTCGCCCAGCTGCCAGCCGGCAGCCTCAAGACGCGCGGCGAGCTCCTCGGAGTCGACCTCGTTGCGCGCGCAGCCCAGTGTGATCAGCGATGCGGTTCGGCGGGATGACATGGTGAACACTACGGTATCGGGAGTTGGCCACTACCCGATGCACCTCCCCCATTCCCGGCCTCCGGTGATCTACCGCGGATTGGCCTCGGGAACGCCGTAGGAGCGCTCGACGCTCTGCCCGGATCGGCCCGGAGCCCCCAGTTTCTCGCCGTTCACCTGCAGCAGGACCGCTCCCGCGTCGTCGAAGACGACCTTCATCCCGCCCTTCGCCTTCCACTGCGCGGTCTTGCCGGCCTTGAGCATGCCGGAGAAAAGCCGCCGCCCCTTCGCGTCCTTGACGCTGAGCCGCGAGGAGCGCTCCGCCCTGACCTTGAGCACGACCTCCTCCCCGCGCCGGACCGAGGCCGCCCCGTGCGCCGGGTCGACGGCCGCGGAGGACGCCGACGGCGCCGCGGGCGCTCCCGGTACGGCGGGCACGCCGGGGGCGGGGGGCGCGCCGGGCGCGGGAGGCGCCGAGGGCGGCGGGAGGGTGGGCAGCGAGGGCGCCGCCACCGGCCGGGTGTCCGTCGGGGTGTCCCCGGCCCCGCCCATCGTCCGCACCACGCCGAACACGACGACGACGGCCAGCGCGACGGCCATGGCCAGCGTCCAGTTGGGCGAGCGGCGCTCGCGGATCTTGATGGGCCGGTCCGCCTGGAACACGCTGGCCGCGCGCACCGGCAGCGGCACGCCGCCGTGCAGCTCGTCGAACTCGTGGACCAGGGCCTCGGCGTCCAGCCCCAGGATCCTGGCCAGGTTGCGGACGTGGCCCCGAGCGTAGAAGTCGCCCCCGCACAGCGAGAAGTCGTCCCGCTCGACGGCGTGGATCAGCGTCGCGCGGATGCAGGCGCGCGCGCTCAGCTGGTCGACGGTCAGGCCCGCCGACTGGCGGGCCTGGGCCAGGACCTCTCCGATGCTCATGGCGCCACCTCGCTCCGCGCTCCGGCGCCCGCCTCCGCGGTGGTGCCCGCAGCCGTGCCCGGCCCGGCGGCCCCCTCGTTCCCCTCGTTCACTGTTACACGCTCCTCCACTCTTGACGTTGAGTAGCGAGTCCCATTCAAGCAGTGATGAGAAGAGTGTCACACAGCGGGGTCCTTGTCCGTCCCGCGGCTCCGCGGGCCGCCCGGACCACCCGCGCGCCGCCCGCGGAGCCGCCGCCCGCCGGTCCGTCTGGCCGCCGGTCCGCCGGGCCGCTGATCACTGGCCCCGCAGGTCGGCCAGGAGCCCGGGCAGCTCGTCCGGCTTGACCATGACCTCCCGCGCCTTCGACCCCTCGCTCGGGCCGACGACGTTCCGGCTCTCCAGCAGGTCCATCAGCCGGCCCGCCTTGGCGAAGCCCACCCGCAGCTTGCGCTGGAGCATCGAGGTGGAGCCGAACTGGGTGGTCACGATCAGCTCGGCCGCCTGCACCAGCAGGTCGAGGTCGTCGCCGATGTCCTCGTCGATCTCCTTCTTGACGGTGGCCGCGGCCATCACGTCGGGGCGGTACTCGGCCTGCATCTGGGCCTTGCAGTGCGCGACGACCTCGGCGATCTCCTTCTCGGAGACGAAGGCGTTCTGCAACCGCATGGGCTTGCTGGCGCCCATCGGCAGGAAGAGCGCGTCACCCTGGCCGACCAGCTTCTCCGCGCCGGGCTGGTCGAGGATGACCCGGCTGTCGGCGAGGGAGGAGGTGGCGAAGGCCAGCCGGGAGGGCACGTTGGCCTTGATCAGGCCGGTGACGACGTCCACCGAGGGGCGCTGGGTGGCGATGACCAGGTGGATGCCGGCCGCGCGGGCGAGCTGGGTGATGCGCACGATGGAGTCCTCGACGTCGCGCGGGGCCACCATCATCAGGTCGGCGAGCTCGTCGACGATGACCAGCAGGTAGGGGTAGGGCTGGTAGACCCGCTCGCTGCCGGGCGGCGGCACGAGCTTGCCCGCGCGCACCGCCTTGTTGAAGTCGTCCACGTGCCGGAAGCCGCTGGCGGCCAGGTCGTCGTAGCGGCGGTCCATCTCGCCCACCACCCACTCCAGGGCCTCGGCGGCCTTCTTGGGGTTGGTGATGATCGGCGTGATGAGGTGCGGGATGCCCTCGTAGACGGACAGCTCCACCCGCTTGGGGTCGACCAGCACCATCCGGACCTCGTCGGGGGTGGCGCGCATCAGGACCGAGGAGATCAGGCCGTTGACGCAGACCGACTTGCCCGCGCCGGTGGCGCCCGCGATGAGCAGGTGCGGCATCTTGGCCAGGTTGGCCACGATCGTGCGGCCCTCGACGTCCTTGCCGAGGCCGACGATCATCGGGTGGTGGTCGGCCTGGGCCACCTGCGAGCGCAGGATGTCGCCGAGCGAGACGAGGTCCTTGTCGGTGTTCGGGATCTCCACGCCGATCGCCGACTTGCCGGGGATCGGCGACAGGATCCGGACGTCGGCCGACTTGACCGCGTAGGCGATGTTCTTGGTGAGCGCGGTGACCTTCTCGACCTTGACCGCGGGGCCGAGCTCGATCTCGTAGCGCGTCACCGTCGGCCCCCGGGTGAAGCCGATCACCTGGGCGTCGATCCCGAACTGCTCCAGCACGCTGGTCAGCGCGTTGACCACGACGGTGTTGGCCTTGGTCTGCGGCTTGGGCGCGGTGCCCGGGCGCAGGAGCTGCGCGTCGGGCAGGGTGTACGGCCCGGCCTGCGGGGAGAGCACCAGCTGCTCCACCTTGCGCGGCGCCGGGGTCGGGGCGGGCGGCTCCAGCAGGGCCGTCACCGGGGCCGCCGGGGTTCCGGCGGCCCCGGGGTCCACCGGCTCCTCGTCGTCCACCAGGCCGGGCACGATCTCCGGGGAGTGCCCGGCGAGCCTGCCCGGCGTCTCGGCGATCACCGGCGTGTCGTACGGCTTGACGCCGTCGCCCGGCTCGGCGGTGCCCGGCTCCCCGCCGTCCGCCCTGCGCCCCTGCCGCTTCCCGGCGGGCCGCTTCGCCGCCGTCCTGGGCGGCGCCGCCGCCCGGGCGGCCAGGGCGGCCTCCCGGTTGAAGAGCATGTGCCTGATCTCGCCCAGCCGCTCGGGGACGCGGTGCACCGGGGTCGCGGTGATCACCAGGACGCCGAAGCCGGACAGGATCAGCAGCAGCGGGATCGTGACGAACGCGGGCAGGATGCTCGCCGGGGGCGCCGAGATGACGAACCCGATCATGCCGCCGGCGGCCGACACCTTGTCCATGCCGTCGGCGGGCCCTCCCGAGGGGTACGGCGTGCCGTGCGCGACGTGCACGATGCCGAGCACCCCGGTCATGAGGGCGGACCACCCGATCATCATCCGCCCGGTGTCGGGGCTCTGGTCCGGGTGGCGCAGGATCCGCCAGGCCAGCAGGGCCAGCATGACGGGGATCACCCAGGTGAGCGAGCCGAAGACGCCGCGCATGACGGCGTCGACCACCTCCGTGACCGCGCCCGTGGGGGCCCGCCACGTCATCGCGGCCAGCACGATCGCCCCGGAGAACACCGCGAGCCCGAGGCCGTCGCGGCGGTGCACCGGGTCCAGCTCCCGCGCGTTCTGCCCCAGCGCGCGCGCCGCGCTGCCGATGGCGCCCGCGAGCAGCATCCAGATCCCCACGAACAGCCTGGCGACCATGGTGAGGAGCCAGCCGAGCGGGTCCGGCTGGGAGGAGGCCGGCCTGCGCGCCGCGGCGGCCTTCGGGCGGGCGGCGGGCCGTCTGGCGGAAGCCGTACGGGCAGGGGTGGACCTCGACCGGCTGGAGGCTCCCTTGGCCGGAGTTTTGCCTGAGGCGCCTTTTGACGTACGGGTGGCCATGCTAGGGAGGTTAACGATCGCCCGAGCGGATCGCGCGGAGGCTCGCCGCAACCGGACGAGCCGGGCGTCCGCCCCCCGCGCGGCGATGACGGCCGTTCCCGGGGGTCAGGGGGACGGCTCCGGCCTCGCAACACGAACTCTCCTCGCCTTCTGCGGTCGCCACATAACGGAATGACTCCCAAGGAAAGCGCCTTCCGTCCTATGTATTGACATGACGTTCCATGTAGTAGAACCTCCTCACCAAACAGGACGTTGGGAGGAGAGACCATGTCCGCACTCGACTGGTCCGTGCTGGGCGCGTACTTCCTTGTGATGGTCGCCATCGGCGTGTGGTCCAGGAGCCGGATCAGGAACGTGATCGACTTCTTCACCGCGGGAGGCCGGATCCCCTGGTGGCTGTCCGGCATCTCCCATCACATGTCGGGCTACAGCGCGATCATGTTCGTGGCCTTCGCGGCGGTCGCCTACAACTACGGCCTGGCCATGTACGTCTGGTGGGCGCTGACCATCGGCCTCGGCGTCGGCATCGGCGCCTTCGTCTGGGCGGCCCGGTGGAACCGGCTGCGCTCCAAGCACGGGGTGGCCTCCCCGCTGGAGTACCTCGCCCGCCGCTACGACCTCCCCACGCAGCAGGTGCTCGCCTACAGCGGCGCGCTGCTCAAGGTGGTGGACATCGCCGCCAAGTGGGTGGCGATCGCGGTGCTGCTCAAGGGCTTCGCCGGCATCCCGATCCTCTGGGGCATCCTGATCACCGGCGCCGTCACACTGGTCTACATCACCGCCGGCGGCCTCTGGGCCGACGTGCTGACCGACTTCGGGCAGTTCGTCATCCAGGGTGTCGCGGGCATCGCCATGTTCGTCGCGATCATGTCCCACCTGGACGGCGTCGCGACGCTCTGGACCATGTGGGACAAGCTCCCCGAGGGCCACGGCGACCCGTTCGCCGGGCCGTACACCACGACGTTCTTCCTGGCCATGCTGTTCATCAAGACCTTCGAGTACAACGGCGGCATGTGGAACCTCGCCCAGCGCTACATGGCCTCCCCCTCGGGCTCGGCGGCCAGGCGCTCGGCGCTGCTGTCCAGCGTGCTCTGGCTGGTCTGGCCGCTGATCCTGTTCGTCCCGATGTTCGCCGCCCCGCTGATCGTGCCGGGACTGGCCAACGCCGAGGAGGCCTACGTCAAGCTGGCGCAGACCCTGCTGCCGCAGGGCCTGATCGGGCTGGTGCTGGCGGGCTTCTTCTCGCACACCATGGCCATGGTCGCCTCCGACGCCAACGTGATCTCCTCGGTCATCACCCGGGACATCGCCCCGGTGGTCGTCCGGCGGGTGCGCGAGCTGTCCGCGCACGCCGAGCTGACCTTCGCCCGGGTGACCACGTTCACCTTCGTACTGATCAGCATGGTGATCGCGATCTCCACCGAGGGCCAGGGCGTCGTGCTGAAGATCGTCGTCGACCTGGTCGCGGCCACCATGGGACCGATCTCGATCCCCCTGATGCTGGGCATGCTCCCCTGGTTCAAGCGGAGCGGGCCGACCGCCGCGATCGTCTCGTGGGCCGCCGGACTGGGCGTCTGGGCCTACGTCAAGTGGATCCTCGAGTCCAAGGACACCGCGATGGTGGTCGGCGTCCCGCTGGTCACCTCACTGGTCCTCTATGTGGCGATCGGGCTGCTGAAGCCGGAGGGCACTCCGGAGCGGGACGCGCTCGTCGACTCTCTCGACACCGACCCGGAGCCCGAGCGGGCCGCCGCCGGTGCCTGAGCGCGCGACGGGAGGCGCCCGCGGAAACCCCCTGAGCCCGCGGGAGACGCCCCGCCGCACGTGAGGAGGGGGCCGGACATCCGTCCGGCCCCCTCCTCGCGCGTCCGCTCCCCTGCGGTTACTTGTCGGACTCCAGGACGCCGCCGTTGGCCACGTCGGACTTCTCGATCTCCGTGAAGAGGATGCGCACCGCCTCGCGGCGGGCCTTGAGGACGTCCACCGCGGCCTCGGTCACCGCCGCCGCGAACTCGCGGCGCTGGTCGAGGGTCCGTCCGGAGAGCAGTTCGACGGTGATGTTGGGCATGTCGGCCTCCATGTTGCATGACATAAGACTAAGTCCCGCTACATGAAACAATATGCCATCCATCGCCGTTACGGAAAGCGCTTGCCCTCAGGGGATGCTCCAAAATGATCGCGATTCTCCGGGATCAGCCGCGGACGGCGGAGAGCGGGGCGCCCAGCGCGAGCGAGACCTCCCGCGCGGCGGCGACGACCTCGGGGGCCAGCCGCTCGAGGCCCTCGCGATCCATGTCCATCGCGAGCGCGGAGATGGAGATGCCGCCCAGGACCTGCCCGGTGTGGTCGAAGACCGGGGCGCCCACGCAGAGGATCTCCGGGTGGTTCTCCTCGTCGTCCAGCGCGTACCCCCGGGAGCGCACCTCGGCGAGGTGCGCCAGGAGGGCGTCCACCTCGGTCAGCGTGCCGGGGGTCATCCGGGGCAGGCCGGTCCGGGCGCAGATCGCGCGGACCTCGTCGGCGGGGAGCCAGGCCAGGACGGCCTTGCCGATGGCGGTGCAGTGCAGCCGCAGGCTCATCCCGACGCGCGAGGGCATCTGGTACGGCCGGCGGCCCTCCAGCTTGGAGACGTAGACCGCCTCGTCGCCGCTGCGGATGGCGAAGTGCGTGGTGTAGCCGATCCGCTCGTGCAGCGCGCTCAGCGCGCCGGCGGCCTGGCGGGCCGGGTCGAACCGGTTCATGACCCGGCCGGCCAGGGTGAGGATGCGGGGGCCGGGTTCGTAACCGCCGTTCCCGTCCGTCCGGGCGAACCCCCACTCGACCAGCGACTGGAGGATGCGGTGGACGGTCGACTTCGACACCCCCGTCTCCGCGGCGATGTCGGTGACGCGGTGGTGCTCGGCGATCGCCTCCAGCACCGTCAGCGCCTTGTCGATGGAACTGCCTTCCCTGGCCACGTGGCGATCCTACTGGTCAGCGCGCCAACCAGCCTCCGTCGACCGCCAGCACGTGCCCGTTGACGTAGTCGGAGGCCCGGGAGGCCAGGAAGACGGCCGCCCCCGCGAGGTCCTCCGGCTCGCCCCAGCGGCCCGCGGGGATGCGCCCGGAGATCTCCGCCTCGCGCACCGGGTCCGCGCGGAGCCGCTCGGTGTTGGCGGTCGCGATGTAGCCCGGCGCGATCGCGTTGACCTGCACCCCCTTCGACGCCCACTCGCACGCCAGCGCCCGGGTGAGCCCGGCGACCCCGTGCTTGGCCGCGGTGTAGCCGGGCACGTTGACGCCGCCCTGGAAGGAGAGCATGGAGGCGATCATGATGATCTTCCCCGAGCCCCGGGCCAGCATGCCCGCCCCGACCGCCTGGCTGAGCAGGAAGACGGCGTCGAGGTTGACGCCGAGCACCTCGCGGAAGTCGGCGTAGGGGTGCTCGGCCGCGGGCGCCCGGCGGATGATCCCGGCGTTGTTGACCAGCACGTCGACCGGGCCCAGCCGCGCCGCCGCCTCGGGGATCCGCGCGGGGTCCGACAGGTCGAGGATCCACCGGGAGGCCTGCCTGCCCGTCTTGCGCACCTCGGCCTCGACCTCGTCGAGGTCGTCGTCGCGGCCGTGCAGCACCAGGTCGGCCCCGGCGGCCGCCAGGGCCAGCGCCACCGCCCGGCCGATGCCGGTCCGCGCCCCGGTGACGAGGGCGGTCCGGCCCGCCAGCGAGAACATCCCCTCCGCTGCCGACATCAGCGCAGCTCGCCGATCGCGACCGGCTCCATGTCGTCGTAGGCCTGGTTCTCCCCGCCCATGGCCCAGACGAAGGAGTAGGCCTGCGTGCCGAAGCCGCAGTGCACCGACCAGGGCGGTGAGACGACCGCCTGCCGGTCGGCGACCACCAGGTTGCGGGTCTCGTCGGGACGGCCCATCAGGTGGATCACCCGCTGGCCGGCCGGGAGGCCGAAGTAGAAGTAGACCTCGGTCCTGCGCTCGTGGGTGTGGCAGGGCATGGTGTTCCACATGCTGCCGGGCTCCAGCACGGTCACGCCGAGCACCAGCTGGCAGCTCTGCACGCCCTTGGCGTGGACGTGCTTGTAGATGGTGCGGTCGTTGGAGCCCTCCGGGCCGCCCAGCCGTACCGGCTCGGCGTCGGCCAGGGTGCTCAGCGCCGTCGGGTGGTCGGCGTGCGCCGCGGTGGAGACGAGGTAGAAGGCCCCGTCGAAGGCCACCTCGCGGCTCCCCCGGCCGACGTAGAGGCACTCCTTCGGCCCCAGCTCGTACGGCGTGCCGTCCACGGTCACCGTGCCAGGCCCGTCCCCCACGTTGACCGCGCCCAGCTCCCGGCGCTCCAGGAAGTGCCCGGCGCGCAGCGCGTCCGGGTTCGGCAGGGCCGCCCGGCCCAGTGCCCCGCCCACCACGATCCGGTCCTCGTGCGAGTAGACCAGGCGGACCTCCCCGGGGGCGAACAGGTCCTCCACCAGGAACCGGGAGCGCAGCCAGTCGGTGGTGGAGCCCGGGATCTGGTCGGGCGCCGTGGCGTGCCGTACCTCCATCGACCCTCCTTGTTCTGTTACATGAAATTAAAATTCGCTATATGGAACAGTCTGAGCATACAACGACGCCGCCCCCCGGTACATCGACCGGGAGGCGGCGTCGTCAGGAAGGGTGTCGCCGGGAGGGGCGCCGCCGGGAACGGCGGGGCCGCGGCGGGCCGGTCAGACCTCGACGACCACCGGGATGATCATCGGGCGGCGACGGTAGGTGTTGCTCACCCAGCTCCCCACGGTCCTGCGGACCACGCGGCGGATCTGCTGGATGTCGACCACCCCGTCGGCGGCGTTCTCCTGCAGGGCCTTCTCCACCTGCGGCAGGACCTCGTCGAACCGGTCGGGGTCGATGCCGGAGCCGCGGGCGTGGATCTCCGGGCCCGCGGTCACCTTGCCTGTGTTGGAGTCGACCACGATGACCACCGAGATGAAGCCCTCCTCGCCCAGGATCCGCCGGTCCTTGAGGGCGAACTCGGTGACGTCGCCCACCGAGGTGCCGTCCACGTAGACGTAGCCGGCCTGGACCGCGCCGGTGATCCGCGCGCGCCCGTCGACCAGGTCCACCACCACGCCGTCCTCGGCGATCACGATGTGGTCGTCGGGCACGCCGGTCAGCGCGGCGAGCTTGGCGTGCGCCCGCAGGTGCCGCCACTCGCCGTGCACCGGCATGAAGTTGGACGGCCGGGTCAGGTTGAGCACGTACAGCAGCTCGCCCGCGGCGGCGTGACCGGAGACGTGCACCTTGGCGTTGCCCTTGTGCACCACCCGGGCGCCCCAGCGGGTCAGGCCGTTGATCACCCTGGTGACCGCGGTCTCGTTGCCGGGCACCAGCGACGAGGCCAGCAGCACGGTGTCGCCCTCGGCGACCCGGATCGGGTGGTCGCGGTTGGCCATGCGCGACAGCGCCGCCATCGGCTCGCCCTGGGAACCGGTGCAGATCAGCACCACCTCATCCGGCGGCCAGCCCTCGATCTCCTTGGAGTCGACGATCAGCCCCGGCGGGATCCGCAGGTAGCCCAGGTCGCGCGCCACGCCCATGTTCCGCACCATGGAGCGGCCGATGAGGGCGACCTTGCGGCCGTGCCGCTCGGCGGCGTCGATGACCTGCTGCACGCGGTGGATGTGCGAGGCGAAGCTCGCCACGATCACCCGCTTGGACGAGGTGCGGACCACCTCGTCGATGACCGGGCCGATCTCCCGCTCGCTGGTGACGAAGCCCGGCACCTCGGCGTTGGTGGAGTCGGACATCAGCAGGTCGACGCCCTCGCGGCCGAGCCGGGCGAAGCCGCCCAGGTCGGTCAGGCGCCCGTCGCTGGGCAGCTGGTCCATCCGGAAGTCGCCGGTGTGCAGGACGATGCCCGCAGGCGTGCGGACCGCCACCGCCAGCGCATCCGGGATCGAGTGGTTGACCGCGAAGAACTCGCAGTCGAACGGCCCGAACGCGCGCCGCTGCTCCTCGGCCACCTCGACCTTGACCGGCTGGATCCGGTGCTCGGTCAGCTTGGCCTCGAGCAGCGCCAGCGTCAGCTTCGAGCCGACCACCGGGATGTTCCGGCGCTCGCGCAGGAGGTACGGCACGGCGCCGATGTGGTCCTCGTGGCCGTGCGTGAGGATGACCGCCTCGATGTCGTCCAGGCGGTCCCGGATGTAGTCGAAGTCGGGCAGGATCAGGTCGATGCCCGGCTGCTCGGCCTCGGGGAAGAGCACCCCGCAGTCGACGACCAGCAGGCGCCCGTCGAACTCGAACACCGCCATGTTGCGGCCGATCTCACCGAGACCGCCCAGCGCCACGATGCGCAGCGCACCCTCGGGCAGCGGCGGAGGCGGCCCGAGTTCGGGATGGGGGTGACTCATCCGGCCACACCTCTCTCACATGCGTCGTGCAGCCCGCGGGCCGTCGGGACCGCTCCCTCGCCGAACGCTCCGGACCCCTGCGGGCCTTGGTGTCTTCTCTGCTTCAAACCGCTTTTCCTCCAAGCTGCGACCGGTCCCGATCGCGACGTTCCTTCTCACACCACATCTCAGTCGGACAGCTTCACGCCGCCCGCGACCAGTTCCGCGCGCAGGTTCGCCAGCTGCTGCCCGGTGGCCTCCACCAGGGGCGAACGCACGGGTCCCACGGGGCGCCCCACCAGCGCCAGCGCCGCCTTGGCCATGATCGCGCCGCCCGCCTGCATCATGATCCCCGAGACCACCGGGAGCAGCCTGCGGTGGATCTCCAGCGCGCCCGCCACGTCGCCGGAGCGGTGCAACCGCATCATCTCGGCGATGTCGGCGCCCACGACGTGCCCCACGACGCTCACGCACCCGGCCGCCCCGACGGAGAGCCACGGCAGGTTCAGCGTGTCGTCACCCGAGTAGAAGACCAGATCGGTGAAGGCCATGACCTGCGAACCGGTGAACAGATCCGCCTTGGCGTCCTTCACCGCGACGATGCGCTCGTGCTGCGCCAGCCTGACCAGGGTCTCGATCTGGATCGGCACGCCGCTGCGGCCGGGGATGTCGTAGAGCATCACCGGCAGGCCGGTGGCGTCCGCCACCTCCGCGAAGTGCCGGTAGAGCCCCTCCTGCGGCGGCTTGCTGTAGTACGGCGTCACCACGAGCAGGCCGTGGGCCCCGGCGCGCTCGGCGGCGCGGGCCAGCACGACGCTGTGGCGGGTGTCGTTGGTGCCCGCCCCGGCCACCACGACGGCGCGGTCGCCGACCGCCTCCAGTACGGCGCGCAGCAGGCGCTCCTTCTCCTCGTCGGTGGTGGTCGGGGACTCGCCCGTCGTACCGCTCACCACGAGCCCGTCGTTGCGCTGCTCGTCCACCAGGTAGGTGGCCAGTCGCTGCGCCCCCTCGTAGTCGACCGCGCCGTCGTCGGTGAACGGCGTGACCATGGCGGTCAGCATGCGGCCAAAGGGGGCGTCGGAGGTTGTCGTCGGCGCTGCCATAGACCGAACGGTACCCGGATCCGGAGAAGCGGTGGACCCCGCCACCCCTCTCACCCCCCGTACACCGCCAGGTCCTTGAGCGAATATCCCCATTTGGTGCCCCGTTTCATACCGTATACACGGATGTAGCGGGCGGTGGCGGACAGGTCCCTCAGGTCGTCCACCTCCCCGTTCCCATCGGCGACCTCGCGGATCCGCGTCCACGAGACGCCGTCGGCGGAGCCCTCGATCCGGTAGCGGGAGCCGTACGCCCGCTCCCAGCGGAGCACCACCCGCGCGATGTCGCGGGGTGCGCCGAGGTCGACCCGGATCCACTGCGGGTCGACCTTCAGGGCCGAGGCCCAGCGGGTCTCCGGGTCGCCGTCGACGGCCTTCTCCGGGCCGAGGCCGGCGGCTTCGACGCCCGAGGCGGTCACCGGGCGGCCCCGCGCCAGGTCGGCGGCGGCCGGGCGGTCGGGCTCCGGGTCGGAGGCGGCCGAACGGTCCGGCACCGGGTCGGGGATGGCCGCGTATACCGCCGCCACCTGTGCGGCCGTCAGCGCCCGGCCCGACATGACGACCTCGTCCAGCGCGCCCCCGAAGGGGCCCATCGAGCCCGTGGGCAGGTCGATCACCTCGGGCACCCGGCCCGTCCGGCGGCCGTTCACGTACAGGGTGGTACCGCGGGGATCGGCGACCAGGACGAGGTGGGTCCAGCGGTTCAGCGGGAGGCGGTGACCGAAGGAGAACTCCCTGGCGCCCGAGACCGCGACCTCGCCGCCGTCGACGACGATCGCCCGGTCGAGGCGGCCGAGCAGGACACCGCGTGCCCGGTCCTCGCTCCGCACCCACATGGAGACCGTCCACGGCGGGCTCTTCGACGCGGCGCCGAGCACGAACCGCCGGCCCTCGCCGAACCGCGCCGCGCCGCCGACCCGCCCGGGCACCGGGAACCGCGGCGCGCCGTCCGCCGCGGCGGTCGCGTGCACGCCGCCCGTCCCGTCGGCCGCCGTGACCAGCAGTCCGTCGCGCCACGCGGCCGGGACGTGGGTGTCGCCCTCCGGCACGTGGAGCGTGTCGAAGGTGTAGCGGTGCTCCACCCGGACGGCCGGCTCCTCCGGCGAGAGGCCCGGAGCGTCACCCACCGTGTGCAGTCTGTCCGCGAAACCCTCCGCGGGCGAGAGGCGGTTCCACGCCCGCTCGGCGAACTCCGCCCTGAGGCCCGCCAGGACCGCTTCGGCGGCCCCCGGGTCGCCGAAGACCGCGGTATCGGCGATCAGGGCCCGGCCGAAGCCCTCGGCCTCGGGAGTCCACGCCAGGAGGTCTCCGGCGTGCGAGCCCGCGGCGGGGAAGGCGTCGATGACGTCGTGCCGACCGTTCCGCACGATCGCCCCGGTCTCCGGCGAGCCCTCGTTGAGGATCACCGGCCTGCCGTCCAGCGCCGGGAGGCGGTCGCGGACCCGCAGGACCGGCCTGCGGTCGGGGGTCTCGACGTGCCCGGCCAGCTCGGCCGCCCCCTCCAGCCACTCCGGCTCGTCACAGGCGTCGATCCGGCCGAGGCCGACGAGCGGCGCGTCGAACCACCCCGTGAAGGCGTCGAGCACGGCGGTGAGCCGCCGCCTCACCTCGGGATCCGCCAGGTCGGGCACGAGCTCGGCGGCACAGCGCCGGGACGGGGTGAGCGCCGCCGTGTCCCCCAGCACGTCGATCTCCGGCACCACGGTGACGTGGTGGCGGCGGGCCGTGGCCTGGACCGCCTCGATGTCGGAGCGGGTGTACCTCAGCCCGGGGACCGCCCCGGCGAAGGCGGGGTCGTGCAACCGGAGCGCGGCGTCCCCGGAGAGCCGCAGGTAGAGCGTGTTCAGCTTCAGCCAGGACATCCGGCGGACGAGGTCCTCGATCCGCGCGACGGGCCAGAACCCGCCCTGCACGTCGAGGACGACCATGCGGCTGCCCGCCTCGGGCCGGTCCTCGAGCCTGCCGTACGGCGCCTCGCCCCCGGCCCTGAGGAGCTGGAGCAGCGTGCGTCCGCCGTAGAAGAGCCCGGCCGGTGTGGACGCGGCGATCTCGACGTGTGCGCCGAGCTCCATGCGGTAGCCCTCCGGAACCCCGGCGCTCTCCAGCCCTTCGGCGCCTCCCGCTCCGCCGGCGTTCCGCCGGCCCTCGGTGCTCCCCTGGCCCTCGGCGTTCTGCGGACCCTCGGCGTTCCCTCGGCCGTCGGGGACCTGCGGGCCTTCGACGGCTTCCGGGTCCTCGGGGTTCCGCCGGCCTCCGGCGGCCGCTTGGTCACCGGGCCGGTCACCGGGACCGTCCCGCCCGGTCAGGACCACGTCACCGGCCACCGGTTCCGGGGTCCCGCCGACGACCACGGGCACGGGCAGGCCCGTCACCTCGCGCAGGTCCGCGGCGAGCCGCTCGGCCTCTTCCCTCGACCCCTCTCCCGCCAGGACACGGGAGTCCCTGCCGGGCCGGAACGACCCCTCGCCGCCCGCCCACCCGGCCGGCGCGGGCACCACGGCCGGGAGGGTGTCCTCCCGGGTCCCCGCCCCGGCCGGTGCCGCCGCCGTCGCGACGACCAGGACGACCGCGAGAGCAGCCGTTAAGGATCGCACCAAATATCCACACACGGGAGGTAATAATATTTATGTCCACTTTGTCCAGGTAGCCAGGACGGCCGGAAGCCGGGACACGAAAGGGACACGAAAAGAAGAGGCCGCCGATATGTGCTCGGGGGTACACACATCGACGACCTCTACCGTTGAATCGGGCCCGCCCCCAGGGGCGTTACAGGATTCGCCAAGATATTTTCCGGCCGTTCAAAAGATCTTGGACATGCTCCAAAGTTGGAGCTCCAAATTGCCGTCATTACCCTGAGTTGTCCGTTGAATACGGCAGGATGGACCGTCGCCTCACCCCTCAGGGATGGACACGTGGCAAGTTCCGATCCTGTCTACCTGCGCGTCGTCGCCGACATCCGCCGCCAGATCGTCGACGGTTCGCTGCCCCCCGGCGCCCCGATCCCCTCCCGGGCCCAGCTGACCCGGAAGTACAACGTCGGAGAGACCGCCGCCCGCCACGCGCTGCGCGTGCTCGCCGCCGAAGGCCTCATCGTCGGCCGCGTCGGCTCCGGCCACTACGTCCGCGCCCGGCCGGCACTCACCCCCCTGCACCGCTGGCGCTTCCCGGACCACGCCGCCCCCTTCGGCGCCGACCTGCAGACGCAGGGCTCCCGCGTCACCTGGGACTGGCGGGCCGAGCAGGTCGAGGCCACCGCCGACATCGCCCACCGCCTCCACCTGGCCGAGTCGACCCCGCTCACCCGCACCCGCTACGTCTTCCGCGGCGACGGCCGGCCCGTCCAGCTCGCCGTCTCCTACGAGCCCGCCGAGTTCGCCGAGACGACCCCCGAGGACCCCCCGCGCGGCCTGATCGCCCGGCTGTCCTCCTCCGGCGTGAAGATCACCGAGATCGTCGAGCAGGTCTCCTCCCGCGTTCCCGAACCCGACGAGATCGACGCCCTGGACCTGCCCGCCGGCGTGCACGTCCTGCACGTCGAACGCACCCACTGGGCCGGTGACCGCCCGGTCGAGACCAGCGACATCGTCATCCCCGGCGACCGCTTCCGCCTGGTCTACTCCCATTCGCTCCACCCGTAGGCGGGTCCCGCCGATCGCGTTATAGGTCGGATGACCTATATTGAAGCCATGAATGATGATCTGCGGTTCGATCCCGACGGTCCCGTGCTGCTGGTGGGCGGGTACGGCGTCGTCGGCGCCGAGCTGGCCAGGCTCGCCGCGCCCTCCTGGCCCCTGCTGCTGACCGGCCGCACCCCGGCCAGGGGGGCGTCCCTGGCCGAGGAGACCGGCGCCGGGATCCGCCGCTGGGACCTGTCCGATCCCGCCCCGTTCTCCGCGGCGGTGCGCGCCGTCGTCGGCGTGGTCAACGACCCCGACGACCGGGTGCTGCGCGCCGCCGTACGGGCCGGGATCCCCTACGCCGACGTCACCCGGTGGACCGCCCGCCTGCAGCGGGCGGCGACCGTGGCCGCGACGCTGCGCCCGGCCGCGCCCGTGCTGCTCTCCTCCAGCTGGATGGGGGGCGTGGGCGCCCTGGTGGCCTCGACGCTGGCCACCCGGATCGGCGGAGCCGACACGGTCGAGATCGCGGTGCGCTGGGATCTGAGGGACCGGGCGGGCGCGGACTCCGTGGAGTTCATGGACCGGCTCGGTCTGGAGTACGAGATCGTGGAGGCCGGGCGGCGACGCCTGATCATGCCGCTCACCGACGCCCGCACCGTCATGATCGGCTCCTCGCGCACCCGGGTGGCGCGGATCGACACGCCGGAGCAGTTCACCCTGCCGATCACCCTCGGCGTGGGCACGGCGGCCACCCGGATCGGCTTCAGCTCCCCCGCCCTGACCTCGGCGCTGCTGGCGGTCAAGCGGTCCGGGTTCTTCCGGTGGGGGCGCGGCGAGCGCTGGACGCCGCTCCGCCGCTCCCTGCTCTACTCCGCCGGCGAGGGCGGGGTGGCCCGGCTCCGGATCGACGTCACCGGCCCGGCCGGGACCCGTACGGCGACCGTCACCGATCCCCGCGGGCAGGCGCACCTGACCGCGGTCGGGGCGCTGATGGCGCTGCGCAGGATCCTGGGCGCCGACGGCGCCGCCCCGCCGGAGGGCGTGGTGTTCCCGGAGGCGACCCCGCGCCCCCTGGACGTGCCCGGTTTCCTGGAGTCCGCAGGGGTCGCCGTCGCCGAGGAGGCCGGTCCCGCGGCGCGGCGGGCCGCATGACGCCTCCGACGGACCGCCCGGCGGAACCCGAACCCCCGGCCGGACCGGAACACCCGGCTGGAACGGACCATCCGGCCGGACTGGACCTCGGGGTCCCGTCCGCACCGGCCCCGAGACCAGGCCGCCCGTCACGGCCGACCGCCAAGGGGAGCAACCGCCGGGAGGAACTGCTCGACGTCACCGAGCGCGTCCTGGTGGACCGCGGGAACGCGGAGCTGTCCCTGCGCACGGTCGCCGCCGAGGCGGGGGTGCGCCTGGGTCATCTCCAGCACTACTTCCGCACCCGGGCCGACCTGGTCCAGGCCGTGCTGGCCCGAGTGCTGGCCCGCTCCCTCCAGGAGGTGGCCGACGTCACGGGCTCGGCGGGCGGGGCCGTGGAACCGGTGGTGCGGAGCCTCCTGGCGCAGCAGGAGGACGCCCGGCTCGTCCGCCTGTTCACCGAGATCTGGGCGCTGGCCGCCCACGACGGGTCCGTCGCCGCCGAGGTCCGGGCCTTCTACCGGGACTACACCGGGCACGTGGCAGAGTTCGTCCGCAGCCGGGACCCCGGGCTCCCGCCGCACCTGTGCCGGGCGCGGGCCGAGACGTTCGTCATGCTCATCGAGGGGGCCTCACTCTTCCGCTCGGGCGTCGCCGCGGAGGCCTCGGCCGCGACGGACGCCGAGCTGACCGGGCTCGCGACCGCCCTGCTCGGCGGAGGGCCCCCGACCGGCCCCTGACCGCGGCGGGCGCCTGATCGCGGAGCCTCCGGGAGGCACGGCCGCAGGCTCCGCGATCAGGACGAATGTCGGTGCCGCCTGGTACAACCGACCCGGGTTCCCGAGCCGGAGGTGCCGATTGCGCGTCAAGGACATGCCCCCGACCGACCAGCCGCGCGAGCGGCTCCTCTCTCTGGGCGCCACCGCCCTGGCCGACCGGGAGCTCCTCGCCCTGCTGCTCGGCTCGGGCGGCCGGGGCACCAACGCGGTCGAGCTGGCCTCCGAGCTGATCGCCCACTGCGGCGACCTGCGCGGCCTCGGCCGCTCCGACGCGCACCGGCTGATGACCATCCGCGGCATCGGCCCGGCCAAGGCCGCCCGGATCATCGCCGCCTTCCACCTCGTACGGCAGGCGCAGTCGGAGCCGGAGCGCCGCCGCGTCACCGGCTCGGCCGACCTGGCGGCCGTCGCCTCCCCGCTCCTGCGGCATCTCGGCCACGAGCGGGTGGTCGCCGTGGTCTGCGACTCCGCCGGCGCGGTCACCCGCAGGGCGATCGTCAGCGAGGGCGGCGCCGACCACGCCCCGGCGCCCGTCCGCGAGATCATCACGCTCGTCCTCACCTCCGGCGGCTCCTCCTTCGGCCTCGCCCACAACCATCCCGGCGGCTCCCTCGACCCCAGCCCCGCCGACCTCGACGTCACCGCCCGCCTCCGCGAGGCCGCCGAGACCGTCGGCCTGCGCTTCCTCGACCACGTGATCGTCACCGACACGGCCTGGCGCCGCATCGCCGGGTGACTCCGCCGCCCGCCCATCGACCGCGCCGCCGACCGGATCGCCCGGCCGATCCCGGCCGATGTGCTTCCCAGCCGGAATCGACCGGTGTGCTTTCCGGCCGCCGCCGCACCCGGAACACGACGGCGGCCGGAAATCCATGGCGGTGGCCCGGCTCCCCCTCCGGGGCCGGGCCACCGGACCCGCCGGGCCGGTGCTCCACCGGCGGGTGCACGGGGCCTGCCGCCGAATCCCCCGCCCTCACACGGCGGGAGGCTCGCGACAGGTCTGAGCCCGGCAGCAGGTGGGATGTGAGGGACTGCTGCCGGGGGTTCTCGATCGGTGGCCCCGCGCCCCCCTCAAGGTCGCGGGACCACCGCCCGGTCCTTCCGGTGACCCCTGGCACACGGAAGGACCGGGAGCTCTCTGATGCCGGACGCGCCTACCGGCCCATCGACGCGGACCTCTCACCGGCCGCCTCCAGCACGGAAGCTCCGGTGGTCCTCAGACCGGGGTCCTCGGCCCGGTCCGTCAACGCGGTCGCCCCGGCCGACCGGCCGGACCTCGGTACGGACGGCCCGGCCGAACCCGTCAGCGGGCGCTTCCCATCAACAGCAGGAACCACAGCTCCTCCGCCTCCTTCACCCGCACCCACGGCGACTCGTGCACCACCACCGTGTCTCCCAAGCGGTGCGTACGCCGGACGAACATCAGCCCGCCCGCCTGGCAGAGCTCGTAGAACGTCGCCTTGCAGCAGCATGTGTGCTCCTTCACCCGGATCCGATCGGCCCGCGGCACCTCCGGCCGCCAGTCGATCCGCTGATGCCTCTCCCGCAACGCCCCCACATGACGACCGTGAAGCTCCTCTCCCAGCACCACGACCATCACATTCGCCTCCTGCACGGCCACAGGAAGACCATACGTCTAGTTGTATCCTCTCGTCAAAGTCGAAGTATTTCGCCTCAATAGATGTACCATTTTGCACAGGATCGTTCCCGTTCGTCTATCTTCGGAGAGTGCTCGATCCCGACGGCGATACTCATCTCTATCTGCAGATCGCTGAGATCATCCGGCAGCGAATCACTGAAGCGGGACTTCCGCCAGGACATGTGGTCCCCAGCGAAGCCGACATCCGAAATGAGTTCGGTGTGGCGAGGACGACCGCCAGACGAGCCGTGCAGATGCTTCGTGAGGAAGGGCTCGTCTACACGGTCCAAGGTGAGGGCACCTTCGTCGGCCCACCGGACAAGGGCGCCCGGCAAACACGGAAGACCCCGATGTACCGGCAGATCGCAGAAGACCTCGTCGAGCGCATCCGTGGTGGCGACCTACGCCCTCGCCGCTCCATCCCCAGTGAAACAGCGCTGGTGGAGCAGTACGGAGTGGCCAGGGAGACAGCCCGCCGCGCGGTCGGCCTGCTTCGCGAGCAGGGATGGATCTACACCGTGCCGCAACGAGGCAGCTTCGTCTCCCCCCGGGAGAAATGGCCACACGAGTGACCCTGGAACTTCTCCGGTTTCCTCACCTAGATGTACCGCCACGTCTAGCTTTTTACCCGTGCTTGACAGAGACGGACCCGTACCGGTCTACATGCAGATCGCCGATCTCGTGCAACGACGCATCGAGGATGGAGAGTTCTCTCTTGGCGAGGGGGTGCCCAGTGAAGCAGAGCTCGAAGCCGACCATGCCATCGCCCGAACGACGGCTCGCCGTGCCGCCCGGGAACTCCGTGATCGCGGTCTGGTTCACACGGTCCAGGGCAGAGGCACCTTCGTAGGCCCTGTGGGCACCCCCCTCATTCCCCGCAGGACACCTCTGTACCAGGAGATCGCAAACGGGATCATCGAAGAGATCCGGCGGGGAGCAATCAAGGTCAACCGACGAATCCCCAGCGAGAAGACCCTCATGCAGCGGTACGGCGTATCCAAGCTGACCGCGCGGCACGCCGTCGCCTTCCTCCGCGAGCGGGGATGGGTCTTCACCGTGCCCTACCGGGGCACCTACGTGAATCAGCCCGAGAAATGGCCGGAGGAGAACCGCGGCTCGTAGCCGAAGGGATACCGTGCCGTTTCTTCTGTCCCCGGTTCCGAGTAGGGTCGGCGTCCGGTCGTCCTGGAGGAGGGGCATGCGTTACATGCTGCTGGTCTGCGGTGATCTTCCGGCGTACGAGGCGATGCAGGCCGACGGATCCTTCCTGCCGGACTGCCGTGCCTGGGCCGACGAGATGCGGCGGCGCGGCGCGCTGGTGGAGACCGGAGGGCTGCGGCCGCCCGACGACGCCACGACGGTCCGGGTGCGCGGCGGCGAGGTGCTGCTGACCGACGGGCCGTTCGCCGAGACCAAGGAGGTCGTCGCGGGCTTCTCCCTGATCGAGTGCGCCGACCTCGACGAGGCCCTGGAGGCGGCCGCCCGGCACCCCGTGGCCCGGCATGGCACGATCGAGGTCCGTCCGCTCCTTCCGGCGTGAGCACGCTCCCCTCTCCGGCCGGCCGATCCCCGCGGTCCGGCGGTCCCCCGTGACGGCCGGAGGAGGTTCCGGCGAGGTCGAGACGGCCGTCGCCGGGGTCTTCCGGGAGGAGTGGGGGCGGATCGTCGCGACCCTCATCCGGCTGACCGGCGACTGGGACCTGGCCGAGGAGTGCGCGCAGGACGCCTTCGCGCGGGCGCTCCAGCGCTGGCCGCACGACGGCGTGCCGCGCAACCCCGGGGCCTGGTTGACCGTCACCGCCCGCAACCGGGCCGTCGACCTGCTCCGCCGGCAGGCCGTGGGCGCGGCCAAGCTGCGCGAGGCGGCCCTGCTGGAGGCCGCGTCCGGGCGAGGCTCCGGAGTCGGCACGGCCGACGGGCACGGCGACGGCGGCGGCGGCGGCGGCGGCGGCGAAGAGGAACGGGAGGCGGGTTCCGGCGTGCCGGACGACCGGCTGCGGTTGATGTTCACCTGCTGCCATCCGGCGCTGGCGTTCGAGGCCAGGGTCGCGCTCACCCTGCGCACCCTGGCGGGTCTGACCACCGCCGAGATCGCCCGGGCGTTCCTGGTCTCCGAGGAGACCATGTCCAAGCGGCTGACCCGGGCCAAGAACAAGATCCGCAACGCGGGCGTCCCGTACCGGGTGCCGCCCGCCCGCCTGCTCCCGGAGCGGACCGCCTCCGTCCTGGGCGTGCTGTACCTGCTGTTCAACGAGGGCTACGCGGCCGGCTCCGGCGCCGATCTGCTCCGCCGGGACCTGACCGCCGAGGCCGTGCGGCTGGCCCGGCTCCTCGCCCGGTCGATGCCGGACGAGCCCGAGGCCGGCGGCCTGCTCGCGCTGATGCTGCTGCACGACGCCCGCCGTACCGCACGCCTCGACGCGGCGGGCGAGCCGGTGCCCCTGGAGGAGCAGGACCGCACGCGGTGGGACGCGGCCGCGATCGCCGAGGGCGTGCGGGTGCTGGAGGACGCGCTGCTGCTGCGGCGGCCCGGGCCCTACCAGGTCCAGGCCGCCATCGCCGCGTGCCACGCCACCGCGGCCACCGCCGCCGAGACCGACTGGGCCCAGATCGCCGCGCTGTACGGCGTGCTGTCCCGGCTGGTCCCCTCCGCGGTGGTGGGCCTGAACCGGGCGGTCGCCGTGGGCATGGCCGAGGGCCCGGCCGCCGGGCTGGCGCTGGTGGAGCGGCTGGAGGCGGCCGGAGAGCTGGACGGCTACCACCTGCTGCCCGCCACCCGCGCCGACCTGCTGTGCCGCCTGGGCCGCGCGGACGAGGCGGCGGCCGCCTACCGCGCGGCGATCGGCCTGGCGCCCACCGGCGCCGAGCGCCGCTACCTCGCCCGGCGGCTCGCCGAGGTGACGGGACCGCGGATCTCCTAGATTTCCGAGGATTCCTCCCGCGGACCTGTCCGTCCGGCCCCGATCCGTTCGTCGGCAGGTCGGACACACCCGCATACGAGGGAAGAGAGTTCTCATGGAGAAGGTACGTTCCGCCGACGGCACCGAGATCGCGTTCGACCGGCTGGGAGACGGGCCGCCGGTCGTCCTGGTGAGCGGCGCCTCCTGCGCCCGGACGGTCCACGCGCCCCTGGCCGGGCTGCTGGCGGCGGAGTTCACGGTACTGAACCACGACCGCCGGGGGCGGGGCGGGAGCGGTGACACCGCGCCGTACGCGGTCGAGCGGGAGATCGAGGACCTCGACGCGCTGATCGGCGCGGCCGGCGGGTCGGCCGCGCTCTTCGGCAACTCCTCCGGCGCGGTCCTCGCCCTGCGCGCGGCGGCGGCCGGTCTGCCCGTCACCCGGCTGGCGCTCTGGGAGCCGCCGTTCATGCTCGACCCGGACGCCCCGCGCCGGCAGTGGGAGTACGCCGCCCGGCTCGCCGAGCTGCTCGGCGCGGGCCGTCGCGGCGACGCCATGGCGCTGTTCATGGCGACCGTGGGCCTGCCCGGGGAGATGGTCGAGGCGATGCGCCGGGCGCCGATGTGGCCGGAGCTGGAGGCGCTGGCCCACACGCTCGCCTACGACGCCGCCGTCATGGGCGACGGCACGCTCCCGCCCGGCCTGGTCTCCTCCGTCAAGGCTCCGGTGCTCGTCCTGCACGGCACCGCGACCGGGTCCTGGACCGGCGCGATGGCGCGGGCGCTCACCGCCGCCCTGCCCGACGCGCGCTCCCGCGTCCTGGAGGGCCAGAGCCACGACGTGGACTGGGAGGTCCTGGCCCCCGCGCTGAGGGGATTCCTGATGGAGTGAGACCGAGGAACCGGGCCCGGCGAGAACACCCGGGCCCGGTCCCGGACCGGCCGACTCCTGCGGCCGGTCCTCGTCCCGCCCATGCCCGTGCCGCGGTCGCGCCGTCGCCCACGCGAACACCGCATGCGGGGGCGTGACGGTACGGCCGGGCCACCGGTTGATGAGGCGTCCCGGAGCTCTCATCCATCCCGCCGACCGCAGGGTCTCCCGGGAAGAGCGGACGCGGATCACCGCCAAGAGAGTGATATCATTTATTTAATTTTATTGATATCATCCCTCCATGAAACAGTTGCTCCTTCGCATCGACGACGATCTCCACCAGCGCATCACCCGACGGGCTCAGCGGACCGGCCGTTCCATCAACGCCACCGCCGGGGAGATCCTCGCCCGCGGCGTGTCCGACGAAGTGCTGGACGCGCGGGCGGAGCTTCGCGCGCGTGCCCGACGGCTCGGCGTCCTCGCCGATCCCCTCCCCTCCGCTCCGGTCACCGAGGCCGAACGTGAGCGTGCGCTCTCCAGTTCCAAAGGTCTCGGCCCCATCCTCGACACCCTCTGGGCCGAAGGCCGCTGAGCCGAATGCTCACCTACATCGACTCTTCCATCCTGGCCTGCGCGTATCTCTTCGACGAACCCGGGCACGACAAGGCACGAGCCCTGCTTCAGAGCTCCGATCATCTTCTCGTCACCGGCACCTTGACCGTCGTGGAGGTGACCGGAGTGCTCGTCCGCGCCTCTCGCTGCCGTCGACTGCTGGAGCTGGACATGACGCTCGCCGCCCTCGCGTCGGACCTCGGCGAGGACGGTCCGGTCACCCTGGTCGCCGCACCCCGTGACACCGTGGAGCGCAGAGCCACCCAGATCGTGTACGCCCACGGGCTGAGGGCCCTCGACGCACTCCATCTCGCGACCGCCGAGCTGGCCGCCGTCCCGCTGCTGGAGAGTCCGGGAGACAAACTCGGTTTCGCCAGCCGTGACACCGCCCAATCCGAGGCGGCCGCGGCACTCGGTTTCACCCCGGTGTGACAATGCCCTTGCCCCGTGCGGCGGTGACTCACCGTCCACGTGAACACCGCGTGCCGGGTCATGATCGCCTGTGGACGTTGACCTTGCCATAGCGTCAACGTCTCCAATGGGCGCATGCGAATCGGAGAGCTGACCGCCCTGGTGGGCGTGTCGACCAGGACCGTGCGCCACTCACTCCAGCGGGGTGCGATCGGTGCGCCCCGGCAGGAACCGGCGGTCCGGCAGCCCCGGTTCAGGGCCCGGAGGGAGAGTGCGGTCACGGCAGGCGCACCGAGACGTTGCCCCGGTAGGAACCCCGGAGCAGGGAGAGGAACGCCTGCGGCACGTCCTCGATCCCGCCCTCGACCACCGTCTGCGGGTAGACGAAGCGGCCCTCGGCCAGCCAGCCGCTGAAGTGCTCGCGCCAGGCCGCGAGCTGATCGGGCGTGTGGTGGCAGGAGAACGGCAGCAGT
Source organism: Planomonospora sp. ID91781 (assembly GCF_015711595.1). NCBI lineage: Bacteria > Bacillati > Actinomycetota > Actinomycetes > Streptosporangiales > Streptosporangiaceae > Planomonospora > Planomonospora sp. ID91781. Next base: position 2,700,667 of record NZ_JABTEY010000001.1, on the reverse strand, counting down.
TCGACACCCCTGGCCTCGGCCGCCGCGCGATCGGGCCGCGGAAAGCGCTCCGCCGCGTCACCGAGCTGGCTGGACAGCGAGCCGCAGAGGGCGAAGCGCGCTCCGGGCCGGGCCGCCTGCAGTGCGCCCTGGTACTGCTCGCCGCCCACGACGTCGAAGAAGACCGAGATGCCCTCGGGCGCGAGCTCCCGCAGCCGGTCGGCCGTGGAGCCGTCGTGGTAGTCGAAGGCGGCGTCGTAGCCGAGCTCGTTCACCAGGTAGTCGACCTTCTCGGGGCTGCCGGCGCTGCCGATCACCCGCGCCGCGCCGAGGCACCTGGCGATCTGCCCGGCCAGCGAGCCGACCCCGCCCGCCGCGCCGGAGACGAAGACCACGTCGCCTTCGCCGACGGCCGCCACCTCGGCCATACCGTGGTAGGCGGTCGGCCCCTGGCCGAGGTGGTGACCCGGGTCGGCGAAGAGTCCCCGGTCGAGCTTGAGGTACGAGCCGGCCGGACCGGCCGAGTACTCGCTCCAGCCGGTCATCGACTGGACCAGGTCACCGGCCTGGAGTCCCGGGCTGTCGGATCGGACCACGGTACCGATGGCGGCCGCTCCCACCCGCTGCCCCGGCTGCCAGGCCGGGACCGGGATGGTGCAGTCGGCCCGCATCAGTTCCAGGTAGGTCGCGGCGAGCCCGATCTGGTCGGTGCGCACCAGGACCTCGCCGTCCACCTCGGTCTCGGCCACGGTGAAATGGCCGAGCGCGGGGGTGCCGGCGATCTGGGCGGTCAGCTGGATCTCACGGCTGATCATTTTTCTGTCCTTCCTCGGGTGCGGCCGTCGAGATCGACTCTAGGAAGGCTTCCGGCCAGTTTCCGACCGGAAGTCGAGGCAGGATGCCGGTATGGCGAACACCAGCGCACGGACCCTCAGACTGCTCTCGCTGCTGCAGACCCACCGGCACTGGTCCGGCCTGGAGCTGGCCGACCGGCTCGGAGTCTCCGAGCGGACACTGCGCCGCGACATCGAGCGGCTGCGCGAGCTCGGTTACCCGATCGGTGCGGCCCGGGGCACCGACGGTGGTTACCAGCTCGCGGCCGGCGCCGTCCTGCCGCCGCTGCTGCTGGACGACGAGGAGGCGGTGGCCCTCGCGGTGGGCGTCGGCGACGCGGCGCAGAGCGGGATCGCGGGGATGGAGGAGGCGTCGCTGCGCGCCCTCACCAAAGTGGTACGGGTCCTGCCGCCCCGGCTGCGGGCGAGGGTGGACGCCCTGCGGGCGATGACCCTCTCCGCTGCCGCGTCCGGGCCGGTCGTCGCGGCGGGGGTGCTCACCGCGGTCGCCCAGGCCTGCCGGGACGAGGAGCGGCTGCGGTTCGGCTACACGGCCAGAGGCTCGGCACCGACTGAGCGCGAGGTCGAGCCGCACCGCGTCGTCGCACTCGGCGGACGCTGGTACCTGGTGGCCTACGACCTGGGCCGGCACGACTGGCGTAGCTTCCGCCTCGACCGGCTGACCGAGCCGGCGGCGACCGGCACGCGCTTCCGGCCGAGGACGCTCCCGGCCGAGGACGCCGTGGCCTTCGTCCAGGCGGCGAGCGGAGCCCCGGTTCCGTACACGGTCGAGGTCCTCGTGCACGCGCCCGCCTCGCGGGTGCGGCAGGCGGTCGGCCGCTGGGGCACGGTCGACCCCCTCGATCAGGACAGCTGCCGGCTCACCATGACCTCGGTCTCCCTCGACTGGCCGACCCAGGCGCTGGGCAATGTGGGCGCCGAGTTCGAGGTCCTGGGGCCGCCGGAGTTCGCCGCGCACGTCCAGGAGTGGGGCGCCCGCTTCGTCCGGGCCACCCGCTTCGTCCGGGCCACCCGCGCACCCGGATGACCCTCCTCACCGCGCCGCCTCAGGAGCGGGCCCGCTGCGTCAGCGCGACGCACGCCAGTACGGCCAGCGCCGCCCCCACCGTCGCCGCCCCCACCTCCTCGCCGAGCAGGAGCCAGGACCACACCAGCGTCAGCAGCGGCTGGGCGAGCTGGGTCTGCCCGGCGCGGGCGATGCCTCCCCGCGCCAGGCCCGCGTACCACGGGATGAAGCCGAGGAACATCGAGACCAGCCCGGCGTAGGCGAACCCGGCCAGTGGGAGGGCCCCCGGCCGGACCTCGGTGGTCAGCGCCAGGACGGCGGTCGCGGGGACGGTGAGCGGCGCGGCCACCACCAGGGCGCGGGAGATCACCTGCCAGCCGGGGGTCTCGCGGGTCAGCCGCGCGCCCTCGGTGTAGCCGGCGGCGGCCGCCAGCAGCGCCCCGACCAGGAGCAGGTCGGCCCCGCTGACGCGGCCGCCGCCCCGGCTGAGGCTGAAGACCGTGATCGAGACCGCTCCCAGACCGCAGGCGAGCCAGAACAGCGGCCGGGGCCGTTCTCCGGCCCGCAGTACGGCGCAGGCGGCCGTGGCGGCGGGTAGCAGCCCGATGACCACGGCGGCGTGCCCCGCGCTCGTCCCGGCGTCGAGCGCGAGCCCGCTGAGCAGCGGGAAGCCGAAGACCACGCCGGCCACGATGACGAGGTAGGACCTCAGCTGGGAGCGGGGAGGCAGCAGCGGCACCCGGGCCGCCAGGAGGAACGCCAGCGCCGCCACCGCCCCGACCACGGCCCGGCCGATCGCCACCAGGTAGGGGTCGAAGCCCTCCATCGCGAACACCGTCGCGGGGAACGAGCCGGAGAACGCGAGCACCCCGAGCCCGGCCAGCAGCGTCCCCTGCCAGGCTCCTGCCGGAGCACTCGGGGCGGAGGGGGCCCGGCTGGGGGAGCCCGGGACGGAGGACTTCGGGAGGGAGGAAGGCGGCACGGAGAGGCCTGGGACTCCCGAGACCTCGGGACCGGCGGACCCGCTCTGAACGAAGGGGCCGACCGCATCCGCTATCCGCGCGGAGGTGATAGCGCTACTCTTGCTTCTCATGAATGACGATAGCAGTATCCTCCGATTGGCCGCCATCCTCCGTGAGGAGACGGAGCGGCTCCGGCCGGGGGACAGACTGCCGTCGAGCCGGGAGCTGATGCGCCGCCACGGCGTCAGCCCGGTGACCGTCTCGCGGGCCCTCGGGCGGCTGGCGGCCGAGGGACGGGTGGTGACCCGGCCGGGCAGCGGCACCTACGTCGCACCCCGGTCCGCCCGCGCGAGCAGCGAGCCCGCCGACCTCTCCTGGCAGACGGTCGCCCTGGGCGACCGGGTGGTGGACGACACCCGGGTGGTCGGGCTGCTCACGCCGCCGCCCGAGGGGACCGTCCCGATGACCGGCGGCTACCTCAATCCCGCGCTCTGCCCGTCCAGGGCGCTCGGCACCGCCGCCGCCCGCGCCCTGCGCCGTCCCGACGCCTGGGCCGTCCCGCCGGTCACCGGGCTGGCGGAGCTGCGCCGGTGGTTCGCCCAGGAGGCCGGGGGGGACGTCACCCCCGCCGACGTCCTCGTGGTCGGCGGCGGGCAGTCGGCCCTCGCCCACGCCTTCCGGTCCCTGGCCGCCCCCGGCTCCCCGGTGCTCGTCGAGACCCCCGCCTACCCCGGCGCGCTCGCCGCCGCACGGGCCGCCGGACTGCGGGCGACCGCCGTACCGACGGACCGCGACGGGGTGCGGCCCGAGCTCCTGGCCGAGGCGTTCGCCGTCACCGGCGCGCGGGTCTTCTGCTGCCAGCCGACCCTGCACAACCCGACCGGCGCGACGCTCGGCTCGGAGCGCCGCGAGCAGGTCCTGGCGGTGGCCCGGGCGGCGGGCGCGTTCGTGGTGGAGGACGACTACGCCCGCTACTTCACGACCGCGCCCGTCCCTCCGCCGCTGGTGGCGCTCGACACCCACGGCACCGTGGTCCACGTCAACTCCCTGACGAAGGTCCTGTCCCCGAGCGTGCGCGTGGCGGGGGTCATCGCCCGGGGCCCGGCCGCCCACCGGCTCCGGGCGAGCCAGGTGGTGGACTCCTTCTTCGTGGCCAGGCCGCTGCAGGAGACGGTGCTGGAGTTCGTCGGCTCCCCCGCCTGGCCGCGCCACCTGGCCGCCCTCACCGGCGAGCTGGCCGCCCGCAGGGACGCGCTCCTCGCGGCCCTCGCCGCCCGGCTGCCCGCCGCCGAGCCCCACCTCGTGCCCCGGGGCGGCCTGCACCTGTGGGTACGGCTCCCGCAGGACCTCGATGAGGACGCCGTGGTGGAGGCGGCCCGGAGGGAGGGGGTCCTGGTCGGCCCGGGACGCGTCCACTACCCCGCCGAGCCGCCGGGGCCCCGGCTCCGCCTCACCCACACGGCCGCGGCCCACCCCTCCGAGCTGGTCGAGGGGGTTCGGCGGCTGGCCCTGGCGGTGGAGCGGGTGGCCTCATGATCCGGTCTCGGGCCTCCTCTCGGACCCGAGGCAGGGCCGCACGGCCCATGAGCCCGCCGGACACGCCGTCGGCGGCCTTCCGGAGGCGTCGGAGGCGAGGAGAACCACCTAATGCCATACAGTGGTGACGAAGGGGTGATCCGTCCATGTCCGAGCCCGCCGTCCTGGTGTGCGAGTTCGTCAACAGCTACGACGTCGAGAGCGACACCGACGCGCTCTCCTCACCGGCGGCGCTCGTCGCCTGGCTCGCCAGACGCGGCCTGGCCGGGACCGGCGATCCCGCGGGCGACGAGGAGCTGGCCGCCGCCGTCGACCTCCGCGAGACCCTGCGCGCCGCGTTGCGCGCCAACCACGCCCCGGGCCCCGGCCAAACCCCGGACCGCGGCTCCCCGCTCCCCCGCTCGTTCGGCCGGCTGCCGGTCACGGTCGTCCTGACCCCCGCCGGGCCCGTCCTGGAACCGGCCGGGACCGGAGTCCTGGCCGGGCTCGCCAGGATCGCGGCGGCGGTGGTGGAGGTCCGCGTCGAAGGGCTCTGGCCGCGGCTCAAGGTGTGCACCGAGAGCACCTGCCAGTGGGCGTTCGTCGACTCCTCCAAGAACCGTTCCCGATCATGGTGCTCGATGAAGGTGTGCGGAAACCGCACCAAGACCAGGGCATATCGGGCACGCCGACAGACGGGGACAGGTTCGCGTCATCTGTGAGCCAGATTCCCCGATACGGTGTAACTGCCTGTCTCCCGGGTCCACCCGCCTGATGCCCGCTCGCGTGGCACGAGACCTGCGAGGCAGCGCGTCCTGGTGGCGTACGGCAGATAAGGAGCGGGCCGAGATGGCAGACGTAGGCGTGCGGGCGGCTCGGCACGATGATGTCGACGCGGTGACGAAGACCCAGATCCGCGCCTGGCGATACGGCTACAGGGAGTTCCTGCCCGAGGGGCCGCTGGAGCAGATGACCGGCCCGGCCGCCGAGAAGATGTGGCGCCGGCAGTGGGACGAGGCGATCGTCACGCCGCCGACCTCCCTGCACCGCGTGCTGGTCGCGGTGGAGCAGGTCGTCCTGGACACCGACGCGTTCCCCGCGCTCGGCCCCGGCGGGATCGAGGCCATGGCCGCGATGCAGGGCGCGGAACGCGTGGTGGGCCTGGCCTCCCACGCCCCGGCCGAGGACCCCGACCTCGACCCCACCGTCACGGCCGAGATGCTCTCCTTCCTGGTGGACCCCGACCACGTCCGGCGCGGCCACGGCAGCCGCCTGCTCAACGCCACGGTCGACCACCTGCGCGAGGACGGCTACCGCACCGTCGTGACCTGGGTGTTCGCCGACAACCACGCCCTGCTCGGGTTCCTGGAGTCGGCCGGCTGGGGCGAGGACGGCGCCGAGCGGGTCCTGGACATGGGCCGCCCGGTGCGGATGGTCCGCATGGCCACCGACATCAGCTGACGGTCCGCCCGATCACCGGCGCGTCAGCCGGTGGCCCGCACGACCACCCGCATCAACCGGTGGCCCGCGTAACCACCCGCATCAGCCAGGAAGCCGCGCGGCCCCGCCACGGCGGAAGGCCCGCGGAGCACCGCCCGGAGGCGTCCCGCCCTGCTTCCGTCGTCACGACGGGCTCATGGAGCGCCCCGACACGTCCGAGAGGAAACCCGCCGCCATGGCCACCCCGAGCCAGTGGATCGCCGGAGCCCGTCCGCGCACCCTCCCCGCCGCCGTCGTCCCCGTCGCCGTCGGCACCGGCGTCGCCCTCGGGTACGGCGGAGCGGTGTGGTGGCGCGCCCTGCTGGCCCTGTTCGTCGCCCTCGCCCTCCAGGTCGGCGTGAACTACGCCAACGACTACAGCGACGGCGTGCGCGGCACCGACGACGAGCGGGTCGGCCCGATGCGCCTGGTCGGTTCGCGCGCCGCGTCTCCGCGCCAGGTCCTGGCGGCCGCCCTGGGCTGCTTCCTGGCCGCCGCCGCGGCCGGGCTGGTGCTGGTCGTGGCCACCGGCGCGTGGTGGCTGCTGCTGGTCGGCGCGGCGTCGATCGCGGCCGCCTGGTTCTACACCGGCGGCTCCCGCCCGTACGGCTACCGCGCGCTCGGCGAGATCTCCGTCTTCGTCTTCTTCGGCCTGGTGGCCGTGGCCGGCACCACGTTCGTCCAGCTGGAGCGGCTGCCCTGGCCCGCCCTGGCCGCCGCGGTCCCCGTCGGGCTGCTGTCCTGCGCCATGCTGGTGGTCAACAACCTGCGCGACATCGTCACCGACGGCCCCGCGGGCAAGCGCACGATGGCGGTCGTCCTGGGCGACGCCCGGACGCGGACGCTCTACGCCCTCTGCCTGCTCCTGCCGCTCGTCATCTCACTGGCCCTGGCCCCCTGGCACCCGTTCGCCGCGCTGGGCGTGCTCGCCGCCCCGCTGGCGATCGGCCCGGTCAGGGCGGTCCGCGCGGGCGCCGCCGGCCCGGCGCTGATCGCGACCCTCCAGCAGACCGGCCGCTTCCAGCTGGTCTTCGGCGTGCTGTTCACCCTCGGCCTGGCGCTCTGAACACCCTGACCCCCTGACCCCCTGGCGCTCTGAGCGCCCTGGCACTCTGAACGCCCTGCCGGCGGCGGAGGCCTCCCTTGACGAGGCGGCTTCACGCGGCCTCGTCCTCGGCCGCCGGGCCCGTCCCGGTCCCGGATCCACGGGCCGCGAATCCCCTGGGGTGTCACCGGGGTGGAGGAGCCGCGGCATGTGCCCAAAAGTGGCAGAGGGCACGATCGTGCCCGCCACGACGTGGGAAAGGTCGTCATGAGATCCAGAACTCTGCGAGGTGCGGCACTGTCCGCGGTGCTGCTGGCCGGCACCCTGCACACCCCTGCCGCGGCGGCTTCGGCGACCGCCGCGGGCTGCGCCTGGAAGATGAGCGCGCAACTGCCCCTGCCCCCCGGAACGACGTCGGGGATGGTCTGGACAACGGACAACCAGGGCTCCTACTCCGGCACGGCCTGGGGCGCCGACGGCAAGCGCCGGGTCCTGACGTGGAAGAACGGGACGTTCATCGACTACGGAACGGGGACCGCCCGCACCAGAGTGAAGGGCCAGAACCGGGCCGGGACCGTCATCGGCTTCAACTCCGGCGGCTGGATCGTACCCACCGGAGAGGGCTGGCGCACCCGCAACGGCAGGATGGAGCCCCTGCCGAAGCCGCCCGGCACCTTCGAGTCCTACCCCATCGCCATCGAGGACGACGGCGACGTCTTCGGCCGGATCTCGGTGACCGCGGACGACGGCGCCGTCCGGCGCAGCTTCGTGCGCTGGCCCGGTGACCGGCCGGACACGTTCGAGATACTGCCGCTGACCCTCCCCGAGGACGCCGTCCTCGCGGGCATCGACGACGACGGCACGATCCTGCTCAACTTCAACGGCAGGCAGGGGACGTACGCGGTGGGCCTGTGGCGCGACGGCGTGGTCACCTACCTGCCCAAGGTGCCGGGGGCGACGCACACGATCGTGCGGGCGATCTCCAACGGGCGGGTGGTGGGCGACACCACGCACCGGGACTCCGCGGGCCTGTACCACACCGACGGCGTGCTGTGGGACCAGGACGGCACCGTCCACGTCCTGGCCGACACCAGCTCCGCCGGGCAGATCAACCGCAACGGCCTGGTCGGGGCCGACTCCGACGGGCGTGCGAACCACGACTTCTTCCACCACGTCTGGCGGCTCGGGACGCTCGATTTCACCTTCCCCGGCCCCGACGACAGAGTGACCGTCCTGGCGGACGACGACACGATCGCCACCACCCACCCCGTACCGGGAACCACCGACGTCCGACCGGCGATCTGGCACTGCGTCCGGTGAGAGCCGGGCGGCGTGGCCGGCGGCCGAGATGAGCCGGAAGGAGATCCGCGGGCCGTGACGGCCAGCCGGATCCGGGCCGGGCGGCCGTGATCGGCCGCCCGGTCGCACGGCGGCGCGGCCCCGCCTACAGGGCGCGGCGCATCACGACCCGGGGAGCGAGCTCGATGCCCAGATCCCGCTCGTGCGCTACCAGAGCGGCCAGCTCGGGTCCCCACTCGGCCGGGTCCAGGACGGTGAAGCCGCGGCGGCCGTACCACGGCCCGTTCCACGGGACGTCCCGGAACGTGGTGAGGGTGACGGCCGCCGAACCGACCGACGCCGCGTGGACGCAGACGGCCTCCACCAGGCGGCCGCCGGCTCCCCGCCGCCCGTGGTCGGGACGGACCGCCAGCTGGTCGAGGTGGACGTTCCCGTCGACCCAGCCGAACATGGCGAACCCGACCGGCGGGTCACCGGCCACCAGCACCCGGGACGGGTCGTCGGTCTCCTCGACCATCGTCGTCCCGGCCGGGAAGGTGATGCCGACCTGGGCGAACACCCCGTCGGCCGCGATCTCCACGGCCGCCAGTCCGGGCAGCTCGTCCGCCGTCGCCCAGCGGACCCCAGCCGAAGCCGGAAACGGAATGCTCGTCATGGAGACGGAGGATACAGCGGCGGAGCACGCGGATCACCGGATTAACCGGTGGGAGGCCACCCCCACCGGCCGTCCGGACCGCTCCCCGCGGGACTCCGGGCCACCGTGGCACGGACGGGCGAGCCGGGACCGTGTCGTTCCGGTGCGGCGAACGGCTCCGCGGCCGGGGCGCCGGCCGCGAACCCTCACAGGTCGAGCAGGTGCTCCAGTCCCACGGTCAGGCCCGGGATCTCCCGGACCCGGCGCACGCCGAGCAGCACTCCGGGGGTGAACGACGCCCGGTTCATGGTGTCGTGGCGGATGGTGAGGATCTCCCCGTCCCCGCCCAGCAGCACCTCCTGGTGCGCGATCAGACCCGCCAGCCGTACGGCGTGCACGTGGACGCCGTCCACGTCGGCGCCCCGGGCGCCGTCCAGCTCGGAGCTGGTCGCGTCGGGCATCGGGGCCATCCCCGCCTTGCGCCGCGCCTCGGCGACCAGCTCGGCCGTACGGCGGGCGGTGCCCGAGGGCGCGTCCGCCTTGTTGGGGTGGTGCAGCTCGACGATCTCGACGGAGTCGAAGTAGCGGGCGGCCTGCTGCGCGAAGTGCATCATCAGCACGGCGGCGATGCCGAAGTTCGGCGCGATCAGCGCGTTGACGCCGGGGTTGGCCTCCAGCCAGCCGCGGACCTGCGCCAGCCGGCCGGCGTCGAACCCGGTGGTGCCGACCACCGGGTGGACGCCGTGCTCGATGCACCAGCGCATGTTGTCCATGACCGTGTCGGGGTGGGTGAAGTCGACCACGACCTCGGCACCCTCCAGGGCCTCGATCGGATCACCCTTGTCGACGGCCGCGACCAGCTCCAGGTCGTCCGCCGCCTCGACGGCCCTGCACACTTCGACACCGACGCGCCCGCGGGCGCCCAGAACTCCAACCCTGATCACGGCCCCAAGGGTATACCGCCGCAGAACGGCGGACGGCCTCGGCACCGGGTGCCTAGGCCGTCCGCGCGGGTTCCGCGGGGTGGATCCGGCTAGGCCGAGACGGCCCAGCCGAAGTCCTTGTCCTCGTAGGGCCCGATGACCGCGAGGGTCCGCGGGCGGGTGAGGACGTCGGCGGCGACCTCGGAGATCTCCTCCGGGGTCACGGCCTCGATCCTCGCCAGCACCTCGTCGACGGAGAGCAGCTCGTCGTAGACCAGCTCGCCCTTGCCGATCCGGGACATCCGGGAGCCGGTGTCCTCCAGGCCGAGCACGAGACCGCCGCGCATCTGGCCCTTGCCGCGGGCGATCTCCTCCTCGGAGAAGCCGTCGGCGACCACGCGCAGCAGCTCCTCCCGGCAGATCTTCAGCACCTCGTCCGTCTTGGACGGCAGGCAGCCGACGTAGACGCCGAACTGACCGGTGTCGGCGTACTGCGAGGTGTAGCTGTACGCCGAGTAGGCCAGGCCGCGCTTCTCCCGGATCTCCTGGAAGAGCCGGGACGACATGCCGCCGCCGAGCGCCGCGTTGAGCACGCCCAGCGCGAAGCGCCGCTCGTCGGTGCGGGTCAGGCCGATCGTGCCGAGGACCAGGTTGGCCTGCTCCGTCGGGCGGTGCAGCACCCGGACGCCGGAGCGGGCCGGGACGGTGTCACCGGACACGCGCGGCGGGACCGGCTCGGCGTCGCCGCCCAGCGCCCCCGCCCGCTCGTAGGCGGCGGCGACCAGCTCCACGACCTGCTCGTGGGTGACGTTGCCCGCCACCGACACCACGGTGCGCGAGGGGAGGTACCGGTCCCGGTAGTACTCGTCGATCCGGTCCCGGCCGATCGCGTTGATCGACTCGACCGTGCCGAGGATCGGCCGTCCGATGGGCGTGTCACCGTACATCTCGGCGGAGAACTGCTCGTGCACCACGTCCGACGGGTCGTCGTCGTGCATGGCGATCTCCTCCAGGATCACGCCGCGCTCGGCCTCGACGTCGTCGGCGGTGATCAGCGAGGAGGTCACCACGTCGGCGAGCACGTCGATCGCCACCCGCAGGTCCTCGTCGAGGACCCGCGCGTAGTAGCAGGTGTACTCCTTGGCGGTGAAGGCGTTGATCTCACCGCCGATGCCCTCGATCGCCGCGGAGATCTCCAGCGCGTCCCGCGTGGGCGTCCCCTTGAACAGCAGGTGTTCCAGGAAGTGGGAGGCCCCCATGTGCTCGGGGTCCTCGTCCCTCGATCCGATGCCGACCCACATGCCGACCGCGACGGAACGCACGGTCGGCATGGTCTCGGTCACCACCCGGAGCCCGCCGGGGAGGACGGTGCGCCGCACGACCCCGGCACCTCCGGATCCGGGGTGCAGAGTGGTGGTGATCACGAGTTGCGGTCTTCTTCCCCGCGGCCCCCGCCGCCGCTCGTACGGGTGCGGGTGCGGGTGCGGCGGGGCTTCTCCTCCGCGGGCGCGGCGGCGGCGGGCCGCTCCGCGACGGGTGCGGCGGGGGCGGCGTCCGTGTCGCCCGACTCGGAGGTGCCGGCCTCGCCCTTCGCCTCGGCCTCCTTCTCGACGACCTCGACGGGGACGAGGGAGAGCTTGCCGCGGGAGTCGATCTCGGCGATCTCCACCTGGATCTTCTCACCCACGTTCATGACGTCCTCGACGTTCTCGATGCGCTTGCCGCCGTGCAGCTTGCGGATCTGGGAGACGTGCAGCAGGCCGTCCTTGCCCGGCATGAGGGAGATGAACGCGCCGAAGGCGGCGATCTTGACGACCGTGCCCAGGTAGCGCTCGCCGACCTCCGGCATGTGCGGGTTGGCGATGGCGTTGATCGCCGACCGCGCCGCCTCGGCGGACGGGCCGTCGGTCGCGCCGATGTAGATGGTGCCGTCGTCCTCGATGGTGATCTCGGCGCCGGTGTCGTCCTGGATCTGGTTGATCATCTTGCCCTTGGGGCCGATGACCTCGCCGATCTTGTCGACCGGGACCTTGATCGTGATGATGCGCGGGGCCGTCGCGTTCATCTCCGCCGGGGAGTCGATGGCCTCCTGCATCACGTCGATGATGGCCAGGCGGGCGCCCTTGGCCTGCTTCAGCGCGGCGGCCAGGACCGAGGCGGGGATGCCGTCGAGCTTGGTGTCGAGCTGCAGGGCGGTGATGACGTCCTTGGTGCCGGCGACCTTGAAGTCCATGTCGCCCATGGCGTCCTCGGCGCCGAGGATGTCGGTCAGCGTGACGTACTGGTCGCCCTCGTTGATCAGGCCCATCGCGATGCCCGCGACGATGCCCTTCAGCGGGACGCCCGCGTCCAGGAGGGACATCGTGCTGGCGCAGACCGAGCCCATCGAGGTGGAGCCGTTGGAGCCGAGGGCCTCGGACACCTGGCGGATCGCGTAGGGGAACTCCTCGCGCGTCGGCAGCACCGGCAGGAGCGCCCGCTCGGCGAGCGCGCCGTGGCCGATCTCGCGGCGCTTGGGCGAGCCGACCCGGCCGGTCTCACCGGTGGAGTACGGCGGGAAGTTGTAGTTGTGCATGTAGCGCTTGGTGCGCTCGGGGTTGAGCGTGTCGATCATCTGCTCCATGCGGAGCATGTTCAGCGTGGTGATGCCCAGGATCTGGGTCTCGCCGCGCTCGAACAGGGCCGAGCCGTGCACCCGGGGCACGACGTGGACCTCGGCGTTGAGCTGCCGGATGTCCTTCACGCCGCGGCCGTCGATGCGGACGCCCTCGGAGATGACCCGCTCGCGCATGAGCGACTTGGTCAGCGACCGGAAGGCGGCGCCGACCTCCTTCTCGCGGCCCTCGAAGTCCGGGGCGACCTTCTCGGCGGCCAGGGCCTTGAGCCGGTCGAGCTCGGCCTCGCGCTCCTGCTTGCCGGCGATGGTCAGCGCGGAGGCGAGCTCGCTCCGCACCGCGGCGGTCACGGCCTCCAGGACGTCGTCCTGGTAGTCGAGGAAGAGGGGGTACTCGCGGGTCTCCTTGGCGGCGACCTTGGCCACCTTGGCCTGCGCGTCGCACAGGACCTTGATGAACCGCTTGGAGGCCTCCAGGCCCTGCGCCACGGTCTCCTCGGTGGGCGCGACGGCGCCCTCGGCGATGAGCTTGAGCGTGCCGCGGGTGGACTCGGCCTCGACCATCATGATCGCGACGTCGCCGTCGTCCAGGACCCGGCCGGCGACCACCATGTCGAAGGTGGCGCTCTCCAGCTCCGTGTTGGTCGGGAAGGCCACCCACTGGCCCTCGATCAGCGCGACGCGCACGCCGCCGATCGGGCCGGAGAACGGCAGGCCGGCCAGCTGCGTGGACAGGGAGGCGGCGTTGATCGCGACCACGTCGTAGAGGTGCTCCGGGTGCAGCGCCATGACGGTGGCGACGACCTGGATCTCGTTGCGCAGGCCCTTGACGAAGGACGGGCGCAGCGGCCGGTCGATCAGGCGGCAGGTGAGGATGGCGTCCTCGGACGGGCGGCCCTCACGCCGGAAGAACGAGCCGGGGATGCGGCCCGCGGCGTACATGCGCTCCTCGACGTCCACCGTGAGGGGGAAGAAGTCGAGGTTCTCCTTGGGGTTCTTGGACGCGGTGGTCGCGGACAGGACCATCGTCTCGTCGTCCAGGTAGACGACGGCGGAACCCGCCGCCTGGCGCGCGAGGCGGCCGGTCTCGAACCGGACGGTACGCGTGCCGAAAGAGCCGTTGTCGATGACGGCTTCGCTGCTGTGGACACCCTCCACGGGGGACCTCCTTGTGGTCGGTCGCCCGCGTCCCCCAGGCACGCGTGTCGCGCCTGGGCCTCTTTTCGCCGCCCCGTAGGTGCAGCGCCGGTCTTCGATCGAAGCGCCCGGTTCGCGTGCGGCACGAGCCGCGATGACCGGGGGCCACTACCGAGGACCGGCCCTTCGACGCCGTGGGGCGCACTTGCTCTCGGACGCGGGGCACTTTCTCGGCTATTCAGTTTTCTCGGTTGTTAAGTCTGCCCATGGAACCGGCGTTCACGCGACGCGACGCGCCGGGGACGGGACCATGAGGCGGGGGAGCGGCGCGGGCGCCGCTCCCCCGTCACGCTATCGGCGCAGGCCGAGCCGCTCGATGAGCGACCGGTAACGCTGGATGTCCTTGCTCTGCAGGTACTTGAGCAGACGACGGCGACGGCCGACCAGCAGCAGCAGACCGCGCTGGCTGTGGAAGTCGTGCTTGTTGCGCTTCATGTGCTCGGTGAGCTCGCTGATGCGCTTGCTGAGCAGCGCGATCTGCACCTCGGGCGAACCGGTGTCGGTCTCGCTCTTGGCGTACTCACTGATGATCTGCTTCTTGGCGTCGGTGTCGAGCGACACATCTCTCCTTGAACGTCTACGGGCACGCGCGATTTCGAGAGCCCGAGCGACCGTGCGTGCCTACAGTCGCCGTGGCGGGATCAGAGACCGGGGGTTACGACACCACCGGTTACAGAGCTGACATGCCAGGCTACCATCGGCCGTGACCCGCTCGCACGCCCCGCGGCACCGGGCGTCCCGCCGCGGCGCGGGCGGCGCGCCCGCGGGCGGGCCCCGGACCGAGCCGCAGGCGGGGCCGGGGGCCGCTCAGGAGGTGAAGCGGCGGGCCTCGTCGACGTCGGCGTGCATCTGCTCGATCAGCGCCTCGATCGAGTCGAACCTCTGGTTGTCGCGGAGCCGGCGGCCGAAATCCACCGCCACGTGCGCGCCGTACAGCTCCAGGTCGTCGCGGTCGAGTGCGTAGGCCTCGACGGTGCGGGCCACTCCCTCGAACGTCGGGTTGGTGCCCACGGAGATCGCCGCGGGCCAGCGCTCGCCGTCGTAGGCGGCGGGCAGGTTCCCCACCGCGATGCCCTGGAGCCAGCCCGCGTAGACCCCGTCCGGCGGGATCGCGGTGAACTCGGGCGACTCGACGTTGGCGGTGGGGAAGCCGAGCTGACGGCCGCGCTGGTATCCCCGGACCACCACGCCCTCCACCCGGTGCGGGCGGCCCAGCGCCGCGGTGACCGCCTCCACGTCCCCCGCGGCGAGCCGCTCGCGGATCCTGGTCGAGGAGATGGTCTCGCCGTCGCTGACCAGGGGGACGCCTTCGGCCTCGAAATCGTACTTCTCGCCGAGCGTCCGCAGCGTCTCGACGTCGCCGGAGGCCTTGTGGCCGAAGCGGAAGTTCTCCCCCACCACGACCCCGGCCGCGTGCAGCCGGTCGACCAGCACGGTCTGCACGAACTCGTCCGGGCTCATCCGGGAGAACTCCAGGGTGAAGGGGAGCACGCAGACCGCGTCCACCCCGAGCGCGCCGAGCAGCTCGGTGCGGTGCCTGGCCGTCGTCAGCCGGGGCGGGTGCGTGCCGGGGCGGACCACCTCGTCCGGGTGCGGGTCGAAGGTCACGACCACCGAGGGGAGCCCGAGCCGCCCGGCCATCGCCACGGCGCGGGCCACCATCTGCTGGTGGCCGGCGTGCACCCCGTCGAAGACGCCGATCGTGATGACGGACCTGCCCCAGTCGTCGGGAACATCGTCCAGTCCGTGCCAGCTTCGCACCGCAGCCTCTTCCTTCTCGACGTCTCCCCTGCGTGGACCGCCGGGGATCGGGGGTTCCGGCCCTGGCCCGAGGGACAGGTCCTCCGCCCTGAGTATCCGGTGACGGATCGACTTCTCAAGCGTGCCATGCGCCGGGCGTTCCCACCGCATCGGGGAGGCCCTACGGCGCGGGGGATCCCACCCGCTCCGCCTCCGGCCGCCCCGGCGGGGGCCGGCCGGGAGCGGTCCGGTCCGGGTCCCGCCGTCCCGGTGCGGGCCGGGCAGGAGCGGTCCGGTCCGGTCCGGGTCAGCCCGCGAAGACGGCCAGGGACTTGGCGACCCTGCCGTGCTCCTCGACCAGGGCGACGAGGGCGCCGTCCGGCCCGAACACCCCGATCGGTCCCGGACCCAGTCCCGCCGCGGGCAGCCGCCCGCCGTGCGCGACCGTGCCCGCCTCCTCCGCGGTCACGTCGCGCCGGGGGAAGGCCGCCGCGACGGCGTCGGCCATCGGCAGGATCACGCACTCCCGGCCGAGCTCCTCGATCGTGTGCGCCATCGACAGGTCGTACGGGCCGACCCGGGTGCGGCGCAGGCGGGTCAGGTGGCCGCCGGTGCCCAGGGCCGCGCCCAGGTCGCGGGCCAGGGCCCGGATGTAGGTGCCGCTGGAGCAGGTCACCGAGACGTCGACGTCGAGCAGGTCGCCCTCCCGGCGGACGGCGGCCACCTCGAACCCGGACACCGTCACCGGGCGCGCCGCCAGCTCGACCTCCTCCCCCGCCCTGGCCATCTTGTAGGCCCGCTGCCCGTTCACCTTGATGGCGCTCACCTGCGGCGGGACCTGCATGATCCGGCCGGTCAGCGCCGCGATCCCCCGGCGGACGTCCTCCTCGGCCACGTCGGCGGCCGACGCCGTCGCGACGACCTCGCCCTCGGCGTCGTCGGTGTTGGTCGTCTGGCCCAGCCGGATCGTGCCGTCGTAGCCCTTCTCGGTCAGCGCCAGGTGGCCGAGGAGCCGGGTCGCCTTCTCCACGCCCACGACCAGCACGCCGGTGGCCATCGGGTCCAGGGTCCCGGCGTGGCCGACCCTGCGGGTGCCCGCGATGCCGCGGAGCTTGCCGACGACGTCGTGCGAGGTCCAGTCGGCGGGCTTGTCCACGATGATCAGCCCGCTCGGCGGCGGGGTTCGCTTGGCGCGAGCCGTGCTCATCGAATCTCCTCGGTTGTGGAGGCCTCCGTCCCGGGGGCGGGAGGGAGGCCGGCGGCGCGTCCTCCTGGCGGGGACGTCTTCACGGGCTTGCGGGGGACGCCGCTACAGCAGCGCGCGGAGACCGGCCATGGTCTCCTCGACGGGCAGGCGCGAGGTGAAGCCCGCGGCCCTGGCGTGCCCGCCGCCGCCCAGCGCGGAGCAGACGCGGGCGACGTCCACGCCGCCCCGGGAGCGGGTGGAGACCTGCCAGGCGCCGTCGTCGTCCTCCTTGAGGACCACGGTCACCTCCGCCTCGCCGGTGCGCCGGACCACGTCGATGATCCCCTCCACCTCGTCGTACGGCAGGCCGTACGGGGCCCGGTCGGCCCGGGTGACGAACGTCCACACCAGGCCCCCGCCCACCTCCGGCTCCAGCGTCGCCCGGCCGAGGACGGCGCCCAGTACCTTCAGGTAGCCGAACGGGGAGCTGTCCCACAGCCTGCGGGCGATCTCCTCGGGGTCCGGTCCGGCCGCCACCAGCCTGGCGGCCATGTCGTGGGCCGCCGGGGTGGTCGAGGAGTGCCGGAAGGAGCCGGTGTCGGTGACCAGGCCGACGTACAGGCAGGTGGCGATCGCCTCGTCGATCGGCAGGCCCAGCCGGTGCAGCAGCCGCTCGACGAGCGTGGTGGTGGACGCGGCGGCGGGGTCGATCAGGTTGAGCGTGCCGAAGCCGGGGTTGGACGGGTGGTGGTCCACCACGATCAGCTCCCCGGCCCTGCCCGCGCTCTCCGCCAGCGTGCCCAGCCGGTCCACGGTGGAGACGTCGAAGGTGACCATCAGCTCCGGGGCGGCGGGGTAGCGGGCGGGCTCGACCAGGAGGTCCTGGCCGGGCAGGAAGCGCAGCAGCCGGGGGACCGCGAAGCGGCGGTCGCCGAAGGAGGCCGTCACCCGCTTGCCCGCCGCGCGCAGCGCCGCACCGGCCGCCAGCATCGAGCCGAGCGCGTCGCCGTCCGGCGACACGTGGCAGGCCAGCGCGACCTCGGAGGCGGACGAGATCAGCGCGACGGCCCGGTCCCAGTCCGCGTCCGGCGCCTGGGCCGGGACCCCGCGGGCACCGCCGCGCCCGGCGACCGCCACGTCACCGGCCGCCGCACCGCCGGGCACCGCCGCACCGGCCGGCGCACCACCGGCCGCCGGGTCACCGGCGGTCGCACCGCCGGGCACCCCCGCACCGATCGGCGCGTCACCGGCCGCCGGGTCACCGGCGGTCGCACCGCCGGGCACCCCCGCACCGATCGGCGCGTCACCGGCCGCCATCTCGCCCGGTGTCACGTCGCCGGACGTCCGGCGCGGTCCGGGGCTCCGCCCGCGCTCCCGCCGGACTCCCCGTCCGCGGCGCCCTCAGCGTCCTCATCGTCTTCGAGAGCCTCGTGGGCCTCGTCCCTGGGCCGCCGGTACGGGTCGGCCTCGCCGGCGTGCCGGGCCTTCTCCCGCTTTCTGGCGATCTCCTCGTCCCTGGCCCTGGCCTCGGCGAAGAGGTCGTCCAGATGGCGGGCGCTGTCCGGGAGCGGGTCGTGGGTGAACGTCAGCGTCGGCGTGTGGCGCAGGCCGGTCTGGCGGCCCACCTCCGAGCGGATGAGTCCCTTGGCGCTCTCCAGCGCCGCCGCGGAGTCGGCCCGCTCGGCCTCGGACCCGAACACGGTGTAGAACACCGTGGCCTCACCGAGGTCCGCGGTGATCCGAGCGTCGGTCACGGTCACGAAGCCGAGTCGCGGGTCCTTGATCCGGCGCTCCAGCATCTCCGCCACCACCTGCTGGATACGGTCAGCGATCTTGCGCGCGCGTGCGGCGTCCATCGTCGCTCCCCCTTCTCACAGAGACGACCGGGCGCGAAGGCGTCTTCGCGGCCGTTCCTCTGCGTCTGCTAGTCCTCGTCCTCGTTGTAGAGCCGCTGCCGCGCGGACAGCAGCTCGATCTCCGGGCGGCCGGCGACCAGGCGCTCGCAGTCGTCCAGCACGGCGCCGCAGTTGGCGGCGGTGGCGGAGACGACCGCGATCCCGATCTCCGTACGGCGGTGCAGGTCCAGGTGGCCGGTCTCGGCGACCGCCACGGCCGGGAACTTCTTCTGCACCTCGGCGATGATGGGACGCACCACGGAGCGCTTCTGCTTCAGCGAGTGAACGTCGCCGAGCAGGATGTCCAATGTCAGGGCACCTACGTACATGTCAGGTTCACCGCGCATGCCTGCTCCCGGCCCCGCGCCGGTGCGGCGGTGCGCACCGGCGCGGGGAGGGGCGAGGCGTCAGGCGCGCGGCTTCTCCCGCATCTCGAACGTCTCGATGACGTCGTCGATCTTGATGTCGCTGTAGCCGACACCGATACCGCACTCGTAGCCCTCGCGGACCTCGGTCGCGTCGTCCTTGAACCGGCGCAGCGAGGAGACCGTGAGGTTGTCGGAGATCACGACACCGCCACGGATGATCCGCGCCTTGCTGTTGCGGACGATCGTGCCCGAACGGACCAGCGCACCGGCGACGTTGCCGATCTTCGGCACCTTGAAGACCTCGCGGACTTCGGCGGTGCCCATCTGGACCTCTTCGAACTCGGGCTTGAGCATGCCCTTGAGGGCCGCCTCGATCTCCTCGATCGCCTGGTAGATGACCGAGTAGTAGCGGATGTCGACGCCCTCGCGCTCGGCCAGGTCGCGCGCCCGGACCTCGGGGCGCACGTTGAAGCCGATGATGACGGCGTTGTCGTCGGCCACGGCCAGGTTGACGTCGTACTCGGTGATGGCGCCGACCGCGCGGTGGAGCACCCGCAGGCGCACCTCCTCGCCGACGTCGATCTTGAGCAGGGCGTCCTCGAGGGCCTCGACCGAACCGGAGACGTCACCCTTGATGATGAGCTTGAGCTCGTCGACCTGGCCCTTCTCCATCTCGCTGAAGAGCTCTTCGAGGGTGCGACGGCGGCCGGACCTGGCCATGTCCGCGATGCGCTTGCGCGCCGCGCGCTGCTGGGCGATCTGGCGCGCCATCCGGTCGTCGGTGACCACGATGAAGTTGTCACCGGCGCCGGGCACCGCGGTCAGACCGAGGACCAGCACCGGACGCGACGGGTCGGCCTCTTCGATCGACTCGCCGTTGTCGTCCAGCATCGCCCGGACGCGGCCGAAGGCCTCGCCGCAGACGATCGAGTCGCCGACGCGGAGCGTGCCGCGCTGGACCAGCACGGTCGCGACCGGACCGCGGCCCTTGTCGAGGTGGGCCTCGATGGCGACGCCCTGGGCGTCCATCGTCGGGTTCGCCCGCAGGTCGAGCTCGGCGTCCGCGGTGAGCAGGACCGCCTCGAGCAGGCTCTCGATGCCGATGTCGTTCTTGGCGGAGATGTCCACGAACATCGTGGTGCCGCCGTACTCCTCGGCGACGAGGCCGTACTCGGTGAGCTGGGCGCGCACCTTGCTCGGGTCCGCACCCTCCTTGTCGATCTTGTTGACCGCGACCACGATCGGCACGTCGGCCGCCTGGGCGTGGTTCAGCGCCTCGATGGTCTGCGGCTTCACACCGTCGTCGGCCGCGACCACCAGGATGGCGATGTCGGTGACCTTGGCACCACGGGCACGCATGGCGGTGAACGCCTCGTGACCGGGGGTGTCGATGAAGGTGATCCGCCGCTGCTCGCCCTCGTGGTCGGTGGCGATCTGGTAGGCACCGATGTGCTGGGTGATGCCGCCGGCCTCGCGCGCCACCACGTTGGTCTTGCGGATGGCGTCGAGCAGCCTGGTCTTACCGTGGTCGACGTGACCCATGACGGTCACGACCGGCGGACGGGCGACCAGGTCGGCGTCGTCGCCCTCGTCCTCGCCGAACTCGATGTCGAAGGACTCGAGAAGCTCGCGGTCCTCCTCCTCCGGGCTCACGACGAGCAGGTTGTAGTCCAGCTCGGCGGCGAGGAGCTGCAGCGTCTCCTCGTTGACCGACTGCGTCGCGGTCACCATCTCACCGAGGTGCAGCATGATCTGCACCAGCGACGCGGGGTTCGCACCGATCTTGTCCGCGAAGTCCGCCAGGGACGCGCCGCGCGACAGGCGGATCGTCTGACCGCCGCCGCGGGGGGCCTGCACGCCGCCGATCGCCGGCGCCTGCATGTTGTCGAACTCCTGGCGCCTCTGGCGCTTGGACTTGCGGCCGCGGGCCGGGCGTCCGCCCGGACGGCCGAACGCGCCCGCCGTACCGCCGCCGCGGCCACGGCCGCCGCCACCGGGACGACCGGCGAAACCGCCGCCGCCACCGGGGGCACCGGTTCCGGTGCCGGGACGACCGGCACCGCCGCCGGGACGACCGGCGAAACCGCCGCCGCCACCGGGACGACCGGCACCGCCACCCGGACGACCGGCACCGCCACCCGGACGGCCGCCGCCACCGGGACGACCGGCACCGCCGCCGCCCGGACCCGCCGGACGGCCCTGGGGCATCATCATCGGGCTGGGACGCGGACCGCCGGGACGGGGACCGCCGGCACCCGCGCCGCCGCCGGGGCGCGGACCGGCCGCGCCGGCACCGCCGCCCGGACGCGGACCGCCCGCACCGGGCCCCGGACGGGGACCGGCCGCACCGGGCGGGCCGGGACGGGCGCCCGGAGGACGCGGAGCCGCACCGTCGCGCGGACCGCGGTCCTCACGGGGACCGCCGCCGGGACGGGGACCGCGGTCACCGGGACCGCCGGGGCCGCCCGGACGCGGCGGACGGGTCTGGCCCATGCCGCTGGCGTTCGAGGAGAACGGGTTGTTGCCCGGCCGCGGGCCGCGCGGGCCCGGACGCGGACCCGGCTTGGCACCGGGACCGCCGGGAGCCCCGGCGGCGGGACGCGGGCCCGAAGGGGCACCGGGACCGCCGGCGGGACGGGTCTGCGGGCCGGCCGCCTCGGGACGCGGCGCCGGGCGCGGGCCCGGACGCGGGCCCGGCTTGGCACCGGGACCGCCGGGGCCCGCGGGCCGCGGGGCCGGAGGCGCCTCGAAACGCGGCGGCTGGACCGGCGACGGCTGCTGCTGCACCGGCGGCTGCTGCTGGATCTGGGGCTGCTGCTGAACCTGGGGCTGCGGGGCCTGCGGCGCGGGGGCCGCAGGACGCGGAGCCGGCCGCGGACCCGGCTTGGGAGCCGGTCCCGGCCTGGGAACCGCGGTGGGCGCCGCAGCGCCGCCGGCCTGGCCCTCGGCCGGCCGGGGGGCCGCCTGAGGCGGCCGGGGCGCCCTTCCGGCACCCTTGTCGGACGAACCCTTCGCGGGCACGCCCAAAGCTTCCGTGAGCCTGCGGACCACCGGTGCTTCGATGGTCGAGGACGCCGAACGAACGAACTCGCCCATCTCCTGGAGCTTGGCCATGACGACCTTGCTCTCCACACCGAACTCCTTGGCGAGCTCGTATACCCGGACCTTCGCCACTGCACTCCCTTACTCGGCCCGGGAGGCTGTGCCGCCGGACCGTCGTTACGTAGACGTACTCATCGCCGCATGCTCATCAGGCGCTCATAGCTATCTGACCAGCCCATCAACTCGGCGTCCTACATGACAGTTGGCAACCATTTCACCCGGTCCTTTCAGCCTGCAGCTCTTCCACGTGGCCGCGCACGAGCGACAGGTCGAGCGTTTCCGTGACGCGGAAAGCGCGCGGAAACGCCCGTCTGCGCTCGGCGAGCTCGAGGCATCTCGGGGTGGGATGCAGTGAAGCACCACGCCCCGGGAGCCGTCGTCGCAGGTCGGGGACTATGACGCCCTCGACCGCCACCAGGCGGAGCAGCTCGGAGGAGACCGTGCGAACCCGGCAGCCCACACAAGTTCTCAGTGGGGCGGCCTGGCCACCATATTCCAGCTTACCGTGTGGACGCATCTGCGGAACCGGCCGCACCCTCCACATGGGTGTCCGGCCGGATGTCGATGCGCCAACCGGTCAGGCGGTTGGCCAGCCGGGCGTTCTGCCCCTCCTTGCCGATGGCGAGGGAGAGCTGGTAGTCCGGCACGGTCACCCGCGCGGCACGGCCGGCGGCGTCGATCACCTCGACATGGGAAACACGGGCGGGAGACAGGGCATTCCCGACGAACTCCGCCGGGTCCTCCGACCAGTCGATGATGTCGATCTTCTCGCCGTGCAGCTCGGTCATCACGTTGCGCACCCGCGAGCCCATCGGGCCGATGCAGGCGCCCTTGGCGTTGACGCCCGGCCGGCGGGAGCGAACCGCGATCTTGGTACGGTGGCCCGCCTCCCGGGC
The DNA here is from genome assembly GCF_015711595.1 of Planomonospora sp. ID91781. NCBI lineage: Bacteria > Bacillati > Actinomycetota > Actinomycetes > Streptosporangiales > Streptosporangiaceae > Planomonospora > Planomonospora sp. ID91781. The sequence goes on along the minus strand of NZ_JABTEY010000001.1, from coordinate 2,677,973 downwards.
GATCGCCGCGATCTCGACGGTGCCGTCGGCGATCTCCGGGACCTCCAGCGCGAAGAGCTTCTTCACCAGGCCGGGGTGGGTCCGCGACAACGTCACCGACGGGCCCTTGTGCCCCTTCTTGACCTGCACCACGTAGCAGCGGATCCGCTCTCCGTGGACGTACTCCTCACCGGGGACCTGCTCGTTGTGCGGGAGCACCGCCTCGATCTTGCCCAGGTCCACCAGGACGACCCGCGGGTCCTTGCCCTGCTGGATCACCCCGGCCACGAGCTCGCCCTCACGGCTGGCGAACTCGCCGAAGTTGATCTCGTCCTCGGCGTCCCGGAGCTGCTGCAGGATGACCTGCTTGGCGGTGGTCGCGGCGATGCGGCTGAAGTTGCCCGGAGTGTCGTCGTACTCGCGGAGCACCTCCCCGTTCTCGCCGATCTCCGCGGCGTAGATGGCCACGTGACCGGTGCTCCGGTCCAGCTCGGCGCGGGCCTTGGCGGCCGCGCCCTCGGTCCGGAAATACGCGATCAGCAGCGCGTCCTCGATCGCCTTGACGACCAGGTCGAAGGAGATGTCCTTCTCCCGCTCCAGGCTGCGCAGGACGCTCATGTCGATGTCCACGAGGCTCCCCCTTAGCCCTCGTCGCCGTCTTCGCCGTCGTCTTCGGCGTCGTCGCTCTCATCGAGCCGGCGGAATTCCACCTGCACCCGTCCTCGGGCCAGGTCCTGATAGTCGGCGCGGTGCCGCACGCCCTCGACGTCCAGCTCCACACCGGTCTCGTCGGTCGCGACGATCCGGCCCTCCACGCAGGTGCCGTCCCGCAGGTCGGCCTTGACCAGCCGGCCCGCCGCCCGGCGCCAGTGGCGCGGCTCGGTGAGCGGGCGGTCGACTCCGGGAGAGGAGACTTCCAGCACGTAGGGGGCGGAGCCCATCGCGTCGCCGGCGTCCAGCGCCGCGGAGACGGCGTGGCTGACCTCCGCCACGCCGTCCAGGCTCACGCCGCCGTCGCGGTCGACGACGACGCGGAGCAGCCGGCGCTTGCCCGCCGGCGTGACCGTGACGTCCTCCAGGTCGAACCCTTCGGCCTCGACGACGGGCCCCAGAAGCTTCATCAGGCGGTCGCGGGATGTGACGCTGCCCATGTCGACCTCCTATTGTCACGATCTCGTCCGGGCGCACCTCGCCCATGTGATTCCCCAGCCTATCCACACCGGAGCGCGGAAAGAGCGTCACTCGGTGTGGCGGAGCCGTCCGGGACACGGGGTGAGCGCGGTTGCGAGCCCGTACGATGCTAGAGGCGTCAGCACCCCACCCGAGACCGGAGGTCGTCCGTGCGTTCCCTCACCCGGCGCGCGCTGCTGCGGAGCGGTGCCCTCGGGGCGGCCGCCGCGACGCTCGCGGGATGCGCCGGCGAGGAGCCCGGGCCCGCCCCCGCGCCGCCGCCCGACCCGGAGACCGTGCTGCTCAGGCAGCTGATCGAGGAGAAGGAGCGGACCGTCGCGCTGTACGCCGCGCTGCCCTCGCGCAGGCTCGCCCCCTTCCGGCGGCGGCACGAGGCCCACCTGGCGGAGCTGCGCCGGAGACTGCCCGCCGGGAACGTTCCGGAGCCCGCCGTCCCGGCCTCGCCGTCCGCCGCCCCGTCCGTCTCCGGATCCCCTTCGCCGGGTCCGGCACCGTCCCTGCGGAAGCTGCGCGACCTGGAGCGCAGGGCCGCCGCGCTCCGGCCCCGGCAGACCGAGGGGGTCTCCCCCGCGCTAGCGCAGCTGATCGCGTGCATCGGCGCCTGCGAGGCCGCGCACGCGGCGGCCCTGCCGAGGTCCCTGTGAGCGCCGGGACCGGCGGGCTCTCCACCGCCCTGGCCGCCGAGCATGCGGCCGTCTACGCCTACGGGGTCATCGCCGCCAGGACCACGGGCGAGCTGCGCGCCACCGCGACGGCGGCGTTCAAGGCCCACCGCGTCCGCCGCGACCGGCTCCGGGCCATGATCACCGAGCGCGGCGGCGTCCCCGCCGAGGCCGACCCGGCCTACGCGCTCCCGGTCACCCCGTCCAGCGCCGACCAGGCCGTGGAGCTGGCGGTGCTGGTCGAGAAGGGGGTGACCACCGCCTACCTGGAGCTGGCCGCCGACGACGACGCGGTGCTGCGCCGCATGGCCGCGCTGGCCATGCAGGAGTGCGTCAAACGCTCCTACGGCCTGCGTCCGGAGATCGAGGCCTTCCCCGGCATGCCGCCCGGCGCGGTGCCCTCGGCGCCCTCGGCGTCCCCGACGCCGTCACCGTCGCCCTCACCCTCCGCGACCCCGGGGCCCGGGGAGGACGGCGCCCGCACCTCCTGACGGCCTCCAGTGGCACCCCAGGCCGTTTTGCACAGGTTTGCAGCGCCTGTGACGGGTAGCCGACCTTCACGGATTCACAAGGAGGAAAGCGATGGGCTGGGGATTCAGGAAGTCGATGAAGTTCGGTCCGTTCCGTCTCAACCTCTCCCGGAGCGGAGTCGGCCACAGCTGGGGCAACCGCGCGTTCCGGGTGACCCGGACGGCCGACGGCCGCCGCACGCTGAGCGTCAACCTGCCCGGCGGCCTGCACTGGCGCAAGACCCTCAGCGGGTCGTCCCGCCGCTGATCCGGAACCCCGGGCGGGCGCCCGGCGTTGTTCCCACTGCAGGCATCCAGGGTTTCCGGAGGAGACGGGGAGAGACATGGGCTGGAACTACCACAAGTCGATCAAGCTGGGCCCGTTCCGCCTCAACCTGTCCCGGCACGGGGTCGGGCACAGCTTCGGCGGCCGCCGGTTCCACGTCTCCCGGACGCCCGACGGCCGCAAGTACGTGAGCGTCACCCTGCCGGGCGGGTTCCACCTCGGCAAGACGATCGGCGGCCACCCGCGCCGCCGCCGTTACTAGACTCCGCCCTTCCGCCCCGCCGGGTGCGCTCAGCCCGCCCCCGGCCGGGTGAACCCCAGGCGGGGCGTCGAATAGTCGCCGTAGCTCTCGACGCGCACCACCGAGCGCGAGTTGGGCGCGTGGATCATGGTCTGCCGCTCGGGGTCGAGCACGATGCCCACGTGATCGGCCTTGCCGTCTCCGGTGCTGTCGAAGAAGATCAGGTCTCCGGCCTGCACCTCGCCGTCGGGCACCCGCGGTCCGTGCACCCACTGGTCCGCGGCGACCCGTGGGATGCCGATCCCGGCCGCCTGGTACGACCGGAGCGTCAGGCCGGAGCAGTCGAAGGTGTTCGGCCCGGTCGCGCCCCAGACGTAGCGGTCGCCGAGCTGGTCGAGCGCGTACCCCACGATCGCCTTGGCGCGGGGGTTCGCACCCAGGTTGGGGACCGTGACCGGGCCCCCCGGGCTCCCCCCCGGATAGCCGGTCCCGCCGGACCCGCCCCCTCCGCCCGGCCCGTACCCGGATCCCGCGCCGTACCCCCCGGAGCCGCCGGTTCCGCCGTCCACCGGTGCCGAGCCGTCGTATCCGGCCAGCTGCGTCGATCTCCCCTGCCGGAAGTCCGGGTCGGGCACCCAGCGCATCGAGGGATTGTTGCGGGGGACGAAGTCCTGGTCCCCCGGGGCGGGGATGGCGGTGAAGAACGCGGTGCCGAGGTGCCCGCCGAGCGCGCCGACGGCCGCCTCGACGGCCTCGACGGCCCGCCGTCGCGAGTCTTCGGCCCGCCCCAGGGCGTCGGCCGCCTGGGAGGCGACGAGCTCCGCCGGCACGGCGCCGCCGGTCCGCTCGCGCTGCCCGGCCAGCCAGGCCTGCTTCTCCTCGTAGATCGCCTGGACCTCGCCCCTGGCGGTCTCCAGCGCGCCCCCGGCGCGCTCCAGCGTGGCGGCGCAGCTCTTCAGCGCGTCGCCGAGGGCCGCGCCCGCCTGCGGGTACCGGGCCATGTAGCCGATGAAGTTCTCGGCGGCGCCGCCGTTCCAGGCGTCGTCCACGGTGCCGGCCGCGCGCTTGAGCGCGCCGGTGTGCGTGCCGACGCCGGTCGCCAGCGCCCGCCAGCGCTTCGCGATCCCGGAGATCTCGGACTGGTCACCGGTCAGCTCGCCGACGATGCGCAGGAGGGCGCCGAACTCCCCCTCCCCGCCGCCCGTCACACGCTCTCCACCGGGACGTCCGGCCCGTCGGCCCTGCGGACGTTGGCGATGACGGTGTGCAGCGCCGCCTCGACCTTGTCGAGGTTCCGCTGGGCGTACCGGGTCTCCGCCTCGATCTTCCCCTCGAGCTTGCGGACGGCCTCGGCGAGCCTGCCGGACGCGTCCCCGAGCTTCCCGAAGCAGGAGGATCCGACGTCGGCGGGCCGCTCGTCGGCCGTGCTCCTGAACTGGTTCGCGACGCTTCTGGCCTTGTTCGCGCACTCTTCCAGCGCGTCGAAATGGAGGTCGAACCCTTTCACGGAACCTCACCCCATATGCCCCACGGGTGCCGATCGTCGGTAAAAGCTATCACTTCGATGATCAGAAAAGGGGCTTTCGCCCCGAACGCGCGCACGGCGCCGACCGGAGGACGGCGCCGTGCGCGCGTTCGGGCCCGGAGACCTGCCGGCGGATGGCCGTGCGCGTCATGGAGCCGGGCCCCGGGGCGGTGGAGCGCCACCGCGCCGGGCCCCGACCGGCGGGGCCCGACGGGGCCCGGCCGGATCTCAGGCCCGGCAGGCGGCCTCGACGCGGTCGGCGGCCTCGGCGATCGGGATCTCCTCCTTGACGCCGGTGGCCCGGTCGCGCAGCTCCGCGACGCCCTGGGCCAGGCCGCGGCCGATCACCACGATGGTCGGCATGCCGAGCAGCTCGGCGTCCTTGAACTTCACGCCCGGCGAGACCCCGGCGCGGTCGTCCACCAGCACGCGCAGGCCCCGTGCGTGGAGCTCCTCGGCGAGCCGGGTGGCGACCTCGACCTGGTTCTCCTTGCCGGTGCCCACGATGTGGACGTCGGCGGGGGCGACCTCGCGGGGCCACAGGAGCCCGAGCTCGTCGTGCCGCTGCTCGACGAGCACCGCCACCGCGCGGGAGACGCCGATGCCGTACGAGCCCATGGTGACGCGGACCGGCTTGCCGTCGGGGCCCAGGGCGTCGAGCCTGGCGGCGTCGGCGTACTTGCGGCCGAGCTGGAAGATGTGGCCGATCTCGATGCCGCGGTCGATGGACAGCTCCGAGCCGCAGGCCGGGCAGGCGTCCCCGGCGCGGACCTCGGCGGCCTCGATGGTGCCGTCGGCGGTGAAGTCGCGGCCGGCGACCACGCCCACGGCGTGCTTGTTCGGCTCGTTGGCGCCGGTCACCCAGGCGCTGCCCTCGACCACGCGGGGGTCGACGAGGTAGCGGATGCCGAGGTTCTTGAGGACCTGCGGGCCGATGTAGCCGCGCACCAGGCCGGGGTGCCGGTGGAAGTCCTCGGCCTCGAAGATGGCGGGCTCGCCGGGGGCCAGGGCGGCCTCCAGGCGCTTGAAGTCGACCTCGCGGTCACCGGGGACGCCGACGACCAGGACCTCGGTCTTGTCCGAGCCCGGGGTGGTCACCTTCACCACGACGTTCTTGAGCGTGTCGGCGGCCGTGACGTCCAGGCCGTGGTGCTCGTTGAGGTGGGCCACCAGCGACTCGATGGTGGGGGTGTTCGGCGTGTCCAGCACCCGCAGAGCCGGCCGCTCGCCGGTGGGCGCGGCCGGGGCAGGGGTGGTGACCGCCTCGGCGTTGGCCGCGTAACCGCAGTGGTGGCAGGCGACGAAGGTGTCCTCGCCGGTCTCGGCCGGGGCCAGGAACTCCTCCGAGGCCGAGCCGCCCATCGCCCCCGAGGTGGCGAAACAGATCTTGTAGGTGATGCCGAGCCGGTCGAAGGTGCGGATGTAGGTCTCGCGGTGCCGCTCGTAGGAGCGCTTGAGGCCCTCGTCGTCGAGGTCGAAGGAGTAGGAGTCCTTCATGACGAACTCGCGCCCGCGCAGGATGCCGGCCCGGGGGCGGGCCTCGTCGCGGTACTTCGTCTGGATCTGGTAGAGCGTCACCGGGTAGTCCTTGTAGGAGGAGTACTCCCCCTTGACCATGTCGGTGAACATCTCCTCGTGGGTGGGGCCGAGGAGGTAGTCGGCGCCCTTGCGGTCCTTGAGCCGGAAGAGCGTGTCGCCGTACTCCGTCCAGCGGCCGGTGGCCTCGTAGTACTCCCTGGGCAGGAGGGCCGGGAAGAGCACCTCCTGGCCGCCCATCCGGTCCATCTCCTCGCGCACGACGCGGGTGACGTTCTCCAGGACCATCTTGCCGAGCGGCAGCCAGGAGTAGACGCCGGGCGCGACCCTGCGGACGTAGCCGGCGCGGACGAGCAGCTTGTGGCTCGGGACTTCCGCGTCTGCCGGGTCGTCCCTCAGCGTTCGAAGAAACAGCGACGACATGCGCAGCAGCACGGCTACTCCTAGATGGCAGGGAATTCGGTGTCCTACAGGGTATCGAGCCCGGCGGGGCGGGCGCCTGCCATTAGGGTCCGCAGCCCGTCACGGCCCGGCGACGAAGAACAGGTGGGCGGTCGCCAGGACCGCACCCGCCAGGGCGGAGCGTACCGCCCCGGCCCCCCGGCGCAGCGAGAGGACCGCGGCGAGCAGCAGGACCGCGGCGATCTGGACGCTCCACGAGCCGGACTGCGCCGCCTCCACGGCCTCGATCATCAGGACGCCGGCGGGCAGCGCCGCGGCGAGGTCTCCCCGCGGGCCGTCCCGCCTGGTCCCGTAGGCCAGCAGGGCGCAGACGGCGAGGGCGAGGAGCGTGACGCCCGGCACCGCGCCGTCGACCCCGACGTGGAAGGGGTGGTAGCCCGACGGGAAGGCCGCGGCGGCCAGGATCGGGACGACCGGCCCGAGGGCGGCGAGCACCCCGGCCAGCACCGCCCAGCCGAACCCCGCGGCGGTCCTGCCGACGGCGAGGGCGAGGGCGAGGTAGGCGTAGGGGTCGTAGGCCGCGACGAGCGGGTCCGGCCCGTGGGCGAGCATCTCGCCGAAGGCGCCGAGCAGCAGCCCTCCGACGAGCGAGAGCATCATGTGCCAGAGGATCGCCCGCTCGCGACGGTCCCCCGTAATGAAATCGAACGTGTCATTCTGTCCGGCCAAAGCCGCTGATCCCCCGATCCGTCCCTGCCCGTGGGCATGCGCAGCATATATGACCTGCAAGAACACACAAAAACGTTCAAGCCCTACTAAACAACCGGTCGCTTGCTTATGCTGCGCGTGTGCATCCTGACGACACCGCTTCCCTCCCGGCGGCCGCCGTGCCCGCGGCGTCCCCGGAGTCCCCGGCGTCCGCGACCCCCGCCGGGCCGACCGGAGACGCCGGGATCGCCGACACGGGCCTAACCGGGGACTCCGGAGACGCCGACACGGGCCTCACCAGAGATCAGGCCGACCTCCGCGTCGCCGTCCGCTCCTTCCTCGCCGCGCGTCCCGGCGCCCCTTGGGAGCGCCTCGCCCGGGAACTCGGCGTGGCGGGCCTGGCCGTGCCCGAGGAGTACGGCGGGGCGGGGTGCGGCACCGCCGAGCAGGCGGTCGTCTGCGAGGAACTCGGCCGCGCGCTCTCCCCCCACCCCTACCTGGCCACCGCCGTGCTCGCCGTCGAGGCGCTCAGGGCCGCCGCCGATCCCGGGGCGATGGCCCGGCTGCTGCCCGCCATCGCGGACGGCTCCCGCACCGCCACCGTCCTGCTGCCCGGCGACGCCGACCTGGTCCTGTCCCGGGGACGGATCACCGGCACCGCGCCCTGCGCGCTGGACGGCGAGGTGGTCCTGGCCTTCGCCGGCGACGAACTGGTCGAGGCCGTGCCCTCGTCCCGCACGCCGCTGACGACGCTCGACCAGACCCGCCCGCTCGTCGCCCTCTCCTTCGACGCCGTCCCCGTACGGCCCGCCGGAGACGGCGCGGCCCGCGACCGGGTCCGGGACGCGGGCGTCGCCTGCCTGGCGGCCGAGCAGGTCGGCGGCGCCGCCGCCTGCCTGGAGGCCGCCGTGGAGCACGCCCTCCGGCGCCGGCAGTTCGGCCGCCCCATCGGTTCCTTCCAGGCCGTCAAGCACAAGCTCGCCGACCTGCTCCTGCTCGTCGAGTCCGCACGCTCGGCCGCGCTGGCCGCCGCCCGTGCCCTGCCCGGCGACCTCCCGGTCGCCGCCGCGATCGCGGGCTCCTACTGCACCGAGGCCTATCTGTCCGCCGCGGGCGAGAACATCCAGATCCACGGGGGCACCGGCGTCACCTGGGAGCATCCGGCCCACCGCCACCTCAAGCGCGCCGCCGCCGACGCCCAGCTCTTCGGCCCGCCGCAGGCCCACCGCGCCCGCCTCGCCGCGGCCGCCGGTCTGTGACGGTCCCGGCCCCGTCCGCGCGGGCACCGGCCACCATCCCGGACCACGCGGGCACCGCGGCCGCCGCTCCCCGCACCGGGCGGACCGTGCACGGCTCGGGAGCGCAGGAGGGCTCACCCGCCGAGGAGCTGCTCCCAGGGCCGGGGGGAGGGGCCGCGGCGGGTCGTGTCGAGGACCTCGGCCAGCCGCCAGGGGCCGAGGCGGGAGTGGGGACGGTCCCGGCCGAGCGGGTCGACGGCCCGCAGCACGAAGCGGACGCCGACCACGTCGAGCTCGGCGGACAGCGGAGTGGCCCGCCCGACGGGGTCCGCCGGGGAGCCGGGCTCCCGGACCCGCTCGGCCAGCGTCTCCGCCACCTCGGCGGCGTAGGGCCCCTCGCGCCACTCGATGTGCCAGCTGTCGTCGGCCCCCCGCCACCAGGTCAGATCGCGGCACGACTCCATCAGCTCGGCCTCGCCGCCGAGCGCCGCCATCACCCGGCCGAACGCCTCGAACCGGTGGGCGCCCACCGGCTGGATCTCGTCGGGCGCACTCGCGGAGCGCCCGCCCCCGCCCGGTCCCCTCATGCGTCGGAGCGTGCCAGTCCCGGGCCCGCACCCGGCCGCCCTTTGCCGCTCCTTCGCCTCCTCCTCACGGGCTCCGCACGGGAACCATCCCTTCCCTTTCCCCTCCCCGGGGCGGATGCCGCCGGATGCATCCCCTGCGGGCGGTCGCAGGAGTACGTTGGAGGAAGCGCGCCCCTGCCGATGCGCGGCCACCGGCACAACCCCTGGGAGGCGACGTGTCACTGCGAGTCGCTGTCGTCGGATCCGGCCCCGCCGGGATCTACACCGCCGAGGCGCTGACGAGGCAGGCCACCGGCCCCGTCGAGGTGGACGTGCTGGAACGGCTGCCCACCCCCTACGGGCTGGTGCGGTACGGCGTGGCCCCCGACCACACCTCGATCAAGTCGATAGCCGGCTACCTGCGCCGGGTGCTGGAGCTGCCCGGGGTGCGCTTCCTCGGCGGGATCGAGTTCGGCCGGGACGTGAGCCGCGACGACCTGCTGGCCTGCTACGACGCCGTGGTCTACTGCACCGGCGCGATGGTGGACCGGCGGATGGGCGTCCCCGGCGAGGACCTGCCCGGCAGCGTGGCGGCCACCGACTTCGTGAACTGGTACTGCGGGCACCCGGACGTGCCCGCCGACCGCTTCCTGCTGGACAGCCCCGAGGTCGCGGTGATCGGCGTGGGCAACGTGGCGGTGGACGTCGTGCGGATCCTGGCCAAGACCGCCGAGGAGCTGCGTGCCACCGACGTGCCGGAGGAGGTCCTGTCCCGGCTGGCCGCCAGCCGGGTGAAGGCCGTCCACATGATCGGCCGCCGGGGGCCGGAGCACGCCAAGTTCACCCTCAAGGAGCTGCGGGAGCTCGGCGAGCTGGCCAACGCCGACGTGCGCGTGCGGCCCGAGGAGGCGGCGGCCTCGGTGGAGGGCCTGCCGCGGCAGGTCCGGGGGAACGTCGAGGTGCTGCAGTCCTGGGCGGCCCGCACCCCGGCGGGCCGCCCCCGCCTCCTAGACGTGCGCTTCTGGATGCGGCCGGTGGAGATCCTGGGGCGCGACCGGGTGGAGGCCCTCAGGCTGGAGCGGACCCGCCTGGCCGACGGCCGCGTCGTCGGCACCGGCGAGTTCGAGGTCCTCCCCGTCGGCATGGTCCTGCGCTCGGTCGGATACCGCAGCGTCCCGCTGCCGGGCGTCCCGTTCTCCGAGGCCACCATGACCGTGCCGAACGAGGCGGGGCGGGCGGGCGACCGCGAGTACGTCGCGGGCTGGCTCAAGCGCGGGCCCAGCGGCGTGATCGGCACCAACAAGTCCGACGCCGCCGAGACCGTCCGCACCCTGCTGGCCGACCTCGCCGGCCGTGCGCCGGTACGCCACGCGGACCTGGACCCGCTCCTCGCCCGGCGCGGGCTCCTGCCCGTGACCTACGACGGGTGGCGGGCCATCGAGGCCGCCGAGGCCGCCCTGGCCCGGTCCCTCGGCCGCGGCGAGCGGGTGAAGCTGGCCGGCGCCGCCGCGATGGCCGCCGTGCTGGAGGGCCGGGAGCCGTGCGAGGACGGGGTCCCGGACGGGACGGGACGCACGGCGGGCCTGGCGGGCACGGAGGACACCGAGGGCCTCGCGGCCCGGTGAGGCCGCCCGGCCGGGTGAGGCCGCCCGGCCCGAGAGGTCACGCGGCCGGGTGAGGTCGCACGGTCCGGCAAAGAAATGATCTACCTGATATCAGGCCGAACCCCTACAGAATCCGATTCGGCTACCGATGAGGGCTCCGTGAACGGACCGTTGACCGACCCTGCCTCGAAGCCGGCGCCGAAGGCTCCCGTCACGGATCCGGTCCACTCCGGTTCCGGCACCAGGGCCGCCGTGCCGGACGCCCCCTCCGCACCCGCCGTACCCGCCGGGCCCGGCGAGGCGGCCGGAACGCTCACCGCGGAGGAGCTGTCGGCGGAGCTGGAGGCGCTGGAGATCACCAGCGGCTACAACATCGAGACGGCGTTCGACCGCGCGGTGGAGCTGGAGCGGGCGGCCGAGGAGCTCGGCGACGTCGTGCTGGCCCTGCGCGCGAAGCTGATCCAGGTCGACGTGCAGACCCGCTGGGGCGAACTGACCTCGGTGATACCGGTGATGTGGCAGGTCAACCGGTGGGCGGTCGAGAACGAGTGCCGCCCGCTGCTGGCCCGCACCCACCTGCTGATGGCGCGGGCCTATCGCGACCTGGGCGATCCGGCGGCCTCGCTGGAGCACACGGTGAGCTCCGTGGAGGCCCTGGAGGAGAGCACTCACCCCCGCATCCGGCTGAGCCACCTGATGCGGCTGGCGGACGCGCTCGACGAGACCGGTTCCACCGAGGCCTCCCGTGAGCGCTACCGGCAGGCCGAACGCCTCGCCGCCACGATCGACGTGGAACGGCACGTCACGGTCCTCAACAACCTCGCCTACGCCGAGTACGAGGCCGGCCGGTACGACCTCGCCTGGGAGTCCGTCGAGCGCATGCTGGCGATCAGCTCGGCCCACGACTACGAGCTCGACGTCTCCCACCTGGACACCATCGCCCGGCTCCAGATCCCGCTCGGCCACCACGCGGAAGCCGTCATGGCCGCCGAGACGGGCATCCGGATGTACGAGGACCAGGAGCTGAAGCAGGCGGCCGCGCTCCCCGAGATCCTGCTCACCCTGGCCATCGCCCAGCGCCACCTGGGCACCCTGAGGGACGCCCAGGCGAACCTGGACCGCAGCCGGTCGATCTGCGAGGAGCACGGCTACCTCAGGATCCTCGTCCCGCTGCAGCAGGAGCAGGCCGAGCTGCACGCCGCCACCGGCGACTACCGCCGCGCGTTCGAGGCGTACAAGGCCTACCACGCGGCCGAGAAGGACCTGGTCTCCCAGCAGCAGGAGGCCCGGGCCCGCACCCGGCAGGCCATGTTCGAGGCCAGCGAGGCACGCCAGGAGGCCGAGCTCTTCCGCGAGCAGGCCCGCCGCGACCCGCTCACCGGGCTGCGCAACCGCCGCTACGTCGACGAGCACCTGCCCGAGCTCCTCGCCGCCGCCGCCCTGACCGGCGACGCGGTGACGGTCGCGCTCGTCGACCTCGACCACTTCAAGCGGATCAACGACACCTGCTCCCACGACGTGGGCGACCAGGTCCTGGTCGCCGTCGCCAAGATGCTCGACGCCGTGCCGGACCCCGCCTGCGCCGGCCTGGGCTTCGCCGCCCGGATGGGCGGCGAGGAGTTCCTGGTCGTGCTGAGCGGGGTCAGCCCCGCCGCGGCCGTCGCCCGGCTGGAGGAGCTGCGGGCCGCCATCGCCTGCCGCTCCTGGCAGGCGCTCACCGGGGAACTGCCCGTCACCGTGAGCATCGGCGTCACCGCCTCCCAGCCCCACAGCACCCAGGCCGAGCTCATCGCCCTGGCCGACGCGAACCTCTACACCGCCAAGCACAAGGGCCGCAACCGCGTCTGCGCCACCTCCAGCGCGCCCCTGGGCGAGCGGCGCCGCCACCGTGACGCCGACGTCCGGTCGGAGGCGGGAGCGGCCGGTACGGCACAGCCCGGCGGAGGACAGCCCGATGCCGGACGGCCCGGCATGGAGCGGCCCGGCGCGGGGTGAGGGCCGCGGACGGGTTCGAGGGTCTCGGACGGGTTCCGGCGGCCCCGGGGCGGGTCCTAGGGTTCGGGTGACCCGCCTCTGCGGGCGGTCCGCCCCGACGGCAAGGAGCACCACCGTGCGCGTCACGCTCGCCGATCCCCTGGCCCTGATCCCCGGCTTCGAGCAGGCCCACCGGGAGCAGTCCGCGCGTTTCCCCCGGGCGGCGCCCCGCTGGCAGCCCGTGCACACCGTCTACGTCCCGGCCGACCGGTTCGGTCCGGAGACGGTCGCGGAGTGGGGGCGGGACGCGCTGGAACTGCTCACCCGGCACCTGCCCGGTCCCGGATCCCTCACCCGGGTCTTCGGCGTGCCGGAGGAGGCCGCCGCGCGACTGCACCCGAGGATCGCCGCGAAGCTGGCCGCCGAACCGGTCGAGGACCTGCGTGTGGACTTCGAGGACGGGTACGGCGTCCGCCCCGCCGAGGAGGACCGCGACGTCGCCCGCGCCGCCTCGGCCGTCGCCGCCCTGCACGCGGCGGGGACGCTCCCGCGCCGGTGGGGGCTGCGGGTCAAGTCGTTCGCCGACGGCGACCCCGGCCGGAGTCTGCGGACGCTGGACGGGTTCCTGACCGGGATCGTGGAACGGGCCGGCCGGCTGCCGGAGGGGTTCGTCGTCACCTTCCCCAAGGTCCTCATGCAGGACTACCTGTACCAGTTCGCCGACTGCCTGGAGGCGCTGGAGCGGGGGCTGGGCCTGGACGGGGGGTCCCTGCGGTTCGAGATCCAGGTCGAGGCCGCCCAGACGCTCCGGTTCCTCGGCCCCGATCTGGTCGCCTCCCTCGGCGGCAGGCTCTCGGCCGCGCACTTCGGCGTCTTCGACTACACCGCGAGCTGCGCGCTCCCCCCGCACGAACAGCGGCTGGACCACCCGGCCTGCGACCACGCCCGGCACGTCATGCAGACGGCGTTCGCCGGGACCGGCGTGGAGCTGTCGGACGGCTCCCTCGCCGCCTCCCCCTCCTCCGGCGGCACCCGCGACGTGCACGCCCTGTGGTCGCGCCACGCCGAACTGGTCGGGCACTCCCTGCGCCACGGCTTCTACCAGGGGTGGGACATGCACCCCTCGCACCTGGTCAGCCGCTACGCCGCGGTCTACGACTTCCACCTGCGCCACCACGCCGAGTTCACCCGCCGGGTCCGGGCCTTCCAGGAGCGGAGGGCGGCCGGGGGCGGCGTGATGGACGAGCCCGCGACGGTCCAGGCGATGGACACCGCGCTGCGCCGCGCGGAGCTGGCCCTGGGAAGCCCCTGACCCGCCGGACGCACCTCGCGGGACCCATGGGCGCCGCGCCGCGCGGAGCCGGCCCCGGGACGCCCCTGAGCCGCCGGACGCACCTCGCGGGAGGGAGCCGCCGGGCCCGGGATCTCCGGCGCGGGGCGCCGGCCCCGGCGGTCAGTCGACCAGTTCCCGCCAGCGGCGGACCAGGTGCGCCTCGACCGGATCCGACCACGACGCGCGCACCGCGCTCCCGACGTGGAAGGCGCGCACGCCGTACTCCAGCAGGGCCGGGACGTGACCGGGGCGCAGGCCGCCGCCGGCCAGGATGAGCGGGCCGTCGCCGGCCTCGCAGCGGGTCCGCAGCACGGACAGGCCGTCCCGCACCCCGCCGGGCGCGCCCGCGGTGAGCACGGTGGCGAGGTTGGGCAGCAGCCGTACGGCCCGCCAGCCCGCCTGGACGTCGGCCGCGTGGTCCACCGCCCGGTGGAAGGTCCAGGGCAGCGGGGCCACCGCGTGGATCAGCGCCTCGGTGGCGGCCAGGTCGACCGCGCCGGTGGAGTCGAGGAAGCCGAACACGAACCCGGCCGCGCCCGCCTCGGAGAGGGCCCGGGCGTCGCGCCGCAGGCCCTCCAGCCGCTCGGGCGAGGCCAGGAACGAGGCCTCGCCCCGCAGCATGACCATCTGCGGCAGCCTGCACTCCTTGGCGATCGCCGCGACCGTGTCCACCGCCGGGGTGAGCCCGCCCGACGCCATGTCGGCGACGATCTCCAAGCGGTCGGCGCCGCCCTCTTCGGCGGCGACGGCGTCGCGCACGTCGAGCGCGATCACCTCAAGCAGGGATCCGGTCATGAAGTGAGGCTATCGGATGGCTTTGTCCGAGGATCGCCGCGGTTCACGGACGTTCCAGCAGGACCCTGTCCCGGTGGGCGGCGGCCCCGGCGGCCTCGGAGCGGGCCCCCGCGACGGTCCCGGCGGCGACCTCCGAGACGGCCCCGGTAACGGCTCCCGGGACGGCCGGGGCCGCGCCGCGCAGGCCGCCGGGCCGCTGGAACAGCGCGCCCGAGGCACGGTGCGGCAGGTCGACCGTGCGCAGGTGGGCGAAGCGCTGCCGCCGGTAGTAGTCCTGCAGCCGCCGGTTCTCCTTGGCGCAGTCGAGCCGGAGCCAGCGCCGGCCCGCCGCGACCGCGCGCAGGCCCGCCCAGTCGAGCAGTGCCTCGCCCAGCCCCCGGCCGGAGTGGCCGCGCGCCACCGCGAGCTTGTGGACGTAGAGCGCCGAGGCGGGGTCGTCCTGGGCGGCCCAGAACTCGGGGTCGGCGTGGCCGTCCAGCGCCACGGTGGCGATCGGCCCGTCCTCCCCGTCCAGCAGGTACATGTCCCCTCTCTCGATCAGCGGGGCGATGCGCTCGGCCGGGAACCCGCCGGCGGGCCACTGCCGCACGCCCCGGCCGTCCAGCCAGGCGGCGGTCCGCGCCAGGAGCGCGAGCACCCCCGGCAGGTCCGCGGCGTCCGCCCGGCGCGGGGTGAGGCGCCGCGCGGAGACGGGGGCGGCGGGGGTGACGGAGGTGATGGTGCTGGAGTGCATGGTCGATCCCTTCGTTGCGCTGGGTGTGTGTGATGACACGGAATGTGTCCGTGCGGTGACGCACGGCATCCGCGCCGGGCCAGGGAGCCCCCGCGCTAGGGGTCCGAGGCGGACTGGGGGAAGGGGACGCGCCCGCCCGCACGGCGGGCCTCGCCCGGTGGCCGCCTGCCGTACGGGCAGGGCGGAGGCCGTCCCATCAGGGCGGCCGGAGGGAGGTCAACGGCTTTTCAGCTCGTACCGGATCAGGTGCTTGTCGGCGGGGAGCACCGAGACCGCGACCCGCACGGGGACGTCCTCCCCGTCGTATCCGACCCGGACGTAGACGACGACCGGCGTGCCCGACTGGAGCCTGAGCCGGTCGGTCTCCGAGCTGGTGGGCATCCGCGCCCAGATGTCGTCCACGACCCTCACCTGGGCGTGGCCGAGCTCCTCCAGCACCCGGTTGGCCCCCCGCGAGATGTCGCCGGGACGGGCGATCTCGGATCCGGAGACCAGCCAGAGCGGGAAGTAGGAGTCGTTGGTGTTGTACGGCTGCGCGTCCACGAACCGCAGCCTGCGGCGGACCACGGCGAGCCCGTCGTCGGGCAGCTCCAGCCGGCTGGCGATCTCCTCGGCCGGGTTCACGATCGACACCTCGATCTCCTGGCTCGGCTCGCGCCCCTCCTGGGAGACCGCCCAGGCGAAGGCCTCCCGGGTCTCCCCGGGCTGCGGCTGGAGCTCGCGCTGGGGGTGCATCAGCAGGGGGCGGCGCTCCCTGACCACGGTGCCCCGGCGGGGCGTCCGGGTGACCAGCCCCTCGTTGACCAGCTCGCCGAGGGCGAGCCGTACGGTGTTGCGGCTCACCTGGTGGGCGAGCATGAGCTCGGCCTCGGTCGGCAGCTGATCACCCGGCTTGAGCGCACCGGAGTAGATGGTCCTCCGGAGTTCGGAGGCCACCTGCTGATACAGCGTTGACCGAGCCATTTAGTCCCCTTTGTGCCAACAAAACTAGACGATTTGGTTCTAGTGGGGAACCGCCCCTTGACCTAGCCTCCCAGGAGCCGCATCATCCAATCGTTGGTACAAATCCATTGAAAGGCTCCACCCCCCCGACTCCCCGAGCGGCTGACCGCGTGAGGACCCCATCCCTCGCCGGGGTCCTCGCGCCACCGCACCGGGGAGAAGCGCGTCCTGGCGGGTCCCCCACGCCCGCCAGGGCGCGTCTTCCCGTCTCCGCGCCGCGGCCCTCCCCTTTTCCGCGCCGTAGCCCGCCCCGTCCGTCCGCACCGCAGCCCTTCCGGACCACCGCCCGTCCGCGCCGCGACCCCACCCGCGGACGGCCGTCTCCCCGTCCCGGATCGCGCGCTCCCGGAGAACGGGACGGCCCCGCCCCGCCCCGCCCGCCCTCCCCTAGGTTGCCGGGCAGGCGAGCGCGGACCGGCGGCCCTCCCCCGCGGGGGCCGTCCGGGCCGGGCGGAGGAGGCGAGACGACCGTGACGGGCTTCCGCGAGGAGATCCGCGCCTGGCTGCGGGAGCAGCTGGAAGGCGAGTTCGCCCACGCCCGCGGGCTGGGCGGGCCGGGCCGCGAGCACGAGGGCCACGAGGTACGGCTGGCCTGGGAGCGGCGGCTCGGCGAGGCCGGGTGGACCTGCCTGGGCTGGCCCCGGAGGTACGGCGGGCGGGACGCGCCCCTGGCCGACCAGGTCGCCTTCCACGAGGAGTACGCGCGGGCGGACGCCCCGGCCCGGGTCGGGCACATCGGCGAGGGCCTCATCGGCCCCACGATCATCGACTTCGGCACCGAGGAGCAGAAGCGGCGCTTCCTGCCCCCGATCCGGCGCGGCCGCGAGCTGTGGTGCCAGGGCTACTCCGAGCCCGAGGCGGGCTCCGATCTGGCCGGCGTGCGGACCCGGGCGCGGCAGGAGGGCGGCGAGTGGGTCCTCACCGGCCAGAAGACCTGGACCTCGCTGGCCCACGTCGCCGACTGGTGCTTCGTCCTGGCCCGGACCGAGTCCGGTTCGCGGCGGCACGCGGGCCTGTCCTACCTGCTGGTCCCGATGGACCAGCCCGGGGTGGAGGTCCGGCCCATCGTCCAGCTGACCGGCACCAGCGAGTTCAACGAGGTCTTCTTCGACGGGGCCCGCACGGCCGCGGGCAACGTCCTGGGCGCCCCCGGCGAGGGCTGGCGGGTCGCGATGGCCACCCTGGGCTACGAGCGCGGAGCCTCGACGCTCGGCCAGCAGATCGGCTTCCAGCGGGAGTTCGACCGCGTCGTGGAGACCGCCCGGCGCACCGGCGCGGCCGAAGACCCGGTGCTGCGCGACCGGCTGGTCCGGTCGTGGCTGGAGCTGCGCATCATGCGCCTGAACGCGCTGCGCACGATGACCTCCCCGTCGGCCGGGACGCCGGGGCCGGAGGCCTCGATCGCCAAGCTCTACTGGTCGGAGTGGCACCGGAGGCTGGGCGAGCTGGCGCAGGCCGTACAGGGCAGGGCGGGGCTGGTCGCCGACGGCCCGCCGTACGAGCTGAACGACCTGCAGCGGCTCTACCTGTTCAGCCGCGCGGACACCATCTACGCGGGTTCCAGCGAGATCCAGCGCAACATCATCGCCGAGCGCACCCTGGGCCTGCCCAAGGGCTGAGCCCCGGATGCGGCGGCCGTCCGTCTTCCGGTTTCCACGACGGACCGGGATCATTCGATCATGGCGTCCACACCCGGCGAAGCGATGGAGACCGGAGGCGGGAGCCCGCCGCCCCGCGCCGGTACGCGGTGGCTCGCCGCGGCGTTCGCGCTCGTCATGGCCCTCACCTGGGTCGCCCCGCCGTACCCCGCCGAGCAGGCGCTCCACCACTCGCTGACCGCGGTGGCGCTGCTGGCCCTGATCCCGCTCCGCCGGCACTACGCCCTTCCCCCGGCCTCACTGGCCGCGGTGCTCGGCTTCCTCGCCCTGCACTCCGTGGCCGCGCGCTGGATGTACTCCTACGTCCCCTACGACGAGTGGAGCGCGGCGCTGACCGGGGTGAGGCTGTCGGACGTCTTCGGCTGGGAGCGCAACCACTTCGACCGCCTGGTGCACCTCTCGTACGGCCTGTGCGCCGCCCCGGTGCTGGTCCGCTACCTCCGGGATCGGTGGGGCCTGCGCCCTCTCCCGGCCGTCGCGGCGGGCGTCGAGCTCGTCCTGTCGACGAGCGCGCTCTACGAGCTCCTCGAATGGGCGATAGCCGTCACCACGTCCCCGGAGATCGCCGAGGTCTACAACGGCCAGCAGGGCGACGTCTGGGACGCGCACAAGGACATCGCCCTGGCCTGCCTGGGCGCGCTGGCGGCCGCCGCGGTCATGCTGCTCCGGAGCCGGCGGGAGGCGGCGGCCGGGTCCGCGTCCCGGTCCTGACCCGGCCCCGCTCAGCGCGTGCGGGGAAACAGGACCGCCGCGGCGGCCAGCAGGGCGAAGGCGGCGCCCGAGGCGAGGGTGCGGACGGTGTTCCAGGCGTTCCACTCCGACTCGTACCGCGCGCGCACGGCGGCCAGGTCCGGGGCCGTCGCGGCGACCGCGGCGAGGTCCTCGTTCAGCGGCACGTTCACCAGCAGGGTCACGCCCAGGCCTCCGGCCAGGTAGACCGTGAAGGCCGCCGCCACCAGCCACACCGAGGCCGACCGCCGCCCCGCGGCGGCCAGTGTGGCGGCGAGGGCGACCGCGGCGAACACCGGCGCCCCGAAGAAGGAGAGCGCGAACGGGATGTTGCGGACCGTCGCGTTGATCGCCTGCATGCTGAGCACGTAGGTGTCCTCGCCGACCCCGGCCAGGCCGCGGGTGACCGAGACCTCGTAGGCGTAGAAGAAGCCCGCGATGGCGCCCATGGAGAGCAGCGCGACGACCAGGGCCGCGCGCGCCGCCGCGACGCCCGCACCCATCGGGGCGGCCGTCGCAGGGCCCGTCGCAGGGGCGGCCGCGGGGGAGGAAGGAACGGGGATGGAAGCCATGCGCCCTCATTAATCGTACCGGTAAGTTCGATTAATAATCGTACCGATAGGTACACTTGTCAACGGACACCGGGAGAGGCGGCGAGCATGCAGGGACGACGGGGCCGGCCCCGCGAGGGCGAGAACGAGGCCAGGCGGGCGGCCGTGCTGGACGCCGCCTTCGCCGAGCTGGTCGAACGCGGATACACCGGCACCACGATGCTGGCGGTGGCCCGGCGGGCCGGCGCCTCCAAGGAGACGCTCTACAGCTGGTTCGGTGACAAGCGCGGCCTCTTCGCTGCCCTGGTGCGCCGCCAGTCGGAGCAGGCGAACGCCGCGGTCGCCGAGGCGCTGGCCCTGGACCGGCCGCCCCGGGAGGCGCTGACGGCGTTCGCCGTCCGGCTGCTCCGGCTGCTGCTCGGGGAGGCCTCGGTCGCGATCAACCGGGCCGCGGTCGCGGCCCCGGAGCTCGCCGGGGTGCTGCTCGCCGAGGGGCGGCACACCACCGGCCCGCTCGTCGCGGGCTACCTCGCGGATCTGGCCGCGCGGGGGGAGATCGCCGCCGGCGATCCGGAGGAGGCCTTCCGGTTGCTGTACGGGCTCGTCGTCTCGGACGCCCAGATCCGCGTCCTGCTGGGCGAGGCGCCCCCCGCCGACCTCGAGGAGCGGGCGCGGCGGGCGGTGGACCGCTTCCTCGCACTGCTCCCGCCCGCCCCCGTCCGCGACCCGTCCGGGCGCGGCGCCGGGACCCGATGAACCGCCGGGGACTCAGCGCCCGGCCGCCCGGCCGCCCGTCCGCACGTAGTCCACGGTCAGGGTGCTGTCGAGGTCCGCGGCGGGCCGTCCCGCCTGCGAGCCGACCGCGACGTTGAGGATCAGCCTCGCGGACGACCTGGCCGGCACCCGGTAGGGGAAGGAGCGCACGAACCGGCCGTCGACGTAGAACCGGGCCCGGCCGGACGGGCCCGTGGTCCAGGTGACCTTGTAGACGTGCCACCGGGTGGCGTCGACGTCGTACGCGCCGCCGCCGCTGAAGCGGTCGGTGTGGACGTGGTACTCCGGCTTCCAGCGCGCGCCGTTGAGGCCGTTCTCCATCAGGTCGATCTCGCCGTAGTGCCGCTGCCTGCGCAGGGGGTCGGCGTGCAGCCAGATCGCCGGCCACGCGCCGCGCTGCCAGCCGGACACCTTCGCCCTCACCTGCACGCTCCCGCTCCCGCTCGCGAGCCTGGAGACGAGGCGCGCCGAGGTGTACTTGCGCCGTACGCCGTGGTCACCGGTGTAGGTCTCGCGCCGGGCGTTGATCACGAGGTGCCCGTCTCCGTCGAGCCGCGCGTTGCGCCCGCCGGAGGTGTAGCACTGCCGCTCGGCCCGGTATCCCCACAAGCACCCGGTCAGCTGCTCCCACCTGGACGGGTCCGGCTCGCTTCCCTCGGGACCGGAGAACTCGTCCGCGAAGCCGCGGGCCTCGGACGGCCTGGAGAAGCGGGCCGCGGAGGACCGGTGGTCTCCGCCCTCGGAGGACCAGTGGCCGCGGCCCTCGGGCGGCCCGGGGTCCTGGGCTGCGGAACGCCCGGAGTCGTGGACCCCGGAACGCCCGGAGTCGTGGACCGCGGCGGGCCGGGCCCGCGCGGCCGCGACCGCACCGTCTCCGAGCACGACCGCCGTGTTCACCAGCACGACCGCAACGGCCGCGGTCCGGCTTCCGATCCCCATCGGCCGCGACCCCTCCCCCGAGAGCACCGCCCTCCCGGACACGCCTCGGCGCGGAGTCCGGATCCTCCCGGCCTCCCGTCCCGCGGCTCCGCTCCGGGTGGTGAGACGACACAGAGGTCGGTCACTCTGTGTGCTGACGCCCTGACGATAACGCGCGGAGCCGGCTTCGGCGAGGAGCCGCGACGGAGTACCGCGGTCGGTTGCCGCGTTCCGAAGATGCAACCTCCCGCATCTGGCGGAGGACTCGCCCCCGGACGTAGCGTGCCCGCCATGACCACCGCGGGGCGCTCGGCCCACATCCTCGACGTCCTCGTCACCGAGTTCGGCGACTCCATCCGGCGCGACCCCGCCGCCTTCCGGCGCAAGTTCCGCAAGATGGCCGCCTCGCCCTTCGCGTTCTACCGCGGCAGCGCCTGCCTGTTCTACGCGGACATGACCGGCGGCTTCGCCGACGGGGCGTTCCTGGACGCCCGGACCAGCAGGGTGTGGATCCACGGCGACCTGCACGCGGAGAACTTCGGCACCTACATGAACGCCTCCGGCGTCCTGGTCTTCAACGTCAACGACTTCGACGAGGCCTACGTCGGCCCCTATCTCTGGGACCTCAAGCGGTTCGCGGCCAGCGTCGCGCTCATCGGCTACGCCAAGGCGCTCTCCGACGAGACGATCTCCGAGCTGGTCGCCGGATTCGCCCGCGCCTACCTGGCCGAGCTGGAGGGCATCGCGCACGGCGGCGACGACGCGATCGGCTCGCTGACGCTGGCGACCACCACCGGGGTGCTCCACCGGGTGCTGCAGACCGCCCGGCTCAACACCCGGGTGGCCCTGCTCGACCGGGAGACCACGGTCGAGAACTACGACCGCCGCTTCGCCTTCATGGAGGACCGCCTCCCGGTCGGCGAGGAGACCCGGCGCGCGGTCGAGGCCGCCTTCCAGGACTACCTGACCACGCTCCCCGCCGTCTCCGAGGTGGAGCACCGGATCAAGGACTTCGCGCTGCGCACCGGCGTCGGCATCGGCTCGGCCGGGCTCCCCTCCTACAACCTGCTGCTGGAGGGCCACACCGAGGCCCTGGAGAACGACGTCATCCTCTACATGAAGCAGGCGCAGGTCCCGGCCGTGGCCCGGCACATCGCCGACGAGAGGGTGCACGGCCACTTCCTGCACCAGGGACACCGCACCGCCGAGTCGCAGCGGGCCCTGCAGGCCTACGCCGACCCGTGGCTCGGCTACACCGCGCTGGACGGAGTCGGCCAGCTGGTCGCCGAGGTGTCCCCGTACTCCGCCGACCTCGACTGGGGCGACGTCAACGAGCCGGACGAGCTCGCCTCGGTGATCGGCGACCTGGGCCGGGCCGTGGCGCGCATGCACTCGGTGGCCGACGACGAGTCCAGCCACGACGTGGTCGACTTCTCCACCGAGGACGCCATCACGGCCGTGATCGGCGGCGACGGGGACGGCTTCACCGAGCTGCTCGTCGGCTTCGCCCACGCCTACGGCGCCCGGGCCAGAGCCGACCACCAGCTCTTCGTGGACCTGTTCCGCAACGGCCGCCTGCTGGGCCTCTGACCACCGGCCGCGCCCTCCCGCCGCGGAGGGGACCACACCGGAACCGACCAGTCGGTATGGACGGAACGGCGAGCGTACGGCATGCTTTCAGAACATGAGTCTGTTCTCGGTGCAAGGTAAGACAGTCGTGGTCACGGGCGGTTCCCGGGGCATCGGCCGGATGATCGCGGAAGGTTTCACGGAGGCGGGGGCCACGGTCTACATCTCCTCCCGCAAGGCCGCCGAGGTGGAGAAGACCGCGGCCGAGATCGGATGCGTCGCCGTACCGGCCGACCTGTCCACCCCCGACGGCGTCGCCGCGCTGGTGGAGGCGGTCTCCGCGCGCGAGGACCGGCTGGACGTGCTGGTCAACAACGCCGGCGCGACCTGGGGCGCGCCGCTGGAGGACTACCCCGAGCACGCCTTCGACAAGCTCTGGGGCGTCAACGTCAAGGGCGTGTTCTACCTGACCCAGCGCTTCCTGCCGCTGCTGCGCGCCGCGGCCTCCGCCGAGGACCCGGCCAGAGTGATCAACGTCGGCTCGGTCGACGGCATCCGGGTGCCCGCGCTGGAGACCTACGCCTACTCCACGACCAAGGCGGCCGTGCACATGCTCACCCGCCATCTGGCCCACCGGCTCGTGCGCGACTCGATCACGGTCAACGCGATCGCGCCCGGCCCCTTCGAGTCCAAGATGATGGCCTTCGCCCTCGACGACCCCGACATGCGCCAGGCGATCGCCTCCAGCGTGCCGATGGGCCGGATCGGCGCGCCCGAGGACGTCGCCGGGACCGCGATCTACCTCTCGTCGCGGGCCGGTGCCTACCTCACCGGCGTGGTGATCCCCGTGGACGGCGGCATGACCACCCACGGCTGAGGCCGCCGGCCGGGGCGCCCGGGTCGGCCCGGATCAGCCCGGGAGGCGGATGAAGGACGGCGGGACCAGGTCGGCCAGCCAGACGCCGTTGGCGCTGAGGCGGAACTCGTGCCCGGCCGCGCGCATCGCCGCCGCGTCGACGGCCAGCACGACCGGCCGGCCCCGGCGCGCCCCGACCCGGGTGGCGGTCTCGCGGTCGGGCGAGAGGTGGACGTGGTGGCGGCCCATCGGGCGCAGCCCCTCGGCGCGGATCGCGGCGAGGTTGCGGGCGACCGTACCGTGGTAGAGGAAGGCGGGCGGCTCGGTCACCGGGAGATCGAGGTCCACCGGGACCGAGTGGCCCTGGCTGGCCCGGATCCTGCCGTCCTCGATCGCGTAGCGCCGCTTGTCGTTGCCGGCCACGACCTGCTCCAGCTCCGCCCGCGAGATCGGGAACCCGTGCGCCGCCGCGGCGGCCAGCAGCGCGTCGACCTCCACCCAGCCGTGCTCGTCCAGCTCGATCCCGATCCGCTCGGGCTGGTGCCGCAGGTGCCTGGCGAGGTATTTGGAGACCTTCACCGCCCGGCGCTCGCCGGCCGCGGCCCCTCCGTGCTCCTCGGTCATCCTCCACCGTCCCATCCGCCGCGCGACATGGAGGTCCAGCCTTCCCGCCGGGCGGGCGGCGCGTCCACGGGTTTTCTGGAGCGGAGCCCGCGGTGCGCCGGTCAGAGCGCCTCGGCGACGGCGCGGGCCAGGTTGCCGGCGGCGCCGGGGGCGTAGCGCAGGAAGAGGTACGGCTCGGCGAGCTCCACCTCGATGAGAGCCGGGTCCCCGCCCGGGAGCCGGACCAGGTCCACCCGGGCATAAAGCACCCCGGGCACCCCGGAGGACCCGGCCGCCTCCGCCAGCACCCGCTCGGCGAGGGCGAGCTGGTCGGGCTCCGGGGTGCGGAGATCCGCCCGGGCGTTGTCGGCGTCCGGCGCGGCGGATCCTCCGGCCAGCATCGGGTTGCGCCGCACGGCGTGGCTGAACCGGCCGCCGAAGTAGAGCAGGGAGGTCTCCCCCTCGGTCTCGACCATGTCCAGGTAGGGCTGGACCATCGCGGTCCGCCCCTCGGCCGCCAGGCGGGCCGCGTGGGCCGCCGCCTTGTCCCGGTCGGTGGTCCTGATCGTGTCGCGGGCGCCCGCCGAGATCGCGGGCTTGACCACGTACTCGGCGAGGACGGGCAGGTCCGGACTCTCGCCCGGCGCGACCCAGGAGGTGGGGATGACCGGCACCGCCAGGTCCCGCAGGTAGGTCTTGTCGGTGTTGCGCTCCAGCACCGCCGCCGGGTTGGCCAGCCGCGTCACCGTCTCGACCCGGCGCGCCCAGGCCAGGAACTCCGCGCGCCGGTCCACGTAGTCCCAGGCCGAGCGGACCACCACGAGGTCGAAGGCCGCCCAGTCGGCGGCCGGGTCGTCCCAGCGCACGACCGTCCCCGAGATCCCCGCCTCCGCCCACGCGGCGAGGGCGATCTCCTTCTCGTCGTCGAACCCCTCCGGGTCCGCGTAGGTCACGTACGCCACCGAAGCGCTCACGGGAACACCCTCCATGCCACGATCGAAACACCAGAAGGGACATTACACAGGCCGCTCCCGCCACTTCGTTCACCAGGATGGCCTTTACGAAGTATGTCCGATTCATGGGCTCCGCCGTCCGGGGACGAGCCTGGGCGTTCACACGAACAAGCGATTGCGCAAGGGCTCATAATGGGAGGCGTGAACACGCGAAAGAACTCCGGAGGCGCGACCACCACCCCGGTCAAGCGCCAGCGCACGACGAAGCGCGCGGCCTCGGCCGGCTCCGCCTCGGAGCGCCGCGACCACCTCGTCAGGCTCGCCGCGGACCTCTTCGCGCGCAAGGGCTTCCAGGCGACCACCGTCCGCGAGATCGCGGAGGAGGCGGGCATCCTGTCCGGGAGCCTCTACCACCACTTCGACTCCAAGGAGACGATCGTCGACGAGGTGCTCAGCACCTTCCTCGACGACCTCATCGGACGCTACCGGGCCGCCCTGGAGCAGGGCGGCGACCCCCGCTCGATCCTGTCGGAGATGGTGCGGATCGGCTTCAGCGCCCTCGAGCCGCACCGCGCGGCGATCACCGTCATGCAGAACGACTGGAACTACCTGCGCTCCCTGCCCGGCGACCGCTTCGACTACCTGGTCAGGGCCGAGGACGAGGTCGAGCGCATGTGGGTCGGGCAGATCAAGCGCGGGCAGGCCGTCGGCCAGTTCCGCCCGGACGTCGACCCCAAGCTCACCTACCGCATGATCCGCGACAGCATCTGGGTCGCCGTCCGCTGGTTCCGCCCGGGCGGCCGCCTCGACACCGACGGCATCGCCGAGCACTACGTCACCGTCCTGTTCGACGGCCTGGCCACCGGAGAGCGGACGAGCCAGCGGGGATGAGCGCGGAAGCACTGCAGAAGGCCGTGCGGCTGGCCCTCACGGAGGCCGCCGACCCCGCCAAGGCCTCCGCCATGCAGGCCTACATGAAGTCCGCCATGCCGTTCCTCGGGGTGCAGGCCGTGCCGCGCCGTACGGCGTTGCGGAGGGTCTTCGCCGAGCACCCGTTCGAGGCCGCGCCCGAGTGGCGCCGGGCGGCGCTGACCCTGTGGCGCGAGGCGGAGTACCGCGAGGAGCGCTACGCGGCGATCACCCTCACCGGGTCCCCGCCCCGCTGGGGCCGGACCCTGTACACCCTCCCGATCTACGAGGAGATGATCGTCACCGGCGCCTGGTGGGACTTCGTCGACGAGGTGGCCGTCCACCGGATCGGCCCCCTGCTGCGGGAGTTCCCCGACACCATGCGCCCGCTGATGCTCGAATGGGCGCACAGCGACGACCTCTGGAAGCGCCGCACGTCGATCATCTGCCAGAACAGGTTCAGGGCCGCCACCGACACCGGCCTGCTCTACGCCTGCATCGAGCCGAGCCTGTCGGACACCGACTTCTTCGCCCGCAAGGCGATCGGCTGGGCCCTGCGCGAGTACGCCAAGACCGATCCGCGCGAGGTCGTGCGCTACGTCGCGCACAAGGGGATCACCGGCCTGAGCCGGCGCGAGGCCCTGAAGAACCTCCCCTCGGCCTGACCCCGCCGGCCGGGCCTCCCCTGCCGCCGGGCCGTCCCCGTCGCCGTCGCCAGGCCGTCCCCGTCGCCGGGCCGCCTCTGCTTCCCCCGTCGCCGGGGCGTCGGTTTCCCACGGCGGGGTCGCCGGCGGCCCGTCCGGCACGCGCTCCCTCCATGGCCGTACACGGACCCCGGCCGATCAACTTAGGTAAGCCTGCCCTAATATTCTTTGCACCAGCCTTACCGACTCTCCTGAGGTGCACATGAGGACTTCGATCCGCCGCCGCTGGGCCGTGTCCGCGGCCGCCGCGATCACGGCCGTCCTTGGCCTGACCGCCTGCAGTTCCGGTACCGGCGGCTCCACGGCCGCCGAACCCGCCGCGGCGGGGAGCCCGGCCTCGGGTTCGGCCGCGACGCGCAGCGTCACGCACGAACTCGGGACCACCGACGTCCCCGCCGCGCCCAAGCGCATCGTCTCGGTGAGCGTCACCCTGACCGGCCACCTGCTCGCGCTGGAGGCCCCGCTGATCGCCTCGCAGGCCACCCCGCCCGGGCCGATCACCGATGCCAACGGGTTCTTCTCCCAGTGGGCGGACGTCGCCAAGGAGCGCGGCGTCCAGGTGGCCTACCAGGGCTTCGAGGCCGACATCGAGAAGGTCATCGCGGCCAAGCCCGACCTCATCATCGGCTCGGCGTCCGGCGCCGACAGCACCGCCAAGGTCTACGACCGGCTCAAGGCCGTCGCGCCGACCGTGCTCTTCCGCCACGACGACCTCTCCTGGCAGGAGCTCATGACCAAGCTGGGCGGCGCGCTCGGCCTGGAGGCGAACGCGCAGAAGGTCATCACCGCCTACGACCAGCGGGTGGCCGAGGTGAAGGGCAAGATCAAGCTTCCCGAGCAGGACATCGTGCTGCTGCGCGACAACAACACCGACATCCCCGTCTTCACCGAGGCCTCCGCCCAGGGGGCGCTGCTGTCCTCCCTCGGCTTCCGGCTGCACACCGTCGACTCCTCCCTGGCCTCCGCCGACAGCCGCGAGGGCGGCAAGCGCCTGGACATCCTGACCGTCTCGCAGGAGAACATCGTCAAGGGCTTCGGGGACAGCTCGCTGTTCTTCGTCAGCCACACCGCGGACGAGATCTCCGCCACCACGGCCAAGCCGCTCTGGAAGGACCTGCCCGCCGTCGGCGACGAGCGCGTCCACGACCTCGGCCTCGACTCGTTCCGCATCGACTACTACAGCGCGTCCAACGTGGTCGACCGCATCGAGCAGCAGTTCGCCGGCTGATGAGGAACGTCCCGCCCCAGCTCCCCTGCCCCTGTCCGCCCGAGGTCCTCACCGGACGGCGCGTCACCGCGCTGGCCGCGGACCTGCGGGCGGGCAGGACGGGGGCGCTGGAGGCGTTCTGGGCGGAGGCGGCCGCGCGGGGGACGCCCCTGGTGGAGGAGATCCCCGGTGACCCCGGTCACCGCGCCGTGACGTTCCTGTGGCGCGGCGACGCGGAGGACGTGCTGGTCATGGCCAACAAGCTCACCGATCCGGGCCTGCTCGGCGCGAGCCTGATGGAGCGGATCGACGGCACCGACGTCTGGCACCGTACCTACCGGATCAGGTCGGGCTGGCGCGGTTCCTACCGGCTGGCGCCGCGTGTCCCCGGTACGGTCGGCCGGCCGCTCGACGGCGAGGCGGCGCGGCGCCGGGACGCCATGCTCGCCGCCGGGTCCCCCGCCCCGCGCGCGGCGATAGAGCGCTGGTGCCTGGGACTGACCCAGGCGGTCGCAGACCCGCTCAACCCGCGGACCCTGGACGGGCACTCGGTCGCCGAGCTCCCGGGCGCGCCGTCCCAGCGGTGGCTCGCGCCGAGGCCGCACCGGAGCGGCCCGGAGCACCGTACGGCCCGCCCCGAGCGCCGCACGGTCGGCGGCCGGACCGTGTGGCGGCTGCGGCCGGACCGGCGTCCGGAGGGCACCCTCGTCCTGCTGGACGGCGAGTGCTGGCTCGACGACCTGCCGGTCCTCCTCGGCAACCTGACCGAAGCCGGGGCCGTGCCGCCGCTCGCCGCGCTGCTGGTCGAGGCGGGTCCTCCGGCGGCCAGGATCCGCGACCTGACCTGTGATGACGACTTCGTCGCCTTCCTCGCCGACGAGCTGCCGTCCGGGGTGCACCCGCCCGCCCGGACCGCCGTCGCGGGGCAGAGCCTCGGCGGGCTGACCGCCCTGTACGCGGCCCACCGCCGCCCGGACCGGTTCGGGGCCGCCATAGCGCAGTCCGGGTCGTTCTGGTGGCCCAACGAGCCCGCAGGGCCCGGCGAACGGAGCGGGTCCGGCGGCGAGCGGCTGACCGCCGAACTGGCCGCGGCGGACCGGGTCCCGGACCGGGTCTACGTCGAGGTCGGCACCTACGAGTGGGCGCTGCTCGGCCCGACCCGGCGGCTGCGCGACACGCTGCGCGCCGGGGGCTGCGAGCTGACCTACCGGGAGTACGAGGGCGGGCACGACCACGCCTGCTGGCGCGGTTCGCTCGCCGACGGCCTGATCGCGGTCTTCTCCTGACCGCCGCGCTCAGGAGCGGCCCGCGCGCCACTCCCGGTGGAGCAGCCAGGCCAGGTAGAGGCCGCCGAGCCCGCCCGTCAGGACGCCCACCGGCAGCTGGCCGGGCGTCGGCAGCCGCTGGGCCGCCAGGTCGGCGGCGGCCAGCAGCAGTGCACCGGTCGCCGCCGCGGTGGCGACCCCCGCGCCCGGGGCCCCGGTCAGCCGCCGGGAGAGCTGCGGCGCGGCGAGCGCCACGAAGACGATGGGACCCGCCACGGAGACCGCCACCCCGGACAGCAGCACGGCGACGAGCAGCAGGGCCAGGCGGAGCCGCTCCACCGGCAGGCCGAGCGCCGAGGCGGTCTCGTCGCCCATCTCCATCGTGCTCAGCGAGCGGCTCAGCGCCAGCGCCGCCGGGAGCAGCACCGACAGCACCGCCGCCATCGGCCACACCTGCGCCCAGCCGCTCCCCGCCAGGCTCCCGACGAGCCACACCTTCGCCCCCTGCGACTCGTACAGGTCGGCCCGGGTCAGCAGGTAGGCGATGACCGAGTGGAGCATGGCGGTCACCCCGATGCCGACGAGCACCAGCCGGGTGCCCTGCACCCCCCGTTTGAAGGACAGGGCGTACACCAGCAGTCCCGAACCCAGGCCGCAGGCCAGCGCCCCCGCGGTGACGGCCAGCGGGGTCACGGTGCCGACGACCAGGAGCATCAGGACCGCCCCCACGGCCGCCCCCGCGTTCACCCCGATGATGTCCGGGCTGCCGAGCGGGTTGCGGGACAGGCTCTGCACGACGGCGCCGCCGACGCCGAGCGCCGCGCCGACCAGCAGGGCGAGCAGCACGCGCGGGGCGCGCAGCTCGTAGACCACCATCTCGCTCATGGCGTCGCCCCGGCCGGCCAGGGTCCTGACGACGTCCCCGACCGAGATCGCCGACCCGGTCCCCAGGGCGAGCAGCCCGACCGCGGCGGCGGCCCCCAGCAGGCCCAGGAGCACCGCGGCGGCCCGCAGGTGGACCCGGAACGAGACGCGGCGCGACGGGGTGTGGAAGATGCGGTAGGCGCTCACAGGTCGGCTGTCCTTCGGCGGCGGAGCAGGTAGATGAAGACCGGGGCCCCGATGAAGGCGGTGACGATGCCGCTCTGCAGCTCGCCGGGCCGTACGACGACCCGGCCCACGACGTCGGCGGTGAGCAGCAGGGCCGGAGCGAGCAGCGCCGAGTGCGCCAGGATCCAGCGGTGGTCCGGGCCGGTGAGGACGCGCACGGCGTGCGGGGCCATCAGCCCGATGAAGCCGATGGGTCCGGCCGCGGCGGTCGCCGCGCCGCAGAGCAGCATGATCGCCGCGGCTCCGGCCAGCCGCACGCGCCCCGGGTTCACCCCGAGGCCCTGTCCGGTCTGCTCGCCCAGCGCCACGGCGTTGAGGCCGCGGCCGAGCGCGAGGGCGAGGACCACACCGGCCGCGACGAACGGCGCGACCTGCCGGACGACCTCCGCGTCGCGCCCGGCGAGCGCCCCGACGTCCCAGAACCGCCACTGGTTGAACACTCCCGCGTCCAGGGTGAGCGCCGCGTTGATGGCGGCGAGCAGGGAGGCGCTGACGGCCGCGCCGGCGAGCACCAGGCGGGCCGGGTTCGCGGCGCCGCGCCCGGTCGCGCCGAGCGCGTAGACGGCGACGGTGACCAGCGCCGCGCCGAGGAGGGAGAACCAGACCCAGACCCGCAGGTCCGTGATGCCGAAGAAGAGGACGGCGCAGACGACGGCCAGCGAGGCCCCGGCGTTGACCCCGAGCATGCCGGGGTCGGCCAGCGGGTTGCGGGTGAGCGCCTGCATGAGCGCCCCGGACAGGCCCAGCGCGGCGCCGACGAGGACGCCCAGCAGCGTCCGCGGGATGCGCAGGTCATGGACGACCGCGGCGGTCTCCCCGCCGTCGGGGTGCCAGAGCTGCTGCCAGACCTCCCCGGGCGGGATCGCCTGCGCGCCGACCGCGATGCTGAGCGCGACCACCGCGATGAGCACCGCGGAGGAGACGGCGAGCCCCGTCCAGCGCATCGAACCTCCTGAATTTTAGGCAAGGCTTACCTTACATGAGGGAATACGCCTCCCTTCCGCCGCCCGCCGGTTGCCCGTCCCCCGTCTGCCGCCCGCGCGGAGACCGGAGATCGGCGCGCCGGACGCGACGGCCGTGTGGGACCCGTGCGGGTCGTCCGCGCGCGAAACCGGGCCGCCGCCCGCGTTCGCCGATAGGGTTGCCCTGATCCAGACGTCACGCGCGTTAGGCGGCCATGCTCGACCAACGACTCCAGCCGGCGCGGCCGTACGCCGCCCTGATCTTCGACTGCGACGGGACCCTCGTGGACACCGCCGCCGCCAACGAGACCGCGTGGCGGGCGGCCCTGGAGACCTGGCAGGTCGAGCTCGACCCCGCCTGGTACCACGCCCGGACCGGGCTGTCCGCCGATCGCCTCCTGGCCGAGCTGGAGGCCGAGACCGGCGCCGAGCTGGACCACCGGGTGGTGTCCGCCGCCGCGGCCGACGCCTACCGGTGGCTGGTGGACACCGTCGCGCCGCACCCGCAGGTGGTCGCGGTCGCCGAGGCCCACCGGGGCCGGGTGCCCATGGCGGTGGCCTCCGGCGGGTCGCGCGGGCGGGTCCGGGAGACCCTGCGCGCCACCGGTCTGCTCCCGTTCTTCGACTCGGTCGTCACCCGCGACGACGTCCGGGAGGGCAAGCCCGCCCCCGACGTCTACCTGCTCGCGGCCCGGCGGCTGGAGGTGCTCCCGCACGCCTGCGTCGCCTACGAGGACACCGACGAGGGGGTGGCCGCCGCGCTGGCCGCGGGGATGGAGGTCATCGACGTCCGCCCGGCCCTGCGGGACGCGGCCCGGAGCGGCGGGGAGAGCGCCGCACCGATTGGCTAGCTGTACTATCCACTGATGAGGATCTCGCAGCTCAGCGCCGTCTCGGGCGTCCCCATCCCGACGATCAAGTACTACCTGCGCGAAGGCCTGCTGCCCGCCGGGGAGCAGACCTCCGCCACCCGCGCCGAGTACGGCGAGCGGCACGTGCGGCGGCTCCGCCTGATCCGCGCGCTGCTGGAGGTCGGCCACCTGCCCATCGCGGCCATCCGCAAGGTGGTCGCCGCGGTGGAGGACGAGAGCATGGGCATGCACCGCGTGCTCGGCACCGCCCACTACGCCATCTCCCCGCCGGTCGAGTCGCATCCCGACGACGAGGAGTGGCGGCGCGCCCGGGCCGAGGCCGACGGCCTCATCGCCGACCTCGGCTGGCAGGTCGACGCCGCCGCCCCCGCCCGCGACGAGCTCGCCCAGGCCGTCCTCACCCTCGACCGGCTCGGCCTGCCCGCCACCGGCGACGCCCTGCGCCCCTACGCGGAGACGGCCATGCGGCTCGTCGCCGAGCACGAGATCCGCACCATCCCCCTCGACCGCACCCGGGAGGAGGCGGTCGAGGCGCTGGTCGTCGGCACCGTCGTGCACGGCCGCGTCCTCGACGTCATGCGCCGCCTGGCCCAGGAGTCCGCCTCTGCCCGGATCTTCGGGGCCCCGCCGGCCTGAGGGCCGCCGGCCCGGCGGGCGTCTCTCCGGACCCCGGCCCGGCGGTCACCCGCCCGCCGCCTGCGGGCCCGCCGTCCCGGGGTCACCGGCTCATCGGCCGCCGCCTGCGAGTCCGCCGCCGCGAGATCATTGGCTCATCGGGTGCTTGAGCAGCCACTGGGCGGCCCGGCGGAGCAGGGTGCGGTGGACCGGGTTGTCGTAGGAGCGGGTGTCGTGGCCCAGCGCGTCGTAGACGAGGCGGCCGCGCCGTACCGGGCGGGCCCAGACCAGGGGCTGGCCCATCGAGGAGGCGAGCGGCGTGACGTCCGGCAGGATCGTCAGGTCGCTGTAGACCTCGTCGACCAGGTCGAAGTCCCGCAGGCCCTCGACGATCGGGTGGTCGCCGTGGACGCGGACGGTGGTCCAGCCCAGCGGCGGGTGGTGCGACTTCGGCCACTCCCAGTGGCCGCCCAGCACCCGGGGCCAGCCCTGCCAGTCGTCGAAGCAGATGGACGCCGCGTGCATGCAGAGCAGGCCGCCGCCGCGCTCCAGGTGGTCCAGCAGCGCCGTACGCGCCTGCGGGGGCAGCTCGAATCCCCACCGGTCGCGGTGGGGGGCCAGGTGGTCGGAGGCCATCCGGCAGCGCAGGGCGTTGACGGTGATCAGGTCGTACTCGGGGGCGTCGGCCAGGCCGCCGGTGATGTCGTCGGTGACCTCCGACTCCACTCCGACCTCGGCGAGGGTCTCGGCCAGCGCGGCGGAGGTCGCGGGGAAGTCGTGGAAGGGGCCGCCGGAGAGGATCAGGTTGCGTGCCACGGGTCCAGTCCAGCACGGAAGCCTGCGGGCCGCCAGCGGTGTGGGATAAGCCCAGCTCACAGGGGCAGAACCGGCCTGTGAGAATTTTCCGGCAGCCCCTGCCTGCCCGAACGGCCCCAAGTAACACCACGTTCACATACGGGCAACAGATGCGAAATCGCGACTTGCGACTCTTCAGGGGCAGCAGACCACTCCCTCCCCAAGGACTCCGCCGATGACCTTCAAGGCTGAATACATCTGGATCGACGGCACCGAGCCGACCGCCAAGCTCCGCTCGAAGACGCGAGTCCTCGCGGACGGCGCAGAGCTCCCGATCTGGGGCTTCGACGGGTCCAGCACCAACCAGGCCGACGGCCACTCCTCCGACCGCGTGCTCAAGCCGGTCTTCACCTGCCCGGACCCGATCCGCGGCGGCGACAACGTGCTGGTCCTGTGCGAGGTGCTCAACCCCGACATGACCCCGCACTCCAGCAACACCCGCGCGCTCCTCACCGAGGTCGCCGAGAAGTTCGCCGACCAGGAGTCCTGGTTCGGCATCGAGCAGGAGTACACCTTCTTCAAGGAGGGCCGCCCGCTCGGCTTCCCGCTGGGCGGCTTCCCGGCCCCGCAGGGCGGCTACTACTGCGGCGTCGGCGCCGACGAGGTCTTCGGCCGCGAGGTCGTCGAGAAGCACCTCGACCGCTGCCTGGAGGCCGGTCTGGCGATCTCCGGCATCAACGCCGAGGTCATGCCCGGCCAGTGGGAGTTCCAGGTGGGCCCGGCGGGCCCGGTGGAGGTCTCCGACCACATGTGGGTCGCCCGCTGGCTGCTCTACCGCACCGCGGAGGAGTTCGACATCGCCGCCACGCTCGACGCCAAGCCGGTGAAGGGCGACTGGAACGGCGCCGGCGCGCACACCAACTTCTCCACCAAGGCGATGCGCGAGGGCTTCGACCCGATCATCACCGCCTGCGAGGCGCTGGGCGAGGGCGACAAGCCCCTCGAGCACGTCAGGAACTACGGCCACGGCATCGAGGACCGCCTCACCGGCCACCACGAGACCGCCCCGTGGAACAAGTACAGCTACGGCGTCTCCGACCGCGGCGCCTCGGTCCGCATCCCGTGGCAGGTCGAGGTCGAGAAGAAGGGCTACATCGAGGACCGCCGTCCCAACGCGAACGTCGACCCGTACGTGGTGACCCGTCTGATCGTGGACACCTGCTGCTCCGCGCTGGAGAAGGCCGGCCAGGTCTGATCCCGCGGGCGATCCGGGGGACGGAGGCCGCGGACACCCTGCCGGGGGTGTCCGCGGCCTCCGCGTTCCACGCGCACCCGCCGTGTAGCGTCGAGCCGTGGATCTCGGAATCGAAGGCAGGGTCGCCCTGGTCACGGGCGGCAGCGCGGGACTCGGCCTCGCGTCGGCCAGGAGTCTCGCCAGGGAGGGCTGCGCGGTCTGCGTGAGCGCCCGCTCCCCCGAGCGGCTCGCCGACGCCGTGGTGGAGCTGCAGGAGTTCGGCGGGACGGTGCACGCGGTGCTCGCCGACGTGGAGGACCCCGAGGCGGCCGCACGGGTCGTCGCGGAGACGCGCGAGGTGCTGGGGCCGGTCGACATCCTGGTCGCGAACGCGGGCGGGCCCCCGCGCGGGGACTTCCTGGAGGCGGACCCGGACGAGTGGGAGACGGCGGTCAACCGCAACCTGCTGGGCACCGTCCGGCTGATCCGGGCCGTGCTCCCGGACATGCGCTCGCGCGGCTGGGGGCGGATCGTCACGATCACCAGCCGGTCGGCGCGCGAGGCGCTCGACGGGCTGGCGCTGTCCAACGCGACGCGTCCGGCGGTCGCCGGGGTGGTCCGCACGCTCGCCCGCGAGGTCGGCCGGGACGGCGTGCTGGTCAACAACGTGCTGCCGGGGCCGATCCTCACCGACCGGCTCAGGGAGACGACGCCCACGCGGGAGGGCCTGGCCGAGCGGGCCGGGCGCGTGCCCGTGGGCCGGCTGGGCCGCCCCGAGGAGGTCGGCGACGTGGTGGCGTTCCTGGCCAGCGAGCGGGCCTCCTTCATGACCGGCGTCTCCGTCCTGGTGGACGGCGGGGAGAGCCGAGTGATCGCCTGAACCCGGACATGACATGCTTTGAGGCAATTGTCTGGTTATCCGGGAGAGGGCGGGAATGAACAAGCCGGTCATCGTGACGGTCGACGACGACCCGGGGGTCTCGCGCTCCGTGGCCCGCGACCTGCGCCGCCGGTACGGCCACGCCTACCGGATCGTCAGGGCCGACGGCGCCGCGCAGGGCATCGAGAGCGTCCGCGAGATGCGGCTGCGCGGCGACGACGTCGCGGTGGTCCTGGCCGACTACCGGATGCCCGAGATGAACGGCGTGGAGTTCCTGGAACAGGCCATGGACCTGTACCCCCACGCCCGCCGGGTGCTGCTCACCGCCTACGCCGACACCGAGGCGGCGATCCAGGCGATCAACGTGGTGGACCTCGACCACTACCTGCTCAAGCCGTGGGACCCGCCGGAGGAGAAGTTCTACCCGGTGCTGGACGCCCAGCTCGACGCCTGGCAGCGGACCGACCGGCGGGCCGCCGACGAGCTGCGCGTGGTGGGGGCGCGCTGGTCGGCCCGCTCCTACCGGGTCCGCGACTTCCTGGCCCGCAACCAGGTCCCCTACCGCTGGCTGCTCGCCGACGAGCCCGAGGGCGCGCAGCTGCTGGCCGCGGCCGGGCAGGACGAGAGCCCGGCGGCCCTGCCGCTGGTCGTCACCGCGCAGGGCGCGGTGCTCGCCGCGCCGACCACCGCCGCGCTCGCCTCGGCCGTGGGCCTGTCCACCGCCCCCGCCACCGACTTCTACGACCTGGTCGTCATCGGCGGCGGCCCCGGCGGGCTGGGCGCGGCGGTCTACGGCGCCTCGGAGGGGCTGCGCACCGTGCTGGTGGAGAAGCACGCCTCCGGCGGGCAGGCCGGCCAGAGCTCCCGCATCGAGAACTACCTGGGCTTCCCCGACGGCGTCTCCGGCGCCCAGCTCGCCGACCGGGCCCGCCGCCAGGCGCTGAAGTTCGGCGCCGAGCTGCTCACCGCCCGCACGGCCACCAGCCTGGAGGTCCGGGGCCAGGCCCGGGTGGTCGGCTTCGCCGACGGCGGCAGCATCGCCGCGCACACGGTGATCCTGGCGACCGGCGTCTCCTACCGGCGGCTGACCGCCCCCGGCCTGGACGACTTCACCGGCGCCGGCGTCTACTACGGCGCGGCGGTGACCGAGGCGCCGGAGTGCCGCGGCTGCGACGTCTACATCGTCGGCGCGGCGAACTCGGCCGGGCAGGGCGCCGTCCACCTGTCGGGATACGCCGACCGGGTGCACCTGATCGTCCGCGGCGACGGGCTGGAGAGCTCCATGTCGCACTACCTGATCGAGCAGATCGCGCAGATCCCGAACATCGAGGTGCACACCGGGACCGAGGTGGTCGCCGCCGAGGGCGGGGAACACCTGGAGCGGCTCACCCTCAAGGGCTCTGACGGCGAGCGCACGGTCGACGCCGAGTGGCTGTTCGTCTTCATCGGCGCCGCACCGCACACCGACTGGCTGGGCGACGCGGTCGAGCGCGACGAGCGGGGCTTCGTGCTGACCGGCCCCGACCTGACCGCCGTCGGGAGCCGGCCCCGCAACTGGCCGCTCCGGCGGGAGCCGTACCACCTGGAGACCAGCGTGCCGGGCGTCTTCGCCGCCGGCGACGTGCGCGCCGACTCGATCAAGCGGGTCGCCTCGGCGGTCGGCGAGGGGGCGATGGCCGTGGCACTCGTGCACCGCTACCTGGAGAAGGCATGATCGACCCCGATGTGCTCCGCGGTCTGTTCCTCTTCGAGGGGCTGGAGGAGGACCGGCTCGCGTGGCTGGCCGCCCACGCCCATGAGCGCGAGGCCGCCGCGGGCGAGCTGATCGTACGGCAGGGCGACCCGGCCGACTGCTTCATCGTGCTCATCGAGGGCGAGGTGGTCATGGTCACCGAGACCCCCGCCGGGCCGGTCTCGCTGACCCCCACCTCCCAGCCCGGGGTCTACGCCGGGGCCACCTCCGCCTACCTCGGCGAGCGCGCCCCGGCCTCCTACACCCACTCGCTCCGCGCCACCAGGCCCTCCCGGTTCATGGAACTGCCCGCCGGGAAGTTCGGCCGGATGATGACCGAGTGGTTCCCGATGGCGGTGCACCTGCTGGACGGGGTGCGCCTGGGCGGGCTGGCGCAGCGGGAGCTCATCGACCGGCGGCAGCGGCTGACGGCGCTCGGCACGATCACCGCGGGTCTCACGCACGAGCTCAACAACCCGGCGGCGGCGGCCGTGCGCGCCGTGGGCGAGCTCCGGGAGAAGGTCGCGTCCTCGCGGCGGCGGCTGGCCGAGCTGGCCGAGGCGGGCATCCCCCCGGACCGGCTGCGCGCCCTGATCGACATGGAGGAGCGGTGCTCCACCGGCGCGGCGGGCCTGCCCCCGCGCTCCCCTCTGGAGATCTCCGACGCCGAGGACGAACTGGGCGACGCGCTGGAGGAGGCGGGGGTCGGCGGCGGCTGGGAGGTCGCACCGCCGCTGGTCGCCGCCGGCTTCGGACCGGCGGGGCTGGAGAAGGTGCGGAGCGCGGCCGGGCCGGAGCACCTGGGGGCGGCGGTGCACTGGCTGGCGGAGGCGGTCGAGATCTCCCAGATGCTGGACGAGGTGACCGACGCGACCGGGCGGATCTCCTCGCTGCTGGCCTCGGCCAAGCAGTACTCCCAGATGGACCGCGCGCCGTACCGGACGGTGGACGTGCGGGAGCTGCTGGACAGCACGCTCACCATGTTCCGCGGCAAGATCCCGCCCGGGATCGGCGTGGCCACCGACTACGACCCCGCCCTGCCGCCGATCCCCGCCTACGCCGGGGAGCTCAACCAGGTGTGGACCAACCTGATCCACAACGCGCTGGACGCCATGGCGGGCGAGGGCACCCTGACCGTCCGCACCCGGCTGGAGCACGGGACCACCGCGCTGGTCGAGATCTGCGACACCGGTCCCGGCGTCCCGGAGGAGCTCCGGGAGCGGATCTTCGAGCCGTTCTTCACCACCAAGCCCGCCGGCGCGGGCACCGGCCTGGGGCTGGACATCTCCTTCCGCATCGTCGCCGGCCGGCACGGCGGCGACCTGCGGGTGGAATCGGCACCCGGCGACACCCGCTTCCAGGTCCGCCTCCCGGCCGCCGAGCAGCCGGAGACCGGGGAGGTCCCGGCCGCCGGGCGGCCGGAGCGGGCCGCCCCGCCGGTGGAGCAGACGGCGTAGCCGGCGCGTCCCCCGCCCCGCCGGAAGGCGACCGGCGGGACAGGGTGCGTCCTCACCGGAAGGCGTGGGCGTGGCGCCGGGCCCACTCGTCGAAACCGCGCGGCGGGCGGCCCAGGATCTGCTCCGTGTGCGGGCTGATCCGCCGCTCTTCCGGGGTCGGGTCGCCGAGGATGTCCAGGGTCCCGTCGGCCACCGGCTCCGGCATGAACCGCACCATCTGCGCGCGGGCCTCCGCACGCGTCTGGTCGACGAACCGGACCGGCCGGCCCAGTGCCTCGCCGATGATCCCGGCCCGCTGCCGGGGCGTGGTCAGGGCCGGCCCCGTCAGTTCGTAGATCCGGCCGGCGTGCCGGTCCTCCCGCAGGACGGCGGCCGCGACCTCGCCGATGTCGGCCGGATCGACGACCGGCAGGCCGACGTCGCCGAACGGCGCGGCCACCGTCCCCCGGGTCCGCACCGACTCCGCCCACGCGTAGGCGTTGGACGCGAAGCCGCCCGGCCGCAGGATCGTCCACGCCGCGCCGGAGCGCCGGACGGCGTCCTCGATGCCGCGCAGCGGCGCGTGCGAGACGGACCGCGGGCGCGTCCCGGCGGCCTGCGAGGAGAGCAGGACCAGGCGCGCGACTCCGCCGGCTTTCGCGACGTCGAGGATCGCGCCCGGGTCCAGATGCGCGCCGGCCCCCGCGACCAGCAGGAACAGCGCGCGGGCTCCGTCCACCACCGGTCGCAGGGTCTCCGGCTCGGCCAGATCGGCCTGCCGGTACCGCACCCCCTCCGGCACGGACACCGGCGACGTTCCCCGGGACACCGCGGTCACCCGCTCGCCGGCCGCGGACAGCGCC
Organism: Planomonospora sp. ID91781; assembly: GCF_015711595.1. Taxonomy (NCBI): domain Bacteria; kingdom Bacillati; phylum Actinomycetota; class Actinomycetes; order Streptosporangiales; family Streptosporangiaceae; genus Planomonospora; species Planomonospora sp. ID91781. Next base: position 2,638,494 of record NZ_JABTEY010000001.1, on the reverse strand, counting down.
TCCACGAGCACCCTGCCGACGTTCCCGGTGGCCCCTGTTACCACGATCATGAAAGGTTCCTCCTCCTTCTCCGACGCCGCCCGCGCCTGCGCGGGCGGCCGCCGCCGGTCCGACCGCTTCGGCGGCGACTCCGGGAAGTTAGCATCGCCGGTATAGTAGGTACCTACAGGAAAGTGACTATGCTCAAGGGGCCCACATGCACGGCGAGCGGACAGCCTGGACGCCCTCGGCACCGGTCGACCCCGAGCAGGCCTGCCCCGTCGCCCCGGTCGTGGACATCGTCTTCAGCCGGTGGACCACCCCGATCCTGTGGACGCTGAACTACCAGGGACGGCAGCGCTTCGTCGAACTGCAGCGACGGATCACCACCATCACGCCGAAGGTCCTGACCCAGCGGCTCCGGCAACTCGAACGCGACGGACTCGTCGTGCGCACCTACCACCCCGAGGTCCCGCCCCGGGTCGAGTACGAGATCAGCGACCTCGGCCGCAGTCTCGCCCCGCTCTTCGCCCAGCTCGCCGAGTGGGCCACGGCTCACCTCGGCGACGTGGAACGGGCACGGCACGCCTACGACGACACCGGCACGGCGGCGGCACCGCAGCACACGCCTCGGCGATGAGGCGTCCCGCCGCGCTCCGCCCTCTCACAGGTGGGCGTTGGGCTCGCGGGCGAGATCGGCCAGCTCGGGCAGTTCCACCACGGTGACGCCCGCCGCCGTGAGCTCCTCGACGCCGTGGCAGTCGGCGAGGAGCACGGGCTCCCGCCAGGCCAGCACGACCCGCCGGATCCCGCTGCCGATGATCAGCCGGGTGCAGGTCCGGGGGCGGGAGCGGCGCACGCTGCACGGCTCCAGGCTGCTGTAGACCGTGGCGCCGGGCAGCCGGGGGTCACCTGCCGCGATCTTGGCGAGCGCGGCCTCCTCGGCGTGCACGTGGGGGTCGCCGCCCTCCCGGGAGTGGCCGCGCGCGAGCTCGGTGCCGTCGGCGGCGACCACGACGGCGCCGACGGAGAAGGCCGCCGGCGAGGGCGGGCAGAGCCGGGCCAGCTCGCAGGCCAGCCGGAGCCAGTCGCGGTCGTTCACCGGTCCCCCCGCTCCGGGGACCTCTCCCGGCGGATCAGGTATCTCAGCAGGACGACGTCGCCGAGCGCGCGGACCTCCGCGAGGTCCATCCGCCGCAGGGGGCCCTGCGGGAAGCGTCCGCCGCCGACGAACCGCGGCGCGGCGGGGTCGCCGACGAAGAACGGCGCGACGGCGAGCTGGATCTCGTCGGCGAGGTCCTCCAGGAGGAACCGGGTGTGCACCGAGCCCCCTCCCTCCACCATGAGCCGCCGGACCCCGCGCCCGGCCAGGTCGCGCAGGACCCGGCGGAGGTCCACGGGATCTCCCGCGTCGACCACGGTGGCGGCCGCGCCGAGCCGGGAGGCGAGCCCCTCCACCGCCCCCGACGCCGCGTACACGATCTTCTCCGCGTCCCCGGCGGTGAAGAACCGGCCCGCCGGGTCGAGGTCCCCCGTCGCGGTCAGCGTCACCTTGGCGGGGCAGGCCGGCAGGCCGCGCGCCACCCGCTCCCGCCGCCGGACCGGCGAGCGGACCAGCAGCCGGGGATCGTCCCGGCGCACGGTGCCCGCCCCGACCATGATCGCGTCGCAGCCGGCCCGGACCTCGTCGACCCGGTCGAAGTCCTCGTCCCCGGAGAGCAGCAGCCGCTCGGGGGCGCCGTCGTCGATGTGGCCGTCGACGGACATCGCGCAGCTGAGCAGCACGTAGGGGCGCCCGGCCGGTCCTTCCCGGCCGTCCGGCCCGCCCGATCCGCTCACGGCCCCCTCCCCCGAGTCCGTCGGAGGACGCACGCGCCCTCACCGGCAGTCGGCCGCGATGCTACGCCACGGGGGAGCCGGCGCACCGGCCGGGGTCGGCGCCACACCGCGTGGGCGGTACGCCACGTGAGCGTCACGCCGCGTGGGCGGTGCACCGCGTGAGCGTCACGCCACGTGGGCGGTACGGCGCGTGGGCGGTACGGCGCGCTCCCGATCGCTCCTCGATCACTTCCCGATCACTTCCCGTCGTCCCGTCCGGCGATCCGGCGCAGAGCCAGCAGCAGGCCGATCTGCTGTCCGCGGACGGCCGTACCCGCCCCCGGGTCCTCCCGCAGCTCCTTCACGAGCGCCGCGCAGAGCAGGAGCATGACGATCACGAACGGCAGCGAGACCAGGATCGTGGCCTGCTGCAGTGCCTTCAGCCCACCGGCCAGCAGCAGTACCATCGCCACCGCCCCGACCAGCACACCCCACATCACCACCAGGGGTCTGGGCGGCCGGAGTGAGCCCTCGGTGGACAGGGACCCGAGCACCAGGGAGGCCGCGTCGGCCCCGCTGACGAAGTAGAGCGCCACCAGGACCACCGCGATCACCGTGGTGAACAGGTCCAGCGGCAGGTTGTCGAGCAGCGTGAACATCGCCGCCTCGGAGCCCTCGGCGACGGCGCGGGTGAAGTCCGCCTCGCCCGACTGCTGGAGCCACACGGCGCTGCCCCCGCTGATCGCGAACCAGAGCAGGCTGGCTCCCGACGGGATGAGCAGCACGCCGACGACGAACTCGCGGATGGTCCGGCCGCGGGAGATCCGGGCGATGAAGGCGCCCACGAACGGCGCCCAGGACATCCACCACGCCCAGTAGAAGATGGTCCACTCCCCGAGCCAGGCCTTGTCCATGAACGCGCCCGTCCGTGAGGACATCGGGATCAGGTCGCTCAGATAGCCGCCGAGCGAGGCGGGGATCAGGTCGAGGACCGCGACCGTCGGGCCGAAGACGAAGATGAGCACGGCCAGCAGGGCCGCCAGGTGGACGTTGACGGTACTGAGCCACCGTACGCCGCCGTGCACCCCGGTGGCCGCGGAGACGACGAACGCGGCGGTCAGCACGATGATGACGATCACCTCCAGCCTCCGCCCGCCGATCCCGAACAGCTCGTTGAGGCCGTACTCCACCTGGAGCGCACCCAGGCCCAGGCTCGTGGCGGTGCCGAAGACGGTGGCGAGCATGGCCAGCAGGTCCAGCGCCCGCCCCGCGTTCGGCCGGGGCGTGCCGCCGAACAGCGGGGAGAACGCGGCGCTGAACTGGTTGCCCCGGCCCTTGCGGAAGGTGGAGTAGGCCAGGGCCATGCCCGTGACCGCGTAGACGGCCCAGGGGTGCAGGGTCCAGTGGAACAGGGAGTACTCCATCGCGGTGCGTGCGGCCTGGAGCGATCCCGGCACGAGATCCAGGTCGGGCGGCGGTCTGAGCAGGTGGGTCACCGGCTCGGCGACGCCGTAGAACATCAGCCCGATGCCCATCCCCGAGCTGAACATCATCGCGGTCCAGGCCAGGTTGGTGAACTCGGGGGTGTCGTCGTCCCCGCCCAGGCGGATCCGGCCGAAGCGGCCGAGCGCGAGCACGACGGCCAGGACCAGGAAGAAGTCGGCGGCCAGCACGAACAGCCAGCCGAGGTTCTCCAGCACCCAGGCGAGCGCGGTGTCACCGGCCGCGGCGAGCGATTCGGTGAAGACCGCGCCCCAGAGCACCACCGCCACCAGCAGGCCCATGGCGGCGGACAACAGCGGAACGTCGGGCTTTCGCGTGCGCATGGGACCCCCGAGGACGCTCACACAGAGTGATAACGATCCTGCCCTGCGTCAAAGCTCGCGAACCGTGACAACCGTCCCCCCGGGTGAGACCGTCGAACAGGCGACGGCGCTCGGAGGGGGACTGCATGGTTCCGGGATACCGCGAGGTTCGAGAGCTCGGCACCGGGAGCGGCGGCCGGGTGGTGCTGGCCACCTACACCGGCACGGGCGCCTACGTGGCCATCAAGTACCTGGACGCCGCGCTGCGGGACGACGGGCGGTTCACGGCGCGCTTCCGCGAGGAGGCGCGCGTCATGGTCGAGCTCGACGACCCGAACATCGTCAGGCTCTACGAGTACTACGAGGACGTGCTCGAAGCCGCCGTCGTCATGGAGTTGGTCGACGGCGTCCCGCTGCGCGGGATCCTCCGCGACCACGGCGCGATGGATCCCGAGGCGGCGCTGGCCGTGTTCAAGGGCGCCCTGCTGGGCCTGGCCCGGGCCCACTCGGCGGGCGTCCTGCACCGCGACCTCCGGCCGGAGAACGTACTGGTCCAGGCCGACGGGACCGGCAGGCTCACGGACTTCGGCATGGCCGCCCCCGGTACGGCCGGCGTCCCGGGCTACACGGCGCCCGAGCGGCGGGCCGGGGAGCCGGCGGGCGCGGCGGCCGACCTCTACGCGGCCTCCTGCGTGTTCTTCGAGTGCCTCACCGGGCGCCGGCCGTACCGGGCCGATCCCCTGACCGCGCCGGTGCCGTTGGAGGAGGTGCCCGCTCCGGTGCGGGGGCTGGTCGCGCACGGTATGGCCGACGACCCCAGGAACCGGCCGCCGACGGCCCGGGCGTTCGCCGCGGAGCTGGAGGTGGCCGCGCTGTCGGCCTACGGCCCGGAATGGGAGCGGCGCGGACGGCGGCGCCTGGCCGAGCTGGCCACCCTGCTCGCGCTGGCCTTCCCGCTGGCCCGGACGGCGCCGGGCACCGGGCCGGGGGCCGCGCCGGGGAGCGGCGCCCCGGCCGCGCGGGACACGGCCGGCCGGGTGGGCGGGCCGCGGCGTCCGCGGCTGCGCGCCAGGTTCCTGGCGGGGGCGGGCGCGGCGGCCTTCGCCGTCACCGCCGCCCTCGTCGCCGCGGGCCGCCCGGCCGGTCCGCTCGCCTCGGACAAGGTCTTCACCCCGCCTCCGGAGACGCCCGTGACCGGCCGGGAGCCCGCCGCGCGCTCCGGCGGGCCCGGATCCTCCGGGGCCTCGGACGCCCCGGCCCCGTCGCGGGACGCCGCCGGCGGCCGGGGCGCGCCCTCCCGGCGCGCCTCCGCCCCCGCGGCCCCCTCCGCCTCCGGTCTCCCCCGGCCCCCGCGCCTCCCCTCCACCGCGCCGTCACGCCCGGAGCCGGAGGCCTCCCGGCCCCCGGCTCCACCCCGGAGCGACGCCCCCGGCCCGTCCCCCTCCCGGAGCGACGCCCCCGGCCCGTCCCGGAGTCCGGAGCCCGGTCCCACCTCTCCCGGCGACCCGGCGCCGGGTCCGAGCGGCGCGCAGACCCCGCCCGCGCCGCCGCACGCGGTCGGCGAACTGGCCGTCACCGGGATCGACCCGGACGGGGCGACGATCAGCGTCCGCGCGTCGACCACGGCGGGCGTCGTGCTGACGGTCCGGTTCTCCGAGGGCCCGGCCGAGGACCGGCCGGTGGAGGCCCCGATGCGCGCCCTCATGCTCAGCGGCTCCACCGCTTATCTCCCCGTCGTCCCGCACGCCTTCACCGCCCCGCCCTGCGGCCGGACCGTCCTGTGGCGGGTCACGGCCGAGACCCGGCCCCAGGCCCCCGGCGGCGCGCGGAGCCGTACGGTGGCGGTCACCGGCGCGCCGTGCCCGGAGGCCGCCGGACCGGGCTCCGGGCCGCCCGAGGATCTGCCCGAGGACGTCTCGGAGGACGTCCCTGAGGACGCGCGGGAGGAGGCGGCCGGGGATGCGCCGGAGGACCCGGCGGGCCCGTCCGGCGCGCCCTGAGACGGCGACCGGTGGAACGGCGCCCCGGGTCCCGTCCCGGGGTCCGCGGCCGCGCCTTGCAGGCCAACCAAGCGCGCGCTAGGTTGGTGGCCGGTGACGCACCCCGCCCGTCGGGCGCCCGCCGTCCCGGCGGGACGGCCGCCCGGTCCGGCGCACGAGGCGGCACGAGCCCGAGAAGGAGCGTGGAATGGGTCTGCTGGACGGCAAGGTCGCCCTGGTCACGGGTGGCGCGCGGGGCATGGGGGAGGCGCACGTGCGGCTCTTCCTCGACGAGGGCGCGCGGGTCGTCTTCGGAGACGTGCTCGCCGACGAGGGCAAGGCGCTCGCCGAGGAGACCGGAGCGCTCTTCGTCCCCCAGGACGTGACGGACCCGGCCGACTGGGAGCGGGCGGTCGGCGCCGCCGTCGAGGCGCACGGCAGGCTCGACGTCCTGGTCAACAACGCCGGGATCCTCAGGTTCCGCCGGATCGCCGACATGACGCTCCAGGAGTACGAGCAGGTCATCGACGTGAACCTCAAGGGCACCTGGCTGGGCGTCAAGTCGGTGATCGAGCCGATGAAGGCCGCCGGCGGCGGCTCGATCGTGAACATCTCCTCGGTCGAGGGCTTCATCGGCGCCGAGGGCATGTCCGCCTACGCCGCCTCGAAGTTCGGCGTGCGCGGCGTCACCAAGGCCGCCGCCCGCGAGCTCGCCCGCTTCGGGATCCGGGTCAACTCCGTCCACCCCGGGTCGATCGACACGCCCATGGTCAGGACACCGGAGGTCGCCGCCGAGGTGGACGGCGAGGCGTTCTTCAAGTCCATGGTGATCAAGCGGTTCGCCCGGCCGGTCGAGGTCTCGCACGTGGTGGCCTTCCTGGCCTCCGACCGGGCGAGCTACTGCACGGGCAGCGAGTTCACGGTGGACGGGGGCATGCTCACCGGCGCCGGCTACTGAACCGCCCCGCCCCTCCCGGCGGCGCCGCACCGGCGCGGGGACCAGGGCGGGCGCCCCCGGCCCCGGCGCCGGACCGGCGCGCACGGGCCCGCCATCGGGTCCTACCGCTCCCGGACCGGTGCTTGACCGGACTTTGACCCGGTCTCATCGCCCGCCCCCCGGCCGAGCCACCCGGCGGGGGTGACGAACAGCCCGCTCGCCTCGGCCAGCGCAGTGCCGTCCGGAAGGGCGATGCGGCCCTCGGCCCAGGTCTTGCGCCCTTCCGACCCCGTGTACTCCGCGGTGGCGACCAGCGGCTCGCCGTACGGCACCGGCCTGCGGTAGCGCAGGGTCAGCGTCCCGGTCACGCCGGGGAAACCGGCCGCCGCCACGGCCTCGCCCAGCAGGTGGTCGAGGATCATCGCGCTGACGCCGCCGTGCACCGAGGCGGGCGGGCCCGCGTGGACCGGTCGGAAGCTCAGCTCGGCGCGGACCGTGCGCTCCGGGGTGACCCGGACGACCAGCGGGAGGGCGTGCGGGTTGGCGGAGCCGGTGACCGCGTTGCCCACGTTCCTGGGGACGCCTCCGGGACCGAGCTCGAACGACCGGGGGGACTCGCGCCGCAGCGCGCCGAGCCGCTCCGTGAGGGCGGCCAGTTCGGCGGCGACGGCGGCGACCTCACTCTCCGGGACGTCCGTCAGCACGACCGCGTCGGCCAGGGCGCGGGCCCGGCGGCTGAGTTCGACCAGGGCGGCGAGGCGGGCCTCGGCGTCCTCCGTGGGGGTGACGTCGATCGTCATGGCAGCATATTAGAACACGTTCTATAGAATCTCATTCGGATCCGGCCGGGACTTCGCCACGCCCGGGTTACGTAGATTTTTTCGTTGGACCGGTTTACCGGAAGAAATCCCCAAAAGCCCGCTGACGTCGGACTTTCTGCCCCCCAGGGCGTCCCCGCGGGCTTGATGTCCGCTTGGGGTGGTCTTGACCTGTCCTTATCTGCGGGTAGCCTCCCTCGTCACGGAAGACCACCGACCAATGGTGCCGCCACACGCACCCCGCTCCTCTCCCCTGAGGTGCGCGCGTGAACGCGCCATCGTCCGACCTGACCTCCCGTAAGCCCGGTCGCGGGGCGGCGCGACCATGCCCCCATGGCTTGCGGAGGGTCCCCCACTTCCATATGACACCTGAGATCGAAAAGTTCATCGAGCTGCTCGAGAGCCAGCTCGGCTACGCCGAGAAGAGCAGCGGCTACACCAAGTTCGGCGACTGGTACGGCAGCACCGTCGACATCGACGAGGACTTCGCCAACGCCCCCTGGTGCGACATGTACCTGTCGTGGGCGGCCAAGAAGCTCGGTTACGAGGACTGGATCGGCCAGTTCGCCTACACCGTGTACCACGCCCAGTGGTTCAAGGAGCAGGACGCCTGGGGGACCACCCCCAAGCCCGGCGCCATCGTCTTCTTCGACTGGACGGGCACGAACAAGATCAGCCATATCGACCACGTCGGGATCGTCACCCGGGTGGACGGCGGGACCATCCACACCATCGAGGGCAACATCGACGGCGGCGTCGCCAAGCGCAAGGAGCGCGACACCAGCAAGGTCGTCGGCTACGGCTACCCGGAGAAGATCAAGGCCCGGCTGGACAGGGAGGCCGCCGAGAAGCAGGCGGTCAACACCTCCGCCGACGTGTCAGGGGGCAACTCCGTCTTCCTGGAGCCCCCGACCAGCCTGTTCTCCGTCATCCCCGCCCCGGTCCCCCTCCCCTTCGGTAAGGAGGACGCCTCGTCCGAGAAGGCCGTCCAGGCCGCGGCCGAGCCCGCCCGGAAGGCGCAGGCCGCCCAGCCCCCCCGGAAGGCCACCCCGAAGGCCGGCACGGAGAAGGCGCCCGCGAAGGCCGCGGCCGCCCCGGAGGAGACCGCTTCCTCCGGCACGACCGCCGAGGCCGCCGCCACGGCCCCGGTCACGGCCTCCGCCCCCGCTCCGGCCGCCGCCGGCCGTACCGCCCCGGGCAAGCACGCCAAGCCCGCCGCCGCCGACACCCAGGCGATCGCCACGGCTCCGGCCGCCGCCGGCGGCCTGACCCCCGCCACCCCCGACCTGTCGAGCCCCACCGTGCTGGCCCCGGTCCTGCTCGCCGCCGCCGCGATCATCGCCCACACCAAGATCAAGCAGTCGGGGCTTCGCCTGGCCTTCTCCACCGGAGGCTCCGAGCGCCCGTCCCGCCGCGCCGCCGGTTCCCACCGCACCGGGGGCCGCCGCCGCGCACCCGGCCGCCGCAGGCTCACCGCGGGCGCCCCGCTCACCCGGAGGTCCTTCGCCTCGCAGGAGTTCTCCGCCGCCCGCGAGACGCCCGCCACCAGTGGGGTCCCCGTCCTCCCCTCCGTGCCCGAGACCACCGTGGCAGCCGGGCTCGCGCCGGTCCCGACCTCCGAGTTCCCCTCGGTCACGACCCCCGTGGCCCGCATCGAGGAGACGGTCTCCGCCGAGCGGCCCCGCCTCCCCTACCAGGGCAGGCGCCGCCTCCGGGAACGCCCGGTGGTGGAGTCCTCGACCTTCGTCCAGGACGCGCCGCTGCGCGGCCGCCGCCACCGCAGAGCGGAGTCCTCGACCTTCGTCCAGGACGCGCCGCTGCGCGGCCGCCGCCACCGCCGGACCGAGCCGGCCGTCAGCACGACCATCCCGGCCGCCCTGCCCGCCGAACACGGCGACCTGCTCGCCCCCGCCGGTCCGGACCTCCTCGACGCCCCGCCCTCCGGCGGGTACCGGGGCCGTCGACGCCGGGAGGCCGTACCGGTCTGACCGGCCCGCCGGGACGGCGGGGCGCTCCCCGGCCCGTCCCGGCGGCGGGGCGGACCGGGGACGCTCACGCGTGGGCGGGTCCGGACCCGCGCACGTTCAGCATGATCGAGTAGACGGAGGTCGAGGCGGTCACGAACAGCCAGTTCCGCTTCAGCCCGCCGAAGACCAGGTTGGAGGTCTTCTCCGGGAGGCGGAGCCTGCCGATGAGGGTGCCGTCCGGGGCGAGGCAGTGCACGCCCTCGTGCGTGGCGGCCCAGATCCGGCCGGTGTCGTCGAGCCTGATCCCGTCCAGCCCTCCCGCGGCGCACTCGGCGAGCACCGCGCCGCCCGACAGGGTGCCGTCGTCGCGCACGTCGAAGGACCTCAGGTGCCCGCGCCTGGTGTCGGCGACGTAGAGCAGCCTTTCGTCGGGGGAGAAGGCCAGCCCGTTGGGCCTGGCGAAGTCGCCTGCCACGACGCGGACCTCGCCGGTGATCGGATCGACGCGGTAGACGTTGTCCGCGCCGATCTCGCTGTCCGCCCGGTGCCCCTCGTAGTCGCTGGTGATGCCGTAGGAGGGGTCGGTGAACCAGATCGAGCCGTCGGACCTGACCACCACGTCGTTGGGGCTGTTGAGCCGCCTGCCCTCCCAGCGGTCGGCGATCACGGTGATCGAGCCGTCGTGTTCGGTGCGCGTGACCCGGCGGTTGCCCTGTTCGCAGGAGACCAGCCGGCCCAGCGTGTCGAGGGTGTGGCCGTTGGTGTGGCCCGCGGGGGCGCGGAAGGGGCCGACCGCACCGGTCAGCTCGTCCCACCGGAGCATCCGGTCGTTGGGGATGTCGCTCCAGAGCAGATAGCGGCCCGCGGGAACGTAGACGGGTCCCTCGGCCCACCGGCAGCCCCGGTGGATCCGCTCGACGCGCTCGTCCCCGCCGACCGCGGCGAAGCGCTCGTCCAGGACGTCGAACTCGGCGGGAATGGTTTCGGTCATGAGAAGAGCAAAGCTGACCGAATGCCATCATGTCAAACAGGATTTGATCTTGATATGATCCTGTCGTGGACGATGTAGACAAGATGCTGATCGGCCTTCTCCAGGAGGACGCCACCCAGTCGTACGCCGCGCTCGGCGCGGCCGTGGGCCTGTCGGGCGGCGCGGCGCACGAGCGGGTCAGGAAGCTGCGCGAGCGCGGGCTGATCCGGCGCACCACCGTGGAGATCGACGCCGCGGCGGCCGGCCGGCCGGTGCTGGCCTACGTGATGGTCGACGGGAACACCTGGATGGGCGGCACCGCCGAGGCGCTCCGGGCCATCCCCGAGATCGAGGAGGCGCACGTGATCGCAGGCCCGGCCTCGCTCCTGGTCAAGGTCCGCACGTCGAGCACCCGGGAGCTGCAGGAGGTGCTGCGCAGGGTGTTCGGGGTCGACGGGGTCTCGGCGACGCAGACGGTCGTCGTGCTCGAGACCTTCTTCGAGCGCGGCGTCCACGTCCCGGGACCCCAGCGGCCGGGGTGAGCCGGCCAGCCCCCGGCACGGCGCCCCTCCGGCGCGGGCGGCCCCGGTCCGGCGCCGCTCAGGCGCGTGCACCGCTCAAGCGCCGCACCGCTCAGGCGCGCGCGGCGCCGACGAGATCCCGCTCCCGGCCCTGGCCCGGGTCCTCCTCGTCGTGGCCCTCGATGGAGAGGTCGGGCAGGATCCGGTCCAGCCAGGCCGGGCACCACCAGTTGTAGCGGCCGAGCAGGACCATGGTCGCCGGGACCAGGAAGCCCCGGATGATCGTGGCGTCCACCGCCACCGCCACCGCCAGGCCGACGCCGAAGATCTTGACCATGGGGTCGGGGTAGGCGATGAAGGCGACGAACACGGAAACCATGATCAACGCTGCCGAGGTGATCACCCGGCCGGTCGAGCCCAGCCCCTCCGCCACGGCCCTGCGGTTGTCGCCGTGCCTCAGGTAGGCCTGCCGCACGGCGGTCAGCAGGAACACCTCGTAGTCCATCGACAGGCCGAACAGCACCGCGAACAGCATCAGCGGGATGTAGCTGTCGATCGGCACCGAGAAGAACAGCGTGGTCAGGTAGGACATGTCCACGCCGGCCGGCGGGTCCATGCCGACCAGCCCGCTGCCCAGCCCGAGGGAGAAGACCAGGGAGAGCGCGCCGAAGGCGGCGCCGAGCGAGACCAGGTTCATCAGCGCGGCCTTGATCGCCACCACCGGGGAGCGGAACGCCAGGAGCAGCAGCAGCGCGCTGAGCAGCACCACGACGCCGACGACCGTCGGAGTGCGGTCGGCGATCCTGGCGCCGGCGTCGGCCATCCCCGCCACCTCGCCGCCCACGTGCACGCTCGCCCCCTCGATGCGCAGCCCGCGCACCGCCTTGACGACGTCCAGGGCCCGGGGGTCGCTGGGCGCGAACTCCGGGACGACCTGGAGCATCACGGCGGTCCCCGCGGAGTTGAGCACCGGCTCGCCCGCGTGCGCCACGCCCTCGACCGCGCCGACCCGCTCCTTGAGCGTCCGGAGTACGGCGGGCGCGGGCTCCCGGTCGGCGACCGGCTCCCGCAGATCGGCGACCACGACCAGCGGCCCGTTGCTGCCCGGCCCGAACCCGGCCTGCATGAGCTCGTAGGAGCGGCGGGCGTCGGTGCCCCGGTCGCCGTAGCCCTCGTCGAGCGGGCCCAGCTTGAGCGCGAGGGCCGGCGCGGTGAGCGCGGCCAGCACCGCGACGCTGAGCGCGAGCACGCGCCAGGGCCGCCGGGAGACCCACCTGCCCAGCCCCGTCCAGCCCGAGGAGCCGTCCGCGGGCCGGCGGCGGCCCGCCAGCGGCAGGCGCAGCGCGTCGACCCGGTGACCGAGCAGGCCCAGCAGGGCCGGGACCAGGGTGATCGAGGTGAGCACCGCGCAGACGACCGAGATGCCGGTGATCCAGCCGAGTGTCTGCAGCATCGGGAACCCGCCGAGCAGCAGCGCGCTGAGCGCGATGATCACCGTGCCGCCGGCGAAGACCACGGCGCCGCCCGAGCCCGCGGCCGTCCGGCGGACCGCGTCGCGCACCGCCAGCCCGTCGTCCAGCAGCTTGCGGTGCCTGCTCAGCAGGAAGAGCGCGTAGTCGATGCCGACGCCGAGCCCGATCATCGTCGCCATGATCGAGGCCTGCTTGGGCACGTCCACGAGGTGGCCGAGCAGGCTGATCACGCCCAGACCGGTCGCGATGCTGACCAGGGCGGTGAAGATCGGGATCATCGCGGCGACCAGCGTTCCGAAGGCGAACAGCAGGACGAGCAGCGCGCAGGCGACGCCGATGACCTCGCTGGCGCCGGTCTTGATCTCCTTGTCGGCGGGCGTCCCCGAGTCGGCGGGCACCGCCTCGATGCCCAGCCGCCGGACGGGCTCGGCCGCGGCGGACAGCGCCCTGGTGGTCTCGGCCAGCCGGGAGACGTCGTGGCCCTCCAGCCGGACCGTGATCAGGCCGATCTGCAGGCTGGGGGCCAGGCCGCCGATCCGGTAGGGCGTCAGCACCTCGGTGACGTGCGGGACCCGCCGGATCGCGTCCACGGCGCGCTGCACGGCGCTCTTGCGCCGCTCGTCGACCAGCGGGCCGTCGGCGGAGTAGAGCACGATCTGGACGGTGCCGCCCCGCTCGTAGCCGGGACCGAAGCCGTCGCGCATCAGGTCGTGGGCGCGCTGCGCGTCCGTGCCGGGGATCGCGACGTTGTTGTTGACCGGCCCGGGGAACAGCAGCGACCCCGCGGTCAGCGCCGCCGCCAGCAGGATCCAGAGTGCCAGCACGACCGCACCGCGCCGTGCGCACCATCCACCCAGTCGCCCCAGCAACCCAGACATCGGGACCGCCCTATTGAGATCTCAGTCGTACACGCGGGGCACCGCCCGGCACCGGTATGTACGGGAGTGCTTACCGAAAGCCTAGGGGTGAACCTCCCGCAGCATCCTCTGTGACGGATAAATGAGACGATGGCCACATCGGGTCAGGAACGCCGTTTCCGCTCACGGGGTCTCCGCGGATCCCGGGATCGCCGAACCCGCCGTGCTCGTCGGCTCGGCGGGCTCCCCGGGGTCCGGCGCGGCGGTCGGCTCCTCCCCCGGACCGGGCCCGCTCTGCGCCCCGACCCCGACGGTGATCACCACCGTGGCGCCCGGCCGGACGCACCCGCCCGGGCCCGCGCTCTGCGCCAGGACCGTCCCGGCCCGCGCCCCGTCCACCAGCCGCGCCCGCGCCCGTACGGCGAAGCCCGCCGCGGCCAGCGCACTGCGCGCGTCCGCCTCGGCCGAGCCGACCACCGAGGGCACCTCCGCCCCGCGCCGCGACACCGTGATCGCGACCGCGTCGCCCGAGGAGGCACGCTCGCCCGCCCCCGGTCTGGTCGCGACCACCTGCCCGGAGGGCCGGTCCGAGCAGAGCGCCGTCACCGCCCCGGCACCCAGCCCCGCCGCCCGGAGCACCTCCCCGGCCGCCTTCCTGCGCAGTCCCACCAGCTCGGGGACGGGCACGCCCGCCGAGACCCTCAGCCGGACCCTGGTGCCCCTGGCCACCAGGGTCCGCGCCTCCGGCAGGCTCCCGAGCACCCGGCCGATCCGTTCCGCGGAGTCGACCTGGACGACGCTCCCCGCGGCCAGCCCGGCGCGTTCGAGGACACGGCGCGCCTCGGAACGCTCCAGGCCCGCCACCGCCGGCACCGCGACCCCTCCGGCCGGGACCGTGGCCGGTCCCCCCGCGCCGGGGATGTTCCTGGCCGGCACGGTGTCGTGCTCCCTGCGGGGGACCGCCGGACCGGACTCCGTACTGGTCTCCGCCCGCTCCGCGAGGACCGACGCCCCGGACTCCGCCGGCGGCACCGGCGTCCACCCTCCCCCGGCGGGTCCCCCGTTCCCGCTCAGGGCCGGGACCAGCACCCCCACCAGTACGGCGGCGCTGACCAGAAGCGATCCGGAGACCGCCACCGACGCCCTGGTGGCCGCCCTGCCGGGGTGCGTGCGCGTCCCGGCGGGTTCCTCCTCCGCGAGGCTCCGCACGGCCCCGGTCTCCCGCCAGGGAGCGGGGATCGCGCTCGCCGGGACGGCGCTCGCCGGGAACGGGCTCGCGGGAAACGGGCGGGCGGAGACCGAGCGGATGGAGACGGGCCCGGCCGGGACGGAACGGACGGGGACCCCGTCCAGGGGGAGCGGCCGCTCTCCCGTCCCCCGCCCCTCTCCCCCGCTGCCCCCGCCGGCCCGGGCGGCGGCGCCGTCCTCACCGCCCGGGCCGGCGGAGGCGGGGCCGTCCCCGCCGTCCCCGCCGGCCTCGGCACCGGCTGCGGGCCCGGTGCCGTCGCCGGGGTCGGCGCCGTCACCGTCGCCGAGCAGCGTGAGCAGGAGCTCGCGGCTCGTGGGCCGGTTGCGGGGGTCCTTGTCCAGGCAGGCGGCGACCAGCGCGGCGAGCCAGCCGTCGAGGTCGCCCAGCTCCGGCTGCGCGGTGAGGATGCGGTGCAGCACGGCCGCGATCGAGTCCTGCCCGAACGGCGCCTGGGCGTTGGCCGCGAAGCACATGGTCGCTCCCCAGGAGAAGACGTCGGCGGCCGGGTCGATCTCGGCCCCCTCCACCTGCTCCGGCGCCATGTAGGCGGGGGTGCCCGCGCCGCGCCCGCTCTGGGTGGCCGCCGCGTCCAGCGCCCGGGCCAGCCCGAAGTCGATGACCCGGGGCCCGTCGGGACCGAGCAGCACGTTCTGCGGTTTGAAGTCCCGGTGGACGATCCCCGCCCGGTGGATCGCGGTGAGCGCGGTGGCCGTGCCGATCGCCAGCCGCTCCAGCGCGCCGTCCCTCCGCGGCCCGCCGACGGCGACCTCCCGGTGCAGGGACGGCCCGTCGACGAACTCGCTGACGATGTAGGGGCGGTCGTCGGCCAGCCCCGCGTCGATCACCTGCGCGGTGCAGAACCGGGCCACCTGCTTGGCCAGGCCCACCTCGCGCAGGAACGCCTCCCGCTCGTCGGTGATCCGGCCGTGCAGCAGCTTGACCGCGTACGGCTCGGGAGCGGTGTCGGGACGCATCCCGAGGTACACCGATCCCTGGCCGCCCTCGCCCAGACGGCCGACGATCGCGTACGCGCCCAGCCTTTCGGGATCCCCCGGTCTGAGCGGCTGCGCATACGGCACACGGGCCTCCCCTCGCCGCCACTCCTCCACTCAGGAGAAGGCATCCCCCGCAGTCGCCGCAAGTCAATCCCCCGTGCCCATGACCGTGACACTCATGTGATGCTCAGGCCAGGCCCATCTCCGACAGGGCCAGGTCCATGAAGGCGCCGATCGGCTCGTCCACCGCGCCGACCCGGTGCAGGGCGGCCATCCCGAGGTAGACGCTGTAGCCGGCGACCGCGCGCCCCCGGGCGAGGTCCGGCGGCTGCCCGGCCTCCTCCAGCGTCGCCCCCATGAACTCCAGCCGCCGCATGCTCACCCGCCGGGCCGTCTCGGCGGCGAGCGGGTCGTCGGCCGCGCTGACGAGCTGGAAGGCGACCTTGGAGTCCGCCGGGTCGCCGAAGGCGAACTCCAGCAGCGTGCGCATGCGCAGCACCGGGTCGGAGACCTGCAGCAGCCCTTCGATGATCTCCTCGGTGCCGGACTCCCAGAGCGCCAGCGCCGCCTCGACCAGCGCCCGGCGGTTGGCGAAGTGCCAGTAGAAGCTGCCCTTCGTGGTGCCGAGCCGTACGGCCACCGGCTCCACCGCCACCGCCGCCAGGCCGCCCTCGGCCAGCGCCTCCAGCGCCGCCCTCGCCCAGTCCCCCGCATTCAGCCGACCCACCCGCACAGTCTTCCATACGGGGGCGTACAGTCGGACCGTACGCAACCGTATGGAGGAACCCCGTGGTGTACAACATGCACGAACGCCTCATCCCCGCCTCGCCCGAACGCGTCTGGGACCTGCTCATGGGGCTCGGCGGCGAGGGCGACCGGCTCTGGCCCCAGGAGAAGGGCCGCTTCCACCTCCCCGAGGGCGTGCGCCCCGGCGCCCCCGTCGAGCACGGGCCGATGCACTACCGCGTCGGCGCCGTCGAGCCCCGCCGCCGCCTGTGGTTCGACACCCGGGAGATGACCGGCGGGCACGGCTTCACCCTCCACCCCGCCGAGGGCGGCACCCTCGTCCGGCACGAGATCAAGGGCCGGACCACCGGCCTGTTCCGGCTCCTGTGGCCGGTGCTCATCCGCTGGCAGCACGACGCGGTGCTCGAACGGCTCCTCGACAACCTGGAGCGCGAGGCCGGGCGCGCCGTCGCGGGGTGACCCCCGGGCCGCCGGCCCCCCGGCCCGGCGGGCGGGGCGCCCCGGCGCGAGCCGGTAACCTGGCCGGGTGCTGGAAGAGATCGCGGCGACCCGCTACGTCACGCCCCTGCGGGAGGGCGGATCGCTGCCCGGTGTGATGGAGGCCGACGACCTCGGCACCTACGCCGTGAAGTTCCGGGGCGCCGGGCAGGGCCGCCGGGTGCTCGTCGCGGAGGTCCTCTGCGCCGAGCTGGCCAGGCGGCTCGGCTTCCGCACCCCCGAGCTCAAGGTGATCGACGTCGACCCGCAGCTCGGCGCCCGCGAGCCCGACGAGGAGATCCAGGACCTGCTCAAGGCCAGTGCCGGGCGCAACCTCGCCGTCGACTTCCTGCCCGGCGCGCTCGGCTTCGAGCCGCTCGCCTGGCCGCCGGACCCCGCCCTCGCCTCCCGGCTGCTCTGGTTCGACGCGCTGATCCACAACGTCGACCGCAGCTGGCGCAACCCCAACCTGCTGCTCTGGCACGGCGACGTCTGGCTGATCGACCACGGCGCGGCCCTGTGGTTCCACCACAACTGGCGCACCGCCGACCCCCAGCGCGGCTTCGACGCCGGCGACCACGTCCTGGCCCCCTTCGCCACCGAGATGGCCGCCGCCGACGCCGAGCTGAGCGAGCTGATCACCCCGGACCTGCTCGACGCCGTGACGGGCGAGGTGCCCGGCGAGTGGCTGGAGGACGAGCCCGGGTTCGCCGACGCGCAGGCCGTACGGCGGGCCTACGCCGAGCACCTGCTGGCCCGCGCGCACGGCCCGAGGGCCTGGCTGCCCGGGCCCGCCGCCGGACCGCCGCAGGACCGGCGGGAGCAGAAGACCGGCTCGATCGGCACGTTCTGGAAGGGCGCCCGGTGAAAGACGTCTACGAGTACGCCGTCATCCGGGTCGTCCCGCGCGTCGAGCGCGGCGAGCTGATCAACGCGGGCGTGCTGCTGTACTGCCAGCCGCGCGGCTACCTGTGCGCCCGCGTGGAGCTGGACGAGCCGCGGCTGCGCGCCCTGGACACCCGCACCGACGTCGAGGCGGTACGGCACGCGCTCGACGCCTACCGGCTCTCCTGCACCGAGGACGCGGGCCCGCTGGCCGCGGAGTCGCTCGGCAGCCGGTTCCGCTGGCTGACCGCGCCGCGCAGCACCATCGTGCAGGCCGGCCCGGTCCACGCGGGCCTCACCGCCGACCCCGAGGCCGAGCTGGACCACCTGATGTCCCGCCTGGTCCGCGCGGCCTGAGCATGTCCCGCCGGCTCCGCCCGGTTTGAGCATGCCCCGCCCGATCCGCGCGGCCTGAGCGCAGCGGCGGGGCGGATCCCGCCGGCGCCTAGAACAGCACCGACATGAAGGTGCCGACCTCCGTGAAGCCCGCCTTCCGGTAGGCGGCCCGGGCGGGGGCGTTGTAGTCGTTGACGTACAGCGAGACCACCGGGGCGAAGCAGGCGAGGGCCTGCTCGACCACCGCGGCCATGCCGGTCGCCGCGTGCCCCCGGCCGCGCCAGGCGGGATCGACCCAGACCCCCTGGATCTGGCAGGCCTGCGGGGTGACCGCGCCGATCTCGGCCTTGAAGACGACGGTGCCGTCGTCGATCCTGGCGTAGGAGCGGCCGATCCGGATCAGCTCCGCCACCCGCGACCGGTAGAGCGCGCCGCCGTCGCCCGCCTCGGGCGAGATGCCCACCTCCTCGGTGAACATCGCCACGCAGGCGGGGAACAGGGTCTCGAACTCCTCCGGCCGCACGCGCCGCACCAGCGGGTCGGACGGGATCGGGGAGGGTGCGGCGGTGGCCATCAGCGGCTGGGCCCAGCGGACCGCGCGGGCGGGTCCCCAGTAGGGCTCCAGCCGTTCCCAGAGCGGCTCGACCGCGTCGGCCGGGCCGACGATGGAGGAGCAGCGGCGGCCCTGCCGCCGGGCCCGGTCGGCGAAGGCGTGCACGGCCTCGGGACCGGCGTGCACCGGGACGAGGTTGGCTCCGGCGTAGCAGAGCGAGGTCAGGCCGCCGCGCGGCCCGAACCCCCACATCTGGCCGCCGAGCCGGGCCGGATTGAGTCCGACGGACCGGACCCTGGAGGCGACGAACACATTGGCGACGGGGTCGGTGTCGAGAAGCGCCAGGACCTCGTCGCGATCGTTGTCGTCGAGCACGCGCGACGCCGTTGTGCGCAGCATCACGGGCCCAGCCTACGCGAGACCCCCGGGTTTGACAGGACCGGCTCGCAGATCGGTATCTACCTGCCCAGATCCGCAGTCATCGGTATACGTTCGGCCTGAGTCGCGGGCTGGGGTCCGGGACCGGCGGCGCAGCGCGCGTCGACCCCCGCCCCGGTGCGCCCGGCGCGCCCGGGCAGCGTCCCGTCCCGCAGGTAGGCGGCCAGGTGCCCGTCCACGCAGCGGTTGCCCTCGAAGAGCGCGACGCCGTGGTCGCCGCCGCCCTCGACCACCAGCCGGGAGCGGGTGAGGATCCGGCGCAGCTCCAGCGCGCCGGGGTAGGGCGTGGCGGCGTCGCGCCGGGACTGGATCAGCAGCGCGCCCGGCAGGGCCCGGTCCTGCCGGATCCGCACCGGGACGCCGCCCCGCCCGGGCCAGAACGCGCACGGCGCGTTGTACCAGGCGTTCTGCCAGGCGAGGAAGGGCGCCCTGGCGTGGATCGCGGCGGTGTCGGTCCGCCACCTGTTCCAGTCGCGGGGCCAGGGCGCGTCCGCGCACTCCGTCGCGAGGTAGACGGCGTAGCCGTTCTCGGTCGCGGCGTCGTTCTTTGCGTGCTTGCGGTAGGCCGCCAGCAGCGGCGCGGTGTCGCCCCGCCTGACGTACGCGGAGAAGGCCCGGGCGAGCTCCGGCCAGATCATGTCGGAGTAGC
Organism: Planomonospora sp. ID91781; assembly: GCF_015711595.1. NCBI lineage: Bacteria > Bacillati > Actinomycetota > Actinomycetes > Streptosporangiales > Streptosporangiaceae > Planomonospora > Planomonospora sp. ID91781. The sequence goes on along the minus strand of NZ_JABTEY010000001.1, from coordinate 2,619,042 downwards.
CGCCGACGGTGTAGAGGTCGTCGAACTCGCTGGGGCCGACCACGCCGCCCGCCGGGCGGGTGCGCAGCCGCTCCCGGGTGGCGTACCAGGCGAAGGAGGCGGCCTTGGTCGTCGCGCCCAGCCGGTAGACGCGGTTGTGGCGGGCCGTCCACGCCAGGAAGTCGCGGTGCCGCCGGTCGAAGTAGGCGTTCTGCTTGAGGTTGGAGGCGTACCAGATCCCGCGGGGGTCGACCACGCTGTCCAGGACCAGCCGCTTGACCCGCCGGGGGAAGAGCGTCGCGTAGACCGCGCCGAGGTAGGTCCCGTAGGAGTAGCCCAGGTAGCTGATCCGGGGCTCGCCCAGCGCCGCCCTGATCATGTCCATGTCCCGGGCGGAGTTCTCCGTGGTCAGGTGGGGCAGGAACCAGCTCCACCGCCTTTCGCACGCCTCGGCGTACTCACGGGCCCGGCCGACCAGCACGGCCTCCTCCTGCGCGGTCTTCGGGACGTAGTCCGGGCGCGGCGGCGCGTAGTACTCGCCCGGGTCCACGCACCGCAGCGCGGGCGTGCTCTCCCCCACCCCGCGCGGGTCGAAACCGATCACGTCGAACCGGTCCGCCAGCCCGCCGGGGAGCGCCGCCGCGACGTACTTGGCCAGGTCCCGGCCGGAGGCGCCGGGCCCTCCGGGGTTGACCAGCAGGACGCCCAGGTGGTTCCCGCTCCGCGGGGTCCTCCCCTTGATGCGGTTCAGCGCGATGCCGACCGTCCGGTCCGGCCGCCGGTAGTCGAGCGGCACCCTGAGCGTGGCGCACTCCACCGCCGGGGCCGCCGAGGCGCTCCCGCGCCCCGCACCCGCCCCCTCGCAGGCCCCCCACACGAGGTCCTGCCTGACGTGCGCCATCGCCTGAGGCGGCACCCCGACGGCCACGACGAGCATCCCGACGCCCGCGACAACCCCGACGACCCTCTTCACTGGGACTCCCTCTCCTCGATCGGCAGGGAGATCGTCCCCCGGAGAGTCGCCGCACCACCGGCCACCAGGCCGGATGCTTACCATCGCCTAGTCAATTGATTGCGGCGCGCGGCCGTCCGGCCGGCCCCGGACGCGACACGGGCCGGAGACACCCCGAAGGACCGGGGCGTCCCGGACGATCCTGCGGGACACCGCGGGACACCGCGGGGTCGGCGCAGGGTCAGCGCACGACGACCTCGGGGCCGGGGGCGTCGTCGTCGAGGTCGACCTCGACGCCCATCTCCTCGGCCAGCCGCAGGGCCTCCTCGATCAGGGTCTCCACGATCTGCGACTCGGGGACGGTCTTGATGACCTCGCCCTTGACGAAGATCTGGCCCTTGCCGTTGCCGGAGGCCACACCCAGGTCCGCCTCGCGGGCCTCGCCGGGGCCGTTGACGACGCAGCCCATGACCGCCACGCGCAGCGGGACCTTCAGCCCCTCCAGCCCGGCCTGGACCTGCTCGGCCAGGGTGTAGACGTCGACCTGGGCCCGGCCGCAGGACGGGCAGGAGACGATCTCCAGGCCGCGCTCGCGCAGGTTCAGCGACTCCAGGATCCCGATGCCGACCTTGATCTCCTCCACCGGCGGGGCCGACAGCGACACCCGGATGGTGTCGCCGATGCCCTCGGCCAGCAGGGCGCCGAACGCCACGGCCGACTTGATCGTGCCCTGGAACGCCGGGCCCGCCTCGGTGACGCCGAGGTGGAGCGGGTAGTCGCACCTGGCCGCGAGCAGCCGGTAGGCCTGGATCATCACGACCGGGTCGTTGTGCTTGACCGAGATCTTGATGTCCCGGAAGCCGTGCTCCTCGAAGAGCGAGCACTCCCACAGCGCCGACTCCACCAGCGCCTCGGGGGTCGCCTTGCCGTACTTCTGCAGCAGGCGCGGGTCGAGCGAGCCGGCGTTGACGCCGATCCGGATCGGCACCCCGTGGTCGGCGGCGGCGCGCGCGATCTCGCCGACCTTGTCGTCGAACTTCTTGATGTTGCCCGGGTTGACCCGGACCGCCGCGCAGCCCGCCTCGATCGCGGCGAAGACGTACTTCGGCTGGAAGTGGATGTCGGCGATCACCGGGATCTGCGACTTCTTCGCGATGATCGGCAGCGCCTCGGCGTCGTCCTGGGACGGCACGGCGACCCGGACGATCTGGCAGCCCGCGGCGGTCAGCGCGGCGATCTGCTGCAGGGTGGCGTTGACGTCGGCGGTGACCGTGGTGGTCATCGACTGCACCGAGACCGGCGCGTCACCGCCCACCGGCACGGAACCGACCATGATCTGACGGGAACGGCGTCGCTCGGCGATCGGCTTGGTCCTCACCGAGGGGATACCGAGAGCCACAGAAGTCATTTTCCCAGCCTTTTTGAAAAGTCGACGGCCGCTCCAGTCTAGGCAGTCGCGGTGAGCTCCCGCGCCCGGATCCGCGCCCACCCGTCGGCGGCGAGCACCTCCTCGACCGAACCGGCCTCGCCGGGGACGTGCTCGGCGACGACCGCGGCCACGGTGTCCACGATGCCGGGGAACGGCAGCCGCCCGCCCAGGAACGCCTCCACGCAGACCTCGTTGGCCGCGTTGTAGACCGCCGGGGCCGTGCCGCCCGCGGCGCCGACGTGCCGGGCGAGCGCGACCGCGGGGAAGGCCTCGTCGTCCAGCGGCTCGAAGGTCCAGGTGTGGGCCCGGGTCCAGTCGACGGCGGGGGCCGCTCCGGCGACCCGCTCGGGCCAGCCGAGGGCGAGCGCGATGGGCAGCCGCATGTCCGGCGGGCTGGCCTGGGCGATGACCGACCCGTCGGTGAACTCCACCATGGAGTGCACGACCGACTGCGGGTGGACCACGACGTCGATCCGGTCGAAGCCGACGTCGAAGAGCAGGTGGGCCTCGATGACCTCCAGGCCCTTGTTGACGAGTGTGGCCGAGTTCACGGTGATGACCGGCCCCATCGACCAGGTCGGGTGGGCCAGGGCCTGCTCCGGCGTCACCCCGCCGAGCTCCGCGCGGGACCGGCCGCGGAACGGCCCGCCGCTGGCGGTGACGACCAGCTTCCGTACGGCGGAGGCGTCGGGGCCGGTGGGGCCGGCCGCCCACAGGCACTGGGCGAGCGCGGCGTGCTCGGAGTCGACCGGGAGCAGCTGCCCGGGCTTGGCCAGGCGCTTGACCAGCGGCCCGCCGACGATCAGCGACTCCTTGTTGGCCAGCGCGAGCGTCCGGCCCGCCTCCAGCGCGGCCAGCGTCGAGGTCAGCCCGAGCGCGCCGGTGATGCCGTTGAGCACGGTGTCGCACGGCCAGGCCGCCGCCTCGGCGACCCCCTCGGGCCCGGCCAGGACCGTCGCGGTCACCCCGCGGGCGGCCAGGGCCTCCTTCAGCGCGGGCAGGGCCGCCGGGTCGGCCACGGCCACCGCCTCGGGCCGGAACTCGGCCGCCTGGCGGGCCAGCAGGTCGATCCGGCCGCCTCCGGCGGCCAGCGCCGCCACCCGGAACCTGCCGGGGTTGCGGGCGATGACGTCGAGGGACTGGGTCCCGATGGAGCCGGTCGAGCCGAGCAGGACGACGGAGCGGGTGATGTCTGTCTGCACCGTCCCATTCTGACGGCCGTCCGGCGTGCGGCGAACCGGTCGGAATCCGTGACCGGAGAAACACGCGATGAAAATCGTGATTTACGTCCGAATTCCGCCATATCAATAGTTGTAAATCTTGAGAAATGCGGATATCTGGCGCACTAGCTTCCCGAGTCAGCATCCAGGTCTCGGGAGGTACACATGCGCCGCACGGCACGCCTCGTCCCCCTTCTCGCCCTCGTCTCGGGAGGCGCCCTGCTGCCCCCGGCCGCCGCCCACGCCGCCGGGGGCCCCGCCGCGGCGCCCGCGACCCCCGCCCCCGTCGAGGAGGAGGCCGCCGGCACGGGGACCGAGCAGCGCGCCGTGCGGCGCTACTGGACCGAGGCGAAGATGGAGGCGGCCCGGCCACTCGACGCCCTCGCCCCCCGGAAGAAGGGCGTCCGGCTCACCGGCTCCGCGGCCGCCGCGCAGTCCGCGGCCGCCCCGGCCTCCGTTCCCCCGACCGCCCCGGGCGGGCGGGACGCCGCGGACGGCAGGGGCACGACCGGCGACGGGAGCACGGCCGCCGGCAGGGGCACGACCGGTGACAGGGGCACGGCGACCACCCCGGCCCGGGCGGCCCGCGCCGTCGACGGCTCCCCCTGGACCCGCGGCGGAGCCGTCACCGGGACCGCCGGGCGGGTCTTCTTCACCTACCAGGGGCGGAACGCCTCCTGCTCCGGCAACGCGGTGACCAGCGAGAACAGGAGCACGGTGATCACCGCCGGGCACTGCGTGAAGATGGGCGGCGCGTTCCACACCAACTGGGTCTTCGTGCCGGGCTACGACGGCGGCGAGCGGCCGCACGGCACCTGGGTCGCCACCGCGCTCTACACCACCCCGCAGTGGAACGACGCCGAGGACATCGACCACGACGTGGCCGCCGCCGTGGTGGCCCCGCTGAACGGGCGGTACCTGACCGACGTGGTCGGCGGCCAGGGCGTCGCCTTCAACCAGGCCCGCAGGCGGCAGATGCACGCCTTCGGCTACCCCGCCGCCGCCCCCTACGACGGCTCGGAGCTGGTCTACTGCAGCGGCCGGGCGTTCGACGACTTCCTGATGTCCCGCGACCTCGGGCTGAACTGCGACATGACGGGCGGGTCGAGCGGCGGGCCGTGGTTCCTCGACTTCGACGAGGCCACCGGGCTGGGCACGCTGAACTCGGTGAACAGCTTCAAGTACGGCTTCGCGAGCGGCTGGATGTTCGGCCCCTACTTCGGCGTGGAGGCCCAGGCCGTCTACCGGGCCGCCCAGGGCACCGACGCTCCTTGACGCGCTCCCCGGCCTGAAGGCCGGAGCACTGCGGACGAGCCTGGTGGCTTCACGCAAAGTAGCCACGTGGAAACCTTGGGTAGTGCAAACTCGGGGCCATGACCCCGAGCCTCGCCCTGCTTGCGGCCGCCCCCCTCGTCATCGGGCTGACGGGCGCCCCCCTCACCGGCGCGACCACCACCGAGCACGGACGCGGCCTCGCCGGCGCCGGCGTGGTGGCCGCGGCCCTCCTCCGGCCTCCCGCGCACACCCCCGGCAGGGCCCTCCGGACCGCAGGGGGCACCGGCGGTCCCGACATCGTCGAGCACGCGGCCGCCCGCAGCGCGGCGGAGCAGCGGCGCGTGCTCGGTTACTGGACCCCCCGCCGGATGGCGGAGGCCGTCCCGCTCGGCCTCCTCGATACGCTCACCGGCGCCCTGGGCCCGGTCACGGCGCTCACCAGGCGGCCCGTCGGCGCGCCGGGCCCCGCAGGCGCCGCGGCCCCGGCCGGCTCGGCCCCGCATCGGCCGACCGACTCGGCGGGGCCGGCCGGCGCCGCGGGACCGGTCCGCGCGCTACCGGGCCGACAGGAGCCGGCCGCGGGACCGGCCGCCGCGCGCCACCGGGCCGCCCCCGCCGGAGCCCCCGCCCGCCGCCGGGCCGCCGCCCCGGCCACCGCCGTGACCAGCGGGGCCCGCTGGACCGCGGGCGGCGCGGTGCGCAGCACCACCGGACGCGTGTTCCTCACCCTCAACGGGGTCGACTTCGTCTGCTCGGCGAGCTCGGTGCGGAGCGGGAACCGCGACCTCGTCGTCACCGCCGGGCACTGCGTCAAGGACGGGACCGGCGCGTGGGCGGAGAACTGGACCTTCGTGCCCGGCTACGACCAGGGCAGCCAGCCGTACGGGCGCTTCACCGCCCGCCGCATGTTCGTCGCGGGCCCCTGGTCGCGCAGCGCGGACGACAGCCACGACCTCGCCATGGTCGCGCTCAACACCAGGAACGGCAGGCACCTCGCCGACGTGGCGGGCGCACAGGAGATCGCCTTCGGCACGGCCCGCGGCCGCCACGCCTACGGCTTCGGCTTCCCCGTCGACCCGCCCTACGACGGCGAGCACATGATCTACTGCGCCGGCCCGGTCCGCGAGGACCCGTACGGCCAGACCCGCGACCAGGGCCTGCGCTGCAACATGACGGCCGGGTCCAGCGGCGGCCCCTGGTTCAACGACTTCGACCCCGCGACCGGCCGCGGCACCATCACCTCGGTGAGCAGCTTCAAGTACAGCGACGACCACGGCACGATGTACGGCCCCTACTTCGGCGACACCGCCAAGGAGCTCTACCTCACGGCCCAGCGGTCCTGACCCGCTCCTCCGCTCCGGCCCCGTACGGCCCCGCGCTCCGGAGCGCGGGGCCGTACGTCCTGCGGATCGAACCCGGGATCCCGGGCACGGCCCTACAGGCTCAGCCCGGTCAGGACCATGACCTTCTCGTAGGTGTAGTCGGCCATCGCCGAGCGGACGCCCTCGCGGCCGACCCCGGACTCCTTGACGCCGCCGTAGGGCATCTGGTCGGCGCGGTAGGACGGCACGTCCCCGATGACCACGCCGCCGACCTCCAGCTCCCGGTTGGCCCGGAAGGCCAGGTCGAGGCTCCGGGTGAACACGCCGGCCTGCAGGCCGTACTTCGAGTCGTTGACCGCGGCGAAGGCCTCGTCCGGCCCGGAGACGCCCTGCACGACCATCACGGGGCCGAAGACCTCCTCGCAGGAGACCCTGGCCCCGGCGGGCGCGTCGGCCAGGACGGTCGGGGCGACGGTGGCGCCGTCGCGGGTGCCCCCGGTCAGCACGCGGGCCCCGCCGGCGACGGCCTCGGCGACCCACTGCTCGACCCGCTCGGCGGCCTCGACGGAGACCAGCGGCCCGACCTGGGTCTTCTCGTCGGCCGGGTCCCCCGTCACCAGCGCCTCGACGGCCGGGACCAGCCGGGCCAGGAAGTCGTCCCGCACCGACTCCTCGACGATCACCCGCTGGACCGCGATGCAGCTCTGCCCGGCCTGGTAGTTGGAGAACAGCGCCACCCGGGAGGCGGCCCAGTCGAGGTCGGCGTCGGCCAGGACGACCGCGGCGGCGTTCCCGCCGAGCTCCAGGGTGACGTGCTTGCGCGGCACACTTTCCATGATCGCGTAGCCGACCGGGCCTGAGCCGGTGAACGAGACCACCGGCAGGCGCGGGTCCTCGACCAGCGCGGCGGCGCGCTCGTTGGGCACCGGGAGCACGGAGAACATGCCCGCGGGCAGGTCCGTCTCGGCGAGGATCTCACCGAGCAGCAGCGCCGAGAGCGGCGTCGCGGGGGCGGGCTTGACGACGACCGGGGCGCCGACGGCGATGGCCGGGGCGACCTTGTGGGCGACCAGGTTGAGCGGGAAGTTGAACGGCGTGATCGCCAGGATCGGCCCGCGCGGGACGCGGGAGACGTAGGCGAGGCGACCGGCCGCGGCGGGCTCGGTGTCCAGGCGCATCGCCTCACCGCCGGAGCGGCGGGTCTCCTCGGCGGCGAAGCGGAAGGTGGAGACCGCGCGGCCGACCTCGCCCCGGGCCCAGAAGACCGGCTTGCCGTTCTCCTCGGTGATCAGGCGGGCGATCTCGTCGGCGCGCTCGGCCAGGCGGCGCGAGACGTGGGCCAGGGCCTCGGCCCGCACGTGGACGGGGAGGGCCGCGGCCTCCTTGCGCACGGCCTCCGCCGCGGCGACGGCCTCCTCGACCTGGTCCGGGGTCGGCACGGAGCAGACGCCGACGACGCGGCCGTCATGCGAGTTGGTCACGGTGAGCTCGGCGTCCCCGGTGGCGGGGCGTCCGGCGAGCCAGAAGGGGCGCACGTCCATACCTCCGACGCTATGCCACCCGGCCGGGTCCGGCGCCCCTCCACTCCGCACAAGGCCTCCCGGCGGACGCGCCGATCCGGATAAAATGACCCATCCTGATTCCCTCCTTAAAACAGGTTTATTCGCGATATTTCTCTCCGGCTAGCGGTTTGAACGATCTTCACCATGGCTAAGTCATCCGGTGCGAGTCCCCCCGAGCGGAAAGGCGTGGCCCCATTGACCTCCTCGGCCCCGCTCGGGCTCCAGGGCGCCTACCTCTCCGGTGACCGCGCCGCACAGGACGAGCTCCGCGCCAAGCTCCTCGACGTGGCGAACCACCTCCTGCTCACCATCGGCCCGGAGAGCCTTTCGATGCGGCGCATCGCCGCCGAGGCGGGCTGCTCCACCACCGTCATCTACACCATGTTCGGCAGCAAGGAGGGCCTGGCCGAGGCGCTCTACCTGGAGGGCTTCGAGCGCTTCCGGCGCCGGCTGGAGGCCGTGCCCGCGCATCCGGACTCGCTGGAGCGCCTCACCGCGCTGGGCACCGCCTACCGGGAGGCCGCTCTGGCCGAGCCGGGTTACTACAGCCTGATGTTCGAGCGGGCCATCCCCGGTTTCACCCCCAGCGAGCGGGCCAGGACCCTGGCCCGGGCGGCGCTCAACATCTTCGACCGGGTGATCGCCGACTGCATCTCGGCCGGTCAGCTCGTCCCCACCCAGCCCCGCAGGATCGCCGACGCGCTCTGGTCCGCGGCCCAGGGGGCGATCAGCTTGGAACGTGCCGGGCACCTGCGCGACGGCTCCGCCTTCGACGCCGCCACCCGGGCCATCATCCACCGCTACCTCGCGACCGGCACCGGCCGTCCGGACCCGCCGGGCGCCGTCTAGCCACCGGACGGCCGGGACACCCCGACCCGCCGGACACCGTCCGGCCACCGGACACCGAGGCGTCGGACACCCGCTCTCCGGGCCCCGGCGCCGGCCCGCTAGACGCTCAGCGCCACCCACAGCTCGGCGCGGACCGCGGGGTCGTCCAGGTCGCGGCCGAGCAGCTCGGCGACCCGGCGCATGCGGTAGCGCAGGGTGTGCCGGTGCACCCCCAGCCGCTGGGCCGCCGCGTCCCAGTGCCCGTTGCAGGCCAGGTAGGCGCGAAGCGACTCCACCAGGTCGGCGCGGGAGCCGTACTCCCGGAGCGGGGCGAGCAGCGCCGAGGAGAACGCCGCAGCCACGTCGGCGTCCAGCAGTGCCAGCAGCCCCCGGCCCGCCAGGTCGGCGAAGCGCACGACCGGGCCGGCCGGGCCCCGGGCCGAGGCGAGCGCCCGGTCGGCCTGCTCGATCCCGGTCCGCAGCTCCTCCGGGCCCACCGGCGCGCCGACCCCGAGCGGGCAGGCCCCGGCCCGGGCGGCGAGGGCCGCGGCCGCCTCCTCCGCCCCGGCCGCGGGGACGAGGACCAGCACCCGGTCGCCGTCGGCCACCGCGACCTCCTCCCCCGCCGCCTCCAGCGCCGCCTCGCGGTCGCCTCCGGCGGCCAGCACCACCAGCGGCCCGTCGGGGAACCGGTCGCCCAGCCGCTCCAGCGTCTCCCGGCCGGCCTCCACCTGGCCGGCCAGCAGCAGCCGGAGCGCCGCGGCGCGGACCCGGCGCTCGGCGGCCAGGTGCTCGCGGCCGTGCTCCAGCGCGAGGGTGAGCAGGGAGCCCGCCGCGTTGACCACGGTGTGCTCGACCGGTGTGAACGGCTTGCCGAGGCCGACCGCGAAGAACCCCCCGGTGCGGCGCGCGCCGACCGGCTGGACGACGACGTGCTCCCCGGGGGTGGAGAAGGCGAGGCTGGCGGGGCTCCCGCCCTCCCGCGCGCGCCCGCGCAGGCGGCCGAGCTCGGGCAGGATCCCGCCGACGGCGGCCGCGCCCCGCCCCGCCGCGTGCCGTACGGCTCCCGCCTCGTCGAGCAGGACCGCCCAGCCGCCCAGCTCGCGGGCGAGGCGGTCGACCACGGCCCGAGCCCCCTCGGGCCGCAGCGCCGCTCGGGTCAGGCGGCCCTGCGCGGCGAAGGCCCGGGTGATCTCCTCGTACTGCTCGGCGGCGAGCAGGTCGCTGACCGCCTTGCCGATCGCGACGAACGGGGTCTCGCGCGGCACCTCCAGCAGCGGCAGCCCCGCCCGGTCCGCGGCGGCCAGCAGCTCGGCGGGGATCTCCCCGTGCCCCAGTCCGACGCCGAACCCCAGTCCGCTGACCCCGCGGGCGACCAGGCGCCCGACGTACGGCCCGGCGCCCGCGGCGTCCAGCCGCATGCCGGTGGTCAGCACCAGCTCGCCGCCCTCCAGGAACGGGGTGGGGTCCTCCAGCTCGCTGACCGCGACCCAGCGCACCGGCCGGTCGAGCGCGTCGCGGCCGGTGAGCACGGAGAGGCCGAGCGGCGCCCGGTGCACGACGGTGCGGAGCGTCGGAGCCACGGCGACCTTCCCCTTTTGTACGTCACGGCCATACGGGTCCCGGCGATTTTGCCATAGTGCATCATCGGCACGTCGGCCCGGCCCGCATACCGTCACAGCATGAGCACCGTCACCCAGGGCGGCCCGTCCCTCCCCCAGGAGCGCCGCGTCGTCACCGAGATCCCCGGCCCGAGGTCCCGCGAGCTGTTCGCGCGCAAGCAGTCGGCCGTCCCGCCGGGCATCGGCACGACGCTGCCGGTCTTCGTGACCCGCGCGGGCGGCGGCGTCGTCGTCGACGCCGACGGCAACTCCCTGATCGACTTCGGCTCGGGCATCGCGGTGACGAGTGTCGGCAACTCCGCGCCGCGCGTGGTCGAGCGGGTGCGGCGGCAGGCCGCGGACTTCACGCACACCTGCTTCATGGTCACCCCGTACGAGTCGTACGTGCAGGTCGCCGAGAAGCTCAACGAGATCACCCCCGGCGACCACGCCAAGCGCACCTTCCTGCTCAACAGCGGCGCCGAGGCCGTGGAGAACGCGGTCAAGGTCGCCCGGCACGCCACCGGCCGCCCCGCGGTCGTGGTCTTCGACCACGGCTACCACGGCCGGACCCTGCTGACGATGTCCCTGACGGCGAAGAACATGCCGTACAAGCACCGCTTCGGCCCGTTCGCCCCCGAGGTCTACCGGGTGCCGCTGGCCTACCCGTTCCGCTGGCCCACGGGCGCGGAGAACTGCGCCGAGGAGGCGGCGGCGCAGGCCATCGACCAGATCGACAAGCAGGTCGGCGCCGGGAACGTGGCGGCGGTCGTGATCGAGCCGATCGCCGGCGAGGGCGGCTTCATCGAGCCGGCCAAGGGCTTCCTGCCGCGGATCGCCGAGTACTGCCGGGCCAACGGCATCGTCTTCATCGCCGACGAGGTGCAGACCGGCTTCGCCCGCACCGGCCACATGTTCGCCTGCGAGGACGAGGGCATCGTCCCCGACATCATCGTCACCGCCAAGGGCATCGCGGGCGGCCTGCCGCTGGCCGCCGTCACCGGCCGGGCCGAGATCCTCGACAGGGTGCACGTGGGCGGCCTGGGCGGCACCTACGGCGGCAACCCGCTGGCCTGCGAGGCCGCGCTCGGGGTGCTGGAGACCATCGAGGCCGAGGACCTGGTCGGGAAGGCCCGCCGGATCGGCGAGGTCATGCTGCCCCGGCTGCGGGCCCTCGCCGAGCGCGCCCCGATCGTCGGCGACGTGCGCGGCCGGGGCGCCATGACCGCCATCGAGCTGGTCGTCCCGGGCACCCTGGAGCCGCACCCCACCGCCGCGGCCGAGATCGCCCGGCGCTGCCACGCCGAGGGCCTGCTCGTGCTGACCGCGGGCACCTACGGCAACGTGCTGCGTTTCCTGCCTCCGCTGGTCATGCCCGAGCACCTGCTCCAGGAGGCGCTGGAGATCCTGGAGAAGGCGGTCTGCGAGGTCTGACCGTTTATCACGATCCAAAAGGGGCACCCGGCTTGATGCCGTGTGCCCCTTTTTGTCGTCGCTCAACCCGCTCCCGGAAGGCGATTTAACCGCAGCTTGGGACTCAGCAAAGCGATCACTGAGGGTGGCGAGGTTATAACGGTTCCGACGGGAGACTGCGTGATCAGGACGGGAAGCGCGATGCACTGGAGGCCGACCGCGACGGCACGGCTCATTATGTTCGACCCGGAGGGCCTGACCCCCGCCCAGTGCGAGGGGGACGCCTGCGTGGCCTGCCACAAGAGGTGGCCCCGCCCCAGGGTCCGGATCGGCCGCCTCCCCAGCGAAGCGGTCGTGCTCGCCTGCCCGGACTGCGCCGAGGCGCTGCTCCCGCAGCGGGCGGGCAACGTCTACCCGCTGTCCCGCAGCGTGGCCTTCTCCTGACGGGCCCGGGACGAACCGGGAGAAGGCGGCGCCCTCCCCCGCCGGAGCGGGGAAGGGCGCGGTGGCGCGCAGGGCCTACTTGGTGAAGCCGACCGCGGTCCAGTCCTTCGGGTCGGCGAAACCGAAGGAGCCGTAGTTGGCCAGGTTCTTCTTGGTCCCGTAGATGTCCGGACGCTGGTACAGCGGGATGGTGTGGACCAGGTCCCAGATCAGCTTGTCGGCCTGGTTGCCCAGCTCGATCGCCTTCTGCGGGTCCATCTCACCGGCCGCCTGCTCGATCAGGACGTCGAGCTCGGGGGTGCCGGTGCGCGGGAAGTTGCTGCCGTAGTTGTCCGGCCCCGTCGGCGTCCTGTAGATCTGCGGCAGGGCGCCGTTCGGGAACGGCGTGCCCAGCCAGGAGAACGGCACCAGGTCGAAGTTGCCGGGGATGATGTAGTCGTCGAAGAACTTGTCGTCCGGGACCGCCTCCACGGTGACCTTGACGCCGATCTCCTTCAGCATCGCCTGGGTGAGCTCACCCTCCTGCTTGGCCACGGGCAGCGAGGCCGGGACGGTGAAGCGGACGGCGAACTCCTTGCCGTCCTTCTTGCGGTACTCGCCCTCCTGCTTCCAGCCGGCGGCCTCCAGCAGCTGCTTGGCCTTTTCCGGGTTGTACTTGCCGACCTCGCCGGAGTTGTCCACGTAGCCCTTGTGGGTGTTCATGTACAGGTGGTTGCCGAGCGTCTGGATCGGCCAGTCCATGTCCTTGAGGTCGGACGCGGCGATCGTCTCGCGGTTGATGCCCATCGCGACGGCCTGGCGGACCGACTTGTCCTTCAGCAGCTCGCTGGAGCCGTTGACGGTGATGTGGCGCCAGTTCGGGGCCGCGGCCTTGCGGATGTCGGAGTTCGCCACCTCCTTGACCCGCTTGAGGCCGGCGGCGTCACCCGCGGCGATCTCGACCGCGTCGAGCTCGCCGTTGACGAAGGCGTTGATCGTCGCGCCGGTCTCCATGGCGCGGAAGATCACCTTGTCGAGCTTGGCCTTGCGGCCCCACCACTTGTCGTCGCGGACCAGGGTGACGGCCTTGGTGGTCTCGTTGATGGACTCGACCTTGAACGGGCCGGCGGTGACGGGGATCTTGCCGACCCAGCCCTTGTTGAAGACCTCGGGGTCGTCGTTGGTGGAGGCCGGGTAGAGCGGCGCGAACATGCCCTTCCAGTCCGGGTACTGCTTGGCGAAGGTCACCACGACGTCTTTGTCGGTGGCGCCCTTCTCCACGGACTTCACGCGGTCGTAGCCGTCGGTCGAGGAGACCTGGTACTTCTTCTCCTTGCCGTTCAGGGCCTTCCACTGCGCCTGGAAGTCCTTGTAGGTGATCGGCGTCCCGTCCGACCAGGTCGCCTTCTCGTGGATCTTGTAGGTGACGACCTGGGTCTCGCCCTGCAGCTCCATCTTCCACTCGGTGACGTAGTCCGGGTGGTTGACGACGTCGGCCTTGTCGTCGGAGCGGAAGGCGCTCGGCATGAGCGCCTCCATCACCTGGTCGGTGTTGTCGTGGGTGCCGTTGACCTGGTTGTAGTTCCAGTTCGCCTGCCAGGAGCTGGTGGCCAGGGTCACGGTGCCGCCCTCGGCGACCTGCTCGTAGGCGACCGGGTTGATGGAGATGCCCGGCAGCTGGGCGGCGGCCTGCTGGGCCTCCTTGGCGGCCTCGGTCGAGCCGGCCTTGGGCTTGTCGGCACCGCCGCCGCAGGCGGTGAGGGCCATGGCCAGGAGCGCGGCCCCGGCGGCGGCCTTGTGGGCGACCTTCACGTGTTCCTCCAGGGAATCTCTACGGACGCGGGGCCGGGACGGCCTCGACGCCTTCGGGGTAGTGGCAGGCGGCGCCGTGGTCGGCGCCGGACGCGAGCCGTACGACGGAGGGCTCCTCCTCCGCGCACCTGCGCGCCTCCGGCTCGCCCAGCAGGGCGCGCTTCGGGCAGCGGGTGCGGAACCTGCACCCCGACGGCGGGTCCGCCGGGCTGGGCAGGTCGCCCTCGAGCAGGATGCGCGTGCGCGTGCGCTCCTTCTCGGGGTCGGGCAGCGGGATCGCCGAGAGCAGCGCCCGCGTGTAGGGGTGCGCCGGCGCGCCGTACACCTCGTCGACCTCGCCGATCTCGGCGATCTTCCCGAGGTACATGACCGCGACGCGGTCGGCGATGTGCCGGACCACCGACAGGTCGTGCGCGACGAACAGGTAGGACAGGCCCAGGCGGACCTTCAGGTCCTCCAGCAGGTTGATCACGCCCGCCTGGATGGAGACGTCCAGTGCCGAGACCGGCTCGTCCAGCACGATCAGCTTCGGTTCCAGCGCCAGGGCGCGGGCGATGCCGATGCGCTGGCGCTGGCCGCCGGAGAAGCGCTGCGGGTAGCGCTCGGCGTGCTCGGGCGCCAGGCCCACCAGGGTGAGCAGCTCGGCCACCCTGCTCTTGACGGCCTTGGCGTCCTTGCGGCCGTGCGCGCGCAGCGGCTCGGCGAGGATGTCGCCGACCGGCATGCGCGGGTCGAGCGCGGCCATCGGGTCCTGGAAGACGATCTGCAGGTCCTGGCGCAGTCCCCTGCGCTCGGCCTTGGCGAGCTTCGCGCTGTCCTTGCCGAGCACCACGACCGTGCCGCCCTGCGGGGCCGACAGCTGCATGATCTGCTGGAGCGTGGTCGTCTTGCCGCAGCCGGACTCGCCGACCAGGGCCAGCGTCTCGCCCTCGCGGACGTCGAAGCTGATCCCGTCCACCGCGTACACGGTGCCGACCCGGCGCTTGAACACCGCGCCCTTCATCAGCGGGTAGTGCCGGATCAGGTCGCCGACCTGGAGCACGGTCTCCCGCTCCTCGCGCGGCCCGGGCTCCTCCGCCTCGGCCGCCGGCTCCGGCACCGGGTAGACGTCCGCGCCGTCCAGGCCCTTGAGGTCGATCTCGTGCGCGCGGATGCACGCCGCCATTCGGCCGCCGGCGCCGATCCGCTCCAGTTCCGGCTCGGCGTCGTCGCACGCGTCGACCCTGAGCGGGCAGCGCGGCGCGAACGGGCACCCCGGCGGGAGGGCCGCGGGCGACGGCGGGTTGCCCTCGATCGGGATCAGCCGCGCGGTCGGCCGGTCCATCCGCGGGATCGAGGCGAGCAGGCCCATCGTGTACGGCATGCGCGGGCGGTAGTAGATCTCGTCCACGGCGCCCAGCTCGACCGGCTTTCCGGCGTACATCACCAGCACCCGGTCGGCCAGCCCGGCGACCACGCCGAGATCGTGGGTGATCATGACGATCGCGGCGCCGGTCTCCCGCTGCGCGGTCTTGAGGACCTCCAGCACCTGCGCCTGGATCGTCACGTCGAGCGCGGTGGTCGGCTCGTCGCAGATCAGCACGTCGGGGTCGTTGGCGATGGCCATGGCGATCATCGCGCGCTGGCGCATGCCCCCGGAGAACTCGTGCGGGAACGCCTTGGCCCGCGCGTGCGGGTGCGGGATGCCGACCAGGTCGAGCAGCTCCACCGCCCGCTTGGCGGCGGCGTCCCCGCTCACCTTCTGGTGCACGCGCACGGCCTCGGCGATCTGGTCGCCGATCGTGTAGACCGGGGTGAAGGCGGAGAGCGGGTCCTGGAAGATCATGCCGATGCCCTTGCCGCGGAGCCGGGTCAGCTCCTCCTCCGGCGCACCGATCAGTTCCCGGCCGTGCAGCCGCACCGAGCCGCTGACCTCGGCGCCCTCCGGGAGCAGGCCCATCACGGCGAGCGAGGTCACCGACTTGCCGGAACCCGACTCGCCGACGATGCCGAGGATCTCGCCCCGGTCGAGCCGGTAGCTCACGCCGCGCACGGCCTTGACGCCGCCGCGGAAGGTGACGTTGAGGTCGCTGACCTCGAGGACGGGCGCGCCGCGCCCGGTGGTCGGCTCGTTCACTGGTTGCTCCCCGGGTCGAGGGCGTCGCGCAGGCCGTCGCCGACGAGGTTGACGCTGAGGACGAGCAGCACGAGCAGGCCCGCCGGGAAGGCGAAGAGCCACGGGTAGCCGATGGCCTTGGCGCTGCCGTCCGCGATGAGCGTGCCGAGCGAGACGTCGGGCGGCTGGATGCCGAAGCCGAAGAACGACAGCGCCGCCTCGCCGATGATCGCCGCGCTGACGTTGAGCGTGGCGTCGATGATCAGAAGTGAGGAGATGTTCGGCAGGATGTGCCGCAGGATGATCTTCCAGGCGGGGATGCCCATGTACCGCGCGGCCGCCACGAACTCGCGCTCCCGCAGGGAGAGCGTCATGCTCCGCACCATCCGGGAGGTGATCATCCAGGAGAAGAGCGCGAGCAGGACCACGAACCAGAGCCAGGATCCGCCCTTGAGCCGGGGCGAGACGATCGCGATGATCAGGAAGCTCGGCAGCACGAGCAGCAGGTCCGTCGCCCACATCAGGGCCTTGTCCACCCAGCCGCCGACGTAGCCGGCGGTGGCGCCGACCAGGGCGGCCAGGCCGGTGGAGAAGAGCGCGACGAGGAAGCCGATGACGATCGACTTCTGCATGCCGCGCAGTGTGACCGCGTAGACGTCCTGGCCGATCTGGGTGGTGCCCCACCAGTGGCCGTCCTCGTCGAACGAGGGCGGCTCCATGAAGGCCAGGAAGTCCTTGTCGGTCCAGTCGTGCGGGCTGAGGAAGGGGCCGGCGTAGGCCAGCAGCAGGAGCAGGGCCAGCGCCAGCAGGCCGTAGCGGGACTGCGGGTTCCGCAGCATGCGGGCAAGAACGATCTTGGAACGCATCCCTAGCTCACCCGCACCCGGGGGTCGATGGCGGACACGATCAGGTCCGACAGGAAGCCCGCGACCAGGACGCAGACGGCGGCGAACAGGCTCACCGCGGCGACCGAGTTGACGTCGTGGCTCTGGATCGAGTCGACCAGCCAGGCGCCCATGCCGTGCCAGCCGAAGATCTTCTCGGTGAAGGTCGCGCCGGTCAGCATCGTGCCGAACGAGAAGGCGAAGTAGGTCGCGACGGGGACCAGCGAGGTCCGCAGCGCGTGCCTGAACAGCGCGTTCCTGCGGCTGAGCCCCTTGGCGCGGGCGGTGCGGATGAAGTCCTGGCCCAGTACGTCGAGCATCATGTTCCGCTGGATCCGGCTGTAGTAGGCGATCTGACCGAGGGTGAGGGAGATCGTCGGCAGGATCAGGTGGTTGAGCCGGTTGGTGAGCTGCTCCCAGCCGCTCAGTGCCGGGTTGTACTCGCCGGTGTACTCCAGGAGGGTGAAGCCCAGGACGCCGTTGAGCCCGGCCGCGGCGACGGTGAGGAGCGTGGCGAGCACGAAGACGGGGATCGCCATGACGACGAACGCGCCCACCCCGATCGCCCGGTCGCTGATCCTGTACTGCTTGACCGCGGCGTAGGCGCCGACGCTCACCCCGACCGCGGCCCCGAGGATCGTGCCGACCAGCAGCAGCCGCAGGCTCACCCCGACCCGGCGGCCCAGTTCCTCGTTGACCGGCTTGCCGTCCCAGGTCCTGCCCAGGTCGCCCGTGGCGACTCCGGCGACCCAGGTGACGTAGCGCTGGAAGACCGGCGTCTTGTCGTTGAGGTTGTACTGCTCCAGCGTCGCGTCGATGACGGCCTCGGCCACCGGCGGCTGACGGCCCTCGTACTTGTAGCGCGGGTTCAGGCTCGTCGCGGCGAGGAAGTAGGCCATGCTCGCGGCGATCGCCACCAGCAGCACATTGCTGACCAGCCGTTTGAACAGGTAGGCGCCCATCATCCTCCCCTCGGGGAACGTGCGGGAGTGCGCGGGGCGTCGGGCGGCCCGATAACCGAGCACGCCAAAATCGCCATTAACGCACGGTTTGTACCGGGTTAAGGGATTTAGTCCGGGATAAGCGAAACCATACCTGCGCCCGAGGGGCGGGCCAGAGCAAGTGCCATAACAATTGACGACACATATGTTCGCTTTTCGTAACATATGTCTTGATTTAGTGACATAAAGCAGCGCGCCCGATGACCGCCGCAGGAACGGCGCAGGTGAACGGCCCAGGTGAACGGCCCCGGCGCGAGCCGCTTCCGTGGAGACGACGAGGGGCGGCCTCCGGAGGTCCGGAGGCCGCCCCTCGGGCGATCACGTGCGGGCGGTCAGGCGGAGAGCAGCACCTCGCGGCTCTCCACGGGCTCGCGGATCGGCTCGACCTTCGCCTCGTCGCGCATCCCCCACGGCGAGCCGTAGGCGTTGAGCAGCTCCAGGAACGGCACGGCGTCGAACGCCTCCGGCCCGAGCACACCCGTGCCCGACCACACGCCGGTGGCCAGCAGCTCCAGCGCGACCACGGGGTGCACGGCCGTCTGCCAGACCACGGCCTGGCAGCCGTACTCGCTCATGGACCACTCGTTGTCGACCACGTGGTACAGGTAGACCTCGCGCGGCTCGCCGTCCTTGCCGACGCCCTTCACCCAGGTGCCGGCGCAGGTCTTGCCGCGCATCCGGTCGCCGAGGGTGGCCGGATCGGGCAGCCTGGCCGCGACCACGTCGCGCGGCGAGGCCTCGACCCCGCCCACCTTGATCTTGTCAGCGCTGTCCAGGCCGAGCTTGCGCAGGGTCTTCAGCACGCTGATGAACTCCTCGCCGAGGCCGTACTTGAACGTCACCCGCCGGGCGTCGATCCAGCGCGGCACGAGCAGGACCTCCTCGTGCTCGACGTTCACGCACTCCACGGGGCCGATGCCCTCGGGGAAGTCGAACACCTCCGGCTCGCTGAACGGCTCGGTGGTGCGCCAGGCCCCGTCCTCCCAGACCACCGGCGGGTTGAGGCACTCCTCGATGGTCGTCCAGATGGAGAAGGTCGGCGCGAAGTCGTAGCCGTCCACCACCAGGTTGGACCCGTCGCGGACGCCGATCTCGTCGATGCTCGAGAACAGGTGGTCGGCGGCGTAGCGGGCGAAGACGTCGGCCAGGCCCGGCTCCACGCCCATGCCCACCAGCGCCAGGGAGCCCCTGGCCCGCCACTCGCCGTCGAGGGCGAACTGCTCGTCGCCCAGCTTCACGCCCGGCAGTTCGTACGGCCGGAGCGGATGGGGGCGCGACAGCGACATCGCCATGTCCAGGTAGCGCGCCCCGGTGTTCAGCGCGGCCCGGAACAGCGGCATGGTGAAGCGCGGGTCCACCGCGTTGAAGAGCACGTCGCAGCGATGCTCGGTGAGAGCGGCCTCGACCGCTCCCTGGTCGGAGGCGTCCAGCGCGACGGCGCTGAAACGCGGGTCTCCGATCTTGGCCACGACCTCGGCGGCCCGGCTCTGTTTAGAGTCCGCCACCACGATGTGTTCGAAGAAATCTCGGCGCGCGGCGATCGGGACGACGGCGGAGCCGACGCCGCCGGCCCCCACAAGAAGGATTCTCATGGCGGGACTCTATCCACTGACTGGTCGACCAGTCGATAGCGGGGGCGGAGTTTTCCCACCGAATCCACGGTTGAAAATGGTGATCACCGCGAAAACCGTCGTGATCCGGGCGTCCGGCCCGGGCAGGGAGTCCGGGAGCAGGTCCGGGCGCTCCGGCGCGGGTGTCGTCCGGACAGGGAGCGGGGCGCCCCGGTGCCGGGGGAAGCACGCGGGAGCGCCCCTGAAGCAGGCGCGCCCGGCGGGGGAACCGGACAGCGCCCGCGGCTCGTCAATCGCCGACCGGGAAGTCCCCGTCTACTTCACGAGGGCCTTCCAACGGCTCGCCCAATCGGCGTAGTCAGTGCATTCCCCGCCCACGCCGCCGCAATCGCGCGATGGGCGAACGGCAAAGAAAACCCCCTCCGGCCGCTTCCCGTCCCGGGCGTCGTGGACGTCGCAGACGTGGCGGGCGCGGCCCGTGCAGGCCTCGGGGTTGGCCGGAGCCAGCCCGGTCCAGGCGGCGGCCCACCGCTGCGCCTCGGCGGAGCTCATCCAGTCGAGCCATTTGTAGGCGCAGTTCGGGCTCGCGGCGGCGGCGGAGATCATCCAGGAGTCGGCCCAGCCGGTCGCCGGCGCCTTGCCGAACGTCTCCAGCGGCCTGCCCGCGCGCTCGAAGAGGTCGGCGTGGTACGGCCAGGCCTGGGCCAGGCGCACGGAGCCGCCCGCGACCGCCCGGACCACCTCGACCGGGTCCTTCCAGTAGACCCGGTCCGGCCCGTCCCGCTCGGCGAGCAGCCCGACCGCCGCGTCGAGCTGGGCGGGGGTGAGCTGGAACGGGTCGGAGACGTCCAGGTCCCGCCCGGCCCCGGCGAGCGCCAGCGCGGCGTCGGCGATGCTCAGCGGGTCGTCCCTGATCGCCACGGGACTGGTCGTGTAGAGGTCTCCGGGACCGTCGTAGCCGCCGTCACGGGCACCGTCGCGGGACCCGGCGTGGACGACCCGGTTGACCCCCCACAGGTAGGGGACGCCGTAGACCTCGTCCTTCCGGCGCAGCCCGGGCAGCTCGCGCAGCCACCCGGGGATGTCGTCGTACGCCTCGATCAGCGAGGTGTCCACCGGCGCGACGCTTCCGCCGGCCATGAGCGCCCCGGCCAGCTCCGGCGGAGGCGAGACGACGTCGTAGGAGCCGTCCTCGAACCTGGCGGCCATCTCCTCGCCCGTCCGCACCCGGTCCAGCGCCACGACCCGGCATCCGGTCCGCTTCTCGTACGGGGTGACCCAGTCGACCTTCGTGCTCGTCCCGCCGTACTCGACGCGGCCCTGCAGCGCCAGCACGCGCAGGGTGCCCTCCGACTCGCCGATCGACGCCGAGGGCGAGGGCGAGGGGCTCGCGGCAGGCGAGCCGGTGGGCTTCGCGGTGGCCGTCACACTGGGCGTCGCCGGGGCCGCGGGCGTCACCGCCGGACCGGCCGCGAGCCGGACGGCCGGCGACCCCGTGCCGGCGCAGGCCGCGAGCGCCAGGAGACCCGTGCCCGCCATCCCCGCCAGCCTCGTACGGCGGAGCCGGTCCCTACCCACGATGCCCCCTCGAACGCCGCTGCCGACCTGCTCGGAGCCTACCGGCCGCGGCCCCGTCGCGGGCCGGGAGGACCGCCGGGGACTACACGCTGGTCGGGAAGCCGAGGTTGACCCCGCCGTGGCTCGGGTCGAGCCAGCGCGAGGTGACGACCTTGCCCCGGGTGTAGAAGTGCACGCCCTCGGTGCCGTGGACGTGCGTGTCCCCGAAGAGCGAGGCCTTCCAGCCGCCGAAGCTGTAGAACGCCGTCGGCACCGGGATCGGCACGTTGATGCCGACCATGCCGGCCTCCACCTCGTTCTGGAAGCGCCGGGCGGCGCCGCCGTCGTTGGTGAAGATCGCGGTGCCGTTGCCGTACTCGCCCCCGTTGATCAGCGCCAGGCCCTCCTCGTAGGAGGAGACCCGCACCACCGCCAGCACCGGGCCGAAGATCTCCTCGGTGTGCACCCGGGATCCGGGCGGGACGCGGTCGAGCACGGTGGGCCCGAGCCAGAAGCCGGGGGTCTCCGCCGCGGCGCCGCCGCCCAGGACCGGCGTCAGCCTGCCGTCCACCACCAGCTCCGCGCCCTCGGCGACGCCCACCTCCAGGTAGGAGGCCACCTTGTCGCGGTGGGCGGCGGTGACCAGCGGGCCCATCTCGGAGCGGGGGTCGTCACCGGGGCCGACGGTCAGCTTCCCCACCCGGGAGACGATCTTCTCCACGAGCTCGTCGCCGACCGGGTCCACCGCCAGCACGACGGAGATCGCCATGCAGCGCTCGCCGGCCGAGCCGAAGCCCGCCGAGACCGCGGAGTCGGCGACGAGGTCGAGGTCGGCGTCGGGCAGGACCAGCATGTGGTTCTTGGCCCCGCCGAGCGCCTGGACCCGCTTGCCGGCGGCGGTCCCGGTCTCGTAGACGTGGCGGGCGACCGGGGTCGAGCCGACGAACGAGACGGCCTTGACGTCCGGGTGCTCCAGCAGCCGGTCCACCGCCTCCTTGTCCCCCTGGACCACGTTGAAGACCCCGTCCGGCAGTCCCGCCTCCGTCCAGAGCCGGGCCAGCAGCAGCGAGGCCGACGGGTCGCGCTCCGACGGCTTGAGCACGAAGGTGTTGCCGCAGGCGATCGCGACGGGGAACATCCACATCGGGACCATGGCCGGGAAGTTGAACGGGGTGATCCCGGCGACCACGCCCAGCGGCTGGCGGATCGAGTAGGAGTCGACCCGTGTGGAGACGCCCTCGGAGAAGCCGCCCTTGAGCAGGTGCGGGACGCCGCAGGCGAACTCCACGACCTCCAGCCCCCGGGCGACCTCGCCCAGCGCGTCGGAGTGGACCTTGCCGTGCTCGGCGCTGATCAGCGCGGCGAGCTCGTCGCGGTGGGCGTGCACCAGCTCGCGGAAGCGGAACAGCACCTGCGACCGCTTCACCAGCGAGGTGTCCCGCCAGCCGGGGTGGGCCGCGGCGGCCGCCGCCACGGCCGCGTCGACCTCGGCGGCCGAGGCGAGCCGTACCCGCCCGGCGACCTCGCCCCTGGCCGGGTCGAAGATGTCCGCCGTGCGGCCGGCGCCCTCGACGGCGGTTCCGTTGATCCAGTGAGTGACGTTCTTCACGATCCCGTGCTC
Organism: Planomonospora sp. ID91781; assembly: GCF_015711595.1. Lineage (NCBI taxonomy): Bacteria > Bacillati > Actinomycetota > Actinomycetes > Streptosporangiales > Streptosporangiaceae > Planomonospora > Planomonospora sp. ID91781. The sequence goes on along the minus strand of NZ_JABTEY010000001.1, from coordinate 2,596,497 downwards.
CCTGCGCGCCCTGCGGCGCGCCTCCTCCCGCGCCCTGCGGCGCGATGCCTCCCGCACGCCTGTCCGGCACGGCGCTCCCGCGTACCGGCGTGCGGCGTCCTGCCCGTGTGCGGCGTCCTGCCTGCGCGCCTACGGCGCGGCGACCTCCGCGGCGACGGTCTCGAGCGCGGCGACGACGATCCCGAGGCCCTCGGCGGCCTCCTCCGCCGTCAGGGTGAGCGGCGGGGCCATGCGCAGCACGTTGCCGTACAGGCCGCCCTTGCCCACGAGCAGACCCGCCTTCCTGCTCTCCTCCATGAACCGGGCCGCGAGCGCCGGGGCGGGCGCGCCGGTGGCCGGGTCGACCAGCTCGACGGCGAACATCAGGCCCTTGCCGCGCACGTCCCCGACGATCGGCAGGCGGGGCGCGGCCTCGCGCAGGCCGTCGATGATCAGCGCGCCGGTCCGGGCCGCGTTCGCCTGCAGGTCGTGGTCGAGCACGTAGTCGAGGGTCGCGTTGGCCGCGGCCATGGAGACCGGGTTGCCGCCGAAGGTGGCCAGGCCGGTCGCGTGCAGGGCGTCCATCAGCTCGCCGCGGGCGACGACGCCGCCGACCGCGAAGCCGTTGCCGAGCCCCTTGGCGAAGGTCATCATGTCCGGCGTGACCCTGTGGTCCTGGATGCCGAAGAACGCCGAACCGGTACGGCCCCAGCCGGTCTGCACCTCGTCGGAGATGAACAGGATCCCCTCGGCGTCCAGGACCTCCTTGTAGGCCGCGAACAACCCGTCGGGCGCCATGGTGAACCCGCCCACGCCCTGGATCGGCTCGGCGATCAGCGCGGCGACGTCGCCGCCGGCGGCGGTGGCGAGCACGTGGCGCAGGTCCTCGACGCAGGCCGCGATGTAGTCGGCGTCCGACATGCCGCGGAACTGGGCGAGGTGCCGGTCCGCGCCGTGCAGGAAGTGCACGTTCAGCGGCGAGAGCGAGTTGTTCTTCCACGCCCGGTTGCCCGTCACGCCGACCGCGCCGAAGCTGCGGCCGTGGTAGCTCTGCCGCATGGCGAGCACCTGGTCGGACCTGCGCGCGTAGGTGGCCAGCAGCAGCGCCGTCTCGTTCGCCTCGGTGCCGGAGTTGGTGAAGAAGACCTTCGCGTCCTCGATGCCGGAGAGCCGGGCGATCTTCTCCGCCAGCTCGACCTGCCCGCGGAGCAGGTAGACGGTGGAGGTGTGCACCACGCCGGTGGCGAGCTGCCGCTCGACGGCCTCGCGCACCTCGGGCACGTCGTAGCCGATCATGTTGGTCAGGATGCCCGCGAAGAAGTCCAGGTAGGTCTTCCCCGACGCGTCGACGACCCGGTTGCCCTTGCCGCCGACGATCTCGATGGGCTCGTTGTAGTAGAGGGCCAGCCAGTTGGGCATGACCGCCCGGTGACGCGCGAGAAGGTCCGACATGCATCGAGTATCCCTGCCCGCGCTCACCGCTCCTACCGGCAGACTGTCGGGGAAACCGGCGGTCGCCCGTCAGGGTGTAAACCCCGCGCCCACCCCCTGCTCCTCCCCTTCCGCCTCGGCCCGGGCCCCCGCCCTCGGCGCGGGACGGACCACCGCCAGGGCCAGGGCCGCGGCCGCGGCGCAGAAGCCGATGCCGACCCAGGAGCCGAAGGACATGGCCGAGACGAACGCCTCCCGCGCGGTCCCCATCAGGGCCGGGTCCCCCAGCAGGGCGGCGCCCGCGATGGACTCGCGCGCGGCGGCCGGCGCCCCGGCGGGCATCGACGAGGTGTAGACCCCGGCGAGCACGCTGCCGAGCACGGCGACGCTCAGCGCCATACCGACCTGCTGGACGGTGTCGTTCAGCGCCGAGCCGACCCCCGCGTGGGCGGGCGGCACCGCACCCATCAGCGTCGCGTAGGCCGCCGGTCCCGCGAGACCGCCGCCGACGCCCATGACCATGAGGCCGGCGATCAGCGTGCCGTACCCGCTGCCGGCGGACAGGAAGGCGAGCACTCCGAAGCCGAGGCCCATGACGCCCAGCCCGGCCGCGATGAGCGCCCGGTTGCTGACCTTCTGCCCCAGTCCGGCGCCGACCGCGTTGAACAGCGCCGCGGCCACCGCGTACGGCAGTAGCGCGAGTCCCGCCTTCATCGGGTCGTAGCCCAGCACGAACTGCAGGTACTGGGTGAGCATCAGCAGCAGCGCGCCGGTGCCGAACGACATCAGCACGATCGAGAACGACGCCCCGCTGAAGTTGCGGTCGCGGAAGAGCTCCAGCGGCAGCATGGGATGGTCGGAGCGGCGCTCCCAGAGCACGAAGGCGCCGAGCGCGAGCGCGGCCAGTGCCGCGACGGCCGGCACCGGGCCTCCGGTCAGCCCCTCGGAGGGCAGGGAGATGACCACGAAGACCAGCGCGCTCATGCCCGTGGTGGACAGGACCACGCCGGCCGGGTCCAGCCGCCGCGCCGGGCCGCGCGACTCGGGCATCAGCACGACCGCCGCCGCGGCGGCCACCACCGCGACGGGCACGTTCAGCAGGAAGATCGACCCCCACCAGTAGTGCTCCAGCAGGAAACCGCCCAGCGTGGGACCGGCGATCACCCCGACCATCGCCACCGCGCTCCACGCCGCGATGGCCTTGCGGCGCTCGCTCTCGTCGAAGACGGTGATCAGGATCGACAGTGTGCTCGGCATCAGGATGGAGCCGCCGACGCCCATCAGCGCGCGGGCCGCGATGAGCTGCCAGGGTTCGGTGACCACCACGGCGACCAGCGAGGCCCCGCCGAACAGGATCAGGCCGATGATCAGGAAGCGCCTGCGGCCGTACCGGTCGGAGAGGCTGCCCGCGGTGAGCAGCAGACCGGCGAAGACCAGGATGTAGGCGTCCAGGATCCACTGGATGTCCGCCGGTCCCGCGCCGAGATCGGTCATCAGGGACGGGATCGCCAGGTTCAGGACGGTGTTGTCCACCACCAGGACCAGCAGGCTCAGGCACAGGACCCCGAGGATCCACCAGCGCCGCGGATCACGCTCTTCTCGTACAGTGTTCGATTTCACTCGCACACTGTACGACAAAAATCGCACGGTGTGCGAGTGCATTTATGCTGGAAGGGTGCAGCAGCCCATCGACTCGGTCTGGACCCGCGAGCCCAGGACCTCCAAGAGCCCGACGCTCAGCCGCGGGCAGATCGTCCGCACCGCGATGGAGCTGCTCGACGCCGAGGGGGTGGACGCGCTGAGCATGCGCCGCCTGGGCGCGAAGCTCGGCGCGGGGGCCACCAGCATCTACTGGCACGTGGCCCACAAGGAAGAGCTGCTCGAACTCGTCATGGACGAGGTCTACGGCGAGGTCCCGCTGCCCGACCCGGAGGTCGCGGGGTGGGAGGACGCCGTCACGGTCTTCGCGTACGGCCTGCGCGACGCGCTCTTCAAGCACCCCTGGGCGGTCTCCCTCATCACCACCAGGCCGTCCCTCGGTCCCAACGCCATGCGCCTGTCCACCCGCATGGCGGCCGCCTTCGGCCGGGCCGGCTTCACCGGCCTGGAGGTGGACTACGCGGGTGCCGCCCTGCTCTCCTACGTCCTCGGCGCCACCGCACCCGAGATCGCCTGGCGGAGCATGGTGGACCGCTCCGGGCTCAGCGGCGAAGAGCTGGCGGAAGCCCTGCACGAGACGGTGCGCCGGGCGGCCCGCGACCACCCCGACCTCATCAGCCGCCATGAGAGATACCGCGCCCAAGACGCGGACGTCACCCGCGCGGTCGGCTTCGACTTCGGTCTCACCTGCCTGCTCGACGGGCTGAGGGCGCGCCTGGCGCGGGACGTCGGCCCCCTCACCGGGATCGACAGGGAGTCGCGGACATAACGTAAAACGTCAAGCAGGCATATTTACACATTGATCGGTTATTCTCGGTTCGTGCTGCCCACCATCGCCGATGTGCTCGCCCTGGACACCGTCCGCCGGGGGAACCCGCGGGTCGTCGCGGGCGCCGACCGGCTGGACACGCGAGTGCGCTGGGTCCACGTCGGCGAGGTCACCGACATCGCCCACCTGCTGCACGGCGGCGAACTGGTGCTCACCACCGGCATCGCCCTGCCCGACGACCCCGACAAGCTCACCGGCTACATCACCGGCCTGGCGGCCGTCGGCGCGGCCGGGCTGATCGTGGAGCTGGGCCGCAAGTTCATCGGGGAACTCCCCAGGTCGGTGGTGGCCGCCGCCGAGGAGCACGGCCTGCCGCTGGTCACACTGGCCCGCGAGACCCCGTTCGTGCAGATCACCGAGGCGGTGCACGCCCGGATCATCGACCGGCAGCTGGAGGAGCTGCGCGCCTCGGAACAGCTCCACGAGGTCTTCACCGCCCTCTCCGTCGAGGGCGCCTCCCCCGCGGAGATCCTCGCCCAGGTCTCCCGCCTCTCCGGCCGGCCGGTGCTGCTCGAGAACCTCGCCCACCAGGTGCTCGCCTGCGAGTCCGCCGGGCAGGACACCCGCACCCTGCTGTCCAGCTGGGAGAGCCGCTCCCGCGCCGTCACCTCCGATCAGCGCACCTCCTACGACACCGCCTCCGGCTGGCTGGTCACCATGGTCGGCGCCCGGGGCCAGGACTGGGGCAGGCTGATGCTGCTCTGCGAGGCCGAGCCGGGTCCCCGCGACATCGTGCTCGCCGAGCGCGCCGCCACCACGCTGGCCCTGGGCCGCCTGCTGGAGCGGCACCAGGAGTCCCTGGAACGGCAGGCCCACGGCACGATCATCTCCGGCATCCTCAGCCACGCCTACGCCGATCCCGACGAGGCCGCGGCCCGCGCCCGCGCGGTCGGCGTACCGCTCACCGGCCGCAAGCTGATCAGCGTGGTGCTCCGCCTCGCCGAAGCGCCCGAGAACCCCCCGGACGGCCCGGAGCAACTCGCCAGGCTCGTCGAACTCGCCGACGCCGCCGCCGCGGCCTGCCGCGCCGCCCGCTTCCCCGCCCTGGTCGGAGCCCTGGACCAGAACCGCGTCGGCGTCCTGCTCCCCCTGCCCCCGCGCGCCCTGGCCGAGCCCACGCTGACCACGCTCTCCGACCGCCTGCGCGCCGCCTTCACCGTGCCGTTCGTGCTCGCCGCCGGTTCGGTCGTCGAAACCGTCCGCGACGTACGGCGCAGCTTCCTCGAGGCCGAGCAGGTCGCCGACGTCGCCGTCCGGCAGCCCGACGGGCGGGCCTTCTACCGCCTGCCCGACCTGCACCTGCGCGGCCTGCTCCACCTGCTGCGCGACGACGCCCGGCTGCAGACCTTCGCCGAGCGCGAGCTCGGCCCCCTGCTGGCCCACGACGCCCAGCGCGGCGGCGACCTGGCCCGGATCCTCCGCGTCTACCTGGACTCCGGGCGCAACAAGGCGGTCGCGGCCCAGAAGGCCCACCTGTCCCGTCCCGCCTTCTACGACCGGCTCCGGCGCCTGGAGCGCATCCTCGACGCCGATCTGGACGACGTCGAGACCTGCCTCTCCCTCCACGTCGCGCTGCTGGCGCTGGAGTCCTTCCGCAGGGACGTCCCGCGCTCCTGAGACCCCGGCGTCCGCCCCGTATCGGCCGTCGATGGCGCGGATACGTGTGATCTCATACCAGAAACATCACTTTCTCCGGCTCTTTCCTGCGTTTCACCGTCAATGACAGGTAGATCTCGGCACCATGGTGCACCGAAGTCAGGTCACCAACGGGGAGAGATATACATGTCACGACGTCTCATCGTCGGGCTCACGGCCGTGGCGATCGCGGCCACGGCGATTCCGGCGGAAGCCGAGCAGGCGGGGGCCGCCTTCCCCTCCTCGGCGTTCCCGCTCGGCGAGCCCGGGGCGCCGGTCAAGAACCAGCGCGCGGTGGCTCCCGGGGTCGACCTCTTCAGCGTGACGCACGGCACGCCCACCCAGGGCTGGACCGTCTCCCTGCTGATGCCCAACGGGCACGACAACGGCCCGCTGACCACCGCCCAGGCGAAGGCCGCCGAGGCCGAGTCGGCCGGTTTCACCCCGAGCGTCCTGAGGATCGTGCAGCCCGCCGCCGCGGACGCTCCCCCCGTCGAGCGCTACATGGTGCGGATCGGGCTGTGGACGTTCAAGCAGCGGGCCAAGGCCGACAAGGTCGTCAAGGAGCTCAAGGCCGCCGGGATCCGCGCCAAGACCGACTTCCTCGGTGACGACGGCGACCAGACCACCGGCCCGTGGGACATGCGGGTGGTGATGGTCGACCCGAAGGTCTTCAAGGGTTCCTACCGGACCAGCGTCGGCACCAGCGTGGCCAAGCGCGAGACGACCTCTTCGATGTCCAAGCTCAACAAGGCCATCGCGGGCGTCAACGGCGGCTTCTTCAACATCCACACCGCCAGGGCGCTCCAGGGCGACCCCGTGGGCGTCTCGGTGGTGGGCGGGAAGCTCCTCAGCGAGGGGACGCCGGGCCGGAGCGGGCTCGTCATCACCGGCAGGAAGGCCTGGATCACCGAACTGCGGTCGGCGGTCACCGCGGTCTCCTCCGACGGGACGAAGGTCGAGGTCAAGGGGGTCAACAGAGCCGCCGCCGCGGACGAGCTGGTCCTCTACACCGAGGAGTTCGGCGCCAAGACCGCCGCGGACGGCGGCTCCGAGGTCGTCGTCGACGCCCAGGGCAGGATCGTGAAGGCCCGCGCCGCCGGCGGCGTCGTCCCCCGCGGGCACTACGTGCTCCACGGTACCGGCGTCATGGCCGACTGGCTGCACGAGCACGCCTGGGAGACCTGGACCATGAAGCTCATCACCAAGGTCATCGACCTGCGAACGGGAAGAGCCGTACGGCTCACCCCCCAGACGTACGTGATGGGCGGCGGGGTCGGCCTGCTCAGGAACGGCCGGGTCCGGATCAGCGCGGCGGCCGACGGGCACGCCTCGGTCAACATGATGCTCCGGCGCCACCCCCGCACGATCGTCGGCGTCAACAAGTCGGGCGGGCTCATCCTGGTCACGGTCGACGGCCGCAATCCGGGCGTCTCCGTCGGCGCCTCGATGGTGGAGGCCGCGCAGATCATGCGCTGGCTGGGCGCCAAGCAGGCCATCAACTTCGACGGCGGCGGCTCGACCGCGATGGTCGTCGGCCACAAGGTCGTCAACCGGCCCTCCGACGGCCGGGAACGGACCATCGGGGACGCGCTGTTCATCACCCCCTGACCCACCGGCCCCCGTGTCCCGCCCCCGGGGCGGGGCACGGGGGCGGGACACGGTACCGCCGCGGAGCGTGCCGTAGACGTACTCGTCGACGTCGAACGTGGTGACACGACCACCCGTAGCGGGGTGGGCAGGCCAAGCCGACATCCTTCTTCTCCGAACCGGCCGAAAGTACGGCTCCGCCTGCCGGGAACCCTGCTTTCGACCCATGCCGCTCTCGGCCCGGGCTCGCAGAATGTGTCCCCATGTCACGTGAAGAACCACCCCCGGCACAGCAGACCCGGCATCGGCCCAGCACCCCCGACCATCCTCCCGGTCCCTTGCCGGGGCCGCCCAGCCGCACCTCCCCGGCACAGCGCCCCGCCACCGCTCCGGGGAAGCCGCACCCGGCCACCCGCCCTCACATCGCCGCGCTCGACGTCATCCGCGGGTTCGCCCTGTGCGGCATCCTGCCGGCCAACGTCAAGCCGATCGCCCACATGGCCGGCACCGGAGCGGCGGCCCAGCCGGTGGTGACGGCGAGCCAGGACGGCGCCTGGCTGGACCTGGGACTCTTCGTCGACCAGCGCTTCTTCCCGATCTTCTCTCTGCTGTTCGGCATCGGTTTCTCGCTGCTGCTGGACTCCGCGGGAGATCGCGTCCCCCGCCCACGGCTGCTCCTGCTGCGCCGGCTCCTGGCGCTGCTCGCCATAGGCCTGGCTCACATGCTCCTGCTGTGGCGGGGCGACATCCTGACCGTCTACGCCGTCGTCGGCCTGCTGGTGCTGCTGCCCTCGACCTGGCTGCCGCGCCGGGCCGTAGCCGGACTCGCCGCCGTCCTCATCGTGTTACCGCCGGTCCTCGGCAGCAACGGTGTGCCGCTGGTACCCGGGCTGTTCCTGCTGGGGTCAGCGCTGACCCGGTACGCTGTGGTCCAGCGGATCGAGCGTTCGGCCCGTGTCCCGGCCGTGCTGGGTCTGGTCTTCGCCACGGGGGCGGTGCCCGCCGTATGGCTGCAGATCGAGTCCGGGGCCGCCGGTGCGGACGGTTTCAGCTCCTGGTTCGCCCTCGCCGGACTGCTGATGGCGGGTGCCTACGTGTGCGCCCTGCTGCTTCTGCTCAGAACACCGCTCAGGCCTGTGCTTCAGGGAATTTTCACGCCGCTGGGCCGAATGGCGCTGACCAACTACCTGTCCGCCACGGTCCTCGTCCTGATCGCCACCCGCCTCGTCGGTGGCTCGCCGGACGGGTGGTCCTCGGCGACGGTGCTCCTGATCTCCGGAGCCGTTCTCGTCCCCCAATGGCTGGTGTCCACACTCTGGCTGCGCCGCTACCGCCAAGGACCCCTGGAATGGCTCTGGCGCTGGGCCACCTGGCTCAGCCGTCCGCCCCTGCGCCGCAGTCCCTGACCGAAGACTTCCGCCGGCGTACCCTCGCCTCCCCCGCCACAGCAGAGAAGAGCCCGCCCTCCAGGTGAGCCCCGGGATAACGGGGCAACGAAAGAAAGGGCGCGATCGAAGGACGGCCCGCCCCGTCCCGGGACCGCCCCCGGCTCCCGGGACCACACCCCGGAAACACCCCCGCGAAAACAAGAAAGGGCCGCCCCGAAGGGCGGCCCTCACTCAACAAATGTCCGGCGGCGACCTACTCTCCCACACCCTCCCGAGTGCAGTACCATCGGCGCTGAAGAGCTTAACTTCCGGGTTCGGAATGTAACCGGGTGTTTCCCCTTCGCCATAACCGCCGTAACCCCATGAAACACACAAGCAGATGCCTGTTGTCTCAGAATTGCCTAGTGGACGCGAGCAAGAACCCCGGTTTCGCGCTGCTCCGGACCCGGCGAGGATACAGAGCGCTGCAGAAACCAAGCATAAACTTTGAGGTCAAGTCCTCGGCCTATTAGTACCGGTCAGCTCCACACATTACTGCGCTTCCACCTCCGGCCTATCAACCCGGTCGTCTACCGGGAGCCTTACCCCTCACGGGTGGGAGACCTCATCTCAAGGCGAGCTTCCCGCTTAGATGCTTTCAGCGGTTATCCCTTCCGAACGTAGCCAACCAGCCGTGCTCCTGGCGGAACAACTGGCACACCAGAGGTTCGTCCGTCCCGGTCCTCTCGTACTAGGGACAGCCCCTTTCAAGTCTCCTGCGCGCGCAGCGGATAGGGACCGAACTGTCTCGCGACGTTCTAAACCCAGCTCGCGTACCGCTTTAATGGGCGAACAGCCCAACCCTTGGGACCTACTCCAGCCCCAGGATGCGACGAGCCGACATCGAGGTGCCAAACCATCCCGTCGATATGGACTCTTGGGGAAGATCAGCCTGTTATCCCCGGGGTACCTTTTAGCCGTTGAGCGACGGCGCTTCCACATGCCACCGCCGGATCACTAGTCCCAGCTTTCGCTCCTGCTCGACCCGTCGGTCTCACAGTCAAGCTCCCTTGTGCACTTACACTCGACACCTGATTGCCAACCAGGCTGAGGGAACCTTTGGGCGCCTCCGTTACCCTTTAGGAGGCAACCGCCCCAGTTAAACTACCCACCAGACACTGTCCCTGATCCGGATCACGGACCGAAGTTAGACGTTCAAAACGACCAGAGTGGTATTTCACCAATGACTCCACCCGAACTAGCGTCCGAGCCTCATAGTCTCCCACCTATCCTACACAAGACGCTCCAAACGCCAATGTCAAGCTGTAGTGAAGGTCCCGGGGTCTTTCCGTCCTGCTGCGCGTAACGAGCATCTTTACTCGTAGTGCAATTTCGCCGGGTCTGCGGTTGAGACAGCGGGGAAGTCGTTACGCCATTCGTGCAGGTCGGAACTTACCCGACAAGGAATTTCGCTACCTTAGGATGGTTATAGTTACCACCGCCGTTTACTGGCGCTTAAGTTCTCAGCGTCGCAGGCTTGCGCCCGCTAACCGGTCCCCTTAACGTTCCAGCACCGGGCAGGCGTCAGTCCGTATACATCGTCTTACGACTTCGCACGGACCTGTGTTTTTAGTAAACAGTCGCTTCCCCCTGGCCACTGCGGCCCCCACCAGCTCGGGGAGCAAGTCCCGTCACCAGCGAAGGCCCCCCTTCTCCCGAAGTTACGGGGGCAATTTGCCGAGTTCCTTAACCACAGTTCACCCGATCGCCTTGGTATTCTCTACCTGACCACCTGAGTCGGTTTCGGGTACGGGCCGCACTGATGCTCGCTAGAGGCTTTTCTCGGCAGCATAGGATCACCCACTTCGCCACAATCGGCTCGGCATCACATCTCAGGATACATGAGAGGCGGATTTGCCTACCTCTCTCCCTACCTGCTTACCCCAGGACTACCATCGCCTGGGATGGGCTACCTTCCTGCGTCACCCCATCGCTTACCTACTACCAGATCAGGCCAGGCGTTCACTCTGACACCATCCCCGAAGGGACGATCGAGTTAAGGACCCTTAGTATCACTGGATTCGATATGGGCGCATCACCACGGGTACGGGAATATCAACCCGTTGTCCATCGACTACGCCTGTCGGCCTCGCCTTAGGTCCCGACTTACCCTGGGCGGATTAGCCTGGCCCAGGAACCCTTGGTCATCCGGCGCAGAAGTTTCTCACTTCTGATTCGCTACTCATGCCTGCATTCTCACTCGCACGGCCTCCACAACTCGATCACTCGGCTGCTTCGCCGGCCGCACGACGCTCCCCTACCCATCCACACACCCAGACAGCTCACGCTGCCAGGCTCAATGTGTGAATGCCACGACTTCGGCGGTGCACTTGAGCCCCGCTACATTGTCGGCGCGGAATCACTTGACCAGTGAGCTATTACGCACTCTTTCAAGGGTGGCTGCTTCTAAGCCAACCTCCTGGTTGTCACTGCGACTCCACATCCTTTCCCACTTAGCACACGCTTAGGGGCCTTAGTCGGTGGTCTGGGCTGTTTCCCTCTCGACTACGGAGCTTATCCCCCGCAGTCTCACTGCCACGCTCTCACTTACCGGCATTCGGAGTTTGGCTGACGTCAGTAACCTTGTCGGGCCCATCGGCCATCCAGTGCTCTACCTCCGGCAAGAAACACGCGACGCTGCACCTAAATGCATTTCGGGGAGAACCAGCTATCACGGAGTTTGATTGGCCTTTCACCCCTAAACACAGGTCATCCCCCAGGTTTTCAACCCAGGTGGGGTCGGTCCTCCACGCAGTCTTACCCACGCTTCAACCAGCCCATGCCTAGATCACTCCGCTTCGGGTCTACAGCAGGCGACTCAAACGCCCTATTCAGACTCGGTTTCCCTACGGCTCCCCCACACGGGTTAACCTCGCCACACACCATAACTCGCAGGCTCATTCTTCAAAAGGCACGCAGTCACATCACGCACAGCAAGCTGTGCACG